>NZ_MOYM01000001.1:0-2000000 GCF_001939825.1 Stenotrophomonas sp. TD3
AATGGTGCCACAGCTCCCTGGGGAGGGCCGACCCTGGAAGGGCGGCCGAGGGTAGAATTCACCAATCCATCAATCGGTTAGCGAAAATCTGGCCGTGTTCGTAACGATTCCCTGCCAACCCTCTGATCAGGCGATCACCGAGGAAAGAAAAACCGGCCCAAGGGCCGGTCAAGTCGATACGGTGGTGGGGGTCGAACTCAATCATGCCGCGATCTCATCCTTGGCCGGGGTGCCAGGTTGCAGGCAAGAGCCAAGCCAGAGGCCCAGCCATTGCCACGCGGAGCCAACAAAGCCAACCACCGACCGATACAGCATTTCGCATAATGTATATTATGTTCAATAGGATCCGGACTGGCTCGCACGGCTCTTGCCGCTGCCCCGGCACCTACTCTGGCATGGAGCCTGATCGTGCGTGATCGGAAACTGACCGGCCCTTGGGCCGGTTTTTCGTTTAAGTGTCCCACGGCAATCGGAAGCCTTGCGGCACAAGGGCTTCCAAATCGCAATTGGAATACGGCCGCGCTGAAGTTGTCACCATCAGCACCCTGATGGCCAACCGTAAAAGGCGGTCTCCAGTGGTGATCGCCGGCCGTGACGCCGAGCCACCTGCAGGTGTCCTGCCGGTACCGGGGCCGAAACGCCGCCAGCGCGTGTGAGGCGCATCCGTAGGGGCGCTGCCCCTACACCCCGGATCATTGCTCCCGGCAGCGCTGCCAGCCGCCGGCAGGCGAAGACACCTGCGCCCAGCCATTGGGAAGCTTACGGAAAGCTTGACCACCAATGCAGGCGAACCCAGAGCGTTTGGACGCTTCGGAGCCGAGCGACGGAAGTGCGACCACGCTGTCGGACGGACCGGGGCGACCGGCACGATGCGCCTCATCTGAGAGCGTGCGAGCCTCAAGGCGCTCGCAATACGCCTTCATTCCTGGGTGTGGGTGATTCGGCCACGCCAACTCTTGACAGTTAAACGGCGTCGTTGTCTTGGACATCGAGTTATGAGCAGCCTTGGGGGCAGCCGCCAGTGGCTTAGGTCTCGGTCCGGTAGCCGACTGAAGCTGCGCGGTGGCAGCTGGCGAAAGCGCGAGCAATACGACAAGAAAGACGACTCGGATATCCATACCCTACCCCAATAAGGCTGTACTACCTCCCGCGAAGGCTACCACACCAGCCAACACCGCCAGATGGGCGATGTAGTAGCCATAGAAGACCTTACCGGAACGCGGGACAGCAACGTTGAGGTGGCCCAGCCGCAGCACCGGAATGGCGAGCAACGCCCACGCGTTGCCGTTGTAAGCGCACAACAGGCCCATGCATCCCCACACCAGCCATGGTTGACCACCCTGCCCCTTGTACCAGCACCAGCCAGCCATTACGAGCCACACGCCCGGCCACGCGTAGTCCAGCCACGCTTGGGCGCTATCGAGTGATTCACCCCAACTACTTGAGCTTCGTAGATGAGCTCTTGGGCAAATTCAGCCATTCCAGCCCGCAACTGGTGAGCAACGCGGATTTGGAACTACGAGTGAGACTGGCGGTGCTCGCCCAGGGCTTTGCACACGAGCCATCCGCCTGAGTTGAGCGTGGCGTTCGGATAGCACAGCCCTAAGCAAAAGCATCGACCACCACCCCACCCTAAGCTTCTGAGGTGCCGCGGGCCGGCGCAATGCCGGCTCGATCTCAGGTGGCACCCTCCACCACTCCGAACCCGCCTCTTCCACGAAGCTGGGCCAACCTAAAGGAAGAGGTTCGCCTCCTCCTGATCGTCACCTCGACTCTTGCGAAATCTGCTTGATCACCGGCAATCCGTGCCGTACTCAGCCGGGCCGCGTGGGCGGCGATACCGACTCGACCTCTGCCAGGGCAGTAATGGCTCAAGGAAAGACATGCTACGCAACTACGCCCCCTCACCTGGATCATAGCGCCACGCGCCCGACGTCTGGCCGTCATACCGGCTTTCGATGCCCTTCAGCCAAATCTCCAGGTCGCCAATAAAACGAGCCTTATCAAAATCTTTGAACTTCACTTTGTTGAGCTGCTCCGAAAGCTGCTCAAGTAGCTCCCGGGAAACGTATCGCATCTTTTCCTTCATCGAAAGCGGAACTATTGTCGGCAAATCCAGCATGACATCCGTGTAAAACTCCGCCTTCTTCCTGCGGAACTGCACCCTGCGACTGAAGCCAAGCTCAGGGTCTCGACACATGAACAGCAAGGCCACACTTACCACTTCTTCGCCATACTTTTTGTCGGCAAATTCCGCAGCATGCTCAACGTAATGGCTTTTAATTCGACCCACCTTGGCTTCCCAATTGCAGTCTGCAGTAAAGCTCAACTTCATCGCAATCCCTACCTTCTGATCTTATTTCCTGGCGGAAGCTGACCTGTCTGATGACGGAAGTTATCAATCTTCATTTGCTCAAGCATGAGTGACTCCGCCTTTGTCCCTCCAAACTCAGGGTGATAGTCCACGCCGCCGGTCCCAATTCCGTCCAAATAATTCTGCGAATACCGTGTTCTAGGGTTCTGGGTGGTGCCAAACTTCCACACGTCGCCCTCTGACAGCCAAACCTGGGCAGTGGGAGCTTTGCTGCCTCTGGTCATCACAGGATACCAGCCGTCGGCCCTGGCCCGGAGGGCGTACTGATAGACCTTCTTTGATCCCGCGCCGTATCCACCACCAGGAGCGACGAGCCCGATACCGAATCCTACGGCGGCGATCACCTTGGCTTCGGTGGTCTCGCAGGGGTCGAGCAGAGTCCTTCCGGTGTCATAGGCGTCGTACACGGATAGGGCAATCTCTATCCCCGCCCATATCAGCGGCAGCACAACAAACCAAGCGATGTGTCCTGAAGGATCGTTGTAGCTGATCGGATTGCCTAGAGCGTACGCGTAGAAGTTCACATCGCCTGACGCGAAGCCATAGGAATCTTCACTGATGAACCGGCCCATGTCCGGGCTGTAGTAGCGCGCCCGATAGTAGTAGAGCCCGCTTTCGTCCTGTTCCCGCCCTGTGTAGCGGTAGGGGTTGGTGGCGCTCCCTGCAGAAGCCTGCAACTGCCCATAGGGCGTGTAGTCGTAGCGTTGCAGCAGCTCGCCGGCCCCATTGGTCAGGCCACGCGTACTGCCCAAGTGGTCGGTTAGATAGTAGGCCCGCCCGCCCGAGTCATTGCGTGCGAAGCGCTGATCAACGCCGAGGCCGGTCAGTATCGGGTTGACTGTGCTTCCGACTGTCTCCTGTACGGCATTCTGACCGTCATACAGGTATTGAGTGGTGGTACTTCCTTCGGTACGAACGACGCGTCGGCCCAGCGGGTCATAGCCGAATGTGGCCAGGATGCTGGCCCCTTCCCGTATCTCCACCAGTTGGTTGCGCACGTTCCACACGTAGCTGCGGACGCCATCGCTTGTGAGATTGCCGTTGTCGTCGTAGCTCAGCGTGCGGCCATTGTGCGTCAGCTGGCGGTTGGCATCATCGAAGCTGCTCGCGCCCGTAGTCGCGGCAGGCAGGTTCTGACTGGCAAAACTACCGCTTTGGTTGATGATCTGGCCGTTGCTGTCATATCCGAAGCCCAAGGTGCCGATCGCCTGTTGACCAGGTTTCTGCCACGCCAGGCCTGTGAGCTGGTTCCCGGCGTCATAGCTATGCGCGACTTCGATGCCGTTGGGCAGCGTCAGGCTGCTCAGGCGGTCAGCACCGTCATAGGTGAACTGGACCGATTCCATGCCCTGATCAAGCTGACGAAGGCGGTCAGCCGCGTCATAGGCGTAGCTGACTTTGGCCTGTGCCGCCGCACGCATTTCCGTGCGGCGCCCCACGGCGTCATGGGCATATCCCACTGATCCCTGCGCGCTGGACTCGGCGATCAGCGCGTCAGATTCATCGTAGTCCCAGCTCAGTGCACCGACTGCACCAGTATCGGTGAGCGTGCGGATTCGATTTCCGGCATCGTAGGAATAAGTAGCTGTGGACCCGTCAGGGAAGGTGGTTGTCTTCGGTCGTCCCAGCACGTCATACGTGTTGGTGACGCTGCGCTGCATCCGATCGGTGTAGCTGGTGACGCGATCGGACAGGTCATAGGTCCACTGCTCCACCTTGCCCGAGGCATCCGTTCGCGTCAGCGGGCGATCGCGACCGTCATAGGTGTAGGTGATGCCGTTGCCGTTGGGCAGCAGCACAGCATCAACATTTCCGTTGGCGTCGTAGCCGTACTCAACCCCCGCTCCGTGCGCATCCAGCAGCTTCCTGACACGCCCCATGATGTCGTACTCGCGGCGCACGACACTGCCCTGCGGATCTTCGGTCGCTATCAAACGGCCCAGGGAATCAAAGCGATAGCTGGTACGTCGGCCTAGAGGATCGGTGACGCCGACAAGATCGTACCCGTCGTAATGGAGCTGCAGAGTCCTTTGCAGCGGATCGGTGGCGCTTACCATCTGACCTGCTGCATTGCAGCGGTAAGTCGCAGTACGGTTGAGTGGATCGGTTACCGAACTGAGGCAACGGTTCTGGTAGCCCAGCTTAGTCACGCGGTTCAATGGATCAGTGATGGTCGTCAAATCACCATCGGCGTTGTACGCCATGCTGACCGTGCGCGCTTTGCTGGTGCCGGCCAGTGCGGTGATCTGCGTGGTTTGGCCATCGTTGTTGTAGGTGTACTCCGTCTTCCGCCCCAACGGATCTGTGCTACGAATCAGCTGACCATTGCTGTTGCGCTCGTAGGTGAAGGTCTGCGCATCGGCGGTCCCATAGGCAAACGTTTCCGATGCCGGGTACGGCGTCCCCTGGGCGAATACGATCCTGCGCTTGCTGCCGTCAACCTCGGTAACCAGGGTGCCGGTCACACCATTGTCGACATGAGCGTAGTTCACGCTGATCTCGCCGCCATCGGCCTGAATCTGCTTGATCACCCGACTAGTCGAAACACCGTTGACCACCTCGAACTGATTCAGTAGCAGGCGATGCCCGCGCTGGTTGGTGATCGATTCAATACGGTGCTGTACGACACTCCCGTTCTGTATGCGGGTCTGGAAGGTGTATTGACGGGAGGTGGCATCTGGATAGGTTGCCCTTGAGAGCAGCCCATTGCTGTCGTAGGTATAGGACCATTCCCTACCGGTGTGGTCCCGCAGTGATTTGATGCGATTGCTGCCGTCGTAGGCAATGGTCACGGAACGCCCGCTGGGCGAGATGATTTCCGACACCAGGCCTGCGTTGTAGAGAAGAGACGTCCGATTACCGTGGCGGTCCTCAATCCAGCGCACACGGATGTCGTTCCAGCTTGAGAACTGCATGCGTGAGCCATCACGAAGCGTAAGCAGGAACGCGCGTCCCCAGGGCTGTGTAGGGTCTGAATCGTAGACCGTCTTTATCAGTGCGCCGGCGAAGCGTGTATTGGAACCGGCTTGGCGCCACTCCCCCTGATTGCCAGTGCCGGAGATTCTGTCGAACCGAAGTGCCGAGCCATTGGGCTGCACCAACTCCAGCACGTCGTAATTGGCAGTATTGGGACGATTGAGGGTGTAGCCCCAGTTCCACGACATGCCGATGCCAAAGACGCCCCGCTTGAGGTCGTTTGGTCGGTAATTGCGCCCCACAGTGATGGGCACGACATCATCGATGGCTATATCGGTTTCCGCGTGCGTGAACTCACCGGTCTTCAGATCAATCGGGTCGCCCGCCACCGCCGCGTCACCGCTGCACCCACATTGACCGGAGTTGTCAGGGGCCAATCCAAGCTCACTGGCTCCGTTGTCACCCGGGACGCTGTACATTCCCCCCATCGTCTCGTGCAGGGCCACGCCCTGCTCGGGCACAAAGTGGCGCCCATCATTGGAGACCGTACCGCGCCCATACACCCGCCAACCATCTGTCGGATCGTAGATCCAGAAGTCGGCTTCGGTGCCCTTCTTGTAGCTGTCGTAGTTCGGGTAGTAGACGCGGATACCATTGCGGGCATTGGGATCCAGGCCTCGCACCTGGGCAGCGCCGGGCTCCACCGTAAACGCCATGGGGTGGTTTTCCATCACCGGGAACGGCGCCCTGTTGACCGGCGTCGGAACGATGGCAATCTCATTTACCAGCCGCCCCTTGCGATCATGGATGACCGTGCCTTTGGGGATGTGCAGTTCCAGCCCAGGGATGTCTGGATGGCTGACAATCAGGTCCTGCTTCAGCGGTGAGGCAATTCGCACCTTGTCGCGTGCACTGATCTTGGGCAGATGCATCAGGTACGGCAGCTCGTTCAGCTGCCCAGCCTTGACCTCTACGCCAACTACGAACTGCCCATACTGATCATCACCGACATTTGCGCTGCTTCCGTCGACGTACAATTCCTGATGGCCCTTGGGCAGGTCAAACAACGCGAACCAGCCGTCAGCATTGGTCCGGGTCGAGATACTGCCGACGCTGACCTCCACGTTTGCAACCGGCATCTGGTCCACTCGAACCACCCGGCCGCGCAGGGCAGTCACCTTATAGCGTGCTGCCATCGCGGCTGAGTACGCGGCAGGCTCAACACGCTTGTCCCCACCATAGATCCGCCAGCGGTTATCGGTGTTGTCGCGCCCCGGATACCAGACACCGCTCTCGACCAAGCCACGTGCGCGGCAAGGAAGGTAGCCGTTGGCGGCCTGCTCGCAGTTGGCTTGGTCCCCCGCCTGACCGGTAGTGACCCGCTCACCTGCTGGCTCCACATCGGCACCGCCCCGATCAATCGTACCGCCCGAGGCATCGAGGGCAGCGGTTCCAAAATCGAGCGCCACCAACGGCTGCGCCTTGCCCTCCGTGGTACGCACACCATCGATCATCAAGGTGTAGTGTGAAGCGGGGAACAGCGACCGCTTCGGTGACACAAACAGGAGCCGACCACCTTCGACCGGCATCACCTCGATGGGGGTAGATCCGCCAGGGCCAATCAGAGTGACCGACGTCGCGGAGAAGTCAGCCATGTTGATGGGCTGGGTGAAGCGCACTGACAATCGCTGTGAGGGCAATACGTCCCTACTGCCTTGAGCGGGAATCGATCCCCCCAACCCCGCCTGCTGATGGTCCTGATGTGCAAGCGCATTGGAGAATCGCCCATCCTGCTGGCTGTAGATCAATTCAGCATTCTGCTGAGTGCCACGTCGATCAACGCCACCGGCGAGGCGCACCCGACCATCACTTAGCAGCAGCGCGGCATGCCCGCGGCGCGCGATGTTGGTTTCATCGCTGAGAGCGAGCGTACGGTTGCTGCGCTCGTTCCACAATTCGGCAGGCATCCCCTCAACACCGGTATCTCCGCCGGCGAACAGCACGCTGCCGTCTGTAAGCACCGTCGCCGTGTGACCTGCGCGTGGCGACAGCGTCAGCTCATCAGCTGGCGCGAGCTCATCCTTTGCGGGGTCATACCAGAGCCCATCACGGTACAGGGTTCCATTTTTGTCGGCCCCTCCCCAGACAAGAACCCGACCGCTGGGAAGCAGCGTCAGGCTCGGATTGAGCCGCACTGCCGGCAGGACAGTGACTTTGGCCGCTCCCGTCGGACCGCCCTCCCCTTTCTGAAGCCGGGTTCCAGCAGCGTTCAACGTCAACCAACGTCCATCATTGAGCTGTGTTCGCTGCTCCCGTCCCGGCAACGGCTGCCATACATCACTGGCACTTGTGTCCGCCGCACGGGCCTGCGCGGGGGGAAGGAGACCTGCATCAAGATGCCAGAGCGAACTAGCCATTGACAGTGCACCCAGCAGCAACCCAGTGACGAACACCTTGGGTCGACCAGTCTTGACTGCCCAGAACGTGGAGATTCCATTCTTCATAGTCGTTGATCTCTTCGCTGCTACGCTCAGGGCAAGTTCGAGACGGAAACGGTCGCGTTGGCCGACCTTCCAAGATCGGGATCCACCAGGATCCAGTACGTTCCCGTCTCCGGCAACGTAAGGTTCAGGCTTGAGGCCGTCGTCGGCCCCGTCGTTCCTATCGCATATCCGCGGCGCCGATCACTGGGCTTGAAGACCTGATAGACAACGCGACCTCCGGCGGGTTGCGTGACCTGCCCTGCCACCTGCAACGTGACCTTTTCGCCCTGCGCACCCGCAAAGGTCAGCAGGCCATCTTGACCTCGACGCGACAACGCAAGTGGAGCACCAACGCCGCGTTGCAGGGCGATCCCAACGTTGGACGACAACGTTGCACTGAACTGCATCGTCTGTCCTGGCGCCACTGTCTGGACCAGGATGCTGTAGTCCCCGGCCACGGTGTTGTAGAAGTCGATATCGCAGCCCCCGTCGCTGACATAGCAGTACGACGTGTCAGCAATGCTGGCGCCACTGGGTGAGTACGCGTACACCCGGACGTGATTCCCTTCGTTGAGGGTCAGGCCACTGATGGCGAACCCGAGGTGCCCCCCCGCCGTTGCCTGGAATCTGAAATGCGCCGACTGGCCCTGTTGGCTCGAGGCAAACTGGGTGTCCGGGCCATCCACAACCAGCGGGTTCGATCCACCAGTGGACAAGGTAACCTGCCCATTGGTAGTGACACCGTTGTCTGGATCTGCCCAGACCCAGTACGTTCCAGACTCTGGCAGAACCAGATTGATCGACCCTCCCGATGTCGGCGTGATTACGCCGACATCGTAGGTGCGACGCCGATCACTGGGCTTGTAGATCCGGTATCGAACCGTCTTCGCCGATGGCGTGGTGGATTGCCCGGCAACAAGCAGGGCTACCGACTCCCCTGCACTGCCGGTGAAGGTCATTACTGAATCCTTTCCACGACGATCCAATTGCAGATTCAGTGGCACGTCCCGAGCGAGTGCAGGGCTGATGCTGCTGCTCAACCCTGCCTTGAACTGCATGGTCTGTCCTGGCTCCGTCGCCGAGACGATGACGCTATATGCTCCGGCGGTGGGGTTGTAGATATCAATGTCGCAGCCGCCATCAGCGACGTAGCAGTAAGAGATATCGCCCGCACTGTCGCCATTGGGGGCGTATGCGTAGATGCGCACATGGTTGTTGCTACTGACCGCCAAGTCGCTGATCCCGAAGCCCAGGTGCTGACCAGCCGCCACATTGAAGCGGAAATGGGCTGACTGTCCGGGATAAGCCGAAATGAACTGAGCCACTGCTCCATCGCGCTCCATACCACTGACCGTTCCTGTGGAGAGCGTCACGTGCGAACGGGATGTTGCACCCTTGACTGGATCAGCCCAGATCCAATACGTACCCGTCTCTGGCAGTACCATGTTGATCGAACCGCCGGTCTGCGGACTGACCGAATGGATGTAGTAGCCGCTTCGTCGATCGCTCGGCTTGTAGACCCGATAGATCACCTGACGATCTCCGGGTAACGTCGTCTGACCGGCCACCTGGAAGGCCAGGCTCTCCCCCTGTGTACCGCTGAATGTGATCAGCCCATCCTGACCGCGACGCGCCAGATCGAGTACGGCAGGAACATCGCGCTCCAATGCAACACCCCTGCTGGACGAAAGCGTTGCGTTGAACTGCATTGCTTGGTCGCCGTGCTCCGGAACGATCATGACACTGTAAGTACCTGTGGTCGGGTTGTAGATGTCGATGTCACACCCTCCATCGGCAACATAGCAGTACGAGTCATCCTGGATGCTGTTGCCATTGGGTGCGTAGGCGTAGATCCGAACTTGCGTCCCACTGCTTACAACGAGATCGCTCAGGCCGAAGCCAAGATGTTGGCCAGCAACGGCATTGAATCTGAAGTAGACCGTCTGGCCGGGAAGGATGGTTTCCACAGGTACTGATCCGCCGCTCTGGGACAGACCACTAGTGGTCCCCGAGGAAAGCGTGACCTGTGCGCTGGCGGTTGCGCCATTGTCAGGATCGGCCCATACCCAGTACGTGCCGGTCTCTGGCAGCGACATGTTCAACGAACCGCCGGCAAGTGGCGTGATCGAGCCGAAGAAGTATCCGGACCTTCGATCACTCGGCTTGTAGATGCGGTAACGCACGCTGTTGCCAACGGGTGCGGTTGCTTGGCCTGCCACCTGCAGTGCCACGGTCTCACCCTGAGTGCCATTGAAGGTGAGCACCCCGTCCTGGCCGCGACGTGAAAGCGTCATCTGGCTTGGGCTGTCACGAATCAGTTCACCCGGTGCACTACTGGACAGCGTCGCCGTAAATTGCATGCGCTGCCCTGGCACGGATGGCACCAGCACCACGCTATAGGTCCCCGGAACCGGATTGAAGATGTCGATGTCACAACCGCCCCGCTCGACATAGCAATACGAATCGTCCTGGAAGCTGTCCCCGTTGGGTGCATAGGCGTATATCCGGACATGCGTGCCATCAGAAACCGCCAGGTCACTGACGGCAAAGCCAAGGTGCTGGCCTGCCGCCGCAGTGAAGCTGTAATGTGCGGATTGCGCGGGCTGATCTGCGGCAAAGGCCGCCGCCGCACCATCCAGTACCATGCCACTGGTGGTGCCGGTGGACAGTGTGACCCTGGCACTCGCGGCTGCTCCAAATTGAGGATCAGCGTATACCCAGTACTCGCCACTCTCAGGCAGGCGAATATTCACTGCCCCGCCGGTTTCCGGAAGAATGCTGGCGATGTGATAGCCCGCCCTACGGTCGCTGGGCTTATAGACCCGATAAGCAACCGTCCTGGCTGCAGGTACGGTGGATTGACCCGAGATCTGGAAGGCCACGGTCTCACCAGCCATGCCGCTGAACGCCAGCAAGGCATCCTGGCCACGCCGATCCAGGCTCAGATTGAATGGTACATCCCGCGAAAGAGTGGAGCGCAGCGCTGACGAAAGCGTAGCCCGGAACTTCATCGTCTGAGTCGTACCCACCGGGCGCATGACGATGCTGTAGGCTCCACTCACAGGGTTGTAAAGTTGTACGTCGCAACCGCCATTGTTCACATAGCAATATGTTTCGTTGTCCACACTGGCGCCGCTTGGCGTGTAGGCATATATCCGGACGTGCGTGCCATTGTTGACGCTCAGATGACTGACGCCAAAGCCAAGGTGCTTTCCTGCCACCGCATTGATGGTGAAGGACACGTCCTTGCCTGCAGCGCTTTGATATTCCCCTATGCTGCCGTCCTGCTCCATTTCACCCAGAATGCCCGCTTCCAGGGTCAGCGTAGACGTCGTAGTTGCACCGTGTTCCGGGTCAACAAAGACCTGGTACGTGCCGGCGACATTGGTGTCTATCAACAGGGTTTTCTCGCCCGCAGCGTAGCCGGAAGCGATGGTCGTGCCATCCGGACGAAGCGCCCGGAAGTACACGCCTGCCCCCATTGGTTCTGTGGTTTGCGCTGTGATCTTGAGAGCGATCACTTCGCTGGCAGATGCTGGAAAGACCAGGCGTGCATTCTGGCCGTGGCGTGGCAAGACCAGAGCAGTTGGTGCGCCACGTGTCATGTTCACCACAAGATCGCGGGACACGGTTGCGTTGAAGGTCATGGTCTGGGTTGAATCCAGGGGCACGACTTCCACGCCATGAACGCCCGCTTCCAGCGACGACAGGTTGAGATCGCAACCGGAGTTCGTCAGGTGACAGGTTGTGTTGGCCAACAGGACGCCATTGGGACGATACACATTCACAACCACGCCGCTTCCGTTCGCGATGATCAGGTTGCTGATACCAAGGCCCAGAGAATCCCCTTGGGATGCGTTGATCTGGAAATATGCAGCCTCCCCTGCCCGCGAAAGTGCGTGAGTTGAAGTGGCGCCATCAATGACGGGACTTCCCTCGCCGGCGCTCAACAGTACCTCCGTTGCAACTGTTTCCCCGTATCCAGCATCGATCACGACGTCATAGGTGCCGGTGGCTGGAAGGGCCAGGTTCATTACCATTCCACTTGCTACGGCGAGGGACTTCCAGAGGGTTCCATCTGGATGGTGAACCCGGTAGTAGACATTGCGACCTGCGGGCAGGGTCGTCTGACCGGCAACCAAGAGTCCAAGCACCTCACCTGCCGTTCCGGTGAAGCTAAGCCTTGCATCCTGCCCAGGGCGCAAAAGGGAAATGGGCAACGGCGTGGCGCGCGCCAAAGTGTGCTGCGAGTCAGTGGACAACGCCGCCTGGAATGCCAACAGGCGAGTGCCTGACGCTGCAGGTGCTATCAGAATTGCGTGCCTGCCCGTACTCAGGGCCGAGAGATTGAGGCTGCATCCGTTGTTGGCCTGCGTGCACTGCTGGAATCCAGCCTGCCCTCCATCAGGCCCCTGCACAGTCACTGTTGCCGAACCCCACGCTGGAGGACCGGTCTTCTCCGCCAAACCCAGCCCCAACGGCACTCCCTTGCGAGCGTCGAACACCAGTCGACGACTCTGTGCTGCAACGCTCGTACTTACCTCCTGCAGCGCGCCATCAACATCCAGGACGACGGACCGCTCCAGCTGCAGCTTCCATGCCAGTGGCCCCGCCTTGGGAGTCAGCACCAACAGGTGAGTGCCAGCAGACTTCAATGCAGGCATGTGGAAACTTGGCGAGTTGGCCGAGACTGTGCCTGAGGCCAGGCGTTTGTTGCCGACTCCATAGAGAGCAAAGTTGAGCTCGCTGGCCAGTGCGGAAAATTGGGCGCTGATGTAGTCTCCGCCCTGCGCATCGAACAGGATGGCAACGCCTTGACCGGCTGCAGTCGTCGAAAGATCGTTGAGTTGGCCATCGACAGCCAGTCGTTTCACAGCGCCAATCGTCGACTCGTCGATTCCCGGCGGTACAACGAGTACGTCGTCCGTACTCACTGCGCTTCCATACGGAGTGGTGACCCGGATTCTGCCGCTGCTCGCGCCACTTGGAACCTGGGCCTGAAGTGCGGTGTTGCTAGCCTGTTCCAGGGACAGTGGGGCCATGCCGAGGCGCGCACTGGTCTGCCCGGCGAGCGGGAGCAATGACTGCCCGCTGATGGTCAGCGCGGCCCCGGCTGTGGTGATGTGAGGGCTGACTGCGGTGATGAGCGGGGCGCGAGGTTGTGCATCAACGACGAATGGCACGTCACTGCTTGCCGTCTGCGCACCCACGGTGACGGTCAGCACGCCAGTGGTGGCCGCCGAGGGAACGGTGACTGTCAGGCTGCCTCCACTGGCGGCGATGACGCTGGCAGGCACTCCATTGAAGTGAACGGTGTTCTGCGCCGGTGCAGCGCTGAATCCCCGTCCTTTCAGCGTGACCCGGTCTCCTGCGCCGCCGTGACGTGGCGCGAAATCAAATATGGCGAGCGCGCCAGATGCCAGGCGTTCAACCCGCTTTATGTTACCCAGCGTGTCGTAATGATAACGCGCCGTGTCGCCGGCGCTATTGGTCACTGCGATAAGGCGACCGTTGGCGTCGTACACGTATTCGGCAGCCAAAGTCGATTCGCTTCCCAGCAGCAGGGCAACGAAGCCAACAATGCGCAGCCCGATACGGCGCACAGCACTGTGTCCAACGCTGCGCGCTCCGAGAAGCGCATAGAGCCAGCTAGCACGTCGTGAAACGCGGTATTGCGGAACGTCCATATCCCTTGGTCCCGTCTGCTAGTGCACATGTTGTTCAACAACAGCACGTGAGCCCGCTTGCGTGGCCCGGCATGCCTTCCATTGGCAGTTCCACAGCTTCAATAGTAGTTGCATAATTTCCAAGGGCGTGTCAAGTAACGACATTAAGGGCGATGGAGCGCACGGCGTTGAGTGGAATACTTCAAAACATTCTTGTGACATCCGTCATATTTTTAACCATGAGCGGACTTACGGGATGCGGGCTCTCCCCGCCCAGCTCCGACACCAACGGGGACGCGACCTCAATCGCCTTGGGGCGGGAGCTGTTCTTCGATCAAAGCTTGAGTGCCGATGGAACCATCAGCTGTGCGAACTGCCACGTTCCCTCGAAGTCATTCACAGATGGCCAGGGTGTTTCAATCGGCGTCCGTGGCGTGCCCGGCACACGAAACGCCCCAGACCTCTCTGATGCAACTGCCTACTCCACGTTGTTCTGGGACGGCCGGGAAAGCGAACTCAAGGTGGTGGCACTGCAGGCATTCACCAATCCCAGGGAGATGGGATTGCCTGACGAAGCCGCGTTGCTCAAACAGATCAACACCCAGGAGCGCTACGCGCGCTTTGCGAAGGGTCGCCCTCTGGATCAATCAGACATCGCCGGGGGCCTTACGCAGTACTTGCGATCTTTGCCACGGCAACCGACACGCTACGACCGCAGCATCGGTGAACCTTCACTTCTAAGCATGGATGAGCGCGCTGGTCTTGCACTGTTTGCTGGCAAGGCAGCCTGTACGGAATGCCACCTGCTTGCTGGAGATCCGGTCGCGTTGACCGATCAAAGGTTCCATCACGCCGGCGTTGGGTTTGAGCAGATCGCCGGGGACGTAACTGCATTGCTGGGGCGGCTGGAACAGTCCACGCGCACGGGGCAGCCCTTGGGCGAACTTGTGCTGTCCGAGCGGGAGATTGCGGAGCTTGGTCGCTTTGCAGTGACTCGGAGACCGCCTGATCTCGGTGCGTTCCGCACTCCCAGTCTGCGTAACGTCGCACGCACAGCGCCGTACATGCATGACGGGAGCGTGACAACCCTCGACAAGGCGGTAGAGCGTGAAATCTACTACCGCAGCCTGGGGCGAGGCCGCGCCGTGAATCTGACGGTTACTGAGCAGGCGCAACTGACCGCCTTCCTGCGCGCCCTGTCCACCGAGAATTAGTGGGCAGGCGCGGGCTCGTTGATATCAATGTCACGCGTGGTCAGCAAAGTGTCGCCGACACTGACTTCGAGAAGATACCGACCCGGCTCCCACTCCCGCGCGCTCGTTGGAGCAAGTGTCAATCTAGCTTCCTTGGTGGTGACAACCTCGGATGCAGAGGACGCTACCTGGCCTGTGGCCAGGTTGATGAAACGCGCCTGGAGTTGGCCGGTGCTCTCCGGCGGCACTGCATTCAGCACGACATCGACGGTCAGATTGTCCTGCACGGTGAAGGGTCGTGTGCGTACCGAGCCGTGCGCATCCCCGCTATCAATCGCCAGGGACTGCAGCGAAATGGGGCTGATCGCCGCCAGTTCCTGTGATGGCCCCCCCTTTCCGCAGGCGGCTGCCGCTGACAGCACGAAGAGCATCACGGGGAGAGTCCTTGCCTTCATAAGCACCACGCCTTTCCATGACTGAGCTGGCTGCAGTATGGCACCGCAAGCAGGTCATGCGCGAGTTAAGTTCCGCACACCGCCTCTCGGCTCACGTCGGTTCTAACCGAAACGGCCGGCCGCTAGTCCGCGCCTCCCTGGCCGCAGCGCCAGCCATTATCGATGGTAAGCCGACGAATCTTCTACCGCACCATCAGCAGCTGCTCTGGAGGGGCCCTCATATGGCACTGCTTGCACGGGGATACGCGGAAGGGATGCTCTGTGCTGACCTTGAACGTGAATGGCACAGGACCCCCGAGCGCTACCGGTCACCCACACCAATTGCGATCTTGAACTGGGGAGACAACCCAGAACTGGATGTGTCACTTGCATAGCGCGCAACAAGGCTAGAGCCATTCCGACTGAGGAGTTACCTGACCCTTCATTGGCATTGCCCCAACTTGAGAGCCCTGCATTGGCAATTCACCAAAGTCACAACCCAGGGTTGTTCAATGTCCAACTTGCCCACAGTGATCCGTGCGCCATCTTGGCGCATTTCGAGGACCCCGTCCTTACAAATCAACAAGTTGAAATTCTTCAAACTCCGAGCGTGCAACAGATCAATTTGGCCACACTGCTGGCCGCTGCAACCGGCGTTCAGCCCTCGTGACCGTGCGCACAATCAACACCGCCAGCAACGGGATCGCGATTCCATACACATACTGGGTCAGCGTCACGCCAATGCCGAACGGGAACCAGATCGTTGGAACCCCCAGCGAACCGAGCTCGCTCGTGTACTGCGATACGGTAATCACCAACAGCACGGTCAGCGCCATGCCGCGCATTGGCCCATTGCGGGCTATCCGCGCGGCGACAAGCACAAGCAGCGCGAGTGTGCCGAGGCGAAAGACCTGAGTACCCCAGGCAGCCCCCATAACGCCTCCCGCAACCCCCAGCGCTGCCAGAACAAGGGCGCCAGCATCGATCGCCCGCGAAGGTGGCAGCACCCAGCGATTCCACGCCAGCACCCATGCCGCCAGGCTGAGCGGCATCCAGAGCACATTGTTCAACCATGTGTAAGCAGGAAGACTGAGCAGATCCGTCCAGGAGACGATCGCGTTATCGAGCCGCTTCACGGCAGAGAGCAGAAGCGCGACGCAAACAAAGGCGATGAACGACTGATGGCTGCTGAGCGGCCTTAGCGACAGCGCCAACACGATCACCATGGCCATCGCAAGCGGCTCGACGACTTCAACAATGTAGCCCGCGACGGTACGCCACCATAGCACGCGATACAGCTCACGGCTTTCTGGCTGCGGGGCAAGTGTCGGGGCTACGTGGATGCCGCCGCTCGCAGGGCCGGCAACGCTGCCGGGCTGCATGAATACTCTTATGGCGATCACGCCCTGCGTGCCTGCGGCGTCGGCGGGCAGCGAAAAGATCATCGGTCGCGTACCCACGACACGAGGCGGCTCCCCTAGCCTGCCTGAGCCGCCCAGGCGCTTGCCGTTCCAGTACAGCTCGTAGCCATCCTCCACGGCGGTAGGCCCGAGGATGTCCCACGCGCGGTCGCCCTCTGGAATCACAAGCGAGCGCCGGTACCAGGCATATCCCTGGTACCCGGAATGACCGTATGCCATCCATCCGCCGACATAGTTGGGCAACCCCACGTCGCCGTCGATGCTGCTGGCCGGCGCGCTCAGATCGAGTATTTCCCAGGACGAATCATCCAACGCGATACCCGCCCAGCGCGGATCGTCACCGACCTGAAATTTCCATGGTCCGTCAATCAGGGGTGCCACAGCGCGGAGCCTGGATGGATCAGGCCGACCGCCGATGGCAAGGACGGCGGCAGTACACACCCAGGCCACCAAGCTGAGCGCCAGGATGCCTGTCACGAGCGTGCGTTGCGCCGATGGTGCGAGGAACTGGAATCTGGCCGCCGCAGTCATTACGGGTCCTCTGTGAGGTCGAACGCCTGCCGCCAAGTGAGAGCAGGTTTGCGCTCGAGAGGATGGACCGACAGCGTCACCAGCACAATCGGGGGGCGGACCGCTCACCGCCCCTGCCCCACCTCCCCCTGATCACCGCAGCGCCGATAGTCGAATGGAATCCGCAGGATCTTCCCATCCTCCCCCGGACCGGAAATGCTGGCTTTCAGCTCGGCGCCATCGCGCCGGTACTCGATGCGGTTCGGGAAGTCATGCTGGGGGTTCTCGAACACCACCCAGTTCTCGCCGTGGTCGGCAATGACGAATGTGGTCGGCGCCACGCCGTTGGGCTGCACATGCAAGCCGGCCGCCTTGCCTGCCGGCACCAGGCGCATGTACTCGAATGACGCCATGCCGCCCTGGCTCAACGTACGTGACATGCCAAGCAACGCGCCGCCGGCCTCGGGCAGCCACACCTCTTCAAGCCCGCGCTCCTCGGTACCGCCACACCAGTGCCCGGCCAGCCAGTCGAACCTGGCCGGTGCAGCCGTGACGGCACTGCTTCCCAACGCCAGCCCTGCACCCAGCACCACCAACGTCGACTTCAACATGCCCTGACCTCCTGGATGGCTTGGACGCAGGCTAGCGCGGCAGCCCCGGGGGCGCTTGTAAAAATGCGCAGGATGGCATCCGATGCCGCATGGACTACCGCGAGCACCCTGCCCCCGACGACCTGCGCCGTCATGTCCAGTGCCTCTGGTGGCTGCGGGACGAAGCCCCCGGCCATGACGTGCAGGTCATCTATCCCGATGGCCGCTGCGAATTGCTGGCGGAACTGGGGGTGCCGATGCATCTGCATGGGGCAGACGGCCGGATCCGTTCCGATCTGCCGTTCTGTTTCGCCGCACAGCAATGCGGCCCGATTCGTCTGCGGGCCGTCGGCCCGGTGTTCTGCATCGGCGTGCGGCTGCAGCCGGCGGCGAGTGCCTTGATTGCCGGCGTCCACCTACCCGGGCTTCGCGACCAGGCGCCGGATCTGTACACGCTGGATACCTCTTTTGCCGAGGCCTTCAGCGCGGCCGCACGGGCAAGCGCCGCCAGCGGTACGCCCGAGCCCCTCTGGCAGGTGCTGCGGGAATGTTGTGCCTGCTTCACTCTGGACGAGCGCATCGAACAGGCCGTTGCCGAACTGGATGCAGCAGAAGGCGACCTGCGCATCGCCGAACTGGCGCGGCGGCTGGGCATATCACTGCGTGGCTTGCAGTCGCGTTTTCTGGCGACCGTGGGCATGACCCCGAAAGAATATGCCCGTGTATGCAGGCTGCAGGCTCTGTTGCACACGCTGGATGGAGAAGCCACCAGCATCGCCTCCGCTGCGGCACGCCACGGTTACAGCGACCAGGCCCATGCCACGCATGACCTGGTGCGATGGACCGGCGTCACGCCAGGCAAGCTGGTGAATGCCCTGCGCGGTGATCGCGGCAGCGACGATGCACTGCGGCTGGCAGCGGCCTTCGTGCGCGGAAGCAGTGTCGCCCACTCACCGTGAGCCCCGGCCCTGCGTCGTCCTACAGGAACCGGTGCATCACATACACATCAACCAACCCCAGCGCCCGATGCCGGAACGCCGCCGGCAACGTCCCGACCACCGCGAAGCCCAGCGTCCGGTACAGCGCAACCGCAGGTGCATTGGTACTGACCACGTAGTTGAACTGCATGGCCAGGAATCCCTCCGACCTGGCCCGATCCAGGCTGTGCTGCACCAGCGCCCGCCCGATGCCACGCCCTTGCGCCAGAGGATCGACCACGTAGGTGGCACTGGCCACGTGCGCGCCCAGGTCCGGGAAGTTGGCGCCCATCTTGTACATCCCGACTACGCGGCTCTCCTGAACAGCGACGTGGGCTGCCTGGCCCCCGAACCAATGGCTCCGGAAGGTATCGGCCTGGAATGCACCCGCGAAAGGCAGCGCATCCTCGGAAGCAATGGCGGCTTTGAAGATGCCCCACATGGCGTCGAAGTCGCTTTCGGTGGCGGGTCGAATCTCCATGGGATTCCCTGCAGCAATGCGGTGGTGGCCTCCGTGAACACTATCAGAACCTGTCGGATCATCCGGCCTCGACGAACCAGCGCAGAACGGCCTCGTCCCCGCAGACCTTCTCCTGGTTGATCTTCTTGTCCATGCCTGCGCGCGCCTGCACGAGCTGCTGCAAATAGCCTTGAACAGCATCCCGCTGGCCAAGCGTCTGGTAGATGCCCCAATCCCTCGCGGCCTGGTGAAGAGACTCACGCTTACCGCCAGCGACAGTTCCCTGCGAAAGCTCCTTCAGGATGCTCTCTGCCCCGGCCACACCCGTGTACGCCAGAAGCGCGAACACCGAGGCCGACACCTGGCGCGCCTGCTCCTGTCCCATGCGCCTGCGCGTAGCGATCATCGCCTCTGCGTGAAGCAGCGTGCACATCCGGATCGGCAATCGCGGATGAGTCCCCTTGTCCATTGTTTTCACGTCCAGGCCCGAGGGCGAGAACGAGAGGAGCATCAACCAGGCCGAGGCAACCAGCAAGAATCGCCTTCCAGCTTCAACCTCGACAAAATTCCTGCATACAGCAGCAATCTGCGGGTCGCACTCGTGTTGCCCACTTGATATCTTTTCAGCGAATTCCTCCAGATAGATGCGTGTCCAATCAAGTGCATGCATGTCTGCGTCAAGTTCGACCGCCTGATTCTGCAAACTGTCAGGCCCTTGCGAGCCTGCTAGAACCACCTGGTGCTGGAACGCGATATGTGCCAGCTCATGGTTCATCAGAACCGCCAGCGCAGCGGTCGCAAGCAGCTCTCCGAATGCTTCAAAATGCGCTTCATCCGTTGGCAGATCGCCCCATAGCACGCGGAAGTCCTCCGCCTCCGCCTCAGCCGCATGCGCGCAGATCATCTCCGCGACCTTGGGCGCCTGGCCCGACAGTGTTCTGATCTGATCGAGAAGCTCCCCGGTCACCTGCACAAGGTATCTATCGCGCTGCCCGTTGGGGCGTGCGTACGCAAATGCATTCCTTCTCCCGGACCCGCGGGTGAGTTGCACCTGCATCAAGCTCAGATTATCCCGCTTGAAGCTCTTCCTGGCCCGCTCTGCAAGGCCTCTCATAAGAATGAGGAAGCTGTCCTCGCCTTCCCTCTGCAACGCCTCTTCAGAAACAACCGTCCCCATGCTCTGTCCGTCCGCAACAACATTCGACATGGCGTCTCCTTCTGCAATGTGAACCTCATTCCGTCGCGACTGCGGCCCCATGGTGACCTCACTCAACGAGCCGGTGCCTTTTCGAATCCCTCTCCACAACAGGCCACGCGTCACCATTCGCGCAATGACCCTGCCTCGCGGTGAACCAGTCGTACACCCAAGTGGCATACCGACGATGGTCAGCCCGGTTCTCCGCGCCATACAGGTACTGCAGGAACACGCCATCCATCTGCATTTCAGCCAGGTAGTTTCCACGCCGGATCGAATCGCCCGACATCTGCCTGGCCAGCACCCGGTGGCCACAGGGACCCTCGAAACTCAGGATGCCGCCGCCGGAAGGACGGCCAGCCGCAATGATGCGCACAAAGCCGCCGCCCTCGCGCCTGATGTCGGCGTTGCCGCCAATGCCAGCCGCGGCGGGAAGCGTCGAGCCGACCCGCACCAGCAGGCGAATGTGCGTCCACGGCGTCCCGGCGCCTCGACCCGGCCCCTCTATCACCCTGCCATCGCGCAACGACAGATGCACGACAACGGCATTGTCTCCCACAGGATCAACACCTGGGCGTGCCAGATAGGGCCCGACCAGAGCATTCATCGGCCGCTCGACCACTGGCTCGCTACAGGCCGACAGGAACAGTGCAGCCAACATCAGCAGGCCGTGCCGACTGCCCCACCCTGCATCGTTCCGTCCGGGCCACAGGTTTGCCTGAAACGCTCCGCGTCGATTTTCCATGCCGTCCCCTGGCCCGTCCGTTCCCGCAAGAATAGCCCAGCTGCAGGGCGATCATCCCTGCACCGCCCTACCCCTAGAGCTTCACGAACCGCTGGATCTTCCGCGCCAGCCAGCCACTGAACACCAGTGGTGCATCCAGCGCCGACACGCAGATGCACGGCACGCCCGGCGCCGTCACCGGCTGATGCTCCACTTCTTCATCCAGGTCCGCCACGTCGCCCGGCGCAAACAGCCCCAGCGCATCGTTGTAGGAACCTCGCAGGATCTGGGTCAGTTCGCTGCGGCCATGGCTGTGCATGGGCAGGCATTTGCCCGGGGCGATCTTCAGCATGATCAGCGAAGGCATCTGCTCGGCACGGATGCAGTGCACGCCCGGCGCCATCCAGCGCCAGCGCAGCCCACTGAGTGAAGCACCAAAGTAAGGGTGCAGCGAGGCAGGCAGATGGTCCGGGTCGGCCTCGGGCCGCTCCTTCGGCACGGGACGCGCGGTTTCGGCCATGGCAATCGGCATTTCCGCAGCCAGCTGCATCAACATGGCCTCGCGCAACTGCTCGCGGCGCAGATCGGCCGTGGCTGGCTGCGTCTGCTCCAGCAGTGCGGAGCCGATCGCCTCGGCCTCGCGCAGGCGCTGCCGGCAATGCGGGCACTGCTCCAGGTGGGCGCCGGCCACGATGCTCAACGGCGCCGGCAGCGCGCCGGCGGCATAGCTCATCAAGGTGGATTCATGCAGGTGGTGATGCGGATTCACAGCGCACCTCCCACTTTCGACTGCAACTGCAGGAACGCACGCCGCAGGTGTGATTTGACCGTCCCCAGCGGCATGCCGAGTGCCTCGGCGATCTCGCTGTGGCTCTTGGCTTCGAAATAGGACATGCGCACCAACCGCGCCTGCACCGCGGGCAGCTCGTTGATGCGCTGGCGCAGCCGTGCCTGGTCAGCGAACTGCTCGGCGCTGCTGCGCTCAACCACATCCACCGTCGCAGCGTCCTCCACCGCCGCCTGCACCTGCATCCAGCTGCGTTCGCGCCGTATGCGATCGATATGCAGGTTGCGCGCGATGCGGTACAGCCAGGTACTCAGTGCGCCCTGCGCAGGATCGAAGTCGGCAGCGCGCAGCCATAGCCGCAGCAGGCTCTCCTGCGCCAGTTCCTCGGCTACCGCGTCAGGCACGCCCAGGCCGCGCAGGTACACGCACAGCCGCGGCATGAAGTAGTCGTAGATCCGCATGAAACAGTCGCGGTCACGAAGCCGCGCCACGCCATCCATGTCACCGGCCCAGTTCCTCGGCTCACTGCTCGGCTGCTGGGCGCTGGACACGATGCGTACGCTATCGAAGTTGAGGAGATGGCTGGCGGCGTCAGGGTACATCGGCGTTCGCGGCGGGCGGGTGAAGGTCTGTCCTCTGTACGCGCAGGGGCAGCAATTGGATGCAGGCAACCCAACGCATCCAACCACCCCCTCCCGCCGTATCACCAGAGCCCTTCCCCTCCGGATGAACGCCATGCGCATTGCCTGGCTGCTGCTGTGCCTGCCCCATGCCGCGCTGGCGGCGCCCTGGCTGCGAAGCGAGGGCGTGGCGACCTCCAGCCAGGGCGCCGTCCTTTACCGTGAGGTGCACTGGCGGCGCGAGGCAGCGGAGGGCGCCGAGCGCTGGGTGCTGTACCAATGCCCGGACGGCCAGCCATTCGCCCGCAAGCATCTGCCGGCAAGCACCCGGCCGCAGGCCCGAGGCTACTCGCTCGAGGACCGTCGCAGCGGCCAGAAGGCCGAGGTGGAGGCCGCCGGCGATTCGGTGTCGATCTCCTGGCAGGAAGATGGCACAAGCCCGCTGCGGCAGGGCCAGCTTGCGTTGCCGACGGATGCGGTGATCGATGCGGGATTCGACGCAGCGGTGCGCCTGCACTGGCCGGCGCTGCTGCGGGGCGAGCGCATCACGCTGCCGTTCCTCGTGCCGGCACGCCAGCGCTATTTCCCGGTGCAGGTGCGGCGCACCGGCCCCGTTCGTTGGCAGGGCATCGACGCCCAGGCAATCGAGGTCAGCCTTGACACCTGGTACGGCGGCATCGCGCCGCGCCTGGCCCTGGTCTACGCCACCGCCGACCGCCGCCTGCTGGAGTTCCGCGGCACCAGCAACCTTCGCGATGCACGCGGCAGCTACCCGCAGGTGACGGTGCGCTTCCGCTCGCCACCGGCCGAGCAACCGGCAAGCGACTGGCAACAGGCGTGGACGCAACCCCTGCTTGAGCGCTGCGTCGTGACGCCCAGGTGAAGTGGAAATTTACTGCGCCGTGGCGCATCCATTGCGCATCCTGCTGCGTACAGGACATCACGACACCCGCCGAGATCCGCCATGGCCTCTGTAGCGCCCCTCCCCCGTCGACGCTGGCGCCTGCTGCGCACGCTGCAGCGCTGGTTCGATACCGGCAACGCCGCCGAAGCCACCGGCGAGCGGCCGGGGCGGATCGATTGGGTGCGCGCCGTGCCATTCGCGCTGATGCACCTGGCCTGCATCGCGGTGCTGTGGGTGGGTATCTCGTGGACCGCGGTGATCGTCGCCGCAGCGCTCTATGCGGTGCGCATGTTCGCCATCACCGCGTTCTACCACCGCTACTTCTCGCACCGCACCTTCCAGGCATCGCGGCCGGTACAGTTCGTGTTCGCGGTGATCGGCGCCTCAAGCGTGCAGCGCGGGCCGCTGTGGTGGGCGGCCCACCATCGCCACCATCACCGTCACGCCGACCAGCCGCTGGACCCGCACTCCCCCCGTGAAGGCGGCTTCTGGCGCAGCCACATGGGCTGGTTCCTGACCCGCGAGGCCTTTGCCACCGATCTGTCGCGGGTGCCGGACCTGGCGCGCTTCCCCGAACTGCGCTGGCTGGACCGTTTCGATACGGCCGTGCCGGTACTGCTGGCCGCAGCGCTGTATGCAGTGGGCGCCGGGCTGGAGCGCTGGGCACCGGGCCTGCACACCTCCGGCCCACAGCTGCTGGTGTGGGGCTTCTTCATCTCCACCATCGTGCTGTTCCATGCCACGGTCACCATCAATTCGCTGGCCCATCGCTTCGGCCGCCGCCGCTTCGAGACCCGCGATGACAGCCGCAACAACCTCTGGCTGGCGCTGCTCACCTTCGGCGAAGGCTGGCACAACAACCACCACTTCTTCCCGGGCACCGTCCGCCAGGGCTTCCGCTGGTGGGAAGTGGACCTGACCTGGTATGGACTGCGCGCGATGGCGGCGCTCGGGCTGGTCAAAGGGCTCAAGCCGATTCCCGAGTGGGTGCTGGCCAAGGCGAGGTACTGACATGCGCATCGCGATCATCGGTTCGGGCATTGCAGGACTGGCCAGCGCCTGGTGGCTGGACGGCGAACACGACGTCACGCTGTTCGAGGCCAACGATTACCTGGGCGGCCACACCCACACCCACGACGTGCAGGTGGATGGCATGCGCATGGCGGTGGACACCGGCTTCATTGTGTTCAATCCCCAGCACTATCCGCTGCTGACCGCATTGTTCGACGAGCTGGGTGTAGCTTCGCAGCCGACCACGATGAGCTTCTCGATGCACAGCGAGCGCAGCGGCGTGGAGTACAACGCCACCTCACTGGATGGCCTGTTCTGCCAGCGCCGCAACCTGGTGTCGCCGCGGTTCTGGGGCATGCTGGCCGACCTGCGCCGGTTCTACCGCGATGCCCCCCTGTTGCTGGCAGAAGACGAGGGCCCAACGCTGGGGCAGTACCTGCGCACCCAGCGCTACGGCGATGCCTTCATCGACGAGCACCTGCTGCCGATGGCCTCCGCGCTGTGGTCGTCCCCGACGGCCACGGTGATGGACTTCCCGGCGCGCTATCTGGCCCAGTTCATGGCCAACCACCAGATGCTGCAGATGACCGGGCGTGCGCCGTGGCGGGTGGTGAGCGGCGGATCGGCGCGCTATGTCGACGCCCTGCGCGCCCGCTGGCGGGTGCATGAGCGGCTGGAGTGCCCGGTGCAGTCGGTCGAGCGCATGCCCTGGGGGGCGCGCGTGCACAGCACGGCCGGCGTGGAAGGCTTCGATGAGGTCATCCTGGCCTGCCACAGCGACCAGGCCCTGGCGCTGCTGCGTGACGCCGACCCCATCGAGCGCGACGTGCTCGGCGCCATCCGCTATCAAACCAATGAGGCGGTCCTGCACACCGATGCGTCATTGCTGCCGCGCAACCGCAAGGCGTGGGCGGCATGGAACGCCCACGTGCCCCGCGACCCTGCCGCGCCGTGCACGGTCAGCTACTGCATGAACCTGCTGCAGGGCCTGCCCGGCAACACGCCCCTGGTGGTAACGCTCAACCGCAGCGCGGCGATCGACCCCGGCAAGGTACTGCGCACCCTGCGCTACGCCCACCCGGTGCACGACCATGCGGCGGTCCGCGCCCAGCAACGCTGGGCCGAACTGCAGGGCCGCCGCCACACCTGGTTCGCCGGCGCCTACTGGGGCTGGGGCTTCCATGAGGACGGCATCCGCAGCGCCCGCCGCGTGGTCGATGCCCTGCGCACCTGCGAGCCGCACCCGGTCATGGCGGCTCCCGGCGAGGTGGCCGCATGAGCGCCAGTGCGCTCTACTTCGGGCGGGTGATGCACCGCAGGCACCTTCCACACCCGCATGCGTTCCGCTACCCCATCGCGCAGCTGCTGCTCGATCTGGACGAGCTGGACACGGTGTTCGCCGACCGCTGGCTGTGGTCGGTCAATCGCCGCAACCTGGCCGAGTTCCGTCGCAGCGACTACTTCGGCGATCCCGCGCAGCCTTTGGCCGATGCAGTGCGCGACCACGCTGCAGCCACCCTCGGCTACCGGCCCACCGGCCCGGTCCGCCTGCTCACCCATCTCCGCTTCGCCGGGCACGTGTTCAACCCGGTCAGCTTCTACTACTGCTACCGGGCCGATGGCAGCACCCTGGACTGCATCGTCGCCGAGATCACCAACACGCCCTGGAAGGAACGGCACGCCTATGTGCTGCCAGTCGCGACGGCCACGCATGAAGGCACCTCACTTCGCTGGCGGTTCGACAAGTGCTTCCATGTCTCGCCCTTCATGCCGATGGATTGCCATTACGACTGGCGGTTCAACTGCCCTGATGAGGATCTGCGCGTGCACATGCAGGTCTGGCGCGGCGGCGCGCGCCAGTTTGATGCCACCCAGGTCATGCAACGGCACGCCCTGGATGGCCGCGGGCTGGCCCGCGTCCTGGCCTGCTATCCACTGATGACCACCCAGGTGGTGGCCGCCATCCACTGGCAGGCGCTGCGCCTGTGGCTGAAGCGCAACCCCGTGCACGACCACCCCACCCTTGCCGAGAAACCGCGATGAACTCGATGACTCCTTCGGTCGCGCTGCCGCGCCCCGGCGCCTTGGATGCCTTCCTGCGCCGCCGCCTGCTGGCCCAGCTGGCCCCGCTGCGCGACGGTCGCCTGTGCGTGCGCGACGCACTGGGCGAGGTCTGGCTGGGCGACGCCCGCGGCGAACTGCATGTCACGGTCACCATCGAAGACCCGGCGTTCTATCGCAAGGTGGCGGCACAGGGCAGCGTCGGTGCAGGTGAAAGCTATATCCAGGGCGAGTGGTACTGCGATGACCTGGTCGCACTGATACGCCTGCTGGTGCGCAATCGCGATCTGCTCGACAGCATGGAGCATGGCCCGGCGCGCGTGGGCGGCTGGCTGCTACGTGGCTGGAACCGCCTGCGCCGCAACAGCCGTGAGGGCAGCCGCCGCAACATCGCCGCGCACTACGACCTCGGCAACGACTTCTTCGCCCTGTTCCTGTCGCCGGACCTGATGTATTCCTCGGCGCTGTTCGCCAGCGAAAGCGAGTCGCTGGAGTCCGCCTCGCACCGCAAGCTGGACCGCATCTGCCTGCAGCTGCAGCTCAAGCCGGGGGACCGTGTGGTCGAGATCGGTACCGGTTGGGGTGGTTTTGCGCTGCACGCGGCGCAGCACTATGGCTGCCACGTCACCACCACCACCATCTCCGCCGAGCAGCATGCGCTGGCCACCGAGCGCGTCTGCAACGCCGGCCTGCAGGACAAGGTGACGCTGCTGATGCAGGACTACCGCGACCTGCAGGGCCAGTTCGACAAGCTGGTATCGATCGAGATGATCGAAGCCATCGGCGCCGAATACCTGGACACCTACATGGCCACGCTGCAGCGCCTGCTCAAGCCCGATGGTGTCGCCCTGCTGCAGGCCATCACCATCGAGGACCACCGCTACGAACAGGCCCGGCGCAGCGTCGACTACATCAAGCGCTATGTATTCCCGGGCAGCTTCATTCCGTCGATCAACGCGATCATGGCCGCCAAGACCCGATCCAGCGACCTGCAGCTGGTCGCCCAGCAGGATTTCGGCCACTCCTACGCACTGACCCTGCGCGCCTGGCGCCAACGTTTCCTTGCCCAGCTGCCCGCCGTGCAGGCGCAGGGCTTTGACGCGCGCTTCTGCCGGATGTGGGAGTTCTACCTGGCCTATTGCGAGGGCGGCTTCCTGGAGCGTTCGATCGGCGTTTCGCATCTGCTGCTGGCGCGCCCGGGGCATCGTCCCGCTGGCGCATCGGGTCAAGGCGGTTGAGATGCGCCGGTTCTGGGCCAATCTGCTTGGCAACCAGCTGGTCTGGCTGTGCGCCGTGGCCGGCGCCGGTCGCGGCTGGCAGTGGCCGGCACTGCTGGCAGCGTCGCTCTACATTGGCAGCCAGCTGCTGACCTCGCCGCAACCGCGGCTGGATCTTCGGCTGATGCTGTTGGCGCTGGCCTGCGCGTGGCTGGTCGACGCCAGCGCCACCGCCAGCGGCGCCGTGCGCTACGCCGCGGCTCCGCTGAGCTGGGCGCCGCCGCCCTGGATCATGGCGTTGTGGGCCGCGTTTGCGATGACGCTGACCACCTCGATGCGCTTCCTGCTGCGCCACGCTGCCCTGCCAGCCCTGTTCGGCCTGCTGCTGGCCCCGCTGGCATATCTCTCCGCAGCGCGCGGTTTCGATGCGGTTCGATTCACTGCGCCGCTATGGCAGGGCCTGCTGGTGCTGGGTGTGGGCTGGAGCATCGCGCTTTCGCTGCTGTGCATGGCCGCTCGTCGCGGTTCCCGCACCCTCCCGCCGCCCTTGGCCGGAGCACCGTCATGATCAAACTGTTGTGGGTCCTGCTGTATGCGGTTCTGGTGATGAGCTGGGGCTGGGCCTGGCAGCGCCGCCACCGCAACATCGGCGTGGTCGATGTGCTCTGGGCCAAAGGCGCGGGCGCATCGGCCTTGTTGCTGGCGCTGCTAGGCGATGGTGCGGCGGCGCCACGGATGGCGCTGGGCGTGCTCGGCGGCCTGTGGGGCAGCCGACTCGCCCTGCACCTGTGGCATCGGGTCCGCCACGAACAGGAAGACGGCCGCTACCGTTATCTGCGCGAGCACTGGCAGGGGCATCAAGGCAAGATCTTCGGCTTCTTCATGGCCCAGGCGCTGCTGGTCGTGCTGTTCGCCCTGCCCTTCGTCGCGGTGGCTGCCAATCCGCAGACAAGCATGACGGTGTGGATCGTGGCCGCCGCACTCGTCTGGTTGCTGAGCGTCGGTGGCGAGAGCCTGGCTGACCACCAACTGGCCCGGTTCCGCGCGAATCCAGCGAACAAGGGCCGCACCTGCCGCGATGGGCTCTGGCGCTACTCCCGCCACCCCAACTACTTCTTCGAATGGCTGCACTGGTTCAGCTATGTCCTGCTCGCGGTCGGCTCGCCACTGTGGTGGCTGGCGTGGGCCGGGCCGCTGCTGATGTACGTATTCCTGCGCTACCTGAGCGGCATCCCGTTCACCGAAAAGCAGGCGCTGCGCAGCCGCGGCGACGACTACCGCGCCTACCAGCGCAGCACGCCGATGTTCTTCCCCTGGTTCCCCCGTTCTTCCAAGGAGCATTCCGCATGAGCGCGATCCCGTCACTGAACCCGGCCGACGAGGCGGAAACCGGGCTGATCGCCTGGGCCGAGCGCGGACTGGTTCCCGATGCGGCCCTACGCGCCGGCATCCGTCGCCTGTGCGCGCAACGCCTGCACGAGGAAATGCTGGGCGGTGTCGAAGCCCAGTCCGCGCGGTTCAGCCGTCGCATCGCAGAGCTGGCCGACAGCCCGCTCGCGCTGCATACCGACGCGGCCAACCGCCAGCACTATGAAGTGCCGGCGGCCTTCTTCCATGCCTGCCTGGGCAAGCATCTGAAGTACAGCAGCTGCTACTACCCCACCGGGCGCGAAACGCTGGACCAGGCAGAGGAAGCCATGCTGGAGCTGTATGGCCAGCGCGCGGGACTGGCCGATGGCCAGCACATCCTGGAGCTGGGCTGCGGCTGGGGTTCGCTGACCCTGTGGATGGCCGAACGCTACCCCGCCGCTGCGATCACGGCAGTGTCCAATTCGCACAGCCAGCGCCAGCACATCCTGGCGCAATGCCAGGCCCGGGGGCTGCACAACGTCGAGGTGCTGACCCGCGACGTCAACCAGCTCGAGCAGCCCACCGCGCGCTTTGATCGCTGTGTCTCGGTGGAAATGTTCGAGCATGTGCGCAACTACGAACGCCTGCTGGCGCGCATCAGCCAGTGGCTGAAGCCCGACGGCGCGCTGTTCGTGCACATCTTCGCCCACCGCACGCTGATGTACCCGTTTGAAACCGAGGGTGGCGACAACTGGATGGGGCGTCACTTCTTCACCGGCGGGCTGATGCCGGCGGCCGATACGCTGCTGCACTTCCAGCGCGACCTGCGGCTCGATCAGCGCTGGCTGCTTGATGGCACCCACTACCAGCGCACCGCCGACCACTGGCTGGCCAACCAGGATGCAGCCCGCGAGCAGGTGATGCCGGTTCTGGTCGCAACCTACGGCCAGGCCACGGCGAAGATCTGGTGGCAGCGCTGGCGCATGTTCTGGATGGCATGCGCCGAGCTGTTCGGCTACGACGACGGCCAGCAATGGCTGGTCGCCCACTATCTGTTCCGCCCCCGTTGAGGTGTGACATGCGCATGCGCTCGCTGCTTCCCCTGCTGGCATTGAGCCTGTTTGGCTCCGGCTGCAGTTCCAGCGATACCCGTCCCCTGCCCCGCCCGCCATCAGTGGACGTGCCACGCTTCATGGGCGACTGGTATGTGATCGCCCACATCCCCTCATGGCCGGAGCGCGAAGCCTTCGACGCGGTGGAGAGCTATGCGTTGAAGCCGGACGGGCGCATCCAGACGACCTTCACCTATCGCAAGGGCAGTTTCGACGCCCCGCAGAAGTCGATGCACCCTGTTGGACGGGTCGAGAAGAACGGCAACGGCGCCATCTGGGGCATGCAGTTCGTCTGGCCGATCCAGGCCGAGTATGTGATTGCCTGGCTGCGCGATGACTACGGCCAGACGATCATCGCGCGCAGCAAGCGCGACTATGTGTGGTACATGGCACGCACGCCGCAGGTATCCGAGAGCGACTACCAGCAGGCCGTGCAACGCATCGCGGCCATGGGCTACGACACCGGCAAGCTGAGGCGCGTACCGCAGTCGGTGCGATAGATTGCGGAGCCGCCCACGACCCGGCTCACTCGGGATCAGGCACTTCGCCGTGATGCGTCACATTAATACCCTCTCGAACGGTGTCGGCAGCCCTGCAACCCAGGCCGCCAGCGCCCAAGAAGAGCCCTCCAGGACAATGCGTCCCGGCGGCTTTCAATCTGACGATACGCCCAGCCCATGGATCACCGCCTATCGATGGAGAGCATCCATCGATCTTTAGGAATAGTCGTAAAAACGCAACGAATTCGATGTTCGACGCGACAGCGGCGCCAGAATGACGGCCACGCCCATGGGCGCCGACCACCTCCCGCGCATGAATGGATTTCCTGCACCGCGTCGGCTACGCCTGGCGCTCCTGGACGACCACGAAGTGGTCCGTCGCGGCACCGCCCTCCACCTGTCAGGCGACCTCCGTTTCGACATCATCGCCAGCCATGGCTGCAGCGACGATCTGCTATGCAGCCTGCAAGCCACGCACGTTGATGTGGCCATCATCGACCTCACGCTCGCCCGTGGCGACCTGGGCGGCATTGAGCTGGTTGCCCGGCTGTGCCGGGACTTCCCGCGCACGCCCTTGCTGGCCTTCGCTACGCTCTCGCCCACCACCAACCTCAACAGCCTGATCGATGCCGGACTCAGCGGGTTCGTCAGCAAGGCCGAGCCGCTTCCTGCGTTGTCCGACGCCATCGTGCGGGTTTCCCAGGGCCTGACCCGGGTTCCACCGGACGTCAGGCTGGCCGGCGACCGCGGCGAGCTCAGCCGCAACGAGCGCGAGGTGCTGGGCCTGCTGCTGGAAGGCTTGACCGTCTCCGAGATCGCACTGCGCCGGCATCGCAGCATCAAGACCGTCAGCACGCAGAAGGTTGCTGTGCTGCGCAAGCTGGGATTGCGCAGCGATGTGGAAATCTACGCGCTGCGCGAACGACTGGAGACACCGTGAGGCGCCAGCCGCCATTGCGCCGCCGCTTCCTGTCCACGGGGCTGCTGGCGCTCCTTCTTCTGCCGGCTGCCTCGGCCGAAGATATCCGGTCGCCACGCTGGCTGCCGGGCAGTACGGTACGGGTCGCCACGACTCCCTCCCTGCGCCCCCTGCCCGCAGCCTTGGCCGATACGTCATCACCGCCAACGCTTGCCCATGGCTACGCCAACCTGGTCGCCCGGCACGCCCAGCTCAGTTTCCTGGAACGGCCCTATCCAACCACCGCCGCATCGATCCTCGCGGTGTGCCATCACGAGGCCGACCTGGTCATGGTCTTTGGCGGGGCGAGGCACCAGGCCCTCCCCTGCCCGGACCTTGCCGCGTCCAGCCGCTTTCGTGGCGGCGCCACCCTGTTGGCCGGACGCGCCGGCGAGTGGTTGCCACGGGAGATGCACGAACTCGACATGCGGGTCGTCGCCGTCGTTGAAGGCGGGCCCTACGCCGGCTGGCTGCACGCACATCACCCACAGGTCCGGCTGCGGCACCTGCCTGATCGGTACGCGGCATTGGCCGCCGTCGAATCGGGCCTGGCGGACGTGGCGATCGGCCTGGAGCCCACACTACGCCCCCTGGTTCGACGCCACTTCAATGGCAGCCTGCGCCTGCAGTCGTTCGACAGCGGCTTCTCCACCGACCTCTACCTGCTCGTCCGCCACGAAGACCAGCAGCTGCTGGGGCGCATCCAACAGGCATTGCGCGAGATCACACTGGAGGAGCATGCGGGCCTCCTTCGACTCTGGGCGGGACAGACGCTGCCTGCCGCGGCCGGGAATGCACTGGAGTGGATGCAGGCGTCGCCCCCGCGCGGGTGGCTGCTGCTGGCCCCACTGCTGATCGCCCTGCCGCTGCTGTGGCTCGCAATGCGCCACCTGCGGGCGCGCGGTGATCGCAGCGGCGCACATGCCATCGGAGTGATCAGCCACGAGATGCGCAACTCGGCGCAGGCCGTACTGACCTCGATCGAGCTGCTGGGGCAATCGACACTGCCGAAGGGTGAACGCGATCTGCTGGACGCTGCCAGTACGGCCAGCCAATCCCTGCGCAGCCTCTTGAACCGCGCACTGGACTTTTCGCGCCTTGCGAGCGGCGCTTTCAAGCCGCATGCGCAAGCCTGCGATGCAGTTCAGCTATGCCGGCAGGCACTGGAGGCGATCCGGCCTCAGGCCCAGCGGAAAGGCCTGCAGCTGCATCTCGATGTCCAGGACGCATCCCCGTCGAACATCCTGGTGGACGCCGATGCGCTACGCCAGATTGCCAGCAATCTATTGGCGAACGCGGTGAAGTTCAGCGATATCGGCGGCATCGAGCTGCGCCTGCAGCTGATGCCAGCGACGCGTCCACGGGAGCTGCTGCTGGAAGTGATCGACAGCGGCATCGGCATCGCACCCGCGCAGGTGACCGCCCTGTTCCAGCCTTTCCAGCAAGGCAGCAGTGGGCAGCAGCGTGGCGGCAGCGGCCTGGGGCTTTCCATCGCGCGCGAGCTGGCCCGCGCGATGGGCGGCGACCTCACCGTGCATAGCGTGCTGGGCCGCGGCAGTCGCTTCATCCTGCGCCTGCCGGTGTATCCGGCAAGCGCCAGCGAGGATGCCGAGGGCCTGTGCACAAGCGGTACGCCACTGGCCGGACTGCACCTGCTGCTGGTCGAGGACCACGAGCTCAATCGCCACGTCATCGCCGAACAGCTGCGACGCTGGGGCGCTGAGGTGTGCGCCGTGGAGGACGTGGCTGGCGCCCTGGCCGAACAGGCACGACAGCCCCGCCCCATCGCATTGATCGACATCGGGCTGCGTGGCATCGATGGTCACGTGCTGGCGCGCGAACTGCGTGGGCATGCCGGGCAGGCAATTCGCCTGATCGCATTGTCTGCCCGCACCGGACGGCGTCATCGCACACGCTGCCGTCGCTCGGGCTTCGACGCGGTACTGGCCAAGCCGCTGCGCGTCACCCAGCTGCTGCCTGCGCTCGGCATTGCGCGACCAGAGGGCCTGGGCGCAGCCGCGCAGACGATTGAAATGGACGCAGCCTACATCGCCGACATCCGCGATGAGCTCGACAGCATGGAGCGGGTTGTCGATCGCGCGGACGCATCGGCACTAGGCCATCACGCGCACCGATTGCAGGGCACGCTGCAGGTGCTGGGCCAATGCGAGCATGCGGCCATCGCGGCGGAGCTGGCCGATCTGGCACATGACGCCGCGCCGGACTGGGCCGATGCGCGGCGCCTGCTGGACGTGCTGAAGGCTGGACAGGGCTCCCACGCAGCGGGAACCCTGCCAGTGCCTTGATCAGGCGGCCAGGCGCTCGACCTGGCGACGGGTCAGGTCATTGAAGCGACCCAGCGACATCAGGTGCTGGTGGATCAGTGCCAGCCAGCCGCTGCGGTGCCACTCGACCACGGTCGCTTCCGGCAGTGCAACGAACTTCTCGACGTCCACCACCAGGAAGCCATTGAGGTTGAACTCGCGGCCATCCGGGGTACGCACGGTGGCGTTGCGCTCGACCAGCAGGCCGTTGTCGGTCAGGGCCTTGGAGAAGGCCAGGGTCTGTTCGTGCTCGCGGGTGTACTGGCCGCAGAACTCCAGCGCCTGCTGCACCATTTCGGTGGCCTTGCCGTCAACGAACAACGGCTGGCCTTCTTCGCCACCCTTGACCACGCGCGGGCTTTCCTCGTCGATGCCCAGCAGGAAGTCATTCTCCGCGCCGGTGTCGATGAAGATGAAGGGGTGGCGGCGCAGGTAGGCCGGGATGTAGGCCTCGTCTTCCCACAGGCCGTCCTTGATGAACAGGTTCTGGTCGGACACGCCAACGGCGGCCATCGGAACCGCACCGGGGCCGGCGAACAGGATCGGGAAGTGGTGCAGGGCCAGCGAGAACTCGCCCAGCACCAGCGGAATGGCGTTGTTGCCGGCAGCGAACTCGAGCTTGCCCGGCAGGATGCGCAGATCGGCATGCACATCGGCCTGCAGCGGCACCGGACGGGTATAGAACAGGGGAGCGCCGCTCTGCGCCGCTTCGGTGGTGGTGTCGCTGGTGGTGGTCATCTTGGGAACCGTTCGATCATGCGCGCCTGCCATCCCGGGCACGCCAGCGGGAACAACCTGAATCCCGCATTATCAACAAGCTCGATGACAACGGCCACCCCGCCGGAGAACTATTTCAACTGCAGGGGGTAGCGCTGCCAGAGAACGTGGACCAGGAAACCGGCCAGCTCGGTGTCGCGAGCGCTCACCGCGGCACGGATCTTGTCCAGCAGCACCATGTCGCTGCAGGAGCGCACGTCGGCGTGGTTGGCCTGCCCCGCCCTGCGCGCACGGTAGCGCGCGGCCCGCTGCGCATCGCTCATCGCGTACCCGAACTTGGGCGGACGACCGCGCTTGCGCGGCAGGGTCAGCTCCAGGGTTCCGGGATCTTTGTCATCACGCATGGGCAGGGTGCGGGCGGCGGCGAGCAACGGGGGGTGCGCAATTTATCGTGAGGCATCACTTTAATCCAGCTTTTTCTGCGGCTTTGTTGCGATGCAGTGCAAAAAAAGCGGATTCCCTGACAACGGCATCCACGCATGGCGTGGATCCATTGCAGAGCCCGCAACCCGATCGCCCGGCGGAATCGCACCATGCGTGGATGGGCAAACCCCAACGACACCTGGTAGATCCACGCCATGCGTGGATACGGGAACCGGCCAGCACGAAAAAGGGAGCCCGCGAACGGGCTCCCTCACCTTCTTCATGCAGCGCGCACCGGCTCGTAGCCATGCAGGTGCGCCTCGCTGCTGGCCCTGCCCTGGCTCAGCGAGCGCAGCGAGGTGGTGTAGCCCACCAGCTGCGCCAGCGGCGCGAAACCGCTGACCTCGGCACGACCGTCCTGGTCGTCGATGCGGGCAATGCGACCGTGGCGTCGGTTGAGGTCGCCGACCACATCCCCCACCGATGCCGACGGCGAATGCACCGTCACTGCCATCACCGGCTCCAGCAGCTGCGTGCCGCCCTCTGCCAGCGCTGCCTTGATCGCCTCGGCGCCGGCGCGATGGAATGCCATCTCCGAAGAGTCCTTGGCATGGGTCTGGCCATCGACAAGACTGACCTCGATGCCGACCACCGGATGGCCCTGCGGACCTTCCGACAGCGCGGCACGCACGCCCTTCTCCACCGCCGCGATGAAGCTGCGCGGCACCACGCCACCGACGATGCGGTCGTTGAACACCACCTGGTCGTCCTCGCGCGGGGCCACATCCAGCACCACATGCGCGAACTGGCCCTGGCCGCCGGTCTGCTTGACCAGCCGGCCCACTACGCCGGTCATCGCACGCATCGGCGTCTCCTGGTAGGCCACGCGCGGCGCACCTACGCCCACGTCGACCTTCCATTCACTGCGCAGGCGCTCGACCATCACCTCCAGATGCAGCTCGCCCATGCCCCAGACCAGAGTCTCCGCCGTGTCGCGATCGGTTTCGACACGGAACGAGGGATCTTCCTGGGCCAGGCTGGCCAGGCCCTGCGCCATCCGGATCAGGTCGGCCGCACGCGCCGGCTCCAACCGCCACGCCAGCACCGGCGCCTGTGCCTGGATGTTCTCCAGGCGCAGCGGCTGCGCACGCCCGCTCAGCGTTTCACCGCTGACCGCATCCTTCCAGCCGAGCACCGCGACGATGTCACCGGCCACGGCCTGTTCGATATCGTGGGTCTGGTCGGCCTGCACCCGCACCAGGCGACTGACGCGCCGCCCTTGTGGATGCTGCGAACTCGCCACTGCGTCGCCCACCTTCAAGGTGCCCGAGTACAGCCGCACGAAGCTCAGGGCACCGTGCTGCTGGTGGGTGATCTTGAACAGCAGGCCGGCCAGCGGACCGTCAGGATCCGGCGGCAGCACTACCTCACCGCTCTCGCTTTCAGCGGTGACGGCCGGCCGATCCAGCGGCGACGGCAGGTAGTCGACCACCGCATCCAGCAGCGTCTCGATGCCCTTGTCCTTGAACGCGGCACCGGCCAATACCGGCACACCGGCACCGGCCAGCGTCGCCCGGCGGATCGCCGCACGCAGCAGCTCGGCGTCGATCGCGCGACCTTCCAGCCAGGCATCAGCCAGAAGTTCGTCGTGGTCGGCCACAGCCTCGACAAGTGCGTCGCGCTGCGACTGCCACAGGGTGCGCGCCGCGTCGTCCCACGGTGTCACCGTGGTTACGGCACCATCTTGCCAGTGCAGCACGCGCTCATCGACCAGATCGACCCAGCCGTTGAAGCCGCTTTCGCTACCCAACGGCACGCCCAGCGCCCATGGCCGCGCCTGCAGCTTGTCCTGCAACTGCTCCAGCACGCGCTCGAACGAAGCGCCGACGCGATCCATCTTGTTGACGAATGCAATCAGCGGCACACGATGGCGACGCGCCTGGCGCCACACCGTCTCGGACTGCGGCTGCACACCATCCACGGCCGAGAACACCGCCACGGCACCATCAAGCACGCGCAGCGAGCGCTCGACTTCAATGGCGAAGTCGATGTGGCCGGGGGTGTCGATCAGCGTCAGTCGATGCGGCGGCAGATCGCGCGGCGCCCACTGCGCCTGCACGGCGGCGGCGCCGATGGTGATGCCACGTTCGCGCTCGATCGCCGAGAAGTCGGTGGTCGCGTTGCCATCGTGCACTTCGCCGACGCGATGGATCTCACCGCTTTTCCACAGCAGGCGTTCGGTCAGCGTGGTCTTGCCGGCGTCGATGTGGGCAATGATGCCGAGGTTGCGACGGCGGGAAAGGGTCTGGGTGTTCATGAGAAAGGTTCCTGCAAAGCCAACTCCAGGGGCCGCACACCCCGGTTGGCGACAGGGTGCGCGGCTAGCGTTCGGTCTCGGCGATCTGGTGCATGGCACGTTCTCCTTGCGGTACATCGGGTTATGGGGAATGGAACTGCGAAAACGAAAAGAGCGCCCCGGAGGGCGCTCTGTCGAAGGTCCAGCGATGGCCGTCTCAACGGCCTCGTGGGGCTCCAGGCAGACACGCCCGTTCCGCGCTTGCGCGGGTCAGGGTGAAAAACTTCAGGAGCGGCATCCGGTTCATGGAGCGCATTCTAGACCTGCCAATCTGGCGCGCAAGTGAATATTGCACACATAAATGGAACGATGAGACCGACGGGCATCGGGGTCGGATCCCTTTGCCACGGGCAAAGGGCTCTGACCCCTGCCCTGCCTTACTTGCACTCGTGCAGCGTGCGAGCCTCAGCCACGGTCGCCGCCTGGTCGTCCGCCATCGACACCCATCCCTTCAGCGACATCGCAGGGTCCACCTGCGCCTGGCGGGGGCCGCCGTGGATCAACGCCTCGGTCCAGCTCCCCACCGGCGCCAGCTCGGACAGGCGAGCCGCCTGATCATCCTCCGTGCTGAACGTATCATCCGGCGAAGCGGGCTTGGCGTTGTTCACGGTTTCGGTCTTGCGCGCCCGCACCCGCAGCGCGCCGTCAGCCATGCGCTGGGTGGTGACGTCATACCGCTCCACACCGTAGGCCCAGTTGCTTTCGCCCGTGCGGCGCAGCTCGCTGCCATCGTCGGCCACCATCACTGCGTCGCCGGCCGCTTCAGCCACGGCTGCGATCGCCCCCAGCCCCGACATCACCGCCTGGTAGGTAATCATCTGCCGCTGCTCGGTGGTCAGCGCACCGGCCTTCAGCTTGGCGGCGGGAATCTTCAGATACGCCGCTTCCTTGCACAGCACCAGCACCTGCTGGTCGTCCCAGCTGACCGACAGTTCATCATTGGCAAAGTAGCGGGTGGTCATCGCGGCGACCGGTGCGCCATCACCGGCCGAGTACCGGGTTTCGATCAGCGAAGCCTGCTCGGCCGCGCTCATCAGCGACACCGGCGAGGTCGATGCCGCATTGGCGGCGCCTGCGGAGGCGACCATCACGGCCAGCAGCACGCCACGCGAAACATTACAGATCATTGCATCAGTCCATTGAAGGAAATCCCGTCGAGCATGATACGCGGTGGAGCACGCCAGGCCTGCGCTCAGGTCACCACCACCAGCGGCACCCCACGCCTTGGGTGCTCCAGCACCACCACATCCTGCTGATAGACCCGCCGCAGGTTGCCTTCGGTCAACACCTGCAGCGGCGTGCCATCGGCCGCCACCCTGCCCTGCTCCAGCAGCACGATGCGATCGGCATAGCCGGCGGCCAGATTGAGGTCGTGCAGCACCACGATCACGCATGCGCCGGCCTCGGCACAGGCGCGCACACTGCGCAGCGTGCGTTCCTGGTGGCGCAGATCCAGCGCGGCCGTCGGCTCATCCAGCAACAGCAGCGGCGTGTCCTGCGCCAGCACGCGCGCGAACGTGGTCCGGGCGGACTCGCCGCCGGACAGCTGCTGCACCTCGCGCAGGCGCAGCGCCTGCAGTTCGGCGGCATCGATGGCGGCTTCCACCTGGGCGTCATCCACTACCGGATCCGGCGGATGCGGCAGCCGCCCCATCGCCACCACTTCCTCCACGCTGAAGGCGAAACGCACGCCGTGCTCCTGCGGCATCACCGCGCGCTCACGTGCCAGCGGCCCGGCCTTGTAGGTGGCCAACGGCTTGCCGAGCAGGCTTACCTCGCCTGCGTCAGCACGCAGGTCACCGGCGGCGACGGCCAGCAACGTGGACTTGCCCGCACCATTCGGGCCCACCAGTGCGGTCACCGTACCCGGCTCGAACGCCAGCGAAATGCCATGCAGGATCTCGCGCTGCTGGCGACGCACCACCACCTCGTGCAGCTTCAACAGCACGCTCATGGCGCGGCCTTGCGGCGCTGCTGCAGCACCAGCCAGAGGAAGAACGGCGCACCCAGCGCTGCCGAGAACAGGCCCAGCGGAATCTCGGCCGGCGGATCCAATGTGCGCGCGGCGGTATCGGCCACCACGATCAACAGCGCACCGAGCAGCCCGGACAACGGCAGCAGCCAGCGGTGTCCCGGGCCGACCAGCAGGCGTGCCACGTGCGGCACCACCAGGCCGACGAAACTGATGGAGCCGGCAAACGCCACCGCTGCCCCGACCAGCAGCGCGCTGAAGGCCACGAGGCGGCGACGCGTACGCGTGACATCCAGCCCGAGGTGCTGTGCCTGGCGTTCACCCAGCGCCAGCATGTCCAGCGGCGTAGCCATCCGCTGCAGCGCGAACACACCAATGGCGAACAACGGCACCACCGCCGCCACGTCGGCCCAGTTGGCGCGCGCCAGCGAGCCCATCTGCCAGAACACCAGCGACTGCAGTTCGCTTTCACTGGCGATATAGGTCAGGAAGCCGATCAACGCCGAGCAGAATGCGGCCATCGCGATACCGACCAGCAGCAGCGTAGCGTTACCCGTCCCCTTGCCCGGCCGGGCCAATGCGTAGGTCAGGCCGATTGCGAGCGCGCCGCCAGCGAACGCGGCCACCGGCACCAGCCAGCCGGCCGCACCGGCCGCGCCGAGCACGATGGCGGCAACTGCGCCCAGTGCCGCGCCCTGGCTGACGCCGACGATGCCGGGGTCGGCCAGCGGATTGCCGAACAGGCCCTGCAGGCTGGCGCCGGCCATCGCCAGCGAGGCACCGACCATCGCCCCCAGCAGCGCACGCGGAATGCGCAGCTGCCAGACCACGGCCAGGTCACGACTGCTGACCGCCTGCGGATCAAGCAGGCCCAGCTTCACTGCCAGCGCCTGCATCACCTCCAGCGGCGGCAACCGCAATGGACCCACGGCGAACGACGCCAGCACTGCCCCCAGCAGTGCCAGCAACGCCACCAGCAGCATCGTCCGTCCGCGACGGCGGCGCCGATCCGCCGGACTCATGCCTTCGGCAACGCCGCCAGGGCCTTGGCCAGTGCCAGCGCACCGGCACCGGAGCCCACGCTGGTGTACTTCAGCTGCACATCCGGCATCACCCAGACCCGGTTTGCCTGACCGGCCGGCGTCTGCTTCAGCGTCGGGTACGCCTTCCACAGGCCTTCGGCACCGCCGAACAACTGCAGGTCATGCTCGGTCACCAGGATCACTTCCGGTGCCGCCGCGACCACGCCCTCATTGCTCAGCTGCGAGTAGTTCTTCACTCCCGCTTCGGTACCGATGTTGATGCCGCCCGCCAGTGCGATCAGCTGCGCCGACGCACTGTCGGCACCGGCAACGGTCGGTGAGCCACCGGCACCGGTGGCTGAGACGTGGATCACTCGTGGCGCATGGCCCAGGCCCTTGCCAATCGCTGCAGCCTCGTCGAGCTGACGCTGCACCTGCGTGGCAAGCGCCTGCCCTGCCTCGGCCAGCCCTAGTGCGGCGGCGACCTTGCGCACCTTGTCCGGCGCTGGCTGCAGATCGTCGATGACCACCGCCGGTTCGCCCACCTCACGCAGCTTCTTCGCCAGTTCGGTGTGGCGGCGCAGGCTATTGCCGAGGAACAGCGAGCCCTGCAGGCTCAGCACGCCCTCCACGCCAGTGGTGCGGTTGAACAGGAACTGGTGCGGCGCGGCCAGGCCGGCCTGGGTGGTGGTGTTGGTCGGCGCGGCGAACACCTGCGTGCCCAGGCCGAGCGCCTCGATCACCGCGATCACGTCGTCACCACCGGCGATGATGCGACTGGTATCGGCCACCTCGACGTCGGCGCCGTCGTCGGAGTGCACCTTGGCCGGCAGCACGGCCTTCTGGTCGCGCACGACCGGCATATCGGTGCCAGCCACGCGCTGCCAGCCAGCCGGCAACGCAACTTCGCCAGGCGCGGTTGCGGCGGCGGGCTCAACCGACTTGCCGCTGTCCGAGGGCGTCGATGAACCGCCACAGGCAGCCAGTGCCAGCGAGACAGCCAACGGAAGCGCACACAGGCGCAGACGGGACGCGATGTTCATGCTTGTTCTCCTTGCTGGCAGGGCGACGCGCACGCCGCCCTGCCGTGTGACTTACTGCTTCGGGGTGATACGGGTGATGCGGTCACCCTTCGGGTCTTCAGCGCCGCGCGACTTGTTCACCGCGAACACGTTGCCCTTGCCATCGGCACGGACGTGGTTCGGCAGCGTGCCGCCATCGAGGTTGGCGACCACCTTGCCGTCGCCGTTGACCACGGTGACGGTGCCGGCGCCGCGATTGCTCACGTAGGCCAGGCCGGAGGCATCATCGAAGGCGACGTTCAGCGCACCGGCGCCGACCGGCACGTCATGCAGCACCTTGCCGGCCGCCACATCGACGATCAGCAGGTTGTCGGTGCCCTGCGAGGCCACGTACAGGCGGTTGCGCGCCGCGTCGAAGGCCACGCCTGACGCACTGATCGAATTGCCCAGGTCGATGACCTTCTCGACCTTGCTGCTGGCCACGTCGATCACCGCCGCTTCCGGGGTGCCAATGCTGACGGTGAACAGCTTGCCGCCCTTCTCGTCCAGCACCAGGCTCATCGGGGTGAACTTGCCGTCATCCACGCCGGACTCCAGCGTCACCGCTGGCAGCTCCTTGAAGGTCCTGGCGTCGAACACCGACAGGTGGTCCTCGCCCGTGGCCGAGGCGAACACCTTGCCGTGGGTGCCATCGACCACGACGTCGCGCGCATGCGGCACGGCATCGACCGGGAACTGGTGGACCAGCGACAGATCCTTCTGGCGGTAGACCGCGATCGAGTTCTGGCGGGTGTTGGTGACCCAGACGTTGCCATTGGTGTCATCCACGCCCACGCCGTAGACCGCGTACACCGCACCATTGGTGCTGCCCGGCACCTGCGCCGGGGTGATCGCCTTGGTTACTTTCAGCGACTTCGGGTCCAGCTTCAGCAGCTGCGACTGGGTCACTGGCGGACGGCCCACGGCCGAGGTCACGAACACCGCATTGCTGGCGGCGCTGTAGGCGGACTGGTACAGGCCCGGCACCAGCTTGTTGGACTGGGTGGCGAACTGCGCCTGGCCGGACAGCGGCAGCTGCGGCGACACGCGCAGCTTCAGCACCGTGGCTGCGGCCGGCTGGCTGGCGCGCACCACCACCGGGTGGGTACCCGGCACGGCGTCGGCCGGAATGCTCAGCTGGGTCTTGAAGTTGCCATCGGCATCGACCACCAGCGGCTGCGTGTTGAGCACGCTGTCGCCACGCAGCAGGCTGACCTTCTGGCCCGGCACGAACCCGCGACCGACCACGTCGGCCGTACTGCCGGGAACCACGTTCTCACCGCGTGAGACGACCTCGCCCTTGAAGGTGGCGTTGGCCGGCTGGTCGAACACCGGCTGCGCGGTGGCGGTCACCGCCAGCAGCAGGCCGGCAGCGAGAGAGGTAAGACGGAGAGACGGACGGAACGACATGGCAGGCTCCTTGCACACATAGGCCGCGCCACGTGGCGCGGGAGTCATCGGTTGCCTGGGCCGCTGCACGTCGGCAGCCTCGCCTGGGTAGTGGGGTCGCACGGCATCGCGTGCGAAGGGATTCATTCGGCGGCGTTGTCACCACCGTTGGGTGCGCCATCGCCGGCGCTGCGGTCGGTCACGCCGTACAGCTCATGCAGCGCAGCATGGAACGACGCCGGCAGCATCGGCCCGTGGCCGAGACCGTCGAACTCGCGGTACTGCACGCTCAGGCCCGGCACCTTGCCCAGCCGCTCGGACAACTGCATCGCCGCATCCGGGGTGGCGCCGCCGATGCGGCGCAGGTGCGCGACCACGCGCGGGTTGTTCATGTCGCGCTTGCCGCGATCACCGACACGCTCGGCACCACCCAGCATCAGCCAGAGCCTTGCTGGCTGGCCATGCACGTTCTGCACGAACTGCTGTTCCGGATCACCCAGTGCCGCACCCTGGCTCCACCACAGCGACGGGCTGGCGGCCAGATAGGACTGGAAGGCGGCGGGACGGGTGTACAGCGCATTGAGCACGAACAACCCGCCCAGCGAGTGGCCCCACAGCGCTTGCTGCTGCCTATCGATGCGTGCGCGACGCTCGACTTCCGGCTTGATGCGGCGCTCGATCACATCCAGGAACGCGGCAGCACCACCGCCAACCGCCTGGGTCGTACCGCTCTCGTCGTCGGCGCGGTCGATCCATGCGGTGTAGTCGCGGGTGCGCGCCTTCGAATCGATGCGCAGGTCGTTGTCGTAGCCGATCAGCACCAGCACCGGCGGCGCCTTGCCTGCGGCCAACTCGGCCAGAAGCGGCTGGTCCAGCACCATGGCCACGGCATTGCCATCCAGCGCATACAGCGCCGGCGATGGCGTCTTGCCGGCCTTGGCCGGGATCGCCAGGTTCACCCGCCAGCGGCGTTGCTGGTCGGGGCTGTCCACCACGAAATGCTCGAAGCGATAGCTCGCCGCCGGCTCATCGAGCACGGTGTGGCCGATCTTCTGCAGCGGATTGCGCTGCTGCGCATGGGCGTACGGAGTGGCCAGGAGCAGACCCATCATCAAGGCGACCAGGCCGCGGGCCAACGGGCCCCGGCGCGAAGGCAGGACGAAATGCTTCATCAGCGGCGGCAGAAGCGGCCCACGGCCGCCGGTTCACAAGGGACCGCAGTCTACCTCAAACGCGAATGATTATCACATCGATCAAACGTCACGCTGTGTATCACGCGCGCGATGAACTGGTTGCGCTGGACGCGGCACTCCCCTATTTTGCCGGCCACCGGGGCATTGGATCGCCCCGCTTACAGCGCAGCCACGGAGGGCGGGCAGCCTGCCGCCGACCAGGCCGCGTTCATCCGCGCCATGACCGCCATGGGATTGGATCCCATGATTGTGAGACTCCCTTGAAGCACACCACCCTGATCGCCCTCTCCCTCTCCCTCGGCCTGCTTGCGCCGCTGGCCGCGCATGCCGCGCAGGATCTGCCGTCGCTCTACCAGGCCTACGAAGAGGCCGGCAATTCGACGCTGAGCATGGAACAACTCAACCAGACGGTAACGTTCACCGCGGTGGCGCTGGGCGTGTCCAGCAACCTGCAGGGCGAGCCACTGATCGAAGCAGGCGATGACCAGGGCAATGTCCTGGCCCGGCTGACCACCGACGATGCGCAGCAGGCCGCCAAGCTGGGTGCCCTGGAAGAAGGCGCAACGTTCACCGCCAGCTGCACGCTGCAGTTCAGTTCCGGCACGGACTACCTGTCCTTCGGTGACTGCAGCATCAAGTAAAGACGAAGCCGGCGAAATGCCGGCTTCAGTTCATTGCCTCTGTAGCGTCGAGCCATGCTCGACTCCCGCAGCCTTACGGCCCCGTCGGCACCGGGCCGTACACATTCTCCTGCGGCGTACCCGGCATCAGCGCGAACACGAAGATCACCAGGCCACCGAACGGAACGAAGGCCAGCAGGTACAACCAGCCCGACTGGTTGCAGTCATGCAGGCGGCGCACGGTGACAGCGATGACCGGCAGGAAGGTAGCCAGCCAGAACACAACGAACAGAATGATCGACGCGATGCCCAGGCCATCGGACTGCATCACCAACCCGGCGATGAGCGGCACCATCAGCACGGCGGAGACGATCAACATGAACAGCTGGAACATCCAGTATTCGCGACGGTTGGCACGACCATCGAACTGGGCGTAACGCTTCAACGGCAGAATCATTTCCTGCACGGCATCCATCCTTGAAAAAGTAGCCGCGCAGTGTGCCAAAGACCGGCGCGCAGGACAATGCAGAGTCGAGCCATGCATGGCTGCGTTGTAGAGTCGAGCCATGCTCGACTGCTGTTCGAGAAGGCACCTGCAGCCCGTGCAAGAGCGGAGTCGAGCATGGCTCGACTCTACCTAAGCCGGCTCAACGGCCCTTCGCGGCCCGCGCCGCTTCGCGTTCGGCACGCAGCCGGTCCAGCTTTTCCTTCAGCTTGATTTCCAGCCCGCGCGGCACCGGGTTGTAGTACACGCGTTCGCCCATCGCATCCGGGAAACCGGTCTGGTCCAGCGCGATGCCACCTTCAGCATCATGGTCATATTGGTACTCAGCGCCGTAGCCCAGCTCCTTCATCAGCTTGGTCGGCGCATTGCGCAGGTGCAACGGCACCTCTTCGGTGCCACGCTCGCGCACATCGGCCTTGGCCTGATTGAAGGCCGCGTAGCCGGCATTCGACTTGGCGGTGCTGGCCAGGTACAGCACCAACTGGGCGAACGCGAGCTCGCCTTCCGGACTGCCCAGCCGCTCGTAGATGTCCCAGGCCTCCAGCGCCATGCTCTGCGCGCGCGGATCGGCCAGGCCGATGTCCTCGATGGCCATGCGGGTCAGTCGGCGGGCCAGGTAGGACGGATCGCAGCCACCGTCGAGCATGCGGGTCAGCCAGTACAGCGCGGCATCCGGGTTGGAGCTGCGTACCGACTTGTGCAGTGCCGAGATCTGGTCGTAGAACTGCTCGCCGCCCTTGTCGAAGCGACGGGTGCGGTCGGCCAGCACCTGGGTCAGGGTCTGCGGCGTGATGCGACCGCCCTCCCCGCCCGCCAGCTCGGCGGCGATCTCCAACAGGGTCAGCGCACGGCGCACGTCGCCATCGGCGGCGGTGGCGATTTCCAGCAGCAGTTCGGGAGCAACCTCGATGCCCTCCTCGCCCAGGCCGCGCTCGCGATCACCCAGCGCACGTTCCAGCGCCTCGACGATGTCGGTGGGCGAAACGCCTTCCAGCACGTGCACGCGGCAGCGCGACAGCAGCGCCGAGTTCAGCTCGAACGACGGGTTCTCGGTGGTGGCGCCGACGAACAGGATGGTGCCGCGCTCGATGTGCGGCAGGAACGCATCCTGCTGCGCCTTGTTGAAGCGGTGCACCTCATCGACGAACAGCACGGTTCGGCGGCCTTCGGCAAAGCGCTGCGCGGCCTCGGCCAGCACCTGGCGCACTTCCGGCAGACCGGACAGCACGGCGGAGATGGCGCGGAACTCGGCATCGGAATACTCGGCCAGCAGCAGCGCCAGCGTGGTCTTGCCGCAGCCCGGCGGCCCCCACAGGATCATCGAATGCACGCGCCCGGATTCGACCGCGCGACGCAGCGCGCTGTCCGGCGCCAGCAGGCGCTTCTGCCCGACCATTTCGTCGAGGGTGCGCGGGCGCATGCGCTCGGCCAGCGGGCGCAGATGTTCCCGATCGACGCTCAGCAGATCGGGGCCGGGGAAGGAAGTTGAACGATGTCTTGCCACCGGCTCATTGTACCGCGAGAGCGTGCCAACCAAGGTTGGCAGCCACCACGGCGGCCGGGCCATGATCGGTAGTGCCGGCCGCTGGCCGGCAGATCAAAAGCGTGTCAACCAAGGTTGACACCTACCGAAGCAGATCAAAAGCATGCCAACCAACGGTTGGCATCCACCAAAACGTTTCCGCCCAGAGATCAGTTACCGATGACGTCGGTGCCCTTCGGCGGGGTGAAGCTGAAGGTGCCGGCGGCGAAGCCCGGGTTGCGCTTCCAGCCGCTGAAGCTGATCACGGTGCGCTGGCCGACCGCGTCGGTGATTTCCATCTTGGCCAGACCCTGCGCGTTGAAGCCCAGCGCGGCGTACTGGAAGCTGGCCTCGGTATCGCGCTTCGGCGACAGCGACAGCCACTGCAGGCCGTCGCGCTGCGCGGCCTCTTCACTGACGTCGTACTGCTGCTCCAGCAGCGCCGGGTTGATCAGCGCGGTCAGCGGGCTGTTCTGCTCTTCCTTGCCCTGCTCGCGCACGGTGGCCTGCTCCAGGTCCGGCTCGTACATCCAGACCTTCTTGCCGTCGGCCACGATCAGCTGTTCGTGCGGGCGCACGTATTCCCAGCGGAACAGGCGCGGCGCTGACAGGGCCACGCGGCCGCTGGTCGATTCCTTCACCTTGCCGCGGCTGTCGAACACCTGCTGGCTGAACTGGCCATCCAGGCCCTTCAGGCCACTGGTGAAGGTCTTCAGGTCATCGCGGGCGCCAGCCCAGGCGCTGCCGGCGGCGGCGCAGGCCACGGCCAGGGTGGTGGTGGCAAGGAAACGGCGGAAGCGGAAGTTCATGCGGGAATCCTGTGGGCGCGGGCGCCAGGAAAGGTGGTTGCCAGTGTGCCCAAATAAAGATGAATGGGCGATCAGGGCGACATTATGCCGCCCTGAACGTCCATCGGCGATTCAGCCGCCGGAGCCGGGCAGCTTGCCGTACAGCACCTGGCCACGGAAGCCACGACGCACTTCGCGGTACAGCGCGCGGAACGCCGGATAGTCCTGCGGCTGGCACAACGCCTCCGGGCCGCGCACCGCGTTCTGCTGCAGGCGGTGATGCACGATCACGTCCTGGCCCTCGCGGCTCCAGTCCACGCGATACTCGCCGGCGGCGTTGGTGAAACGCTGGCTGGCCGGGATGGCGATGATCGGCGCATTGACCGGGAACTGCAGGCGATAGGTTTCCTCGCGCAGGCTGGCATTGCAGTAGAACGGCGTCTCGTTGGCCGGCGCCGAGGCGGTGGCGTACAGGCCGCGCACCGATTCACCACCCGGCGGATCCGGTACGGCCATGCCGCCAGCCACACTGAAGTCGGCGTAATCCTCGGCCTGGAAGGCCATGCGGTAGCCGAACGGCCGGGTCAGGTCGACCGGCACGCCCTGGATCTGCAGCTGCCCTCGCCCGTCGAAACCGGACGCGGCCATGATCTGCTCTTCAGCGCGCGCACGGTTCTGCGCGTTGAGCTGGGAGAACTGCGCACGCATGCCGATCTCGGCGTTCTCGCCCAGCTTCGGGATCGTCTCGCCACGCAGGTTGCCGTTGGCGTCGAAGGTGAAACGCACCTCCATCGAGGTGGCGTTGCGCTGCGGCGTGTTGGCCGGGGTGCGTGCCAGCGTAGCGTCGCGGGTGCGCATCACCGGTGCGCGGAGGTCGCCTTCCGGCAGCTGGCCGAAGCGCGCCCACGCGGTGGTCGAATCCAGGTACAGATCGAACTCGGGGATGTAGGTGATGGCGTGGTTGAAGCGGCCCAGCACCGGAATCTTCGGCAGCGTCGGGCCACCGCCGGCACCGATCAGCACCGGCGAGCTGGCGATGCCCTTGGCCGCCAGCAGCGCTTCCAGGATCGTCACATGGTCCTTGCAGTCACCATAGTGGTTGTCGAGGATGCTCTGCGCACTGTTCGGCTCCAGGCCACCATTGCCCAGGTACACGGCCACGTAGCGGATGTTCTGCGCGACCCAGCGGTACAGCGCATCGGCCTGCTCGCGGCGGTCGCTGATGCCGGCGGTGACCTGGTCGGCCAGCGCCTGCAGTTCCGGCGTGACCTGCGCAGCCGGGCCGGCCTTGAGCTGGTAGGCGCGCCCCATCTGCGACCAGTCACGATAGGTGCTGGCCATGATGTTCGGGCCGAACTCCCAGCCCGCCGCCGACCAGTTCTGTGCCGGCATGGCTTCGCGACGCTGGTAGCGCCAGCGCCACTGTGCCTGGCCGTTCTTCACCGTCGGGCGATCACTGCCCTGCACGCCGCGGCTGTCGACGAACATCGGCAGGTTGGCCGGCGCACTCAGGGTGACCTCGGCGTCCTCGTACTCGGTGAACACATTGAAGGTCTCCCACAGGCCGAAATAGCCCGGGAAGTACGGCGTGGCCTGGGTGCGGCGCACCTGGTAGAACAGGCGCGTGCCCGGGGCCAGGTTCGGGAACACGATCACCCGCACCTTGCGGTCGGCATACATCGCCGCCGAGGCGCTGGAATAGCTTTCCTGGGTGTAGATGCGGTCGGCCGGCACGTCGCGGCGCTGGCCGTCGGCGGTGATGGTGTAGGCGCCAAGCACTTCCAGCGTTTCCATCTTCTCGCTGTAGCTCAGCCGCACCTGGCTGAACTGCTCGACGGAGGCCTTGGTCTTGAGCAGGACTTCGTAGGTTTCGGTCTGCACATTGCCCGCATCCGGCCGCACCTGGTAGTCGGCGCGGTAACGGACAATGCTGAAATTATTGCTGGCTTCGGTATCGCCGCTGGTGGAAGGCGGCGCCGTGGCGGGCGCGGAGGTGGCGGTGTCTGCCAGTGCCGGGCCGGCAGCCATCAGGGCTGCCAGCGCCAGTGCCAGCGCGCTTGGTACGGGGTGAAGCATGCGTCGGTTCCTTGGACGTCGTGGGGGATACGTCGGGTCTTACTTCGGCGGCGGCGGTGCCAGCACCGTGCGGTCGCCGTTGTGCTCGGGCGGACTGACCACGCCGGCCGCTTCCATGGCCTCGATCAGTCGCGCTGCACGGTTGTAGCCGATCTTCAGCCGGCGCTGCACGCCGGAAATCGAAGCGCGGCGGGTCTCGGTGACCACCCGCAGCGCTTCGTCATACAACGGGTCGGACTCATCGCCGGCAGAGCTGTTCTCGGGCAGGCCGGTGGCACCGACGACCACGCCGTCGCCCATCGTCTGCACTTCGTCCAGCACGCCGTCGACATAGTCGGCCGGGCCCATCGCCTTGAGGTGTTCGACCACGCGGTGCACTTCCTCGTCGGAGACGAAGGCGCCGTGCACGCGCTCGGGCATGGCGGTACCCGGCGGCAGGTACAGCATGTCGCCGTGGCCCAGCAGGGTTTCCGCACCCGACTGGTCGAGGATGGTGCGCGAGTCGATCTTGGAGCTGACCTGGAAGGCGATGCGGGTCGGGATGTTGGCCTTGATCAGGCCGGTGATCACGTCCACCGACGGGCGCTGCGTGGCCAGGATCAGGTGGATGCCGGCCGCGCGCGCCTTCTGTGCCAGGCGCGCGATCAGCTCTTCCACCTTCTTGCCGACGATCATCATCATGTCGGCGAATTCGTCGATGAAGATGACGATGAACGGCAGCGTCTCCAGCGGCCGCGGCGCCTCGCCCAGTTCCGGGTTCGGCTTGAACAGCGGGTCCATCAGCGGCTGGCCGGCGTCCTGCGCTTCCTTCACCTTCTTGTTGAAGCCGGCCAGGTTGCGCACGCCCACCGCGCTCATCAGCTTGTAGCGGCGCTCCATCTCGGCCACGCACCAGCGCAGGCCGTTGGCGGCCTCCTTCATGTCGGTGACCACCGGCGCCAGCAGGTGCGGGATGCCCTGGTAGACGCTCAGTTCGAGCATCTTCGGGTCGATCATCAGCATCCGCAGGTCCTTCGGCGAGGCCTTGAACAGCAGGCTCAGCACCATCGCGTTGACCGCCACCGACTTGCCCGAACCGGTGGTACCGGCCACCAGCAGGTGCGGCATGCGCGCCAGGTCGGCCACGGTGGAGCGGCCGGCGATGTCCTTGCCCAGCGCCAGGGTCAGCACGCTGGCCGACTTGTCGTATTCCTTCGAGCGCAGCAGCTCGGACAGGTAGATCATCTCGCGGGTGACGTTGGGAATTTCCAGGCCGATCACCGACTTGCCCGGAATCACGTCCACCACGCGCACCGACTTCACCGACAGGCCGCGCGCGATGTCCTTGTCCAGCGAACTGATCTGGCTGACCTTGATGCCCGGCGCAGGCTCGATCTCGAAGCGGGTGATGACCGGGCCCGGGTTGGCGCCGACCACCTGGGCGTCGATGCGGAAGTCCTTCAGCTTGAACTCGATCTGCCGCGACAGCGCGTCCAGGGTTTCCTTGTCGTAGCCCACCGGCTGCGGCTTGGGGTCGTCCAGCAGGGCCAGCGGCGGCAGGTCCGAGCCGTCGCCGTTGACGCCACGGAACATCGGGATCTGCGTGTCGCGCTTGGCCCGGTCACTCTTCTCGATCACCGGTTCCGGACGCGGCTCGATCTTCACCGGCTCGCGCTTGGCGCGCACCTCGGCATCGGCCTTGCGCACTTCCTGGCGCTCCTCACGCATCACCCGGGTCTGCTGCCACTCGGTGACTTCTTCCTTCTTGCGCGCCAGCAACGGCGCCAGCGACATCACGCCGCGACCGATCTTCTCCATCACCGTGAACCAGGACAGCCCGGTGGCCAGGGTGATCGAGGCCAGCAGCAGCACCAGCACGAACAGGTTCGCGCCCAGCGCGCCGAAGCCCACCGTGAGCGAATTGCCGACCAGCTTGCCGAGGATGCCGCCGGCGCTGGAGACGTCGCCACTGAACAGGCGCACATGCAGGAAGCCGGTGCCGGCGATCAGGAAACCGACCAGGCCGACCAGGCGCAGCGCCGGGTCCAGGTCGTTCTCGCCCTTGCTCTCGCGCTTGAGGCCGAACATAGCGATCCACGCCAGCGCGCCCAGCACCACCGGCAACAGGAAGGCGATGTAGCCGAACAGCTGCAGCAGCACATCGGCGATCCAGGCCCCGGCGCGGCCACCGAGGTTGTGCACCGGCGCGACCACGCTGCCGGTGTGCGACCAGCCCGGATCCGTGGCTGAATACGTGAAAAGACTGGCCGCCAGGTACAGCAGGGCCGGCGCGATCGCGATCAGGCCCAGATCGCGCCAGAGGCGCTGGCGGCGTGGATTGTCGGTCGTCGCCGCCGCGGCCGTGCGACGTGACGCCTTGCTGTCGTCGGACTTGGAGCGTTCGGGGACCTGCTTCGCCACCTTAGACCATACCTTTGGAATGCGCTGTTAGTGATTGATAATAAATGAGACGGCGTCAGTTTTCAGTTATGCGACATCTGACAGGGCAATCGGAGGGCCGGAACCACCGCTGGATGACGGCGTTCTGTTCGTCGGCTTGAATCGCCCTGCCCCAGCCGCCACTCTATGACCAGCCACGGATGCTGCGCAAACCTCGCCAGCGCCTTGTCCCATCTACCTTTTCGCGAGTCTACATGAGCACCAGCCTGCCCTCCCGCCACCAGCGCCTCGTCATCCTCGGTTCCGGCCCGGCCGGTTGGACCGCCGCCGTCTACGCCGCCCGCGCCAACCTGAAGCCGGTCGTCATCACCGGCCTGCAGCAGGGCGGCCAGCTGATGACCACCACCGAGGTGGACAACTGGCCGGGCGACGCCCACGGCCTGATGGGCCCGGACCTGATGGCGCGCATGCAGGCCCACGCCGAGCGCTTCGAGACCGAGGTCATCTTCGACCACATCCACACCGCCGATGTGTCGCAGCGCCCGTTCAAGCTGATCGGCGACAGCCACGAGTACACCTGCGATGCCCTGATCATCGCCACCGGCGCCACCGCCAAGTACCTGGGCATCCCGACCGAGGACGAGTTCAAGGGCCGCGGCGTGTCCGCCTGCGCCACCTGTGACGGCTTCTTCTACCGCGACCAGGACGTGGTCGTGGTCGGCGGCGGCAATACCGCCGTGGAAGAGGCGCTGTACCTGTCCAACATCGCCCGCAAGGTCTACCTGGTCCACCGCCGCGACACCCTGAAGGCGGAAAAGATCATGCAGGACAAGCTGTTCAAGAAGGTGGCCGAAGGCAAGATCGAGACCGTCTGGCACCACCAGGTGGAGGAAGTGCTGGGCAACGACGCCGGCGTGACCGGCGTGCGCGTGAAGTCCACCCTGGACGGCAGCACCCGCGACATCGACGCCCACGGCTTCTTCGTGGCCATCGGCCACCACCCGAACACCACCCTGTTCGACGGCCAGCTGGCGATGAACAACGGCTACCTGGAAATCCGTTCGGGCCTGGGCGGCAATGCCACCCAGACCTCGGTGGAAGGCGTGTTCGCCGCCGGCGACGTGGCCGACCAGCACTACCGCCAGGCGATCACTTCGGCCGGCTTCGGCTGCATGGCCGCACTGGACGCCGAGCGCTACCTGGACGCGCAGGGCAAGGCCAGCTGAGTCGAGCCATGCTCGACCCCGACCAAAGGCCGGCGCGAGAGCGCCGGCCTTTGTGCTTTCAGTAGTGCCAGGCCATGCCTGGCAGACCGAAGCCTGCCCTCACGCTCGCACGCACGCCTGCGTGAACTCGACAGGTGTCGTGGCAACCCCATCCGCATCGCGCAGCACAACACTCCAGCGCGCGACGCCTGGACTTGGGCCATTGCAGGCGAGATTGATGGTCAGCGGCTTGGCAGGGTCATCGAATGTCGTCGCCCAGGGCGTGCATGCGCCCGCCTCCGAACAGGTTGCCAGCGAGAGCTCCACAGACAACGGATACTGGGGATTCCCGGCATAGCCAAGTTCAATGTCCCGGGCCGCTTGGATCGGCACGTCGGTATCCGGCACCGGATGCAATGCCAGGGGCTCGCAGGTCTTTCCTGATGCCCACAGACGGTAGCCCTTCTCCACGCCTTTCATGGACGCCGAGCGGAAGACAGGGTCCTGCAATGCCGCCACATCGTCAGGATTGGAGTGATAGGCGGTTTCGACGATCACCGAGGGCATCTTTCCGATGCGGTTCTCGCCGTGCCCATCAGCAGCCGATTCAGCTCGAACAGGATAGTTCTTGTACCCCGGCTGGGCATGGATCAGTTCTCTCATCCCGCACAGGATGCTGTCACCCAGCGCCTTGTCTTCAGGCTTGGCACGATGGTGATAGACCTCGGCACCACGAACGCTGGGGGCTGGGTTTCCGTTTGTGTGCAGACTGAGCATCACATCCACACCGAGATGATTGGCGTAATTGGGGCGAGCACGGATGTCCTCCTTGACTTCACGATCGCTATCGGCGCTGTTTGGCAGCTCATTCCAGATGTCGGCACGTTCAGGGAGGAGCGCTTTCAGGTGATACCTGGCAGACATATGTTCCCAAGGCTGGCCCGACTCCGGATGCGGGTCCGTAGATCGACTGCGCGCTCGATGCACGACCAATCCGCTTCGTTGCTCCAGCAGGCCCTGCAGTTCGTCTCCGTATGCTGGGCTCAATACATCCTCCTGCAGTCCGAGCGGGGCCGGTCGTTGAAATTCCCACGCCCTGCTGGGATGCAAGGCAATGTACCCATGGCTTGATGAAACCAGGGCCTGCGTGTGCGCGGATCGGGATTTCGCTGCTTTTGGCGCAGGGTGATCTTCCGGGAAATGCACCTCCATTGGTTTACCCTGAAAAAGGAACTCCACGTCCAGGATTCCCAAGCCCGCCTGGTCCGAGTAGTGCCGAAGATCAGCGGCCAGCGGTACGAGGAAGAGCTCTCCAAAGTTCTGGTCATTGCCCGGAAGGTATCCGGGGCCGAAGTCGACGACCATCCGGCGCTTTTGCGGATCCATCGCTACGCTCACAGTCACTTGGCGCAACCTGCCCTTCTCTTGCAGATGGCGTGTCAACTGGGCGGAAATTTCGCGCTCAAGCAGCGCCACCAACTCTGCATAGGCGCCCGGATCTTCCGCAGCCCTCGAGGCCTCGGCCGCGGAAGCCAAAACAGGAGGCGCAAAGAACAAGCCGCACGCGACCACGGCAGTTGCAAGCTTCAATCCCTTCATTGTTGATTTCTCCATGTGGTGGGATGCGCGCCGCTCATGCAGCGCCCCGCCACCCTGCCGACCCGTGCGCCGGCGATTCCGCACCAAGCGCACACGGATGGACAATTCAAACTTTCCTCACCCCCAACCAGAACAAACCAACCCAGCCCCGCCAACACCGTTCGCGATCCACCTGGCCTATCCTTGCCAACCATGCTCTCCACCCGCTTCCTCGACTCCCTGCAGTCCATTCCCGCCACCGACTGGGACGCCCTGCACGACGGCCAGAATCCGTTCGTCAGCCACGCGTTCCTGTCTGGCCTGGAACAACACGGTTGCCTGCGCGAGGACTGGGGCTGGCAGCCCCGGCACTTCACGCTGTGGGAGGGTGACACCTTGGTCGGCGCCATTCCGGGCTACCTGAAGACCAATTCGCACGGCGAGTTCGTGTTCGACCACGCCTGGGCCAACGCCTATGCCCGGCATGGCCGTGACTACTACCCGAAATGGCTGGGCGCGGTGCCGTACTCGCCGGTCACTGGCCCGCGGCTGCTGGCCCGTCACGATTCAGAGCGCGCCGCGCTGCTGTCGGCGTTGCGTGCTGCGCTGCCGGCACTGGACGTGTCGTCGGCCCATATCAATTTCCACTCCGCTGGCGACGAGGCGCTGTTCGGCGATGACTGGCTGCTGCGCGAGGATGTGCAGTTCCAGTGGCAGAACCCGGGTGAGTGGGCGACCTTCGATCAGTTCCTCGGTGCGATGGACCACAAGCACCGCAAGAACATCCGCCAGGAACGGGCCAAGGTCACCCGCCAGGGCATCACGTTCCGCGTGGTGCATGGCGACGAGGCCAGCCGCGCCGACCTGCAGGCCATGTACCGCTTCTACCTGCAGACGTTCCTCGAATACGGCAATGCCCCGGCGCTGACCGAGGCCTTTCTGCGCCATCTGGCCATTTCATTGGGGCGCGGGCTGGTGCTGTTCCTGGCCGAGCAGGAGGGCCAGCCGATTGCCGGTGCACTTTGCCTGCGCGGCGGTGACACGCTCTATGGCCGCTACTGGGGTGGCGCGACCCTGCCCGGCCTGCACTTCGAGGCCTGCTATTACCAGGGCATCGAGTACTGCCTGCGCGAAGGGCTGACCCGTTTCGAGCCCGGCGCGCAGGGCGAGCACAAGCTGGCACGCGGATTCCTGCCTGCACTGGTGCGCAGCCGGCATTGGGTGGCCGATCCGGAGTTTGCCGAAGCACTGCAGCAGTGGTGCCGGCAGGAGCGGCGTGATGTGCGGCGTTACCAGCAGGAACTACAGGGGCATGGGCCGTTCCGCGCAGAGCCGTAGCGGAAAAGCGTGCCAACTGAGGCCGGCACCCACCAGGGCATTGGGCGGGGGCGAGGTTGGCACCGCCCAGGGCGCTGGGCCAACCAAAGTTGGCGTCTACCAGCGCGATGGCGCGCGTACTGCGCTCAGGTGCACTGCCAGAAATGCCCACTCACCCGGCACGTCGCGCACCAGAACGTATAGAGCATGCCGCCGCTGCCCCACAGCAGCGTGCCCTCGCCCGTGGTCGGCAGCGTCGAATCCAGCTGCATCACGAAGGGCATCTCCTCGCCGCAATCGATGCACGCCGGGTACCAGGCGCTCTGCACCCAGCTCGGCGCTCCGCCCACGCGCGACAGGTTCTGCCGATGGTTGGACTGGCCCCAGTCCTGTTGCTGCCAGCGCACGCTTTCCAGGGCCACAAGACCCACCTCGGCCTGCATCAGGTCGCCGCTGTCGGTGGGCGTGTTCGGCACCTCGCGGTACTGGCTGGGATGGCAGCTCGGCAGGCCGGCGTCGTCGTGGCGATAGAAACGCACGGGCGGATCTTCCCAGCCGCAGCAGTCCAGGCAGAGCCCCAGCGTGATCTCGCCCGCTGCACCCGGCTGCAGCGAGGCAGCGTCGGTCTGCAGCAGGCGCTGCAGCGGTGCGTGACAACCACCGCACTGGGCGTCCAACAGCCCACCCATGCGCCCCGTGTGATGCACCTGTCCGCCATTCCAGGTCGGATGCAGGCGCCAGATGCGCTTGCGCCAGCTTGGCTCGTCGGCCACCTGCGCGCGGTGCTGCTCACGGCCGAAGCGGATGTGCAGCGGCCTCTCGCCGTGCAGGCGACGCGGCTGCGGACTGTTGGCCACGCCTGCCCAGTGCGCCCAGACCTCGGCATCCAGCCGGCCCCAGTCGACGAGGTAGCCCCGGGCAACGGCGTAGGTTTCGGGCCGAGCAGCAAGCAGCAGTGCCCTCGCGCGCGCCATCTCCCGATCATCCCCGGCCTCGGCCAGCCTCTGCGCCCAGTGCACAGCGGTCGCGGCGGGCAGGCCCTGCCAGACCTGCGAGGCCAACTGCACCTCATCCTCGTGGGCCACCACCAGCAACGCCTCCCAATCGTCCTGCAGCACCTGCGGCGCCTGGTAGCTGGCGAACTCCATCACGCTGGTCAACAGTTCGCCTCGCTCGCCCTCGCGATAGCGGCGCCATGCATCGGCCGCGACCGCGGGCACCGCCTCGTCCGGCAACAGGTCCAGCGCCATGTCGAGGAAGGCCGAGCCGGGCGAGCGTCGCGCCACGGCCTGCAGCATCAACTCACCCAGCTGGCGCGGATGCTCGGCGGCCAGCGACAGCAGCATGCCCTGGCTGTCGTTGCGCGTGCGCGGGGTGTCATGCAGGTCGAGGATGGCTGAGATCGGGTCGCTCATTCGCAGGCTCCTTGCCGGTGAAGCGTGATGGTGCCAGACATCACCCATCACCACGGCGAATACAATGGCAGCATGACCCGCCAGCTGCCCTGGCGCCTGGCCGACGCGCCGGACGCCCCCTTCCCGCCGGCCGAGACCGCACTGCGCCAGCCCGACGGCCTGCTGGCGGTGGGCGGCGATCTGCATCCGGCACGCCTGCTCAATGCCTACGCCGGCGGCATCTTTCCATGGTTCAGCGAGGGCGAGCCGATCCTGTGGTGGTCGCCCGACCCGCGCATGGTGTTCCGTACCGATGGCGTGCATCTGTCCAGCCGCTTCCGGCGCCAGTTGCGCGGCAGCACATGGGAGGTCACCGCCGACACCGCCTTCAGCCGGGTGATGCGCGCCTGTGCGGCGGCACCTCGCCCCGGCCAGGACGGCACCTGGATCAGCCCCGACATGGTCGAGGCCTACAGCCAGTTGCACGACCTCGGTTTTGCCCACTCCTTCGAGGTCTGGGACCGGCAGACGCTGGTCGGCGGCATCTACGGGGTGGCGATCGGAACGATGTTCTTCGGCGAGAGCATGTTCAGTGGCGCCAGCGGCGGCTCCAAGATCGCCCTGGCCGCGCTGGCATCCACGCTTCACGGCTGGGGCTGGGCGCTGATCGATGCCCAGGTGGAGAATCCGCACCTGCTGCGGATGGGCGCCGAACACCTGCCGCGCGCGGCGTTTCTGGAGCACGTCCGCCACGCGGTGCGCCATGACGGCCGTGAAGGCCCGTGGACACAGGCGGTCGGACGCTTGCCGGCACGGCGTTTGGCCGGGGGTTAACACAAACTTTGCAAGCTGGGCCCGTCACGCGTAAAATACCGCGCCTTAGGCCCAGCGTGGCCGTTTTCTGAACCGCACAGGACTACATGTCGAAAGACGATTCCATCGAGTTCGAGGGCACCGTCAGCGAGACGCTGCCGAACACCACTTTCCGCGTTCGTCTGGAAAATGGGCACGAAATCATCGCCCACATCTCCGGCCGCATGCGCAAGAACTACATCCGCATCCTCACCGGTGACCGGGTCAAGGTTGAAATGACCCCGTACGACCTGACCAAGGGTCGTATCACCTACCGCATGAAGTAAGCGGTCGGCGCGCTGCGCCACTTCGACAAGGCCAGCCCTGGTTGCTGGCCTTTTGTCATGCCTGCAATCCGGCCCTGCCGGAGGTCATCGTGACCGAACTCACCGTGACGTCGGTCAGCCCTGCTTGCGGCAGATTCGCCCCTGCACGCATGGCGGCATCGTGAGACCCGATCCAGTCCGGATCGCCATCCCCCTGCCCCGCCATGAACATGCTCCCGCTGACTGCTCTGCTCGTCGCCGTTGCCGCGTCCGCCAGCGCACCGCCTGCGCGCGCCGCCGATACCCCCTCCACCACAAGCGACTGCGTCCAGCTGGGCAGCGACCAGCAGATCGTGCGCGCCGGCGTCTCGCGCAACATCCTGCTGCGCAATGGCCAGGACCACTATGTCGTGCACTTCCAGAACGACTGCTCCACTGCGGGCTATTCGCGGAAACTGAGCTTCTTTACGGAGGGCCAGCCGGGCCTGCTGTGCGACGCTGGCCGCAGCCAGCTGCGCACCGACTCCGACCATTGCAGGGTGGCGCAGATCGAGCCGATCGACGCGGCCACCTTCAACAAGAAGGCCCGCCAGCGCAGCCACTGACAGCGCATATGACAAGGGCGGCCGAAGCCGCCCTTGTCATGAAGGGTGTCACCGCTCAGGCGCAACCAGTGGCAGCACCCGTGGCTGCTTGTGTTGCCGCGCCAGCCAGAGATCGTAGTTGGATTGCAGTCCCATCCAGAAAGCCGCCGTACTGACCCCGGCCATTTCCAGGCGAATGGCCAGATCAGGACTGATGCCCGCCTTGCCGTTCAACACCCGCGACAATGCCACCCGCGACATTGCCAAGCGCTCGGCCGCTTCGGTCACCGAGAGATCCATCGGATCGAAGACCATTGCCTTGATCGTCTGCCCTGGATGTGGGTGGTGATGAATCATGCGCGGCCTCAGTGATAGTCCAGGTAGTCCAGCAGCTCCACGTCGCCACCGGTGAAACGGAAGGTGATCCGCCAATTCCCATTGACCCATACGGACCAATGCCCCTTCAGGTCGCCCCGCAGCTTGTGCAGGCGCAATCCAGGCATGGCGAGATCCCCGGGCGCCGAGGCCGCATCCAGGATCGACAGGATCATCAACACCCTGCTGGTGTGACTGTGCCGGATCCCACTGCCGATACCGGAACGGTAGAGCCGCTCGAGGCCCTTGTGGCGAAAGCCGATGATCATCACTGTATCCCGTATCGTTGCGCGATACAAATGAAGCAATGCCCCATCGCGCTCACGGAACAGCATCGATGCCCCCGCACCCATCCAGCAAGGCCGCAGGCGACAGGCCCAGAACAACAAGGGCGGCCGAAGCCGCCCTTGTCATTTCAGGTCCACCGGGCCAGGCCCGGCGTCAGCTCACTCCACGGTGACCGGCAGCAGGCGCTCCGGTTCGGCCTGGGTCTCGACCACCAGTTCGTCGTCGCGGACATCGATGTTCACCTTGCCGCCGTTGACCAGCTTGCCGAACAGCAGCTCGTCGGCCAGCGGACGCTTGATCTTGTCCTGGATCACGCGGGCCATCGGGCGCGCACCCATCAGCGGGTCGAAGCCGTGGTGGGCCAGCCAGTCACGCGCGGTCGGGGTGGCCGACAGGCTGACGTGCTTGTCCTGCAGCAGCATCTCCAGCTCGATCAGGAACTTGTCGACCACGCGCAGGATGTGCTCGAAGCCCAGCGCCTGGAACTGCACCACCGCGTCGAGGCGGTTGCGGAATTCCGGGGTGAAGCTGCGGCGGATGGTCTCCATCGCGTCGGTGGCGTGGTCCTGCTTGGTGAAGCCGATCGAGCGCCGCGAGGCCTGCGCCGCGCCGGCATTGGTGGTCATCACCAGCACCACGTTCTTGAAGTTGGCCTCACGACCGTTGGTATCGGTCAGCACGCCGCGGTCCATCACCTGCAACAGGATGTTGAAGATGTCCGGGTGCGCCTTCTCGATTTCGTCCAGCAGCAGCACGCAGTGCGGCGTCTTGACGATCTTCTCGGTCAGCAGGCCGCCCTGGTCGAAACCGACGTAGCCCGGAGGCGCACCGATCAGGCGGCTGATCGAATGCGGCTCCATGTACTCGGACATGTCGAAGCGGACCAGCTCGATGCCCAGCTGCAGCGCCAGCTGCTTGGTCACCTCGGTCTTGCCGACACCGGTCGGGCCGGCGAACAGGAAGTTGCCGATCGGCTTTTCCGGATTGCCCAGGCCGGAGCGTGCCAGCTTGATCGCCGAGGACAGTGTCTCGATGGCCGGGTCCTGGCCGAAGATCACCATCTTCAGGTTGCGCTCCAGGTGCTGCAGCACATCCTTGTCGGTGGCGCTGACCTGCTTGGCCGGGATGCGCGCCATTTTGGCGACGATCGCCTCCACTTCCTCGACGTCGATCAGCTCCTTGCGCTGGCCTTCCGGCAGCAGGCGCTGACGGGCACCCGCCTCGTCGATCACGTCGATGGCCTTGTCCGGCAGCAGGCGGTCGCCGATGTGCTTCACCGACAGGTCCACGGCCGCCTGCAGCGCTTCGTCGGAATAGGTCACGCCGTGGTGCAGTTCGTACTTGGACTTCAGCCCCTGCAGGATCTCGTAGGTCTCGCCAACGGTCGGCTCGACGATGTCGATCTTCTGGAAGCGGCGGGCCAGCGCCCGATCCTTCTCGAAGATTCCACGGTATTCCTGGAAGGTGGTCGAGCCGATGCAGCGCAGCTCACCGGAGGCCAGCTCCGGCTTGATCAGGTTGGAGGCATCCATGGTGCCGCCCGACGCCGAACCGGCACCGATGATGGTGTGGATCTCGTCGATGAACAGCACCGCATTGGGTACCTTCTTCAACGCGGTCAGCACGCTCTTCAGGCGCTTCTCGAAGTCGCCACGGTACTTGGTGCCAGCCACCAGCGCGCCCAGGTCGAGCGAATAGATCACCGCGTCGGCCAGCACGTCAGGCACCGAGCCCTCGACGATGCGGCGGGCCAGGCCCTCGGCAATCGCGGTCTTGCCCACGCCGGCCTCACCCACGTACAGCGGGTTGTTCTTGCGGCGGCGGCACAGGACCTGGATGGTGCGCTCGATCTCGTCGGCACGGCCGACCAGCGGGTCGATGCGACCGGCCCGGGCCTGTTCGTTGAGGTTGCTGGCGAACTCGGTCAGGGCATCGCCCTTCGGCTCACCCTCCCCACCCTCCATGCGGCTCTCGCCCTCGGAGGAAGAGGACGGCTGCTCGCCCTCCTCGCCCAGCTTGGCGATGCCGTGGGACAGGTAATTGACCACATCCAGACGGGTCACGTCCTGCTGGTTGAGGTAATAGACGGCGTGCGAGTCCTTTTCGCCGAAGATGGCGACCAGCACGTTGGCGCCGGTGACCTCCTTCTTGCCCGAGGACTGCACGTGGTACACGGCCCGCTGCAGCACGCGCTGGAAGCCCAGGGTCGGCTGGGTATCGCGGCCGTCATCTTCGGCCAGGCGGGACACGGAAGCCTCGATGGCCTGCTCCAGCTCCTGGCGCAGGCGTTCGGCGTCGGCACCACAGGCCTTCAGTACGGCCTGGGCGGACGGGTTGTCGAGCAGTGCCAACAGCAGGTGTTCGACCGTCATGAACTCATGCCGGGCCTCACGGGCGCGCTTGTAGCACTGGCCGATGGTGTGTTCGAGGTCTTTGCTGAACATGGATTACTCCGGCGGCAGATGGGGACAATATGCGGCCTGACTACGCGATTTCCATCACCCTAGCGGATTGCTGCGTTCAGATGGCGTTAGCAGTGCGAATCGCTTGATCTTCATTCACTCCAGGACAGCCCACCCAGCATGAGCGAACCCTACCTGAGCCGCTGGCGATTGCGGCGTGATGGCCCGGCCATCGAAACGCCCCGTGCCCAGCTCTGGCCGGTGCTGACCGCCGCCGGCGAACCGGCGATGCTGAAGGTCAGCAGCGAAACCGAAGAGCAGAACAGCCATCGCCTGCTGCGCTGGTGGGACGGTGACGGCGCCGCCCGCCTGATGGCCCACGAGGGACCGGCGATCCTGATCGAGCGTGCCGGCGGCGACTCGCTGCGGCAACGTTCGATCGACGGCGACGATGACGCCTGCACCACCCTCCTGTGCCAGGTCCTGCAGCGGCTGCACCGGCCACGGAGCGCGCCGCCAGACGACCTGGTCTGCCTGCGTAGATGGTTCGTCGACCTGCTGCAGCCAAGGGCGGCGCTGCCACCACTGCTGGAACAGTGCAGATCGCTGGCGGAAGGCCTGCTGCAGGACGAGCGCGAGATCCGGCCGCTGCACGGCGACCTGCATCACGACAACGTGCTGGATTTCGGCGCGCGTGGCTGGCTGGCGATCGACCCGAAGCGGCTGCTGGGCGACCGTGCGTTCGACTACACGACGATGTTCAGCAATCCGGACCTGTGCGGCCCCGGCATCCATGTGGCCACCCGGCCCGAGCGGTTTGCCGCCCGGCTGGAACAGGTGAGCACACTGGCCGGCCTGGAGCGCACGCGCCTGCTGCGCTGGATCGCGGCCAGCATGGCGCTGTCGGCAGTGTGGTTCAGGGATGACGGCGACCCGGCCGACGTGGACGAGGCGGTAGCGCGGATGGCGCTGGAGGCGCTGGCGGAGGCGTGAGCCAGCGTTCTGGTAGATGCCCACCTTGGTGGGCACGGCCGCCCGGGATCGATACAGGCCTCATGCCCTGGTAGGTGCCCACCTTGGTGGGCACACCCGGCCGGTGCCGATACGCCCGGGCAGAAAGCAGTCGAGCATGGCTCGACTCTACAGATTTCCGCTTGGAAGGTGCTCACCTTGGTGGGCACGCCCATCCGGGAACGATGCGCCCGGACGAAATTCGGCAGCCGCTCAGGCCTTTTCCATCGTGCACAGCAGCGGGTGCTGGTTCATCCGCGAGTACTCGTTGACCTGGGCGACCTTGGTCTCGGCCACTTCGCGGGTGAACACCCCGCAGACGCCGCGGCCGCGGGTATGGACGTGCAGCATCACCTGCGTGGCCTTGTCCAGGTCCATGCTGAAGAACTGCTGCAGCACATCCACCACGAAATCCATCGGGGTGTAGTCGTCGTTGAGCAGCATCACCTGGTAGAACGGCGGCGGCGCCACTTCCGGGCGCGCGGGCTCCACGGCAACGCCGTGCTCGTGCTGGGAATCGGGGGAGGACTCATGGGGCATCCACCCATTATAGAGGTAGCGCCGGGCCTGCGTCGGCCCGCCGCAGATTGGACGGCACGCACGCCCACCGTCACAATTGCACCTTCTTTCAACGTTGCTTCACAGGATCTTCATGAAAAGGACCCTTCTCCCCGCCCTGCTGATCGCCCTGACCGCTGCCGGCTCTGCCGCCGCCGCGACCAGCGCCGACAAGTCCGTGGCCCGCCACCTGGACAAGCTGGGCTACACCTACGAAGTCGACGAGGATGGCGACTACCGCATGGTCTTCGACGTCGAGGGTGACCGCACCCAGATGGTCTACGTGCGCTCGGCGGTGGAAGATTTCGGCAGCCACAACATCCGCGAGATCTGGTCGCCGGCCTACAGCGCCAAGACCAAGCAGTTCCCGGTGGCCGTAGCCAACCGCCTGCTCGAAGATTCGCAGGACGCCAAGATGGGCGGCTGGGTAAAGCAGGACACCACCGCCATGTTCGTGGTGAAGATCGACGCCGATGCCACTGCCGACCAGCTCAGCGACGCCATCGATGCGGCCATCCGCACCGCCGACGCGATGGAGCTGGAACTGACCAAGAAGGACGAGTTCTGAGTTGAACGCCACGCCGGACCCGCGCTGGGCACCGCACGCCACCGTCGCCACGGTGGTGGTCGACGGCGGCCGCGTGCTGCTGGTCGAGGAGACCATCGACGGCCGCCAGGTGCTGAACCAGCCGGCCGGCCACCTCGAGCCGGGCGAAAGCCTGGCCGAGGCGGCCCTGCGCGAGACCCGCGAGGAAACCGGCTGGACCGTGCAGCTGACCCATTTCATCGGCTGCTACCAGTGGACCGCCGGCGACGGCACTGCCTTCCTGCGCTTCTGCTACGCGGCGCGCCCGGTCTCGCATGACCCGGCGCAGCCGCTGGACACCGGCATCGACCGCGCGCTGTGGCTGACCCCGGCCGAGCTGCAGGCCGCCGGCGAGCGCCAGCGCAGCCCGCTGGTCTGGCAGGTGGTGGCTGATTACCTGGGTGGCCAGCGCCATCCGCTTTCGCTGGTCCGGGAGGTCGCATGAGCACTCCGCGTGTAATGGTGGGCGTCTCCGGTGGCGTCGATTCCTCGGTCGCCGCCTGGCGCCTGGTACAGCAGGGCGAGGCCGTGGCCGGCCTGTTCATGCAGAACTGGGCCGACGACGGCAGCGGTGACTGCCGCGCCGAGGATGATCGCCGCGATGCGGTGGCCGTCTGCGGCCTGCTGGGCATCCCGTTCCACTTCCGCGACTTCTCCAGCGAGTACTGGCAGGGCGTGTTCGAGCACTTCCTGGCCGAGTACGCGGCCGGCCGCACCCCGAACCCGGACGTGCTGTGCAACCGCGAAGTGAAGTTCAAGCACTTCCTGGATGCCGCCCGCGAGCTGGGCGCCGAGCGCATCGCCACCGGCCACTATGCGCGGGTTACCCAGCGCGGCCACCAGTGGCTGCTCTTGCGCGGCGCCGACCGCTCCAAGGACCAGAGCTACTTCCTGCACCAGCTGGGCCAGGAACAGCTGGCAGCCACCCTGTTCCCGATCGGCGACCTGGAAAAGAGCGACCTGCGCCGGATCGCGCGCGACGTCGGCCTGCCGACCCACGCCAAGAAGGATTCCACCGGCATCTGTTTCATCGGCGAGCGCGATTTCCGCGAGTTCCTCGGCCGCTACCTGCCGGCCAAGCCCGGCCAGATCCTCGACCCGGCCGACGGCAGCGTGATTGCCGAGCATCCGGGCGTGTTCTATTTCACTCTGGGCCAGCGCGAGGGCCTGAACATCGGCGGCGTGCGTGGCCGCCCGGCCGCGCCGTGGTACGTGGTCGGCAAGGACGTGGCCAGCAACGTGCTGTACGTGGACCAGGACCGCGACAGCCAATGGATGCTGTCCGAGCGCCTGCGTTCGGAAACCGCGCACTGGATCGCCGGCTCACCGCCGGCACGGCGCTTCGAATGCACCGCCCAGACCCGCTACCGCCAGCCCGACGAGCCGTGTACGGTCGAGGTGCTGGACGATGGCAGCGTGCTGGTCACCTTTGCGCGCCCGCAGCGCGCCGTTACCCCTGGTCAATCGCTGGTGCTGTATGACGGTGATGTGTGCCTGGGTGGCGCGGTGATCGCCGCCACCGATGCGCCGCTGGAACAGCGCCTGCGCACCACCCCTTCCCCTTTTGAGGTAATCGCTGCATGAGTTTCACTGTCGACGACCGCGTCCTGGCTTTGGCCGGCATTGCCCAGGCCCTGCAGCAAGTACGCCGCATCGCCGATACCGGCCATTCCGACGCCGCTGCCGTGCGCACCGCCGTGGACAGCGTGTTCCGCGTCGATGCGTCCTCGCCGCAGGAGGTGTTCGGTGACCGCCATGCACTGAAGGCTGGGCTGCGCCTGCTGCACAACTACTTCCGCAGCCAGGGCCAGGACCCGATCCTGCCCAAGCTGGCCCTGTCGGTGCTGCAGCTGGAGCGCCGCTTCGTGCAGGACGGGGCGACCGTGAACAAGGTCGCCTCGGGCATCGAGCGCGCCCAGCGCCAGGCCGTCGAGCTGGGCGACAGTGGCCACCCGGACGTACTGGCCAACCTGGGCGGCCTGTATGCCGACACCATCAGCCACCTGAAGCCGCGGGTGATGGTGCAGGGCAACCCGCACTACCTGGGCCAGGCCGGTGTGGTCGCCGAGATCCGCGCCCTACTGCTGGCCGCGGTGCGTTCGGCGGTGCTGTGGCGCCAGCTGGGCGGCAGCTACTGGGACTTCCTGTTCAGCCGCAAGGCGATGATCGAGGCCGTGGACCGCCAGCTGGCGTGAGGGCGTGGGGTCAGAGCCCTTTTCCGTGGAAAAGGGATCCGACCCCGTCGCTGCCTGCCCAAGGGGTCGAATCCCTTTCCGGCACGGGAAGGGCTCTGACCCCTAAGCCGCCAAGGCGCCGGAAAACCGGCGCATTCAGAATGCACTTCGAGGCACATCGACGTTAAAGAGAAAGGGGGTACGGCCGATACATCCTCCGTGCACCTCCCGAGAACGTCCATGTACTCACGCATTTTCATCCGTCTGGCCGCCCCCCTGGCTCTGACCCTGCTGCTCCCCTTCGCCATCGGTTTCGAATGGCCGGCCGCCCTGCGCTGGGCGATCCTGACCACGATGACGCTGAGCTGGCTCGGCTTTGCGTGGTGGACCACCCGCGCCCAGGCGCATCGCTCCCCGGAACATGCCCGTGTCCTGCGTGAGCAGGACCAGCTGCTGACCGAACTGCGCAGCTTCGTCGGCAACGAAATCGACGGCTCGCGCGGCGAAGTGGAACGCGCCCGTGACCTGATCCGCCAGGCAGTGTCCAGCCTGGGCGGCAGCTTCGATGCGATGAACCGCAAGTCGCGCCAGCAGAGCCAGGCCCTGTCGCGCATCGTCGACCGCGCCGGTGATGAGGGCAATGCCGGCCTCGACGTTGCCCGTTTCGCCCAGCACGCCAGCCACCGCATGGAGCAGCTGGTGGAAGCGCTGGAACAGGTCAGCGGCCAGAGCAGCACCACGGTGCAGCACATCGACCAGATGGCACAGCACCTGGATGGCATCTTCGCGCTGCTGGAAGACGTCAAGTCGATCGCCGACCAGACCAACCTGCTGGCACTGAACGCCGCCATCGAAGCCGCGCGTGCCGGTGAAGCCGGTCGTGGCTTCGCGGTGGTGGCCGACGAAGTGCGCAACCTGTCCGAGCGCTCGACCACCTTCAACGAGCAGATCCGCAAGCTGGCGCACAGCTCCAAGGACGCCATCGCCAAGGTGCGCGAGACGGTCTCGCACATGGCCTCGCGTGACATGGACCGCTCCCGCGAAGCGCGCCAGGAAGCAGCGGCGATGCTCGACAACGTGGCGCAGATCAACGCTTCGCTGGGCGACGGCATGCGTGAAGTGTCCGAGTGCGCCCGTTCGATCGATGGCAGCGTGGCCGAGGCCGTGCGCGCCCTGCAGTTCGAAGACATCGCCACCCAGGCGCTGGGTGGCGTGCACACCCACCTGGACCGCCTGACTGCGATCAACCGCGAAGCGGTGGCCCTGCAGGAACTGCTGCACCGCAATGGCGGCGTGTTCGACGAAGAGATCGCCACCGCCCTGCAGCGCACCGGCAGCCGCCTGCGCGAACTGCGCAGCGAATGGGAGCGCCCGCCGCACAAGCCGGTCGCCCAGCAGACCATGGGCGCTGGCACGGTCGAGCTGTTCTGATCCTGATGTCCGCTGCCGTTGCCGGCAGCCCACAAGGCCCCGGTTCGTCCGGGGCCTTTGCCTGTAGCCTGCCGTTGGATGCATCCTGTACGCGCACCATGACCCTGATCCGCGCCCTGCCCTCCCTCGCCGACACCGACCGCCCGCGCAACGCGAGCGTGCGTGAGCAGCTGCAGCAGCTGGAAGAGGTGGCACGCGAAGAGATCCGCGAGCTGCAGCAGCTGGCGGACGCGCGGCCTGGCCCGTTGCGGGCGGATGAGGCGCTGCTGGGATTGGCGTGGGACCTGGGGCTGGATGGCGAAGCCCTGAAGTAGATCCACGCCGCGCGTGGATGACGTTCACCGCCAGCCGTTCCACACCCATGGCATGATCCGCCCACGCCCCTTACGGCTGGACACGGAGTGTCATCGCATGAGCACCACGTTCATGACCTGGCTGGGATTTGCTGCGATGGTGCTCATCGCGGTCACCTTTACCTGGCGTCCCGCCTACGCCACCTTGCGGCCGCCCCGGCATCGACCTGTCGCGTTCCTGTTCGGCAGCCTGCTCTTCATGCTGATGGCCTTTCTGTGCGCCTGGATGGCAGCAGCTGCCATCAGCACCGGGCATGTCCATCTGAGCCATCACCGCGCCGGCACCATTGACGTATGGCGGGAGATCGAGCCGGCGACGTATTGGCTGATCATCGTGGCGGCGTATGTGTTCGGACTGCTGATCGCCAGCTATTCGATCGCAGGCATCGCATTGATGAACCGGTAGGTCCACGACTTGCGGGATGGCTTTATGGCTTTCATCTGCCGGCTCTCGCCGCAACATCCACGCATGGCGTGGATCTACTGGCCTGGCGTAATCGCTGTGGCATGATGCCCTGGACTCGCTCATGGAAGACCGATGGCCATCGCCCTGATCGCAGTGCTGTTGATCGAAACCGCCCTTCTGATGGCTTGGGTGGCCGGCTATTTCAGCTGGGGCATCACCCTGTTCAACGAACGCATCGCGGCATCACCGGCCATGCTGGCCCGGCTCTCGCTGGGCAGCCTGGAACGTGACCTGCCGCAGGACAAATGGCTGCGCCTGGCCTTCCATGCGCTGCCCGACGGCAGCATGGCATTCCGTGAGAGCTTTGCGCCGAGCTTCGGCCTGCGCTACTTCCCGGTGATGCGTGGACGCATCGTAATCAACGCGCGACGGCACGAGGTGCGGGTGATCGGCCTGTGCAGCTGGTTCGTGGCGATCTTGTCGCTGCTGCTGTTGCCGCTGGTGGCGATGCGCCCGATGGTGGCGCCCATGCTGCTCGTGCTGCCGTTGTTCCTGGCCAGCTATCTGGTCCAGAAGCGCCGCTATGCGGCCATCGTCGAGGCGCTGCGCATGCAGTTGAAGGCGGAGTTCCCGAGGTAGACCTACGCCATGCGGGGATGATCGCGCGTCCAGGCATCAGTGCCGACCAACGGTCGGCACCCACCAGAGTCGGCACGGTCAGTAGATCCACACCATGCGTGGATGATCGCGCGCGCAGGCATCAATGCCGACCAACGGTCGGCACCCACCAGAGTCGGCACGGTCAGTAGATCCACGCCATGCGTGGATGGTCGCGGGCGCAGGCATCAATGCCGACCAACGGTCGGCACTCACCAGAGCAGGTGTCTGCATCTGAAGTAGATCCACGCCATGCGTGGATGATCGCTGGGTGCCGGCACCCACCAGAGTCTGGTTGTCAGCGCACCAGCACCGCTTCGCCGCTGGCGTCGGTGTGCATCGGTGCCGGGCGCTGCTGACGCAACCATTGCGCCAGATCACGCGGGCTGAGCGGGCGCGAGTACAGGTAGCCCTGGATCTCGTCACAACCCTGGCGGCGCAGCATGTCTTCTTCCTGGTGCGTTTCCACGCCTTCGGCCACCACCTTCATGCCCAGCGCGTGGCCCAGATGCACGATGGCCTGGGTCACTTCGGCCGTGCCTGAGTCATGCAGCATGCCCTGCACGAAACTGCGGTCGATCTTCAGGCGCCCGACCGGGAAACGGTTGAGGTAATTGAGGTTGGAGAAGCCGGTACCGAAGTCATCCACCGCCAGCGGCACGCCGTGCCGCTCCAGCACGTCGAAGCAATGGCGCAGGATGTCGGTGTCACGGATCAGCGCCGACTCGGTCAGCTCCAGCTCCAGCCGCTGTGGCGGCCAGCCGTGGGCGTGGCAGATCTCGATCACGCGTTCGGCAAAGCCGCGATCGCGCAGCTGCACCGCCGACACATTCACCGCGATACGGTCGAAACGCAGTCCGGCGCGGTCCCACGCGGTCGCCTGGCGGCAGGCCTCGTTCAGTACCCAGTCGCCGACGCGGACGATCTCGCCGCACTTTTCGGCAATCGGTATGAACTCGGCCGGGCTGCAGTAGCCGATACCGGGCCGATGCCAGCGCAGCAGGGCTTCGATCGCCGGCGGTTCGCCCTGGTGCGCGTGCAGCAGCGGCTGGTAGGCCAGGCTGAACTCTTCACGCTCGATCGCACCGTGCAGCGCGTGCTCAAGCTCCAGCTTGCGCTGGATGCGGGCCAGTGCGTCCTGGCTGTAGTACTGGTAGGTGTTGCGCCCTGCTTCCTTGGCTGCGTACATCGCGGCGTCGGCGGCGCGCAGCAGTGAATCGAAATCGGTCTGCGCATCGCCCAGCATCGCGATGCCGACGCTGGCGCCGACCTTCAACGTAGTCTCGCCACGGCGCAGCGGCTCGGCCAGCGAGGCAATCAGCTTGCGGGCGACATGACCCGCATCTTCAGGCTCGGCCAGGTCGCGCAGCACGACGATGAACTCGTCGCCACTGAAGCGGCCGAACAGGTCGTTGTTGCGCAGGTTCTGGTGCAGGCGGGTGGCCGCGGCCTTCAGCAGCGCATCGCCGGTGGCGTGACCGAAGCTGTCGTTGATGGTCTTGAAGCCGTCCAGGTCGATGAACAGCATCGCCAGCGAGGTACCGCGGTCGCGCGCTTCCTCGATGGCTTCGGCGGTCTGTTCGCCGAGCAGCACACGATTGGGCAGGCCGGTCAGCAGGTCGTAGTGGGCCAGCAGCTCGATGCGCTCGTTGGCCTCGCGCTCGCGGGTGATGTCACGGAACAGCACCACGAAGCGCGGCGGCAGGCCATCACGACGATCCAGCTCGATCAGCACCTGCACCCAGACACGCAGGCCGGACTGGCGGTAGAAGCACAGGTCCAGCTGCTCGGGCAGGCCGCCGCCGGCGATGCGGACCAGCGCTGCTTCGAACGCATCGCGTGAGTCTTCGGTATACAGCGCCATCGCCTGATCGAGGGTGATCGGCTCCTTGCGCAGGCCGTGGATGCGATAGCACTCCTCGGTCCACTGCATGTGCCGGGTCTGTACCTCGATCTCGCAGCCGCCGATGCGGCCCAGCGCGGAAACGCGGTTGAGCAGCTCGGTGCGCCAGCGGATCAGCGCGTCGGTCTGGTGCTGCTCGGTGATGTTCTGCACCTGGCCGAGCAGGCGCTTGGGTTGCCCGTCCATGTCCAGCAGCGGCTGCATCCACAGGCGCAGATGCTGCGAAGGTTCATGGCCGCGGGTCAGCTCCAGCTCGAGATTGGCGGCCCGGCCGTCACGCCACAGACGCCGCCATGCCGCGCGCAGCGCACCTCGGGAACGCGGGTGCAGCTGCTTCAGCCAGCGTCGCTGGCCGGGCACGGCGCCCTGCTCCAGCGCCAGCAGCGAGCGCAGTTCCGGCGACCACCAGAAGTGGCCGCTGTTGGGGTCGAACGACCAGCTGCCCATGCTGGCGATGCGCTGGGCCTCGCTCAGGTGCAGCTGCTGTTCCTGCAGCAGCGATTCGAGCTGCTTCTGCTGCTCGATATCGGTATGTGTACCGACCATGCGCAATGGCTGGCCATCGGCGGTGCGCGCAACCACACGGCCGCGATCCAACACCCAACGCCACTGCCCGTCGGCCTGGCGGAAGCGGAACTGCGCGCTGTACTGATCGCTGCGCCCACGCAGGTGCTCGTCCAGGGCGGCACGCACCTGGGCGATGTCCTCGCTGTGCACCCGCGACAGCATTTCGGTGGCGGTCTCGTCGCCCAGCGCCGGCGTGCGCGCCACGCGGTCACTGGGGATGTCCCAGTCCCACAGGCTGTGGCCGGCGCTGTCCAGTGCCAGTTCCCAGCGCCCACCACCGTCGACCGGCACCGGCTCGGGAATGCTCAGGGTGAACGCCAGCAGATTGCCGGCGCCGTCGTGCACGGCGCGCAGGTGACCGTCGTAGTGTCCACGCGGGCCACCCGGCAGCGTGCAGGCCACGATGCCGCCATCGGCAGCCATCAGGCGCAGATCTTCCAGCATCGGCGCATAAGCGGCCACGGTGGCCGGCAGGCCATGCTCGCGCGCAGCCGGATTGGCCGCCAGCGGGCGCCCGGTACGGTCGACGATGACCAGCGCCGACGCAAGCGGGTGCTGCAGCAGGCTGGCGATGATCCCTTGGTCCACGCGATCTTGCTCCGGATGACACGCCCGTCAGCGGGGCACGCAGTGGTTAACGGCGCCTGCGGCGGATAATTGAGTGGTCACGGCACGCTGCGGGGTAAGATGACCGGCGCCCCTTTCACCCGCCCCGTCCATGCCCGCAGAACCGACCGGCAACGCCCCAGTTCCCGACCCGCGGATGGCGCAGGCGCTGAGCCGCGACCGGCGCCGGGTGGTGCTGAGCTACCTGGCAATGGCGCTGGCCTGGATGATCTCCACCGACAGCGTTGTGCAGGCGCTGGTGCCGGACCCGCAGCAGGCAGCCCTGTGGCAGGGCCTGAAGGGTTCGTTCTTCGCGCTGGCCAGCGCGGGCCTGCTCTATCTGCTGCTGCGCCCGCTGGCCGAACACGTGCTGCATACCCATGCGCGCCAGCAGGCCTCCGAGCTGCGCCTGCGGCAGATGTTCGAGGGCAACCCCGGCCCGATCCTGGTCTACGACCTGGACACGCTGGCGATCCTCGATGCCAACCCTGCCGCCTGCACCGCTTTTGGCTGGGACCGCGACGAGCTGCTGGAACAGACCATCGACGCCCTGTGGCCGCCGGGCCAGGACCAGGCACTGCAGACCAAGCTGGAGGCGATCCGCGAGGCGCCCGAGGAGCTGTGCATCCTCCGCGCGCAACTGCAGCTGCGTGATGGCTCGCTGCGGCAGATGGAACTGCGCTCCAACGCGATCAGCTACGACGGCCACAACGCCCGCCTGCTGATCGCCATCGACCGCACCGCCGAGGACCTGGCCCAGCTGCGCCGCGACCAGGCGCTGGCCCGGGTGGAGGAAGCCCATGAGCTGGCCCGCATCGGCGCCTGGGAGCTGGACCCGTCCACCGGGCTGGGCCGCTACTCCAACCAGGTCTATCGCCTGCTCGGCCGCCGCCCGCCCGAGGCCCGCCGTTGGCACCGCTTCGACGAGCTGCTGGTGCCGGCCGACCCGGCCACGGCCACCCAGACCGAACAGCTGCTGGCCGAACTGTGCTGCAGCGAGCCGGTACAGGTGGACGTGCTGCTGCCGCTGCTGTCGATGGACGGCCGGGCATTGATGGTGCACCTGCGGGCGGCCAGCGGTATCGATGAAGCCGGCCGCAGCCGCGTGCTGGGCACGCTGCAGGACGTGACCGAGCGCGAGCAGTCGCGGCGCCTGCTGCGCGAGCGCGAGGAACAGTTCCGCGAGCTGGTGCGGGTACTGCCCGACGGCGTGGTGATCCTCTCCGACGAACATGTGCTGTACGCCAACGCCTGGGCCGCCGGCCTGTTCGGCTACGGCAGCCACACCCTGCTGGGCGAGCCGCTGTCGGCACTGGTCGCTGCCGCCGACCTGCCACGGGTGCGCAGCCAGCTGCGCGCCGGCCAGCCCCACCTGGGGCCGGGCCACAGCAGCGTGGTGGCCATGCAGCGTGGCGACGGCCGCAGCTTCCATGCCGGCCTGGCGGTGGGCGAAGTGCGCTACGGCGGCCGCGACTGCAAGCTGCTGATCGTGCGCGACCTGAGCGATTCCGAACGCACCCGCAGCGCGCTGGAAACCAGCAACCGCGAACTGCAGGCGATGGCCGGACGGCTGTTCTCGCTGCAGGAGGACGAGCGTCGTGCGATCTCGCGCGACCTGCACGATGACATCGGCCAGGCCATCACCGCGATCAAGCTGTCGGCGCATGCGGCGCAGGATGAGGACGATCCGAAGCGCCGTGGCGAGGATCTGGCGCAGATCGTCAGCCTGGCCGACACCACCGTGGCCAAGCTGCGCGACATCTCCACCCTGCTGCGCCCCCCGCAGCTGGATGCACTGGGCCTGGAGGCGGCACTGAGCTGGCAGGCGCGGGTGCTGTTCCGCTCTTCGCCGGTGGAGCTGCTGGCCGAGATCGAGCCGCTGCCGCACCGCCCCGACAACAGCATCGAACAGGCCTGCTTCCGCATCGCGCAGGAAAGCCTGACCAACGCGCTGCGCCATGCGCGCGCCAGCCAGGTCCTGCTGCAGCTGCGCGACGTCGGCCAGCGCGGCCTGCACCTGCAGATCCGCGATGATGGCGAAGGCTTCGATCCCGATGGCCCGCGCGGCCTCGGCCTGATCGTGATGCGCGAGCGCGCGCAGAGCGTTGGTGGCCATGTGCGGATCGAGTCCGCGCACGGTGAAGGCACCCTGATCGACGTCCATCTCCCCTACCAGGCGGCCAGCATGGCCGCCGTCGATTCGCCGGAATACTGAGCCTATGTGGAATCCCAACCTGCCCCCGGTCAGCATCGATGATGCCCCCGACCGCCTTGGCGCCGGCAACCCCGAGCTGCAGGCGATGGTTGCCGAGGCAGCCTCCGGCGGCATCGCGCTGATGCTGATGCACGTGGACATCGACCACTTCGCATCGGTCAACGAGAACATGAGTGCCGAAGTGGGCGACCAGGCGCTGGTACTGGTGGCGCAGCGCCTGCAGTCCTACCTGCGCGGGCGCGGCAAGCTGTGGCGGCATGGCAGCGACGAATTCCTGATCGCGGTGCCGCGCACTGCCGATCTGCCGCTGCCGGAAGATTTCGCCGAAGAGATCCGCCAGCAGATGGAGCTGCCGCTGTCGGTGCTGCCGTACACGCTGTTCATGACCGGCAAGCTGGGCGTAAGCCTGTGCCCGGAGCATGCCAGCAGCACGTCGCGCCTGCTCGACCATGCCGAGGATGCGCTGTACCAGGCCGCCCGCGAAGGCGGCAATGCCGTGCGCATCCATGCGGTGGACACACCGCCGAGCGCACACAGCGAGAGCATCATCGCGCGCCAGATCGTCGATGCCATTCCCAATGGCGAGCTGAAGCTGCGCTACCAGCCGCTGGTGAGCGCCCGCGACGGCCACGTGGTCGGCATGGAAGCGCTGCTGCGCTGGCAGTCGCCGACCCTGGGCATGCTGGTACCGGAGCGCTTCATGCGTACTGCCGAGCGACTGGGCATCATCGTGCAGATCGGCACCTGGGTCCTGGAAGGCGCATTGAAGCAGGCGCGGTTGTGGCGCGACCAGGGCTTCGATGACTTCACCATCGCGGTGAACGTATCCACCCTGCAGTTGCTGCGGCCGAACTTCTTCGCCGAAGTGATGTCCCTGCTGCAGGCGGCGGGCGTACCTGCGCAGATGCTGACGCTGGAGATCAATGAGAGCGCGCTGACCAACAACGTCAATTTCGTCCATGAAACGCTGGCCAACCTGCGCAACGAAGGCATCAGCCTGAGCCTGGACAATTTCGGCACCGGCGATTCCAGCCTCAGCGCGCTGGTGCGCTACCCGGTGGACAAGCTGAAGATCGACCGCAGCTTCATCAAGAGCGCGCCGGCCGGCAATCGCGAGGCGGCCATCGCCCGCGCAATCATCGCCATGGGCCACCAGCTGGGCATGACTGTGATCGCCAACGGCGTGGAATCGCAGGCCCAGCTGGGCTTCCTGCGCCGCAACGACTGCGATGTGTTCCAGGGCTACCTGTTCGGCGAGCCGATGTCGGCCGATGCCGCCGGCATGACCCTGCGCCGCCGTTACCTGCGTCCGGAAGCCTTCGCCGAGACCCGCCCGGACCGTACGCTGCTGCTGCTGGACGATGAGGAAAACGTGCTGCGCTCGCTGGTGCGCCTGTTCCGCCGCGACGGCTACCGCATCCTGGCGGCCGGCAACGTACGCGATGCGTTCGATCTGCTGGCGATCAACGACGTGCAGGTGATCCTGTCCGACCAGCGCATGAGCGACATGAGCGGCACCGAGTTCCTGGGCCGGGTGAAGATGCTGTACCCGGATACGATCCGTCTGGTGCTGTCGGGCTATACCGATCTGAACACGGTGACCGACGCGATCAACCGCGGCGCGATCTATCGCTTCCTGACCAAGCCGTGGAACGACGACGAGCTGCGCAAGCACATCCACCAGGCGTTCCGCACCTACGAGGAACAGCGCCGCAGCAATGCCGGGCCGGCGCCGGTGGAAACCGGGGATGGTGGCGAGGATCGGCCGCTGCGGTGATGATCCCCTCCGGTAGAGCCGGCCGCTGGCCGGCTGCTCTGGGGCGTCGGGTTGGATGAGGTTGCCGGCCAGCGGCCGGCACTACCAGGTGCGGTCAGCGCGGCTGCTTCACCGGCAGCACCACGCGGAAGCGCGAGCCTACGCCGGGGGTGCTGTCCAGGTCGATGCGGCCGTGGTGCTTGTTGATGATGCTGTAGGAGATCGACAGGCCCAGGCCGGTGCCACTGCCCACCGGCTTGGTGGTGAAGAACGGGTCGAAGATGCGCTGGCGCAGTTCCGGCGAAATGCCGCCGCCGGTGTCTTCGAATTCAACCCACACGTGATCGCCATCGACGCCGGTGCGCACGGTGATCGTGCCGCGCTCGGCGATGGCATGGCCGGCGTTGAGCAGCAGATTCATGTAGACCTGGTTCAACTCCGACGGCAGGCACTCCACCAGCGGCAACTGGCCAAACTCGCGCACCAGGGTGACCTTGTACTTGAGCTCGTTCCAGATGATGTTGATGGTGGATTCCAGGCCCGCGTGCAGGTCGACCAGCTTCCACGATTCGTCGCGGCCGGAATACGAGAAGTCCTTCAGGTCACGCACGATGCGGGTGACACGCTCGATGCCTTCGCGCGATTCCGCCATCAGCTGCGGCAGGTCGCGGCTGATGAAATCGATGTCCAGGCGGTCACGGATGTCGTCGATTTCCGGAATCAGTGCCTTCGGGTCCGGCGCGCGCAGGGCGCGCTCATAGGCTTCGATCACGGTGAACAGGCTGCGCAGGTACTCCTGCAGGCTGCCCAGGTTGGAGTGCACGTAACCGATCGGGTTGTTGATCTCGTGCGCGACGCCGGCGGCCAGCTGGCCGATCGAGGCCATCTTCTCGGACTGCAGCAGCTTTTCCTGGGTGCCATTGAGGCGCAGGTAGGCCTGGCGCAGCTCGGCGTGGCGCTGCTGCAGTTCGCGCTCGTAGTCTTCCTGCCCTTCGATGTGGCGGAACAGCGCGAGAAAATGCCCTTCGCCGACCGGACCATGGTGGTACAGGTGGGCGATGACCACGCCCTCGCCCAGCGGCAGGCTGCCATTCCAGTGGCCGTGCTGGCGGGCCTGTTCCAGTGCATCGGGGGGCAGCAGTTCGCGCAGCCGCTGCGGCGGCGGCAATCCGCCGTCCTCGCCACTGGCCAGCAGATTCTGTGCGGCCGGATTGGCCAGGGCCACCTGCCCGTCATCGGTGAACAGCAGCAGGCCTTCGCGCAGGCGCTCAAGCAGGGCCTGCAGCACCGGCTGCGGCGGAAGGGGGGCGGTAACCAGGGCGTTGGCAGCGGACACGGCGACTCGGGGCGTTCGAACAGGCGCCCAATATACGCGGTCATGCAGCGGGCTTCAGCCCGCCGGGAGGTGTTGTGCGACCGCCGTCGCGTCAGGCGACGGCGAGTGGCCGGCCGATGCTGACCGTGTGCGACTGGCCCTTGGCATCGTAGGCCGAGGCGTCTTCGGTGCGGCCGAGCTGGCGCAGCGCCCAGTTCACCTCGCGGCGGCGGCGCGACAGCAGTACGCCGTTGGCGCGGTTGCGCTCGGCCAGTTCCTGCAGCTGTTCGCCCTCGCCCACCGGTGGCGCGCCTTCCAGCGCACGCAGCGCTTCCAGCTTGGCGCCTGTGGCCCGGATCAGGGCGTGCACGTCGTGCTCGACCAGGGCCTGGCGCTCAACGTCCAGGGCCTGGGCGAGACGCTGCAGCGGCTCGCTCATCGCCGCAGTCATCCGTGCAGCTGCTGGTCCAGATCGAGCATGCGCGATGCGATCGCGTCCGGATTGATCTTGTAGGTGCCGTTCTGCAGCGACTCGCGCACGGCCGCCACGCGCTGGGCGTCGATCGCCGGGGCGGTGGTCAGCTCACGCTCGATGGCCTGCAGATTGGTGGCCTCGCCGGTCAGGCGCAGGCTGTCGGCCGCCTCGACCGGGCGCGCCGCCGCATCGGTGCTGACACCGGGCTTGTTGGCCGGGGTCGTCACGCTGCGCAGTGCCTGGGGGACCTGCAGGTTGCCGTCGATTTTCTGGCTCATGGGGTGTCCTGGAGTTGCCGTTCACAAGGGATAACGGCCGCAGGGCCGTGATCTTTAGGGATATTTTGCGGTAATTCAACGCGCCACGATTACGTCACCTGCAGCGTCGACCGTGCCCTGCACGATCCGCCGCGAGGACAGGTTCTCGACCGAAACCCGTTCGTTCTCACCGGCATCACCCATCGCACGGCCGGCAATGCGGACCTCGACCGAGCCGCGACGCGACACCAGGGCCACATTGTCTCCTCGCTTGATGAGACGCTGAACCACCAGATCGTTGTTCGACAGCAGGGCTCCGGCCTGCAACGGACGGCGGGCGATGCGGCCGATCGCTGCATTGGGATCGGACAGCACCGCGCCGGCAATCCGGGCAGCGTCACGCTGGGCAGTGGTGATATCGGCGGCAGTGAGGGTTTCTCCAGTGCCGATTCCGCGGTTGAGCACCAGCACGGTCTGGTTGCGCCGCACCTTCACCGGCACGAACAGGCGCCAACCGCCCGCATCGGGGCAGCTGACCTCCACCGTGGTGGTGGCGGTGGGTTGCACCTGCAGCGCGCCGCCACATTTCGGCAGGCGCAGCGCATCGGCCACCTGCGCCTCGCCTTCACTGCCAGCCGGCAGTGTCGACAGCGCTGCTGTGCGGATGCTGGCGACCGGCTGCCAGTCCGCAGCGGTCGCCCACGGCGCGGCCACGGCGAGCACGATGGCGAGTAGGGATGTGACCCGGCGCATGGCGCCTCCTTCAATCGGCAAGACCTGGCCCTGGTGCGTGCAAGGGGTGTGCCAGATCGACGGGGTCGCCGTTTGTTGAGTCGAGCCATGCTCGACTGCTCTTGTCCGAACAGCCAGTCGAGCATGGCTCGACTCTACAAGAGCCTCGGTCAAGCATGGCTCGACGCTACAAAAGCGCTCAAGTTCCGCACCCACCACGCCGATACAGCAGCCATGTCCCATGACCTGCTCAACCGGATCGACCAGCGGACCCGACTGGCCGGCCACAATCGCCTGGCGCTGCTGCTGTTCCGTCTCGGCGGACGTCAGCTTTTTGGCGTCAATGTCTTCAAGGTGCAGGAAGTCCTGCGGCGCCCGGAGCTGTTCCAGGTGCCCGGCCTGCCCAGCCAGTTTTCCGGCGTGGCCGACGTGCGTGGCCGCTCGGTACCGGTGCTGGACCTCGGCCTGGCGATCGGTCACCCCGAGCGCGAGCCCGATGCGGATACCTCGCCGGGCTACCTGGTCGTCACCGAATTCAACCGCTCGATCCAGGGCTTCCTGGTCAGCGGCGTCGAACGCATCGTCAACATCGCGGTGGAAGACATCCACCCGCCGCCGGAACTGGGCGCCGAGTCGAGCTACCTGACCGCGGTGACCCGCTTCCAGGGTGAGCTGATCCAGGTGATCGACGTTGAGAGCGTGCTGGCCGATATCGCCCAGGTGCGCGGTGAAGCGGTACTCGACCCGGCGATGGCCATGCCCGCCGACGGCCCACAGCTGCAGGTGCTGGTGGTGGACGACTCGCGCGTGGCCCGCCAGCAGATCCGCAGCGTGCTGGACCAGCTGGGCGTGGGTGCCACCCTGCTTTCCGACGGCAAGCAGGCCCTGGACCACCTGCTGCAGGTCCACGCCTCGGGCGAGAACCCGGCCGAGCGCTATGCCATGGTCATCTCGGACATCGAGATGCCGGCCATGGATGGCTACACGCTGACGACGGAAATCCGGCGCCACCCGGGCCTGGCCGGCCTGTACGTGCTGCTGCACACCTCGCTGTCGGGCGTCTTCAACAACGCCATGGTCGAGCGCGTGGGTGCCAATGCCTTCGTCGCCAAGTACTCGCCGCACGAGCTGGCCGATTTCGTGCTGGACCGCCTGCGCAAGGTGGCGCTGGCGGCCTGACGGCCTCCTGATCCGGTAGTGCCGGCCGCTGGCCGGCAACCGCAGGCACAACGGGGAGCCGGCCAGCGGCCGGCACTACCCCCTCGGTTTTGGCACACCCCTTGCAGCTTCCCGGGCAACGTTCCCGTGGGAGTGCACCGTGCGCAACCTGATTACCGACTACCTGGGCGTCCACGCCCAGGCCATGCCGTTGCGCGAACAGCGGATGAAGCTGATCGCCAGCAACCTCGGCAATGCCGACACTCCCGGCTACAAGGCCCAGGACCTGGACTTCGATGCCGCCCTGCGCCACGCCCAGGGGCAGGATGCCAATGGCCTGATGGCCACCACCCATGAGCAGCACTACGAGATCAGTAGTGGCCTGAACCCGTTCCAGATCGCGCGCGAAGGCGTGCAGCCCAGCCTGGACGGCAACACCGTCGACCCCGATGCCGAGCGTGCCGCCTATGGCCGCGCCGCACTGGAATACCGCGCCTCGCTCAGCTTCGTCGAGAGCAAGGTGCGTTCCATGCTGACCGCGATCACGGGGCAATAAGCCATGAGCAACCTGCCGATCTTCGATATCGCCGGCTCCGCGCTGAAGGCGCAGTCGGTGCGCATGAGCACCATCGCCTCCAACCTCTCCAACGCCGACACCGTCGCCGGTTCCGCCGACGCCGTGTACAAGCCGCTGGAACCGATCTTCCAGGCGGTCACCAGCAAGAACGATCCGAACATCACCTCGGTGAAGGTGAAGGAGATCACCCAGAGCGAGGCTGCGCCGATCAAGCGCTACGAGCCGGGCCACCCGCTGGCCGACGCCGATGGCTACATCTACCAGCCCGACGTCGATCCGGTGGCGCAGATGGTCAACCTGATCTCGACCTCGCGCAATTACCAGGCCGGCGTGGAGATGTTGACCACCGCCAAGGAACTGGCCCTGGCCACCCTGACCATGGGCCGCTGAGGCCCGCAGCACCGGATACCGCCATGACCACCGCCGTCAACAACCAGACCAGCCAGGACGTCTATTCCGCGCTGGGCCTGAACGCCCCCAACAGCAACGCCACGAAAAAGAAGAACACGCTCGACCAGGCCGACTTCCTGCGCCTGATGACCGAGCAGCTGCAGCACCAGGATCCGCTGAAGCCGATGGACAACACGCAGATGGTCGCGCAGATGGCGCAGATGTCCACCGTGCAGGGCATCACCGATCTGAACAAGACGGTGAAGGGCTTCCAGGAATCGATGGCCAGCGACCAGGTGCTGCGTGGCGCGGCGCTGGTTGGCCACCAGGTGCTGGTGCCGTCGGAAAAGCTGGTGCTGGAGAAGGAAGGCAATGTCGAAGGCACGGTGGCCGCACCGTCGGCCGGCATCATCACTGTGGACATCACCGACGCCAACGGTGCCAAGGTCACCTCGCTGAGCGTGGAAGCCAAGGCCGCTGGCGAAACCGCCTTCCAGTGGGACGGCAAGGATGCCAACGGCAAGCGCATGGAGCCGGGCAAGTACTCCGTCGTCGCCAACCATGTCGACACCGCCGGCAAGAGCACCAAGCTGTCCACCTATGTACAGGCGCCGGTGGAGAGCGTGACCGTCGGTTCCGACGGCCTGTACCTGAACCTCAAGGGCCTGGGCACGGCCCCGATCGACTACGTGCTCCGCGTCAGCTGAGCCGCACATTCCGCATCAACCAGGAGCATCCCATGGGCTTCAATGTCTCGCTGTCCGGCATCAATGCCGCCAACACCGACCTGAGCGTCACCGCCAACAACGTCGCCAACGTCAACACCACCGGCTTCAAGCAGTCGCGCGCGGAGTTCGCCGACCTGTTCGCTTCGACCAGCTACGGCCTGTCGAAGAACCAGACCGGCTCGGGCGTGCGCGTTTCCAACGTCGCCCAGCAGTTCATCCAGGGCCACAACGAGCAGACCGGGCGCAGCCTGGACATGGCCATTTCCGGTGAAGGCTTCTTCACCATGAACATGAATGGTTCGCGCGTGTACTCGCGTGCCGGCAACTTCCAGACCGACTCGGCCGGTTACGTGGTCAATCCGCAGGGCGCACGCCTGCAGGTGTTCGCACCGAATGCCGATGGCACCAACTTCGATGCCGGCCGCCTGGTCGACCTGCAGCTGCTGACCACCGACAGCCCGCCGAAGCAGACCAGCGAAGTGAAGGTTGGCTTCACCCTGCCGGCCAACGCCAAGCAGCCGACGGTGGCGACCTTCGACCCGACCGATTCGAACAGCTACAACTACTCCAGCGGTGGCATCACCGTGTACGACTCGCTGGGCGTGAGCCACATCCAGGTCTCGTACTTCGTGAAGGGCGCCAACCCCAACGAATGGACCGTGCGCAACTATGTCGATGGCCAGCCGGCCGGCGCACCGACCCCGGTCACCTTCGACAACAGCGGCAAGCTGGTCGCACCCGCCAACGGCAAGGTCAGCCTCGGCACCTTCACCCCGACCACCGGTGCCGGCCAGTTGAACATGACGCTGGATATCAGCGGTTCGACCCAGTACGGCGAGAAGTTCGCGCTGCGCAACACCCAGCAGGACGGCTATGCCGCCGGCAAGCTCAATGAAGTGACCGTGTCCGAATCCGGCGTGGTCTACGCCCGCTATTCCAACGGCGACGACAAGCCGCTGGGCCAGGTCGCACTGACCACGTTCAACAACACGCAGGGCCTGGAATCGAAGGGCAACAACCTGTGGGTGGAGACCTTCGAATCGGGCACGCCGCGCACCGGCATGCCGGACACCTCCAACCTCGGCAAGATCCAGGCCGGCTCGCTGGAAGCGTCCACCGTCGATCTCACCGAGCAGCTGGTCAACATGATCACCGCGCAGCGCAACTTCCAGGCCAACGCGCAGATGATCACCACGCAGGACCAGATCACCCAGACCGTCATCAACATCCGTTGATGAGCTGCTGACCCTGTCACGGAACTCCCCGCATGGATAAAGCCCTTTACGTGGCGATGACCGGTGCCCGCGCCTCCCTGCAGGCGCAGGGAACGCTCAGCCACAACCTCGCCAACTCGGACACCCCTGGCTTCAAGGAAGCGCTGGCCAACACCGAAGCCTTCCCGATCAAGGGCCCGGGCTTTGCCTCGCGGGTGGATGCGCTGCACGTCGACGCCGGCTTCAACCGCCGGCCCGGCGCGCAGCACATCACCGGCAAGCCGCTGGATCTGGCGCTGCAGAGCGGCACCTGGCTGGCGGTGCAGTCCAGCGATGGCAGCGAAGCCTACACGCGCGGCGCGGCCTTGTCGGTGACCCCGAACGGTCAACTGGTGACTTCCGGCGGCCGCACGGTACTGGATGACAACAACAACCCGATCGCCATCCCGCCCTACCAGGCGATGGAGATCGGCGGCGACGGCACGATCTCGATCATCCCGCAGGGTGAAGGCCCGCAGACGATGGCGCAGATCGGCCGGATCAAGGTGGTGCAGGCGCCGGACGAGCGCCTCGAGCGCGGCCTGGATGGCCTGTTCCGCAACACCGACCCGCGCCAGCCGTTCGCCCCGGCGCAGGGCACCGCCGTGCACAGCGGCCAGCTGGAAGGCAGCAACGTCGATGCCGCCGGTGCACTGGTGCAGATGATCCAGCTGCAGCGCCAGTACGAAATGCAGGTGCAGGTGATCAAGCACGGCGACGACAACGCGCGCAGTGCCAACAGCCTGCTGCGCCTGGGCAGCTGACGGAATTCCGGCGCCGCCCTTGCATGGCGCTGGCACACCGCTTGCACACCCGATACCAAGGGCCGCATCGCGCGGCCGGCTTCACCCAGACAGGACACCGAAGATGAACCAGGCATTGTGGATCGCGAAAACCGGACTGGATGCGCAGCAGATGCGCATGTCGGTGGTTTCCAACAACCTCGCCAACACCAACACCACCGGCTTCAAGCAGGACCGTGCCAGCTTCGAGGACCTGCTGTACCAGCAGGTACGCCAGCCTGGCGGCTCTTCGTCGGCGCAGACCCAGCTGCCGACCGGCCTGCAGCTGGGTACCGGTGTGCGCGTGGTCGCCACCGCCAAGAATTTCGAACAGGGTGGCCAGCAGCAGACCGGCCGCGCGCTGGACGTGATGGTCAACGGCCGCGGCTTCTTCGAAGTGCAGATGCCGGATGGCAGCTCGGCCTATACCCGTGATGGCTCGTTCAAGATCAACCAGGACAGCGAGCTGGTCACCAATAGCGGCTACCCGGTGCAGCCGGGCATCCAGATTCCCGAGGGTGCGCAGTCGGTGACCATCGGCAGCGACGGCACCATCAGCGTAAAGATGGCCGACAACGCCGCCTCGGTGGAAGTGGGCGCGTTGACCCTGACCGACTTCGTCAATCCGGCCGGCCTGCAGGCACGCGGCGAGAACCTGTTCCTGGAAACCACGGCATCGGGCCCGGCGCAGAACGGCAACCCCGGCCTGAACGGTCTCGGCACCGTGGTGCAGGGCGCGCTGGAAGGCAGCAACGTCAATGTGGTCGAAGAGCTGGTGTCGATGATCGAAACCCAGCGCGCCTACGAAATGAATGCCAAGGCGATCTCCACCACCGACTCCATGCTCGGCTACCTCAACAACAAGATCTGACCGGCCCAACCGGAAACCCGCCATGTCGCCCCTTTCCAGATTCCTCCGCACTGCCCTCGCCTGCACCGTGGTCGCCCTGCTCGGTGGCTGCGTGATCGCCGGCGACGTGCGCCCCTACGCGGCGATGGCGCCGATCCAGCCGATCATGCCGCCGCAGGCCGCGCCGACCGCCGGTGCGATCTACGCCGCCGGCCCGACCCTGCAGCTGTACTCGGACCGCCGCGCACGCGATGTCGGCGACCTGCTGACCATCACCCTGCTGGAAAACACCACCGCGCAGACCAGTGCCAACACCGCCACCAACAAGGAATCCAACCTGAGCCTGGGCACCCCGTCCATTCTCGGCGCGCCGGTCACCTTGGGCGGCAAGGACATCCTCAGTGCCACGGCAGCGGGCAAGCGTGACTTCACTGGCAAGGGCAACAGCGCGCAGAGCAACCGCCTGCAGGGCAGCGTCACGGTCACGGTGATCCAGCGCCTGCCCAACGGCAACCTGGTGGTACAGGGGCAGAAGAACCTGCGGCTGAACCAGGGCGATGAACTGGTGCAGGTGCAGGGCATCGTGCGCCCCGGTGACATCAGCCAGGACAACACCATTCCTTCCAGCCGCGTGGCCGAAGCCCGCATCGTCTACGGCGGCCGCGGCCCGGTCGCGCAGTCCAACGCGATGGGCTGGCTGAGCCGCTTCTTCAACTCCGGCCTGACGCCGTTCTGAGTATGGCCATGAAAATCCTCCTTTCTTCTTCCTGGCAGCGCCGCGTGGCGTCGTTCCTCGCGCTGATGCTGCTGGCCGTGGCAGCACCGGCCAGCGCCGAGCGCATCAAGGACCTGGCCCAGGTCGGCGGCGTGCGTCGCAATGCCCTGGTGGGCTACGGCCTGGTGGTCGGCCTGGACGGCAGCGGCGACCGCACCAGCCAGGCACCCTTCACCGTGCAGAGCCTGAAGAACCTGCTCGGCGAGCTGGGCGTGAACGTGCCAGCGAACGTCAATCCGCAGCTGAAGAACGTGGCGGCCGTCGCGATCCATGCCGAACTGCCGCCGTTTGCCAAGCCGGGCCAGCCGATCGACATCACCGTGTCCTCGATCGGCAACGCGGTGTCGCTGCGTGGCGGTTCGCTGCTGATGGCCCCGCTGCGCGGCGCCGACGGCCAGATCTATGCCATCGCGCAGGGCAACCTGATCGTCGGTGGCTTTGGTGCGCAGGGCAAGGATGGCTCGCGCGTCTCGGTGAACGTGCCCAGCGTCGGCCGCATTCCCAATGGCGCCACGGTTGAACGTGCCCTGCCCGATCCGCTCGCCAATGGCGGCGACATCACCCTGAACCTGCACAACAACGATTTCACCACGGTTTCGCGCATGGTCGCCGCGCTCAACAACGCGTTCGGCGAAGGCGCTGCGCGTGCGGTTGACGGCGTGACCGTGGCGGTGACTGCGCCGACCGATCCGGGCGCACGCATCGGCCTGCTGGCGCGCATCGAGAACCTGGAGCTGACCCCGGGCAGCGCCCCGGCCAAGGTGGTGGTCAATTCGCGTACCGGCACCGTGGTCATCGGCCAGCAGGTGCGGGTCGGCCCGGCGGCGATCGCGCACGGCTCACTGACAGTGACGATCCAGGAAAACACCAATGTCAGCCAGCCCAATGCCCTGTCCGGCGGCCGCACCGTGGCCAGCCCGCAGTCGACCATCACCGCCACCAACGACGGCAGCCGCATGTTCAAGTTCAGCGGCGGCACCACCCTGGACGAGATCGTGCACGCGGTGAACGCCGTGGGCGCGGCACCGGGCGACCTGATCGCGATCCTGGAAGCCCTGAAGCAGGCCGGCGCATTGAGTGCCGAGCTCGAGGTGATCTGACATGCGCATCAACCCCGCATTCGACCTGCACCCGGCGCAACAGAACGACCCGGCCAAGATCGACAAGGTCGCGCGCCAGCTGGAAGGCCAGTTCGCACAGATGCTGGTCAAGAGCATGCGCGATGCCAGCTTCGGCGACTCGCTGTTTCCCGGCGAGAACAAGATGTTCCGCGACATGTACGACCAGAAGATTGCCGAGGCGATGACCCGCGGCAAGGGGCTGGGCCTGTCCGGCATGATCACCCGCCAGCTGTCCGGCCAGGCCGCGGAAGGCCCGGCGCTGGATACCCGCGTGGACCCGGCCAAGGCCAGCCGCGCCTACCAGCTCAACGCACCGGACAAGCCGGCGCCATCGCTGCCGCTGGAAGATGGCAGCCAGGCCGTGCGCATGCTGCAGCAGATGGCGGCCGGCGCACAGCACGGCGCACAGGCCGCGCTGGCACCGATGGAACAGGCACTGGACCTCATCGCCGGTCGCGAAAGCAGCAGCCTGCACCGCTCGCTGGGAACCGAAGATCCGTACATCGGCAACCTGCAGGGCGAGGACTGGTCCGCCAACAACGACCAGTGGTCGGCGACGGCCAGCAATCGCGGTACGGCCACGAGCCCGGCCGATGCGATGGCTACCCGCACCGCCGTGGCCCAGCTGGGCGCGCACACGCCGGAAGGTTTCGTCGCCAGCATCTGGCAGCACGCGCAGAGCGCGGCCAGGGAACTGGGCGTGGATGCCCGTGCGCTGGTCGCCCAGGCCGCATTGGAAACCGGTTGGGGCAAGCGCCACATCCGCCAGTCCGACGGCAGCACCTCGCACAACCTGTTCGGCATCAAGGCCACCGGCTGGAGCGGCCAGCGCGTTGAAGCCGGCACCCACGAATACGTGGATGGCGTGCGCCGCAACGAAACCGCCAGCTTCCGCGCCTACAGCTCGCCGGCCGAAAGCTTCGCCGACTACGTGCGCCTGCTGAAGACCAGCCCGCGCTACCAGCAGGCCCTGCAGGCCGGCACCGATGTGCAGGGCTTCGCCCGTGGCCTGCAGCGCGCCGGCTATGCCACCGACCCGCGCTATGCCGCCAAGATCGCCGCGATCGCCGGCGGCCCGACCATCGAGCGCGCCGTGGCCGCCGTGGCCGACGCCGGCTCGCGCCTTGGCCAGACCTTCGCCAGCACCGCAACCGCGGCGCTGGGTATCACTCGTCGTTGAGGAACACCATGTCCAGCGTACTTTCCACCGGTACCGGTGCCCTGCTCGCCTTCCAGCGTGCGTTGGCGACCACCAGCCACAACGTGGCCAACCTCAATACGCCCGGCTACAGCCGGCAGAAGGTCAACTTCGCCACCGCCGATCCACAGAACTACGGCTATGGCACGGTCGGCAACGGAACCCGCATCACCGACATCCGCCGCACGGCCGACCAGCTGGCGATCTCGCGCCTGCTCGACAGCAGCGGTGAACTGGCGCGCCTGAAGCAGCTTTCGGGCATGGCCGACCGCGTCAACGCGCTGGTTTCCGACCCGGCCACCAATGTGGCCGGCGTCTGGTCGAACTTCTTCGATTCGGTCAGCGGCCTGTCGTCCAACGCGGCCGGCACCGCCGATCGCCAGAACATGCTCGACGGCGGCAAGGCGTTGGCCAACCGCTTCGTGCAGCTCAATACGCACCTGAACAACCTCAACAGCGAGGTCAACAACGGCCTGCTGGCCGGTGCCACCGAGGTCAATCGCCTGGCGCAGGAAATCGCGCAGATCAACGGCGCCATCGGCACCAACATCGCCTCTGCCGCACCCGACCTGCTCGACCGCCGCGACCAGCTGATCACCCAGCTGATCGGCTACACCGGTGGCACGGCGGTGATCCAGGACGGCGGCATCATGAATGTCTACACCGCCGGCGGCAACGCGCTGGTGGTGGGTACCACGGCGACCAAGGTCACCACCGTGGCCGACCCGTACCAGCCCGAGCGCCTGCAGCTGGCGCTGGAGACCCAGGGCAACACCATCCGCTTGGACCCGAAGGCGGTCGGCGGCCAGATCGGTGGCCTGCTGGAGTTCCGCGACACCGTGCTGACCCCTGCCCAGGCCGAACTGGGCAAACTGGCGGTGGGCCTGGCCGAAACCTTCAACCAGGCGCACCACCAGGGCGTCGACCTGTATGGCCAGATGGGCGGGGACTTCTTCAACATCGGCAACCCGCGCGTCACCGGCAACAACAGCAATACCGGCACCGCCAGCCTCAGCGCGACCTACGGCGACCTGGGCAAGCTGGACGCGCAGAACGTGGTGCTGCAGTTCGATGGCACCAACTGGAAGGCCAGCCGCGCCGACACCGGCGCCAGCGTTCCGCTGACCGGAACTGGCACCGCCGCCGATCCGCTGGTGATCAACGGCGTCAAGCTGGTCGTGGGCGGTACGCCGGCTGCAAATGACCGCTTCCTGCTGCAGCCGACCGCCGGCGTGGCCGGCAGCATGGAAGTGGCGATCACCGATCCGTCGCGCATCGCCGCCGCTGCAGCGGTGAAGGGCGCCGCCGCCACCGCCAACACCGGTACTGGCAAGCTGAGCGGCGTCACCGTCACCGATTCGACCAACGCCAACCTGCGCAATCCGTCGGCGATCGTGTTCACCTCGGCCACCACCTACACCATCGACGGTGGCCCGCCGCAGACCTACACGCCCGGCCAGACCATCAGTGCCAACGGCTGGAGCTTCGTGCTGGACGGTGCACCGAAGGTGGGCGATACCTTCAACATCACCCCGACCCCGGCCGGTTCGTCGGACAACAGCAACGCCTCCAAGCTGGCCAAGGTGGAAAGCGCGAAGGCGTTCAACGCCGGAACGGTGACACTGAACGGTGCGCTGGGTGGCCTGACCACCCAGGTCGGCGCCGCCGCCCGCTCGGCCGAGTACTCGCTCGACGCGCAGCTGGTGATCAATGACAAGGCGCAGGAAGCGCGTGATGAAGTCTCCGGCGTCAACCTGGACGAGGAAGCCGCCGACATGCTGCGCCTGCAGCAGGCCTACCAGGCCGCCTCGCAGCTGATCTCCACCGCCGACAGCATGTTCCAGACCATCCTGGGAGCCGTCCGCCGATGAGCAGCCGCATCTCCACCAGCATGATGTTCAACCAGTCCGTGTCGCTGATGATGGCCAAGCAGGCCAAGCTCAGCCACCTGGAGCAGCAGATCGCCACCGGCAGCAAGATCGTCAGCGCCAAGGACGATCCGGTTGCCGCCGGCACTGCGGTCGGCCTTGACCGCAGCCTGGCCGCACTGGACCGCATGAAGCTCAACGCCGGCAACGTGCAGAACCGCCTGGGCGTGCAGGAAAACACCCTGGCGCAGGTCAACGACCTGATGGCACGCGTCAATGATCTGACCATCCAGGCCAGCAATCCAGCGCTGAGCGCGGCCGACAAGAAAACGCTGATCACCGAAGTCAACCAGATCCGCGATGGCCTGCTGTCGCTGGCCAACGCCGACGATGGCACCGGTCGCTACGTGTTCGGTGGTACCAACGACGGCGACCCGCCGTTTGCCAAGATCAACGGCAAGGTGGTCTACCGCGGCGACCAGACCCAGCGCCAGGTTGAAGTCGGCCCCGATACCTACGTGCGCGATGCCCTGCCCGGCAGCGAGATCTTCATGCGCATTCCCACCGGCGATGGCTTCGTTGACGGCAGCGCCGCGGCCGGCAACACCGGCAACGGTGTGCTGACCAACGTCACCCGCGACGGCAGCGACAGCTGGAACGGCCAGGGCTTCAGCGTCCGCTTCACCACCGGCAACCAGTACGAGGTGGTGGACGGTGCGGGCAACGTGACCGGCACCGGCACCTACAAGGCTGGCGACGATCTGGAAGTGAACGGTGTGCGCCTGCGCATCACGGGCGCACCGGCGGCGGGCGACAGCTTCAACGTACAGGCCGCCAGCAGCCGCGACATCTTCGCCACCATGGACAACCTGGTGGCAGCGCTGGGCGCCGACACCGGCACCACCGCGCAGATGACCGCGCAGCAGAACCAGCTGCAGAGTGCCTTGCGCGACGTGGCGCGTGCTTCCGAGCGGATGATCGATTCACGCGCTGCCGGTGGTGCGCAGTTGAAGGCATTGGACAACGCGGCCGACATGCGCGAGGCCAATGGCGTGACCCTGAAGACCACGTTGTCGCAGATGCGCGACCTGGATTATGCCGATGCGCTGAGCCAGTACCAGCTGCAGAGCACCGCGCTGCAGGCGGCACAGACGATCTTCTCGCAGATGCAGTCGATGTCGCTGTTCAACAAGCTGCGCTGACACCTCTCCCGCGTCACCCCTGAAAAGCCGCGATGCCCTGCATCGCGGCTTTTTCCGTTTGCGGGTTCTGCTACCGCTGCGCACGCCGTGCATGCCCCGGCGCTGGCGCCATCTGGCCGTCTCCGGCCGAATTTCCGTGATTGCCCATCAAGCCCGGCCGCACCCCGCCGATACCTTCATCAGCGCTGGTCAGGCCCCGCCCGACCGCCCCTTCCGGGGCCGCTTCCACCCTGGCAACCGGGCGGAAAACCCCGGAAAAACAGCTTCCAGCAACGAATTCTGGCTCCAGCGGAATTCACGGCTAAAGGTTGTTGACAAAGCGCCGTTATTCATTTGGCAACAGCGAAGCACACAGCCACACAAAAAAACAGGCGGCGCTTCGTTTCATTCACCAACGGGTTCCATATAAGAGGAGACGACCCCATGGCACAGGTAATCAACACCAATACGATGTCGCTCAACGCTCAGCGCAACCTGAGCACCAGCGGCAGCTCGCTCGCTACCACCATCCAGCGCCTCTCGTCCGGCCTGCGCATCAACAGCGCGAAGGACGACGCGGCCGGCCTGGCCATCAGCGAGCGCTTCACCACCCAGATCCGTGGTCTGGACGTGGCCATCCGCAACGCCAACGACGGCATCTCGCTGGCCCAGGTCGCCGAAGGTTCGCTGAACGAAGTCGGCAACAACCTGCAGCGTATCCGCGAACTGGGTGTGCAGGCGTCCAACGCCACCAACTCGGCCAGCGACCGCAAGGCCCTGCAGGCTGAAGTGACCCAGCTGGTCAGCGAGATCGACCGCGTCGCCAAGCAGGCCGACTTCAACGGCACCAAGCTGCTGGACGGCAGCTTCACCAGCCAGCTGTTCCAGGTGGGCGCCAACGCCGGCCAGGCCATTGCCATCAACAGCGTGGTCAACGCCAAGGCGGATTCGCTGGGCGCGGCCACCTTCGCCAACGGTTACACCGGCACCAGCCTGGCAGCGGCCGACAAGGCCACCGCCGACACCACCTACTCCGGCCTGCAGGTCTCGGTGACCCCGCCGGGCGGCACCGCCACCACGGTCACCATCAGCGACTTCACGGTGAAGGCCGGCGAGTCGATCACCTCGGCCACCGCGGCGGCGATCAACAACAAGCTGGGTGAAACCGGCGTGGTTGCCTCGGTCAATGCCGGCGTCATCAGCCTGGCCTCGGTCAAGGATGGCCAGACCTTCGCCCTGGGTGTCAGCGCGGCGACCCCGCCGGCCGGCGCCACCGCCGCGACCATCGCCGGCCTGGGCCTGACCGAGACCAGCACCAACGGCGGCACCCTGACCGGTGCAGCGGCCAGCTTCGTCAAAGACCTGAACGTCACCACCGCCGAAGGCGCACAGAAGGCGATGTCGATCGTCGACAAGGCCCTGGAATCGGTCAACAGCGTCCGCGCCGACCTCGGTGCGATCCAGAACCGCTTCACCTCGGTGGTGGCCAACCTGCAGACCTCCTCGGAGAACCTGTCCGCATCGCGCAGCCGCATCCGCGATACCGACTTCGCCAAGGAAACCGCCGAACTGACCCGCACCCAGATCCTGCAGCAGGCCGGTACGGCCATGCTGGCCCAGGCCAACCAGGTACCGCAGAACGTGCTCAGCCTGTTGCAGCGCTGACATGAGCCGCCCCCGGGGCACGTCGGGGGCGTCTAACCCAACTCACGTGCAACCGCTCAAGGACCTCTCCTCATGGCACAAGTCATCAACACCAATACGATGTCGTTGAATGCTCAGCGTAACCTGAGCACCAGCGGCAGCTCGCTGGCTACCACCATCCAGCGCCTGTCCTCCGGTTCGCGCATCAACAGCGCCAAGGACGACGCCGCCGGCCTGGCGATCTCCGAGCGTTTCGGCACGCAGATCCGCGGTACCGACGTCGCCATCCGCAATGCCAACGACGGTATCTCGCTGGCCCAGGTCGCCGAAGGTTCGCTGACCGAAATCGGCAACAACCTGCAGCGCGTCCGCGAGCTGTCGGTGCAGGCCTCCAACGCCACCAACTCGGCCAGCGACCGCAAGGCGCTGCAGGCCGAAGTGACCCAGCTGGTCTCGGAAATCGACCGCGTCGCCAAGCAGTCGGACTTCAACGGCACCAAGCTGCTGGACGGTTCGTTCTCCAGCCAGCTGTTCCAGGTCGGTGCCAACGCCGGCCAGGCCATCGCCATCGACAAGACCATCGATGCCAAGGCCAATGCCCTGGGCGGCGCCAAGTTCGACACCAACTCGCTGGCCCTGGCCGACCCGGGCACCAACGCTGACTTCAGCACCAGCGGCCTGCAGATCAATGGCGTTGCCATTGCCGATGTCTCGGTCAAGCAGGGCGCCGACGCCGCTGCCACCGGCAAGGCCTCGCGTGAAGCACTGGTGACCGCGATCAACGCCAAGATCGGCGAGACCGGCGTGTTCGCGGAAGTGAACGGCACCACCGGCGTGACCCTGACCTCGGTCAAGGACAGCGTCAACGCCGATGGCTCGTTCAAGGCCATCACCGCGACCCCGGGCACCTGGACCGGCGCCACCGCGCCGACCTTCACCGCCTCGACTGCCGCGCCGGCCGCCAAGTACGCCAGCGACCTGGACGTCAGCACCGTGAAGGGCGCCCAGCAGGCGATGGAAATCGTCGACAAGGCCCTGGGTGCGATCAACAGCACCCGCGCCGACCTCGGTGCGATCCAGAACCGCTTCACCTCGGTCGTGGCCAACCTGCAGACCTCGTCGGAAAACCTGTCGGCTTCGCGCAGCCGCATCAAGGACACCGACTTCGCCAAGGAAACCGCCGAACTGACCCGCACCCAGATCCTGCAGCAGGCCGGTACGGCCATGCTGGCCCAGGCCAACCAGGTGCCGCAGGGCGTGCTCAGCCTGCTGCGCTGATCCGCTCGCTGATCGACCTCCGGGCGCCGCATGACGCGGCGCCCGGATCCTGAAACACGTTCCACCTTCGCCAAAGGAAAAGCACCATGGCACAAGTCATCAACACCAATACGATGTCCCTGAATGCTCAGCGCAACCTGAGCACCAGCGGCAGCTCGCTGGCTACCACCATCCAGCGCCTGTCCTCCGGTTCGCGCATCAACAGCGCCAAGGACGACGCCGCCGGCCTGGCGATCTCCGAGCGTTTCGGCACGCAGATCCGCGGTACCGACGTCGCCATCCGCAATGCCAACGACGGTATCTCGCTGGCCCAGGTCGCCGAAGGTTCGCTGACCGAAATCGGCAACAACCTGCAGCGCGTCCGCGAGCTGTCGGTGCAGGCCTCCAACGCCACCAACTCGGCCAGCGACCGCAAGGCACTGCAGGCCGAAGTGACCCAGCTGGTCTCGGAAATCGACCGCGTCGCCAAGCAGTCGGACTTCAACGGCACCAAGCTGCTGGACGGCACCTTCTCCAGCCAGCTGTTCCAGGTCGGTGCCAACGCCGGCCAGGCCATCGCCATCGACAAGACCATCGATGCCAAGGCCGGCTCGCTGGGCACCTCGACCTTCGCCACTGGCGCAACTGCCGCCCTGGCTGCCAGCACCGACGGCGCCCGCTTCTCCGGCACCGTGATGGGCGTGGATATCGGCACGGTTGAAGTGAAGGCCGGCGCCACCACGGCCGATGCCTCCAAGGCCGTCGCCACCGCCATCAACGCCAAGATCGGCGAGGCCGGCATCTACGCCGAAGCCAATTCCGACGGCACCCTGAAGCTGAGCTCGGTGAAGGAAGGCAAGGCTGTCGCCGCTGCCGATATCGCCCTGATGCGCAGCGACTACGACGCGACCGCCAAGACCTGGGGCACCGCGGCGGCTGCGGGCGCCTACACCGCCGGCACCGATACCTCGGCCAACGTGCAGAAGCTGGACGTGAGCACCGTGCTCGGCGCCCAGCAGGCGCTGGAAGTGGTCGACAAGGCCCTGGGTGCGATCAACAGCACCCGCGCGGACCTCGGTGCGATCCAGAACCGCTTCACCTCGGTGGTGGCCAACCTGCAGACCTCGTCGGAAAACCTGTCGGCGTCGCGCAGCCGCATCAAGGACACCGACTTCGCCAAGGAAACCGCCGAACTGACCCGCACCCAGATCCTGCAGCAGGCCGGTACGGCCATGCTGGCCCAGGCCAACCAGGTGCCGCAGGGCGTGCTCAGCCTGCTGCGCTGATCCACGGCAAGAAGGCGCCGCTACCGTCGGGTCGAACCGACGGTAGCGGCAACCGGAAAGCCACGATGCACGAAGGCGCGGGCCATGCCCGGCCCGGGATCACTCCCGAACCGGCTTGGCATCGCCCGCTCCTGCGGACCTCTCTTTCAGCGCTGTACCTTTGACTGTACGTACCGGGCGGCTTCGTCTCCCCCCGATTGTCAGTAGCCTGATCCCTCCCCTGCATTGGGGGAGGGCTTTTTGCAGACTCCCGGCAGCCCGCGGTGAACCTACCCGCACCCTGCCCCAACCCTCCTGCAACCCGCGTGCCAGAAACCGCGCCAGGCCATTGGCACGGCACATGCATCAACGAAGTCCTCAAGACCCAGCGGCGCAGGCCGCTATTTTCGTTGACGACGGGCCACCGCACGGCGGCCAGGCCCGGATACCAGGAGAAACGACGTGGCAGACTTTGGATACGGTGGCATCGGCTCGGGACTGGATATTTCCAGCATCGTCAACCAGCTGGTCGCAGCTGACCGCAAGCCCGCCGACAATGCGCTGAACCTGCAGCAGTCCAAGGCCAAGATGCAGCTGTCGTCGATCGGCACCGTCACTGCGGCGTTCGACAAGCTCAAGACGGCATTGACCGCACTGAAGGCCACCACCGCCTTCGATACCCGTACCGTGACCGCCACCGGCAAGGCCGGCCCGACCAACGCCGACGACGTGCTGACCGCATCGGTGGCGCTGTACGACGTCGGCACGACCAAGGCAGCGGCCTCCAACGGCACCCACCTGGTGGAGGTGAAATCCCTCGCCACGGCGCACAAGCTGATTGCCGACACCTCGTTCCCCAAGACCGACACCTTCGGCGCCGGAACGTTGACGCTGACCGTTGGCGTTGGTGACAAGGCCAAGACCATGAACGTGGCGGTGGAGGACGGCGATACGCTGACCACCATCCGCAACAAGATCGACGCCGCCGGCCGCAAGGACGGCGTGCAGGCCACGCTGATCAGCTCCGGCGACAACCAGTACCTGTCGATCGCCCAGGAAAAGACCGGCGCCGCCAATGCGATCAAGCTGGAGTACAGCGGCAGCGACCCGAAGCTGGGTGCACTGGTCGGCAGTCTCAAGCAGAACACCCCGGCGGCCGATGCCGAGCTGACCATCGACGGCGTGACGGTTGTCAGTGCGAGCAACACCGTGGCGGACGCGGTGCCGGGCCTGACCCTGAACCTCAAGATTCCCGGCAAGAGCACGGTGGTGATCAGCACCGACACCGCCGCCGCGACCAAGGTCATGCAGGAGTTCGTGACCGCCTACAACGCGGCGATCGCAGCGATCAATACCGAAACCAAGTACGACGCCAAGACCAAGGAAGCCGCCACGCTGACCGGCGACGCGCAGATGCGTGGTGCCTCCAGCCAGTTGCGCTCGGTGATGTCGGGGGTGTTGAAGGCGCTTTCCGCCGATGGCCTGGACCCGAAGGTGCTGGGCCTGCAGACGCGCGGCTATCCCAACGCCGACGGCACCCTGGTGCTGGACACCACCAAGTTTGCCGCAGCACTGGCCAGCCAGCCCGAAAAGATCCGCTCGGCCATCACCGGCGATACCGGCGGTGCAGGCACGCTGTACACGATGGTCGACGGCTACGTCAGCACCACGGTCGGCAAGGAGGGCGCGTTCGTCGCCCGCACCAAGGGCCTGAACACCACGCTGGACAACATCGACAAGCGCCGCAAGGATCTCGACACGCGCATGAAGAGCGTGGAAGAGCGTTACAAGAAACAGTTCCTGGCGCTGGACAGCCTGATGGGCAAGTTGCAGCAGAGCAATACCGCGCTGCAGCAGCAGCTGGCACAGCTGAACCGCTGACGATGCGTGCGCGGCACTCAAGTTTGCCGTGCAACGCACCGATAACGGACGCAACAGCAATCATCGCCGCGCCGTCGGCACCGATCCCCACGATCACCCGACGGCACCCCGCGCAAGGAGAATCACGAATGTACGGTTCCAGCCGTCAATATGCCGAGCAGTACCGCCAGGTGGGAGTGACCAGTGCGGTCGCCGATGCCGATCCGCACAAGCTGGTGGCGATGCTGCTGGCCGGTGCGCTGGAGCGCGTGCGGCGCGCCCTGGCCAGCCTCGAGCGTGGCGACCAGGCCGGCAAGGGCAAGGCGATCGGCGAAGTCTGCGCGATCGTCGGCCACCTCAACGGCTCGCTGGACCATGAGGCTGGCGGCGAGATCGCCGGAAACCTGTCGGCGCTCTATGACTACGTGCTGCAGCGCCTGACCGAGGCCAACCTGCACAACGACCGTGCCGCGCTGGATGAATCGCTGCAGCTGCTGGGCGAGATCGACAGCGCCTGGAATGCGATCCCGCACGAACAGCGCCGCCCGGCCGCGGTGGCGCCATGAGCCTGCACGAACTGCATGCGCAGCTGGATGCCTTCGAGAAGGCCTTGGGCGAAGAATCCCTCGACCAGGCCGACAGCCTGCTCGACGGCCACGACAGCACCCTGCACGCCCTGCTCAGCCAGCCGCTGACCGCCGCCGACCACGCTCCGCTGACGGCCCTGTTTGAGCGCCAGCAGAATCTGCTCGGCCTGCTGCGCCAGCGCCGTGATGCCGTGGCCGCACTGATGAACGACGGCCAGCGCTCCCTTCGCGCGGCGCATGCCTACCTGCAGGCAGAATCGCTGGCATGACCTCGCTGCCGACCACCTCGCTGCACCACCCGGCCGAAAGCGAGCTGTTCGACGAGACGCTCAGCTGCGAACTGGCCCTGCCCGTCGAATTCCAGGCGGGCAGCGCGGCCGGCCGCACCAGCAGCGCCGAAGGCCTGCTGCGCAGCCTGGCGCTGGTCGAGGACAGCCGCGTCGACGAGCATGACGAACGCAACGAAGCCAGCCTGCAGCTGCAGCGCCTGGAAGCCAAGCTGGACCTGGCGATGGTGCTGCTCGGCCGGCTGGTGCGCCAGCAGGGCCAGGAGCTGACCCTGCGCCCGGTGCGCTGGTCGCGCCGTGGCATCCGCCTTCAGCTGGGCCCGCGCAGTGGTGCCACCCCCGGCCAGGCCGGCGTGGTGCGCCTGCAGCCCAGCGACTGGCTGCCCGACCACATCGACCTGCCGGTAGAAGTCATCGCCGAGGCGGCCGACGGCAGTGGCGGCCACTTCCTGTGGCTGCGCTTCCAGCGCCTGGGCGACGGCCTGGAGATGGCGATGGAGCGGCACCTGTTCCGCCTGCACCGCCGCCAGGTGGCCGAGGCGCGTCGCGCACGTTGAAACCCGCCACCCTGGCACTGCACGGCCGACCCTTGGCGCGCCCGTTCAGCTAAGTTAAGGTGGACTCCCCTACACGGATCCGTTGCGTGCCTGTGCGAGTTCTCATCGTCGACGATCACACCCTCGTCCGCGCCGGCCTGGCGCGGCTGCTGCAGGGGTTTGCCGACGTGCAGCTCGTCGCCGAGGCCAGCAACGCCGAGCAGGCCCTGCAGCTGGCCCTGCAGCACGCACCGGACGTGGTGCTGATGGACCTCTCGCTGCCCGGCCGCACCGGCCTGGAAGCACTCAGCGACATCCGCCTGCGCGCGCCCGGCACCCGGGTGGTGATGATGACCATGCACGACGACGCCGCGCACGTGCGCGACGCGCTGGATCGTGGCGCGGTCGGTTTCGTGGTGAAGGATGCGGCACCGCAGGAGCTGGAACTGGCGCTGCGCGCCGCGCACGCCGGCCAGGTGTTCCTGAGCCCACAGATCTCGGCCAAGATGCTGGCGCCCATGCTGGGCCGCGAAAAGCCCACCGGCATCGCCGCGCTGTCGCCGCGCCAGCGCGAGATCCTGCGCCGCATCGGCAAGGGCGAGAGCAACAAGGAAATCGCCGCCGATCTCGGCATCAGCGTCAAGACGGTGGAGACCCACCGCGCACGCATGATGGAGTCGCTGGGTTGCCGGCGCGCCAATGACCTGTTGCTGCTGGCCGCACGCCACCAGCACGAGCTGGAATGATTGTCTGCTGGTGGGGTCAGATCCCTTTCCTGCGGAAAGGGATCTGACCCTTGCCCAGCACTTCACGGGCGACGAAATCCCGTCACCCTGACAGGCCCTGACAGGAATCCGTACATGGCGCCCCGCGAACACGGTCGATTCGGCACCATGAATCAATGGCTTGGCGGCGACCTTCGTCAACATCCCGCGCCAATGTAGGGGAAACCCTTACATCCTGTAGGGATATCTACGAGAGCCCTCAGGAACCCCCTGATTCCGCGCCCGCCGGATCAAAAGCAAGATGCGTTCCACAAGGCGCCGGGGAGCGGTGCCGGGGAACCACGATGAAGGCTGCACTCTCGACCCAGCTGGGCCAACAACTTCACCTCACCCCGCAGTTGCTGCAGTCGATCCGGCTGCTGCAGCTCGATGGCCTGCACCTGGAACAGGAAATCCAGCGCCTGCTGGACTCCAACCCGCTGCTGGAGATCGAAGAGGCCGAAGCGCCCGCGGCCGAGGCCACCGAAGCGAGTGCCACCACCCTCGACACCGCCGCCTTCGACGAACTGCCCGAGTCGTCGATGTGGGACGTGGCGGGTGCCAACTGGCAGGACGGTGACGACGACCGCATGGCGCGCATCGCCGCCGGCGAGTCGACCGACCCGCAGCTGCGCGTGCTGCAGCGCCTGTCGCTGGACATGGACGACCGCCAGCTGGCGGTGGCCGCGTTCTGGCTGGACCACTGCGATGAAGCCGGCTACCTGCAGGCACCGCTGGACCAGCTGCAGCTTCTCGCCAGCGCCCAGTTCGACATTGCCGCCGACGGCGTGGAAGCCATCCGCCAGCAGCTGCTGCACGGCGAGCCTGCCGGCATGGCCGCGCAGGACCTGCGCGAAGGCCTGCAGGCCCAGCTGTGCAGCCTGCAGGGCGTGGTGCCGGCCCGCCACCTGGCGGCCCGCATTCTCGATGGTGCGCTCGACGCGCTGGCCGCCCACGACTATCCCGCCCTCGCCCGTCAGCACGACGCCGAGATCGACGACGTGCGCGAGGCGGTGCGCCTGATCCTCTCGCTGCAGCCGCGCCCCGGCGACAGCCTGCTGCCCGAACGCAACGCCGTGGTGGTGCCGGACGTGGTCGCCTGGCACGCCGATGGGCAATGGAAGGTCGCCCTGAACCCGGCCACCAGCCGCCGCGTCTCGATCAACAGCCAGTACGAACAGGCCCTGGCCGAAACCAGCGAAGCCGCCCCGGCGCTGCGCGAGATGCTGCAGGAAGCGCGCTGGTTCAGCCGCGGCCTGTCGATGCGCTACGACACCCTGCTGCGCACCGCACGGGTGATCGTCGAACGGCAGGCCGCCTTCCTGGTCCGTGGCGAAGAGGCCATGGCCCCGCTGACCCTGAAGGAAGTGGCCGAGGAAATCGGCATGCACGAGTCCACCGTCTCGCGCATCACCACCGGCAAGTTCCTGCAGACCCCGCGCGGCACATTCGAACTGAAGCACTTCTTCGCCGTGCGCCTCGAAGGCGCCAGCGTCTCCGGCCAGGCGGTGAAGGCCATGGTCCGCCGCCTGATCGACGCCGAACCGGCCGGCCGCCCGCTGGCCGACGAGGCCATTGCCGGCCTGCTGTCACGCCAAGGGGTGAACATTGCACGCCGAACCGTCGCAAAATACCGAGAACAACTGGATATCGCCCCGGCCCGCGAACGGCGCCGGCTCAGCGCCAGGCAACCCCAGCTGGCCCGGGTGGGCTGAAAAGGATGTTGGACATGAACAAGCTCACGGTCCTGCTGGTCGATGACCACGAGGGCTTCATCAACGCGGCGATGCGCCATTTCCGCAAGATCGACTGGCTGCAAATCGTCGGCAGTGCCGGCAACGGCCTGGAAGCGATCGAGCGCTCGGAAACGCTGCGCCCGCAGGTGGTGCTGATGGACCTGGCCATGCCGGAAATGGGTGGCCTGCAGGCCACCCGCCTGATCAAGTCGCAGGACGATGCACCGTACATCGTGATCGCCAGCCACTTCGACGACGCCGAGCACCGCGAACACGCGCTGCGTGCCGGCGCCGACAATTTTGTCAGCAAGCTGTCCTACATCCAGGAAGTCATGCCGATCCTGGAAGGCCTCAGGGAGGATCGATCGTGAGCGAATCGCGCATCCTTGTGCTGGACAACGACGCCGTGCGTGCAGAGCGCACCGTTGCCCTGCTGGAATTCATGGACTTCAACCCGCGCTGGGTTTCCGACGCGGCCGACTTCGACCTGGGCCGCCAGCGCCAGAATGACTGGATGGCGGTGATCGTCGGCAGCCTGGACGACACCGCTGCCAGCACGGCGCTGTACAACTGGCTGGGCGGCAGCAGCCTGCCGCCGCCGGTGCTGCTGGCCGATGGTGATGCCGCAGCGTTTGCCCAGCAGCACGGCCTGCACGAAGCCAACATCTGGCCGCTGGAAACGCCGCTGCGCCACGCGCAGATGGAGGCCCTGCTGCGCCGCGCCAGCCTCAAGCGCCTGGACGCCGAGCACCAGGCCGGCGCCGCGCAGGACCAGGGGCCAACCGGCAACGGCCCGGCGGTGACCGAGCTGCGCACCATGATCGAACAGGTGGCCGCGTTCGACACCACCGTGCTGGTGCTGGGCGAATCCGGTACCGGCAAGGAAGTGGTGTCGCGCGCCATCCACCAGCGCTCGCCGCGCCGCGATGGCCCGTTCGTGGCGATCAACTGCGGCGCCATTCCGGCCGACCTGCTGGAAAGCGAACTGTTCGGCCACGAGAAGGGTGCCTTCACTGGCGCACTGACCGCACGCAAGGGCCGGTTTGAAATGGCCGAGGGCGGCACCCTGCTGCTCGACGAAATCGGCGACATGAGCCTGCCGATGCAGGTGAAGCTGCTGCGCGTGCTGCAGGAACGCAGCTTCGAGCGCGTCGGTGGCAACCAGACCATCCGCTGCAATGTCCGCGTCGTGGCCGCGACCCATCGCGACCTGGAAACCCGCATCGCCGAGGGCAAGTTCCGCGAGGATCTGTTCTACCGCCTCAACGTGTTCCCGATCGACGTGCCCGCCCTGCGCGAGCGTCGCGAAGACCTGCCGGCGCTGGTGGAAACCATCGCCGCACAGCTAGCCCGCACCGGCCGTGGCGAAGTGCGCTTCACGCCCGAAGCGCTGCAGGCGCTGTCCAGCTACGAATGGCCGGGCAACGTGCGCGAGCTGACCAACCTGGTCGAGCGCCTGGCGGTGCTGCATCCGGGTGGCTCGGTGCGCGTACAGGACCTGCCGGCCCGCTATCGTGGCGATGCCGCGCTGGCCGTCCCGGCGCCGGCACCGGCGGCTCCGGTCGCCAGCGAAGAACGCCTGGACCTGCGCAGCTTCTCCTTCCATACCCCGGGCAGCGGCGGCCAGCCAGCGCTGGAGCACGGCATCGCGGTCAATCGCGCTGCAGCCCCGGCGGCACTGCCCGACGACGGCCTGGACCTGCGCAACCACATGGCCAACATCGAACTGGGCCTGATCAACGAAGCACTGGAGCGCACCCAGGGCGTGGTCGCCCACGCCGCCCAGCTGCTTGGCCTGCGCCGCACCACCCTGGTGGAAAAGCTGCGCAAGTACGGCATCGAACGCGAGCAGGCCGAACTGGCCGGCTGAAGCGTGCTACCAGCATGAAGGGGGCACGAACGCCTGGGCTTGCCCGGGCGTTGGTGTTTGTGGCACCCGGGGTCAGATCCTTTCCGCAGGAAAGGGATCTGACCCCCATTGCATTTGCAGGTTTTCCTAGAGACAACACGACCGCACTGCGGAGCATGGCAAGGACATCCCAACGAGGTCCCACCATGCATCACCTGATCCTGCTCGCCGCCCTGCTCTGCCCGGCCCTGGCCACCGCGGCCAACTGCACCCTGCCCGCCACGCTCGACCAACGCCAGTTCACCAACCTCAGCGACCCGCTGTACGCACCGGACAATCCCAACGCGGGCCGCATGGTGCAGCTCAGCTTTGCCGGCAACCAGTACGTGCTGGACATCCTCGGCACCAACCTGCGCATCGGCGGCAGCTACCGCTACCAGCGCCTGGCCCCGCATATCGGGGAAATCCAGATGACCGAAGCCCACCCGGCCGGCCCCGCCCGCTACACCCTGCTGCTGACCTGCCTGAGCGACCGCCAGGGCCACTTCATCTACACCCAGCACGACGGCCCCATCGCACCGCGCCAGCGCCAGAATTCCGGCCGCTGGACCCTGCAGCCGTAGGCCAGAAAACCGACGCCGGATAAATGGCGCCTTCAATGGGGTCAGAGCCCGTTGCACAGCAACGGGATCCGACCCCGTGCCGACCAACGGTCGGCACCCACCATCACCATCATCATCAGCAGCAGGTTCCAACAGATCGCGGCCAACTGTCGAAGGCGGGGTGGGTCCGGTTGCGGGGGCGTGAGCGCCATGGATGGCGCGACCGAGCCTACAGGGACGTATTCACGGCGCCCCCCGCAACCGGACCCACCCCGCCATCCCACGGATAGCCCGCCGTTGACGTTGACGTTGATTCGGCGGGTGCAGGGCGCAGCCCTGCCAGCACATCCACAACCCTCACTTCACTGAATCGAAAACCGGTTTCGGCACGGCACTTGCACCTGCTCCAGCAGACAACCCCATCCCCTGTTTCTGGAACCGTTGCAGATGTCCCACTCCGTCACTTCGATCCTTTCGCAGATCCGCTCCTATCAGACCCAGATGGGACAGCCGGCGCTCAACCCGCTGGGCGAAACGCCGCGCAGCAATGCCCTCCCGGGCACGGTGCTGGATGCGCCGCAGGTGCAGCCGGCCAGCTTCACCGAAACCCTGCGTGGTGCGATTGCCGGCGTCAACGATGCGCAACAGAAATCCGGCGCCCTCGCCAAGGCCTTCGAAATGGGCGACCCCAGCGCCGACCTGGCCAAGGTGATGGTCGCCTCGCAGCAGTCCCAGATCGCCTTCCGCGCCACCGTGGAAGTCCGCAACCGTCTCGTCCAGGCTTACCAGGACGTGATGAACATGCCGCTGTAAGGAACGTTGACGCATGGCACTGACGCTCTCCAAGGACAGCCTGAACGCCGAGAAGGCCGGGCAATGGTTCGACCGCCTGCAGAGTCTGCAGATCACCCGTCGGCTGGGCCTGATGGCGATGATCGCAGTGGCGGTGGCGGCAGGCCTGTCCGTGTTCTTCTGGTCGCAGAAGCCGGGCATGGTCCCGCTGTACACCGGCCTGGACCAGAAGGCGACCGCTGAAGCGACCGACCTGCTGCGCGCCGCGCAGATTCCGTTCGCGCTCGACCCCGCCACCGGTGGCATTACCGTGCCGGAAAAGAACCTGCACGATGCCCGCCTGAAGCTGGCCGGCTCCGGCCTGACCGACAGCGGCAAGCTCGGCTTCGAGCTGATGGAACGCGATCCGGGCTTCGGCGTCAGCCAGTTCGTGGAAAGCGCGCGCTACCAGCACGCGCTGGAAACCGAGCTGTCTCGCACCATCAACACGCTGCGCCCGGTGCGCGATTCGCGCGTGCACCTGGCCATTCCCAAGCCCAGCGCGTTCACCCGCCAGCGTGACGTGGCCAGCGCCTCGGTCACCCTGGAACTGCGTGGCGGCCAGCAGCTGGAACGCAGCCAGGTCGATGCCATCGTGCACATGGTCGCGGCCAGCATTCCGGACCTCGCCCCGGAACGGGTGACCGTGGTCGACCAGAGCGGGCGCATGCTCAGCATCACCGACCCGAACAGCGAGGCGGCGGTCAACGCGGCCCAGTTCGAGCAGGTGCGCCGCCAGGAAACCTCGTTCAACCAGCGCATCCGCGAACTGCTGGAACCGATGACCGGCCCCGGCCGCGTCAACCCGGAAGTGAGCGTGGACATGGATTTCTCGGTGACCGAGGAAGCCCGCGAGCTCTACAACGGTGAACCGCAGAAGCTGCGCAGCGAGCAGATGAGCGAGAACACCACCAGCACGCCGGGCCCGCAGGGCGTGCCGGGTGCGACCAGCAACAGCCCGCCGGGCCAGCAGGCCGCACCGGCCACCGCGCAGACCCCGACCGAAAGCAGCAAGAACGCGACCCGCAACTACGAGCTGGACCGCACCCTGCAGCACACCCGCCAGCCGGCCGGCCGCATCAAACGCGTGTCGGTGGCGGTGCTGGTGGACAACGTGCCGCGCGCCGGTGCCAACGGCAAGGTCGCACCGCAGCCGCTGTCGGCCGCCGAACTGACCCGCGTCGAGGCGCTGGTCAAGCAGGCCGTCGGCTTCAACGCCGAGCGTGGCGACACTGTGTCGGTGATGAATGCCCCGTTCGTGCGTGACACCACGCCGGTCGAAGGCCCGGCCTGGTGGGAACTGCCGTGGGTGCACGATGCCGGCCGCATGCTGCTTGGCGCGGTGGTGGTGCTGGCGCTGCTGTTCGGCGTGCTGCGCCCGGCGCTGCGCGCGATCACCGGCCAGGGCAAGAAGAGCGACGAACAGGCACTCGAGCCGCATACCGCGGACGTGCAGCTGGTCGATGACGATGGCATGCCGCTGCCGGCGCTGGGCGCCGACCGGGCCAGCCTGAGCGGGCCGGATGCGCTGGCCCTGCCGGTGGATTCATATGAGGAACGACTGCGGATGGCGCGTGAAGCCGTGAAGACCGACTCCAAGCGCGTGGCCCAGGTGGTCAAGGGTTGGGTGGCCAATGACTGAGGCACCACTGACCGGCGTGCAGCGCGCCGCCGTACTGCTGCTTTCGCTGGGTGAGCTGGATGCGGCCGAAGTGCTGCGCCATATGGAACCCAAGGAAGTGCAGAAAATCGGCATCGCCATGGCCACCATGACCGACATCACCCGCGAACAGGTGGAACGGGTGATGGACCAGTTCGGCCAGGAGCTGGGCTCGAAGACCTCGCTGGGCGTGGGCTCGGACGACTACATCCGCAACATGCTCGTGCAGGCGCTGGGCAGCGAGAAGGCCGGCAACCTGATCGACCGCATCCTGCTCGGCCGCAACACCACCGGCCTGGATGCACTGAAGTGGATGGACCCGCGCGCGGTGGCCGACCTGGTGCGCAACGAGCACCCGCAGATCATCGCCATCGTGATGGCACACCTGGAAACCGACCAGGCCGCCGACGCGCTGAAGCTGCTGCCGGACCGCACGCGCGTGGACGTGCTGCTGCGCATCGCCACCCTCGATGGCATTCCGCCGAACGCGCTCAATGAACTCAACGAGATCATGGAGCGCCAGTTCGCCGGCAACCAGAACCTGAAGTCGTCCAACATCGGCGGCGTGCAGTGCGCGGCCAACATCCTGAACTTCATGGACAGCGGCCAGGACCAGGCGATCCTGGGCGAGATCGCCCGTATCGATGCGCCGTTGAGCAACCGCATCCAGGACCTGATGTTCGTGTTCGACGACCTGGTCGACCTCGACGATCGCGAGATGCAGCTGGTGCTGCGCGAAGTGAGCGGCGAGCGCCTGGGCCTGGCCCTGCGCGGTGCCGACATCAAGGTGCGCGACAAGATCACCCGCAACATGTCGCAGCGCGCGGCCGAAATCCTGCTGGAAGACATGGAGGCCCGCGGCCCGGTGCGCCTGTCCGACGTGGAAGGCGCACAGCGCGAGATCCTGGCCATCGTCAAGCGCATGGCCGATGAAGGCACGGTCACCATCGGTGGCAGCGCGGAGGCCATGCTGTGAGCAACGTCGTGCGCTGGCTTGCCCCGGACCTGCTGGCCCAGCCCGAACCGGTGCTGGAGCAGGAGGATGCGTTCGAACTCACCGAGCCGGACCCGGAACACGAACCGGAGCCGCCGCTGCAGCTGCCCACCCTGGAAGAGATCCAGGCGATCCAGGACAGCGCCGAGAAGGAAGGGTTCGACCAGGGCCATGCCGACGGCTACGGCCAGGGCCAGGCCGAGGTGCGTCGCCTCGCCGCGCAGATCGAGGGCATCCTCGATAACTTCAGCCGGCCACTGGTGCGGCTGGAGAACGAAGTGGTCGGCGCACTCGGCGAACTCGCCGTGCGCATCGCCGGCGCGCTGGTCGGGCGCGCCTACGAAGCCGAGCCGGCATTGCTGGCACAGCTGGTCGGTGAAGCGATCGACGCGGTCGGCGGCAGCACCCGCGAGGTGGAAGTGCGGCTGCACCCGGATGACATCGCCGCCCTCGCCCCGCTGCTGAACCTGTCGCCGGCGCAGCGTCTGGTACCCGATACCAGCCTCAGCCGTGGCGACCTGCGCGTGCACGCTGAAGCGGTACGCATCGACGGCACCCTGGAAGCCCGCCTGCGCGGCGCGCTGGACGCGGTGATCCGCCAGACTGGAGCAGGCGCATGAGCCCGGAATCGCAAGCCGCGAAGCAACCGGCGCCAGCGGCCGACTGGGCCGTGGCCCGCAACCTGCGCCTCGCCAGCCGCCTGGACGGCCTGCGCGTGGACACCGCGCATGGTCGCGGCCTGATCCGCGAGGGCGTGCTGCGCCGCGCGGTCGGGCTCACCCTGGAAGCCGTCGGCTGCGAGGCGCCGCTGGGCGCCAGCTGCAAGGTGGAAGTGGTCGATGGTGGCTGGGTCGATGCCGAAGTGGTCGGCTTCGCCGGCGAGCGCACCTACCTGATGCCCAGCGCCGAACTGCACGGCCTGCTGCCCAACGCGCGGGTGGTACCGTCGGCGCGACGTGGTGGCGTCGAAGTGGGCGAAGGCCTGCTCGGCCGCGTCATCGACAGCGACGGCGTGCCGCTGGATGGCAAGGGCCCGATCCGCGCCGAAGGGCATGTCGGCATGGCCGGCGTCTCAATCAATCCGCTGGCGCGTGAACCGATCACCCAGCCACTGGACGTGGGCGTGCGCGCGATCAACGCGCTGCTGCCGATCGGCCGCGGCCAGCGTGTCGGCCTGTTCGCCGGTTCCGGCGTCGGCAAGTCGACGCTGCTGGGCATGATGACCCGCTACACCGCCGCCGACGTGATCGTGGTCGGCCTGATCGGTGAACGTGGCCGCGAAGTCCGCGATTTCGTCGAGACCACGCTGGGCGAGGAAGGCCTGCGCCGCGCCGTGGTGGTCGCCAGCCCCGCCGACCGGCCGCCGCTGGCGCGCCTGCACGGTGCCTACCGTGCCACCGCCATCGCCGAGTGGTTCCGCGACCAGGGCCTGAACGTGCTGCTGCTGATGGACTCGCTGACCCGCTTCGCCCAGGCGCAGCGCGAGATCGGCCTGTCGGTCGGCGAACCACCGACCACCCGCGGCTACCCGCCGTCGGTGTTCGCCAAGCTGCCGGCGCTGGTCGAACGCGCCGGCAACGGTGCCAAGGGCCGCGGCTCGATCACCGCGTTCTACACGGTGCTGACCGAAGGCGATGACCCGCAGGATCCGATCGCCGACGCTGCACGCGCGATCCTCGATGGCCACATCCTGCTCTCGCGCCGCGTGGCCGACAGCGGCCTGTACCCGGCCATCGATGTTGAATCGTCGGTCAGCCGCGTGGTCACGGAAATCGCCGACGAACCGTGGCGCCTGCGCATCCGCAAGTTGAAGCGACTGGTCTCGGCCTACTCGGCCAACCGTGACCTGATCGCGATCGGTGCCTACCAGCGTGGTAACGACGCGGCCACCGACGAAGCCCTGGAACGCTGGCCGGAAATCATGGAGTTCCTCGGCCAGGACGTTGCCAAGGCCGCAGATCTCCCGCACAGCCAGGCGGCGCTGCAGCGCCTGGTGGAACAAGAGAGTTAAGCCATGAACCAGTCCAAGCGCATCGATCCCCTGCTCAAGCGGGCCCAGGAACACGAGGACGCGGTCGCCCGCGACCTGGCCGAACGCCAGCGCGTGCTCGACACCCATCTATCGCGACTGGACGAACTGCGCCGCTATGCCGAGGAGTACGCCAACGCACAGATGGCGGCGACCAGCCCGGCGCAGCTGCTGAACCGCCGGGCCTTCCTTGATCGCCTGGACAGTGCGGTCGAACAGCAGCAGGCCACGGTCAACGGCAACCGCGAAAAGGTGGAGGCCGAGCGCGCCCGCCTGATCCTGGCCAGCCGTGACAAGGCGGTGCTGGAGCAGCTGGCCGCCAGCTACCGCGCGCAGGAAAAGGTGGTGACCGACCGCCGCGACCAGCGCGAGATGGACGACATTGGTGCGCGGCGCGCGCGCCTGGTGCAGGCCGAGGACCAGGACGGCGCCGAGCAGGGAGGCCGCTCGTGATGCCCGCCCCGCTCGCCAGCAGCGCCAACACGGCCACGCCCGCCACCAGCAACAGTGCCGCGCGCGCCTCGCGCAGCGAAGGCGGAAAGGACTTCAGCCAGCTGCTGCAGGGCGGTGCGCCCTCCGCGCCGGCGCCTTCCGGCAGCGCCACGACGCCGACGCAGACGCCCTCCACGCCTGGCCAGCCATCGACCGCCGACAGCAATGGCCAGGCACCGGGCGAACGCAGCGCGGACGCCGAAGCGGCAAGCGCTGAAACGCCGACGCTACCGCCTGTTGCCGTGATCCCGGCTGGACCCGGTACCGACAAGGACAAGCCCGCCGCGACCGAGGACGCCCCGTGGCCACCGCTCGGCCTGGCCGGCCTGGTGCTGGCGATGCCGACGCCTGCCGATCCGGCCGCCGCTCTGCCGGGCACCGCTGCACCATCACTGACCAGCGACGGTACGGCGCTGCCCACTACCGCCGCCGCGACTCCGACACTGCCTGCGGCCGCGCCGGCAGCGGCAACCGCAGCCCCGCTGGCGGCCGACAGCAAACCGACGGCGACCAGCGCTGACGACGCCACCGCACTGCCACTGCCGGAGACGATCCTGCCCGGCAAGCGCAGCGAGCGTGGCGAAGGCAGCGACGTGGCCGCCCTCGGCGACCGCGCCAGTGCGCCGCTGCTGCATGCACCGGCAGCCGCCGCCGTACAGGACCTGAAGGCCGCGCTGTCCACCGGCAATGCGATCTTCAATGGCGAACCCACGCCGAAGCCCGTGCTGGGTGACGATGGTTTCGATCAGGCCATCGGTGCGCGCCTGGGCTGGCTGGCCGACCAGAAGATCGGCCACGCCCACATCCGCCTGAGCCCGGACGACATGGGCCCGGTGGATGTCCGCCTGCAGTTGAACGGCGACAAGGTGCACGCCAGCTTCAGCAGCCCGCACGTGGACGTGCGCCAGGCACTGGAAAGCAGCCTGCCGCGCCTGCGCGAGCTGCTGGGCGAACAGGGCTTCCAGCTGGCTCATGCCGATGTTGGCCACCAGGCGCCCGGTGGTGACGGCAATGCGTCGGGCCAGGCCGGCGGCGGCAGCATGGCCGGTGACGGAGAACCGTCGCCGGGCGACGCCAGCGTGTCGTCCGCGCAGTTGATCCGCCAGCGCGGCTTGTTGGACGCGTACGCCTGACAGATGTGCCAACCAAGGTTGGCACCCACCAGAGCGGGACGCTCGGCACCCACCCGTAACACGTTGGTGGGTGCGGAGCTCGCTGCGCACGGCCCCACCGCCACCCCGACGGAATTCCGTCGCACCCCTCTGCCCCGCCTTCGGCACACCCCTTGCATATCCCGGTGAAGCAACCCTCAGGAGCTTCACCCCGTGGCCGCAGCCGCTGACAAAACCAAGAAGACCGCCGAGAAGGACAAGGCCGCCAAGCCGCGTAGTCCGATCCTGATCACCGCACTGGTGGCCGTACTGGCCGCCGCTGCCGCTGGTGGCGGCGTGTGGTTCTTCACCCAGTCCAAGCACGAAGAGAAGACCGCGCAGGCGCCCAAGAAGAGCGCCACCCCGGCCCCGGCACAGTACTTCGCGCTGGACCCGGCGTTCGTGGTCAACCTCAACGGCCCGGTGGACGGCCCGCGCTACCTGCAGCTGGAAGTGCAGCTGATGACCCGCGACCCGGCCGCGCTGGAAGCGATCAAGACCCATGCCCCGGCCATCCGCGCGCGCCTGCTGATGCTGTTCTCGCAGGTCAGCCCGGACCAGATCGCCGATGTCGCCGGCAAGCAGAAGCTGCAGGCCGATTCGCTGGCCGAGGTGCAGAAAGTGCTCAAGGCCGAGACCGGCAGCAACGGCGCCGACGACCTGCTGTTCACCAGCTTCGTGACCCAGTAAGGGCCCACCGATGAATGATCTGTTGTCCCAGGACGAGATCGATGCCCTGCTCCACGGCGTGGACAGTGGCGCGGTCGAGACCGATGCGGAACCCCCGTCAGGCGAAGCGCGTTCGTACGACTTCGCCAGCCAGGACCGCATCATCCGTGGTCGCATGCCGACCCTGGAAATGGTCCACGAGCGCTTCGCGCGCCTGTGGCGGATCGGCCTGTTCAACCTGATCCGCCGCTCGGCCGAGCTGTCGGTGCGCGGCATCGAGCTGATCAAGTTCAACGACTACATGCACTCGCTGTATGTACCGACCAACCTGAACCTGATCCGCTTCAAGCCACTGCGTGGCACCGGCCTGATCGTGTTCGAGCCGACCCTGGTGTTCGCCATCGTCGACAACTTCTTCGGCGGCGACGGGCGCTACCCCACCCGCATCGAAGGCCGCGAATTCACGGCCACCGAAATGCGGGTGATCCACCTGCTGCTGAAGCAGACCTTCGCCGACCTGCGCGAAGCGTGGGCACCGGTGATGGACGTCGACTTCGAGTACATCAACTCGGAGATCAACCCGCATTTCGCCAACATCGTGACGCCGCGCGAATACGTGGTGGTGTGCCGCCTGCACGTCGAGCTCGACGGTGGCGGCGGCGACATCCACGTCACCCTGCCGTACTCGATGCTGGAACCGATCCGCGAACTGCTCGACGCCGGCATCCAGAGCGACCGCAACGACCGCGACGAGAGCTGGGGCAAGACCCTGCGTGAACAGCTCAACATCGCCGAAGTCACCCTGTCCAGCGTACTGGCCAGCAAGCGCATGACCCTGCGCGACCTGACCCAGCTGAAGGTCGGCGACATCCTGCCGATCGACCTGAGCCCGCAGGTGCCGCTATGCGTGGAGAACATCCCGGTATTCACCGGCGAGTTCGGCATCGCCAACGGCATGAACGCCGTGAAGATCACCGCTACCCATCCGCCGGGCACCCGCCCGCGCGTACCCGTCATCCAGGAAGACCCGCAATGAACGAAATCGACGCCCTCGAACCGACCCCGGCCCAGTTCAGCAGCCTGCAGGCCGATGAGGCGAACGGTCCGGACCTGAACCTGGACGTGATCCTCGACGTGCCGGTGACCCTGTCGCTGGAAGTCGGTCGTGCCCGCCTGCCGATCCGCAACCTGCTGCAGCTCAACCAGGGTTCGGTGGTGGAACTGGAGCGCGGTGCCGGCGAATCGCTGGACGTGTTCGTCAACGGCACCCTGATCGCCCACGGCGAAGTGGTGGTGATCAATGACCGCTTCGGCGTGCGCCTGACCGACGTGGTCAGCCCGAGCGAGCGGATCCGGAGACTGCGTTGAGCCTGCTGGCCTCCACCCTGCTGGCGGTCGGCAAGACCGCCGCGCCGATCGGCCCGCATATCGGCCAGCACGCGGCCGCTGCACCCAGCCTGTTCGGTGCGGTGCTGGCGTTGCTGGCGGTGCTGGCGCTGGTGATCGGCCTGGGCTGGCTGCTCAAGCGCATGCCCGGCAGCGGCTTCCGCCCGGCCGAAGGCATGAAGCTGGTGGCCAGCCTCAGCGTCGGCGCCAAGGAGCGCGTGGTGGTGGTGGAGGTCAACGGCCAGCAACTGCTGCTGGGCGTCACCGCCGGCGGCATCAATACCCTGCATACCCTGCCCGAACCGCTGCCGCCGCCGGCACCGGTGCGCGTGCCGGACTTCAAGAACCTGCCGAATTTCGCCCAGCTGCTGCAGCAGCGGCTGCGCAAGGATCCCTGACATGCGTGTCACCCGTACCCGTCCTGCCACCCTGATGCCGTGGCTGCTGTTGCTTGCCCTGTGCCTGTTGCCGGCGCTGGCATTCGCCGCACCCGGCGCGCCGACCACCCCGCTGCCGGACATCAACGTCGGCAAGATCGGCGGTGCGCCGGTCAGCCTGCCGCTGCAGACCCTGCTGCTGATGACCGCGATCACCCTGATCCCGTCGATGCTGCTGGTGCTGACCTCGTTCACCCGCATCATCATCGTGCTGGGCCTGCTGCGCCAGGCACTGGGTACCGGCCAGACGCCGTCCAACCAGGTGCTGCTGGGCCTGGCCCTGTTCCTCACCGCGATGGTGATGATGCCGACCTGGGACAAGGCGTGGAGCACGGGCATGGCGCCCTATCTCAACGGTGACATCGACTTCCAGACCGCCTGGACATTGACCACGCAGCCGCTGCGCGGGTTCATGCTGGCGCAGATCCGCGAGACCGACCTGATGACCTTCGCCGGCATCGCCGGGCACGGCACCTACGCCAGCCCCGATGCGATCCCGTTCCCGGTGCTGGTTGCCTCGTTCGTCACCAGCGAACTGAAGACCGCTTTCGAGATCGGCTTCCTGATCTTCATCCCGTTCGTGATCATCGACCTGGTGGTGGCCAGCGTGCTGATGTCGATGGGCATGATGATGCTGTCGCCGATGCTGGTGTCGGCACCGTTCAAGATCCTGCTGTTCGTGCTGGTGGATGGCTGGGTGCTGACGGTCGGCACGTTGGCGGCCAGCTTCAACCCCGCCTGATATCCCCCGTAAAGCGCAGTCGAGCATGGCTCGACTCTACATACGCAGATGGAACCCGAATGTCTCCCGAACTTGCCTTGACCGAATTGCGTGGCGGCCTGATCACCGTGCTGTGGGTGGCTGGCCCGCTGCTGCTCACCGTGCTGGTGGTGGGCGTGGTGGTCGGTGTCGTGCAGGCCGCGACCCAGCTCAATGAACCGACCATCGCCTTCGTCGCCAAGGCGGCGGCGCTGACCGCGGTGCTGTTCGCGCTGGGCAGCCTGCTGATCGGCCACCTGGTTGAATTCACCACGCTGCTGTTCCAGCGCATTCCGCACCTGATCGGCTAGGACACGCGCTTCGATGGACGCCGCCACCCAGATGGCTGCCGACGGCCTTCAGGCCTTCGGCATGATCGGCACCGTGCTGTGGACCATGCTGCGCATCGGTGCGGTGGCCATGGCCATGCCCATGGTCGGTACCCGCGCGGTACCGTCGCGGGTGCGCGTAGTACTGGCCGGCACCCTGGCCATTGCACTGGCGCCGCTGCTGCCACCGGTACCGGACTGGACCGGCTTCGACGCTGCCACCGTACTGACCATCGCCCGCGAACTGGCCATCGGCGTATCCATCGGCTTCATGCTGCGGCTGGTGTTCGAAGCCGGCGCGATGGCCGGCGAACTGATCGCCCAGGGCACCGGCCTGGCCTTCGCGCAGATGAGCGATCCGCTGCGCGGTGGCACGTCGGGTGTGATCGGCCAGTGGTTCTACCTGCTGTTCGGCCTGCTGTTCTTCACCGCCAACGGCCACCTGGCATTGATCTCGCTGCTGGTGGACAGCTACCGCGCACTGCCGATCGGCGCCCCCTTGCCGGACCCGCACGCCTTCTTCAGCATCGCCCCGACCTTCCTGCTGACCGTGCTGCGTGGCGCACTGACGCTGGCCATTCCGCTGACCGTGGCGATGCTGGCAGTGAACCTGGCCTTCGGCGTGCTCGCCCGTGCCGCGCCGGCACTGAATCCGATCCAGCTGGGCCTGCCGGTCTCGCTGCTGCTGGGCCTGTTCCTGCTGGCCCTGCTGGCCGGGGAAATGGGGCCGCCGGTACAGCGCCTGTTCGACGCCGCCTTCCAGGCTGCGGACGCGGTCACACACTGACCCGATCATCACGTATTGCCGCTTGAAGTCCCCCCCGGTCTGCGCGTTAGAGTGAATGCGTGGCGTCCAGGGGGGACGCCGCACCTGGCCGGCGCGGTTCCGCGTCGGCCTGCCTCATGCATGCCCCACCGTGGTTTCCGTCGACAGGCAGGTCCGGGAGACTGACGAATGCTGGTAGGCACGTACAACCCGTGGCTGGTGGCGATCTCGCTGCTGGTCGCCGTGATGGCTTCATACACCGCGCTGGCGATGGCCGGGCGCACGGTGACCGCCCCGGGCAGGGGCGCGGCCTGGTGGTGGCGCCTGGGGGGCGGCTTCGCCATGGGCCTGGGCATCTGGTCGATGCACTTCATCGGCATGCTGGCCTTCGACCTGCCCATTCCATTGGGCTACGACCTTCCCATCACCCTGCTCTCGCTTGCGCTGGCCATCGCCTCATCGGTGTTCGCGCTGTGGCTGGTCTCGCTGCGCACCCTGCCCCACCCGCGGCTGGCCGGCGGCGCCCTGCTGATGGGCACCGGCATCGCCGGCATGCATTACGTCGGCATGGCGGCCATGCGCATGCAGCCGGGTATCGACTACGACCCGGGTTGGCTGCTGTTCTCGCTGATGGTGGCGGTGGCCGCCTCCTGGACTGCGCTGTACGTGGCGTTCCGCCTGCGCGCGCAGCGCACCCGCATCGGTGATCGCCTGGCGGCGGCGGGCCTGCTCGGCCTGGCCATCGTCGGCATGCACTACACCGGCATGGCCGCCGCGCGCTTCCCGGAAGGCAGCATCTGCGGTGCGGCGGTCGGCGATGGACTGCAGAACGAGTGGCTGGCAATGCTGGTGGTGGTGCTGACCGTGGCGATCCTGGCCGTGGTGCTGGTGGTCTCATGGCTGGACCAGCGCGTGGAGGCGCAACTGCTGCGGCTGCGCAATTCGATGCTGAGCACCTCGTTGACCGATGCCCAGCAGGAACTGACCCAGGCCGCGCTGCATGATCCGCTCACCCGCCTGCCCAACCGCCTGCTGCTGCAGCGGCGCATCGTGCAGGCGCTGGCCGAGGCCGAACAAGGCGGCAACCGCTTCGCGGTGATGTTCATGGACCTGGACGGCTTCAAGCAGGTCAATGATGCCTATGGCCATCAGGCCGGTGATGCGCTGCTGGTGGCGGTGGCCGAACGCACCCGCCAGCTGCTGCGCCCGCACGACCTGCTGGCACGGCTGGGCGGCGACGAGTTCGTGCTGGTGGTGCGCATCGAGCACGACGAGGACCTGCCGACCCTGGCCCGTCGCATCCTGCAGGCCGTGGGCAGCGGCCCATTGCTGCCGGACAACGAACTGCAGGTGACCGCCAGCATCGGCGTGGCGATCTGCCCGGACCACGCCGCCAGCGAGCGCCAGCTGATGGCCTTCGCCGATGCAGCGATGTACCAGGCCAAGGAATCCGGACGCAACGCCTTCGTGCTGTTCGCCGACTGGATGAACGACAGTGCCGAGCAGCAGTTCCGGCTGCTGGCCGACCTGCGCCGCGCCATCGGCAGCGAGCAGTTGTTCCTGCACTATCAACCGAAGATCCGCGTGGCCACGCAGAAGGTGGCCGGCGCCGAGGCGCTGATCCGCTGGCGCCATCCGGAACACGGCCTGATTCCCCCCGACCGCTTCATCCGCCTGGCCGAGCGCAGCGGTGCGATCAACGAGATCGGGCGCTGGGCGCTGGACCAGGCCTGCCAGCAGCTGCGGCGCTGGCACGACGCCGGGCACGACGGCTGGTCGATGTCGGTGAACCTGTCGCCGGTGCAGTTCAGCTCGCCGCACCTGCTGCACGATGTGCGCGAGGTGATCGAGCGCCATGGCATCCCCCCGCGCCACCTGGTGCTGGAGATCACCGAAAGCACGGTGATGCGCGACACCGACACCAGCCTTCGCCTGCTGCAGGCGCTGTCGGCGCTGGGCGTGGGCATCTCCATCGATGATTTCGGAACCGGCTATTCCAGCCTGCTGTACCTGAAGCGGCTGCCGGCCACCGAGATCAAGATCGACCATGCGTTCGTGCGCGACCTGGAACACAGCGCCGAGGACGTTGTGATCGTCTCGGCGATCGTGGCACTGGGCCATGCGCTCGACATGGACATCGTGGCCGAGGGCGTGGAGACCGCAGCCCAACGCGCCTACCTGGAGCGCCTGGGCTGCGACTTCCTGCAGGGCTACCTGCTCGGCCGCCCGGTCGACGCGGCGCGCTTCATGCAGCTGCACGACCTGCCCCGGCCGCGGGTGGAGCTGGCACAGAGCCCGCCGCCCAGCGACAACGCACCCCTGTAGCCGAGCCCGCGCCCGCCGGCCACGGCATAGCTACCGGTGCCTGCTCTGGTGGGTGCCAACCTTGGTTGGCACATGAATCCATCACGGAACACTTCTTGCACGCACCCCGGCATCCCCTGCCGCAGTGCCCGTGATGTCCGAGAACGAATCCGCCGGCGAAAAGACCGAACAACCTACCGAAAAACGCCTGCGCGATGCCCGTGAACAGGGCAACCTGCCGCGTTCGCGCGAACTTGGCACCGCCGCCGTGTTCGGCGCCGGCGTGCTGGCGGTGATGGCCATGAGCGGCTCGATCGGCCGTGGCGCCACGGCCTGGATGAAGCACGCGCTCAGCCCGGAACAGAGCCTGCGGCAGAACCCGAAGGAACTGTTCGGCCACTTCGGCGACCTGCTGCTGCAGTTCATGCTGGTGATCGCACCGCTGGTGCTGGTCTGCCTGCTGGCCAGCTTTGTCGCACCGCTGGTGATGGGTGGCCTGCGCTGGTCGCAGAAAGCCCTCCTGCCCGACATCAACCGCATGAACCCGATGAGCGGGCTCAAGCGCCTGTATGGCCCGGAAGCCATCGCCGAGTTCACCAAATCGCTGCTGCGCGTGGCCTTCGTCGGCGTGGCCGCTGGGCTTGTGGTGTGGACCGGCTTCGACACCCTGCGCGGGCTGATCCACCACCCGCTGGAGACCGCCATCACCGACGGCCTAGGCTTCACCCTGCGCCTGCTGCTGGCCACCGCCGGCGCGATGCTGGTGCTGGCTGCCATCGATGCCCCGTACCAGCGCTGGAACTGGATGCGCAAGCTGAAGATGACCCGTGAAGAGCTGCGCCGGGAGATGAAGGAAAGCGAGGGCAGCCCCGAGGTGAAGGGCCGCATCCGCCAGCTGCAGCAGCAGATGGCCAACCGCCGGATGATGGAAGCGGTGCCCACGGCCGACGTGGTGGTGGTCAACCCCACCCACTACGCGGTGGCCCTGAAGTACGAGGGCGGCGCCATGAACGCCCCCACCGTGGTCGCCCTGGGCGTGGACGAGACCGCCCTGCGCATCCGTGAAGTGGCCGACGGCAACAAGGTGGCGATCGTCTCCGCCCCGCCTTTGGCACGCGCCTTGTATCGGGAAGGCCAACTCGGAAAGGAAATCCCCGTGAGACTGTATTCGGCCGTCGCCCAGGTCCTGTCCTACGTCTACCAGCTGCGCGCCTGGCGCACTGGCCCGATGCCGGACGCCCCGCACATCCAGGTGGATGAATTCGGCAAGGGAGGCCGCCCGTGAGCGCCCAGCCCTCCGCCGGTTTCAACACCCGCCGCGCCCTGGAAATGATCCGCCAGGGCCTTGGCGCACCGCTGATCGTGCTGGCCCTGCTGGCCATGGTCGTAGTGCCGCTGGCCGCGCCGGTGCTCGATGCGCTGTTCACCTTCAACATCGCCATCTCGCTGATGGTGCTGCTGGCGGTGGTCTACGTGAAGCGCCCGCTGGACTTCACCATCTTCCCGATCGTGCTGCTGATCACCACCATGCTGCGGCTGGCGCTGAACGTGGCCTCCACCCGCGTGATCCTGCTGAACGGCCAGAACGGCCACGACGCCGCGGGCAAGGTCATCGCCGCCTTCGGCGAGTTCGTGATCGGCGGCAACTACGCGGTTGGCATCGTGGTGTTCGCCATCCTGACCATCATCAACTTCGTGGTCATCACCAAGGGCGCCGGCCGCGTCTCGGAAGTGACCGCACGCTTCATCCTCGACGCGATGCCCGGCAAGCAGATGGCGATCGACGCCGACCTCAACGCCGGTTTGCTGACGCGTGAAGAAGCCAAGCTGCGCCGCGAGGAGGTCCGCGAGGAAGCCGACTTCTACGGTGCGATGGACGGTGCCAGCAAGTTCATCCGCGGTGATGCAATCGCCGGCATCCTGATCCTGTTCATCAACATGCTCGGCGGCCTGGCCGTGGGCGTGCTGCAGCATGGCATGCCGTTCGGCGAAGCCGCTGCCACCTACACCCTGCTGTCGATCGGTGACGGCCTGGTGGCGCAGCTGCCGGCCCTGCTGGTCTCCAGTGCCGTGGCCATGCTGGTCACCCGCGCCTCGCGCTCGCAGGACATGGCCCAGGCCATGACCGGCCAGGTGTTCGGCCAGTACCGAGCGCTGGCGATCACCGCCGGCATCATCGGCGTGGTCGGCCTGGTGCCGGGCATGCCCAACGTCGCTTTCCTGACGCTGTCCGCGATCCTCGGCTTCATCGCCTGGAAGGTGTACCGCAAGGGCAAGGCCCCGGCTGCCGATGCGGCGGGCGCTGGCACCGATGCTGCCGCGCTCAACGCGCTCGGCCGCCCGGCCGCACCCGCACCGACCGCCGAACTGAGCTGGGACGAACTGCGCCCGGTCGATCCGCTGGGCCTGGAGGTCGGCTACCGGCTGATCCCACTGGTGGACAGCAACCAGGGCGGCGAACTGATGGCACGCATCAAGGGCGTGCGGCGCAAGCTGACCCAGGACGTCGGCTTCCTGATCCCGTCGGTGCACATCCGCGACAACCTGGAACTGCCGGCCAATGGCTACCGCGTGCTGGTGCACGGCGTGCCGGTGGCCACCGCCGAGATCCACCCCGACCGCGAGCTGGCGCTGGACCCGGGCAGCGCGCTCGGCGCGCTGGAAGGCATCGCCGGCAAGGACCCCGCGTTCGGCCTGGATGCCACCTGGATCCAGCCGCACCAGCGCGCCCAGGCCGAAACGCTGGGTTACACGGTGGTCGATCCGGCCACCGTGGTCGCCACCCATCTGTCGCACCTGATCCGCGAGCACGCGCCGGAACTGCTCGGCCACGAAGAAGTGCAGCACCTGCTGGCCAACCTGGCCAAGAGCGCGCCCAAGCTCGTCGAAGATCTGACGCCGAAGGCGCTGCCGCTGTCGGCGGTGGTGCGCGTGCTGCAGAACCTGCTGGTGGAGCGCATTCCGATCCGCCAGCTGCGCAAGATCGCCGAAGCGCTGGTCGAACATGCGCCCAGCAGCCAGGACCCGGCCGTGTTGACCGCCGCCGTGCGCACCGCGCTGGGCCGCTTCATCGTGCAGGAGATCGCCGGAATGTCGGCGGAGCTGCCGGTGTTCACCCTCAACCCGCAATTGGAACGTGTCTTGCAGGAGTCCACGCAGGGCAACGGCGCCGCGCTGGAACCCGGACTCGCTGAGCGACTGCACCAGAGCCTGGCCGAATGTGTCAGCAAGCAGGAAGCCCGCAACGAGCCCGCGGTCGTGCTGGTACCTGGCCCGGTGCGCGCCGCGCTGGCCCGCCTGGTCCGCCACAGCGTTCCGTCGCTGTCGGTCCTGGCCTACAGCGAGGTGCCGGAGGACAAGCGCCTGAAGCTGGTCGGAACGATCAGCTGACGCCGCCCTCCGATGCGCCAGAAAACAGACACCACTTTCGAACCAACGCAACAGACAGATACCAAGGGGAACCCGCACCGTGCAGACCACCGACCACCCGAGTTCTCCGACCGCCACCCCGCCGTCTTCGTCCCGTGACCACAGCATGAAAATCAAACGATTCGTCGCCGCCGACATGCGCTCGGCCATGAACCTGGTGCGCAAGGAACATGGTCCTGACGCCGTGATCCTGTCCAACCGCCGGATCGAGGAAGGCATCGAGATCGTCGCCGCCGCCAACTACGACGAGAGCGCCGTGCAGCGCGCACTGGAAGCCTCGCGCCGTGACGTCGCACCGCCGCCGGCCCCCAAGCCGCGCACCGCCGCCGACGCGGTGATCGCCGCCGTCACCCGCCGCCGCAGCAGCACCCCGGCGCCGGAACCGGTCGCCGCCACCACCTCGGCCGTCGCCGCCCTCGCCCGCGCCGCCGTCGGTGCCACCGGCCGCACCCTGGACAGCGCCGACGAGATCGTGCCGACCCGCGGCAGCACCGGCTTCGCCGCCACCCTGGCGCGTGCCGCCGTCAACGAACCGGCGCTGCCGGAACAGATCTTCGCCCCGTTCGCCGAAGCCATCGTCGCACCGACACCCGCCAGCGCCACGCCGGCCAACCGCGCCCGCTTCCAGATCGACCCGCCGCACGAGGCGCATCACGAAAGCGCGGCCCCGGCCGTGCAGCCGCCGCCGCTGCCGACCGCTGCCGTGACCGATGCACAGCCCGAGATCGCCGCCAGCGAACCGGCAGCAGTCGAAGCCGCTGTCGAGACCAGCCCGGCCCCCGTGCTGGCCCCGGCACCGACGCTGACCGTGGTCGCCCAGGACGACGCCGAGATCCGCCAGCTGCGCCAGGAAGTGGCCGGCATGCGCCAGGTGATCGAGCGCGAGATGAACCGCTTCACCGATGAGCGCCTGCGTGGCTGCCCGGTGCGCGCCACCGCGCTGGACCTGATGGACGAATACGGCTTCGACGCCGGCCTGGCCCGCGACGTGGCCATGCAGATCCCGCTGGAGACCGAGGCCCACCGCGGCCGCGGCCTGATGCTGGGGCTGATCTCGCGCAAGCTGCCGATCGCCCCGGTCGACCCGCTGGAAGAAGGTGGTGTGATCGCCCTGGTCGGCCCGACCGGCGCCGGCAAGACCACCACCATCGCCAAGCTGGCCTCGCGCTTCGCCGAGAAGCACGCACCGCGTGACGTCGCCCTGGTCACCACCGACACCACCCGCATCGGCGCCCGTGAGCAGCTGTATGGCTACGGCCGCCAGCTCGGCATCGCCGTGCACGAGGCCAACAGCGGCACCGACCTGGACCAGCTGCTGGAGCGCCTGAAGGACTACAAGCTGGTGCTGATCGACACCGCCGGCCTGGGCCCGCGCGACCGTGCCCTGGCCGCCCAGCTGCAGTGGCTGCGCGCTGCGCGCCAGGTCCGCACCCTGCTGGTGCTGCCGGCCAACACCAGCTTCGGCGACATGGACGAGGTGGTGCGCCGCTTCGGCGCGGCCAACCTGCAGGGCCTGGTGCTGAGCAAGCTGGACGAGACCGGCCGCTTCGGCAACGCCCTGTCGGTGGCCGTGGACCACGCCCTGCCGATCACCTGGGTGACCGATGGCCAGGACGTTCCGGAGGACCTGCACCGGGCCAGTGCAGCCAATCTTGTACTTCGCCTTGAAGATTTGCGCCGAGCGGCCGATATGCCCTGCAACCCGGAGTTGAACCATGCCGTCGCGTGAGTACGCCAAGCTGACCAAGACCTTCCCGCTGTCGGCCACCCGCAGCGAGCCGCTCGGCCCTGTGCGCACCATTGCCGTGACCGGCGGCAAGGGCGGCGTGGGCAAGACCAACGTGTCGGCCAACCTGGCCGTGGCGCTGGCCGGCATGGGCAAGCGCACGCTGCTGCTGGACGCCGACCTTGGCCTGGCCAACATCGACGTGATCCTGGGGCTGAACCCCACCTTTACGCTGGCCGACCTGGTTGCCGGCCGCTGTTCGCTGGACGACGTCATCGTCGAAGGCCCGAACGGCGTGCTGGTGGTCCCGGCCGCATCCGGCCGCCGGCACATGGCCGAGCTGGCCCCGGCCGAGCATGTCGGCCTGGTCAACGTGTTCTCCGAACTGGAACGCGAGCTGGACATCATGGTGGTCGATACCGCCGCCGGCATCACCGACGGCGTGCTGACCTTCTGCCAGGCCGCGCAGGACACCGTGGTGGTGGTCTGCGATGAGCCGGCTTCGATCACCGACGCCTACGCACTGATCAAGGTGCTGTCGCGCGAGCGCGGCGTGGACCGCATCCAGGTGGTGGCCAACATGGTGCGCGACCCGAACGAGGGCCGCGTGCTGTACGAGAAGCTGACCCGCGTCTGCGAAAAGTTCCTCGCCGATGTCTCGCTGAACTATCTGGGCTGCGTGCCGCAGGATGACTGGCTGCGCCTGTCGGTGCAGCGCCAGCAGCCGGTGGTGAAGGCCTATCCGTCCAGCCCTTCGGCGCTGGCGATCACCGAGATCGCGCGCCGCACCGCACGCTGGCAGGCACCGACCGAACCGCGTGGCGGTGTCGAGTTCTTCCTCGAACGCATTCTCAAGCAGCGCGGGGTGGCCGCATGAAAGGCGCAGCCCAGTACAGGGAAGTCCAGCGCTCGGCGGCCAACGAGGTCATCGCCCAGCACTCGGACCTGGTGCGGCGCATCGCCCACCACCTGGCCGCGCGCCTGCCGGCCAGCGTCGAAGTCGACGACCTGATCCAGGCCGGCATGATGGGCCTGATCGAAGCCTCGCGCAGCTACGACGCCGACCAGGGCGCGTCGTTCGAGACCTATGCCTCGATCCGCATCCGCGGCTCGATGATCGACGAGATCCGCCGTGGCGACTGGGTGCCGCGCTCGGTGCACCGCCGTGCACGTGATGCCGCCGCCACCATCCGCCGCCTGGAACAGAGCAGCGGTCGTGCTGCCAGCGCGACCGAAGTCGCCGCCGCGATGGAGATGCCGCTGCCCGAGTATCTGCGCTTGATGGAAGACGCCGCGCGTGGCCAGGTGCTGAGCCTGGAATCGCGCATCGAAGACCAGGGCGAGCTGGACACGGTCGCCCAGGGTGGCCCGACCCCGCAGCAGGTGCTGGAGCGCGGCGAATTCGGTCGCGAGCTGGGCAAGGCCATCGGCCACCTGCCCGAGCGCGAACAGCTGGTGCTCTCGCTCTACTACGAGCAGGAACTGAACCTGAAGGAGATCGGCGCGGTGCTCGGCGTGAGCGAGTCGCGGGTCTGCCAGATCCATGGTCAGGCCGTGCTGCGCCTGCGCGGCCGGCTGAAGATATTCGAGGCCGTCGACGCTGGCCTCGAAGAATGAACATCCCCGAGGCGGCTGCCCCCGGCCGCCCGGAATGAACAACAAAGGAACTCTGCTTTGAACAAGAACATGCGCATCCTGATCGTCGACGACTTCTCGACCATGCGTCGAATCGTCAAGAACCTGCTGGGCGATCTGGGCTTCACCAACACCGCCGAAGCCGAGGACGGGCATGCCGCACTGTCGCTGCTGCAGAGCCAGCCGTTCGACTTCGTGGTCACCGACTGGAACATGCCGGTGATGACCGGCATCGAGCTGCTCAAGGCGATCCGTGCCGACGCCAAGCTGAAGACCCTGCCGGTGCTGATGGTCACCGCCGAAGCCAAGCGCGAGCAGATCATCGAAGCGGCCCAGAACGGCGTGAACGGCTACATCATCAAGCCGTTCACCGCACAGACGCTGGAAGAGAAGCTGGGCAAGATCTTCGAACGCCTGGCGGCCAGCGCCTGATGGATACCACGGTCGACAAGAACGCCCTCGCCCTGCGCCTGCAGGAGGCCCTGGACGCACTGGAGTCCGGTGACGAAGCCGCGTGGCGGCAACGCATCGACGGACTGGTCGCGCTGCGCACGCAGCCGATGATGAGCGGCCTCTCGCGGCTGGCCCGCGAGCTGGGCCAGGCCCTGGGTGAACTGCCGACCGTGCCCAGCGAGGCCGGCGAACTGGACGATGCCTGCGCACGCCTGGACCACGTGGTGGCGATGACCGAACAGGCCACCCACCGTACCCTGGACCTGGCCGAGGAGTGCCGCAGCCTGACCGAACAGCTGCGCGCCGAAGGCCTGCAGCCGGGCCAGGACGCCCAGCTCGAGCGCATCCGCCACAACCTGACCGAGATCGCCCTGACCCAGAGCTACCAGGACCTGACCGGTCAGATCATCCGTCGCGTGGTCGGCATCGTCCGCCGCGTGCACGAAGGCTTCGGCGCACTCGGCCTGCCGCCGGAACAGCATCGCACCGACCCGGAACTGGCCGGGCCGGCACTGAAAGGACTGGACCGCCACGCGGTCTCGCAGAACGACGCCGACGACCTGTTGTCGGATCTGGGGCTGTAAGCATGAGCGCGGTATCCGACGACATCACTGCCGATTTCATCATCGAGGCACAGGAAATCCTGGATCGCCTCGGCGAACAGCTGGTGTCGCTGGAGCAGGCACCGCAGGACACCGAACAGCTCAACGCGGTGTTCCGGGGTTACCACACGCTCAAGGGCGGCGCCGGCTTCCTTGGCGTCACCGCCATGGTCGAGCTGTGCCACGCCGCTGAAGAAGCGTTGGGCGCCGCACGCGCCGGCCAGGCCGTGCTGCAGGCCCACCACTTCGACGCTGCCCAGCAATCGCTGGACTACCTGCAGTCAATGCTGGACGCCGTGTCTTCCGGCACCGAACCGGGTTATGCACCGCCGGACCTGATCGCCCAGTTCGATGTGCATGGCGGCGCCGCCGCGCCCGCCGCCGCTGCCGCCGCACCGGCGGCCGGTGCTGGCGACCTGATCACCGACGACGAATTCGAGGCCCTGCTCGACCAGCTGCACGGCGGCAACGCACCGACCGCGGTGGCGCCGGCAAAGAAGGCCGACGACGGACTGATCAGCGAAGACGAGTTCGAAGCCCTGCTCGACCAGCTGCACGGCGGCGCCGCACCCGGCGCCAAGGCCACAGCTGTGGTGGCACCGGCACCGATCGCTGCCCCGCGCCCGGCGGCCGCACCGGCACCGGCGGCCAAGCCGGCCGCCAAACCGCTGGCCGAAGCCGAACACACCGTGCGCGTGGACACCAAGCGCCTGGACGCGATCGTCAACCTGATCGGCGAACTGGTGCTGTCGCGCAATCGGCTCAAGACCCTGCGTGCGCGCCTGCGCGACGAGGAGCTGGACCGCGCCGTGTCCACCCTGGACATCGCCACCGCGCGCCTGCAGTCGGCGGTGATGCGCACCCGCATGCAGCCGGTGGGCAAGGTGTTCTCGCGCTTCCCCAAGGTCGCCCGCGACGTCGCCCGCTCGCTGAAGAAGGAAGTGGACCTGGAGCTGATCGGCGCCGAGACCGAGCTCGATCGCAACCTGGTCGAAGCGCTGGCCGACCCGCTGGTGCACCTGGTCCGCAACGCCATCGACCATGGCGTGGAAATGCCCGACCTGCGCGAAGCGCAGGGCAAGCCGCGGATCGGCCATGTGCGGCTGTCGGCACAGCAGGAAGGTGACTACGTCAGCATCGAGGTGCAGGACGATGGCGCCGGCATCGACCCGGAAAAGCTGCGCGCGAAGGCGCGCGAGAAGGGCTTGATCGATCCGGAGGCCGCCGCCCGCCTGAGCAGCGAGGAGTGCCTGCACCTGGTGTTCCTGCCCGGCTTCTCGACCAAGCAGCAGGTCACGGATATTTCCGGCCGGGGCGTTGGCATGGACGTGGTGCAGTCGCGCATCCGCGAACTGAGTGGCCAGATCCAGATCCAGTCGGAGCTGGGCCGCGGCAGCCGCTTCCTGATCCGCGTGCCGCTCACTCTGGCGATCCTGCCGACCCTGCTGGTGCAGGCCGGCGAGGACGTCTATGCGCTGCCGCTGGCGCGCGTGATGGAAGTGCTGCACGCACCGCGCACCTCGCTGGGCTGGTTCGATGGCCGCGCCGTGCTCGACCGCCGTTCGCACACGCTGCCACTGGTCGATCTGCGCCAGTGGCTGGATGTGACGCCCGCCGCGTCGACCCTGCTGACCATCGTGGTGCTGCAGGCCGGCGAAGCGCGCTTCGGCCTGGTCGTGGACCAGGTGCGCGGGCGCGAGGAAGTGGTCATCAAGCCACTGCCGAAAGCCCTGCGCGGCCTGCGCGGTTACGCCGGTGCAACCTTGATCGGCGATGGTCGCATGGCGCTGATCCTGGATGTGGACGGCCTGCGCAGCCCGCACGACTGACCCGCTTGCTGAACCCGTAAAACTGTGAAGTCGCACCAGTAGCCCGTACCGGTGTCTCAAGTCCCATTCATACAAGCCGATACCGGATCCATGGATAGACTCAGCCTCATTGGACTCTTTCTCGCCCTGGCCTCGCTGGTCGGCGGCAGCATCCTCAAGGGCGCCGGCCTGGCGTCCCTGTGGTCGCCTGCGGCGTTCGTGATCGTCATCGTCGGCACCGTGGCCGCGATCCTGCTGCATACGTCGCCGGCGGTGTTCAAGCATGCGTTCAAGATCGTGCGCTGGGTCGTGCGCCCGCCGCACAGCGACCGTCGCGAACTGATCCAGCAGATCGTCGAGTGGAGCAACATCGCCCGCCGCCAGGGCCTGCTGGGCCTGGAATCGCAGGTGGAAGCACAGCAGGACCCCTTCCTGCGCAAGGGCCTGCAGCTGCTGGTGGACGGTGTCGAGCCCGAATCGATGCGGCACATGCTGGAAATCGAACTGGGCAGCCAGGAACACCAGGACCAGGCCGGTGCCAAGGTGTTCGAGGCGATGGGCATCTATGCACCGACGCTCGGCATCATCGGTGCCGTGCTCGGCCTGATCGCGGTGATGAAGAATCTGGCCGACCCCAGCAAGCTCGGCCACGGCATCGCCGCTGCGTTCACCGCAACGATCTACGGCATCGCCTCGGCCAACCTGCTGTTCCTGCCGATCTCGGCCAAGCTCAAGAGTGTGATCTCGCACAACACGCGCGACCGCGAAATGGTCATCGAAGGCCTGATCTCGATCGCCCAGGGCGAGAACCCGCGCAACATCGAAACCAACCTCTCCGGCTTCCTGCACTGACATGGCCCGCCGCAAGCACCACGAAGAGCACGCCAACCACGAAGCATGGGCGATCCCCTATGCCGACCTGATGACGCTGCTGCTCGCCTTCTTCGTGGTGATGTACGCGATTTCCTCGGTCAACGAGGGCAAGTACCGGATCATGGCCGACGCCCTCACCGATGCCTTCGGTGGCGCACCGCGCACGATCAATCCGGTGCAGGTCGGCAACAAGCAGGTGCAGGGCGGCGGCTGGGACAGCCCGTCGGTGATCAAGTCCGGCACCAAGGTCGGCCCGTCCGCACCGGCGCCCTCGCACGACCCGACCCTGCTGCCGTCGATGGCCTCGCAGATGCGCATGCCGGTTTCGGTACACAACCAGGAACAGATCGCGCGCGCCGAGCGCCAGCTCAACACCATCGCCGACCGCCTCACCGCCGCGCTGGCGCCGCTGATCGACCGCGGCATGATCAGCGTGCGCCGCACCGAGCTGTGGATCGAAGTCGAGATCAACAGCGACATCCTGTTCCCGACCGGCTCGGCCGCGCTGGACGTGCACGCACGGCAGACCCTGGCCAGCCTGGCCGAGGTGCTGCGCGACGTACCCAACAGCGTGCGCGTGGAAGGCCACACCGACAACGTGCCGATCGCCACCGCCACCTTCCCGTCCAACTGGGAGCTGTCGGCCGGACGCGCCGCCAGCGTGGTGCACCTGTTCGCCGACCAGGGCGTGCAGCCGTCGCGCCTGGCGATGGTCGGCTACGGCCAGTTCCGCCCGCGCGAAGAGAATGACAGTGCGCAGGGCCGCAACCGCAACCGCCGGGTGATGGTCATCATCCTGGCCGACACATCGCACTCGGTGGATCCGCTGGGCCAGCGCCTGAACGCGGCCACCGGCGCCACCGACAGCACCGCCACCGAACAGGCCGCAGCAACGCCGGCCAGCGCCCCCACCTCCCCCATCGCACCGGTGACGTTGCCGCCGGTGCCGGCTGGCAGCCGCGTCGGCGCCGCCGTTCCCCCGGCAATGAAGGAGTAACCCGATGCGCATCTGGGCAGTCGCCAACCAGAAGGGCGGAGTCGGCAAGACCACCACCACCCTCGCCCTCGGCCGCGGGCTGGCCGCGCTCGGCCATCGCGTGCTGCTGATCGACCTTGATCCGCATGCCTCGCTCAGCCGCGCCTTCGGCGTGCCGGTGGATCCGCCGCCGGCCGGCGTGCTGGAACTGTTCGGCGCACCGCCCGCCGACCTTGCCAGCCTGTGCCATGCCAGCAACATCCACGGCCTGGACTACGTCTGCGCACAGTCGGCGCTGGCCACGCTGGAACGCCGCAGCGCCAACCAGCCCGGCCTCGGCCTGGCCCTGCAGAACGCGCTTGCGCGACACCAGGGCCAGCACGACTACATCCTGCTGGACTGCGCACCGACCCTCGGCCTGCTGATGATCAACGCCCTGGCTGCCGCCGATCGCCTGATCATTCCGACCCAGGCCGAGCCGCTGGCCCTGCACGGCCTGGATGGCATGGTCCGCACCGGTGAGATGGTCGAGCGTTCGCGTCGCCGGCCGCTGCCGATCTCGATCCTGCCGACCCTGTTCGACCGACGCACCCGCGCCGGCAACGAGTCGCTGCGCACCATGCAGGACCGCCATGGCAGCCGCGTGTGGGAAGACGCGATTCCGATCGACACCCGCATCAGCAACGCGGCGGGCCTGACCCTGCCGAGCGTCGGCGAGGACTACCCGGGCCGCGGCCTGGCCGCCTACCGGCGCGCCCTGAACTGGATCCTCGGCGAGGATGCCCGCGCCCTGGAGCAGGCCGCATGAACAGCACCGGCATCCTCGACGACTACCTGGACGAACTGCTGGGCGAGGCGATCGCGCCGGCCGCCGCTGCCGTGCCCGCGCCGATCAGCGCCGCCCCGGCCAAGGCGACCGAAGCCGCCGCCGAGCGCGAGCCGACCTGGGATGACCTGCCGGCCGAGGTGATCTACGAAACCGAACCCGAGACCGTTGCCGCTACCCCTGCCGTGGACAACGCCGCGCTGGAAGCCGCTTTCGATGCCGCCTCCGCGCCCGTCAGCGTGATCGATGCAGAACGCGAACCCACCTGGGACGATCTGCCGGCCGAAGTGATCTACGAAACGGACGCCGTCGTCGCGCCCCCGGCCGCGGATGAGGCTGCACTGGAGGCGGCCTTCGAGGCCGCCGCCGCACCGGCCAGCACCGCGACCACGGAACGCGAGCCGACCTGGGATGACCTGCCCGACGAAGTCATCCACGAAACCGCGCCGGCACCCGCTGCGGCTGCTGCGAACACCGGCCCGGAACCCACCTGGGACGATCTGCCGGACGAAGTGATCTACGAGACCGATCCGGCGGACAGCCATCGTCTCGCCCACACCGACAGCCCTGGCCTGCAGGCCGCCTTCGAGGCGGCCGCCGGTGGCGAAGACGTTCCCACGCCGCCGCCCGCCGTGGTCGCAGCGCCAGTGGCAGCACCGGCGGCACGTCCTGCACCGGCCCCGGCCGCACGCGCTGCCGCCACACCGCCGCCGCGCGTCGCCGTCGATGCACCCGCAGGCAACCGCCCCGGCACCTGGCAGGAGCTGCAGGCGCAGGCCCACCAACCGGCCCGCAGCCCGCACCCGCAGAACCGTCGTGCCGGCGAACGCACCTCGCGCTGGCTGCGCCTGCGCTGCGGCACCCAGGCCTATGCCCTGGAACTGCTGAAGGTCCAGGAGGTCGTGCTGCCGGTACCGCTGCTGCCGTTGCGCGGCACCGCTGCAGCCATGCTGGGCATCATGAACCTGCGCGGCCAGGTGGTCCCGGTGATGGACCTGGGCCTGCACCTGGGCGCGGCCGCCGCCGAGGACGACGCGCAGACCCGCATCGTGGTGCTGGAAGAAGACGGCGAGACCATCGGCCTGCGCGTGTCGGCAGTGGAAGATGTCGCCAACCTCACCGATTCGCAGATCGAGCCACCCGATACCGCGCGCATCTGCCAGATCTCCAACGACCTGTTCCGAGGCGTGGCCCGGGTCAGCCAGCGCCCGATGATCCTGCTCGACGCCACCCGGCTGTTGAGCTGAGCCGCAACGGAAAAAGGGGACGGAGGGGATTAAGTCGCAGCTGGCTCGGCGCTTAGCGTCGACGCGATGCCTGTCGGGGACGCAAGGAATTGATCCATTGGATCAACCCCTTACGTCCCCACTGCGCGGTCGCCGTTGCTACTGGCAATCGCAGAGCGGCGCGGCCGTTTGCGACCTAATCCCCTCCGTCCCCTTTTCAAGGGCGACCCGAAAAGCACCGCATCGACGCACCGCGTCGATTCTTCTAAAGAACCCCACCGGGGTGCCGTTATGGATCACGGAACCGTTTGTCCGGAGCAACGATGAGCACTGTCGAACTGGGTGGGGATCTCGGCATCGAGAGCACTACCGAGCTCAAGAACCGCCTCGCCCCCCTGGTGGAGCAGGCAGGCGAGCTGACCCTGGATGCCAGCCAGGTCGCCCGCATCCACACGGCCGCCGTACAGGTGCTGTGTGCGTTCGTGCAGGCCCGCCGCGAGGCAGGCCTGGGCACCGGCTTCCACGGTTGCACCGCAACCTTCCGTGACGCCGCGCGCCTGCTGGGCGTCACCCAGGCCCTGGGCCTGGACGTAACCCATGACAACCTGAAATCTGTGGAGAACGCTGCATGAGCGCACGTATCTTGGTGGTGGACGATTCGGCGTCGATGCGCCAGATGGTGTCCTTCGCCCTCACCTCGGCCGGTTTTGCCGTCGAAGAAGCTGAAGACGGCGCGGTCGCGCTCGGTCGCGCCAAGGGCCAGCGCTTCAATGCGGTGGTCACCGACGTCAACATGCCGAACATGGATGGCATCGCGCTGATCCGCGAGCTGCGCCAGCTGCCGGACTACAAGTTCACCCCGCTGCTGATGCTGACCACCGAATCGGCCGCCGACAAGAAGTCCGAAGGCAAGGCCGCCGGCGCTACCGGTTGGCTGGTCAAGCCGTTCAATCCCGAACAGCTGGTCGCCACCGTGCAGAAAGTGCTGGGCTGATCGCCCGGCACCGCTCCCCCTCTTCGCTTCCGGACCACCACTGCCATGAGCATGGACCTGCAACGCTTCCACGCCACCTTCTTCGAGGAGAGCCGCGAAGGCCTCGACGCGATGGAGGCTGGCCTGCTGGCCCTGGAATCGGGGCAGCAGGACGCGGAGATCATCAATTCGGTGTTCCGCGCTGCCCACTCGATCAAGGGCGGCGCCGGCACCTTCGGCTTCGACGCGATCGCCGGCCTGACCCACGTGCTGGAGACGCTGCTCGATGAGCTGCGCGCCGGCAAGCGGGCACTGGAAGGCCACGCCGTCGACGCCATGCTGTCCTCGGTGGACGTGCTGCGCGCCCTGCTGCGCGAAGCCGAACACGGTCAGGCCGCCGACCCCGCCGCAGTCGCTGCGGTAAAGGCGCGTCTGGAAGCGGTTCTTTCCGGCCAGGCCGCAGCGAATATCCCGGCGTCCGCCGCAGCCAAGGTGGACGATACGCCGGAAGCCTGGCAGATCGGCTTCACCCCGGCGCCGTCACTGTTCATGAGTGGCAACGACCCGCTGCGCATCATCCGCGAACTTGAACATCTGGGTTCGCTGCAGGTCGCCGCGCGCATGGACCGCCTGCCGGGCTTCGCCCAGCTTGATCCGCTCGAGGCCCACCTGGCGTGGGACCTGGGCCTGGTCGGCAAGGTGCCGCGCAGCAAGATCGAAGACACCTTCGCCTGGGTGCTGGACGACTGCGAACTGGACATCCGTCCGGCCGCGCCGCCGAGCCTGGCGACCCAGGCACCGGCCGCGGCCGCTCCCGCTCCGGCGGCAGCGGCGCCGTCGGCTCCCGCCGCGCCTGCCGCCAGCGGGGGTGCCAGCCAGGAAGCAGAAACCTCCATCCGCGTCAGCGTGGACAAGGTCGATGCGCTGATCAATCTGGTCGGCGAACTGGTCATCACCCAGGCCATGCTCAAGCAGGTCTCGCACGCGCTGGACCCGGTCCACGCCGAGAGCCTGTTCGCCGGCCTGGACCAGCTTGAACGCAACACCCGCGACCTGCAGGAAGCGGTGATCGGCGTGCGCATGCTGCCGGTCGATGCGGTGTTCCGCCGCTTCCCGCGCCTGGTCCGTGACCTGTCCAGCCGCCTCGGCAAGCAGGTGCGCCTGCGCACCGTCGGCGAAGGCACCGAACTGGACAAGGGCCTGATCGAAAAGATCGCCGATCCACTGGTGCACCTGGTGCGCAACTCGATCGACCACGGCCTGGAAATGCCCGACGTGCGTCGCGGTGCAGGCAAGGACGAAACCGGCACGATCACCCTGGCAGCCTCGCATCAGGGCGGCCACATCGTCATCGAAGTCAGCGACGACGGTCGCGGCCTGGACCGCACCAAGATCCTGGCGAAGGCCCACGAACGCGGCCTGGCCGTGCCGGACAACCCGACCGATTCGCAGGTCTGGGACCTGATCTTCCAGCCGGGCTTCTCCACTGCCGATGCGGTCACCGACCTGTCAGGACGTGGCGTCGGCATGGACGTGGTCCGCCGCAACATCCAGGCGCTGGGGGGCGAGGTGCAGATCGAAAGCAGCCTCGGCGCCGGTACCCGCACGCTGATCCGCCTGCCGCTGACCCTGGCCATCCTCGATGGCATGACCGTGGCGGTGGCCGGTGAAACCCTGATCCTGCCGCTGGCCTATGTGCTTGAGGCGTTGCAGCCGCAGGCCGAAGACATCCGCAGCATGGCCGGCGAAGGCCGCGTGCTGCGCGTGCGCGGCGAGTACCTGCCGATCCTGTCGCTGAGCGAGTACTACGGCTACGGCAACCGCGCACCCGGCAGCGAATCGCTGGTGGTGGTGGTCGAAGGCGATGGCCAGAAGATCGCACTGGAAGTGGACGAACTGGTCGGCCAGCAGCAGGTGGTGGTGAAGAACATCGAGAACAACTACCGCCGCATCGGCGGGGTGTCCGGTGCCACCATCCTCGGCGACGGCCGCGTCGCGCTGATCGTCGACATCGGCGGGCTGGTGCGTTCGCTGCGGATGCCGCAGGCCGCCTGATCCACGCAGCATGCGTGCACTGGACCGCCGCCCCTCGGGGCGGCGGTTTTTGTTTGCGTGCGCTCCAGCAATGTGTGGCTGGGGTCAGATCCGCGCCCGAACCCATTCCGTGATCTCCGTCGCCGCGCTGGTTTCGTTCGCAACCACGCCACGCAAGCGAAAGCCCCGCCACTGCAGCACTTTCGCGCCGTCCTCCCTACGCAGCCGAATGTGATCTGCGTCCATAAAGTCCGCCCGGAACGCGCCGTTATTCCGCAATGACGGCCGTCACCGAACCCCACCGGGCACCACCGTTCGCGATGCAACCACCCCAGCCGGCGCACCGCCGCCGGCACCCTGCCCACCTGGAGCACCCCGCATGAAGTGGTTCCAAGATCTGCCCATCGCCCGCAAGCTGGCCGTGGGGTTCACGCTCACCACGTTGATGACCCTGGTCCTCGGCGCCTTCGCCCTGCTGCGCCTGAGCGAAGCCAACAGCCAGCTCCGCGAAATGGCCGGCAACGATATTCCCTCGGTCCAGCACCTGGGCGAAGCGCGCTCGCAGCTGGGCGAGTTCCGTACCTACGAACTGGCCCTGCTGAGCATGCTCGACCAGCCGGAAAAGGTGGCCGACTACAACAAGCGCATGGACGACACCGCCAAGGCCGTGCATGACGAGCTGGCCGCGTACTCGGCGCTGCCGGCGCTGGACAAGGAGCGTGAACTCTATCGCGCCGCGAACGTGCAGCTGGAGCGCTACTTCGCCGCCAACAAAGCGATGCGCGAAGCCGTGGCCGCCGGTGATGGTGCCCTGGCGCAGCAGATCTCCGACGAACAGTCGCGCCCGGCGCGCCGGGATCTGTTCGCCGCGATGAAGACCCTCGGCACCCACATCGCCGGCCTCATGGACGGCAAGATCGCCGCCGCCAACGCCACCCACCGCACCAGCATGATCGCCATCGTCAGCTGCATCGTGCTGCTGTCGCTGGTGGCCGCCGCGCTGGCCACGGTCATCTCACGCGCCGTGACGGGTCCGCTGGGCAAGGCCGTGCACGCCATCCAGGCGGTGGCCCGTGGCGACCTGAGCGTCAGCACCCAGGCCACCAGCAAGGACGAAGCCGGAAGGATGCTGGCCGCCACCGCCGAGATGACCGCGATGCTGCGCCGCTTCAGCGAGCAGACCCAGCTGATGGCACAGATGCACGCGGGCCCGGACATCAGCCATCGCATTCCGGAGGATTTCCCGGGTGTCTATGGCCAGCTGGCCGGCGGCATCAACACGGTGATCTTCGAGCACCTGGACGCCATCCGCGATGCCATCGACGTGCTCAACCAGTACGCCATCGGCAACCTCGCCCCGGACGCCCGCCGCCTGCCGGGCAGCCGCGCGATCCTGCACGAATCGATGGATGCAGCCAAGGCCAGCCTGCTGGCGATCAACTCGCAGATCCAGCAGCTGGCCGCAGCGGCCGCAGCCGGCGACTTCAGCCAGCGCGGCGACGCACAGCGTTTCCAGCACGACTTCAAGCTGATGATCGAGCACCTCAACACCATGATGCAGGTGGCCGACGGCAACCTCGGCCAGCTCTCGCAGCTGCTGCAGTCGATCGCCGCCGGCGACCTGACTGCGCGCATGGAAGGCCAGTTCAACGGCGTGTTCGCACGCATGCGTGACGACGCCAACACCACCGTTGCACAGCTGACCCAGATCGTCGGCCAGATCCAGGCCAGCGCTTCCAGCATCACGCTGGCCGCCGGCGAGATCGCCTCCGGCAACAGCGACCTGTCGCGCCGTACCGAGCAGCAGGCCGCCAATCTGGAGGAAACCGCCGCTTCGATGGAGGAACTGACCTCCACCGTGCGCCAGAACGCCGAGCATGCCCGCCAGGCCAACCAGCTCGCCATCGGCGCGCATGGCGTCGCCTCGCAGGGCGGCGATGTGGTGGGCCAGGTGGTCACCACCATGTCGGCCATCGAAGCTTCGTCGAAGAAGATCGCCGAGATCATCTCGGTCATCGACGGCATCGCCTTCCAGACCAACATCCTGGCGCTGAACGCCGCGGTGGAAGCGGCGCGTGCCGGTGAACAGGGCCGCGGTTTCGCCGTGGTCGCCAGCGAAGTGCGCACCCTCGCCCAGCGTTCGGCCGCCGCCGCCAAGGAGATCAAGGGCCTGATCGACGACTCGGTCGGCAAGGTCGCCGAAGGCTCCAGCCTGGTCCACCAGGCCGGCAGTACCATGGGCGAGATCGTCGCCTCGGTGCAGCGCGTGACCGACATCATGGCCGAGATCTCTGCGGCCTCGCAGGAACAGTCGGCGGGCATCGAGCAGGTCAACCAGACCGTGGTGCAGATGGACGAAACCACCCAGCAGAACGCCGCGCTGGTGGAAGAAGCCACCGCTGCGGCACGTGCGATGGAAGACCAGGCGGTGCAGCTGGGTGAAGCCGTGGCCCGCTTCAGGCTGGCATCGCAGGGCACGACAGCCATTCCGGCACGCCCGCTGGCAGCACCGGTACCGCGCCAGGTCGCGGCCGCCGCACCTGCGGCAAAGCCGGCTCCCGCACGCCCGTTGCGCAGTTCGGCGGCGCAGCCGGCACTGGCCGCGGACGGCGACTGGCAGGAGTTCTGATGTATCCGGGGTCGGATCCCTTTTCTGCGGAAGAGGAATCCGACCCCACACGCATGGAAAGTGATGTAATTCTCACTTCATAATCCGGGGCAGAGGCCGATATCCCCATCGAGCCTCGCGCCAACGCGTGCTGGCGCCCGCCCCTGACCGTAGATTCCATGTCCGACGGCAACGACACTGCAGTGCATGATGTCCACGCGGCTGATGCCGCCGACGAACGTTTCCTGGTCCGCAACCCGCGCCAGCTGCGCCAGCTGCTGCGCTCGCTGATCGACCAGCGTTCGTTGATCAACGCCCATATCGACGGCCGCGACCGCTCGTTCCCGACCGCCCTGCTCGACCTCGACGAAGACGAGGACTTCCTGCTGCTCGATGGCAGCCCGCAGGAAGCCTCCAACCGTGCCGCCGAACAGGCCGACCACCTGCTGTGCTTTGCCCAGCTCGAACGCGTGCTGGTGCGCTTCCGCCTGCACGAACTGCAACGCGTGGACAACGACGGCCATGTGGCCTTCCGCGCCCCGTTGCCGGACGAACTGGTGCACCTGCAGCGCCGCGAACTGTACCGGCTGGAGACGCCGGTCACTGATTCGCCGCAGCTGCTGCTGCCGCCCGGCGAAGCGCGGGCAGAAGCGCTGTCGATGCGGGTGGTGGACATCAGCGGCGGCGGCCTGGCCGTGGTGGTGCCCAATGACTGCGCGGTGTTTGGCCTGCAGAAGCGCTATCCGGCGCAGTTGTCGCTGCCGGACGGCCCCGACCTGGATATCGAACTGGTGGTCTGCAACCTGCTGCCGCAGCGCCAGCCCAATGGCATCGAGGTCAAGCGCGTGGGCATGCGCTTTGAAAGCCTGCCACGCGGCGCCGACAGCGCCATCCAGCGCTACATCTTCCGCATCGACCGGCAGCGCAAGGCCCGCCGCAACGGCGAGCTCTGAGGCGGTCCGACCGGTAGTGCCGACCGCTGGCCGGCAACCCTGGAACGCATGCCGGGGTCAGATCCCTTTTCCCTGAAAAGGGATCTGACCCCATCCACGCACCCTCCCCGGTAGATCCACGCCATGCGTGGATGCCTTCCCCCGGCACCTAAAGTCCCCCCCGGCGGGGCCGATATCGAGCCTGACACCGGGACTTCCGGCAGAACCAGGACCCCTCGATGAACGACAAGACCAGCTCCGCCGCAAGCACCGGTGGCGAATTCCTCAGCTTCACCCTTGGTGACGAGCACTACGGCGTGGACATCCTCAAGGTGCAGGAAATCCGTGGCTACGACGCCGTCACCCGCGTGCCCGATGCCCCGGACTACATCAAGGGCGTCATCAACCTGCGCGGCACCATCGTCCCGGTCATCGACCTGCGCCTGAAGCTGCGCCTGGACAACGCCCGCTACGACGCCTTCACCGTGATGATCGTGCTGAACGTGGAAGACCGCGTGGTCGGCATCGTCGTCGACAGCGTCTCCGACGTGATCCCGCTGTCGGCCGAGCAGATCCGCCCGACCCCGGAATTCGGCGCCGCCGTCGATACCCGCTTCATCTCCGGCATCGGTACCCACGACGATCGCATGCTGATCCTGCTGGACATCGAGACCCTGCTCGACAGCGCCGACATGGGCCAGGCCAGCCTCGCCGAAGACGTCGCCGCCTGAGCAAACGGAACTGCTTCACGTTCCAGTCACAAAACCCTTCAGTTCCCTCCGGCGATGCCGATAGGGGGACAGAAGCCGGTCGCGCAGGAGCGCGCAGGACCGGCCCGACCGTTACCATCCCCGGAGATACCCCTCGATGAAGTCCCTGCTTGCGTTCGTTTCGGCCGCTGTCCTGGCCACCACCGCCGCCTCCGCTTTCGCCCAGTCGGCCGACATGATCCCGCCGGAAATGGCACCGCGTTCGGTCGGCAAGGACGGCATGGTCTGTGGCAAGGTCGAAAAGGCCCGCTACGCAGAAGGTTCCGAAGGTCAGCCGACCTTCCTGTACATGGGCGGCGCTTTCCCGCGCCACACCTTCTCGGCCCGCATCGCCGGTGAGAACCGCGGCAAGTTCTCCTTCCCGCTGGAAACCCTGGAAGGCAAGACCGTCTGCGTGATCGGCAAGATCCAGCGCGACGCTTCGCGTGCGGAAATCGAAGTCAGCTCGCCGTCGGCACTGAAGCTGGCCAACATCAAGTAATCCGCTGTTCGTCGAGCCACGCCGGACCTGGTGCCGGCGTGGTTCCTGCTGCAACCGGGCCCGATGCCCGGGCGCGTCTGCCTTAGGAGCCTGCAACGCCCATGCCGTGGATCAACAACCTGAAACTGATGCCGAAGCTGATGCTGACCTTCGGCGTCATCCTGCTGGTGATGCTGCTGCAGGGCATCGTCGCCTATCGTGGCCTGCATTCGCTGAACAACGTCACCACCGAGCTGGCCGGTTCGCGCATGGAGAGCATCCGCATGGCCGGCGAGATGCGCGGCATGCTGGGCGAATACCGCAATGCCGCCTACCAGCAGTTGATCCGCGCCAGCGACGACGTCAAGTCCGATGCGCGCAAGCAGGCTGTCGAGCTGCGCGAGAGCATGGACAAGTCGATCAAGGGCTATCCGGCACTGGTCGACAACCCGCAGCAGAAGAAGCTGTTCGACACCTTCGCCAAGGAATGGAAGGACGCCCTGGCCTCCTATGACAGCGTCACCGAGATGCTGGAACTGGACCTGCCGGACGACGCCATCGATACCTTCGTCGGCGAAACCCGCACCAAGCACCGCAAGGCCGCCTCGGCGCTGGAAGCGCTGATCGCCGAAGACAACCGCCTCGCCCGCGCCTCGCGCGAAGAGGCCGAATCCACCTACTCCGCCTCGGCCGTGCTGACCGTGATCGCCCTGCTGGGCGGCGCCGCACTCGGCCTGGTGCTGGTGTGGCTGTTTGCCCGCGCCCTGGTCGGCAGCGTGCGCGGCGCCGTCTCGGTTGCCAACGAAGTGGCCGGCGGCAAGCTCGATGGCCACATCGACGTCAGCCGCCAGGACGAAGTGGGCGAACTGATGCAGGCGATGCAGCGCATGCAGCGCGACCTGCGCGAGCGCACCGAAACCGACCAGGCCATCGCCCGCGAGAACCTGCGCATCCGTACCGCACTGGATTACAGCTCGACCGGCGTGTACCTGACCGACACCAGCAACACCATCGTCTACAGCAACCGCGCCCTGCAGCAGACCCTGAGCCAGTACCAGGACGACGTGCGACGCGACCTGCCGGACTTCGATGCGCAGGCCTCGCTGATCGGCAAGCCGGTCACCGTGCTTGAACACCGCGGCGAGATGGACCAGACCCTGCTGGGCAACCTGAAGGCACACGGCGTCGCCCGTCGCCCGATGCAGTACGGCGATGCCCAGTTCGCCCAGGTGGTCTCGACCATCCGCAATGAAGGCGGCGACACCGTCGGCTACGTGGTGGAATGGCGTGACCGCACCCAGGAAGCGCAGGTCGAAGCCGAAGTGGCCCGCGTGATCGCCCAGGCTGCGGCCGGCGACCTGTCCGGCCGCATCGACGCCAGCGACAAGGAAGGCTTCTTCCTGCAGTTGGCCCAGCAGATCAACGGCCTGCTGGACGCCAACGCCGGCAGCATCGAACAGATCTCCGGCCTGCTCGCCGCGCTGTCGCAGGGTGACCTGACCGTGCGCATGCACGGCGACTACCAGGGCGTGTTCGCCCGCATGCGCGACGATGCCAACGCCACCGCCGCGCAGCTGAGCGAGATCGTCACCCGCATCAAGCAGTCCAGCCGCGCGATCAGTTCGGCCGCCGGCGAGATCGCCTCCGGCAACAGCGACCTGTCGCGCCGCACCGAGCAGCAGGCCGCCAACCTGGAAGAAACCGCTGCCTCGATGGAGGAACTGACCTCCACCGTGCGCCAGAACGCCGAGCATGCCCGCCAGGCCAACCAGCTCGCCATCGGCGCGCATGGCGTCGCCTCGCAGGGCGGCGAGGTGGTCGGCCAGGTGGTCACCACCATGTCGGCCATCGAAGCCTCGTCGAAGAAGATCGCCGAGATCATCTCCGTCATCGACGGCATCGCCTTCCAGACCAACATCCTGGCGCTGAACGCCGCGGTGGAAGCCGCCCGTGCCGGTGAACAGGGCCGTGGCTTTGCCGTGGTCGCCAGTGAAGTGCGCACCCTCGCCCAGCGCTCGGCCGCCGCCGCCAAGGAGATCAAGGGCCTGATCGACGACTCCGTCGGCAAGGTCAACGACGGCTCGGCGCTGGTGCACAAGGCCGGCGCCACCATGGGCGAGATCGTGGCCTCGGTGCAGCGCGTGACCGACATCATGGCCGAGATTTCCGCCGCCTCGCAGGAACAGTCGGCCGGCATCGAGCAGGTCAACCAGACCGTGGTGCAGATGGACGAAACCACCCAGCAGAACGCCGCGCTGGTGGAAGAAGCCACCGCCGCCGCACGCGCAATGGAAGAACAGGCCGGTCACCTCAGCGAGGCCGTGTCGATCTTCGTGGTGGACGAAGCCGAGACCGTGGTTGCCCCGCGCATCGCCGCTGCCCCGGCCCCGCGTGCTGCCGCACCGGCCGCACCGGCCCCGGTCGCCCCGCCGGCCCGCCGCACCGCCGGTGGTCGCCCGATGGCCACCGAACTGGCCGACGGGGACTGGCAGGAGTTCTGATGCCTGCCTGACCTGACGTACGAGAACGCCCTGGCCCTGCGCCGGGGCGTTTTCGTTTACGGGGTATCTGGATATCCAGCCAACGGCGATGCCCCTCGGGGTGGGTCGGTTGAAAAGCTGGGCTGCTGAGGATTGGCCGGGAGGGTGGGCTGCGCAGGGGCCGCTGCAAGTACGTCCATGTAAGCTCGGTCGCCGCATCCATGCGGCTCACGCCCCTGCGCAATCCACCCTCCCGGCCACGGACACTTCCCGTGCGCACCCACCCCGGATTGAAGAAAGAAGAGCAAGAGCAACAGCCGCACCGCGTCCGGGGTCAGATCCGTTTTCCGCAGGAAAACGGATCTGACCCCTCTTTCCGCCTGGAAACACAACGCTCTTGCCGTCCGACACCGGAATATCGAATGGGCCGGGCCAGGGTGGGTTGGCGGGGGTGTCCGCGGCATGGATGCCGCGGCCAAGCCCCCAGGGACGGGTTTACGGCGTCCCCCGCCAACCCACCCTGGCCCGGCCCTCCTCGCAACCCGTGACCGCCGACCAAGCGCCGTTGCTGTTGCTGTTGCTCCAAAAGCCTGCCGCAGGCAGCGCCGCAGCCGCCGCTGCAAGGAAACCTGAATACGTTCGGACACCGCAGCTCAATCCCCCGCCCGCGCGGCCGATAACGGGGTTGTCACCGCTTGTCCCGCTGTGACCGGCACGGCGCCGCCCGCCCGCTTCGACCTGGTCCTGCTCGATGAATCTCCTGCATCGCTGGCAACACTACTTCAGCAATCTCTCCGTCCGGCGCAAGCTCAACCTGCTGACGCTGCTCATCGCGCTCGGCGTGATCGCGCTCTCGGTGATCGCCGCCCGCATGCAGTACCTGGACCTGACCGAGACCCGCAAGACCGCGCTGAAGACCCAGGTCGAACTGAGCTACGGCATCCTGCAGCACTACCACCGCCTGGCCGGTACCGGCGAGCTCAGCGAAGAGGCCGCCAAGAGCGCCGCGCTGCAGGCGCTGGAGGTCATGCGCGCCGAGAACGATACCTACTACTTCAACATCTACGACACCGGCTACCGCCTGCTGATGCACCCGTTCCGCAAGGACCTGGTCGGCAAGGACATGAAGGACTTCCGCACCGACGACGGCGTGCGGATCTACTACGACCAGGTCGAAGCGGCCCGCGCCGGCGGCGGCTTCGTCAACTACCGCTGGGCCAAGCCAGGCAGCAAGGGCGACGTCGAGAAGGTCGCCTATGCCGGCCTGTTCGCGCCCTGGAACTGGGTGGTCAGCAGCGGCGTCTACATGGACGACGTGCAGAAGCAGGCGCTGGTGTTCACTGCCATCATGGCCGTCTCCGGTGGCGTGCTGGTACTGATCGTGCTGGCCCTGAGCTGGATCATCGGCAACCGCATCGCCGTACCGCTGAAGCAGGCCACCGCCGTGGCCGAAGGCATCGCCGGCGGCAAGCTGGACAGCCACATCGGCCCGCAGCCGCATGACGAAACCGGCCGCCTGCTGGACGCCATGGCCGGCATGCAGCAGCAGCTGCATGCGGTCATCTCGGGCCAGCGCGAAATGGCGCGCCGCCACGACGGTGGCGAACTGAGCTACCGCATCGACGCCAGCGCCTTCCCCGGCGAGTACGGGTTGATGGTGCAGGAAACCAACGCCCTGGTCGGCGGCCACGTGCAGACCCTGCACGACGTGCTGGATGTCGTGCAGCAGTATGCCGTCGGCGATCTCAGCCGCGACATCGCGCGCTACCCGGGCGAGAAGGCCGCGATGACCACCACCGTCGACACGGTCAAGGCCAACCTCGGCCGCATCAACGCCGAGATCAAGCAGCTGGCCAGCGCCGCCGCGGCCGGCGACTTCAGCCGCCGTGGCGATGCGCAGCGCTTCGATCACGATTTCCGCCTGATGCTGGAAAACCTCAACGCGATGATGGCGGTCAGCGATGACAACCTCGGCAAGCTCTCGCAGCTGCTGTCGGCCATCGCCGAAGGTGACCTGACCGCACGCATGCACGGCGACTACCAGGGCGTATTCGCACGCATGCGCGACGATGCCAACACCACCGTCGCGCAGCTGACCCAGATCGTCGGCCAGATCCAGGCCAGCGCTTCCAGCATCACGCTGGCCGCCGGCGAGATCGCCTCCGGCAACAGCGACCTGTCGCGCCGTACCGAGCAGCAGGCCGCCAATCTGGAGGAAACCGCCGCTTCGATGGAGGAACTGACCTCCACCGTGCGCCAGAACGCCGAGCATGCCCGCCAGGCCAACCAGCTCGCCATCGGCGCGCATGGCGTCGCCTCGCAGGGCGGCGATGTGGTGGGCCAGGTGGTCACCACCATGTCGGCCATCGAAGCTTCGTCGAAGAAGATCGCCGAGATCATCTCGGTCATCGACGGCATCGCCTTCCAGACCAACATCCTGGCGCTGAACGCCGCGGTGGAAGCGGCGCGTGCCGGTGAACAGGGCCGCGGTTTCGCCGTGGTCGCCAGCGAAGTGCGCACCCTCGCCCAGCGTTCGGCCGCCGCCGCCAAGGAGATCAAGGGCCTGATCGACGACTCGGTCGGCAAGGTCGCCGAAGGCTCCAGCCTGGTCCACCAGGCCGGCAGTACCATGGGCGAGATCGTCGCCTCGGTGCAGCGCGTGACCGACATCATGGCCGAGATCTCTGCGGCCTCGCAGGAACAGTCGGCGGGCATCGAGCAGGTCAACCAGACCGTGGTGCAGATGGACGAAACCACCCAGCAGAACGCCGCGCTGGTGGAAGAAGCCACCGCTGCGGCACGTGCGATGGAAGAACAGGCCGGCCAGCTGGCCGACGCCGTGGCGATCTTCCGCCTCGACAACCAGGTGTCCGCCGCAGTGAAGGCCGTGGCCGCGCGTGTCGAGCCGGCCCGTGTCACCACCGTGGCACGCCCGCAGCCGACCAGCACGCCCGCTCCAGTCCGCCGCAGCAGCAACGCCAGCACCTTCGTCGCCAGCGACAGCGACTGGCAGGAATTCTGAGACCCACCCGCGGCGGCTGCGGCCGCCGCCTCTGCCGATGGACACGTCCCCCGTGCAAAGTCCTACTCCCATCGTTACCGGCCCGCGCGAATTCGAGTTCGCCGACCGTGATTTCCGCCGCGTCTGCGACCTGATCTACCAGCGCGTGGGCATTGCCCTCGCGCCAGCAAAGCGCGACATGGTCTATGGCCGCCTGTCGCGCCGCCTGCGCACGCTGGGCATGCGCAGCTTCCAGCAGTACCTGGACCATCTGGAGCAGGAAGACGGTGACGAGTGGCAGGCGTTCACCAACGCCCTGACCACCAACCTGACCTCCTTCTTCCGCGAACCGCACCACTTCGACAAGCTGCGCGAGGAGCTGCAGCAGCGCTCCAGCCGCACGCCGCTGCTGCTGTGGTCGTGCGCGGCATCCACCGGCGAAGAGCCCTACTCGATGGCGATCACTGCCTGCGAGGCCTTCGGCACGCTGAAGCCTCCGGTGCGCATCATCGCCACCGACGTCGACACCCAGGTGCTGGCCACCGCCGGCCGCGGCGTCTACAACATCGATCGCGTCACCAGCCTCGATCCAGACCTGCGCCGCCGCTACTTCCAGCGCGGCAGCGGCCCCAACGAAGGCCAGTGCCGCGTGTTGCCGGCGCTGCGCGAGCTGATCGAGTTCCGCCCGCTGAACCTGCTCGCCCCGCGCTACGACGTCGGCGGCCCGTTCGACGCGCTGTTCTGCCGCAACGTGATGATCTACTTCGACAAGCCGACCCAGCGCGCCATCCTCGGTCGCCTGGTGCAGCACCTGGCTGACGACGGCCTGCTGTATACCGGCCACTCGGAGAACTACCTGCACGCCGCCGACCTGATCCAGCCCTGCGGCCGCACCCTGTACCGCCGTGCGGCAAAGGCCGGCGCATGAATGCCTCGCTGCGTACCGACGATGTGATGCGCTACCAGGATGCGCGTTTCCAGACGATCGCCGCCAAGCTGCTGCCGACCCAGTACCTGGTGGTCGATGACACCACTGCGCTGACCACCACGCTGGGCTCCTGCGTGGCGGCCTGCCTGCGCGACCCGGTGCTGAAGATCGGCGGCATGAACCATTTCCTGCTGCCCGAGGGCAACGCCGGTGACGGCGCGCCTGCGCGCTATGGCAGCTATGCGATGGAACTGCTGATCAACGACATGCTCAAGCGCGGCGCACATCGCAAGCGCATCGAGGCCAAGGTGTTCGGTGGTGCCAACGTGCTGAAGGGCTTCACCAGCAATCCGGTCGGCACCCGCAACGCCGAATTCGTGCGCCAGTACCTGCAGGCCGAGCACATCCCGATCATTGCCGAGGACCTGTGCGGCATCCATCCGCGCAAGATCTGGTTCTTCGCCGATACCGGCCGCGTGGTGGTGCAGCGCCTACCGCATGCCCATGAGGCCGAAGTGGCCGCGACCGAATCGGCGGTGCGTGCGCGCCTGTCCAAGGCCCCGGTCACCGGCGGCGTGGAGCTGTTCGAATGACCCTGACCGGCAACGCCCCCTGCCGGGTCCTGATCGTCGACGACTCCGCCGTCGTGCGCCAGATGCTTACCGAGATCCTGTCCAGCGATCCGTCCATCGACGTGGTCGGCACCGCCGCCGACCCGCTGCTGGCGCGCGAGAAGATCAAGCGCCTGGCCCCGGACGTGATCACCCTGGACGTGGAAATGCCGCGCATGGACGGGCTGGCCTTCCTGGAAAACCTGATGCGCCTGCACCCGCTGCCGGTGGTGATGATCTCCTCGCTGACCGAACGCGGCGCCGACACCACGCTGCAGGCGCTGGCGTTGGGTGCGGTGGATTTCGTGTCCAAGCCAAAGCTGGACGTGGCGCGCGGCCTGCAGGCCTACGCCGACGAGATCATCGCCAAGGTCAAGATGGCGGCACGCTCGCGCGTCCGCCCGCTGGTGCGTGCCGCCGCACCGAAACTCCTGCTGGACGCCGCGCCTGCGATGCGCCCCGCCGCGCCGCAGTTCCGCACCACCGACCGCCTGATCGCGATCGGCTCGTCGGCCGGCGGCACCGAAGCGTTGCGCGTGGTGCTGGAAGGCATGCCGGCCGACGCGCCCGCCGTGGTGATGACCCAGCACCTGCCGGCCAGCTTCAGCAGTGCCTTCGCCGAGCGCCTGGACCGCCACTCGGCCATGGCCGTGCGCGAGGCCAGCGACGGCGAAGCCGTACTGCCCGGCCACGCCTACCTGCCGCCGGGCGGCAAGCACCTGCGGATCATCCGCGACGGTGCGCGCTGGCGCTGCCGTGTCGATGATGGTCCGGCAGTGAACCGGCACAAGCCAGCGGTCGACGTGCTGTTCCGCTCGGTCGCGCAGAACGCCGGCGGCAATGCCATCGGCGCCATCCTCACCGGCATGGGCGACGACGGCGCGCGTGGCCTGCTGGAGATGCGCCAAGCCGGCGCACCGACACTGGTGCAGGACGAGGCCACCAGCGTGGTCTGGGGCATGCCCGGTGCCGCGTTCAAGCTCGGCGCGGCCGAGGAACAGGTGCCGCTGGAACGGATTGCCGAGCGGCTGCTGGCATTGGCGCGCGGTTGATGGGACCTCTGTAGAGCCGAGCCCACGCTCGGCTCCGTATCCGGCTGGACACATCCAAGAGAAGTGAAATTCACTTGTTGGATCCGGCAGTACTATCGGCCATTCGTGCCTCAACGGGACTGCTTGCACACTCCCGTTCCCTCCCCTCCCCGCGTGTTGAAGCTCCCTCCCAGGAGCTTCCTCTTGCCCCTCCTCGCCCGTCACGATACGGGTGCCAGCTTTCCCGTAGTGCACGGGAGCAGTTACCTCTGCAACCGCGCCATGTGGGCAATGCAGATCCAGCCGCTATCACATCGAATGCTGAAAGCAGGCTTGATCCTGCCGCGGCCCAATCGCGCCAACCGAGATGCCCGCAAGGCCGAGGCCTTGGAGCACAGCTGCGGCCAGTCGTATAGTCAGACGTCGCAGCGCAATGGAACGCCGATGAACGATACGCCACAAAGCCTCGTGCCACCTGATCGCAAGGAAGGAGCATCGGGATGCAGCCAGCATGAAATGCGCAATCTGTCGCATTTGCCCCGAGATGCCCTTCATGGCACCGTCGTCTACGGCGTAATCCGCTATTCCGCTGTTCACCGAGCAAGGCGACCCCGTCGGCAGTTTCACGCGCAGAGAACCATGCTCCGTAGTAACGCTGTACCGACGCACACGCGTGTTACCTCCACCAGCGACATGGACCGCTCATGCTGAAACCCGTCCCCAGCCTTGCTCATGTTGCGTTGATCGCCTTGATCACACTGGCCGTTCCGGGCTGCAACAAGGAACGCTCGTTCCCGGTCTATCGCGAGAATCCTGCGCCCAAGGATGCGCTGCCGATTGTGATTCGGGTCCACGATGCACCCGTGGATGTCCCCGTTCCTTCGGTCTTCGTCACGTATGAGATAGACCCACTCTGTCTCCCTCCGGTCAACAATTGGGAGGGGGTGCAGTACGAGCCGAATCAGCATACGGTTGAGGTCCCAGCGCGACGCATCAGTTCTACAGAGTTCAGCAGCAACGTATTCAAGGACGGAATGGAAGTTGCTGACTACTACGACCGTGGGCCATGCACTTGGACGCCAGCCCTGATAAAGGCGTCTTTCACCTTCGTGGTAGGCGAACGCAGGATCAACGCGGCAACCTCGGCTCTGATCAAAGAGATCGAAGTTGAAGAAGGCTCAACTACGTATGTGGAAAAAGCCTTGACCCCCAGGATTTCTGAACAAACCCCAGAGTGGGCATGGACATTGTCCCGGACTTTGTTCGAAGGGCTCCCGCTGACCGATCGCCAAAACTACTTCCCAATAGAGATAGGACGAGGGATTGATGGAGAGGCCCCATGAACCCGATCGCAAGCGCCGCCATTTCGGACCACGTTTACAGGCCATTCCGCAAAGTCAATCCAAATGAGCCAGAGCGAGCCATCATCGCCGGGGTCGAGTACGAAATTCTCGCCCGCGGGGATTCCTCTACCGGATACCAAGGCGCCATCTACCTCAACCTGGAAACCAACGAAGTCATCGTCGCCCACCGCGGCACCGAATTTGATCGTCAGCCCATGCTGGATGGCGGCATCGATGCTGCGATGGTCACCGCCAGAGTCAACGCGCAACTCGGCGACGCCCTCGCGCTGACAAAGCAAGCCATCACATTGGCTGATGAAAGGGGATCCGGGTCTGTACACGTCACCGGCCACTCCCTCGGCGGCGCGCTCGCGCAGATCACTGCACACCACTACAACCTCCCCGGCGACGCATTCAATCCTTACGGTGCTGCCGGGCTGGCGTATCGCCTTCCTGAGGGCCAGCCGGCCAATGCGGCGCCCTTCACCAACCATGTGATGGCAGGCGACCTGGTCAGTGCGGGTGGCCCTCATTACGGCAAGGTCGAGATGTATGCGCTGCCCAGGGAACTGGAGGTTCTGCGCAACGCCGAGCAGGGCCAACGCATCGCCTCGCTCGGAACACTGGGGATGAAGAGTGGCCATGCCATGTCCGCCGCCGTGGCGGTCCAGCTGGGTGACTCCCACCGATTGGTTCATTTCCTTGATCGCATGACCGACAAGGGCCCGGTACAGTCTGTACTGGACAACCCCATGGCCCGGATCACAGACCCTGAAGACCTGCGTCGGATTGCCGACTACCGCAGTGATGTTCATCAGCTGCGCGCGGGAGCGACTGTGCTGGTCGGCGGTGGGCCTGGCCTGCTGCGCGACGGGGTCAATTACCTGCGCGGCATTGAGGAAGCCGGTGCATATGCCCGCCACGAAGCTGAAGCGGAGCACCGCACCCAGAATGCGCTCAAGCCTGGGGAGCAACTGATCCAGCATGCAACCGACAAGGGCTCGCCCTCTCTCCGCAATCCCGCTTTCTCTCCCAGGAATCCTTTGCAGGAGAGCATTGAATCAACCCTGGACAAGGCAGGCCTGGATCCCAGGAAGGAAGGCCATCCAGACCATGCGCTATACCAGCAGATTCGCGAGGGTGTATCCGCCATGGATGCCAGGCACGGGCGCAGCTTCGATGAAACCAGTGAGCGGATGACGGCCAGCCTGCTTGCGGCGGCCAGGAGCAGCGGCCTGGAACGCGTCGATCATGTGGTCCTGGGCAATCCACCCAGCGATGGCTCGGGCCCTCGCATGTTCGTTGTGCAGGGAGCGCTCGCCAATCCGGCACACCTGCGGTCGTCGGTCGCGATCAGCGAGGCAATCAGTACACCCGTAGAGCAGTCGCTCGCCAAGGCCGAACAGATATCGCAGGCACAGCAGGTTGCCCAGCAGGACCACACCCAGGAGCAGACCCGGACGGCGATGCGCATGGGCTAGGCCACCTGGCCCGGCGCACACAAAAAACCCCCGGCTTTCACCGGGGGTTCTTCGTTTCAACGGGATGCCGGCCAGCGGCCGGCACTACCCTCAGGCAGCGACCGTCTTGGCCACGTCCTGGTATTCCTCGATCTGGTCGAAGTTCATGTAGCGGTAGATCTCCGCGCCGCTGGCGGCGATCACGCCCACATCGGCCATGTACTCTTCCTTGGTCGGGATGCGGCCCAGACGCGAGCAGATCGCAGCCAGTTCGGCCGAACCCAGGTACACGTTGGTGTTGCGGCCCAGACGGTTCGGGAAGTTGCGGGTCGAGGTCGACATCGCGGTGGAGCCTTCGCGGATCTGCGCCTGGTTGCCCATGCACAGCGAGCAGCCCGGCATTTCCATGCGTGCACCGGTGGCGCCGAAGGTGCCGTACACGCCTTCCTTGGTCAGCTCCGAGGCATCCATCTTGGTCGGCGGGGCCACCCACAGGCGGGTCGGCAGGTCGCGCTTGCCTTCCAGCAGCTTCGCAGCGGCACGGAAGTGACCGATGTTGGTCATGCACGAACCGATGAACACTTCGTCGATCTTGGCGCCGGCGACTTCGGACAGGGTCTTCACGTCGTCCGGGTCGTTCGGGCAGGCCACGATCGGCTCGTGGATGTCGGCCAGGTCGATCTCGATGACGGCGGCGTACTCGGCGTCGGCATCCGGCTCCAGCAGCTCCGGGTTGGCCAGCCACGCTTCCATCTTCTCGATACGGCGCTGCAGCGAACGCGGATCCTGGTAACCCTCGGCAATCATCCACTTCAGCAGGGTGATGTTGCTGTTGAGGTACTCGATGATCGGCTCCTTGTTCAGGCGCACCGAGCAACCGGCCGCCGAACGCTCGGCCGAGGCGTCGGACAGTTCGAACGCCTGTTCGACCTTCAGTTCCGGCAGGCCTTCGATTTCCAGGATGCGGCCGGAGAAGATGTTCTTCTTGCCAGCCTTGGCCACGGTCAGCAGGCCCGACTTGATCGCGTACAGCGGGATCGCGTTGACCAGGTCACGCAGGGTCACGCCCGGCTGCATCTTGCCCTTGAAGCGCACCAGCACCGACTCCGGCATGTCCAGCGGCATCACGCCGGTGGCAGCGGCGAAGGCGACCAGGCCCGAACCGGCCGGGAACGAAATGCCCACCGGGAAACGGGTGTGCGAGTCACCGCCGGTACCGACGGTGTCCGGCAGCAGCATGCGGTTGAGCCAGCTGTGGATCACGCCGTCGCCCGGACGCAGCGAGACGCCGCCACGGGTGGAGATGAACTCCGGCAGGGTGTGGTGGGTCTTCACGTCCACCGGCTTCGGGTAGGCGGCGGTGTGGCAGAACGACTGCATCACCAGGTCGGCCGAGAAGCCCAGGCAGGCCAGGTCCTTCAGCTCGTCACGGGTCATCGGGCCGGTGGTGTCCTGCGAGCCGACCGAGGTCATCTTCGGTTCGCAGTAGGTGCCCGGGCGCATGCCCTGGCCTTCCGGCAGGCCACAGGCGCGGCCGACCATCTTCTGCGCCAGCGAGAAGCCCTTGCCGGTGTCGACCGGCTGCACCGGCAGGCGGAACAGGTCGGTCGGGGCCAGGCCCAGTGCTTCGCGCGCCTTGCCGGTCAGGCCACGGCCGATGATCAGCGGAATGCGGCCACCGGCACGCACTTCGTCGAACAGCACTTCGGACTTGACCTGGAACTCGGCGATCACTTCACCGTTCTTCAGTGCCTTGCCTTCGTACGGACGCAGCTCGACCACATCGCCGTGCTCCATCTTCGACACGTCCAGCTCGATCGGCAGTGCGCCGGCATCTTCCATGGTGTTGTAGAAGATCGGGGCGATCTTCGAACCCAGGCAGACGCCACCGGCGCGCTTGTTCGGGATGAACGGAATGTCATCACCGGTCCACCACAGCACGCTGTTGGTGGCCGACTTGCGCGAGGAACCGGTGCCGACCACGTCGCCGACGTAGGCAACCAGGTGACCCTTGTCCTTCAGCGAGAGGATCTGCTGGATCGGGCCGCGCTTGCCGTCTTCTTCCGGGGTGAACGGCGCGTCGTCGCGCTTGTTCTTCAGCATCGCCAGGGCGTGCATCGGGATGTCCGGGCGGGTGGTCGCGTCCGGCGCCGGCGACAGGTCGTCGGTGTTGGTTTCGCCCGGCACCTTGAACACGGTGACGGTCAGGCTCTGCGGCACTTCCGGGTTGCTGGTGAACCACTCGGCGTCGGCCCAGCTCTGCAGCACGGCCTGAGCGTTGGCGTTGCCCGCCTTGGCCTTTTCCTGCACATCGTGGAAGGCATCGAACACCAGCAGGGTCTTCTTCAGACCGTTGGCGGCAATGGTGCCAACGCTGGCGTCGTCCAGCAGCTGCACCAGCGGAGCGACGTTGTAGCCGCCGAGCATGGTGCCCAGCAGTTCGGTGGCGCGCTCACGGCTGATCAGCGGGTTCTGCTCGCTGCCCAGGGCGATCGCCGCCAGGTACGAGGCCTTGACCTTGGCTGCGTCATCGACGCCGGCCGGCACGCGGTGGGTCAGCAGGTCGAGCAGGAACTCGGCCTCGCCCTGCGGCGGGTTCTTCAGCAGTTCGATGACATCGGCCGTCTGCTGCGCGCTCAGCGGCAGCGGCGGGATGCCAAGCGCAGCGCGCTCGGCGACGTGGTGGCGGTAGGCTTCCAACATGACAACTCCCGGGTAATGCGTAGGTTGAAAAAAAGTGGGCTCAGGCTTGCGGCACGATCAGCTTCAGGCCCTTGAAGTAGTCGCGGTAAAACGTGTCGTTCCAGGTGATCAGGCCGTCGCACTGCAACAGTGCGTGGGCGCCGACCATGAATTCGTCCAGGCTGCGGCGACTGCCGCTGCGCTGGCGGTGGCGGCGGTGCATCTCGCCGGCGCGCAACGCCGACTTGGCTTCCATCGGGTTGAAGTGCACGCCCATTTCTTCCAGCGCTTCGAGCACCTCGGCGCCGCCGCGCAGCGATGCGCAGACCTCGGCCAGGGTCGCGCCGCAGACCACTACGCGGCCACCGACCAGGCTCTGCCGGAGGATGGCTTCCACGGCATCGGCCTGCGGACCATTGCTGAGCAGCTCGACCAGCACCGGTGAATCGACGGCGATCATCACGGCTTATTCCTCGTCACGCACCGCGCGTACCGCCGCGTCGGACGATTCGAAGCCGTCCAGCGCGAACTTGCCGCGCGCCCGTGAAATGGCATCGTCAACACTCTTGCGCAGGATGATGCGGCTGCCGTCCAGCTCGACCTTCAGCAGCGTGCCCTTGGTCAGGCCGAGGGCATCACGCACCGCCTTGGGCAGGGTGATCTGTCCGCGTTCTGCAACAGTGGCTTCCATCAGCAGGCCCTCCAGAGTATGCACAAATTATACATACTTCCCCGGGCATACTTCCACCCTGAACAGGACCGGAAACCCGCCAGCCCTTGCCTCGCAAAGGATCGGCCACAAACGTGACATACGCCATACACCTTCCCCTGTAGTCTGGAACCGATGCCGCAGGCCGGAACCCGGCCCGGATGAATCCATTCAGTCTGGGGTTCATACTGGGACCACCGGGGCCGCCAGGCCCGCGGCGACCGCAAGCAGGCCCGTCAACGCACGGGCCAGAGCAAGCCATCCGCAAGAAGGAGTTACCCCGCATGAGCGATTCGTTCTCCACCCGCAGCCAGCTGAACGTCGGCGGCAAGACCTACGACTACTTCAGCCTGCCCACGCTGGGCCAGCGCTTCGATATCTCCCACCTGCCCTACTCGATGAAGATCCTGCTGGAGAACCTGCTCCGGCACGAGGATGGCGGCATCACCGTCGGCAAGGACCACATCGAAGCCGTGGCCCGCTGGAACCCGGCAGCCGAGCCGGACACCGAGATCGCCTTCATGCCGGCGCGCGTGGTCCTGCAGGACTTCACCGGCGTGCCCTGCGTGGTCGACCTGGCCGCGATGCGCGACGCCGTGGTCAAGCTCGGCGGTTCGCCGGAGCAGATCAATCCGCAGATTCCCTCCGAACTGGTCATCGACCACTCGGTGCAGGTCGATGTGTTCGGCAAGCCGGACGCGCTGGACCTCAACGGCAAGATCGAATTCCAGCGCAACCAGGAACGTTACGGCTTCCTGCGCTGGGGCCAGAAGGCCTTCGACAACTTCAAGGTGGTGCCGCCGAACACCGGCATCGTCCACCAGGTGAACCTGGAGAACCTGGCCCGCGTGGTGATGACCGCGGACAAGGACGGCAAGGCCGTTGCCTACCCCGATACCGTGTTCGGTACCGACAGCCACACCACCATGATCAACGGCATCGGCGTGCTCGGCTGGGGCGTGGGTGGCATCGAAGCGGAGGCGGCCATGCTCGGCCAGCCGTCCTCGATGCTGATCCCGCAGGTGGTGGGCTTCAAGCTGACCGGCAAGCTGCCCGAGGGTGCCACCGCCACCGACCTGGTGCTGACCGTCACCCAGATGCTGCGCAAGCTGGGCGTGGTCGGCAAGTTCGTCGAGTTCTACGGTGACGGCCTGCAGCACCTGCCGCTGGCCGACCGTGCCACCATCGGCAACATGGCCCCGGAGTACGGCGCCACCTGCGGCATCTTCCCGATCGACGCCGAGTCGCTGAACTACCTGCGCCTGTCCGGCCGCAGCGAAGAGCAGATCGATCTGGTCGAAGCCTATGCCAAGGCACAGGGCCTGTGGCACGAACCGGGCAGCCCGCACGCCCAGTACAGCACCACGCTGGAACTGGACATGGGCACGGTGAAGCCGTCGCTGGCTGGCCCGAAGCGCCCGCAGGACCGCGTGCTGCTGGAAGACGTGCAGAAGAACTACCGCGAAGCGCTGGTCGGCATGACCGCCAACCGTGACAAGCGCAGCGACGACGTCTCCTCGTTCGTCAATGAAGGTGGCGGTGCCGCGGTCGGCAACGAGCAGCTGGCCAAGGGCTTTGCCGATATCGAGATCGAGAACCGCAAGGTGCGCCTGAAGGACGGCGCGGTGGTCATCGCTGCCATCACCTCGTGCACCAACACCTCCAACCCGGCGGTGATGATCGGCGCCGGCCTGCTGGCCCGCAACGCGGCCGCCAAGGGCCTGAACCGCCAGCCGTGGGTCAAGACCTCGCTCGGCCCGGGCTCGCGCGTGGTCACCGACTATCTGGAAAAGGCCGGCGTACTGAAGGAACTGGAGAAGATCGGCTTCTACGTTGTCGGCTACGGCTGCACCACCTGCATCGGCAACTCCGGCCCGCTGCCGACCGAAGTCAGCGCCGGCATCGCCACCGGCGACCTGGTCGTCACCTCGGTGCTGTCGGGCAACCGCAACTTCGAGGGCCGCGTGCACCCAGAAGTGAAGATGAACTACCTGGCCAGCCCGCCGCTGGTGGTGGCCTACGCCATCGCTGGCACCACCGACATCGACCTGACCACCCAGCCGCTGGGCACCGGCAGCGATGGCCAGCCGGTGTTCCTGCGCGACATCTGGCCGAGCAACAAGGAAATCGGCGATGTCATCGCGGCCACCATCGGCCCGGAGATGTTCAAGCAGAACTACGCCGACGTGTTCAAGGGTGATACCCGCTGGAACACCATCGCCTCGCCGGACGGCAACCTGTACGAGTGGAGCGATGCCTCCACCTACATCAAGAACCCGCCGTACTTCGATGGCATGACCATGCAGACCGGCAGCATCGACGACGTACACGGCGCACGCGTGATGGGCCTGTTCGGCGATTCGATCACCACCGACCACATCTCCCCGGCCGGCAACATCAAGAAGGACTCGCCGGCAGGCCGCTTCCTGCAGGAGCGCGGCGTGCAGCCGGCCGACTTCAACAGCTACGGCAGCCGCCGCGGCAACGATGACGTCATGGTCCGCGGCACCTTCGCCAACATCCGCATCAAGAACCTGATGTTCGGTGGCGAGGAAGGTGGCAACACCCTGTACTACCCGGCCGGCGGTGGCCAGCCGGAGAAACTGGCGATCTACGATGCGGCCATGAAGTACAAGGCCGACAAGGTGCCGCTGGTGGTGCTGGCTGGCAAGGAGTACGGCACCGGCTCGTCGCGTGACTGGGCGGCCAAGGGCACCCTGCTGCTGGGGGTGAAGGCCGTCATCGCCGAGAGCTTCGAGCGCATCCACCGCTCCAACCTGGTCGGCATGGGCGTGCTGCCGCTGCAGTTCCGCAACGGCGAGAACGCACAGAGCCTGGGCCTGGACGGTTCGGAAACGATCGACATCACCGGCCTGCAGGACGGTGCCAGCAAGCGTGCCACGGTCACCGCGACCAAAGCCGATGGCACGAAGAAGACCTTCGAGGTGTCGGTGATGCTGCTGACCCCGAAGGAAGTCGAGTACTTCCGCCACGGCGGCCTGCTGCAGTACGTGCTGCGCCAGCTGGCCAGCAAGTAACGCTTCACCTGTGGAGCCGGGCCTGCGCTCGGCACTGCGGGAAGAAGGGCCGGATCCTCGCGGATCCGGCCCTTCTCGTCTACACATGGGCCTGCTCGCATCAGGTCACACGTCGACCGTTCCGATCACGGTCGCACACCAAACAGGTGCCACGACGTCTTCACTGGAGGGCCACTGGCATCCAGCGACCAAAGACCTTCCTCCCACTCAAGATGCCCATCCGGCGCATCCTCGTTGAACACCGTCACCGACATCTCACCTGCAGGGTGCGGCGTTTCTTCTACGCGATAGCACACCGCACCGGTGTTTCCCTGGTAAACGTTTGAGAAGAATCCCGGCGGGCAGCGCACATCCAGTACCCGGTAACCGCTGTTCTCCTCACTGGCATAGACATTGGTGTGGATCGAATAGGTCACCAGCCCACCAGGATGTGATGCCAGTTGCAGGCTCAGTTCTGCCGTTTCACCCAGCGCGATCACTGGAAAGTTCGATTGCACCATCGCGTCCGGCACTGCATGGGCACTCATCGAAAGCGAGATCATCAACGCGCAGCTCAGGATTCGAGCCATTGTTCAACTCCGGAAAAGGATCGTTGAACGATGATTGCCGCGAACGGTGCTACGTGTCTTTCAGAGTGCTACGAAATTGAGTGTGGCCCGGCATCTCCAACTGGCCAGCAGGCAACGCTTCACCCTGGGTAGAGTCGACTACTGGTCGGCCACCCAACAAAAGGGCCGGATCCTCACGGATCCGGCCCTTCCTGTTTCTCCGCAGCCAGGCATGGCCTGGCTCTACTACGTCACCGACGGCATCGGGATAGATGCCAGGTGCCCGATCACCGGCGCGGCGCGTCCGGGTCGGTGCGCAGCGCCTTCAGCAGGCCCCACATGTAGAACGCCAGGGTGAAGGAGAACGGCAGGCCGCACAGCACCACCGCCGTCTGCATCGCGCTGAAGTTGCCGGCCAGCAGCAGGCCGACGCTGGCCACGGTGATGCCGGCCGCCCAGAACACGCGCAGCCAGATCGGCGCGTCATGGCCATCCTCCACGCCATCGTCAACGCGACGGGTGCACAGGTTGGCGATCATCAACGTGCCCGAGTCGACCGGGGTCAGGAACAACACGAAGCCGATCACCACTGCGGCGCCGGCCACGTAGGGCGCGGCGGGCAGGTACTCCAGCAGCTTGAACAGCGTCATCGCCGCATCGTGCTGGGCCACGTCACCCAGGATCGCCTGGCCGTGATTGAGCACCAGGTCGATGGCGGTGTTGCCGAAGATCGACAGCCACGCCAGGGTGAAGCCGAGCGGGATCAGCAGCACGCCCATGATCACTTCGCGGATGGTGCGGCCACGCGAGATGCGCGCCACGAAAAGACCGACGAACGGCGCCCAGGCGATCCACCAGGCCCAGTAGAACAGCGTCCACGAGCCCATCCACTCACGGCCCTTCGGGTCGTTGAGGTACATGTCGAAGCTCTTGCGCACGAACGCGCCGAGGTAATCGCCAGTGTTCTGGATCAGGCCGTCGAACAGGTGCAGGGTCGGGCCGGTGACCAGCACGAACAGCAGCAGGCCACACAACAGGCGCACATTGAGGTTGGACAGCCAGGCAATGCCCTTTTCCACACCGGCGACCACGCCGATGGTGGCCACCACCATCATCACCAGCACGATCGCCACCAGCACCTGCGGCGTATCCGGGATGTGGAACAGGTAGACCAGGCCGGACTGCACAACCAGCGCGCCGATGCCGAGGTTGGTCACCATCGAGATCAGCGTGGCCAGGATGCCGAAGCCATCCACCATGTCGCCGATGCGGCCGTGGATGCGCTCACCGAAGATCGGGTACAGCGCCGAGCGCAGCGCCAGCGGCAGGTCGCGGCGGTAGGCGAAGTAGCCCAGGGCCACGCCGACCAGCGCGTACAGCGCCCAGCCGTGCAGGCCCCAGTGCAGGAAGGTCAGCACCATCGCTTCGCGGCCGGCGGCCACGGTCCCGCCGGGCTGCCCGGGCGGATTGAGGAAGTGATCCAGCGGCTCGTAGGCGCCGTAGTACAGCAGCGCGATGCCGATGCCGGCCGAGAACAGCATCGAGACCCAGGCGACGTAGCCGAAGGCCGGTGATTCCTCGTTGTGGCCCAGGCGGATGCGGCCATACGGCGAGAACGCCAGCCACAGCACGAAGCCCAGGCACAGCACGATCAGCAGCATGTACCACCAGCCGAACGCGGCCGACACCTCGGCCTGCGCCCATTGCAGCCAGTGCTCGCTGCCTTCGGGATAGAGAACGGTGAGCAGCCCGAGGATGCCGATCGACACCGAGGAGCTGAAGAAGACAAAACGGTTCAAGCGCAGGGGCGAACGCTTGGGATGAGCCAGGGAAGACATGGGGTCGTCTCATCAAGTCCGAGGGAGCACATGGGCGGGGCCGGACCGGTAAACCGGGCCCATGGCGTGGGGCGCGAGCGCATCCTAGGGTTTATTGATTGAACGTTCAATCAATAAAAAGCATAATGGCCGGCAGCCCGATCCTTCGGGTCGCAATCCGTGGAGAGACAATGCCGAAGAAAGGCGTGGAACCGGTACGGCGCGAACAGCTGATCCGGGCCACTTTCCAGACCATCGACGAGATCGGCATGGCCGATGCGACCGTCGCCACCATCGCGAAGAAGGCAGGGCTGTCCAGCGGCATCGTCGCCCACTACTTCGGCGACAAGGACGGCCTGCTCAATGCTGCAATGCGGCAAATCCTGCGCGAGTTGAAGGACGCCGTTGCCCGCTACCGCGCCGAGGTCGGCGACGACCCGCGCGACCAATTGCGCGCCATCGTCGATGGCAACTTCGACGACAGCCAGATCAACGGCACCGCGATGCGCGTCTGGCTCACCTTCTGGGCCGCGAGCATGCACCAGCCGGAACTGGCCCGGCTGCAGCGCGCCAACGACCAGCGCCTGTTCTCCAACCTGTGCCACCAGTTCAACCGCCTGCTGCCCCACCCGCAGGCCCGCCTGGCCGCCCGCGGCCTGGCCGCGATGATCGACGGCCTGTGGCTGCGCGGCAGCCTCGTCGGCGGCCAGTTCAACGCCGAGAAGTCCCGGCGCATCGCTTACGGCTACATCGACTTCCAGTTGCAGGCTGTCGCGCTATAAGCGCTTCAGCACCCGCCCCCTTCCAAGGAGTACGCCCCATGACCACCCTGCCCGTCCAACAGCTCTACATCCATGGCCAGCGGGTCGATGCCACCAGCGGCAAGACCTTCAAATCCGTCAACCCGGCCACCGGTGAAGTGATCGCTGAAGTGCAGGTCGCCAGCCAGGCGGACGTCGAACGCGCCGTGCAGAGCGCGGCCGAAGGCCAGAAGGTGTGGGCTGCGATGACCGCCATGGAACGTTCGCGCATCCTGCGCCGCGCCGTCGAGATCCTGCGCGAGCGCAACGACGAACTGGCGCACCTGGAAACACTGGACACCGGCAAGGCACTGGCCGAAACCACCACCGTGGACATCGTCACCGGTGCCGACGTGGTCGAGTACTACGCCGGCCTGGCCACCGCCATCGAAGGCATCCAGCTGCCGCTGCGCGAATCGAGCTTCTTCTACACCCGCCGCGAGCCGCTGGGCGTGGTCGCCGGCATCGGCGCCTGGAACTACCCGATCCAGATCGCCATGTGGAAGTCGGCCCCGGCCCTCGCCGCCGGCAACGCGATGGTGTTCAAGCCGTCCGAAGTGACCCCGCTGACCGCGATCCGGCTGGCCGAGATCTACACCGAAGCCGGTGTGCCGGCCGGCGTGTTCAACGTCGTGCAGGGCCCGGGCCGCGAGATCGGCCAGTGGCTGACCGAGCACCCGGTGATCGAGAAGATCTCCTTCACCGGCGGCGTCGCCACCGGCAAGAAGGTGATGGCCAGCGCCGCGTCCTCGTCGCTGAAGGAAGTGACCATGGAGCTGGGCGGCAAGTCGCCGCTGGTGATCTGTGATGACGCCGACCTCGACCGCGCCGCCGACATCGCGGTGATGGCCAACTTCTTCAGCTCCGGCCAGGTCTGCACCAACGGCACCCGCGTGTTCGTGCCGCGCAGCATGCTGGCCGCGTTCGAAGCCGCCGTGGTCGAGCGCGTCAAGCGCATCCGCATCGGCGACCCGATGGCCGCCGAGACCAACTTCGGCCCGCTGACCAGCTTCCCGCACATGGAAAACGTGCTGCGCTACATCGAAAGCGGCAAGGCCGAAGGCGCCCGCCTGCTGACCGGCGGCGGCCGTGCCACCGAAGGCGCGCTGGCCAACGGCGCCTACGTGCTGCCGACCGTGTTCTCCGACTGCCGCGATGACATGACCATCGTCAAGGAAGAGATCTTCGGGCCGGTGATGAGCATCCTCGCCTACGACGACGAAGACGAAGTGGTGCGCCGCGCCAACGACACCACCTTCGGCCTCGCCGCCGGCGTGGTCAGCAAGGACGTCAGCCGCGCCCACCGCATCATCCACCGCCTGGAAGCCGGCATCTGCTGGATCAACACCTGGGGCGAATCGTCGGCCGAAATGCCGGTCGGCGGCTACAAGGAATCCGGCGTCGGCCGCGAGAACGGCATCTCCACCCTCGGCCACTACACCCGCATCAAGTCGGTGCAGGTCGAGCTGGGCGACTACGCCAGCGTGTTCTGACCGGCGCGCCGCGAGCACGCCCCATCGTCCGGCCACCGCGCCGATCCGACATCCCGCCGGGACGCCTGCATGCAGCGCGCCCCGGCCTGCAGGAGACACCCATGAGCACCCATAACGAGTACGACTACATCATCATCGGCGCCGGTTCGGCCGGCAACGTGCTGGCCACCCGCCTCACCGAAGATGCCGATGTCAGCGTGCTGCTGCTGGAAGCCGGTGGCCCGGACTACCGGCTCGACTTCCGTACCCAGATGCCGGCGGCACTGGCCTTCCCGCTGCAGGGCAAGCGCTACAACTGGGCGTACAAGACCGATCCCGAGCCCTTCATGAACAACCGCCGCATGGACTGCGGCCGCGGCAAGGGCCTGGGCGGCTCGTCGCTGATCAACGGCATGTGCTACATCCGCGGCAACGCGATGGACTATGACAACTGGGCCAGCATGCCCGGCCTGGAAGACTGGACCTACCTGGACTGCCTGCCGTACTTCCGCAAGGCGGAAACCCGCGACATCGGCCCCAATGACTACCACGGTGGCGAGGGCCCGCTGCGCGTGACCACGCCGAAGGCCGGCAACAACGAACTGTTCGCTGCGATGGTCGAAGCCGGCGTACAGGCCGGCTACCCGCGCACCGACGACCTCAACGGCTACCAGCAGGAAGGCTTCGGCCCGATGGACCGTACGGTGACCCCGAAGGGCCGTCGTTCCAGCACCGCCCGCGGCTACCTGGACCTGGCCAAGCCGCGCCCGAACCTGACCATCGTCACCCACGCGCTGACCGACCGCATCCTGTTCTCGGGCAAGCGTGCGGTGGGCGTGCAGTGGCTGCACAACGACCAGCCGCAGCGTGCCACTGCCCGCCGCGAAGTGCTGCTGTGCGGCGGCGCCATCGCCTCGCCGCAGATCCTGCAGCGCTCGGGCGTCGGCCCAGCCGACCTGCTGCGCAGCCTGGACATCGACCTGGTGCACCACCTGCCGGGCGTCGGCGCCAACCTGCAGGATCACCTCGAAATGTACCTGCAGTACGAGTGCAAGAAGCCGGTGTCGCTGGCACCGGCACTGAAGCTGTACAACCAGCCGGCCATCGGTGCCGAGTGGCTGTTCCTGGGCACCGGCATCGGCGCCAGCAACCAGTTCGAGGCCGGTGGCTTCATCCGCAGCGACGCCGAGTTCGACTGGCCGAACCTGCAGTACCACTTCCTGCCGGTGGCGATCAACTACAACGGCTCCAACCCGATCAAGGCGCACAGCTTCCAGATGCACGTCGGTTCCATGCGCTCGCCCAGCCGCGGCCGCATCCATGTGCGCTCGAAGGACCCGCGCGAACACCCGAGCATCCTGTTCAACTACATGTCGCACGACCAGGACTGGCGCGAGTTCCGTGCGGCGATCCGCATCACCCGCGAGATCTTCGCGCAGCCGGCACTGGCCCCGTACAGCGGCCGCGAGATCTCGCCGGGCAGCGCGCTGCAGACCGATGCGCAGATCGATGCGTTCGTGCGCGAGCACGCCGAGACCGCCTACCACCCGTCGTGCTCGAACAAGATGGGCCATGCCGATGACCCGATGGCCGTGGTCGACGGCCAGGGCCGCGTGCACGGGCTGGAAGGCCTGCGCATCGTCGATGCCTCGATCATGCCGCAGGTGGTGACCGGCAACCTCAACGCGCCGACCATCATGATGGCCGAGAAGCTGGCCGACGTGATCCGCGGCCGCACCCCGCTGGCCCGCAGCACCGCGCCGTACTACAAGGCCAACGGTGCACCGGTGCGCAAGCAGGGCTGACGCAGGTGGCCCGCTAGGCGCCACGGTAGTGCCGGCCACTGGCCGGCATCCACCGGAATCCCGATCGAGCGTAGATGCCGGCCAGCGGCCGGCACTACCAGGCAAAGAGGCCCTTCGGGGCCTCTTCGCGTTTTCCCTACGGCGGGGTATGCTGCAATGACCGGCCATTGTCGATACGCTCAGGGCCGGAACCTAATACATCACGATTCCTGGAGGGGGAATATGAGTCTGGATCGTCCCTGGCTGCAGAGCTATCCGAAAGGCGTTCCCGCCGAGATCGACGTCAACGAGTTCCATTCGGTAGCTTCGGTCTTCGACGCTTCCGTCGCGAAATTCCGCGACCGTCCCGCCTACTCCAGCTTCGGCAAGGTGCTCACCTATGGCGAGACCGACGCGCTGGTCGAACAGTTCGCGGCCTACCTGCTCGGTGAGCTCAAGCTCAAGAAGGGTGACCGCGTCGCCCTGATGATGCCCAACTGCCTGCAGTACCCGGTGGCCACCTTCGGCGTGCTGCGCGCCGGCCTGACCGTGGTCAACGTCAACCCGCTGTACACCGCCCGCGAGCTCAAGCACCAGCTGGTCGATGCCGGCGTGACCGCGCTGGTGGTGGTCGACAACTTCGGCGACACCGTCGAGCAGGTCATCGCCGATACACCGGTCAAGCATGTGATCACCACCGGGCTGGGCGACCTGCTCGGCGGCAAGGGCGTGATCGTCAACTTCGTGCTGAAGTACATCAAGAAGATGGTGCCCAACTACCATCTCAAGGGCGCGGTGCGCTTCCGCCAGGCGCTCAAGCTCGGCAGCCGCCACAGCCTGCCCAAGGTCGAGATCGACCACGACGACATTGCGTTCCTGCAGTACACCGGCGGCACCACCGGCGTGGCCAAGGGGGCGATGCTGACCAACCGCAACCTGATCGCCAACATGCAGCAGGCCTCGGCCTGGATCAGCGCGTCGGGCATCGAGATGGGCAAGGAGTGGATCATCACCGCCCTGCCGCTGTATCACATCTTCGCACTGACGGCGAACGGGCTGGTCTTCATGAAGTTCGGTGGCTGCAACCACCTGATCACCAACCCGCGCGACATGAAGGGCTTCGTCAAGGAGCTCAAGTCGGTGCGTTTCACCGCCATCACCGGCGTCAACACGCTGTTCAACGGCCTGCTCAACACCCCCGGTTTCGACACGGTCGACTTCTCCTCGCTGAAGGTCACCCTGGGCGGCGGCATGGCCGTGCAGCGCGCCGTGGCCGAGCGCTGGAAGAAGGTCACCGGCGTGACCCTGGTCGAGGCCTATGGCCTGACCGAGACCTCGCCGGCAGCCTGCATCAACCCGCTCACCCTGACCGAGTACAACGGCTCGATCGGCCTGCCGATCCCCTCCACCGATGCCTGCATCAAGGACGACAACAGCGCCATCCTGCCGCTGGGCGAGGTCGGCGAACTCTGCATCAAGGGCCCGCAGGTGATGAAGGGCTACTGGCAGCGCCCGGAGGAAACCGCCAAGACCATCGACGCCGACGGCTGGCTGCACACCGGCGACATGGCGAAGATGGACGAACAGGGCTTCTTCTACATCGTCGACCGCAAGAAGGACATGATCCTGGTGTCCGGCTTCAACGTGTACCCGAATGAAGTCGAGGACGTGATCGCGATGATGCCGGGCGTGCTGGAAGTGGCCGCGGTCGGCGTGCCGGATGAAAAGTCCGGCGAAGTGGTCAAGGTGGTCATCGTGAAGAAGGACCCGAACCTGACCGCCGAAATGGTCAAGGAGCATGCCCGGGCCAACCTGACCGGCTACAAGCACCCCAAAATCGTTGAATTCCGAAAGGAACTGCCGAAGACCAATGTCGGCAAGATCCTCCGTCGCGAACTCCGCGATACGCCCGCCCAGTAAGGGTTTTCGGCAATCTGGACAGTGCAGGGCCCGGGGCGGAAACGTCCCGGGCCCTTTCGCATGCGACGCCCCTGAGGCGGTGTAGCATCGCCGCGTGTGTGGACCGTTCGGCCCGCCGGCCACCCACCTGACACTGCGGGCCGCATGCCGAGGACCCTTCCATGAGTACCATCGAAAAGCTGCCCTCAAGCGGCTCGCCTTTTGCCACCATCCGTACCGAAGACAGTGCCGACGGCACTGCCCACTGGCTGTTCATGCATGCCGATGCCGCCACCGGCATCCGTCCCTGCTGCCGCAAGGACATGCTCGACGAGATGTGGAGCTACATGGCGGCCATCACCCGCAGCCCCGCCGAGCGCCACAGCGGCACCCTGCGGCATTTCGTGCTGGCCTCCGACGCCGTCGCCTACAACCTGGGCGGTGACCTGGACCTGTTCACCCGCCTGATCCGCGAAGGCAACCGCGACCTCCTGTTGAACTACGCCCAGCGCTGCGTGGAGGGCGTGCACCACCTGCATACCGGGTTCGGCGGCGATGTCCGTTCGATCGCCCTGATCCAGGGCGACGCCCTCGGCGGTGGCCTGGAAATGGCCCTCGCCTGCCACACCATCGTCGCCGAGGAAGGCAGCGGCCTCGGCCTGCCCGAAGTTCTGTTCGGCCTGTTCCCGGGCATGGGCGCCTACTCCTTCCTGTGCCGCCGGGTGTCACCGCACCTGGCCGAGAAGATCATTCTCGACGGCCGGGTCTACAGCGCCGAGGAGATGCATGCGATGGGCGTGGTCGACGTGCTGGTGAAGAAAGGCGATGGCCGGGCGGCCGTTGAAGAACTGATCCGCCAGCAGCAGCGCACCCCACAGTCCTACCTGGCAATGAACGCCGCACGCAGCATTGCCCAGCCTGTCAGCTATGACGAACTGCTGGAGATCACCAAGGTATGGGTCGATTCCGCCCTGGCCCTCGGCGACCGCTCGCTGCGCACCATGGATCGCTTGATCAAGGCCCAGACCCGTCGCGCCAGTCTCGACGCGGCCTGATTCATCCCTCCCCCAGGATGGGTTCAAGCCCGGTTGGCCACCGGGCTTTTTTTGGGGCCCCACCATCGATCAGCGCGCTTCACCATCATCAGCAGCACCGCGCAGGCGGCGTTCGGCCCGTGCCTCCAGCGCACGCCGGCCTTCCTTGATCGCGTCCTGCAGGATGTCCAGGCGCGGACGCCATTCGGTCTTGAGCTGCCAGTCGGCCATCCGCATCAGCTCGCCGGCACGGTTGGACGCGCGCATCAGGCCAAGGTTGCTGGCCACGCCCTTGATCGCGTGGGCCTGTTCGCGGAACACATCCCAGTGCGCAGCCTCGCCGGCCTGCTCGGCCTTGCCCATGCAGCTCGCCACATCCTCCAGGCACTGGCGGATGAACTCGCGCTCGAAGCCCTCGCCCATGCCCAGCGAGGCCAGTTCGTCCAGCACACTGCTGTCGAGCACCCCGTCCTGCAGCGCCGCCGGCCGTACCACCGGCGCGGCCATGGTCTTCAACTGGGCGTTGTTGGCGATCTCGGCCAGGGTATCGAGCAGGCGTACCGCCACCACGGGCTTGGCCAGGAAGGCATGCGCACCGGCCTGGGTACAGCGCTGGATCGCCTCGGGCGTGACATCGGCGCTGAGCACCAGCACCGGTGTGCGCGGACCGCCGCCGGCCTGCATGACCCGCAGCTCCTTGAGCATGTCCAGCCCGCTCATGCCTGGCATGTGCAGATCGACGATGACCGCGTCGAACTCGCTGTCGGCCAGCGCATCCAGCACCGCCTCACCGCCGTCCACGCACAGCACGCGGTGTCCGGCCTTCTGCAGCAGGCGCTGCAGGACCATGCGGTTGGCCTCATGGTCGTCGGCCACCAGGATCTGCATGCTGCGCACGCGGGCGCGATGGCGCAGGAACGGATCGGCAAAGGCGATCACGTTACCGCCCGGCCCGACGTCTTCGTCGCCGGTCAGGCTCGGCACCGCACCCGGCACCAGCGGCTGCGGCGGCGCGAACGGCAGCTCTACCCAGAAGTGGCTGCCGCGCGGCGGGTTTTCCAGATAGCCGATGTCACCGTCCATGGCTTCGACCAGGCCCTTGGCGATGGTCGTGCCCAGGCCGGTGCCCTCATGGCGGCGCGCCATGCTGACGTCAGCCTGCTCGAAGGCATCGAACAGCCGCGCGCGCATGGCCGGCGCCACGCCGATGCCGGTATCGAGGATGTCGAAGCGCAACCGCACTGCGCCATTGGTATCCGCATGGACGACGCCGACACGGATCTCGACCCGGCCGTGGTCGGTGAACTTGACTGCATTGCCGGCCAGGTTCAACAGGATCTGCCGCAGATGCCCGACATCGCCGCGCACCCGTGGCGGCACACCGTCGGCGACCTTCACCCGGTAGTCCAGTCGCTTGGCCTTGGCCTGCGGCAGCAGGATCAGCCCGATCGCCTGGATCACATCGGTCACGGCGAAGTCTTCGGCCACCACGCGCAGCTTGCCGGCTTCGATGGCCGAGATGTCCAGCACTTCCTCCACCAGCGCCAGCAGGCTGCGCGATGATGCCTGGATGGTGTTGAGGCACTCGCGCTGCTCGTCGTCCAGGCGCGTGGTCGCCAGCACTTCGGTCATGCCGTTGAGACCGTTCAACGGCGTTCGGAACTCGTGGCTCATGTTGGCCAGGAAACGACTCTTGGCCTCGCTGGCGCGGCGCGCCTCGGCCATCGCTTCGGTCAACTGCCGCAGCAGCGTCGAGAAGTACAGCGGCACCGCGGCCAGGCCGAGCCAGAGGCCGATGGCCAGGCGGAAATTCTGCTGCCAGTACGGGGTCAGCAGCACGGTGCAACCGAAGCTCACCATCGCCATGGCCACCGCCACGTACAGATAGTGGTTGCCAAAGCGCATGCCGTTGCCGACCGTCACCCACATCACCACGATGTAGACCCAGGACAGCGGCTCGCCCATCTGCACCATGCCGGCAGCGATCAGGCCGTAGTCGGCCAGCATGCCCAGCACGCGGCGTGGATCGGAACGCGCGGGCCGCCACAGCAGCCAACCGAACAGCAGCAGCGACAGGCTCAGGCCGGTCAGCACGATCGCCAGCACGCCCACGTACTGCGTGTGCGGCAGATCGTGGCGTGGCGCCGGCAACAGCACGTAGGCCAGGATCAGGCTGATCAGGACAATGCGGACGATCTGCTGGCCGTGCTCACTGTCCTGGCGCTGGGACAGGCGCAGCCGCAGCTGCGACAACAGCCGTTTCACGCGCCCAGCCCCGGGCGCGCGGACGCCATCGAATGCTCGGCGCAGATCTGGTCCAGCTGCTCGCGGCCGCGCAGCAGCGCGTCCACGCATCGGGGGTCGAACAGGCGGCCACGCTGGGCGTAGAGATAAGCCAGGGTGGCTTCCATGGTCCATGCTTCCTTGTACGGACGGGGTGATATCAGGGCGTCGAAGACATCGGCGACGGCCACGATGCGCGCTTCCAGCGGAATCGCATCGCCGACCAGCCCATCGGGATAGCCACTGCCGTCGTAGCGCTCATGATGACGCAGTGCGATCAACGCGCCAACCTGGATGAAGCGATTCTGGCTACCACTCAGCAGTTCATGGCCAATACGCGGGTGCCGGCGCATGATCGCCAGCTCCTCCTCGTTGAGCTTGCCCTGCTTGAGCAGCACCGCATCGGGGATGGCGATCTTGCCCATGTCGTGCAGCGGCGCGGCCATCTCGATCAGGCGCACTTCCTCTTCGGGCAGCCCGAGCTGGTCGGCGATCAGGCCGGCCACGCGCGCCATGCGTTCCAGGTAGGCGCTGGTACCGGCATCACGGAACTCGATCGCACGCGCCAGCCGCGACAGCGTTTCGCGCTCCCGCTCTTCGACTTCATGCATGCTGGCCAGCAGCCGCTGTTCCAGCGACAACGCCCGCTGCTTCACGTTCTCGGTCTGCTGCCTCAGCTGCAACAGGTTGTAGCAGCGCGCACGCAGTTCGCGCGGGCGGATCGGCTTGACCAGGAAGTCGATGACACCCGCTTCCAGCGCGGCCTGCCGGATCGGCTCGTCGCCGACCACGGTGATCAGGATGACCGGAATGTCGCGGTGCTTCGGCAGGCGACGGAAACGACGGGCGAATTCCAGCCCGTCCATCTCCGGCATGCGGTAATCGAGCAGCAGCAGGTCGACCGGATGCGCTTCGCACCACGCCAATGCGGTCAGCGGATCGCCGAAGTCATACACGCTCAGTTCCGGCGCGATGTCCTCGATGACGTGACGCAGCATCGTCCGGGCGGAAGTCTGGTCGTCAACAATGACGATGTTCAACGCGTACTCTGCCTGGTTTTTCGACCATGCTGGATCATCAGCAGGCGAGGATACTCTGCCGCTGCGAACGCTCGCACCCTGCATCGGCCTGACTCCCGTGTCATGCGTCCCGGTTCATGATCGTCATCACATTGTGAAGCGGGCTCTCCACACTGTGCACTCCCCTTGGCGCAGATCAAGCCACAACAGGCGTCAAGGTAGTGCAATAACGATACGCCGAGTGCGGGAGGCGTCAATCGCGCCGTCTCGTTTCGGGACGGCGCGCACAATCAGGAGTCAAAAAGACGACTTACTGCTCCGGACGCATGTAAGGGAACAGCAGCACGTCACGGATCGAGCTGCTGCCGGTCAGCAGCATCACCAGGCGATCGACGCCGATGCCCAGGCCGCCGGTCGGGGCCATGCCGTACTCCAGCGCACGGATGTAGTCGGCGTCGTAATGCATGGCCTCGTCGTCCCCCCCCTCCTTCGCGGCCACCTGGGCCTGGAAGCGCTGGGCCTGGTCTTCCGGATCGTTCAGCTCGGAGAAGCCATTGGCCAGCTCCTTGCCATTGACGAACAGCTCGAAACGGTCGGTGTAGCCCGGATCGTTGTCGTTGGCACGGGCCAGCGGCGAGACTTCCACCGGGTGGTCGGTGATGAAGGTCGGCTGGATCAGGGTGTGCTCGACGGTTGCTTCGAAGATCTCCAGCAGCAGCTTGCCCCAGCCGTAGGACGGCTTGACGCGGATCTTCAGGCGCTCGCAATGGCGCAGCAGGGCCTCGCGGTCGGTGCAGTCGGCGGCCGAGATTTCCGGGTTGTGGTGGCGGACCGCCTCGTCCATGCGCCAGCGGCGGAACGCCGGGCCCAGGTCGATCTTCGCGCCATCCCACTCCACCTCGGTGCCACCGTTGACGGTCGTGGCCACGTCACGGATCACGCCTTCGGTAAGGTCCATGATCTCGTTGTACGTGGCATAGGCCTCGTACAGCTCCATCATGGTGAATTCCGGGTTGTGACGGGTGCTGACGCCCTCATTGCGGAAGTTGCGGTTGATCTCGTAGACGCGCTCCAGGCCACCCACGGTCAGGCGCTTGAGGTACAGCTCCGGCGCCACGCGCAGGTACAGGTCCAGGTCCAGCGCATTGTGGTGGGTGGTGAACGGCTTGGCCGCCGCGCCGCCGGGGATGTAATGCATCATCGGCGTCTCGACTTCCAGGAAGTCGCGGTTGTCGAGCCACGCGCGCATGGCGCGGATGATCTTCGAGCGCTTGATGAACACCGCGCGCGACTCCGGGGTCACGATCAGGTCGACGTAACGCTGGCGGTAACGCTGCTCGACGTCGGCCAGGCCGTGCCACTTGTCCGGCAGCGGGCGCAGCGACTTGGTCAGCAGGCGGATCGATTCAGCCTTGACCGACAGCTCGCCGGTCTTGGTACGGGTCAGGCCGCCTTCGACGGCGATGATGTCGCCCACGTCCCAGCCCTTGAAGGCAGTGTAGGCATCGCCCAGCACCGCGCCCTGCAGGAACAGCTGGATGCGGCCGGACTCGTCCTGGATCTGCGCGAAGCTGGCCTTGCCCATGATGCGCTTGGCCATCAGGCGGCCCGCCATCTTCACCTGGCGGCCGTTGCCTTCCAGGGCCTCGGCGGTCCACTGTTCGGCATCGGCGAATTCTTCCTGCAGGCGGCCGGCGAAGTCCTCACGACGGAAGTCGTTCGGGTACGCGATGCCCTGCCCACGCAGCGCTTTGAGTTTCTCACGGCGCTCGGCGATCAACTTGTTTTCGTCGACGGGGGGGGTATCGGTAGCTTCGCTCATGGATCTGCGGGAATCGTGTAGTGAGGGGGGATGCTGCGCCCGGCACAGCCGGTTGCCCAGCATACCAAAACCGCCCTGCCCCGGCCCCGACCCGCCGCCCGGTAGCAGCCTGGGGTCAGATCCCTTTTGCGAGGCAAAAGGGATCTGACCCCATCCGGGACCCTGCCTGGACCCTGGATAGCTACCTGTTTCCAGGGAACGCCTGCCGCAACTCGTCCACCAGCACCCGCTGGTTCTCCGAGTAATCAATCGGCACCGACACCAGATGCACCCCGCCCTCGTTGAAGGCCGCTTCCAGGGTCGGGATGAACTGCTCGATGGCCGTCACCTCGTGGCCCTTGCAGCCATAGGCCTCGGCGTACTTAACGAAATCGGGGTTGCTGAAGGTCATGCCGTAGTCGGTGAAACCATCCACCGCCTGCTTCCAGCGGATCATGCCGTAGGCACCGTCGTTGAGGATCAGCACCACCAGGTTCAGGCCCAGCCGGCGGGCCGTCTCCAGCTCTTGGCTGTTCATCATGAAACCACCGTCTCCGCACACCGCCAGCACCCGCCGCTGCGGATACAGGATCGAGGCCATGATCGCCGACGGCAGGCCCGCGCCCATCGTCGCCAGCGCATTGTCCAGCAGCAGCGTGTTGGCCACCTGGGTGCGGTAGTTGCGCGCGAACCAGATCTTGTACATGCCGTTGTCCAGCGCCACGATGCCATCCGGCGGCATCACCTGGCGCACGTCGTGCACCAGCCGCTGCGGGGTGAATCCCGCCTCTTCGGCACGGTCGGCCAGGTGCTCGAGGATGGTCGCGCGCAGCGGCAGCAGCGCAGCGGCGTTCGGCACCGCACCCTCGATGCGGTCGGCCAGCTGGGTCAGCGAACGACCGATATCGCCGATCACCTCCACCTGCGGGAAATACACCTGCTCCACCGCCGCCTGCGAGTAGCCGATATGGATCACGGTCGGCCCACCCGGGCGCATCACGAACGGCGGCTTCTCGGTGACCTCGTGGCCGATGGTCACGATCACGTCGGCCTGGTCGATCGCCATGTGCACGTAGTCGCGCTCGGTCAGCGCCGCGGTGCCCATGTACAGGCCCGAACCACCAGCCACCGCACCCTTGCCCATCTGCGTGGTGAAGAACGGGATGCCGGCGCGCAGCACGAACGCGGACAGCGCGTCGCTGGACTGCGGCCGCGAGGCCGCCGACGCGATCATCAGCAACGGCCGCTTGGCATTGCGGATGATCTCAGCCGCCCGATCCAGCGCCTCCGGGCTGGCAATGGGACGGTCCACCGCGTGCGGCGGAATCAGCGCCACGCCCTCGACCTCATCGGCGGCGATGTCCTCGGGCAGCTCCAGCAGCACCGGGCCCGGGCGCTCTTCCTGGGCGACACGGAACGCCTCGCGGACGATGGTCGGAATCGTACGCGCCGAGACGATCTGCCGCGCCTGCTTGGTCAACGGCTTCATCGTGCCGACGATGTCGACGATCTGGAAACGCGCCTGCTTGCTGGCGACGATGCCCTTCTGGCCAGTGATCATGATCACCGGCCACGCACCCAGCAGCGCATACGCCGCGCCGGTGGTGAAGTTGAGCGCACCCGGGCCGAGCGTGGCCAGGCACACGCCCGGCTTGCCGGTCAGGCGGCCATAGGTGGCCGCCATGAACACCGCTGCCTGCTCGTGGCGGGTGATGACCAGCTCGATGCTGGAATGGCGCAGCGACTCGACCACGTCGAGGTTTTCTTCGCCGGGAATACCGAAAATGCGCTCGACGCCTTCGTTCTCAAGCGCGGCGACGAGCAGGTCTGAACCCTTGGACATTGGAATGCCGTCCTTTTCGCTGGACTGATGGTGGATCGTTGCAGGAAGGATGAGAGCCGCGCGTCAACGCTTGTCGAACCACACGGTCTGCGCGTTGACGAATTCACGGATGCCGAAGTGCGAGAGCTCGCGACCGAAGCCGCTCTTCTTCACGCCGCCGATCGGCACGCGTGGGTCCGAGGCGGAGAAGCCGTTGACGAACACGCCGCCGGTCTGCAACCGGCGCGCCAGCTGCATGGCCCGCGCGCGGTCGCCGGTCCACAGGTTGCCGCTGAGGCCGAATTCGCTCTGGTTGGCCAGCTCCACCGCATGGTCGGCGTCGCGGGCCCGGCTGATCGAGGCCACCGGCCCGAAGGTCTCGGTATCGAAGGCCTGCATGCCCGGCTCCACGCCGGCCAGCACGGTGGGTGCATAGAACGCACCCGGGCGATCCAACTGGTGGCCACCGACCAGCAGCTGCGCACCGGCCTCCACCGAAGCGCGTACCTGCGCGTCGAGCTGTTCCAGCAGGTCCTGGCGCGCCATCGGGCCGATACGGTTGTCCGCTTCACGACCATCGCCGATGGTCAGCGCCTGCACCTTCTGGCAGAACTGTGCCACGAAGCGGTCGTACACCGCGTCTTCAACGATGATGCGCTTGCCCGCGATGCAGACCTGCCCGGTGTTCTGGAAGCGCGAGGCCACCGCCGCATCGACGGCCGCATCAAGGTCGGCGTCGGCCAGCACGATGAACGGATCCGAGCCGCCCAGTTCCAGCACCACCTTCTTCAGCGCCTGCCCGGCCTGGGCGGCAATGCTGCGGCCGGCGGCCACGCTGCCGGTCAGGGTGACGGCGGCGATGCGGTCATCGGCGATCGCGCGACTGGTGCCCTCGCGGCTGATGTTGGCGGCGATGAAGGTGCCTTCCGGCAGGCCTGCGTCGCGCCAGGCGGTATCAAGCAGCTGCGCGGTACCGACGATGTTCTCGGCCGGCTTCAGCAGGAAGCCGTTGCCGCCCATCAGGATCGGTACCGCCGCGCGCATCACCTGCCAGTACGGGAAGTTCCACGGCATGATGCCCAGCACCACGCCCAGCGGCAGGTAGGACACGTAAGCCTTGTCGTCGGGCACCTGGGTCGGTTCGTCGCGCAGGAACTGCGCGCCGTGGTCGGCGTACCAGTCGCACAGCACGGCGCACTTCTCGATCTCGGCCAGCGATTCGGCCTGCACCTTGCCCATCTCGGCGGTGGCCAGTGCAGCCAGCTTCTCGCGGTCACGGCGCAGTACGCCCGCCATCGCCCGCAATACCTGCGCTCGTTGTTCGAGGCTGCTGGCACTCCAGGCAGCGAAGCCAGCCTGGCCGCGATCGAGGATTGCATCCAGCTCGGCATCGGTGGCGAAGGGATGGCTGGCGATCTGCAGGCCGGTGGCCGGATCGCGGGAAATGGCGGTGGTGGGGGCAGCGGACATGCAGGTCTCCTGGTGTCTCGACAACGGGCGGCGGCCCGTCTCCTGCACAGGAATGTGGACCCGATGGGCGGGCACAACAAGGCGTCTGCTTATCCTGTGACCTGCACTTACCTGCCTGAATGGGGGCTCTTGGCAGGGCTGCGCCCTGCACCCGCAGAGGCAACGGCAACAGCCGAAGCAACAGCAACAGCCGGCTATCCGTGGGATGGCGGGGTGGGTCCGGTTGCGGGAGACGCCGTAAACCCATCCATGGGGGCTTGGCCGCGGCATCCATGCCGCGGACACTCCCGCAACCGGACCCACCCCGCCTTCGACAGTTTTCCGCGATCTGTCGGAAATGCTCTTGGGGTCAGATCCGTTTTCCATAGGAAAACGGATCTGACCCCGGAATTTCTTTCGATATCGGACAGATGTGTCGACCAAGGTCGACACCTACCAACAACCGCGCGAAATCTGTCAGAGGCGGGGCGGTGTGGGTTGGCAGGACCGTTGGCGCCATGGATGGCGCCATCGAGCCCCCATGGGTGAGGGCGGTTTGTTTGCGAAGCACTGCTTCGCAAGCGCCCGAACGCACAGCCGCCAGCGACTGGGCCGGTCTGGGGGTTTACGGCGTGTCCTGCCAACCCACACCGCCCCGCCATCCCGCAGGAAGCCAGCATTTGGAGTTGCCGTTGCCGGCCAGCGGCCGGCACTACCGCAGGTGCAGGGCTGCAAGCCCTGCCGAACAACCCCCTACCTACGCGGCAGGTAGGTCACCAGGGAAAGGTCGTGCCGGCTCTCCGGCACCAGCGCCACGTACTGCAGGTCCAGCAACCCGCGCGTGGGATGGTTCAGCTTCTTCGCACCTTCATCGAACCGACGCACGTCGTGCTCCGGCCACCACTGGCGGAACTCCTCGCTGTGCGTCGCGATGTCCTCGACCAGTGCCAGGAACGGGGCCTTGTCCGGCGCCTGCGCCATCGCCGCACGGAAGCCCGCCAGCAGGCCGCGGGTCATTTCTTCCCAGTTGAGGATCAGCGTGCGGTACGGCGGGTACAGGAACATCAGCCGCAGCGTGTTGCGCTCATGCGGCGCCAGCTGGCTGTAGTCCACGAACAGATCGGCAATGGCCGGGTTCCAGGCCAGGATGTCGAAGCGGGTGTTGCGCACGTAGGCCGGGATCGGCTGCATCGCGTCCACCAGCTGGCGCAGGCCGTCGGTCACGCTCTCGTCCGGTGATTCCAGTGGCACACCGTAGCCGGACAACGCGAACGCGTAGGCGCGTTCGTCGTCGCTCATGCGCAGCACCTGTGCCAGCCGCTCCAGCACCTCGGGCGAGGCGCGCACTTCGCGACCCTGCTCGATCCAGGTGTACCAGCTGACGCTGACGCCGATCGCCAGCGCGACTTCCTCGCGCTTCAGGCCCGGGGTGCGCCGGCGCCCGGCCGGGAGGCCGAGCGTGGCGGGGTCGACACGGGCGCGGCAGGCCTTGAGGAAGCCGCCGAGTTCCTTGCGTTCACTTTCGCTGCGCATCATCGCCACCGCCGTATCCGTTGTAGCGTCGAGCCATGCTCGACGCATCTGCCACCGCGCGAACAGCAGCCGAGCATGGCTATGCCCGGTCGTCCTGACCGGCACCCTGCGGGCCGTCGCGAGCGACGTTGGCAGCGGCTCCTGCCGCTGCCTTCGGCTCTACAAAAACCGGTTCAACCACCCTCGGCGTTACGCACGAGGGCGATGCTATCCGCGCAGGCGCGTCGATCAGGCATCGACGCGCTTGGAGCCCACGGCCAGGCCGGCCTTCAGGCTGGCCTCGACGAACTCGTCCAGGTCGCCGTCGAGCACCTTCTGCGTGTCCGAACGTTCGATGCCGGTGCGCAGGTCCTTGATACGGCTCTGGTCCAGCACGTAATTGCGGATCTGGCTGCCCCAGCCGATGTCGGACTTGGTGGCTTCCACCGCGTCCTTTTCGGCGTTGCGCTTCTGGATCTCCAGCTCGTACAGCTTGGCGGCCAGCATCTTCATCGCGTTGTCGCGGTTCTGGTGCTGGCTGCGGCCGGTCTGGCAGGCCACGACGATGTTGGTCGGGATGTGGGTGATACGCACCGCCGACTCGGTCTTGTTGACGTGCTGGCCACCGGCACCGGACGAACGGTACACGTCGGTACGCAGGTCGGCCGGGTTGATGGTGATGTCGATGTTGTCATCGATTTCCGGCGACACGAACACCGAGGTGAAGCTGGTGTGGCGGCGGTTGTCCGAGTCGAACGGCGACTTGCGCACCAGGCGGTGCACGCCGGTCTCGGTCTTCAGCCAGCCATAGGCATAGTCGCCTTCCACGCGCAGCGTGGCCGACTTGATGCCGGCGACGTCGCCACCGGACACTTCCATCAGCTCGGTCTTCCAACCGCGCGATTCGCACCAGCGCAGGTACATGCGCAGCAGGATCTCGGCCCAGTCCTGGGCTTCGGTGCCGCCGGCACCGGCCTGGATGTCGACGAACGCGGCCGCATTGTCCATCTCGCCGGAGAACATGCGCTGGAACTCCAGCTTCTCCACGTGGGCCTGGTGCTTGTCGAGGTCGGCGACCACCGCCAGGGCGGTGTCCTCGTCCTGCTCGGACTCGGCCAGCTCCAGCAGTTCGGTGGCGTCGTTCAGGCCATCGAGCACCGAGGCGATGCCGCCCACGGTCTTTTCCAGGCTGGAACGCTCGCGGCCCAGGTTCTGGGCGTATTCGGCATTGTTCCAGACGTCGGGGCTTTCCAGCTCCCGCGTTACTTCTTCAAGACGCTCTTTCTTGGCGTCGTAGTCAAAGATACCCCCGAAGCGACAGCACGCGATCGGTCAGATCGGTGATGCGCTGGCGGACAGGATTCAGTTCGATCATGTCGGCGGTTATGCATTCAAAAGATGACTGGTAATGATACCGCAGGCCGCGGGTGCCCGGAATGAGGGCTTCACCCTGCCCCCAGCGCCTGCCGCAGCAGCGGCAGCTGGCGCCGGCTGCAGGGAACTTTGGCCCCGTCGGCCATGTGCAGCAGGGCCTCGCCGCCGTCCAGCGGCTCGATCGAGCGCAACTGGCCCCGATGGATCAGCCAGCTGCGGTGCGGGCGCAGGAACACCCCCGGGTCCAGCCGCTGCTCCAGTACCGCCATGGTGATCCGCAGCGGGTAGTCGTGGCCGCGTACCCGCAGGTTCACGTAGTTCCCCGCGGCCTGGGCGTACTCCACGTCCGCAGTGGCGACCAGGAACTCCTTGCCCAGCTTGCGCACCAGGAAGTGCTGGGGGCGCTCGACCGGCTCCACCGGCGGGCCGACGTCGGGCTCGGCCAGCAGGCTCGCCTCACCCTGCCGGCGCCGGCCGAACCAGCTGGCAAAGTGCTCCAGTGCCACGAACATCGCAAACGTGCGTACATCCTTCAGGTATTCGTACGCAAAACGCTCCAGCCAGCCGGCATCGTCCTGGTACCGATAGCCAAGCGCTCCATAGGCCAGGTGCCGCAGCAGCATCATCCCCACCACGTGCAGCAGCGACCAGCCGACGCTGGCCAGCAGATACAGCGGCAACCGCTGCTTCCAGGTATCGGCATGCAGCGGCCAGCGCTCGCAGCCCCACCAGAGCAGCGGCAGGGTCAACAGGATCAGGCCGAGGCTGCTGAACTCCCAGATCATCGGTTCCCACAGGCCGAGATCGGCGCCGCGGCGTCCGGCATCCATCACTTCGACCAGCGCATTGGTCACCGCTGAAGCGGACAGGATGGCCGCCCATACCAGCAGGCGGGCTGACGTGCGCCAGCGCGGTGGTCGGCCCTGGGTCATTGCTGCATCCATGTCGTTGCGGTGCTCCAGCCTGCCTCAAGGGACCGAGGGTAGCGGCTCCATTGGTCCCATCACCCCCGCCATTGGTCACTGCGCGGGTTCCGGCGGCCCCTTGGCGGTCGCTGCACGGACCGGGCGGCGTCACCTTGGCTCGACTCTCCGGCACACCATCCCATGACCCGACGCCACGACATCGACGCCCTGCGCGTGTTCGCCTTCGCCCTGCTGATCCTCTACCACACCGCCATGGCCTATGTGGACGATTGGGGCTTCCACCTCAAGAGCGTGCACACGGCCGAATGGCTGCAGTGGCCGATGGTGTTCGTCAATCGCTGGCGGATGTCACTGCTGTTCCTGATCTCGGGCATCGCCATCGCACTGATGCGACCCGAAGGCAGGTTGCTGCGCTTCGCCGGCCTGCGTACCTGGAAGCTGCTGTTGCCCCTGCTGTTCGGCATGTTCGTGATCGTACCCATCCAGCCGTACTGCGAAGGCGTGGCCAATGGCCATGTGGCGCCCGGATTCGGCCACTTCCTGCTGCGCTACTGGCAGGTGCGGCCGTGGCCGGAAGGCAGCTTCGCCGGCTGGCAGTACGGCATCACCTGGAACCACCTGTGGTACCTGGCCTATCTGTGGAACTACACCCTGGCGCTGGCCCTGCTGATGCCATTGCTGGGAACAACAGGGGTGCGCAGCGCGATGGCACGCGTTGCAGCCTCACCCACGCTGCTGATCGGCATTCCGTTCGCCCTGCTGCTGGCCTGGGTGGTCTGGCTGGAACCGATCTATCCGTCCACCAATGCCCTGCTCGGCGACTGGTACCAGCACGCGAAGTACGCCACGGTATTCCTGGCCGGCTACCTGCTGGGTCGCGAGCCACTGTTCTGGGAACGGGTGGTTGCTCTGCGCCGCACCACGCTGTGGCTGGCGTTGGCCGCGGTCGGCTGGTATCTGGGGTTGCGCATCCTCGGCCAGGTCCTGCCGGCTGACTCCTCGTTGCGGCAATGGCCCGACCCGTTCTGGGACCTGCAGGTCCGGACCAGCCAGTCGCTGTACGTGTGGACCGCGCTGCTGACCATCCTGGGCTGGGGCAAGGTCTTCCTCGACCGCCCGTTCGGCTGGCTGCCGTACTGCACCGAGGCGATCTATCCCTGGTACATGCTGCACCAGAGCTTGATCATCGTGCTGCTGTTCTGGCTCAAGCCGCTGCAACTGGGGACGTGGGCCGAGCCGGCCCTGCTGCTCGGCGGCACCGTCGCCGGCTGCCTGCTGATCCACGAGCTGCTGATCCGTCGCGTGCGCTGGCTGCGGCCCCTGTTCGGCCTGCGTGCCAATCCACCTGCGGCGCCGATCGCACGCGCCGCGACAGCACAGTTGTAGAGCCGAGCATGGGCTCGGCTCTACATCAACGCAGTCGAGCAAGCTCGACCCTGCACCGGCGTCCGCCCGGTCATTTCACCTCGAACTCGCCCACCAGCACGGTTTCGGCGCGATCCTTCAGCCGCATCGTCACCATCTGGTCCTTCTGCTTGGCCGTGCCCCAATGGGTGGTCAGGCGCAGCATCAAGGTCGTCGCACCGGTCACCAGCTGCTGGCGGCTGCCGAAATAGTTCGCCTCCACCTTGTACTTGCCCGGCTTGGCATTGCGCAGCGAGAACTGCTCGGGACCATAGCCGCCGGTGAAGTCCTGCGACATCCGCCCGCCCTGGTAGGTCTGGCGGTTGCCGTAGTAGGCGCGCTCGCCGTTCGGGTCGGTCACCCACAGGTCCATGTCGCTGTTGTCGGCATCCCACGACAACACCACGCGCAGGTCCAGCGGCATCGCCTGCAGCAGGCGCGGGTCGATGCTGCGGGTGTCCAGGCGCGGCGTACTGCGCGCCACCAGGTTGGTCAGCTCATCCAATGCGATCAGGGCGATACCATCGAAACGACTGTCCCACGGCCGCACCACCACCTGGTACAGCGGCGCCAGTGCCTGCTGCGGCTTGCCCGCCGCTGCCAGTGCCAGGCCCAGGTCGCGGAAGCTCTGCGGCTCTTCCTGGCCCATCGCCAGCACCTGCTCGAATACCGGCACCGCCATTGCCGGTGCATCGGCCTGCATCAGCCGGTAGCCGAGCACGCGCAGCAGGTGGCGGTTGTCCAGGTCCATCTCGGCCAGGTTCGACAGCACACGCAGTGCCAGGTCGCGCTGCCCCTGCTCCAGCAGCAGGTCGGCCACGTCGAGGAAGAACGCACTGCTGTCGGCGTGGGCATCGCGCTCGGCCAGGTAGCGGTCATACAGTTGCGACGACGGGCCCAGGCGCAGGCGCCGGGCGATGGCCGAGTCCGGCTGCCAGGCCGCCAGCTGGATGCCAAGCTGGCCGTCGTTGGCGGCAGCAGATGCGTCGGCGAACCCACCGGTGACCGCGATCGCATCCAGCGCCTTGTTCGATGCCGGTGCTGAGCGGCGCGCGCGTGCGCTGCTGGCGTCCATGCGCTGCTCGGACGCCGCCGCCATCGGTGACGGCGCAGACGGCGGAGCGGGCGCAGGGGCTGCCAGCATCGCCACGGGTGCGGATTCGGCTGCGGAGTCTGCGGATGCAACTTCCAGCGCCATTTCCTTGGCCTGCGGCGGCGCACCCTTCGGCCAGCTGCGGGTCCACCACTGCTGGCGCTCCTTCCAGCGTGCGGCCACTTCATCCAGGCGCTGGCGATCAGCAGCGGCGCGATCACTGACCTGCACTGCAAACCTGGCGTCGTACTCGGCGCGCAGCGTGCCGGACGGACGGATCGCATAGCGCAGGTAGTCCTCCAACGTCTCCAGCACGATCAGCGAGGTATCCGGCCCGACCAGGCCGAACTGCTGCGACAGGCGCTGCATCGCCTCGCGGTTGCCACGGCGGTCGGCGGCCAGCTGCTGCAGGCGCGCCTGTGCCCACAAACCGGCCAGCAGTTCTCCGTCGTCGCTCTTCTGCGTGGAGGGCAACGCCTGCCATTCGCCGCCAGCCACGCGTACCCGCATCGGCACACCGTCGGCCGCCAGTCGTGCATGCAGCCACAGCCAGCCTTGGGCTTCACTGCGACGATCGATCACCACGTCCTGCACGCCGCGCCCCGCATCGACCTGCACATCCAACGGCGACGACAGCAGCTCGCGCGCGGCCGAATCGATATCCTTGCCCAGCGCGACGAAGCGGCCGCCATGCGCTTCACTCCAGCCACGCAGTCGCACGGCATCGGTGCGCGCACCGGCGCTGCTGACCGCAAACAGGCGTTGATCCGGTGCCATCGCCGGCAGCTGTTCCGACCCATAGGTCAGCAGGCCATCGCTGACCAGCAGGTACTCCTTCACGCCTGACTGCGGCTGCCACTGCGCCAGCGCGCTGGCACCGTCCGGGCGCACCGCCTGCAGTGCTGCGCGCAGCTCACTCCAGTTACCGGCGCGGATGCGGAATCGGCGCACCGGTTCGGCGCGATCACGCAGCACGGTCAAGGCCACGGTGCCGTCACCCATCGCAGCGAAGTAGCGATCCAGCAGCGCGAACTCGCGCGTGCGATCGCGCTGCCCCGCCGAACCAGAGCCATCCCACAGCAGGCCGATCTCGCTGGGCAACGTGCGGGGCGTGCTGCTGGCCGCCACCGGCAGCTGCGCCAGCAGGTAGTGCCCATCCTGCCAGGGCGCCACCTGGACCTGCGCCTGACGTGCTGCGGGCAGGCGCCACTGCAGCTGCGTCGGCAGCTGCGCGCCCTTGCCCTGCCAGTGCAGCTGGCCCGCAGTGATGCGGAACGGCGCCATGCCCGCGGTGGACGCGCCCGGCGCCTGCAGCTTCAATTCAACCGAAGCCGCACCGGCGGCAAACTGCAGCGGAAGCGTCCACTGCCAGCCTTGGCCGGCGAAGGCCAACGGCTCACGAATCACCAGCTGCACGCGCCGACTGCCACCGGCCGGCAGCGGGTAGATGCGCAGCCGGAACTGGTTGCCGGCGGTCTGTTCCAGCAGGCCCGGGTCGACGCCGCGGCGAGCGATCTCCTCGAACACCTGGCGGCCGCGGTCCTTGGGCACCGGCACGGCGTCACGCAGTTCACCGTTGATGTCCAGCGCGAAGCCCGTGATCTGCTGGCCATCGGCCAGCGGGAACTGCAGCTCGCCCTCCAGCACGCGCCGGTTCGGGTTGTGGAATTCGAGGGTGATCCGGGTCTGGGCGATGCCGGCCTGGACCTCGCCTTCGATGCGGGCCCGCTGCAACTGCACCCGCTGTTCGGCGGCGGGTGCGATCAGCAACGGGGTGGCGGCTTGCGGCCGGGCAATGCGTGGCGACTGGGCGCCGGCGGGCCAGATTGCGAGGGCAAGCATCAACACGCTGCAGCAACGGGCGAAGACCATGACAGGGCTCCAGTGGGATCGTGGACCTTTGAACGCACGAGCAGCCGGAATGGGGTTGAACACCGCGCAGCTTTTCATCGCCCCCACCAGCAGGCACCATGCCCCACTTTCCCCCCGTGCAAGGATGCCGATGCGATCCCTCCTCCCCGCCGCCCTGCTGGCCCTGGCCTGCCCATTGAGCGCCAGTGCCGCTACCCCGGCCAAGAGCCTGTATTTCCAGCACCACGACTGGATCGTAGCCTGCGACAACACCCTGACCTGCCGCGCCGCTGGTTATGCCCCCGATGATGGCAGCACCCTGAGTGTGCTGCTCACCCGCAAGGGCGGCCCGGGCCAGGCCATCCAGGGGCGCCTGTCGCTGCAGCCGGAAGAAGGCCAGCCCCAGCCCAGGGGCGCACTGCATCTGCGCATCCAGCAGCAGGATCTGGGCGTTCTGGCACCTGCAAAGGGCGAAGGCACGCACAGCCTGAATGCCGCGCAGACCAGCGCACTGCTGTCCGCGCTGGTGCGCGACGGTGGAGTCAGCGTGACCGATGGCGCCGGCCATCGCTGGCAGTTGTCGGACAAGGGGGCGGCAGCGGTGCTGCTGAAGATCGACGAGTACCAGGGCCGCCTCGGCACACCCGGCGCCGTGATGCGCAAGGGCAGCACGCCTGAATCCAGCGTCCCTGCCGCACTGCCGGTGCCGGTGGTGCGCAAGGCCGCTACCGTGGACTCGCACCCGGACGACCCGGCGTTTGCGCAATTGGCCGCCTCACCGGCCCTGCGTGCGGCGCTGCGTGCCACGCTGAAGGACGACAGCTGCGAAGGGCTGCTGGAGACCGACGCCGACGTTCCGCTCAGCAACTCCCCGCTCCAGATCCAACGCCTGGACGCACAGCATGTGCTGGTCAATGTGCAGTGCTGGCGCGCGGCCTACAACACCGGCGATGGCTACTGGGCCGCCCGCCCGCAGGCGCCGTACCAGGCGCAATGGGTAACCAGCGATGCGATCGATTACGCCGACGGCCAGATCATTGCCGCGCAGAAGGGCCGCGGCCTGGGTGACTGCATCACGCAGAACACCTGGACGTGGGACGGCACGCGCTTCGTCGCGACGTCGGAGGTAGCGGCCGGCCTGTGCCGAGGCGTGCCCGGTGGCACCTGGGAATTGCCGACGCTGGTAACCGAGATCCGCTGATCCCCGAAAAAGGGGACGGAGGGGATTAAGTCGTTTGTGCCTTGTTTGCCATTTGCGACTTAATCCCCTCCGTCCCCTTTCTTCATGCGGGGAGGCTGTGCTCGACGATCAGCTGGATGGCGCTGCCGCCGCGATAGTCGTCGCAGGCGAGCCGGTAGGCGAGATGCACGTGGCGACCGGGCGCGTTGCCGTGCCAGCCGCCGAAGTGGATCGCGTTGATCGTGCCGGGTACGCCGGGCAGGCGCAGCTCCAGCTTCAGGTGGCGCTCTTTCAACACACGCCAGTTGGCCACTTCGAAGTGGCCGTCGAACAGCGGCTCGGGGAAACCCTGGCCCCACGGCCCGGCCAAACGCAACGCATCGGCGTGGCGATGGTCGAGCTCGTCGGCGGCCAGTTCGCCGTCGCTGAGGACCTGCTGCTGCAGTGCCGCCGGGTCGAGCATTTCCAGCACCACGGCAACGAAGGCGGCCCTGAAGTCATCGACGTGATCGAGGCGCAGGCTGAGGCCGGCCGCCATGGCGTGGCCACCGAAGCGTTCGATCAGCCCCGGATGGCGCGCGTCGACCAGTGCCAGGGCGTCACGGATGTGCAGGCCGGGAATCGAGCGCGCCGAGCCACGCAACGTGTCGGCACCCGGTTCAGCCGGGGCGAAGGCGATCACCGGGCGATGCAGGCGATCCTTCATTTTCGACGCGACCAGGCCGACCACACCCGGGTGCCAGTCGGCATCGAACAGGCAGGCCGCCACCGGGCGCTGGCCGGCCATGTCCAGTACCACGCGGGTCAACGCCTGCTCGGCGTCGTCGGTCATCGATTGCTGCACGGCGCGCCGTTCCGAATTGATCTGCTCCAGCGTCTGCGCGATCTCGCGCGCCTGGCGCGGGTCTTCGGTCAGCAGCAGGGCAATGCCCAGCGCCATGTCTTCCAGCCGGCCCGCCGCGTTCAGGCGTGGACCGAGTGCGAAGCCGATATCGGTGGCGGTCAGTCGCGCGGCGTCACGGCCGCTGGCTTCGATCAGCGCACGCAGGCCGACACAGCCCTGCCCTGCGCGCAGACGGCGCAGGCCTGCGCTGACCAGCGCACGGTTGTTCGGGTCCAGCGCCACCAGGTCGGCAACGGTACCGACCGCCACCAGGTCCAGCAGCGCGGTCAGGTCCGGACCCTTGCCGTCGGCAAAGACGCCGGCTTCGCGCATCTGCCGGCGCAGCGCCATCAGCACGTAGAAGATCACGCCGACGCCGGCCAGCGACTTGCTGGGGAAAGCATCGCCGTCCAGATTGGGATCGACGATGACATCGGCCGGCGGCAATTGCGGACCGGGAAGATGATGATCGGTGACCAGCACCTGCCAGCCACGCGCCTTGGCCGCAGTCACGCCGGCATGGCAGGCAATACCGTGGTCGACCGTGACCAGCAGGTCCGGCTTCAACGCGGTCAGCTCTTCCACCAGCGACGGCGACAGGCCGTAGCCGTGCACCATGCGGTTCGGCACCGCGTGGAAGACATGCTGCGCCCCGAGCATGCGCAGGCCGCGCACGCCGACCGCGCAGGCGGTGGCACCATCGCAATCGAAATCGCCAACCACCAGGATGCGCTTGTCGTTGGCGATGGCCTCGACCAGCAGGCCCGCCGCATCGTCGATGCCAGTCAGCAGCTCGGGAGCGTGCAGATTGCCCAGTTTCGGCTGCGCCAGCTCCGGCGTGCCCGCACCCCGGCTGGCATAGAGACGCGCCAGCAGCGGCAGCGTGCCCTCCGGCCAGCTGCCGGGCGCGACCGCATCGCGGCGGCGGATCGTCGGCGTATCAGGGGACGGCTGCACAGCATCGGCGGCAAGGGACATCGGCATCGCCGGTTACGAAAGACAGAGGGATGATACCGCGCGCGGGAGAGGCTGTCGGGATTGCGGCCGGCACCTGCGGTAGTGCCGGCCGCTGGCCGGCAACCCCGGCAAACATCGAGGTCAGAGCCGTTCTCCGATGGAAAACGGATCCGCCCCCGCTCGGCCGAGGCCCCGCTCAGTCGTGAAGCTGGCGCGGCTTCTTCCAGAACTGCCAGCGCTGGCCACGGTCCAGCTGGAACTGCAGGCCATCCTCGAAATCCAGCACCAGCCGCTGCAGCTCGCCGCGCTTCAACGCGGCCAGCAGCGGGCGGATCGCATCATTGCCGAGCTGCTGCAAAGAGCGCAGCTGGCGCAGGTCGACCAGCGCATCCACCGCCTGCTCGCCATCCACGGCTACGCCAGCCGCCAGAGCCAGGCCCTGCAGCAGCGCGTCGCGGCTGCGCACCTGTGCGTGCGGCGTGCTGACCGACACCGGCATCACGCCACCGCCCCAGAACCACAGCGAATTGATCGGCTGCTGTCCCTGCGCGGCGCGCTGCTGGTTCCAGGAATGGTTGTGCAGCAGCACCTGCGCTTCGGTCATCAGCGCCCGCCAGCGACGGCCGCCCTCGCCTTCCGGCAGATGCGAGAACAGGTCATCGCCCAGCACCTCGTCCGGACTGTCGAAATCCGGCAGGGCCAGGTCGATCGGAAGCCGCAGGTACCAGCGCGAAGGGTCCGGTGCGTCGAGCACGAATCCGGCATCGGCGAACAACGGCTGCAGCACCGGCAGCAACGCCAGGCTGTCGGCCAGGGTCGGCCGCAGCGTTTCGCCGTAGGCCATCATCCGCGCGCCGTGCATGTCCGGCACCATGCAGGCCGGATCGGCGCGCAGCCAGCTGGCGCCGGCGGCATCGCCGACGTCGCGCTGGCGGGTCAACGCGGCCACCGGCCAGTGCGGCGCGGCGACCGTGAAATGGCGCGTCAGCTGCGCGCGCTCGCCCGGCGCGACCTGCACCGTCGTGGCGCGGCCGAGCGCACGCGCCACATCGTCCGGCAGCGCAGCCGCGGCAAAGCGGCTGCGCGCCGGCAACAGCAGGGTCGCCGTTGCCACTGGGTCAGTCCACGTAGCTGACGCTGACGATCTCGTACTCGCGCTGGCCGGCCGGGGCGTCGATCACGATCGAATCGCCTTCCAGCTTGCCGATCATCGCGCGCGCCACTGGCGAGGAGATGGCGATCAGGCCCAGCTTGATGTCCGCTTCCAGGTCACCGACGATCTGGTACTTCTTCTCTTCGTCGGTTTCCACGTCGGCCAGCGTCACGCTGGCGCCGAACACCACCTTGGAGCCGGCGTTGAGCTTGCTCACATCGATGATCTCGGCGTGCGACAGCTCACCTTCCAGCTGCTTGATACGGCCTTCGATGAAGCCCTGTTCCTCGCGCGCGGCGTGGTACTCGGCGTTCTCCTTCAGGTCGCCATGCTCACGCGCCTCGGCGATCGCGGCGATCACCTTCGGGCGCTTGACCGACTTCAGGTGATCCAGTTCGTCGCGCAGCTTCTGCGCGCCCTTCATCGTGATGGGGGCTCTCATGCATTCAACTCCTTGTGCAGCTCCTGCAGCGACCAGACGGGGCCGGTGCCGCGGAATTCCAGTGAATCCACCAGCGCCTTGGCGCCGGCAATGGTGGTCGAGTAGGTGACGCGATGCTGCAGCGCCTCGCGACGGATCGAGAACGAGTCGTTGATCGCCGAACGACCTTCGGTCGTGTTGACGATGTAGACGATCTCGCCGTTCTTGATCGAGTCGACGATGTGCGGACGGCCTTCGACCACCTTGTTGATGATCTCGCAGTCCATGCCGTGCTGCTGCAGCCATGCGGCGGTGCCACGGGTGGCGACCAGGCTGTAGCCACGCGCCAGCAGTGCCTTGGCCACCGGCAGCACGCGCTTCTTGTCCGGATCGCGGACCGAGACGAAGGCCTTGCCGACCGGCGGCGCCTTGATGCCACCGGCTTCCTGGGCACGCGCGAAGGCGGCGTTGAAGGTGCGGCCGACGCCCATCACCTCACCGGTGGAGCGCATCTCCGGCCCGAGGATCGGGTCGACGCCCTGGAACTTGGCGAACGGGAAGATCGCTTCCTTCACCGAGTAGTAGTCCGGCACGATTTCCTTGGTCGCGCCCTGCTCGGCCAGCGTCTTGCCGGCCATGCAGCGGGCGGCGATCTTGGCCAGCGGCATGCCGGTGGCCTTGGACACGAACGGCACGGTGCGCGAGGCACGCGGGTTCACTTCCAGCAGGTAGATGGTGTCTGCACCTTCATCGCTGGTCTGGATCGCGAACTGGGTGTTCATCAGGCCGACCACGTTCAGGGCCTTGGCCAGTTCCACCACCTGGCGGCGCAGCTCGGCCTGGGTTTCAGCCGACAGCGAGTACGGCGGCAGCGAGCAGGAGGAATCGCCCGAGTGCACGCCGGCTTCTTCGATGTGCTCCATCACGCCACCAATCAGGACGTTGCCATCCTTGTCGGCGATGATGTCGACGTCGCACTCCACGGCGTTATCGAGGAAGCGGTCCAGCAGCACCGGCGAATCGTTGGACACCTTCACCGCGTCGCGCACGTAGCGGGCCAGGTCGGCTTCGCCGTAGACGATCTCCATCGCACGGCCGCCCAACACGTAGCTCGGGCGCACCACCAGCGGGTAGCCGATCTCGCGGGCCAGCAGCAGGGCTTCCTGGTCGTTGCGGGCGATGCGGTTCGGCGGCTGCTTCAGGCCCAGCTTGTCGACCAGCTGCTGGAAGCGCTCGCGGTCTTCGGCCAGGTCGATGGAGTCCGGGCTGGTGCCGATCACCGGCACGCCGTTGGCTTCCAGCGCGCGCGCCAGCTTCAGCGGGGTCTGGCCGCCGTACTGCACGATCACGCCCTTCGGCTGTTCCAGTTCGACGATTTCCAGCACGTCTTCCAGGGTCAGCGGCTCGAAGTACAGGCGGTCGGAGGTGTCGTAGTCGGTCGACACGGTTTCCGGGTTGCAGTTGACCATGATGGTTTCATAGCCATCCTCGCGCAGCGCCAGCGCCGCGTGCACGCAGCAGTAGTCGAACTCGATGCCCTGGCCGATGCGGTTCGGGCCACCGCCCAGGATCATGATCTTGTCGCGGTTGCTCGGCGCGGCCTCGCACTCGTCCTCGTAGGTCGAGTACAGGTAGGCGGTACCGGTGGAGAATTCACCGGCACAGGAGTCCACGCGCTTGTAGACCGGGCGCACCTTGTGCGCACGACGCAGCGCGCGGATGGCGGCTTCGTTGGTGCCGGTCAGCTGCGCCAGGCGGGCGTCGGAGAAGCCAGCGCGCTTCAGCTTGCGCAGGCGGGCGGCGTCCAGTGCGTCGATGCCACCGGCAGCGACGTCAGCTTCGGCAGCGATGATTTCCTCGATCTGGTCCAGGAACCAGTGATCGATGAACGACAGCGCGTAGATCTCTTCCACGCTCATGCCGGCGCGGAACGCATCGGCGACGAAGAACAGGCGCTCCGGGCCTGGCGCCTTCAGCTCGCGACGCAGGGTCTGCAGGTCTTCTTCGTTGCTCAGGTCCAGGCCGGTCGGGTCGAAGCCGACCTTGCCGGTTTCCAGGCCACGCAGCGCCTTCTGCACCGACTCCTGGAAGGTACGGCCCATCGCCATCACCTCGCCCACCGACTTCATCTGGGTGGTCAGGCGGGCATCGGCGGCCGGGAACTTCTCGAAGGCGAAGCGCGGGATCTTGGTGACGACGTAGTCGATCGACGGCTCGAACGAGGCCGGGGTCAGGCCACCGGTGATTTCGTTCTTCAGTTCGTCCAGGGTGTAACCCACGGCCAGCTTGGCGGCGACCTTGGCGATCGGGAAGCCGGTGGCCTTGGAGGCCAGCGCCGACGAACGCGACACGCGCGGGTTCATCTCGATGACGACGACGCGGCCGGTCTTCGGGTTGATGCCGAACTGCACGTTCGAGCCACCGGTATCGACGCCGATCTTGCGCAGCACGGCGATGGAGGCGTCGCGCAGGCGCTGGTATTCCTTGTCGGTCAGGGTCTGCGCCGGCGCCACGGTGATCGAGTCACCGGTGTGCACGCCCATCGGGTCCAGGTTTTCGATCGAGCAGACGATGATGCAGTTGTCCGCGGTATCGCGGACCACTTCCATCTCGAACTCCTTCCAGCCCAGCACCGACTCTTCCACCAGCACTTCAGTGGTCGGCGACAGTTCCAGGCCGCGGCTGACGATCTCGACCAGCTCTTCGCGGTTGTAGGCGATGCCGCCACCGCTGCCGCCCAGGGTGAAGCTGGGGCGGATGATGGTCGGGTAGCCGACGCGGGTCTGGATTTCCAGCGCTTCGTCCAGGGTGTGGGCGACGGCGGCGGTCGGGCATTCCAGGCCGATCTCACCCATGGCGACGCGGAACAGCTCGCGATCTTCGGCCATGCGGATCGCTTCGCGCTTGGCGCCGATCAGTTCGACGTTGTACTTCTCCAGCACGCCGTGGTCGGCCAGGTCCAGCGCGCAGTTCAGCGCGGTCTGGCCACCCATGGTCGGCAGCAGCGCGTCGGGCTTTTCCTTGGCGATGATCTTCTCGACCGTCTGCCAGTTGATCGGCTCGATGTAGACGGCGTCGGCCATCTCCGGGTCGGTCATGATGGTGGCCGGGTTGCTGTTGACCAGCACCACGCGGTAACCCTCGTCACGCAGGGCCTTGCAAGCCTGGGCGCCAGAGTAGTCGAACTCGCAGGCCTGGCCGATGACGATCGGGCCAGCACCGATGATGAGGATGGTCTTGAGGTCAGTGCGCTTGGGCATTTTCTTCTCTAAGTCAGTACAGCGTGACAAGGGGGGTGATCGCACGCTGTCGATCAGGAATCTTGATCCGCAGCGCCGCGCCAGCGGCAGCAGCGATGCGGGGTTTACGGTCCATCGCGACGCCACCGGCGGGCCGGCGGCGTACTGATCACGCCTTGGCCTGCTCCATCAGCACCACGAAGCGGTCGAACAGCGGACCGACATCGGTCGGGCCGGGCGACGCTTCCGGGTGGCCCTGGAACGAGAACGCCGGCACGTCGGTGCGGGCCACGCCCTGGTTGGTGCCGTCGAACAGCGAGCGGTGGGTCACGCGCAGGGTCGCCGGCAGGGTCGCTTCATCGATCGCGAAGCCGTGGTTCTGCGAGGTGATCATCACCCGGCCGCTGTCCAGGTCCTGCACCGGGTGGTTGGCACCGTGGTGGCCGTGGCCCATCTTCATGGTCTGTGCGCCCGAGGCCAGGCCCAGCAGCTGGTGGCCCAGGCAGATGCCGAAGGTCGGGATCTTCACGTCGATGAAGGTCTTGATCGCGTCGATGGCGTAGTCGCACGGTTCCGGGTCACCCGGGCCGTTGGACAGGAACACGCCGTCCGGCTTCAGCGCCAGCACTTCGGCGGCCGGGGTCTGCGCCGGCACCACGGTCACTTCGCAGCCGCGCTCGGCCAGCATGCGCAGGATGTTGGTCTTCACGCCGAAATCGTAGGCCACGACCTTGAACTTCGCCGGCACGCTGACGAAGGCATTGGCATCCAGGTCCAGCTGGCCCTCGGTCCAGGTGTAGGTCTTCTCGATAGTGACGACCTTGGCCAGATCCATGCCCTTCAGCCCCGGGAACTTGCGGGCGGCTTCCAGTGCCTTTTCCACGTCGATGACACCGGCCATCAGCGCACCGTTCTGCGCGCCCTTCTCGCGCAGGATGCGGGTCAGCTTGCGGGTGTCGATGCCGGCGATGGCGACCACGCCACGCTGGATCAGCCAGTCCTGCAGCGACACCTGGCTGCGCCAGTTGCTGGGACGGCGCGGAACGTCGCGCACGATCAGGCCGGCCGACCACACCTTGGACGCTTCATTGTCCTGGTCGGTCATGCCGGTGTTACCGATATGCGGATAGGTCAGCGTGACCATCTGCCGGGCGTAGGACGGGTCGGTCAGCACTTCCTGGTAGCCGGTCATGGCGGTGTTGAACACCACCTCACCGACGGACAGGCCGGGCGCGCCTACGGATTCGCCCTCGAATACGGTGCCGTCTTCGAGGACGAGGATTGCGGCTTGGGTCACGGGAATCTCACTTTGGCTACCGAGGGGGCTGCCGAAGTCACGCCTGCGCTTCACGGAAATCCGGTTGCAAAAAAGCGCGGACGTACGGTCTGGGACCGGTCCGGCTTTCGTGATTCGGCGAGTGCGAATTGTAGCGCTGCCGGGGCGCTCGCGCCAGCGGTTATCGCGCATTGTGAACAGGCGATTGCGCATTCATTTCAATCCGGCGGCGTATGCGGGCCGGAGGCGGGGTCGGATCCTTTCCCGGATGTGAAAGGCTCTGACCCCAGGCGCCCTCGGACGGGGCCAGAGCCCTTTCCGCTGGAAAGGGATCCGACCCCAGGAATCAGCCCGCCTTACTGCAGCAGGTCCCGCACCCGATAGCTGCCCGGGGCTCGGCCCTGCAGCTGGCGGGCGGCGAACAGGGCGCCGCGGGCGAAGATGTCGCGGTTGGTGGCCCGGTGCACCAGCTCGATGCGCTCGCCCGGGCCGGTGAACTGCACCAGATGCTCGCCGACGATGTCGCCGGCACGCAGGCTGGCGTAATGCGGATCCGCCCCACCCCGCTGCGCGGCCGCACCCAGGGTCAGCGCGGTGCCCGACGGCGCGTCCTTCTTCTGCGTGTGGTGCGATTCGACGATGTCGCAGTCCCAGCCGGCCAGCGCCTGCGCCGCGCGCTCGACCAGCTCGTCCAGTACCGCCACCCCCAGGCTGAAGTTCGACGCCCAGACCAGCGGAATGGACGCCGCAGCGGCCTCCAACGCCTGCCGCTGCGCGCTGGAGATGCCGGTGGTGCCCGAGACCAGGCCCGCGCCGCGCTCCACGCACAGCGCCAGCATCGGGTCGAAGCCCTCCGGCAGGCTGAAGTCGATCGCCACGTCGAACACCGGCGCACCGGGCAGTTCGCTGGCCGCGAAGAACGGCACGCCGTCGACCACGCGCTGGGCCGGCGCACGGCCGGTAACCGCAGCCACGATCTGCAGGGTATCGGGATGTTCGGCGGCCAGCCGCAGCAGGGCCTGGCCCATGCGCCCGGAGGCACCGTGAATGAGCAATCGCAGGGGAGTCTGGTTCATGCCTGCAGGCTAGCGGCAGCACGCCTGCTCCGGCAAGCGCCATCACTGCTACGCTGCATGCCCTTTCATGCAATGGATGGCAGCCCCCTCATGCAGATCAGCGAACAGCTGGTGCTGGTCACCGGTGCCGGCCGCGGCCTTGGCCAGCACATCGCCCGCGCGTTCGCGGCGCAGGGCGCGCGCGTCATCGTCAATTATCACCGCAGCGAAGGCGCCGCACGTGCGCTGGCCGCCGAGCTGGGCGGCCAGGCGATCGCGCTGCCGGCCGACGTCACCGACCGCGGCCAGGTCGATGCGATGCTGCAGCAGGCGCTGGGGCACTTCGGCCAGGGCGTCACCACGGTGGTCAACAACGCGCTGGCCGCCTTCTCGTTCAATGGTGATGCCCGCGACGGCGCCGCCGATATCGGCTGGCCGGCGTTCCAGGCGCAGTTCGAGGGCAGCGTGCGTGGCGCGCTGAACACCGTACAGGCCGCCCTGCCCGGCATGCAGGCCCGTCGCTTCGGCCGGGTCATCAACATCGGCACCAACCTGTTCCAGAACCCGGTCGTGCCCTACCACGACTACACCGCCGCCAAGGCCGCGCTGCTGTCGCTGACCCGCACCCTGGCCGGCGACCTCGGCCCGCATGGCATCACCGTGAACATGCTGTCCGGTGGCCTGCTGCGCACTACCGATGCCAGCGCCGCCACGCCCGAAGCGGTGTTCGACTACATCGCCGCAAACACGCCACTGCGCAGCGTCACCACCCCGGCCGAGTTCGCCGACGCCGCGCTGTTCTTCGCCAGCCCGTGGTCACGCGCGGTGACCGGGCAGAACCTGGTGGTCGATGGCGGTCTGGTGCGGGACTGAGGCAATGCGCATTTCCGAGGTCAGCCGCCTGACCGGTGCCAGCGCCAAGGCCATCCGCCTGTACGAGGCGCGCGGACTGCTGCCACCGGTGCCACGACTGAACCGCTATCGCGACTACAGCGAACAGGATGTGGCCTGGGTGCAGTTGATCCGCCAGGCGTTGGCGCTGGGCATCACGCTGGCCGCAGTATCCCGCCTGCAGGGCCGCGACGGACGGCTCGACTGGCCTGCGGTGCTGGCCTTGCTGGGACAGCAACGCACGCGCATTGCCAGCGAACGCGCGCGGTTGGCGCAGGTCGAGCGCGCCCTGCAGCAGGTCAGCGACGAACTGCAGCAGTGGCTGCTCTCCGGCAGCCGTGACTGCGTGCTGGAACCCAGCGGCTGCACGACCCAGGCTTGACTCTGCCCCTGGGGCAGACCGCAGCCTCGCGCACTTTCCATTGCCCGAGGTTGCCGTGTCCCGTTCCATCCTGATCCTGCTCGGCCATCCCGACCGCGACAGCCTGTGCGGCGCGCTCGCCCAGCGCTATGCCACCGCCGCCGAGAACGCCGGCCACCGGGTACGCCTGATCGCTCTGGGCAACCTTGAATTCGACCCGGTGCTGCGCCACGGGTACCGCCAGATCCAGCCGCTGGAAGCGGATCTGCAGGACGCCGCCGACGCGATTGAAGCCTGCGATCACCTGGTCCTGGTCTACCCCACCTGGTGGGGTGCGATGCCGGCGCTGCTGAAGGGCTTCTTCGATCGCGTGCTGCTGCCGGGGTACGCCTTCCGCTACCGGCGCGATTCGGTGTGGTGGGACCGGTTGCTGGCTGGCCGCAGCGCGCGGGTGATCACCACGCTGGATACGCCGCCCTGGTATTACCGCTGGATCTACCGCGACCCGGGCATCACCCAGATCCGCGCCACCATCCTGGAATTCTGCGGCATCCGCCCGGTGCGGGTCAGCCGACTCGGTGCGGTACGCAGCAGTACCCCAGCACAACGCAGCAAGTGGCTGGCGTTGGCAGCAGAGCTGGGTTCACGCGCCAGGTAGATCCACGCCATGCGTGGATGAAATACGGGCCACGTTCCAGTGTCGCGTTTGCCAATTGACCGCCAGGCACTGCGCCTCAAGGCTGTGGGCCCCGCTTCCGGCCCAGGCAAAGCCCATGAAATCCTCGACCGTCTTCAGCAAGTGCGCCCGGAAGACCGGCTTTGCCGGCACGTCGACGACCCGCTACCGCTTGCTGGATGCCGCCCTGCTTGTCGTGAATCACCAACGCGCCAGCGAAAGCCGGGGCTTCTATGTGAATGCCGGGCTCTACTTTCCAGAGCTGCTCGAGTATCCCCTCGCGCCTGACGATCTTGAAACGGCTTTCAGGTACCGCTCCAGCATCCCCACGCCCCATGTCGACTGGCGGATCGAAGAAACGCCGGGCCTGCGCCGGGCGTTCATCCAGCAGGACCTTGACGACCTGTTGGAGGCCGGAAACCGTGACGGACTGAAAGGCCTGCTGCTTGATGCCCTGGCCGACGTGGCGGGCTTCGCGGCAGCCCATGGAAACCGCGAATCGGTGCGGCGACTGAATCAGGACGGAAACTTCCGCGCGCTCATCCGTAGAGAGGTCTGAACCCTGGAAAGCGTGCGAACCAAGGTTCGCACCCACCGGGCGAGAGTTCGTCCCCACAGGGCAAAGGCCCGCACCCACCGGGCGAAAGTTCGCACCCACCGGGCGGCTGCAGTCGAGCTTGGCTCGACGCTACTTCTTGGTCGGCCCGCAGCTGTCGCAACCGCCACAGGCACCACCACCGCCCGTTGCCGGCGGCGCGATCTTCCGCCCCAGCGCCTGCAGCCAGGCAGCGCGGCCCGGCTTCAGCAGGGCCAGCGCCAGTGCCCCGCGCAGCGTGCGCACGGTGCCCGGGAACTGCTTCTTCAGCACCACCCAGGCACTGACCAGCACGGCCACCGCGATGATCAGGTACTGCAGCAGCAGTCCACGGTCCATCAGCCGCCTCCCAGCGCCTTGGTCACCTGGTAGGTGATCAGCGCAGCCACGTAAGCCGCAGCAAACAGGTAGAACGCCGAGAAGGCCATCGTCTTCCACGAATTGGTCTCGCGCTTGATGGTGGCCAGCGTCGAGATGCACATCGGGGCGTAGATGTACCAGACCAGCAGCGACAGCGCGGTGGCCAGCGACCAGCCGTCGCTGATCAGCGGAGTCAGCGCCTGGCTGGCAGCATCGTCATCGGCCGCCGACAGCGCGTACACGGTCGCCAGCGAGGACACCGCCACTTCGCGCGCAGCCAGGCCCGGAATCAGTGCAATGCAGATCTGCCAGTTGAAGCCCAGCGGCGCGAAGAACACCGCCATCGCATGACCGATCTGGCCGGCGAAGCTGTAGTCGATCGCCGGCATCGTGGCGCCAGCCGGTGCCGCCGGGAACGACAGCAGTACCCACAACAGGATGGTCAGCGCCAGGATGATGCCGCCAACGCGCTTGAGGAAGATCATGCCGCGCTCGTACAGGCCGACCGCCAGGTCGCGCACATGTGGCAGGCGGTACGACGGCAGCTCCAGCATCAGCGGGTGCTCGCTCTTGTCGCGACGCCACTTCTTCATGATCCACGACATCGCCAGCGCACTGAGAATGCCCGCCGCGTACAGGCCGAACAGCACCAGTCCCTGCTGATTGAACACGCCCCACACCGTCTTCTGCGGAATGAACGCGCCGATCAGCAGCGCATACACCGGCAGCCGCGCCGAACAGGTCATCAGCGGCGCCACCAGGATCGTGGCCAGGCGGTCACGCGGGTCCTGGATGCTGCGCGTGGACATGATGCCCGGCACCGCGCAGGCGAAGCTGGACAGCAGCGGGATGAACGAGCGACCGGACAGGCCGGCGGCGGCCATCATGCGGTCGAGCAGGAACGCCGCACGCGGCAGGTAGCCGGATTCCTCCAGCACCAGGATGAAGAAGAACAGGATCAGGATCTGCGGCAGGAACACCACCACGCCACCGACGCCGGCGATGATGCCGTCGGTCAGCAGGCTGGCCAGCGGGCCCTCCGGCAGCACGCTGCCGACGAAGGCGCCGAGCCAGGCGAAACCGGCCTCGATGGCGTCCATCAGCGGCGTCGCCCAGGCGTACACCGCTTGGAAGATCAGGAACATCACCACGGCCAGGCTGACCAGGCCGAACACCGGGTGCAGCAGCCAGCGGTCCAGCGCGTCGTCGATCTTCGCGGTCCGCGCCGGCATCCGCACGGCGACCGACAGGATCTGGCGCACCTTGGCATGGTAATCGATGCCACCCTCCGGGCCCGGTACCGGCGCATCCAGGTGCGGCACCATGGCGTCGAGGCGCTCGACCAGGGCCTTGGCGCCCTGCTTGCGCACCGCCACGGTTTCAACCACCGGCACGCCCAGCTCCCGCTCCAGCGCGGCCACGTCCACCTGGATGCCGCGGCGCTGGGCCGCATCGACCATGTTCAGGGCCACCACCATCGGCTTGCCCAGTTCGCGCAGTTCCAGCGCGAAACGCAGGTGCAGGCGCAGGTTGGTGGCATCGATCACGCACAGCAGCACGTCCGGCGCGGCTTCGCCCGGGTAGAAGCCCCGGCACAGGTCACGGGTGATCGCCTCGTCCAGGCTGGCAGGCTGCAGGCTGTAGGCGCCCGGCAGGTCAAGCACGGCGAATTCACGGCCGGACGGCGCGCGCAGGCGGCCTTCCTTGCGCTCGACGGTGACGCCGGTGTAATTGGCGACCTTCTGGCGGCTGCCGGTCAGCTGGTTGAACAGCGCGGTCTTGCCACTGTTGGGGTTACCGACCAGCGCGATGCGCAGGGGGGCGGTGGCGGTGGTAGCGGTCATGCACGTCGTTCCTGGCTGGCGGCGTCGACCACGACGCGCTTGGCTTCACTGATCCGCAGCGCGAACCGGGTGAACCCGACCTGCACCAGCAGCGGCTCGCCGCCCACCGGGCCCTTGGCCACCAGGCGCACTTCCTCGCCCTTCACGAAACCCAGCTCGCGCAGGCGACGGGCAATGGCATCGTTGGCATGCAGGTCCTGCACGGACTCGACCACGGCCGAGGTGTGCAGCGGCAGTTCGGACAGCGTCATCTAGCGTGTTCTCTGCTGGATGTAAATGGTTCTCGATTCTAACATTCCCGCGTCGCGTCATGGCCCATGACCAATGGCCCGCTATGATCCATACAGGTATGGAGTGACCCTGGAATCCCATGAACGATGCTTTGCAGATCGAGCGCCGTGGCGCCGTCCTCACCCTCTGGCTGAACCGGCCGGAGCTGCACAACGCCTTTGACGCCAGCCTGATCGCCCGGCTGACCGCCGCACTGGAAGCCGCCGGCCGCGATGATTCGGTCCGGGCCGTGGTGGTCGCCGGCCACGGCGCCTCCTTCTCGGCCGGTGCCGACATGCAGTGGATGCGCGGCATGGCCGCCGCCAGCGAGGCCGACAACCGCGAGGACTCGCTGGCCCTGGCGCGGCTGATGCGCACCCTGGACGAGCTGCCCAAGCCGACCCTGGCCCGGGTCCACGGCGCGGCCTTCGGTGGCGGCGTCGGCCTGGTTGCCTGCTGCGACATCGCCATCGCCAGCACCTCGGCCCGCTTCGGCCTGACCGAAAGCCGCCTCGGCCTGCTGCCGGCGGTAATCTCGCCCTACGTGATCGAGGCCATCGGCCCGCGCCAGGCGCGGCGCTGGTTCGCCACCGGTGAGCACTTCGACGCCGATACCGCACTGCGCATCGGCCTGGTCCACCAGCTGGTCGAGCCCGAGCGCCTGGACGAGGCGCTGGAGCGGCAGCTGGCCCTGCTCGACAAGGCCGGCCCGATCGCCTCGTCCACCGCCAAGCAGCTGGTCCGGCAGGTCCGCGACAGCCATGACCGCGACGCGCTGGATCGGGATAATGCCGCCCTGATCGCGCGCCTGCGGGTGTCCGCCGAGGGCCAGGAAGGCCTGGGCGCCTTCCTCGACAAGCGCGCGCCCCACTGGGTCACGGAAGCCTGAACATGCTCGATCATCTTGGTTTGACCAGCGCCGACCTGGCGCGCAGCAAGACCTTCTTCCTGCAGGCACTGGCGCCGCTGCAGATCGGCGTGGTGATGGAAGTGACCGCCGAACAGACCGGCGCGCACGACCACATCGGCTTCGGCAGCGACGGCAAGCCGTTCTTCTGGCTCGGTAATGGCGGCACCGCCAGCCACGGCGTGCACGTGGCCTTCGCCTGCGCCAGCCGCGACCAGGTGGACGCCTTCCATGCTGCCGCCCTCGCCGCCGGCGGCCGCGACAACGGCGCGCCGGGCCTGCGCCCGTGGTACCACCCCGACTACTACGGCGCCTTCGTGCTCGACCCGGACGGCAACAACATCGAGGCGGTCTGCCATCGCCCGGTCAGCGAGGTGGCCGCATGAGCGACTACGTCCGCATCGTCGAGGTCGGCCCGCGTGACGGCCTGCAGAACGAAAAGCAGTCGGTGTCCACCGCCGACAAGATCGAACTGATCAACCGCCTGTCGGCCACCGGCCTGCGCAGCATCGAGGCGACCAGCTTCGTCAGCCCGAAGTGGATCCCGCAGTTGGCCGACGCCGCCGAGGTCTACGCCAGCATCCAGCGCCGGCCCGGCATCCACTACCCGGTGCTGGTGCCGAACGAACAGGGCTACGACCGCGCCCGTGCGGTGGGCGTGGAAGAAGTGGCGGTGTTCACTGCAGCCTCCGAGGCGTTCAACCGTACCAACACCAATGCCGGCATCGACGAATCGCTGGCCCGGTTCGAGCCGATCCTGCGCCGCGCCGCCGCCGATGGCGTGCGCGTGCGCGGATATGTCTCCACCGTGCTCGGCTGCCCCTACCAGGGCGAGGTGCCACTGGCCGACGTGGTGCGGGTGGCGCGTGCCCTGCACCAGATGGGCTGTTACGAAATCTCGCTGGGCGACACCATCGGCGTCGGCACCCCGCGCAAGGCACGGGCGATGCTGCAGGCGGTTGCCGCCGAGATTCCAATGGCGGCACTGGCCGTGCACTTCCACGACACCTACGGCCAGGCCATCGCCAACATCGCCACCTGCCTGGAAGAAGGCGTGCGCGTGGTCGACAGCGCGGTGTCCGGTGCCGGTGGCTGCCCCTACGCCAAGGGCGCCAGCGGCAACGTCGCCAGCGAGGATGTGGTCTACCTGCTGCAGGGCCTGGGCCTGGACAGCGGCGTGGACCTGCCGGCACTGGCCGAGACCGGCCGCTGGCTGGCCGGCCTGCTCGGCCGCGCCACCGCCAGCCGCACCGGGCAGGCGCTGGCCGCCGCCGGCTGACCGTTGCACTGCGCCGCCCTGCAAAGGCGGCGCAGTGCACAACAGCGGCGGTCGCGGCTTCCGTTAGAATCGGCGGTTCTCGAACCTGCAGGACCGTTCAATGCAGCTGTCTTCCGTACGTGCCGTGATCACTGGCGGCGTTTCCGGCCTCGGCCTGGCCGTGGCCCAGCACCTCGTCGCCCAGGGCGGCAAGGTGGCCCTGTTCGACCTCAACGACGACAAGGGCGCCTCCGCCGTTGCCGATCTGGGTACCGACAAGGCCCGCTATTTCAACGTCAACGTCAGCGATGAAGCGGCCGTCTCGGCAGCCATCGACCAGGCCCACGATTTCCTCGGCGGCCTGAACGTGGCGATGAACTGCGCCGGCATCCTCGGCGCCGGCCGCGTGCTGGGCAAGGAAGGCCCGATGCCGCTGGCCGGCTTCCAGGGCACGGTGATGGTCAACCTGGTCGGCAGCTTCAACGTGGCCAAGGCCGCGGCCAACCGCATGCAGCACAACGAAGCCGGCACCGACGGCGAGCGCGGCGTGATCATCAACACCGCCAGCATCGCAGCCTATGAAGGCCAGATCGGCCAGGCCGCCTATGCAGCCAGCAAGGGCGGCGTGGTGTCGATGACGCTGCCGATGGCGCGCGAACTGTCGCGCTTCGGCATCCGCGTCAACACCATCGCCCCGGGCGTGTTCTGGACGCCGATGGTGGATGGCATGCCCGAGGCGGTGCAGCAGTCGCTGGCCGCGTCGATCCCGTTCCCGTCGCGCCTGGGCAAGCCGGAAGACTTCGCCAGCCTGGTCGGCTTCATCCTCGGCAACACCTACCTCAACGGCGAGACCATCCGCCTGGACGGCGCTACCCGCCTCGCTCCGAAGTGATTCCCCCCGGGCGCCGGGACGGCGCCCTCCCCCAACGACCTAGATCACCATGAAAGCCAACGACATCAAGAAGGGCAACGTCGTCGAGTACAACAACGGCGTGTACCAGATCCGCGACATCGAGCGCAGCTCGCCGCAGGGTCGCGGCGGCAACGTCCGCTTCCGCTTCATCATGTACAGCGTGCCGGGCGGCAACAAGCTCGATGCCAGCTTCGATGCCGACGACAACCTGGTCGAGGTCGAACTGCTGCGCCGCCAGTCCACCTATTCGTACAAGGATGGCGATGCGTTCGTGTTCCTCGATGACGAGGACTACACCCCGTACACCCTGGACGCGGACGTGATCGGCGACGACGCCGGCTACATCACCGACGGCCTGACCGGCATCTACGTGCAGGTGATCGACGAGCAGCCGGTGGCGATCCAGCTGCCGGCCTCGGTGGTGCTGGAAGTGATCGAGACGCCGCCGGAACTGAAAGGCGGCACCGCCACCAAGCGCCCGAAGCCGGCCAAGCTCAACACCGGCATCGAGATCATGGTGCCGGAGTACATCGTCAACGGCGAACGCGTGTTGGTGAACACCGCCACCGGCGAATTCGCTGGCCGTGCCGACTAAGCGCCTTGCGCTGATCGGCTGCCTGTCCCTGCTTGCGGCGTGCTCGCCGCAGGCAGCGGACAACGCTGCCGACGCCACGCCGGCCGAACCGGCCGTGACGGCCCCACCTGCGGTGGAGGCACCGGCCGCCGTCGAGGCCACCGCCGAAGCGGAGCCCGCTACCGACCTGACCTCGGGCGATGAGGACCTGGACAAGGCACGTGCAGCCGCAGGCTGTCCGGTCCCAGGCGATGTGTACGACGTCGACGACGTGCGCATCTACTGCGCGATGCCGGCCGACGTGCAGGCCTTCCTCGCGCGCGAGAACACCTGCCAGCATTTCGCCGGCGAAGAGCCGTACGACGACGAGCGTCGCCGCGAACTGGAAGAGGCCAGCGCGAAGTACTGCGAGGGCCGCGAGAAGATCTTCACCGATCTGGTCGCGCGTCATCGCGGTGACTGCGCTGTCCGCGCAGCGCTGATCGGAATCAACACACGCTATGACCTGGACTTCGATCTCAACCTGAAGCCCTGCGGGGGCTGACCCCTCGATGATGTAGAGCCGAGCATGGGCTCGGCTCTACAGAACAGATGCCTTACGGCTGCTTCGCGCCGAAGTTGCCGCAGCCGTGATACTGGCGGGTGCCGATGGTCAGGTTCACCTTGGCATCGAATGCCTCGCCACTCATGTCGTCCTGGCACGTGGTGCGCTGGAAGCTGAGCTTCACGTCGGTACCGTCGGACGCCTTGCCACTCCAACCGTCAGCACCTTCGGTGGGCTTGGCCACATCGAAGCGGCGCTCGCCATAATCGACTTCCACCTGCAGGCCCGGCGTGTCGCCATCTACGACCGCGAGCCACCCCGGTTCGTTGCCGGTGGCGCGGAACGCGGCATTGCCAGCACTGCCATCGCCTTCAGTGGCTTCGACCGCATGGCACTCACGATCGGCTTCGCCCTTCAGGCTCAACAGGCCGTCATCGCTGCCCTTGGTCCAGAAGCTGTTGCCCTTGCCATCGCCGTATTTGGCGCCTGACGCCGCACGCTCGGAGCTCATGGCGAAAGTGCGTTCGCCGATCACCACCGTGGCCGCATCCTCGCCATTGAAGGTCGCGCGCACGCTCAGATCACCACACTGGTACGTGGTCTCGCTGCCGGCACCGGTGCCGGCGGCCGGTTCGGGCGCGGCCGGCGGCGCGGCATCATTGCCGCTCGCGGCGGGCGGCTGTGCCGGCTGGCACGCGGCCAGGACCAACCCGAGGGAGGCTGCCAACAGACTGGGAACTACACGCATGGCTCGACTCCTTGTCGACACTACAGAGATCTTCGACCCTATCACCTGCCGGTGAGCGGGGCCTGAAAGCGGCCTGACCGCGCTCACGCGGCCAGCACCGCCATCGACAACAACTGCGCACCGCTGCCGCCGGAACTACAGGTCCAGACCCGCAGCAGGCGCAGCTTCAGTTCATGCTCCCGGCCCTGCTGCCCCACGGACAATCGCACGTCGCTGGACAGCAACGCCAGACGGCCACACAGAAGCGTTTCCACCGCGTACGACTGCAGGCTGCGCACCTGCAGTCTCCCGGCCAGCCAGTCACCCAGCCATGGCAGATCGAGCATGCGCCCGCCCTGCCCGTCCATCATGAACAAGGCTGGCGATACCAGCGCGGTCAGCGCATCGTGATCATTCTCCAGCAGCGCCGCGCACAGGCGCTGCTCCAGCGCCAGCAATTGTCGCTCGTGCAGATCTTCAACGATGTCCCGTTCCATCCACGGATCCTTCCGGCATCGGCCGGCGCCTGCGCAGGCGCTGCGCGATCCACTGCCGCGCGCCCTGCACCACTACATAGAAGACCGGCACGAAGAACACCGCCAGCACGGTCGCACTGACCATGCCGCCAAACACGCCGGTTCCGATCGCCTGTTGTGTTTCCTTCGACGCACCCTGCGCCAGCATCAGCGGCACCACCCCCAGTGCGAACGCCAGCGAGGTCATCACGATCGGCCGCAGGCGCAGGCGCGCCGCCTCCAGTGCCGCCTCGACCAGTCCGCGCCCCTGCTGCTGCAGCTGCCGCGCGAACTCGACGATGAGGATCGCGTTCTTCGCCGACAGCCCGATCACGGTGATCATGCCGACCTTGAAGAACACGTCGTTGGGCATGCCGCGCAACAACACGGCGGCGACCGCGCCGAGCAGGCCCAACGGCACCACCAGCATCACCGCCAGCGGAATCGACCAGCTCTCGTACAGTGCCGCCAGCACCAGGAACACCACCAGCATCGACAGCAGCAGCAGCCACGGCGCCTGCGCCCCCGACTCACGCTCCTGCAGCGACTGGCTGGTCCACTGCAGGGCGAAGCCGGACGGCAGCTTTTCGGCCAACCGCTCCATCTCCGCCATGGCCTGGCCGGTCGACACGCCGGAGGCCGGGGCGCCGGACAGGTTCAGCGCCGGGAAGCCGAGATAGCGTTGCAGCTGCAACGGCGCCTCGGTCCAGTGCGGGGTCACCAGTTCGGAGAGCGCCACCATGCCACCCTCGCTGTTACGCACGTAAAGCTTCAGCACATCCTCCAGTTCCATGCGATGCGGCGCATCGGCCTGCAGGATCACCTGCTGCAACCGGCCCTTGTTGGGGAAATCATTGACGTACTGCGAGCCCATTGCCGCCGACAGCGTGCTGCTGATGTGTTCGAAGCCCACGCCCATCGCCTCGGCCTTGGCCCGGTCGATGTCCAGCCGCACGCTGGTGCCTGCAGGCAGGCCATCGGCATGCACCTCCGACAGCAGCGGGCTGGCCTCGGCCAGCTTCAGCAGCTGCTGCAGGGCCGCGCGCAGTTCGGCCTGGCTCTGCCCGGTACGCGCCTGCAGGGCGAGCGAGAACCCGGACGAACGGCCCAGGCTGTCGATCGCCGGGGGCATCACACTCATCACCTCGCCCTCGGCAATCGCGGCCATCGCCTTCTGCGCGGCCGCCACCTCGCCGGCCGCGGTGGCGCCTGCGCGCTCGCCCCAGTCCTTGAGCATGGTGTAGGTCAGCGCCGCGCTGGGGCCGGAACCGGAGAAGCTGTAGCCGAGGATCGACTGGTTGGAGCCGATGCCCGGGCGCGATGCCACATGCCGTTCGTAGGCTTCGACCACCGCCAGCGTGCGTTCGGCGGTGGCTTCTGCCGGCAGCTGGATCGAGGTCATGAAATAGCCCTGGTCCTCTTCCGGCAGGAATGCGCCCGGCAACCAGTGCAGGCCCAGCAGCAGCGCCGCCACCAGTGCGGCGAACACACCCATCACCCGCCCGCTCCGTTGCAGCACCGAGGCCACGCCACGCTGGTAGCGCCCGGTCATCTTCTCGAAGCTACGATTGAAGGCACCGAACAGCCCACCACGACCATGGTGGCCATGGGTGTTCGGGCGCAGCAGGGTCGCGCACAGCGCCGGCGTCAGGCTCAACGCCAGCAGCGCCGAGAACAGGATCGACACCGCCATCGCCACGGTGAACTGGCGGTAGATCGCGCCCACCGAGCCGCTGGCCAAGGCCATCGGAATGAACACCGCGGTCAGCACCAGGGTGATGCCAATCACCGCACCGGTCAGCTCGCGCATCGCCTTGATGGTGGCCTCGCGCGGCGGCAGGCCCTCCTCGGCCATGATCCGTTCCACGCCCTCGACCACCACGATCGCGTCGTCGACGATGATGCCGATTGCCAGCACCATGCCGAACATGGTCAGCACGTTGATCGAGAAGCCCAGCGCCAGCATTACCGCGAAGGTGCCGAGCAGCGCGATCGGTGCGACCAGCGCTGGAATCAGCGTGTAGCGCCAGTTCTGCAGGAACAGGTACATCACCGCGAACACCAGCAGCATCGCCTCCAGCAACGTCTGCACCACCTTCTGGATCGAGATCTTCACGAACGGTGCGGTGTCGAACGGGATGCTCGCCTCCACGCCGCGCGGCAACAGCGGCGCCAGTTCGGCCATGCGCTCACGGACCGCTGACGCCGTGCGCACCGCATTCGCGCCCGGGCGCAGCTGCACGCCGGCGGCGGTGGCCGGGTGGCCGTCCTCGCGGGTGCCCCAGGCATAGCTCTGCGCGCCCAGTTCAACGCGGGCGACATCACCCAGCACCACCCGCGAACCGTCGGCCCCGGCACGCAGTACGATCGCCGCGAACTGTTCCGGCGTGGACAACTGGCCGTCGGCGCTGAGCGGCACGGTGATGCGCTGGCCTGGAACACCCGGCGAATCACCGATGCGTCCGGGCGAGATCTCCAGGTTCTGCTGCTCGATGGCGGTCGCCACATCGCCCATGGTCAGGCCGTAGCCGGTCAACCGGGTCGGGTCCAGCCACACGCGCATCGCCTGCTCGGCACCGAACAACTGCACGCGGCCGACGCCATCGATGCGGCGCAGCTCTTCGATGATGTTGCGCGCCATGAAATCGCCCAGCGCCGCCTCGCTGACGCTGGCATCCGGCGAACGCAGGCCGACCAGCATCAGGAAGCCGGAATCGGCGGCCTCCACGAACAGGCCGTTCTGGCGCACGCTGCGCGGCAGGCGCGGCTCGATCGCCTTGATCCGGTTCTGCACGTCCACCTGCGCCAGCTCCGGATTGGTGCCGGGCTTGAAGGTGGCGGTGATCGAGGCTTCGCCGGAGGTGTCCACCGACGACTCGAAATACAGCAGATGCTTGACGCTGGACAGCTCGCGCTCGATCAGGCCGACCACCGCATCATTCAACGTCTGTGGGCTCGCACCCGGGTAGCTGGCATAGATGCTGACGCTGGGCGGCGCGACCGCCGGATAGCGCTCCACGGCCAAGCGCGGAATCGCCAGCACGCCGGCCAGGATGATGAAGATCGCCAGCACCCAGGCGAACACCGGGCGATCGATGAAGAAACGTGCCATGTTGGATTTTCCTGGAGGGGCTGGCCCGGGAAAGGCTCAGCCCTTGCTGCCGGCCTGCACCGCACCGGCGCTGGCGACCGGCTTCTGCCAGTCGCGCGCATCGACCACCACGCCTTCCTGCAGGCGCTCCTGGCCCTCGACCACCACCTTCTCGCCGGCCTTCAGGCCGGTGCGCACCAGCCACTGGCGATCGACACTGCCGTCCACCTCCAGCGTGCGGATCACCGCCTTGCCGTCGGCACCGATCACCCAGGCATAGGCCTGGCCACCGGCGCTGCGCAGCACCGCCTGCTGCGGCACGGTCAACGCACTGGCCGGGGCACCCCGCGGTACCCTCGCGCGCACATACATGCCAGGCAGCAGCTGGCGCTGCGGGTTGTCGACCAGGATGCGCAGGATCACATCACCGGTACGTGCATCGACGTTGATGCCGGAGAACAGCAGCTGGCCACGCTCGGGCAGCGGCTTGCCGGCGGCACCGATGATCGTCACCGGCAGTTCGCCACCACCGGCGGCACTGCGTTGCAGCGACTCCAGTTGCGCCGCCGGCTGGCGCACATCCACGTAGACCTGGTCGATCTGCTGCACTACGGCCATCGGCTCGGCATCGGCCACGCCGACCAGCGCACCTTCGGTCACCAATGCCTGATCGATACGGCCGGCAATCGGTGCGCTGACCGTCGCATAGCGCAGGTCGAGCTGGCGACGGGACAGGATCGCGCGCGCTTCATTCACCGCCGCACGGGCTTGTTCGTACTCGGCACTCGCGTCGTCGCGATGCTGCTGGCTGACCGCCTGCGCGGCGGCCAGGGCGTGCAGGCGCTGCGATTGCACGCGGCTGCGGCCCAACGCCGCCTCGCTGCGCTGCAGTGCGGCCAGCGCCGAATCGACGTCGGCCCGGAACGCTGCCGGGTCAATCTGGAACAGGGCCTGGCCGGCACTGACTTCCGCCCCCTGGTCGAACAGGCGTCGCTGCACGATGCCGCCCACCTGTGCGCGGATCTGCGCGGTGCGCACCGCAGCGACGCGGCCGGGCAGTTCGTCGTCACGCTGCACCACCTGCGGACCGACGCTGATCACGCTGACGCGCGGCGCCGCTTCGGGGGTGGCTTCGGGGGTGGAGCAGGCCGTCATGGCCAAGGCGAGGGCCGCGATCAACGCGACCGGAGTCCTGAAGGTTCTCATTGCTGTGCACAATGCCGCGCAGGCGGCGGATAGGTTCTGAAGCGCGCAGTCTGCGTGGTGATGATGGGGTTTCGATGGAGGAACTGTGGAGATACGATGGAGGCAAGCACCTTATGGCCCCGCCCCTGCATGCATGCCTCCCCTGCCCTCGCCGCCCTCGTCCTGATCGTCGAGGATGAGGCCGAGATCGCCGACATTCTCTGCGCCTACCTGGAACGCGAAGGACTGCGCACGCTGCGCGCCGCCGATGGCCATAGCGCATTGGACCTGCACCGCAGCGCCCGCCCCGACCTGGTCCTGCTCGATGTGCAGCTGCCGCGCCTGGACGGCTGGAGCGTGCTGACCCAGCTGCGCCAGCGCGGCGAGACACCGGTGATCATGCTGACCGCACTGGACCAGGACCTGGACAAGCTGACCGCGCTGCGGATGGGCGCTGATGACTACGTGGTCAAGCCGTTCAACCCGGCCGAGGTCGCTGCGCGCGTGCGCGCCGTGCTGCGGCGTACGCTGCGCGCCTCACGCGTGGACGCACCCACCGCGCTGCGCGTCGGCCCGCTGCTGATTGACTCGGCCACCCACGCCGTGCATGTAGAGGGCGAAGGCTACAGCCACGAAGTGCTGCTCACCCTCACCGAGTTCAAGCTGCTGCACTGCATGGCACTGGCGCCGACCCGCATCTTCAGCCGCAGCGAACTGATGCACGAATGTCTGCCGGAAAGCGAAGCACTGGAGCGCACCGTCGACAGCCATGTCAGCAAGCTGCGCCGCAAGCTGGATGAGGTGGGCATGGTCAACGTCCCAGCCAGCGTGCGTGGCGTCGGCTACCGGTTGATGGCCGACCGCTGATGGCCCCCCTGCGCCGCTCCGGGCTGAGCCGCCACATCATCGTTTCGATGTCGCTGATGGTGATCGGCGTCATCGTGATGATGATCCTGTCGTCGTGGCTGCTGTACGCGGTGCTGGTCGAGTTCTTCCCCGGCAGTGCCGAGGAGCCGGAAAGCTGGCTGCCGACCGGGCCGGAACTGGCATGGATGGTGGGCGTGATCCTGACCGGGCTGGCGCTGGCCATCGCCGCCTCGTTCCGCCTCGCCCACCGGATCCTGTCGCCGTTGAATTCGCTGGTGGACAGCGTGCGTGCGCTCGCGGGCGGCGACCTGGGTGCACGCGCCAGCGTCGAGGAAAATTCGCCGGGCGAAGTGGCGACCCTGGTCGAGGACTTCAATGCGATGGCGCGCCGCCTGCAGCACATGGAGAGCGAGCGCGCGATGTGGCACGCCGCCATCGCCCATGAGCTGCGCACGCCGGTGACGATCCTGCGCGGCCGCCTGCAGGGGCTGGCCGAGGGCGTGTTCCAGCCCGACGAATCCCAGTTCCGCAGCCTGCTGGCCCAGGTCGAAGGGCTGTCACGGCTGATCGAGGATCTGCGCGTCCTGAGCCTGTCCGACAATGCGCGGCTGGATGTACGCCGCGCGCGCACCGACGTGGTGGCCGAGGTGCACTCGGTGATGACCCTGGTCGACCCGCAGTTCCGCGCCGCCGGCTTCGTGCTGGAGCTGGAAACCAGCCGCGAGGAACACAACGCGCACTGCGACCCGACCCGCCTGCGCCAGGCGTTGCTGGCGCTGCTGGAAAACGCGCGTCGCTACGCCAGCCCGGGCAAGGTACGGATCGCCGTGCACGACACGCCCGGCCACGTGCAGGTCTCGATCGAAGACGAGGGCCCGGGCATCGACCCGGAACTGCACACGGATATCTTCACCCCGTTCATGCGTGCCGATGGCTCGCGTTCGCGCCAGGGCGGCGGCAGCGGGCTCGGCCTGGCGGTGGTCAAGGCCATTGCCGATGCACACGGTGGCCGCGTCTACTGCATCCCGGGCAGCGCCGGCGGCAGCCGCTTCGTCATCGAACTGCCGCGCCAGTAGTCGTACCGGCAGCCTGCGTACGCAGGTGTGCACCGAGTGCGGCCAGATTGGCGTCGATCGCATCCATTTCCTCGCGCTGGCGGATCGGCAGCTGCTGGCGCAGCTGCACGCGCAAAGCCTGCCACGCCGGGACCGCCTGCGCACTGGCAGTGGCCACGGCCTCGGACAACAGCGCCTGCTCGTCGCCCAGCGGCAATCCATAGCCGCCGTCCTGCAGCAGCGTCCCCGGGCGCAGCCACTGCCCGCTCTGCTCCAGCAAGCCCCGCAGGCTGCGCGTTTCAGCGCTGTCCGGCGCGGCCAGCAGCTGCCGCTTGAGCACATCGCGTGCGCGCAGCTCGGCGCGCCGCTGCGCGGCCTGTTCCAGCAGCAACAGGCCGGCACTGGCACGCAGGTCACCCTGCAGCAGCCACGGTGCCCGCCGCTGTGCAGGCAGCTTCAACCAGCCGCGCACATTACGAGCGGGCAAGGCCAGCTGGGCCGCGGCCACTGCGAACAACTGCTGGTAGTGGTCGCGCGCCGAAGCGAAGTAGTAGCCCTGCGCCTGCGCCGCATTGCGGTCCGCCAGCACCCCCTCGTCGAGCACGCCCAGCCGCACCAGTCGCCGCTTCAAGCCACGCGGGCTCAGCTGGGCCAATCCGGCCTCGCCCAGGCGCGGCACCCCGGCCTGCAGCAGCTTCGCGGTTTCCACCGCGCAGTTGTTGCTGACGAAGTAATAGCGCCCGTCATAGCTCCAGTGCACCTGTGCGGTACGCTCGAGCAGGCTGGCGATTTCGCCGCGGTCCAGCTGCAGCGGCAGCGACTGCAGCCCGCGCAGCTCGACCTTGGTGTACTCGTCCACCACCTGCTGCAGCGGCAGAACAAACAGCCGTGAGGGATAGCCGCCAGTCAGCCCGCGCCAGTTGGAAATCTGCACGTCACCTACGAAGGCGCGGAACGACAGTACGCGGTGGTACTCCAGGTCCAGGCGGCAATCCGGCCCAGGTGCACGCCCCGGTTTGCAGATCACCAGCCGCAACATGCTGTGGCCCCAGCGACTCATCGGCTGCGCACTGCCTTCGGCGAACAGGTAGTCCACCGCGTAGACGCGCGCCGGGTCGAGCTGCAGCAGCGATGCCGCGCCCTCCTCCGATTCGGCCTGCAGCAAGGGCAGCGTCGTGGAGCACTGCGGCTGTGGCAGCGACGGCGGTGTTCCGAAATGCGTCTGGTACCACTGCGCCAACGCCGGACGCCGGCACGCGAACTCGCCGTCGAGCACGAAATGCTCGGCGTTCACGGCCAGGTACTCGGCCGCGTTCGTCAGCTCATAGACATCCGGGCTGCGGTCATGGAAATCGTTGCCGCCACGGCCGAGGTGCCAGGGCTTGCGCTGCCAGCCCGCGAGATCAAGCCAACGCATGCTCTGCGACCAGCTCGCACCGCCACGGTCTGCAACGTGGGTCAGCTCGTGCACCAGCGCGCTGCGGCGCGCACGGCGGCTGCCGGGCATGCCGTCATCCAGCAGGTCGCGGCGCAACGTGATGCGGCCGCCGAACGCGCGGCCGTGCACCTTGGCGGGAAGGTCATCACTCCAGCGCACCTGCACCTGAGCCGGCAAAGCGCGCAGCAGGCCCTCCGGCAGCAGTGACTGCACGTCGGCGAGGGTCTGGCTGGCGAGCTGCTGCTGTGCAGGGTCGAGACCAGACGGGTCGAGCTGCAGGCGATCAGCTGCGTGCGCGACGTGGGCGATCAGCAGTAGAGCCACGCCATGCGTGGCTGCGTTCCACCGCCCAAACCACTGTAGAGCCGAGCCATGCTCGGCTGCTGTTGCGATCCGCGTGCGCTGGGCGTTCAGCCGAGCATGGCTCGGCTCTACAGAAAGCGATGACGCCGAAGTCATGCAGCCCGGATCAACGCGCCAGCAGCGCGCGGGCCAGTTCCAGGTCGCTCTTCTGCTGTGCGGCGGTGCTCTGCTCGCGCAGGTGGACCAGCGCCGCCTGCAGGCGGGCGCCACGGATCTGGCCGTCGCTGGCGACGAACGCAGCGGCATCGTCGCGCGCGGCCTGCACCACCTTGTCATCGCCCGAGCTGCTGCCCGAGGAACCGGAGGAGGCACCGGTCGCCGAACCGGCCGAGGTGCCAGCGAAGCTGGAAGCTAAGCCGGCCAGCGGCAGGGACAGCAGGGCAAGCAGCAGAAGCGGACGGGTCATCGGTTCGAAGCCGGTTGTGAGAATGCGTGGAGCGTAACGGGTACGTGAAGGATTTGCCCGGCTCAGGCGTCGAACAGCTTGCCGGGATTCAGCCGGGCTTGGGGATCGAACGCGCGTTTGACCGCCTTCATCAGCGCGATCTCAGCCGGGCTGCGGGTGCTGTCCAGGTAGCCCTTCTTGACCAGTCCGATGCCGTGCTCGGCCGAGATGCTGCCATCGAAGCGGGCCAGCACCTGCGCCAGCAGCTTGGTCACGTGCTCGCACTGCGCCAGGAAATCGGCGTCGCTGGTGTCGTCCGGCTTGAGCACGTTGATGTGCAGGTTGCCGTCGCCGATATGGCCGAACCAGACCACGTCGAAGTGCGGGTAGGCCTGCCCGATCAGTGCCTGGGTCTCGGCCAGGAACGCCGGCATCGCCGAGATCCGCACCGAGACGTCATTCTTGTAGGGCGTGTAGCGCGCCAGCGATTCGGTGATGCCTTCGCGCAGGCGCCACAGCTGCGCGGCCTGGGCATCGCTGGCGCTGATCACACCGTCGCTGACCCAGCCGTTGCCCATGCAGTCCTCGAAGGCCGCCATCGCCGCGGCTTCCTGTGCCTCGTCGTTGGCCGCGAACTCGGTGACCACGTAGTACGGATGCACCTCGTCGAACGGCGCCTGCGCGCCATGCGCCAGCACGTGCTCCAGCGCCCGGTCGGTGAAGAATTCGAAGGCCTGCAGCTGCAGGCGCGCGCGGAACGCGGCGAACACCTGCATCAGCACCTCGAAGCTGGGCACGGCCAGCAGCATCACATTGCTGGCCGGCGGCGGATCGGTCAGCTTCACCGTCGCCTCGACGATCACGCCCAGCGTGCCTTCCGAGCCGATCAGCAGCTGGCGGAAGTCATAGCCGCTGGAGTTCTTGATAAGGCCCTTGTTGAGTTCCAGCAGCTGGCCATCGGCCGTGACCACCTTCAGCCCGGCGATCCACTCGCGGGTGTTGCCGTAGCGGATCACGCGGATGCCACCGGCATTGGTAGCGATGTTGCCGCCGATCGTGCAGGACCCGCGCGCGGCGAAATCCACCGGGTAGATCAGGCCGTGGTCCAGCGCGGCGTTGTGCACGGCTTCCAGCGGCATGCCGGCCTGCACCACCAGGGTGCGATCGACCGCGTCGTAGGCCAGCGCCTTGTTCATCCGTTCCAGGCTGAGCACCAGCTCGCCGTTGGCGGCCACCGCGCCACCCGAGAGGCCGGTGCGGCCACCGGACGGCACCACGGCCACGCCCTCGCCTGCGCTCCAGCGCATCGCCGCCTGTACTTCCTCGACCGTGGCCGGCAGTGCGATCACCAGCGGCGCTGGCGTCCAGCGCCGGGTCCAGTCGCGCCCGTAATGCTCCAGGTCGGCCGGGTCGGTCTTCAGCTTCAGGCCGGGACAGGCCTGCTGCAGCGAGGCAATGCGGGAATCGGTCATGACGGTCCAGCGCGGTGCGTGAAGAACGGGCAAGCGTGCCAGCGGCACGCGCCAGCGTCCAGCCCCGCAGGCAGGCAGATAGCTACCGATGCAACCAATTGCGCACTGCACCATGGGCGTCGCGATCTGGCATAGTGATTGGCCCCTGTCCCACTGGCCGTGCTGCCCCATGTCGCCGAAGAAGACCTCGTTCCCGAAGCAGGATATCCGCGTGCTGTTGCTGGAGGGGGTCAGCCAGACCGCCGTGGAGGTGTTCAGCGCCGCCGGCTACAGCCAGATCGAAGCGCACACCAAGGCGCTGCCCGAGGACGAACTGAAGGCGCGCATCGCCGAGGCGCACATCGTCGGCATCCGTTCGCGCACCCAGCTCAGCGCCGAAGTGCTGGCCGAGGCCAAGCGCCTGATCGCGGTCGGCTGCTTCTGCATCGGCACCAACCAGGTCGACCTGGACGCGGCCGAACTGGCCGGCATCCCGGTGTTCAACGCGCCCTACTCCAATACCCGCAGCGTGGCCGAACTGGTGATCGCCGAGGCGATCATGCTGACCCGCGGCATCCCGCAGAAGAACGCCGAATGCCATCGCGGCGGCTGGTCGAAGTCGGCCAGCGGCAGCCATGAAGTGCGCGGCAAGACGCTGGGCATCATCGGTTACGGCCACATCGGCACCCAGGTCGGCGTACTGGCCGAATCGCTGGGCATGCAGGTGATCTTCCACGACGTGGAAACCAAGCTGGCACTGGGCAATGCCCGTGCAGCGGCCAGCCTGGACGACCTGCTGGCACGCGCCGACATCGTCACCCTGCACGTGCCGGAGACCCCGTCCACGCAATGGATGATCGGCAGCACCGAGCTGGCGAAGATGCGCAAGGGCGCGCACCTGATCAACGCCGCGCGCGGCACCGTGGTCGACATCGCCGCGCTGGATGCCGCGCTTGCCAGCGAGCACCTGGGTGGCGCCGCGCTGGACGTGTTCCCGGTCGAGCCGAAGGGCAACGGCGATATCTTCGAATCGCCACTGACCCGCCACGACAACGTGATCCTGACCCCGCACGTCGGCGGCAGCACGCTGGAAGCGCAGGACAACATCGGCGTTGAAGTGGCCGCCAAGCTGGTGCGCTACAGCGACAACGGCAGCACCCTGTCGGCGGTCAACTTCCCGGAAGTGACCCTGCCCGAGCATGCCGACAGCCTGCGCCTGCTGCACATCCACCAGAACGTGCCGGGCGTGCTGTCCAAGGTCAACGAGATCTTCTCGCGCCACAACGTCAACATCGACGGCCAGTTCCTGCGCACCGACCCGAAGGTGGGCTACGTGGTGATCGACATCACCGCCAGCGAGGAACAGGCCGCCGCCGTGCGCGACGAGCTGGCCGCGATTCCGGGCACGCTGCGCACGCGCATTCTGTACTGAAAAAAGGGGACGGAGGGGATTAAGTCGTTTGCGGCACATGCGCCATGAACGACTTAATCCCCTCCGTCCCCTTTTACCTCAACGTGCCAGCCAGCGGCGCGCCATGCGCTGCATGGATTCGTCAGATTCCGGATCGGCCGCGACTTCGGTCACCGGCCGCCAGGCCAGGTCGAGTGACTCCTCGCTGAGCACGAAGGCTTCGCCGCCCAGCGCGCGGATCACGAAACGCACGTCGTAGTGCCAGTGCCCCGGTACGTCCTTGCGCTCCGGAATCCAGTGTTTGTCCAGATCGAAGATGGCCGGGTCTTCCAGCACCAGGCCGCTCAGTCCCGATTCTTCTTCGGCCTCCTTCAGCGCGACCTGGGCCAGGTCGCGGTCGCCGTCGGCGTGGCCGCCCAGCTGCAGCCAGCGCTGCAGCTTGCGGTGGTGGGTCAGCAGCAGGCGCTGGCCATCGGCACTGACCAGCCAGCAGCTGGCGGTGAAGTGGCCAGCCAGGCGCTCGCGGCGGAACGGATCTTCCGGATCGTCCAACAATGTGCCGAATTCGGCAGCCAGTGCGTCGTGGGCGGGCTCGCGGCGGGCATAGTCCCGCAGCAGGCCACGCAGGCGATCGTCAAGCACGGCAAGGGTTTCGGCGGTCTGGCTCATGAATGGGCGGCGTTTGGAAAAATACTGCTCATTATCGCCGTTCATTGTTGCGATTGCGCTTGTGCGTTGGCTTCAGCTTTGGCTAAGGTACAGCGGGCCGTTCGCGCGGCCTTCACCATTCCAGGGTTGCCGGCAACGTATCGGCGGCCCACCCAATCCGATCACTAGGAAGTACTGCATGCTGAAAGCTCTGTTGAGGGTCAAGCCGGTTGAACCGGCCGGGCACGTCGATGCTGGCGAACCCATCGAAGGCAGCCTGGACGGCGAAGCCACGTTGAAACGGACCCTCACGGCTAAACACCTCATCCTGCTTGGCGTGGGTGCGGTGATCGGCGCAGGCATCTTCGTGCTGACCGGCCAGGCCGCGGCCAACCACGCCGGCCCGGCAGTAATGCTGTCGTTCGTGATCGCCGGCTTCGCCTGCGCCCTGGCGGGCCTGTGCTACGCCGAGTTCGCGGCGATGATGCCGGTCTCCGGCAGCGCCTACTCCTACTCCTACGCCACCCTGGGCGAGGGCATGGCCTGGTTCATCGGCTGGTGCCTGGTGCTGGAATACCTGTTCGCCTCGGCCTCGGTCGCGGTGGGCTGGTCGGCGTACCTGATCAGCTTCATCACCACCACCCTGCACATGCCGTTCCCGGATGCCCTCAGCGCGGCCCCGATTGCCTGGACCGGCAGCGAGTTCGTCTCCTCCGGCAAGCTGTTCAACCTGCCGGCGGTGCTGATCGTGGCGGCGGTGTCCGGCCTGCTGTACGTGGGCGTGACCCAGTCGGCCTTCGTCAACGCGATCATCGTGGCGATCAAGGTCACCGTCATCTGCCTGTTCATCGGTATCGGCGCGGCCCACATCGACCCGGCCAACTGGCAGCCGTTCATCCCGGAAAATACCGGCGTGCCGGGTGAGTTCGGCTGGAGCGGCGTGTTCCGCGCGGCCACCATCGTGTTCTTCGCCTACATCGGCTTCGATGCGGTCTCCACCGCCGCCGGCGAGACCAAGGATCCGCAGCGCAACATGCCGATCGGCCTGCTCGGCTCGCTGGCCGTGTGCACCATTGTCTACATCATCGTCTGTGCCGTGCTGACCGGCATGATGCCGTACCACCTGCTGGGCACCGACAAGCCGGTGGCCACCGCGCTGGAACCCTACCCGACCCTGTCGTGGCTGAAGACCCTGGTCGAGATCGGCGCCATCGCCGGCCTGTCCTCGGTGGTGCTGGTGATGATGATGGGCCAGACCCGCATCGCCTACACCATCTCCCGCGACGGCCTGCTGCCGAAATTCTTCGGCAAGGTCCACGCCCGCTTCCGCACCCCGTACGTCGCCACCATCGTGGTCGGCGTGATCGCCGCCGCACTGGCCGGCCTGGTGCCGCTGAACGTGCTGGGCGAACTGGTCTCGATGGGCACCCTGCTGGCCTTCGCCACGGTCTGCATCGGCGTGCTGGTGCTGCGCTATACCAAGCCGGACATCCACCGCCCGTTCCGCGTGCCGGCGGTGTGGATCATCTGCCCGCTCGGCGCAGCCACCTGCCTGTTCCTGTTCTGGCAGGCGTTCGTGGTGCACTGGCACCTGTTCGTCGGCTGGACGCTGCTTGGCCTGCTGATCTACCTGGGCTACGGCATCCGCAACAGCAAGCTGGCCAAGTCGCCCTGATCCGCCTACGGGCCGGCCTCGCGCCGGCCCGTCCGTTTTCCCCGCGCGCCGGTCATGGCGCGCTTCGACAAGACCACCACACATGTTCAAGCAACTGTGGGCCACCAAGCACCCGCATGCCGCCCATGAAGACGCCAACGGCCTGAGCCTGCGCCGCCACCTCGGCCCCTGGGGGCTGACCGCCCTCGGCATCGGCGCGGTGATCGGCGGCGGCATCTTCGTCATCACCGGCCAGGCCGCCGCCAACCACGCCGGCCCGGCGATCATGCTGTCCTTCGTGCTGGCCGCCATCTGCTGCGCCTTCTGCGCGCTGGCCTACGCCGAATTCGCCTCGATGGTGCCGGTTTCCGGCAGTGCCTACACCTATACCTACGCCACCTTCGGCGAGCTCTCCGCCTGGTTCATCGGCTGGATGCTGGTGCTCGAGTACGGCGTCTCCGCCTCGGCGGTCGCGGTCAGCTGGACCGGCTATTTCCTCAGCCTGCTCAGCCAGTTCGACATCCATCTACCGGCGGCGCTGGTCAGCGCGCCACTCGACGCGCAGCTGCGCCCGACCGGCGCGATCGCCAACCTGCCGGCCGCCGCGCTGGTACTGCTGCTGACCTGGCTGTGCTACGTCGGCATCAGCAAGTCCTCGGCGATGAACATGGCGATGGTGGTGCTGAAGACCGGCCTGATCGTGCTCGTCATCGTGGTCGGCTGGAAGTACGTGGACACCAGCAACTGGACTCCGTTCATTCCGGCCAATGAAGGCCCGGGCAAGTACGGCATGGAAGGCGTGCTGCGTGGCGCGGCGATGGTGTTCTTCGCCTACATCGGCTTCGAGGCGGTGTCGGTGGCGGCGCAGGAGTCGAAGAACCCGCAGCGCGACATGCCGTTCGGCATGATGCTGTCGCTGGTGATCTGCACCGTGCTGTACATCGCGATGGCCGCAGTGATGACCGGCCTGGTGCCGTTCCAGCTGCTGGGCACCGATGAGCCGGTGGTGACTGCCGTGGCGGCGCATCCGCAGCTGGGCTGGCTGCGCTGGGTGGTCGAGGTCGGCGCGCTGGTCGGCCTGTCTTCGGTGGTGCTGGTGATGATCATCGGCCAGCCGCGCATCTTCATGATCATGGGGCGCGACGGCCTGCTGCCGCCGGTGTTCACCAAGATCCACCCGAAGTACCGCACCCCGCACATCAACACGGTGATCACCGGCATCGGCATCGCGCTGCTGGCGGCGCTGTTCCCGCTGGACATCCTCGGCGAGCTGACCTCGATGGGCACGCTGATCGCATTCGCAGCGGTGTGCGCGGGCGTGCTGATCCTGCGCCGCACCCAACCGGACCTGCCGCGTCCGTTCCGCATGCCGATGGCATGGCTGATCTGCAGCCTGGGCGTACTGAGTTGCCTTGCCCTGCTGTCGGCGATGACGATGCACAACTGGATGCTGATGGGCGTGTGGACCTTCGTCGGCTTCGTGATCTATTTCTGCTACGGGTTCCGGCACAGCCGTCTGCGGGGTCAGTAGGTTTTTTTTGTATTGCAGGGCCTGCGACCCTGCACCCGCTGGAGCCGGAGCAACGGCAACAGCTGGGTTGAGGGTTTGGCGGGGAGGCATGGGTTCGCGGGGGACGCCGTGAATCCATCCCTGGAGGCTTGGCCGCGGCTTGCTCGCGTGCGCTGTCCTGCGCACACGGCAAGACCGGGGTTGGGCCTCCTGCCCAACCCGCCCGAGGCATGCCTCGGGCCCATGCCGCGGACACCCCCGCGAACCCATGCCTCCCCACCCCTGACACTCTCCCGGCGCGTCCGGTAAATCCACGCCATGCGCGGATGAATTGCGTCTGGGAGATGAATTCCCTGTTGAGCCGAGCCATGCTCGGCTCCGAGCAAGCGCAGCGCCGCGACCCGCTTTTCGCGTTTCCTTCTTCACTCCGTGGCTGGCGCGCACGGAACCTGTCCGTGGCCGGTTGGGTGGGCTGCGCAGGGGTGTCCGCGGCATGGATGCCGCGGCCAAGCCCCCAGGGACGGGTTCACGGCGTCCCCTGCGCAGCCCACCCAACCGGCCAACCCACGGAATCTGCTTCTGACGCCAGCCACGAGGGGCTCAGCCGTTGGCCGAATCCAGTAAAATCCCCGGCATGACCACCCCCACCTTCCCCTACGACACCGCGCGCCTGAGCGAACTGGCCCAGCTGCTGATCGACAACGTCCGCGAACTGGCCCATGCCGGCTGGACCCCGGCCACCAGCAGCAACTTCTCCCACCGCCTGGACGACCGCCACGCCGCGATCACCGTCTCCGGCAAGGACAAGGGCCGCCTGATCGAGGATGACATCATGGTGGTGGACTTCGAGGGCCTGGCCGTCGGCCGCCCGCTGCGCCCGTCCGCCGAGACACTGCTGCACACCCAGCTGTATCGCCGCTTCCCGGAGATCGGCTGCGTGCTGCACACCCATTCGCCGGTGCAGACCGTCGCCTCGCGCCTGTACGCGCCGCAGGGCCACATCCGCCTGGAAGGCTACGAGCTGCTGAAGGCCTTCGCCGGCAACAGCACCCACGAGATGGCCATCGACGTGCCGGTGTTCGCCAACACCCAGGACATGAACGTGCTTTCGAAGCAGGTCGATGACCTGCTCGACCGGCAGAACCTGTGGGGCTACCTGATCGACGGCCACGGCCTGTATGCCTGGGGCCGCGACATGGCCGAGGCACGCCGCCACCTGGAAGCGTTCGAGTTCCTGTTCCACTGCGAGCTGGAACTGCGCAAGCTGCGCGGCTGACCCCCCACGCAGGTGCAGATGCCGATCCGGAATCTGCACCTCGTGCCCACCCTGCTACCCTGTCTTCCCCCCGAGACGTTCAAGCTGCCGCCATGAGCCGACTGCGCATCTACGACGACACCCGCCCCGAATCGCCGCTGCTGGACACCCAGGACGGCGCGGTCATCGCTGCCGAGCTGCAGAAGATCGGCGTCACCTTCGAGCGTTGGCAGGCCACCGCACCGGTCGCACCGGGCGCCAGCCAGGATGAAGTGTTCGCCGCTTACCGCGCCGACATCGACCGCCTGGTTGCCGAGCGCGGCTTCAAGAGCGTGGACGTGGCCTCGATCGCCCCGGACAACCCGAACCGCGCCGAGCTGCGCAGGAAGTTTCTCGACGAACACTTCCACAAGGAAGACGAGGTGCGCTTCTTCGTCGCAGGTTCCGGCCTGTTCACCCTGCACGTGGGTGACAAGGTCTATGAGATCGAGTGCGTGAAGGACGACCTGATCGCCGTGCCCGATGGCACCACCCATTGGTTCGACATGGGCGACGAGCCCAGCTTCGTGGCGATCCGCTTCTTCGCCGAACCGGATGGCTGGGTCGGTCACTTCACCGGCACCGACATCGCGCAGAAGTTCCCCCGTTACGTACCCACCCAGGCGTCCTGATCCATGCAGCCCCGCGTCATCCTGACCGACATCGAAGGCACCACCAGCAGCATCTCGTTCGTCAAGAACGTGCTGTTCCCTTATGCGCGCAAGGCGTTGCCCGCGTTCGTCGCCGAGCATGGCCAGCAGCCGGAGGTCCGCCGCTGGCTGGATGCGGTGGCCACCGAGATCGGTGGCGCCTGCCAGGACAGCCTGGTGGCCGAGACGCTGCAGGGCTGGATCGACCAGGACCGCAAGCACACCGCACTGAAGGCGCTGCAGGGGCTGATCTGGGACGAAGGCTACCGCCGTGGCGACTACACCGCGCACTTCTACCCGGAAGTGGCGCCGGTACTGAGCGGCTGGCACGCCTCCGGCCTGCCGCTGTACGTGTACTCCTCCGGCTCGGTGCCGGCGCAGAAGCTGTTCTTCGGCTTCAGCGATGCCGGTGACCTCAGCCCGCTGGTGTCCGGCTGGTTCGATACCGAGATCGGTGGCAAGCGTGAGGCCGACAGCTACCGCCGCATCGTACAGGCCATCGGCGTACCGGCCGGCGAGATCCTGTTCCTGTCGGATGTGGTGGAAGAACTGGATGCTGCCCGCGAAGCCGGCCTGCAGACCCGGCTGATTGATCGCCTGGATGACTACCCGCTGCCGCGCACCGGCCACGCCGCCAACGGCCACGAACGGGTCGAGAATTTCCAGCAGATCCAGCTGTAAGCAAGAAAAAGGGGACGGAGGGGATTAAGTCGTTTGTGGCACACATGGGCCACAAACGACTTAATCCCCTCCGTCTCCTTTTTTGCTCAACGGTCGTTGAGAGTCTTCATCTTCAGCGCTTCGCGCAGGGTAACCAGATCCACCGGGCCGCGTACCGCGATATCGCGCGTTTCACCCGGTAGCAGGTCCAGCAGGTTGTCTTCGACCTGCACATCCAGCGCGCCGAAATCGATCCACGTCGCGCGCACATACGCCGCGCTTTCCAGCCGCAGGCGATAGTGGTCACCTTCGATGGACAGCGTGGCCTTCAGCGTCTGTCGCGGCAATACCTGGTCCTTGGCCTCGACGAAGTCAATCACCTGGCGCGCACTGACCTTGCCATCCTGCAGCAGTTCGAACACCGCCACGGTGCGCTTCGGGTCGGCACCGGCCAACAAGTCGGCATCGCGGAAATCACCGATCGAGGTCACACCCGACGCCGCCAGCGTCACCGCTTCCTCACGACGGCGCAGCACCTTCCCTTCCACGTCCATCACCCGCAGCCGCCAGCGTGCATCCAGTGCGGCACCGTCGTTGATCAGGCGCACCCGCGTGCTCCCCTCGTCGCGCAGCGCGGCCACAGTCAGTGGCGCGAAGAAGCGCCGCGCGGCGAAGTGCAGCGCCTTCCAGCGGCCGAAGTAGTCCACGCTGGACCACGAGGCGCCCGGCCAGACATCGTTGAGCTGCCAGTACAGCGAGCCCATCGTGTACGGCCGCGAGGCGCGATGATGCAGCGCCGCCAGCGCGATGCCATCGGCCTGCATCACCTGGCTGAGGTAGACGAAGTCCTCGAAGTCCTTCGGCGTGCCGTAGCCCAGTTCGATGTAGTGCAGCAGCCGGCTGTTGCCCTCGCCGGCCATGAACTTCTGGTGCGCGCGGATCACCGGGCTGTCGATGCGCTGCTCGGCGCGGGTGGCGATCTGGTCCACCGTCGCCACCGACGGCCACGCCTGCAGCCCATACTCGGACATGAAGCGCGGGGTCTCGCGCAGGTAGGCCTGCACCGGCAACGCCGGATTGCCCCAGACCTGCCAGTAGTGCTTGTCGCCACGCGTTGAATCGTTGGCGTTCTCGTCAAGGTCGTTGCTGGGCGAGCTGGACCAGTACGGTACGCCCAGCCCTTCCTCGCCCACCACCTGGCGCAGGTCGTTGCCGAACAGGTCGACGTAGCCCTCCCAGACCTTCGCCGCAAATGCCGGGTCGGCCGCCTTCAGGTCGCGGCCGTGGCCCCAGTCCTTCCAGGCGGTTTCTTCCTCGTTGTTGCCACACCACAGCACGATGCTGGGGTGATGGCGCAGCCGGCGCACGTTGTCGCGTGCTTCGGCCACCACGCTTGCCCGGAAGGCCGGATCGTAGCCCGGCTGCATGCCGCCGCCGAACATGAAGTCCTGCCAGACCAGCAGGCCCAGCTCATCGGCGATGTCGAAGAACGCATCGTCCTCGTAGTAGCCGCCGCCCCAGTTGCGCAGCATGTTCATGTTGGCGTCGCGCGCGGCGGTCAGCACCTGGCGCAGGCGTGCGGCATCGACGCGTGCGGGGAAGGCATCGAACGGAATGACGTTGGCGCCCTTGGCGAAGATCTCCACGCCGTTGATGACGAAGGCAAAGCCCTGCCCGCCCTTGCGGTCTTCCTCGCGGCGCAGTTCGACCGTGCGCAGGCCAATGCGCTGCTCGCGCGCCAGTGCTGCATCGGCGCCATCATCCAGGCGAGCCCGCACGGTATAGCGATCCTGCGTACCATGGCCCACCGGCCACCAGCGCCGCGGCGTGGCCAGCTCAACCGGCAACTCAATCGTGTTCTGGCCGGGCTTCAGCAACACCGTGCGTTGCACCTGGGCCACGTTGCGGCCTTCCGGATCACGTACATCCACATTCACCAAGGCCGAACCCGCAGCAGCACCCTGCTCGACCTGCAGCAGCACCGCCAGCTTCGCCTGCTCTGCACTCAATGCATCGGTTCGCACGGCAAGATCGGTCAAACGGTGCGCGTCCCAGGCCTGCAGGTCGACCCCGCGCCAGACCCCGGCGGTGACATAACGCGGGCCCCAGTCCCAGCCGAAGTGGTAGGCCGGCTTGCGCGCGAAGTTGCCGACCATCGCGTCCTTCGGCTCATCGCCATACGGCGACGGGTAATTGCCAGCGATCTTGTGCGGCATTGCCTGCACACCCGGCAGCAGGGTGCGGATCGGCGAACGGAACACGATCTGCAGTTCATTGCCCCTGGCACGCAACCGCCCGTCCACGCGTGCACGCCAGGTACGGTGTGCATTGTCCGCACGCAGCAGCGGCTTGCCGTTGAGGCTGACCTCGGCATAGGTATCCAGCCCGTCGAAGCGCAGCTCGGCATTCGGCTTGGCCAGCGTCGTGGCGTCCACGTCGAAGCGGGCGCGGTATTCCCAGTCAGCCAGGCCGATCCACTGCAGCTCGGCCTCGGGTGCACCGACATACGGATCACGAATCAATTCGTGAGCGAGCAGGTCGGTGTGCACGCTGCCCGGCACCTTCGCCGCACGCCATTGCTGAAGACCCGGATGCGCAGCGCCCTGCGCGTCACCCGGCAGCATGCGGAACTCCCACTGTGCCTGCAGAGGCGCTGCAGTTGCCGGGAAGGCGGAGGCTGCGACCAGCAGCAGGAACAGACGGACAACGAGGAAAAGGCGATGCACGTGATGCTCCTGTTTTTCCGCCGGGCTCGGCCCGGCGCTACCGATTCCGATTCATCATGCGTACGGCGACACGCGCCTCAACGCACCACGTTCAACACTTCGTAGCACGCGCCCATGGTGTGATAATCCACCTTGCCGGCCGGGCTCTTCTCGTCGCTGTACTTGCGGTTGTCGGCATCGAGGATGCGGAACCAGGCGCCGTACTGGTGGTCGACGAAGTGCTCCCACGAATACGCCCAGATGCGCTCGTACCACTGCCAGTAGCGGTCGTCGCCGGTGCGCTTGGCCATCAGCGCGGCGGTCGCCAGCGTTTCGGCCTGCACCCAGAAGTACTTGTCGTCGTCGCAGACGAAGCTGTCGCCGCCGATCGGGGCGCCGTCCATGCCGGGCTGCCGGCGCGATTCCGGTGCGAAGCCGTAGTACAGGCCGCCCCGGGCGTCGTCCCAGCTGCGCGCCACGGCCACGTCGAACAGGTGCTGCGCGGTCGGCACCAGCCAGTCGGCCTGCACGTGGCGATCAAGGATCAGCAGCAGCTTGGCCCACTCGGTCTGGTGGCCAGGCTGGAAACCCCACGGGCGGAACAGATGCTTGGGATCGTCCAGGTTGTAGTCCCAGTCGATCTCCCAGTTGGAATCGTAATGTTCCCAGACCAGGCCACCGGCCTTGGCGGCCTGGCGGCGCGTCATGTTGTCGGCCAGCTGCAGCGCGCGCTCGACATAGCGCTGCTCGCCACTGGCCTCAAACGCGGCCAGCATCGCCTCGCACATGTGCATATTGGCGTTCTGGCCGCGGTAGCCGGTGAAGTTCCACTGGCCGTCGGCTTCGTCCTTGTACAGGCCATGCTGCGGCTCCCAGAAGCGCGCTTCCAGCAGCTGCCAGGTCTCGTCCATCCAGTCGCGCGCCTGCTCGACACCGGCCTTCAATGCGCAGCTGTAGGCCAGCAGCACGAAGGCCACGCCGTAGCAGTGGTTCATGTCGTCCTCGACCTTGCCGTCGCGCAGGGTCCAGGCGTAGCCGCCGGTGGCCGGGTTGCGGTGCACCTCGCGCAGGTAGCGCACGCCGTGCTCGACGGCCTCGCGGTACTCGGCGTTGCCGAATTCGCGGTAGGCCATCGCATAGTTGAAGACGAAGCGGGTGCTGCTCACCAGGTGGCGGTGGCCGGCATCGTAGATGCTGCCGTCATCGCGGAAGTAGTGGAAAAAGCCGCCGTCCGGATCGATGCAGCGCGGGTGGTAGAACGCCATCGTATCGGCGATATGCGCGCGCAGGAACGCGGGCGAACGGAAATCGGGCGAGGTGCTCATGCGGTAATGTCCTGTGCCTGCAGCAGCTGCTGCACTTCATCAAGCGAGGGCATCGCGGCGAACGCGCCCTTGCGGGTAACGGCCAGCGCACCCACGGCGGCACCGAAGCGCAGCGTGGCGGTGATCGCCTCCGGGTCCTGGCAGAACGCAGCGAAACCAGCGCCCGCCCCACCCCGCTCCAGCAGGCCGACCAGCACGCCACCGACGAAGGCATCGCCGGCGGCCGTGGTATCGACCGTGGCCACGCGGAAACTGGTCACCGTGCCGTGGTTGTCGCGGGTGTACCAGTGCAGCGTGGCCGCGCCATCGGTGACGATCACCCAGCGCGCCTGCGCGGCCAGCAGGCGCCGCAGCACCGCCGCCTCGCCATCGGCGCCCATCGGCGCGGCCAGGTAATCCAGTTCCTCGCGCGACAGCTTGACCAGGTCGGCGCGCTCCAGCGCCTGCCACAGGCGCGGCGTCGGATCGACGTCGGCGGGCCACAGTGCCGGGCGCAGATTCAGATCGAGGCTGACCACCGCACCGGCCGCGCGCGCACGATCCATGCCGGCGAAGGTCGCCTCGGCGATGGCCGGCTCGGTCAGGCTGTTGGAACAGACGTGGAAGCACTGCGCGCTGTCGAGGCACTCCGCCTGGAAGTCACTGTCACGGAACAGCAGGTCAGCCGCCGGCGGGCGGTAGAAACTGAAGCTGCGCTCGCCACTGGCATCCAGCGCGACGAAGGCCAGCGCAGTCTTGGCCGCGTCGGTGCGCACGATGTAATCCGTGCCCACGCCGTGCTCGACCAGACTGTCGGCCAGGAAGTCACCGAACATGTCGCGGCCAAGCATGCCGACGAACTGGGTCTTCGCACCCAGCCGCGCAGCCGCCACCGCGACGTTGGCCGGCGCACCGCCGGCGTACTGCAGGAACGCGCGCGGGGTGTCGGCCGAGGCCGGCGGCTGCGCTAGTAGATCGATCAAAATTTCGCCGAAGCAAACGATGGCACCCATTCCGGACTCAGCCTCCCTGCGTTGCGGAGGCCGGCGTACGCGCGCCGACCAGTCCGTAGAAAATGATGTAGCCGTAGCACAGCAACGGCAGGATGAAGCTGGCCTGCACACCGATGTGGTCGGCCAGCACGCCCTGCAGGTACGGCACCACGGCACCGCCGACGATGGCCATGATCAGCAGGCTGGAGCCCTTGTTGGTCAGCGGGCCCAGGCGCTCGATGCTCAGCGCGAAGATGGTCGGGAACATGATCGAGTTGAACAGGCCGATGGCCACCACCGAGTACAGCGCGACGTTGCCGGAGCTCAGCATGGTCGTGACCAGCAGCCCCACGTTGACCAGCGCGAAGATCGCCAGCAGGCGGCTGGGCGAGAAGCGCGCCAGCAGCGCCGAGCCGGCGAAGCGGCCGATCATCGCCATCGTCCAGTAGGCCGACACGTAATGCGTGGCCTGCTGTTCGCTGAAGCCGCCGATGTTCGGCATCGACAGGTAGTTGACCAGGAAGCTGCCGATCGACACTTCGGCGCCGACATAGAAGAAGATGCCCAGCACGCCCAGCAGCAGGTGGCGCTTGCGCAGCGCATCCAGGTAGCTGTGGTGGTGGCCCTGGTCGGCCTGCTCGGTGGCATCACTCAGCGCCGGCAGGCGGAACAGGAACACGAACAGCGCCAGCAGCACCAGCGCCACCGCCAGGCCCACGTACGGGCCCTGCACGGCCTGCGCCTCGGCGGCGCGGTAGGCCAGCTGCTCGGCGGCCGGCAGCGCCGCGATGTCATCGGCACTCTTGACCGTGTTGGACAGGATCAGCATGCCGCCGAAGATCGGCGCGATGGCCGTGCCCAGCGAGTTCAGCGCCTGCGCCAGGGTCAGGCGGCTGGAACTGGTCTGCTCCGGGCCCAGCAGCGCGACGTAGGGGTTCGCAGCGACCTGCAGCACGGTAATGCCCGTGGCCAGCACGAACAATGCGCCGAGGAAGGCGCCATACACGCGCAGCTCGGCCGCCGGCCAGAAGCCCAGCGCACCGATGCCGGCGATCACCAGGCCGGCCACGATGCCCTTCTTGTAGCCCAGCGCCGCCACCAGCCGACCCGCCGGCAGCGACATCAGGAAATAGGTGCCGAAGAAGGTGAACTGCACCAGCATCGCCTTGGCGTAGTTCAGCTCGAACACCGCCTTCAGGTGCGGGATCAGGATGTCATTGAGGCAGGTCAGGAAGCCCCACATGAAGAAGATCGTGGTGACGACAGCCAGCGCCTTGCCGTTGGTGACGGCGGGTGCGTTGCCCGAAGAACCCGATGGACGGGGCGTTGCGGAGATCGGCATGCGGAACGCGCCTCGATGCGCGGAAGGTCGTTGTTGCGTGGAAGGGGTGTATGGAAGGAATCAGTTCGGTCGTGCGGCACTGCTTTCGCGGATGCGCAGCTGCACCGGCGCGACCGTGCGCCGTGGCGGCGCGTCCGGTTCATCCAGTCGTTGCAGCAGCAGCGCGGCAGCTTGCCGGCCCCGCTCGCGCGGGTCGGCAGTGAGCGTGGTCAACGGCGGCACCGCGACCGACGCCTCGGAAATGTCATCGAAACCGGTAACGGCGAAGTCGCCACCCGGGCGGATGCCACGCGAGTTCAAGCCCAGCATCAGGCCCAGCGCGACGGTGTCGTTGTAGCAGACCGCCGCACTCGGACGATGGCCATCGGCAAACAGCTCATCGGTGCGCGCCGCGGCTTCCAGGCGGTTCGGTGCCGACTCGATCATCCAGCCCGGCGGCAGCGACAGACCCGCCTCGGCCAGCGCCTGCTGGAACCCGGCACGGCGTTGGTGGCACGAACTGGACGCGGCGTGGCCACCGAAGAAGGCGATCTGGCGATGACCACGCTCGATCAGGTGACGCGTGGCCAGATAGGCGCCGTGCTGATTGTCCAGGGTCAGGAAGTCCCAGTCGGCCCCTTCCAGTTCACGGTTGAACAGCAGCACGTTGGCATTGGCGCCCAGCGCCTGCCGCAGCAGCGCGGTGTCACTGCCCTCGGCCGGCGACAGGATCAGGCCGGCGGGCGTGTGCTCCATCAACGTGGACAGCACCGCCTGCTGTCGCTCCGGCGATTCGCCGGTGCTGCCGAGCAGGGTCACGTAACCGCGTCCGCCCAGCGCCTCGTCCACGCCGGACGCGAATTCGGCGAAGAACGGGTTGGACAGATCGTTGATCACCAGCGCGATGCTCGACGAGGTCCGCCGGCGCAGGTTGGCCGCCGCGCGGTTGTAGACATAGCGCTGGCGACGCAGCTCGGCCTCGACCTTGGCGCGGGTATCGACGTTGACCAGCGGGCTGCCGCGCAGCACCAGCGACACGGTTGCCCGTGACACGCCGATCGCTCGCGCGATGTCGGTCACCGTCACCGCCTTGCCGGCGCGCTTGCTGGGACTGCTGCCGTTGTCGTTCATCGTCTTCCCGGACTCCGCTGGATGCTCAAGCCTAATGGATCAGGGCCCCGTCGTGCCGTGCCGTTCGCTGGGTCACCGCGAACGGCACAGTCCGGCTCAGCGCAGCTGGCTGCCCGGTGCCGCGCACCAGGACACCGGCAGGTCCTTCACCGCCGTACCCCAGCCCTGCTCCGGCGCCTTCGCGTCGAGCGCGAACTGCAGGCGCGGGCCCTGCTGCAGCTGGTTCCAGTCCAGCCACACCGGCGCATGCGCCTGGCCATCGACCTTCACGCCCTGCACGTACTGCAGGCGGCGGCCATCGGCGCCCGGCGCGTCGATGCGCAGCGTGCGGCCATTGCCCAGGTCCACTTCCACCTTGCTGAAGCGCGGCGTATGCAGCAGGAACTGGCCGCTGCCCGGCACCGCCGGATACACGCCGATGGCGCTGAACAGGTACCAGGCCGACATCGTGCCGAGGTCATCATTGCCGGTCACGCCGTTCGGCGCATTGGTGAACAACTGCTGCGCGGCACGCACCACCGCTGCGGTCTTCCACGGCTGGCCGATCAGCGTGTACAGCCACGGCGAGTGCAGGTCCGGCTCGTTGTTCGGGTTGTAGCGGAACTGGTTGTAGTAGCTGTACGGCCCGACCACCCACTCCTTGCGGGCGGCATTGAGCGGATCGGCCTGCAGCGCGTCCATCGCGAAGAACGCATCGAGGCGGCGACCGGCCTGCTCGCGGCCATCCATCGCTTCGATCAGGCCCGGCACGTCCTGCTGCGCCAGCCACTGGTACTGCCACGCCGTACCCTCATGGAAACCATGGTGCGAGCGTGGGCTGTAGTGGCCATCGGCCGGCGTGTACCACTGGCCGTCCTCGGTACGCGGGCGCGGGAAACCGGTGAAGCCAGTCTCTGCGTCGCGCACCTGCGGGTCCCACACCTTGCGCCAGTTGCGGCCGCGCTCACGCAGCGTCGCCGCGTCCTGCGCGTGGCCCAGGCCGTCGGCCATCTGCGAAAGCGCACAGTCGGCCAGCGCATACTCCAGCGTCGCCGAACCACCGTGATGCGGATCAACGTCCATGCCCTTGGAGGGGAACGCACGGTCGTAGACCACGTAGCCCTTGTCCAGGTAGGTCGGGTTGCCGGAACGGCCGGCCATCCGCGAGTTCAGCGGCGGCGTGCCGAACGCATTGCGGCGCAGCGCATCCCACGCCTGCGATTCACGGCCCTTGAGCGCACCGAAGCGCCACAGGTCGACCATGAACGGCGTGACCGGATCGCCGGTCATGATGTTGGTCTCGAAGTTGGCATAGCCCCAGCGCGGCAGCCAACCGCCCTGCTCGTCGATTGCCAACAGCGTGCGGCCGATGTCACGCGCCACGTCCGGGCGGGTCAGCGCCAGCCACTGGTTCTGCGCGCGATAGGTATCCCACAGCGAGAAGTACTCGTAATAGGTCCAGCCATCGGCGCGGTGGATGCCATCGTCGTAGCCACGGTAGCGGCCATCGGCGTCGTTACCGGTCATCGGCTGCAGCAGCGCGTGGTAGACCGCGCTGTAGAACACGGTGCGGTCATCAGCACTGCCACCCTGCACGCGCACCCGGCCCAGCTGCTCGCGCCAGGACTGCTGCGACAACGCGCGCATGCGGTCGAAACCGAGCAGCGCCCCACCCTGCATGCCGTCAGAGCGCAGGTTGGTGCGCGCACCTTCGGCATCCACATGCGAGATCGCGCTGACCGCCGTCACCGACTGGCCCTTGGCCAGGTCGAAGCTGAGCCAGGCACCGTTCGGCTTCTGCTCGCCTTCCATGCTGTGGCGCGCCCCCGGCAGGCCACCGCCCTCGCCCCAGGTGCCATGCGCCTTGAACGGACGGTCGAACTCGATGCGGAACCAGGTGGTGTACTGATGGCCGCCACAGAAGCTCTTGGTAACCAGCTTGCCTTCGACCACGCGGTCGCCGACCACATCAACCACGCTGCCGATCACCGAGTGGCGCTCGTTGGCCTGGCCGACATTGACCAGCACGTGGCCATCGCCACTGCGCTGGCTGAAGGTATAGCGCTCGGCCGCGGCACGGGTGCGCGCGGTGGCCTCGGCATCGATCCCGCCGTAGCTGGTCAGCCGCACCTTGTAATAGCCGGCCTGGCCGACCTCGCCGTCGTGGGTGTAGGCCGCGGCGTAGGCCTTGTGGTCGAACTGCTTGGCGTTGCCGGTATCGAAATCGCCGCCCGGACCGATCGAGCCCGTGACCGGCAGCACCGACACCTGGCCGCCCTGTTCCCAGCAGCCGGCACCGGAGATGAAGGAGTGGCCGAAGCCGCGGATCTTGTCGTCGTCGTAGCGCCAGCCCGAATAGTGGCTGCCGATCGGGCTGACCTGGATCAGGCCGAACGGCGCCGACGCGCCCGGGAACGTATTGCCGTCGTCCTTGCTGCCGATGAAGGTATTGACCTCACGCTCCAGCGCAGCCGGTGCGGCCTGCAGCAGCATCGGCATCGCCGACAGCGCGAGCAGGCAGGCCAGGCGCGCGAGCGGGCGCGAAGACAATGGGACGGCGGGAGCGAACGGCACTGGACGCATGTCGGGTTCCTGTAGTCGATGACGCGGAGGCAGGCGGCCGGGGCCATCCGGCACCGTTCCGCTGAGCCCCGCCTCGACTGGCAGAGAGCTCCCCCTGGAATGACGCCCGACCCACCAGACCGTGAATTTAGATCGATTCAAGTAGAGCATGCAGGTTCAGCCGAATGCATTCTGCGGCGCAGCATGAGGGGGGGTGTTCGGCAGGGCGGCGCCCTGCACCTGCTTCGAGCTGGAGCAACAGCAACAGCAAAAACCGGCTATCCGTGGGATGGCGGGGCGGGTCCGGTTGCGGGGGACGCCGTAAATACGTCCATGTAGGCTCGGTCGCCGCATCCATGCGGCTCACGCCCCCGCAACCGGACCCACCCCGCCTTCGACAGTTTCTCGCGATCTGCAGTTAGATCCACGCCATGCGTGGATGAATCTCTGTCGGATAACGAAATCAATCGGGGTCAGATCCGTTTTCCAACGGAAAACGGATCTGACCCCACGACCTCATGTCGTTCCAGGATCAATCCAACCGTCACCGGGAAACTGTCAAAGGTGGGGCGGTGTGGGCTGGCAGGACCGTTGGCGCCATGGATGGCGCCATCGAGCCCCCATGGAAGGGTTTACGGCGTGTCCTGCCAGCCCACACCGCCCCGCCAAACCAGCAGAAATCCAGAGCCGCTTTGGCTTTGGCTTTGGCTTTGGCTTTGGCTCTTGCCGGCCAGCGGCCGGCACTACCGCAGGTGCAGGGCGCAGCCCTGCCGACCCACCCTCCCCTGCGCACGAAAACGATTTCACTGATTTCAGCAAACCGTCATCCCTTCGCCACGCCAGTACCATATTGCGGAGCAGCATGCGCCCACGGGCGACCCATGCTAAAAATCGCCCGCCCATCGCTTAGATCGATCCAAGACGACGCTGCGATGGCCGGGAGTTGGGGGAGCAGCAACAGGACGTACCAGGCCACGTGCGCGGTGCTACTGCCACTGCATGGCGACAGCGACAAAGTCACTTCAAATTAGATCGATTCAAGTTGTCCGTGCCACGTCACCGGATCAATCCAGGAGAGAGGGAGAGATGGGAATGAAGCATTCAACACGTACGCACGGCCAGGACGCATTGTCACTGGCCATCGCGCTGGCCCTGGTCGCCGCCGTCATTCCGGCAGGCGCCGCCGCGCAGCAGGCCACCTCGACCGGCTCGCAGGAGGCCACCAACCTGGACAGCGTCCAGGTCACCGGCTACCGCTACGCCATCGAGAAGAGCCTGTCACAGAAGCGCGATGCCAACGCGGTGGTCGAAGTGATCACCGCCGAGGACGTCGGCAAATTCCCCGACAAGAACGTCGCCGACGCGCTGCAGCGCGTGCCCGGCGTGGTCATCACCCGCAGCGGTGGCGAAGGCAAGAGTGTCAGCGTGCGCGGCCTTGCGCCGGACCTGACCCTGACCCAGTTGAATGGCAACTACGTGGCCACGTCGGAAACCAACGACGAAGCCACCCGTTCGTTCAACTACACCCTGCTGCCGTCGAACATGCTGTCCAGCGCCGAGCTGTTCAAGTCGCCGGAAGCACGCATCGACGAAGGCGGTATCGGCGGCACGGTCATCCTGCACACCCGCCGTCCGCTGGACATGGAGGCCAATTCGGGCTTCGTCACGCTCGAGGGCACCTCCTCCGATACCCATCACGATATCGACCCGCAGGCGTCGGCGCTGTATTCGTGGCACAGCAAGGATGAGCGTTTCGGCGTACTGGTCGGCGTGACCCAGCAGAAGCGCACCACCCGCACCATGGAAGCCAGCACCGAGGACTACCAGTGGTACGGCGCCGGCAAGGCCCGCGATGCCTATGGCAACGTCCAGGCGCAGGATGGCATCCACTACTGGTGGGGCAAGTCCGGTTTCAACAACCAGACCGGCGGCAACTACAGCGATTTCTTCATGCCGACCTCGGTCAACTTCGCGGTCAAGGAAGAAAAGCGCGAGCGCAAGGGCGGCCAGCTGACCTTCCAGTTCAAGCCGGTCGACAACGTCACGATGACGGCCAACTACTTCCGCTTCGAGCTGCAGGGTGACTACACCCAGAACATGCTGAAGATTCCGGAATGGAGCATGGCGCGCTTCAACGGCGACGGAAACTGGGCGGGCGGCCGCCTGCTCAATGGCCTGGATTTCGACCCCAGCGGCAACACCGTCACCGGCGCCCAGTTCGAAAAGCTGGCTGGAAAGACCTACTACTGCAGCGAAGACCAGGCCAAGGCTGCCGGCCTCCAGCCCGGCGGCTGGGGCCCGGACGACTGCACCGTTCCGACGCCGCAGCTGACCGGTGGCTACAGCAAGGAAAAGGCGCTGTCGCAGACCGCTGACCTGACCATCGACTGGGACATCAGCCCGCTGTGGAAGGCCTCGTTCACCGGCGGCCGCACCTGGTCCGAAGGTGGTCCGTCGATGAACTTCCGGATGTCGGCCAAGCCGCGCCGCAAGGTCGGCAACGATTACCTGCCGGGCAATCTCTACAGCGCCTGGGACCTGACCGGCACGCCCTCGGCCACCTTCTCGCCCGACCTGCAGCAGCAGCTGATGAACGGCATCGCCGAAGTCGACACCGGCTCGACCGATTCGTCGTGGAAGCGCACCGAAGTCAAGCAGAACTACTTCCAGGCTGACGTCACCAAGCTGTTCGAATCGGGCTGGCTGGACTCGATCCAGTTCGGCGCCAAGTACCGCGATGGCAAGGTCCACCGCAATACCGGCAATACCTACTGGGTGTGCCCGGGCCGCGACCCGGCCGACTATGACAACAGCCGCTACCAGAGTGGCTGCGATCCGACTGCGGGCGACGCGCAGCCGGGCTTCTTCCTGTCCAATCCGATCAGCAACATCGCGGGCGGCTTCAACGCCAACGTGTTCCCGGGCATCAACTACCCGGCCTACATCGATTACCTGAACAAGACCTACGGCGGTTCGCACAACCGTACCGAGGAAGACTTCGTCTACAACGTCAACGAGAAGATCTACTCGGGCTACTTCCAGGCCAACTTCCGCACCGAGCGGGTGCGCGGCAACGTCGGCGTGCGCGTGGTGCGCACCAAGCAGTTCGCGCAGTCCTCCGACTCGATCGAGAAGTTCAACGACTACTTCCTGGACAACGCGTCCGGCGCGCCGATGGCGTGCACCGACCCCGCCGCTGCGGCCTACCCGACCTACAGCTGCGAGAGCGGCTTCGTGCGCCTGCCGCACGACCTGGCGCAGAGCAAGACGTACGACCTGATCGGCGTGAACCGTACCTACACCGACGTGCTGCCGAGCTTCAACATCGCCTGGGACATCACCGATACGCTGGTGCTGCGTGGTGCCGCATCGAAGGTGATCGCCCGCCCCGGTTACACCGACATCGCAGCGCCGGGCGCACTGAGCTACTACAGCGAAGAGTATGTCAATGATCGCCGCGTTGCCGGTGGCGCATCGACGGCAGGCTGGGTCGGCCAGGGCAGCAACAAGCAGCTGGAACCGTTCAAGGCCACCCAGTTCGACCTGGGCCTGGAATGGTACTTCCAGCCGGGCGCGGTCGCCGGTGTCAGCCTGTTCCGCAAGAACGTGGACAACTTCACCCTGCCGGTGGTGCGCGACACGCCGATGGTCATCGGTGGTGAAGCCGTGAACGTGCAGCGCTACGAAACCCAGGCCAACGGCCGCGATGGCGTGTCGCAGGGCGTCGAGCTGTATGGCCAGTACACCTTCGGTTTCGGCTTCGGTGTGCAGGCCAACTACACCTACAACGACACCAACCTGGCTTCCATTGTTCTGGACGGCCAGGAGATCGGCTCCTCGCCGCTGGTCGGCAGCGCCAAGAACCAGGCCAATGTCACGGTGTTCTACGAGAACGACAAGTTCCTCGCGCGCGCCTCGTTCAACCGTCGCGGCCAGGTGGTCGGTGGGCTCAACAATGGCCTCACCGTCTACACCGAGCCGTATGACCAGCTGGACCTGAACGTGGCCTACAACCTGACCCCGGACTGGACGCTGACCGCCTCGGTGATCAACGCCACCAAGTCCGAGCAGCGCGTGCACCTGGGCAATGACACCAAGGCTCGTCTCGTTTCCAACACCTACGCAGGCCGCCAGCTGTACTTCGGCGCGACCTGGAAGTTCTAAGCCCGTACCGGGTTGCCCGGGCCCGCCCCCGGCGCAACCCACGCCCCGCCCCGGCGGGGACGTTCCTCCACGGCAGCCGCGCTGGTACAGGTGGCTGCCGTTTTCATTGGTGCGTGTTCATTGATGCGCGCTCATTGGTGCATGTTCATTGGTGCGTTGTCATTCAGTCCAGCGCTTGACCCTGCCATCGTTGGAAGGTGCACACTGGTCCCATCCCAAGAGCATCGAAGGAGCTACAGATGGAATTCCATGTCGACGGCATGACCTGCGGCGGCTGCGCACGCAGCGTGACCCGCGCGATCCAGCAGATCGATCCGAACGCCAGCGTGGTGGCCGATCCGCCGACCGGCCTGGTCAAGGTGCAGACCACCGCCTCGCAGGAACAGGTGCTCGCCGCGGTGAACGATGCCGGTTTCCCGCCGCGCACGGGCTGATTCCCTGCCCTGCGTCCACAACCAAGCCCTCCCCGTGCGCTGTCACATGGCGGGCTTTTCAGTGCGTGCGATATCGATTCAATGCTTCTGCGCGCGCCGCCGCACCGCGCCGGTCTTCGCGGCAACGACCGGCACCGGAGCCTCATCGTCTTCGCCCAACCGCTCCAGGATCGGGCATTCCGGGCGCTCATCGCCCGCGCAGCAGCTGATCAGTGACTTCAACGTGTCGGCCATCTGCCGCATCTGTTCGATGCGCTGTTCCAGATCGGCGATGTGCTGTTCGGCCAGGTGCTTGACGTCGGCGCTGTGGCGCGAGGTGTCGTTCCACAGGCCCAGCAGATCGGTGATCTCGGCGACCTGGAAGCCGAGATCGCGCGCGCGACGGATGAAGCGCAGGCGGTGGATGTCCGCCTGCGAGTACGCCCGGTAGCCCGACTCGGTGCGATCGGCCGCGGGAATCAGGCCGATCTGTTCGTAGTAGCGGATCATCTTCGCCGACACGCTGGAGGCCTTGGCGGCTTCACCGATGTTCATGCGGTTCTCCTTCAATGGGTCGCGGCGGGGGCTTCCGCCATCGGCGGCTGGAAGCGGCGCAGGCGCAGCGCGTTGCCCAGCACGAACACGCTGGACAGCGCCATCGCACCGGCAGCGAATACCGGCGACAGCAGCACGCCCCAGGCCGGGTACAGCACGCCGGCCGCTACCGGAATCAACGCGGTGTTGTAGGCGAAGGCCCAGAACAGGTTCTGCCGGATGTTGCCCAGCGTTGCCTTCGACAGCGCGATGGCATTCGGCACGCCCTGCAGGTTGCCCGACATCAGCACCACATCGGCCGACTCCACCGCGATATCGGTGCCGGTACCAATGGCCAGGCCGACATCGGCCTCGGCCAGCGCCGGCGCATCGTTGATGCCATCGCCGACGAAGGCAACGTGGCCATGCGTGGCCTTCAGCCGGCGCACCGCTTCGACCTTGCCTTCCGGCAGCACCTCGGCCACGACTTCATCGATGCCGAGCTGGCGTGCGATCGCCTGCGCGGTGCCGGCATTGTCACCGGTGATCATCGCCACCTTCAGGCCCAGCTGATGCAGTGCGGCGATCGCCGCCGGCGTGCTCGGCTTGATCGGATCGGACACCGCGATGATCGCGGCCAGGCGTCCATCGATGGCCGCGTACATCGGCGATTTGCCCTGCGTGCCAAGTTCCGCCGCCAATGCTGCGAATGCAGTGATGTCCACGCCCAGATCGCGCATGAAGCGATCGGCACCGACCTCCACGCGTGCACCCTCGACACCGGCGCGCACGCCCATGCCGGTGACCGATTCGAAGTCGACCATGGCCGGCAACGCGATGCCCTGCCCGGTCGCCGCATCAACAATCGCGCGGGCGATGGGATGCTCCGAGCGCGACTCCACCGCGGCAACTGCCGCCAGCACCGCGTTGCGATCGAAGCCGGCAGCAATCTCCAGATCGGTCAGGCGCGGGCGCCCTTCGGTCAGCGTGCCGGTCTTGTCCACCGCCACCACCTGCGCGTCCTTCAACAACTGGAGCGCCTCGCCCTTGCGGAACAGCACACCCATCTCCGCGCCGCGACCGGTACCGACCATGATCGACGTCGGCGTGGCCAGGCCCATCGCGCATGGGCAGGCAATGATCAGCACCGCCACCGCATTGACCAGCGCAAAGCTCAGCGCCGGCGAAGGCCCGAAGATCAACCAGACGGCGAAGTTCGCCAATGCAGCAAGCATCACCGCCGGCACGAACCACAGGGTGACCTTGTCGACCACCGCCTGGATCGGCAGTTTCGAGCCCTGCGCCTGTTCGACCATGCGGATGATCTGCGCCAGCATGGTCTGCGCCCCCACCGCCGTCGCGCGCACCGTCAACGCGCCCTTCTGGTTGACCGTCCCGCCGACCACGCTGCTGCCCGGCTGCTTCTCCACCGGAATCGGCTCGCCGCTGATCATCGACTCATCGATGTAGCTGCGGCCTTCGACCACCTCGCCATCGACCGGCACGCGCTCGCCCGGGCGCACTTCCACCACGTCGCCGCTCAGCACGTCATTGACCGGAACATCAATGCTGCGGCCGTCACGGACCACGTGGGCAACCTTGGCCTGCAGGTTGACCAGGCGCTTGATCGCCTCGGAGGTGCGGCCCTTGGCCCGGGCTTCAAGGAAGCGGCCGAGCAGGATCAGCGCGACGATCACCGCCGCTGCTTCGTAGTAGACGTTCACCGTGCCCGCCGGCAACAGCCTCGGCAGGAAGGTCGCCACCACCGAGTAGCCAAATGCTGCAGCGGTACCCACTGCCACCAGCGAGTTCATGTCCGGTGCCAGCCGCAGCAGCGCCGGGAACCCCTTCTGGTAGAAACGGCGGCCGGGAATGGCCAGCACCAGCGCGGTCAGCACGAACTGCAGGTACCAGCTGGCCTGCATGCCGAGGGTGGACATCACCCATTCGTGCATGCCGGGAATCAGGTGCGAGCCCATCTCCAGCACGAACACCGGCAGTGCCAGCGCGGTAGCCACGATCAGGTCGCGCTTCAGCTCGGCGCGCTCGGCATCCTTTTTTTCCGCGGCCTCGTCATCGGACTGCACACCCGCCTCGATCACGCGCGCGTCATAGCCGACCTTGTCGATGGCGGCGACCAGCGCTGCAGCATCGGCCACGCCACGCACCGTGGCGCGCTCAGTGGCCAGGTTGACGCTGGCCTGGCTGACGCCTGGCACGGCCAACAGTGCACGTTCGACGCGGCCGACGCAGGAGGCGCAGGTCATGCCTTCCACCGCCAGCTCGATGGTGGCGGCGGGTACGTCGTAGCCCACCCGCTCCACCGCCTGGATCAGCGCGGCGCGATCGACCGGACCCGACGCACGGATGTCCGCCCGTTCGGTGGCCAGGTTGACCGAAACACTGCCCACGCCCTCGACCTTGGACAACGCCGCCTCGACACGGCCGACGCAGCTGGCGCAGGTCATGCCCTCGATGGGCAGGCTGATGGCGGAGGGAGTGGCGGGGATTGCAGCGGCGCGGGGCGTGTTCATGATCGGATTCCCGGGGATTCCTTCTGGATGCGGACAGGCTAAACCTTGCCATCGTGGGAAGGTCAAATCCAGCCTGTCCGCATTTCCTGAATGGGAACCCGGGTGCCCATGTCCACGCATGGCGTGGATCTACTGACGATGGGCAGTCTCGTTAGAAGGTGAACACGTACTCCAACGCGAACTCGCGGCCAACCGCGCCGAGCAGGCGGGTCGGGGCGAAGTCGTAGTCCAGCTTGTACGGGTCCTTGTGGTTCCAGCTGGCCGAATTGAACACGTTGTTGACGTAGACATTGACCTTGGCGTGCTCGGTCACCTGGTAGCCCACGTTGAAGTTCCAGGTGATGAACGGCCCGACGCGGCCGAAGTAACGCGAGGTCTGCTGGCCGGCGTTGGGGTTCGGGTTCACCGAACCATCCGGCAGCCGTGCCGGCTCCAGGCAATTCAGTGATGGGCTGTCACTGGGCACGTAGCCATCGGCGAACGGCAGGCAGCCACCGGGGTTGTCCAGGCGGTCGGTACCCCAGTGGTAGCGCACGCCCGGCACCGAACCAATGCGGTCGGCATAGACGTTGGCATTCCAGTTGCCGCGTTGCCAGGCCAGGCTTGCGCGCAGCTTGCTGCGCAGGTCGCGGTCGCGTCGTTCCGGGTTCGGGTCGGCGGCGTAGCGCTGTTCCTTGGTCGAGATCTGGTTGGTGTAGTTCACCCCCAGCTGGAAGCTGCCCCACTGCGCGGTCTCCAGCCGGTAGCGTGCGGTCAGGTCGATACCGCGCACTTCGCGGCTGGCCAGGTTGAACGGGCCGCGCTCGATCGACACCAGTCGACCGTTGCTGTCACGGTTCACGCGGGCCAGGATGCCGGCGCAGTACTCGCCGCCAGCCGGATTGGCCCACGGCGTGCCGTCCATGTTCTTGCCGGTCAGGCAGCCCGCTTCGCTGGCCAGCACCTCGTCGGCGCCGACGTCGACGATCATGTCTTCCAGCTTGATCGCCCAGTAGTCCGCGCTGACCGACAGGTTCGGCATCACGTCCCAGACGAAACCCACCGTCCACGAATCGCCGGTCTCCGAACGCAGCAACGGCGTGCCACGCCGGTTCACGTCGAACGTGTACCAGACATCGGTGTTGCCCACGCCACAGTTGTTGACCAGGTAGGCACCACTCTGGATGCAGCGCAGGCGGTCATAGGTCTGTACTTCCGAACTGCTCGGCTGGCCCAGCAGGTAGTGCATGTCCGGTGCATGGAAGCTGGTGGCATAGGAGCCACGCACCAGCAGCGACTCCACCGGGCGCCATTCCAGGCCGACGTTCCAGGTGGTTTCCTTCTGGCTGCCGATGTCCAGCGCTTCGCTGCTGTCGTCGGCCTTGTAATTGCCATAGCGGTCATAGCGCGCGGCCGCGGTGGCGATCACGCTCTCCAGCAGCGGGATCTTGAACTCGACGCCGGCCGAATAGCGGGTGCGCTCGCCGCCGCCACGATCGACGTTCTGCAGATCGAAGTCGATGCCGGCGCGCGGGTCGGGGCTGAGGTGATAGCCCTGCTGCGCGATCTCGGCCACGGCGGCGAACGAGATCGGGCCGGCCCAGCCCTGGAACAGCTCGCCGGTGACATCCGCCGACGCCTGGTTGACCCACGACGCCGCGCGGTTCTTCGCGACGGTGCCCATCTGCCAGTACTGGTCCGGCGTCAGCGGGTTCCACCAGCGCGATTCGTTCAACGCGTAGATCGCCTCGCCGTCGGCGGTCGTACCCAGGCGCGGACCGAGGAAGTAGTCGTACGACTTCTGCTTGTCGACCACGTTCTGCCGCTCTTCCACGCGGTAGTAGGAGCGCCCCACCGTGGCGCTCCAGTCAAAGCGGTCGGCCAGGCGCCCGCGTAGGCCGGCGCTCCAGTCCCAGGACAGTTCACGGTTGGTGTTGCGCAGCGTATCCAGGCCACCCACCTCGTTCGGGGTGAACTGGCGCACGCCCAGGATCGGCCGGTTGCGGTTGGCATCCCAGTAGTAGCCGTTGTCATCGTCGATCAGCGACACGCTGGGCGGATTGGTGCCCCAGATCGCTTCGGAGCGGTACACCGCCAGGTTGGTCCAGGCCTGCAGGTCGTTGCTGAAATCGAAGGTGGCATACAGGTTGCCGGATACGTTCTCGGCACCGCCGGTGAGCAGCCAGTTGGTGTAGTCGGCGCTCATGCCACACAGGCGGCCGGTGTTGGTGATGGTGTTGGCGGCGTAGTTGTAGACCAGTCGATCGGCGGTGTAGTACTCGCCGTTGAACTTCTCGCAGGTGCCGGCGGGCGGCGCCAGGCGCTGGCCGGTGGTCGGATCGATCAGTGCCAGGCCCGCGGTGGGACGGAAGCAGACCTTGCGCTGCTCCATGTTCCACGACGCGTACGGTGCATCATCGGCGTCGTCCATCTGCGGGCGGTCGCGACCGAACAACGGATCGCGCTTGGTGTACTGCAGCGCGTAGGTCACGCTCCAGTTGTCACCAGTCTTGCCGCCGGCCCAGGACAGGTCCCAGGTATCGCGCCCACCCTCGGTGGAGGTACCGCCACGCACGCGTACTTCATCACCGTCGTAGTTGGTTTTCAGGATGACGTTGACCACGCCAGCAATCGCATCGGAGCCATAGATGGCCGAGGCGCCACCGGTCAGCACCTCGATGCGCTCCACCGCCGCGGCCGGAATGTTGCCGTAGTTGGAGAAGTTGGTTTCGCCGCCATACGGCAGCGGGTAATCAGCCACACGACGGCCGTTGACCAGCAGCAGCGAACGGTTCGGGCCCATCCCGCGCAGGTTCAGGCCGCTGGCATTGGGCGTGTGCGAGCCCCACTGCGAGGCAGCTTCAACGGTGCCGGTGGCTTCGGTGAGGGTCTTCAGCGCGTCGTACACGCTGACAAAGCCTTCCTTCTGGATCTGCGCGGCGGTGATCACGTTGACCGGCGCCGGGCCTTCGACGCTGGCGCGCTTGATGCGCGAGCCGGTGACGGTGACCGCGTCGAGATCCTTGGTGGACGAACTGGTGGCTTCCTGCGCACTGGCCGCCAGCGGCAACAGGGCCAGGACCAGGGCCTGGGACAGCAGGTGACGACGCTTGCGGACGATCTGAGCCATGGGTGGTTGCTCTTCGAAAGTGTGGACGCACGGACGGGTGGTGGCGCGGCACTACGGCTGATCCGGGCACCTGGATCGGTTCAAGACCGTCCCAGCGCCCTCCCCTGTGGATCGATCCAAACTAAAGCACAGCTGAACCACGCCCGGCATGCGGCGGCGCAGCAACACCCGGCGGAATGCCGTTAACGGCCTTCGCCAGCCATGACAATCAAAGAGTTGCGTGATATCGCTGAGAGAACAGCGCACGAAGTGGTGACACGATTGCGACAAACGCGCGCGGAACGGTTTTGTCCGTGGCGGGCCGGCGTGCAGGGTCGGATCCCCTCGCAGAGGGGCTCTGACCCGGCTGCATCCAGATGGGGTCAGAGCCCTTCTGCGAAGGGATCCGACCCCGGGCTTGTGATCAGGCGTCCAGCGCCTGCCGCAGCGCGGCCACAGTGGCGGTGGCGGTCTGGCTCCAGTCCGGGTCCAACCCTCGCAAAGCCGGGTTCTGGAACTGCATGGCCGAGCGCCGCAGGCCCTTGGCCGACGCGTGCAGTTCGGTACAGCCGGTCTGCCGTGCGACGGTTGCGATGTTGCCCGGGGCCAGTCCGGCGCCCGCCATCACCGCGATACGCCCCGCCGCCTGGCTGACCAGGCCTGCCAGCACATCGGCACCGGCCTCGGCGCTGACCTGGCCACCCGAGGTCAGCACGCGCTGGCAACCCAGCCCGATCACCTGCTCCAGCGCCGCCGGCAGATCGCGGGCAGCGTCGAAGGCGCGATGGAAGGTCACCTGCAGCGGCCCGGCAGCCTGCACCAGTTCACGGCACAACGGCACGTCGATGCCGCCCTGCACATCCAGCGCACCGATCACCACGCCATCGCAGCCCAGCGCGCGGCACTGCGCGATGTCGCGCAGCATCAGTTCGGCTTCCAGCGCGTCGTAGTGGAAGTCGCCCGGGCGTGGCCGCACCAGCACGAACAGCGGAATCGACAGGCGTTCGCGGGCCATCGCGATGCTGGCGAAGGACGGCGTGGTGCCACCCTCGGCCAGGTTGTCGAACAGCTCGATGCGATCGGCGCCGCCAGCCTGTGCGGCCAGCGCCGAGGCCAGCGAGTTGCTGGCGATCTCCAGGGTCAGCCGCGTGCTCACGCCTGGGTGCTCGTGTAGATCGACGGCGAATCACGCAGGTCATCCTGGCGCTGCGCATCGCACACGGCGTAGACGAAGCCGCGATGCAGCGCGTAGGCGCCCACCTCGCCCTGCTTGTTCATGGCCAGGAAGCACACCTGCAGTGTCTTGCTCGCTTCGGGGCGCGTGCGCACCACGCGATCGATCGCTTCGCGGCAGGCCTGCGCCGGCGAGCGCCCCTGGCGCATCAGCTCGACCACCAGGAACGAGGCGGCGTTGCGGATCATCTCCTCGCCCACGCCCGAGGCAGTGGCCGCGCCGACGTCGTTGTCGACGTACAGGCCGGCACCGATGATCGGACTGTCGCCAACGCGACCGTGCAGTTTCCACGCCATGCCGCTGGTGGTGCAGGCACCGGCCAGATGGCCCTTGGCATCCAGTGCCAGCATGCCGATGGTGTCGTGGTTGTCGCTGTTGCCGGGAATACCGCGGCGCTCGGCGTTGATCTGCGGCTGGTACTTCTCGGTCTTCAGCCACTCGCGCCAGGCCGCTTCGGCCTGCGGCGTCAGCAGGTGCTTGCGCTCGAAGCCCTGCTGCACGGCGAACTGCTGCGCACCCTCGCCCACCAGCAGCACGTGCGGGCTGTTCTCCATCACTTTGCGGGCCACCGACACCGGATGCAGGATGTCGACCAGCGCGGCCACTGCACCACAACGGCCATCGCCGTCCATGATGCTCGCGTCCAGGCTCAGCACGCCGTCGCGATCCGGGTTGCCGCAATGGCCGACGGTGGGGTTGCACAGCTCGCTCTCGGCCCAGCGTGCACCCGCCTCCACCGCATCCAGCGCGCTGCCACCCTGTGCCAGCACCTTCCATGCGGCCTGGTTGGCCGGTACGCCGAAGTCCCAGGTGGAGACCACCCTGGCCCCACCCTGCGTGCGCGCCTGCACGCCCGGTAATGCCGCCATGCCTGCGGCCAGTGCACCGGCCTGCAGGAACTGCCTGCGATCCACCATCTTCCCCTCCCAGTCTGCAATGCACGGCCGGCCCGATGCCGGTCGAGCCGATCAGTCGTGCGTGGGCTGCCGTGCGGCGTGCCAGACCGCTGCACCGAGCACGCCCAGCTGGCCATGCTCGACGCGCCACACCGGCACCTGGCGCAGCACCTCGGTCAGCACGCCCTTGTTGAGGAAGCGCTCACGGAAGCGGCCATCGGCCAGGAAATCCTGCACATGCGCGGAAATGCCCCCGGCCAGGTACACCGAGCGAGCGCCGACGGCGATCGCTGCGTCGCCGGCCAGACTGCCCAGCCAGGCACAGAACACCTGCAGCGTTTCCACCGCCAGCGCGTCTTCGCCGCTACGTGCGGCACCGATCAGCGCCTCGGTGCTGGTCCACACCGGGGTGGCAGCGCGCAGCTCGCAGAGGCACGGGTACAGGTTCATCAGGCCACTACCGGACAGCACGCGCTCGTTGTCCACGTGCGCCCAGCGCTGCAGCAGCTTGCCCAGCACCTGCAGTTCCAGCGCGTTGCCGGCGCCGAGCGCGGCATGGCCGATCTCGCTGGCCAACACCGGACGCTCGCCATCGGCGAAGCGCAGCGCTGCGCCCAGGCCGGTACCGGCGCCCAACACCAGTGCCGGGAACGCCTGCGCCGGATCGGCGTCGCCGTTCAGTGGCACCAGGGTTTCCGGCTGCAGGTACGGGATGGCCAGCGCCACCGCTTCGAAATCGTTGATCAGCTGCAGCTCGTGCAGCCCGGACTGCGCGCGGGTGGCCGACAGCGAAACCGTCCACGGCAGGTTCGAGTTGATCAGCACATCGCCATCGAGCAGACCGGCGATGGCGACCACCGCGGTCTGCACCGGTTGGCCGAGGCCGGCGGTGAAATCGGCCAGGATCGCGGCCAGGCTGGGGTGCTCTGCGCAGGCATAGGTGCGATGGCTGCCCAGCAGCGGCGCCTGGCCGGGTTGGGTTTCTGCCAACGCGAGGCGGGCAAAGGTGCCGCCGACATCGGCGACGACCAGACGGCGCGGAAGACCGCCGCGGGCGGAGTCGGAGGAAACCGGGGACGCTGCTGCGATGGTCACGCTGGCCTGCTTGGATCGATTGAATCGCCCCGATTCTCAGGCATCGGGGCGGCTTTGCCTAGCGCGCCGATGGTTCAGGTTGGCCTACATGCCTTCCTGTTCGGCCACCTGCACCCCATCCACCAGCACGCGCAGGCGCTGCGGGCGGAAGCCGGCGAACAGCAGCGGCCGGGTGCGCTCGACCAGCACTTCGTGGCCGGCGATGTGGCGCAACCACGACTGTACCAGCGAGAACGAGAAGTGGGTGCCCGGATGCAACGGGTGCTGCACCCAGACCTTCTCGGTGGCGCTCTGCAGCAGCATCGCACCGGTGAACCAGTGGCGGCTGAGGGTCACCGGCGTGGTGCCGGCCATGAAGCGGATATCCATGCGGGGTCCTTTCGCTGGAGCGCTGGTGCGCGGGGTCAGGGCTGGGCAGTCTGCAGGCTGTAGCTGGTGGTGGCGGTGAACACTGCACCATCAGGCTGGGTGGAGCGTACTTCGACCTTGTGGCTGCCTGTTGCCAGGTCGGTCGGCAGCGCGCCCCGCCACAGGTGCGGCGACGCGGTGGCCTCCGGCGAACGGTCGTAGCCGCGCAGGCTGTTGGCCAGATCATCGGCCACGTTCTCCACCATCAGGCGCGGATCGGGCTGGCTGACCTGCTTCATCGGCTGCCAGGCGCCGCCATCGACGCGGTACTCGACTACGCTGGCGTCCTCACCCATGTAGACGTTGGCATAGACACCCCACGCCGGATAGGCCCCCTGCCGCAGTACCTTCGGCGCGTGCAGGCCGATCTGCTCGCTGGCCGGCTTGCCGGCCACGCGGTACTGCAGGCGATAGCTGCCGTTGCCGGCCACGTCGAGCAATGCATAGCCCTTCGGCGTGCCGTCGCTCATGGTGCTGTCCGGCACGCCAGCGGCGTTCTTGACGCCCGACCAGAACGCACCGCAGTTGGCACCGACGTTGTATTCGTGCAGCGGCTTGTCGCCGTTCCAACCCTCGGCCTTGCCGTGGTAGACGTGTTGCTGGGTGTGGCTGTGGCCGCTGAGCACCAGCACGTTGCGGAAGTCCTTCAGCAGATCGAACAGGCGCTGGCGATCGGCGTGGCGGAAAGTCTCGCGCCCCGGCGCGGCGTCGAACAGCGGGATGTGCATGCCCAGCACCAGCAGGCGGTCCTTGTGCAGGCCCTTCAAATAGCTGGCGAGGAAAGCGAACTGGTCTTCGCGCAGGCCACCAACGTACTTCGGCTTGGCCTTGGGGTCATACACCACGTCGTCCAGGAACACGAAACTGGCGCCACCCTCCTCCACCGCGTAGGTGTCCGGGCCGTAGATGTTGCGCCAGCTGTCCAGCGAATGCTCATCGCTGGCGGCATCGAAGTCGAGGTCGTGGTTGCCCGGCACGTGGAACCACGGCACGCCAAGCTGGGTAGTGACCTTGTTGATCTCCGGGTACAGGGCCAGGTCGTCGTTGACGATGTCGCCCAGGGTAGTGCCCATGCGCGCCTTGGTCTGGCCGACCAGCGGCGCCACGATCGACTGCTGGTAGTAGCCGATGTCCTTCAGGCTGGCGGTCTGCGAATCGGTGAACACCAGCATCTGGAAACCACGGCGGCTGTCATGGCGGTCCGCCTGCAGCGCGAAATCCCAGTTGCGGGTGATATCGCTGGTGGCGGCGATGCCACCGTACTTCAGCGCCGGCGAGCCGTTCGGGCGGTAGTGGCGCCAGAACGACGGAAGGCCGTCGGTCGCCTTCGGGAAGGCGTAGGCATCGGGCTTGATCACGAACACGGTCTGGCCGTCGCGCACCGGCAGACTGTAGCTGCCGTCGGCGGCGGTCTTGACGATGGTCTCGCCGTTGGAAACCTGCACCCCGGCCAGCCCCGGATCGGTCGCGCCGCGACCCGGCCTGCCGTCGCGCTCCAGATAGACCTTGCCGCTGACCACGGTGTCCGCGGCCCAGGCCGGCGAGGTCAGCAACAGGCAGCACAGCCAGGCGGCAGGCAGTTTCATGGGCGGTCCGGGAAAGAAGAAGACCCCCTATTGTAGAGCCGAGCCATGCTCGGCTGCATTGCAGAGGTGGGTGCGGACCGTTGGTCCGCACGCCTTCCTCAACGATGACGCTTTTCCAGCACCGCCCGCGCATCATCCAGCGACAGCCCGCGCGCGCGCAGCAGCACCAGCAGGTGGTACAGCAGGTCCGAAGCCTCGCCGAGCAGCGCCTCATCATCCTGCGCCACGGCGGCCAATGCGGTCTCCACGCCCTCCTCGCCCACCTTCTGCGCGATGCGGCGGATGCCGCCCTCGAACAGGCTGGTGGTGTAGCTGCCCGGCGGGCGCTGCGCCTCGCGCATCGCCACCAGCTGGCCCAGCCCGCCCAGGAAGTCCTTCGGCGCCTGGTCGAAACAGCTCTCGGCCCCGGTGTGGCAGGTTGGCCCTGCCGGGCGTGCCATCACCAGCAGCGTATCGGCATCGCAGTCGACACGGATCGACTGCACCACCAGCACGTTGCCGGACTGCTCGCCCTTGGTCCACAACCGCTGCTTGCTGCGGCTGAAGAAGGTCATGTGGCCGATGGCCAGCGTGGCGGCCAGCGATTCGGCGCTGACATAGCCCAGCATCAGCACCTGCAGGGTGTCGGCATCCTGCACCACCGCCGGCAGCAGGCCGTCGCCCTTGCCCCAGTCCAGCGCCTGCAGCGCATCCAGCGACGGCCTCACTTCAATAGACATCCCGCACCTCGATCTGCTGTCCGCGCAGGTAGCGCTTCAATTCCGGAATGGCGATCGCGCCGCTGTGGAACACGCTGGCCGCCAACGCGCCGTCGACGTCGGCCTGGTCGAAGGCCTCGGCGAAGTGTTCCATTGCACCGGCACCGCCCGAGGCGATCAGCGGCACCTGGCACAGGGCCCGCGCCTGCTGCAGCTGCACGACATCGTAGCCACGGCGCACGCCGTCGCTGTCCATGCAGTTCAGCACGATCTCGCCAGCGCCACGCCGTTGTGCTTCGACGATCCAGTCCAGGGTCCGCAGCGGTACCGCCTGGGTCTTGTCCGGGTCGCCACTGAAACGGCGCACGCGCCACTGCCCATCGGCCTCGCGCACCGAATCGACACCGACCACCACGCACTGCACGCCGAACTCATCTGCCAGCTCGGTGATCAGCTCCGGGCGGCCCAGCGCGGGCGAGTTGATCGACACCTTGTCGGCACCGGCGAACAGCACGCGGCGCGCGGTTTCCACGCTGTCGATGCCACCTGCCACGCAGAACGGAATATCGATCAGGCGTGCGATGCGCTCGATCCAGGCCACGTCCACCGAACGTGCCTCAGGGCTGGCGCCGATGTCATAGAACACCAGCTCGTCGGCACCCTGGTCGCGGTAGCGCTGCGCCAGCTCCGCGATGTCGCCCATATCGACGTGATCGCGGAAGCGCACGCCCTTGACCACGCGGCCATCGCGCACGTCCAGGCACGGAATGATGCGGCGGCTCAACATGCCAGCGCCTCGCTCAAGTCCATGCGCTGCTCCAGCAGGGCCTTGCCGAGGATGGCACCGCCGCAGCCGGCAGCACGCGCCTCGGCCACATCAGCCACGTCACGGATGCCACCGGAGGCCTGCACCGCCACGCCCGGCAGCAGCGCCGACAGGTGCTGGTAGAGGCTGATGTTCGGCCCGGCCAGCATGCCGTCGCGAGCGATGTCGGTGCACAACAGGTGGCGCATGCCGGCACGCGCATAACGCTGGGCCAGGTCATCCAGGGTCACGCCGGCATTCTCGGTCCAGCCGTGCACCGGCAGCTGCCATTGGCCCCGGGCATCCTGGCGGGCATCCAGCGCGATCGTGATGCGCTCGGCGCCGAACTCTTCCAGCCAGCCGACCACTTCGTCAGGGCGGCGTACTGCCAGCGAACCCACCACCACGCGGCCGGCGCCGGCATCGAGAATGCGCGCCACGTCGTCGCGGCCACGCACGCCACCGCCGGTCTGCACCTGCAGCGGGGACTGCGCACGAATGGATGCCAACAGCGGCGCCAGCGTGTAGCCACCGGCACGTGCGGCATCCAGGTCGACCAGATGCATCCACTGCGCACCCTGCGCGGCGAAGGCCTGTGCGCGCGGCAGCGGATCGTCGCCATACGAGGTTTCCTGCGCGTAGTCGCCCTGGCGCAGCCGCACCACGCGGCCGTCGCGGATATCCAGCGCGGGATAGACCATGAAACTCATGCAGCAGTGCCCTCGAGGAAGTTGCGCAGCATCAGCGAGCCGGTCTCGCCGGAGCGCTCGGGATGGAACTGTGCGCCGTAGTAGCGCCCCTGCTCCACCACGGCGGTGAACAGGCCACCGTGGTCGCAGGCAGCGACGGTGTGGGTATTGAGCGGCGCCGCATAGCTGTGCACGAAGTAGGCGCTGGCGCGCTCCGGCACGCCGCGCAGCAGCAGCGATTCGCGCAGCGGGAGCAGGCGGTTCCAGCCCATGTGCGGCACGCGGATGCCACAGGCCGGCACCAGCTTGCGCACGACGCCGGGAATCAAGCCCAGTGTCTCGACGCCGGCCTCCTCGGAGCGCTCGAACAGCAGCTGCATGCCCAGGCAGATGCCCATCAGCGGCACTTGCAGTCGTTGCAGCGGCTCCACCAGGCCCTGCGCGTGCAGGCGCTGCATGCCGGGACCGGCGGCGCCGACGCCAGGCAGGATCACCCGCTGCGCACCGACCAGACCGTCCGCTTCGCGCACCAGCCGCACCGTCGCACCCAGGCGCTCCAATGCGTAGCGCACCGAGCCCAGGTTGGCACCACCGGCATCGATCAGCGCGACGTCACTCACAACGCCCCCTTGGTACTCGGCAGTGCCGTGCCCTGCCGGGCCAATGCCGGGCGCAGCGCGCGTGCCAGAGCCTTGAAGCAGGCCTCGACCTTGTGGTGATCGTTGTCGCCCCGTACCTGCAGGTTGAGGTTCAAACCGCTGGCATCGCACAGCGAACGGAAGAAGTGCGGCACCAGCTCGGTCGGCATGTCACCCACGCGCTCGCGCTTGAACTCGCCCTCGAAGACGAAATAGGGGCGGCCGCTGAAGTCCAGCGCAGCGCTGGCCAGGGTCTCATCCATCGGCAGGGTGAAGCCGTAGCGGCCGATGCCGCGCTTGTCGCCCAGCGCCTCGCGCAGGGCCTGACCCAGCGCCAGCCCGGTGTCCTCGATGGTGTGGTGCTCGTCGATGTGCAGGTCGCCCTCGGCCTGGATGTCCAGCGCGAAGCCACCGTGCTTGCCGATCTGCTCCAGCATGTGGTCGAAGAACGGAAGGCCGGTGGAGATGCGTGCATCGCCCGCGCGATCCAGGTCCAGTTTGACGCGGATCTTCGTTTCCTTGGTGTTGCGCTGGACCACGGCAGTACGCGGCGCATCGGCCAGCGCATGGGCGATGCCCGGCCAGTCCCACTCGCCACCGAACTGTTCGGTGCGCAGCTGGAAGCCACGGATGTTGAGGTTGTCGGCGAACTGCAGGTCGGTGATGCGGTCGCCGACCATGCCCGAGCGCGCCCAGTCGATGCTGCGGTCCTGCAGGTAGGCAGTCATCAGGCCGATGCCCGGCTTGCGGGTGGGCGCGTTGTCCTGCGGCCAGCTGCAGTCGATCAGCACGTCACGGAAGGTGATGCCCTGGCTCTCGAAGATCTGCAGCATCAGGTCGTTGGGGCCATCGAAGCTGGCGCGCGGGTAGCTGTCGCTGCCGAGGCCATCCTGGTTGCTGACGATCACGAACTGGTAGCCGGCATCACGCAGCTTCAGCAGCGCCGGGATCACCTGCGGCACGAAGCGCAGCTTCTCGTAGGCGTCGATCTGGAAATCGGACGGCTCCTCGATGAGGGTGCCGTCGCGGTCGATGAACAGGATCGGGGTCATGCTGCGGCCCTCCGCGCCGACAGGGCCGCAAGCACGCGGTCATTCTCTTCGGGGCTGCCGATGCTGATTCGCAGCGCATCACCCAGCTGCGGCGCGGCGCGCTGGTCGCGCACCACCACGCCCGCAGCCAGCAGCGTATCGAACGCGGCCTGGGCATCGGCGAAGCGGACCAGCAGGTAGTTGCCGGACGAGCGGTACACGCGACGAACGCCAGGCAGGCCCGGCAGTGCCGCGAACAGGCGTTCGCGCTCGGCGATGACCGTGGCCACGCGCTCGGTGGTGCGTGCCAACGCGGCCGGCTGCAGTGCCTGCACAGCCAGTTCCGCGCACGGCGTCGGCACCGGGTACGGCGCCTGGCAGCGACGCAGCACGGCAATCAGCTCCGGGGCAGCGATCAGGGTGCCAACGCGGGCGGCCGCGAGCGCGTGCGCCTTCGACAGCGTGCGCAGCACCGCCAGGTTGGCGTGCGCGGCCAGCAGCGTGGTCGCCGACGGGCGCTGCGCGTACTCGACATAGGCCTCGTCCACCACCACCAGCGCTTGCCCGCGCAACGCAACCGCCACGCGTTCGATCTCGCCGAGGGCGATGTCACTGCCAGCCGGGTTTGACGGTGCGCACAGGAACACCAGCGTGACATTGCGTGCCTTGGCGGTGTCGATCACCGCATCCAGATCGGCGCGCAGGCCATCTTCGCTGTCCACCAGGGGCACCTCAATCAGTGCAGCCCCCTGCAGGCGCGCGCAGACCGCGTACATGCCGAACACCGGCGGCGTGACCAGCACGCCATCGCGACCCGGCACGCACAGCGCGCGCACCAGCAGATCGATGGCTTCGTCGCTGCCACGACCGATCAGCAGCTGCGACGGCGTCACGCCGTATAGCGCCGCCAGGCCCTCACGCAACGCCAACGGCTGCGGTTCCGGATAGCGCCGGCTGTTGCCCGCCACGTCAGCCGGATTGGCCCAGGCCGACTCGTTGGCGTTCAGCCAGACCTCGCCCTGCACCGCCGCGCTGCGCGCCGAACTGTAGCCGGCGAAGGCCTGCAGGTCCGGGCGCACCAGTGCGAGCACCTCATCGATAGCCGCGTTCATGCCGCCGCCTCCATCCGCAGGGCCACTGCACGCTCGTGCGCATCCAGGCCTTCGGCGCTGGCGATGATGCGCGCGCAGCCGCCGATTGCCGCCAATCCTGCAGCGCTGGCGCTCTGCACGCTGATCAGGTTCTGGAAGCTGGCCACGCTGACACCGCTGTAGGCACGCGCGGCACCGGCGGTGGGCAGTACGTGGTTGGTGCCGCTGCAATAGTCACCCAGTGCCTCGGGCGTGTAGTCGCCGAGGAACACCGAGCCGGCTGCCTGCACCTCGCCCAGCCACGCGCGCGGATCGCGCAGGGCCAGGATCAGGTGCTCGGGCGCGTAACGGTTGCTGATCGCGAACGCCTCGGCCAGCGAATCGACCTGGATCAGGCGCGACGCCGACAGCGCCTGGCGCGCGATCTGCTGGCGCGGCAGCAGGGCCACCTGGCGCTCCACCTCGGCTTCGACCGCCGCCAGCATCACGGCATCGTCGGTCAGCAGCAGCACCTGCGAATCCGGACCATGCTCGGCCTGCGACAGCAGGTCGGCGGCAACGAATGCCGGATTGGCGCCGGCATCGGCGATCACCAGTACTTCGGAGGGACCAGCCGGCATGTCGATGGCGGCGGCGCCATCCTGTGCGACCTGCTGCTTGGCTTCGGTGACGAAGCTGTTGCCGGGCCCGAACAGCTTGTCGCAGGCCGGAATGCTGGCCGTGCCATAGGCCATCGCGGCGATCGCCTGCGCGCCGCCCAGCTTGAACACGCGCTGCACACCGGTCAGGCGCGCGGCCACCAACACTGCCGGATCGGCGCTGCCGTCGGCGCGCGGCGGCGTGCACAGCACCACCTGCGGGCAACCGGCCAACTGCGCCGGAACGCCCAGCATCAATGCGGTGGACGGCAGCGGCGCGCTGCCGGCCGGCACGTACAGACCCACCCGGCCGATCGGGCGCAGCATGCGTTCGCAGACCACGCCCGGCGCGGTTTCAACTGCATAGCCTTTGCCCATGCCGGCGGCGTGGAAGCGCGCGATGCGCTCGGCGGCGTCCACCATCGCCAGGCGCAGTTCGGCAGGCACGGCCGCTTCAGCAGCGGCGAATTCGGCTTCGGAAACCTCAAACGAGGCCAGCTCGACACCATCGAAGCGCGCGGTGATCGCACGCAGCGCATCATCGCCCTGTGCACGCACCTGCGCGATCAGGGCGGCCACGGCATCGCGGGTCTGCTGCGCCACGGTCTGCACCGGGCGGGTCAATGCCGCGCTGCGCGCAGCCTCATCAAGTCGGGACCAGATCAGACGGTTCATGCCAGCGACCGCTCCACGCTCAGTACCACCAGGCCCTGCGCACCCGCGCGCTCGAGTTCCTCCATGCGCTGCCAGCTCAGCGGCCCAGGGCACATGGTCTGCAGGCGCAGCGCGCCGCCATCGGCCGGCAAGCGCACCAGCGGCTCGGCATCGGCCAGCAGCTGCGCCAGCGCATCGACGCGATCTTCGCTGGCACGGAACATCAGCAGCTTGCGGTCCTGGCGCTGCACCACGCCGTCGAGGCGGCGCAGCAGCATCGCGCGCAGCGATGCACGTGCGTCATCCGGCACGCGCACCGCGCCGGCCAGCACCGCCTCGCTGTCGAGCAGGTTGTGCACCGGGGTCAGCTGATTGGCACGCAGGGTGGCGCCGCTGGACACCAGATCGCAGATCAGGTCGGCGGTGCCCAGGCGCGGGGCGATTTCCACCGAACCGGACAGTTCGACCACCTGTGCGTCCACGCCCTGCTCGGCCAGCCACTGCTTGAGGATGGCCGGGTAGCTGGTGGCGATGCGGGTGCCGGCCAGCTGCGCCGGACCCTGCCACTGCCATTCCTCGGGCACCGCCAGCATCAGCCGGCACTGGCCGAAGCCCAGCCCGCGCAGCGCCTGGTAGGCGTCAGGCAGGCCGATCTGACGGCGTGCCGCAGCCTGTTCGTCCAGCTCGTTGCGGCCGACGATGCCGAGGTCGCAGACGCCGTCGGCGATCAGGCCGGGGATGTCGTCGTCGCGCACCAGCAGCAGGTCCACCGGCAGCGATTCGCCGTAGCAGAACAGCTTGTCGCGGCTCTCGCGCCAGCTCAGGCCGCAGGCGCTGAGCAGGTTGCGGGCGGGTTCGGCCAGCCGGCCACTCTTCTGGATGGCGATACGCAGCCGGTCTCGTGCCGGCGCTGCCTGGGTTGCACTCATGGGGGAAGTCTCGAGGTTCGGAACGGGGCGCGGATCAGCGCGAAGCAAGGCGGTCGATGGCGGCGGCATAGCCTCGATGGCCATGCTCGAGCGTGCGTGCCACCCGTCCGGTGGTGGTCACGCTGACGCCCGTGCGCTCGTGGATCTCGCGGTACGGCACGCCCTGCTGCAGCAGCGGCACCACCTTCCAGCGGTCAGCCATGGCTTCCAGCTCGGCCGGGGTGCACAGGTCACGCAGGAAGGCCTCGACCTGTTCCGGCTCGCGCAGGGCGGCAAAGGCTTGGGCCAGGGCTTCCAGGTCGGCCTTCGGGTCTTTGGCGGCAATCTCGGGGCGGGCTTTCACGGGGTCGTATCCATGCATCAATGTAATAGCGCGTTAGTACATTAGCGCATTCTTGCGCAGTGCGTCAAATCGAGGATTGAGGGGGCGGCAGGGCTGCTGACCTGCACCCGCCAAGAGCCAGAGCAAAAGCAAATGCTGATTTCCTGAGCGTTGGCGGGGAGGGTCCGGTGGCAGGGGACGCCGTAAACCCATCCGTGGGGGCTTGGTCGCGGCATCCATGCCGCTCACACCCCTGCCACCGAACCCTCCCCGCCTTCGACAGTTGGCCGCGATCTGCTGGATCTCGCTGGGAAAGTGATCGAGAACGGCTTTTGTAGAGTCGAGCCATGCTCGACTGCGCTTCGTCCGGAAACGCAAAAACGCCCACCAAAGGGCGGGCGTTCTGCTTTCAAATCAACGACCTGGCCCGTTTCAGGGCAGGCAACGCACCTCGGCCTGCAGCGCCCCGCGCCGCAGGCATTCGCCGAACAGGCTGCCCTGCCGGCTCGGCAGGGACTGGATGTTCTGCAACACCCCTCCGCCCGCCGGGCACTTCCGCAAAGCCAAGGCCTGCAGGTCAGCCTCAAGCTGCGCACGGTCGATCACGTGGCAGCGGTCAACCTGCAGCCGGTACCGTGCCGGGCCCATCCGGGCACTGCGCAGCACCGGGTCACTCTGGCAGCCCGCCAGCAGGAGCACGCCAAGCACCCCTGCGGCGGCCGGCTTCACACCATCGCCTTGGACTGCTCCAGCTCCACCAGCAGGGTGCTGGCCAGCTCGTCGCGCGACACTTCGAACTGCTGCTCGCGCAGCAGATCCTTCACCGCCACCACGCCGCGCGCCAGCTCGTCTTCACCGGCCAGCACCACGAAGCGGATGCCAGCCTTGGCCGCGTACTGGAACTGCTTGCCGATCTTCTTCGGCTCCATCTGCACTTCGGTGTTGATGCCACCGGCGCGCAGGCGGCGCGCGATGTCCAGCGACTGCGGCATGCCCTGCTCGTCCATCAGCGCCACCAGCGCCTGCACGCTGCTGGCTTCGATCCCGTCGATCAGGCCGGCTTCGCGCAGCTGCCAGAACAGGCGCGACAGGCCGATGGAGATACCCACACCCGGCAGCTTCGACTTGCTGTAGTGGCTGGCCAGGTCTTCGTAACGGCCGCCCGAGCAGATCGAGCCGATCTGCGGGTGGTCGGTCAGCGTGGTCTCGTAGACGGTGCCGGTGTAGTAGTCCAGGCCGCGGGCAATGGAGAAGTTCAGGCAGTACGCGGTTTCCGGCACACCCAGCGCCTGCACCAGCTGCAGCACTTCGCGCAGTTCGGCGACACCGGTACGCAGGATCTCCGAAGAACCGGCGTCGGCTTCCAGCGTGGCCAGCTGCGCCAGCGCATCGGCATGGCCCTGCGAACGCACGGCGACGAACGCCAGGATCTTCTCGACCTGTTCTGCCGGGATGTTGAAGCCCTCGCCCACCAGCGTCTCGCGCACATAATCGGCGCCGCGCTTGTCCAGCTTGTCCACTTCGCGCAGCACCGCCAGCTGGCGCTCGCCTTCGGCCACGCCCAGGCTCTCGAAGAAGCCGCGCATCAGCTTGCGGTTGTTCAGCTGGATGCTGAAGTCACCGATGCGCAGTTCCGAGAACACCGCATGGATGACCGCCAGCACTTCGGCGTCGTAACGCACGCTCAGGCTGTCCTTGCCGATCACGTCGATGTCGCACTGGTAGAACTCGCGGAAACGGCCGCGCTGGGCACGCTCGCCACGGTAGACGCGCTGCATCTGGTAACGGCGGAACGGGAAGGTCAGTTCGTGTTCGTGCTCGGCCACGTAGCGTGCCAGCGGCACGGTCAGGTCAAAGCGCAGCGCCATTTCCGGCAGCGAACGGTCGCCCGATTCGGCCGCGTTCGCCAGCGCGCCGGTGGACTGCACGAAGTACACCTGGCGCTCGGTCTCGCCGCCGGACTTGGTCAGCAGCACGTCGGACAGCTCGAACACCGGCGTCTCCACCGGCAGGAACCCGAAGCGCTCGTAGTTGCGGCGGATGACGTCCAGCATGCGCTGGAACGCAATCTGCTCGCGCGGCAGCAGTTCAAGGGTGCCGGGCGGGGTACGGGGCTTGATCACGGGCGGAACTCCTGCTGGAACGGGACGTGGGAGGGGGCGACATTCTAGCGCCCCCGCCTCGGGCAGGGTCGAACGGCCGCTTGAAGTATCATAAGGCCCTCCCCGCCCGCGATACGCCCCCCCCCGCAACATGTCACGGCCTTCCGGCGCTCCGCCCGCCACCAACGATCCCGCCTCGCCGTCCTGCACCACGCTGGACTGCCTGCACTGCTCGGTTCGCCACCTTGCGGTGTGCTCGGCGCTGTCGCCCGATGAAGTGCAGGCGCTGGAACAGGTCACCGTCTCGCAGCAGGTCGGCATGGGCAGCACGCTGGCCCGCACCGGCGAAGAGCGCGACCATGTCTATACATTGACTGCCGGCGCACTGCGCCTGGTGCGCACCCTGGCTGACGGCCGCCGCCAGATCAACGGCTTCGTGCTGCCCGGCGACTACCTGGGCCTGAGCGGCAGCGACCACCACCGCTACGACATCGAGGCCATCGCCGACAGCCGTGTATGCCGCGTCGCGCTGCCACAGATGAAGGCCCTGCGCAGTCGTTTCCCGCACCTGGAGCGCAAGCTGCTGCAGCGCGCCTGCCAGGAACTGGATGCCGCGCAGGACGCCGCGCTGGCGCTGGCACGCCTGCAGCCGGCCGAGAAGCTGGCTGATTTCCTGCTGCGCCTGGCCGCACGCGAGGCCAAGCTGGGCGGCGACGGCCTGCGCGTATCGCTGCCGATGGGCCGCGGCGATATCGCCGACCATCTGGGCCTGACCATGGAAACGGTCAGCCGCACCTTCACCAAGCTGCGCCAGCAAGGGCTGATCGCCCTGCCCCACCTGAACGTGGTGGAGATCCTCGACGAGGATGGGCTGCGCACGCTGGCCGGTGAAGGGTTGATCTGACCGCATCGCGGTCCGTGGGGTTGCCGGCCAGCGGCCGGCACTACCCGAATGCATTTCCCTGGTAGTGCCGGCCGCTGGCCGGCAACCGCGTCCCTCTCCGATCAGCGCAGCAGTACCTCACGCAGCGCCGCATAGTCAGCCGCCATCGGTTCGGCGTGCGCCGGCCGCTGCAGCAACGCATCCAGCGCAGGCGGCACCGCCACCGCTTCGCCGATCAGCGGCTCGACCACGGCCTCGAACTTGGCCGGATGCGCCGTGGCCACCACTGCCCAGTCGCCCTTGGCACCGCGCGCACGCAGGTCCTGCAGCACCTTCATCGCCGTCGCCGTATGCGGGCAGAACAGCTCGTCGCGGCTGGCATGCGCTGCCGCAATCGTCGCGCGGATGGTCACGTCATCCACCGCGAACGCACGGAACGCAGCACGCAGTTCCGCGTCGTCGCCGTGGTAGAGCCAGCGCAGTCGCTCGAAGTTGCTCGGCGCACCCACGTCCATTGCATTGGCCACCGTCGCCACACTGGCCTGCGGCTGGTAGTCGCCACCATTGAAGTACGCCGGCAGCACCGCATTGGCATTGGTGGCCAGCACGATCTGACCGATCGGCACACCCAGCGCGCGCGCCAGCACCGCTGCCATCGCATTGCCCAGGTTGCCGGTCGGCACCACCAGATTGAGCCGGCGACGATGCGCGGCGTAGTGGGTCAACGCTGCATGCGCGTAGTAGCTCATCTGCGGCAGCAGTCGGCCCAGGCTGATGCTGTTGGCCGAGCTCAACGGCACCTGCGCCTGCAGTTCGCGGTCAGCCAGCGCCTGCTTGACCATCGCCTGGCAATCGTCGAATGCGCCCGCCACACGCAGAGCCTGGATGTTGTCGCCGAAACAACCGAGCTGATGCGCTTGGCGCGGAGATACGCGGCCATCCGGATACAGCACCACCACGCGCACGCCCGGCTGGCGATGGAAGGCCGCCGCAACGGCGGCACCGGTATCGCCGGACGTGGCGACGACGATCGTCAGATCGCGGTCCTTGCCGGCCTGCAGCCGCGACAGCGTACCGGCCAGGAAGCGCGCGCCGATATCCTTGAACGCTGCGGTCGGCCCATGGAACAGCTCCAGCACGTGGTCACCGTCGCCGAGCGCACGCAGCGGCACCGGGAAGTCGAACGCTTCGCGGCAGATCGCCGGAAGCGCGGTCTCAAGTGCGTCGCCAGCAAAGAACGGTGCCAGCAGATCGGCGGCAGTATCGGCCAGGGTCGGCCCGGCCTGCAGTTCGCGGGCGGCCGGCAGAAGCGCGGGGACATACAGCCCGCCATCGGGTGCCAATCCGGCGGCGATTGCCGCGCTGAGGCCAACGGCTGGAGACTGGCCGCGGGTCGAAACAAATTGCATGGGTTCGGTATCCAGTAATGGGGAAGGATTCAGCACAGCCGGGCTCCCGGTGCATCCAGCGGCGATACCCAGGCGTCACTGTCGAAGCCGGCCGCAGCGAACGCTGCCTGCACCGGCGCCGCAGCGGCACGCGCCTGGTCGGCATCCTCGAACCAGGCGAACACGCTGGGTCCGGCACCTGAGATGCCCGCGCCCATTGCATGGGACGACAGCGCCGCATCACGGGCGGCTTCGAAGCCGGAAATCAATCCGGCCCGTCGCGGTTCGACCAGCACATCGCGCAGGCCCGCGCGTACCAGCGCCGCGTCACTGCGATGGCAGCCACTGAGCACCAGCGCGAGGTTCGCGCTCTGTGCCACGAACTCGCCCAGCGCATAGCTGCCCTGCAGGGCCTGGCGGGCACGGCGCGTTTCCAGCACCGCGTGCGGATGCACCAGCAGGCTGTGCCAGCTGGCAGGCACCGGGATCGGCAACAGGCGATCGGCCGTACACAACGCCAGGCCACCCAACAGCAGCGGGCCGACGTTGTCACCGTGGCGGCCGCCACTGGCCACCGCCTCGCCGTCCAGCGCATACGGGTACAGCGCCTCCCGCGGCAGCGGGACCTGCAGCAGCGCATTGGCGGCGACCAGCGCCGCGACACTCGACGCGGCCGATCCGCCCATGCCGGAACCGAACGGAATGCCCTTGTCGATCTCGACCGCGAAACCGAAATCCAGGCCCAGGCCTTCGCGCAGCGACATCAGCGCAGCCCCCGCGGTGTTGCCGGCGGCGTCCAGCGGCAGCGCGACGGCACTGCCACGGATCGCATCGATCCGCACCACCGGCTCATCGATGCGGCGCACGCTCACGGTATCGCCGATACCGGCAATGGCATGGCCGAGAATGTCGAAGCCCACTGCCACGTTGGCCACCGAGGCGGGCGCGAACGCACGTGCGATCACAGCCGCGCCCCTTCACCGGCGGCGACCCGCAGCAGGTCCGCGAACACACCCGCTGCCGTCACTTCCGGACCCGCACCCGGCCCCTGCACCACCAACGGGTTGTCGCAGTAGCGACGGGTGCGGAACTGCACCACGTTGTCGGTCAGCCGCAGGTTGGCGAAGGCATGATCGGCCGGCAGTTCCTGCAGGCCGACCGAGGCGCCATCGGCACCCAGCTGTGCCACATAGCGCAGCACCGCCCCCCGCGCCCGCGCGTCCTGCAGGCGTTGCAGCAGGCTGGCGTCGGACTCACCCAGCCGCGCCATGAAGTCATCCACGCCGCCCTCGCGCAGCAGCGCCGGCACCAGGCTTTCCACGTCCACCTGCTCAAGGCTGAGCACGTGGCCGGCTTCGCGGGCCAGGATCACCAGCTTGCGCGCCACGTCCACGCCCGAAAGATCATCGCGCGGGTCCGGCTCGGTGTAGCCCATCGACCGCGCCTGCGCGACCAGCTGCGAGAACGGCTGGCTGCCATCGAAGCGGTTGAACAGCCAGGCCAGCGTGCCCGAGAAGATGCCTTCGATGGCCAGCACCTCGTCACCGGTGTCGACCAGGTCACGCAGCGTGGTGATCACCGGCAGGCCCGCGCCAACGGTGGCCTCGTAGCGGAAACGCGCACCACTGGCCGCCGCAGCCGCGCGGATGCGCTGGTAGCGTGGCAGCGGCCCGGCGCCGGCCTGTTTGTTCGGGGTGACCACGTGGATGCCGGCTGCCAGCCAACCCTCATAGCGCTCGGCCACCTCGGCACTGCCACTGCAGTCGATCACCACCGCATGCGGCAGGTGCGCGGCCAGCAGGTGCTCGGTGAAGCGATCCAGATCGCTGGACTCGCCCGCTTGCTGAAGGGCATCGCGCCAGTCGGCATGCAGCCCATCCGCATCCAGGCGCATGCGCGAACGCGAGGCCAGTGCGCGCAGGCGCAGGTCGACATTGGCCTTGGCCAGCAGCTGCGGGCGCGCAGCCAGCAGCTGGTCCAGCAGCGCGGCACCGACGTTGCCCGGCCCGATCACACCCACCGCGAAGGTCTGCGGCGACAGCCAGAACCCAGCATGTGCAGCGCGCAGCGCGCGGGTGGCATCGGCACTGTCCACCGCCACCGAGATGTTGCGTTCGGACGAACCCTGCGCGATCGCCAGGATATTCACCTGAGCACGCCCCAGTGCCTCGAACAGGCGCGCCGCCACACCCGGTTGACCGGCCATGCCGTCACCCACCGCCGCCAGTACGCTGACGCCCTCGCTGACCTGCACGCGCTGCACCTGGCCCACCGACAACTCATGCGCGAACGCATGCAGCAGCGCCTCGCGGCCGCGCGCAGCTTCGGCGGCGCGTACCACGCAGCAGATCGAATGCTCCGACGAACCCTGCGAGATCATCACCACCGACACCTGCGCCTGGCGCAGGGCGGCGAATACGCGCTCTGCAGTGCCCGGCACGCCGATCAGACCGGTGCCTTCCAGGTTCAACAGGGCCAAGCCGGGGCTCAGGGTCAGGCCCTTCACCGGCCCTCGCGGCGAGCGCTCGGCACTGATGCGCGTACCCGGATGCGCCGGCTGGAACGTATTGCGGATGAAGATCGGCAGGCCGAGGCGGATCGCCGGCGACATCGTCTGCGGGTGCACCACCTTGGCGCCGAAGTAGGCCAGTTCACAGGCCTCGTCGTAGCTGAGCGATTCGAGCTGCACGGCTTCGGGCACCAGCCGCGGGTCGGCTGACAGCACGCCGTCGACGTCGGTCCAGATGTGCAGTTCATCGGCGTTGAACAGCGCGGCGAAGATCGCACCGGAGTAGTCGCTGCCGTTGCGGCCAAGCGTGGTGATGCGGTCATCGCGATCACGCGCGACGAAACCGGTGGCGACCAGGCGCGTCTGCGGATGCTGCAGCCGCCACTTGGCGAGGCGGTCGGCGCTGGCTTCCCAGTCGACATCGACGCCCAGTTCGCCATGCCCGACCACCAGCACCTCGCGCGCATCGAGCACCGCACAGTCTTCGCCCAGGGCCCGCAGGTGGGTACCGAGCAGTTGCGCGGAGAACACTTCGCCCAGGCCCTGCACGCGGTCCAGCACCTCGCGCGGCAGCTCGCCGATCACCGCCAGCGCCGCCAATACTTCAGCCAGCTGATCGAAGCGGGCGTCGATCCACTCGACGGTCTCGCCCACCTGTTCGCCCAGCAACGCCACGGCGGCGCCGCGATGGCGCGCGCGCAGCGCATGCCAGGCCTCGCGCCAGCCTTCATCGCCCTTGGCCGCCAGCTGCGCCAGTTCGATCAACGCGTCGGTGACCCCCTTCATCGCGGAGACAACAGTGACCTGCAGCGATTCGGGGCGGGCCAGCAGCAGGCCGGCAACATGGCGATAGCGTTCGGCATCGGCCACCGAGGTGCCGCCGAACTTGTGCACGACAGTGGACGGCGCAGCCAGATCGGCCGGGGCAACGGGATGGGCGGGGGCGTGGGAAGACATGCAGACCTCGGTAGGAGGCCCCGTCGCATGCAGGTGTCGAGTTTCCCCGCCACCTGGATGGTGCGGGGCCGTGGTTTTCGGGAGTTACACGAAGATGACGGGCCGCACCAGGGCAGTGGTGACGGTGGTGGTGGTAATGGTGGTGGTGGCGACCGGCGCAGTCGAACGGCCCGCGGTGGCGGGGGCGATCAGGCTGGCGTGGGCGGCATCAAGAACCATGACGCACAGAAAACACCGTGCGCCGGGCCGCTGTCAAGTGCTGCGATGCAAAAAATCGTTGCCGCGATCATCGGCCAACGTGCCGGCATTTGGTTGCATCTGAGACCAAGCGGCCATCAGTACGCTTGACGGCCGCATTCAGCCAGCATGTTCGGCGATCGCCCGTGGCGTGCGATGCGCATGCGCGCACAGCATCACGCCGGCCACCAGGAACACGATCGCCAGCGCTTCCAGCAGCGAGGGCCAGCGCTGCTGCCAGGCAAAGGCATACAGCAGCGCGAACAGCGTTTCGAACACGATCATCTGCCCGGTCAGGGTCAACGGCAGCAGGCGGCTGGCACGGTTCCAGAACGCGTTGCCGAGGATCGACGCCACCACAGCCACGCCCGCGCTGATCGCCCAGAAGCCCCCCCACTGTGCCGCCGTGTGGGCACCGCTGTGGCCGATGAAGGCCATCGGTACCAGCAGCAGGGCCAGGCCGCCGGTGGTGACGCCGGTCAGCAACGACCAGTCGTGGCTGGACAGGTCCGGCCGGCGAGCCAGCCAACGACTGTTGCCGATCGAGTACAGCGCCCACGAGAACAGCGCACCGAATGCACAGAGCAGGCCGATCAGGCGCTGCCGCCACGGTGTTGCGAGATGTTCGGACATCAGGGCTTCCCAGCCCACCAGCGCCACGCCGAGCACGCATAGGCCCAGCGCCGGCAGCAGCTGCTTCAGCGGCACCGCGCCCTGCTCGCGCACGCCGACCAGGGTGACCACCACCGGAATCAGGCCGACGATCAGCGATGCGGCCGCGCCACCGGCCCACTGCACGGCCGTGGCCAGCAGCAGGAAATACACCAGGTTGCCGGCCAGGCTCAGCCACAGCAGCCCGAACCATTCGGCACGGCCCAGCCGCGGCGCCAACCGCTTCCAGCGCGGCAGCAACAGAACGACAGCAATCAGGCCATAGACCAGGTAGCGACCGGCCGACAGTTGCAACGCATTGAACGACTGCAGCACGGCGGGCGCGAGAAAGACCACGCCCCACAGCGCGCCAGCGGCAACGCCATTGGCGATGCCCAGGGCCATCGGGTTGTTGCGCATTCGGGTTCTTCGGGAGGAGAGAACAGGCCGCGCAGTGTAAGCGCAGGACGCTGGACGCTCTTGACCGAGGCTACTGCCCTCCTGCCCATGTAGCGTCGAGCCATGCTCGACTGCATCTGCACCGGCCATCCCGCGAACGGCAGTCGAGCGTGGCTCGACGCTACAGTCCGGCGCTCCTGCGCCAGGCGGCCGGCGTCTGCCCGCACTCGCGACGCAGCGCGCGGGTCAGTGCACTCTGCTCGGAATAGCCTGCGGCCAGCGCGATATCGCTGATCGGCGCCGCACTGGTACGCAGCTGGTGCTTGGCCCAACGCAACCGGCTCGCACTGAGCCAGGCCTGCGGGCTCAGCCCGAACTCCCGCTGGAACAGCGCATGCAACCGGCTCTCGCTGACACCGACAAAGGCGGCCATGCGTGCTACCGGCCACGCCTGGCCCGGATCGACCTGCACCGCCGCGCACAGGCCCTGCATGCGCGCACCACTGCCCGCCGGTGCGAACACCTGGAGCAGCTGCGGCAGCAGGGGCGGCAACGGTTGGCCCTCACGCACCTGCGCCAGGCGCTGTCGCAGCGCCAGTGGCAGATGCAGCCAGCGCTGGCGGCACAGGTGCTGCTGGGTATCGTCATCGAGCACACCGGGCGCGCAATCGACAATCACGAAACCATTGGGACCATCGGCCATCTGGTCATGCGCTTCGCCGGCTGCAACGAACGCCCCCTGCAGCAGGTCCAGGCGCCCGCCGCGCCCCTCCAGCTCGAACTGCAATTCGCCCTGCAGCGGCAGCACCCACTGCGCATAGTCGTGGCGGTCCAGGCCGGTGGCCTGGCCGTAGTGCCGCAGGTGGAAGATCGCGCCCATGTGACGAGTGTGCGCGTGCTGACATTTCCCTGCAACGCAGCCCCGGCACCGGCCATGCTATGTTCCAGACGGTTCCAGACGCAGGGATGGCAGGATGAACAGCATGATCCGATTGCTTCCGCTGGCACTGGCCAGCGTCTCCCCCCTGGCCGCCCAGGCCCAGTCCACGCCACCGGCCGCCGAGCGCATTGCACCTGCACCGCACTGCCTGGATGCACGTGACATACGCCAGGTCGAGCAGGAGACGCCGACCGCCATCGCGGTCCGTGACGGCAAGGGCCAGGCCTACCGCATCGACTTCAGCGCAGCCTGCCCGGGCGTCAACGAAGCCAGCGCACTGCGGCTGGAGGCACCTTCAGGCTGGGCCTGCGGCCGCCCCAGCGAACAGGTGATGGTGGATGGCCGCCGCTGCGGCGTCGGCAGTGTCACCCCCATCGACAACCGGGAGTTCGCCAGCACCGCACGCCAGAGCAGCCGCCTGTACGCGGCCACCCTGCCGCGGGTGAACGTGACCGCCACGGGCAAGTCCAGCCGTGGCGGCAGCAGCCCGCGCCATACCTTCCAGGCCTCGCCTGCATTCTGCTTCGCCACCCGCCATGTGCGCAGCTGGAACGAGGATCCCCAGGGCGTAGTGGTGGAGACCAATCCGCGCCGCAATGGCGGCAACCGCTACTACCGCGTCGAACTTGCCGGCAGCTGCTCGATCCTGGCCGGGGCCACCTCGGTGGAATTCCAGTCCGGGTTCCAGAACGGCCTGATCTGTGGCAACCCGGGCGATCGCATCGTGGAGACGCCGTCCGGGATTCCCGGCGACATGCGCGCCAGCACGCCGCGCTTCGCCCGCCCGGGCTGCAGCGTGCTGGCGGTCTATCCGAAGGACGCGCCGGACCAGGCCTCGCGCTAGCCGTCGACGCCGAGGAACGCGAACGGTGCACTGGGTACGAAGTGGCCCAGTGCATCGCCCGCGAACGTGTTGCGCTGGTCCTTGCCAAGGTCGAGCTTGAGCACCTGGCCGCCGAAATCGACCTTGTTCAGATCGACCCAGAAGGTGTTGGGGGTCAGCGCCGATTCGAAGAAGTACAACCGTCGCTTGTGGTCGGCCACCGTGCGCCAGCGCGTCGATGAGATGTTCGGCTCGCCCGGCGTGGTGATGCCGTACGGCACCGACGCATTGCGGATCACGCTGAACACGCTGGCCAGCGCTTCCACCGGATCCTCGGCCTTGGGAATGGCGTTGATGTAGAACGACGCACGCGCGAAGCGGTCGGACGAGCGGTTGGTACCCGGCAGCATCACCGTGCCACCGATCTGCTGCCAGTAGCTGTTGAGTGCCAGCTGCTGCTCGAAGATCGGCGAGTTGGTCATCACCTGGTAGCGGCGGTCATGGTGGATCACCTGGCGACCGCCGATGTACTCGACGATGGCGCTGTCGCCGGTTGCGTCGGACAGCGACAGGTGCAGCGTTGCCTGGCGGTCCTCGCCCGGCACCTTGTCGGTGACGATCGAGTACGGCTCACGCTTCAGCGCCGCCACCGCCTCGTCCACGGTCGCGAAATTGTCCAGCACATACTGCGCCCACAGCGAGATCGCCAGGCCCGGCTTGTTGCCACGCTGCTGCGGATACTCCGATTCGACCAGCCACAGCAGGTTGGCCACCAGGCCTTTCTCGTTCATGCCATCGGTGGTCGATACGTCGTAGCCGGTGGCCACCACCGAACCATAGCGCGCCGTCCAGGCCAGCGACTTCGGCCCGGCCTGGCCGGTGCGCGCGATGCCGCGCGGCAGTACATAGAGGTTGGTCGCCACGTCGACCTTCCAGTCCATCGAGCGCGCGGTGATCACATCGCCGTTGTCGCCCAGGTACACCGCGCGCGTGCAGGCCAGCGCCGGTGCCACCGCAGCGGCCAGTGCGACCGCCAGCATTGCCCTGCCCGTCCACTTCATCCGTACCATGTCGTTGTGCTCCTTTCCCCGTGAACCCTGGATCTGACCGCACGCAGGGTGACACAGGGGTGAAGCCTCAGCGGACGACGCGATCGTGCAGCCAGAACCCCGCAAGCATCGCAGGCACGAACCACAGTGCTTCACGCGATGCGACTGCCAGCCCGGCGATGGCCGGTCCCGGGCAATAGCCCGCCCATCCCCAGCCGATACCGAACAGTGCGGCACCCAGCAGCAGGCGAACATCGACATCACGCACACTGGGCAGCTGGAAGCGCAGTGCGAACCACGGCTGCGCGCGGCGCAGCACCCAGCGCTGCCCGACCGCACTGACCAGCAGCGCCGAGCCCAGCACCCACATCAGGGTGGGATCGAAATCACCCGCGATGTCGAGGAAGCCGAGTACACGGCGCGCGTCGGTCATCCCCGAAAGCGCCAGCCCCGCGCCGAACAGCGCACCTGCCGCTGCCGCGGCCCCTGTCACGCGACTCATGCCAGGCCTCCGCCGTGGCGGATGAGGAAGGTGGTCAGCATCGCGCAGGCCATGAACACCAGCACCGCCAGCAGCGAGCGCTTCGAGCCGCGCGCCAGGCCACAGACGCCGTGGCCACTGGTACAGCCACTGCCCAAGCGGGTGCCGAAGCCCACCAGCAGGCCGGCGCCGATCAACTGCCAGGCAGGCAAGGCGTCGCGCAGCAGTACCCGCGGCGACGCGTCGGGCAGCGACTGCCACCACAGCACCAGGCCGGCCGCTGCAAGCAGGCCAGACAGGAAGGCCCAGCGCCATCCACGCTCGCCTTTCGCTGCGCGCAGGCTGCCTGCGGCGATCCCGCTGATACCGGCCACGCGGCCGAGGGTGGCGAGCAACAGCACCGCGGCGGCGCCGATCAGCGCCCCGCCAGCCACCGCAGTCCAAGGCAGGTTCATGCCCTGCCCTCATTCACGCCATTCATGGGATTGCCCTTTTATTTAGCTTTATCTAAATTAGACACTTCTAAACAAAAAGGTCAACCATGCCCAGCGCCCCGCTCGACAGCGCCGCGATGGCCGAGCACGCCGCACAGGCCGCTGCGCTGCTCAAGCGCCTGGCCCATCCTGCCCGCCTGCGCGTGCTGTGCCGCCTGGTCGAAGGCGAAGCACCGGTACCGGAACTGCAGGCGCTGACCGGATTGAGCGCATCCGCGCTGTCACAGCACCTGGCCGTGCTGCGCGAACTGGACATCGTGGCCACCCGGCGCGAAGCGCAGGCCATCCACTACCGCATGCAGGAAGGGCCCGCATTGGGCGTGCTGCAGGCGCTGCATGCCGCCTATTGCGGCGGCGGTATCTCGCGCTGACGCTCAGCCGGCGTGCAGCGCTGGCTGCACAACGTTGTCGAGCAGATCCACCGGCGTCGGCGCGGAGCGATCGCCCTGCAGGGCACGGGTAAAACCCGACCAGTCACTGGATGACAGCTGGCGCAACAGCGCCTCCTCCACCGGCAGCGCGCGCATCGACCAGTACGGAAACTGGCGCTGGCCCAGGCGGCCGCGCGCCAGTTCAATGATGTCGATATGGCTGCCGGCCTGCAGGATGCGTTCGTAGACCGAGTCGATGCCATCCGGCGGCCCTTCGATGTACTGCAGGAAACGCCCGCCATCGTGCAGCAGCACGCCGGTCACCCCGGCCATCTTGTTGAAGCGGGCCGCATCGTCGACCAGCGCCTGCAGCCGTTCAGCGGGAAGATCCGGCAGCGCCCGGCTGACATAGGCGATCGCACGCAGTGGCATGGTGCTTCCTTGGCAATATGTACCGCCACGGTAGCAGTTGCGGACGAGCCCGTCTCAGATCCACGCCACGCTTGCTGAAGAATTCAGCTTGCTGCGGTTCCCGGGCTTTCAGAGCGCCGTGGCAGCGTCGCCTCGAACACCACCTGCCCCGCCTCGTTGCGCGCGCCGATGCGGCCACCGTGGGCGCGGACGAACTGATCAACGATGTACAGGCCCAGCCCCAGGCCATTGCTGGGGTGGAAACTGGCCTTGAACGGCTCGAACAATCGCGGCAGCAGCGCGTCGTCGATCCGTCCGGCGTTGCTCACCCGCAGCAGCACGCTGCGCGGATCGCGCCCGTCCACCTCCACCCTCGCCTCGCTGCCGTGGGTGAGCGCATTGCCGACCAGGTTCGCGGCGACCTGGCCCAGCCGATCCAGATCACCCTGCAGGCGGGTATCGCCCTGCATGTCGAGATGGACCCGCGCGTGGCCGTGGGCGCTGCCCGCTTCGGCCACCACTGCACGCGTCACCTCCGCAAGATCGCAGGCACTGGCCTGCAGGCGCAGGCCGCCGCTGCGGATCCGCGAAAAGTCCAGCAGCTGCTCGACCATCCGCGCCATGCGCAGGGTGCTGGCTTCCAGGTACTTCAGGGTCTGCTGCGCACCGGCATTGTCCCCGGGAAGCTCCAGCGCCAGCTTGTCGGCACACAGCAGGATCGCCGACAGCGGCGTGCGCAGGTCGTGGGTAAGCACGGCCGCCATCGTCTCGTTGAGCTTGAGCGAACGCTCCAGCGCCTCGTTGCGTGCCTTCAGCAGCTGGCGCTGCTGGTAGAGCTCGATGAAGACGTTGACCTTGCTCAGGATCACCTGCGGGGCGACCGGCTTGTGCAGGAAATCGACCGCGCCGGTTTCGTAGCCCTTGAAGGCACGCACCGGGTCATCCGGCGAGGCGGTCAGGAAGATGATCGGCACATCGCGGCTGCGGTGCGAACCGCGCATCAGTTCGGCCAGGGTGAAGCCGTCGATCTCCGGCATGTGCACGTCCAGCAGTGCCAGCGCCACCTCGTGCTCCAGCAGCAGCTCCAGCGCCTGCGCGCCCGAGCCCGCCAGCAGCAGGTTCACGCCCTCGCGCTGCAGCAGCGCCTGCATGGCTACCAGGTTCTGCGGCACGTCATCGACGATCAGCAGGTTGACCGGGGTCTGCGACTGCGCAGGGTCCGGTGGCAGCAGGTTCATGCAAACAACTCCTTCAGGCGACGGCACATCAGTTCAAGGGGCAGCACGGCATCAGCGCCAGCGTGCTGCAGGGCGGAGGCCGGCATCATCGATGCCTCGGCCTCCTCGGGACATTGCAGCCAGGCGCGGCCGCCAGCGGCGCGCACGGCGGCCACCCCTTCGCTGCCGTCACTGCTGGCACCGGTCAGCAGCAGGGCCAGCACCTGCGCACCGAACACCGCCGCTGCCGACTCGAACAGCGGATCAATGGCCGGGCGCGAAAACAGCACCGGGGCGTCGACCGACAACGCCAGCGAACCGGCGTCTTCCACCAGCAGGTGATAGTCCGGTGGCGCGAAGGTCACCGTGCCACGCTGCAGCGGCTGCTTGTCCTCGGCCTCGCGCACCGGCAGCGCGCAGTACGGTGCCAGCACTTCGGCGATGCGACTGCTGCGGTCGCGTGGCAGGTGCAGCACGGCCAGCACCGGCGCGGGCAGCGCCGCCGGCAGCGCGCCGAGCACCGCCTGCAGGGCCGCGACCCCACCGGCAGAGGCGCCGATCACCAGCATGGCCGGGCGTGTCGGCAACGCCATCAGGCGACCTTCCGGTACAGGCGATGCTCGCGCGAGCAGACCTCGAACGCACCATGGTGGCGACCGAACTGCAGCGATTCCTTGCTGCCCAGGCCAAGGAAGCCGCGATGCACCAGTGCTTCGCGGAACAGGCCCACCGCGCGATCCTGCAGGTCGCGGTTGAAATAGATCAGCACGTTGCGGCACGACACCAGGTGCACTTCGGAGAACACGGTGTCGGTGGCCAGGCTGTGGTCGGCGAACACCACGTTGCGGCGCAGCTGGCGGTCGAACACCGCGCCATCGTAGGCCGTGGCGTAGTAGTCGGAGAGCGAAGCAGTGCCGCCCGCCGCCAGGTAGTTGCGGCTGAACTGGGCCATGCGGTCGATGCCATAGGCACCGGCTTCGGCGGTGGCCAGCGCTGCCGGATTGATGTCGGTGGCATAGACGATGCTGCGCTCGAGCAGGCCTTCCTCGTGCAGCAGGATCGCCAGCGACCACACTTCCTCGCCCGTACTGCAACCGGCTACCCACAGCTTCACCGAGGGATAGGTGCGCAGCACCGGCACCACCTGCTCGCGCAGCTCGCGGAAATAGGCCGGGTCACGGAACATCTCCGACACCTGCACGGTGAAGAACTGCATCGCCTGCGCGAACAGGTCCGGCTCGTGCAGCAGGCGGTGCTGCAGGTCGGCCAGCCGTTCGCACTCGTAGCGCTGCATGGCCTGGCGGATGCGCCGCCGCAGCGACGACACCGCGTAGCTGCGGAAGTCGTAGTGGTAGCGCTGGTACAGCGCTTCCAGCAGCACTTTCAACTCCAGGTCGAACAGGGCCTGCTCGTTCATTGCCGCGAGCACCAGACCCGGCACAGCGAGACCAGCTTGTCGACATCGATGGGCTTGGCGATGTAATCGTTGGCACCGGCCTGCAGGCAACGCTCACGGTCGTCCGGCATGGCCTTGGCGGTCAGCGCGATGATCGGCAGGTCCTGCAGGTGGCGCTGTGCGCGGATCTCGCGCATCGCGGCCAGCCCATCCTTCTCCGGCATCATGATGTCCATCAGCACCAGGTCGACCTCGCGTTCGGCCAGGCGATCCACCGCTTCCTGGCCATTGCGCGCGATCTCCAGCGTGACTCCCAGGGGTTCGAGCACGCTGGACAGTGCGAAGATGTTGCGTACATCGTCTTCGGCCAGCAGCACGGTGCGGCCATCGAGCACGGTGTCGCGGCGGCGAGCCTCGCGCAGCAGGCGCTGCTGGTCGCTCGGCAGGTTGGCCTCGACGCTGTGCAGGAACAGGGTCACTTCGTCCAGCAGGCGTTCGGGCGAACGCGCGCCCTTGATGATGATGCTCTTGGAATAGCGGCGCAGGCGCTGCTCTTCCTCGCGACCGAGCGCGCGACCGGTGTAGACGATCACCGGCGGGAAGCCGACGTCATCGTTGCTGGCCATGTGCTCGAGCAGGTCGTAGCCACTGCCATCGGGCAGCGACAGGTCCATCACCATGCAGTCGAAGGTAACCGTGCTGAGCTGTTCCAGCGCGCCGGCCAGGGTACCCACGGCGACGATCTGCAGCTGCTCGCGGCCCAGCAGCAGTTCCAGGTTGTGGCGCAACTCGCTGTCGTCCTCGACGATCAGCAGGCGCCGCATGTCGCGCTGGCTGGTCTGTTCCAGCTGCTCGATGGCCGTCACCAGGCGCTCGCGCGTGGTCGGCTTGATCGCGAAGCCGATCGCGCCCAGCTCGCGTGCGACCTGGCCGCGCTCCATCGCCGAAACCACGTGCACGGGGATGTGGCGGGTGTCCGGATTGCGCTTCAGGCGCTCCAGCACGCTCAGGCCGGACACATCGGGCAGGCCGATATCGAGCAGGATGCCGTTCGGGCGCAGCTCGCTGGCCAGTGCCAGCGCTTCTTCCGCCGTGCTGGCGACCACGCAGTCGAAGTCCAGCTCGTGGGCCAGCACCACCAGCGCTTCGGCGAAGGTAGCATCGTCTTCCACGGCCAGGATCAGCCGGCCTGCGCGCTGGCGCCGGCCACGGTCGTCGGCCACGCTGGCCGCAGCCGTGACCGCGCCGGACGCAATCACCGGCGCCGCGGGTGCGGGTACATGCACAGGCGCAACCGCTGGCGCCGCGACGGCAGCAGCGGGCGCCGCATCCGCTTCAAGCGCAGGTGCCCCCTGCAGCGGCAGCTCCAGGATGAAGCAGCTGCCACGGCCCGGCTCACTGTCGACCTGGATGGTGCCACCCATGCGCTCGGCCAGATCGCGCGAGATCGACAGGCCGAGGCCGGTGCCGCCGTAGCGACGGCGGGTGCTGCCGTCGGCCTGGCGGAAGGCCTCGAAGATCACCTGCAGCTGCTCGCGGGCAATGCCGATGCCGCTGTCGCAGACCTCGAAGCGGACACGGCCATTGCCCCCTGCACGGACCTGCAGGCTGACCTTGCCGTGTTCGGTGAACTTCAGTGCATTGGCCAGCAGGTTCTTCAGGATCTGCTGCAGGCGCTGGTTGTCGGCCACCAGCTGGCTTGGCGCCAGCGCATCGGCCTCGATCTGCAGGGCCAGGCCCTTCTGCCGCGCCATCGGCTCGAACGTCTCGCGCAGGCGCTGCAGCACGCTGTCCACCACCACGACTTCGTCGGCCAGCTCGACATGGCCGGCCTCGATGCGCGACAGGTCCAGGATGTCGTTGATCAACGCCAGCAGGTCGTTGTTGGACGACAGGATCGCGCGTGCGTACTTCACCTGTTCCGCAGTGAGCGTGCCGTCCTTGTTGTCGGCCAGCAGCTTGGCCAGGATCAACGAGCTGTTCAGCGGCGTGCGCAGCTCGTGCGACATGTTGGCCAGGAATTCGGACTTGTAGCGCGAGGTGGCCGCCAGCTCGTTGCTGTTGCGCACCAGCTGGCCCTGTGCCACCAGCAACGCCTGCTTCTGCGCTTCCAGTTCGTGGGTGCGCTCTTCCAGCTGCACGTTGCTCTGTTCCAGTTCGGCCTGCTGCTCCTCCAGGTGTCCCTGCGACTGCATCAGGCTGCGGCTCTGCTCCTCCAGCTCTTCATTGGCCACTCGCAGCTCTTCCTGCTGGGCCTGCAGTTCCTCACCCTGCCGCTGCGATTCCTCCAGCAGCACCACCAGTTGCGCACGCAGCAGCGAGGCGCGCAGCGCCATGCCGATGGTTTCAGCGCAGCGCTCCAGCAGCTCGTCATCGAGACTGCGCTGCTCGCCGATGCGCGCCCGGCCCAGTTCGATCACACCGACCACGGCGCCATCGCTGCTGATCGGTGCCAGGATGCGCTCGCGCACCGGCAGGCGCCCAAGGCTGGTCTGCAATTCAAGTACCGCGGCGTCATCGCCATACAGGTGGCGGATCCGCTCGTCGCGCGCCACCTGCCCGGCCAGTCCCTCCTGCAGGGCCAGCGACGCCGGAGTGCCAGAGGGCAGCGCCATGCCGCCGGTCAACTGCAGTCGCCCGCCCTCCAGGCGATAGACCGCCCCGACGTCGGCATCCAGCTGGCCGGCCAGACTTGCTGCCGACGCTTCGGCAATCTGCTCCGGCCCGAGGTCACCGCGCAGGCTCATCGCCACCGCGTTCTCGGCCTCCTGCAGCCAGAGCGCGCGCATCGCCTGGCGCCGGGCATGGATCGCGCGCGAGACGATCAGCGCGATCATCAGAAAGGCGCAGCCACCGATGGTGCGGTTGACGAACGAGAACGACGAATTGTTGCTGGCTGGCGCCACGTTGAAACCGATCACCAGCAGGATGCAGGCGATCAACGCGACCACGAACGGCGCGCGCGCACTGCGCTGGAACACCGTGACGCCCACGGCCAGGAAATAGGCCAGCCAGACCGCGTATCCCAGCGGTACCACCAGTTCCAGCGCGATGGTGAAAGCCAGCAGTACGGCAGAGGTCATCCAGATCCAGCGGTCACGCGTAGTCGCACCAGGACGCATGCAGGTCGGTTCCAGAAGACAAAGGGTGGGTGATGGTACTCCCTGTCGTATTCAGCCGCACAGGACAAATGGCACGTGCCGCGCCTGCACGCGCCCTTCACACTTCAATGCCTAGCTTCTCGTCCCTTCCTGGGGTAACGCTCATTTCAACGTGGACGCAGCCGCTTCTACGACGTCCGTGCTGACGGACCCTTCCCGGCAGCTGCGGCTGCTGATCGACAGCGTGCGCGACCATGCGCTGTACCTGCTCGATCCCGAAGGCGTAGTGTGCAGCTGGAACCCCGGCGCGCAGCGGATCAAGGGCTACGCCGCCGGCGAGGTCATCGGCACCCATTTTGGCCGTTTCTACCTGCCTGCCGAGCGCGAGTCGGGCGAACCGCAGCGCCTGCTGCGGCTGGCTGCACAACAGGGCCAGTACGCCAGTGAAGGCTGGCGGCTCCGTCGCGGCGGCTCGACATTCCGCGCCAGCATCGTCATCGAACCGGTGGTCGAGGACGGCGAGCTGCTCGGCTTCGTCAAGATCACCCGCGACATCACCGAACAGTGGCAGGCCCAGCGGCTGCTGCGCGATGCGCAGCGCGCCCTGCGCCACACCCAGCAGTTCGAGACCGTCGGCCGCCTCAGCCGCGGCCTGTCGCACGAGTTCAACAATCTGCTGACCACCATCGGCAATGCGCTGGACCTGCTGTCACTGCGTGTCGCCGGCGATGTACGCGCCTCTGAACTGCTGGAGGCTGCACAGACCGCCACCGAGCGAGGTGCGCTGCTGACCCGGCAGCTGCTGGCATTCAGTACCGGCCAGACCCTGATCCGCGAACCGGTGGACATCAACGCACTGCTGCAGCAATGGCTGCCGGACCTGCAGCGCGGCTGCCCCGCACATGTCGTGCTCGAGGCCAGCCTGGCACCCGGGCTGCCCCGGGTGAGCACCGATGCGATGCAGCTGCAGACCGCGCTGGCCAACCTGGTCGCCAATGCGGCGGAGGCCACGCTTGAAGGGGGCCGCATCCTGATCGGTACGGCCCTGGAGCATCGCCTCGACCCGGACGCGGACACCGCATTGCAACGCGGCTATGTCACCCTCAGCGTCTGCGACGAAGGCCATGGCATGGCGGCCGACATCGCCGAGCGCGCGACCGAACCCTTTTTCACCACCAAGGACGTCGGCAAGGGCAGCGGCCTGGGCCTGAGCCAGGTGTTCGGATTCACTACCCAGAGCGGCGGCTTCGTCGATGTGTCCACCACGCCCGGTGTCGGCACCACGGTCAGCCTGCTGCTACCCGCAACGGAGGACCCAGCCCATGACCGATGAACCGATCCGCGTATTGATGGTGGAGGACCAGAACGATCTGCGCGAGATGATCGGCCTGGCCCTCCGCGATTTCGGCATCGAGGTGGCCACCACCGCCGATGGCCACGAGGCGGCGGAACTGCTCAAGGGCGAAGCGCGCTTCGATGTGGTGTTCAGCGATATCAGCATGCCCAACGGCATGTCCGGCATCGAACTGAGCGAGCACGTCGCGCGCGAACAGCCGCAGGCACGCATGATCCTGTCCTCCGGCTATGCGCGCTCGCAGCTGCCGCCACTGCCGGAGCAGGTGGAGTTCCTGCCCAAGCCCTATCGCCTGCGCCAGCTGGTCGAGCTGTTGAAGCAGGACTGACGGCTCGCCGGGCATGGCCCCCCGCGCTGCCGTTCCTGTAGAGCCGAGCCTGCGCTCGGCTGCTCTCGTCAATAGCGCCCCACCAGGTTCAGGTACCAGCCGCGGTGGGTGTAGTCGAACTTCGTCAGGTCATCGCTGAAGTCGGTGAAGTTGTAGCCCACGCCGACGCGGAAATTGCGCCCGATATCGCGGTCGACACCGGCCAGCCACCCTTGCCTGCGACCGCCATCGCGCACATCCAGCAGGCGGTACTCCAGCAGGCCATGCCACTGGTAGTACAGGTCGTAGCGCAGCTGCCCCGCAGCAAAGTTCGTGGCCGAATCAAACCACGGTCCGCTGCCGCGCCCGTAGCGCACCTCGCCTTCGCGGCGTGCCAGCTTGCCGGCCACTTCCCAGCGCGGGTCGATGCGGTAGACGCCTTCCAGCGAAAGCACCTGGGTGCGCTGGTCGTAGTCCATGCCGTTGACCTGGCCCATGCTCGACAGGTCATACAGATAGCTGTAGCGGCCGAACAGCGCCCAGCGATCGTTGTCCCACGGACGGTAGGCGAAGCCCAGGTTGCCCTCGATGAAACGCGCGCCCGCCACCGGATTGATCGCATCATCGGTGTCGGCATAGTTGAAGCGCGCAGCAATACGCCAGCTGTCGTTGAGCCGATGGCTCAAGCGATTGGTACTTACCCACTGCGTGCGCCGCTCTGCGCCGGTATCGCGACGCCACTCCAGCTTGCTCTGCCACTCGGTGCCGGGCGAGGTGCGACCACCGGAAAGACTGACGGCCTTGCGGTCGACCTGGCCACTGCTGGCGTCGAGCTTGCCGTTGCTCAGCGTGAAGCCGGCATTCCAGCCCACCGCCGGATAGAAGTCCATGCCGAAGGTGTGCGCCAGCCCGGAGTCCTGCCCGGACTTGAGGAACTGACTTTCATTGAACACGTTGACCTGGTCGGACAGGCGCCAGCGTTGGCCCAGCGTCCACCCATCCTGCGCATTGGGGCTGAACAGCGGGTCGTACTCGCTGCGGTCGGTGGACTGGGTGAACGCACCATAGAAGCTGTGTTGCGGGGTCAGCCGGTACTCGGCGTTGACCTGTGCGGCACTGCCGCGATCGCCGTCACTGACTTCGGCGCCGATCGTGGACAGATTGGCGAAGGTCCAGGTGCCACCTGCCACCACCGCGTCATTGTCGGCATAGCGGCCATGGTCGTCATCCACCGTCAGCTGGCCTCCACCGTATACATCCAGCGAGGTTCCGATGCGATGGGTATAGCGTGCAGCAGCCAGTACACCTGCGACGTTGCTACCGCTGCCCCGGTCCTCCTGCACCCGACGCAGTTCAGCTGACAGGCGATCGTTCTCGCCGATCCGCCATTCGGCGGTGGCCTGCGCCTGGATCAGCGACTCCGCGCCCCGCCGTGCCTCACTGTAGCGGGCGTACACACTGAAATCGTCGGTCACATAACCGAGCAGATCGGCACCCTGCTCGCGCACGCGTTGGCCGGTGTCGAAACGCCCGACCGAATAGCCGCCATCCACCTGGCGCCACCAGGCACCGGCACTCCAGTCACGCCGGGTCCAGCCCAGCTCGCGCAGATTGACGCGGGCCTCGACGGCGGTCGCCTCGCCTTCGCGCGGGCCTTCAGGATTGAGGCGACTGAAACTGAGGCCGCCGTTGTCGGAGAAGAACACCGGAGCACTGGTGGCCTCGCTGCGGCTGTGTTCGACCTTCAGGTAGGTGCCTCGGCCGGCCTGCAGGGTCAGGTCCGCCCCCTTCAGCGAGTAGTCCTGGCCGGCGCGCTGCTCGTCCACATAGGTCGCACCCACCGCCACGTGATCACCGAACCAGTGCTTGCCACGCACGCCAGCGGTGATGTCGTCGCTGTCGAACCCGGTCGGCACCCATTCGTAGTCGACGATCAGGCGCTGCTCGTAACCGTCCAGTGGCACGTCGCGACTGATCCGGCGCAGGTTCTCGCGACTGAGCTGGGCCAGCGGCCGGGTCAACAGGATGCGCCCCTGCAATGCATCGATCTCATAGTCGGCGCCGCGCACCATCGGCACGCGCTGCTCGACGCGGCCGGTGGTACGGTCACGGATCTCCAGCACCACCTGGTCCGAGCCACTGAGGATGCTGGCATGGCGCAGGTAGTACAGGCTGCCGCCGGTACCGATGAACTCGCTGTGGCCGGGCGCGGTTTCGGCCTGCGAACCGAACAGGCGCAGCTCGCTGCGCGCATCGCCCCAGGCATTGGCACCACGGGATCGCCACGACAACGCCGCACCGTACAGCGAACGCACGTACTGTGCGTATTCGGTGCCGGTCAGGCCGGTGTTGTAGTTGCCCCACAGCGCCTGGTTCTTGTCCCAGTCCATGCGCAGGTAGAAGCGCCCCATGCTGTCGACATCACGCTGGGTCAGCGAGTCATCGCCATAGGTCGGGTAATACAGATCCGGGTCAAGACTGCGGAACAGGTCGCGCGGATCGGCGGTGGTGAAACCAGTAAACAGTTCGTCCAGCGGACGGTTCTGGGTGTCGGCCTGTGCGGTCAGCAGGTAGCGGCCACGGGTCTTGGCCTTCAGGTAGAAAGCCAGGCGGCCGTCACTGAGCACATCATCGTTGCGCCCCCCCCGGGCCAGGTCCTGCCCTGCCCCACTGGCCTTGTTCTGGTACACGGTGATATCGGCCAGGCCGACACCGAACAGGTACTGGCCACTGACATTCACCTCCAGCGTGCGCGCGATGGCCGGCGCATCCGGCCGTTCAACGCGCACGTCGAAGGCGTGGTGGCCGATCGGCATCAGGTACTCGGCGGCGAACTTGCGGTCCTGGTCCAGCGGATAGCTGTCGCCGTTGATCTTCAGCGCCGCGCCCAGCGGCAGATCGCGGCCACGCAGGCGCACGCGCGAACCGTACACCGGGATGTTCTGCTGGCGCAGGCCGTTGCTGTCGAACACCTGCTGCAGCAGCGACAACGACGCTGCCTGGTTGGCATCCACCGCGGTCCCGCGGCGGTCCTCCAGCGCGTCACGCAACTGCTGGTTGCCGCGCTCGAACTCCGCCGGGGTCACCAGCTGCATGGACTGCGCGGTGGTTTCATCGACATTGCCCTCCGCATCGAAAGCGCGCAGCACGTAGACCAGGCGGTCGCCGCGACGCAGCGGCGTCGACGCCGGCAGCGTGCCATCCCAGCTGCCCTGCGCGACCGCAGCCACCGGCAGCTCGAACTGCGCCAGTGGCGCAACCCGGTCGGTATCGCTGCCACGGTAGAGGCTCACCTCCAGGCGCTTGATGAAGGCGGTGTAGTTGCCACGCACGTAGAACTCGACCGGCCGCACGATCCGGCCTTCGTCGAAGGCGACCATGCCCGGCGCCGACACCGACAGCTCGGGCTGGCCCATCGCCGGGTCTTCGGTGGCCCAGATCGCGCCCCCTTCCGGCAGGCGGATCATGAACTCACCGCGGACCGTCGCCTTGCCGGGTTCATCGATCGCCAGACTGACCCGGCGATCCGGCTGCAGCACCTGCGACGACGACCGCGTCGAGGTGCCTTCGGTCACCGGCTCGTCGTAGCTGCGCGAACGCAGGCGGAACAGCAGTTCGCCTTCGGCGTTGCACTGGCTGCCATCGCAGCGGATCGGTGCCGGCTCGGCGACAGGCGGTGCGGCCTGGACGGCGCCGGCAAGCCCGAGCAGCATTGCCTGGTACAGGGCCGCACGCGGCAGGCAGGCCGCACGGCGGGCAGCGGTGTGATGCGCGCTCATCGGCGGGCCTCCTGTTGGCGGGCCGCCGCACGGGTGGCGGCGCTCTCCTCGTTGCGGACGCGCAGGCGCTGCTGCACGGCGGGGCTGAGCTGGCTGCGCAATGCCTCGAACACGGCATCGGCACGACGCAGGCCCAGCGCCTGGTTGTAGGCATGGCTGCCGCGCACATCGGTGTGCCCGACCAGGCTGACCTGGCCACCGCCCATCTTCTCCAGGCGCGCAGCGATCGCCGCCAGCAGCGGCTTGAATTCCTCGCGCACGACCGCCTTGTCGGTATCGAACAACACGTTGCCCAGCAGCGCGCCACCGGCATCAATACCGGCCAGCAGCGAATGCGGGTCCTGCACATCGGTACGCAGCTGCACGGTCAGGCCAGCGCGTGCACGCTCGGTCACCTCGGCCTGCAGGGCATCACGCACCACTGCGGCGCGGGCAAAGGCCAGCACCTCGCTTTCGCCATTGGCGGCGATCACCACGTCACCGCCCTGGTAGCGGTCCACCACTTCGGCCATCTTCACCAGCACCGGGCGATAGCTGGCGCGCAGCTCGCTGCTGCCCGGGGCAAACAGCACCTCGCCCAATGCCAGCTCCATGCGTTCGGCCGCTGCCTGCGGCGACGGCGGCAGGCGCACGCCGAAGCTGAAGCGCGTCGGCACACCCTGGGTCACCCGCCGCAACAGCGGATTTTCGGTGGTCAGCTCGGCACCGGCCGGTATCGTGGCCGGGTCCAGCTTGATGATGAAGTTGCGGCCCAGCCGCGCATCACCTCCGTGCACGTCGGCCAGGTGGTAGCGACCGAACGGATCGGTCTCCACCAGCAGGCCTTCCACCGTGGCCAGGCGTACCCCGGGAATGCCCTGCTCCTGGATGCCCTCGTTGCCGATCACATAGGCCACCTCGTAGCCGTCGGCCACGCGTGCGACCTCACGGCGCACGGTCGGCGTGGCGGCGGTCAGGCCCTTGCCGGCATCGCCACTGCGCTGCACCCGCGTGGCCCCCTGCGCATCCATCCGCAGGCGATGCCCCTGCGCGCTTTCCAGCACGAAGTCATCGCTGAAGGCCAGCTCGCGCAGGCGCTGGCGCAACACCACCTGGTGCGCTTCAGCGGAATCGGAGGTCGACGCACGTCCATGCACCACGCCGATCTGCACGCCGTGCAGCAGGGGCGCACTGGCATCGGCCAGCGGTTGCGGGCCATCGCCCCGATCCAGCGTGGTCGAGCCCGCCACATATGCAGAGGCCGCGAAACCGCCCTGCACGCGTACACCGGTCAGCTCGGCGCTGTCCTGCCAACCGTCACCATCGCGGTCATCGAACACGGTGCCGAACACCAGGCTGTCTTCCAGCAGCGGGTCGGCATCCATCGCCACTTCGGCAGTCGCCACGTTCGACAACGGGCTGCCGTCATCGGCCGTCGCCACCGCCTGGTTCACATGGTTGCCGGCGCGCACGCCGGCGCCCACCCGCAGCAGGTAGGTGATGGTGGCACTGCGGCCAACCGCGATATCCACCGCACCGATGCGCAGCGGCGACTCGCTGCTGGCCAGCGCGAACGCACCGTCATCGTCGGCCACGCGCATCGAGCCATCCACGTAACTGAAGCCCGGCGGCGGCGTATCGACCACCACGCCATCGCGCCAGTGACTGCCCCCCACGTTCTCCACCACCAGCTGGTAGCGCACCAGGTCGCCCACCTTCACCCGGCGCGGGCTGGCGGTCTTGGTGATGCGCAGCGAGAAGTCAGAGATCACCTTGTGGTGCGTTTCGCAGGTCGTGCACTCCGGTGGCGGCGAACCGTCCGGATACTGACCGCGCAGGCGGTTCAGCACCTGGGTACGCGCCTCCTGGTTGACGATCGCCTGGTAGACATACTCATGGCGGCCCACTGCGGTACCTGCCGGCACCGTGCATACGATGTCAGTGCCCTGCTGCATGCACCCGGCAGGCAGGCTTTCGATGCTCAGCCCTGCATCCGGTGTATCGACCAGCTGCAGCGGCTGCCGCAGGGCGGCGCGTTCAACGGTCGCCACCAGGGTGTAGCGCAGGCGGTCGCCCGGGCGCACGTCGGTGCCGCTGGCCGGGCCGGACTGCTTCTCCAGCACCACGCGCGGGTCGGCCAACGCATGTTCGGTGCTGCAGTCGCCGCTGCAGGTGGGCGTATCACCGCCTCTGCCGAGCACCGCATTGCGCACGCTGCCGGTGGCCTGTGCATTGACCCGCGCGCGATAGCCCAGCGTATAGGTGCCCGGCACGGTACCGGCCGGCAGCGTGCACACCAGCGGATTACTGCTGTTGCAGGTGAACGGACCGGGCTGGGTGATCGACTGCAGGTCCAGGCCGCGGCCCAGGGTGTCGGTCAGGGTCACCACATCCAGCGTCTGCGAATTGGCGACCGTCACCTCGACGGTGTAGTCCACCGCATCACCGATATCGATCGGCGCCGCCGTGCTGGATTGCTTGTGGTAGGTCACCACCGCCGACAGCACCGGCGTGGTGGTGCCGCAGTTGCTGGTACAGGTATTGGTGCCGGTGCCACTGCCCAGCACCGCGTTGCTGACACTGCCCTTGGCCTGTGCGTTCACCTTCGCGGTGTAATCCACCGTATAGGTGCCCGGCGCGGTACCGGCCGGCAAAGTACACACCAGCGGGTTGGCCGCATTGCAGCTGAAACCCTGGCTGGCAGTCACCGCGCCGAGGTCCAGGCCCGGGCCCATGGTATCGGTCAGCGTGAACACCGCGGTGGTGCGCGACCGACTGACCACGGCAGTCAGCGTGTAGGCGATGCTGTCACCCACTTTCACCGCACCGGCCGCGGCCGAGGTCTTCCGGTAGTCGATCTCGCTGCCGGCTACCGGCGTGGTGGTATCGCAGTTGGCCGTGCACGACGGATTGTCACCGCCACTGCCCAGCACCGCGTTGGTGACCTGGCCACTGGCCTGCGCGTTCACCACGGCGGTGTAGGACAGGCTGTAGCTGCCCGGCACGGTGCCGGCAGGCAAGGTGCACACCAGCGGGTTGGCGGCATTGCAGCTGTAGGCACCGGCGCTGGTCACCGCGCCGAAGTCCAGTCCGGCACCCAGGGTGTCGGTCAACGTCATCACGGCGGTGGTGCGCGAATTGGCCACCACCGTAGTCAGGGTATAGGTCAGTCGATCGCCCACGGAAACCGGACCGGTGCTGCTCACCGATTTGGCATAGCTCACCCCTGGCGTTGCGACCGGCGTGGTGGTATCGCAGTTCACGCTGCACGACGGGGTGTCGGTGCCGCTGCCGAGCACCGCATTGCGCACGCTGCCACTGGCCTGTGCGTTGACGGTGGCGCCATAGGTGAGGCTGTAGGTACCGGGCACGGTGCCCGCTGGCAGCGTGCAGACCAGCGGATTGGCGGCATTGCAGGTGAAGGCTCCCGCGCTGCTCACGCCCGCGAAGTCGAGGCCGTTGCCGAGGGTATCGGTGAGGGTGACCACGCCGGTGGTACGCGCACGGCTCACGGTTACGCTCAGTGTGTAGTCGATGCGGTCGCCGACCCGCACCGGGCCGCCGGTGGATGCCTGCTTGGCATACACCACCTGCGGCGCCGCCATCGGCGTCGTGGTATCGCAGCTGCCCACGCAGGACGGGTTGTCGGTGCCACTCGGCACCACCGCATTGCGCACCTGGCCGCTGGCCTGCGCATTGACGATGCCGGTATAGGAAAACGCATAGCTGCCCGGCACGGTGCCCGCCGGCAGCGTGCACACCAGCGGATTGCCCGGCGTGCAGGTGAAGCCACCCGCGTTGGTCACGCTGCCGAAATCCAGGCCGGTGCCCAGCGTATCGGTCAGCGTGGTCACCGCCCGGGTACGCGCATCGGCCACCACCACGGTAACGGTATAGGCGACGCTGTCGCCCACCGCGACCGGACCGGTCGTACTGCTTGCCTTGGATACCGAGATCTTCGGCGCCGCCACCGGCGTGGTGGTGGTGCAGGTGCTGCTGCAGGTCGGCGTATCGGTGCCGGTGCCAACCACGGTGTTGACCACCTGGCCGCTGGCCTGGGCGTTGACGGTAGCCGCATAGCTCAGGCTGTAGGTGCCCGGCACGGTGCCGGCCGGCAGCGTGCACACCAGCGGATTGGCGGCGTTGCAGGTGAACGAACCGGCGTTGCTGACACTGGCGAAATCCAGGCCGGTACCCAGCGTATCGGTCAGGGTCAGCACAGCGCGGGTATTGCCATCGGCCACGGTGACGTCGACGGTGTAGCTCACCGTGGCACCCACCGCGACCGGGCCAGCCGTATTGGAACGTTTGGCATAGCTGACGCGCGTCACCGGCACGGTCACGTCACTGCGCGTGCAGTGGTCGGCGTCGGTGCAGCTGCTGCCCGGCGTCGGCGGCGTGCCGTTGTTGAACGGATCGTGGCCGCCGCCCACGCTGGCGTGGTTGGTCAGCACGCCCGACGCCGAGGCGGTCACGGTGACCGGCAGCGTGAACACCGAGCTCGCGCCGGCACTGCCCGCCGCGGCCAGCACCTGGTTGCTGGTGCAGGTGATGTCCTGGCCGCTTGCCGTGCAGCTCCAGTTGCCGCTCACATGCGCGCCCGTCCAGTTCGGCACGATACCGGCCGGCAGCTGGTCGCGCACGATGATCGGGCCGGCGGGCACATTCGGTGGATTGCCGGTCGGCACATCGCTGGTGTTGCTCACCGTCAGCGTGTACTCGGTGCCGGCCTGGCCGTAGTTCCAGACACCCCCGGTGGCGTTGTTGCTCTTCACCACCTTCAGTGCGGGCGCGGTGATGGTGATGCGGTGATCTTCCACTTCGCCGTCGTCGGCCACGCCGGTCGGGTTCTGGATCTGCGTCGCGTTGGTGGCGTAGCGCAGCCGCACATAGCTGGTACCTGCGCTGACCGAAGTGGGCACGGTCCAAGCCAGATTGGCCTGGCCACCACTGCAGGCAGCGGTCGTGCTGCGTTCGCTGGCGTCGAACGTGCCATTGCGGTTGAAGTCGATCCAGCCCGCCACGCTGCCGTTGCCCACGCAGGCTACCGGCTGGTTGATCTGGGTACCGGCCTGCATCACCGTCAACCGGTAGCTGGTCGGCCACGCATCTTCTTCGCGGCTTCCCGCTTGCGGGAAGTTGTCATCGCCCAGTGCATCAGCGCTGTAGCTGCTTTTCTGCTCGGTATCCGGGCCCAGGCTGCCGAGGAAATCGGTCAGCGGCGGCGCCAGGCCACCCGGCGTATAGGCGGCGGTGTTGATGTTGAAGTTGCTGCTGCCCTGCGGAATACCGTCAGAGCGGAACTGCAGATCGTCCACCACGTGCATGGCGTCGCCGTAGCTCTGCGGTGCATCGCCGAAGTCGGCATACGGCACCAGCAGGCCGATGGCGATGGCGGTGGTGCCGCCGCCGCGCATCGAAAAGCCCATGTTCACTGCCAGGTTGCCTGGCGCATGCGCGGCGTTGTCAAAACTGAGGAAGGTAACCGCGGCCGTGTTGTCGTCGTTGCCCGGACCGAAGCGGATGACCTGGTTGCCGCCGCTGGTCGACTTGTTCACCAGGTAGGGAGTGCTGTTGGCCAGGTTCTTGCGGACCTCCACCACGTTCCACGTGCCCTGCGCGCTGGCTTCGACGAACTCGCCGCTGTTGTTGATCGACTCGGCGTCGGCCATCACCACGCCACGCAGGCGGTACGGCGCACCGCCCATGGTCGAGGTGCAGGTGATGCTGAAGCTGGACGTGCCGGCCGTGCGCGCGATGCCGGCGATCAGCTGGTTGGCGGTGCCGGTGCCACCGATGTTGTACAGGTCATCGAGGCTGTCGCCACGCCAGTTGCCCGGGCGATAGCTGCGCAGCACGTTGGTCTCGGCGGTATTCAACCGGCAGTCCACGCGCAGGTTCACCCCGGCAGCGATCGGCATGTCGATGGACGAGGTGGCACCGTCGTTGAGCACGATGTTGTCGACGCCATTCGCGCCGCCGCCCCAGGTCAGCCACAGCACCGTATTGCGGTAAGGGCTGCTGCCGCCGGTTGCATAGGCCGCCGCCGACGCCAGCGATGGCAGTGCCATCGCCAGCAGCATCAGCACGACGATCGCCATCCAGCGGCGAGGGTGCAGGTGCTGCAGGTTTTTTTCAGGATGAACGCATCCACCGCCCGCGCGAATGCGCGACGTCGTCGACTGCCACATGGTGATTTCCCCGGTCGGCCCGCACGGGGCCGCAGTTCGGTGGGTAACCTGGGACGAACTCATGCGCCTGGCGACACGCGCGAACGCGCGTTCTGCCGGCTCCATGGCCACTACAACCGTCCCTGTACCCCGTTGGTCAGGTGTAAAGTTCTACGATTACGATACCGCACTGCAACAATAGTGTGATGAACGTCTCATTTAATTTTGCAAAATCGAGCACGCTTTCACGACCACAGTTGTAGCAACCCGATGGCGGCACGCAGTGCACCATTCCGGCAGTACGAATGCCCTTTCCGGCAAGACGCCACGCAAATTCGGCGCACGTTGCAGTGCCCATCCATCACGACGCGATACGCGCCGCAGGCATCGCACTCAGGCCTTCATCGCCCCATGACGGAACGACGCCAGCAACGTTGATGCCGCCATCGCCGGTGCCAGCCGACCGCGCGCAAGTGACCAGGTAATGCCGTAGAAACAGGTCCAGTAGAAGTCCGCCAACCACACTGCACTGAATTCGACGTTGAACACGCCGGCGTGCTGGCCGCGCAGGAAAAACGCCTCGAAACGCTCGCCGATCGGCGCCCAGCGCTCGGGCAGCAGGTGCAGGTCGCCCTGCCGCTGCTGCTCTTCCATCATGCGCGCGAACAGCAGCGTCACCAGTTCCCAGTCCGCCAGCAGGGCGTGGGTCACCTGCTCCAGCACCTGCATCGCATCGGCATCCCCGTCGAACCACGTGGCTGCAGCTTCCAGGCGCTCGAAGCCTGCAGCAAACAACGCCTCGTCGATCGCTTCGCGGGTGGGTGCGAAGCGGTACAACGTGGCCCGGCTGATACCGGCGCCACTGGCCAGCTCGCTGAGTGTGCAGCGCGGATGGCTGACCAGGGTGGCAGCAAGGGCGTGGTGCAGGTCGCGGCGTGTACGTGCTGCGGCAGGTCGCATGGAGGGGCCTGGAGGCGGGGTCCACTCACGCTAGCATGAATCATCAATTAATAAACTGAATCACAAATGATTCATCCGAATCATGGATGCGCTACAACGAAGGCGCGTCCGGTGCACCCGGGTCGGTGCATGGCAGGAACGCGTCACAGGCATCGAAGGAGACAACGCCATGCTGCATCCGCTACGCGACATCGCTGTGCTGTTCGATGCCAGCGACACCGGGGACCGCGTACTGAACATCGCCGCCCATCTGGCGCAGGCCCAGCAGGCGCACCTGGTTGCGGTATCCACCGCCCAGCACCCCACCGACATCGCCAACGGTTTCGCCCGTGGCGCAGGCATCGCCGCCGCGCTCGACCACGAAGCACGCACCGACGCCGCCTGCACCGCGCAGCTCATGCAGAACCTGCGCGCAGCCTGCGAGCCACTGCAGATCAGCACCGAACTGCGCATCGTTTCGGACTATCTCGGTGGCGCCGATCTGGCCCTGCAATCGCTGTACTGCGACCTGATCATCGCCGGCTATCCGCACACGCCCGGCGCGCCCTCCGGCTGGCGTCCGCTGGGCACGCTGCGCCAGACCGGCGTGCCGATGCTGCTGGTGCCGCCGCACTGGCAAGGCGAACAGGTCGGCAGGCGCATCGTGGTGGCCTGGAATGCCAGCAAACAGGCCCGTCGCGCCGTAGCCGATGCCCTGCCGTTGCTGGCCCGCGCGCAGGCGGTGCACCTGCTGATGGTCGACACGCCCAAGGCCGAGGCCACGCCCGGTGCCGAGATGGCCCAGCACCTGGCCCGGCACGGTGTCGAGGTCGAGATCCAGGCGATCAGTTCCACACAGGGCGGTATTGCCGCAACCATCCGCCAGCATGTCCTCGATGCCGAGGCCGACCTGCTGGTGCTGGGCCCCTACAGTCGCAGCCGGGTGGTCGAGCGCGTGCTCGGCGGGGTTACCGAGGATCTGCTGTCCGAAGTTCCGGCACCGCTGTTCGTATCCCACTAGCACCGCCCTGCCCCGCACGGCGGTAGCCGGTCAGCGACTGCCCGGTGTGCCGCCGGAAGTAGCGGCACAGGTAGGACGCATCCTCGAAGCACAACCGCTCGGCGATGCGCCCGATCGGCAGCTCGCTGTAGCTCAGCAGCGCCTTGATCTCCAATACCACCTGGCGGTCGATCAACGCCTTGGGCGTTTCATCGAAGCACTCGCGGGTGAGCTGGGAAAGATAGAACGGCGTGATGCACAACGCGTCGGCGTAGGACTGCACGTCGCGCTGGCGGGTGCTGCGCTGGCCGACCAGCTCCCAGAAACTCCAGGCCAGGCGCTCGCGCCGGCTGACCGGCGCTGCCGCCACTTTCTGCACTGGCAGCAGCGTGGCGAACTTCAGGAAAAACGTCTGCAACAGGTTGCGCAGCATCACGTGCCGATAGCGGCCACCCGTGTGCTGCGCGTCCATCAGTTGCTGCAGCCAGCCCTGCAGCAGCGGCACCTCCAGCGGCGACGGCACGCAATGCGGATGCTCGTGCAGGAACTTGAACAGTGCGTTGGGCAGCACGTAGGCCACCTCCGACGCCAGCGCCTTCGGCATCAGGCAGACCACCGCCAGGAAGCCGCGCGATCGCTGCCGCAGCAGCGCCAGCGTGTCCTCGGCCAGCACCAGCACGTCGTGCCGCTGCACTGCCACCTCACGGAAGTTCAACGCGAAACGCGCACGCCCGGACACGCACACCAGAACCGCCAGATACGCGTGCCCGAATGACAGCGGAACGCCCTGCCCCTCGGCCAGCGTACTGACCTCCAGGCGCATCGATTCGTCCTGATCCAGAAGCTGGGGTATGCGGTCCATGGGCCGATCCGGCTGGATTCCGGGGCACAGCATACCCGCGCCAACGAGGCAGTTGTGAAAAGTACCGAAACCATCAAGGTCCCGCCCTGTGCCCTTCGCCCGGCGCGGCCTAGCCTGTGCGCTCTCTTCCTGCCCCTGAACGGCCATGCCCCTGCACACCGAACGCCTGATCCTGCGCCCCTGGCGCGACACCGACGCCGCCGACCTGTACGAATATGCCCGCGACCCACGCGTGGGCCCCATCGCCGGCTGGCCGGTACACACCAGCGTGGAGGAAAGTACCGACATCATCCGCACCGTCTTCAACCGGCCCGAAGTCTACGCACTGCAGAGCCGCGAGGACGGCCACGCCATCGGCTGTGTCGGCATCCTCATCGGTGCCGACAGCAACTTCGAGATCGGCGAGCGCGAAGGCGAGATCGCCTACTGGATCGGCGTGCCGTACTGGGGCCGCGGCCTGGTACCCGAAGCGGTGCGCGAAGTGATGCGGCATGCCTTCCTCGACCTGCACCTGGACGCACTGTGGTGCGGCTACTTCGCCGACAACCTGCAATCACTGAGCGCACAGAGCAAATGCGGTTTCCAGCATCACCATACCGAAGTGAACAAGTTCAACAGCTTCCTCGGCGACTACCGCACCGAGCACATCAGCCGCATCACCCTCGAGCAATGGCAGGCGCAACAGGCTGCCTCGCTGCGCGCGTGATCACGACTCAGCCGGCACGGTGCTGCATGAACAGCAGTTCCGGCGTCGAAGCGTCTTCCATCGGCTGGAAGCCAAGGTCGCGGTACAGGGTCACCGCCGTGACGTTGTCACGATAGACACGCAGGGTCAGCCGCTCCACCCCGGCCGACTGCAACGCCTGCGCCATCAGCGCCTGCATCAGGACACGTCCCAGTCCACGCCCGCGTGCCTGCGGCGAAACGATGATGCGGCCCAGGTGCAGCGTGCCGGAGGTCGTTGGCCAGTACTGGCCGAAACCAAGGCAGTGGCCATGCGCATCCAGCAGCACCCACCCCGGGCGCTGCTGCAGCTGCAGTGCCTGCGCGAATGCGTCCGGCGCGAGCGGATACGCCACGCCGGGACCGGCCCAGCGCTGGGTTGCGCTGGCCGAATCCAGCCACGCGCCGATGGCGGCGTAGTGCGGAGGCTGCACGGGGCGAAGGCACTCAGTCATGGCGTGCGCGCAAGGAAGGATGGCCGCCATGGTGCGCGATCTTCGCGGCCGAATCACGTTGCAGGGCAGCGCTTGAATTTTGTCCTAGGACAATAAACAATGCCGATCGTCCACGGTCGCCACACCTGGCGACCTCTCCTTTCCTTCTGCCCCCGGGGTTCGCCATGATCCACGGCCTCAGCGCCTTTCCTCTTACGCCGATGACCGAATCGAGCATCGACCTGCGCGCCTTCGCCGGGCTGGTCGAGCGCCTCGCAGCGGCCGGCGTGGACTCCATGGGCGTGCTCGGCTCCACCGGCAGCTACGCCTATCTGGAGAAGGCCGAGCGCATGCGCGTGCTGCGCGAAGCCCTGTCCCATTCGGGCGCCGTCCCGGTCATCGTTGGCATCGGTGCGCTACGCACCCGCGATGTGCTGGCTCTGGCAAAGGATGCCGAGGATGCCGGTGCGGCCGGGCTGCTGCTGGCACCCGTGTCCTACCAGCCATTGAAGGACCATGAGGTCTACACGCTCTTCGAATCGGTGTGCACGGCAGTGCGCACCCCGATCTGCGTCTACGACAATCCCGGCACCACCCACTTCCGATTCAGCGACGAACTGCATGGGCGGATCGCCGTCCTCCCCAACATCGCCTCGATCAAGCTTCCACGCCTGTCCGACGATCCTGCAGAAGCCGCAGCGCGCGTCGCCGCATTACGCGCCCTTCTTCCGGCGCACGTCACGCTGGGCATCAGCGGCGACGCTGCCGCCATACACGGGCTGACCGCCGGCTGCGATGGCTGGTATTCGGTGACCGGCGGGCTGTTCCCGGAGGCGGTGCAGCAGATCACCCGCGCGGCCGGCAACGGCGACATGGCGACGGCCCAGGCCATGTCGGCGAGGCTGGCGCCACTCTGGGCGCTGTACGACCGCTTCGGCGGCATCCGCGTCATGGCCTGCGCTGCGGCGCTGATGGGCCTGTGTGCCGAGGATTGCCTGCCACGGCCCTTGCTTGGGCTGCACGGTGAAGAGCGGGCGCGTGTGGCGGAGGTGCTGCGCGGCCTGGAGCTGCTGTAGCCGTCCTGGAGCGGGCAGCCTTTCACGTGGGAAACCCGCGAATGTCCCGGTGTCTTCTGAAACCCACCGGGTCTGAACTCTTCTGGTTCTACCTCGCTCTCCAGTTCAGTAGAGTGGACCCCGGCCAACCGGGCCCAGGTCTGGATGAGCGCAAGATTGCCAAGCAAAGTGTGGCCTGGAATGTCCCCACTTTGCGGCGCATTTGAACACGGCCCTTGATCACTGGTCCAAAGGAGGACGCATGGTGTCAATCCTGGGTGTTCTTGCACTTGGCGTGATGGTGCTATGCATCTGCCTCCCCTTCGCCGCGACGGCGATACAGCTGTTCCGCCTCGTCTGGTTCCTGACGGGCGAGAAGAAAGAACGCGGCAAGCGGCCGCGCTTTACCGGCCTGGTCCTGGCGATGCTTTTCAGCTCACTCGCTGCGACTGAAATCCTGCACATCGAGCCATTCCTGTCGTTGCGCTACCTCAATCCAGTGCCGCCCGAGCACAGGGATGCGTTCGTGATCGGCATGCTTGTGCTTGCGCTGGTGGCTTGGATATCGGGCGGATTGCTATGGAAGATTGCGCGCCGGCGGCCCGGAGACTGAGCTGATCTGCCTCCAGGCGCAGGCCATCTCCAGCTGTGCAGGCGCTTGTGCGCGAAAGATGGAGACTGTGCTGGCCTGTACGGCGCCCTCAATGTGTGCGCGGCGCCATGGCCAGGGGCGCATTCGGACGATGATTCGCGAGCCGGTTCACCCTCCAGCGCCCCAAGAGTTTGCAGGTTTGCGCGGCCGGGCAGAGTCATATCCGCCGACTACCGCCGGAGTTACCCAAGAAGAGATTGCCGTCGCCGCTGCCGAGGCAGCTGAATCAGCCAATATCTTTGCTAACTGTGCTGGTTGGTGGGACTTCATGGCCACCCACGAGCGAGAAGCCGGTCGACCAGCTTCTGCCGAGCAGTTCAAGAACCTGGGAAATGGCGCACAGACTGCAGCATTGTGGCTGCATGGTCAGGCATACGCGTTGACCGCGACCAAACCTGCTCGCTACAAGACTTGGTTACCCATGGTCGCGCCCCTACGGGAGGGTGCAGCTATCAGAGCCGCTGCCATGGCGGAGCATGGAAAAATCGACTTGGTGCGATCTGAATTGCAGCGCTGCGAAGCCTTGCTGGAGAGCCAGCAGCAGGCCATCGACAGTATCAGGAAGGATATTGTTCAACGAGAGCTGGATGCCTCGACCTCGGGTCACTAATCCCGGGCGACGACGACATAGATCGATGTGAGCAAAGTTGATTGTTTGGCGACTTGGAAGTCTGGCTGACTCAGTAGCCACATCAGCCACTTGCTGCATTGAATTCATTTCTGGAGCCACCACTCTGGAGCCCTTGAGGCACAACGGGGCTCGACGCAGTTTTCTGGAGGCACCGGAGTCGGATCGTATGGCGCAACTGCCGGCGTCCAGCCCTCATCCATGCCTTCATCGGGTCATCTCCTCAGGCTTGGTCTCGGCCGACGGGTTGCTCAGCTCAAGCGCCTCCTTGACCCAAGCCGTGGCGATGGCTGTTGCCTCGGCCAGGCGCCGGGCCTGTTGCTGCTGCTCAGGTGTCGGCAGCAGGCCTGGTGCCGGATCGAACGGTTCGCTCAGGGCGGTGTCGAGCAGCGGCGCTACAGCCACGCGCAGGCGCATCTCGGGGTAGAGCCTGGCCGCGAACCGGCGCTCGGCGTAGCACTTGCCCTGGGCGATGCTGGCCGCCCGAACGTCCTTGGTTTCCCACATCTTCCGAGCATTGAGGCGGACGCGTACGCCGCCATCTTTGGCAGCCGAGACGTTGACTATCTGCCGGCCGTTCCACCACAGCACCCACGTTTTGCCCAACTGGACCCAGCCAGCGGAAATCGGGGCAGTGCGGAAGCCTTGGTAGGTGGCGGAAATCATGCCCGGAAGGACACGACCGCCCGTTGCAGATCCTGCGAAGCGGCGGGCACATGCCTGAATCGGTCACATTTGGGAGCCTGTCACATCTCTCGCCTCGGTGGGACTTTACCTACACCGAACTGGCGGATTTTCCGATTGCATCTCTGGTGAGGGGTTGCCACCGTGCGCGGGCAGTGCAGCACTACCCTACTCATGGAGAGACGGAAGTGAACTCAATGCAAAACGATTGCAGGACTGCCCGCTCAACCCCTCGCCGCCTGATGTTGGGCATGTCATTTGCTCTGTTGTCAGCCGGCTTCGCCCAAAGCACGTTCGCCGGCCAATGGGTGCCGACGGGCCGCGTGCTTTGGGTGGATTCGGAAACCATCCAGCCTTACCCAGTGGCCTATACCAACTTCTGCCAGGGCGGCGTGGATGGACCAAGCGGTGTCTACCTGTACGGCGACTGGGGCTCGGAAGGGCTGGGCTCGTGCCCCACCGACGCATACACCGGTTTTCAAGAGATGAAGGGCTCTGGCGGCAACTGCAGGCCGGATCCCCAAGGCGTTGGTGGCGGCTATTCCTGCGAGGAGAACCACCACACTTTCAGCGGTCAGACCTACCAGGGCCCAATGCCGGCGACCTGCAGCTCGCCTGGTGTGTATGGCGTCAGCCACCTCTACCGTAGAGAGCTGGTGTACTTCGGCTCCGGTCATATGCCCGATGACTTCTACGACCGATTCTACGAAAGCTCCGCTGAGTACGTTTGCCAGTAATCGGCAACCGAATACCAAGTTCTCATGCGTTGGACTTGAAGCGCTTCTGATCCGCGCCTCATGACGAGCACGAACGTCCCCGCGCGAGCGGGGACACTACTTCATGTCGCCCCCGGGTTCTTTCTGCCCATTGCGGTAGCGGGCCTGGAGCCGTAGCCATGGTGGCGGCGATCTCTTCGCCGCTGCCTTCCAGCAATCTCCAACAGTTCTGACCGAGCAGATCGGCGAAGTCCAGGCCGGCGGCCCTGCCCGACCTGCTGGTGCAGGCGACGGGGTCAAGGACGATGCAACGTCGGCAGGGCTGGGTGGAAGTCTTGACCGCCTGAGGCGCACGTTCTGCGCCCATCCATGTGGTCATGGCCGAAGTGCCGTTGCGTCAAGTACAGATCCTGGCCGGGCACGCCGATTACGCCACAACCGAGAAATACTATGCCCACCTGACGCCAGAAGGCGACGACGGCGCAGTGGCGAAGCTGCGGTACTGATCCGCGCCGCTGGGACCACTGGGACCAAATCCTGTGGATATGCGGGAAACAGTGGGAAATGATCACCACTGAGTCTGCCTAAGTTGTTGATTCTGGTGACCCCGGCCCGATTCGAACGGGCGACCTTCCCCTTAGGAGGGGGACGCTCTATCCAGCTGAGCTACGGGGCCATGCAGCCGGGAAGTTTACAGGCAACGCGCCCTGCCCTCCAAGCATTCATGTCCGGCCCGGCTCCGCTGGCGCGTTGCACCATGGCCGGACAGGGCGCTCTGCTACCATCGGCGATTCAGTTCATCGCGTCCCCCACCTGCCCGCGATGGCGCCAAACAACGTAACGAAACACAGGAGTCTGCATGTCTTCCGAGCTGCTCAAGTCCCTTGGCCTGGACGCGATCAACGCTGGCACGTACCTGGGCAACGGGGAGTGGTCGAGCGCGACCAGCGGTGAGCTGATCACCCCGGTCAACCCGACCACCGGCGAGCCGATCGCGCAGGTCCGCGCGACCACCGAGGCCGAGTACGAGACCGTCGTCGCCCGCGCCCAGGAAGCCTTCAAGGCCTGGCGTACCACGCCGGCCCCGCGCCGCGGTGAAGCCGTGCGCCTGTGCGGCGAAGCACTGCGCAAGCACAAGGACGCCCTGGGTTCGCTGGTTGCCCTGGAAATGGGCAAGAGCAAGCCGGAAGGCGACGGCGAAGTGCAGGAGATGATCGACATCGCCGATTTCGCCGTTGGCCAGAGCCGCATGCTGTACGGCTACACCATGCATTCCGAGCGCCCCGGCCACCGCATGTACGAGCAGTACCACCCGCTGGGCCTGGTCGGCATCATCTCGGCCTTCAACTTCCCGGTCGCGGTGTGGAGCTGGAACTCGTTCCTGGCCGCCATCTGTGGCGACGTGTGCATCTGGAAGCCGTCCAACAAGACGCCGCTGACCGCCATCGCCTCGCTGAAGATCTGCAACGACGCCCTGCGCGAAGCCGGCTTCCCGGACATCTTCTTTCTGATCAACGATGCCGGCACCGCGCTGTCGGAAAAGATGGTCGATGATCGTCGCGTGCCGCTGATCAGCTTCACCGGCTCGACCCAGGTCGGCCGCACCGTCAACGAGAAGGTCGCCCGCCGTCTCGGCCGCTGCCTGCTGGAACTCGGCGGCAACAACGCCATCATCCTGGACGAAACCGCCGACCTGAAGCTGGCCGTGCCGGGTATCGTGTTCGGTGCCGTCGGCACCGCCGGCCAGCGCTGCACCACCACCCGCCGCCTGATCGTGCACCGCTCGATCTACGCCGACGTGCTGGCCACCCTGGTCAAGGCCTACAAGCAGGTGGAAGGCAAGATCGGCGACCCGACCGATGCCGCCAACCTGATGGGCCCGCTCAACAGCGACGGCGCCGTGCAGCAGTTCCTCGATGCGATCGCCCAGGCCAAGGCCGCCGGCGGCACCATCGAAACCGGTGGCACCCGCATCGACCGCGCCGGCAACTTCGTGCTGCCGGCGATCGTCTCCGGCCTGAAGAACAGCGACGCCGTGGTCCAGCACGAAACCTTCGCGCCGATCCTGTACGTGATGCCGTACGACAGCATCGACGAAGCCATCGACATGCAGAACGGCGTGCCGCAGGGCCTGTCGTCCTCGATCTTCACCCAGAACCTGAAGACCGCCGAGAAGTTCCTGTCGGCCGCCGGCAGCGACTGCGGCATCGCCAACATCAACATCGGCACGTCCGGTGCGGAGATCGGTGGTGCCTTCGGTGGCGAGAAGGACACCGGCGGTGGCCGCGAGTCCGGCTCGGATGCATGGAAGGTCTACATGCGCCGCCAGACCAACACCATCAACTATTCGGATTCGCTGCCGCTGGCCCAGGGCATCAAGTTCGACCTGTGATGGCAAGCGACGCGGACACGTCCATGGGTCAGAGCCCCGCAGGGGCTCCGACCCTCGATTTCACCGGCCGCCGCGTGCTGATCGCCGGCGGCAGCAAGGGCATTGGCCGTGAAATGGCGCTGGCGTTTGCCGGCGCCGGTGCGCAGGTCTCGGTCTGCGCGCGCGGCCACGCCGGTCTGGATGCCCTGCGCGCCGATGCACGGGCGCAGGGCTTCGAACTGCACGCGTTTTCCGCCGATCTGGCCGACCCCGGCCAGATCCAGGCCTGGCTGCAGGCCGCTGCCGACGCGCTCGGTGGCATCGACGTGCTGGTCAACAACGCCACCGGCTACGGCATGGCCGACGACGAGGACGGCTGGGCCGCCAGCCTGCAGGTCGACTTGATGGCCGCCGTACGCGCCTCGCGCCTGGCACTGCCGTGGCTGCGTGCCTCCAGCGACGCCTGCATCCTCAACCTGTCTTCGATTGCCGCGCAGCAGCCGCGTCCCGGTGGCGCGCCCTATGCCGCCGCCAAGGCCGCGCTTTCGCACTACACCACCTCGCAGGCGCTGGCGCTGGCCAAGGATCGGATCCGGGTCAATGCGATCGCGCCGGGCTCGATCGAGTTCGATGACGGCCTCTGGGACCGCCGCCGCACCGACGACCCCACGCTGTACCACGGCACCCTGGCGAAGATTCCGTTCGGCCGCTTCGGGCACCCGCGCGAGATCGCCGACGCCGCCCTGTTCCTGTGCTCGCCGCTGGCGCGCTGGGTCACCGGCAGCGTGCTCAACGTGGATGGCGGCCAGGTGTTGATGGGCTGACACCGGCACCCGGTAGCTGCCAACCTTGGTTGGCATGCCTTTCGTCGACCAAGGGCGACGCCTACCATCGTATCCGCCGGGCATGGGATTGCCGGGGCAGACGCACTATCATGTGCACACTGCCAAGGAGGACCCCGATGAGCGTGGCACCCCGACAGACAAGCGCCCTGGCCGTGGTCAGCCTGGTCATGGGCATCGCCAGCTGGACCGTCCTGCCCTTCGTGGCCAGCATCGTCGCCATCATCACCGGCCACATGGCCCGCGCCGAAATCCGCCGCCGCCCGCACGAACTGGAAGGCGATGGCCTGGCCGTCACCGGCCTGGTACTCGGCTGGGTGATGGTCGGCGCCGTGATCGCCGCCATCCTGGTCTTCATCCTGTTCTTCGGCGGCCTGGCCTGGCTGGCGGCGGTGTCGAACTGACGCCATGACCACTTCCGACAGCACCGAACGCTTCAGCAGCCGCGTCGCCGACTACGTCCGCTACCGCCCCGACTACCCACCCGCGCTGCTGGAATGGCTGCATGGCCCGATGGGTGTCAGCCAGCAGGCGCGTGTCGCCGACATCGGCGCCGGTACCGGTATTTCCAGCCGCCTGTTCCTGGCCAGCGGCCATCCCGTTGTCGCGGTTGAGCCCAATGCGGCCATGCGCGGCGCGGCCGAACAATGGCTGGCACCGCAGTACCCGCAGTTCCGTGCGGTGGACGGCCGCGCCGAGGCCACCACACTGGACGATGCCAGTGTCGATCTGGTCAGCGTCGCGCAGGCCTTCCACTGGTTCGACACCGTGGCGGTGCGCGCCGAGTGGCAGCGCATCCTGCGTCCCGGCGGCCAGGCCCTGATCTACTGGAATTCGCGCCTGCTCGATGCCAGCCCGTTCCTGATCGGCTACGAACAGCTGCTGCTGGACTACGGCACCGACTACTCCGCCGTGGCCGAGCGCTACCAGGACGACGCCACCATGCAGGCCTGGTTCGGCCCCGGCCTGCGCGGCATGGTGGAGTTGCCCAACGTGCAGCACCTGGACTTCGATGCCCTGCGCGGGCGCCTGCTGTCCTCCTCCTATGCCCCTCAATCCGGTCATCCGCGCCACGCGCCGATGATCGACGCTCTGCAGCACCTGTTCGCCGCCCACGCGGTCGACGGCCAGGTTGCGTTTGAATATCGAACCCGAGCCTTCCTCGGCACGCTGGACTGAACCGACGCATGTATTCGCTTGCCCGCCCCTTCCTGTTCTCGCTCGACGCCGAGCGCGCCCACGGCCTCGGCCTGTCCGCACTGGACCTGGCCTATCGCACCGGTACCACGCCGCTGCTGGCCGCACGCATCGCGCCGATGCCCAGCACGGTGTTCGGGCTGACGTTCCCCAACCCGGTCGGCCTGGCCGCCGGCCTGGACAAGAACGGCGAGCATATCGATGCATTGTTCGCGCTGGGCTTCGGCTTCGTTGAAATCGGCACCATCACCCCGCGCCCGCAGGCCGGCAATCCGCAGCCGCGCCTGTTCCGCCTGCCGGAACACAACGCGATCATCAACCGCATGGGCTTCAACAATGCGGGCGTGGACGCACTGGTGCGCAACGTCGAGCGCGCGCGCAACCGCCGCGGCCTGCTCGGCATCAACATCGGCAAGAACAAGGACACCCCGAACGAACAGGCCGTGGACGATTACATCGCCTGCCTGGACAAGGTGTACCCGCTGGCCGACTACATCACTGTCAACATCTCCTCGCCCAACACCGCCGGCCTGCGTGAACTGCAGGAAGAAACCGCGCTGCGCCAGCTGGTCAGCCAGCTGCGCGACCGCCAGGAAGATCTCGCGGCCCAGCACGGCCGCCGCGTGCCGATGCTGGTGAAGGTGGCGCCGGACCTCAGCGAACGCGACATCGATGCCGCCGCCCGCGTGCTGGGCGAACTGCAGGTGGACGGCGTGATCGCCACCAACACCACCATCGACCACAGCAAGGTGGCCGGCGACCCGCTGGCCAACGAGGCCGGTGGCCTGTCCGGTGCGCCGGTGCTGGAGCAGTCCACGCTGGTGCTGCGCCGCCTGCGTTCGCGCCTGCCCGAATCGGTGCCGCTGATCGGCGTCGGTGGCATCCTGTCCGGCGCCGATGCCGTGGCCAAGATGGCCGCAGGCGCGGCACTGGTGCAGTGCTACAGCGGCCTGATCTTCCGTGGCCCGGCGCTGGTTTCCGAATGCGTGGAGGCGATCCGTCGCCGCCGCGAAGCGCCCAGCCGCGGCGCGGTGGCGCCGCTGTGAGCGCGCCCATGGACACCATCGACGGCAACGCCCCGCTGCGCTGGACGCTTACCCGCAATGCGCCGCTGCAGGCACTGAACACCTTCCATGTGCAGGCCAGCGCCGCTCAGCTGCTGGAACTGCACGATCCCGCGCTGCTACCAGAGGTGCTCGCGCTGCCCGACGTTGCCAACGGCCCGCTGCTGGTGCTGGGTGCCGGCAGCAACGTGCTGATCGCCGAGGACCTGCCGGGCACCGTGCTGGTGTTCGGCAACCGTGACATCAGTTTCCTTGAACACCGCGCCGACCACGCGGTGGTCCGCGCCGGTGCGGGCGTGCCGTGGCACGGCCTGGTGATGTGGTCGCTGCAGGAAGGCCTGTCCGGCCTGGAAAACCTGGCCCTGATTCCCGGTACGGCCGGTGCCGCGCCGATCCAGAACATCGGCGCCTATGGCGCGCAGGTCGGCGAGTTCATCCAGGCGGTCGAAGCCTGGGACTGCCAGGAACAGGCCTGGGTGCGGCTGGACAACGAACAATGTGGTTTCGCCTACCGCGACAGCGTGTTCAAGCAGCAGCCCGATCGCTACCTGATCACCGCCATCGAACTGAAGCTGCCGCTGCTGCATGACCTGCGCATGGACTACGCCGGCATCCGCGAGGAACTTCAGGCGCAGGGCGTGGAGCTGCCCGGTGCGGTGGACGTGGCCAATGCGGTGATCGCAATCCGCCGCCGCAAGCTGCCCGACCCGGATGTACTGGGCAACGCCGGCAGTTTCTTCAAGAATCCGGTGCTGCCGCTGGAACAGGTCGACGTGCTGCTGCAGCACTTCCCCGACCTGCCCGTGTTCCCGGCCGAGCAGGACGACAAGCGCAAGGTCTCGGCAGCCTGGATGATCGAATCCTGCGGCTGGAAGGGCTTCCGCGACGGCGATGCCGGCGTGGCCCCCAGCCATGCACTGGTACTGGTCAACCACGGCAACGCCACCGGCGCTGAACTGCTGGCACTGGCGCGCCGCATCTCGGCCTCGGTGCTGGAAAAATTCGGCGTGCCGATCGAACCGGAGCCCCGCCTGCTCGGCGCACAGTGGTGAACAGCCCCGCCCTTTCCCCCAGCGCCACCCCGATGCGGGCGGCGCTGCTGATGCTCGGCAGCACGATGGCGTTCGGCCTGATGGCGGTGGCGATCCGCTATGCCACGCGCTACGTGCCAACCCAGGAAGTGGCGTTCTTCCGCAATGCCTTCGGCCTGCTGGCACTGCTGCCGATGCTGCTGCGGCCCGGCCGTGCGCCCTTGAAGACGCAGCAGCTGCCACGCTATCTCGTGCGCAGTGCGATCGGCCTGGGCTCGATGCTGTGCGCGTTCTGGGCGCTGGGCCATCTACCGTTGGCGCAGGCGGTTTCGCTCTCGTACTCCACGCCGCTGTTCGTCACCATTGCCGCCGTGCTGTGGCTGGGCGAAACCGTGCGCGTGCGCCGCTGGGCCGCGGTCGTGGTCGGCTTCATCGGCGTGCTGGTGATCGTGCGCCCCGGCACCGCCGGCTTCACCGCCGGCAGTCTGGTGGCCGTGGGTGCGGCCGTGCTCAGCTCGTTGGTGGCGATCCAGATCAAGCAGCTCACCCGCGTCGACAGTGCCGATACCGTGGTGCTCTATACCTACGTGTTCTGGGTGCCGCTGTCGCTGGTCCCGGCGTTGTTCGTCTGGGTCTGGCCGACCGGGTCGGCCTGGCTGTGGCTGCTGGCCACCGGCGTGCTCGGCACCATCGGCCAGCTGTTGTGGACCCGCGCGCTACGGCTGGGCGAAGTCTCCGCCCTGACTCCGATCAGCTTCCTGCAGCTGCCGCTGGTGACGCTGTTCGGCTGGCTGCTGTTCAACGAGAGCGTGGACCGCTGGACGATCATGGGTGCCGGCATCATCCTCGCCGCCAACGCCTACATCGCCCACCGCGAAGCCGTGCTGTCGCGCCGCGCCGCGAGCGCAGCCGCCTCGGCAGCGGCCAAGCCCGCCGAGTAGAGCCACGCCACGCGTGGATGATCCCTGCACCTGATCAACGATGGCGGCCCGAAGAGCCGCCGAGCGCAACTGTAGAGTCGAGCCATGCTCGACTCATCGCGCGCAGCGCGACGCTTCATCGATGGCAGGTGACGAGCATTTACAGCGCGCGATACACCCGCTCTGCCGCGTCGAACACATTGCCCGGTGCGAACTGTTCGCTGAGGAAATGCAGCGACTGCCGGCGCAGCTGCGGCGAACGATCCTCGCCATCGCTGCCCAGCAGGACCTGCTGGAACTCGATCAGGTCCTGCAGGATGCGCCAGTGCCGGTACCAGGCGATCCAGCGCGGGTCGCCATGGTCGCTGCCATAGCCCTCCTCGAAACCCAGCGGATTCTCGCGCCCCCAGCGCCCGCCCACCGCGGCACCGATGAACATCAGGTCGCGCTCGCGCGGTGCCAGCGACAGGCCATCCCAGTCGATCAGGTGCAGGCCGCCGTCGTTGCCCATCAGCAGATTGCCGGCATGCAGGTCGGTATGGCACAGGCGCAACGCCACCGGGACATCCTGCAACGCCGCGTGCAGCTGCACTGCCTGCGCATGCAGCGCCGCGATGCGCGCGTGCTGTTGGTCCCAGACGGAAACGAAGGCACGGCCCAGCCCATCCCTGGCGGCGGCCAGGCCCTCACCGGCCAACCATTGCCCGACCGTATCAAGCGCTGAGGTTTCCAACCGCAGGCTCGGCAGTGCCTCCTGCAGCGCCGGTGGCGGGCGCGCCTCGTGCAGGCGCCGCAGCACCTCGCCCATCCGTTGCCACTGCGTGCGACTCAGTGCGGCCTCAAAGCCGGACTGGCCTTCCACGTACGGGAACAGGGTGAACTGCAGGCCCCAGCGCTGCACCGACGCTCCACCGGTCAGGGCCGGCCAGGGCGCGACGATTTCCTCGATGCCCAGCGTGCCGCGCAGCCAATGCAGGGTGTCCCAGACGGCAGGGGCAACCTGGTAACTGCGGCATTTCAACCACCATTGCCCGCGCTGTGCATCGATGCGATACACGCTGGCGTTGGCATCGGCGCCAACCGGGCGTGGCACCACGGCGTTGGCGGTGATGCCATAGGACTGCTGAAGGACTTCGCCGAGATGCTGCGCCGAAGCGGATGACATGGATGCAAGCGGAAAGTATTACCTGCCACCACTATCGCAGATGCGCGGGCCGCGACACAGACATGTCCGTCACAACATCGTGCCTGCGCGACCAATGTGCTAGCCGGCAATGCGCCGCATCACCGCTTCCAGCGGCCCCCGCGCGAACCGCCAGGACCACAGCCACGCTGCGCCCGTGGCCAGCATCAGGAACAACAACGCCCACAACAGCACGGCCGGCAGCGAAGCACTGCCATCGAGCAGGCCCAGCCATTCCAGCGTCCCCATGCCCAGCAGGATGTGGCCGACGTACAGGGTCAGGGTCATGCGCCCTGCCGCAGTGAGCGGCTGCAGCCAGTCCCCCGGATACCGGCGGCTGACCCACAAGCACATGGCAATCGCGCTGCAGGCCGCGCCTGCGCCGGTCAGTACGTAGGCCGGTCCCGGCGGCATCGGCTGCGTTCCCAGCCACCCCTGCCAGGGTGTTCCCTGCGCAACGTGCTGCACACCCTGGCCCGCGCCGAGCAGCAGCACGCCCAGCAGCAACAACGCATGCTGCACCCGCGGCTGCGACAGCTGCAGGCGTGCCAGCAGCATGCCCAGCAGGAAGAAGCACATCCAGGGCAGCAGGGGATGGAAGCCGTTGAACAGCAGGTTGCGCACGGCACCCGGCCAGTGCCAGAGACCGGCGTATTCCAGCGTCTGCCAGTTCCAGCCCTGGCTGTAGTCCCACTGCAGCAGTGCCCAGAACGAACCGGCCGCGAGGCCGGCGATGCTGGCCAGCAACACCTGTGGCGACGCGCGCAACCACAGCACCGCCAGCGCGAAATACACCGCGTAGTAATGCAGGATGTCGGCCGGGAACAGGGTCAGATTGAGCAGGCCCAGCACAAGCAGGAACAGCGCGCGCCGCCAGGTCTGCAGGCTGGCCTGCATCCAGCCCGAGCGCTGCGTCGCCAGTACCAGGCCAAGTCCGGCCAGGGTGACGAAGGTCGCCGAGGCCTTGCCTTCCAGAAGATGGAAGAAGCCTGCCAACCCACCCGGGCGCTCGGCAGGCACGGCCATCGCCAGGCGGAAATTGACCAGCACCATGCCGGCCAGTGCCAGATACCGCGCCAGATCCAGGCCGTGCAGCCGCCGGTCATCGGCGCTCATGCACGTGATCCCAGCAGCCGTGCCAGCAGCTCGAGGTCCAGTGCGGCGTCCTCTACGCTGCCACCTTCACCCAGGCCCTGGCGCAGCGCATCGCTTTCGATGGCATCCAGCAACACCTGCGCCTGCAGTGCCGGGGCCAGCGCAGGGCGCCGCCGCTCGCGCCGCGCAATGCCCTGCAGCGCATCGCCCAGCACCTGTTGAAGCTGCCTGCGGTTGGCCGCGAAGGCCTCGGCCACGGCGCGGTTGCGTGCACTCTCGGCCAGCACCTCGACCGCGAGCGTTGCCCACTCCGGTTGCCGGCACAACGCGTGGAAGTCCTGCAGGAATGCCAGCACCTGCGCGCGCTCGCCGTCGGCCGCCGCCAGCCGCTGCAGCATCGGGGCCAGTTCCTCGCTTTCGGCCACGGCCACCGCAAGGATGATCGCCTCCTTGCCCGGGAAGTGGTTGTAGAGATTGCCCAGGCTGACACCGGCCGCCTGCGCGATGTCGCGCATGCTGGTCTGGTGGAACCCCTTGGCGAGGAAGCACTGCAGGGCCGCCTGCAGGATCAGGGTCACGCGCTGCTCATTGCGGTCGATTCGGCTCATGGCGCAGATAGTGAACGAACGTTCGTCCATTTTAAAGAATGAAGAGGTCCGCCGGCAGGGCAGCGTTCAGCCCCGCCCTACGCCGCCCTGCGCGGCTTCAGAAGAACTCGTCGAGCAGACGGTAGAACGCCAGCCGTCGTTCGTCGGCCACAACGCCATAGCGGCGGAACAGCGGTGCAACCCAGCGGGTGTCGCCGAAGTTGTCGACCAGGCTGCGCGCGGCCAACGCCAGATCCTGGTAGCGATCGGCCACGCCCAGCCGGCCACAATCGATGAAACCGCTGAAGCGGCCCTCGGCTGCGAGCAGGTTCGGCAGGCAGGCGTCGCCATGGCTGACCACCAGATCCTCGTGATCGGGCCGGGTGGCGCGCAGTTCGGCGAACACCTGCTGCGCGCTCTGCCCCAGGCGTTCGTCATCGAAGTCATCGGCGTCGACCAGGTCCGCCTCGACACGTGCCTGTGCGGCCTTCAGGCGCGAGGCCAGCCGCTGGTCGAACGGACAGCTCGCCACTGGCAGGGCATGCAGGCCCCGCAGCGCGTCGGCCAGCAGTTCCACCAGGTGGTGGGGCGCGGGCGTCGGCGACGAGGCCAGGTCGTGGCCGGGCAACGCACTCATCAGCAGCCAGCGGCGCCCCGCCTCCTCGGCGCTAGCGATCACCATCGGCGCCGGCTGGCCCTGCGCCTGCAGCCAGCGCAGGCGCGCTATCTCGTCGCCCAGCTCACTGAAGGCGTCGATCACTTCCGACTTCAGGAAGGCATCGGCCTGCCCAGGACGATGCACGCGGGCAACGTCCGCACGCGATACACCGATCGACTGCCGTTCAATGCGCGCGTCGGCCAGCGCTTCCTGCCAGGCGTGAGGCAGGGGCATGCCATCCATGCGCGCGTGGGTTGCTTCCATGCCGGGGAACGCCTGTTGCCGATGACTGCACGGATTCTCGCTCATCCGGCATGCCCCCCGTCAACAGCACCAATGATGGAGCTGTGCCTGGCGCGCTGAACATTCCCGTTACGGAACGGCATGCATGGATGGACGAACGGCCACGCGCCGTCCACATTGTCGCCGACTGCCACGGGCCCTGCTGCGTGCTGTCCAACGATGCGCTGGCGATGCTGGACGAGGCCGGACTGGCGGCGCAGCAGCTCCCCGCCGGCTACCCCGAATCGAAGGCGTCCGGCCTGCAGGTGGATCTGCCCCGGCACTGAGCGAGACCACTGTCATGGATGATGCGTTTGCCCCGATGATTGATGCCAGCTGGCGGCGCATCTGCGCGGGTGAGCGCATGCTGCAGGACAATCCCCTGTTGTACCTGGCCTGCAGCGATGATTTCGACGAGGGTGAGGACGGCATGCTGCTGCAACCGCTTGCTGGTCCTGCGCGCGCGGTGCTGCGCCCAGTCCTGGTCGAACGCCTGCAACTGCGCGCACGCGCGCATTGGACACTCGCACAGCTGCGGCAGCGGCTGATCGACGTCGGCCAGCGCACGCATGGCGCCGACCGCCTCTTCTATTTCCCTGCTGCAGAACTTGCGGCACTGGCCGAGCACCCTTCACCGCCCCACATCCGCCACCTCGCTCCAGCCGATGCTGCTGTGTTCAGTGCGTTCCAGGCCAGCGCCAGCAAGGAGGATCTCGATGCCGCCTGGGTCGAGCTCGACCACTGGCAGGTGTTCGGTGTCTTCGACGGCGAGCAGCTGGTCGCGGCCGGCAGCCTGTATCCGTGGAGCCTGGATCCGGCACTCGCCGACATGGGCGTGCTGACACTGCCCGAAGCCCGTGGCCGTGGTCATGCACGCCGGCTCGTGCAGACGATGGCCATATCCGCCCAGGCCTCCGGGTTGCAGCCGCAGTACCGATGCCAGCTCGACAACACGGCCTCCATCACCACTGCCGAACGCAGCGGCCTGCGCGCGTTCGGCGACTGGGACCTCATCCTGGCGGCCCACTGATGCCGCCACTGCACAACCAAGGAAGCAACATGAAATTGATGATCATCGGCGCCAGCAGGGGCCTGGGACGCGCGTTCGTGGAAGGCCTCTGTGCCTCGGGTGACACTGTGATTGGTGTCTCGCGCACCCGCCCGCGCGGCATCGCTTGCCCTGACGGCGTCACCCTGCAATGGATCGAAGCAGACCTGTCCCAGCCCACTGCGGCGGCCGACCACATCGCAACGCAGGCACCGGCCGATATCGATGTGCTGATCCACAACCTGGGTATCTGGGAAGACAAGGCCTTCAGCGACGAGTACGCCTTCCTCGATGAAAGCGATGCAGCACTCACGCAACTGGTCGACGTCAACATCACCGCGACCCTGGTCCTGCTGCAACGCCTGCTGCCCCGCGTACTGGGCGCAGCGCGCCCGCAGCTGGTGCTGACCGGTTCGACCTCGGCCCTGCCGCGCAGCGGCCGCCCGGAAGTGGCGTTCGGCGCCTCGAAGTTCGCCCTCAACGGCATCGCCGATGCGCTGCGCGAGGGCTTCCGCGATCGCCGGCTGGCGGTGACCAGCCTGCAGCTGGGCTACCTCAACACCGACGACGCCTTGTCGGTGCCGGTGGCCGAGGCCGCAGCGCGCGGCGACGGTGAGCTGGTGCCGGTCCATGATGTCGTGGCGATGGTGCGCGCACTGCTGCAGCTGTCGCCGTCCGGCTTCGTGCGCGAACTGGTACTGTCGGCCATTGCCGACCCGCGCTACTGACCCAGGTGGGCGACGCCGGGTAGCATCAGTGGCCGCGCGCGCGGCCGTGGTTTACCCTGCTCGTCACTGGCCGTCGGTCACAGGCGGGAACCTGCTATGGATGCGCTTTCACGGGTTTCGGCCCAGGTCCTGGACAGCGCCCTGCCCAGCCTGCCGCTGTATCTGCTGCAGGCCACGGCAGTGATCGGCATGATCGGCGTGCTGCTGATCGCCACCCGTCGCGCCGGGCACGCCATTGAAGGCCGTCGCCTGTATGTCGGCGTGGCGCTGGGCCTGATCTACCTGTTCAATTCCTGGTTCGTGGCCCGTTACACCCAGGGCGTGGTCAAGCTGCACCTCGGCTTCGACATCCTGCTGGTCAGTGGCCTGCTCGGCGGATGGCGTGGCGGCCTGGCCTGCCTGGCCGCCGCCCTGCTGGCCCGCTACCAGTTCGTCGGCACCCAGTTCTTCCTGCCTGCCAGCCTTGAGGCCGCGTTGCAGATGATGGCCGGCGTCTGGCTGCGCAGGCGCCTGCACCCACGCATGCTCAACGAGCTCTCGCCGCGCATGATCCTGCAGGCGTGGTCCGTGCGCATCGGGATGACCGCTCTGGGCCTGGCACTAGGTGTGGCGATCATTGGCGCCGACCAGCTGCCGGTGGCCGAACTGGCGATCCAGCGCCTGTTGGCACTGCCGGTCTCACTGCTGATGCTCGGCGCAGTGTTCGCGCTGGTCTACAACGATGCCCAGATCGATGCGCAGCGCCAGCGCGAACAGGCTTGGCTGCGCGTCGACCCGATCAGCGGCCTGCCCAACATGCGGGCGCTGGGCGAACGGCTGCAGCATTTCTGGCGCGACAACGACGGCCTCGGCAAGGCCTGCCTGGTGGTGGTCGAAATGGGCAACCAGCGCGACCTGCGCCTGCGCTACGGCCCGCTGCAGGACAACGGACTATGGCACCGCGATACGCCGGCGGAGGTCCACCGGTTGCTGCCATCGCTTCCAGTGGACGATGTGGAGGTCTACCAGTTCGGCGACGCCGCGCTGGCGATCCTGGTACGCGGCATGTCCTTGACCGAGCTGCGCATCCAGGCCCATATCACCGAACTGGCCTGCAATCTTGCCGACCGCGTCGGCCGCGACTGGCCGGGCTTCCGACCACTGTTCCGCTGCGCGGTGGTCGAGCTGAAACCACCGACCGCCACCGATGAAGGTCACCTGCCGTTCCGGGCGATCACGCTCGCACTGAGCGCGATCGAGTCGGGCGTGGTGTTCTTCGATGACCCGATCCAGCGCGACAGCGAGATCGATGCGCTGATCGAGGTCGCGCTCGAGCGCTGGCTGCAGCAGGGTGACGCCCCGCTGTGCTACCAGCCCAAGCATCGCCTGCACGATCGCCAGCTGGTTGGCGCCGAAGCACTGCTGCGCATGCGCGATGGCGAAGGCCGGCCGATTGCACCCATGCGGGTGATCTCACTGCTGCGCCGGCAGGGCCGGCTGGCAGACCTGGAATGGGCCACGCTGCAGTCGGCGGTGCACTTCCTGCAGCACTGCCGGCAGGACGGCGCGGCGCTGACCATCGCAGTCAATGTGTCAGCCGAATCCCTGCGCCTGCCCGACTTCGGCCTGCGCCTGCAGGAGCTGCTGCAGCTGCACGACATCCCCGGTGCGATGCTGCGGCTGGAAATCGTCGAGTGGACCGAGATCGTCGAGCGCGACGTGGTCGATGCCAACATCGCACAGCTGCTGGCAGCCGGGATCACCCTGTCGCTGGATGATTTCGGCGCGGGCTATTCGACCCTGATCCTGCTTTCGCAGCTGGCCATCGCCGAGGTCAAGATCGAGCAGGCGTTGATCGCCACACTGTCCGATGCCAAGTCGCAGTCGATCGTGCGCTTCATCGTCGAAGTCGCGCACCGCTGCGGTGCGATCGTGGTGGCCGAAGGCACTGAAACCCTGGCGCAGGAGCAGCAATTGCGCGCACTCGGGGTGGATGTCGGCCAGGGCTACCTGTACTCGGCAGCGCTACCGGCCGACGAGTTCCGTCGCTTCGCTGCCAGCTAGACGGCGTAGAACCCCAGGAACATCGCCACCGCCGATTCGGCCACGCGCGCGCGCTCCTGTTCGTTCAACGGTGGCTGCCCCATCGTCACCTGTGGCCAGAACGCGAAGCTCTTCACCAGCCCATGCAGCTGGTGGCCGGCGAATTCCGGATCGACCTTGCGCAGCCGGCCGTCGGCAATCGCGGCGCGGATCCAGGCGCTCTCGCCACTTTCCTTCTCGCCCATGCGGCAGACGATGGCCTGCGCCCGTTCCGGTGAGTGGATGATCTCGGCCATCGCGACCCGCGCCAGGTCGATGAAATTCCCGTCGCTGAGCAGGTCCAGCTTCTGGCCCAGCAACTGCAGCAGCTGCGCCTGCAACGGCTGGTCCGCGCGGTACGGCAGTGCGTCGCTGGCCACGCTGCGTTCCCACAGCTCCTCCAGGATCATCGAGAACAACGCTTCCTTGCTCGGGAAGTGGTTGTAGACGGTGCGTTTGGAGACCCCGGCCACCTCGGCGATGCGGTCCATGCTGGTCGCCTCGTAGCCCGATGCACGGAACTCCGCCACCGCTGCGCGCACGATGGCTTCGCGTTTGCGGTCGGTCAGGCGTTGCGGGGCACGGGACATGGCGGAAACCGGATAGCTGAACGGATGCCTCAATTTTACACCCAGCAGTGTACTTTTGAAAAACACGAAACTACACTGTGCAGTGTACCCAGCGGACGTCACCCATGAAGCGCCTGCTCCTTGTCCTTTTGCTTGGAATCCTCGCCGTGACCGCCTACACCTTCTGCAAGTCCTGGTCCCTCCCCGACTTCCCCGATTCGCCGCAGTACCGCGACGGCAAGTTCCGCAATGCCCTGCCCCGTCCGGCGATGGGCCTGCGCGACGGCGCGGAGATCTGGTGGACGTTCCTGTTCAACAAGCCCAAGGGCACCGTGCCCGCGCACCCGATTCCGGTGAAGCCGCTGGACCGCGCCACCCTGGATGCTGCGCCGGATCGCAGCCTGTTCCGGCTTGGGCACTCCACGATCCTGCTGAAGCTGCGCGGCCAGTACTGGCTGACCGACCCGGTGTTCTCCGAACGCGCCTCGCCGGTGCAATGGATGGGGCCGGCGCGCTTCCACGCACCGCCGATCAGCATCGACGACCTGCCGCCGATCGCCGGCGTGATCCTCTCGCACAACCACTACGATCATCTCGACCATGCCGCGGTGATGCAGCTGGCCGGCAAGACCGCGCGCTTCATCGCACCGCTGGGTGTGGGCGATCAGTTGATTGCGTGGGGCGTGGACGCCACCAAGGTGGAACAGCTGGACTGGTGGCAGTCCACCGAAGCCAGCGGCCTGCGCCTGACCGCCACCCCGGGGCAGCATTTCTCCGGCCGCGGGCTGGGCGACAGTGACCGCAGCCTGTGGGCGTCATGGGTGATCCAGGACGGCGACTTCCGCATCTTCTTCAGTGGCGACACCGGCTACTTCGATGGCTTCAAGGCCATCGGCGAGAAGTACGGCCCGTTCGACCTGACCATGATCGAAACCGGTGCCTACGATCCACGCTGGGCATTCGTGCACATGCAGCCCGAGCAGACCCTGCAGGCGCATCTGGACCTGCGCGGCAGGTGGCTGCTGCCGATCCACAACGGCACCTTCGACCTGGCCCTGCACGAATGGCAGCAGCCGTTCGAGCGCATCACCGCCCTGGCGGCCGCGAAGAATGTTCCGGTGGCCACGCCGATGATGGGCGAAGCGCTGGACATGCAGGCGCCGCAGGCGGGCACGCGCTGGTGGGAGACGGTGGAGCTTTAGTGGGGTGGTCGCCGATTCTTGCCGCCACTACGTCTTTGAGTGAAGCCTGCGCCCTTCCCGGTCCAGATTGAGCTGCAACGCGGCAGCGGCGAGTTCCGTCATTTCCACCGTGACTTTGTCGCTGCCACGCGCTCGCAGCCAACCGAGAATGTCGACGAGGTGCCAGATCGAGGTCGAGCCGTCATGCACTGGGGACGGAAACGACTGCGGGTTGGCCAGCATGAGCTTCCGCATGTTCTGACGCGACATTCCGACCAGGTCTGCTACGTCAGTGAGCCCCACCAGATCGGGGCTCACTTCAACCAGCTCGGCACCGGGCACGGCCCGCTGCACATCGTCCAACGCCGAACGCAGGGCAGCCGCTGCGTTTTCCGCTTCGCGGCAGAAAGCCAGGGCCAGCCTTCCCGGTAGCCCAAGGCCCACAAGCGCGTCGTCGCTGCCGCCTTCGGCCAGGCGCTGCTCGAGGACGCCGATTTCAATACCTGTGTCCGGCAAGCGGTACTTCAGGGTGAAGTTGAATTCCATGATTGACCCCTTCGCTTCTGACGACGCCTGATCTCATTGCTCACGACTGCAGTTCTCGACCACACGCCGCAAGGCCCTTGCATGATGGCTGCCGCTACGCGGTGTGCTCCAGATGCTCACGATGCAGAACTCCCCGCATCGGCAATCGGCGTCGTTGTAAGGGCAATACATCCGGCCCCACGCATGGCCGCCCGCCATACGGAGCCTCCACCCACGATCCTCCGCGAACTGCAACGCCGCTTCGATGTCCTTGTCTGGATGACGCGCTCGAGACATTCCTTGTTCTCCATATTCTGCACACGGCACACGCAGGTTGTCAAATGACAACCACCTAAAAAAACCAACCCCGATGTGACCCTAGCCGAACCGCGCTACACGTCCAGAGCCACATCCGTCAGCGCTTCCGCAACGGCAGCGCCAGCGTCCAGCGGCGCTGCAGTGCGTCATGTAACCGATTACATCCCTTGCTAGCGTAGCGCTCGCCCGATTCCGGTCGAACCTGCGAGGCTGTCCGTAATGACGTTGCGCGCCGAACGCTCCAAGGTCTCCCGCCCACCAGCCCCATGGCAAACTGCCGCCACCCTGGTGTTCGCCGTCCTGGCCTTCAGCGCACAGGCACAGACGCTCCCCCCACGCAGCCAATGGCAGGCCAGCGCCTCCTCGCAGCAGGTACCGGCGATGGCGATCAGCCACCTGATCGACGGCGACCCCAGGACCGTCACCGGCGGTGCCTTCAGTCCGGGCCACTGGTTCCAGATCGATCTGGGCGCACCGACGATGCTGGCGGGCGCACGGCTCACCTGGGATGTCTCCAATCCAGAGGGCTATTCACTGCAGACCTCGCTGGACGGCACGCAGTGGCAGACCGCGTACACCATGGCCGATTCGCTGGGCGACGTGGAAACGCTGTACTTCGCGCCACGCCAGGCGCGCTACCTGCGGCTGGCCAGCCCGCAGCGCACGTCCGACTGGGGCGTGTCGATCTTCGAGATGGAGCCGCTGGACAGCACGCTCAGCGCACGCATCAGCGGTGTCGATGCAACGCAGGCAGCGGCGCTCTGGCAAGGCGGTGGCACCGTCGCGGTTCCAGCCGGAAAAGGTGGATCCCATACGCTCGAGATCATGCTGCCTCGCGCCCAGTCCACAGCCGGTCTCGCGGTCGACTGGGCCGACGGCGGGCGCGGCGCCGCCCGCTTGCAGGCGCAGGACGCACAGGGCCGCTGGCAGGATCTCGCACACGATGCACAGGCGGCCAGCCATCGGCAGAGTTGGCTGGCCGCTGACACGGCAAAACCTCTACGTGCATTCCGCCTGAGCGTGGACGGCGCAGCCCCGCAGATCGCGCGCCTGCGCCTGCTTGGCCCGAAAGCCGTGATGACACCGATGAAGCGCTACCAGATCGCCGCCAGCGGCGCGCAGCGTGCGCTGTTTCCGGCGTCGCTGCAGATGCAGCAGACCTACTGGACCGCCGTTGGCGTGCACGCAGGGCGGCAGAAATCCATCTTCGACGAATACGGCAACCTGGAAGCGTTCAAGGGTGCGCCGCTGGTACAGCCGCTCTGGCGAAGCGCCGACGGGCGTGCTGCAGGTGCCGCCGGTCAGCCCGTACAGCACGCCCTGCGCGATGGCTGGAAGCCTATGCCTTCGGCCACCTGGTCGCCGCAGCCCGGGCTGGAGCTGCGCAGTGAGGTGTTCGCCATCGAGCGCGATGGCCAGCCGGTGACCTTCCTCCGCCATCGACTGCACAACACCGGCAGCACCCGGATCGACGGCACGCTCAGTCTGGTCGTGCGTCCGATGGAGATGAATCCGCCGTGGCAGAACGGCGGGCTGTCGCCGATCCGCGAGGTGCGCATCGACGGACAGGCCGTGCGCATCAATGGCCGCACGCTGCTGCACTCGCTCACGCCTGTGGCTGCGTCCGGCGTGGCGCCGTTCGGCAAGGATGGCACCACGGAAATCACCGCGAACATCGCTGCCGGCGAACTGCCTTCCTCGCAGCAGGCACGTGATGACCAAGGTCTTGCCGCCGCCGCGCTCAACTACCGCGTGTCGCTGGCGCCGGGAGCCCGCGATGCCATCGTGGTCGCGTTCCCGCTGGGCACCGCCGCCGCCGATGCCAATGGCCTGCTGCCCGAAGCGCCTGCGCTGGATCTGGCCACGCTGCCCCGTGATGCCAATGCGGCGTTCGAGACGCTGGCCACGCAAGCGTCCGCAGATTGGCAGGCGCGGCTGGGCCAGGTCGGCCTGCGCCTGCCCGATCCCTCGCTGGTCGACATGCTGCGCGCGCAGGCTGCCTACATGCTGATCAACCAGACCGGCTCCGCGATGCAGCCCGGCCCACGCAACTACAACCGCTCCTTCATCCGCGATGGCATGGCCACGTCGGCGGTGCTGCTGCGCATGGGTGAAGCGCACGTCGCGCGTGACTACCTGGCCTGGTACAGCGCGCACGGCGTGCATGCCAATGGCCTGGTTTCGCCGATCCTCAACGACGATGGCAGCGTCAACACCGGCTTCGGTTCGGACATCGAGTACGACAGCCAGGGCCAGTACGTGGCGCTGGTGGCCGATGTCGCCCGCCTCGATGGCGGGCCCGAGTCGGTGCGTGACTACCTGCCGAAAGTGAAAGCCGCACTGCGCTTCCTGCAGGAACTGCGCGAGCGCACGCTGGTGCCCGGTTACAAGGCCGACCAGCCGGCGCCGGAGCGATTCGCGGGCATTCTTGCGCCGTCGATCAGCCATGAAGGCTATCCGTCGCCCACCCACAGCTACTGGGATGACTACTGGGGCCTGAAGGGATGGCACGACGGAGCGTGGCTGGCCGAGTCGCTGGGTGACCACGAGACCGCCGCCTGGGCACGTCAGCAGTACAAAGCGCTGTACGACGCATTGCACGCCTCGATCCGCGCCACGATGGCGTGGAAGGGCATCGACTTCATCCCGTCCTCGGCGGATCTGGGCGATGGCGATCCCACGGGCGTGTCGATCGCACTGGACCCGACCGGCGCGCAGAGCGTGTTGCCGGCAGATGCGTTGCGGATCACCTTCGCCCGCTATCTGGAAGACGTGCGCAAGCGCAGCCAGCCCGGTGCGCTGTACGCCTACACGCCGTACGAGATCCGCAACGTGCTGAGCTATGTGCATCTTGGTCAGCCGGACGTGGCTGACGAGCTGTTGCAGGGCCTGCTTCACGACCGGCGCCCGCTTGAATGGCAGGTGCTGGCCGAAGTAGTGCATTCACGGCTGCGCTTCCCGCGCTACCTCGGCGACATGCCGCATACCTGGATCGGTGCCGAATACGGCCGCACGCTGTTCGGCATGCTGATGCGCGAGGACGATGACGCGCTGTCGCTGCTGCCGGGCACACCGCCCTCGTGGGTGGCGGGGGATGGCTTGGCGGTGGAGCGCCTGCCGACCGCGTATGGCACGTTGCAGATGCAGGCACGACAGCGCGACGGGCTGCTGACGGTGGCGCTTGGCGAGGGGCTGCACAGTGGAACGGCGGTGAAGGTCTGGTGGCCGGCGCGCACGATGCCGAAGACGGTGCGTGTGGATGGACGCAGCGTCTCCGACTTCGGTGCCGACGGCGTGCGCGTTGCGAAACCGTTCCGGACGTTGGAAGCCGTCTGGTAATGCAGCCGAGCATGGCTCGGCTCTACAGAAATCAGACTCTGCGAGTAGATCCACGCCATGCGTGGATGCTCTTGTAGAGTCGAGCCATGCTCGACGCATCGCACACCGTGCGAACTGCAGCCGAGCATGGCTCGGCCCTACAAAAGCGGCGGTAGCGCCGGGCCATGCCCGGCGTCAGAGCGTCGGTAAACCTGGCGGGTTGGTCTGCGATTGCGGCACGGCTTCCTCGGCCACGTTCCAGCGCGCCAATGCCTGCGCATAGGTGCCGCTGCCGATCTGGGTGTTCAGCGCCTGCGTCACCGCATCAGCCAGGCCGCTGCCCTTGCGCGTGGTCACCGAGATCGCTGCGGCGTTCGGCCAGCCTCCGGGGAACAGGCCCACACGCCGCACCTTGCCATCCCGCGCCGAATAGGCACCAGTAGCATTGGGCTCGAACGAGACATCGGCGCGGCCGGTGATCACCGCCAGCCGCCCAACCACGGCGTCATCAAAGTACTGATACTCCACCGGCTTCAATCCCGCCGCAATATTCTGCTGGTCCCACTGCCGCAGGATCTGGTCCTGGTTGGTGCTGGCACCGACCACCACCTTCAGTCCGGCCACGTCGGCCGGCGTTTCGATCTTCTGGATCGGCCCATCAGTGCGCGTGTAGATTCCCAGCAGATCGTAACGGTAGCTGGAGAAATCGAACTTCTTCTTGCGCTCCTCGGTAACCGTCACGTTCGACAGCACGGCATCGTACTTGCCTGATTCCAACCCCAACGGCCAGTCCGCCCACGCCACCGGCACGATCACCAGCTTCAGGCCCAACCCATCGGCAATCAGTCGCGCGATGTCCGGCTCGATGCCGACCACGTCCTTGCTGTCGGCGCCGTAGTCGGCCAACGGCAGCTGCCCCGGATGGGTGGCTACGGTGAACGTGCCGGGCGTGACGAAGCTGTAGCCGGCGGGAATCAATGCCTGCGCCTTCGGATCGAAGGTACCCTTCAGCACGGCGGTGTTCGCACCGGCCAGGCTGGTCGCGGCCACGGTGCTCGCGTCCGGTGCCTGACGCACGCGCGAATAGACGATGCCGGCGATACCGATGACCAGCACGCCCACGATCAAGAGGGTGCTGCGCGAGGGGCGACGCGGTGCTGCAGGGCTCATGGTGTTCCTTTCGCAGTTACAGGGTCTTGGCCAGGAAATCGGCGGTGCGTTGCTGGCGCGGACGTTCGAACAGCGCCTCGGGCGTGCCCTGCTCGATCACCCGCCCCTGGTCCATCATCACCACGTGGTCGGCCACGCGACGAGCGAAGCTCAGCTCATGGGTGACGATCACCAGCGTGGTGCCGGAGCTTGCCAGCTCCTCGATCACGCTGAGCACTTCGGCCACCAGCTCCGGATCCAGCGCCGAGGTCGGTTCATCGAACAACAGCACCTTTGGTTGCAGCGCCAGCGCGCGGGCAATCGCGATGCGCTGCTGCTGGCCGCCGGAAAGCTGGCGCGGGAAGGCATCGGCCTTGTCAGCCAGGCCGACCCGTTCCAGCAGTGTGCGCGCCTGCTGCTCGGCCTGCGCACGCGGCACGCCGCGCACTGCGATCGGCGCCTCGATGATGTTCTCCAGCGCGGTCAGGTGCGGGAACAGGTTGAAGCCTTGGAACACCATGCCCACCTCGGAACGACGGCGGCGGATCTCACGCTCGGGCAGCTCGTACAGGGTGTCACCGTCGCGGCGGTAGCCGATCAGCTGGCCGCCCACGGTCACGTAGCCGCTGTCGGCACGTTCCAGGTGGTTGACCAGCCGCAGCAGCGTGGACTTGCCGGCACCGGACGGGCCGATCAGCACCGTCACGCTGCCAGCGCGCAGGTCCAGGTTCACGTCTTCCAGTACAGGCTGGTCGCCGAACACCTTGCCTACGCCATGCAGCGACACCGATGCTCCCTCGCCCGCTTCAACCTGCGCGGCGATGCGCGGGCGATTGACCACGCGCGGTGCGGAATCACCGGTGGCGCGCGTCGGTGACGAGACACGCGATACCGAGCGCTCCCGCTGCAACTGCCCGCGCGCGAAGCGCTGCTCCACGCGTCGCAGCAGCAGCGACAGCACGGTCAGGATCACCAGGTACCAGACCGTGGCCACCATCAGCAGCGGCACCACTTCCAGGTTGCGCCGGTAGATCACCTGCACGGTGTAGAACAGCTCAGGCAGCGCCAGCACGTAGACCACCGAGGTGCTCTTGGCCAGGCCGATCACATCGTTGAACGCGGCCGGCAGGATCGAGCGCATCGCCTGCGGCAGGATGATGCGGCGCACCTGGCGGCCACGTGGCAGGCCAAGCGCCGCTGCGGCTTCGTACTGGCCATGGTCCACCGAGAGAATGCCACCGCGGATCACCTCGGCCGAGAACGCGGCCTGGTTCAAGGTGAGGCCCAGCACTGCGGCGGTGAACACGCCGATCAGCTGCGTGGTCGGGTACGAGAACAGGCTGATGCCGGTGAACGGCACGCCCAGCTCGATGGTGCTGTACAGGTAGCCCAGGTTGTTCAGCAGCAGCAACAACACCAACAGCGGGATCGAACGGAACAGCCACACATAGCCCCACGACACCGCCGACAGCAGTGGCGAGCCGGAGACGCGGGCCAACGCCAGCAGGGTACCCAGCGCGAAACCGAGGCCGGTACCGAGTGCGGTCAGCAGCAGCGTACGGCCCAGGCCTTCCAGCACCGGGCGTGCGAAGAACCACTCGGCGAACGTGCCCCAACCCCAGCGCGGGTTGCCCAGCACCGATTGCAGCCCGATCAGGATCAGCGCCAACGCCAGAAGGGTTCCGACCACCTGCAGTGGATGCCGGGCCGGCACGATCTTCAACGCCGGAGCTGGCGCCGGGCGTGCGGCAATGCCATCCAGCGCGGTCGAAGGCGTGCTCATGCGTGGGCTCCGTGCAGCACGGCCTGCGATGGCACAACGACCGGCGCCGATACGCTCAGGTGCTTCTCGAACGGCAGATGCGCGATGGTTTCCGGGTCGGCCTGCAGGTCGAACAGCGCGGTGTAGCCGTGGCTGAGGTACAGGCCGACCGCTTCAGGCTGGCGGAAGCCGGTCGTCAGGAACACCCGTCGATACCCCTGCCGCACCGCCTGGTCTTCCAGCTCCTGCAGCACGCGCCGCGCGATGCCCTGGCGGCGCAGCCCCGGCAGCGTCCAGATGCGCTTGAATTCGGCGGTATCCGGATCGCGGTGCGGCATGAAGGCACCGCCGGAGATCGCCACACCATCGCGCAGCAGCAGTACGAACGCCCCTACCGGGGCAGCAAAGGCCTGCGCCGGGTAGCGCTGCAGTTCCTCGCGGGCGCTGCCGCCGATGCGTCGGCGCACGTCGGCGTAGCGGCTGTCGTACTCCTGTTCCAGGCCGTCGAACAGAGGCCGCGCCAGCGGATCATCCACCGAGGTATAGAGGAAGCGTTCGTTGCTGCTCATGTCGCGTCCTTCACCAGATAGTCTTCGGCCAGCCGCGCCCACAGGCTGGCGGCGGGTGCGATGGCGGCGTCGTTGAACACATAGCGCGGGCTGTGCAACGGTGCGCTGTCGCCGTTGCCGACGAACACGAAACTGCCCGGCCGCGCCTGCAGCAGGAAGGCGAAGTCTTCGCTGGCCGTGCGTGGCGCGAACTCCGGTACCACCTGTTCACTGCCGAAGCCCTGTACGGCTACGTCGCGGATATAGGCAGTCTGCTGAGGATGGTTGATGACGCTGGGGAAGCCACGCGGAAACTCGATTTCGGCGCGTGCGCCGAACGCCGCAGCCGTCTGTTCGGCGATTTCAGTGACCCGGCGCCGCAGCGTGTCGCGCACTTCCGGCAGGTAGGCGCGCACGGTCAGCTTCAGCTCGACGACGTCCGGGATCACATTGGCGGCCTGCCCGCCGTGGATCGAACCGACGGTGACCACGCCCATCTGCCGCGGATCGACATTGCGCGACACCACGCTCTGCAGCGCGGTGACGATGTGCGCTGCCGCCAGGATCGGGTCGACGCTGCCCTGCGGCTCGGCACCGTGGCCGCCCTTGCCGATCACCTTCAGCCGCGCCCAGTCCACCGACGCCATCGCCGGGCCATCGACGAAGCCGAAGTGTCCCACTGGCACGCCCGGCCAGTTGTGCAGGCCATAGATCGCATCCACCGGGAAGCGCTCGAACAGGCCATCGGCGAGCATCTTCGAAGCGCCCGAACCGGTTTCCTCAGCGGGCTGGAACACCAGCTGCAGGGTGCCGTTGATGCGACCGTGATGGGCGAGGTAGTGCGCCGCAGACAGGAGGATGGCGGTGTGCCCATCGTGGCCGCAGGCATGCATCAACCCCTCGGTCTGGCTGGCGTACGCCAATCCGGAATCCTCGTGGATCGGCAGTGCATCGATGTCGGCGCGCAGGCCGAGGCGACGGCTGCCCTGCCCGCGCTGCAGCGTGCCGACCACGCCGGTGCCGCCGAGGCCGGTGGTCACCTCGTAGCCCCACTGCTGCAACAGCTCGGCCACGCGCGCGCTGGTGCGGTGTTCCTCGAAGGCCAGCTCCGGGTGCCGGTGCAGGTCATGGCGGATCGCGATGGCCGCCTCTGCGCGCGCCGCGATGTCGGGCAATATGCCCGTCGTCTGGGAATTCCGCTGGGCATGGCCCGGTGCTGTCGCGCTTTCTCCGCTCATCGCCTTACCCTGCCTTCCGCGCCGGCTCGGCGTCGGTCGAGTGGCGGCTGGCCTTGTACGGCAGGCCCAGATGCGCGCGCAGAGTCTGCCCTTCCAGCTCACGCTGGTGGTAGCCGCGCGCCTGCAGGATCGGCAGCACCTGGGTCACGAAATCGTCCAGGCCTTCGCGCTGTGCCGCGAAACCGAGGATGAAGCCGTCGCTGGCACCGGCATCGAACCACCGGATCAACTCGTCGGCCACATGCTCCGGCGTGCCGATGAAATTCGGTCGCGGGCTCACCGCTTCCAGTGCCACCTGGCGCAGGCTCAGGCCCTTCTCGCGTGCGTCCTGCTTGATGCGGTCGGTGGTGGAACGGAACGAGTTGCTGCCGATTCCGCCAAGCTCCGGGAAGGGCGCGTCCGGGTCGTACTGGCTGAAATCATGGTGGTCGAAGAAGCGGCCGAGATAGGCCAGCGCATCCTCCAGCGTGGCCAGCGCGGCGATTGCCTGGTACTTGGCTTCGGCCTCCTCGGCGGTACGGCCGACGATGGGGCCGATGCCCGGGAAGATCTTCACGTCGTTGCCGCTGCGGCCGTGCGCGATCGCCGAGTTCTTCACCTTCTGGGTGAACGCGCGGGTTTCTTCCAGCGACGGCGAATGGGTAAACACCGCATCGGCATACTTGCCGGCCAGCGCGATGCCATCGTCGGACGAACCGGCCTGGAAGATCACCGGCTGGCCCTGCGGCGAACGCTGGATGTTGAGCGGCCCTTCCACCTGGAAGAAGCGTCCCCTGTGGTCGAGGCGACGGAATTTTTCCGGCGCGAAGAACGTGCCACTGTCGCGCTCGCGCACGAACGCATCGTCATCCCAGGAATCCCACAGCCCCTGCACCACCTCCAGGTATTCGTCGGCGATCTGGTAGCGCAGCGCATGCTCGGGGTGGGGCCGGCCGTAATTGCGCCCCGACCCCTCCAGCGGCGACGTCACCACGTTCCAGCCGGCACGACCTCCGCTGAGCAGGTCCAGCGAAGCGAACTGGCGGGCCACGGTGAACGGGTCGCTGTAGGAGGTCGACAGCGTGCCAGCCAGGCCGATCTTCTTCGTCGCCGTGGCCAGCGCCGACAGCAGCGAGATCGGCTCGAAGCGATTGAGGAAGTGCGGGATCGACTTCTCGTTGATGTACAGGCCGTCGGCCACGAACCCAAAGGCGATGCCGTTGTCCTCGGCGGTACGCGCGATGTCGATGTAGAACTGCAGGTTGACGCTGGCGTCAGCCGGGTTGGACGGATGCTTCCAGGAATGCATGTGGCTGCCAGGGCCCTGCAGCATGATGCCGAACGGAATGTGGCGCGGGGTCGTGCTCATGGGAATCGCTCCTGCAGGTCAGGCCACCGCCGCGCGTGGCGCGGGCGACAGCAGTTCGAGGGATGTCAGGCGTGCGTCCAGGTCGGCCACCGGCGCGTCGAGAATGAACTCGCCCACGCCGAAGCGCCGATGCAGCGCATCCAGTTCGTCACGCACGAGTTGCGCATCACCGGACAACACGCTGGGGCGCGTTTCCTCGATGCGGAAGTCGGCCACGCCCACCTGGCGCGCGTACTCGGCAGCCGCCTCGGGGCTGGGCAGGTTCACCGTCTGCCCGGGGCCGAGGTGCAGCTTGTAGACGCGCAGCGCACCGATATGGCGCGCCGCGGCTTCGGCAGTCGGCGCGGCGAAGGCCACCGTGGCCAGCAGCGGCGGCTGCGTAGAAACGCTGCGGTAGGCATCGAACGCGGCCTCGATATGTTTCGGGTCACCATCGAAGTGCGCGGCGTAGACGAATCGCCAGCCGAGCCCGGCCGCCTGCTTTGCGCTCTGCGGGCTGGCACCGAGCAGGAAGCGCTCCGGTGCCTGCTGCGGAACCGGCCGTGCCAGCGCCTCGGTGTCCGCCCCGGACAGATAGCCTTCCAGGTCGCGCAGTTGCTGGTCGAAATCGGCGAACGCCGGGCGCCCGGCTGCCAGCGCCGCGGTCGAGGCCGGCAGGCCACCGGGGGCCTTGCCCACGCCCAGATCGACACGCCCCGGCGCCAGCGCCGACAGCAGGTTGAAGTTCTCCGCCACCTTGTACGGCGCGTAGTGGCGCAGCATCACCCCGCCACTGCCGATGCGGATGCGCCGGGTCTGCGCCAGTACCCACGCAGCCAGTACTTCCGGCGCCGGGCTGGCCAGCGTTGGTGCAGCGTGGTGCTCGGCAAACCAGTAGCGGTGGTAGCCCAGCTGCTCGGCGCGCTGCGCCAGCTGCAGGCTGTTGCGCAGCGCCTGCTCTGGCGAGGCACCCTCGGCCACTGGGCTCTTGTCCAGCACGCTGATCTGATAGCTCATGGTCACGTCCTCGCTCAGGGGTGGGCCACGGGAATGCCGAGCAAGCCATTCAACGCGGCCAGGATCGGCTCGGCACCGGAGATGTACTGGCGATCCTGGTGCGCGCCACTGGCCAGTTCGCTGCGCACGCCCTGCGGCAGCACCAGCTTCGGCAGCGACTGGTCCTGCTCGCCGATCTCGGCGATCACCTCCCGTCGCGGCCGTGCGAAGCCGATGCGGCGCACGTCCAGCTGCGCGTCCAGGCCATCGATGCTCGACAGCGCGCCCTCCAGCAGCAGGCTGTGCCGGCAGAAGAAGCGCTGACCGGGAATCTGGCCGTCCTCGAACTCACGGTCGAGCAGGAACAGGATGGGTTTGCTTGCTGCGTCGAAAGTCACTGGAGTCGTCCTCATCGGGGCCGGCAATGCGATGCCGCTTCGATATCGATGCTAGAGATGTCGGCGGCCGCGGCAGCGATGCCTGGCGACAATCGGCGGTCAGATCCGGCCATGCAGATGCGGCGTGGCCATAAGCAAAGCGCTGCCGGTTATGGCGTCAGGCGATGCGTCGCAGCGGCGCCGCCACGGCCAGCGCCTGCGTAGCCAGATGGCCGGCTGCGCGCTCGGTCGCCAGCGCGATGCGTGCCTGCAAGGCTGCACTGTTGATGTGCTCGCCCTCGAAGTCGGCGGGCGTGGCATACACCCCGATCGGCAGCGTGTGCGCCTGCAGGAAACTGAACAACGGTCGCAGCTGGTGGTCGATCACCAGCGCATGACGCTCGCTGCCACCGGTCGCTGCCAGCAGCACCGGCGTATCCACCAGCGCCTCCAGCCCGATGAAGTCGACCAAGTGCTTGAACAACCCAGGATACGAGCCACGATAGACCGGCGCGGCCACCACCAGCAGCTTCGCCGCCTCGATGGCCTGCAGTGCCTGCTCCACTGCCGGCCCCGCTTCGTCACGCGACAACGACTGGCCCAGTGAACGCGCGATCGGCGCCAGCTCCACCAGCTCCACGCTGGCGTGCACCCGCTGCTGCAGCGACGCCAGCAGATGCCGCACCAGCAACAACGTGCGCGACGTCGCCGAGCTGGTCGGTGACCCCACCAACGCAACCACCTTCAATGCAGAACACATGAACTGCTCCTCAATGATGCCGAACTACGTCCGGCCGCCTTTCGCTTCTGTAGAGTCGAGCCATGCTCGACTGCCTTTCGCTTCTGTAGAGTCGAGCCATGCTCGACTGCTCCAGATCAGAACCGGTAACTGACCCGACCAAACCAGTACGCACCCACATTGCTCAGCACATCGCCGCTGTCCCAGGTGGTCTCGATACTCGCCACATCGGTCGCACTGCGCGCGTACTCCGGCACCTTGCGCGTGCGCTTGTCGAACACGTTGTTGATGCCCAGCGCCGCGCTCCAGCCCGCACCCAGCTCCACGCCACCGGACAGGTTGGTCACCAGCACCGGCGGCTGCTTGTATTCCACGCCGTTGTTCAGCCGCTTGATCGGGCCGTAGTAGGTGAAGTCCAGGTTCGAGCGCCAGCGCCCGTTCTGCCAGCCCAATCCCGCCACCTGCGTATAGCTGGGCGTGCGGAAGCGCAGCGCGTACTCGCTGGATTTGGTCAGCAGGTTGATGTTCGGCAGGCCCTGCAGTGCCACCGGAATGTCGGCGACCTTCTGGATCGTGGTGCGGCCGACGTTGGCCGCGTAGCTCCAGCGCAGCTTGCCCCACGCGGTTTCCTGGTTCGCTTCCAGGGTCAGCTCCACACCGCGTGTACGGGTATTGCCCACGTTGGTGAAATAGCTGGCGTAGAACGCATCGCCCGGCAGGATGCTGATGCCCGCCGAACCCAGCAGCGCGTCGATCGTATTCTTCTGCGCCGCACTCAGCACCGTCCCGCTGTTGTCGGTGATGCGAGCCGGATCCTGCGCGTTGTAGCCGATCTGGCTGGACTGCCCCAGCTGGCCGCGAATGTCGATCTGGTACGCATCCACTGCCAGATGGAACGCCGGGCTCGGGTCCCAGGTCACGCCCAGGCTGTAGTTGGTGGCCTTCTCTGGCTTCAGCGGCGTTGCCCCCAGCGCGAGAGCCGCCGGCGAAGACACCTGCGCCACCAGCGTGGTCCCGCACGGGCAGCTGCCGGTGGCCTGGTAATACTGCGCGCCCAGGCTGGGCGCATGGAAGCCGTTGCTCACCGTGGCGCGCACACCCAGTGCGTCGGTGAAATCGAAGCGCGTGGTCAGGCGGCCGGTGGAAACGCTGCCGAAATCGGAATGGTCTTCCCAGCGCGCGGCAGCATCCAGGTACCAGCGCGAGGTGATGTTGGTGGCGGCACCCACGTACACCGCCTTGCTGTTGCGGGTCGCCTTCACCGCATCGGCGGTGGAATAGCCGACGAAGGCTGCAGCGCCGAAGCCGGTATACGACTCCCACTGCCCTGCACCGCGCTCGTACTGCTCGTGCTGATACTCGGCGCCCGCGCTCACCTCCAGCGGCGAGGCGAACGCCGCCACCTCGAAGCCACGCCGCAGGTCGAGGTTGGCGATGCCCTGCTGGTAGTCCAGCTTGCCGTCGTAGAAATCAGTGGGCGACCCGGGATACGGCAGCGAGTAGTTCACCGAGTTGCGGGTATAGGTGCGCACCGTGCTGCGGTTGCCGGTCAGGCTGGCGTCGTAGTCCCAACCCGCGATCTGGCCTTTTACCCCGGCCGTACCGGTGTACTGCTTCTCCTTGGTTTCCAGCACCGGCAGGAAGCCATCGGGAAACACGCTCAGTACGCCGGGGGCCCGGTAAGTGGTAAAGATCGTCGCGGGCAGGCGGAAATTCTGGATCGCCTGCGCGGTGCGGTCACTGGCCGTGGCGTTGGCGTAGAACTGCGCGCTCTCGCCCAGGCCATGGCCCACGTTCACCGCGAAGGCCTTCAACGCATACGACGGCGAGCTGAGGATGGTGTTGGCCTCGGCATTGCGGTTGGCCTCGGCCGGGTTCGGCGTGGCACCTGCAGGCAGTCGATTGTTCGGCCGCAGCGCCACCAGATTGCCGTTGCCGTCCACGGCCGGGTAGCTCAGGTAGCCATCGATGTAGCGGCGGGTGCGGATCGCATGGTGCTGGCGGGTGGTCTCACCGGACAGGTTGACGAAGCCATCCTCGCCCCACGGCAGGCCGACGTTGGCGCGCACGCTGGTACGCGAACCATCACCATCGATGCTCTGCCCGCTCTCCACCGACACATCACCACCGTGTGCCTGCGATTTCAGGATCACGTTGACCACGCCGGTGATCGCATCCGAACCGTAGATGGCCGAAGCGCCATCGCGCAGCACTTCCACATGGTCGATGGCCGAGACCGGAATCAACGCGAGGTCAGCCCAGGCATGGCCGGGGAAGCCGCCCCCATTGGCACCGCTCACATAGGCGCTGGCATTGCGGCGCTTGCCGTTGACCAGCACCAGCGTGTAGCCCGGCGACAGATTGCGCAGCTGGTAGCCGCGGATCAGGCTCTCCTGGTCGCTCTGGTAACCGCCGATCTGGCTCAGCGACGGCAGGCTGCGCTGCAGCGCTTCCAGCAGGTTGCCCTGCCCGGTAGCAGCGAGGTCCTCGGCGGAGATCACATCGATCGGCGTGGAACTGTTCTTCACCGTGCGCGTGCTGGTGCGTGAACCGGTCACCACCACCGCATCCAGCGTAGATGCAGCAACGTTGGCCGTCGCCGCGGTGGTGGCAGGATCCGCATCGGCTTCCGCGGCATGGCTGGGCGTCGCAGCGAGGGCGGCGGTGATCAGGACAGCGAGAGTACTCAGGGCTGGGGCGTAGGCGGCAGGCATGGGGGCTCGTGGGGGGGCCGGAAACACGCTTCCATTCAAGGGCCTGTTCACCCGCGACGACAGGCGCGATCGCGTCACCCAGCCGTAACATCCGGCCACCCACATGACCGCTGGTAATGACGTTAGGCGGCCTGCACCGGCGCACTGCTCTCTGTAGAGCCGAGCCATGCTCGGCTCAATGCCAGACGAAGCCCATTCAACTGAGCCACAAAGAGCAGCCGAGCATGGCTCGGCTCTACATGCTCCGCAGGCATCACCTCATGCCCGCGCACCACTCTGCGCCGCGCACCTCCACCCGTAGCATCAGGCCATGCCCAGCCCTCCCGCCGATCCCGCCGCGCCGCTCGTCGCCATCGTTGCCTGCCACGGCCAGGGGCTGTTCGAGTTCGGCTGTGCGGTGGGCCTGTTCGCGCCGATAAGGCCCGAGCTGGGCGTGGCCTGGTACCGCACCCAGCTGTGCGCAGGCGAGCCCGGCGCACTGCGTATGCTCGGCAACACCCAGGTGCAGCTGCCCTACGATCTCGGCACCGTTGATGACGCCGACGTCATCGTCATCCCCGGTTGGCGCGAACCCAGCGAACGTCCTCCGCAGGCCCTGCTCGATGCACTCATCCGTGCCCACGCACGTGGCGCACGCATCGCCTCGATCTGCTCCGGTGCCTTCGTGCTGGCCTGGGCCGGGCTGCTCGATGGCCGCCAGGCCACCACCCACTGGCGCCTCACCGAAGCGCTCGCGCGCGAGTTCCCGCGCATCGACGTGCGCGAGGATGTGCTGTATGTGGACACCGGCAGCATCATCACTTCGGCCGGCTCGGCCACCGGCATGGACATGATGCTGCACATGGTGCGCAAGGATTACGGTGCCCGCGTGGCCAACCTGGTGGCCGAGCGGCTGGTGCTGGCTCCGTGGCGTGATGCCGGGCGCAGCCAGCGTGTCAGCCGGGCCATTCCCCATGGCGAGCCCACGCGCCTGGCAAAGCTGATGGAATGGATGCGCCGCAACCTGCGCGAGCCACATTCGCTAGGCAGCCTCGCCGAGCAGGCCGCACTCAGCCAACGCACCCTGCAGCGGCAGTTCCTGGAAGCGACGGGCCTGTCACCGATCGACTGGCTGATCCGCGAGCGCGTAGCCCTCGCCCGTGAGCTGCTGGAAACCACCGACCGGCCGCTGCAATGGATCGCCGAGCAGGCCGGCTTTGGTTCGCAGGAGTCATTCCGTCGGCACTTCCGGGGTCAGGTCGATGCGAGCCCTACCGAGTACCGGAGCCAGCATCGCGGCGGTATTGGCGCGGATCGGCTGGTCGGCTGCTGATTCTGCGGTACGTCGTCCTGCGGGCCTGCATCGCTCACAACGGGGTGGTGCGCCGACGGATCCGCCAGCACTGCCCGGCAAACCCGATCACGAACACTGCCAGGCAGCCGAGCAAGGTCTGCAACACCACCGGCGCCATCGGCGCCGCCGCCAGCGGGTGTGCCACCGGCAACCGCGTCAGCGTTTCATTCATGCCGGGCACCAACGACAGCAGGAAGCTGAAGGACAGCGCAAAGGTCGACAGGTAAGCCGCCAGCCGTCCAAGGAAACGCAGCCGCGAAGCCAGAACACCGCCGAACGCGACCAGCAGCACGATCACGCCGAAGGCATGGCCTGGATTGAGCCCGCCTGTGCTGGAGACGGTGAACGAGGTCGCCACCGACAGCACCAGGCCAATCAGATAAACCTTGCCCGAGCGCGTGCCGGGATCGATTGCCCGGTGGCGGATGAAGCCGTACAGGCCCGCCAGGATCGGCACCAGGCTGATGGCGGTATGGATCGCTCCGAGAAGGGAAAGGGGATGTGCCATGGGAATCTCCACTGGTGAAATGAACCTACTAGTAGGTAGGCCTCAAGAACAAAAAGAAGGCCCGCAATGCCGCAGGCCAGTACACATCACCTCAGGCGGTCGCACTCACCCGCGCGATGGCCAGCCGGGCCAGCGTCGCGAACGTGGTCGCATCACCGAATCCGCGCGCAGCCAGCATGGCGCCGTGCACCGATGACATGAACGCCTTGGCCTCATCGGCCGCCGAACCCTGCAACTGCAGCTGGCCCGTGGCAGCACCCTTCTCCAGGGTCACCGCCAGCCAGCCGCTCAGGTCCTCGAAATGCCCGCGGACTTCATCGGCAATCTCCGCAGGAATCATCGGCGCCTCTGCCGCCAACATCGCGCAGATGCAGAACGAGGACGTGCCACCTGCGATGCAGCTGGACCAGTAATCCACATAGGCGTTGAGCTCCTGCAGCGGGTCATCCAGCTGCCGGTCCAGCAGCGCCAGGCCTTCGCGCGCCTCGGCTCGGTAAATTTCCACTACCGTGCGCACCAGGTCCGCCTTGCTGGGGAAATGATGGTGGATGCTGGCCTTGCTGATGTTCACCCGTGCCGACACGTCGGCATAGCTGAAACCGTTGTAACCACCGGCTTCCAGCAGCGAACGGGCGTGGGCCAGGATTTCCTGGGCCTTGGGCGAGAGCGACTCTTTCATGAGTCTTAACCTACTAGTAGGTAGACCTCCTGTCAACCACTCAGATTCCCTGGTAGTGCCGGCCGCTGGCCGGCATGTCGAGAACGCCGGGGAAACCCCGGCGGCCACTCAATGCGAAGACACGTACAGCGCATCCGCTGGCGGCGGTGGCAGCGCGAAACTGCGCCGCATCCGCGCCACCTCGGCCGCCGGCGGCAGGGCGAACAGGCGCTTGAACTCGCGGTTGAACTGGGACGGGCTGGCATACCCCACCGCCAGCGATGCAGCCTCTGCGGTCATCGCCTCCCGCAGCATCAGCAGCCGTGCCTGGTGCAGGCGAGTGGACTTCACGTACTGCATCGGCGACGTACCGGTAATCGCGCGGAAGTGGTCGTGGAAGGTCGCCACGCTCATGCCCGCCTCGGCCGCCAGCCGGCCCACGTCCAACGCAGTGGCAAACGAGGCGTGGATCGTACGCAGCACCCTGCCGATGCTGCCGAAGCGGCCGCGCATGGCCAGCGCCTCGCGCATCGCGCCACCCTGTGCCCCGGTCAGCACGCGGAAGTACACCTCACGCACCAGCGCCGGCCCGAGCACGGCAGCCTCCAACGGGTCAGCCAGTGCCTCCAGCAGGCGTAGCACCGTGGCCTGCATCGGCGCCTGCATCGGGCTGGACATCATGCTCTGTGCCGGGGCCTCCGATGTGCCCACCTGTTCCCCCAGTTCAATCAGCAGGTCTGCCGCCAACTGCAGATCCAGATGCAGGTAGATCGCCAGCAGCGGCGCCTCTGCAGAAGCATCGGTTTCCATCGTGAACGGCACCGGCACCGAAACTGCCAGATAGTGCTGCGCATCGTACTGGTAGACCTGCCCGCCCAGGTAGCCGCGCTTCACGCCCTGGCAGACGATCACGATGCCGGGGTCATACAGCACCGGCGTGCGTGCCAGAGGCCGGTCGGAGCGCAACAGCCGCACCCCCGGCAGCGGCGTGAGCGTATAGCCCTCCTCCACCGCCAAGGTCTGCAGCAGGCCGACCATGCGCGCCTGCATCTGCCGTTGCAGGGAATCGACCACTGGCACTCCAGAGGAATAGGCAAGAATGGTCGAATCCTAGGCCTGGGGTGATCGCCGTTCAAGCACTAACGTGCAAGCCCTGTCCACCATGAGCGCCTCCCCATGCCCCCGTCCCGCCTTCTCCTCATCACCGGCGTCAGCAGCGGCTTCGGCCGTGCCCTCGCCCAGCAGGCACTGCTGGCCGGCCATCGCGTAGTCGGCACCGTGCGCAACGAATCCGCCCGCCAGGCGTTCGAAACGCTGGCGCCCGGCCGCGCATTCGGCCGCCTGCTGGACGTCACCGATGCCGATGCCATCAATGCGCTCGTCACCGATATCGAAACCAACGTTGGCAGCATCGACGTGCTCGTCAACAACGCCGGCTACGGACACGAAGGCATCCTCGAAGAATCCACGCTCGCCGAGCTGCGGCACCAGTTCGAAGTGAACGTGTTCGGCCCGGCCGCGCTGATCAAGGCCGTGCTGCCGCACATGCGCGCGCGCCGCCGTGGCCACATCCTCAACATCACCTCCATGGGCGGTTTCATCACGATGCCCGGCATCGCCTGGTACTGCGGCAGCAAGTTCGCACTGGAAGGCATCAGCGAAGTGCTTGGCAAGGAAGTCGCGTCGTTTGGTATCCACGTCACCGCCGTCGCGCCGGGCTCCTTCCGCACCGACTGGGCGGGCCGCTCGATGGCGCGGGCACCGCGCAGCATTGAAGACTACGACGCGCTGTTCGATCCCATCCGCAGCGCGCGTGAGGCGAAGAGTGGCCACCAGCTCGGTGATCCGATGAAGGCTGCGCAGGCCATGCTGCAGGTCATCGACAGCGACGCGCCGCCCAGCCACCTGCTGCTGGGCAGTGATGCACTGCAGCTGGTACGGGCGAAGCTGGCGTCGATGGCCGGCAGCATCGATACCTGGGAACATCTGAGCCGTTCGACCGACGGCGCGGTTTGAGGCCCGGAGGCAGCCGATGCTTTCATCGGCTGCCTCCATTCCACCCGCTCAGTCCTCCTGCACCAGCTTGAACTCGCGCAGCAGGCCACCGATCTGGGTCTTGTCCAGCTTGTTCATCAGCAGGTTGCGCAGGAACGCTGGCCCAGGAATATCCAGCTCCTTGCCATCGCGCAGGCGACCGGTGGCGGCCAGCAGCGAGCGCACGTCGTAGGTGGAATTGAACACCTCCGGCACGCCGCGTTCGATCCCCAGCAGGGTGTACACCGCTTCCATCGGCGTGCGCACCGAATACTCGGTGGTGAAGATGCAGTCGCGCTGCTTCGATTCGGCAAACTGGCCGATGAAGGCGAAGTTCACCGCCCCCTCCGGCACCACGTCCGGGCGGTCACCGGCCTGGCGCGGCATGAAGAACGCGGTGATGTACGGCATCATCACCGGCACCGTCTTCGCACCGGTAGCAGCCAGTTCGTCGATTTCTTCCACCGGCACGCCCAGGTGATACAGCCACTCGCGGGTGATCTCCTCGCCGGTGCAGTCCTGCATCGGCTTCTTTACGTAATCGCCAGGCGTATCGACGAACAGCGAGTACACCCAGACCACGATCTGCTCCTTGGGCTGGTTCTTGAAATGAGGTTGGCGGTTCACGGTCCAGCTCATCAACCAGCGCGAATCGCGCACGCTGACGATGCCGCCGGTCACCACCTTGCCACTGAACGGGTCACGCTTGGCGATCTTCTGGATGTAGGCCGGGATGCGCGCATCCAGCGTGGTCACCGTCGCCGACTCCCACTTGGTCTGCGGAATGTGCGCACCGAACACATCCGGGCGCCCGAACGCGGGATCCCTGGCGGCGATGCGTCGCCACAGGTCCCAGGCAGGCGCCGGCCCCACATTCAATCGCGCAGCCGTGTGGTGATCGCCATTGTCCGAGTTCTCGGTCAACGAACCGATCGTCATGAACACAAGGTCATCCGCGCCCAGATCCACGCCACCGGCTACACCGTCACGCATCCAGTGGATGCGCGTGGCCTGCTTGCGGCCGGCCGCCAGATCGAAGTCGACGTCGGTCACCTCGGTGGCGTACTGGAACACCACGCCCTGGTCCTGCAACCACTTCACCAGCGGCAGCACCAGTGATTCGTACTGGTTGTACTTGGTGAACTTCAACGCCGAGAAATCCGGCAGGCCACCGATGTGGTGGATGAAGCGATGCAGGTACAGCTTCATCTCCAACGCCGAATGCCACTCCTCGAACGCGAACATGGTGCGCCAGTACAGCCAGAAGTTGCTGTCCAGGAAATCACGGCCCAGCACCTCGTCGATGCGCTTGTTCTCCATCTCCCGCCGGGTGGCCAGGAACAGCGCGATGATGTCCTTCTGCGCCTGCTCGGTCAGGGTGAACAGGCCGTCGGTGTGCGCATCCTCGCCGCGATTGATCGTGGCGCGCTGCAGGGAGTAGTTCGGGTCGTCCTTGTTCAACCAGTAGAACTCGTCCAGAACGCTGGCATCTTCAATCTCCAGCGACGGAATCGAGCGGAACAGATCCCACAGGCACTCGAAATGGTCTTCCATCTCGCGGCCACCGCGGATCACGAAGCCCTTTTCCGGCACCCTCAGGCCATCCAGCGCACCGCCGGGAATCTGCTGCTGCTCAAGGAGGGTGATGCGCTCACCGGCCATGCGGCCATCGCGCACCAGGAACGCGGCACCGGCCAGCGAGGCCAGGCCCGAACCGACAAACCATGCCCGCTTGCCATCGACACCGGCGGGCTTGCGCGGGCGCGCGAAGGCTTCGTAGTTACCACTGCTGTAGTACATGCGCTGCTCCTTCCTGGAGGGGGTCATCAGGAACCCGCAGTGGAATGACACAGCCATTCCATGCAGGTCATGGCCCTACTCTAGCGCCGAACCGATGTACCGTTTCCTGCACGCACGCTGCGACCGAATGACGCAGCCACTTCAGAGCTGTCGCCCCAGCAGCATGCCCGGCCAGCCATCCACGTTGAAAGGCGCGATGCGCGTATAGCCGCAGGACTCATAGAAGCGCACCAGATCACCGTTACCACCGCCGTAGCAGTCCACGCGCAGATGGTCGAGCCCGGCAGCGCGCGCCTGCTCATCGGCAAAGGCCATCAGGCGCCGGCCGATGCCACGCACGCGCACGTCACGCGATGCCACCAGTACCCGCACATATAGTTCCGGGCCGGTGGGCGCAGGCACATAGGGCATCGACTCGCCCAGCGCCAGGAATGCGCGCACCACGCCGTGCTCGTTCCGGGCAACCCATGCACCGGGCAGCGCGCAGGCTTCGGTCACCAGGGTGATCCGTCGCGGCGTCATCGACCACGGCTCACTGCCCCATTGCTGCAGGTTGCCGATCGACACGAACCATTCGATCACCTCATCGAACAGCGCCAGCACCGCGGGGGCATCGGCCTCGCTGGCACGGTGGATGTTCAAGATGTCCTTTCCTGTTCCCGTCATACGTTCCACGCCTGTCATGCCATGAACCCCAGTGGAGGATAGCCGCGATCGTCGGTCAACTCGATCAGTCCGGCGCCCCGCCGCAGCCACCTGTACCGGACTGAAGCAGTCGGAAGTCCACATGACTTCCAGCGCTGTTCACCCCAGAGGCCGCCACCGAATCTGCGGCGAACCACCCGCCAAGGATGCCCCATGAACCGCCGCCTGCCTTTCGTGATCGCGTTCACCCTCTCGGCATCGTGCGCGCTCGCCGCCACGCCACTCCGAGCGGCCGGGGTGCATCCAGACCGCACGTCATCGGCTGCCTGGGTCGCCCGCAGCAACCAGTACGCACAGATCCTGTTGGATGCGCAGGCGCCGTTCGGCCCCGAGGACATGTCGTTCATGGGCATCCCCGGCTACGACCGCCTCATCACCGACCTGCAACCGGGCTTCCCCGCGCGCTTCCGCGCCGCCAGCGCGAAGGCCCGCGACCAGCTGAAGGCACAGCGGGCCAACGAACAGGACCCGAACATCCGTCAGGACCTGGACATCATGATCCGCGCCGCCGACGAAGCCATCGCCAGCAGCCAGCTCAACGAGCAGCTGTCACTGCCGTGGCGCGATGCGCCGCAGATCATGTTCAACGGTCTCCGCACCCTGCTCTCCGATCAGGCCACGCCCGAGCGCCGCGCATTCGCGGTGCAACGCCTGCAGCGGTACCTGGGGCAGGACGGCACATCGCCGCCGTTCACCGAACTGGCCAAGGCCCGCTACACCGAACACGCGACTGATCGCCGCCTGCTTCGGCCCTCCAAGGCAGAGGTCGAACAGGCCCTGGGCAACATCAACACCTACATCACCGGCATCCGGGCCCTGTTCACCCGTTACCCGCAGCCTGGTGCCGAGGCCAGCCTGGCATTGATGGAAGCGCAGTTGAAGGACTACGCGCAATGGGTGCGTACGACGGTGCTGCCCGATGCGCGCGTGGACACCCGGCTGCCGCCCGCGCTGTATGCCAACCAGCTCCGGCAGATCGGCATCGACGTCGATCCGCAGCTGCTGGTGCAGCGCGCGCAGGTGGAGTTCATGGAAACACGCGCGGCCATGCAGCAGCTGGCGCCCAGTGTGGTCAAGGAACATGGATTGCAGGTCACCGATCCGCACGATCACGTCGCAGTGGTCCGCGCCCTGAAGAAGAATGCCATCCCCAACGAGCAGCTGGTCGCACGCTATCAGCAGGCCAGCGAAGTCATCGAACCCATCATCCGCACCCAGCGCATCGTCGACCTGCCACGCCGGCCGATGATCATCCGCCTTGGCACTCCGGCCGAATCAGCCGTGGTGCAGGCCCCGCATCTGCTGCCGGCCCCTCTGGTCGGCAACACCGGGCAGCAGGGGCAGTTTGTCCTGCCCCTCGCACTGGCCACCGCCGACGGCAACACGCTGCACTACGACGACTTCAACTTCGATGCTGCCCGCTGGACGATGTCCGCCCACGAGGGACGGCCAGGCCACGAGCTGCAGTTCACCGCGATGATCGAACGTGGTGTCTCGCTGGCGCGCACCCTGTTCGCGTTCAACTCCGTCAACATCGAAGGCTGGGCGTTGTACACCGAAGCAGAAATGGTTCCGCACGAACCGCTCGACGGCCAGTTCATCGCCCTGCAGTTCCGCCTGATGCGTGCAGCACGGGCCATGCTCGATCCGATGATCAACCTGGGCCAGATCGACCGTGCCGCCGCAGCACGTATCCTGCGCGACGACGTCGGCCTGTCCGAAGCGATGATCCAGCAGGAGCTGGATCGCTACACCTTCAATGCACCGGGCCAGGCTGGCGCGTACTTCTACGGCTACAGCCGCATCCTCGAACTGCGCATGGAAACCGAGATCGCACTGGGCCACCGGTTCGACCGCCTTGCATTCAACAACTTCCTCATCGACCAGGGCCTGCTGCCGCCGGACCTGCTGGCCAAGGCAGTACGCGAGCAGTTCGTGCCCAGGCAGAAGTAGCCCGCCCAGCCCGACTCCGGCTCTCCATGGCCGGATTTGACATGCAGGTATTTACCTGCATATAGTTCACTCAAGGGCGGCGCCTGCCTGCCCATCGCGAGGAACCTGCAATGGTGGATATCGCACACAGGGTCGGCATCAAGGCCCCCGCAAGCCAGGTGTACCAGGCCCTGGCCACCCCCGAAGGCGTGGCCTCCTGGTGGGCCGAAGACACCCATGGCGACCGCGAGGTCGGCGGCACGGTCAAGGCGCGTTTCACGAACAACGGCCAGGAGATCGGCGCCATGGAAATGAAGCTCGAACAGCTCATTCCTGGCCAGCTCGTGCTCTGGCAGTTCCTGGCCGGACCTGCCGAATGGATCGGCACCCACGTGCGCTTCGTGCTGAAGCAGGAAGGCGACTACTGCATCGTCCTGTTCACCCACGAGGGCTGGAAAGAGCGCGTCGAGTTCACCTCCCACTGCAGCACCAAATGGGCGGTATTCCTGATGAGCCTGAAGGCCCTGCTGGAGACCGGCAAGGGCCAGCCCAACCCACATGACGTCAGGATCGACAACTGGAATTGAAGACATCCCCATGGCGGTAGACCACGTGCGCGACGCAGACAAGGTGTTCAAGGCGCTGGCCGATCCCACGCGCCGGACGCTGCTGGACCTGCTCTGCGAGCACAACGGCCAGACCCTGGGCCAGCTGTGCGACCACCTGGACATGGCCCGGCAATCGGTCACCCAGCACCTGGGCCTGCTGGAAGACGCCAACCTGATCAGCACCGTGCGCCGTGGCCGCGAGAAGCTGCACTTCATCAACCCGGTGCCGCTGCATGAAGTCTACGAACGCTGGGTACGCAAGTTCGAGCAGCAGCGCCTGAGCCTGCTGCATGACCTGAAACGAGAACTGGAAGGAGAATGACGATGTCCGCAGAGTCCACCCGCTTCATCCACGTGATCTACATCGCTTCCACCCCGCAGAAGGTGTTCGAGGCCATCACCCGCCCCGAGATCGCCAGCCGTTACTGGGGCCACGAAAACGTCTCGGACTGGAAACCCGGCTCGCGCTGGCAGCATGTACGTGCCAACGAAACACGCTCGGTCGAACTGGTGGGAGAAGTGGTGGAAAGCACTCCACCCTCGCGGCTGGTCATCACCTGGGCCGCCGCCTCGCAGGCCGAGAACCCGGATGCCTACAGCCGCGTCACCTTCGACATCGTGCCCTACCAGGACATGGTGCGGCTGACGGTCACCCACGACGAACTGGAACCCGGCAGCGGCATGGATACCGGCATCCGCCAGGGTTGGCCGATCGTGCTGTCGAGCCTGAAGTCGCTGCTGGAGACGGGCAAGGGCTTGGATGTGTTTGCGAAGCCGAAGTGAGCCCCGGTGCAACTGGCGGCGGAGAGCAGCCCGCCGCCAGCACCCCCTGTCCGCTCAGTCACTCAGCCTGCGCGAACGCCCATAGCGCCCATCCACTTCCTGCTTGATCCAATCGGCCAACAGGCGCAGGTACCCGTCGGTGATCCGCGTCGATACCCGGTTGCCTTCGGCATCGGTGCGGAACTCCACCATGCCGTGGTCGGTGTCCGGGAACAGGTAGGTATCAATCGGCTGTCCCGACGCGCGCAGGCGTTCCAGGATGGTACGCGTGGCCGCAATCGGCGCGGCCCGGTCCTGCTCGGCCAGCACCCACAGCAACGGCACCTTCAGGCGGCGCAGCGCGGCCTCGGCGTCGTAGTCCCAGATCAGCTCCAGGTTGTCGAAGCGCGCGCGACCGATCCGGCGCAGGTCGGCGTCGCTCATGCGCAGCATGTCACCGCTGTATTCGCCGTTGATCGTCTTCGCCCACGGCGTGGCACCGATCTGCGTACGCACCCTGGCCAGCGCCTCGAAGCCTTCATTGAAATGCGTGCGCATCAACTGTGCGGTCGCATCTGAAAGCTGCCCGACCTGCGCCAACGCCGCCGCATCCAGCTGCATGCGCCGTGCCTCATCGAACAACTGCTCGCGGTCCTCCTCGATGGGCGACACCACCAGCCCGAAACCGATCGCCACGAAATCCGCCTGCGAGCGCGTCGCCGCCAGCGGCGCGATCCACCCGCCCTGGCTGCCACCGAAGTACCCGGCCCGGCCGAAACGCCCCGCTGCCAGTGCGCGTGCCTTCGTCAATGCCGCCGCCGCGTCATCAGCCAGCAGCTCGAAGTTCTGCGTGTACTCGCCTTCCGAATCACCGGTGCCACGCTTCTGGTAGGCGAACACCGAAATGCCCTGCGCCACCAGCATCCGCTGGTAGATCGCCGCCACCGCCATCGTGCGTTCCGAGCCGTGCACCAGCACCACCAGCGGCCGCGTCGGGTCGGGCGGGCCGGCCGGTTCGATCAACTGCCCCACCAGCGTGGTTCCGGCACTACTGAAGGTTGCATCGGTATCGCGGGTCTGCAGGCGCTGCCAGCGCTGCGTGGTTCCGGCGGGTGTCCTGAAGCTGACCACATCGCCGCTGCAGCTTACCGATGCGTTGGCATCGCCAGTGGCACCGCGTCGCCCGTCCAGCATCAGATAGCGCTGGCCCGTGGCCGGTGCCGCAGCGGGCGCGCCCAGCACCACGAGGTTGCCCTGCCCGTCACCGTAGGCACTGGCCGTGCACAGCTCCGCTGCCGTTGCCGGCAGGCCGCAGGACAACAGCACCGTCCACAACAACGAACGCCCCTTCCACCCTGCCATGTCCTTCCCCGCCACCATAGACCCGCGCAGTGCGGGGATCGCCGCAGCGTAGCGCGTTCATTCTCCAAGAGCATGCTGCAACTGCTCGCCGTCATAGCGCAGAGCGCGTCGCTGGACGCATGGATCACCGAGTGCAACCGCGGGCACAACGGCTGCTTCGTGGCCGACTGGGACGCCCTGCTGACACACCTGCCAGCGTCCGCCAGCGCCGGCTGAACGCCGCCCGCACGCTCACCCTCGCCAAACCCGGTTCCGACCCCGCTCCGACGCCCGCCACCACAGCATCGCCCACAGGCATCCCTGGCGACGTTCGATGAGTGCTTCAGACGCAGAGTCCCTGCACAGCAAAGTGGCGGCGGTCACCCTGGGTTTCTGGGTGATGAAGATCGCCGCCACCACCCTCGGCGAGACTGCGGGCGACCTGCTGTCGATGACGCTCAACCTGGGCTACGTGGCCAGCTCAGCCATCCTGCTGGCGATCTTCGCCGGCCTGTTGGCCCTGCAACTGTCGGCGCGGCGCTTCCACCCGGTGCTGTTCTGGTCGGTGGTGCTGGCCACCAGCACCGCCGGCACCACCATGTCGGACCTGATCGACCGCACGCTCGGCCTGGGCTACGCCACCGGCGCCAGCCTGCTGGCCGGCTGCCTGGCGCTGGTGCTGCTGGCTTGGCGGGTGTCGGAAAAGTCGATCTCGGTCAGCAACATCGCATCACGCCGCGCCGAAGGCTTCTACTGGACCGCCGTGCTGTTCTCCAACACGCTCGGCACCGCGCTGGGTGATTTCCTCGCGGACGATTCCGGGCTGGGCTTCACCGGCGGCGCACTGCTGATCGGCAGCCTCATCGCGCTCACCGCACTGGCCAGCCGCATCAAGGGCATCAACCGGGTCATCCTGTTCTGGATCGCCTTCGTGCTCACCCGCCCGTTCGGAGCCACCTTCGGCGACCTGCTCACCAAGCCGCTGGAAAAGGGCGGGCTGGGCTTCGGCACAGTCGGCTCGTCGCTGGTGCTTTTCACCATCCTGGCCACGCTGGTGGCGCTGCCGATGCTGCAGCGTAAGGCACAGCCAGCCAGCTAGCGCGCCGTCCAGCCCCCATCCACCGGCAGCGCCGTGCCGGTAATCTGTGCCGCTGCGTCCGACGCCAGGAACACCACCATCCCGCCCAGCTGATCGGGTGTCACAAACTGCAACGACGGCTGCTTCTCAGCCAGCAGCGCACGCGCGGCGGACTCCTGATCCGTGCCCTCGCGCTCGGCCAATGCGGTGATCTGCTGCTCGACCAGCGCCGTCCGCACCCAGCCCGGACAGATCGCATTGGCAGTGATGCCGCTGCCCGCATTCTCCAGCGCGGTCACCTTGGTGAACCCCACCACGCCATGTTTGGCCGCCACATAGGCCGACTTGTTCACCGAGCCCACCAACCCGTGCACCGACGCAATGTTGATGATGCGGCCGGCGCCCTGCTGCTTCATGTGGGGCAAGGCCGCCGCCGTTGCGTGGAACACCGCCGACAGATTCAGCGCCAGGATCGCATCCCACTTGTCGACCGGGAATTCCTCGATCGACGCGGTGTGCTGGATGCCCGCGTTGTTCACCAGGATGTCGATGCGGCCCATCGTCGCGACGGCATGCTCAATCATCCAGCGCACTGCCTCGCCACGGGAAAGATCGGCGCCGTCATGCGCCACGCGCACGCCGAACTCGGTTTCCAGTTTGGAACGGGTGCGTTCGATCTCCGCCGCATCGCCGAAGCCATTCAGCACGATGTCCGCGCCCTGCCGCGCCAGCGCGGTGGCGATGCCAAGGCCTATACCGCTGGTGGATCCGGTAACCACCGCGACCTTTCCACTGAACATGGGTGAGCTTCCATCGGGGTAGGCAGTGAGTGTAGCCGCTGTCGTGGCCCCGACTAATGGCCTTCGAATGCATGCTTCGCCGACAAGGGCTCTTCTACGCCCTTGCTATTCGCCAGATATCACGGGGCGAAATGTCGCTTACGCCCCACCGGCATGGGTAGAATTGGCCCAATTCTGTCGTATAAGGCCATGCCATGGAACACCCTCTTGTCGAGGTTCGGGGCGCTGCCCAGGCGCTCAGGGAATTTGCCGAAGCGCGTGATTGGGCACAGTTCCACTCCCCCAAGAACCTTGTCATGGCCCTCTCTGGCGAAGTTGGAGAGCTGAACGAGATATTCCAGTGGATGACCGAGGTCGACTCCTTCGAGGCAGCGTCCTCTGAAGCCACCGCCAAGGCCGTGCGTGATGAGATCGCCGATGTGGCTCTGTACCTCATCCGGTTGTCGGACGTGCTCGGCATCGATCTGAATGAAGCCGTCAGCAGCAAGCTGGCTATGAATGCCGTCAAGTACCCGGTCGACCTCTCACGGGGCGTCAGCACCAAGTACAACAAGCTGGCGCAGCCATGATCGTCTATCAGGCAGACAAGGACGCCTTCCTTCGCGACTGCAATAATGAGGAGATCGAGGAAGTCATCCTCGCCAGCTACAAGGCAGCGACGAGCACCCAGGTCAGCGATTCGGAGGTCAATTCCTGGCGTTCCTCACTGGGATACGTCGCTCGTGCGCTGAACCACCCCTCCATTCCTGGGGACATCGGCGTGGCTGTGGAGTTCATTCTTCCGCAATCGCGAAAGCGCATCGATGTTGTCCTGACCGGTCACGCCGCAGATGGGTCGCCTCACGTCATCATCGTAGAACTCAAGCAATGGTCGGCGATCAAGCCTTCCGCACGCGACGCCATGATCGAGCTACGCCCGGGAGACCTGCGCGTCCACCCCAGTTATCAGGCGTGGTCCTATGCTGCCTTCCTGGAAGGCTTCAACGAAGCCGTCTATGAAGGCAAGCTCCAGCTTCACCCCTGTGCCTATCTGCACAACTATATGCGGGACGGTGTGATCGACTCGCCGCACTACCAGCCTTACATCCAGCGTGCACCGCTCTTTCTGAAGGGCTCGTCCGACCTTGAGGGTCTACGCACGTTCATTAGTCAGTACACCAGCAAGGGTAACGGCCTGCCTGTGTTGGCCGATCTGGACAGCGGGCGCATTCGACCCTCCAAGGCACTCGCCGACGAAGTGTATCGGCTGCTGTCAGGAAATAGCGCGTTCACCTTGCTGGACGAGCAGAAGCATGTATTCGAAGCAGCCAAGGCGGCATGTGCTCAGGCCTGCGCAGACAGGAAACCCCGTGTCGTTATCGTTGAAGGCGGCCCAGGTACGGGCAAGTCTGTCGTCGCTGTGAATCTTCTGGCCACGCTACGCGATGGCCTGAACGTAAAGTACATCTCGAAGAATGCTGCACCGCGCGCGGTCTACAGCAATGCGCTTGGAAAATCGAAGGACAACGCGCGCCTGCACCATTTCTTTGGCGGTTCCGGGGCGTTCATTGATTCTCCTGAAAACGAATTCGACGCGCTGATTGTCAACGAAGCGCACCGGCTTACCGAGCAAGGCGGATTCTACGGGAACGAGGGCAAGAACCAGATCATGGAGCTGATCAACGCTGCCCTGTGCAGCGTATTCTTCATTGATGAAGACCAACGGGTGACGCTCAAGGATATCGGCACCAAGGAAGCCATCCGGGAATTTGCGATTGCCCGTGGCGCTACCGTAGAAGAATACGTTCTGTCGTCGCAGTTCCGCTGCGCAGGCTCGGACGGCTACCTGGCATGGCTGGATGACGTGCTGCAGATCCGCCCAACCGCAAACACCACACTGGACGGAATCAGTTACGACTTCCAGATATTCGACGACCCGTCCACGCTGCATGCCGCCATCGAATCAAAGAACGCCGACAACCGCGCGCGCGTCGTAGCCGGTTACTGCTGGCCTTGGAACAGTAAGAAGAACACCAAGGAGATGGACATTGTCATCGGCAGCTATCGGCGGCAATGGAACCTGGACAAGGACGGAAGCCTCTGGATCGTCTCCGCCGGCTCGATTGACCAGGTGGGATGCATTCACACCTGCCAAGGCCTGGAAGTCGACTACATTGGCGTCATCATCGGGCCGGACCTCATCATGGAGAACGGCGCCCTCAAAACCGTGCCGCGCGCGCGTGATCGGCACGACAAGACCATGAAGGGCTTCGTGAAGCTCTCAAAGTCCCATCCCGCCCATGCCGCCGAACTTGCAGACACCATCATCAAGAACACCTACCGCACCTTGATGACCCGAGGGATGAAGGGCTGCTACGTCTACGCGACCGATCCGCAGGTTGCCGCCTACTTCAGAGCCCGGCTGCGGTGACAGGCAGCCTTCGAGCACGCAGTTGAAGTGGAGGCCTAAGCGCCTCCACCTGACAGCTGACCATAGGTAGATCCACGCCACGCGTGGATCTACCTCAACGCCCATCACTTCCAATGATCCGGCCCCAGGAACGGCAGGCTCAACACAAACACCGGAACCGCCACCGGCACCAACGCTGCACCCAGCACCCTTCCGGCCGCCGTCCCAACCCCCGGCTTGTCCGTATCGTCCGGCCGGATCCGCTCAGCCCGCGCGGTAATCGACTGCGGCAGCTTCGCCTTCGCCGCCAGCGCCGCAGCGTCCGGTAACGTCACCCGCTCGCCATCACTCTCGAACAGCGCGCTGTAATAGCTGCCGCCCTGCCTGGAAAGGTTGCAGTCCGGGTTGGCCGCCAGCTCGTAACGGCTCCGGGCTTCAAGGATGTACGGCCGGCGGGTCAGCTCATCGATGGCCTTGGCTACCCGCGGGCTGATCTCCAGCCGCTCCAGCTTGAACTGCGCCGCTTGTTCCGGCGTCACCTGCTCCGGCCGCAGCAGCAGCGCGTAGCTGCCATGCACCTTGGTCCTGTCGGCCGGTACGCGCCAGTCCTCGCGGAAGTACAGCTGTGCGCAGACCACGGCTTCGCGCAGCGGGCTGTCCATCAGGGCGCGGTAATCACGGAACGGCGCCGCATCAAAGCGCATCGGTTCGTCATAGACCGGCAGCAGGTACAGCTTGCCGTCGTCGGCCACGAATGCGCTGGTGATCTCGCGATTGGAATGGTGGTAGTCCGGCCCACTGGCGCAGCCAGACAACAGGGCCAGGCACAGGATGGAGAGAATGAAGAGGATGGACGTTCGCATGTCGTATTGAAGGGCTTCCCTGGAAAACCGGCCGCGCCGGGAAGGACGAGGCCAGTCCGCCATGGTGCCACGGCGCGGCACGCGATGCCGTCCCGCCCTACTTCAACCGCTCCAGCAACCGCTGCCCCACCTCCAGTGCCGAAGCCGGGTTCTGCCCGGTAATCAGCTCGCGGTCCACCACCACATGCCCGGTCCACGGCGTGGTGTTGCTGCTGAACTTCGCCCCCGCCCGCTGCAGCGCGGTCTGCGGGTAGAACTTCATCTCACCGCCGCCCAGCAACGGCTTGGCCTGCTCTTCTTCCTGGTTGCTGATCACCGTCATCTGGTAGCCGCTGTAGATCCACTTCGGCGTGGCCGGCATTGCACCGGCTTCCAACTTCGCCACGAAACCACCCGCACCCGGCAGCGTGGACAGCAGCGCGATCGGCCCGTGGCAGACCAGCGCGGTGGTCTTGTTGCGCTGATGGAAGTCGGCCAGCAAGCGGCCCAGCGCCGGGCTCTTCAGCAGGTCCTGCATCGGCGCGTGGCCACCGGGGATATAGACCGCATCGAAACGCGCGTAGCCCTGCTGCTCGATGCGCGCCAGGCTGACCACCGGCGAGGCAGTCGGCGAAGTCAGCGCCAGTTTCTCCAGCAGGTCCTTGTGCAGTTTCAGCTGCGCCGCATCGTTGCCGAAGTACGCCGCCGTCACCGAGGACGCATCCACCGTCGGCGCCCGCCCCTGCGGCGTGGCGAAGGTCACCTCGTGGCCCGCGTCCAGCAGCAGCTTGACCGGCTGCATCAGCTCATTGAGATAGAAGCCGGTGGACAGCACCTTGCCGTCCTTCAGGTCCAGGTAGCTTTCGTCGGACAGCACCACCAGCACGTTGGCGGCATGCGCGCCGGTCGCGGCCAGGGTCAGGGCCAGCGCTGCGGCCAGCCGGGTCATCAGGTTCATGGGGAGCTCCTATCGGGGAATGGCGGCCACTTTATTCATCGCCCCAGCGGCGATAAATTGGCCCCATCGCAAAACATCTGTTCCCCGGAGAGCCAAATGAGCCGCAAGTTCGACTACCTGGGCGATGTGGAGGTGTTCCTGGCGGTGGTCGAGCACGGCTCGTTCACGGCCGGCGCGGTGGCGCTGTCCACCACGCCCTCGGTGCTGAGCCGCGCGGTTACCCGCCTGGAAGCGCGGCTGGGCCGACCGCTGCTGCAGCGGACCACGCGCCGCGTGGGCCTGACCGACGCCGGGCGGCTCTATCTGGAACAGGTGCGCACGGCCTTCGGCCTGCTGGACGACGCCGAGCGCGACGTACTGGCCCAGGACGGCGCGCTGGCCGGCCGCGTGCGCCTGAGCGTGCCCACCACCTATGGCCACTACCGGCTGCCGCCCGTGCTGGCGCGCTTTGCGCAGCAGTACCCGCAGGTGCAGGTGGAACTGAACATCACCAACCGCAACGTGGACCTGGTGGCCGAAGGCTTCGACCTGGCCATCCGGCTGGGCCAGCTGCCGGACAGCGGGCTGGTAGGGCGCAAGCTGGAAGATGCGCCTTTGGTGCTGGTGGCTTCGCCGGAGTACCTGCAGCGCCGGGGTACGCCGCAGACGCTGGACGACCTGCAGCAGCACCTGTGCCTGCCCTTCGTGATGCCGCGTACTGGGCGGTTGGCGCCGTGGATCTTCAGCGACGGCGGACGCGACGTCGACTGGCTGCCGCGCTCGTCCATCGAGACTTCCGACGATGTGCTGGGCGTGGTGTCGCTGGCCGAACAGGGCATCGGCATCTGCCAGAGCTATGAGTTCATCGTGCGCGAGCGGTTGCAGCGTGGGCAGCTTGTGGAAGTCCTGCCGCAGCTGCGGGGACGGTCGCGGCCGTTCTCGGTGATCTATGCGCCGCATCGGCGGCAGTCGGCGGCGGCGCGGGCGATGATTGAGTTGCTGGTGGGGAATGCGAGCACGGCTGAGGACGGCGCTGGTTGAGGCTGCGAGGTTCGCTGGCGTTGTCGGGATTGAACCTATTTTCGGGGTGTGCGGTCGGTCGGGCGCCGCGATCTGCCGAAGCGGACTAAGAACTGTTGCAAAGAAGGCCGTCGCGCTATTCGCTTGTGGCGTGGGCGATTGCGCCACTTCTATTCGCCATCAGCAGAGCAGCGGCGCGAATGCGTCTGCTGGCGTCGCGTGCTGCACGAATGGTGCGTGCAACAATAGTTCTTCGCTCTCGGATTACGCGATTCCTTCGCGAATTTCTATTGGCATTCGGAGCCGCTGCGTAAACACCATGGCACGCCACCGAAAACGGGTGGCTCGGGTCTGCAAACCCGAAGAAAGCGATGTCTGTAGTTTGCGCTTGCCCGTCGGCACCGTCCTTAACCGGTGCCGGCGGGCAAACCGTCGGCCTTTCTGGCGGGCGGTGCGTGGGGGCTTTCGGGCCCACCGGTTTATGACATCGCTTCTTCCGGTTTGCAGCCACGCATCGTCCGCCACCTCTTCACGGTGGCGCTGTTAAGCACAGCCACGGAAGCCGACGCCATGAACGAATCCGACACCTTCTCTTCGTACACCGTTGTTGAACCCATCAACGACGACACTCCCCTGCCCGATCTGAACTCCCTGCTAGGCATCCTCAAGCGCATGCGCGGCTGCGAGGGTGCAGACGGTCACCCTTGGCCGGAAACCGATGTGTCACCCGGCCGCCGAGTGAGCCTTGCCAGGACCGAGCGCGCATTGGTGGGGCTGCTAACGGTGCTGGAGGTGCTGCATTCGGCGGACCGCTGCCGGGTGGCAGCGGAGCCGGAGCGGCATCTGGATGAGGGGGTGGTGGATGGGTTGTTTCTGGCTTGCAGGGGGTTGGTTGAGCGGGCTTGTCAGGAGGTCAGGCCTGAGCAACTTTCATTGAATTAATTACTGCCCCTCATTTGAAGGTCCGTTTTGCGTGCTCAGGAAGAATGTAGACCCCTAGCAGAAGATGGTCTACGACGTCAAAAGCGAGGCCCAGTTCTTCAAGGGAGTGAGGCTTTGCCTCGTGTGCGGCTTCATTGCCAAGCGTGCGAACCTTATGAAGAATGTCCGCGCCATCCTGTGTCAAGACACCAAGGCTAACGAGCCCATTTACCTTGTGAAAGAGGTCTCCGCCCGGAGCCTCTTTATTCTTACAGATAGTTTCAACAATTGCCCGAACACCAATTCCACACAATACCGGCTGCTTGTCATTTAAAGCCTTAAGTGTTTCTTGGTATATTCGCTGAATTTTCTCAGGAAGAAGCTCGGAGTCCGAGAGAGGTTGGCGACCATCTGTTGGGCTTGGATATATATCTACGCGAGGCTGATACTCCCACTCATCCTCGCCGATTTGGACGAAATCTTGATCAGAACCTTCGGCTCTACGGAACGACAGCGTCTCGCAGCCAAGGCACCTGACGATTTGGTACTCAATTACCCAATCGATGCCAAAACCTACCGGCCCATAGGTTCCCTTCAGCGTCGCCTCTGTGACGACCTCGTGCTTTGTAATGCGGCGGCACTCTCGACACTGAGAATCAACCTTAACCCCTTGATGCTTATTGACCGTGAAATTGTTTGCCATAACGGCTGCGTCCTACATTGAACAATCCGGCGACGCGGACTTGGCTTGAATCAACATAAAAATACTATCAACTCCCTTAATCTGCTAAATCAGTCAGTTTTCAGAATGACTTCTTCCAAACCAACTCACAATGCGGGAGGGGAGCGAAAGCTGCCGACAAGACGTGATGAGTTGCCCAGGCCCACCCTTCACTAGCGCATCGATTCTAATACGAAGGTTTTTACGACGATTGAGTCCCAGCAAGCGCCCTAACAACATAGAAATAACCTTGTTAGCAAGGCAATCACATCCCAGCAGTAACACTAATCCCAAAGACTTCAGAGCGCACTAAATCTAACCTCCGTCTCACGAATTATCTCATTAAGCTCTCGCTCAATCATGGATTCGTCAATACCCAGTACTTTCCACAACGATCGGTAGACTGGCGTAACCAGAGCATCAGCATGGTCAAACAACTCAATCATTGAGATCAGGTCGACCAACATTGTCTTCCGTCCCGCCGGATGTGTAGCGTTCGCAGCATGTTCTCGGAAGAAGTGATGAATTAGTCGGTTGCGCTCTGATAGCGCCCTTTTCAGAACGAGGTCCATGCCATCTGGGATCGCTGTGAGCAAGTGAGTGGCCTTGAGAAGCTGGCCGAGCGTTCTGCTCTCAAAGTGACCGAACGCGGAATCAAAGTCGTGACAGGTTGCTCCCTCGATAGTTCTCAGTTGAAGCGCGACAGTCCAGTTGATGAAGCTAGATTCCAAGAGGTTGGCAGCAAATGCAGCGAGCCCAAAAAAAGCATATACCTCTTTCGGATCGTCGAAGTCTGGGATTGGGATCGTAGGCACAGCTTACTGCCTCCAAAGTCTTAGAATCCGGAGCGCGCGAAATAGCCAGATAGCCGATGACTCCAATCTGAGGCATCGACCACCTCAGTCGGCCATCTAACACCCGCAATATTTCGCGCTACATCAGGTGACCTTAGGCTACCATTTCCATGCCAGAGTTAAGTCGCGCCGTGCCACGGCCGCATAAGTGAATTGCTAAGGAACCGCGCTATCATTCAACCCTAGAAGGGCGCGGATCTCCTCATTATCCGGACGGTCTCGATGCAATAGCCAACGCACACCAAGATGCCCAAGCAAGACCGAGAATGCGCCTACGCAATTCAAAGCCAGGGAACTGGCCTGGAGCCTGGAGCCAGCAACATCATTGCCGTGAGCGTGCATAGACTGAAATCGATAGAAAACGTTGTACAAATCAAGTAATCCTGCTTGTCGTGCCATGGCCTCTACTGAAACTTGCTTTTGTCCACGCGCAGCACCACCATTAGTCAGGAATTCCGCAGTACAGTCATTTCCTTCCCTATCAACAATCTTTGCGATCCCAGTTCGCGCATTGGCCATGAAAATGGCCTTGATTTGCTCCGAAGAAAGCGCCAGAAGATGTCTAGCATTCTCAGATGATAGAGTCGCCCAATGCGTTTTGATCGATAGCTCAATTATGGATCGCCCCAGAATGTTCACCGCAAGATCGTTTGAACCCGTTGCTAGGCAAGCACATGACGACATTAGCTCACCCCCTCCCGTCAAGGCTTGACGGACAAAAGAATCCACATCAGGGAAAAGTGAATCATTCGCCTTCAATGATGCCGCCGCTGCCATCGCACCGGACCTTTGCATCAGATCACTGGCAATGCTATTGAGATCAGTCTCCATGCATCCCTGCCGTCAAAATAAACTGAGGCCGCAAATCGTTTTCATCTCCAATGACCACTACGCTCCTTGAGCAAGAGAACGCGGGAACTTCGGTTTCCCATGTCGGCGTAGACAAGAATAGCTTCGGAGACTTGGGCACGATTGTTTAAGATCAACTCGGCGATTTCAAAGGCACTTCTATTTACCACAACTTCGGTAGAGGCAAATGAGGTAAGAATTCTTCAAGAGGGATCCCGGAACCATCTTTACCGGAAAAGGATCACACCGACGCCCCCTCATAGTTCACGGCTATGGCAGAGCAAGAAAGCTTGAGAAGGTTGCGTCCAGATCACACCCGAGCCCGCCTTCATCAAAGAGGTGACTAAAGTTACATGTGGCTTCAAGCGCTTCTTTACTACATCGCAAGGTCTAGTCGGCGACTTCTTCCACCTGTATTCCATACCTTATATGACCCGCGACCCTTAGCAGATCGTCCTGGCGAATGCGCCCGCGCTTGGAGAGATGCGCATAAGCTCGCAACTTATTTCGGTATCCCTTGGTGAGTCGAATCTGCGGACCGTGAACAAGAACGCCATGGACCTTCAATCGACCTGGAAGCTGATTGAACTCAGTCTTTTCGGCCGACAATTCCCAGGGCGTGTCGGTCATTAGATCAGCCACTTCGGCACGCAGCCCCTCAGGAAACTCCTCGACGCCAGAGAACACAATGTCATCTGCGTATCGACTAAGGCGTGCGCCGAATCGTCGAGAAATATCAGAAAGTTTTTCGTCCACAGCTCTAAGTGCGATATTAGACATCACAGGACTGGTCGGAGCACCCTGGGCAAGAAAGCCTCGGTAGCAAGTGAGCCGAGCTAGCATTTCAGCGGACTCTGCGCCGAAACCGATTGATTCAAACGCCTCCGCCACCACATACGCAGGCGTCGACGGGAAGAAATTTGCAATGTCTACAGAGAAGGTCCAATGCGCCATTCTGTGAACCTTCGCCGCCTCCAGATGCGACCGTCCCGAGACGAACCCGAAAACGTGATCTGGTGCGGCATAGTGTCGCTGCATCAACACCGACAGCCATTTCTGAAGAATCTTAAGTGCGACTCTAGGAGCAACAATCTCCCTTTCTCCTCGCGCGCCTTTGGGAATTCGGAATATGCGATAGTGCTTATCTGGCCGATATTCAAATGACCAAAGCAATCCCGGATTAATTCCCAGCATCGTGGCCAAGACCTCCCGCGTACACACCGGAGGAAGGCCCAGTTCGGCAAGCCGCTTGACTTCTTCCTTGTCTACAACTGCGACCGAATCACCAAGCGCGGCAACAAGCTCCTCAACGCTAGAGAAGAGAAAGAACTGCGAGTCTTGAAGGAAGAGCGGGAGCCTCATATAGCAAAGCAATGCTTTCGTTGAGCGCCGTCGAATCGGACGGCGATTCGAAGGAGCGCCGGCTGATTCGACGGCACCCTTCTAACTACCGGGCCTGGGCAATTGGGCATGATACACACCCGCGCCTGAGGCTCCCGCCTGTATAGACTATCCATGCCGCTTGGCCAATGCAAGAAGGCGAGACAGGTCCGGGCTTTCGCGCCCCTTGACCGTGCCCAACCCTCTTAGCGTCAGAAGGGTTACCGCGTACAACCCAGATTTAAGGCGCACTACCTGCCCCGCCTTACGAAGCGCATCAAGTCGTCGCATCATCCAGTCATCTGATGGAACTACGAATCCAGCCACACGCAGTTTTGCAGCCAAGACTCCAGGACTCACTGGTGCCAATAGTCTCAACATCGTTAGACAGCGGGTCTTGCTCGGAAGATTCTCACCGGTGGTGGGCGTTATGTGCGCGAGCTCAAGCCCCAGCTCCCTGAGCAGGATACGCGCCTTCACCGAGACCTCGCCCAGCTCATCTTCGGTAAGCTGCCGCTTAGGAACGACCCAAACAAAGGCCTCTCGACCTTGCCTAGTCAAGAAGGAATTGCGAATAACAGTTCCGAATGAATGCAGCAGAGTGGCTCGCAAGCCCGCCTCCGCATCACGCATCATGGCGTCAGTGAGGACAAAGTCTATCTGCACCCCTACAGCGCGCAATTCTTCTTTAGCCACCTCGAGCTGAACATTGGATGGCTCCTGCCTTCCCCTTGAATCTCGCCGAATTTCCACGAAAACATGGAAAGAACTTCCATCCTCCGAATCGCGGATAGCAGATCCAGAGACGGGGATTCCAGCAGCAATTAGACGCCTCTCCAATTCTGCCTCGTTAAACATCAAGCTGTCTCCAAGCACCATGGATCTCGCCAAGCCATGCTTTCGCCTTCTCTGGCCATTGATGTGCCTCCGTAATTCCCACCTCGTTCAGCGTAAATCGCTCCCCATGAACAAAGCTAACCAGAATTTCAGGATGATAGTCCGCTACAACACGCGTGGCCGAACTCGCCCTCATTAGACATGCCAGCTCCTTAGCGGCCTTAACTGCTCGACGGCACTGCCTAGACAACTCCATATCACCAACCTTGTCAGCCTTTCTGCGACCTTTATCCAGAATCCTGCACACTTCCGACGTCAGCACCTGCGGCATTGATGCATGGGCCATTTTTCCCCATTCATCGCGCATCTCTGCTAGAACGGATCGGACTAGAAGGAAAGTCGCATAGTAGTAGCGATTGTAAGACGAGCGCCCAAACAGATCCCGCTCTGCAGGGTCCCGTCGCGCATTCGCTGTTACTTGGAGATGATGAGCGACTTGTTGCAACGTGCCGTCTCTAATAGGTCCTGCGATAGCAGAAGTAGAGACCAGCTTGAGTCGGGTTGCAATAGTGAAGTGAATCCCCCTACACACAATCATCACCAAACCTCACTCCACAACCCGCCTTGGCGCCGCCACGATTCGGCTGCTGACCCGCTGAATGTGCAACACCGTGTCGTTCCAAGCCGCCCTCTCCCCGCACGATCCGAATGGAAGGAATCTCAGCTGATTGCCCTGAAACACCATACAAGGAATGAGGCCTGCGCCGCACCCGAGCACCAAGCGCCTAAGCTAATGCGAGACGAAAGGAGTCGAGTGCCCTAACGAAAAAGGGCGCCTCTCGGCGCCCTCGTTCTTTCAACTCATTCCCACTCAATAGTCGCCGGCGGCTTCCCCGAGATGTCATAAACAACCCGCGACACCCCCCGCAACTCATTGATGATCCGGTTGCTCACCGTCCCCAGGAACTCATACGGCAGATGCGCCCAATGCGCGGTCATGAAGTCGATCGTCTCCACGGCACGCAGCGCAATCACCCACTCATAAGCGCGCGCATCACCCACCACGCCCACCGACTTCACCGGCAGGAACACGGCAAACGCCTGGCTGGTCTTGTCGTACAGGTCCGCCTTGCGCAGCTCATCAATGAAGATGGCATCGGCCTTGGCCAGCAGTTCGGCGTACTCGCGCTTAACTTCGCCCAGGATACGCACGCCCAGGCCCGGGCCCGGGAACGGATGGCGGTAGACCATGGTGCGCGGCAGGCCCAGCTCGACGCCCAGGCGGCGCACTTCGTCCTTGAACAGCTCGCGCAGCGGCTCCACCAGGCCCAGCTTCATGTGCTCCGGCAGGCCGCCCACGTTGTGGTGGCTCTTGATCACATGCGCCTTGCCGGTCTTGCTGCCGGCCGACTCGATCACGTCCGGGTAGATGGTGCCCTGCGCCAGCCACTTGGCGTTCTTCAGCTTGTTCGACTCTTCGTCGAAGATCTCAACGAACAGGTTGCCGATGATCTTGCGCTTGGCTTCCGGGTCGCTCACGCCATCCAGCGCAGCGAAGTAACGGTCGGCGGCGTTCACGCGCACCACCTTCACGCCCATGTGCTCGGCGAACATCGCCATCACCTGGTCGCCTTCCTGCCAGCGCAGCAGGCCGGTATCCACGAACACGCAGGTCAGCTTCTCACCGATGGCCTTGTGCAACAGCGCAGCCACCACGGACGAATCGACGCCGCCGGACAGGCCCAGGATCACTTCGTCATCGCCCACCTGCTCGCGCACGCGGGCGATCTGGTCGTCGATGATGTTGGCGGCGGTCCACAGGGTCTGGCAGCCGCACACGTCCACCACGAAGCGGCGCAGCAGCGCCTGGCCCTGCAGGGTGTGGGTCACTTCCGGGTGGAACTGCACGCCGTACCAGCGCTTTTCTTCGTTGGCCATGGCGGCCACCGGAATGCGGTCGGTGGTGGCGGTGATGGTGAAGCCCGGCGGCGCCACGGAGACGTGGTCGCCGTGGCTCATCCAGACATTCAGCTTCGGCTCGCCGCCGTGGTCGCTCAGGCCCTTGAACAGCGCATCCGGGTTGATCACGTTCACTTCGGCGTGGCCGAACTCGCGCTGGTCAGCGGCTTCGGTGGCACCACCCAGCTGCGCGGCCAGGGTCTGCATGCCGTAGCAGATGCCGAAGATCGGCAGGCCGCTGTCGAACACTTCCTGCGGCGCGGCCGGCGCACCCGGCAGCGTGGTCGATTCCGGGCCACCGGACAGGATGATGCCCTTGGCGCCGAACGCCGCGATCTCGGCCGGGTTGTGGTCCCACGCCCAGATTTCGCAGTAGACGCCCAGCTCGCGGATGCGGCGGGCGATCAGCTGCGTGTACTGCGCGCCGAAATCGAGGATGAGGATCTTGTCGTTATGGATGTTGGTCATGGTGCCGTTCCAGTGGTGTTTTTCGCAGCGCCCGGCGCTTCAAGGCTCTGCGTCAGCGTGGCGATGAACGCCTCGCGTTGTTGAATATGTGAGGGATCTTCCTCGTCCCAGCGCAGCATCAGCAGGCCATGCGGTGCGTTGGGGTTGGCGCGGTCAGCGCGCGGCAGTTCGGCGATTTCCTGCACTTCGGTGCCGGGCACGACGCGCCGTTGCAGCGCCGCCATCGAGAAGCCCGCATCCGCAGCGCCCCAGGACGCCCAGCGCACACTCATCCGTGCGGGCTCCAGCGCGCCAAGTACCGGCGTCAGCACCGGATCATCCGGCCCGTGCAGCAGCTCGGTAATGCATTGCAGGGTGACCTGCAGCGGGCGCTCGCCGGTGCCTTTCAGCAGCCAGCACTGCTCGCCTGCGGCCTGCACCTGCCAGCCCTTCGGCAGCGAGAACGCGTTCTGGCACGCCTGCACGTCCTGCAATTGCGAAACCGCCGCGCCCGGAGACCCGGAGCGCGGCGGCGGTTCGGACAACGAACAGCCTGCCATCAGCAGGCTGCCCGTAATCGCAAGAGCAGTTCGCAAGCGCATCAGGCGCGGTAGTTCGGCGGCTCTTTGGTGATGGTCACGTCGTGGACGTGGCTCTCACGCTGGCCGGCGCCGCTGATCTTCACGAACTTGGGCTTGCTGCGCATGTCTTCGATGGTGGCGCAGCCCACGTAGCCCATGGTGGCGCGCAGGCCGCCCATCAGCTGGTGGATGATGCCGCCCACCGGGCCGCGGTACGGCACGCGGCCTTCGATGCCTTCCGGCACCAGCTTGTCGGCGGTGGCGGCGTCCTGGAAGTAGCGGTCCTTCGACCCCTTCTCCATGGCAGCCAGCGAACCCATGCCGCGGTAGCTCTTGTACGAACGGCCCTGGTACAGCTCGGTCTCGCCCGGCGATTCCTCGGTACCGGCCAGCAGGCCGCCGACCATGATGGTCGAGGCACCGGCGGCCAGCGCCTTGCCGATGTCGCCCGAGTAGCGGATGCCACCGTCGGCGATCAGCGGGATGCGGTCCTGCAGGGCTTCCGCCACCAGATCGATCGCGGTGACCTGCGGCACGCCGACGCCGGCGACGACGCGGGTGGTGCAGATCGAGCCCGGGCCGATGCCGACCTTGACCGCGTCCGCGCCGCTGTCCAGCAGCGCCAGTGCGGCTTCGCCGGTGCAGATGTTGCCACCGATGACCTGCACGTGCGGGAAGTTCTTCTTGACCCAGCTGACGCGGTCCAGCACGCCCTGCGAGTGGCCGTGCGCGGTATCCACCACGATCACGTCCACGCCGGCGGCGACCAGCGCTTCCACGCGGCGATCGGTATCGCCACCCACGCCGACGGCCGCGCCGACCAGCAGGCGGGTCGACAGATCCTTGGCAGCGTTCGGGAAGTCGGTGTTCTTCTGGATGTCCTTGACGGTGATCAGGCCACGCAGTTCGAACGAATCATTGACCACCAGCACCTTCTCGATGCGGTTGCGGTGCAGCAGCTGCAGCACTTCGTCGGACGCGGCGCCTTCCTTGACCGTGATCAGGCGATCCTTCTTGGTCATGATGTGGCGGACCGGGTCGTCCAGCTCGGTCTCGAAGCGCATGTCGCGGTGGGTCACGATGCCGGCCAGCAGGCCGTCGCTGCCCACCACCGGCACGCCGGAGATGTTGTGCGCCTGGGTCAGGGCCAGCACGTCACGGATGGTGGTTTCCGGGCCTACGGTGATCGGGTCGCGGATGACACCGGCCTCGAACTTCTTGACCTTGGCCACTTCCGCGGCCTGCTGTTCCAGGCTGAGATTCTTGTGGATGATGCCCATGCCGCCGAGCTGGGCCATGGCGATGGCCAGGCGGGCTTCGGTGACGGTATCCATGGCTGCGGACAGGATCGGAAGCTTCAGCTTCAGGTCGCGAGTCAACCGCGTTTCGAGGTTGACGTCCTTGGGCAGGATGGTCGAATGGGCGGGGACGAGCGAGACGTCGTCGTAAGTGAGTGCTTCAGCCTGGATGCGCAGCATCGGCATACCCGAGATGTGGGGAAGCGCGACATTTTACCCCTTTTTCGCGCCGTGTGGCAGGGGGTAGATGCGACGCAGTGTCGCGCGGGCAGTGGTTGGTTCAGGGGAGCCTGCAACCTGCTCTCAGGGCCTGGAACCTGCCCTTGGTGGGTGCGGACCGTTGGTCCGCATTACCTTCATACACCTGCGCACCGGCATTGTGCCGACCAACGGTCGGCACCCACCAGCAGCACATCTCGCTGACCCAAGGGCCAGATCCAGCCGCTTTAGGTGGGTGCGGACCGTTGGTCCGCACTACCCTTCAGACACCTGTGCCCCAGCATTGTGCCGACCAACGGTCGGCACCCACCAGCAGCACATCTCGCGAGCAGACCCAAGGGCCAGATCCAGCCTCTTTAGGTGGGTGCGGACCGTTGGTCCGCACTCTCTCAGACACCAGTGCCCCAGCAGGAGCCCCACCCCTCTGGCATTGTGCCGACCAACGGTCGGCACCCACCAGCAGCACATCTCGCGAGCAGACCCAAGGGCCAGATCCAGCCGCTTTAGGTGGGTGCGGACCGTTGGTCCGCACTCTCTCAGACACCAGTGCCCCAGCAGGAGCCCCACCCCTCTGGCATTGTGCCGACCAACGGTCGGCACCCACCAGCAGCACATCTCGCGAGCAGACCCAAGGGCCAGATCCAGCCGCTTTAGGTGGGTGCGGACCGTTGGTCCGCACTAACCCTCAGACACCTGAGACCAGCCCCAGGTGAGGTCAGCTCAGCGCTTCCGCCGCTTCCAGGGTGTTCTGCATCAACGTGGCCACGGTCATCGGTCCCACGCCACCCGGCACCGGGGTGATCCAGCTGGCCCGCTGGGCAGCGGCCTCAAACCCAACATCGCCCACCAGGCGGCCGTCGTCCAACCGGTTGATACCCACGTCGATCACCACCGCGCCCGGCTTCACCCACTCGCCCGGCACGATGCCCGGGCGGCCCACCGCCACCACCAGGATGTCGGCGTTGCGCACGGCCTGTTCCAGCACGTCCTTGGGGGTGAATTTGTGGCAGCTGGTCACGGTGCAGCCGGCAATCAGCAGCTCCAGGCCCATCGGGCGACCGACGTGGTTGCTCACGCCCACGATGGTGGCGTTGCGGCCGCGCACCGGCTGGTCGGTGTGGCCCAGCAGCGTGGTGATGCCGCGCGGGGTGCACGGGCGCAGGCCGAACTCGCGCAGGGCCAGGTGGCCGACGTTTTCCGGGTGGAAGCCGTCCACATCCTTGCGCGGGTCGATGCGCTGGATCAGCCGGCGCGCGTCGGGGATGCCCGGCAGCGGCAGCTGGATCAGGATGCCGTTGATCTTCGGATCGGCGTTGAGCTGGTCGATCAGGTCGAGCAGCTCGGCTTCGGTGGTACCGGCCGGCAGATCGTAGTCATGCGCTTCGATGCCGACCTTCTCGGCGGCACGGCGCTTGTTGCGCACGTACACGGTCGAGGCCGGGTCGCCACCGACCAGCACCACGGCCAGGCCCGGGCGGCTGCCGCCGGCGGCCACGCGCGCGTCGACGCGCACCTTCAGGCTGTCGAGCAGGTCCTCGGCGATGCGGCGGCCATCAAGGATGCGGGCAGGAAGCTGGGGGGCGGAATCGGTCATCGGGAGCAGGCGTGGGGCGGCGGGGACGCTATTGTCCCTGATTCAGGCCCCCCTCGCCCACCGCTACGCGTCGACACCGCGCACCGGTAGTGCCGGCCGCTGGCCGACAACCTCGTGACGTCGGAACGTTTCCGTATCTGCCGGCCAGCGGCCGGCACTACCGGGGCTACTCTTCCTCCTCCGGCACATCCTGCGGGTTCAGCGTCTTGCTTGCCCGCTTCGGCGCGGTGAACGGCGTCGGCGTCGGTACGCCCTGCGGGCTGTTGCCGTAGATCATCCGCGCGCCCGCATTCAAGCCACCACCGGCAATCTCCAGCTCGAAGCGCTCGGCGTCGCGGCGGCGGATCTGCTCGGCAATCTCCACCGCGTCGTCCTCATCCGCACCCAGCTCCACCAGCGCGGCCTGACCAAACAACACCGCCGATTCAAACGTCTCGCGGATCTGGAAATCGACACCGGCATGGATCAGCCGCAGCGAATGCTCGCGATCGAACGAACGCACCATCAGCTTGGCCTGCGGGAACTCGTGCGCCACCAGCTCAACAATGCGGTCGGCGGCCTCGGCCTTGTCCACGCACACCGCAATCGCGCGCGCAGTGGCGGCACCCGAGGCATGCAGCACATCCAGGCGCGTGCCATCGCCGTAATAGATCTTGAAACCGAAGCGCGCGGCGCTCTGGATCATCTCCACATCGTTGTCGATGATGGTCACGTCCACGTCGCGCGCCAGCAGCGACTGGCTGGCGACCTGGCCGAAGCGGCCGAAGCCGATCAGCAGCACGCTGCCGGACAGGCCCTCGGCTTCGTCCACGCCGTCCATGTTCACCGTCGGCTTCGGCGCGATGCGCTTGTAGACCAGCACCACCAGCGGCGTCAGCGCCATCGACAGCACCACCACGGCGGTGAAGTTGGCATTGATCTCCAGGTTGATCACGCCGGCCGATGCGGCGGCGGAGAACAACACGAAGGCGAACTCGCCGCCCTGCGCCATCAGCACGCCACGGTCCAGCGCCTGCGCGTGGTCGCTGCCCATCACGCGCGCCACCACGTAGATGCACAGCGCCTTGGCCGCCATCAACGCCAGCACCAGGCCGAGGATCAGCTGCCAGTGCGCGGCCACCACGCTCAGGTCCAGCGCCATGCCCACGCTGAGGAAGAACAGGCCGAGCAGGATGCCGCGGAACGGTTCAATGTCCGCCTCGATCTGGTGGCGGAAGGTCGACTCGCTCAGCAGCACGCCGGCCAGGAACGCGCCCATCGCCATCGACAGGCCGGACAGCTGCATCAGCAGCGCCGCACCCAGCACCACCAGCAACGCGGCGGCGGTCATCACCTCACGTGCCTTCGATTCGGCCAGCAGGCGGAACAGCGGGTTGAGCAGGAAGCGGCCGACCAGTACCAGGCCGACGATGGCACCGACGCCGATCGCCACCGACAGCCAGCGCGAGCCTTCGCCATCGGCACTGCCCGCACTCGGCCCCATCCAGGCCACCAGCGCCAGCAACGGCACGATCAGCAGGTCTTCGAACAGCAGGATGGAGACGATCTTCTGCCCCGACGGCAGCGCGATGTCACCGCGCTCGGCCAGCAGCTGCATCACCACTGCGGTGGAGGTGAGCACGAAGCCGGTGGCGCCGATGAAGGCCACCTGCCACGGCAAGCCGAACAGCTTGGCGATGCTGGTCAGCACCAGCGCACAGGTGACGATCTGCAGGGTGCCCAGCCCGAAGATTTCCTTGCGCAGGCTCCACAGGTGCGACGGCCGCATTTCCAGGCCGATCACGAACAGGAACATCACCACGCCGAGCTCGGCGGTATGCAGGATCGCCTGCGGGTCGGAGAACCAGCCCAGCCCGAACGGTCCGATCGCCAGGCCAGCAGCGAAGTAGCCCAGCACCGAGCCCAGGCCGGCCCGGCGGAACAGGGGCACCATCACCACCGCCGCGCCCAGCAGGGCGACGACCTTGACCAGCTCGCTGGTCGCTGCTTCTACCGCCATGCGGTGTTTTCCCCAAGATCCAGAATCGGGTTCAACAATAGAGCAATGCCGATGACGGCAATAGCACGCATGTTGCGTCGGATTGTCTTGGATGTGGAACGATGCCGGGAGCGACCCCCAAGATCATCCTGAAACCATGCCTTGTAGAGTCGAGCCATGCTCGACTCCTTTTTGGCCTCATCGCGCAGAGCAGTCGAGCATGGCTCGACTCTACAGAGAGCCGCCCCGGCAAAACGCGGCGTAATCGATATACCCCGGGAACGGCACTCCCGGCGCGCACACCAGGCACTGCGGGTCCGGCCGGATGCCGGTCTCGCGGAAGCGCATGCCCAGCGCATCGAAGCGCAGCAGCCGCCCCACCAGCGGCTCACCAATACCCAGCAGCAGCTTCAGCACCTCGGTGGCCTGCAGCACACCGGCCAGGCCGGGCAGCACGCCCAGCACACCCGCCTCGGAGCAGTTCGGCGCGAATTCCGGCGGCGGCGGCTCGGGGAACAGGCAGCGGTAGCACGGCGCCACGCCGCGCTGGCGGCCGGCGTCAAACACGCTTACCTGGCCGTCAAAGCGCTCGATGGCGGCATACACCAGTGGCGTGGCGTGCTTGATGCAGGCGTCGTTGAGCAGGTAGCGCAGCGGGAAGTTGTCCGACCCATCCAGCACCACATCCACGCCCTCCAGCAACGCATCCACGTTCTCGGAGGTGACCCGCTCGGGCACGGCCTCAACCTCGATCGACGGGTTCAGCGCCAGCAGCCGCTCGCGCGCGGAATCAACCTTGAGCTGGCCGACGCTGGCTTCGGTATGCACGATCTGCCGGTGCAGGTTGCTACGCTCCACGCGGTCATGGTCGGCGAAGCGCAGATGCCCTACCCCAGCGGCGGCCAGATAGAAGCCGGCCGGTGCGCCCAGGCCACCTGCACCCAGCACCAGCACGCGTGATTGCTGCAGACGCCGCTGGCCGGCCTCGCCCACCTGCGGCAGCAGCAGATGGCGCGAATAGCGGTCGTAGAAGTCGCGGTCGGCAGCACTGGCCAGCGGCTGCACCAGCGGCAGCGACTGCTCGCGCCACGCCACGGTGCCGCCCGTCACGGAAGCGATGTGGGTGTAGCCGACCTCCAGCAGGAACTGCGCGGCGTCGGCCGAGCGCTTGCCGCTCTGGCAGATCAGCAGGATTTCCTGGTCGTGCCGCGGCAGATGCGCGGCCGGGTCGGCCTGCAGCTCGCCCTTGGCCACGCCGCGCGCGCCCTCGGCCATGCCGCCGGCCCGTTCATGCGCCTCGCGTACATCGATCAGCACGGCGCCATGGGCCTGGCGCTCGCGCGCCTGCGCAGGGGAAATCTCTTGGATGCTCATGGCCGCATTATCGCGCACGTGGCGTCGGCCCGCCTTGACCGATATCTGCAAACATGGGGTAGTGCCGGCCGCTGACCGGCATGGCCAAGAACGCGTCAGACGACGGGAGGTTGCCGGCCAGCGGCCGGCACTACCGGTGGGAGCGCGAACGAAAAAGGCGGCCCTGCGGCCGCCTTTTTCTGCATCACTTGCCCTTGACGTGCTTCATCAAGCGCCGCTTGGCCTTGACCTGCCGCTCGGTGAGGACGTTCTTCTTGCCCTCGTACGGGTTGGTACCCTCGCGGAAGATGAAGCTCACCGGCGTGCCGATCAGCTTGAAGCGCTTGCGGAAGAAGTTCTCCAGGTAGCGCTTGTACGATTCCTGCAGCTCCTTCAGGCGCGTGCCGTGCACGATGAAGGTCGGCGGGTTTGCCCCGGCCGGGTGCACGTAACGCAACTTGGAGACATGGCCGCGGATGGTCGGCGGCGGATTGGTCTCGTAAGCCACTTCCAGCGCCTTGTTCACTTCACTGGTTGTGAAGGTCTTGTTCGCCGATTCGTGCGCACGGTGCACCGCACGGAACAGCTCACGCAGGCCCGAGCCATGCTTGGCCGAGATGCGCACGGACTCGGCCCACGGCACGAAGCCCAGCTTCAGCGACAGCATGGTTTCGGCCTGCTCACGCTGGTACTCGGTCAGGCCATCCCACTTGTTGATGGCGATCACCAACGCGCGGCCGGCGTCGAGCACGGCACCGAGCACAGTGGCGTCCTGGTCGGTCACGCCTTCGGTGGCGTCGAGCATCAGCACGGCCACCTGGCACTGCTCGATCGACTGCATGGTCTTGACCACCGAGAACTTCTCGACGACCTCGTCCACGCGCGAACGACGACGCAGGCCGGCGGTATCGATCAGGCGGTATTCGCGGCCGTCACGCTCCAGGTCCACCGCGATCGAGTCGCGGGTGGTGCCCGGCACATCGGAGGCGATCATGCGCTCCTCGCCGAGGATGCGATTGACCAGGGTCGACTTGCCCACGTTCGGGCGGCCGACGAAGGCGATGCGGATGCGGTTCGGATCGTTGTCCAGCTCTTCGCCGCTGCCTTCTTCCGGCAGGCGCTGGATCACTTCGTCCAGCAGGTCGTCCAGGCCCTGGCGATGCGCGGCCGACACGGTCAGCATCTCGCCGAATCCGTAACGGGCGAACTCCGAACGCACGGTGTCCTCGTCGGTGCCGTCGATCTTGTTGATCAGCAGCAGCGTCGGGCGCGACAGCTTGCGCAGCCAGGCCAGGATCTCGTCGTCCATCGCCGAGGTACCCTCACGGGCATCGACCACGAACAGGATCAGGTCGGCTTCCGCCGCAGCGGCGCGGGCCTGGCGGGTGGTAGCCCCTGCCAGTCCCTCTTCCTCTTCCGCGATACCGCCGGTGTCGACGACGAGGAAATGATTGTCCTCGTCCAGGCGACAGACACCGTAGTTGCGGTCGCGGGTGACGCCGGGCTGGTCATGGACCAGCGCGTCACGGGTGCGCGTCAGCGCATTGAAAATAGTCGACTTGCCGACATTCGGCCGTCCAACCAGGGCGACCAAAGGCAGCATCGCGATTACTCCAATTTTTAATTTGCCAACCGGAAGGCGGTCAGCTTGCCATCAACGTTCTGCACCAGCAGCACCCCGTCTGCGACGATCGGCTGGGCCAACAGGGCGTCGCCGCCACTTTTTGCCCGTGCCGCCATTGCACCATCGGACGCCTGCAGCCAGTGCACGTATCCCTTGTAGTCGCCGACCACCACGTAGTCGCCGTGCAGCGCCGGGCCGGTCAGCGAACGACGGGCCAGCGCGGTCTGCGACCACATGGCAGCGCCGCTGGCCTTGTCCAGGCCGAACACGCCGCCCTTGTTGTCGGTGACGAACACATTGCCCGACGACACCGCCACGCCACCCGCACCGCCATGGTCGCGCGCCCACAGCGGGCGACCGGTCGGGCCTTCGATGGCCATGGTCTGGTTCTTGAAGCTGCTCACGTAGAGGGTGTTGCCCTCCAGCACCGGAGCGCCGTCAACGTCCGCCATGCGCTCCAGCTCGGTGCGGCCTTCGCCGTTGCCGAGGTTCTGTTCCCACAGGGTGCGGCCATCCTGCTGGGCCAGGGCTGCAACCGCGCCCTCGTCCTTGCCGATGAACAGCACGCCCGGGCCGGTCACCACCGGCGCGTTGCCGCGCACGGTCAGCGCCGGCAGTTCGCTCGGGTTGAACCACTTCTGGGTGCCATTGCCGGCATCGAAGCCGGTGACGCGGCCATCGTTGCTGCGCACGTAGACCATGCCCTGGGCAACGGCCGGCGCGGCGATGACTTCACCCGGAACACGGGCCCGCCACTTTTCGCTGCCATCGTTGATGTCCAGCGCGATGACCTGGCCGTCCAGCGTGCCGATCACGACCAGGTTCTCACCGACCCCCGGGCCACCGGACAGGCGCAGCTTGGCCTTCTTCTTTTCCTTCTTCGGCTCCCAGGTCCAGACCTTCTTGCCGGTCTGCAGGTCGATGGCGTGCACGCCACCGGTGATCGCCGCAGCGAACACGTGGCCGTTGGCCACCGCCGGGCCCTGGCGCACGCCAATGCGGCGCTCGCCCTTGCCGAGGTTGACCGACCAGGCCTTGCTGACCTTCAGGGTCGGCTCGAACTTGACCAGCTCAGCCGGTTCCTGTGCCTTCTTCGCGGCCGCGTCCTTGCCGGCGAACCAGCCCTTCATGGTGCTGCAGCCGGTCAGGGCCATGCCCATCAGGAGCACGGTGGCGACGCGGGTGATCATGACCTTCTGACTCATCAAACCGACTCCGCAGGGGCGGCGACGGTGCCGCCGGCGTCCATAACCTTGGTTTCCAGCAGGCGCCGCTGCGGCGCTGCCACGTCCAGCGTCTTCAGCGCCTTCTCGTACTGTGCACGGGCGTCATCGCGCTTGCCCTGCGCCATCAGCGCATCGCCATGGATTTCCAGGCTGCTGCTGTCGGTGGCGCTGCCCAGCAGCTTGATCGCCTCGTCGCTCTTGCCGGTGGCCACCAGCAGGCGGGCCACACGCTGGTCGACCACGCGCTGCAGGTCACCCTCGACCTTCACATTGCGCAGGGTGGCCAGTGCCTCTTCATTCTTGCCGGCGTCGACCTGGGCCTTGGCCAGCTGCAGCGCCGCGAGGTCGCCGTAGATGCTGGACGGGCCGGCTTCGAGCGCCTTGACCGCCTTGGCGGCGTCGTCAAGCTTGTTCTGCTGCAGGCCCTGCAGGGCCTTCTGGTACTCGACATTGGCCGAGGCCAGCTTGCCGCCCTGATCCTTCTGGTACCACTGCCAGCCGGCAATGGCACCGATGGCGATGACTACGCCACCGAGGATGCTGGCGCCATTCTTCCGCAGCCAGCTGCGGACGCGTTCACTTTGTTCGTGCTCGTCGAGCAGATCGTCGATCGCCATGCGTACTCTCGCCCCGCCCGTCGGGAGGGACCATTGGGATTAATCGAAGGTGGTGAAACCGCGCCTCAGTGCGAAACCGGGACTACGGAGCCTTCAGAGGATACCTGAAAGCGTGCCACGTTGGCTCGCTGGTAGGGGGTCAGATCGACGATAGCGCCGTTCTGCTGAACCTGGACCGCCGAGGCGTTGCCCAGGGTCACCCGGGTCACCTGGCCCGGCGTGAAGCTGCGGGTCTCGCCGGACTTGATCAGCGCCTTCTCGACGGTGCTGCCGTCCGGACCGCCGATGTCGACCCAGCTGTCGCCGCTGAACTGCATTTCCAGCGCGTTGCCGGCAGCCGCCGGGGCCGGCGCCGGGCGCGGCACCGGGGCCAGCGAGGCCACGTACGGGGTCGCCGCCGGCTTGCTGGCCGGGGCAGTGGTCGCTTCGGCCGGCGCGGCAGCCTCGGCCCCGGCCGCGGACGGGGTGACCGGCACGGCGGCCGGGATCACGTCCAGCGAGGCGGTGCTCGGCGACGGGGTCGCGCTGCCGTCGAAGTGGCCACGGGTGGCGAACCACACCGGCACCGCCAGCACGGCGGTGATGCCGACGTACAGCACGCGCCGGCCGAGGTTCTCGGCGATGCGGCGCGCACGCGGGGTATGGGTATGGCTGACCAGGGTGGGCGGAACCACCGGGCCGACCTGGGCCTGTTCCAGCAGCTGGCCCACGTCCACGTCGAGCAGGCGCGCGTAGCTGCGCAGCTGGCCGCGCACGAACACCGGCGCCCCCAGCTTCTGCCATTGTTCTTCTTCCAGCGACTTGACCACCTGGACCGGCATGCGCAGGCGCGAGCCGACATCTTCGAGGGTCAGTCCGGCCGCTTCGCGGGCCTGGCGCAGGCGGGTGCCGCAGCCGGCCGCAGTCTCGAGAGCGCTCACAGTCTGGTCATCAATCACAATGCATCAACCCTGGAGTTAGGAGCCCGCTTCCTGCGGAAATTCCTGTCGAATCCGCTGCAGATAACGATCAGATGCCGCCCGATCGCCCAGCCTCGCTTCGATTTGAGACGCAAGTTGTAACACGGAACGCGTTGCGGGTGCAGCCGCAATCCTACGTTCGGCGAAGGCCCGAGCCTCCATGTAGCGGCCCTGGCGGAAGCTCAGCTGGGCCATCGACTCCAGCGCGACCGGGTTGGCCGGCGCCGCGACGAGGGCCGCACGCAGGTCGCGTTCGGCCCGATCGAGCTGGCCCGCGTCCAGGGCGCAGCTGCCGGCATTGGCCTGCGCCTCGCCCGGAGTGGCATAGCCCGGCGCCTGCAGCGCCCGGTCGAACCAGGCCAGCGATTCGGCCGGCTGGCCCTGCTGGCACAGCCAGGCACCGTAGTTGTTGAGCACGTCTCCGCGCTGCGGCGCCAGCTCGGCGGCCTTGCGGAAATTCTCGCCCGCCTGGCGGGTGCGGCCACGACGGTCATCGATGCCGGCCTGCAGCACCAGCGCATCGGGAGCCTCGGGCGCCAGCTTCAGTGCTTCGCGCACCTTGCGCTCGGCGGCGTCGAGATTGCCGACCTGCATGTCGCGGGTCGCCAGGGTCAACAGGTCGCGCCAGCGCACTTCGCGCCGCACGCTTTCCGGGTCACCCACCGAATAGACCGGCGCCTGGCTCGGCCCGAGCTTGGCCTTGGGATGGGATTTGCAGCCGCCGACCGCAACGGCCAGCACGCCTGCGAGAAGCGCCAGCCAGAGGCGGTCAGGCCGCGGCATCGCTCCCCTTCCCCGCCTGCAGCGTCTTGTTGAACTCCGCCTGGCGGCGGGTGCGGTCCATCACCTGGCCCTTGAGCTGGCCACAGGCGGCGTCGATGTCGTCGCCACGGGTGCGACGGACCATGGTCAGCACGTTGCTGTCGAGCAGGATCTTCTGGAAGGCGCGGATGTGCGCTTCTTCCGAACGCTCGTAGCGGGTACCCGGGAACGGGTTGAACGGGATCAGGTTGACCTTGCCCGAATCCTTGGCCTGCACCGCGTTGTCGAACTGGCGCATCAGGCGGGCCAATTCGCGGGCATGCTCGGGCTTGTCGTTGATGCCCTTCATCAGGGTGTATTCGAAGGTGACCGATTCGCGGCGCTTGTTGGCGCGCAGGTAGCGTGCGCACGAGGCCATCAGCTCGGCGATCGGGTACTTCTTGTTGAGCGGCACCAGGGTCTCGCGCAGCGCATCGTTGGGCGCGTGCAGCGACACCGCCAGCGACACGTCGCTTTCGGCGGACAGGCGGTCGATCTGCGGCACCAGGCCGGAGGTCGACAGGGTCACGCGCTTGTTGGCCAGGCCGTAGCCCAGGTCGTCGCGCATCACGCTCATGGCGCGCACGACATTGTCGAAATTCATCAGCGGCTCGCCCATGCCCATCATCACCACGTTGGTGAGGCGGCGCATCTGGTGCGGCACGTTGCCCAAGTGGCGTGCGGCAACCCACACCTGGCCGATGATCTCGGCGGTGGTCAGGTTGCGGTTGAAGCCCTGGGTGGCGGTGGAGCAGAACGTGCAGTTCAGCCCGCAACCGACCTGCGAGGACACGCACAGCGTGCCGCGGGTCTTGTCCGGGATGTACACGGTCTCGATGGCGTTCTTGCCATCCACGCCCATCGCCAGCAGCCACTTGTGGGTGCCGTCGGCGGAGGGCTTGTCGAACACGATGTTGGGAACCAGCACCTCGGCATGGGCCTGCAGCTTGGCGCGCAGGACCTTGCCGAGGTCGGTCATTTCATCGAAGTCGGTGACGTAGCGATGGTGGATCCACTTCATCACCTGATGGGCACGGAACTTCTTCTCGCCGAGAACCTCGACGAAGAACTTCTCCAGGCCCGCGCGATCGAGGTCGAGCAGGTTCTGCTTGCCAGCCGTGGGTGCCGACTTCGGCAGCGGCTGGATGGCGGGGGACTGTACGACCTCGTTCACGGCATTACTCTCAGCGCGAAACGACTTCGGTGGCGGCGAAGAAGTAGGCGATTTCAATCGCGGCATTCTCGACCGAGTCCGAGCCGTGGGCGGCGTTGGCATCAATGGATTCGGCGAAGTCGGCGCGGATGGTGCCCGCAGCGGCTTCCTTCGGGTTGGTGGCGCCCAGCAGGTCGCGGTGGGCCAGGACGGCGTTCTCGCCTTCCAGGGCCTGGATCATCACCGGGCCGGAGATCATGAACTCGACCAGCGCGTTGAAGAACGGACGCTCGCGGTGCACGGCGTAGAAGCCTTCGGCTTCACGGCGCGACAGCTGCTTGTACTTGGCGGCCACGACCTTCAGGCCGGCCTTCTCGAAGCGGGCGTAGATTTCGCCGATGACGTTCTTGGCAACGGCGTCCGGCTTGATGATCGAAAGGGTGCGCTCCAGCGCCATGGGATGTCTCCAATGGAATCGGGCCGCTGATGGCCCGAAGGGTAACATGAAAAAAACCCGCGTCGGGACGCGGGCTTAGCCTGATAAACGTAGGCGAATTGTAAAAGATAAAGCGGCAGGGTGGTAGTGCCGGCCGCTGGCCGGCAACGCCGTTGCGGCCGGTGGTCAGATCCCCGCAGGGGCTCTGCCCCCTATTCCGGGCCCACCGTTGGGGTCGGAGCCCCGTTCGGGGATCCGACCCCGCCCCGCCCATTCACCCACCTGAGCGGATTCTGACCGCCGCAGGCATTTTTGCTGCACTGCAAAATGCCATACGCTACCGTCTGGTCCTAGTATCAAACAATCGTTTGATTAAGGCCCGCCCGCCGATGGCCAAACCCGCCCACTTCTCGACCAAGGACCGCATTCTCGGCGCGGCCGAGGAGCTGTTCGCACAGCACGGCTTCGCCGGCACGTCGCTGCGCCAGGTGACCAGCCAGGCCGACGTCAACATCGCTGCGGTCAACTACCACTTCGGCTCCAAGGAAAACCTGGTCAACGAGGTGTTCCGCCGCCGCATGGACGAGATGACCGGCGCCCGCCTGTCACAGCTCGAGCGCGCCCGCGCCGAACACCCCGGGCAGCTGCGCCCGGTGCTGGCCGCCTTCGTCGAGCCGGCCCTGGCGCTGGCCCAGGACCGCCAGAACGGCGGCGCCTTCGTGCGCGTGATCGCCCGCGCCTACGCCGAGAAGAACGACAACCTGCGCAAGTTCCTGTCCGATCACTACGGCCACGTGCTGCGCGCGTTCGGCAAGGCCATCGGCGAGTGCGTGCCCGACCTGAGCAAGGAAGAGCTGTACTGGCGCCTGGACTTCCTGGCCGGCTCGCTCACCTATGCCATGGCCGACTTCGGGCTGATCAAGCGTCCCGCCGGTGTCACCGAAGCGGCGCATCGTGCCCATGCCGCCCACGAACTGATCCATTTCGCCGAAGCCGGGTTCCGCGCCGCCGCTCGCGCCAGCGCCCTGCCCGCTTCCCTTTGATTCCACCCAGTAACTGCTGACCAACAAAGGCCCTACACCATGTCCAATTCCCTGCTAGTCCGCCGCGCCGCCGTGCTGGGTGCCGGCGTCATGGGTGCCCAGATCGCCGCCCACCTCACCAACGCTGGCGTCGACACCGTGCTGTTCGACCTGCCTGCGAAGGAAGGTCCGGCCGACGGCATCGTGCTGAAGGCGATCGCCAACCTGGGCAAGCTGAGCCCGGCACCGCTGGCCAGCAAGTCGCTGGCCGAAGCCATCACCCCGGCCAACTACGAGTCCGGCCTGGAGCAGCTGAGGGACTGCGACCTGATCATCGAGGCCATTGCCGAGCGCATGGACTGGAAGCAGGACCTGTACAAGAAGATCGCGCCGTTCGTGGCCGACCACGCCGTGCTGGCCTCCAACACCTCGGGCCTGGGCATCAACAAGCTGGCCGACGTGCTGCCCGAGCAGTTGCGCCATCGCTTCTGCGGCGTGCACTTCTTCAACCCGCCGCGCTACATGCACCTGGCCGAGCTGATCCCGGCCACCACCACCGACGCTGCGGTGCTGGAAGGCCTGGAAGAATTCCTGGTCACCACCCTGGGCAAGGGCGTGGTGTACGCCAAGGACACCCCGAACTTCATCGGCAACCGCATCGGCGTGTTCTCGATCCTGTCGACCATCCACCACACCCAGCAGTTCGGCCTGGGCTTCGATGAAGTGGACGGCCTGACCGGCCCGCTGGTCGGCCGCCCGAAGTCGGCCACCTACCGCACCTCCGACGTGGTCGGCCTGGACACCATGGCGCACGTCATCAAGACCATGGGCGACACCTTGCCGAATGATCCGTGGCATGAGTTCTTCAAGTCGCCGAAGTGGCTGGATGCGCTGATTTCCAAGGGCGCACTGGGCCAGAAGACCGGTGCCGGCATCTTCCGCAAGGTCGGCAAGGACATCGTGGTGCTGGACCTGGAGAAGCAGGACTACCGTCCGGCTGATCGCGCAGCCGCACCGGAAGTGGTCGAGATCCTGAAGATCAGGAACCCGGCCGAGAAGTTCGCCAAGCTGCGCGAGAGCCAGCACCCGCAGGCACAGTTCCTGTGGGCGACCTTCCGCGACCTGTTCCACTACAGCGCCTACCACCTGGCCGACATCGCCGAGACCGCGCGCGACGTCGACCTGGCCATCCGCTGGGGCTACGGCTGGTCGCTGGGCCCGTTCGAAACCTGGCAGGCCGCCGGCTGGAAGCAGGTCGCGCAGTGGATCGCCGATGACATCGTTGCCGGCAAGAGCATGAGCAACGCCCCGCTGCCGGACTGGGTGTTCGATGGCCGCGACGGCGTGCATGCCGCCGAAGGCAGCTACAGCCCGTCGCGCAACGCCAAGCTGCCGCGCTCGTCGCTGCCGGTGTACCAGCGCCAGCGTTTCCCGGATCCGCTGCTGGGCGAAAAGTTCGCACCGGGCGAGACCGTGTTCGAGAACGACGGCCTGCGCATGTGGCACGACGGTGATGGCATCGCCGTGGTCAGCTTCAAGACCAAGATGAACACCGTTTCCGACCAGGTGCTGGACGGCCTGCAGGAATGCGTCAGCCGCGCCGAGAAGGACTTCCAGGGCCTGGTGATCTGGCAGCAGAAGGAACCCTTCTCCGCCGGCGCCGACCTGGCCGGCGCGCTGGGCCTGCTGCAGGCCGGCAAGGTCGACCAGTTCGAAGAAATGGTTGCCAACTTCCAGCGCACCAGCCAGCGCATCAAATACTCGCTGGTGCCGGTGGTGGCTGCCGTGCGCGGCCTGGCCCTGGGTGGCGGCTGTGAGTTCCAGATGCACAGCGCCAAGACCGTGGCCTTCCTGGAAAGCTACATCGGCCTGGTCGAGGCTGGCGTCGGCCTGCTGCCGGCCGGTGGTGGCCTGAAGGAACTGGCCGTGCGCGCCTCGCAGGCCGCGGGCCCGGGCGGCGACGTGTTCGCCGAGCTGAAGAAGACCTTCGAGACCGTGGCGATGGCCAAGGTGTCCAACTCGGCGGTCAACGCCAAGGAACTGGGCCTGCTGCGCAGCACCGACAAGGTGGTGTTCAACAGCTACGAGGCGCTGCACATCGCCAAGGCCGAAGCGCGTGCGCTGGCCGAAGCGGGCTATCGTCCGCCGCTGCCGGCACGCCGCATCCAGGTCGCCGGTGACGTGGGTATCGCCACCTTCAAGATGATGCTGGTCAACATGCTGGAAGGCCGTTTCATCAGCCCGTACGACTACGAGATCGCCGAGCGCATCGCCACCGTGCTGTGCGGCGGCAAGGTCGACCGCGGCACCCTGGTCGACGAAGAGTGGCTGCTGACCCTGGAGCGCAAGCACTTCGTCGAACTGGCCCAGCAGGAAAAGACCCAGGCCCGCATCGCGCACATGCTGAAGACCGGCAAGCCGCTGCGTAACTGATTGATGGCGGGTGCCGGCCGTTGGTCGGCACTCCTCTGCCTCTGGTGGGTGCCGACCGTTGGTCGGCACTCCGGCTAAAAAATTCGAGAGATCACTGCAATGACCAAGCAAATCCAGGACGCCTACATCGTCGCCGCCACCCGTACCCCGGTCGGCAAGGCGCCCAAGGGCATGTTCCGCAACACCCGTCCCGATGACATGCTTGCGCACGTGCTGCGCAGCGTCGTCGCCCAGGCCCCGGGCGTGGACGTCAACCGCATCGATGACGCGATCATCGGCTGCGCCATGCCGGAAGCCGAGCAGGGCATGAACGTGGCACGCATCGGCGTGCTGTTGGCTGGCCTGCCGAACACCATCGCGGCGCAGACCGTGAACCGCTTCTGTTCCTCCGGCCTGCAGGCCGTGGCGCAGGCCGCCGACGCGATCCGCCTGGGCAACGCCGACCTGATGCTGGCCGGTGGCACCGAGTCGATGTCGATGGTGCCGATGATGGGCAACAAGATCGCCATGGCGCCGAGCGTGTTCGACAACGACCACGTCGCCATCGCCTACGGCATGGGCATCACCGCCGAGAAGGTGGCTGAAGAGTGGAAGGTCTCGCGCGAAGACCAGGACGCCTTCGCCCTGGCCTCGCACCAGAAGGCCATGGCCGCGATCCAGAACGGCGAGTTCAAGGACGAGATCAGCCCGTACGAGATCGTCTCGCACCTGCCGGACCTGGCCGACGGCCAGCGCATCATCACCCGCAACAAGATCGCCGACACCGACGAAGGCCCGCGCCCGGACTCCTCGGCCGAAGGCCTGGCCAAGCTGCGCCCGGTGTTCCGCAACGGCCAGTTCGGCGGCACCGTCACCGCCGGTAACTCGTCGCAGATGAGCGATGGCGCTGGCGCGGTGTTGCTGGCCTCGGAACAGGCGATCAAGGACTACGGCCTGACCCCGCTGGCCCGTTTCGTCAGCTTCTCGGTGGCCGGCGTGCGCCCGGAAGTGATGGGCATCGGCCCGATCGCCGCGATCCCGAAGGCACTGAAGCAGGCCGGCCTGACCCAGGACCAGCTGGACTGGATTGAACTGAACGAAGCGTTCGCCGCGCAGTCGCTGGCAGTGATCCGCGATTGCGGCCTGGACCCGAGCAAGGTCAACCCGCTGGGCGGCGCCATTGCCCTGGGCCACCCGTTGGGTGCCACCGGCGCGATCCGTACCGCGACCCTGCTGCACGGCCTGCGTCGTCGCCAGCAGAAGTACGGCATGGTGACGATGTGCATCGGCACCGGCATGGGCGCAGCGGGTATTTTCGAGGCGCTGTAAGGTTCAGAGCGTTGCCGGCTGGATGTCGGTCTGCTTGCAGGGCCCGGGTGGGTGAAACTGCCCGGGACACGCCGTGAACCCGTCCCTGGGGGCTTGGCAGCGGCATCCATGCCGCTGACAGTCCCGGGCAGCCTCACCCACCCGCGCCACCCGGCATTCCGCGCGGCGGAGGGATGAGCAAAGGCAGGGTCAAAAGCTGGGGTCAGAGCCCCTTGCTGCGCAAAGGGATCCGACCCCAACAAGCAAAAAAGGCAGCCATTGGCTGCCTTTTTTGCTTTTGCCTTTGCCCTTGATTCCGCCCTTCCCGTCCGCGCCCGCAGGAAACCTGGCAGGCGGGACGGGTAGGCCTTTGCAGGACCGTTGGCGCCATGGATGGCGCCATCGAGCCCCCAGGGATGGGTTTACGGCGTGTCCTGCAAAGGCCCGCCCGTCCCGCCCATCACGTACCAATCAAGGCGCAGCACGGAGCGCTTGATAAAACCCTTATTCCGCCAGCATCGCCGCCAGCTTCTCCCGCGCCGGACCGGCCAGCTTCGGGTTGTCCAGCGCGAAGCGGATCGTCGCCTCCACCAGACCCAGGTGCGTACCGCAGTCGAAGCGGGTGCCCTCGAAACGATAGGCATCGACTTCTTCAGTCTTCAGCAGCTCGGCAATCGCATCCGTCAGCTGGATCTCGCCACCGGCACCGGTCTGGGTCTGTTCCAGCAGCTCGAAGATCTTCGGGCTCAGCACGTAGCGGCCCACCACGGCCAGGTCGCTCGGCGCGTCCTCCGGCTTCGGCTTCTCGACGATCTGCGAAATGCGGCCCTTGCGGCCATCGAATGCCTCGGTGGCGACGATGCCGTAGCTGGCGGTCTTTTCGTGCGGCACGTCTTCGACCGCGATCACGCTGGCGCCACTGGCCTCGTTGAGATCGGCCATCTGCTTCAGCGCACCGGCACCACGGTTCCAGATCAGGTCGTCGGGAAGCAGCACGGCAAACGGCTCGTCGCCGATCACCGCCTTGGCACACAGCACCGCGTGCCCAAGGCCCAGCGCCTCGGCCTGGGTCACGAAGATCGCGCGCACGCCATTGGGCAGCACGTGGCGGATCAGCTCCAGCTGCTCCTGCTTACCGGCGCGCTCGAGCTTCTGCTCCAGCTCGTAGGCCTTGTCGAAATAGTCGGCGACGGCGTGCTTGTAGCGGTTGGTGATGAACACCAGCGTGTCGCAGCCGGCTTCGATGGCTTCATCCACTGCGTACTGGATCAGCGGCCGATCAATGATCGGCAGCATCTCCTTCGGCACAGTCTTGGTTGCTGGCAAAAAACGCGTCCCCAGCCCTGCCACCGGGAAAACTGCTTTGCGAATTCGCTTGCTCATTGGTGCCTGTTGGCCTCACGTGCCGGAAAAGGCACGACTTTAGCGGATGAAATGTAAGCATCCTGTTCGATTGGCGAGAATTCCGGCATCGTCGCAAACAGAATTTCCTGGATGCTGGCGGTGTCGTAGCTGGCAATCGCCTCGCGCAGGCGCGGAACGTTGCCCAGCACCATGTCGCGCGAGAACGTACGCACGCCGGCCTCGAGAATCTTCGGGTGCGCGGTCGAGCGGTAGTCTTCGTCCGAATAGAACAGCGTCTCGTGCAGCTTCTCGCCCGGACGCAGGCCGGTATAGATGATCTGGATGTCCTTGTACGGCTGCTTGCCGGTCAGGCGGATCATCTGTTCGGCCAGCACGCGGATCGGCACCGGCTCACCCATGTCCAGGGTGTAGATCGCACCATGCGACGCCGACGCGGCCGCCTGCAGGATCAGCTGGCAGGCCTCGGGAATGGTCATGAAGTAGCGGCTGACTTCCGGGTCGGTGACAGTGACCGGCCCGCCACGCAGGATCTGCTCGCGGAACAGCGGCACCACGCTGCCGGCCGACGCCAGCACATTACCGAAGCGCACCGTGACGAAACGGGTATGCGTGGACTTCTGGTCCAGGCTCTGGCAGATCATCTCGGCGTAGCGCTTGCTCGCACCCAGCGCATTGACCGGGTCGACCGCCTTGTCGGTGGAGATGAACACGAAATGCTCCACGCGCGCTTCCAGACAGGCGCGGGCGACATTCTCGGTCGCCAGGATGTTGTTGCGCACCGCTTCACGCAGCTGGCGTTCCAGCACCGGCACATGCTTGTAGGCGGCCGCATGGAAAGCGGTATCGACCGGGTGCAGTGACAGTGCGTGGCGAATTACCGCCGGGTCGCCACAGTCGCCCAGCACCGCCTCAATCTCGACATCTGGGAAGCTGCGACGCAGCTCGCCTTCGATGGTCAGCAACAGCAGTTCACTGATCTCCAGCAGGATGATGCGCCCCGCACCGTGCCGCGCGCACTGACGACACAGCTCCGAGCCGATCGAACCACCGGCGCCGGTGACCATCACGGTCCGCCCACCCAACCAGCCTCGGATCAGGTTCCAGTCCGGCATGATCGGCTTGCGGCCCAGCAGGTCTTCGATCGCAACTTCCTTCAGCTGACCCGGCAGCGACTGACCCTGCAGGATGTCACTGAGCTTGGGCACGGTACGGAACTGCACGCCGGTGCTTTCGCAGATCGCGACCACACGCTGCATACCTGCGGCATCCAGCGACGGCATGGCGATGACCAGCAGCTTGGCAGCGGTCTCGCGGACCACCGTCGGCGCGTCATCCAGGGTGCCGAGGATCGGCAGGCCCTGCAGCTTGGCACCACGCAGGTGCGGTGCATCGTCGAGCAGGCCGACCGGCTCGAAGTTGCCGGAACGGCGCAGGTCACGCACCAGGGTTTCGGCAGCCTGGCCGGCGCCGAGGATCAACACGCGGCGGGCGCTGGAATCGGACTGCAGCGCCTGGTAGTCCTTCCAGGCCCGGTACAGCAGGCGCGGCGCGCCCAGCAGTGCCGACAGCGCGAATGGATAGATCACCAGCACCGACATCGGTACGCCGTCGAAGCGCTTCCACATCAGCACCAGGACGATGGCCACCATGCCGATGAAGCTGGCCTTGAAGATGTTCAGCAGGTCGCTGACGCTGGCGAACCGCCACAGGCCGCGGTACAGGCCCACGCGCCAGAACACCAGGCCCTGCAGCAGCAGGACCAGGGTGGTATCGACGTTCCACAGGGGCAGCGCCGGGGCGTTGGGCAGGATCGAGTAGCGCCCTGCATGGAGCAACTGCCAGCATGCCCAGACCATGAAGAGGTCGTGGCAGACGATGGCCGAACGCGGCATCAGGCCGAGGATTCTGTCCCGCCAGGGTGAAGCCATAAGTCAGGTATTTCCTTGTCGGTGGCGCATTCCATTGCGCAGGAGGAGCCAGAGGACGCTCAACGCGATGAACCACGTGATCGCCACGGCAGCCTCCCACCTCGGCTGCAAATTGGAGCAGACATTGAACACTGTAATACTGAACAGGCCCAAAGCAAAGTACATCCCTGTCACCTGGGGGTGACTGGCTCCTGCCTGCACCGCGCGCTGGTAGACGTGCTGGGTATGGGGTTCCATCCAGCGTTGTCCGGAAATGATGCGCGCCAGCAGTGTGAAGCCGGCGTCCACGAGGAACGGCGAAACCGGTACCAGCAGCAGGATCCAGTTGATATCGGTGCGCACGCTGGCGAGCGCCAGCACGGCGGCGACCGCATACCCCAGCGCGCCACTTCCGACATCACCCATGAAGATCCGGGCCCGAGGGAAGTTGAACGGCAGGAATCCAAGGCAGGCCAGGCCCAGGGCCACGGCAGCCAGCGAGTACGGCCACGGCAGCACCGGTGCCAGCCCCAGCATCGCCACGACGGCCTGGCTGGCGGCAATGCCATTGATGCCGTCCATGAAATTCCAGATGTTGATCAGCGAGGCGGTGAACAGCAGCACCAGCGCCGCCAGCAGCCAGCTGCCACCATTCACCTTGACCAGGCCAGCCAGCAGCGCTGCGGCGATGAAATGCACCAGCAGGCGACGCATCGCCGGCAGGGGCTTGTGGTCGTCCCACCAGCCAATGCCGGCCACCAGCACCAGCCCAAGGCTGGCCACCAGCACCGTCGGCGTGCTTTCGGGCCATGCCCAGATGGCCACGCCGGCCGTCACCAGCAGGCTGATGACGATGGCGATGCCACCACCGCGCGGGGTGGCGACGCTATGGCTGCGGCGTTCGCCGGGCTGGTCCATCAACTGCTGGCGCAGCGCATAGCCGCGTGCAGCCCAGGTCAGCAGCGCACTCAGCAGGGCGAGCCCCAGCAGCGCGCCCATCACAAGCCAGGGCATGGATCACAGCACCGCGTAGTTCAGCAGCGGCTTGACCGTCCCCCACTCCTTGCAGCTCGGGCACTGCCAGTGGTGGGTACGCGCACCGAAGCCGCAGCGGGTGCAGCGATAGGCCGGGTTGCGCACCAGCAACTGGTCGGTGATGTGCTTGAGGTCATGCAGGGTGGCGGTGGAATCGGCTCCCTCGGCGAGGGTCAGGTCGATCAGCGCGGATTCGCCACGTACCGACGGGCGATCCTTGAGCTGGCGACCGAGGTAGGCACGGGCCGGCGCCACGCCTTCCTGCTCTTCCATCAGCCGGGTCAGCGCCAGTACCGGGGCGATGCCGCGGTAGTGCTCGGTCATCTCCGACAGGAACGCGCGTGCGCCCGCCAGATCGCCGACCTTGCGATAGTTCTGCATCAGCGCCGGCAGCAGTTCCGGCAGGTATTCGGGGTCGTTGCGCGCGGCACGCTCGAAGGCACGCACGGCGGCCTCCGGATTGCCCGCGTCGGTTTCCAGCCGGCCCTCGATGATGCCGGCGCGCACCGACATCGCGTCGGCCTGGTAGGCCCGGGCGATCGCCGCCCTCGCCTCTTCCAGCTTGCCGGCGCCACGGAAACGTTCGGCCAGTTCGCATTCGAACTGCCCGATCAGCTTGCCCATCGGCTCGCCGGTGACGTCCTCGAAACGGGTCGCGTTGTCGATCGCCTTTTCCCAGTCGCGCTCGGCCTGGTAGATGCCGATCAGGTGCTTGAGCGCCTGCGGTGCGCGCTGATCCAGCTGCGCCAGCTCGGTGAACACGGTCTCGGCGCGATCCAGCAGGCCGGACTTCATGTAGTCCTCGCCCAGGGCCAGCAGGGCCTGCACGCGCTGCGCGTCACTCAGGTCATGGCGATTGACCAGCCCCTGGTGCAAGCGGATGGCGCGGTCGACTTCACCACGGCGGCGGAACAGATGGCCCAGCGCGACCTGGGTCTCGAAGGTTTCCTTGTCCAGCTCGGCGATGTGCAGGAACAGCTCGATGGCCTTGTCCGGCTGCTCATTGAGCAGGTAGTTCAGGCCACGGAAATAGGTGCTCGACAGGCGGCTGACCTGGCTGTCACCGTGGCGTTGACCACCACGCCGTCCGATCACCCACCCGGCCAGGGCGGCCAGCGGAACGAACAGGAAGAACCAGAACCACTCGGTGACGAAATCCATCTTCGATCAACGTCCATCAAAAGATTGGGGGGAAGCAACCGGTGCCGGCGAGGCGACAGCGGACTTGTTGGCGCGGCGCAGCTGGCCATAGAGCGGAATGACCACGCTCACCAGCACCAGCCCGGCACCGACCACGACACCGACCAGCAGCGCGGCGATCAGGGCCACGCCCACCGAGGTGTGCAGTTGGGTAAACAGCAGGTTGATCGACATCGCGGTCATGTTGACCGCACCGATGATCAATCCAAGGATCAGCACCGCCAGCAGGACCAGCAGACGAAAAACCTTCATGCGACAGCTCCAGTGGCAGGAGTCCGTAGCTTATCCGACTCGCGGCTGGATTCGCACGCGGTGGCGCGACGGAAGGCTCAGGCCGGATCGGCGTCCAGCGGCAGCACACTGCTGACCCGCTCGCGCAGTTCCTTGCCCGGCTTGAAATGGGGGACATGCTTGCCCGGCAGGGCAACCGATTCGCCGGTCTTCGGGTTGCGACCCAGGCGCGGCGGACGATAGTGCAGCGAGAAGCTGCCAAAACCACGGATTTCGATGCGATCCCCGGCGGACAGCGATCCGCCCATCATTTCCAGCAACGACTTCACCGCCAGATCGACATCATCGGCCTTCAGGTGCGCCTGGCGGCGCGCAAGGATTTCGATCAGTTCGGATTTGGTCATTACCGGCTCACATCAGGGGCATCTCAGCCTGAAACGGCCCGGGCAATGCCCGGGCCGTCCAGGAAACAACGAACAGCGTAAGGCCGATTACTCGGACTTGTTGCCGTTCAGCTGTGCACGCAGCAGCGCGCCCAGCTGGGTGGTGCCGCTGGAAGCCGAAGAGGACTGGTATTCCTCCAGCACTTCGCGCATTTCCGCGTCGTCCTTGGCCTTGATCGACAGCTGCAGGGTACGGCCCTTGCGGTCCATGCCCACGAACTTGGCTTCGACCTTGTCGCCGACCTTCAGGTGCTGGGTGGCGTCGTCAACGCGCTCGTTGGCGATGTCGCGGGCCGAGACGTAACCTTCGATGCCGTCAGCCAGCTCGATGATCGCGCCCTTGGCGTCGACTTCCTTCACCACGCCTTCGACCTTGGAGCCCTTCGGATTGGCAGCCATGTACTGGCCGAACGGATCCTGCTCCAGCTGCTTCACGCCCAGGGAGATGCGCTCGCGCTCCGGATCGACAGCCAGGACGACGGCGTCCAGGGTATCGCCCTTCTTGAAGTTGCGAACGACGTCTTCGCCGGTGGTGTTCCAGCTGATGTCGGACAGGTGGACCAGGCCGTCGATGCCGCCGTCCAGGCCGATGAAGATGCCGAAGTCGGTGATCGACTTGATCTGGCCCGACACCTTGTCACCCTTCTTGTGGGTGGCAGCAAAGGTTTCCCACGGATTGGCGGCAACCTGCTTCATGCCCAGCGAGATACGGCGACGCTCTTCATCGACGTCCAGCACCATCACTTCGACTTCATCACCAACCTGGACAACCTTGGACGGGTTGACGTTCTTGTTGGTCCAATCCATCTCGGAGACGTGCACCAGGCCTTCGACGCCCGGCTCGATCTCAACGAACGCACCGTAATCGGTGACGTTGGAGACCTTGCCGAAGACGCGGCTGTTGGCCGGGTAACGACGGCCGATGTTGTCCCACGGATCCTCGCCCAGCTGCTTCAGGCCCAGCGAAACGCGGTTGCGCTCGCGGTCGAACTTCAGCACGCGGACGTCCAGCTCGTCGCCGACGTTCACGACTTCCGACGGGTGACGCACGCGCTTCCACGCCATGTCGGTGATGTGCAGCAGGCCGTCGATACCGCCCAGGTCCACGAACGCGCCGTAATCGGTCAGGTTCTTGACGACACCCTTCAGGATCGCGCCTTCCTGCAGCTTGTCCATCAGCTGCTCGCGCTCTTCCGAGTGCTCGCTTTCGACGACAGCGCGGCGCGAGACCACGACGTTGTTACGCTTGCGGTCCAGCTTGATGAGCTTGAACTCGAGTTCCTTGCCTTCCAGGTAGGCCGGATCGCGCACCGGGCGCACATCGACCAGGGAACCCGGCAGGAAGGCGCGGACATCCTTGATGTCCACGGTGAAACCACCCTTGACCTTGCCGCTGATGCGGCCGGTGATGGTTTCGTTCTTTTCCAACGCTTCTTCCAGCTCGTCCCACACCATCGCGCGCTTGGCCTTCTCGCGCGACAGGACGGTTTCGCCGAAGCCGTTCTCGATCGAGTCGAGGGCGACCTTGACGATGTCGCCTTCGGCGACGTCGATTTCGCCAGCGTCGTTACGGAACTGTTCGATCGGCACGATGCCTTCGGACTTCAGGCCAGCGTTGATCACCACGACGTCGCCGCGGACTTCAACAACGGTACCGCTGACGATGGCGCCCGGCTTCAGCTTGGCCAGGTTGGCCTGGCTGGCTTCAAACAGTTCGGCAAATGATTCGGTCATTAGATTTACTCTGTTGGACACATGGGTCGGTGGCGTCCCCTTCAGGGGAATGGCGACCGCCCGCCTGTTGGTCGACCCCGGAAACGCAGGTCGTGTGTAGTAGGAAAACCGCCACGCATCATTGCGCGACGGAGCTGGTACAGCACTGCTATGCGCGACCACCACCGATGCTGCTGGCAGTGCTCCCGCGCGAACGGATCAGGCAGCCGGAACCGGAAGCAGATCCATCACTCGGGCAACGACATCATCGATGCCGATGCCTGTGGTGTCGATGAGGACAGCATCGTCTGCCGGCTTCAGGGGCGCCACGGTACGCTGAGCATCACGGGCGTCGCGGGCCATGATCTCGCGCAGGAGTTCATCAAAGTTAACAGAAACCCCCTTGTCTTTCAACTGCTTATGCCGGCGCTCGGCGCGCTCCTCGGCACTGGCGGTCAGGAAGACCTTGTAGGAGGCGTCCGGGAAGATCACCGTACCCATGTCGCGGCCATCGGCAACCAGCCCCGGCAGCTCCCTGAATGCGCGCTGGCGCTCCTTCAGGGCAGCCCGGACCTCCGGAATGGCGGCAATGGCCGAGGCCAGCGCACCGGTGGTCTCCAGTCGCAGCTCGTCGGTGGCATCGGTGCCGTTGACCATGACCCGCATGGCATCGCCCTGCTCGACAAACTGAACGTGGGTGTCGAAGGTGCAGCGGACCAGCGCCGAGGCGTCGGAGGTATCGATGTCGGCCCAGCTTGCGGCCACGCCCACCGCCCGGTACAGCGCGCCCGAATCCAGGTAATGCCAGCCCATCCTGCGCGCGATGATGCGGCTGATGGTACCCTTGCCGGCCCCGGATGGGCCGTCGATGGTCAGGACGGGAGCGAGTGGATTCATGGGGGTCCCAGAGCGTGTGAAGAGGCCATTCTAGCCCCTGCCAGACGCCCCCGGCGGGATCTTTTGTGCAACCACTTGAAACCATGAGGAAAAGCCCGGTAGAATGGCGGGCTTGAACGAGCGTCAACTGCCGATTGTCTTTCGCATATCGCGGCCACGCTCCACCCGAACAACTACTGTTTACGCCGAGGTATGCCATGAAAGTCCTGTCCTCCCTGAAGTCGGCGAAGGCCCGTCACCGTGACTGCAAGGTCGTGCGTCGTCGTGGCAAGATCTTCGTCATCTGCAAGTCGAACCCGCGTTTCAAGGCGCGTCAGCGCTAAGCCTCACAGCCTTCCGGCTGCGGCTGGCCCTACGCGGGGCCGACCCGATGCAAGAAACCGCCTTCGGGCGGTTTTTTGTTTATGCGGCTTTTTCTTGCCGTTTTTGCTGTAATCGCCTTTCTTGACCACTGGGGAGTAGATCGAGATGAAGCGTTACCTGTCCGCCCTGGCCGTGATGGCCACCCTGGCCGCCGCCACACCGGCACTGGCCGATACCCTGCTCGTCGACCGTGCCCGCGAGAAGCCGGCCGGTGCCGTGCCCGTGCGCGGCCAGAGCATGCAGCAGGTGCAGGCGCAGTTCGGCGCGCCCAACGAGCAGCTGCAGCCGCGTGGCGGGCAGAAGCGGCAGTGGCCGACCATCAACCGCTGGGTGTACCCGCAGTTCACCGTCTACTTCGAGAAGCAGAAGGTGATCAACGTGGTGGCCAACCAGGCGGACCCGAACGAAATCGGCCCGAAACCGCCGATCCGTTGATCCCATTACCCGCCGTGGGCGGGCCTGTGTAGCGAGACCATGAACCAGACCCTTCGTTTTCCTGCCGAGTGGGAAGCCCAGAGCGGCGTCCTGATTGCCTGGCCCACCGCCGACACCGACTGGGCCGACCGCCTGGGCCAGGTGGAAGAGACCTACATCGCCCTGGTCGCGGCCATCACCCGCTTCCAGCCGGTGCTGATCTGCGTGGCCGACGACGACGTGGAGACCTATGCCGAGATGCGGCTGCGCTCCAACCGCATCGACATGGACAAGGTCCACTTCACCACGGCGGCCTACGACGATACCTGGCTGCGCGACTCCGGCCCGATCACCCTGCGCCGTGCCGACGGCGGTTTCCAGCTGCTGGATTTCCGCTTCACCGGCTGGGGCGGCAAGTTCGACGCCACGTTGGATGACCAGCTGGTGGGCGTGTTCGACCAGGCCGGCGTGTTCAACGACGCGCCGGTGCGCAGCATTCCGTTCGCGCTGGAAGGCGGCGGTATCGAAACCGATGGCGAAGGCACCCTGCTGACCACCTGGAAGTGCCTGCACGAGCGCCACCCGGACCGCGACCGTGCCAGCCTGAGCGCCGACCTGGCCGACTGGCTGCAGCAGGACCGCGTGCTGTGGCTGGACCATGGCTACCTGGAAGGCGACGACACCGACGCCCATATCGATACCCTCGCCCGCTTCGCCTCGGCTGACAGCATCGTCTACCAGGCCTGCGACGACGAGAGCGACTCGCACTACGCCGAACTGCAGGCGATGGGCAATGAGCTGGCCGCGCTGCGCACCAAGGACGGCCAGCCGTACCGCCTGTTCCCCCTGCCGTGGGCACAGCCGGTGATCGACGAAGGCCGTCGTCTGGCTGCCTCGTACGCCAACTACCTGATCGTCAACGGCGCGGTGCTGATGCCGGCCTATGGCGATCCGGCCGATGACCTGGCCCGCGACGTGCTGGCCCAGGCGCACCCGGGTCGCGAGATCGTGCAGGTGCCCTGCCGCTCGCTGATCTGGCAGAACGGCAGCCTGCACTGCATCACCATGCAGCTGCCGGCCGGGCTGTTGAAGGCCTGATGGATGCCGCCGGGCCCCGCCCGGCGCTCCCCCTGTAGAGTCGAGCCATGCTCGACTGGCTTTATGAGCCATGCTCGACTGGCTTTCCACGCGGCCTGACCGGAGAGCAGTCGAGCATGGCTCGACTCTACAAGGAGCGGGCCCATTCAGCGGCTGACACGCCGCAGCATCCCATCCGCGCTAACATGCAGGTTTTCCCCCGCAGGAACGCCCCGCATGAACTCGCGCAGCCCCCTTACCGTCGCCCTGATCCAGGAGCGCAACCACGGTGATGCCGCCGCCAACCTGGCGGTGATCGAAGCACGCGTGGCCGAGGCGGCTGCCCAGGGTGCCAAGCTGGTGCTGCTGCAGGAACTGCACAACGGCCCGTATTTCTGCCAGCACGAGTCGGTCGATGAGTTCGACCTGGCCGAGCCGATTCCGGGCCCGAGCACCGAGCGCCTGGGCGCGCTGGCGAAGAAGCATGGCGTGGTGCTGGTCGGCTCGCTGTTCGAGCGCCGCGCTGCCGGCCTGTACCACAACACCGCCGTGGTGTTCGAGAAGGACGGTACCCTGCTCGGCAAGTACCGCAAGATGCACATCCCGGATGATCCGGGCTTCTACGAGAAGTTCTACTTCACCCCGGGCGACATCGGCTTCAAGCCGATCGATACCTCGGTGGGCCGCCTTGGCGTGTTGGTGTGCTGGGACCAGTGGTACCCGGAAGCGGCACGCCTGATGGCGCTGGCCGGCGCCGAACTGCTGCTGTACCCGACCGCGATCGGCTGGGACCCGGACGATGTGCAGGACGAGAAGACCCGCCAGCGCGACGCCTGGGTGCTGAGCCACCGTGGCCACGCCGTGGCCAACGGCCTGCCGGTGCTGAGCTGCAACCGCGTCGGCCACGAGGCCTCGCCGCTGGGCGCGTCGGGCATCCAGTTCTGGGGCAACAGCCATGTGCTGGGCCCACAGGGCGAATTCCTGGCCGAGGCCGGCACTGACGCCACCGTGCTGCTGTGCGACGTCGACCTGCAGCGCAGCGAGCATGTGCGCCGCATCTGGCCGTTCCTGCGTGATCGCCGCATCGATGCATACGGCGACCTGCTCAAGCGCTACATCGACTGAGCCGGAGCCCGCGCATGGCCGTCCTCATCCGTGATGCCGGCCCTGCCGACATCAATGCGATCACCGCGATCTACGCGGTGGAAGTGACCGACTTCGTCAACACCTACGAGTACGACATCCCGGACGCGACCGAGATGCTGCGCCGCATGCGCGACATCGTCGATCGCGGCTTCCCCTACCTGGTCGCCGAGATCGACGGGCAGGTCGCCGGCTATGCCTACGCCAATACCTACCGCACCCGCGTCGCCTACCAATGGACCGTTGAGAACTCGGTCTACGTCGATGCCCGCTTCCAAGGCCAGGGCGTCGGCACTGGCCTGCTGCAGGCCTTGATCGATGCCTGCGTAGCACGTGGCTACCGGCAGATGGTGGCGGTGATCGGCGAACCGACCAACACCGCGTCGATCAAGCTGCACGAACGCTTCGGCTTCGAGCTGGTGGGCGTGTTCCGTGGCCTTGGCCGCAAGCACGGCCGCTGGCTGGATACCGTGCAGATGCAGCGCGCGCTCGGCGATGGCGCCGATACCGCACCTTCCAATGAATGAACCCATGACTGAAACCCTTCCCGAAACCGGCGACGACCTGTTCGCCGGCCAGCCGGTGCGCGTCGTCGAACGCGACGGCGTGCGTTACACCCTGCTGGGCACCGCCCACGTCTCACGCGCCAGCGTCGAGGCCGTTGAAAAGGCCATCGACAGCGGCCGCTTCGATGCGGTGGCCGTCGAGCTGGACCCGCAGCGACTGCAGGCGCTGAGCGACCCGGACACGCTGGCCAAGCTCGACCTGGTCGAGGTGATCCGCAAGGGACGCGTCGCCCTGTTCGCCGCCAACCTGGCCCTGTCCGCCTACCAGCGCCGCCTGGCCGAGCAGCTCGACATCGAGCCGGGTGCCGAACTGAAGCGTGCGGTAGAACTGGCGCGCGAGCGCAACCTGCCCGTGCACCTGATCGACCGCGAGGTCGGCCTGACCTTCCGCCGTGCCTCGCAGCGGCTGGGCTTCTTCGGCAAGTTGAAGCTGGTCGCCGGGCTTGGCGCCGGCCTGTTCTCGTCCGAGGAAGTGGGCGAGAACGAGATCGAGAAGCTCAAGCAGGGCGACATGCTGGAATCGAGCTTCGGCGAGTTCGCCAGCGAGAGCCCGGCACTGTACGAGACCATCATCGGCGAGCGTGACCGCTACATGGCCACGCGCCTGCGCGAAGAACACGATCCGCAGCAGCGTGAGGTGCTGGCGGTGGTCGGTGCCGGTCACCTGGCCGGGCTGGCCCGCTACCTGGAAACCGACACCGAGGCACCGGCGCCGCTGCGTGCCGAGCTGGAGGCGGTGCCGAAGAAGCGCAACATTCCGTGGTTCACGCTCGGCATCCTGGCGATCGTGGCGACCGGCATCGGCGTGGGCTTCTACCGCGGCGGCCTGGGCGTGGGCACCGAGCTGCTGGCGACCTGGGCGATGTACACCGGCGGCCTGGCGGGCCTGGGCTGCCTGCTGGCCGGCGGCCACCCGCTGAGCATCCTCACCGCGATCGCGGTAGCCCCGTTCAAGCCGTTCCGCCTGAGCATCCCGACCGGCGCGTTCTCGGCGCTGGTGGAAGCGCGGCTGCGCAAGCCAGCGTACGAGGACTTCCTGAAGCTGCGCGATGATGCGCAGAGCCTGAAAGGCTGGTATCGCAACCGTGTCACCCGCGTGGTGCTGACCTTCATGCTGACCAACCTGGGCAGCATGCTGGGCCTGTGGCTGACCACCTTCAAGGTCTGGGGCAAGGTCGCCGGGTAAGCCTTTCAACCGGCCACAGAATCTGTAGCGCCCGAGCCCATGCTCGGGCGATGCCGCGACGCGGCGACGCGGCGACGCGGCGAACAGCAGCCGAGCATGGCTCGGCTCTACAGAGGAAAACAGACGCGGCGATAAAAAAATGGGGGAGGCCGCCCCACTACGACCGGCCTCCCCCACACCACAACACGTTGTCGCGCATTACAGCCGGGCAGCGCCCGGCTCTACCATTTCCAGGCCGCGCGCACGGCGGATCAGCCGCGTCACGGCAGTGCGCAGGTCGTCAAGCACCGCGTAGATCGTCGGCAGGAACAGCAGGCTGACCACCGTCGAGAACGCCAGGCCGCCGGCGATCGCACGCGCCATCGGCGAATACTCCGGGCCATTGCCGAACATCTGCGTATCGGTCAGCGAGATCGGGATCATTGCCAGGATCGCTGTGCCCATGGTCATCATGATCGGCCGCAGGCGTTCGCGTGAGCCTTCCACCAGTGCCTGGGTGCGGCCCATGCCGCTGCGCCGCAGGTTGTTGATGTGCTCGATCATCACGATGCCGTTGTTCACCACCACGCCCATCAGCACGAGGATGCCGATGAAGGACATGATCCCGAACGACGTGCCGGTGATCCAGAACAGCCAGAACACGCCGAAGATCGAGAACAGCACGCCGCTCATGATCGCCGCCGGGAACAGCAGCGACTCGAACACCGCCGCCATCACCACGTAGATCATCACCAGCGCGATCAGCAGGTTGAACACCATCTGCTGCATGGCTTCGTCATCGTTGCCGTAGTCACCGCCGTCGAAGGTGAAACCATAGCCGGCCGGGAAATTCATCGGCTTGAGCACGGCTTCAATCGCCTTGCGCCCGTCCGGTGCGGTGATCTTCTCGGCCAGGTTGGCCTTGATGGTCAAGGTGGTCTGGCGGTTGGTGCGTCCGATCTGGGTGGCCGACGAACCGACGTCCACGGTGACCAGGCTCAGCAGCGGCACGCTGCGGCCATCGCCGGTGCGCACGCTGAAACCGGCCAGGTCTTCCGGGCTGCTCTGCTCGGCGCCAGCGAAGCGCACCCACACCGGCACTTCATTGTCACCGCGGCGGAACTCACGCATCGGTGCGCCGCGCAGCGCCAACCCGACGAAGCTGGCCACCTGCTCGGCGTTGAAGCCGAACGCTGCGGCACGCTCACGGTCTACGCGCACCTTCAGCTCGCCGCCCTTCTCGCCGTTGTCGATGCGCACATCGCGCAGTTCGGCACGCTGCGCCAGCAACGGCACCACTTCCTGGCCGATCTCCTGCAGCATCGAGCTGGAATCGCCCACCAGCTGCACCTGCACGCCCTGGTTGCTGCCGCCACCACCATCGCCGCCCTGGTTGCCGACGAAGTAATCGGTGCGGGCCGACTTCGGCAGGCCCTTGCGCAGTTCCTCCTGCAGCGACTTGATGTCCTTGGCGTACTTTTCGTCCAGGGTGACGACCGTGGAGCTGCCTTCCTGCTCGCTGTACCAGGAGTACACCTGCTTCACGTGCAGGCGTTCGCGGTTCTGGTCGATCCAGTTCTCCACCCGCGCTACTTCCTCGGACATCTGGCGGTAGGTGTAGGCACCCTTCCACATGTAGCCGATGAAGATGTCCTTGCCACCCTCGCCACCGAACATGTCGACCTTGGTCAGCTTCATCGGCACCAGGCTGACCAGCACCACCAGCAGGATGCCGAGCAGGCTCCAACCGCGGTGATGCAGCGACCAGTCCAGCAGCTGTGCGTAGCGCCGCTGCAGGCGCGCGATCAGGCCAGTCTGCGAGTGCACCAGCTTGGGCGTGGCCATGCGTGCGGACAGCATCGGGATCAGGCTGACCGCCACCAGCCACGAGGCCAGCAGCGAGACCGAGATGGTGATCGCGATCTGCGCCATGAAGATGCTGATGTTGTTGGTCTCGCCGAACAGGTTCGGCACGAACACGATGCAGTGGCACAGCGTACCGGCGCTGAGCGCGATGGCCACGTTGCGGGTGCCGATGATCGAGGCCAGCCGTGGTTGCCCCGGCATGCGCTCGCGCTCCTGGTAGATGCTCTCCACCACCACCACCGCATTGTCGACCAGCATGCCCACGGCGAGCAGCAGGCCCATCATGGTCAGGATGTTCAGTGTCACCCCGACGAAGTACATGAAGCCGAGGGTGATGGTGAAGCAGATCGGAATGGCCAGGGTCACCATCAGCGTCGACGGCCAATGGCGCAGGAAGAAGAACAGCACCGTGATCGACAGGATCAGGCCAACCGCACCGGCCTCGGCCAGCTCCAGCAGCGAGGACGTCACCGCCTTGCCCTGGTTGTCGATCACCTTGATCTGCACGTCGCGCATCGACGGCTGCGCGCGGATCGCCTCGACTTCGGCCAGCGCCGCACGCGAGACGTCCACCAGGTTGGCACTGCGCTCCTTGAAGATATCCAGGCCCACCGCCGGGTTGCCGTCCAGGCGGCGCCCGTAGTTCATCCGCGCCGGCTTCAGGCGGACATCGGCGATATCGCCCAGGCGCAGGCCCTTGGCGTTGATCACCAGGTCGCGCATCTCCTGCAGGTCGGTGATCTCGCCCACTGGCTGCACGCGGACGCGCTGGCCGTTGTCGTCGATCTGCCCGGCCGAGATCGAGAAGTTCAGCGTGCGCAGGCGCTCGCTCAGCTCGTTGATGCTCAACCCATGCGCGTTGAGCCGGTTCGGATCGATCGCGATCTCCACCTCGTTCGGCGGCGCGCCGGTGATATCGACACGGGCCACGCCGGGAATACGCTCGATGCGCCGCTTGAACTCACGGTCGAGCATGTCATAGGCGGTGGTCAGATCGGTGGTGCTGGCCAGGCGCACCTTCAGCACGGGCTGGTCACTGCTGGACCACTTGAACACGTTGTAGCGCTGCAGGTCGTCGGGCAGGTCGCTGCGGATCGCATCGATACGCTCGCGCGCGTCGGACGCGGCAATCGCAATGTCGCGGTCCCAGTCGCTGAACTCGATGTAGATCAGCGCCGCCTCGGAGGTGGCCGACGAGCGCATGCGCTTGATGCCGGTCATCGTCGCCAGCGATTCCTCGACCGGGCGGATGATGGTCCGTTCCACTTCTTCCGGGGTTGAGCCGGTGTACGGAATCTGCACGAACAGGAACGGCGCGGAGATGTCCGGCAGCGCCTCCAGCGGCAGCCGGAACGAAGCGATCAGGCCGATCACCACCAGCGACACGAAGCACATGATGGTGGTGACCGGGCGGCGGATGGAGAACTCGGCAACACTCATGCCGGTTCCTCCACACCTGCCGTGCCGCCCTCGTCGCCGTGCAGGCCCTCGCCGGCATGCTTGCGGCCACGTTCGCGGTAATACGCATCGCCACGACGGTCCATCAGGTCGTACACCACCGGGATCACCAGCAGCGTCAGCAGCGTCGACACCAGCAGGCCACCGATCACGGTGATCGCCATCGGCGCACGCACTTCGGCGCCCTCGCCCATCGCCACCGCCAGCGGCAGGAAGCCGAACAGCGTGCACAGGGTGGTCATGATGATCGGGCGCAGGCGCGAGCGCGCACCTTCCACCAGTGCCTCGTGCTTGGCCACGCCGGCTTCGCGCAGCTGGTTGACCTTGTCGATCAGAATGATCGCGTTCTTTGTCACCAGGCCGACCAGCAGGATCAGGCCGATGAACACCACCACCGAGATGGGCTTGCCGGTCAGCATCAGCGCCAGGATCGCGCCGACCAGCGCCAGCGGGATGGTGAACAGGATCACGAACGGGTGCAGCAGCGATTCGAACTGCGACGCCATCACCAGGTAGACCAGGAAGATCGCCAGGCCGAAGGCGAAGATCAGCGACTTCGCCGCCTGCGCCAGCTCCTCGCCCTGGCCGCCGATGTGCAGGCCGACGCCCGCGCCCAGCGGCTGCTCGGCCACCATCTGCTGCACTTCGCGCATGGCCGCGCCGAGGTCGATGTCGCGCAGGTTGGCCGACACCACCGCCACCCGGGTCTGGTCGGCGCGGTGGATCTCGCTGGGGCCAGTGGTGGCGACCACGTCGGCTACCGCGTCCAACGTGACCGGGCGGGTGCTGCCCGGGTTGACGATCAGCCGGCGGATGCTCTCCACGCTGGCGCGGTCGCCTTCCTGCGCACGCACCAGCACGTCGATCTTGCGGTCGCGGAAGCTGTAGCGGGTGGCGACGTCGCCGCGCACCTTCTTCACCACCACGTCGGCGATCTGGCGGGTGGTCAGGCCCAGCGCACCGGCACGCTCCTGGTCGAAGCGGATCTGGATTTCCGGGAAGCCCCCTTCCACCGTCGACTTCACGTCGGCGTAGTGGGCATTGCCGCGCAGCATCGCTGCCAGGCGCTGGCCGGCCACTTCCAGGGTGGCCATGTCCTGCCCGCGCAGCTCGATTTCCAGCGGCGTGGAGAAACTGAACAATGCCGGCCGCGCGAAGTCGACCTGGGCACCCGGGTGCTGGCTCATGGTACCGCGCAGGCGCTCGGTGATCGCCGCTTCCGTGTGCGCATTGCCGCCGCCTTCCATCACCACGGTCAGCTTGCCGATGTTCTCACCGCTTTCGGTCGGGCTGGCATCCAGCCGGGTGCCGCTGCCGCTTACGCCATACAGCGAGGCCACGCCTTCGCCCTTGCCGTGCGCCAACTGCAGCTCGCGTACCAGCGCATCGGTCTGCTTGAGCGGCGTGCCGGCCGGCAGCTTGACCGTCATTTCGAAACGGTCCTGCGCCAGCTGCGGGATCAGGTCCGCGCCAAGCATCGGCACCAGCGCCATCGTCGCCACGAAAATGATGGCGGCCACGCCCAGCACCTTGCCGGGATGCGCGAGCGCACTCGGCAGCAGGCGCAGGTAGCCTCGCTCGGCGCCGGCATAGGGCTTCATCGCCAGGTCGCTGGCCTTGCGCATCACCGAGCCGACCACCGCGACCACGCCGCGCCACAGGCGCACCACCAGCCAGGCCAGCGCATAGAAGCTCCAGCGCACGCTGGCGACTACGCCACGGCGGCCCAGCGCCACCGGCTTCTGCCAGCGCTTCTGCGGCTGCCACGCTGCGTTCGGCGCCTCTTCCGGGAACGCCAGCGGCGGCCGTCCCTTCAGCGAGCTCAGCATCGGGATCAGGGTCATCGACACCAGCAGCGAGATCGCAATGGCGATCGCCACGGTCAGCGCCTGGTCGCGGAACAACTGCCCGGCGATGCCGTCGACGAACACCAGCGGCAGGAATACCGCGATGGTGGTCAGCGTCGAGGCGACCACCGCCATGCTCACTTCACGAGTGCCGGCAATCGCCGCCTGCAGGATGCCCAGGCCACGCTCGCGGGCCTTGGCGATGCTCTCCAGCACCACGATCGAGTCATCCACCACCAGGCCGGTGGCCAATGCCAGCCCCCCCAGCGACATCACGTTCAAGCTCAGGCCGAGCTGGCCCATGAAGAAGAACGTGGCGATGATCGAGACCGGCAGCGACAGGCTGATCACGAACGTGCTCCAACCATCGCGCAGGAACAGGAAGATGATCAGGATCGCCAGCAGGCCGCCGATCACGGCATCCTTCTTGACGTCGGCGATGGCGTGCTCGATGAAGCGCGACTGGTCCTCGATGGTGGTCAGCTCGACGTCCGACGGGAACGTGCCCTTGATCTGCTCCAGGCGCTTGCGCAGCGCTTCGGCGGTGGACACGGTGTTGGCGTCGCCTTCCTTGTAGATGGCCAGCTCGACCGATTCCTTGCCGCCCAGGCGGATGATCGCTTCACGCTCCTTGTAGCCCTGGCGCACCGTGGCCACGTCCTTCAGGCGCACCGGCACGCCGTTGGCAACCACGCTGGAGCCACCACCGGACGATGCGCTCTGTGCCGCCGACGCCGCCGCGATGGCGGCCGCCGAACCGGTCGACGCGGCGATGTTGAACATCTGCTGCAGCGCCGAGTCCGCCGCGCTGCCATTGGCGGCCTGGGTGGTGACCAGCAGGTTGCGGATTTCCTCCAGGTCGGCGAACTGGTTGACGGTACGCACCAGGAAGCGCTGCGAGCCCTCCTCCAGGCGGCCGCCGGAGATATTGATGTTCTCGTCCTTCAGGCGCTTGATGACGGTGTCGATTGGCAGGTTCAGCTGGGCCAGCTTCTGCTGGTCGATGTCGACCTGGATCTCGTCCTCCAGGCCACCGCCCACCTTGACAGCTGCCACGCCGGTGACCGGCTCCAGCTTCTTCTTCAGGTCTTCATCGGCATAGCGGCGCAGGCCGGTCAGCTCGCGCACCGCATCGGCATCGCTGGTCGGCGCCGCCTTGTTCGACAGCACCAGGCGCATGATCGGCTCGGTGGACGGATTGAAGCGCAGCAGCACCGGGGCCTTGGCCTCCAGCGGCAGGTTCAGCGCTTCCATCTTGTCGCGCACCTCCAGGCTGGCCTGGTCCATGTTGGTGCCCCAGGCGAATTCCAGCACCACGTCGCTCTGGCCGGTGCGCGAAACCGACTTCAGCTTGCGCAGGTTCTTGACCACGCCAACCGCTTCTTCGACCGGCTGGGTGATCAGGGTTTCGATTTCAGTCGGCGCTGCACCGGTGTATTCGGTGCGCACGGTCAGCGTCGGATAGCTCAGGTCGGGCAGCAGGTTGACCTTGAGGTTGCCCAGCGCGATCAGGCCGAACAGCAGCAGTGTGACCGTGCACATGGCGATGGTCACGCGGCGGCGGGTGGCGAATTCCACCAGGCCGCCGCGCATGCCGGCGGCGGCGCCGTCGCTCGCCGGCGAGGCACCGTGGTCGTGGCCCGGGGCGGTCATTGCTTGCTCCCGGCCTTGTCTGCCGGCTTGGCGGCCGCAGCGACCGTCTTCGCCTTCGGGTCGGCAATCACCTGCACCGTGGTGCCGTCGCGCAGGGCGACCTTGCCGGCGGTGACCACCTGATCACCGGCCGCCAGGCCATCACGGATCTCCACCCACGGGCCCTCGGCGTAACCCAGCTTGACCGGAACGCGTGCGACCTTGCCTTCGCGCACGCGGAACACCGCCGGCTCACCGTCGTCGAGCAACGCCAGGCGCGGTACGACCAGCGCATCGGCACGCTGGTCGTAGTCGATGCGGATGCGACCGAACATGCCGGGCTGCAGCGCGTGTGCGGCGCCGTCGAAGGCGCTGACCACGCGAAACGTGCCGCTGCCCGAATCCACCACCGGCGCGATGCGATCAACGGTGCCGGTGAAGCTCTGACCCGGCAGTGCATCGGCCGCCAGCGTCACCGGCTGGCCGGCGCGCAGGGTGGCCAGCTCGCGCTCGGGCACGTTGAGGGTGGCTTCCAGCCGCGAGTTGTCGACGATGCGGAAGATCGGCGTGTTGATCTGCACGAAGTTGCCGGTCTTGATCGAGCGCGAAGCGATCACGCCGGAGATCGGCGCCACCACCGTGGTGTAGGACAGCTCCAGCGTGGCCAGGCGGTACTGCGCGCGGACGTTTTCCAAGTCGTAGCGCAGCTGGTCGACATCGGCGGCGCTGACCATCTGCTGGCCAACCAGCTTCTGTGCGCGCTGGTAGTTGTTTTCCAGCTTGCGCATCTGCGCTTCGCTCTGCGCAACGGCCAGGCGTGCGCGATCCGGGTCCAGCCGCACCAGCGGTTGGCCGGCGGTGACCCGCTGCCCTTCCTCGACCAGCACCGCCAGGGCTACGCCGGAAGTCTTGGCGACCACCTGCGACTCGGCGCGTGGCTCCAGCGCGGCGGTACCGGTGTAGCTGGCCGCGACGGCACGATGGCTGGCTACCGCCACTTCGACCGGGACGGCGTCGACCTTCTTCTCCTCCTTGGTCTCGGCAGCCTTCGCTTCGGAATTGGGCCCTGCGGCGCAACCGCCCAGCAGCAGGGAGGTGGAGATCAGCAGTGCGGCAGCGCAGATTCCGCTGCGACGGCCGGACAGGAAGGTTGGGTGCGACATCGTCAGGTCCCTGGAGGATGCGTGGACAGGTGTGGTAGCAAAGTAATGCACCACTTCACGGCAACACCATATCCCAAAGGTCATGGTGTCTTCACGCCGCTGGTCGGCCCACCCCCATTTCAGCTAGATGAAACCTGAGGCTATACTCGGGTCGTTCCGTACCCCACGCCGGAACGACCAGACCCGAATCCCCGGAAACGACACCATGCGCCCGCAGCCGCTCGCCGCTTGTCTCGCTCTGGCCGTCCTCCTGCCCCTTGGGGCCGCCGCACAGCCCGCTCCTGCTCCTGCCACACCCGCCCCGGCCCCGGCTCCCGCCGCTGCGCCGGCGCCCGTCGCACCCACCGGCAACTTCGACAATGGCCGCGTGCTGGCCTACACCTGCCAGGGCTGCCACGGCATCACCGGCTACAAGAACGCCTACCCCAGTTACCGGGTGCCGAAGATCGGCGGCCAGACCCAGCAGTACCTGGCCCAGGCCCTGACCGAGTACCGCCAGGGCAAGCGCCGGCATCCGACGATGCAGGCGCAGTCGATGAGTTTCAGCGAACAGGAGATCGCCGATCTCTCTGTTTACCTGTCCACCGTCAAGTAAGGCCCGCCCATGTCGAAAGCCGCGCATCCGATGCGTCACGCCATCGCCCTGTCCGTTGCCCTGCTGCTGGCGGCCTGTTCACAGTCGCAGGTGGAAAACAGCGAGAAGTCCGCCGCCGACCCGGGCCATGCCAGCGGCGAACACGGTTCTTCGTCCTCCGCCGGCCTGCCGGCAGGCCGCGAGGCCGCCGGTGAAGCCCGCGCCAAGGTGAAGGGCAAGGCCACCAACCAGAGCTGCATCGACTGCCATGGGGCCGACGGCAATGCGCCGATCGATCCGACCTATCCGAAACTGGGTGGCCAGTACGGTGACTACCTGGCGCATGCGCTGCAGGCCTACCGCGCCGGTGACCGCCAGCATGCGCTGATGACGCCGCAGGCAAAGGACCTGAGTGATCAGGACATTGCCGATCTGGCGGCGTATTTCGGCAGTCGGCCGAGCCAGCTGCGGGATCTGCACGGGGTCAAATGACCGCCGGCCCGGTGGGGGCGGACCGTTGGTTGGTGGGGGCGGACCGTTGGTCCGTACGGAGGCGTAACCGGCTTCGGTAGGTGCGGACCGTTGGTCCGCACAGATCCGGATATCCACGCACGGCGTGGTTCTACTGATTCTCCACCCGATCAATCGGCGCAACCACTGGCGCCGGTCAACGCTCAGCCTTCCAGCTCTTCCCAGCGCGCGTAAGCGGCATCCAGCTCGGCCTGCACCTTGGCCAGCTGCTGCGTGTGCGCCGTCACTTCGGCGCTGCTGCGGGTGTAGAACGACGGGTCGTTCATTGCCGAGGTCAGCCCTTCGACGTCGCCTTCCAGCTTCTCGATGGTCTTCGGCAGCTGCTCCAGCTCCCGCGCTTCCTTGTAGGCCAGCTTGCGCTTGGGCGCAGCAGGTGCCGCAGCAGCAGCCGGTGCGGCGGCGGCCGGCTTGGCTACCGGAGCCGCAGCAGGCGTCGCCACACTGGCCGCATAGCGCTGCCAGTCGCTGTAGCCACCGACGTACTCACCGATCACGCCGTCGCCTTCCATCACCAGCGTGGAGGTCACCACGTTGTCGATGAAGTCACGGTCGTGGCTGACCAGCAGCAGCGTGCCGGTGTACTCGCCCAGCAGCTCTTCCAGCAGCTCCAGGGTTTCCACGTCGAGGTCGTTGGTCGGTTCGTCCATCACCAGCAGGTTGGACGGCTGCGCGAACAGCTTGGCCAGCAGCAGGCGGTTGCGCTCGCCACCGGACAGGCGGGTGATCGGCGCACGCGCGCGCTCGGGGGTGAACATGAAGTCCTGCAGGTAGGCATGCACGTGCTTGCGCTTGCCGTTGAACTCGAGGAAATCACGGCCTTCGGCCACGTTCTCGATCGCGCTCCAGTCTTCACGCAGCACCGCGCGGTACTGGTCGAAATAGGCGATCTGCAGGTTGGTACCCGCATTGACCTCACCCTTGGCTGGCCGCAGTTCACCCAGCAACAGCTTCAGCAGCGTGGTCTTGCCGCTGCCGTTGGGGCCGATCAGGCCGATGCGGTCGCCACGCAGGATGGTGGTGGTGAAATCGCGGACCATGGTGCGCTCGCCGAAGGCGAACGAAATGTCCTTGACGTCGATGACCTTCTTGCCGGAGCTGACGCCCTGCGCGGCTTCCATCTTGACGTTGCCGCTGAGGTCGCGGCGCTGCGAACGTTCGGTGCGCATCGCCTTCAGGCGACGCACGCGGCCCTCGTCGCGGGTACGGCGGGCCTTGATGCCCTGGCGGATCCAGACTTCTTCCTGCGCCAGCAGCTTGTCGAAGCGGGCATTTTCCTGCGCCTGCGCGTTGAGGCGTTCCTCGCGGCGGCGCTCGTAGTTGGCCCAGTCGCCCGGCCAGCTGGTGACCTGGCCGCGGTCGATCTCGACGATGCGGGTGGCCAGTGCACGCAGGAAGCGGCGGTCATGGGTGACGAACACCACGCTGCCGCTCCAGCCCTTCAGGAACGCTTCGAGCCAGTCGATGGCCTCGATATCCAGGTGGTTGGTCGGTTCGTCCAGCAGCAGCACATCGGGGCTGGAGACCAGCGCACGGGCCAGCAGCACGCGGCGCTTCATGCCGCCGGACAAGCGGCCGAATTCGGCCTCGCCGTCCAGGTCGAGCTTGGTCAGGGTTTCGCTGACGCGCTGGTCCAGGCCCCAGCCGTTGGCGGCGTCGATCTTGGCCTGCACGTTGCCGAGGGCTTCGCCATCGAATACCTCGGCATGGCTGAGGTGATGGAATTCGGCCAGCCACTGGCCCAGCTCGCCAAGGCCATCGGCGACGACGTCGAACACCGAGCCGGCCGCGCCGTGCGGCACTTCCTGCTCCAGGCGGGTGACGCGCACGCCCTGCTGCACGCGGACTTCGCCGTCATCGGGCTTGTGGTCGCCGGACAGCAGCTTGAGCAGGGTGGATTTGCCGGCGCCGTTGCGGCCGATCAGGGCGATGCGTTCGCCCGGCTCGATCGACAGTTCGGCCTTTTCCAGCAACAACGGGCCGCCGACGCTGAAGTCGACGTTCTGTAGGGTAATCAGAGGCATCCGGATATTGTACGGGTTGGGGGCGTCGGCCGGGTTGCACCCGGCACCCGCGGTAGTGCCGGCCGCTGGCCGGCAACCTCAACGGCAACGTCAAAAGCTGGTTTCCTGTGGGATGGCGGGGTGGGTCCGGTTGCGGGGGCCGCTGCAAGTACGTCCATGTAAGCTCGGTCGCCGCATCCATGCGGCTCACGCTCCCGCAACCGGACCCATCCCGCCTTCGACAGATTTCTGCGATCTGTCGGAACGGCATTCTGCTCTGGTGGATGGCGACCTTGGTCGGCACGGTAGATCCACGCCATGCGTGGATGAGCGCTGCAAGACCTGTCGATCTGTCGGGGTCGGATCCCGTTGCTGCGCAACGGGCTCTGACCCCTTCGTGGAATTCGCGCAGTGTAAGACCGATCCCTGCTACTGCACCTCCCCCAACAACGCCTGCAACCCCGGCAGCCATTGCTTGCCGGGGTGGCGTACCAGCCACAGGGTGCGCTGCAGGTGCGGCAGCGGGGTCTCCAGCACGCGCAGGCGGCCGAGAGCCAGCGGCTCTTCCAGCGCATGACGCGAAAGGCAGGCCAGGCCGAGACCGGCGATGGCGGCCTGCTTGATCGCTTCGGTATTGCCCAGCTGCAGGGTCTGGGCAAAGCCGCGCAGGTGCGGCAGCAGCGCCTGCTCCACGGCTTCGCGGGTGCCTGAGCCGGGCTCGCGCAGCAGCCAGCGCGCGCGGCGCAGTTCGTCCAGCGACCAGCGCGCGGGGGCGTCGGCGGCGCCGACGATCACCAGCGGATCCTGCTGCCAGGCGGTCACCTGCAGCCCGCGCTCGTGGCACGGGCCTTCGATCAGGCCGGCGTCGACGTCCAGGCGCTGCACGGCGGCAACCACGCCGGCACTGTTGTCGATGCGCAGGTCGACTTCGGCCTGCGGCGCCTGCCGCAGCAGTTCGGCGATGCGCGGCGGCAACAGGTAGTTGCCGATGGTGGTACTGGCGGCCAGCACCAGCCGCAGCGGTGCACCCTGCGACGGGTCGCCGCCAGCGGCCAGCTGCCGCTCCAGGTCGGCGGCGTTGACCAGCAACGTGCGCGCCGGCTCCAGCAGCGCGCGGCCGTGCCCGTTCAGGGCCAGGCGACGGCCTATGCGGTCGAACAGCGGGGTGCCGAAGTGCGCCTCCAGCTCCTGCAGGGCGGCGCTGCTGGCCGACTGCGAGAGGGCGATGGCCTGGCCGGCGGCAGTAGTGCTGCCATGATCGGCGATGGCGACGAAGACCTGCAGCTGGCGCAAGGTCAGGCGCATGGCATTTACCCGCTTGATAGGTAGGTTTCACCCATATTATTCGTTTTACAGGTCAGCGACAGAAGCGCACGCTTGCCACATCACTCCAGCCCTGCCCTGCCATGAACGCCCCCGCTCTCTCCCCCTGGTCCCTGCCCGCCCTGCGCCAACGCTGGCAGCCGCGCCTGCCCGGCCTGCTGCTTGTGGGCCTGATCGCGGCGGCGTCGCTGTATCTGGCCGAGCTTCCCTGGCTTCAGGCGCACGGCCTGAGCGCGCTGACCGTGGCCATCGTCGCCGGCATCGTGGTCGGCAACACCCTCTACCCGCGGCTGGCGCCGAGCAGCGCGGCCGGCGTCGGCTTCTCCAAGCACTGGCTGCTGCGCGCCGGCATCGTGCTGTACGGCCTGCGCCTGACCTTCCAGGACATCGGCCATGTTGGCGTCACTGGCGTGCTGATGGACGTGCTGGTGGTCGCCAGCACCTTCGGGCTGGCCTGCTGGCTGGGCATGCGCGTGTTCAAGATGGAACGCGAGGCGGCGATGCTGATCGGTGCCGGCAGCGCGATCTGCGGTGCGGCAGCGGTGATGGCCGCCGAGCCGGTGGTGCGCGGCCGTGCTGCGCAGGTCACCGTCGCGGTCTCTACGGTAGTGGTGTTCGGCACGCTGGCGATGTTCCTGTACCCCGCCCTGTATGCGCTGGTGCAGTCGCACGGCTGGCTGGCGATGGACGCGCAGCAGTACGGCCTGTTCACCGGTGCGACGGTGCATGAAGTGGCACAGGTGGTGGCGGCCGGCCGCGCGGTCAACGAGGCGGCGGCCGATACCGCGGTGATCACCAAGATGGTGCGGGTGATGCTGCTGGCACCGTTCCTGGTCGCACTGTCGCTGTGGCTGGCGCGTGGCGGCAAGGCCAGCGCCGACGGCAGCAAGGCGCGCATCGTGGTGCCGTGGTTCGCGTTCGGTTTCGTGGCGGTGGCCGGGTTCAACTCGCTGCACCTGCTGCCGGCTGGCCTGCAGGCGGGGCTGGTGCAGCTGGATACCGTGCTGCTGGCGATGGCGATGGCCGCGCTGGGCCTGACCACCCACGTCTCGGCGCTGCGCCAGGCCGGGCTGAAGCCGCTGCTGCTGGCGCTGATCCTGTTCGCCTGGCTGCTGTTCGGTGGCCTGGCGATCCATCAGGGTGTGTTGGCCGTACTGGGCTGAGCAGGAGCGTGCCGACCAGGGTCGGCACCCACCAGTAGATCCACGCCATGCGTGGATGGCGGCTCCAATTGGTGGGGTCGGATCCCTTTCCTGCGGAAAGGGATCCGACCCCACCCCACTAGACGGGGGCGGCCGCGCGGACGGGTACAATGCGCCATGACTGACTTCTCGACCCTGCCGCTGAGCCCGGCCCTGCAGCCCGGCCTGGATGCCCTCGGCTACACCACCCTCACCCCCGTGCAGGCGCAGAGCCTGCCGGCCATCCTCGATGGCCGCGATGTGATCGCACAGGCGCCGACCGGCAGCGGCAAGACCGCCGCCTTCGGCCTGGGCCTGCTGCAGGCCATCGACCCCAGCCTGATCCGCGTGCAGGCGCTGGTGCTGTGCCCGACCCGCGAACTGGCCGACCAGGTCGGCAAGCAGATCCGCAAGCTGGCCACCGGCATTCCCAACCTGAAGTTGCTGCTGCTGGTTGGCGGCGTACCGCTGGGACCGCAACTGGCATCGCTGGAAGGCCACGATCCGCATGTGGTGGTCGGCACGCCCGGCCGCGTGCAGGAACTGGCACGCAAGCGTGCGCTGAACCTGGGCGCGGTGCGCACGCTGGTGCTGGATGAGGCCGACCGCATGCTCGACATGGGCTTCGAAGAGCCGATCCGCGAGATCGCCGGCCGCACCCACAAGGATCGCCAGAGCCTGCTGTTCTCCGCCACCTTCCCCGACAGCATCCGCGCCATGGCGCGTGACCTGCTGCGCGACGCAGTGGAAGTGACCGTGGAAGGCGCCGACCAGGCCCCGGCCATCCGCCACATGTTCTGCGAGGTGGAGCCGGCGCATCGCCAGAAGGCGCTTGCCGGCCTGCTGCTGAAGTACACGCCGGAATCGGCGGTGGTCTTCTGCAACACCCGCAAGGACGTGGACGAAGTGGCCAACTCGCTGCAGCAGTTCGGCTTCTCCGCACTGGCCCTGCATGGCGACATGGAACAGCGCGACCGCGAGGAAGTGCTGTTGTTGCTGGCCAACCGCAGCTGCAACGTGCTGGTGGCCAGCGACGTGGCCGCACGCGGCCTGGACGTGGAAGAGCTGGCAGCGGTAATCAACTACGAACTGCCGACCGACGTGGAGAGCTACCAGCACCGCGTGGGCCGTACCGGCCGTGCCGGTGCCAGCGGCCTGGCGATCAGCCTGGTGGCCGGCCGCGAGAAGACCCGCGCCGAAGCCATCGAAGCGCAGATGGGGCAGCCGCTGGACTGGCAGAAGACGCCGCTGGCGACCTCGCGCCCGGCCGAGCTGCCGCAGGCGGCGATGCGCACCCTGCGGATCGACGGCGGCAAGACCGACAAGCTGCGCCCGGGCGACATCCTCGGCGCACTGACCGGCGACGCTGGGCTGTCGAGCAAGTTCATCGGCAAGATCGCGATCTTCCCGACCCGCTCCTATGTGGCGATCGCGCGTGAGCAGGCCAACAAGGCCGTGGCCAAGCTGGAAGCCGGCAAGATCAAGGGCCGTCGTTTTCGCGTGCGGATGATGTGATTGAAGCAGCGTTGCCAACCACGGTTGGCAACGACCTGACCTGGTAGCGGCCAACCTTGGTTGGCCCGTCCATGGCGTCAGTCGCGAAAGGGCGATGCCAACCAAGGTTGGCAACTACCGGTTCGCAGATAACCGCCTGATCAGAACACCAGTTCGGTATGCAGCGGCAGCTCCGCTTCCCAGCGGGCGCGGCCGCCGAGGCCATCGAGCTCGACCAGCACGCCGGCACCGACCACCTCAACACCCAGGCGGCGCACCAGCGACAGCGCAGCGACCAGCGTGCCGCCGGTGGCCAGCACGTCATCGATGATCGCAACGCGGGCACCGGCCGGCAGCGCATCGGCGTGCACTTCGATGCAGTCGCTGCGGTATTCCAGCGTGTATTCCTCGCGCAGCACCTGGCCCGGCAGCTTGCCCGGCTTGCGCACCGGCACGAAGCCCACGCCCAGCTCCAGCGCCATCGCGGCACCGAGGATGAACCCACGCGATTCGATGCCGACCACTGCGTCCAGCTTCTGGTCGCGCCAACGGTCGGCCATCGCGGTGATCGCGCCGCGGAAGTCCTCGCCGTGGGCGAGCAGCGGCATGATGTCCTTGAACAGGATGCCGGGCTTGGGGAAGTCGGCGATGTCGCGCAGGCGGGAGGCCCACTGCGGAGCGACGATGGCGTCGGTCATGTCACATTGGCTATCTGATGGCGGCATAGGGTACCTGTTCCGGGCGCCGCCTGCCTGATGGGGGTGTTCGGCCGGGCTGCGCCCGGCGCCTGCAGAGGCTTCAAGCCAAGGCAACGGCAAGAGCAGGTTTCCTGAGGGATGGCGGGGTGGGTCCGGTTGCGGGGGACGCCGTAAATACATCCATGTAGGCTCGGTCGCCGCATCCATGCGGCTCACGCCCCCGCAACCGGACCCACCCCGCCTTCGACAGATTTCTGCGATCTGTCGCGAATCCACGCCATGCGTGGATGAATCTCAATCGAAATCGAATATTTCGAGAATTGAACGAAAAGCATCCACGCATGGCGTGGATCTACCATGTCGACCAAGGTCGACACCCACCCACAGCAGCGGGAATCTGTCGGAGGTGGGGCGGTGTCGGAGTGCGGGGTGTCAGCCGCATGGATGCGGCTGCCAAGCCTACAGGGACGTACTTGCGGCGTCCCCGCACTCCGACACCGCCCCGCCAAGCCAGGGAATCCAGCTTTTTGCTCTGGCCGTTGACCTGGCCTCTGCGGGTGCAGGGCGCAGCCCTGCCGAAACCCTCCCTCAGGAACTGCAGGACAGCATCGAGCAGCCGGCGCGGTTGTCGGCCCAGGCCGGGCGTTTGCCGGCGAAGTGCTCAAGCCCCGGGCGTTCGGTGTACGGGTCGCGCAGCACGTCCTGCAGCGCATGCACACCGCCAAGGTCACCCTGCTCGGCGCGGTCGATCGCCTCCTGGGCCAGCCAGTTGCGCAGCACGTACAGCGGATTGGCCGCTGCCATCTTCGCCAGGCGTTCGCTGACCGACAGCGGATCGCGGCGCAGGCGCGCCGCGTAATCCTGCAGCCAGTGCTGCAACGGTGCCTGCACTGCCTGTCGCCGCACCTCGTCGTAGTACACCGCGTCCAGTACGGTTGCGTCCGCTGCCGCCGGGTCGATGCGCATCAGTGCGCGCCAGGCCAGGGTCATGTCCATGGCGCCCTCCTGCATCAGCTGCTGCCAGCGCTGGTAGAGCTGCAGGTCGTCATCGTCGGCCGCGGCCAGGCCCAGCTTGGCTGCGGCATCGCGGCGCGTGCAGGCCACGAAGGTGGACTGGTACGCCGCCAGGCCCGCCTGCAGCGGTGCGACATCGGCAAACAATGGCGACAACGCCTGCGCCAATCGGCCCAGGTTCCAGTACGCCACCTGCGGCTGGGTGCCGAAGCGGTAGCGACGGCCCTGTGCGTCGGTGGTGTTCGGTGTCCAGTCCGGATCGAAGTCCTCGACCCAGCCATAGGGGCCGTAATCCAGTGTCAGGCCGAGCACGGACAGGTTGTCGGTGTTCATCACGCCATGCACGAAGCCGACGCGCATCCAGTGCGCGATCATCTCGGCGGTGCGCACCGCGACCTGCGCAAACCAGTCGCCGTACAGCGCCTCGCCCTGCCCCTCCAACCCGGGGAAGTCACGGGCGATGCAGGTGTCCACCAGCTGTTGCAGCAGAGCGGTCTCGCCACGCGAGGCCGGCAGCTCGAACGAACCGAAACGCAGGAACGACGGCGAGACCCGGCACACGATGGCACCGGGCTCGGCACGCGGGTGGCCGTCATAGAACATGTCGCGCACGACGTCCTCGCCGGTACCGACCAGCGACAACGCGCGGGTTGTTGGCACGCCCAGGTGGTGCATCGCTTCGCTGCACAGGAACTCGCGGATCGACGAGCGCAGCACCGCCCGCCCATCGGCGCCCCGCGAATATGGCGTGGGCCCGGCCCCCTTCAGCTGCAGCTCCCAGTGGCGGCCATCCGGCGCAACCAACTCGCCCAGCGAAATCGCACGCCCGTCGCCGAGCTGGCCGGCCCAGTGACCAAACTGATGGCCACCGTAGTTGGCTGCCCACGGCTGCATGCCGGCGTACAGCGCATTGCCACCGAATACCTGCGCGAAACCTTCGCTCTCGACGTCAGCGGCACCGAAACCCAGCAGCGTGGCCACCTCCGGTGCCCAGGCCAGCAGCGTGGGCGCCGTTACCGGGGTCGGCATCACCGGTGACCAGGCTGCGCCCAGCACGTCGCGCCGGCGCGGGCCGGATTCGGGGTCGCCCGGCAGGGTATGCAGCAGGCGGTTGTCGAAACGGGGGCTGTCGGTATCCATGGTGCTGAAGATGGGGGCGCCGGCCGCCCGCCTCAATTGCCGCTCAGTGCCTGCAGGTGACCGCCGTGGGCCTCGGCACGCTGGTAGGCCGGGCGCTCACCGATACGCTTGAGGAAGCCGCGCAGCGCCGGCTTGTCGTCGAGGCCACCGCCACGCGCGGCAGCGGCCTGGATCGGGAAGCTCATCTGGATGTCGGCCGCACTGAAACGCTCGCCGGCGAACCACGGGCTTTCGGCCAGACGGCGCTCCATCCACTCCAGGTGCAGCCGCCGCTGTGGACCGATGAAGCCGCGCTCGGCCTTGTCGGCGATGCTCCGCGCGATCGGGCGGGCAAAGAACGGCATCGGCGCGTTGCGGATGCGGCCCATCACCAGGGTCAGCAGCAACGGCGGCATGGCCGAGCCTTCGGCGTAGTGCAGCCAGTAACGGTAAGCGATGCGTTCGGCCCCGTCGGCCGGCATCGGTGACGGCGACAGCTGGCGTTGCGTGTCGTAACGGTCAGCGAGGTAGTCGAGGATCGCGCCGGACTCGGCCAGTACCAGCTCACCATCCTGCAGTACCGGCGACTTGCCGAGCGGATGCACGTTGCGCAGTTCCGGCGGCGCCAGCAGCGTCTTCGGATCGCGCGGATATCGGCGCAGTTCGTAATCCAACCCCAGCTCCTCCAGCATCCACAGCACGCGCAGCGAACGGGAGTTTTCCAGGTGGTGGACGATGCGCATGGGGGGTGATCCTTGGGGAGGCCCACATCGTACCGCGCGCAGTGCATGCCCTTTGTAGAGTCGAGCCATGCTCGACTGGCTTTGAGAACAGTCGAGCGTGGCTCGACTCTACAAAAAACGGCGGGCAATAAAAAACGCCGGAAGCTTTCGCTTCCGGCGTTCTGGCTACCCAACGGTAGCAGACGGATTAGACCGCCTGCACCTGGTCAGCCTGCATACCCTTCTGACCCTGGACGGCGATGAAGGTAACCTTCTGGCCTTCCTGCAGGGTCTTGAAGCCGGTGCCCTGGATCGCGCGGAAGTGCACGAACAGGTCCGGGCCGCTTTCCGGGGTGATGAAGCCGAAGCCCTTGGCGTCGTTGAACCACTTGACGGTGCCGGTCTGACGTTCAGACATTTTACTAACTCCTGAAACACATGTTGAAAAAAATCGCAGCCACCGGGTATCGGGGCCGAGACTGAGTTGCAGGCGTTGGTAAAGCGGATCGATGAGCGGATCGTGAGATCAACTGCACCAGGCCACGATTCACGGTGACCCTAGCAAACACAGTGGGTCGCACGATACGCGTGTTTTCTGCAAAAAGCGATAGTCCCGACGTTCATGGGAATACGTCACCCGCTAGGCGTGACAAGGGTTGGCAGCCTTTCGCGGCTAACTCCGAGTCCCCATTCAGGTTTTTCCTACCCTACACTGGGTAAATGACTGAAGCTGAAACCCCCGCTGAACACGCCTCCCCCCGTATCTGGGTGGATGCCGACGCCTGTCCCACCGTCATTCGCGACATCCTGTTCCGTGCAGCTGAACGGGTCGGGATCGAACTGACGCTGGTCGCCAACCAGTGGATCCGTACCCCGCCCTCGCGCTGGCTGCGCTCGATCCAGGTGCCGCAGGGGCTGGACGTGGCCGACAGCGCCATCGTCGAGCGGGTCGCCGCGGGCGACCTGGTGGTCACCCAGGACATCCCGCTGGCCGCGCTGGTGCTGGAGAAGGAGGCTGTCGCACTGAACCCGCGCGGCCAGTTGTACACACCGAACAACATGGCCGAGCGGCTGTCGATGCGCAATTTCATGGAGGAACTGCGCGGCGCCGGGGTCCAGACCGGCGGACCGCCGCCGCTGGGACCCCGCGACCGGCAGCTGTTCGCCGCCGAGCTGGACCGCTGGCTGGCGCGACGCCCGGCCCGCTGAACGCCTAGCCGCCCCCCGCCGGCAGGCTCAGGCTGCGGCTGCTGCTGAACACCCGTCGTTCGCCATTCAACGGGTCATCGAAGGCCAGGGCCCGCGCCAGCAGCTGCAGCGGCGCCTCGGCGACGTTCGGCGGACGTTGCCGAAGCTGCGGGTACAGGTCGTCACCGACGATCGGCGCCCCCAGCATGGCCATGTGCACGCGCAACTGATGCTTGCGGCCGGTCTCCGGCAGCAGCCGGTAGCGCCAGATCGGTCCTTCGGCCTCGATCAGCTCGATCCGGCTGCGCGCATTGGGCTCGCCATGCACTTCGGCCATGCGGAAGAACGGCTCGCCCGGCACCAGACGGCTGTCCCGCTGCAAGGGGAACTCCCGCCCGGGCAGCGCCGGTGCGAGGGCTTCATAGGTCTTTTCGATGCGCCGCTCACGGAACAGGCGCTGGTAGGCATCGCGCGACGCACGCTGGGTCGAGAACAGCACCAACCCGGCCGTCAGCCGATCCAGCCGGTGCAGCGGCACCAGATCGGCATTGCCGGTGCGGGCGACCAACCGTGCCAGCAGCGTCTCGCGCACATGCCCACCCGCGGGTGTCACCGGCAGGAAATGCGGCTTGTCGGCCACCAGCAGGTGCGCATCCAGATGGACGAGGGTTTCGGTGAAGGGGATCACCGGCTCGTCGGCCACCTCGCGGAAGTACTGGATGTCCAACCCGACCTGCCAGGGCATGCCCGGCGCGAGCGCCCTGCCCTGTGCGTCCAGCACACGACCGCGCGCGAAGCGATCCTGCCATTGCGCGCGCGCGATGCGCGGGAAACGTGCACACAGGCCATCCAGCAGGGTGGCCCAGGTGCCGGGCGGCAGCTGCAACCGGCTGGGCAAGCTCATGGCGTCCACTCCGGCCACGGAAAGACCACAAGAGTGCCACCGTTGACGGCATGCAGACAGCCCAGCCACGGACACCCCCGAAGCAAACCTCTATCATTGTCGTCTTTAGTCCACGGATCCCCCATGGCTCTTACCGCCACCATCCGCAAGGCCGAACTACAGATCAGCGACATGGATCGCGGCTACTACGCGACCCACAACCTGACCCTGGCCCAGCATCCGTCCGAGACCGACGAGCGCCTGATGGTGCGCCTGCTCGCCTTCGCGCTGAACGCCGGCGACCGCCTGGAGTTCGGCCGCGGCCTGAGCACCGATGACGAACCCGATCTGTGGGAACACGATTACACCGGCGACATCCTGCAGTGGATCGACCTGGGCCACCCGGACGAATCGCGCATCCGCAAGGCCAGCAACCGCAGCCGCCAGGTGCAGGTGGTCAACTATGGCGGCAACGCCTCTGAGATCTGGTGGGGCAAGCAGGGCAAGGGCCTGGCGCGCTTCGACAACCTCTCGGTGGTCGATCTGGACGGCGAATTCGTCGAGCGCTGGGGCCAGCAGATCCAGCGTGCCATGCGCTGGAGCGTGCTGATCCAGGACGACGAGGTGCAGCTGCTCAACGACCAGATCCAGCTCGACGTGATCCCGAACTGGCGCAAGCGCGCCAAGGCATGAGCACCATCCGTTGCGATGTGGTGGTCATTGGTGCCGGCGCGGCCGGGCTGATGACCGCGATCACCGCCGGCCAGCGTGGCCGCCAGGTGCAGGTGATCGACCATGCCAACAGGGTCGGCAAGAAGATCCTGATGTCCGGCGGTGGCCGCTGCAACTTCACCAACACCGGCACCACCCCGGCCAACTTCCTGTCGGCCAACCCGCACTTCTGCAAGTCGGCGCTGGCCCGCTACACGCCCTGGCACTTCATCGAGCTGGTGCACAAGCACGGCATCGCCTATCACGAAAAGGAACTGGGGCAGCTGTTCTGCGATGTCTCGTCCAAGCAGATCGTGAAGATGCTGGTGGACGAATGCCAGGCGGCGGGGGTGCAGATCCGTACCGACTGCAGCGTGCAGCGCATCGAGCACGGCAGCGATGGCTTCCGCGTGCACACTACGCAGGGCCTGTTCCATTGCGCCTCGCTGGTGGTTGCCACCGGCGGCCTGTCGATTCCCAGCATGGGTGCTACCGGCTTTGGTTATGAAGTGGCCCGCCAGTTCGGCCACGAGGTGTTGCCGACCCGCGCCGGGCTGGTGCCGCTGACCCTCAGCGGCAAGCACCAGGAACGGTTGGCCGACCTCAGCGGCGTCGCGCTGCCGATCGAGGCGCGCTGCAACGGCAGGAGCTTCCAGAACTTCATGCTGCTGACCCATCGTGGCGTAAGCGGCCCGGCCATCCTGCAGATTTCTTCGTTCTGGCAGCCCGGCGATGCGCTGGAGCTGGACCTGCTGCCCGGCCAGGATGCCGGCGAGTGGCTGCGCCAGATGAAGCGCGACCGCCCCGCCGCCGAGCTGCGCACCGTGTTGGGCGAGGTACTGCCGAAGCGGCTGGCGCAGCGCCTGTGCGAGCACTGGCTGCCCGACCGCCCCGTGCGCCAGCTGGACGAGCCGGTGCTGCGCCAGGCTGCGCAGCTGCTGGGCGCGTTCCCGCTGGTGGCCAGCGGCACCGAAGGCTACCGCACCGCCGAGGTCACCCTGGGCGGCGTGGACACCGCCGAAGTGTCATCCTCGACGATGGAATCCAAGCGCGTGCCCGGCCTGCACTTCGTTGGCGAGGTGCTGGACGTGACCGGCTGGCTGGGCGGCTACAACTTCCAATGGGCCTGGGCCAGCGGCCACGCAGCGGGCGGCGTGGTGTGAACCACTTCGCCGTTCGACGCGCGCAAGGGGTGCGCGCATGGACGGTTCGCCGCGCATCGTGTATCTAGATTCGCAGATTGGGGAGCAGTGCATGCAGAACGCGAACGACATCACCATCCGCCTGCTGATCGTCGATGACAGCGGCGAGAATGCCGAAGCCATCGTCAGCACCCTGCGCAACAGCGGCATCGCGGTACGCCCGTGGCGCCCACAGGATGCGGCCGAGCTGGCCCAGGTGCTGACCAGCCAGGCCATCGACCTGGTACTGGCCTCGCCTTCGCAGGGCATTCCACTGCAGCTGGCAGCCCAGCACATCGCCGCCAGCGGCAAGGACATCCCGCTGGTGCTGCTGGCCGAGCGCATCGACGAGGACGAGCTGGTGCAGGCCAGCAGCCATGGCATCCGCGCCCTCGCCCTGCGCCAGCGCCCCGAGCACCTGCTCGCCGTGGTCCGCGACCAGTGGGTGGACCTGCAGGCACGTCGCGGCCTGCGCCGGATCGAGGCGCAGATGCGCGAGACCGAGCGCCGCTGCGACGCGCTGATCGCCTCCTCGCGCGACCCCATCGCCTACGTGCATGAAGGCATGCACATCCGCGCCAACGACGCCTACCTGGAGATGTTCGGCTACGAGCATTTCGACGACATCGAAGGCATTTCGCTGCTGGACATGGTCGCCGCCCAGCACGTGGAGGGCTTCAAGCAGCTGCTGAAGGGCCTCAGCCGTGGCGAGGCGCCGCCGCCGCAGTACCAGCTCGACGCGCGCCACGAGGACGGCAGTGCCTTCCCGGCGACGATGGAGTTTGCCGCTGCCACCTACGAAGGCGAGTCCTGCCTGCAGGTGGTGCTCCGTCGCCGCATGGAATTCGATCCGGAGTTGGCACGCGAGGTCGAGGACCTGCGCCAGCGCGACCAGGTCACCGGCCTGCTCAATCGCCCGACCTTCATGCTGCAGCTGGAAAGCGCGGTGGCCCAGGCCGGGCGCAGCGAGGGCCAGTTCGGCCTGCTGCTGATCGAGCCGGACCACTACGCGCGCCTGCTGCCGGACATCGGCCTGGCGTCGGCCGACACCCTGATCGGCGCGCTCGCTGGCCTGCTGGCCGAGGTGGTCGGCGAGGACGCACAGCTGGCCCGCTTCGGCGAGCACAATTTCGCCGTGCTGCAGGCCGGGCCCTACGCACAGACCGTGACGCTGGCCGAGCGCATCCGCGAAGCCTACGCCGCGCACGTCTTCAGCATCGGCGCACGCTCGGCCACGGTGACGGTCAGCATCGGTGGCGTGCAGGTGGGCGAGAAGATCGCCAGCATCGGCCAGGTGCTGGCGCGCGCCAGCGAGTGCACCCAGGCCGCCGCGGAGCTGGGCAACACCTGCCGCATCTTCGACCCGGCTGCCGCCGACCGCGTCGAGGAAGAACGTGTGCAGCGCTGGGTTGCGCGCATCCGCGAGGCACTGGCCGGCGACGGCTTCCAGCTGCACTACCAGCCGGTGCTGAACCTGCAGGGCGAGCCGCTGGAGCTGTACGAGGCCTACCTGCGCCTGGAGAACAATGGCGAGCTGCTGAGCCCGACCGCGTTCCTGGGCATCGCCGAGGAATACGGCCTGCTGGCCGACATCAACCGCTGGGTGGTCTCGCAGGCCATCGCGGTGCTTGGCCAGCGCGCACGCGAAGGCAATGCCACCCAGGTGCTGGTGAAGGTGACGCCGGAGTCGTTCGACGATCCGCAGATGATCGCCACCCTGCGCCGCGAACTGCAGGCACAGGGCGTGCCCGGCGAACGGCTGTGGCTGCATGCGCCGGAGGCGAAGGTATTCACCCATCTGCGCAGTGCGCAGCAGTTCCTTGCCGAAGTCGCGCCGCTGGGCTGCCGCATCGGCCTGGAGCAGTTCGGTTCGGGGCTGGATTCGTTCCAGTTGCTGGCCCACTTCCAGCCGCAGTTCCTCAAGCTGGACCGAGGCTTCACCAGCGACCTGGCGGCCACCCGCGAGAACATCGACCGCATCAGCCAGATCACCGCGCGCGCACAGGAAGCGGGCATCCGCACCATTGCCGAGTTCGTCAGCGATGCCAACTCGATGACGCTGCTGTTCAGTGCCGGCGTGGATTACGTGCAGGGGGACTTCGTCGGCCCCGCGCTGCCGGAGATGGGCTTCGAGTTCGGGTGACCGAGGGTAGTGCCGGCCGCTGGCCGGCAGCCACTGGTACCCGGGGTTGCCGGCCAACGGCCAGCATTACCCAGCAAGCAAAAGGCCGGCATTCGCCGGCCTTTTCGTTGATCAGGTCATGTCAACCAGATGGTCGATCTTCACATCAGAATTGACGTCGGCCTCGTAGTCAACACCGTCCACGCCGAACCCGAACAGGCGCAGGAAGTCGGCCTTGTAGCCGGCCAGGTCGCTGATCTCGTACAGGTTCTCGTTGGTGACCTGCGGCCACAGCGCGACCACCTTGCCCTGCACGTCCGCAGCCATTTCCTTGTAATCGGCTCGCAGGCGGCCTTCGTCATCGACCAGCGCGACGGTATGGCCATCGCCATCGACCAGGTCGTGGCGCAGGCGATCGATCGCGACGCCGTCGGCCTTGCCGCCGTAGAGGATGTCGTACAGCACGTCGAGCTGTTCGATGCAGCCTTCGTGGGTGCCCTTTTCCTTCATCACCTTGAACAGCAGCGACAGGTACAGCGGCATGGTCGGAATGGCCGAGCTGGCCTGGGTGACCACCGCCTTCAGCACCGATACGCGCGCATCACCACCGATCTTGGCCAGTTTCTCGCGCAGGCCCAGCACCTTGGTATCCAGGTCCTTCTTGGCCGCACCGATCGAGCCATTCCAGTAGATCGCCTGGGTGATCTCTTCGCCCACGTAGGTGAAGGCAGTGGTGGTGCAGCCGTTGGCCAGCACGCCGGCATCGGCCAACGCATCGATCCACATCTGCCAGTCCTCGCCGCCCATCACCGCGACGGTGCCGGCGATTTCTTCCGGGGTCGCCGGCTGCAGATGGGTCTCGGTCAGCACTTCCTTGTCGGTATCCAGGCCACGCAGCGTGATCGGCTCGCCGATCGGCTTCAGCGTGGAGCTGATGATCTCGCCGGTCTTCGGGTGCTTGCGGCGGGGCGCTGCCAGACTGTAGACGACCTGGTCGACCTGGCCGAGATCGGCCTTGATCATTTCGATGGTCTTCGCCTTCACTTCATCGGAGAAGGCATCGCCGTTGATGCTCTTGGCGTACAGGCCGGCCTCGTCGGCGTACTTGTGGAACGCGGCCGAGTTGTACCAGCCCGCGGTACCCGGCTTGGTCTCGCTGCCCGGGCGTTCGAAGAAGATGCCGAGGGTGGCGGCGCCACTGCCAAAGGCAGCAGTGATGCGTGCGGCCAGGCCGTAGCCGGTAGAGGCACCGATCACCAGCACGCGCTTGGGACCGTTCTGGATCGGCGGGCGCGCGCGGATGTAGTCGATCTGCTGTTTGACCGCGGCCTCGCAGCCGGTCGGGTGGGTGGTGACGCAGATGAAGCCGCGGACGCGCGGTTTGATGACCATGGATACCTCGGGTTGGCAGATGCGGCGCACGGGGCGCTCAGCAGGAATACGGGCGCGCGCCTGCGCGCGCGAACCGCAGGATCGTAGTGCGCGGGGGAAGATTGCACAACCGACGCTGGCGTAGGGTGGTGTTTGTTTTGCAGGGTTGCACCCTGCACCTGCAGAGGCAACGTCAACGGCGGAAGCTGGGTTCCTGTGGGGTGGCGGGGTGGGTCCGGTTGCGGGGGACGCCGTGAATACGTCCCTGTAGGCTCGGTCGCGCCATCCATGGCGCTCACGCCCCCGCAACCGGACCCACCCCGCCTTCGACAGTTTTCCGCGATCTGGCGGAACGGCATTCTGCTCTGGTGGGTGCCGACCGTTGGTCGGCACGGGCTTGGATATCGATAACTGACAGAAAGATCGTGTCGACCAAGGTCGACACCTACCAACAGCCGCGTGAACCTGTCGAAGGTGGGGCGGTGTCGGAGTGCGGGGTGTCAGCCGCATGGATGCGGCTGCCAAGCCTACACGGACGTACTTGCGGCGTCCCCGCACTCCGACACCGCCCCGCCCCGCCCACCCACGGAATACACGCTGTTGCTGTTGCTGTTGCTGTTGCCGGCCAGCGGCCGGCGGCCGGCGGCCGGCGGCCGGCACTACCGCGGGTGCAGGGCTGCAAGCCCTGCCAACAAAAAAGTTCCGGTGTCAAGCGTTTTGTGAAAACAGCCTGATGGCCGGAAGTCTATATGGGGCGCGGGTTTAGCTCTACTTCGGGCCGCTTTGCGGGGCTGCGGCGTTGTGGGCTAGGAGCCACATAAGAGCGTCGCGGTAGAAAGCCGGAGCGTGCTGCATCGGGAACGATTGTCAGCAGACGGCGGCCGCGTTTCATCATAGCCCACAACGCCGCAGCCCTCCAGAACGAAGAACGCGCAGCCTTGGGCTGCGCATTCGAGGGATGGCCGCCTGCGGAAGTCGGCATCATCAGCTTGGCTTCTGCGGTGTGGCCTTGTTCGCATCCCCCTTCCTGAATCCCCGATCACCCGCCATGAAGGCTTCCAGCATGTGCGGAATCAGCACTGTGGCATCGACCGCTTCGCCGTAGGTCTGCGCGTGCAGCGCGGCGTAGCGGTCGAGATCGGTTTTCAGTCCGGCCGGGCAGGCAAAGGTCAGCTTCGTGGATTCCGTTTTCGGCAGCGGCCCGAGCCGCAGCTTGCGCGTCGTCATCGTGAAGTCCCCCTGTTGAAGAAAAGCGGCTGGTACGGCCGCAGCACCAGATCGCGGTTGACGATGATGCGAACCGGCAGGCCAGGCCGCTCGGTCAGCGTCGGCTGGATGTTCATGTTGCGCCGGGTCATCTCCTGGCCGACCTGATTGATGCTGTCTTGGGCGCTGTCGCGCCCGGCGATGACGACGCGGTTTCCGTCCTGCCGGTTCTCCGGTGCGGCCAGCTCGGCACCGATGCCCAGCAGCGTGGTCAGCGCCGCGCCGGCAAAGATGCGATCCCAATGCCAATCCACATCATCTTCCAGACCGGCATAGCCGGCCGGGTCGGTGCCGACCAGGTTGTCGAGCGTGAGCGAAGACGTGTCAGGCAGAATGATCCGGTTCCACACCACCTGCACGCGGCTCTGCCCGTAGCTGACCTGACTGTTGTATTTTCCCAGGATGCGCGAACCCTGCGGGATCAGCAGAAACTTGCCGGTGGCCGTGTCATAGACCGGCTCCGTCACCGTGGCGATCACGTCGCCCGGCAAGTCCGATTTGATGCCCGTCACCAAAGCGCCTGCGACCACCGTTCCGGCCATGACCTGATACGGCGACGCAGGAAGTTGCAGATTGCCGGAATTACGGGTTTCCGTGGTTCCGGCTTTCTGGAACGCCTCTTTCTGGTCTTGCCGGTTCTGCACGGCGGTCGGGTCGGCAGGCTGGGCCGCCGTCGAGGCAGGCCCGGCCGCCAGCGGGTCGAAGGCCGCATTGGCGGCGAATCCCGGCGCGGCGGCCACCTGCGTCTGCGCCACCGGCGCGGCCTGCGACCCTGAGCGGAAGAACACCGACGATGCCGCCGCCGCTTCGGCTTCCTTGCGCAGCGCATCGTTGGGGTCGTGGCCTGGGGCCGCGTAGGCGGCCGTCACCGGCTGCTGCGACTTCACGATGGCCGGGCCAAGATCGCCCGGCAGCGGCGGCCCCAGCTCTGGCACCGATGCTGGCAATGGCGGCGGCAGCTTCGAGTAGTCGGCCGGCAGCGCATCCAGCCCTTCGGACTTCGACACACGATCGACGTTGTAAAGCTCGGTCTGCTCGCCCGCCCCGCGCCGCTGCGGTTGCAGCGACCACATCAGCGCGCCGAGCACGGCGACCGACAGGCCACCGGCGAGGATGGCCAGCGTGCGCCGGTTCAGACGCGTGACCGGGCGCGGCTGGGCGCGCAGCGCCACCGCTTCCGGGGCTACCTTGCCCGCCTGTGGCGTGGCGAGGTCGGGGGTGTCGTCCTGGCTCATGGTCAGTTCCTCCGCGCCACGCCATCCGTGCGTTCGATACGCACCACGTCGCCGCCATCACCGCCGAGGCGCAGTTCGGCAGCGCCGAACAGCCGATCCACGATGTAGTACGGCGGACGGAAACGGTAGTTAACCAGTTGCCCGTCGCCCTGTGCGCCGATGACGAACAGCGGCGGTAGCTCGCCTTGCGCGATGCCGGGCGGGAACTGGATATAGACCTTCTCGCCGTCATCGAAGGCGCGCAGCGGCTTCCACGACGGATTGCTGCCTGACACGGAATAGCGGAAGCGGATCTTCTCCAGCGACAAGCCGGTATCGACCGGCGCGGCGGCGCTGGCCGCCTGCGCCTGGCGCTGCAAGGCCAGCATCCGGTCGCGCGGGTACTCCCAGGACACCGACGCCATCCAGGTCTTTTCCGTCGAGGTCAGCTCCAGCAGATAAGTACGGCGGCTGGTGGTGATGACCAGATTCGTCTTGAGGCCCGAGCGGATCGGTTTGACCAGCACGTTCACTCGCAGCTCGGCCCCGCTGCCGCTGGACGTGTCGCCCACGATCCAGCGCACGGTATCGCCGGCGGCCACCGTCACCAGTTCCTCGCCCGGCTGGAGCGCGATCACGGTCACGCGGCCCACGGCCGCATAGACCTGATACAGCGCGCCATCGGTGAAGGGCCACACCTGAATCGCGTTGACGTAGCCCTCGCGCGTGGGCGCGATACGCGCCTCGGCGTTTGCACGCGAGACGCGCACGGTTTCGTCGGCCGGTTCCGGCGTGGGCTTGGCGTCCTCGGCTTCGGGCAATGGCTTCAACTGCGCCGGCATCGGCAGCACCTCGGGCACGGCCACCACCTCCACCGGCGCAAGCGGCTCCGGCAGCGGCTGGGCCTGCACCGGCTCATCGAGCGAGATGGTCGGCGGCGGTTTGCCCTGCGTGGCGCAGCCCGTGAACAGAGCAGTAGATGCAAGCAGGATCACCGGCAAAGCGGATTTACGGAAAAGATCATTCATGGCTTGGCTCCTTCGGAAGAATCCAGTTCGCGGCTCCACGACAGGCCGTTGACGTAGATGCCCAGGGGGTTCTTGCGCAGGCGTTCTTCGGTGCGCGGCGGCTGAAGCACGATGGACACCACGGCCGTCCACCGCTCCAAGCCCGCCGCGGCACCGTTGACGTAGCGGCGTTCCGTCCAGCGCACGTTGAAAGACGTGTCGCTGGCGCGCACGACGCTGGTGATCTGCACCGTCACCGACTCCTTGCCGATGCGCGCGAACGGGTCGTTGACCCGTGCGTAGTCGTTGAGCACGGCTGCGCCCTTGTCGGTCGTGTAGTCGTAGGCGTCGAGCCAGTTCTGGCGGACGACGATGGGGTCGATGGACAACGAGCGCACCAGCGTCACGAAGCGCGCGATGTGGTGCGCGGTCTGCGCATCGTTGGGCCGGTACGGCGTGGCGGCTTCGCCCACGGCGCGTACCTGGCCCGCGTTGTCCACCTCCACGACGTAGGGCGTCACGATGGATTGCGCCGAGCGCCACACCAGGCCGCCGGCCATCAGCAGCGCAAGCGTCAGGCACCCGAACGCCATCAGGCGCCAGTTCTTGGCCTGCACACGCGGCGAGCCGATGCGCTCGTCCCACACCTGGCCGGCAGCTTGGTACGGCGTGGCAGGCTGCGGCGTGTCGGCATAGCGCACCTGCGGTTTCTTGAATCGCATGGTCAGTTCTCCTTATGAATCGGAATCGCGCAGGCTCGGCCCCTGGCCGGAGCCGCCGCCATCGCCACCACGCAGCGTGTGGGCGGTGGTGGTCGCGGCATGGGTGAGCTGCTGGCGGCGTTGCAGCCGCTTGGCCCAAGCGGGCTGCTCGGGGGGCTGTGCAGCGGCAGCGCCTGCGGGGGCTTCGGTGGTGGCAGCCTGGCCGGCTGACGCGCCAGCGTCGCCGTTCCAGCCCGCGCGGAACGGCGCAGCCATGCGCTGCCCGGCAGCGGAAGCGCGGGACGCGGCAGCGCGTCCGGCGGACTGCGCGCCAGTCTTGGCGACGTTGCCCAAGCCGGCCATCGCACCCTTGGCACCGCCGCCTGCTGCGGCGGAACCCGCCTGGAACGCCGACTTCGCGCTGCCAGCCGCCGACGTGGCGGCACGCGCGCCGCTGCCGGCCAGCTTGGCGGCGGCCGGGGCCATGCGGGCACCAGCGGCCACCGCACCGCCCACGCCCGTCGCGGCGGCACCGACAGCCACCGCCGTTCCGGCTGCGCCGATGGCCGCGCCTGCCATCGCGCCCGCGCCGAGCTGCGGCGCACCGGACACAAGGCCCGTGGCGATACCAGGGCCGAAGATCCCCAGCGCCAGCAAGGTGAGCGAGGCCAGCATGATGACCAGTGCGTGGTCGATCGATGGCTCATCGGGATGGATTTGGAACTGAGTGAACAGGCCCGAGCCGATACCGACGATCACGGCCAGCACCAACACCTTGACGCCGGAGGCCACCACGTTGCCCAAGACCTTTTCGGCCAGAAACGAGGTCTTGTTCCAAAGCGCGAACGGCACCAGCACGAAGCCCGCGAGCGTAGTCAACTTGAACTCGATGAGCGTGATGAAAAGCTGGATCGCCAGCACGAAGAAGCACAGCACCACGACCAGCCAGGCGAGGAACAGCACCAAGATGGCATCGAGGTTCAAGAACACCTCGGGAAATCCCATCATGTCGTCGAGCTGAAGGAAGATTGGCCCGCCCGCGTCAAGGCCGGTTTTCGCCAACCGGCCCGGCTGCAAGAAGTTCTCCATCGTGATGGCCGAGCCGGTGGCGGTGATGCCCAATCCCGCGAACGAGCGGAAGACGATGCTCGCCAGCCAGTTGAAGTTGTTGATGATGTAGGCGAAGGCGCCGACGTACAGCACCTTGCGCAGCAGCTTGGCAATCACGTCCTCGCCCTGGCCGGAGGCGTGGCTCATGGCCCAATACAGTCCGGCGATCGTCATGTCGATGACGATCAGCGTGGCCGTGAGGAACGCCACTTCGCCGCGCAGCAGCCCGAAACCCGAGTCGATGTAGGCGGCGAAGATGTTGAGGAACTGGTCAATGATGGTCACGTCATTCATGGCATGTCCTCCTCCGGTTCGGGTGGCATTGCGGGCGCCACGCCATCGGCCGGCTCCTCGAAGCTCGGCGGGATCGGCGGAAGGTCGGCCAAGGTTTGGTATTCATCCGGCCCAGCCTGGCCGGAGAAGAAGCGCCGCTGGAAGGCTTCGGCGGCGGCGCGGCAAGCGTCCTCGCCCGTGGCCTGTCGGTCGGCCGCGCATTGCGCGCGCAATGCCTTGAGCCGCACGGGATCGGCGGCCAGGGCATCGGCGAGGTCGTCGGCTGGCTGCTGGCCGCAGGCGGCCAGCAGCACGGCACCAAGGACGAGGACGCATCGCATGTCGGCCCCCGTCAGTCGCGGTAGAAATTGACGGACTGCGGCGTGTACGGCGTGCCATCGCCCATGAAACGTCGCCGCACCTCGCGGGCGCGCTCGGCGGCCGCCGCCTGCCGCGCCAGTTCCAGCGAGGCCGCACGATCCTGCGTGACCTGGAGCCGTTGAGACTGGATCGACTGCTTGGCCTGCAAGGCCAGCAACTGGTTCATGGCCTGCATTGCCTGCAACGCACCTTCGGCCGACTGGCTCTTGCCCACGAGGTCGGCCAGCACGCTTTCGTCTTCGCCCAGGTTCTGCGACACCTGAGCTTGCATCTGCATCGTGGTCTGCAAGCCGTTGAGCGTGTTTCGCCAACGCTCCTGCGCGTCGCGGTACATCTGGTCGCCGCTCACGGTGGCGGCGTATTGCTCGGGATACAGGCGCGCGAACTCCCGATCCAGATTCGTCACGTCGTAGGCCAAGCCTCGGGCCTGGGCGATCAGCCGCTCGGTCGTCGCCAGGTTGGCGCGCAACTGGTTCACCACACTGGACGGCAGGTTGGCCAGGTTGCGCGCCTGGTTCATCAACATCTGCGCTTCGTTCTGGAGCTGCTGGATCTGGTTGTTGATCTGCTCCAGCGTGCGGATCGCGGTTAACGTGTTCTGCACGAGGTTCGTGGGGTCGATCACGACCCATTGCGCATGGGCAGTGGCGGTGCAAAGAACGGCCGCAATGGCGGCGGCGACAAGTCGCTTCTTCATGACAGGCTCTCCTGTGGGTGGTCGGTGGTACGGAGGGAACCCGGCGCGAGACCGGGGAACGAGGGCAGCAGGTCGGCCGCCCAATCGAGGCCGCGATGGCGCAGCCAGGCGCCCGCGAAGCCGGGTATGCCGACGTCCAGCAGCACGCGGTCTATGTCGCGCTGGTCTTGCGGCGTGGAAGCGCCGGCGAAGGCCAGCGCCGCCGCCCCCAGGTCGAGGTCGAACAGGCGGTTGCCGAGGCGGGATTGGTAGTAGTAGTCGCGCTTGGGTTGCGCGGTGGCGACGATTTCGATCTGCCGCCTGTTGAGGCCGAAGCCCTCGTAGATCGTGCGAATCTGCGGCTCGGTGGCCTGCGGGTTGGGCAAGAAAATCCGACTCGCGCAACTCTCGATGATCGCGGGCGCGATGCTCGAATCCTTGATGTCCGCGAGCGACTGCGTGGCGAATATGACGCTGACGTTCTTCTTGCGCAGCGTCTTGAGCCACTGGCGGATGCGCGCGGCAAACACCGGGTCATCGAGGAACAGCCACGCTTCATCGAGGATCAGCAGCGTGGGAGCGCCATCAAAGCGTTCGTCGAAGCGCGCAAAGAGGTAATGCAGCACGGCCATGACGGCGGCCTTGCTGTGCATCAGCTCCTCCATCTCGAAGCACTGCACGTCGGCCATGCCCAGTCGGTCATGGTCGGCGTCCAGCAGCTTGCCGTGCGCGCCGCCCAGCACATAAGGCGCGAGCGCTTGGCGCAGCGCATTCGATTGCAGCAGCACGGACAGGCCGGTCATCGTGCGCTGTTCTACGGGCGCACCGGCCAGACTTCCCAGCGCCGACCAAATAGCGGCCTTTTCGTCGGGGCCGACTGCGACGCCTTCGTGCAGCAAGCGGCCCTCGATCCATTCGGCCGCCCAGGTGCGGTAGCTCTCGCGGTCGATGCGGGCGAGTGGCTGGAAGGCGATTTCGCCATCCGTGCCCAGGTCGTAGTGTTCGCCGCCCAGCCCGAGGATCGTGGCGCGCATTGAACGCCCCATGTCGAAGGCAAAGATGCGCGAGCCGCGATAGCGGCGGAATTGCATCGCCAGCGTGGCGAGCAAGACCGACTTGCCCATGCCGGTCGGCCCCGCGACCAACGTGTGGCCCACGTCGCCGATGTGCGTCACTAGCCGGAACGGCGTCGCGCCATCCGTGCGCGTGACGATCAGCGGAGGGCCGTCGAGGTGGTCGTTCTTCTCCGGCCCGGCCCATACCGCCGACACCGGCATCATGTGCGCCAGGTTCAGCGTCGAGACGATGGGCTGGCGCACGTTGGCGTAAGCATTGCCGGGGAGCGAGGACAGCCAGGCATCCACGGCATTGAGCGTTTCGGGGATGGTGACGAAGCCCCGCCCCTGGATGACGCGCTCCACCATGCGCAGCTTCTCGTCCGCCACAGCGGCGTCCTCGTCCATGACGGTGACGGTCGCCGTCAGGTAGCCGAACGCGACTTGATCGCTGCCCAGTTCCTGCAAGGCCGCATCCGCGTCCGCCGCCTTGTTGTTCGCGTCGGTATCGACCAGTGGGCTTTCCTGCTGGAAGATCGTTTCGCGCAGCAGCGCGATGACGTTCTTGCGCTTGGCGAACCACTGGCGGCGCAGGCGGGCGAGTTCCTTTTCTGCCTCGGCTTTGTCCAGGCAGAGAAAGCGCGTGCTCCAGCGGTACGCAAAACCGAGGCGGTTGAGGTCGTCCAGAATCCCCGGCCAGGTCGAGGTCGGAAAGCCCCGCACCGACACCACCCGCAGGTGCTGATCGCCCAGCATGGGCGCCAGGCCGCCGACCAGCGCGGAATCGGTCAGCAGCGCGTCGATGTGGAACGGCACTTCGGGCACGCCCACGCGATAGCGCCGCGTCGAGATGGTCGCGTGCAGGTAGGTCAGCGTCTGCGCGTCATCGAGCCAGTCAATTTCCGGCATCACGCCGTCGAGCAGGTCAAAGACGCGATCCGTTTCCGCAACGAAGGCTTGCAGCCGTTCGCGCCAGTCCACGCCATTCGTCGGCGTGTTCTCGTAAAGCATCTTGGCGGCGCGGGCGCGCGATTCCTCGGGCGGCAGGTACACCAGCGTCAGGTGATAGCCGCTCTCGAAGTGGTTGCCCGATTCCTCGAAGGTGGCCCGGCGTTCTTCCTCCACCAGCCACGAAAGCGGCTCGGGAAACTCCGAGTGTGGGTAGTCGGCCGCAGGTCGGCGCTCGGCCTCCACGAACAGCGCCCAGCCCGAACCCAGCCGGCGCAGCGCGTTGTTCAAGCGCGCCGACGTGGCGATCAGTTCGCCTTGCGTCGCGCTGTCGAGGTCAGGCCCGCGAAACCGGGCCGTGCGCTGGAAACTGCCGTCCTTGTTCAAGACGACACCTGGCGCAACCAGTCCGGCCCAGGGCAGCCAGTCGGCAAGCAAGGCCGGGCGCTGGCGGTATTCGGCGAGGTTCAGCATGGCGGCGTTCCCTCACACGTCCAGCAGCGGGCGGTGCTTGATGTGCCGGGCAAACACGGCCATGAACTGCGGATCGACGCGCGCACCCCATACCGCCAGCGAATGGCCGACGATCCAGAGCACGACGCCGGGAATCCACAGTTGCAGGCCCAGCCCGACAGCGGCAGCCAGCGTGCCGTTGGCGATCGCCACAGTGCGCGGTGCGCCTCCCAGCAAGATCGGCTCGGTCAGCGAGCGGTGCAACGGCACCTCGAACCCGGCTGCGAAGGTATCCGGGGCGCTCATACGACAGCCCCGCCCGAGAAGCTGAAGAACGACAGGAAGAACGAGGACGCGGCGAACGCGATGGACAGGCCGAACACGATCTGGATCAGCTTGCGAAAGCCGCCCGACGTATCGCCGAAGGCGAGCGCGAGGCCCGTGGCGATGATGATGATCACGGCGACGATGCGCGCCACCGGCCCTTGAATCGACTCCAAGATCGACTGCAAGGGGCCTTCCCAGGGCATCGAGGAACCGGCCGCCTGCGCGGTTCCGGCCAGGAACAGCAGCAGCGCGGCCAGCAGCAGCCCTTGTCCCGCAGGGCGGGCCAGGCTGCGCAGCCGTGCAAGGCGCAAAGCCGGATTTGCAGAAAAGCGGAAAGCAGGAATGGTCATCTGCGTCATGGCAGTTCTCCAGGTTGGTCAGGGGACGGGAAAGTCGCCGCAGCAGGTGCGGCATCGGGGATCGGCGGCAGCGCGGGAAACGGTGTCTCCATCGCGTCCGCCAGTTGGTAGCCCACGCCGTCAAAGCCGACGACGCGAGCGATGCTCTCAATGCGGCGCTTGCGCCCGCGCCCGGCGATGTGGATGACGACGTTGACCGCCTCGGCGATCAGCGCACGCGGCGGGTTCACCGCCACTTCGAGAATCAGTTGCTCCAGGCGCAGCAGCGCGCCGAGCGCGGAGCCGGCATGGATCGTGGCGATGCCGCCGGGGTGGCCCGTGCCCCACACCTTGACGAGATCCAGCGCCTCGGCGCCGCGCACCTCGCCGACGACGACGCGATCAGGCCGCAGGCGCATGGACGAGCGCACCAGCTCGGTCATGGACACCACGCCGGCGCGCGTGCGCAGCGGAACGTGGTCGCGAGCCGCGCATTGCAGCTCCACCGTGTCTTCGAGCACCAGCACGCGGTCGCCGGTGGCGGCAATTTCAGCGAGCAAGGCATTGGCGAGCGTGGTCTTGCCGCTGCTGGTGGCGCCGGCGATCAGCACGTTCTGGCGCTCGCGCACGGCCTGCACCAGAAAGCCCGCCTGCTCGGCGGTCATCATTCCGTCTTCGATGTAGCGCGACAGCGGAATCACGCCCACGGCGCGCTTGCGCAACGCGAAGGCCGGCCCCGGAGCGGCGGGCGGCAAGATGCCCTCGAAGCGTTCGCCCGTCTCGGGTAGTTCCGCCGACAAAAGCGGCTGGCCGCGATGGACTTCCGCGCCGACGTGGGCCGCGACCAGGCGGATGATTCGCTCGCCATCGGCCTCGGGCATCTCAACGCCCATCGGCGCACGACCCGAGGACAGGCGATCCACCCAAAGGGTGCGATCGGGGTTGAGCATGATTTCCACCACGTCCGGGTCTTCGAGCGCGGCGGCGATCAGCGGCCCCATCGCCGTGCGCAGCATCTGGATGCGGCGGTCGAGCGAGGCCGCAGCGGAAGAACGCGGCGCGGGCGGAAATTGCGGAGCGGCGCTCATGACGCACGCTCCCGAGCCTGAGCGGCTGCCGCTGCATCCTCCATCCGCATCGGGTCGGGATGCAGTTCCTCTACCACGTCGCGCACCAGGCTGCGCCCGCGCAGCAGGTGGCGGCCCAACTGTTCAACGAACTGCTCGAAGCGCGCTTTGCCCTGAGCGCGGGCAGCCTCTTGGTGCGCCTCGGGGACTGGCGTGCTGACCGTGAGGTAGTAGCGAATGAACAGCGCCAACGTCTCGATCTGGATGTTCTGGTCGCGCTCCAGCCGTTCGGACTGGCGCGACAGCCGATCCAGGCGCTTGGCGATGGCCGCCTCGCGCTGGTCGGCGGCATCGGGCGACAGCCACGATGCGAGCGCCGCCGCGACGATGGACGACTTGGAAACGCCCTTCTTGGCGGCCAGCTCGTCCAGGCGCTTGGCGTGCTCGGGCTGGATAAAGAGATTCAGGCGGTAATGGCTCATAGCTCGATTCCGTCGTTGGGGTCGAGGGAAGCCAGCCGGGCCGTGCGCTGCATGGCCGGATCGAACTGGCGAGGGAGAGGAAGCGGCAGGTCGTCGTCATCGAGTAGCCCTAGGTCGGCCGCGGGCGCGGCCAGCTCGGGGTCATAGGCGACGGTTTCAGAAAGCTCGGGCTGACGGCGTGGGCCGCCGTCATCAGCAGAGGCAGCGAAGCCTTCGGCGGCATCGGCTGCACGCACGGCGGGCACGGCAGGAATCGCCAGATCGCTCCAGTCGTCGGGCCGCGAGGGCGGCACGTCAGCACAGCCGGTATCCGCCAGGGCGGGCGGCGGCAGTACGCGCCGCTTGAAATTGGCGTCCGCGTAGTAGCGCAGCTTCTTCGCCTTGATCGGCGCCACGCTGGACACCATCACCACCGCCTCGTCGGGAGGTAGCTGCATCACCTCGCCGGGCGTCAGCAGCGGGCGTGCGGTTTCCTGGCGCGACACCATCAGGTGGCCCAGCCACGGCGCAAGCCGATGGCCGGCATAGTTGCGCTGCGCGCGCAGCTCGGTGGCCGTGCCCAGCGTCTCGGAGATGCGCTTGGCGGTACGCTCGTCGTTCGTGGCGAACGTCACCCGGACATGGCAGTTATCGAGGATGGAGTGGTTCTGCCCATACGCTTTGTCGATCTGGTTGAGCGACTGCGCGATGAGGAAGCTGCGGATGCCATAGCCCGCCATGAAGGCCAAGGCCGTCTCGAAGAAATCGAGCCTGCCGAGCGCAGGGAACTCGTCGAGCATCAGCAGCAGCTTGTGGCGGCGCTCGATGCCATCGGAGCCATCGAGCGATTCCGTGAGGCGTCGTCCAATCTGGTTGAGGATCAGGCGAATGAGCGGCTTCGTCCGCGAAATGTCCGAAGGAGGAACCACCAGATACAGGGACACCGGATGCTCGGCGGCGATCAGGTCAGCGATGCGCCAGTCGCAGCGCGAAGTGACTTCGGCCACCGTGGGATCGCGGTACAGGCCGAGGAACGACATGGCGGTGCTCAACACGCCGGAACGCTCGTTGTCCGACTTGTTAAGCACTTCGCGCGCAGCGGAAGCCACCACCGGATGCGGGCCATCGCCCAGGTGCGGCGTGGTCATCATCCGGTGCAAGGTCAGCTCGAACGGGCTGGCCGGGTCGGAGAGGAAATTGGCAACGCCACGCAGTGTCTTATCCTCGCCCGCGTAGAGCACATGCAGGATGGCCCCGACCAGCAGTGCGTGCGAGGTCTTCTCCCAATGGTTGCGTTTCTCCAGCGCGCCTTCGGGATCGACCAGAATGTCCGCTATGTTCTGCACGTCGCGCACTTCGTGCGCGCCGCGCCGTACCTCCAACAGCGGGTTGTAGGCCGCCGACTTCGCATCCGTGGGGTTGAACAGCAGGCAGTGCGAGAAGCGCGAGCGCCAGCCTGCGGTGATCTGCCAGTTCTCGCCCTTGATGTCGTGGATGACGGCGGACGCGGGCCAGGAAAGCAGCGTCGGCACCACCAGGCCGACACCTTTACCGCTGCGCGTGGGCGCAAAGGTCAAGACGTGTTCCGGGCCTTCATGCCGCAGGTACTGGCGATCATGCTGGCCGAGGAATACGCCGGCCGGCTGCGTGAGGCCCGCCTTGCGAATGTCTTCAGCGTTCGCCCAGCGTGCAGAGCCGTAGGTCGTGACTAGGCGCGATTGCCGCGAGCGCCATATCGACATGCCGATGGCAACGAGCACGGCCACAAGGCCGCTGCCGCCCGCGATGGCGCCGCCGGTATCAAAGATGCGGGGCGCGTAGGCGTCGAAGAAGAACCACCACTCGAACAGCTTCCACGGGTGGTAGATCGGCGTGCCAAGAAAATCGAACCAGGGCGAGCCAAGGCGTACTTGATAGCCAAGGGCGGCTGCTGTCCATTGTGTGGCGCCCCACACGCCGGCGATCACGATGCCGAATACCACGGCGATCTGACCGAACAGCACGTTCGTCCCTTGCATCTCCTAGCCTCCGATTTCTCCTGTGCGCGCTACGCTCAAAGACGGCACAACAACGTGCCGCTGGCGTCAGGATCGGTGGCGGGTCAATGCCGGTCAAAGACCGTTATCGGAACGGACGTGATGCAAAAGGCAATGTTTCAGGAATGGAAGGACACAGTAAAAACGCCGCAAGCGAGGGCGCATTGCGGCGTATCGAACAGATAATCGGATGATTCGTGGCTGGCAACCGACGATCAGAACTTGGGTGGGTTCTCCGGCGGTGTGTATGGCACCTTGCCGTCGCCATAGAACCGCTTTCGCGTGGCTTCTGCGACTCGGTTGCACAGTTCATCGCCCAGCTTTTCGCGCTCCAGCTTGCACTGTTGGCGGAGTGCCTTCAGCCGTTCGGGATTGGCAGCCAATGATTCCACTGTTTCAGTAGGAGAGGAAGACTGACCGCAAGCGGTCAGCAGCAGCATCAATGACGACGAAATGATGATTTTGATCGGCCTCATGATTGATTCCTCCAATGCGTGACACTTGAGAGTGGATGGCTAGGCATCGTCTATCCCTAGGGATGCCAGCCGCTCGATGAAGCGAGCCAACGCCTGCGACGGTTCCGCATCCCGACGCAGCAAATAAGTGGTCAACATGGGTGGACGCCCCGCTAGTGAACGGCCTACGACGCCTGGTTCACGACTGGAGGCGATGTGTGCAGACCCGGCAAGTCCCAAGGCTAGGCCTGCCGACACCAACGTCATCATCACGTCGAACGTGGCTACACGCTGCACGATTAATGGCTCTCTGTCCTGCCTACGCAGTACGCGGTCCACTTGTCGCGCATGGCCTTCACAGATTGCCGGATCGCCCAGGACAAGGGGATAGCGCAGAACTTCTTCCAGTGGAATTCTCTTATGGGCCAGCGCGGGATGGCGAGCGGGCACCGCCACCATCAGCTCATCTTCCCAGGACGGTTCAACAATAATACCGTCGCCCACTTCGTCGGCCATTGAGAAGCCCGCGTCATACAGGTCATCGTGCAAGCCCTTGAGCTGCTGGGCCAGAGACACCTCAAACAGTCGGATTTCTATCTCTGGATCTTCTTCGCGACAGCGTGCCAATAGGGCCGGCAAGCGGGACGGTGTAATGCCGTCGGACAAAGCAATACGCAACTGCCCGTGAAACCCGTTGGCCGCCGATTTCATGCTTTCTCGGGCTTGCTCCAAAGCGGCGAAGATACGCAATACATGCTCTTGGAATAACTTTCCCGCGCGGGTCAGCCGCGTGCTGCGACTGGTGCGAACGAACAATTGCACACCAAGATCCTCTTCCAGTTCCTTGATGGCACGCGAAAGCGGCGACTGTTCGATGTGTAGTTTCTCGGCAGCACGGGCAAAGTGAAGCTCCTCAGAAACGGCTAGGAAGCAACGTAGGTGACGCAATTCCATGAGAAATTTCCCTATATAGACTTGGAGTTGCCTTCTTCATGCGCATGTGACTAAAACCCCGTTGCTCATGAACAGCCAATGGACCAGCAGAAGGTCAGGGTGGATCGAGCAACTGATTCTTTTGCGCCGTACGATGTAGATTGACGCCCCCACCTGGCGCCAATGGGAGCATCGATCCGAAGCAGGCGCCCGCCTTGCAACCGCCTCCGACTACCGCAATAAGAGCGTTGGAATACTCGACGATCGCAGCAAATCGGTCGTCTTACTTCCAAACAACAGGCTGCGCAGCGGAGAGTGGCCGAACGCGCCCATGATGAGCATGTCGATGGCCTGTTCCTTTACTTCCGTGGCAATCACTGTTTCCGCGTCACCAGGTGCCAGTAATGACGTGACTTCAAAGCCGGCGGCCTCCAAGGTGGTCTTTGCCCAATCAAGCTGCTTTGGTGCATCCTGGCTTTCCTTGCCTGCCATCAGGAGGGTGATTGGCAGGCCACGAAACAACGGACTGCCGGCGACCATCTCCACTCCGCGCCGGGTGACGGTTCCACCATCGAAGGCGATCATCACGCGCTGCGGTTCGTGAAAGTCTTCGGTGACGGTCAGAATCGGTCTGTTCAAGGCACGCACGACACGTTCCACCTTGCGCCCTAGATCCCGTTGGGTTGTGTCTGCGGACTCTCCACGGCGACCCAACACCAACAGACGCACGCCTTCGGCCTGCTCGACCAAGGTTTCTTCCAATTCGCCGTGACGCTGGCGAACATCGACCAATGCGGCACCGGCAGCGACAGCACGCTCGCGCAGCCGGTTCAAAAAGATGCGGCCGTGCTCGCGGGCATTCCTCGACCGAGCCTCGTCTTCTTCCGATAGCTTGGTCAGCAGGTTTTCTTGAGCGTCGATGCCGATGGCTCCACTGCGATCTTCGCCTGAACCCTGTTCGGGATGGCGGTCGATGACATGCAGGAATTCCAGCGGCGCGTCCATGCGCCGTGCCGCCCATGCAGCGTAGTCGGCCACGTAGTCGGCAAAACGAGATTGATCCACGCAGGCCAAGACTTTGTTTTCGTTCTTCATGATCGTGTCTCCTGTCAGTGGCCCATCAGCATGTCGTCGGCACCGTCTTTGTCATGCACGGCGAACTTGTCCACCATCGTGGTGCTGGCCTCGTTCAGACCGATGACTTCCACCTCGGTGGCTTCGCGCCGGAACTTGATGACCACTTTGTCCAAGGCGCTGACGGCGGTGATGTCCCAGAAGTGGGCGCGGCTCACATCAATGCGCACCTTCTCGATGACTTCCTTGTAATCGAAGGCATTGACGAAGCGTTCTGCCGAAGCAAAGAACACCTGTCCTGTAACGGTGTAAGTGCGGGTTCGCCCCTCGTCCTCGGTGCGCGAGGTCACGCGGAGAATCTGGCCGACCTTGTGGGCGAAGAAGAAGCCCGAGAGCAACACGCCGACCAGCACGCCTTGCGCCAGGTCATGTGTGCCGACCGTCACGGCGACCGTCGCCAGCATGACGACGCTGGAGCTTTTGGGGTTCTTCCGCAGGTCGCGGATCGAGGCCCAATTGAAGGTGCCGATGGATACCATGATCATCACGGCGACCAATGCAGCCATTGGGATGCGGGAAACCCAATCGCCGATGAACACGACCATCAACAAGAGGAATACGCCAGCGGCCAGCGTGGAGAGGCGGCCTCGGCCCCCGGACTTCACGTTGATGACCGACTGGCCGATCATGGCGCAACCCGCCATGCCGCCCAGGAAGCCCGAGGCGATGTTGGCCACACCTTGGCCCACGCACTCGCGGTTCTTGTTGCTGTTGGAGTCGGTCAGGTCATCGACGATGGAAGCCGTCATCATGGATTCGAGCAGGCCGACGACCGCAAGGGTCGCCGACACCGGGAAGATGATCCCGAGGGTTTCCAGGTTCAGCGGCACATCGGGCAGCAGGAAGATCGGTAGGCTATCGGGCAACTGGCCCATGTCACCGACAGTCCGAATGTCGATGCCCAGGACAATGGCAACAATCGTCAGCACTACGATGGCAACCAAAGGCGAAGGCACCGCTTTGGTAACGTAGGGGAAAAGGTAGATGATCCCAAGGCCAGCCGCCGTCATGGCATAGACGTGCCAAGTGACGTTGGTCAACTCGGGCAGTTGCGCCATGAAGATCAGGATCGCCAGCGCGTTGACGAAGCCGGTGATGACCGAGCGCGAGACAAAGCGCATCAACGCGCCGAGCTTGAGCCAGCCGGCAATGATCTGAAGCACGCCAGTCAGCACCGTGGCAGCCAGCAGGTATTGCAGGCCGTGTTCCTTGACCAGCACTACCATAAGCAGCGCCATCGCGCCGGTGGCGGCCGAGATCATGCCGGGCCGCCCGCCTGTGAAGGCGATCACGGTGGCGATACAGAAAGAGGCATACAGGCCGACCTTGGGGTCAACGCCTGCAATGATCGAGAAGGCAATCGCTTCGGGGATTAGGGCCAGCGCGACGACGATGCCCGCTAGTAAGTCGTGCCGGACATTGGATAGCCAGTCCTGGCGCAAGGATTTCATCATTAGTCTATTCCGGGGCGTGCTCAAGCACAGGCTGGAACGGACGTAGGCGCGAATGCCTCTTTCCGATCCCGGAATAGAGAACAGCCCTAAGAATAAGGGCTGGCGAACCACGGCCAGTCGAACGTATAGCCTCGTGCGAGCGAAGATTGATTAAGAAAACGGCTCGCTGCGAGACTGATAGTTACACTGGTAATACTCCGAATTGACTGGTCGTAGGTTTAAGGGTTGCCTTGGGATTTTAACCGTTTTTTTGCGCAGCAGCAAGCTGCATCTGCACGGGCCTTCGACGCTTTCCTACGTCACCGGACCAGCAGAGTTGAGATTGTGGGCTGCTGAAGATTCAGTGGCCGATCAATCTGGCATTTTTCTCGGCCATCCGGCTATGCATGCTCAATCAGTGGTGAATCCTCGTTGCCTACCAAGGCTCCAAGATACGCTGCCGCCGTGCACCGTTGCGGCGAGCTGCTGTCCCAGCCGTTGCTCGATCACCGGCTTCCACGGCACCAGGCTGAAGCCCATGCCGTCATCGAGCATGGCGTAGCGCCCGCTGGCAAGCATGACGGAGCGCCTGTAGATGCCAGCCACGCGCTGCCCGTCGTTCACTGCGCGGTGCTCCAGTCCGGTTTCGGTGGCAATGTCCTTTGCGGCCTGCGCCAGTTCCCGGTTGCGCAGCGTGCCCAGCAGGTTGCGGGCCAGGATCACCCGCTGCCCGCGCCGCTCGGCCAGCCCCTGTTCTGCCAGGAAGTCGGCACGCTGCTGCATCGCCTGCTTGGCTTCGCTTCCAAAACCCAAGTCGCCCAGCCCCTTGCCGCCGCCGATCAACTGCTGGTCGAGCCAGGTGGCGCCGATCACGCGGGCCTGCCGCTCGATGGGCAGGTGCGATTTCAACTCTACGGCCACGCCGCCCAAACGCTGCGCGTCGTAGCGGCGGCCCTGCTCGGGCAGATCGCCTGGCACCTTCCATAGACCTTCGGTGACACGTTCCACGATGCCGGCTCGGCGCAGGGCTTCCAGACGGCGAACGTGGGCTGCCACGACCTCCCGCGCGTCACGGCCGGGCACGGCCTGACCCTGCGCGATGGCGAGGTGATGGTCGGTGCGGTACAAACCATCGTTCGCCAGCGCGGCAATGTTCTTGTCGGCCGCGCGCACGTCGGCCGATCCCTTCACTTCCACCACGGCGCCGGCCGAATAGTTCGCCAGTTCGTCGTGGGCGTTGAGCGCGACGTAGTGGGCCTTGCCGTCCACCCCGTCGATGACCAGATAACCTCGGTCGCGCAGCTCGTCGGCCAGCCCCTTCGCGGCTACGCGGCCGAGGATGGTTCGGCCATCGTCGCCCGGCTCGAAAACCGCCAGCTCGCGCGGCTGGCCGCTCATGGCCCGCTGCATGGTTCGGATAATGTCGCCACGCTCGCCCAGGGCGCGCAAGGTCTTCTCCGCGTCCGCATGGACGGCCCAGGTGCCGGGCTGTGTCTCGTCGGCCAAACCCAGGCGCTGCAAGCGTTGCAGGCGGCCGATCAGCAGCAGGCGCTGGCGTTGCAGCCGGGGTTCATTGAAGCGTTCGATCTGCACCCGGCCATCGTCGTCGGCCTCACGTTGCAGCGTGCGATCCAGGCTCGTCCACCGCTCCTGTTCCACCTCGCGCTGCAAGGTCTGCTGGATCTCCAGCTCGGTGCGCGGCCCCAGCCATTCGGTCGCCAGTTCGGCGGCACGATGGCGGAAGCCATCGGCGATGTAGTCGCCCGCGATGATGAGGTCTTTGCCTGTGTCGTCGCACCCGCGCACGACGATGTGCGTGTGCGGGTTGTCGGTGTTCCAGTGGTTGACGGCCACCCATTCCAGCCGCGTGCCTAGGTCGGCCTCCATGCGGCCCATCAGATGCCGCGTGTAGGTGCGCAGGTCTTCCAGCTCCGCGCCGTCCTCAGGCGAGAGGATGAAGCGGAAATGGTGCCGGTCGTCGGCGCAGCGTTCCTTGAAGGCGTCAAGGTCTGCGGCATCGGTGTGCGGCCCGTAGGCTTGGCCCGGCTCGCCGTCGCGGCCCACGCCGTCGCGCTCGATGTAGCGCAGGTGCTTGGCGAGCGACTGCGGGCTGGCCCGCTGGTGATTCACCAGCAGCGTTTTGATGGTCACGCGCCGGGACATGGGCGTCAGCTTCGCCCCGGCGAAGCGCGCTGCCGTGTGGCCGCGCCCGAGGCGCGAGCCGGGGCGTTGGCCGGTGCCACGCGCCGACGCCGGACGGCGCACCGTGGACTTGCCGCTGCTGGCCTTGCCCGCCTGCTTGAGCACCTTGGAAACGAAACTCTGCCCCTGGCCCTTGCCCCGGTTCTTCGGGGCGCTGGGACGCACCCGGAAATCGTCGTCGCTGCGGTCGCTCATGGCTTCGCTCCTTGAAAGCTGCGGCGTGCCCCGGCGTGCGAAGCACGCGGACATGCCTGCATTGGCGCGGGCCTCGCGCCACACGCGGCACGGCAGCGAAGCCGCTGCGTGCCGCGCCACCCCCACGTGCAGACTGGCTTTCGACGCGGCCCGGTGCCGCGTCCTTTTGTCTTGCCTTCCGCCTTTGCCCCTCGCTGTCGCTCCGGGCAGCGGCGGCCCGGCGGCGCTGCTGCGTGAGCAGCCAGCGCGCCGGCGAACGCGGCGACGGCCATAGGCCGGGCGCGTTCGAGGCAAGACGCCTGCACGGTGGACGGCTGCGCCGGAGGCAGCGCGAAGTGCGGTGCGACTGCACCCGCACTGCACGCGCGACGACACGGCGACGGCCAGCAGAACGACACGCCCGATGGCACGATGAGATGCACGGCGACGTGCAGCGAATCGGCGGCCATCATGGGCGGAACTCCAGCCAGACCGGATGCGCGACCCCGATCACGGCGGATGTGCTGACCGGCCCGAAATACCGGCTGTCGAACGACGCCGGGTTGGTCACACTCAAGAGGAACAGTTCGCCGGGTTCGAGACGGCGGCATTGCTGCCAGGATGGCAGCGACCGGCCCCAGCGGTCAGCAGGCAGCACGGCGGCCGAAGGCACGCCGTCGATGCGGACAATGCCGCCAGCGATGCACACTTCCTGCGGCGCGACGGCGCCCACGCGCTTCAGCAGCGGCACGCGCGCCGGCAGATAGCCGCGCTGCGCGGCCAGCGCAGCGGCATCTGGCGGCAGCGTGGTCAGGACGATGCTGTCCACGGACAAAGGACGTGGCAGCGAGTCGGTGCCGTGGCCCTGCGGATCGACGCGATACCAGCCGACCGCCACGCTGTCGGACGGGTTGTAGATCAGGCGCGGCAGCGGATGCACAAAGGACGCCCAGGCCAACGCAGCGAGGCCGCAGGCGGACAGGCCCGCCAGCACGATGCGAGCGCGCAGGCGCGAGCGAGGACGTGGGGCGGTGCCGGTAGTCGAAACGGCGTTCATGGCAGCGCGCTCCCGATGAGCCATGCGGCGTGCCGCTCGGCGGTGTATTCGGGCAGCGGCAGGCGCGCAGCGAGCCGGTTGGCGAGCGTGTGCCAGTACACGGGAGAGGCGCCAACAGGCGCGATGCCCAGCGCCTCGATGGCGTCGATGCGCTCCAGCACGGCGCGCACCTGATTTTCGCCCTCAGCGTGCAGCAGCAGGCGCGCGCCCGGCTGCACGCCGGTAATGCGCTGCGCCGCATCGAGCGGCGTGCAAGCCTGCATCACCATGAGCTGCCAGCGAATCGTGCCGTAGTCGTTGGCCTGCCAGCGGATGCGGCACAACATGGCGCCCGGCAGGAACACCGCGCAGCGCCGCCAGCGGTCGAGCTGGTGCGTGCGCGCAGGTTCGCCGAAGCGCAGGTAGAGTTTGAAGCGCGGTTCGATGTAGGCCAGTGCCACGCGCGTCAACGGCGCGCTGGCAGGCTGGCCGGAAGGTACTGCGAGCGCAGCCGTAGCCGCGCCAGCGGCAGGCGAAGCGGATGCGGTCATGGGGTGTTCTCCCTGCGATGCTCTGGAAACTCCCGCTCCAACAGGCCGCGCAGCAGGTCGGCCACGGTCACGCCTTGCGTGAAGGCAGACACCTTGATGCGCGCGCGCATGGCGGGCGTGATGTCGAGGGTCAGGCGGGCGGTGTAGAGGTCGCCCTTGCCCAGCGCATCGGCGTCGCCTTGGCGAATCCACGCCTCGGCGTGCGGATTCGCGGGCGGACGCGCGCCGATGCCGACGCGCTTTACCGTGCGTTTGCTGTTTGGTGGCGGCTTCGCTGTCATGTCGGCCACCGCAGCAGTTCGTCCACCAGGGCGGTGATTTCACGCGTGGCGGCGCTGTCCGGCGCCGTCTCGCGTGCCAGCCGGCCAGCGGCCACGCTGTCGGCGAACACGATGCGTTGATGCACTTCCGAGCGCAGCGCAGGAAGCGGTTGGTCGGCCAGCGCCTGGCGCGCTTCGCGCCCGATGACGGTGGTACTGATGCGCCGATTGATGACGAAGGCCGCACGCAACGCAGGCCGAAACACCTGCGCCTCGCGGATCAGCGCCACCATCTCGGCGCTGGCCCACAGGTCGTAGGGGCTGGGCTGCACGGGGATCAGCACGCGCTCGGCCGCCAGCAGCGCGGAGCGCGCCAGTGCCGCGATGCGTGGCGGGCCGTCGATGATGACGTGATCGGCTCGCCTGGCGAGTTCTGGCGCCTCTTGGTGCAGCGTTTCGCGTGCGAGGCCCACGGCGCTGAACAGCCTTGGCAAGCCTTGCTGGCTTCTGCGCTGTGTCCAGTCCAGCGATGAACCCTGCGGGTCGGCATCGAGCAGAACGACATGCTGGCCGCGCAACGCCAGCTCGCCGGCGATGTGCGTGGCGAGCGTGGTCTTGCCCACGCCGCCTTTCTGGTTGAGCAGAGCGACGATCATGACGCGGCCCTCCATGCTGGAAAGCCTTGCTTTGATCGGTCTGCAAAACCTGTCGGCTGCTGGCTGGTATTGCCTGCCGTTTGTGGCCGCGTGGTGGTTGTCCACCGCAGCGGCGTTTCCCTACTAAAAGTTAGAGAAATTAAGTTAGGGAAGTTAGAGGGCGCACAAACCCAATGCTGGCGTGGGTTTGCGGTCGATCGGCACGCCTGATAGCACGATAGTCCCACGCCTGATAGCACGATACCCCGCACGCCTGATAGCACGACACCATTCACAGGCTTTCCCGAAGTTATCCCCGTGCCGTCTGCGGCACGGGTCGGAACGTCAGCAACTCCATGCCGTTGTCGGGCATCCGCTCGATGCCCAGGACGTAGCCGGGCAGCGACTGTCGCGCGACCAGCGCGCGCAGGTCGCAGGCGAAGTCGTAGGGCTTGGCGGTGCTGCCGGATTTCTGGTGCAGGTAGCGGAAGTCGAACTGCCAGCCGTATGCCTGCTTGCCGCCGTGCTTGCGCACCAGCCGGTACAACCACCGCTCGATGCCGCCGGTCAGTCGGAAATACGCCGGGTCGATGGTCAGGACCAGGGCAGCGTCGAGCACGCCCGCATAGAACCAGTCCGGCAGGATCAGCTCGATGCCCAGCGGCGTGCCGCTGGCATCGGCCAGTTCCTTCCATTCGTTGATCCATGAGAAGCGATGCAGGCGCCGGCCTGTCGTCTCGCGGATGGACGTGGCCACCGTGGTCGATTGCAGGCGATCCAGCGCAGCCTTGAGGCGCTGGTAGTCGCGCAGCGACTTGCCGCGCCCGATGAAGCGCAGGATCTCGTAGGGCGTGGCGTGCATCAGCCGCGACGGCCGCAGGCCCGCGTCCTTCGCTTCCACGATCTGCGAGGCCGCCCAGATCAGCACGTCCGCATCCCAGATCGTGGCGATGCCGTGCTCCTGCGTGCCTTCCACGCGGATCGTCACGTTGCCCGCGCGGAAGTCGATGGGTTTGACCCGCTTGGACTTGCCGAGCGAGAAGAACGGATAGGCCATCAAATCCTGGCTGTCGCGCGGCGCCACGTCGCCGGGCAAGGCGCGGAACAGGTCGAGCTGTTCGCGCTCCTGCAACGGCCGCTGCCGGGACGGCAGCGCGGTGCTGGACATGGCGATGGCCTGCCGCGCGCCGCCGATCAGCGCGCACGGCTGTCGGCCGAGTGGTGCTCGGCGTATTCGGGGTCGGAAGTCGTCTCGAAACTGCGGTCGGTGGCCCAGGCATCGAGGTCGGCCACGGCGTACATGACGCGGCGGCCGAACTTGCGAAAGCGCGGGCCGCCGCCGATCACGCGCTGCTTTTCCAGCGTGCGCGGCGACAAGCGCAGGTACTCGGCGGCTTCGTCGTTGGTGAGATAGCGTTGGGGCTGCGCGGCAGCGGTCGAGACAGTGGCGGCAGGCCGCAAGGGAGCGGGACGCATGGTGTGAACCTCCATCGGTTGAAAGCGCCCGGCCACACAGCGCGACCGGATGGAGGCAGTCTCAAGAAGCGAGGGGTTTTAGATCAGGGCCGTTCTGCATCCACATCAAAACGACCCTTCTCAAGCGGCGGAAGCTGTGCTAATCGGCGGTAGCCACCACGCATCAGCGCATCGCTGCGATGCACCAGGCGGCGCACCTTGGAGCGCAGCCCGCCATCGCTGTACCAATCGGCTGCGGCATCTACGCCGAACAGTCCTTCCGCGACTTCACGCAAGGACGCGCCCGCGAGGGTCGCGTCGAGCGCCTGCAAGCTGTGCAGTTCCAGCAGCGCGGTAGGTGTCGGCCGGGGCTTGGCGGCCGCCAGTGCCGCTTGGAGCGAATGACCGCGCGCGGGTGCGGCAGCCTCGCCGCGGTGGGCATAGGCCACGGCCATGCCGTCTTCCAGGCCGGGGGCGAGCGCGAAGCGCAGGCAATGACCTGGGCTGCGCGCGATCAGCGCCAGCCCTTTGCCGTCATGCAACAGTTGCTTGTGGCCGGGGATGCGCCAGAACGCGAAGGTCGCCGCATCCTGTGGCGGATCGGCATCAGGGTAGAGCTGCACCAAGGCGGCATGGCCGGGCAGCCAAGCCGGATGCGCGTCGCGCGCATCGAGCGCCGGGTCTTCCAGCAGGCGCAAGCCCCAGCGATGCGCCATGTCTGGCCGGCGATGACGGCGAAGCCAGTCGAGCCGGTAGTCGGGATGCCTGCGCAAATACTCCCAAGCGAGCGCGAGCGCATCCAGCCAAAAGACATACAGGTATGCGGCAGTCGGATACCAATGCGCGAGGTGATGAGGATTGACCATGACGCCTCCTCCTGCGAACAGGACTCGCCGCCACGGAAGAACTACGCGCTACATCGCCATCGTCAGAGCGTCATGGGTTAAAAAGGCGGATGAGGTTGTCAAGACCGATTGGCTCCGATGCGTTGCGATATTCGTCTCAATGATGCGGCGGCAGCGCCCCGAACTTGGAGTGCTGCACAGGCCAGCCTGCCGCAGCCCGCGCTGGGCATCATGTCTATTTGGATCAGACTGGTGGGGCTACGCCGCAAGAATGCTGATTAAGACCTGCCCGGTATGACGTCAGACTGAAAAAGTCACAGTCGGCCGTATTCAGTCCGGGATCGCGCCGTCGCGCTCGGCCAGCCGGGTGTACTCCGACAGCGTGCGCGTGGGGTGGAAATAGCGGTCGCGCAGCACGGGCTGCTGGCGCGGCCCGACGATGCCGGCCAGCTCGGACAGCTTGACGGTTCCCTGCGCCGGCATCCCGATTCCCAGGTCGATGAGTCCCCAGGCGGTGTCACCATCGACCGGATCGAGTGCGGCCAGCAGCCAGGTCACATGCGCGTCCGGCGTGAACAGCCGCACCACGGGTACCGGGTCGATGGCCCGGCCAGCGGCGCGGGCCTCGCCGTTGGCGAGCAGTTGCGCGCGCTCCGGGACGGTGGCGAGTGGCTGGGGCATGGTCGGCAATCCCACAAATCCAATGATGCACGAACGCGGTTCCACGTCGAAGCGCAGAACCGCGAAACCGGATTTACGCCTTCGTGCGCAAGCACGGATGCGCTTGCGTGGCTTTGCTGGAACCCGCCGATGCGGATTTCCGTAAAGGCACAAAAACGTAGAACACCAAATGAACACTATAGATTGTAGCTCTATAGGGCGCAATAGGCTGTCATCTTGGTTTTTCGAGGGAAACCATAGGTGGCGGCTGGGAACTCATTGGCGAAGGCGTTGAAGACAGTCAGGAAGGCGCGTGGCTTGAGCCAGGAAGCCTTCTCTGACGTGTCCAGCCGTACCTATATGAGTACCCTGGAGCGCGACCTGAAAAGTCCGACCCTGCACAAGTTGACCGAGCTGTGCGAGGTGATGGAGATCCACCCGCTCACGCTGCTGACGCTTGCCTTTGCGGGCGACAGCCCACGCAAGGCCGACGAGCTGCTGGCGCAGGTGCGCCAGGAACTGGACCTCATTGCGCAGATTGACGTAGAAACCCATCAGAAGAAACGTTGAACAGGGTATTTGTTGGTGAACCTCCCGCTTGTAGATACGTTTTCCCCTCCCTATGAGGCTTGGGAAACGAGAAATGCCACGCTCGAAGAAATGCTGGCAGCAGGAAATCCCCATCTGCCTGTCAAAGTCAGACTGAAAGCAACTATCTCCAACGCCAATGAAGCGGCCAACTACATGGCGGCAGTCAGTGCTGACAATGGTCTTGGAAACTTCATCGACGATGCTTTGGATCGCAGCGCTGCATACAAGTCTTGGAGACAGGCGATGCCGTCCAAGACGCCAGACGAACTCTCACGGTATCAGAAACTCTACCCGCACTGCGATTTCAAGCAGGTTTCCGCAGAGATAGAAGCGGTCGGCGGCGTGCTCAGTGAAGGTCAATGCCTTTTCCACGCAGGACTATGGCCCGGCGGCAATGGCTTTGTTGCAGATCGTCCACTGTCCACTTCATTCTGCCCCCAGGTCGCCTTGCGCAACGCAGACCATAAGGGTAAAGGCTATGACGCAAATAGGATTGACCTGTTTGTTTTAAGAGCGATCAGCCCGAAGACCAAGGTCTTTGCTTACAGGCGGAAAGGGACCAATCTTGGCCACGAAAGCGAAGTCCTGTTCGCCGCAGGTGCGGAACTGTCGTTGAGATCGGAACTTCAGGTGAATACAAACTATCCGGCTGGGAAGTGGGGATTCCCCGACAAGCGAATATCGGTTTACGTTCTGACCGTCGATATTTCGTAGTCGGCGCTGGCCGACGAATTCTTGCGAGGCAAGCAAAGGCGACAGTGCTGCCAGGACAGCGCCCCGCCGCGATGGGCGGGGCGCTGCGGCGGTCACGCCGCCTTGGGCTTGCTGCGCGACCAGATCAGGTCGTGCGTGCCGTCCTCGTTCTCGATCAGGCGGGCATAGATCGTCGCCGGGAACGAAGGATCATCGAGGGATACGGACACGTAGGACCGCCCGGCCTCGCTGGTCTTCTTCCACGCCGCGCCGATGTCGTGGCCGGCCGCCTGCAGGCGGAAGTCGGGGGCGTTCTCGGTGTCGCCCTTGTCGTTGGGAACCAGCTTGACCTTGACGTTGAGCGTCAGGGTGCGAAGTGTGCCGGTGAAGCCGTCTTTGTCTGCGGTGAAGGTGCCGATGTTGGCCATGATGTTTCTCCTTTCGGTTGAACAAGGTTCGCGCCCATCGCGTCCTTGTTGTGATCCGGCCGGCGGGGGACGGGCTGGCTGCACCGCTTGCGGTCGCAACGCAGTGGAGAGCCGGGAGGCGAAAAGAATTTGCTGCGCGAGGAAGCCGCGTAGCGGCGGGGAAATTGTTTTCGCCGGACGGTTGCAGCCATAAGCCCGAGGCGCAGCCGCGCCCCCACCAGGATTCACAACGAGACAAGGACGCCTTGGGCCGAACCGCTCCGAAAGGAGATGGGGCCGACTCGGCATCCCTGCCCGAAGGCTTCTCCGGCTTGCCCACTGACGCGGGCCAGGTCAACCATCCGACGACAAGCGAGAACGCCCCCGCCGCACCTGGCGGCGCCGCTCTTGAGGCGTGGCGTGCAAGCTCCATAGCGATGCCGGGCGGGTTGTCCGTGAACCGTCCTTCGTGACGTGATGGGCAGGAACCACCAGCGTTGAGGACGGCACGCACCTGCACAACCTGCCGCAGCGAGCGCCAGCGTGTTCGCCGGCGCCCCGCCCATCGCGGCGGGGCGCTGGCCGGGCCGATCCGGCGCAGCCGGTTCGGCGGCATCGAGGGGCGCCAAGCATCGCGCGGCGGGGATAGCCCGCAGGGCTTTCCCCTGGAGGCAAGCGAAGCGCGCAGCGCCGCAGGCGCGAAGGCGTGAGGGATTGAAGCCGAATGGCCGTGACAGCGAAGTCGGCACGGGGCGCAGCCCGAAAGCCCGGCGGCGCTGTGCGCCGACACGCCTAGGCCGGTCATCCCGAAATCAACGACAAGCTACAGATGCGACTGGAGCCAGAACCACAGCCCCGCACCCACCACCAGCCACACAGCCACAATCAGCACTGCACCGAATCGGCTTCGGGGCTTGGCCCCTTCCACCCGCATCCATTCATCGGCTTGGATACGGCATTCCGCCAGCACCTCGGCCGGCAGCAGCTTCACGGTCAGCCAGATCAGGACAGGCAGCAGGATCATGTCATCCAGATAACCCAGCACGGGGATGAAATCGGGAATCAGGTCGATGGGACTCAAAGCATAGGCCACCACGAACAGCCCCAGGGCCTTGGCATACCACGGTGTCAGAGGATGCTTGCCCGCAAACCACAGCGTCACGCCATCGCGCTTGATACGCTTGGCCCAGGTCTTCAAGGTGATGCTGATGGTCATGGTGCAAAAGGATGCCATGCGCAGTAATGGCACTGCGCCCATCGCGGCCGCGATGCCGTCAACTCCGCCGCCTGAGCCACTGCGAAGGCGGCGGCGTTCTGACTCGGCTGCCCGCTTTGAACACCGGGCGCGGCCACTGCCGCGCCCGGATTTTTTCGTCCACCGCGCCCAGGGCGGAACGGCTTGGGTGCGGTGCTGGTCGGGTTATTTCTTCGTTTCGATGAGCCGCCATACAACGCAAAGCGCCCCGGTCATCGAGGCCGAGGCGCTTGCTGTCGGCGCGGGTCAAGCGGCCAGCGCCACAGTGGCTTCATCCGCCATTGCCTCGGCACCCTCCGGTGCGTCGTCCTGCTCCTGCGGTTCTGCCTGCGAGGCTTGCGGCGCTTCGGCCTTGAAGATGGCAGGCATCCAGCCCGTGCCATCGGCCAGCCGCTCGGCTTCGCTGGCAATGTCGGCCTTCTTCAACTTCGCCAGCCGGGCAACCTGCTCCGGTGCGTACTCGCCCACGGCTTGCAGGATCGCGGCCTTGGAAACGTGTTTGAAGTAGCCTGCTGCGGTCGGCTTCCACCATGCGGCCATGTCGAGGCGCACGGCCTGCGCCAGTTCCTCGCCGGGCCGGTGCACCGTGGCGCGAGGCGTCATCACGTCCACCGTGAAAGCCACGCACACGGCCAGCAACCGCACCAGCTCGTCTTGCGGCTTCGCCAGCAGCGCGGCGAACAGTTCGGCGCCGTCCTCCGGCAAGGCAACACCTGCCACCTGCTGCAGTTCGCACAGCGCCACGGCGGCAGGCGATTCCGGCCAGTCCGGGGCCATGCCCTCCAGCCGGTCTTGCACTTTAAGGCTCACGCCCAGCGGCAGGTCATGCCCATAGTGGCGCTCCTGCAAGACGGTCTGCACCATGCCATGCACCAGCGCGGCCAGCGCGACGTGCGGATGCCGCGCGACTTCGATTTGCAGCGCCGCCGTGCGGTGGGCGCTCAACCGCTGCGCCAGCCGGTCGGACAGGCTCGCGGCCTTGGGTGCGTCGTCGGCGTCCTCGTGCTCGTCGTTGGCGGCTTCGCCTTCGGTGCTGCCGAAACCGCGCCGCAGCTTGTCGAGCGTGCGCAGCGCCTTCGCCTCGGCTTCGCGCAGCAGGCCGCGATGAATGACGGCCTCGCCGTTGCGGTCGATGGTGATGATGGCACCTGCCACCTCGCGCACCTCGGGGGCGTAGCCTTGTAAGGCGTCCTCCGCGTCTTGCAGTTCCCCGACCGCCTGATCGCGCCGCTGTTCCAGCTTCTCGGCCTTGGCCTCGTCCTCGGCGCCGCAGGCTTCTTCCAGTTCGGCGTCGATCTTTTCGAGGCGGGATTCCAGCGAGGCGATGCGGCGGGCCTCGCGGGTGGTCGGCTCGCGGCGATGGCGCGGGGCGTTCTGGAAAGCCTGCCGTTCCTCGTAGGCCAGATGCGGCACGGCCTCCACCCATGCCCAGCCCTCGGCGCGCACATCCTCGGCCAGCGTTGCCAGCCGGTCGCGCACCAGCGTTTCCAGCACTGCGGTATCGGTGACGTAGGTTCCGGCATCGCCTTCGGCGAACAGGTCACGGCGGATGCCGCCGCCTGCCTGCCGGTAGGCGTCCAGCCCGACGAAGCGCACCAGCGCGTGCGCGGCGTCGATTTCGCGCTCGGTCAGGCGCTCGCGCAGCTTGGACGGGCTGCGCTGCCATTCCGGCGCACCATAGAACGCGGCTTCCTGCGCGGCGTGGTCGTCGGTGATGGTCAAGGCCATCAACTGTTCCAGCGTCACGCCACCGGCCCGGTAGTCGGCCATCAGGCGCGGCGAGACGTTCGCCAGCTTCAAGCGCCGCTGCACCACCAGCGGGGACACGCCGAAGTCGGCGGCAATGTCTTCGATGGGCCGGCCTTCCTTGACTAGCGCGGCGAAGGCCGCGAACTGGTCGGCGGGGTGCATGTTCTCGCGCTGCACGTTCTCCGCGAGGCTGACGGTGCGGGCGCTGGCATCGGCCACCAGCAGGCACGGCACTTCGTAGTCGGTGGGGATGCGCTTCTTCTTCGCCAGCAGCTTCAAGGCGGTCAGGCGGCGATCACCGGCCACCACCTCGTAAGCCTCGCCATCGGCGGAAAGGATGACGATCAGGTTTTGCAGCAGGCCGATGCGGGCAATGCTCGCGGCCAGTTCGGGGATGGACTGGCGCGGGGTCGTGCGGACGTTGCGCTTGGAGCGGCGCGGCAACAGTTGCGAAAGGGGAACCAAGATCAAGTTCTTGGTCGGGTCGGCCACTTCCAGCGGTGCAGCGGCTTCGATGGCGACGGCTTCGGTTTTGAGTACGGCGTTCATGGTGATTTCTCCTAGCGGTTGGGATGCAGCAGCGAGAGAAGCGGCAAGGGCTGCTGCCTGCCCCTGCAGCGTGGGGATTCAGGCTTTCAACTGGCGCAGGCCATCGGCCAGCAGCCACAGGGCGCGGTTCAGGCGCACGTTCTGGTCGATGCTCTGCACGGGCCGGGTGGTCTGGCGGCGGCCATTCGCGGCGCGGGCGGAAAGGCCGCCTTTGGTCAAGTTCTCCTGCGTGCGGTTGAACACGCTCCACAGGTCGCGGCGGTCGTCGTCATGGCGGCGTGGCATCAGGATTTGCGATTCCGTGATGGGCGCGGGCTTGTCCTCGTCGTACTTCAACGCCAGCGCAGCCCGGGCGAACACTTCCGATTCCCCGGCGTCCAGCGTGATCGCGCGCATCGCATCGCGCGATTCCTGCGCCCGGTCGAAGCCATGCAGGACTTCGTAAGCGCCTTCGATGACGTGCCCGGCCACGTCGCCCTTGTGCGGCACGCGCACGTCGGCCACGGTGTCGCCGCAGACAAGGCCATTGCTGCAAACGAAGCGGAACATCCCGGCCAGCATCTGATAGCTGCTGGTGCCGTCATGGGAGTTCAGCAGGATGATTTCGTTGGCCTCGCGGCCGTTGATCTGGCTGGCGTGGCGCAGCCGGATCATGTGCTTGGTGTAGTCGCGGCGGTCGTCGTGGCGCACGCGGGTCTGCGTCACCATGAAAGGCTCGAAGCCTTCCCCGCGCAGTTCTTGCAGCACGGTTGCGGTGGGGATGTAGCTGTACCGCTCGGAGCGGCTTTCGTGCGGGGCTTCCGCGAAGATGGAAGGCGCTACGGCGCGAATCTGGTCATCCGACAAGGGACGTTCCGAACGCAGCACCGGCGAACGGGAAGCGAAACGGGATGCGAGTTGCATGGTCTTTCTCCTGACAAAGAAGGGTTTGCTGTTCACACCGCACACCGGATTCCTAGATTCGGAAGCCCAGCCTTTCGGCTGTTCGGTGCGGTCGGCACGAGGAACCCGGTTGGCCCTGTTGCCACCGTCTTTCCTGAGTTCATCGCCCGCGACGGTCAGGAGCGCGCGAACGGGTGCCGTCAAGGAGGCAAGCGCAGGGTTGGTGCGGCCCGCAGGCGCAGCCGAGGACACGGCCCTGCGCGCCTTGACGGCACACGGGCGCGGGCTACAGTCGCGGACAAGGTGATGAAGTCAGGGGAGACGGCTGGACACGGCAACGGCCTTCCCCTTGCGCTGACTGCATGGCAAGCGAAGCGCGCAGGCCCGGATCTGGAAGCCGGGCCGGAGGCGTCAGGGATACGCAAGGCTGGCGAATGCCAGTCCCGTCAGGGATGAGCGGCCAGCGAACCTGGAGTAGCCCGGTCCGCAAAGCGGAGACGCGCAGCTTGGTTGAGCAGCTTGTTATGCTGATCCGAAGCAGCGAGCAGACACCTGTCTCACCAACCTGCAGGAAACTACTGGCATCACCATGTCGTCATCCCTCGATTCGGCCATCAGGACATCGGCCACCCGTATCAGCCACTACATCGAGGTGCACCGCGGCCATCCCGAGGTCAGCTTTCAGGAGCATGTCCGGCGGCGGTGCAAAGAAAGGGCTGCCCGTGTCAGCTCCCGCAAACTTGTCTACCTGGACACGCTTGCCTGGAAGTGCTTGGCGGACTACCGGCAGGGCAAGACCAACCTGACGCCAGCAATGAAGGAGTTCGGAGCGGCCATGGAGCGCACCGCACAAACGGGACGTTTCGCATTTCCGATCAGTGTTCCCACGTACTTCGAACTGGATTCGATGGTCCACCCGGCGACGCGGGAGTCACTGGAAAGCCTGGGCGTGTCCGAATTTTTGTGTAAACGGTTCGGACTTCAGTTGATAGAGATGCGGTCTCCGAATTCAATGGTAAAGCGGGTCAGCGCAGCTTTCCAATCCCGGATGGGCATGCTCCACTTCTGGCTGATGTTGCGCAGAGCCAGGTAAAACAGCTTGACCAGTGCCTCATCGCTGGGGAATGAGCCTCGGTTCTTGCTCAGCTTCCTCAGGCCCATGTTGACTGACTCAATGGCGTTGGTGGTGTAGATGACCTTGCGGATTTCTGCTGGGTAGTCAAAGAACGGTGTCAGCCGGCTCCAGTTTCTGCGCCAGGACTGACTAATGGGTGGGTACTCGGTATCCCAGCGCTGCTCAAACTCACAGAGCATTAGCTCAGCTTCCTGTACGGTAGCTGCTGTGTAGATGCGACGCAGGTCAGCCGCCACTTCTTTGCGGCGTTTCCATGAGACGTAGTTCAGGCTGTGGCGCACCATGTGCACGATGCACAACTGAACCACTGTCTTGGGAAACACAGCTTCAATAGCCTCAGGGAAGCCCTTGAGGCCATCGACGCAGGCAATGAAGATGTCCTGCACGCCCCGGTTGCGTAGCTCGGTAACCACCTGCAGCCAGAACTTGGCGCCCTCAGTCTGGGCCAGCCATAGGCCCAACACTTCCTTCTCCCCGCTCATGTTGATGCCAATGGCCAGATACACCGCCTTGACCCGCACTGCGCCCTCACGCACCTTCACATGGATGCAGTCCAGATAGACGATAGGGTAAATCGGCTCCAGCGGTCGAGCCTGCCAGGCTTTGACTTCATCAGCCACAGCATCGGTGACCGAAGAAATCAGGCTGGGCGAGACCTCGGTGCCGTACATCTCTTCAAGGTGTGCCTGTATCTCTCGTACCGTCATGCCACGGGCGTACAGCGAGATGATTTTGTCGTCAAACCCTGCCCAGCGGGTCTGGTGCTTGGGAATGAGCTGCGGCTCAAAGCTGCCGTGGCGGTCGCGGGGTACCTCGATGGGCAGTTCGCCGAAATCACCTTTGAGAGTCTTCTTGCTCTTGCCGTTGCGGGTATTGCCAACGGGGTTGGAAACTGCTTCGTTGCGTTCGTGGCCCAAGTGTTCGGTCAGCTCAGCCTCCAGAGCTCGCTCTACCAGTAGCTTGGTCAACTGCTTGAGCAGACCGTTCTCACCAAACAGGTCTTCGGGCTTCTTATAGTTGGCCAGCAGGCCAGACAGCAGTTCTTCGGGTACGTCGTGTTTCTTGGTGTTCATAGTGTTTACGGACAGGCCAGCTTGCGCCGGCTGTTGATTGGCCGTTTACACAAAATTCTGCACACCCTCGAAAGCCTGGTCGACGAGTTCTCCCAAGGGCTTTGCATCACCTCATTCCATGACCGCCTCGGCTCGGAACTGCAGCAGTTGCGGATGAACCGGCTGGATCAGGCCGAAGGCCTGGAGGGCTTCGTGTGCAGCCCCATCGAAATGATGGGGATACCGACGATTTCACTGCCTGATTTCGTCAAGTCGCATGTGGACCAGTCCACGTTCAACAAGGCGTTCTTCGACGCCTTGTCCGAACTCCCGTTCTCGGTCCAGATGCAAGTGGCCGCCAACGCGCCGGGCAAGAAGTGGGACAACTCACGAGGCATTGCCGACCTCAACGACGGCAAGGCCCAGCACCAGTCCGAGATCGTCAATCTCAATACCGGCATCTTCGTCGAGTTGAAGGGCGGCATTGAGGCGTGGTTCGTCAATGAAGGCGTGGCACCCGACTTCCAGCAGATCACTTTGTATGCGGCAAGCGCGATGTACCACTGGCAGCAAGAACCGTCATCGCGCGCCTTGCCGACCATGCGTATCCTCAGTGCGCTGTATGGCCTTATGCGATTCGACCCGAACCGCAAGTACAAGGATGGCGACCCCAACGACTTCCTTGTCGCCGCGTCCTCTCTCCCTGTTGCCCATGCGCTGTTCACGGACAGGAAGTTCGCAAACCTGCTGGCCGACAAGCGGATCGGACTGGACACGTTCCTGGACTGCACGGTGATCGCCGGCTTCGATGACATGGCGCGGTATCTCGAAGCGCAAACATAATGAGACAGGGGACCGAAGCCCCCGACGTCAGATCAGCCCGCGCTCGGCAAAGGATGCCGTACTCGCTCCCGCAACGATGACGTGATCCAGGGTGCGCACGTCCACCAGCGCCAGCGCATCCTTGAGCCGCTGGGTCAGCGCCCGATCGGCCGCACTGGGCTCTGGATCTCCGCTGGGATGGTTGTGCGACAGGATGACCGCCGCCGCATTGAACCGGAGCGCTTCCTTGACCACCTCGCGCGGATAGACCGATGCGCTGTCGATGGTGCCGCGAAACATCTCCGTGTACTCGACCAGCCGATGCCGGGTGTCCAGGAACAGCACCGCGAACACCTCGCACTCCAGCCCCGCCAGCTTGGGCTGCAGGTACGCCTTGACCGCAGCAGGCGAGGAGAAGGAAGCGCCCCGCTGCATCTTCTGGTCGATGACCTGGCGCGCGGCCTCCAGAATCTGATCGGCCGTCGCCGGCGCATAGTGTCCGTGGGTGTCACGCACCAGCACAGCGGTATCGATCGAGGAAAAAGATAGTTGCAACATGATCGTGCTCCGGTTGCTCGGGCGGAATTGCCCGGAACCGTCGGGAGCACGGAGGAGCGCAAGCAGTCAGGGGTCGAAGACGGCCGCAGGACGCCAGCGTGCAAGGCACGCGCCGCCCTTGACGGCGAGCACGCCGTGGTACGGTGAAGGAAACAGCAAGACCGCCCCCCACACTGCACACACCCGTCTTTGGGCAAGCGGAGCGCGCAGGCCCTCAAGGGTCGAAGGCGTTAGGGATCAAAGCCGAATGGCCACGACTCGCAGAGGCGTGGGGCGCAGCCCGCGAGCCCGACGGCGGAACGCTCCCGCGTATCGGTTACATGATGGCACAAATGGGCTACGATGTGGCTACACTTTTCTAGAGTCTGTGTCCATGGCAAGCAGTGATGTCGTTCGCGCCCGGATTGATAAAGAAATCAAGGAGGAAGCCAGCCATGTCTTATCCGGAATGGGGCTGTCGATTTCGGATGCGATTCGCATGCTGCTAACACGCATCGCGACCGATAAGGCCTTGCCTTTCGATCTGAATCGTGTCGCTTCTCCGCTGAAGCGCAAGACTCCATGAGTATGCGAAATATCTTTCAGGACTCGCAATGACAGAGCCAACGATCATTTGCCCAAACTGCAAGACCGAGATTCGGTTAACAGAGTCTCTTGCAGCTCCGCTTATCGCTGCGACGCGTCAGCAGTACGAACAGAAAATCGCACAAAAAGACTTGGATTTCGCCAAGCGCGAACAAAGCCTGCGGGAAAAGGAAAAACAGGTCGCCGAAGAAAAACGCGCTCTCGATGACCAAGTTGCAGATCAGGTTGCAGCACAACTAAAGACCGAGCGCGCACGAGTCATAGCCGATGAAGCCAAGAAAGCCAAGCTCGCGAGTGCGGCAGAGTTCGACGCGAAAGCACGTGAGCTAGTTGAGCTTCAGGAAGTATTGAAGTCACGTGATGAGAAGTTGGCCGAAGCCCAGAAGGCGCAGGCTGACCTGATCAAGAAGCAGCGTGAACTCGACGATGCTAAGCGCGAACTGGAATTGACTGTTGAGAAACGTGTTCAAGAGGGTTTAACAGAAGTGCGGGCCATGGCAGGGCGAGAGGCTGAAGATGGTTTGAAGCTCAAGGTGATGGAGAAAGATCAAACCATCGCGTCGATGCAGCAGAAGATCGAGGAATTGAAGCAAAAGGCAGAACAAGGCTCTCAGCAACTTCAGGGCGAAGTCCAGGAAATGGATCTTGAAAACCTGCTGCGCGCAAAATTTCCATTTGACTCTATCGAGCCTGTTGCAAAGGGAGAGTTCGGTGGTGACGTGCTGCAACGTGTGATCAGCCAAGCTGGACAACCAAGCGGCGAAATACTCTGGGAGTCAAAGCGAACCAAGAATTGGAGCGACGGCTGGCTCTCCAAGTTGCGCGATGATCAGCGAACTGCCAAAGCGGAGGTGTCGGTTCTCGTTAGTCAGGTATTGCCAAAAGGCATTGAAACTTTTGATGTTATTGATGGTGTTTGGGTAACCAGCCCGCGGGCGGTTCTGCCAGTAGCAACGATACTCCGCCACACTCTGCTTCAGGTGAGCATGGCTAGGCAGGTCAGCGAGGGGCAGCAAACCAAGACCGAAATGGTTTATCAGTACCTGACCGGACCGCGATTCCGTCATCGCGTGGAAGCGATCGTTGAAGCATTCTCCTCGATGCAGCAAGACTTGGATAAAGAACGAAAAGCCATCATGAAGCAATGGGCGAAGCGTGAAGAGCAGATCGAGCGTGTGATGGGCGCCACTGTTGGCATGTATGGGGATCTGCAAGGCATAGCAGGTAAGTCACTGCAGGAAATCGAAGGCCTGAGCCTGGTGGCTCTGCCCGGCCCAAATGATGAAGAACAGGGAAGCTGAAAACCGTGACTCAAAATTCAAATACGAATGATGCGCCAGTCCCATCACCTGCTGATGTTGTGCCTGCAAAAACACCGCCTTTGCCCGCCATACACGACGCAGCGCAGCAGGCCCGAAATCTTCGGCTGGTACTTCAAGACGACAAGCAGCGCATAGGTTGCTTCCTTGGGGCTGGCTGCCCTCTTGGCGTCTACGATGCCGAAGGAAAAAATAGCATCGTGCTGATTCCAGCGGTCGTGGAATTGACAAAACGTATTGCTGCTGGGCTGTTGTCGGCAGATGAAGCACCTGAAGCTACGTCGAAGTTCAAGAAGCATTGGGACGCATTGTGTGAAGAATGCAAACCAGCAGATGGCAAAGACCCTACCGTGGAAGACGTGCTGACGGAATTGCGTACTTTGGCGAATCGTCGAGGAAGTGCGGAAATTCTGGGGATGACGAAAAATGACTTGAGCGACCTTGACGAGAAAGTTTGCGCGTTAATCGCAACGGAAATACGGAAGCCATTGCCTGTGTATCGCAACGCGTACAACCGTTTTGCGTCTTGGATCGGTGGGGTATATCGAAGCTCACCTGCTGAAATATTTACTCCAAACTACGATGTTCTCTTTGAGCAGGCATTTGAGCAGCACCCGCTCCCGCACTTCGACGGATTTGTTGGTTCGCACAAGCCTTGGTTTGATTTGGCCTCGATCGAGCACGACGTTATCCCCTCCAGATGGACGAGGCTGTGGAAGCTTCACGGATCAATCAATTGGGAGAAAAGCGAAGAGATCGTAAATGGGGCGAAGGTAACCCGCGTCGTTCGCGTGACCCGTGAGGCAGAGGCGGGCAAGGTCATGATCTTTCCATCTCATCTCAAGTATGACCAAAGCCGTCGCATGCCGTACCTTGCGATGCTTGATCGACTAAGAGCCTTCTTTCATGGGAAGGATGCTCCTAGATTGGTGGTGTGTGGATATTCTTTTCTTGACGATCATTTGAATGAAGTCTTGCTTGATGGGTTGAGAGGGAATCGCAATGCCCAGTGCTTTGCGCTGATGTATTCCGGGCTTGGACAGCACTCTAGAGCTGTGGACTATGCAGTAAAGCAAAGCAATCTCACCGTTCTTGCTTGGGACGGAGCGGTCGTAGGAACACGAGTAGGCCGATATCGACCCGGAACCATTGGCGGAAATGAGCACACCCCTTGGCTCGTTGAAGAAGAGACCGAGGTTGGGGATGGTTCCAAAGAGCAACAACCGCGCAGCCGTTTGGGCGATTTCCACTACTTTGGCCTTTTTCTTGAACAGCTTTGTGGCGGGGGCACTCACGATGCACAACCAGCCGGGTAACCCAGACCCATCACGGCTCGGAACCGTTGAAGATGTCAACGGTTCGAGTGTGAGCGTAAAGCTCTCAGAGAGCACGCCTGGCGGCCTTCTTTTTGTTAACGGGGAGGCATACCGTGTCGGACAAGTTGGAGGATTCGTTCGTATTCCATCAGGATATGTCGATCTGTATGGAGTGATATCTCAGGTCGGAGCCGGAGCTGCACCCGGGCCGCCCGAGCTTGCACCTCAGCTCGGCAATCGGTGGCTCAGAGTTGAACTCGTTGGTCAGGGACGACGGGGAACAAAGTTCGAGCGGGGCATAGCGCAGTACCCCTCTATCGGCGACTCGGTTCACGTAGTCACTGAGTCAGATTTGAAGACGGTGTACGCACCGGGGGACGATGATGGATACGTCGCCGTAGGACGCGTAGCCAGCGCCGAATCGATCCGAGCATACTTGGATGTGAATCGACTTGTTACTCGTCACTCGGCTGTCGTTGGGAGCACTGGATCCGGAAAGTCCAATGCCGTTGCAAACCTATTGGGAGCAGTTTCTGACCAAGCACGATTCAAGTCTGCGCGCGTCGTACTGTTTGACCTTCACGGAGAGTACGCAAAGGCCTTTGGCGATCAAGCTAGGGTATTTAGAGTTGGAGCCGATGCGACCGCAGGTGAGCATGAGCTGCATGTTCCATTTTGGGCACTGACGGCCGAAGAATTCATTTCAATAACGATGGGATCGGTCTCAGGGACGCCTCTTACCTTGTTGCAAGAGAGACTCCTATCAAGCAAACGCGCGTCAAAGGCGGCGGGCGTTGCACATGGCCTGCCAGACACCACGGTCACGATCGACACCCCGCTGCCGTTTTCCGTTTACCAACTCTGGCACGACTTGTATTCGCTGCATTGCGCAACTCATAGTGTAAGCAAAAACCAGAATCAGACCGAGGCCACGCGATCATATATGGAAGATGGCGCACCGCCCGCCAAAGCTCTTGGCGACGGAGATCAACTTATTCGCCCGCGATTCCGCCCCATTACTACCGAAGCAGGCGCGGAAAAGGTATACGGAGGTTTGTATGGCGACATGCCTCGCGCGCACCTGGATGGATTGGAGAGCAAGCTTCGTGATCCTCGCATGCAATTTCTTTTCCGCCCCGGCCAGTGGGCGCCTGACAAGGACGGAACAACGGCCGCTGATCTTGACGCTTTGCTTGAGGCATGGATAGGCGCAGAAAAGCCTATCTCTGTTTTCGATTTATCAGGTATTCCTACCGCTGTTGTGGATGATTTGGTAGGGGCCGTGTTGCGTATTCTGTATGACGCAATCTTTTGGGGTAGAAATAAGCAAGAAGGCGGTAGAGAGCGGCCTCTTCTCGTCGTCCTTGAAGAGGCACATGTATACCTTGGCCCTCAGTCAAAGAATAGAGCTGCGATTGCAGCACGGCGCATAGCCAAAGAGGGCCGGAAATACGGCGTTGGCTTGATGCTAGTCAGTCAACGACCATCCGAAGTGGACACCACAATTCTTTCCCAATGCGGTACGGTTGTCGCCTTACGTTTAACCAACGATTCTGATCGATCCCAGGTAACTTCCTGCGCATCGGACAATCTCAAAGGGCTCTTTTCAATGCTTCCAGTTCTCCGAACTGGTGAAGCATTGATCGTGGGCGAAGCCGTCAATATGCCAATACGGGCAATCATTGACCGTCCACCTGAGGGCCGACGCCCGGAAAGTGACGATCCTATGGTCGTTGTGCCCAAGGGGGAAGGCGGCAAGCGTATAAGGTCTGGCGGATGGACAGAACCTGTCAAAGATGAAAATTACAAGCCTCTAGTCGAGGCGTGGCGCAAGCAAGATCCTAATGCTGGCAAAACACAGGCAGCGGATTCAGAAACCTGATTTTTAACCGAAGGAGACGACACTATGGAACGCACCTCAGTCACTTCAAGCAACATCAACTCCATTGGCTATGATGCCGACAGCCAGATACTGGAGATAGAGTTCAATAATGGAGCTGTTTACGAATACTCAGGGGTTCCTGAGGGCGAGCATACTGGGCTTATGAACGCGGACTCCAAAGGGACGTACTTCAATGCCAACATTAAGAATCGGTATCCCTTTTCGAAACACTGATGGCGGCCGCGGTTAGTAGATACCAATAGGCCTCAGACAATGGCCCGCAAGCCCTTGTCTGCAATGACGTTGAGCAGCTTGAGGGCAGGGCCGGCCGGGCGAGTCTCGCCTTGCTCCCATTTGCGCACCGTCGAGGCTGTGGTGTGCAGGTGAAGCGCGAACACCGGTTGGCTGAACTTCAAGGCTTCGCGCAGGCGTTTGATGTCTGCAGCACCGAACTCCCGCACCGGTGGCGGGCAGACCGCGTCGAACTTGCGCATCGTCACCTTGCTGATCGCGCCCACTTCGTGGAGCGCAGCTAGGTCGCCACGCAGCGATTCAATGATCTTGCTCACAATGCACCTCCACTAAAACACCCGACTGCAACGCCTTCGACAAGACTTCAGCAGACAGTTCCAAGAACACCTTGCCGGCGAATTGCAGCGCCTTCTTTTCGTCCTGCGTGATGTTCGCCTTGTCGTTCTTCGGGAAACCATGCAGGAACACATAGCGGCTGCCAATCCTGGCCGATACCAGCGTGCGATAGCCGCCACTCTTGCCACCGCCGACACGGGCTACCCGCTTCTTGTAGAGGGAGCCGCCCAAGTCCGCGTCGATCAGACCACTCTCCATCTCCTGAACCGCCTTGCACAAGGCGGCATCGGGCAGCTTCTCGCCCGACTGCCAGCGTGCAAAGTCCTTTCGCTTGAGGATGTCCGTCATTTCGACCTCCAAACTATACCCGAAACGGGCATACTTTTCCAGTCTCCGGTGTAGCACCTAGACGGAAGGGATGGTCCGCCCGATTGTCGTGACGCCAGCACGACAATCGGAGCCGACAGGGCGGGATGCCGGCCGCCCCGGTCACGCGGGCATCCTTGACCGAAATCAGCAGCGCATAGGCCGATCACGGCAGCGTGAAGACCTTGGCCAGCTCGGCGAGGCCGAATTTCCCAGACACTGTCTCGGAAATTGCGGAACGGGGATAGTCGGCCGGCAAGGCGGTGGGGGGGCGCCACCGAAAGCGTCTTCTTGCTCATGCCGTGGCCTCCGCAGGGCGCCGCGCGCCCGTGATGGCCTGGCGCCGGCTCGCCACCAGCTCGGCCGCATCGCGCACCGGCTTGTCCTCGGTGTGGACGTAGTGCATGAACATCGCCACGGTCTTGTGGCCCGTCAGCTTCATGCCCACTTTGGTCGGCACGCCCGAATTGGCAATGTCGGTCGTGGAGCGGTGGCGGATGCCGTGCGTGCCGACGTGCGGGACGCCGGCGGCCTTGAGCACCCGGCACCATCCGCCATAGTGCTCGCCAAAGGTCAGGTGCTTGGTCGGGTCGTTGGGCGACGGCAGGACATAGGGGCAGCCTTCACGGCGCGGTGCCGTCGAGAACAGCCGATAGGCTTCCGCGCTCATGGGCTTGGAGAGGCCGCCGGTCTTGCTGTCGGGCCAGACCACGCGCCGGTTCTCCAGATCGACCCAATCCCATTCGAGCATGCAGATTTCGGAGCGGCGGCCGGCGAACTCGAATTGCAGGCGAATCGCCAGCGGAATGACGTAGTTTTCCAGTCCTTCCGCCTCCAGCTTCTCCAACTGGCGGAAGATCAGCGCCAGCTCGTCGTCCACGATGAGCCGGGTTTCCTCGCCGGGCGGGTACATCGGGACGTGGCGGCACGGGTTCGTGCCGTCCGGGCGGTAGCCCCACACTTCGGCCAGGTTGAACATCTTGCGCAGCACGCCGAAGGCGTTGTTCGCCTCGGCCGGCTTGTAGGCCAGCTTCTCCATCAGCCCGGCAATGTCGGGCCGCTTCACGTCCTGCACCTTCTTGCGGCCGATCAGCGGGACGATGCAGCGGTCGATGACCGCCTGATAGCCGCGCTGCGTGCTGGGCTTGTTGCGCTTCTTGGAGTAGTCCTCCATGAACTTCTTGCACAGCGCTTCGACCGTGGGCGCCTTGCGCGCCTCGGCCTTGGCGCCGCCGGGGTCGCCGCCCCGGCGAACCTCCGCCAGCCAGTCCTGCGCCATGACGCGGGCCTGCTCCACGGTCAGTTCCCCGAACAGGCCCAGCGAAGGCTTGCGGGGCTGCCCGGAGTTCGTGCGGTACTGGAGCATGAACACCCGGCGGCCCTTCGGGGTAATCTTGCAGAGGAAACCCGGCACCACGGTATCCCGTAGTTCGATGTCCTTGGCCTGGGGTTGCGCCGACTCTACGGCGGTCTTGGTGAGCTTGATCTTCGCCATGATGACTCCTTGGAACGACCCGAATTCCAAGAGCCAGATAGGAGCGGCGCGAGGGAAAACCGGGTCAAGTTTCAGAAAGCACCGGCATATGATGGACGCGCGTAAGTTCTTGATAAACCTGCTGTATCGAGCTACGGCGCAGTCCAGCGAAGTACCGGGCTGGAGTCATCGTCAAACAAAAAACCCCGCTTGCGCGGGGTTTTCTGTGTGTTGCGTGCAGCGCGAACGCTTACGGGCGACGGGCCAAGGCCTCGACGTCCTTCGCCTTCGGCAGCAGGTCCTGCTTGCTTACGCGCAGGAAGCCGATCGTCAGCATCGGCACCGCCACCAGGATCGAGGACAGCACCACGATCACCGCACCGATCATGTGCGTCTCGGCCAGGCCTTCCATCGAGCTGCCACCGTACATGTACAGGGCAAGTGCCGACAGGAAGAACATCACCGCGGTAATCACCGTACGCGACAGCGTCTGGTTGATCGAACGGTTCAGCACTTCCATCGAGTCCACGCGCAGGCTGCGGAAGTTCTCGCGGACGCGGTCGAAGACCACGATCAGATCGTTGATCGCAAAGCCCATCACCGACAGCAGGCCGGCCAGCACGGTCAGGTCGAACTCACGGCCCAGCAGGGACACGTAAGCCACCGTCACGATCAGGTCGAACATCGCCACGATGCTGGCGGTGACCGCGAACTTCCATTCGAAGCGCACCGCGATGTAGATCAGGAAGCCGGCCAGCATGAAGATGGTGGCGTACAGGCCATTCATCGCCAGGTCCTTGCCGATCTGCGGACCCACGAACTCGTTGCGGAGCACGGTGGCCTGGTTATCGGCGGTGGACAGTGCTTTCACCACGGCGGCGGCGGTGGCCTTGTCCTCATGCGCGGCGTCGCCGGTACCGGCAGCGTGCTCACCATGCGGGGCCAGGCGGATCAGCAGGTCGGTGTTGCCACCGACGCTCTGCACCTGCGCGCCCTCAAAGCCGTTCTGCTCGAGCTTGGTGCGGACCTGCTCGACGTCCACGGCCTTGTCGAAGCGGGCCTCGATCAGGGTGCCGCCGGTGAAGTCCAGGGCGTAGTTGAAACCCTTGACGCCGATGATGGCGACCGAGGCCAGGAACACGATGACCGTGACGACCATCGCGACATGGCGCCAGCGCATGAAGTCGATCTTGGTGTCGTTCGGGAGGATGTGCAGCGGAAACAGTTTCATGTGCGTGTCGTCCCGTCAGATGGCCACGTTCTGGAGCTTCTTGCGGCGGCCGTAGATCAGCGTCGCCAGCGCACGCGACACGGTGATCGCGGTGAACATGGAGGCGAAAATACCGATGATCATGGTCAGCGCGAAGCCCTTCAGCGGACCGGTACCGAATGCGAACAGCGCCACACCGACGATCAGGCCGGTCAGGTTGGCGTCGAGGATGGTGCCCGAGGCACGCTCGTAACCGGTCACGATCGCGGTCTTGCCCGGCACGCCGGCACGCAGCTCTTCACGGATACGCTCGTTGATCAGCACGTTGGCGTCCACCGACAGGCCGACCGACAACGCCAGGCCGGCGAAGCCCGGCAGGGTCATGGTCGCGCCGAACAGCGACATCACCGCCACCACGATCAGCAGGTTGAACAGCATCGCGATCGAGGTGATCACACCGAACATGCGGTAGTAGACGCTGAAGAACACCAGGGTGAACAGGAACGCGAACACCACCGCGCGCATGCCGTTCTTGACGTTCTCGGCGCCCAGGCTCGGGCCGACCACGCGCTCTTCAACGAAGTCCATCGGCGCGGCCAGCGAGCCCGACTTCAGCAGCTTGGCCAGGTCTTCGGCTTCCTTCTTCTGCAGACCGGTGGTCTGGAAGTTCTTGCCGAACACGCCGTTGATGTTGGCCACCGAGATCACTTCCTCGTTGACCTTGAAGCCACGCACTTCCTGGCCGTCGACGACGGTCACGGTCGGCACACGCTCGGTGTAGACCACCGCCATCGGCTTGTTCACGTTGGCGCTGGTGAAGTCGAACATGCGCTGGCCACCGACGTTGTTCAGCGTCACGCTGACGGCCGGGGAGCCACTGTTCGAATCGGTCACCGCCTGCGCGCCGACCATCTGGTCACCGGTGACGATCACGCGCTTGTTCAGCAGGATCGGACCACCGCCGTCACGACGCTGATAGACCTTCGCTTCCGGCGGGATGCGGCCGGCGGTGATGGCGTCCTGTGCATTGCCTTCAACCACCGCACGGTATTCCAGGGTGGCGGTGGCGCCGATCATGCGCTTGGCTTCGGCAGTGTCCTGCACGCCCGGCAGCTGCACGACCACGCGGTCGGCACCCTGGCGCTGGATGATCGGCTCGGCCACGCCGAGCTGGTTCACGCGGTTGCGCAGGGTATTGATGTTCTGCTCGATGGCGCCATTGGAGATCTGCGCGATCTCGGTATCCGGCACGGTCACCGTGATGCGGTTGCCGCTGACGTCGTAGCCGAGGGTCGGCTGCGCCTTGACCAGGGCGGTACGCGCACGCTGCGCGGCGTCATCGCCGGCGGACGGGCTCAGGTTGGCCACGATGCTGTTGTCAGCGCGGCGTTCCACCGACTGGTAGGCGATGCGCGCGTCACGCAGGGTACTGCGCACGTCTTCGGTGTAGGCGTCCAGGCGCTTGTCGAGAGCGGCCTTCTGGTCGACCTGCAGCACGAAGTGCACGCCGCCCTGCAGGTCCAGGCCCAGCACCATCGGGCGACCGCCCAACTTGGCCAGCCAGTCCGGTACGGTCGAGGCCAGGTTCAGGGCCACGGTGTACTTCTCGCCGACGGTGTCACGCAGGGCGTCGCTGGCAGCGGACTGCGCCTTCAGGTCCGGCAGGCGGACGATCAGGCTCTCCCCTTCCTTCTCGACACCGATGGTGGTGATACCGGCCGTCTTCAGGTCGGCCAGCACACGGTCGCGCAGCGCATCGTCGATCTGGCCGCCACGGTTGGCGGTGATCTGGAGGGCCGGGTCCTTCTGGTAGATGTTGGGCAGCGCGTACAGCGCACTGAGCGCCAGTACGATCAGGATGACGACGTACTTCCAGCGTGGAAATTCGAGCATTGCTTGGGTCCCGCGCGGCGCCATCCCCGGCGCCGCGGTTGTGCTTCGGAAAGGGAGTGGCTTACTTGGCCGAATCCAGGGTGCCGGTCGGCAGCACGCTGCCGACAGCGCCCTTCTGCACGCGGATGCGCACGTTCTCGGCCACTTCGATGGTGATGAAGTTGTCGCCGATGTCGGTGACCTTGCCGGCGATGCCACCGTTGGTCAGCACTTCGTCGCCACGCTTGATCTTCTCCAGCATGGACTTGTGCTCCTTCTGCCGCTTCATCTGCGGGCGGATCATCAGGAAGTACATGATGGCGATCAGGATGATCGGGAACAGAAGCGTGGTCAGGCCCATGCCCTGCGGTTGGCCGCCGGCGGCCTGGGCGTGGGCGGCGGGAATCAGGAAGGCAAGCAGGTTCATCGTTGGTCCTTTGGTTGGGCGGCGCTCCGGCCCTTTCACGGGCACGGGGTGTCGACCGCGGATCTGGGTCAGCCTTGAAGTATGCCACGGCCCCGGGCGTTCGTCCTTGGGCCGTTTGGCAGGGGGCACTCGGGTTACAGGGGGGGGGCTACCGCCCCGCGTGCCGCGTAGAAAGACTCACGGAAGGCCAGGAAGGTTCCCGCCTCGATCGCCGCACGAATGTCGGCCATGAGCTTTTCGTAATAGAACAGGTTGTGCAGGGTGCCCAGCATCGGCGCCAGCATCTCGTTGCAGCGGTCCAGATGGCGCAGGTAGGAACGGGTATAACCGCCGGTGCAGGCCACGCAGCCGCAGCCCGGCTCGATCGGGTCCATGTCGCGCGCGTACTGGGAATTGCGGATGCGGACGGTGCCGAACGAGGTGAAATAGTGGCCGTTGCGGGCGTTGCGGGTGGGCATCACGCAGTCGAACATGTCCACGCCACGTGCGACACCCTCGACCAGATCTTCCGGCCGGCCCACACCCATCAGGTAGCGCGGACGGTCGCCCGGCAGTTCCGGGTCCAGGTGGTCGAGCATGGCGTTGCGCTCGTGCTCCGGCTCGCCCACGGCCAGGCCGCCGATGGCGTAGCCGTCAAAGCCGATCGCCTGCAGGGCCTCGGCCGAGCGGCTGCGCAGGTCGGTATGCACGCCGCCCTGGACGATGCCGAACAGGGCCGCGTCGTTGCCCAGCTCGTCATGCGCGTTGCGGCTGCGCTGGGCCCAGCGCAGGCTCAGCTCCATCGAACGGCGGGCGACATCCTCGGTGGCCGGGTACGGGGTGCACTCGTCGAAGATCATCACCACGTCCGAATCGAGCACCTTCTGGATCTTCATGCTCTCTTCCGGGCCCAGGAACACACGGGCGCCGTCGGTCGGCGAGGCGAAGGTCACGCCCTGCTCGGTGATCTTGCGGCGGTGGGCCAGCGAGAACACCTGGAAACCACCCGAATCGGTCAGGATCGGGCCATCCCAACGGCAGAAGCCGTGCAGGCCGCCGTGGTCGGCGATGATGTCCAGGCCCGGGCGCAGGTACAGGTGGAAGGTGTTGCCGAGGATGATCTCGGCGCCCAGCGCACGCACCTGGTCCGGCAGGATGCCCTTGACCGAGCCATAGGTTCCCACCGGCATGAAGGCCGGCGTTTCCACCGTGCCACGCGGGAAGGTCAGGCGGCCACGGCGGGCACGGCCGTCGCGGGTCTTGAGCTGGAACTGCAATCGGGACATGGAGCGGTCGTTCAGGCAAATAGTTGCCTATTGTCTCCCAAAACCGGGTCGGCCGCCCATTCAGGCCTGAACGAACCGGCAGTAGAGCCATGCCATGCGTGGCTTTCCTCCGATCCAGGTTCCGGCAAGTGCGCACCAACGGTGCGCACCCACCAGGCTGGCGGTGCGCACCCACCACAAGAAGAGGTCAGCGCCCTACCCCGCCTGCGGGAACAGCAGCATCGCGTCGCCGTAGCTGAAGAAGCGGTAGCGCTGTTCGATCGCGTGCTGGTAAGCCTCGAACACGCGCTCCTTGCCGGCAAACGCGGAGATCATCATCAGCAGCGTGCTTTCCGGCAGGTGGAAGTTGGTCACCATCGCGTCGACGCTGCGGATGCGGTAGCCGGGGGTGATGAAGATCTGCGTTTCACCCGCGAACGGCAGCAGTTCACCATCGCGCATCGCGCTTTCCAGCGCGCGCACCACGGTGGTGCCGACGCCGATCACCCGGCCGCCAGCGGCGCGCGTGCGCCGCACCTGCTGCACCAGTTCGGCACCGACGTTCAGCCACTCGCGGTGCATCACGTGGTCCTTCAGGTCATCGGCACGCACCGGCTGGAAGGTGCCCGCACCCACGTGCAGGGTGACGTGGCCGAAGTCCACGCCCTTCTCCTTCAGCGCGGCCAGCAACGGTTCGTCGAAATGCAGGCCGGCGGTCGGTGCCGCCACGGCGCCCACTTCGCGCGCGAACACGGTCTGGTACCGCTCGCGATCGTCCACGCCCGGCTCACGCTGGATGTACGGCGGCAGCGGCAGGCGGCCGGCGTGCAGCAGCCACTGCTCCAGCGACTCAGGCACGTGGAACTGCAGCACGTAGAACTCGCCGTCGCGACCCAGCACCTCGGCTTCACCACCGGCATCGAGCGCAATGCGGCTGCCGGCCTTCGGCGACTTGCTGGCGCCGACCTGGGCACGCGCCTGCTGGCCGCCGAGCAGGCGCTCGATCAGGATTTCCACACGGCCGCCGCTGGCCTTCTGCCCGAACAGGCGCGCCGGGATCACCCGGGTGTCGTTGAACACCAGCAGGTCGCCCGGCTGCAGCAGGGACGGCAGGTCGCGCACCTGCAGATCGGTGAAGGCTGCGGGTGCCGGCGGCACCAGCATCAAGCGGCTGGCGGAACGTTCGGCCAGGGGCGCCTGCGCGATCAATTCAGCCGGCAGGTCGTAATGGAAATCGGACTTCTTCAAGGCAGTGGGCGGCAACAGGTCGACAATGGCGCGCATTGTACGTCCAGCGTCTGCGAGCCGGCGCGCTTCGCGGCGAACGTCGCGCAAAATGCTGCTATGCAGCAGGTTTCTGCGGGGTTATCGCGCAAAAAAACAAGTGCTAGCATCGAGTCGGAAGTCCGCTGCACGAGCCTGCCCCCAAGCGCGCGTGATGACGCGCGTTTTGCTTTTGAAGGCCCGTGCGACCCATCGTTTCAGGAGATCTGCAATGAGCTTCATCGAACGCCTCGCCCCCCTGCGCAACCAGCCCGGCACCCGCCTCACCACCGGCCTGGACGACGCCACCCTGACCGCCCTGTCCGGCCACCACCCGCAGCTGATCGCCGCAGTGGATGCCGCCGCCGAGGAATTCGCGCGCGTACAGGCCGACCTGGGGCCGCTGCTGGCGCAGGACGAACAGGCGCAGATCGACGCGATGCAGGACGGCTTCGTCAATTTCTATGCCGATGATGCAGTGACCCCGTACGTGGCGCTGGCCGCGCGCGGCCCGTGGGTGGTCACCCTGAAGGGTGCGGTGCTGTACGACGCCGGCGGCTACGGCATGCTCGGCTTCGGGCACACCCCGGATGCCGTGCTGGAGGCAATGGCGCGCCCGCAGGTGATGGCCAACATCATGACCCCCAGCCTGTCGCAGCAGCGCTTCGTCACCGCCCTGCGCGCCGAGATCGGCCACCGCCGTGGCGGCTGCCCGTTCGCGCGCTTCATGTGCCTGAATTCCGGCTCCGAGGCGGTTGGCCTGGCCGCCCGCATCGCCGACGTCAACGCCAAGCTGCAGACCGACCCGGGCGCCCGCCACGCCGGCGCCACGATCAAGCGCGTGGTGGTCAAGGGCAGCTTCCATGGCCGTACCGACCGCCCTGCCCTGTATTCCGATTCCAGCCGCAAGAGCTACATGCAGCACCTGGCCAGCTACCGTGGCGAGGATTCGGTGATCACCGTGGCGCCGTACGATGAGGCCGGCCTGCGCAAGGTGTTCGAGGACGCCGCACGCAACCAGTGGTTCATCGAGGCGGTGTTCCTGGAACCGGTAATGGGCGAAGGCGACCCGGGCCGCTCGGTGCCGCCGGCGTTCTATGCCGTGGCCCGTGAGCTGACCCGTGCGCACGGCAGCCTGCTGCTGCTGGACTCGATCCAGGCTGGCCTGCGCGCGCATGGCGTGCTGTCGGTGGTCGATTACCCGGGCTTCGAAGGCCTGGACCCGCCGGACATGGAGACCTACTCCAAGGCGCTCAACGCCGCGCAGTACCCGCTGTCGGTGCTGGCGGTGACCGAGCATGCCGCGCAGCTGTACCGCAAGGGCATCTACGGCAACACCATGACCAGCAACCCGCGTGCGCTGGACGTGGCCTGCGCCACCCTGGCGCAGCTGACCCCGCAGGTGCGCGCCAACATCGCCGAACGCGGCGCCGAGGCGGTGCGCAAGCTGGAACAGCTCAAGAGCGAGCTGGGCGGCCTGATCACCAAGGTGCAGGGTACCGGCCTGCTGTTCTCGTGCGAGCTGGCCCCGCAGTTCAAGTGCTACGGCGCCAACTCCACCGAGGAATGGCTGCGCCAGCACGGCATCAACGTGATCCATGGCGGCGAGAACTCGCTGCGCTTCACCCCGCACTTCGGCATGGACAGCGACGAGCTGGACCTGCTGGTGGGCATGGTCGGCCGCGCCCTGCGTGAAGGCCCGCGCCGCGAGCAGGCTGCGGCGGCGTAAGCGCCCGCTTCGCTTCGGCGCTACAGAAGGGGCGATAATCCACCCGCACCCCGCCCGCAACCGCTGACCCGGTTGCCGGCGGGGCGTTTTCGTTTCCGCACCAAGAGACAAGCCCCCCATGAAGTCGATCTGCGTCTACTGTGGTTCCAACGCTGGCAGCAAGCCGGCCTACACTGAACGCGCCATTGCCCTGGGCGACCGCATCGCCCGCGACGGCCTGCGCCTGGTGTATGGCGGCGGCAACGTCGGCCTGATGGGAACCGTGGCCAATGCCGTGCTCGCCGCCGGCGGCGAGGTGACCGGCGTGATCCCGCGCCAGCTGGCCGACTGGGAAGTGGCCCACCGCGGTCTGACCGAACTGGAGATCGTCGGTTCGATGCATGAGCGCAAGTCGCGCATGTTCGACCTCGCCGATGGCTTCGTCGCCCTGCCCGGCGGCTTCGGCACCATGGAAGAGATCTTCGAGATGCTGACCTGGCGCCAGCTGGGCATCGGCAACAAGCCGTGCGCCTTCCTTGATGTGGAAGGCTTCTACGCCCCGCTGATCGGCATGATCGATCGGATGGTGGAAGAGCGCTTCCTGCATCCGGACCAGCGCCAGGACCTGTGGTACGGCTCGGACATCGAGGAAATGCTGGAGTGGATGCAGAACTACCAGCCGGCCCAGGCCTCGAAGTGGATCGACGAGAAGCGTCGCTCCGCCCTGCGCTGAGGCGACCCGGCGTGGTGGCTCAGGCCACCGCGCGCTCCCACGGTGCCGGGCGGCCCAGCAGGTAGCCCTGGCCGTAGTCGCAACCGAGTTCGCGCAGCGTCTGCCGCTGCGCCTCGGTCTCGATGCCTTCGCCGATTGTTTCAATGCCCAGGGTGCGTGCCAGTGACAGCACGCCTTCGACCAGCGCGCGCGTACTCTGCACTTCCGGCCCATGCAGGCCGGCGATGAAACTCTGGTCGATCTTCAACGTGCTGATCGGGAAACGGTGCAGGTAGGACAGCGCCGAGAAGCCGGTACCGAAATCGTCCAGCTGTACCTGGATGCCACGTTCGCGCAGGCCCTGCAGGATGCGCAGCGTGTGCGGGCCATCGTCCAGCAGCGCCACCTCGGTAATCTCCAGGCGCAGCCGGCGCGGATCGGCGCCGCATGCATCGAGCAGACCGAACAGGCGGCCACTGAACTCGGCCGAACGGAAATGGCGTGGCGATACGTTCACCGAGACATAACTGTGGCCGCCTTCGGCCAGTCCCGCGATGACCTGTTCGTAGATCAGCCAGTCGACCTGTTCGATCAGGCCGCTTTCCTCGCCCAGCTCCAGGAACGCCCCGGGCAGCAGCAGGCCACGGCGCTCGTGCTGCCAGCGCAGCAAGGCCTCATGCCCCACCACCTCGCCATCGGACAGGCGCACGATCGGCTGGTAGAACGGGACGAAGTCGCGGTTGTTGATCGCACGGCGCAGGTCGGCTTCCAGATCGAGGCTGCGCATGGCCTGCTCGCGCATGTCCTCGTCGAAGATCGCGCAGCGGTCATGGCCCTGCGCCTTGGCCCGGTACATCGCCGCGTCGGCGTCACGCAGCAGCTCCTCGCCGGTGCGGTAGCGCGGGTTCCACAAGGCGATGCCCAGGCTGCCGGAAGGGAACAGCTCGCGCCCGGCGATCCACATCGATTCCTGCAATGCCAGCAACAGCCGCTGGCCGAAATCCAGCGCCTGTGCCAGCCCCTGCGGACACTGCAGCAGCACCGCGAACTCATCGCCGCCCAGCCGCGCCACCACGTCCTCGGTGCCCGCCATCGATACGATGCGCTTGGCCACCTCCACCAGCATGCGGTCACCGGCGGCGTGGCCGATGCTGTCGTTGACCAGCTTGAAGCGGTCCAGATCGAGGAACAGCACGGCGAATACCGGCCCACCCTCGCGTTTGGCCAATGCCAGCGCATCCTGCAGGCGATCGAGCAGGTGCAGGCGGTTGGGCAGTCCGGTCAGCGCATCGTGCATGGCCTGATGGGTCAGGCGCTGCTCGGCACGCAGGCGCTCGCCGATCTGCCCGAGCAGCTTTTCATTGACCTCGGCCAGCTCGCGGGTGCGTTCCTCCACGCGCTTTTCCAGCTCTGCATGCGCCGAACGCAGCTGCGTCTGGTCGCGCTGGCGCGCCAGCCCGGTTCCGATGTTCTGTGCAACGAAGGTCAGCAGGCGCTGATCGTGCACGCTGAACGTGCTGTTCTCGCTGTAGCTCTGCACCACGATCGCGCCGACCACCTCGTCGTCGCGCAGCAGCGGCACGCCCAGCCAGCAATGCGAACGTGCGCCCGATTCGCGCACCTCGCCGCTGGCCAGCAGTGCGTCGATCTGTTGCCGCGAAGCCAGCAACGGGCGCCGGTTGCGCACGACATACTCGGTCAGGCCGCGGCTGAACGGGCGTGGCGCGCGGCTGGCGTTGTGTTCGTCCACCGAATAGACGAAGTCCAGGCCGTTGCCGGCCCCGTTCACCAGCGCGATATAGAAATTGCGCGCGTCAAGCAGGCGCCCGACCACGCCATGCACCTGCCCGTAGAACTGGGCCAGGCTGTCGGCCGACATCGCCATCTCGGCGATGTTGTACAGCGCGGTCTGCAGCTGCTCGGCGCGGCGGCGCTCGGCCACTTCATCCTGCAGGCTGCGATTGGCGCGCTGCAGCTCCAGCGTGCGCCGCTCCACCTGTTGTTCCAGCCGGACCTGCGCCTGGCGCCGGTCCATCGCGGTCTGCACATGCTGCGCGACAAAGCCCAGCAGCGCCCGCTCGGCCTCGCCATAGCGGGCCGCCAGCTCATAGCTCTGCACCACGATGGCGCCGCAGACCCGGCCATCGCGCAGCATCGGCACGCCGAGCCAGTCCAGGCTCTCCGGGCCACGCTGCGGGTCGTGCTCCTGCTCGACCACGCGCGCCAGCAGCTCGCGCGAGGGGCCACTGAGCGGCTTGCCGTGGCGCAGCAACGCCACGGTCAGGCTGCGCGGCATCTCGCCGGCATCATGGCTCTGCGACGGATCGGCGACGAAGTCGTCGACCTGGTCGGCGAAATACAGGAAGCGGATCTGGTCGCGGGCATCGTCGTATTCGACGATGTAGCAGTTTTCCGCGTACATCAGCGTGCCAAGCACGCCGTGCACGTGGCGCAGCATCTCCGACATTTCCAGGTCGGCGCCGGCCAGATCGGCGATCTGGAACAGCGCCTGCTGCAGCCGTTCAGCCTCTTCCAGCGCCTTGATCTGCCCGGCCTGGCGACCGCGCTGCAGCGCCAGCTCCATGGCCTGCCGGGCCAGCCCCCACCACGCCGCGGAAGGCACGGCACCTTCCACCGACAACTGCAGGCGGGCACCGTCGTATTCCCAGCCATGGCAACCGTCGCCGGCGCCCGGCGCAGCGACCGCCCCAGCCATCACGACAGCCGGCCAGCCGCCCTGGCCGCGGCCCAGCTGCGGGTCGTCCCAGCCAACGCGGACCACGGCGGATTCCGGCAGCAGCGCATGCAATGCGCGCACCAGCGCCGTGCTCAGCACGGCCTCGTGTGGTGGCTCTTCCGCCGGTTCAACGTGCGTGGACAAATGACAATCTCTTGGCGCCGTCTGTGCGTCGCCTCCCCTGAGCCGCCGAGCATAGCGCGCCACCCGGGGGGCAATGGAAGCCCGTAAACCCCGAATCGTGCGCCCGTACGTTTTTCCTGCTGTCCGTAGCCGCTTCAACGCCATGAACCTCGCCCTGCCCGCCCCCGTCACCGGCTATGCGCCACCGCCTGCAGGCCTTACCCTGTACGCCGTGGAAGCCAGCGCACTGCCAACCGATGAAGCCTTGATGCTGGCCTGGGCCGGTGGCGACCTGCGCGCGTTCGAAAGCCTGTATGCGCGCCATCGCAAGCGCCTGTTCGGCTTCCTGCTGCGGCAACTGCGCGACAACGCGCTGGCCGAGGAGATCTTCCAGGATGTCTGGCAGCGGGTGATCAGCGCCCGTGCCGGCTGGCAACCTGAAGCCGCATTCAGCACCTGGCTGTTCCGCATCGCCCACAACCGCCTGAACGACCATTGGCGCGCCGCCCGCCATCGCCCTGCCGCGCCGGCCGACGCTGACCTGCGCCTGGCCGCGATCGAGGACGGGCAGACCCCGGAAGCCGAGCTTTCCGAATTCGAACAACGTCGCCGCATCCAGCTGGCGATGGAGCAACTGCCGCCCGAGCAGCGCGAAGTGCTGCAGTTGCGGCTGGATCAGGAACTGAGCCTGGAGGAGATCGGCCAGATCACCGGCGTAGGCCGGGAAACCGTGAAGTCGCGGCTGCGCTATGCGATGGACAAGCTGCGTGCGGGATTGAACGCATGAACCGAGACGAACCGCTGACGCCGGAAGAACGCGAGCTGGCGCGCCTGCTCGGCCGCCGCGCCGAACAGGCCCCATCGGCCGCACTGGACGCGACCATCCTGGCCGCGGCGCGCGCAGCCGTGGACGCACCGGCTGCCGAGGCTGTCGCCTCGCCGGACGCGCCACGCACGCAGCGCACGCGCCCACGCTGGCCGGCGGTATTCGGCATCGCCGCCTCGATGGTGTTCGCCATAGGCATCGCCTGGCAGCTGCGCCCGGAACCGCCGCCGGTTCCGGCAGGCGAGGCCCAGGTGGCGGCAGCTCCAGTCGTGGCCGATGACACGGCCACGGCGCAGATGGCGGAACGCAGTGCCGCCAATGACAGCAATGCTGCAGACAGCGCCGCTGCGGCCGCAGAACCGGCTCCTGCCCCGGCAGCGCCTCCGGCCGCCCCGGTTGCTGCGCCGGCACCCGCCGCTGCCGCCCCGGCCGTCGCGCGCGCGCCGGTACCGGCGCCGGCCGAGGCTGCTGATGCGCCAGCGGCGACGGCACCATCGGCAGCTCGATCGAGGGTTGCAGAAGTGGCCGCCGACAGCTCCTTTGCCGCGCTGCCTCCCGCACCGGCACCGGCAGCGGCACCGCCCGCACCTCCCGCACCGGCTGCCTACTCGGCACCTGCACCGGCATTGGCGCCAGCCCCGGCAGGGGCGCTGAAAGCACGCACCGCCGAGGCGCCACTGGCCAACGCTGCCGATGCCGAACGGGCGCAGGTACTGGACCGGGTAGAGATCACCTCGATGAAGCGCCAGGCCCCGAGCCGCTCCGCACCCGGCGTCATGCGGCGCGGCGCCGACGCGGGGCTCAGTGCGGATGCCGTGCAGGCCGAAGTGGAGGCCGATGCACAGCTGCCGCGACGGCAGTGGCTGCAGAAGATCCGTGCGCGGCGCGACGACGGCCAGCGCGACCTGGCCCGCGCCAGCCTGGAGCGCTATGTACAGCAGTATCCGGAAGCGCGCCTGCCGCGCGACCTGCGCCCGCTGCTGGACGACTGAAGCGGACAGCGACCTCCGGCAACCCCGTAGAATGGCGGGGATGCCCGATACCCTCGCCCAGCCGGTCAGCCACACGCTGGAAGTCAAACACAGCCGTTTCATTGCCCATGCCGCGCCGATCGATGGCGCCGCGGCAGCATTGGCGTTCCTGCAGCAGGTGGCCGTAGCCGATGCGACCCACAACTGCTGGGCCTACCGGCACGGCCAGGACTACCGCTCCAGCGATGATGGCGAGCCCGCCGGCACCGCTGGGCGGCCGATCCTGGCCGCGATCGACGGCCAGGGCTTCGACCGGGTGATGGTGGTGGTCACGCGCTGGTTCGGCGGTATCAAGCTGGGCGCCGGCGGGCTGGTGCGCGCCTATGGCGGCGCTGCCGCCGAGTGCCTGCGCACCGCCCCGCGCTTGCCGCTGGTGGCGATGGCCCGGCTGCAGCTGCTGGCCGGCTTCGAGGATCTGGGCACCCTGCACGCCACCCTGCCCACCTTCAGCGCCGAAAAGCGCGATGAACAGTTCGATGCCAACGGGGTGTGCCTGCGGGTCGAATTGCCGGCCGATCAGGTCGATGCATTGAAAATCCGCCTGCGCGACGCCACCCGTGACCGTATCCGCATACAAGACGACGACCAGGATGACTGACAAGGACGACGCCCCCGCCTCGACCCCACCGCTGCGCCGCCTCGGCAGCCTGCGGACGTTGTGGCCGTTCGTGCGCCGCCACAGCGGGCTGTTCACCGCCTGGCTGCTGGCGCTGGCGGTGTCTTCGGCCGCCACGCTGAGCCTGCCCCCCGCCGTGAAGCAGATGATCGACCACGGCTTCACCAGCGGTGGCCAGATCAACCGTGCCTTCGCCCTGCTGATGCTGGTGGCGGTGGTGCTGGCACTGGCCACGGCCGCACGGTTCTTCTTCGTCTCTCTGCTGGGCGAAAAGGTCGTCGCCGACCTGCGCAGCCGCCTGTATGCACACCTGATCCAGCTCGGTGCCGGATTCCATGACCGCAGCCGCAGCGGCGAACTGGTCTCGCGCCTGACCGCTGACAGCGAACTGCTGCGCAGCGTGGTCGGCTCGACCATGTCGGTCGCCCTGCGCAGCAGCGTCACCGTGGTCGGCAGCCTGGCCATGCTGTTCGTCACCAGCCCGCGGCTGGCCGCATGGTCACTGCTCGGCATCCCGCTGGCGGTGCTGCCGATCATCATCGGTGCACGCAAGCTGCGCACGGTTGCACGCAGCAGCCAGGACCGCATCGCCGATGCCAACAGCCTGGCCAGCGAGACGCTGGGCGCCGTGCGCACGGTGCAGGCGCATGCACGCGAGCCCTATGAACGCGGGCGCTTCGACAAGGCACTGGGCGATGCGATCAGTGCCGCGCGCCGCCGCATCGGCGCGCAGTCACTGGTCACCGCCAGCGCTATCCTGCTGGTGTTTGGCGCCATCGTTGGCGTGCTGTGGCTGGGCGCGCACGATGTCATCGACGGACGCCTCAGTGCTGGCACGCTGGGCCAGTTCGTGCTGTACGCGCTGATCGGCGGCGGCTCGGTGGGCGCGCTGGCCGAAGTGTGGAACGAACTGCAGCGTGCAGCCGGTGGGATGGGCCGCATTGGCGAGCTGCTGCAGGAAGACATCGAGATCCGCGCGCCGGCGCAGCCGCACGCACTGCCGCAACCATTGCGCGGCGAAATCCAGTTCGACGACGTGGTGTTCCACTATCCGCAACGTCCGGGCCAGGCCGCGCTGGACCACTTCAACCTGCATGTGCGCCCGGGCGAGACCGTGGCCCTGGTGGGCGCGTCGGGCGCGGGCAAGAGCACGGTGCTGTCGATGCTGCTGCGATTCCACGATCCGGCCAGCGGCCGCATCTGCGTGGATGGCATCGACGTGCGCCAGGTCGATCCGGCCGAGCTGCGCGCGCAGCTGGCGCTGGTGCCGCAACAGCCGACGCTGTTCGCGGCCAGTGCGCGCGACAACATCCGCTACGGCCGCCTGCAGGCCAGTGACGCCGAGGTCGAAGCTGCCGCGCGTGCGGCCGAGGCCGATGGCTTCCTGCGTGCGTTGCCGCAGGGCTACGACAGTGAGCTGGGCGAACGCGGTGCGCGCCTGTCCGGTGGCCAGCAGCAGCGCGTGGCGATTGCCCGCGCGCTGCTGAAGGATGCGCCGATCCTGCTGCTGGACGAAGCCACCAGCGCGCTGGATGCGCAGAGCGAGCATGGCGTGCAGCAGGCGCTTGAGCGGCTGATGGCCGGCCGCACCACGCTGGTCATTGCCCACCGCTTGGCCACCGTGCTCAAGGCCGACCGCATCGTGGTGATGGACCAGGGCCGTATCGTCGCCGAAGGCACCCATGCCCAGCTTTTGGCCGAAGGCGGACTGTACGCTGAACTGGCACGACTGCAGTTCATCGATTGATGACGGCCGGCTAACATCGGCCGGACCAAGCTGGCCTCGCATCAGCCGCATCCGCTGAAGGAGGTACGTGATGTCGTTCCGTCAGTTCCCCGCAGTCGACAGCAATGGCGAAAGCCACATCATCATCGAGTTCAAGCCCGAGGCGAATGGCAGCGGGCATCACTCCGAAGCCACGCCGCGTTACGAGCTGGATGACGGGCGTCATCTGGTTCGCAACGGACGCGAGTTCACCACCAGTGGTGGTGAGCTGCGGTTGATGATCTAGCGCTGCCCCCCTGCCTGGTGGGGGCCCACCTTGGTGGGCACTGGCCGTATCGCCCCGCTCTGGTAGGTGTCGCCCTTGGTCGACACGCTTTTTGCCAAGGGCAGTCGAGCATGACTCGGCCCTACAAAAAGCGTGGTCAATTTTTGACCAACCATCTTGACAGCGTTGGCTGCCAAGGGCTGCGCGCGGTTATCCACATGTTTGCTCAGAATCCATCCACACCGCCTGTGGATGAATCTGGTCAGCCGAGCACCCGCCCGATGCCGCTGGCGTCCACCTCAGCGGCCGCCCGGGTGATCGCCGCCGGATCACTGCCGGCGATGAACCCGATTCGGAAATGCACTTCGCCGCCGGGCGTGCGCGAGGAATGGATTGATGCCAGGCTGATGCGATGCTGCTCGAACACGTTCAGCAGCTCACGCAGCGAGCCGGGCCGGTCTTCCGGCAGGTGCACCGACAGCGCGTTACGCTCGGTCAGGTCCGCCAGCAGATAACCCACGCGTTCGAACGTGTAGTTGCCGTCCGCCAGCGCCTGCTCGCCGAAGGCAATGCGATTGGCCGACAGCAGCTGCTCACGGAATGCACCACGTGCACCGTCGTCACCCTGCCCGACCTGCGCCTGCAGGGCCTGCAGCTGGCCCACCAGCCGCTCCAGCATCGGCGCCACGTAGGGGTTGCCGAACTGGATGTCTTCGTAGATCGCAGGATTGAGCGACAGGATGCGCGAGATGATCGCCGTATCCAGCTCGAACGACGCCGAACGGTACGGCATCATCGCGGCCAGATCGCCCAGCTGCGGCTGGTACTGGCGCAGCACGCCGGCCTGGGCCAGGTGGGTGGCATGCACCATCGCCTGCACCAGCGCCATCATCTGGTCGTGGTGCTGCGGGGTGGCCCGCACGCACTCGGCCTGCAGCGCCGTGCACAGCGTATCGACCCACGCCTGCCAGTGCTGCAGGCGCGCTTCGCAGACCACCATCACCCGGCCCTTCAGGGTCGGCGCCTTCGGCGGCGCCGTCATCGGGTGCAGGCCGACCACTTCCGCCTGCGACGCCAGCATGGCCTGCACCGGCGCCTCCTTTACCGAAGTCACATCCAGCCACAGCCGGCCCTGCTCGCGGCCGGCCGATTGCCGCACGTACTCGGCGATCAGCGCAGGCGTATGCCGGATCGGTGCCGAGAACACCAGTACATCGGCCTGCGCCAGCAGCTGTTCCGGCGTATGCGAGTCCGGATCGGCCGGATCGTGGCCGATCACCTGCAGCTGCATGTGCTGCTGGAAGAAGCGGGTCAGCCAGCGCCCGTAGGCGCCGGCACTGCCGATGATGCCGACCGTGCGCGGCGTGCGTGGGTCCAGGCCGCTCATGCCACGCGTTCGGCGCGGAAGCGCGTTCCTTCGGCCAGCGCCGCCGGCGCGGCGGCGATCACGTCGAACTCCTCGAAGCCGTTGTCCAGGGTCGCCTCCAGCGCCGCATGGGTGCCGGCAATCGCGCGCGAAATCGCCTGCTGCATCGATTCGCCGCGCAGCAGGAACGACACCACCAGCGACATCAGCACATCACCCGTACCGGCCACGTCCACCGGCAGCAGTGGCGAGGTCCAGCGCCAGGTCTCCTCGCGGCCGACCGCCAGGGTCACCAGTTCACCCGGGTTGCCGCCCACGCTATGTGCGATCACCCAGTGCGGGCCGCGGTCCAACAGCGTGCGCGCGGCGGCGATGGCATCGGCCTCGGCCAGCGCCGGCATGCCGGTCAGGCGGTTCAGTTCGAAAGCGTTCGGTGTCACCAGCCAGGCATGCGGCAGCAGGCGCTCGGCGAAGATCGCTTCCAGGCCCGGTTCGACGTAGGGGCCAGTGTGGGTGTCACCGATCACCGGGTCCAGGCAGTAGCGCAGCTGCGGGCAGGCCGGCAGGATGTCATCCAGCCAGTCGGCGAAGGCGGCGCCGTTGGCGGTGCTGCCGAAGTAACCGGACACCAGCATCTTCGCCCGCTGCGGCAGGCCGCGCTCGTGGGTGCCGAGCAGCAGGTCGGCGAACCAGTCGGCAGGCAGCACGCGGCCGCGGGTGGTGTCGTAGAACGGCGCGTTGCTGAGCAGCACGGTCGGGATTTCGGCGACGCGCACGCCGAGTGCACGCATCGGCGGCACGGCGGCGCTGTTGCCGGCATGGCCGTAGACGAGTTGCGACTGGACCGAGATGACATCGATCGGCGACGGGCCGTCGGGCCGCTGGCGGCGGCCGTGGACCAGGTGGTTATCAAGGGATTCGCTCATGACCGCATTCTACGCCCAAGGGGGTTTTCGGCAGGGCTCGCAGCCCTGCACCTGCAGAATCAACGTCAACGTCAAAAGCCAAAGCGGCCTTCCGTGAGTTGGCGGGACGGTGTGGGTGGGCAGGACACGCCGTAAACCCATCCATGGGGGCTCGATGGCGCCATCCATGGCGCCAACGGTCCTGCCCACCCACACCGCCCCACCTCTGACAGACTCCGGATGTCTGTTGGTAGGTGTCGACCTTGGTCGACACATCTTTCAGATATCGATATACAAAAATGGGGTCAGATCCGTTTTCCTTCGGAAAACGTATCTGACCCCCAAGAGCCGTTCCGACAGATCACGGAAAACTGTCGAAGGCGGGGTGGGTCCGGTTGAGGGGGCGTGAGCCGCATGGATGCGGCGACCGAGCTTACATGGACGTACTTGCAGCGCCCCCCTCAACCGGACCCACCCCGCCACTCCACAGATAGCCAGCTTTTGCCGTTGCCTTGGCTTCGGCAGGTGCAGGGCTGCAAGCCCTGCAAACCCAAACCCCTCAGTGAGCAGCAGGCCGCGACGGTGGCAGCCACGCCGCCACGATGCCGAGCAGCGGCAGGAACGCTGTCAGCTGGTAGACGTACTCGATGCTGGTCTTGTCCGCCAGCAGGCCCAGCACGGCCGCACCCAGCCCGCCCATGCCGAACGCGAAGCCGAAGAACAGGCCGGACACCATGCCGATGCGGTGCGGCATCATTTCCTGTGCATACACCACGATCGCCGAGAACGCCGAGGACAGCACGAAGCCGATCAGCACCGCCAGCACCGTGGTCCATAGCAGATCGGCGTGCGGCAGCATCAGCGCGAACGGGGCCACGCCGAGGATCGAGGTCCAGATGATCGGCTTGCGGCCGATGCGGTCACCCAGCGGGCCGCCGAGGAAGCCGCCAGCGGCAGACGCCACCAGGAACGCGAACAGGTGCAGCTGGGCCTGTGCCACCGGAATGCCGAAATGGTGGATCAGGTAGAAGGTGAAGTAGCTGCCGATGCTGGCCATGTAGAAGTACTTGCTGAAGATCAACACCAGCAGGATCGCCAGCACCTTGGCCACGGTGCGCGGCGGATGCCGCGGCACCCTTGCAGCGGTGCTGGCCGTGCGCGGCGTGCCCAGATGCAGCGCGTACCAGCGGCCGACATAGGTCAGCAGGCCGATGCCGATCAGCGCGGCGCCGGCAAACCACGATGCGGCGTGCTGGCCATACGGCACGATCACGGCGGCGGCAATCAGCGGGCCAAGCGCGGTGCCGAAATTGCCGCCGACCTGGAACACCGACTGCGCGAAGCCGTGACGGCCCCCCGAAGCCAGCCGCGCAATGCGCGAGGCCTCGGGATGGAAGATGGCCGAACCGATGCCGACCATTGCCGCCGCCATCAGCACCACCGCGTAGTTCGGCGCGAAGCCGAGCAGCAGCATGCCGCACAGGGTCGAGGCCATGCCGATCGGCAGCGAATACGGTGCCGGGCGACGGTCGGTGGCCATGCCGATCAACGGCTGGAAGATGGACGCGGTGAGCTGGTAGGTCAGCGTGATCAGGCCGATCTGGGTGAAGCTGAGGTTGAAGCCGCCCTTGATCACCGGATAGATGGCCAGGATCAGCGACTGCATCATGTCGTTGACGACATGCGAGGTGGAGATGGCGGCCAGCACGCCGGGAGCCACCGGGCGTGAGGTCGTTGCGGGAGAAGCCAGGGTCGACATGGACACAGTCAGGTTGGGGGCGAGCCACGCATGCTACGGTGGCCCCCCACTCCCTTCTGCCGCGTTCGGGTCATGGCATATCGCAAAAAGGACACACCCTGCCCGATCCGCGAGACCGCGCCGTGGAACGAAGTGCCGGTACATCGCCCGGTGACCAGCCGCGCCCGCCACTACCCGCCCGGCACCCACATCGCGCCACACCGGCATCGCCGTCACCAACTGGTCTTCGCCATGTCCGGTCTGATGGTGGTGCGCGCGGACGGCGGCCGCTGGGTCGTGCCCTCCACCCGCGCGATCTGGGTTCCGGCCGGCATGGCGCATGCGGTGGACTGCATCGCCGAAGTGCACATGCGCAGCCTGTACGTGGAACCGGACTTTGCACCGCAACTGCCGGATGGGGCGTTCGCAGTGCAGGTGGCGCCACTGCTGCGCGAACTGCTGCTGGCCGCCAGCCTGATCGAGTCCGCGCACGTGGACGACAGCCGCGACGGCCGCGTGGTGCGCCTGCTGCTGGACGAACTGCACCGCATGGACGTGCTGCCGCTGCACCTGCCCTCGCCCACCGACCCGCGCCTGCAGCGGATCTGCCAGCACATCCAGAAGCATCCCGGCGACGACGCCACGCTGCAGGACTGGGCGCAGGCGCTGCAGGTGGACGTGAAGACCATCCAGCGCCATTTCGCCAGCGAACTGGGCATGACCTTCGGGCAGTGGCGGCAGCAGGCGCGGCTTCTGGCCGCCCTGGAGCGACTGGCGGTCGGCGACAAGGTCATCGATGTGGCGCTGGCGATGGGCTACGACAGCCCGAGCGCGTTCACCAGCATGTTCAAGCGTCAGCTGGGGCAGACGCCGGCGGCATTCTTCCGCTGATTCCTTGAACGACATCCACGCATGGCGTGGATCTACTGCCGTATCCGGGTAGGACTTTTGCCATTCGGCCGGAAACCGCGCACGTCGTCGCGGTTCTGTCGGGCAGGTGCATGCTCCGATGGTCTCCCCGGAAAGGAGACCGCCATGAACAAGGCATGGATCGTCGCATCAGGATTCGCTGTTGCCGTAGTACTGGCGCTGGGCGCCGTCAGTCTGCCCACGCAGGCATCCGGCACACAGTTCAGCTTCTACTCGGACGAACAGAAGGACGGGTTCTACTTCATTCTTCAGATCCACGGTCGCAGCGATGACGGCTACGTTCATGCCACCTGGACGGGAAAGGCGGACAAGGCGCCGCCACGTAATCCCTACTACGTCGAAATGAACCGGGACCAGAAACGTTTCTACGTCCGTCCACGCAAGCGCGATGGCCAGCCCTGGTTCGAGCTGGACGTCGTAGGTGATCGCGGGACGTTGCTGTTCCAGGGCCGCCGCATTCACGGCACTGCCGACTGGGAAGTCTGGTAGCCGCCCGCAAGCGAAAACGCCGGGCAGAGCCCGGCGTCGTCGTTCAACACATGCGTCGATGGATCAGGACGTCATCCGATCCCAGAAGCCCTTCACGCCATCCATGAAGGTGGCCGACTTCGGCGAATGCTTGCGCGCTTCCTCACCGACGAAGGTGGCTTCGAACTGCTCCAGCAGCTTGCGCTGCTCGTTGGTGAGGTTGACCGGGGTCTCCACCACCACGCGGCAGTACAGGTCGCCCTCGCTGCGGCTGCGCACCGAGCGCACGCCCTTGCCACGCAGGCGGAACAGCTTGCCGGTCTGGGTCTCGGCCGGGATGCGGATTTCCGCTTCGCCGCCGAGGGTCGCCACGCGCACGGTGTCGCCCAGCGCCGCCTGCGAGATGCGGATCGGCACTTCGCAGTGCAGGTCGTCGCCATCGCGCTGGAAGATCGCATGCTCGCGCACGCGCACTTCCACGTACAGGTCACCCGGCGGCGTACCGGCCGGGCCGGCCTCGCCTTCGCCCTGCAGGCGGATGCGGTCGCCGGTATCAACACCCGCCGGCACCTTCACCGACAGCACCTTGTCTTCCTCGACACGGCCGTTGCCGTGGCAGGTCTTGCAGGGCTTGGCGATGATCTGGCCACGGCCGCCGCAGTTGTGGCAGGCCTGCTGCATGGCGAAGATGCCGCGCTGGATGCGCACCTGGCCACGGCCATGGCACACGTTGCAGGTCTCGACCTTGCCGTCTTCGGAGCCACTGCCATCGCAGTCGCCGCACTCGGCCAGGGTCGGGATCTCGATCCGGCGCTCGACGCCACGCACGGCCTCTTCCAGGTCCAGTTCCATCACGTAGCCGATGTCGGCGCCGCGACGGGCCTGGCGCGGACCACCGCCGCCACCGCCAAAGATGTTGCCGAAGATATCGCCGAAGATATCGTTCATGTCCGGGCCGCCCGGACCACCACCACCCATGCCGTGCTCGAACGCGGCGTGGCCGTGGCTGTCGTACATGCGGCGCTTGTTGCCGTCGGACAGCACTTCGTAGGCTTCCTTGCACTCCTTGAAGGAGGCTTCGGCCGCCGCATCACCCGGGTTGCGGTCCGGGTGGAACTTCATCGCGCAGCGACGGTAGGCCTTCTTCAGCTCGTCGTCGGTGGCGGTGCGGGCAACGCCCAGCACTTCGTAGTAATCGCGCTTGCTCATATCGTGAATCGGGTTCCGGAAAGTCGGGATTCGTCAAAGCGGAAGAGCGGAACCAGGTCCGCTCTTGCGTCGGGCGCCCCGACACGCCGGTGGGCGGTCAGGACCCTGATGCGACAACGGGACGCTGATGGCCAGCGTCCCGTGTCGGTCCGGATCAGGACTTCTTGTCGTCCTTGACTTCGGTGAACTCGGCGTCGACCACGTCGTCCTGCGCCTTGCCGGCGTTGCCGGCGTCGGCACCCGGGGCACCGCCCTGGTCGGCCGAAGCGGCGGCGAACAGCGACTGGCCGGCTTCTTCCAGTGCCTTCGACTTGGCTTCGATCTGTGCCTTGTCGTCACCCTTCATCGCGGTTTCCAGGTCGGCCAGCGCCGCCTCGACCTTGCCGATGACATCGCCGCCGACCTTGCTGCCGTGCTCGGTGATGGCGCTGCGGGTGCCGTGGATCAGGGCGTCGGCCTGGTTGCGGGCCTGCACCAGCTCCTGGAACTTCTTGTCTTCTTCGCGGTTGGCTTCCGCGTCGGCGACCATGCGCGCGATCTCTTCCTCGGACAGGCCCGAACCGGCCTTGATCTCGACCTTCTGTTCCTTGTTGGTCTTCTTGTCTTTGGCCGACACGTGCAGGATGCCGTTGGCGTCGATGTCGAAGGACACTTCCACCTGCGGCAGGCCACGCGGGGCCGGCTCGATGCCGGACAGGTCGAACTTGGCCAGCGACTTGTTGAAGCGGGCCTGTTCGCGCTCACCCTGCAGCACGTGCACGGTCACGGCCGACTGGTTGTCCTCGGCGGTGGAGAACACCTGCGAGGCCTTGGTCGGGATGGTGGTGTTCTTCTCAATGATCTTGGTGAACACGCCGCCCATGGTCTCGATGCCCAGCGACAGCGGGGTCACGTCCAGCAGCAGCACGTCCTTGACGTCGCCGCCCAGCACGCCGCCCTGGATCGCAGCACCCAGTGCCACGGCTTCGTCCGGGTTGACGTCCTTGCGCGGTTCCTTGCCGAAGAACTCGGTCACCGCCTGCTGCACCTTCGGCATGCGGGTCTGGCCACCGACCAGGATCACTTCGCTGATGTCGCTCGAACGCAGGCCGGCGTCGTTCAGCGCGACACGGCACGGCTCGATCGACTTCTTGATCAGGTCTTCCACCAGCGCTTCCAGCTTGGCACGGGTCAGCTTGATGTTCAGGTGCTTCGGACCCGAGGCGTCAGCGGTGACGTACGGCAGGTTCACTTCGGTCTGCTGGGCGCTGGACAGCTCGATCTTGGCGCGCTCGGCAGCATCCTTCAGGCGCTGCAGGGCCAGCGGATCCTTGCGCAGGTCGATGCCCTGGTCCTTGTTGAACTCTTCAACCAGGTACTCGATGACGCGGTTGTCGAAGTCTTCGCCGCCCAGGAAGGTGTCACCGTTGGTCGCCAGCACTTCGAACTGCTTCTCGCCGTCGACGTTGGCGATCTCGATCACCGAGACGTCGAAGGTGCCGCCGCCCAGGTCGTACACCACGATCTTGCGATCCTTGTTGTCGCCCTTGTCCAGGCCATAGGCCAGCGCGGCCGCGGTCGGCTCGTTGATGATGCGCTTGACGTCCAGGCCGGCAATGCGGCCGGCGTCCTTGGTCGCCTGGCGCTGGCTGTCGTTGAAGTAGGCCGGCACGGTGATGACCGCTTCGGTGACCTTCTCACCGAGGAAGTCCTCGGCGGTCTTCTTCATCTTCTCCAGCACCTTGGCCGAGATTTCCTGCGGGGCCATCTTCTTGCCATCGCTGGTCGACACCCAGGCATCGCCGTTGTCATGGGCCAGGATGCCGTACGGGACGTGGGCGATGTCCTTCTGCACTTCGGCGTCGGTGAACTTGCGGCCGATCAGGCGCTTCACCGCGTAGAAGGTGTTCTTCGGGTTGGTGACGGCCTGGCGCTTGGCCGAGGCGCCCACCAGGACTTCGCCGTCCTTGGTGTAGGCGACGATCGACGGGGTGGTGCGATCGCCTTCCGAATTCTCGATGACGCGGGCCTTGCCGCCGTCCATGATCGCCACGCACGAGTTGGTGGTGCCGAGGTCGATACCAATGATCTTGCCCATGGGGGAGACTCCTGAGGATGCTTGTTGGGGTCAGTCCGGCCGTTCGGCCGGTGGATGAATACGATGTGGGGGAGGCTCGTGGAACATTCAAGCCATCTCCCGAACGCTGTGTTCAGCGCCTGGAAAACCTTGCCGGGCATGGCCCGGCACGACCGGGACCGGGCATCGCCCGGCCCGATCGATCAGTCGGCGGCCACCACCACCAGCGCCGGCCGCAGCAGGCGCTCGTTGAGCAGGTAGCCCTTCTGGAACACGGTCACCACGGTGCCGGGAGCGGCGCCCGGGGCCGGCACCTGGCTGATCGCCTGGTGGTGCTCCGGGTTGAACGGCTGGCCGGTCGGGTCCAGCAGGACCAGGCCATTGTCGGCGGCAACCTTCAGCAGCTGCTTGTAGGTCAGCTCCAGGCCCTCGCGCAGCGGATGCGGGTCATCGCCGGCAGCCTTCAGGCCGGCATCCAGGCTGTCGAATACCGGCAGCAGCTCGCCCAGCAGCTTCTCGTTGGCGAACTTGCGGGCCTGCTCGATGTCACGGGCAACGCGCTTGCGCTGGTTCTCGAGGTCGGCGCGCTCACGCAGCGCATCGGCCTTGATCTGCTCGACTTCGGCGCGCAGGCGCTCCACTTCGTCGTTGACGCCGGCGGCGGCGGCCGCATCGGCGGCAGTCTGCTGGGATTCGATATCTGGATGTTCGTGGTTCATGTCTGGGTCCCTGGCGGTCAATCTCCGCCTCCACCCACCCTAGTGTGGGCGGGATGCTGCGTTTCAAGCGTCGGATGTTCCGGGAGTGCGCCCGGCCGGCGAAAAGGCCGCGCCAAGCACATCGGCAGTGGCCTGGACCAGCGGGATCATGCGGTCGTAGGCCATCCGCTTGGGGCCGATCACGCCCAGCACGCCCAGCACCTGGCCATTGGCGGTATAGGGGGCGGTGACCAGCGAGACCCCCTGTAACGGCATCATCCCGGTCTCTTCGCCAATGAAGATACGCACCCCCGGGGCCTGGATGGTGCGCTCCAGCAGCTGCAGGATCTCGCGCTTGCTGGAGAACAGCTCGAACAGCTCGCGCAGGCGCTCCAGGTCGGACAGGTCCTGCACCCCCATCAGGCGGGTCTGGCCGGCCACCAGCATGTCATCGGCCGCCGGCTGCAGGGCCTGCTCGGCCAGTTCGATGCTGTGCGCCAGCAGCTGCTCCAGCTCCGAGCGGGCATCGCGCAGCTCCAGCAGCAGGCGGGTGCGGATCTCGGCCATCGGCAGGCCGGCGAAATGCGCATTGAGGTAGTTGGCGACCTGTTCCAGCTGGCCCGGCGCGAACTCCTGGCGGGTCTCGATGACGCGGTTCTGCACCTCGTTGTCGGCGAACACCAGGATCGCCAGCACCCGGCGCCCGTCCAGCGCCACGAAATCGATCTGGCGGAAGGCGAACTGCTCGCGCCGCGGCGCGCTGACCACGCCGACGAAGTGGCTCATCGCCGACAGCAGCTCCGAGGCGCTGCCGAGCAGGGCCTGGGTGCTGCCGCCGCCGGCCAGCTCCTGGCGCAGGCGGGCCAGTTCGCCCTCGCCCGGCGGCTGCATCTGCAGCAGGCTGTCGACAAACACCCGGTAGCCATGCGCGGTCGGGATGCGCCCGGCCGAGGTGTGTGGCGAGGCCAGCAGCCCCAGGTCTTCCAGGTCACCCAGGATGTTGCGGATGGTGGCCGGGCTGACCTCCAGGCCAGCCACGCGCGCCAGCGTCTGCGAGCCGACCGGCTCACCGTCCTGGATGTAACGCGCGATCAGCGTGCGCAGCAGATGGCGCGCACGCGGGGCAAGCTGGTCGGGAGAACCGTGCATGGAATCAACCTGTGAGACACGGACACTAGATAATGGCGGCGGATCACCTTGGCAAGTCATTGGACCTCCCTCGCGCGCGTGCTAGCGTTGCGCGGCTGCTGACACCCCCTTACCCATGCTCAGACATCTTTCGATCAAGGATTTCGCCGTCGTCCGCGCCACCGAACTGGAGTTCGGGCCAGGCATGACCGTGGTTTCAGGCGAGACCGGCGCCGGCAAGTCGCTGATGGTCGACGCGCTGGGCTTCCTGTCCGGCCTGCGCGCCGATAGCGGCGTGGTCCGCCATGGCGCTGCGCGCGCCGAGCTTTCGGCCGAGTTCGCGCTGGACCAGCTGCAGGCCGCGCGCCAGTGGCTGGCCGACAACGAGCTGGACGACGAGGAACAGTGCCAGCTGCGCCGCGTGATCCGCGCCGATGGCGGCTCGCGGGCCTGGATCAATGGCCGGCCGGTGACCCTGGCACAGCTGGGCGACCTGGCCTCGCTGCTGGTGGAGATCCATGGCCAGCACGAGCAGCAGGCCCTGCTGGCACGCCCATCACAGCTGGCCCTGCTGGATGCCTATGCCGGCAACGAGGACGAGCGCCGCCAGGTGCGCCGCGCCGCTGCGGCCTGGCAGACCCTGGTCGATGAATCGCTGGCGCTGTCGCAACAGGGCGACGTCAGTGACCGGATCGGCTTCCTGGAACACCAGCTGCGCGAACTGGACCGCGAAGACCTGGAACCAGAGTCGATCGTCGCACTCGGTGCCAGCCACCGCCGCCAGGCCCATGCCAGCGCCCTGCTGAGCGCCTGCCAGGCGGCCAGCAACCAGCTCAATGGCGACGACGGCAGTTCCGCGCTGGACCTGCTGCAGCAGGTGCGCCACGAACTGTCGCGCCTGATCGAACACGACCCGCGCCTGGGCGAGGTGGACGGCCTGATCGAGAACGCCTCGATCCAGCTGCACGAAGCCCTTTCGCTGCTGGACCGTGTGCATGACGACCTCGACGCCGACCCGGAACAGTTCGAGGAGAACGAGCGCCGCCTCGGCCGCCTGCACGACCTGGCCCGCAAGCACCGCGTGCCGATGGACGAACTGGGCGCGCAGCGCGAGCGCATGCATGCCGAAGTGGAACAGCTGCGTGGTGCTGACGAACGCCTGCAGCGCCTGGCCGGCGAGATCGACAAGGCCGCTGCGGCCTGGCGCGTGCAGGCCGAGGTGCTGACCGCCAGCCGCCGCAGCGCCGCTGCCGAGCTGTCGGCCACCACCACCGGCATCATCGCCGAGCTGGGCATGGGTGGCGGCCAGTTCCTGATCGAGCTGGAACCGCAGGACGCCGGCAAGCCCGACCCGCAGGGTGCTGAGCGCGTGGAATTCCTGGTGGCGGCCAACGCCGGCCAGCCGCCACGCGCCCTGCGCAAGGTGGCCTCGGGCGGCGAACTGTCGCGCATCTCGCTGGCCATCGAAGTGGCCGCGCTGGACCTGGATGCAGTGCCGACCATGGTGTTCGACGAAGTCGACTCCGGCATCGGTGGCGCGGTGGCGGACATCGTCGGCCAGAAGCTGCGCGCCCTTGGCGAGAAGCGCCAGGTGCTGTGCGTGACCCACCTACCGCAGGTCGCCTCCAAGGGCCATGCCCATTACCGGGTCAGCAAGGCCCCGGTGGAAGGCATGACCCAGAGCGCAGTGGAAAAGCTGGACAGCAAGGCGCGCGAGGAAGAACTGGCGCGCATGCTCGGTGGCGTGGAAGTGAGCAAGGAAGCGCGCGCCGCCGCCCGCAAGCTGCTGCAGGTGTAACGCCTGTTCGCGGTTATCCACGCATGGCCTGGATCTACAACGCGCCCGGTAGTGCCGGCCGCTGGCCGGCAACCCGATGCGGGTCGGCGAAGATCGTGAGGTTGCCGGCCGCTGGCCGGCACTACCCCCGTGGCCGCGTCAGATCGACGTTCTCCACCAGGAAATCGAGGAAGGCGCGCACCCGCAGCGGCAGGTAGCCGCCCTGCCCCAGGAACACCGCGTGCACCTCTTCAAGGTCACCGGGATTGGCTTCCTCCAGCACCGGCAACAAGCGCCCGGCGGCAATATCCTGCTGCACCTGGAACGCGGCCAGCCGCGCCATGCCCAGCCCACCCAGCACCAGCTGGCGCAGCGCGTCGCCGTTGCTGGCGCGCGCATTGCCACTGGGCAGCAGCATGCGTTCGCGACCGTCCTGCAACAGCGGCCAGCCCTGCATCGCGCGCGCATGGCCGATATCCAGCCGGTTGTGCGACTGCAGCTCCTCGGCAGAGCGTGGCAGCCCGTGCCGTTGCGCGTAGGCCGGTGCAGCCACGATCATCATCCGCGTCGCACCCAGCCGCCGCGCCACCAGGCTCGAGCTCTTCAGCGGACCGGCCCGCACCGCCACGTCGGTGCGCTGCTCAAGCAGGTCGATCACCTCGTCGTTGAGGGTCAGGTCCACGCCCACCTGCGGGTTGCGTTCGAGGAACGCCGGCAGCAGCGGCAACAGGAAATGCTGGCCGAATGGCACGTTGGCGTTGACCCGCAACCGTCCGCGCGGCTCGGCATGGGCGCTGGCACAGCGCTCGGCCTCCTCCAGGTCGGCCAGCACGCGCAGGCCGCGCTCGTAGAACGCGCAGCCTTCCGGGGTCAGCTGCAGCTGGCGGGTGGACCGCTGCAGCAGGCGGGTGCCCAGCCGCTGTTCCAGCCGCGCCACCAGCTTGCTGACCGCCGAGGGCGTCATGTCCAGGGTGCGGGCCGCGGCGGAGAAGCCACCGGTCTCGATCACCCGCACGAACACTTCCAGTTCGCCGGATCGGTTGATGTCGGGTCGCGCCATGGTGATGAATCCAGTTCACAGATGATTATCCATGCGCAGTCTAGTTCACAGATCGACGGAGAATCACCATGGCCCTCCCTCCTCCCGGGATTGCCCGATGAACCGCTTCAGCCAGCTCACCGCGACCGCCTTGATCGCCCTGTCCAGCGCAGCCAGCGCCGCATCCGCCCCGCACTGGGTCGCCAGCTGGCAGGCCAGCCCGCAACCGGTCTGGGGCGCGGATTTCCTGTTCCCGACCCTGGTTCCGGCCACGCTGCAGGACCAGACCTTGCGCCAGACCGCGCGCATCAGCCTGGGCGGGCCTCGGCTGCGGGTGCGACTGAGCAATGCCTATGGCACCCAACCGCTGCGGATCGGGGCGGCGAGCGTGGCCGCCCAGGCGGGGGCCACACCTCAGGCGCTCAGTTTCGACGGCCAGCCCGGGGTGCTGATCGGCCCCGGCCAGGAACGGCTGAGCGATCCGCTGCCACTGGCCACGGAAAACCGCCAGGCGCTGCAGGTCAGCGTCTTTGTGCCGGGGCCGACGCCGGTGCAGACGTTCCATTGGGAAGGCCGCCAGACCAGCTGGATCGCCCCTGGCGACCAGAGCCGGGCCCAGTCCCTGAGCGCAGCCAGCAGCACCACCGCCCGCCTGTTCCTGACCGGTATCGAGGTCGAGGCCGGCGCCAGCGCGCGCAGCGTGGTGGTAATCGGCGATTCGATCACCGACGGCGCCACCGCCAGTCTCGACCAGGACCAGCGCTGGACCGACCATCTGGCCGCACGCCTGGCACCGCGGGGCGTGGCGGTGGTCAACGCCGGCATCTCCGGCGGCCGGCTGCTGCGCGACGGCATGGGCGAGTCGGTTCTGGCCCGCCTGCAGCGCGACGCACTGGATCAGCCCGGCGTGGACAGTGTGATCGTGCTGATCGGCATCAACGACATCAGCTGGCCCGGCACCGCGTTCGCCCGCAACCAGCCCCGGCCCACGCTGAACGAGCTGCAGGCGGGGTATCGCGCGTTGGCAGAACAGGCCCACCACCGAGGTGTGCGGATCGTGGGCGCTACCCTGCCACCGTTCGCTGGTGCCCTGCCCGGCACGCCGCTGGACGACTACTACCACCCGGACAAGGACGCCCTGCGACGGCAGCTCAATGCCTGGCTGCGCACGGACAGCCCGTTCGACGCGATGATCGACCTGGACGCCGCACTGCGCGACCCGGCCGATCCGTCACGGATGGCCGCCGCCTACGATTCCGGTGACCACCTGCACCCGGGCGATGCGGGTAACCGGGCCATGGCCGAGGCGGTGGATCTGGAGGTGTTGCTGAGGCCATCCACGCATGGCGTGGATCTACTGTGAACAACGAAAAACCCCGGGCAAGCCCGGGGTTTCGTCGCATCCAGCTGGCCGGAACGGCCTACTTGCGCTTCTTGCGCACGTACAGCACCAGCGAATGCTCTTCCAGCTCGTAGCCGTGGTCGGCCGCGATCTTGCGCTGCAGCTCCTCGATCTCGTGGCTTTCGAACTCGATGATCTTGCCGCTGTCCACGTCGACCATGTGGTCGTGGTGGCCGCCACGGTCCAGCTCGTAGACAGCCTGGCCGCCTTCGAAATTGTGCTTGAGCACGAGGCCGGCGGCCTCGAACTGGGTCAGCACCCGGTACACCGTGGCCAGGCCGATCTCGTCGCCGTGCTCCAGCAGCTGGCGGTAGATGTCTTCGGCGGTCATGTGGTGCTGGGCATTGCGCTGCTCGAGCAGCGCCAGGATCCGCATCCGCGGATGGGTCACCTTCAGGCCGACTTTACGCAGGTCGTGGGTTTCCATAGGTCTCCGTTCATTGGCGATTTAGCGCCAGCTGCCTCGGATTGGGTCGCGGTGGCACGCCGGGAGTGTATCATCGGTTTGATTTCCCCAACCGCCAGTCCCGATGCGCAATCTCCTGTTGGTCGCCGCCGTCGCCCTGTCCACCACCGGGTGCGGCATCATCTACAAGCAACCCATCTATCAGGGCAACCTGATCCGGGAAGATGCCGTGGCCAAGCTGCAGGTCGGGCAGAGCAAGCAGCAGGTCACCGCGCTGCTGGGCACCCCGTCCATTCCCGACCCGTTCCACGCCCAGCGCTGGGACTACACCTCCAGCCAGCGCGTGAACCGCCTCGGCCGTACCGAAGTGAAGAACTTCGTGGTGTTCTTCGAGAATGACGCCGTGACCCGTTGGGAAGGCGACTACTTCCCGGGCAACGACAAGGCCCTGGCCCAGCAGACCGTGCGCCAGTTCGGCCGCAACCTGCCGAAGGACAAGAAGAAGAAGGGCCGCTGAGGCCCCTGCCCGTCCGCAAGGACGGGTTGCCGGGATCAACCGCCGAGCGCGCGACGCCGGCGGTTGTCCTTGGGGTCGGCCAGCAGCGGGCGCAGCAGCTCGATGCGGTCCCCGTCCAGCAGCGCCTGCTGTGGACGTGCCAGCACGCCATGCACGGCGGCGGCCGGACAGTCGGCACTGCCTTCCAGCGCGGCGGCGGCAATGGCGTCGGCCACGGTTGCACCCTCTTCCAGCTGCAACCGGCGCGACAACACCCGCTGCGGCCAGGCCAGCACCACCTCGACCTCGATCATCGCTCAGCCCTCGTCGGCGACGCGGACGAAATCGTTGACCATGCGATCGGCCAGCCCCTGGAAGCCGATCGCCAGAGCCGGACCGAGCAGGCGTGAGCTGGGCTCGAACTCCAGGGTCAGGGTGACCTTGCAGGCATCCTCGGCCAGTGCATGGAATTCCCAGCGGCCGTGCAGCTGCTTGAACGGGCCATCGCGCAGCTGCATGTCGATGCTGTGCGGGCGCTGCAGGGTGTTCTCGGTCTGGAACCAGGTACTGAACGAGCCCAGGCCCAGGTCCAGGCGCGCCACCAGGCGGTCCTCGCCCTGCTCCAGGATCTGGGCAGCCGAGCACCAGCGGAAACGGCGCGGATAGGCCTGGACGTCATTGACCAGGTCGAACATGCGCGCGGCCGAATGTTCGACCAGGGCGCTGCGGCGGATAGTAGGCATGAATACAGGACGTTTCGGCAATCGACCGGGCGGGCCCGAATCGGAGACAATACGGAAATGAGCAAGAACAGCGGCAAGGATAAAGCAAAGAGCGCGACGGCCAACAAAACCATCGCGTTGAACAAGCGTGCCCGCCACGAGTACCACATCGAAGAGCGCTTCGAGGCCGGCCTGGCCCTGCAGGGCTGGGAGGTGAAGTCGATCCGCGCGGGCCGCGGCAACATCATCGACGCCTACGCCTATGTGAAGCACGGCGAGATCTTCCTGATCGGTGCGCAGATCACCCCGTTGATCCAGGCCTCCACCCACGTGGTGGCCAACGACCGGCGCGAGCGCAAGCTGCTGCTGCACCGGAGCGAGATCGACAAGCTGGTCGGCAAGGTCGAGCGCGATGGCTACACGATCGTGCCCACCGCGATGTACTGGAGCAAGAACAAGATCAAGCTCGAAGTCGCGCTAGCCAAGGGCAAGCAGACCCACGACAAGCGTGACGCTGCCAAGGACCGCGACTGGGCGATCGAGAAGCAGCGTGTGATGCGTCGCGGCAACCGCGACGCATGACCGCCCCCATCGGCGCCATGGTGACTGCCAGCGCCGATGAAACGCGCACGTTGTGTGCGCGCCTGTTGGCCTTCAACCGGGCCCACGGCGGCGATGCGTTCGATGAGATTCCAGTCCGGCTGGCCTGGCATGACCAGCACGGCGCGCTGCGCGGTGGCGTGCTGGCCGACGTCTGTGCCGGCTGGCTGCAGGTGCACGTGCTGTGGGTGGATCCAGAGCTGCGCGGGCAAGGCATCGGCCAGCGCCTGCTGGCGGAGGCAGAAACCGCCGCGCGCCACCATGGCGCCCGCAACGTGATGCTGGATACCTTCGACTGGCAGGCCGAAGCCTTCTACCTGCGGCAGGGCTACACCGTCTATGGGCGGCTGCCCGACTGTCCGCCCGGGCACGAGCGGATCTACCTGCGCAAGTCGTTGTCGGGCTCGTAGTCGCGTCGGCGCTGCAGCCGCCTGCCGGTCAGCCTGCCAACAGGCCCCGCCCGCGCATGCGTGGTGCCAGCGCCGCGTGCATCACGGCCAGGTGCATCACCACCGCCAGTTCCGGCGCATGACGGTCATCGCCCGCGCGCCACTGCTGCGCCATCCGGGCCGCGTCGGCCGGCAACAGGGCCAGCAGCTGGGCGTCATCCAGCGAATCGGCCGCGCCCTGCAACTGGCGCGCCAGCTGCCGTGACTGCCAGACATGCACACCGATGCTGAGACTGGCCAGCGACATCAGGACCACGGCCAGGCCATGTTCGAACCACTGCGACAGCACCTCCGGCCCCCACAGCAGGGCCGCCATCACCGCCAGCGCCGGCAGGCGCCAGCCCAGCCAGTGGGTGCGGTCGCGCTGCGGCCAATGCACCACCACCGCGCTGGCCACCAGGGCCGCCGCCGCCGTGGCCGGCAGCTCGGTCAACCAGGTGGCCGCCAGCAGCACGCCCAGCACGGCCCAGACCCAGCCGGGGGGCAACGCTCGCCGCTGGTAGTCGGCCCCGACGGGTCCGACCAGCTGTCGCAGGCTGCGTTGTTGGCTTGCCTCGGTCACCCACAGTCTCCGTGTCTGTCCTGGCTCGGATGGTGGTCTTCAGTGTGTCGCAAATTCGTGCCAATGAAGTTACCAATCCGCTATGACCGGCGCACTGCAACAGGTTGCACATTGACGGCCCGCGCGCAGGTCACGCCGAAGTCCCGATGCCATCGATCCTGCCTGGGCCCGTCACAGCACCCAACGCTATTCAACCTTGGCGTAAGCACACACCGATGCCGCCGCATCCAGCAGCGGGCCGACCTCCAGGCGTGGCGCGGGCCGTCCCGCCGGAAACGCAATGGCAAGTGCCTTCGCCGCACGATCCGCACGCGGCTGGATGTACCACGAGGACGCCGCCGACAGCGTCTCGCCACGCACCTGATGCTGGAACCGATACTGGCCCCAGTAGATGGCCAGCGGCTCCTCCAGGGCATTCAACGGATTGGGCAACGTCAATGCTTCCGGACATAGCGCAGCAAACGCCCCAGCCAACAGCTGCCGCTGCTTCAATGGTTGTCCCGCGGAAAGAAAATGGCTGTATTCATGCATCACGATCGGTGCCCAGTCTTCTTTGGCATCGAACGTCGAGAACAGGAAAATGTAACCGCCACGGAGCTTTGCCTGCGTCTGCGTGGCCTCCGGCCACCAGAGGAAACGAACCTGGAAGGTCGGGGGAGCATCCACCTTGAAGAAGGCTTTCATTTCATCCGCAAGCCTGCCCACTGGAGGCGACGTGAGCTGACGGGCAAGCGCGTCCTGCTGCTCGTGGAACGGTTGCGACGCCGTCAACAGGCGCCGTGCACGCGGCGCGAAGCGCGCGTAATACTGCCTCAGCAGCGCCTGATCGTCGGGAGTCTGGGCGGCGATCGCACTCTCAGTGGCGGCATCGAAAGAGGCGGTGCCGAGGAAATGCTGCGTGTACGGATCACCATTGCGGGTATCGGAGCCCGCGAACAGGCGATCAGCCGGCGTGCCCTTGGCCTCATCGTCCCGTGCCAATGGTGACGTACGCCGGCGGAATGCCGCGTAGCCGGCGAGCAGGACACGATCACGCTGATCCAGGCCAAAGCGCCGCTGCCATTCCTGCCGGTAGGCCGCAGAGGTATAGCCCGGCAGCCAATCCGGAAGGTTGTCGAGCAGGTTGAACAGGTCCAGCGAGGAGCTGTACGCCACCTCCACCGACGCACGCGAGGATTCTGCAGCCGCGACAGTCCCGGCCTGCAGGACCAGGGCCCCCAGGGCCACAACCCCCATCCATCGCAACCGCATCCTGCCGGAACTGATGAAAACGGCCATCGCGCAATCCTGGAGAGGCACCCGCGGATTCGAACATGTCGACCCAGGTACGGCAATGTGCCAGGTGGCCCGCCGCGCGGCCGGGAATGTACTGCTGCCTCTACGTGAAGCCCGAACGCGTGACTGTTCAGGAAGATTGCCGTACCATTCGCATCGTTGGGCAGGCCCTGCCCGTGGCGACACGGAATCGGCCCTGTACCTTGCAGCACTGTAGAAACCGGGGGTGCATTGGTTTCGACGGGGGTTGTGAAGTCGCCTGGCGCATGCCGAGGGGGTAGCTTTCCTCGTAAATCCAGCTGCAAAACTCTAGTTGCCAACGACGACAACTACGCTCTGGCCGCTTAAGGCCTAAGCCTCGAAACCGCTTGTGTCCATGCTCGCGGTGTAGAGTCACTATCATGGAATCGCGCTGGGTGGCTGCCTGTCAGTCCGGCACTAGAACACAACAGGCTGGTTCCCGGATGCGCTTTGCGCACCGTGCTGTTCGGGGACGAGATCCAACGGTGAGCTAAGCATGTAGTGCTGGGGATGGAGTGCCTTCGGACGGCGGTTCAATTCCGCCCACCTCCACCAACGAACGGTTCGTCAAGGACCGGAGAAGCCCGGAAACCCCCGCATCACAAGGGTTTCCGGGCTTTTTTATTGTCCGCAACAGACCGGGGCAATCCGTTTCAATCCATGAGACGGTGGGGGTATATCAAGGGGTATCCGACCGCACCCACTGAAGCGATACCCCTAATGCCTCTGACCGAGCAGGAGGCAATTGAACCCGCCGAGACTGCATAGACAGGGGTACTGCTGGGAGTATCGATCCCGGCCACCAGCATCAACCGCCAGGCCCATCAACAACTTACGCTCACATTGCGGTATGGCCCACCTCCACCATCTGTATGGCCTGTCGAGGCCGCAAGAAGCCGGATCTCCCGTCGACGGGGTTCCGGCATTTTTGTGCCTGCTCCTCGTGCAGGAAGCGTGGCGCATAATCAGGATGAAGCTCCCCCTCCATCGCTGCATTCCCCCGCCCTGCTACCGCCAGAAGGATCTGCAATGAAAACCGCCACAACCACGCTCGCCCTGTTCCTCGCTGTTTTCACCGCAGCCCCAATCGCACACGCTGCCACACCCGCCATCGCCCCACCCGGCACCGCCACGCTGGAAGCGCTGCTGGCCTGCAAGGCCGGCTCGAACTTCAGTGCCGCCGAGGCCATCGATGCACTTCAGGCCGCCGGCCTGGCCAAGAAACCGGGCGGCACCTTCGAGCCGGAGGACAAGCCGGTCGCGCTGTTTGGCGGCACGGTCACCAGTGCCGATGTAAACGTGGCCGAGGGCGAGAAGAGCCTCTTCGTGTACTTGAACGGCGTCGATTCCAAGCGCCTGGCCAAGGCCTGGTCGGTGACCGAGGTCAACGAGCATGCCAATACCGAAGAGCCGTCGTACGTGAAGCGCATCGACAAGCGCCACACCCTGCACGTGATCGCGGGCGACGACTACGAGGGCTATTCGGCAGCGGTGAAGTGCCAGATCAGCCGCTGATGGCGTAGCCGACGCTACAGCCAGCGCGGCACGCGATGACGGTACTGCGCGTACGCCTCGGGAAAGCGGGCCATCAGTGCCCGCTCTTCCGGCAGGATCTGCAGCCGGGTGATGTACACCAGGAACAGCGGCACCACCAGCAGCGCGATCAGGTTCTGCAGGTACACCATGGCACCAAACAGGACCAGCGCCTGCCCGAGATACATCGGGTTTCGCGTGCGGCGGTAGATTCCGCTGGTAACCAGCGCGCTCGACGCCGAAGGTCGCAGAGGATTGACGGTGGTACCGGCGCGCTGGAACGACAGCTTGGGCAGCAGATTGAGCACGATACCCAGCGTCATCATCACGCCTGCCAGCAGAACCGGCACCGGCACCCGAAGGTGGAAACCCGGCAGCAGCCAGCGTGCTGCAAAGCCCGCAGCGGCGCACAGCAGCATTAGCGCAGGCGGGGGAATGCGGGTTTCCAGCCAGGCCATCGCGATCACCGTGTCCCTTCCATTCACCGCAGTGTCACACGGGAATGGCTGAATCGCCCACGGCGGCCTGGCCCAAACCGACCGCCCGGTCTATTCCGCTTTGACAGGCCGGCCGCTAGAGTGGCGCCACCGCGCAGGAGGATCGTATGGCTACCACGGGCTTGGGCTTCATCGGCCGCACGACCCTCATCATCACCGTGCTGCTCACCCTGGGCGGCTGCGCGACGCTGCGCCAGTTCGGGCCGTCGGTGCAGGTTGCCTCGGTCACGCCCGGCCAGTACATCGCGCTCAAGCGCGGTGACATCCTCACCTCCGGCAAGCTCAGCGCGGCGACCACCGAGACCCTGCGGGTGGCCGGCCTCGACGAAGGCGTCTGTGCCAAGCCCGGCCTGCCCTGCATCGAGGCGATGGAAGGCAGCATCGTGGTGCGCGAGGAAGACAAGCGCTCCAGCCTGGCCGAGCTGTGGCTGCAGTATGCGATGACCCTGCCGGCGCCGAAGCGCGAGTACTCGGCATCCGGCCGCGCCAAGACCGCGATCACCGAGCTGGATGCCGACTTCCAGCCGCGGCTGGACGCCTGGATGCAGGTCGCGCGCCAGGCCTATGCCTATCTGTTCTTCACCGAACGCACCGCCAACCAGCGTGGTTTCGAAGACCGCCAGACCCAGGTGCGCGACTACTACAACCTGGCTGTGCAGGAAGCCTCGGTGCAGCTGTACAACGCGTATGCCACCGGCCGCGTGCACAGCCAGGCCAGCCATTTCCAGCTGGGCCGCTGGACCTTCGTGCTGGCCCCTTCAGGCGAAGCATCGCCGCTGGATACGCGTACCCCTACCGAGCTGGTACCGGCGGCCTCGCTGTCCTTCACCGGCACGCTGCGCAGCGTGCATCGCCGCGATGGCTTCGGTGCCGAGCTGGTGGCGGTGATGGACGACCCGGCCGGCAGCACGGCCACCCCGTCTGCGGCAACGACGCCCGCCACGCAGGCAGGCACCCCGCCCCCACAGAGCTGGAGCGAGATGCCCTCGCCTTCGATGACGGTGCTGCTGCGCTTCTCGGGCAAGAACCTGTGGGAAGTGCTGCATGACGACGAGCCGGAACTGGAGATCCACGATCCCTACCAGGTCTCGGAAGTGACCCTGCATGGCCAGCAGGTGCCGCTGGCGGCCAACTTCACTGCGGGCTATGCACTGTGGCTGGCACGCTCCAACTTCAGTCACCAGTCGCTGCGCTCGTTGTTTGGTGGCAAGGGCGGCATCGACACGCCGCATCTTTACATGATGCAGCCCTACGACCCGAACCGTCGCGTGCTGTTGATGATCCATGGCCTGGCCAGCAGTCCGGAGGCCTGGGTCAACGTGGCCAATGAACTGATGCGCGACGATGAGATCCGCCAGGACTTCCAGGTCTGGCAGTTCTATTACCCGACCAACATGCCCATCGCGATGAGCCACGATGCGATGCGCCACACGCTGGCCGAAGTGTTCAAGCACTTCGACCCCAGCGGCAAGGCGCAGGCCTCGCATGACATGGTGCTGGTCGGGCACAGCATGGGCGGGGTGATCGCGCGCTTGATGGTGTCCTCTTCCGGCGACCACCTGGTCGACACCCTGCTGGCCACCGCGCAGATGACGCCCGCCCAGCGCGAGCTGCTGCGCACCAAGGGCGCGCCGGTGCTGACCTTCCTGCCGGAACCGGAAGTATCGCGGGTGGTGTTCATCGCCACGCCGCATCGCGGCACCGACGTGGCCGGCACCCGCCTCGGCCGTTGGATTGGCCGCCTGGTACGGCTGCCGCTGACCGTGCTGGAAGACGTGACGACGCTGGCCAACGATGGCCAGATCGATCGCAACGATGGCAAGCACGGCTACCAGATGAACAGCATCCAGAATCTGGACAAGGACGATCCATTCGTCCGCGCCGTCGCCGACCTGCCGATGTCACCGAAGGTGCACTACCACTCGATCATCGCCCGCGCCAAGGCCGATGGCCCGCTGGAAAAGACCGACGACGGGCTGGTGCCCTACTGGAGCTCGCACCTGCCGCACGCGGATTCGGAGAAAGTGATCGTGTCCGGGCACAGCGTGCAGGAAGCTACGCCAGCCATCGTCGAGCTGCGGCGGATCCTGCATGAGGACATGCAGGAACACGGGCGAACGGGAAAGTAAGCCGCCGGCCCGGACAGATCAGGCACCTGCCGTGCGCCGCGAGAACGTACCGTGCAGCGCTGCGGGAATCGCGAAGCCCTCCATGCGCACCTCCGGCCGGTAGCCGGCGCTGGGGGTGAAACGGAATTCGCGCGCCAGCAGCCCGCACAGCAGTACCAGCTGCGCGTTGCCGACCGCCGATCCCACGCAGGAACGCGTGGGGAAGCCATAAGGCACATAGATACCAGCGGTGCGCTTGCGCCGCTCCGGCAGCCAGCGATCGGGATCGAACTGCAGCGGGTCATCCCAGTACTTCGCCGAGCGATGCTGGATGAACGAGCTCAGCTCGAACACCGTGCCCTCGGCGATGGCCTGCCCTTCCACCTGCAGATCGCAGGCGGCCACGCGACGGTTGTTGAAGGGCGTGGAATACAACCGCATCACTTCCTTCAGGAAGCGCATGGTGCAGGGAATCCTGGCCATCGGCAGCGCATGGATCTCCGCATCCGAGAGCGGTGCGAATTCCTCCTCGATGCGCTGGCGCCAGTGCGGATGCATCTGCATCGCCAGCAGCAGGCAGGCGGCCATCATGCCGGGCACGCCGGAAATGGCGATCAGCTGCACGGTGACCAGGTAGGTAACCTTGTCCAGGCCGATGCGCTCGCGCAGGCTCAGCAATGACTGCGCGTAGTCCAGCGGCACGCGCCCGTCGCGCACGCGTCGCTTCAGTTCGGCGGCGATCGCCCGCGATTCGCCGCGACCGATGAGGAAGTTGCGCAGCAGATGACGCCGATGGATGACCTGCTCGACCTGGGTGGTGTAGCGCAGATGCAGGGCGCGTTCGATGGCTGCGGTGCCGCGTGCGTCGAGCCCGTCGATCACCAGTGGCACCAGCGGATGCGCCATCACCTTCCACACGGCTGGCGTGGCATCCAGCTCGCGCCCGCACAGTGCGTCCAACGCCTGCCGCATGCGCGACTGCAGCGCCTCCAGGGTCTGCGCTCCGGTAAGCTCAGCACTGCAGGTGGCGATCAGGCTGCGTACTTCGGTCCAGCGAACGCGTTCGTGCCGGCGGAACAGGTCGGCCAGCGATTCGACCACGAACAGGTGCTCGGAATTCTCCTTGTCGACCTTGCCGGCCAGCTCCGGGCAGAACACCCCGATACCGCCGGTTTCCAGTTTCAGCACCGGTCCTTCGCGCTCCACGCGCGCAGCCAGGCGCTCGGCAGCAATGGCGCTGCCTTCATTCGACATCCCTTGCATGCAGTGCGTCTCCGGCAGGAAGGGACTCGAAAGACGAGTCCCTTCGTCTTGCTACCGCTCAATCGCGGGGTTGCCCCGCAGGATCAGAACTCGACCCAGAGCGGCCAGGTATTCCACACACTGCTCTTCTCGTTCGGATGGATATTCAGAGTGACGCGCAATGCTCGGGCGAATCTTTTCATTTTCATTCCTTTGCTTGCTGTGTGGTTATGCCGGGATTATCCCAGCACCGGCTAGATAACACGACATAATCCCGCTGTCCAACCGGGCCGGTGGCGCGATGCAACATCCGGGTGGTGGTCCATTGAGGGGAATCCCTCATCGCGCCTGCGCACGCGGCCTCCTATGCTGGGCTCACTTTCCCCCAACGGAGGTCCGCATGAACACGCAAGAGCCCAGCCGCCAGCCCAGCCCCGATCCGGCCGAGCGCGATGCCTTCTTCCCGTCGCCGTATTCGCTGTCGCAGTTCACCTCGCCCAAGAGCGACCTGTCCGGTGCCGACTATCCGGATGCACGCCGCGATGGCCGCTGGAAGGTGCTGATGATCGCCGCCGACGAGCGCTATCTGCCGACCGCCAATGGCCACCTGTTCTCCACCGGCAACCACCCGGTGGAAACCCTGCTGCCGATGTACCACCTGGACAAGGCCGGCTTCGATATCGACGTCGCGACGCTGTCCGGCAACGCCGTCAAGTTCGAATGGTGGGCCTTCCCGCGCGAGGACCACGAGATCGGCGCACTGTACGAACGCTACGAGGCGCGCTTCCGCCAGCCGTTGCAGCTGGACGAGGTGGTGGCTGGCCTGGGCACCGACTCGGACTATGCCGCCATCTTCATTCCGGGTGGCCATGGCGCGCTGATCGGCCTGCCCGAAAGCACGGCAGTGAAGGCCGCACTGCAATGGGCCATGGCCGGGCAGCGCCACATCATCACGCTCTGCCATGGCCCGGCGGCACTGCTGGCGGCGGGCGTCGATGAAGCCGAAGGTGGCTCGCTGTTCCGCGGCTACCGCATCTGTGCGTTCCCCGACGCGATGGACCGGCAGACACCTGAGATAGGCTACATGCCGGGGCAGTTGCGTTGGTTCTTCGGTGAACGCCTGGCCCAGCAGGGCGTGCAGATCGTCAACGAGGGCATTGATGGCAGCGTGCTGCAGGATCGCCTGCTGCTGACCGGCGACAGTCCGCTGGCCGGCAATGCGCTGGGCAAGCTGGCCGCGCGCACGCTGCTCGACGCGCTGGCCGGGCGCTGAGCCTATGCCTGCGCTGGTGCCCGCGCTGCTGGAACTGGAACAGGCGCGGTCGCTGGCCGCGGTGGGCGGCGTGCTGCGCGCCGCCGCCTCGCCACTGGGCTACGACCGGCTGCTGGTGTTCGCCACCGGAACCGGGCTGGAACGCGACGCGCAGCGCGTGTACTGGATCGAGGGTGACTGGTTCGGCGACGGCAGCGATACCGATCTCACCCGCTACCTGCACGCCTGCCCGGTCAACCGCCATGTGCTGGACAGCAATGCGCCGTTCTTCTGGAGCAAGCGCCAGGGCGTGCGCGGCGAACGCTACCTGGTGGTGACGCAGCCGCGCGGCGATGGCCTGCATGGGTTGCAGGTACCGGTGTTCGGCCCGACCGGCCTGGAAGGTGCGGTCAGCTTCGCCGGCACCTCGATTGATGCGTCGGCCAGCGCGCGCCTGCAGCTGGAAATGGTCGGCGCGTCAGCCTTCCGTGCGGCGCGGCGGTTTGCCGAAGCGCCGGCGGATGTTCCCGCAGGCGCGTTGAGCGCACGCGAACGCGAGGTGCTGCGCTGGGTCGCCGCTGGCCGGCGCCAGGCCGAAATCGCGGCCACGCTGGGGCTGTCTGCACGCACGGTGGAGAACCATCTGCGGCGAGCGCGGCAACGGCTCGGCGTGGCTACCACCGCGCAGGCGGTGCGCGCGGCAGCCCGCCGTGGCGAGATTGAAGACTGATCCAGGCACTGCAGTTGCCGTCACGCGCAGCGCGGCGTCAACGTACCGATGAAGTCGACCGGAATGGCAAAGCCTTCCAGCTGCATCCACGGTGTTGGCTCATCCTGTACCGTCAACTCGAAATCGCGGGTCACCAGCGCGCAGAACAGCAACAGCTGCGCATGGCCGACCGCACTGCCGATGCAGGCCCGCGAGGAAAAACCGAAGGGTACGTAGGCGCCCTTGTTGGCCTGGCGTCGCTCCGGCAACCAGCGATCAGGATCGAAGCTGTCCGGGTTCTGCCAGTACTCCGGCGAGTGATGCTGGAAGTAGGACGACAGCTCGTAGGCCCCACCCTTGCGGATGCACACGCCCTCGATATCGATATCGTGCGAAGCCGGACGGTGCAGGGCGAACAACCCCGGCCACAGCCGCAGGGTTTCCTTGACGAAACGCGACGTGCACGGCAGCGCCTTGATCGGCAGCGCATACAGCTGTTCCAGGCTCAGCGCCAAGGTTTCCTCGCGGATGCGCGCCTGCCAGTGCGGAAAACGGTGCATTGCATACAGCAGGCTGGCCGCAGTGATGCCCGGTAGGCCCGACATGCCGGCCAGCACCATCGATACCAGATAGGCCACGCGATCCACCCCGACCCGCTGCACCAGCGGCAGCAGGGATTGCAGGAAGTCCTCGCGCGGCACGGTCCCGCGTGCCCGACGGCGGATGTGCCGCGACACCGTGCGGGCCGCACGGCGGGAAAGATGGAAGTCGATGATCCGCCGCCAGAACGAGAAGTTCTGCAGCACGATGGCGTTGTATCGGGTCTTCTGCTCACCGATGAGCGCATCGACATCGGAACGGCTGAGGCCATCGATCAGCAGCGGCAACAGTGACTGCGAGATCGTCCACCAGCTCAGTTCGCTGAGGTCGTGCGGCCTGTCCGCGCGCTGGGCAAGGAAGCCGTGCATGCGCGTGTAGAGGTCGCGCATGTGGCCAGGACTGGCCAGCCGCCCGGCCTGCTCGCTCAGCAATGCCCGCACCTCGCGCCACGCAACCGGGTCCCTGCCGCTGCGTAGTCCGAGAAAATCAATCAGTGAATCCGGTACGGTGTGCTGGTCGGTATTGGCCTTGTCGATCCTGACCGCCAGGGCCGGATCAAAGATACCGACAACATCATTGTTGAAGCGCAGCACCGGCCCTTCACGACGCACGCGTTCGAGCAGGTCGTCGATGGAAACCACTTCCGCATCCGCTGCCCGCTCATCCATGCCCTGCCTCCAATGCCAGGGAAGATCATCGACCTTCCCTGGCGATGTCATCGAATGCGTGGAGTCCTTCCGGTCAGAAGATATTCCAGTAGCGATACTTGGAACGGATGCACTGCGTGGAATTGTCCGAACGCAGGTTCAGCGACACCTGCAGGGCGCGAATCAATCGTGTCATGGCACAGCTCCTTGTGGTTCCGTTGATGGTTGCTGCGGTGCCGGGTTCAATGGCCGGCAGCGCCGTTCTAGCACGCAGGCGCGCGCGGGCGGGTCAATGCGCCGTCAAGGCCCTGCTGAATACGCCGCGCCGACCGGCGGATACCGCCAGCGCACGCACAGCCATGAACAGGCAATCCGTGCGATGCTCCGTGAAACCGTTTTCATGGAATGGAGGAATTCCACGATGTTGTCGCGTCTCCGTCGCCCCGTACTGTGTGCCCTGCTGGCGCTTGCCCTGCCTGCGACCGGCGCCTGGGCCGCAGCCCCCGCGCCGTTGAAGGTAATGTCGTTCAATGTGCGCACCCCGGCCGATACCGAGCCCGGCAAGCGCTGGCCCGACCGTCGCGACGCGATGGTGAAGGTCATCCTCGATGCGCACCCGGCGGTGATCGGCACCCAGGAGCTGGTGCAGGAGCAGGCTGAGTACCTGTCCGCACACCTTCCCGGCTACCGCTGGTTCGGCGAGGGCCGCCGCGGCGGCAGCGGCGACGAACACATGGGCGTGTTCTACGACAGCACGGTGCTGGCGGTCGAGGAATCAGGCAACTTCTGGCTGTCCGATACACCCGATGTGCCCGGCAGCATCACCTGGGGCAACCTGTACCCGCGCATGGTCACCTGGGCGCTGTTCCGCCGCATCGACGACGGCCGCCGCTTCTATTTCATGGATACCCACCTGCCCTACCGCGACGAGGACGAACCACGTCGGGTGAAGGGTGCCGAGCTGATCGGCAAGCGCCTGGCCAGCCTGCCGGCCGACCTGCCGGTGGTGCTGACCGGTGACTTCAACAGCGAGCCCGGCGGTGACACCTACAAGGCATTCACCCGCGTCCTTCAGGACACCCGTACCCAGGTGAAAGCCCCGCAGGGCCCGCGACTGACCTTCCACGATTTCACCGGCAAGGCCAGCGTGCAGCTGGACTGGGTGCTGGTGCGCGGCTTCCGTGCGCGCAGCTTCCTGACCGATGACCGCCGCATCGACGGCGTGCTGCCATCGGACCACTTCCCGCTGGTGGTCGAACTGGACTGGCCGAAGCACTGACCCCGCACGGCAGCCGCAGCTACAGCGGCGGCTGCCGCGACAGCAGGCGATACAGCGCCTGGTGCTGATCGCGCGCCTGGCAGATGCGGGCGCCGATCGCCAGGAACACGGCGACGCCGATCAGGCCCAGCCCCAGCATCGAATCCTGCAGGCGCAGGAAGCCGACCGCAGCGGCCATCGTCGCCAGCACCAGCAGCACCACGACCGCCACCGACAACCCCGCGCCCGGTGGGCCCGGATCGCCGAACAACATCCGTTGGGTATCCCGCCTTCCGTCCGCCATCGCCTGTCCTCCCGTGTGTCTGACCCACTAGTTACACGGCGGGCCGGCATTTCGGCAGAGTCAGAAGCGTCACGACGAGGGCAATGTGCACGGCATGCACCGCCCTTCCCGCACCTCCCGCCCAGGCAGGGAGCAGGACACACCGCTGCCGCGGACCGTGAAAGCAGAAGGGGACGGAAGCCACTGCCTCCGTCCCCTGCGGTTACTGCACCTGCGCCACGCTCGGTTGCTGCGGGGATTGCCCCCAGCCGCCCAGCGCCTTATACACGCCGACCACGCTGACATTGACTTCGGACTCGGCCGCCGCCAACGCGTCATCGGCCGCCAGCTGCGTGCGCTGCGCATCCAGCAGGGTCAGGAAGTCTTCCGAGCCCTCGCGATAGCGGATCTGTGCCAGCGATTCGGCACGCCGTGCCGCCTGCGCCTGCTCGACCACGATCGCCAGCCGCGCCTGCTGCTTGGAATAGCGGGTCAGCGCGTTCTCGGTGTCTTCCAGGGCCAGCAGTACCGCCTGCTCGTACTGCGCGGCCACGCCTTCGGCTTCGGCCTTGCTGGCACGCAGGCGCGCGCGCACGGTGCCGAAGTCGAATGCGGCCCAGCTCAGCGACGGGGTCAGCGACCAGGCCTTGTTGTTGCCATTGACCAGGCCGCTGGCATCGCCACCCAGGAAACCAACGAAGCCGGACAGCGACAGCCGCGGGAACAGGTCCGCAGTGGCCACGCCCACGCGTGCGGTCGCGGCCGCCAGGCGACGCTCGGCCACGCGCACGTCGGCGCGCTGACGCAGCAGTTCGCGGGTATCGCCCAGCGGCAGTGCCTTGGCGAAGGCCGGCACGTCATGCGGCGCGAGCATGTCGGTCAGCACTTCCGGGCGCTGGCCGAGCAGCACGGCCAGTCGGTTGCGCGACTGCGCCTCGGCCACTTCCAGCAGCGGGATGTCGGCCTCGATCGCCTTCAGGCGGGCGCGGCTGCTCTGCACATCCAGCTCGCTGCCGGCGCCCAGCTCCCAGCGCGCCTCGGTCAGCTTCTGCGTATCGCGCAGGTTTTCCAGCGTGTGCTGGGCCACCGCGATGCGCTTCTGCGTGCCGCGCAGCTCGAAGTAGTTGCGTGCCACTTCGGCGGCGACCAGTACCTGCGCATCGGCCAGGTTGGCCTGCTCGGCACCGAGGTCGGCACGCGCGGCTTCAGCAGCACGGCGCTTGCGGCCGAACAGATCCAGCTCCCAGCCGGCGTCGAAGCCGAGCTGGTAGCTTTCACTGAACACCCGCTGCCCACCCAGCTGCGGATCGGGTTGCTTGCGGCGGTCGTAGCTGCCGCCGGCGGTGATGTGCGGTGCCTGGTCGAAGCGGCTTTCGACGAACACCGCGCGGGCCTGGCTGACGCGGGCCACGGCCACGCGCAGGTCCAGGTTGTCCGAGAGTGCGCCATGCACCAGCTGTTCCAGCACCGGATCATCGAACTGCGCCCACCAGCTGGCCACCGGCGAGACGGTGCTGAAGACCGGCTGCTGTGCGCTCTGCAGGACCACCGGTTCCTGCACCGGGGCCTTGTAGTTCGGGCCGACGCTGACACAGCCTGCCAGCACCAGGCTGGAGACGGCCATCGCCAACGTGCGGATCACCATGGCAGCACCTCGCCCAGGTAGGTGAAGCTGCCGTTCGGGCCTTCATGTCCGATCAGTGCCATCTGCACGCTGGAACGCGCGCCCTCGGCGATTTCGATTTCGCCGTGGCCGCCGTTCATGTCGGTTTTCACGTAGCCGGGATGCACGGTGTTGACCTTGATCTGCGAACTGCGCAGTTCGTGTGCCAGGGCCAGCGTCCAGCTGTTCACCGCTGCCTTGGAGGCGTTGTAGGCCGGGATCTTGAAATCGTAGATGCCCGATGCCGGATCGGCGTGCAGGGTCTGCGAACCGAGGATGCTGGAGACGTTGACGATGCGTCCGGCCTTGGCCTGCTGCAGCAGCGGCAGGAAAGCCTGGGTCACCGCGACCAGTGCATAGACGTTGGTGTCGAAGGTCCGGCGCCAGGTATCCAGCGACTGCTCCGACGGCAGCTGCGCCGGGTTTTCCAGCAGCACGCCGGCGTTGTTGACCAGGATGTCGAGACGGCCGTGGCGTTCGCGCACCTGCTGCACGGCGTCGGCGATGCTGGCGCCGTCGGTGACGTCCAGCTGCAGCGCTTCCACCGGCAGGCCCTCGGCCTGCAGTTTCAGCGCCTGCTCCACGGCGGTCTCGCGCTTGCGACCGGCCAGCAGCGTGTGCACGCCGGCCTGTGCCAGCTGACGCACGGTCTCGGCGCCGATACCGCGGGTGGCACCAGTGACCAGTGCGATCTTGTTCTGATGGGTGTTCATGGAGTCATGCCTTTGGAGGGGGAAATCCGACACCGGTTGGGGGACCGGTGCCGGTGGAGTTCCATGTCAGTGATGGATGGTCGGCTCGCCGTGCTGCACCAGCTGGCCGCCACCGTTGCGGGTGACGAACTTGCGCAGGGCCACGTAGAACACCGGGGTGAGGAACAGGCCGAACAGGGTCACGCCCAGCATGCCGGCGAACACGGTGATACCGGTCACCGAGCGCACCTCAGCGCCTGCACCGTGCGACAGCACCAGCGGCACGGTGCCGGCGATGAACGCGATGGAGGTCATCACGATCGGGCGCAGACGCAGGCGGCAGGCTTCCAGCGCGGCTTCAACGATGCCCTTGCCGCCCATCTCCAGCTCTCTGGCGAATTCGACGATCAGGATCGCGTTCTTGCACGCCAGGCCCATCAGCACCACCAGGCCGACCTGCACGAACACGTTGTTGTCGCCACCGGTCAGCCACACGCCGAACAGTGCGGACAGCAGGGTCATCGGCACGATCAGGATCACCGCCAGCGGCAGCGACCAGCTCTCGTACAGCGCAGCCAGCACCAGGAAGGCCAGCATGATCGCCACCGGGAACACGATGAAGGCCGCCTTGCCCTGGGTCGCCTGCTGGTAGCTCAGGTCGGTCCATTCGGTGGTCATGCCCACCGGCAGCACCTTGCCGGCGATCTCGGTCAGCTTGTTCATCGCCTCGGCCGACGACAGCACGCGCGGGTCGGCTTCACCGGCCAGGTCCGCTGCCGGATAGCCATTGAAGCGCAGCACCGGGTCCGGGCCGAAGGTCTGCTTGATGGTGACCATCGAGCCAATCGGCACCATCTCGCCGCGGTCGTTGCGGGTACGCAGCTTGCCGATGTCCTCGACCGTCTCGCGGAACGGACCATCGGCCTGGGCGATCACCTGCCAGGTACGGCCGAACTGGTTGAAGTCGTTGACGTAGGCCGAACCGAGGTAGGTCTGCAGGGTGTCGAACAGTTCGGTGAGCTGCACGCCCTGTGCCTTGGCCTTGACGCGGTCGACCTCGGCATCCAGCTGCGGCACGTTGGCCTGGTAGCTGGAAATCGGGAAGGCCATGCCCGGCGTCTGCGCAACGGTGCCCTGCATTGCCTGCACGGCATTCTGCAGCGCGCCATAGCCCAGGTTGCCGCGGTCCTCGATGAACATCTGGTAGCCGTTGCCGTTGCCCAGGCCGAGGATCGGCGGCGGCATCATCGCGAACGCGAAGCCCTCCTGCAGACCGGCGATCTTCTGGTTGATCTCGGCATTGATCTGCGCGGCGGTGCGGCCATGGCGCTCGGCGAACGGCTTGAGCGGAATGAACGCCACACCGGTGTTCGGCGTATTGGTGAACTGCAGCGCGTTCAAACCCGGGAACGAGATGGTGTGGGCCACACCGTCGGTTTCCTGGGCGATCTTGGCGACCTTGCGCAGCATTTCATCGGTACGCGCGATCGACGAACCTTCCGGCAGCTTCACACCGGCGATCAGGTACAGCTTGTCCTGGGTCGGGATGAAGCCCGGCGGCACCAGCTTGAAGATCACACCGGTACCGACCAGCAGGATCGCGTAGACCACGAACACCGCACCGCGACGGCCAAGGATGCGGGCCACGCCACGCTCGTACTTCTCCGAGCTGGACTTGAAGAAGCGGTTGAACGGACGGAACACCCAGCCGAACAGGCGGTCGATCAGACGGCTCGGGCCATCCTTCGGCGCACCGTGGGCCTTCAGCAGGCGCGCGGCCAGGGCCGGCGACAGGGTCAGCGAGTTGATCGCCGAGATCACCGTGGAGATGGCGATGGTGACCGCGAACTGCTTGTAGAACTGGCCGGTGACACCGGACAGGAAGGCCATCGGCACGAACACGGCACACAGCACCAGCGCGATCGCCACGATCGGGCCGGACACCTCACGCATGGCCTGGTGTGCCGCCGCGGTGGGCGACAGGCCTTCCTCGATGTTGCGCTCGACGTTCTCCACCACCACGATCGCGTCGTCGACCACGATGCCGATCGCCAGCACCAGGCCGAACAGGCTCAGCGTGTTGATCGAGAAGCCCAGCAGGTACAGCGCGGCGAAGGTACCCACCACCGACACCGGCACCGCGATCAGCGGAATGATCGAGGCACGCCAGGTCTGCAGGAACAGGATCACCACCAGCACCACCAGCGCGATGGCTTCCAGCAGCGTGGAGACCACGGCCTTGATCGAGTCGCGCACGAAGATGGTGGTGTCATACACCGCTTCGTACTTCACGTCGGCCGGCATGGTCTTCTGCATCTCGTCCATCGTCGAGATGACCTGGTCACGGATCTCCAGTGCATTGGCACCCGGCGACTGGAAGATACCGATACCAACCGCGTTCTTGCCGTCCAGCTGCGAGCGCAGGGTGTAGTCGCCGGCACCCAGTTCCAGGCGGGCCACGTCGGCCAGGCGCACGATCTCGCCATCGGTGCCGCTCTTGAGCACGATGTCGCCGAATTCCTTTTCGGTCTTCAGGCGGCCCTGGGCATTGATCAGGGTCAGGAACTGGCTGTTCGGCAACGGTTCGGCACCGAGCTGGCCGGCCGAAACCTGCACGTTCTGCTCACGCATCGCGCGCACCACGTCGCTGGCGGTCAGGCCGCGCGAAGCCACCTTGTCCGGGTCCAGCCAGGCGCGCATGGCGTAGTCGCCGCCACCGAAGATCTGCGCGTCACCCACGCCCGGAATGCGCGCCAGCGCATCCTTGACGTGCAGGCGCGCGTAGTTGCGCAGGTACAGGGTGTCGTACTTGCCTTGTGGCGAGGTCAGGTGCACCACCATCAGGAAGGTCGGTGACTGCTTCTGCGTGGTCACGCCCTGCCGGCGCACGTCCTCGGGCAGGCGCGCCTGCGCCTGCGCCACGCGGTTCTGCACCTTCACCGCCGCCGCGTCCGGGTCGGTGCCCGGGCGGAAGGTGACGGTCATCTGCAGCACGCCGTCCGAGCCGGCCACCGACTTCAGGTACATCATGCCTTCGACGCCGTTGATGGCCTCTTCAAGCGGGGTGGCGACGGTCTCGGCGATGACCTTGGGGTTGGCGCCCGGATACACCGTGCGCACGACCACCGACGGCGGCACCACTTCGGGGTACTCGCTGATCGGCAGGATCGGAATCGTGATCAGGCCTGCGGCGAAGATCACGATCGACAGCACCGCCGCGAAGATCGGCCTGTCGATGAAGAAACGGGAAAAGTCCATGGAGGAATTCCTGGGAAAGGCATTCGGCGGGCAACAGCCACCCTGCCCCTCGCCGAGATGACGAAGGCAGGGAAGGCTGCCGCTGGCGCCGGCAGCTAAGCGGGGACGCGGATCAGGAGACGGCGGATCAGTGGTTCAGTGCGGCGGTGGCATCGCGGCCCGGTGCCGGCGCAGCCTGCGGCTGCATTGCCACGGCCTTGGCCTGCACCGGCATGCCCGGCATGAAGACCTTCTGCACGCCGTCGATGATCACCTTGTCACCGGCGGCCAGGCCGTGCTCGACGATGCGCAGGCCTTCAGCGGTGCGGCCAAGCTGGATGTCGCGGCGCTGGGCCTTGCCATCCTTGTCGACCACGTACACGTACTTGCGGTCCTGGTCGGTCAACACGGCCTTGTCGTCGATCAGCAGGGCCTGGAACTGGCCGCTGCCGAGCAGCTGCACGCGGGCGAACAGGCCCGGGGTGAACTGGCGATCGGCGTTGTCCAGCAGCGCGCGGACGCGGATGGTGCCGGTGCTGCGCGCCACCTGGTTGTCGAGGAAGTCGACCTTGCCCGCATGCGGGTAGCCCTCTTCGCCCGACAGGCCGACCTTCACCGGCAGTTCGCTGTCACGCTCGCTCGGGCGCTCGCCCTTGCGTGCCATCTGTGCGTAGCGCAGGAAGGTGCTTTCGTCGGCATCGAAGTAGACGAACACGGTATCCAGCGAGACCAGCGTGGTCAGTACGCTGGCACTGTCGCCGGCGGTGACCAGGTTGCCAGCGGTGACCATCGCGCGGCCGGCGCGGCCGTCGATCGGTGCGCGCACCTTGGTGAACTCCAGGTTGAGGCGGGCCGCATCCAGCGCAGCCTGCGCCGCCTGCACGGCGGCACCGGACTGGTCGGCGGCAGCGCGACGCTGCTCGGCGGTCTCGGTGGAGATCGCCTGCTGCTCGGACAGCCGCTTGGCACGCTCGGACTCGCTGCGGGCCAGGGTGGCCTGGGTGCGGGCGCGCGCCAGCTCGGCGGCGGCACGATCGTATTCGGCCTGGTAGCTGCGCGCGTCGATGGTGAAGAGCACTTCGCCCTTCTTCACTTCCTGGCCTTCGACGTAGTTGACCTTGTCGATGTAGCCGGACACGCGCGGGCGCAGTTCAACGCTCTGTACCGCTTCGACGCGGCCGCTGAACTCGTCCCACTGGCTGACCTGCTTGACCAGCACCGGCGCGGCGCTGACCTGCGGCGGCGGCGGTGCACCGGCTTCTTCGGCATGGCCGCCGCTGCAGGCTGCAAGCACGGCCGCGGCGAGGATCGACACGCCGACCATCGCGATGCGATGGCCGAAACGATGTGGGGTGGTGTTGGGGGAAGTCATGGCATGCATCCGTACGGAGGGGTGGTACAGCTATATGAAAATGTGTTGCGAAAATCGGCGGCGCATACTGCGACCTCAACCATGGTCGAGGTCAAGCGACGCCTGCGGTGTCGCGCCAAAGCGGAGGAACTTCCAGGTGCAGCAGGCCGCGCGGCAGTTCGGCATCACTGCTGTCGCAACGGACGATGGCGCGGTTGTCGCGGCACCCATCGAGCAGGGAGACCACGCGCCGGCCGACCAGCAGCGAGCTGGGCCACTCGATGCAGGCGTTGGCCGCGTTGGCCGGGGTACACACCGGGCTGCAGACTTCCAGCATCTGCGCGCGCACGCCGATCGCCTGCGCTTCCTGGTGCACCACCTGCGCGTACATGCGCATCGCCGCGGCGGTGATCGAGCTTTCGCCGTAACCGGCCCATGGCTTGACCGCGGCCGGGCTGCCGATCATCACGTAGCGGCGCGCATGCACGTTGTCCTGCAGCAGCGGCAGCAGGTGGCGCACCGCGTGCACGTGCGGCATCAGGTCGGCCTGCAGCGCGCCGAGCAGCTCGTCGCCGTTGCGGTCGACCACGCGGCCGCGACGGTAGGGGCCGCCCATCGCGGCGATCACTGCAGCCAACGGACGCGGCCGCTGCGCGATGCGTTCGGCCAACGCCCGTGCCGAGCCGTCATCGCTGAGCGAACCCAGCACGGTTTCCAGGCCCGGCTCATCGGCGAACTGCTCATGCAGTGCCGCCAGCCGGCCCGGATCGCGCCCGACCACCAGCACCGGGCTGCCGGCCTCCAGCAGGGCGCCGACCACGCCCTGGCCCACGGCACCGGTGCCACCGAGGACCAGAACTTCGGGCGTCAGTATCCCATTCACGGGACATTTCCTCCCAAATCCGGGATAGTCCCAATTCGACGCAGTCGGTCGCCCTTGTGCGGGACCAAGCGGATGACGCCGCCACGCTGCTGACGCATGGGCGCGGTAAACTCACGAAAGTCCTTGTGTACCAAGGAACTCGGACGAGCTTCGACGGTCATCGCCAGGTCCAGGGCGTTCTGGCCGGCATGCCGGAAGCGGGCAAGAATGTTGCGCAGGCTCATGGCGAGGGGGCTCCATTTCACGAATGGCGCCACGATAGACCTCAAACCTTTACTTGATTAGTCCTGATTAAGGGGAATAATCATCCCGCTCCCGGTCCAATCGTTCTGTCACGATTGTCCCATCCCCGACGTCCAGGATCCCCGACCATGTCCCACGATCTCAACGAGACGCTGATCTTCGTCAAAGTGGTCGAGCAAGGCAGTTTCATTGCCGCTGCCAAATCGCTCGGCCTGCCCAAGACCACGGTCAGCCGCAAAGTGCAGGAGCTGGAAACGCGCCTGGGCGCGCGACTGCTGCACCGGACCACCCGCCGCCTCGGCCTGACCGAAGCCGGCTCGATCTACCACGAACATTGCCAGCGCATCGCGCGCGAGCTGGAAGAAGCCGAGAGCGCGGTGAGCCAGTTGCAGTCCGGCCCGCGCGGCTGGCTGCGCTTCACCGTGCCCTACTCGATCGGCATCACCTGGATCGCCCCGCTGCTGGGCCAGTTCCATGCGCAGTATCCAGAGATCCGCCTGGACATGCACATGGGCAACGAGAAGCTGGACCTGATCGCCGGTGAGGCGGATCTGGCGCTGCGTGTCGGTGCCCTGCCCGATTCCAACCTGGTCGCGCGCAAGCTCGGCAGCCTGCGCACGCAGGTGTTCGCCAGCCCGGCCTACATCGAGCGCTATGGCGAGCCGCTGCATCCGGAAGAGCTGCAGTTCCATCGCATCCTGGCGATGCGCAAGCCGTACCACACCGGTAATTCGCCACGCTTCACCTGGCAGCTGGGCGAGAACGGCGGCGAGCTGCGCGACTTCCCGGTCACCCCGCTGATGACGGCCAACGACATGTCCGCGTTGAATGGTGCACTGGTATGTGGCGAAGGCCTGCTGCTGACCGGTGATGTGATGGCCAAGCCGTTCGTCGAGTCGGGCATGGTACGCCGCGTGCTGGCCGGCTGGACCGGCCCGGAAGTGGACTTCAACGCCGTGTTCGCCGGTGGCCGCCTGGTCTCGCCGAAGGTGCGTGCGTTCGTCGATTTCCTGGTGGAAAAGCTCAACTTCGACGCCAACTACATGCTGGCGCAGTGCCCGGGTGCGAAGCTGGCGCAGCAGCAGAAGGAAAAGGAAGACGCCGCGCTGGAGAGCAGCGGCAAGCGCATCCTGGAGAAGGTCGCCGCTTCGGCGGCGTAACCGGATTTTGTAGAGTCGAGCCATGCTCGACTGCTGTTGGCGGAGTCGAGCATGGCTCGACTCTACAGGGGCTATCGGCGTGCCGAGCAACGCTCGGCACCTACAGAAAATGCCGCCTGCATGGGCGGCATTTTGGTTCCGGCTGCCTGGCTTCCGGTAGATGCCGACCTTCGTCGGCGCCGTTCGAAAAAGCCGCAACCGGAAGCGCTGTCGGCGTGCCGAGCAACGCTCGGCACCCACAAAAATGCCGCCTGCAAGGGCGGCATTTTCGTTCCGGCCGATGGCCGGACCGGCTCAAGCAGGAACGCGTAGCGTTACTGCTTGAGCGGAATCACGCGGATTTCGACGCGACGGTTCTTGGCACGGCCGGCATCGGTGCTGTTGTCGGCAATCGGATACGACTTGCCGGCGCCCAGCGTTTCGATGCGCACGCTCTGCACGCCCTGGCCGATCAGGTACTGCGCCACCGAGTCGGCACGTTCCTTCGACAGGCGGTTGTTGACCGCGTCGCTGCCGATGCTGTCGGTGTGGCCGACCACTTCGATCATGGTCTGGTTGTAGTCACGCAGGGTGCCTGCCACGCCGTTGAGCGAGCCGTAGAACTGCGGCTTCAGGGTCGACTTGCCGAAATCGAAGGTGATGCCATCCGGCAGGTTCAACATGATGTTGTCGCCCTGGCGCTGCACATCGATGCCGGTGTTGGCGGTGCGCTCGCGCAGTGCGCGTTCCTGGCGATCCTGGTACTGGCCGACGGCAGCGCCGCTGAGCGCGCCGATACCGGCACCGATCAGCGCGTGCTGACGACGCTCGGTAGCGCTGTCGCCGGTCAGCAGGCCGGCGGCCACACCAATCGCGGTGCCGATCAGCGCATTGCGGCCGGTGCGGTTCTGCTGCTCGGTCGGGTTGCCGTACTGGTCACTCTGCACGTAGGAGCCGCCGGTGGCGCAGGCCGACAGGACGGCCGCACTCATCAGGGCCAGTGCGACGTTGCGGGTGGTGTTGCGGATCATGTGGTTCTCCTTGGTTTCCGGTCGGGCCGGCGGCTTGCGGGCGCAGAGAGAATAAACAGCCCAATGCGATGTCGGGATGATGATGCGGCGCGGCGACAGGGCCGCGTTCAGCTAACTGACTGGATCGCTCAGCCCGCGCTTTACCCTGCCCCCGTCTGCCGGTAGGCGGCCAGCGCGGCGTCCCGACCGGCCGCCAGGTCCACCAACGGGGTGCGCGGATAGCCGGGGGCATGCACAGCCAGCAGCAGTGGATGCTGCCACGGCGCGAAGCGCGCCTTCACCGGCAGCGTGGCCAGTTCGGGCACCCAACGGCTGATGTAGCGGGCCTGCGGATCGAACTTTTCGGCCTGGGTCACCGGGTTGAACACGCGGAAATACGGCGCGGCATCGGCGCCGGTCCCGGCCACCCATTGCCAGCCCATCGTGTTGTTGGCCAGGTCGGCATCGACCAGGGTGTCCCAGAACCAGCGCGCGCCATGCAGCCAATGCGCGCGCAGGTGCTTGCACAGGTAGCTGGCCACGATCATCCGCACCCGGTTGTGCATGTAGCCGGTGTGCCACAGCTCGCGCAGGCCGGCATCGACGATCGGCACGCCGGTGTTGCCGCGTTGCCAGCCGTGCAGCTGAGCGTCACTGGGCGTTGCCCATGGGAAGCGATCGAAGCGCGGGTTGAGGTTGTCGGTCGGCGTCTTCGGGAAGTGATGCAGCAGGTGATAGGCGAAGTCGCGCCAGCCCAGTTGCCGCAGGTAACCGTCGATGTCGGCATCGGTGCCTGCATTGCGCAGCCCCTCCAGCGTATGGGCGATGCGCCACGGCGCGATCTCGCCGAAATGCAGGTGCGGCGACAGCCGCGAGGTCCCCACGCGATCCGGCAGGTCGCGCTGTTCGCGGTAGCCGCGCAATGCACCGTCCTCGAACACGGACAGTGCCTCCAGCGCACCGGCCTCGCCCGGCTGCCAGTGCTCCCAGAAGCCGGTATCCCAGCCCAGCGTAGGCGCTAGCCGCAGCTCATCCAGTGCGAGGCTGTCGACCGTGTGCGGCGTCAGTGCCTGCGGCGCGGCCTGCAGCGCCGGCAGGCGCCAATGACTGAGTACGTTGCGCCAGTACGGCGTGAACACCTTGTACGGCTGACCCTGCTGGTTCGCGATGCCCCAGGGCTCGAACAGCAGGCTGCCATTGCAGCTCTGCGCGTCGATGCCCTGCTCGCGCAGCGTGCGCTTGATGGTCGCGTCGCGTGGCTGGGTGGCCGGTTCGTACTTGCGGTTCCAGTACACCGCCTCGGCGCCGGACTGCTCGATCAGCAACTGCAGGATCGACAGGCTGTCACCGCTGCGCAGCACCAGCGACGAACCACGCGCGCGCAGGTCCGCATCCAATGCGCCCAGTGAACGGTGGCGCCACGCATCGGAGGCCGCACCGGGCACCCACTCGCCTTCCTCGTGCGGCGCATGGATGTAGACCGGCACCACGTCGTGGCCCGCATCCAGCGCGGCCTGCAGGGCCGGATTGTCCTGCAGCCGCAGATCACGGCGGAACCATACCAACGCTACCGACACATGCACCGCCTTCGTTGTGGAAGGCGCACATCATAGCCAGCGGCGGTGAAGGAGATGCGCGTGCCAGGCCATCCACGCATGGCGTGGATCTACTTTTCGAAGCGCTTCATCGCTTCACTGATCAGCGCACGCGCCTCAGCGGCGTTGCCCCAACCGTTGAGCTGCACCGGGTTGCGACCGGCCGGCAGGTCCTTGTAGACCCGGAAGAACGCCTCGATGCGCTGGCGCTCGACCTCCGGCAGATCCGCCAGGTCGCGGATGCGGGCGTAGGTCGGGTCGACCTTGTCGGTCGGCACGCCGATGATCTTCTCGTCGTGCTCGCCACCATCGATCATCTTCAGGTAACCGATCGGCCGGAAGCGCACGATCACGCCGGGATGCAGCGGCTCGCGGGTCAGCACCAGCGCATCCAGCGGATCGTTGTCACCGGCCAGGGTGCGCGGCATCGAGCCGTAGTTGGCCGGATAGGCCACCGGCATCGACTGGAAGCGATCCACGTGGACCAGGCCGTCTTCCTTGATCTCGTACTTGGTGAAGCTGCCGGCCGGAATCTCCACCGCCAGATTCACCTCCTGCGGGGCCTGCTTCGGCTGGGCGACCAGGAATGGATGCAGCACGGTATCGGCGGCCGTCACCGCACTGGCCAGCAACAGCAGCGCGGCACCGATGGCAGCGAGAGGAAGGATGCGTCGGAGCGTGGTCATTGGCATCTCGTCATTCCCAGCAGCGGTCGGCGCGACCCTTGGCGGTCTGCGCACGCGGGCAGCCGCGCGGTGCGATGCGGCCTTCGGTCAACTCCGTGCGTTGCTTTGCGCCCTTGGCATCGCGGCGCAGTTCGAAGGCGTCGTACAGACGCCCGGTCACGGTGCGCGCTTCGTAGCGCAGGTGCTGCGGATCGATGTTCAGCACCTGGAACAGCTGGGTGTCCTCGGCTACTGGATCCATCGTCTTCCGTGCCTCGTCGGAAAGGCGGTACTGCTTCGGCCCGGCCACGGTCACCACGTACTGCGGCGTAGCAGCCTGCCCTTCGCCACGACGGCCATAGGTGTGATCGTGGCCCTGCAGCACCAGATCGACGTTGTGGCGGCGCACCACCGGCAGCAGCACGTCACGCAGCGCGGCGTTCTCGCGCCCTTCGCGGGGCGAGTAGAACGGCTGGTGCAGCAGCACGATGGTCCATGGTTGCGGGTTGCCGGTCAGGACCTTATCCAGCCACTGTGCCTGCGCCTTGGCCGTGCCGAGGTCGAGTGCCGAGGTGCCATCGACCACGGCCACGCGCACGCCCTGTGCATCGAACCAGTAGCTGGTCTGCTGCGCGGCGGTGGCGCCATTGCCCGGCAGCGCGAAGGTCACTGGCCAGTGCCGGCCCAGCACGCGACGCTCCTGCGGGGTGTCCTCGAATTCCTCGAAGTACTCATGGTTGCCGATCGCCGGGGCCACCAGCGTTTCCTGCGCCAACCAGCCGGTGGCGGCAAACCACTCGCCCCATTCGCTGTCGTCCATGTTGTCGCCGCCGCTGACCAGATCACCGGCGAACAGGCTCATGCGCGCCTGCGGCGCAGCCTTCTGCGCGGCACGCACCACGCGGCTGACATGGCTGACGTTCTTGTTCTGGGTATCACCGAAGTACAGCAGGGTCAGCGGCTGGTCGGCCGCGGCCAGCGTCCGCAGCTGGTTCCAGGCGCTCCAGCTGCCATTGCCCTGCACGCGGTAGACGTACTGGGTGTCCGGCTGCAGGCCGCCAATGTCGGCACGATGGTGGTGCGACAGCCCGTTCTCGGTCTGCAGCGCACGCGTCGTCGCACGCACCTGGCGGATGCTCTCGATGGCCGGCGAATCTGCGGCCAGCGCGATCTCCAGCAGCGGTGCCTGCGCGCTGCCATCGGTACGCCAGGCCACGGCGAAACCGTGGCTGGGATCGGCCGCCGGCGAGGCGACGATGCGGTCCGGCACCGCCGTCGCTGCGTAATGCCGGCTGCCCGCCGGCACCTGGGTATTCGGTTCGGCCGCTGCGAACGACAGCGACGGCATTGCCAGCAGCAGGCCAAGCACCAGCGAACGCATCACGCACTGGCCGCTCATGCGCCACACTCCAGCGGCAGCGCGAGCTGCTTGGCGATGCTCTCCCAGTCGAACGCCACCACGCCCTGGTCGTCATGCACTGCATACAGCGCACCGTGCGGGAAGCGCGCGCTGGGCTGCTGCATCATCCAGATGCCATCGGTGTTGGCCACGGTGTTGCTCTGGAACGCGCCGACCGGCTTCAGCGTGTGCCGGTCGAACAGATGGAACACGCTGCGCTGCTTGCCCTGCTCGGTGGTGATCCACCAGCCATCCTTGCCACAGGTGCGCAGGGTCACGCCTTCGGCCTGTGCTTTGAACACGTCGCGGCCGAAGGTGGTGCCGGTGAAGCGGCCCGCCAGGGTGTAGACCTTGAACTCGCTGGCGTAGCTCTCGTCCTCTTCGGCAATCAACAGCCGGTCGTTCTCGGGGTCGCCCCAGATCGACTCGACCACGCGCAGCGCACCGGCTTCGGTGGTATCGCCGATGCTGGCCACCAGCTTCGCCTCGACCTTCGTGCCGTCGCGGGTCACGTGGTATTGGCGCACGCGCTTGTCCAGCTCGGCCAGCGGCGGCAGGATGTCACGCCCCTGCGCATCCTCGCCGTTGTCCCAGGAGTCGGTGACGTAGACGCTGTAGCCATCGGCACGGCGGTCGACCCACAGCCCGTACGGCTTGCGCAGGTCGTCCGCAGCGAACGTCGCCAGCGGCGCGAAGTCCGGCAGGCTCAGCACCTGCACGCGGTGATTGTCGCGCTCCACGATCCACAGCAGGTCGTCGGTCACCGCGATGCCGTTTGGGCGGTCGAACTGCCCCGGTGCGGTGCCGCTGCTGCCGACGTCACGCAGATGCTGCCCAGTGCTGCCGTCGTAGACCACCAGCTTGTCGGTGGCCTTGGCGGTAGCGATCAGCCACAGCGCGCCGTCCGGCGCGCGCCAGGCCGCCGGCGAGTCGATGTTGTCGGCCGGGGTCATCGGGGAAAGGAAGGCCTCGGCGATGGTGGTCACCACGCGCTCACCGCTGGCGGCCGGCGAGACCGCTCCCGCGACCGGATCGTTGCCGGTGGCCGGCGTGCAGCCGGCGACCAGCGTGGCCGCCAGCGCAGCGGCCAGGACAGTGACGCTACGCCCCATCACAGCGCCACCTTCAGGCCCAGCGCATAGGTGCGGCCGTACTCTTCCATCTGCAGGGTGCGCGAACGGGTGCCCTGGTACAGCTCCAGCGGCTTGTCCAGCAGGTTCTGCGCTTCGAAATACACGCTCACGCGCGGGGTGAACTTGTAGTCCAGCGAGAAATCGAGCTGGGTGTTGGGTGCCACATAGATGTCGAATGCGCGCCCCTTGCCGATGCTGTCCAGGTACTCGCTGCGGTACACCGCCGCCAGGCGCGTGCTTACACCGTATTTTTCATAGCCGATGTGCGCGCTGTAGACATGCTTGGAGGCACGCGGCAGGGTGAAGTCCTCGCCCTCCCGATCCTTGATGCCGGCGTCGAATTTGGTATCCAGCCAGGTGCCACTGGCACCGACCAGCAGGCCATCCAGGCCGTCCGGCAGGAAGGCCAGCTGCTGCTGCCAGTTGAATTCCGCGCCACGCACGGTGGCCTTGCGGCCATTGACCGGCTGGGTCACGTCGAAACCACCGTAGGCCGGATCATTGGTGCGCACGGTTTCCACGATGTAGCCATCGATCGACTTGTGGAACAGGCCCAGCGAAACGATGCCGCTGCTGCCGATGTACTTCTCCACCGACAGGTCGATGTTCTTCGACTCGTACGGATCGAGTTCCGGATTGCCCAGGCGCACTTCCTCGTCACCCCGGCTGTAACCCACGCGCGGCGAGACGTCGCCGAAGGACGGGCGCGATACGGTCTTGTTGGCCGAGGCGCGCAGCACCCAGTCGTCGGCCGCGTCGTAGCGCAGGTGCAGGCCCGGCAGCACGTTGGTGTAGCTGCTGTTGGCCACGCGCGGGGTGACGGTGAAACTGCGGCCGTTGGCGGCCACGTCCACCTGGTTGCCGACCGCCTTGAAGCGGGTGTTCTCCACGCGCACGCCGCCGATGATGCGCAGCGCGCCCACGTCCCAGGTACCCATGGCATAGCTGGCGAAGATGTCCTCGCTGGCCACGTAATCCTCTTCCAGCGACGTCATCGCATTGCCGCCGACGTCCTGCGGGCGGGCACTGTACTGGCTGCCGCTGGCGGCCCAGAACGCGCGCATCGCGGCCGAGTCCATGCCATCGCCCAGGTTGCCGTGGCGATGCTCCGGCGAGGAAGTGGTCCAGCTCGACAGCGCCACCTTCGGGCCGACACGCAGTTCGCGCTCATCCACATTCACGTCGCGGTCGCGCCAGCGGCCCAGCAGGCCGAACTTGATGCTGCTGCTGCCGCCGTCAAAGCGCACGTTGACCTGTGCGCTGTGTTCCTTGTCGTTCACCTGCTTGGGCGAGAGCACGAAGCGGTCGAACGCGTAGTTGCTGTTGTCCAGCCACTGCGGGTTGTCGAAACTGTAGCTGGGCAGGCGGCTGCTCTGGTCCAGGGTGCCATTGAAGGCCTTGCCGTTGAGCTTGAAGCGCGCCTCCATCTCGTCGTTCACGCGCTCTTCGGTACGGGTGTAGCCGATCCGATAATCGACCACGGCGTTGGTCAGCTTGTTCTCGCCACCGAGGCTGGCCGCGAAGGTGTTTTCCTTCTTGGTGCGGTAGCGCATGCGCTTGTCGATCGAATCCTTCGGCATGCCGTCCAGGCGGTACTGGTCGGTGCCGGTCTTGACCATCTTCGCGTCGTCGAAGTTGAAGATCACGCGCTGGCGGGTCTCCGCATCGTCGAACTGGCTGTACAGCGTGCGCAGGTAGTACTTGCTGTCTTCGTTGGGACGCCAGTCGAGGTTGAGGTTGGCACCGATGCGCTTGCGCTCGATCTCGTACTTGCGGTGCTGCAGGTTGATCGCAGTCACGTCACCGGGGGTGGCATCGTCCTCGCCGTCGTACTCCACTTCGGTGTTGTCCGACTCGAACTTCCGCTTCTGGTAGTTCACGCCCAGCGCCACGCCGAAGGTATCGTTGAACACCTCGCTGTAGTTGAAGGCGGCCTTGGGACTGGTCTCGCCGGACAGCTGCTGGTGGCTGCCCTCGATCTTGCCGCGCAGGCTGCGACCGTCACGGTCGAAGGCCGACGCCGATTCCACCAGCACGGCGCCACCGATGGCATCACCCGGCATGTCCGGGGTCGGTGACTTGACCACGCGCAGGCGCTCGGTGGAGTCGGATGGGATCACGTCCAACGGCGCGGCACGGCTGGAATCTTCCGGCGTGCCGATGGCGATGCCATCCACGCTGACGCTGTTGAGATTGGCATCCAGGCCACGAATGACCACGAAGCGGCCTTCGCCCTGGTCGCGGGTCACGCTGACACCCGGCAGGCGCTGCAGTGATTCGGCCACGTTCTTGTCCGGGTACTGGCCCAGGGCATCGGAGGACACCGCATCCTCGATGGCGTCGCTGCTGCGCTTGAGGTCGACTGCACGGATCTGCGATTCGAGCTGGGCACGCACTTCAATGCGATCCAGGTCGACCGCGTCGGCCGCCACGGCGCCGGTGGCGGCTACCGCCTGTTGCCCGGCTGCCTGCAGCGGTGCCGCGGCCCCCATCGCCAGGGTCAGGGTGATGGCAACGGCCAACGGAGTCTTGATATGCACTGGGAATCCCCATTCCTGTTAAGAATGGGTCTGCACGGTATGTCCGCAAGGTTGCATGGCCGTGACATGCATCTGCACATTTCATGTACGGCGGCTCGGGGCCCGGTTTGGGGTTCGACACGCCAATCCGGCAAAATGGCGTCCTCTCTCCTTTTCCCCTTCCCGACCATGAAGATCGTCGAAGTGCGCCACCCGCTGGTGCAGCACAAGATCGGCCTGATGCGCAATGCCGCGCTCAGCACCAAGGATTTCCGCGAACTGGCCAACGAGCTGGGTACGTTGCTGGCCTACGAGGCCACCGCCGACCTGGACACCGAGCCGCACACCCTGCCCGGCTGGGCCGGCCCGGTCACGGTGCAGCGCATTGCCGGCGCCAAGATCACCGTGGTGCCGATCCTGCGTGCCGGCCTGGGCATGCTCAGCGGCGTGCTGTCGCTGATCCCGGCAGCCCGCGTCAGCGTGGTCGGCCTGCAGCGCGATGAGGAAACCCTGCAGCCGGTGCCCTACTTCGAGCGCCTGACCGGCCGCCTGGAAGAGCGCGACGCGCTGATCCTGGACCCGATGCTGGCCACCGGCGGCACCCTGATCGCCACCATCGACATGCTCAAGCGTGCCGGCGCACGCCGCATCAAGGGCATCTTCCTGGTGGCCGCGCCGGAAGGCATCGAAGCGGTCAAGGCCGTGCACCCGGACGTGGAGATCTACACCGCGGCCATCGATGCCCAGCTCAACGACAAGGGTTACATCCTGCCGGGCCTGGGCGACGCCGGTGACCGCATCTTCGGTACCCGCGTCGGTTGAACCGGCGAGCCGGGGTCAGAGCCCTTTCACAGAAAGGGCTCTGACCCCATCCCGCATTCCGGCCTACAGCCCGGCTGCGAAGGTTTCCAGCTGGCCGATGACGGTGTTCCAGCCATCGAAGAAGCCCAGCTGCTCATGCTGGTCACGCAGGGCCTTGTCCGGGTGCATCACCCGCGCCGTGTAGCGGCAGCCCTGCCCCTCGTCCTCCATGGTGATGATGGCGGTGAAGCCCAGCCAGGGTGACTGCGGTCGCCAGCCTGCGCCCAGCATCGAGGTGAACACCAGGCGCTGCTGCGGCACGATCTCCAGGAAGCTGCCCGGATTGTCACTGCTGCCGCCATCCGGGCCCTGCATGAAGGTGTGGAAGGCCCCGCCGGGGCGCAGGTCGAATGCGCGCACCTCGGTGGTCCACGGCTTCGGGCACCACCATTGGCGCAGCAGTTCCGGATCGGTCCACGCCCGCCACAAGGCCGCACGCGGTGCGTTCAACACACGGCTGATGACCAGATCGGTATCGGGGTTGTTACCTGCGTCTACGGCCATGGGCCTGCTCCTGTCGGTGAAGGGTTTCGACGAAATCGACCATGCGGTCGGTGCGCGCTTCCCACACGGCACGCTGTTCGGCCAGCCACTGCTCGGCCTGGCCCAGCCGCGCCGGCACCAGTTCGCAGGTACGTATGCGCCCCTGCTTGTGGCTGCGCACCACGCCGCTGCGTTCCAGCACGGCCAGATGTTTCATCAGCGAGGGCAAGGCCATCTGGAAAGGCTCGGCCAGCACCGACACGGCACGCGGCCCCTGCCCCAGCGCGGCCACGATCGCGCAACGGGTCGGGTCGGCCAGTGCGTGGAAGACGTCCTGGATGGCGGGATCATACTTTCCCATATGGCTAAGTAATACGCCGATCTGAATGCCGACGCAAGCGGACGCGACCGAAGCGCGATTCTTCACGTGGCCTTGCGGGCCGGAAGCGAATGCTCCGCGCACCCGCCACCGCTTGGAGCACCCTGATGAAAGCCTCTTTCCTGCTGGCCGCCGCCCTGCTGGTCGGCCTGCCCCTGGCTGCCAACGCCACCACCCCGCAGCAGCAGCGCATGGCCGAATGCTCGGCCAAGAACAAGGGCTTGAAGGGTGATGCCTACAAGACTGCGCAGAGTTCCTGCCTCAGCGGCCACGCTGCCGACTCCAAGCCGGCCAATGCGCAGCAGGAACGCATGCGCAAGTGCAATGCCGACGCGGGCGCCAAGAAGCTGGCCGGTGATGCGCGCAAGACCTTCATGAGCAGCTGCCTGAAGGCGTCGTAGCGATCACATCCGGGTAGAACGCCATCCGCGCATGGCGTGGATCTACCCGCACACGAAGGCCGGGCATTGCCCGGCCTTTTCATTACCCCAGGGCGCGCGCCTTCAGCTCCCCCTGCTCGTGCAGGGTCACGAAACGCCCCTTGTCATCGCGCCCCAGCTGCGCCAGCGCCACCTGCGGGTCATGGGTGAAGAACAGCCGTACGTTGCGCGCCAGCTTGTCTTCAAGGAACTGCCGCTTCTCGTCGATCAGCAGTTCGGCGTTGCGGTCGTAACCCATGGTGATCGGCACGTGCACCCATGAGCGCCCTGGAATCAGGTCGGCACAGAACACCACGCCACCGTGCGCACCCTCGCCGGCATGCGCGTGACCGACGATCTCGGCCAGCATCAGCCCCGGCGTATGCCCGTCGCTGTAGCTGAAGCGCACGCTGCGGCCGAGGACCTTCGAGTACTCCCCGTCCACCACTTCCAGCCGGCCACTGGCCTGCAGCAGGCCGGGCAACTCCGGAATGAAGCTGGCCCGGTCACGCGGGTGCGGATGCATGGCGCGCTGCCAATGCTGTGCGCCGACCACATAGGTTGCGTTGGGGAACAGCAACTCGGGCTCACGCCCTTCGCTCCATGCCGCCAGCAGTCCGCCGGCGTGATCGAAGTGCAGGTGGCTGAGCACCACAACATCGATATCCTCGTGCTCGAAACCGGCTTCGCGCAGCGAATCGATCAGCACGTGCTGGCTTTCCTGCACGCCGTAGCGCTCACGCATGCGCGGATCGAAGAATGCACCGATGCCGGTTTCAAACAGCACCGTCTTGCCTTCCAGCGGGCTGGCAAGCAGCGCACGGCAGGCCAGCTCGATGCGATTGAGCTCGTCCGGTGCCGCCCATTTTTCCCACAACGCACGCGGTGCGTTGCCAAACATCGCGCCGCCATCAAGGCGCTGCGAGTTTCCACGAATAGACCAGAGTTTCATGCGCCGATTATCGGCGCCGGCTCGTTAAATAATCGCTAGAAAGGAAACAGAAAACCCCGCCGGCAAAGGCGGGGTTTCGGCGATCGGCCAGATTGCCGGCGAGCGGCCGGCGCTACCGGATCAGCGCGCCGGTACGACCTGGGCGCTGCCCACCGGATTGCGGGGATCGCTGCCGCCGAACAGTCTGTTCGCCTTGCGGTCCCATTCCACGGTCTGCAGGTTGCCCCACACGTGGCTGGAACCACGGCCGCCTGCGGCGACGTCACCCGGCAGGTCGATCTTGTGGCCCATCGCCTGCAGCTGCTTCACCGTCGCCGCGTCGAACGCATCGTCCTCGGCCTCGATCAGGTCCGGCAGCCACTGGTGGTGGTAGCGCGGCAGCGCGGCCACCTGCTGTGCGTCCAGGCCGGCGTCGTAGCCGAGGATGCCCAGCAGCACCATGGTGATGATACGGCTGCCGCCCGGGGTGCCCAGCACCACCACCTTGTCGGCGTTCTCCATGAAGGTCGGCGTCATCGAGCTGAGCATGCGCTTGCCAGCCTTCGGCGCATTGGCCTCGTAGCCCATCACGCCAAACGCGTTGGGCGTGCCCGGCTTCAGCGCGAAGTCGTCCATCTCGTTGTTCAGCAGTACGCCGGTGCCCTTGGGAATCAGCCCCGAGCCATACAGCAGGTTGACGGTCTGGGTGGCGCCGACGCGGTTGCCGTCGCGGTCGATGATCGAGAAATGCGTGGTCTCGTCGTCTTCCAGCGGCGTCGGATTGCCCGACAGAAGGTCGCTGGGCGTGGCCTTCTCCGGATGGATGGTCGCCCGCAGGCCCTGCGCGTAGTCCTTGCTGGTCAGCACTTTCTGGGGGATCTGCACGAAGTCCGGATCACCGAGGAAGAAGGTGCGGTCGCGGTAGGCGCGGCGCATCGACTCCACCACCAGGTGCGTGCGGTGCGCCGGGTCCATCCTCTTGATGTCCCAGCCTTCCAGGATCTGCAGCATGCTGGCCAGCGCGATGCCACCGGACGACGGCGGCGGCGCGGTGGTGATCTTCCAGCCGTTGTAGTTGAACACGATCGGCTCGCGCTGCTTCACGCGGTAGCCGGCCAGCTCTTCGGCGGTCCACTTGCCGCCAGCCTGCTTCACGCCGGCCAGCAGCAGCGAACCGGTCTGGCCCTTGTAGAAGCCATCGAAGCCACCGGCGGCCAGCCGCTCCAGCGTCTGCGCCAGCTCCGGCTGCTTGAACAGGTCACCGGTGGCGATCGGCTTGCCGTTGCGCAGGTAGACCTCGCGCGTGCCGGGGTAACGCTCCATCACTTCACGGCGCGAGGCATAGCCCTTGGCCATGCGGTCGTACACCGGGAAACCTTCGCGCGCGATGCGGATCGCCGGCTGCAGCGACGCCGACAAGGGCAGCTTGCCGTGCTTGGCCGACAGCTCGACCAGCGCTGCGGGCAGGCCGGGAATACCGGCCGACCAGGCACCGTTGACCGAACGATCACGGTCCAGGTTGCCCTGCTTGTCGAGGAAGGCCTGCGGGGTCGCGGCGGCCGGTGCGGTCTCGCGCGCATCCAGCATCACGTCCTTGCCGGTGGCCGCGTCGTGCAGCAGGAAGAAGCCGCCGCCGCCCAGCCCGGAACTGATCGGCTCGACCACCGCCAGCGTGGACGACACCGCCACCGCGGCGTCGAAGGCGTTGCCGCCCTGCGCGAGGATATCGATTCCGGCCTGGGTGGCCAGCGCGTGGCCGCTGGCAATGGCGGCGCCGTCGGGGCGCTCGGCACGGGCCGGGCTGTCGGCCCAGGCAATCGGGCTCAGCAACAGGCCGAGCAGCAACAGCGGACGGACGATCAGCGTCTTCATTCGGATGGAGGCTCCGCGTAGAGTTCGGGGTGATCGTGCTGCAGCTGGCGCAGCTTGGCCAGCAGCTGGTCTTCCGTTTCCACGATCTCCGGGTCCGGGTCGATGCACTCGACCGGGCAGACGACCACGCACTGTGGCTCGTCGAAATGACCCACGCATTCGGTGCAGCGCGCAGGGTCGATCACGTAGATGGTTTCACCCATCGCAATGGCCTGGTTCGGGCAGGCCGGCTCGCATACGTCGCAGTTGACGCAGAGCTCGTTGATTTTCAGCGACACGGCGATACTCCTCGCCCGCGCCCTGGGACAAAGGACCGGCCAGCGCGGGCGCGCGGGCCGGTCAGGTCATCAGCGGCGCCCTTGCAGGACGACGCCCGGGCCATGCCGGAGCATGGCCGCCATGGCTCGGTATTACTTGGCTTCGACGAAAATGTACTCGGCACCGGTCGGCTGGATCGCAGCCTGGACGCGGGCGTTGTCGGCCGACTGGCCGATGAAGACGACGCGCACGCCCTTCATCGAATCCGGCGACACGTCCTTGAACACGGCCTGGATCATGTCAGCCATCTTGCCCGAGGCCGACGAACCGAAGGCCAGCATGTTGCCCGGCTGCACGCCACGGGCCACGGCCTGGGTCGCGCTCTCGGTCTGGCGCTCGTACTTGGCCTGGAAGTCCGGGTCCGATTCCGGCGAGAGGTAGTACAGGAACGGGCTGTTGGTGATGTTGCCCATGTTCTGGATCGCCACTTCCTGCAGGTACTTCTTCCAGCCTGCATCGTCGTCCTTGGACGGAGCGACCAGGGCCTGCTTGGCCTCGTCGACCGGAGCGGCCTCTTCCTTCTTGCAGGCGGTGAAGGCCAGGGCCAACGAAGCGATCAGCATCGCGCGCATGGTGGTGTTCATGGGTTTCCTCCCGGAATGGTGCGTGGTGTTGTACGTAATGGGGTGCGGGTACAGCGGGGCTTACGACTGTGCCGACTTCGCTTCGCGGACCTTGCGCAGGGCTTCGAGCACCGCGGCCGGCACGAAACCGGACACGTCGCCGCCCAGGCGTGCGATCTCGCGGACCAGCGAGGACGAAATGAAGCTGTGCTGCTCGGCCGGGGTCAGGAACAGGGTCTCGACCTCGGGGATCAGGTGGCGGTTCATGCTGGCCATCTGGAACTCGTACTCGAAATCGGACACCGCGCGCAGGCCGCGCAGCAGCACCCCGCCCTGGACCGAGCGTACGAAATGGGCCAGCAGGGTATCGAAGCCGATGACCTCGACGTTGCCGTGGTGGGCCAGCGCGCCACGCGCCAGCTGCACGCGCTGCTCCAGCGGCAGCGCCGGGCCCTTGGACGGGCTCTGCGCCACGCCGACCACGACCTTTTCGAACAACGGCGCGGCGCGGCTCACCAGGTCGATGTGACCGTTGGTGATCGGGTCGAACGTGCCGGGATAGACGGCGATGCGGCGGTTGGCCACGGTCATGGGCGGATGCAGATGTTCAGATGAGGTCAAAGTGTAGCAGTGGCGCGGCGGTACAGGGCAAAGCGCACCTCGCGGGTGCCGCCCTCGCGGTGCAGCAGCCAGTCCGGCGGCAGCACCGGCACGTGGCCGGCCGGCGATTCCAGGTACAGCCAGGCATCGGCGGCCAGGTGCCGGGGCAGCTGGGCCAGCACGTCCTGCCACAAGCCATCGGCGAATGGCGGGTCGATGAAGACCAGGTCGGCCTGCTGCGCGGGTGCGCCCTGCAGCCAGCGCAGGGCATCGGCCTGCACGACGCTGATCTGGTCGCTGGCCTGCAGCTTGGCCACCGCGGCGGTCAGATTACGCCCCAGCTGTGCATCGCGCTCGACCAGGGTGGCGTGGGCGGCACCGCGCGAGACCGCCTCCAGGCCCAGCGCGCCGCTGCCGGCGAACAGGTCCAGCACGCGGGCCCCACCGAGCCTGGGCATCAGCCAGTTGAACAGGGTTTCGCGCACACGGTCGCTGCTGGGCCGCAGGCCCGGCAGGGTCGGCACCGGCAGGCGGGTATTGCGCCAGCGCCCGCCGATGATGCGGACCTGGCCGTCATTGCCCCCACGACCGCTCATCGGCGCCCCCGGCGGAGGTTGTTCGAGAAATTCAGCATGAGCGGGATTGTAATTCGGCCGGGCGGCGCCCGGGGATGCGTCGAATCAACGGCCACCGCAGGTCACCTGGGGGGGCATGGGACTCCAATGTCGGGATCACGCCCCAGCCAGGTCGACTCCATCGCTCTGAAACATCCGCGCATTGACCAGACTCTCTACGAACTCGGCCACTTCCCAAAGGTCATGAGGCTTGATCTTCGCCGGGGACCAATACTGTCCATGGGCAATCCAGTGTCGAAGCTGGAATGCACTGTTGATACGGCCGTACTGGTGATGGGTCAGCACACCCTGCTGCAGCCAGGCCTTGACGATGTCGTCCATGAGCGCGGCCTTGTTGCGCTTGCGATTGAACAACCTGATGAGGACCCTGGACAGTCCATCTTTGAGCTTCAGACGCTTTCTGTTTGCGTAGTCCAATCGGAAACATGCTTCCAGAAAGGCCAGCAACGCCATCATGTCCCGATTTTGCTGGACTAGGACGCATGCCTTGCGGCGCTTTTCTAGCTCCTGCCGGGATAGGTCCGAGTTGTCAGGATTGTCTTCGGAAAAGAGCAGGTCGATCGCTGCGCGTGTGGTGGTGTGATGTCCCATCACGTGCATGTAATTGGGAAGATCGGGATTAACGACGAGCGGATTGGCCACGGGCAACATCCATGATGGCCGACTGCAGTGCTTCCGGATCCAGAGCGCTGTAGCGGATCAGGGGCGGAGACGTGGACACCTTCCAGACGTACGCAGCCAGATCCATCGGTTTCGCCGGCTTGTCGGGGCGAGCCCCTTCGGAAGCGGTCGACCCAACAAGTATCGGTCGATCTGCATCCGGCAAGGTCAGCACGAAGCGGACTTTGCCGTGCGGCCCCACGAGGTCCACGCGCCCAGGCGACCCCAGCAGGATCGTCCCTACCGGAACGAAGCGTACGCTGCTGTTTCCCAGGTCGATGTTCAGACTCGGCACCTCGTAACTGCCCAGTAACTCTTCACGGAGCTCCATGCTGGACACATGGACCCTCATGGCGCCGCGCTCTATGTAGGGGAAAAGAATTTCCTGGACAGTCGCATAGAGAATCTTGATTTTCTCCAGCCATTGAGCCTTGCGGTCAACCAAGTTGCCGCGCTCGGCCCTCCCTGCATTCTGCTCCCTGAGGAACTGATCGAAATCCAGATGCCTTGTCATAGTGATTGTCGCCATCGAACCGCCCCGCTGAATTGTCTCACGACCCTGACCGGCTTTCCTGGGCAAGACAAGAGATCGAATACGACAATCTAGGCCGCCCCTCTTGGATTAGCCCATCGTGTGCCTGGCTGGCACGGCCTAGGGGGCCGACCGGCCGCCTTGAGCAGGGCCAAATCCGACCCACGCGAGGTGATGGCAGCGAACGGCCAAGGCAATCCAATGCGATTCAGCCCCTGCTCGCCCCCTTGATTTCGGGACAATCAGCCATACCCCTTGGCGAGGCCGCACGCGCTGGCGCGGCATTGCACACGGAGCCTTATCGATGACCGAGACCACCCAGACCGAAACCCTTGGCTTCCAGACCGAAGTCAAGCAGCTGCTGCAGCTGATGATCCACTCGCTGTACTCCAACAAGGAAATCTTCCTGCGCGAGCTGGTCTCCAACGCCGCCGACGCCGCCGACAAGCTGCGCTTCGAGGCCCTGACCCAGCCGGCCCTGCTGGAAGGCGACAGCGAGCTGCGCGTGCGCGTCAGCTTCGACCCCGCCGCCCACACCATCACCATCGAAGACAACGGCATCGGCATGAGCCGCGCCGAAGCCATCGCCCACCTCGGCACGATTGCAAAGTCCGGCACCGGCGACTTCCTGCGCCAGCTGTCCGGCGACCAGAAGAAGGATTCGCAGCTGATCGGCCAGTTCGGCGTCGGCTTCTACAGCGCCTTCATCGTCGCCGACGAAGTGGAAGTGACCTCGCGCCGCGCCGGCCTGGCTGCAGCCGAAGGGGTGCGCTGGACCTCGCGCGGCGAAGGCGATTTCGACGTCGCCACCGTCGACAAGGCCGAGCGCGGCACCCGCATCGTGCTGCACCTGAAGGATGGCGAACACGATTTCGCCGACGGCTGGCGCCTGCGCAGCATCCTCAAGAAGTACTCGGACCACATCGGCCTGCCGATCCAGATGCCCAAGGAGGGCGGTGAAGAAGGCGCAGCGGTCGAGTGGGAAACCGTCAACCGCGCCAGCGCACTGTGGACCCGTCCGCGCACCGAAATCAGCGATGCCGAGTACACCGAGTTCTACAAGCACGTCGCGCACGACCACAGCGACCCGCTGGCCTGGAGCCACAACAAGGTCGAGGGCAAGCTGGAGTACACCTCGCTGCTGTACGTGCCCGGCCGCGCGCCGTTCGACCTGTACCACCGTGATGCGCCCAAGGGCCTGAAGCTCTATGTGCAGCGCGTATTCGTGATGGACCAGGCCGAGCAGTTCCTGCCGCTGTACCTGCGCTTCATCAAGGGCGTGGTCGACTCCAACGACCTGTCGCTGAACGTCTCGCGCGAGATCCTGCAGTCCGGCCCGGTCATCGATTCGATGAAGGCGGCGCTGACCAAGCGCTCGCTGGACATGCTGGAGAAGCTGGCCGCCGACAAGCCGGAGCAGTACGCCACGTTCTGGAAGGAATTCGGCCAGGTGCTGAAGGAAGGCCCGGCCGAGGACTACAACAACCGCGAGAAAGTGGCCGGCCTGCTGCGCTTCGCCTCCACCCGTGGCGACGGCGATGCGCAGAACGTGTCGCTGGCCGATTACCTCGGCCGCATGACCGAAGGCCAGGACAGGATCTATTACCTGACCGGCGAGAGCTACAGCCAGGTCCGCAACAGCCCGCACCTGGAAGTGTTCCGCAAGAAGGGCGTGGAAGTGCTGCTGCTGACCGATCGCATCGACGAGTGGCTGATGGGCTACCTGACCGATTTCGACGGCAAGGGCTTCGTCGACATCGCCCGTGGCGACCTCGACCTGGGCGCGCTGGAAAGCGAGGCAGACAAGCAGGAGCAGGAAGCGGCGGCCAAGGACAAGCAGGGCCTGGTCGAGCGCCTGAAGACGGTGCTGGGCGATGACGTGGCCGAAGTGCGCGTCTCGCACCGCCTGACCGATTCGCCGGCGGTGCTGGCCATCGGCGAGCAGGACCTGGGCCTGCAGATGCGCCAGATCCTGGAGGCCAGCGGTCAGAAGGTACCGGACAGCAAGCCGGTGCTGGAGATCAACCCGGGCCACCCGCTGATTGCCAAGCTCGATGCCGAGGCGGATGGCGCGCGCTTTGACGACCTCGGCCGGGTGCTGTTCGACCAGGCCGCTCTGGCCGCTGGTGACAGCCTGAAGGACCCGGGTGCCTACGTGGCGCGCCTGAACAAGCTGCTGCTGGAACTGTCGGCCTGATCGACAGATCGGGTGCCGGGCAGCGCTTGGCGATGCTCTGGTAGGTGCCAACCTTGGTTGGCGCCCCAAAAGCGTGCCAACCAAGGTTGGCACCCACCAGGGGCAGCGGTCGGCACCTGCCAAAACGGTGTTGCTCAGGCTTCCCGATCCAGCAGCGAGCCCAGCATCTGGTCCTGGCGGCGGATCATAGTGGCATTGGCAGCGAAGGCCACCACCTCGGCTTTCGCGGCCAGCAGATCACCCAGCGGCGCGGTGGCATCGGCGCCGGCGGACGTCACCGAAGCCTGCACCCCACCCTGCCCGGTGGTATTGCGCTGCAACTGCAGGCGCTGGGCATCCGGGGTCGCCAGGTTGGCCACGTTGTGCGCGGCCACCTGCACGCCTTGCTGGGCCGCACGCATCCCGCTGAGGGCAATTCCCATCACGTTGTCCATGGCGGTCTCCGGGCCGCACGACGCAGCCCTCCGGACCGGTTAACGGCCGGTGGGCCGCGACCTTGAGTCCACATCGGCCGGACAGGCCCGAGTGGTAGCATATCCCTCTGATTTCAGCGCCTTTTGCCAATGCTCAGTTTTTTCCGCCGCAAGAAGCCCCAGGATGCCCCCGCAGCGGAGGCACCCAAGACCCAGCACTACTCGGCTGAAGAGCTGGCGGCGGCATTCCCGTCGGCCGCGCCGGTCGAGGACAAGGAACCCGCGCCGGTAGCTGCGCCGGCCGCACCTGCCCCCGTTGAGCCGCCCGCGGCAGCGGTCGCCCCGGTAACGGTCGAGCCCACCCCGGTGGCTCCCGCTCCGGTGGTCCCGGCCGTCCCGGCCCCCATTGCCCCGGCCCCGATCGCGCAGATCGAGGTCGCCCCTGTCGCTGCCCCAGCCATCGAGCCGGTGCCTGCGCCACTGCCGGAACCTGCGCCTGCGCCGACCCCGGCACCGGTCTCCGACGACCTGCCTGCCGCTGCCTCGGTCGACGCCGTTCCGGCGCCTGCCGGCAAGCCCGGCTGGCGCGAACGCCTGCGCAACAGCGTCATCGCGCGCAGCTTCGGCGGCCTGTTCTCGCGCAATCCCAAGCTCGATGACGACCTGCTGGACGAGCTGGAAACCGCACTGATCACCGCCGACGTCGGCGTGGGCGCCACCACCGACCTGGTCGAGGGCCTGCGCAAGCGCATGAAGTCGCGCGAGTTCGCCGACGCCAATGCGCTGCTGGCCGCGCTGCGCGCCGAACTGATCGCGATCCTGCAGCCGGTCGCCAAGCCGCTGGTGATCGACCGCAACGCCAAGCCCTTCGTGGTGCTCACCGTCGGCGTCAACGGCGTCGGCAAGACCACCACCATCGGCAAGCTGGCCAAGCGCTTCAAGGATGACGGCCACAGCCTGATGCTGGCCGCCGGCGATACCTTCCGCGCCGCCGCCGTGGCCCAGCTGCAGGCCTGGGGCGAGCGCAACGGCGTGGCCGTGGTCGCGCAGGGGCAGAACGCCGATGCCGCTTCGGTGGCATTCGACGCGCTGCAGGCCGGCAAGGCCCGCGGCACCTCGGTGCTGATCGCCGACACCGCCGGCCGCCTGCACACCCAGTCCGGCCTGATGAACGAGCTGGGCAAGATCCGCCGCGTGCTCGGCAAGATCGATCCCACCGCCCCGCATGAGGTGCTGATGGTGATCGACGGCACCACCGGCCAGAACGCGCTGTCGCAGCTGCGCCAGTTCAATGCTGCGGTGAACGTGACCGGCCTGGTAGTGACCAAGCTGGACGGCACTGCCAAGGGCGGCGTGGTGTTCGCGCTGGCCCGCGAGTTCGGCATTCCGATCCGTTTCGCCGGCATCGGCGAGCGCCCGGAAGACCTGCGCGTGTTCGATCCGGATGCCTTCGTCGACGCCCTGCTGCCCGAAGCGCTGGGCGCCTGATACACCGTGCAGCCACGCATGGCGTGGCTCTACTGCAATCCGGTAGAGCCACCCCACGGGTGGCTGCCTCTCTGGAACACCGATGCCCCGCCAGCCGCACGCCAGCGCCAAGACTGCCCGGGAAGACGGTTTCGTCGCCCGCCTGCTGCACTGGTTCGACGACCACGGCCGCCACGACCTGCCCTGGCAGCACCCGCGCAGCCCCTACCGGGTCTGGCTGTCGGAAATCATGCTGCAGCAGACCCAGGTGACCACGGTCATCCCGTACTTCCAGCGGTTCCTGCAGCACTTCCCGACCCTGCCCGACCTCGCCGCCGCCAGCAATGACGCGGTGATGGCACAGTGGGCCGGGCTGGGCTACTACGCCCGCGCACGCAACCTGCATGCCGCCGCGAAGCGCTGCGTGGAACTGCACGACGGCGATCTGCCACGTGACTTCGATGCACTGCATGCGCTGCCCGGCATCGGCCGCAGCACCGCCGGCGCGATCCTCAGCCAGGCCTGGAACGACCCGTTCGCGATCCTCGATGGCAACGTCAAGCGCGTGCTCAGCCGTTACCACGGCATCGATGGCTTCCCCGGCCTGCCGGCCATCGAGAAGCAGCTGTGGGTGATCGCCGAGGCGCACGTGGCACAGGTGCCGGCCGGGCGCATGGCCGACTACACGCAGGCACAGATGGACCTGGGCGCAACGGTGTGCAGCCGTGCCAGACCCGCCTGTGTGATCTGCCCGCTGCAGGACGACTGCGTGGCGCGCCGCGAAGGCCGAACTGCCGAACTGCCGACGCAGAAGCCCAGCAAGACCCTGCCCGAACGGGAAGCGGTGGCCCTGCTGCTACGCGACGCCCAGCAGCGCGTGCTGCTGCAGAAGCGGCCGGACACCGGCATCTGGGCGCAGCTGTGGACGCTGCCGCAGGCCGACGCCGGCAGCGAGCTGCAGGACTGGTTCGACGTGCACGTTGAAGGCTCCCTGGAGGACGCCGAAGAACTGCCGGTGCTGCAGCACACCTTCAGCCACTACAAGCTGCACCTGCAGGTACTGTCGCGGCAGGTACACGGCCTGCGCGTGGAAGAACCCACGCTGCGCTGGGTCGCCACCGACGAGCTGCCCGCGCTGGGCTTGCCAGCCCCCATCCGCAAGCTGCTCGACGGCGCCACGATCAAGGCGCCGAAACGAACGTCCAAGAAACCCCGCAACCACGAGTGAGTGCCATGTCCCGAACCGTCTTCTGCCAGTACGAACAACGCGATGCCGAGGGCCTGGACTTCGTGCCCTACCCCGGCGAACTGGGCCAGCGCATCTTCAACAACATCGGCAAGCAGGCCTGGGCTGCGTGGCTGGCGCACCAGACCATGCTGATCAACGAGAACCGCCTCTCGCCGCGCACCCCGGAGCATCGCGCGTTCCTTGAAGGCGAACTGGTCAAGTTCCTGTTCGAGAAGGACGCGGAAAAGCCGGCCGGCTTCACCCCCGAAGCCTGACACGCAGGTAGTGCCGGCCGCTGGCCGGCAACCTGGCATCTGCGCGATGCCGGCCAGCGGCCGGCACTACCATGCTATTTTGCGGTTTCCGCCTCGCGCTCCTGCACCTGCGCCTGGCGCAGCTCCTGCTCGGAAGTGCGCAACGCCTTCACGTCCAGCTTGCGGATGCTGTTGATGAAGCACGGCATGCGCGGGCCACCGGTCGGGTCGCGCACCAGCACCTTGTCGAAACGCGACGACACCCTGCCCATGCTGCTGGTCAACCCGATGGCGGTGGCGTAGGACAGGTCCGGGCACGGGCCACTCAATTCCAGCAGGTAAGCCTCGCTCGGCCGGGTCCAGACCGCCAGGGCGCTGTCACCCAGCTCGGTCCAGCCATTGAGGCTGCCGAAGAACTGCATGTCGTTCTGCGGCGCGCCGGCGTGGGCACGGTACAGATCCAGTTTCTCGGTACTGCTGAGCCGGCCGGTGGTCGCGCAGGCGGCCAGCGCCAGGCAGAGTCCGGCGATCAGGATCGGGGTCTTCATGGCGATCTCCTCAGGGAACCTGCTGCGATCATGCGCCGGCCGATGTGCGGCCGGCGCGATGGCAGGTAAACCCGTTCAGGCGCCGGGAGGCGGGCGTTGCCGGCCGCTCAGACGTCGGCGTGGGCCAGTGCGTGCAGGCGCCCTTCGCGCAGCTCCAGCACCCGGTCCAGGCGCCGCGCCAGGCTGCGGTCGTGGGTGACCAGCACCAGGCTGGTATGACGCGCGCGGTTGAGTTCCAGCATCAGCTCGAACACGGTGCCCGCGGTACGGTCATCCAGGTTGCCGGTCGGCTCGTCGCCGAGCACGCACGCCGGATGATTGACCAGCGCACGTGCCACCGCGGCACGTTGGCGTTCGCCGCCGGACAACTCGCCCGGCTTGTGGTCCAGGCGATGGCCGAGGCCGACCGCTTCCAGCAGCGTGGTGGCCCGGCTGCTCGCTTCGGCCACGGCGGTGCCGGCCAGCAGCACCGGCATCATCACGTTTTCCAGCGCGGTGAACTCAGGCAGCAGGTGGTGGAACTGGTAGACGAAGCCCAGCGCCTGGTTGCGCAGCAGGCCACGCGCGGTGTCCGACAGCGCCGACATGCGCTGGCCGGTCACGTAGACCTCGCCCGCGGTCGGAATATCCAGCCCGCCCAGCAGGTGCAGCAGCGTGCTCTTGCCCGCACCAGAGGCGCCGATGATCGCCACGGTTTCGCCGGCGGTCACGGTCAGGTCCAGGCCATCGAACACCGGGGTCTGCATGCGCCCTTCGGCGTAGGTCTTGCCCAGTGCTTCGGCGCGGATCACTTCATCGCCGCGGTTGAAGACCTTATTCATAACGCAGGGCCTCCGCCGGCTGGGTGCGTGCTGCCCGCCAGGCGGGATACAGGGTGGCCAGGAAGCTCATCAGCAGCGCGACCACGGTGATCGCCACCACGTCGCCGGTCTGCATGTCGGTCGGCAGGCCGGTGATGTAGTAGACGTCCTCCGGCAGCAGCTTGACGTTGAACACGCTCTCGATGGCACCAAGGATGCGTTCCAGGTTGAGGGTCAGAGTGATGCCGCCGATCAGGCCGGCCAGCGTGCCGAAGATGCCGATCAGCGAACCCTGCACCATGAACACCTGCATCACCCCGCCCGGGGTCAGGCCCAGCGTGCGCAGGATCGCGATGTCGGCCTGCTTGTCGGTCACCAGCATCACCTGCGAGGACACCAGGTTGAAGGCGCCCATGGCGATGATCAGCGACAGCAGGATGCCCATCACCACCTTCTCCATGCGCAGCGAGTGGTAGAGGTTGGCGTTCTGCTGGGTCCAGTCACTCACGCGGTACGCACCGCCAAGGCTCTGCGCCAGATCCACGCCCACTTCCAGCGAGCGGTCCATGTCGTGCAGTTTCAGCCGCACGCCGGTGGCACCGTCGCTGCGCAGCACGCGCTCCAGGTCCTGCATGTTGGCGAAGCCGACGCCGCGGTCGACCTCGTTGTAGCCGGCCTCGAAGATGCCGCTGACGGTGAAGCGTTTCATTCGTGGCACCGCACCGGCAGGCGTGCCCTGCACTTCGGCGAAGGTCACCAGCACCTGGTCGCCGACATCAACGCCCAGCCAGATCGCCAGCTCCTTGCCCAGCAGCAGGTTGAAGCTGCCCGGCGTGAGGCTGTCATAGCTGCCCTTGGTGACCTTCTTGTCGATCACCGACACCTTCGGCTCCAGTGCCGGATCGATGCCCTGGATGATCGCACCCTGCACGCGCGGGCCGCTGATCATCGACTGGATCTCGATGTACGGCGCTGCACCGGCCACGCGCGGATCCTTGCGGGCGATGTCGACCACGCGCATCCAGTCCGGCATCGGCTCGCCGTCGCGGCTGATGGTGGTGTGGGCGGTCATCTGCAGCAGGCGGCTGCGGATTTCCTTCTGGAAACCGCTCATCACCGCCAGGGTGGTGATCAGCACCGTGACGCCGAGCGCGATGCCCAGGATCGATGCCATCGAGATGAAGGAGATGAAGCCGTTGCGGCGCTTGGCGCGCAGGTAGCGCAGGCCAATGGCCACGGGAATGGGTTTGAACATGCAGGCACGCCGGTCAATTCAGCTTATGGTGCCATCGTACGGGGCCGACGGGAAACGGCGCGTGCGGCCACGGCCAGTCGCAGTTCACGTCGCTGCCCGGAATCCAGCACATCGGGCCAGAACAGCAGGCGTTGGCGGCGCTGGTCCCGGTGCCAGAGCAACAGCAGCCACGGCCCGCGCACCACCAGCCGGGGGGCCTCGACCTCCTGCCCTGCCACCCGCATCGGCTCGGGAAGCAGAGGCAGAAGCACCTGCACGCGTGGCCTGCGCTGGCGCCAGGCCAGTTCGGCCAGCCCGATGCCCCAGGCCAGCATCACCGCGGGCATCAGCAGCCGGGGCGGCAGATCCGATGCGCGCAGCAGCCAGGGGGCGGCCAGCAGCACCGCCAACTGGGCGGCGGCCTGCAGCCGCGAGGGGCGCCACTCAAGGCTTGAGGGCGAGGATCTTCTGCATGAGGGGGATCGCGTGCGCATGCGGGCAGGCCTCATAGCCCATGAACCAGCGCCACAACTTATCGTCCTCGCAATCGAGCAGGAACAGGAAAACCTCGCGCTCTTCGGTCGGCGCAGTGCTCCACTCACGGTCCAGGTAGCGGCCGAACAGCTGGTCCAGTTCACGCATGCCGCGACGGCAACGCCAGCGCAGCTTCTTCAGCAGAACGTCTTCTTCCATTGTGTTTCTCCAGATACAGCAAAGCCACGCATCGCGTGGCTCTACTGGGGTGGCACAGCCACGCGTGGCGTGGCTCTACCCGGTACAGCCAGAGCCGATCAGGCGCGGCGTTCCATCATCAGCTTCTTGATCTCGGCGATCGCCAGCGCCGGGTTCAGGCCCTTCGGGCAGGTCCGGGCGCAGTTCATGATGGTGTGGCAGCGGTACAGCTTGAACGGATCTTCCAGATCGTCCAGGCGCGCACCGGTGTCCTCATCGCGCGAGTCGATGATCCAGCGGTAGGCCTGCAGCAGGATCGCCGGGCCCAGGTAACGCTCGCCGTTCCACCAGTAGCTCGGGCAGCTGGTCGAGCAGCAGGCGCACAGGATGCACTCGTACAGGCCATCCAGCTTCTTGCGGTCTTCCGGCGACTGCAGGCGCTCACGGTCCGGCGGCGCCGGGGTCTGGGTGCGGATCCACGGCTTGATCGACGCGTACTGCGCGTAGAAGTGGGTCAGGTCCGGAACCAGATCCTTGACCACGTTCATGTGCGGCAGCGGGTAGATCGGCACTTCCTTCTTGCCGCAGTCCGAGATGGCTCGGGTGCAGGCCAGGGTGTTGGTGCCGTCGATGTTCATCGCGCACGAACCACAGATACCTTCGCGGCAGGAGCGGCGGAAGGTCAGGGTCGGGTCGATCTCGTTCTTGATCTTGATCAGGGCGTCCAGGACCATCGGGCCACAGGCGTCCAGATCGACTTCATAGGTATCGGTGCGCGGGTTGCTGTCGTCGTCCGGACTCCAGCGGTAGATCTTGAAGGTGCGCACGTTCTTGCCGCCGTTCTTGACGGGGAAGTGCTTGCCCTTCGTGATCTTGGAATTCTTGGGGAGTGAAAACTCGGCCATGGCTGCTCTCGTTGGCTCAGGCGGCCCGCGCCCGTGGGCGCGGATTGCATGGTAGGCGGGGTCGGATCAGTACACGCGCGGCTTCGGCGGCACCACGGACACGTCGTCGGTCAACGTGTACATGTGCACCGGACGGTAGTCGAAGCTGCACTTGCCCTTCTCGTCGACGCTGACCAGGGTGTGCTTCTGCCAGTTGACGTCGTCGCGGTCCGGATAGTCCTCGTGCGCATGCGCGCCGCGGCTTTCCTTGCGCTGTTCGGCCGAGTTGATCGTCGCCACCGCGTTGAGCAGCAGGTTGTTCAGCTCGTAGGTCTCGATCAGGTCCGAGTTCCAGACCAGCGAACGGTCGGAGACCTTCACGTTCTGGAACGAGTCGAAGATCTTGTCCATCTTCTCGCAGCCTTCCTTCAGCGTCTGGCTGGTGCGGAAGACCGCCGCGTCGGCCTGCATGGTGCGCTGCATGCGGTCGCGGATGACCGAGGTCGGGGTATCGCCGTTGGCGTGGCGCAGCTTGTCCAGCAGGCCCAGCGCCTTGTCGCAGGCATCGGCCGGCAGCGGCTTGTGCGAAGCGCCCGGCTTGATGGTCTCGGCGCAGCGGTTGGCCACCGCACGGCCGAACACCACCAGGTCCAGCAGCGAGTTCGAGCCCAGGCGGTTGGCGCCGTGCACGGACACGCAGGCCGCTTCACCGATGGCGTACAGGCCCGGCACGACCGCATCCGGGTTGTCGCCGACCTTGCGCACGACTTCGCCGTGGTAGTTGGTCGGGATGCCACCCATGTTGTAGTGCACGGTCGGGATGACCGGGATCGGCTGCTTGTGCACGTCGACGCCGGCGAAGATGCGGGCGCTCTCGGCGATGCCCGGCAGCTTCTCGTCGATCACGCCCGGGCCGAGGTGGGTCAGGTCGAGCAGGATGTGGTCCTTGTGCTCGCCGACGCCGCGGCCTTCGCGGATCTCGATGGTCATCGAACGGCTGACCACGTCGCGCGAGGCCAGGTCCTTGTAGTGCGGTGCGTAGCGCTCCATGAAGCGCTCGCCGCTGCTGTTGCGCAGGATGCCGCCTTCACCGCGGACACCCTCGGTGATCAGGCAGCCGGCGCCGTAGATGCCGGTCGGGTGGAACTGCACGAACTCCATGTCCTGCATGGCGATGCCGGCACGCATGGCCAAGCCGCCACCGTCGCCGGTGCAGGTGTGCGCCGAGGTGGCGCTGAAGTAGGCACGGCCGTAGCCGCCGGTGGCCAGCACCACGCCCTGGGCGCGGAACAGGTGCAGGGTGCCGTCGGACATGTCCAGCGCCAGCACACCGCGGCAGGCGCCTTCGTCATCGAAGATCAGGTCGAGTGCGAAGTACTCGATCATGAAGCGCGCATCGTGCTTCAGCGACTGCTGGTACAGGGTGTGCAGCATCGCGTGGCCGGTACGGTCGGCCGCCGCGCAGGTACGCTGCGCCGCCGGGCCTTCGCCGTACTTGGTGGTCATGCCACCGAACGGACGCTGGTAGATCTTGCCTTCGGCGGTGCGCGAGAACGGCACGCCGTAGTGTTCGAGCTCGATGATGGCCGGGATGGCCTCACGGCACATGTATTCGATGGCGTCCTGGTCGCCCAGCCAGTCCGACCCCTTGATGGTGTCGAAGAAGTGGTAGCGCCAGTCGTCCTCGCCCATGTTGGCGAGTGCGGCCGAGATACCGCCCTGGGCGGCAACGGTGTGCGAACGGGTCGGGAAGACCTTGGTCAGGCACACGGTCTGCAGGCCCTTGGCGGCCAGGCCGAACGTGGCGCGCAGGCCGGCACCGCCGGCGCCGACCACGACCATGTCGTACTTGTGTTCGGTGATCTTGTAAGCGGACATCTAATCTGGATTCCTGTGTTGGTGCCTGGGCTCAGGCAACGCCGAGGGCGATGCGGCCCACCGCAAACACACTGACGATCATGCCGAGCACGGCGACGAACTTCACCGCGGTCTGCAGCACCAGGGCCAGCAGCGATTCGTGGATGTAGTCTTCCAGCACGACCTGCATGCCGAGCTGCGCGTGCCAGAACATGGCGATCAGCAGGCCGATCAGCGGCACGGCGTTCCACGGCTTGGCCACGGCGGCGGCGGCGGTCGCGTAGTCCGAGCCCAGCAGGCTCAGCACGAAGACCAGGAACCAGATGCCCAGCGCCACCAGGGCGGCGGCGGTCAGGCGCTGGTGCACGAAGTGCTCGGTGCCGGTCTTGGCCGAGCCAAGGCCACGCACGCTCTTCAACGGGGTACGGAACTTGCTCACGCGGCACCTCCGAACATCACATAGGCCCACACCAGCAGGGTGATCACCAGGCTGCCGATGACCGACAGCCAGCTGCTGCGGATGAAGGCGGGGATGCTGAAGCCGATGGCGAAGTCCTGCACCACATGGCGGATGCCATTGCACAGGTGATAGGCGAACGACCATGTCCACGCGAACAGGAACACGCGGCCATACCAGGCCCCGGCATGGCCGGTGAAGCAGTTCCAGGACTCGGGCCCCATCATCAGGGCCAGCAGGCCGGCGGCGATGATGAGGGCACCAACAGACAGAAAGACGCCAGTGGCTCGATGCAGGATCGAGGTGGCCATCTGAATCTGCCAGCGATACACCTGAAGGTGCGGGGAAAGTGGGCGTTGTCTGGTCGCCATTCGCTGGGCTCGTTGTCTCGGCTGGGCGGCACGCGGCCGCGTTGGCTCAATGCTGATCAGAAATCGATGCAGCGTCCGTTTTTCTCCCAATCGCCATACCGCACCGGATCAAGTCCGCCGCGGCCGCCGAATTCTTCTGCTTTTTCCTGTTCCACGGGCACGGGTGCCGCGGGGACCAGCGGGGCTTCAGATTCGTCGTCGGGAGTGGGGGTTGTTTGGCCTATCATGTTCGGTCTCGCAACGCACAAATTTTAGACCTCGTTCACGTGCCTGACAACCTGCCCCCTGCTTTCGTCGGATATCCGCGCCTGCCCGGCCACCAGCTGCTGAGCCTGCAAGGCCCGGATGCGGCTGTCTTTGCCCACGCCCAGTTCAGCAGCGATGTCACCGCCCTGCCCCTGCAGCACTGGCAGTGGAGTGCCTGGCTGAGCGCCAAGGGCCGCACCCTGGCGGTGTTCCAGCTGCTTCGGCTGGCCGACGACCACGTGATGCTGGTGCTGGCCGACGGCGATGCCGATGCGATTGCGTCGCAACTGCAGCGCTTCGTGTTCCGTCGCAAGGTGAAGGTGCAGGTGCGCAGCGATCTGGCCGTGGCCGGCGCGTTCACCGCACCCGAGGCCGCCAGCGGCGCCGCGATTGCGCAGACCGCAGGTGACGGTTGGGAGCTGGACCTGGGCAGCGATGCCCTGCCGCGCACCCTGCGTATCGGCAGCGCCGATGCCTTCGCCGCCGGCAGCGAAGCCGATGAGGCCGCCTTCACCCTGGCCTGGCGCCAGGCCGACCTGCGCTATGGCCTGCCGCGGCTGGAAGAAAGCCAGCGCGAAGTGTGGACCCCGCAGCAGCTGGGTCTGGACCGCCTGAACGGCTACAGCGTGAAGAAGGGCTGCTATCCCGGCCAGGAAATCGTCGCCCGCACCCACTTCCTCGGCAAGGCCAAGCGCGCGGTGCAGTTGCTGCATACCGCAGCACCGGTACAGGCCGGCGATGGCGTGCAGCAGGATGGCGCGGCGCTGGGCACGATCGCCACCGTGGCCGGCGACCTGGCACTGGCGGTACTGCCGCTGGAGGCCAGTGATGCCGAGCTGCACGTGGGTGAAGCGATCGCGCAGCGCGTACCGCTACTGGATGGGCTGGCACGCTGAATCTGAAGGGCTCTCATCCACGCATGGCGTGGATCTACTGACCGACCCAGTGGGTGCGGACCGTTGGTCCGCACGCTTGGAATGGTAGTGCCGGCCGCTGGCCGGCAACCACGCATGGTTGAGGTTGCCGGCCAGCGGCCGGCACTACCGCTTACAGGCGCTCGCCGGTTTCCGGGTTGAAGAAGTGCAGGCCCTGCGGGTGGATCGCCACGCGGATCTGCTCGCCCACCGCCGGCAGCGCCTGTGGCGCCACGCGCATGGTCAGCGCATGCTGGCCACTGCTCAGGTTGACGAAGATCTCGTTGCCGACCGGTTCGATGCCTTCAATGCGCGCGGTGAATGCATGCGTATCATCGGCGACCGCCGGTTGCAGGTGTTCCGGACGCACGCCCACCGCGATCGGCTTCTGCAGCCATGCCGGATCGATCGTGGCCTGGCCCAGCGGTGCACGCCACTCGCCGTCGACCACGGTCACGCCGCCGGCGTCGCCCTGCAGCGTGCCACGCAGCACGTTCATCGCCGGGCTGCCGAGGAAGCCGGCCACGAACAGGTTGGCCGGGCGGTCGTACAGCGCCATCGGCGTATCGATCTGCTGGATGATGCCGTCCTTCAGCACCACGATGCGCTGGCCCAGGGTCATCGCTTCGACCTGGTCGTGCGTCACGTAGATCATGGTGGTGCCCAGCTTGCGGTGCAGCTGCGCGATTTCGGTACGCACGCTGTGGCGCAGCTTGGCGTCAAGGTTGGACAGCGGCTCGTCGAGCAGGAACACCGCCGGCTCGCGCACCAGTGCGCGACCCAGCGCAACACGCTGGCGCTGGCCACCGGACATCGCCTTGGGCAGCTTGTCCATCATCTCGGTCAGGCCCAGCGTCTGCGCCGCCTCGGCGATGCGCTTGTCAATGGTCGCCTTGTCATGACCGCGCAGCTTCAGCCCAAAGGCCAGGTTCTCGGCCACGGTCATGTGCGGGTACAGCGCATAGCTCTGGAACACCATCGCGATGTCGCGGTCCTTCGGCGCAACATCGTTGACCACGCGATCACCGATGGTCAGCGTGCCGCCGCTGATCTCCTCCAGGCCAGCCACCATCCGCAGCAGGGTCGACTTGCCACAGCCGGACGGGCCGACCAGCACCATCAGCTCGCCGTCGGCGACCTCGAAGCTGGCGTCCTTCACCGCGACCTGGCCGTTGTCATAGACCTTGCGCACACCCTGCAACTGCACTTTTGCCATATCACCTATCCGGTCCGCCCGAAGCCGGGCTGTCTTTTGGGACTGCCTCGGCCCTCCCGATGGCAGTGATGATTGCGCGCCTGCCGCATGACGGCGAGCACTGCAATCGAATACAGTTGCCCATTCTGCCATGTAAACGTTTTCACGTGGCACTATCCGATGATCGGTGCGCACCGATCTGCGTCGGCGGTTGAACGAAGGTTCCGCCGAGGTAGTGGTTTCGAATGGAACGGTCTTCCGGTACCCCGGAGAACGCCCCTGACGAGCCTCGGACAGGCAGTTGCGCGGATGTCCCCCGAACCCAGCCATGAAGCGATTGACAACGATGTCACCCGGATCTGAAACTCGAGCGATGCACGACACCCTCTTCCTGTTCGGTGCCACAGGTGATCTGGCCCAGCGCTACCTGTTCCCTTCGCTGCTTCGCCTGCTTGGCGACGGCCTGCTGCCGGAGGACTTCCGCATCCGCGCACTGGCCCTGTCCGGGCATGACACCGAAGCCTTCCATGACATCCTGCGGCCGCGCCTGCAGCAGGCCATGCCGATGGCCACGCAGGACGACATCAGCGCCCTGCTGCGCCGCATCGACTACCGTTCGGTGGACCTGCGCGACGTCGACTCGGTTGCCGCCGCGGTCGCCGACCTGGTGCACCGCAAGTGCGTCAGCTACCTGGCCATCCCGCCGGGCCTGTACATCTCCACCTGCGAAGGCCTGGCCAAGGGCGGCGCCCTCGCCGCGCCGGCACGCCTGATGCTTGAAAAGCCGATCGGCAGCGACAGCGAGAGCGCCGAGGAAATCATCAGCACCATCGGCCAGTGGATCGACGAGGACCGTGTGTTCCGCCTCGACCATTACCTGGGCAAAGCGGCGGTGCAGAACCTGATCGCACTGCGCTTCGGCAACACGCTGCTGGAAGCAGTGTGGAACCGCAACTACATCGAATCGGTGCACATCCTGGTGGCCGAGAGCGAAGGCGTGGATGGCCGCGATGCCTATTACGCCCGCTCCGGCGCGCTGCGCGACATGGTGCAGAGCCACATCCTGCAGCTGCTGTGCATGGTGGCGATGGAACCTCCGGCTTCGCTGGAAGCCGACCGCATCCGCGACGAGAAGGTCAAGGTGCTGCGCGCCCTGCGCCCGCTCGATGCCAAGCATGCCGCGCGTGACAGCATCCGTGGCCGCTACACCGCCGGCACCATCAACGGCCAGCCGGCCCAGGCCTACCAGCCGCCGGAAGGCAGCGACGTGGAAACCTTCGCCGGTGTCACCGCGCATATCGACAACTGGCGCTGGAGCGGCGTGCCGTTCCACCTGGTCACCGGCAAGCGCCTGCCCGAACGCACCACCCGCGTGGTGGTCACGCTGAAGCCGGTCACCCACTGGCTGTTCGAGCGCCCGCAGCGCGCGCAGGCCGCACCGAACCGCCTGGTGTTCCAGCTGCAGCCGCAGGAAAACATCGAGCTGGGCCTGATGAGCAGCCTGGCCGGCCCGGAATGGGGCGCGCTGGAACTGCATCCGCTGGAACTGGAACTGTCGGTGCCGACTGGCCTGCACCGCCGCATCGCCTACGAACGCCTGTTCCTGGATGCCTTCAACGGCAACCACACGCTGTTCGTGCGCGACGACGAAGTGCGTGCTGCCTGGGCCTGGATCGACAGCGTGGCCGATGCCTGGAAGGACGCCAAACTGCCGCTGGAACCCTACCCCGCCGGCCAGTGGGGCCCGGCCAACGCGGGCGAGTTCCTGCCGCAGGGCGTGGATGCGCCGGACAGCGGAGCGTCGGCATGAGTGCCAGCTCGCAGCCGGTGCTGGTCGCCGACATCGGTGGCACCAACGCCCGCTTCGCCCTGGCCGACACCTCGCTGGACGCACCGTTGCAGAAGGACAGCATCCGCGAGTACGCGGTGGCGGAGTTCCCGTCGCTGGGTGATGCCGCGCGCCACCATCTGGAACAGATCGGCGCCACGGCAAGCCGCGGCGTGTTCGCGGTGGCCGGTCGCGTGGATGGTGACGAAGCACGCATCACCAACCATCCGTGGGTGATCTCGCGCAGCCGCACCGCCGCCATGCTCGGGTTCGACGAGCTGCACCTGATCAACGACTTCGCCGCACAGGCGATGGCGATTTCACTGCTGCAGCCCGATGACGTGGTCCAGGTCGGCGGCGCCGCCTGGGTCCCGGGCAAGCCGGGCCAGCCACGCAACTACGCAGTGATCGGGCCGGGTACCGGCCTGGGTGTCGGCGGCTTGATCCTGCGCCACGGGCGCTGCTATCCGCTGGAAACCGAAGGCGGCCATGTCAGCTTCCCGCCGGGAACCCCGGAGGAGATCCGCATCCTTGAGATCCTGTCCGAACAGTTCGGCCGCGTCTCCAACGAGCGCCTGATCTGCGGCCCCGGGCTGGTCAACATCCATCGCGCCGTGTGCGAGATGGCCGGCATCGATCCGGGCCAGCTGCAGCCGGTGGACGTGACCGCCCGCGCCCTGCACGGTGATCCGCAGGCGATGCGCACCGTCGATGTGTTCTGCGCCGTGTTCGGCGCCATTGCTGGCGATCTGGTACTGACCCAGGGCGCGTGGGACGGCGTGTTCCTGACCGGCGGACTGACCCCGAAGATGCTCGATTCGCTGCAGCACTCCGGTTTCCGCCAGCGCTTCGAGCACAAGGGACGCTTCTCCTCGATCATGGCGCGCGTGCCCTCGTTGGCGGTGATGCATCCCCACGCCGGATTGCTGGGCGCCGCCGCCTATGCCACCGACGCCGAACGTGACGCACCTGGAGTTGCCGCATGAGCCCCACCACCTTCCACGACGACCGCATCGAGTTCATCAACCATGGCGATGCCGATGGCTGGATCGAAGCGGTGGCCGCCGAGATGGCGCAAACCCTCAACCACGACATCAACGAAGTGGGCCGTGCCCGCCTCCTGCTGTCCGGTGGCACCACGCCGGCACCGGTCTACCAGGCCCTGGCCGAACTGGACGTGCACTGGGACCGGGTGGAAGTGAGCCTGGCCGACGAGCGCTGGCTGTCGCCGCAGGATCGCGACAGCAATGCCTGGCTGGTGCGCGAACACCTGCTGAAGCGCGCCGAGGGCGCCCATTTCGATCCGCTGGTGCGGATCGGCAAGCCCCTGCCCGAATGCGTGTACACCGCCAACCTGCAGGCGCAGCACAGCCAGCCGCCGAGCCTGGTGGCACTGGGCATGGGCAACGACGGCCACACCGCCTCGCTGTTCCCGGGCTCGAAGGACCTGGCCCGCACACTGGAAAGCACCCTGCCCTACGCGGCGCTGGATGCCACCGGCTGCCCGGGCGCGAACCAGTGGCCGCTGCGCATCACCCTGACCCCGCATGGCCTGCGCCAGTGCCGCCAGCGCCTGCTGCTGCTGCGCGGCAAGCAGAAGCTGCAGGTGCTGCGCCAGGCGCTGGACAGCAACGACGCCCAGCAGTACCCGATCCTCAACGCGATCAACCTGGAAGGCGCGCGCCTGCGCGTCCACTGGGCTGATTGATGTCGGCGGCGGCGCCGCGCCGCCGCTTGCCTCTCGCCACCACGAACGCCGGTAGCCAATGAGCCTCCATCCGCAACTGCAAGCCATCACTGAGCGTGTCATCCGCCGCAGCGCCGCCTCACGTGCCGCCTATCTGGCCGCGATCGACGCCTCCCTGCGTGAGGGCCCGTTCCGCAGCCGCCTGAGCTGCGGCAACCTCGCCCACGGGTTCGCCGCCTGCGGCGGCACCGACAAGAGCCGCCTGCGCGGCGGCGTGACGCCGAACCTCGGCATCATCACCGCCTACAACGACATGCTCTCGGCGCACCAGCCGTTCGAGACCTATCCGGAGCAGATCCGCGACATCGCCCGCGAGCTGGGCGCCACCGCACAGGTGGCCGGCGGCGTGCCGGCGATGTGCGACGGCGTCACCCAGGGCCGTGGCGGCATGGAACTGTCGCTGTTCTCGCGCGATGTGATCGCGCAGGCCACCGCGATCGGGCTCAGCCATGACATGTTCGACACCACCGTCTACCTCGGTGTGTGCGACAAGATCGTGCCGGGCCTGCTGATCGGTGCGCTCGCGTTCGGCCATCTGCCGGCGGTGTTCGTACCGGCCGGCCCGATGACCCCGGGCATCCCGAACAAGCAGAAAGCCGAAGTGCGCGAGCGCTACGCCGCCGGCGAAGCCACCCGCGAAGAACTGCTGGAAGCCGAGTCGGCGTCGTACCACGGCGCCGGCACCTGCACCTTCTACGGCACGGCCAATTCCAACCAGGTGCTGCTGGAAGCGATGGGCGTGCAGCTGCCGGGCGCGTCGTTCGTCAATCCGGGCACGCCGCTGCGCGACGCGCTGACCCGCGAGGCGACCGAACGTGCACTGGACATCACCGCGCTCGGTGACGACTTCCGTCCGCTGGGCCGGATCATCGACGAGCGCGCGATCATCAACGCGGTCATCGCGCTGATGGCCACCGGCGGGTCGACCAACCACACCATCCACTGGATCGCCGTGGCGCGCGCGGCCGGCATCGTGCTGACCTGGGACGACTTCGACGAACTGTCGCAGCTGATCCCGTTGCTGGCCCGCGTCTATCCGAACGGCGACGCCGACGTGAACCGTTTCGCGGCCGCAGGCGGCCCGGCGTTCGTGTTCGGCGAGCTGATCAAGGCCGGGCTGATGCACGGCGATCTGGCCAGCGTGGCGCGTGGCGGTATGGCCGACTATGCGCGCGAACCGCAGCTGCGTGACGGCCAGCTGGTCTATCTGCCCGGCCTGGAACGCAGTGCCGATGACGAGGTGGTGCGCGGCGTCGACAACCCGTTCGAACACCAGGGCGGCCTGCGCCTGCTGCGCGGCAACCTGGGCAAGTCGCTGATCAAGCTGTCGGCGGTGAAGCCGCAGTACCGCACGATCGAAGCCCCCGCCGTGGTGGTCGATGCGCCGCAGGTGCTGAACAAGCTGCATGCCGGCGGCCTGCTGCCCGAGCATTTCGTGGCGGTGGTGCGTTACCAGGGCCCGCGTGCGAACGGCATGCCGGAACTGCACTCGCTGGCGCCGCTGCTGGGCCTGCTGCAGAACCAGGGCCGGCGCGTGGCGCTGGTCACCGACGGCCGCCTGTCCGGCGCCTCGGGCAAGATTCCGGCGGCGATCCATGTGACGCCGGAAGCGGCGCGGGGTGGTCCGCTGGCCAAGGTCCGCGAGGGCGACATGATCCGCCTCGACGGTGAGGCCGGCACGCTGGAAGTGCTGGTGGACGCGGCCGAATGGGCTGCGCGTCCGCTGGCACCGAACACTGCACCGGCCGCGCACGACCTGGGCCGCAACCTGTTCGCGATCAACCGTCGCGTGGTGGGTCCGGCCGACCAGGGCGCGATTTCGATTTCGTGCGGGCCCGCGGCGGCCGATGGCGGGCCGTGGGAGTACGACGCGGAATATGAGCTGGGGCACGATGCCGCGGCGGCGGCGGCGCCGCACGAGGCGAAGGACGCCTGAGGGTTGAAGGGCGTTGCGGGTGTGTCGCGGCGGTGAGTGTGCTGGTGGCGGCGGAGGGCAGGCCGTCGCCAGGACACGCCGTAAATACGTCCCTGTAGGCTCGGTCGCGCCATCCATGGCGCGAACGGTCCTGGCGACGGCCTGCCCTCCGCCGCATCACACTCTCCGGCGCATCAATGCCGCGAAGTGATCACTGAAAATCAAATTCAAACGCAGAAGCAAAGGCAGAAGCAGAGCTATGGGTATCGAACAACATCAGGTTAAGGCGGCGGAGCTGTTGCATGCGGCGGGCATCCTGCCGGTGGTGACGATTCATACGCTGGACCAGGCGCGTGCGGTCAGCGCGGCGCTGCTGGAAGGTGGTTTGCCGGCGATCGAGCTGACGCTGCGCACGCCGGTGGCGATGGAAGCGCTGGCGATGCTCAAGCGCGAGCTGCCGGACGTGGTGGTGGGTGCCGGTACGGTGCTGACCGTGGAGCAGATGCAGCAGTCCATCGATGCGGGCGCGGACTTCCTGGTGACCCCGGGTACGCCGCCGGCGCTGGCCGATGCGTTGGCCGCTGCGCCGCTGCCGGTGGTGCCGGGTGCGGCCACGCCGACCGAGCTGCTGTCGCTGTATGCGCGTGGCTTCCGCGTGTGCAAGCTGTTCCCGGCCACGGCCGTGGGCGGGCTGGCGATGATCAAGGGCCTGGCCGGCCCGGTCGCCGACCTCAAGCTGTGCCCGACCGGCGGCATCACCGAAAACACCGCCGCCGAATACCTCGAGCAGAAGAACGTGGTCTGCATCGGCGGTTCGTGGATGGTGCCGGGCAACTGGATCGCCAACGGCGAATGGGACAAGGTGCGTGCCAGCGCCGCCGACGCGGCGAAGATCATCAAGCGCGTGCGCGGCCACTGAGCCCGACAAAGGTGTAGAGCTGAGCCCACGCTCGGCTCCGGCATCATCAGGGGTCAGAGCCCTTTCCCACCGGGCAAAGGATCCGACCCCGGGCGACCCGCTCCTGCTCTTCCTTCTTCATTCCGCGGTGGACGCGCACGGAACCTGTCCGTGGCCCTGCGGAGGGATTGCGCAGGGGCGTAAGCGCCATGGATGGCGAGCCCGAGCCTCCAGGGATGGATTCACGGCGTCCCCTGCGCAATCCCTCCGCAGGGCCAACCCCACGAATCCTGCCGCACACCGCGAGGGGCTCAGCCATTGGCCGAAACCCTTACAACGGCCGCGCCGGATCCACCAGCCCGTACTGGCTGGCCATGCGCGCCAGCGCGATGTTGTCGTGGATCCCCATCTTCTCGAACAGCCGCGCCTTGTGCGTGTTCACCGTCTTCGCGCTCAGGCTCAGGCGCCGCGCGATGTCTTCCTGGCGCAGGCCCTGGGTCAGCAGCAACGCCACCTCCAGCTCGCGCGGCGACAGGCTGTCGAACGGCGAACCGTTGCCTTCCACGGTCGACAAGGCCAGGTTCTGCGCGATGCTGGTACCCAGGTAACGCCGGCCCATGGCCACGTCGCGCACCGCACGCAGCAGCTCCTGCGCATCGCAGCCCTTGCCGATGTAGCCGGCAGCCCCGGCTTCCAGCAACCGCTTCGGCAGCGGCCCGTCTTCCAGCACCGACACGATCACCACGCGGGTGTTGCGGTGGCTGCGGACGATGCGCTCGGTCACTTCCATGCCACTCACGCCGGGCAGGTGCAGGTCGCACAGCACTACGTCTGGCAGCAGCTGGCGAACATCGCGCAGCGCGTCTTCGCCGGTCTCGGCTTCGCCCACCACCTCGATGTCGGTCTCCCCCGACAGGATCATCTTCATCCCGGTGCGGACCAGTGCGTGGTCATCCACCAGGTAGACTCGAATCGTCATTCACGTACCTCTTCGAATGCGGCCATTGCAGGTCAAGCTAGGCAGGGCGCCGATACCCCTGCAAGCGCGTTCGAGATGCGACCCAGGCATTCTGCCTTGCGCATCACAGTACCGCGCGTTGTGCTTGCCCCCTGTCTTGCAGAACCTGCTGCAACGAAACAACTGATCTATTACGTAAACGCCCCGGAGGGGTCATCCACGTCAATCCCCCTGTGATGATGCTTCGCTGGCCGTCGCTGGCGGCGAATCCTGACGTCGCCAAGGATGCCGGCGACTGAACATGACCAGATAGCACCCTACCACCCAAACCAGCGCGGCACACCACCCGGCCAGGATGTCGGAGGGGTAATGCACCCCCAGATAGACCCGGGAGACGCTGACCAGCAGGCTGAACGAGGGCGCCAGCACGAGCACCGGCCAGCGCCAGCGGGTGTTCCAGGCCAGCAGCACCAGGGTCACGGCCAGGGTCATCGAGCCCATCGCGTGGCCGCTGGGAAAGCTGAACGTCGATTCCGGCGCGATCGATTCCCACAGGCTTGGGCGCTGGCGCTGGAAGAAGTGCTTGCTGCCCATGTTCAGCAACGCCGAGCCGACGAAGCTGACCGCCACGAACGTAGCCTCGCGCCAACGCCGGTAGCCCAGCAGCACGCCGATGATCAGCACGTCGGCCGGAATCAGGAACCATTCGTAGCCGAGTTTCGAGATGAGCACGAAGAAGCGGTCCAGCAGCGGCGAATGCAGGCCATGCATCTGCCACAGCAACGGCGCATCGAAATGGAACGATTCAAACTCGTGCACTTCGTCGGCCAGGGCGACGAAACCGGCCAGCGGCAGCAGCACGCCGCCGAACAGCAGCACCAGGCGCCAGGCGTTGCGTGCCATCCAGTGTCGGAAACCGGAGGCGGACTCCGGCGCAGCAAGGATCGCGGGCTTATCCTGCGCTTCGGACATATTTGTGTTCGACGTAGTCGTCGATCAGGGCGACGAATTCCTGGGCGATGTTCTCGCCACGCAGGGTCACCTTCTTCTCGCCATCGACGAACACCGGTGCTGCAGGCGTCTCGCCCGTGCCCGGCAGCGAGATGCCGATGTTGGCATGACGCGACTCACCCGGCCCGTTGACGATGCAGCCCATCACCGCCAGGGTCATGTTCTCCGCACCCGGGTGGTGGATCTTCCACAGCGGCATCTTCTCGCGCACGTGGTTCTGCACCACCTTGGCCAGTTCCTGGAAGAACTCGGAGGTGGTGCGGCCGCAGCCCGGGCAGGCCGTGACCAGCGGCGTGAAGGCGCGCTGGCCGGTGGTCTGCAGCAGTTCCTGGGCGACGATCACTTCCTGCGTGCGCGACTGGCCCGGTTCCGGGGTCAGCGAAATGCGGATGGTGTCACCGATGCCTTCCTGCAGCAGCACGCTCAGTGCCGCCGACGAGGCGACGATGCCCTTGCTGCCGATACCGGCCTCGGTCAGGCCCAGGTGCAGGGCAAAATCGGAGCGCTGGGCCAGGTCGCGGTACACCGCGATCAGCTCCTGAACGCCACTGACCTTGGCCGACAGCACGATGCGGTCGCGCGGCAGGCCGAGCTCCACCGCCTGCTCGGCCGAATCCAGCGCCGAACGGATCAGCGCCTCGCGCAGCACGCGACCCGCATCCCAGGGCTGCTCGCGCAGGTTGTTCTCGTCCATCAGCTTCGCCGCCAGGGCCTGGTCCAGCGAGCCCCAGTTGGCGCCGATGCGCACCGGCTTGTTGTAGCGGATCGCGAACTCGATCAACTGGGCGAACTGCAGGTCCTTCTTCTTGCCGAAGCCGACGTTGCCCGGGTTGATGCGGTACTTGGCCAGCGCTTCGGCACACGCCGGTTCGGCGGTCAGCAGCTGGTGGCCGTTGTAATGGAAGTCGCCGATCAGCGGCACGTCGATGCCCATCATCGCCAGCTTGTCGACGATGCGCGGGATCGCCGCAGCAGCTTCCACGGTATTGACGGTCAAACGCACCATTTCCGAACCGGCCCGCCACAGCTCGGCCACCTGCTTCACGCTGGAGGCCACGTTGGACGTGTCGGTGTTGGTCATCGACTGCACCACCACCGGCTTGCCTCCGCCTACGGTGACCCCGCCGATCTGCACGGCATGGGTCTGGCGGCGGGGCCAGGAGGTGGCATCGGAGGGAGGAGTCGGGCGGGTGACGGCGTCGTGCATGGGCGCATTCTACCGCCCGCCCCCGCATTCCGGGTGACTCGCATTCAGCCGGTGGCACGGCTGCGGCCTATTGTCGCAGGCACGGTCGCCCGTGAACGCATACGATGAGCGTGAATGACCGGTCCCGACGCCCCGTTTCTCCGTACCCTGTGCAGCCTGCGCTGGCTTGCCGTAGGCGGCCAGGCCGCCACCATCCTGGTTGCCACCTGGGTGCTGGGCCTGCCGTTGCCGCAGCTGCCGCTATGGGCCGGCGTGGCGGTGCTGGCCCTGTTCAACATCTATACCCAGCTGCGCCCGGAAGCGGCCGACACCGCACCGCTGACCGCGTTCGGCCACATCCTGGTGGACGTGATCATCCTGACCTGGATGGTCGGCTGGAGCGGCGGCATGGCCAACCCGTTCAGCTCGCTGTTCCTGATCCTGATCGCGCTGGCCGCGTTCGCCCTGCCCCTGCGCTGGGCACTGGCGGTGGCGCTGGCCTGCCTGCTCGGCTACGCCGCCAGCGGCATCTTCGGCCAGCCATTGCCGGACGGTTACTTCCGCGCGCAGGACCTCAATCGCTGGGGCGTGGTCGCCAACTTCCTGATTTCCGCTGCGGTGGTACTGGCCTTCTCCACCCGGCTGGCGCTGGCCCTGCGGGAGCGCGAACTGGAACTGTCGGCACTGCGCGAGCGCTTCGCCCGCAACGAGGGCATCGTCGCGCTGGCCACCCATGCCGCTTCGGTGGCGCATGAACTGAACACGCCGCTGGCGACGATGACCCTGCTCGCCGACGACGTCGCCGAGCGCAGCGAAGAGCCGGAAGTGCGCGAGGACATGGAAACCCTGCGCGAGCTGCTGGTGCAGTGCCGGGAGCGCGTGCTGGCGCTGGCTGCTCCGGCCTCGGCCGACGCACCGGGCCGCAGCCACTCCAGCGCCCAGCAGGTGCTGGAGCAATGGCGCCTGGTGCGGCCGACCATCGACCTGCACCGCAACGACGATGCGCCGCTGCGGCTGCCGCTCGACCCGGGCGTGGGCCATCTGCTGATGGTCCTGCTCAACAACGCCGCCGACGCCGGCGAGAAGGCCGGCCGGCCGCGCGTGGACCTGGACCTGCGCATTGAAGGCGACGACCTGATCGGCGAAGTCCGCGACTACGGCCATGGCTTCGACGCCCGTGCCGCCGTGCTGCCGGGCAAGCTGTTCGGCAGCAGCAAGAGCGAGGGCATGGGCGTCGGCCTGGCCCTGTCCCATGCCACCATAGAACGCCTCGACGGCGAGATGTGGATGCGCCCGGCCCAGGGGGCCGGCAGCCGCGTCGGCTTCCGCCTGCCGCTGGCCCCACGCGAGGACACCCCATGAGCCTTCACCATTCCACCCTGGGCCTGCTGGTCGACGACGACGAGCTGTACCTGCGTACCCTGCAGCGCAGCCTGGCCCGCAAGGGGCTTGAAACGCAGACCGCACAGGATGCCGCCAGTGCGCTGGCGCTGGCCCGCCAGCATCCACCGGCGTTCGCGCTGATCGACCTGAAGCTGGGCAGCGACTCCGGCCTGGCACTGATCCAGCCGCTGCGCGCGCTGCGCGCGGACATGCGCATCCTGCTGGTGACCGGCTACGCCAGCATCGCCACCGCGGTGGAGGCGATCAAGCTGGGTGCGGATGATTACCTGCCGAAGCCGGCCACGGTGCCGATGATCCTGCGCGCCCTCGGCGAGGAAGACGACGGCCCGGCCGACGATGGCGAAATGGAAGTGCCCGATGCGATGACGCCGATCAGCCGCCTGCAGTGGGAACACATCCAGCAGGCGATGCACGAGACCGGCGGCAATGTGTCAGCGGCCGCGCGCCTGCTCGGCATGCACCGGCGCTCGCTGCAGCGCAAGCTGGCCAAGCGGCCGAGCCCGGAGCGCGACCCGAGCCGGTGACGCCGCGTCGCGCCCGCCGGGCATGACCCGGCGTTACCGGATTGTAGAGTCGAGCCATGCTCGACTACACGCACAAGGCAGTCGAGCATGGCTCGACTCTACAGGGGGCATCAGCCCTTCAGCTGCGCCAGGATCTCGCGGGTCATCGGATCGGCAATCGCCACATCCTCGCCCTGCAGCGCCGGCAGCAGGCCACTGGCCAGCTGCTTGCCCAGCTCGACACCGAACTGGTCGAACGCGTTGATGTTCCAGATCACCGACTGCACGTACACGGCGTGTTCGTACATGGCGATCAGCGCACCCAATGCCTGCGGGGTCAGCGCGTCGAGCAGGATCAGCGTGCTCGGGCGACCGCCCGGGTAATCACGGTGCGGATCCTCGCTGCTCTGGCCATTGGCCAGCGCTTCGGTCTGCGCCAGCAGGTTGGCCAGCAGTGCCTGGTGATTGATCGTGTACGGATCGTCGTTGTGCACGCAGCCGATGAAATCGGCCGGAATGATGCTGCTGCCCTGGTGCAGCGCCTGGAAGAAGCTGTGCTGCACGTCGGTGCCCGCCCCACCCCACCACACCGGCACGGTGTCGGTGGTGACCGGCGCACCATCACGCTGCACGCGCTTGCCCAGGCTCTCCATCACCAGCTGCTGCAGGTAGGCCGGCAGCAGCGCCAGGCGCTGGTCGTAGGTCATCACCGCGTGCGTGGCATGGCCCAGCACGTTGCGGTTCCAGATGTCGGTCAAGCCGTGCAGCACCGGCAGGTTGCGCTCCAGCGGTGCATCCAGCGCATGCGCATCCATCTGCGCGGCGCCTTCCAGCAGCTGCTCGAAGCGCTCGAAGCCGATCGCCAGCGCGATCGGGAAACCGACCGCCGACCACAGCGAATAACGGCCACCGACCCAGTCCCACATCGGCAGTACGCGATCAGCGGCGATCGCGAAGGCCTTGGCGGCACGTTCCGGATTGGCGCTGACTGCATACAGGCGCTCGCTGCCGCCCAGCCAGTCGTGCAGGATCTGGCCGTTGAGCAGGGTTTCCTGGGTGCCGAAGGTCTTGGAGATGAGGATGCCGGCGGTCTTCGCCGGATCCAGCGTGGCCAGCGTGCGCTGCATGGCGGCGCCGTCCACGTTCGACACGAAATGCACGCGCAGGCGCGCACCGGTGACCGGGCGCAGCGCGTCGGCGACCAGGCGCGGGCCGAGGTCGGAACCACCGATGCCGACACTGACCACATCGGTCACGCCACTGCCTTCCAGCGCGCGCACCAGCACGCCCATGCGCTGGCGGATCGCGCGCGCTGTGGCATAGGCCTCGGCCGCCACCGGCGCATCGACCACATCGCCACGCAGCGCGGTGTGCAGCGCGGCGCGGCCTTCGGTCAGGTTGACCCGCTCGCCGCGGAACAGGCGCGTGATGGCGCCGCCGACATCACGCTCGGCAGCCAGCGCCAACAGCGCCTGCAACGCCGCGGCATCGTACTTCTGCCGGGCGAAATTGACATACAACGGACCGACCCGCAGCGCCAGGTCCTGTACACGGCCGGGTTCGGCGGCGAGCAGGCTGGGAATGCTTGCGCCCTTCAGGCGCTGGGCGTGGGAATGCAGCGAGTCGAATCCGTTGTTCGTTGTCATGCGGCCTGGGTCGGGATCGTGTCGTTGGTGTGGGTGATCTGGTTGTTGCCATCAACGTACACCAGCTTCGGTTTGAAGCTGTCAGCTTCCTGCTCGGTCATGCTGGCGAACGCGGCGATGATGATGATGTCACCGACCTGCACGTGGCGCGCGGCGCCACCGTTGAGCGAGACAACGCCGCTGCCGGCTTCGGCGCGGATGGCGTAGGTCGAGAAACGCGCACCGTTGGTCACGTCCCAGATGTGCACCTGCTCGAACTCGCGGATGCCGGTGGCAGCCAGCAGGTTGTCATCGATGGCGATCGAGCCTTCGTAGTTCAGCTCGGAATGGGTGACGGTGGCGCGGTGGATCTTGGTCTTGAGCAGGGACAGGTGCATGGGGGCGCTGCAACGGCAAAGGAAAGAGCGGATTCTAGCACCCGCTTGGCCGTCATCAGGGGGCTGCAGCAGGACGCTGAAGGCCGTTCAGGCGCGCTCGCCCGGCAGCGCTGGCGGCATGGGGCCAACGCTGCCTGCCAGCGACAGGCGGAACACCGCATGGAACGCCCAGCCGGCCACCGAACCGAAGCCCCCGGCAGCCAGCACTGACAGGCCATAGCTGATCACATCGAAGGTGTCGACGTAGCGCAGGCGCTGCAGCAGCGGGCCGCTGTCGTCGCCCGGCCAGGCACAGGTGGCCATGGCCAGCGCGCCCAGGCCGAACCCCACAAGGACGAAACCGACCCGGCGCAGGCGCTGCTGAGACTGCAGGATCAGCGCCATCGGCAACAGCACGGCAATGGCATTGCAGACCGCCAGTACGAACATCAGCCCGCCACCGATCAGGGCCGGCACCGGCGTACGCCCAAGGTCCAATGCGAACAGCAGGCCGCCGAACAGCTGCGCCGGCAGCATGCCGGCAGCCAGCACTGCGAGGATCGAGGCCTGGGCAAGGCGGCCGGCGTCAGTGGTGCGGGGTGTCATGTCCAGTCTCCCATCCGTGGGATGTGAGAGGCGCCCATTGCGGGCGCCCCGGAGCCGCATGCGGCTCAGAACTCCAGGTTGTCGATCAGGCGGGTGGTGCCCAGCCGCGCGGCAATCAGCGCCACGCGGCCACCGCCGTCGAAGGTCGGCTCGGCCAGTTCCGGAGTGCGCAACACGGCGTAGTCGACCTGGAAACCGGCGGCCTGCAGCGCAGCGGTGGCATCGGCCTCGATGCGCTCGCGCACCTGCCCGGCGACGTAGCCCTCGCGCATCCCCAGCAGGGTGCGGTGGATGGTGGTCGCGACCGGGCGCTGTTCGGCGCTCAGGTACTGGTTGCGCGAACTCTTGGCCAGGCCATCCTCGTCCCGCACGATCTCCGCACCGACGATCTGGACCGGGAACGACAGCTCGGCCACCATCTGCTTGATCACGGCAAGCTGCTGGTAGTCCTTGCGGCCGAACACGGCCACGTCCGGCTGCACCTGCAGGAACAGGCGCGCCACCACCGTGCACACGCCATCGAAGTGGCCCGGGCGGCTGGCGCCTTCCAGCACTTCACTGACACCCGGCGCGTGCATGCGCGTGGTCCTGTCCACGCCCAGCGGATACATTGCCTCCACGCTGGGCAGCCACACGGCATCGCAGCCAACCTGTTCCAGCCCGGCCACGTCGGCCTCGGGTGTGCGCGGGTAGCGGCTGAAATCCTCGTTGGGGCCGAACTGGGTCGGGTTGACGAAGATGCTCGCCACCACCTTGTCGGCGTACTGGCGGGCCAGGGTCACCAGCGAATGGTGGCCCCCATGCAGGTTGCCCATGGTCGGCACCAGCGCCACGCGCAGCCCCTCGCGCTTCCACTGGGCGATCTGCTCGCGCAGTGCGCCGAGCTCGTTGAAGGTCTGGATCATTGGGCGTAGGCGTGCTGTTCGTCGGGGAAGCTGCCGTCGCGCACCGCGTCGGCATAGGCGCGGGTGGCACCGGCCACCGAGCCACCTTCGGCGAGGAAGTCCTTGACGAACTTCGGACGGCGGTGACCGCTGTCCAGGCCGAGGAAATCGTGCAGCACCAGCACCTGACCATCGCACTGCGGGCCCGCGCCAATGCCGATGGTCGGCACATCCACCGCAGCGGTCACTTCGGCGGCGACCGGAGTCGGCACGCATTCGAGCACCATGATGCTGGCGCCGGCAGCGGCCACGGCCCTGGCATCTTCCACCAGCTGGCGCGCGGCATCGCCACGCCCCTGGATCTTGAAGCCGCCCAGTCGCAGCACCGACTGCGGGGTCAGGCCCAGATGCGCGCAGACCGGAATCTCGCGCTCCACCAGGTAGCGGATGATGTCGACCTTGAAGCCGGCACCTTCGATCTTGACCATCTCGGCGCCGGCCTGCAGCAGCTGCAGCGAGGCATCCAGCGCGCGCTCCGGGGTGGCGTCGGCGCCGAACGGCAGGTCGGCCACCAGCAGCGCACGCTGCAGCACGCGGGCCACGGCGCGGGTGTGGTAGACCATGTCGGCCACGGTCACCGGCAGGGTCGAATCATGGCCCTGCACGACCATGCCCAGCGAGTCGCCGATCAGGATCAGGTCAACGCCATTGGCGTCGAAGGTGCGGGCAAAGCCGGCGTCGTAGGCGGTCAACATGACCAGCTTCTGGCCATTGCGCTTGGCCTCGGCCAGGGCGGGAACGGTCCAGGGCTTGCTGTCTGCGTGGGTGCTCATGTGCTGATAACCGGGGGAGATAACCCGGTCATTATCACCCTATCGGCGCGATCCCGCAGGCATCGACCCGCATCACTGCATCCTGCACGCGTCCATGGCCAGGAATTGTCAGTTCCGGCGCGATTTCGGCGAGCGGCACCAACACGAAGGCACGCTCGTGCAGGTATGGATGCGGCACCTTCAATCCAGGCTGGTCGAGCGCCTGCGCGCCATACAGCAGCAGGTCCAGGTCCAGCGCGCGCGGGCCCCAGTGCACTGCCGGATCGCGCACGCGACCGAAGCGCTGCTCCAGCGCCAGCATGGCCTGCAGCAGCTCATCGGCCTGCAATGTGGTTTCGACCGCAGCCACCGCGTTGACGAACGGCGGCTGGTCTTCATTGCCCCAGGCCGGCGTGGCATACAGGCGCGAGGCCAGGCGCAGGCGGGTCGCAGGCAGGCCGTCGAGCGCGGCGATCGCCGCGCCGACGGTGGCCGCCGCGTCGCCGAGGTTGGCGCCGAGGCCGATCCAGGCAAGGGTCATCGCTTACTCGCCCGCCGCACCGGCCGGGGCACCCGGACGACGGCGGCGACGGCGGCGCTTGCGCGGCGCTCCGCTCTCGTCATCGCCGTCTTCACTGTGCATCGCATCCAGCGACGACTCCAGCTCACGACCGGACTGCGCCTGCGCTTCGCGCCAGAACTCGACATCGGCGGCGTGCTCGGACGAAGCCACCTGGCGCAGGCTGAGGAAATCGAACGCGGCGCGGAAGCGCGGATGGGTCAGGGTACGGAACACGCGCTTGCGCTGGCGCGAGCTGAAGCGCGACTGCAGCAGCCAGATTTCCTGCATCGGCAGCGAGAAGCGGCGCGGCAGCGCGATGGTGCTCAACTGCTGCACGGTGACGCGGTCGGCAGCGCGGCGCTGCGCCTCTTCCGGTGCCACGCCCTGCTTGAGCAGGGTCGCCTGTGCGCGGCAGAACGCCGGCCACAGCAGCAGCGCGAACAGGAACGCCGGCGACACCGGTTCGTCGTTGGCCACCCGTGCATCGGTATTGGCCAGGCCCTCGACCAGCATGCGGCGCAGCGCGCCGGTACGGTTGGCCTTCAGCGCCTTGGCGCTTTCCGGGAACAGCACGTCGAGCAGGCCGTAACGCTCCAGGCCTTCGAAGCTGGCCACGCCATGCCCGGACAGGAACAGCTTGAGCACTTCCTCGAACAGGCGCGCCGGCGCGGCTTCGTTGAGCAGGCCGGCCAGGTGCGGGATCGGCGCGGCAGTGCCCTCTTCGATCTGGAAGCCGAGCTTGGCCGCCAGGCGCACCGCACGCAGCATGCGCACCGGATCTTCGCGGTAACGCTGCTCGGGGTCGCCGATCAGCTTCATCAGGCGCGCCTGCACGTCCTCGAAGCCACCGGTGTAGTCACGCACCGAGAAGTCCTCGATGGCGTAGTACAGGGCGTTGCAGGTGAAGTCGCGGCGGATGGCGTCGTCTTCGATGGTGCCGTACACGTTGTCGCGCACGAGCATGCCGTTTTCCATCTCACGGTCGCCGCTGCCGTCATCGCTGTTGGCACGGAAGGTGGCGACTTCGATGATCTCGCGGCCGAACACCACATGGGCGAGGCGGAACCGGCGGCCGATCAGGCGGCAGTTGCGGAACAGCTGCTTGACCTGCTCGGGCGTGGCGTCGGTGGCCACGTCGAAATCCTTGGGTTGGCCATTGACCAGCAGATCGCGCACCGCGCCGCCGACAAGGTAGGCGCCGAAGCCGGCATCGCGCAGGCGATAAAGCACGCGCAGGGCGTTCGGGCTGATGTCCTTGCGGGAGATCGTGTGCTGGTCGCGCGGGATGACGCGCAGGCTGAACGGTGATGTAGCAGAGGAAATGATGTTGGCGCTTCCGGTTGAAGTTTCGGGATTGCCCAATGGCATCGAGGTGCATATACTAGCGCTCCTGCCCCGGCAGCGACACAGTTACGCTCCCTTCGTCTAGTGGTTAGGACGTGGCCCTCTCAAGGCTAAAACAGGGGTTCGAGTCCCCTAGGGAGCGCCAGTCGCCGCAGCAGGAACCGAAAAAGCCCGCCTCGTGCGGGCTTTTCTGTTTTCCGGGGTTTGCATTGGCATCGGTCGGCCTGGTCGCAGTAGCACCTCCCTGTTCCTGCGTGGGAGGGGGCAGGCCACCCCCTCCAGACAATTTCCCGCGACGGCGGCACGAACAACCTCGCTCCTCCGCAGCCAATTCGATCCCGACGCGCAGACCTGCGTCCGCCACCCGCAATGTGTCGAGAGGCTGCAGGCCAGCCGATCCAGGACCGTTGGCGCCATGGATGGCGCCATCGAGCCCCCATGGATGGGTTTACGGCGTGTCCTGGATCGGCTGGCCTGCAGCCTCCCCACGGAGAAAGGAGGCACTGAAACACAGGCCGGCCGTCAGCCTTCCATCTGCTCCAGCTCCTTGCCCTTGGTCTCGCGCACGCAGCGGACCACGAAGAAGATCGAGAGGATCGCGGCGACCGCGTAGATGCCATAGGCTCCAGCCAGGCCGATGCCGGCCAGCAGCATCGGGAAGGTCACGGTGATCGCGAAGTTCGAGGTCCACTGCGCGGCCCCCGCCACGGCCAGCGCCGGGCCGCGGATCTGGTTGGGGAACATCTCGCCCAGCATCACCCACATCACCGGGCCCCAGGACATGTTGAAGAACACCACGTAGACGTTGGCCGCAACCAGCGCCAGCCGCCCCATGCCATCGGACAGCTGCAGGCGCCCATCGACCAGGCTGCCGCTGGCAAACGCCACCACCATCAGCACCAGCGCCACCGACATGCCGAGCGAGCCGACCCACAGCAGCGGTTTGCGACCGATGCGGTCGATCAGCAGTACCGTCAGCAGGCAGGCACCGATGCTCAGTGCGCCGGACAGCACATTGATCAGCAGCGCATCGCTTTCCGAGAAACCCACCGCCTGCCACAGCACCGCGCCGTAGTAGAACACCACATTGATGCCGACCAGCTGCTGGAACATGGCCAGGCCGATGCCCACCCAGAGGATCGGGCGCAACTTGCCGGTGACCTTGTCGCGCAGATCACTGAAGCGCGGCTTGTGCTGGTCCTGGGCCAGGCTCGCCTCGATCTCGGCCTGCTTGGCCGTGGCCGCGGCCTCGCCGTACAGCCGCGCCAGCACCGCCCTCGCCTGCGCCTGACGGCCCTTCAGCACCAGGAAACGCGGGCTTTCCGGGATCACCAGCAACAGCAGCAGGAACAACCCCGACGGCAGCGCCTGCATCCAGAACATCCAGCGCCAGGCCTCATGCCCCAGCCACAATGGCTCGGTGGAGGCCCCGGCTGCACGGGCCAGCAGGTAATTGCTGAGGAAGGCGGCAAACAGGCCGCAGATGATCGCCATCTGCTGCACCGTGGCCAGCCGGCCGCGATAGCGCGCCGAGGCGACTTCGGCGATGTAGGCCGGCGACATCACGCTGGCCGCCCCCACCGCAAAGCCGCCCAGCACGCGGGCCGCGATGAACAGCCAGGAAGCATGGGCCGCACCGGCGCCCAGCGCCGAGACCAGGAACATCAGCGCGGACACGATCAGGACACCCCGGCGCCCCAGGCGGTCGCCCAACCAGCCGGCCAGGAATGCACCGATCGCGCAGCCCAGCAGCATCGAGGCGACCTCGAAACCCAGCGCCGCCTCGCTGGAGTTGAAGGCCTGGCGCAGGCCATCGACCGTGCCGTTGATGACACCACTGTCGAAGCCGAACAGGAATCCACCGAGCGTGGCCACGCAACTGATCAGGACGATGAACGCCGTGTTTTCACCACCGTGGGAGGCGGTGCCGGACTGGGCTTGGGACATGGATGATCCTGCTGGGAAGGGAGCCCGGCCACCAGGACCGGTTGCCGCGCAGCGTCGCACAGGCCCTGCCGTGCCGCCAATGACCGCCACGGCCGCGCCTGCCAGACGCCCGTTTTCCGTCCCGCGCCGACACCGGGGGCCAACCTGTTCTAGAATTGGCGGGTTCAGGAATCGATCCACCCCCAAGCCCATGCCCTTTGTCGTCACCGAAAACTGCATCAAGTGCAAACACACCGATTGCGTGGAAGTGTGCCCCGTGGATTGCTTCCACGAAGGCCCGAACTTCCTGGTGATCGACCCGGATGAGTGCATCGACTGCACCCTCTGCGAGCCGGAGTGCCCGGTCAATGCAATCTTCCCGGAGGACGATGTTCCTGCGGGCCAGGAGGGCTTCGTTGCCCTCAACGCCGAGCTGGCGAAGGAGTGGCCGGTGCTGACCGTGCGCAAGGACCCGCCCGCCGACGCCGGCGAATGGGACGGCAAGCCGGACAAGCTGAAGCTGCTGGAGCGCTGACAAGCGCCCGCTGCGACAACGAAAAAGGGCGCCCATGGGCGCCCTTTTTTGTTCTCGGCAGGTGCCAACCTTGGTTGGCACAGAAGCGCCGACCAAGATTGGCCTCTACCCGACCAGCCCTTACTGGGCCAGCTTCGCCTTCAGCGCGGCGATCAGCTTCACCGGCGCTTCGGCGATGGCCGGCAGGCCACGCGGGTCGACCGCAGAGATGTAGGCGCCGGCATCAACGGCCACCACGCGGACCAGGAAATTGCTGCCTTCGTAGGCCACGTCGTACGAGCCCAGCAGCTGCGCGCGGCTGGCGATGGTCACGCCTTCGACGCCTTCCAGTGCCGAACCGACCTTGGCGAAGGCTTCATCCTTGCCGCCGGCAATGGTGAAACCGGTGTTGCCCACCGCCGGGGCCGCAGCAACCGGTGCCGCCGGCTTGGTCGCCGAGGTCAGCGCCGGCACCTTGTTGTCGGTGGTGGCATTGGGCAGGTTCAGGTCCGGCGGCACTTCCAGCGGACGCATTTCCGGGGCCAGGGCGTAGTCGCCCTTGACGCCACGCTTGAAGCAGCCGGTGGTACCGGCGGCGACAGCCACGGCAAGCAGGGCGTAGGACAGCACGCGGACGGTGGAAACGGATTGACGCATGTGAATCTCCTGGGTCAGACCAAGACGGAAGGTCAGTGGCTGGAAAGGGCTTCGAGGGCGGCGATGTCGCCGGCAAGATGGTCGGCCGCCGGATGATGCGCTGCCGACAGCGGCAGCAGCGGCAGGCGCAGGTCGTGACCGATGCCGATGCGGCGCAGCAGCGCCTTGACCGGGATCGGGTTCGGTTCGACACCACAGAAATCATGGAACGGATGCAGGCGCGCATCCCACGACCCGGTGGCTTCGTGATCGTGCGCGGCGGCCAGTTCGCACATCCGGCGGTAGGCGCCCGGAAGCACATTGGAACCCACCGAGATCAGGCCGTCGATACCGGCCTGGATCGAACGCGCAGCCGTGCCGTCGTCGCCGCTGAGCACCGCGAACTGCGGGCTGCGCAGCGCGAGCAGCGCCTGCACCCGGCCGGTATCACCCACCGCTTCCTTGATGCCGACGATGTTGGGATGGCTGGCCAGCTCGGCCACGGTCTCCGGCTGCATGTCGCAGCCGGTACGGCCAGGCACGTTGTACAGCACGACCGGCAGCCCGCCCTGGTCGGCAACCGCGCGGTAGTGCGCGATCAGGCCGGCCTGGGTCGGCCGCACGTACGGCGGGGTGACCACCAGCGCGTGGCTGGCGCCAAGGGCGGCGGCACGGCGGGTCTGTTCGATGGTCTTGGCGGTGCCCGACAGGCCGGTGCCGGCCATGACCGGGATGCGGCCGCCGATGCGTTCGACCGCACTGGCCAGCAGCTGGTCGTACTCGGCATCGGTCAGGGTCGCCGCTTCGCCGGTCGAGCCAGCCACGACAACGCCATGGACGCCACCCTCCAGTTGCAGGTGCAGCAGGCGCTGCCAACCATCGGGATCGAGGGCGCCGTCGGCCCGGAACGGGGTCGCCAGCGCGGTGATGAGGCCGGAAAGGGACAAGGACGTGCTGCTCTTGGCTGGGAAGGGAAACGCCCGCCACGAAAGGCTGGGGGCGACCTGAATGTTACTTGCGGCGCGAAAGCACGGGCAAGTATGCTGGACACCGGTGGATCCCCGCCTCTGGCGGGCATTCAGACTAACGCATGCATTACCCGGAATCGCCTTGACCGACACCACCCCGCGCCCCGCGCCGAGCGAAAACCACCTCCTGATCAACGCCTATACGACGCATCCGGAGTCTCCCCTGCTGTCCGTCACCCGCCGCATCGCCGACAGCGGTTGCAACCTGGTGGACGCACGCCTGGCCACGGTCGGCCGCGATGTCTCGGTCACCGCCCTGGCCACCGGCTCCTGGGACTCGGTGGCCAAGCTGGAGGCGATGCTGACCCGGCTGGAGCGCGAAGAGGGCCTGAAGCTGGTCTGGTACCGCACCGCCGCCAAGCAGGCGCAGTCCAACCTGCTGCCGTACATCGTCGAAGTGATCGCCGCCGACAAGCCGGGCATCCTGTTCCAGCTGGCCGACTTCTTCGACCGCCAGGGCATCACCATCGAGAACCTGCAGAGCACGCGCTACCGCGCCATGCAGACCGGTGCGGAAATGTTCAGTGCACAGGTCACCATCGGCGTGCCGGCCAACATGCACATCGCCGCGCTGCGCGACGATTTCCTTGAGTTCTGCGACCACCTGAACCTGGACGCGATCATGGACCCGATGAAGTTCTGAATGAATTCCTGATTTTTTCGCGCGCCTCTCACGGGCGCGTGGCGTTTCATGCAATTGTCTTGGAAAGAACCCAGGCTCGACAGAAGGACCTCATGAACAACGGCGATACCCTGGACAGCACCACCCTCTCCCTGCCACTGGCGCTGTCCGGTGGTGAACAGGCCACCCTCGGCGACTACGCCGGCCACTGGCTGGTGCTGTACTTCTACCCCAAGGACAGCACCCCCGGCTGCACCACCGAAGGCATCGACTTCAACGCGCTGCTGCCGAAGTTCAAGAAGGCCGGCGCGGTCGTGCTGGGCGTCTCGCGCGATTCGGTGAAGTCGCACGACAATTTCTGTGCCAAGCAGGGCTTCGGCTTCCCGCTGGTCAGCGATGGCGACGAGGCGCTGTGCAGTGCCTTCGACGTGATCAAGATGAAGAACATGTACGGCAAGCAGGTACGTGGCATCGAACGCAGCACCTTCCTGATTTCCCCCGACAGCCGCATCGTGCAGTCCTGGCGCAAGGTCAAGGTTGCCGGCCATGCCGATGCCGTTCTCGCCGAACTGAAGGCCTCCCAGTCCAAGTGAGTCCCACTGCCTACTGTGTCTGCCATCACCCTGCCCTGCAGCAGGCCGTGGTGGTTTTTCCCTGTCCGTAACCAGGAATCGACGATGACCCGAGGCAAGCGCATCTACGTGCTGGATACCAACGTGCTGATGCACGATCCCACCGCGCTGTTCAAATTCGAGGAGCACGACGTCTACCTGCCCATGCAGGTGATCGAGGAGCTGGACAACGGCAAGAAGGGCACTTCCGAAGCGAGCCGCAACGCCCGCCAGGTGAGCCGCTTCCTCAACGAGCTGGTGCAGGCCTCCGGCCTGGACAACCTGGCCGACGGCATTCCGCTGCAGCGCCCCAATGGGCTGCAGCTGCGCGGCAAGCAGAGCGCCGGCAAGCTGCGCTTCCAGACCAGCCATTTCGACGCCGGCAAGAGCTTCGGCAAGGTGATCCCGGACAACGCCATCCTCGGCGCGATCCTGGCCCTGAAGGAAGAAACCCCGGACCTGCCGGTGGTGTTCGTTTCCAAGGACATCAACCTGCGGATCAAGGCCGCCATCGCCGGCATCGTGTCCGAGGACTACGAGAACGACCGCGCGCTGGACGATTTCAGCCTGCTCTACACCGGCGCCACCGAACTGCCGGAAGACTTCTGGAAGCGCCACGGCGACGACCTGCGCAGCTGGAGCGACAAGGGCCGCACGCATTACGAAATCCTGGCGCAGGATGGCGAGGAGTGGTACCCGAACCAGTACGTCTACCTGCCCGGCGAAGATGAAGTCGAGCTGCGCGTCAGCCGCGTGGTCGGCGACGGCAAGGTGGTGCTGTCGCTGGTCGATGATTTCCGCCACGGCAGCCACGCCGTATGGGGCATCAGCGCGCGCAACCGCGAGCAGAACTTCGCCCTCAACGCACTGATGGATCCGGAGATCGACTTCGTCACGCTGCTGGGTACCGCCGGCACCGGCAAGACCCTGCTGGCGCTGGCCGCCGGCCTGGCGCAGACGATGGACCAGCAGCGCTACCGCGAGATCATCATGACCCGCGCCACGGTCAGCGTCGGCGAGGACATCGGTTTCCTGCCCGGCACCGAAGAAGAGAAGATGACGCCGTGGATGGGCGCACTGACCGACAACCTGGAGGTGCTCACGCACAACCAGGAAGGCGGCACGTGGGGGCGGCAGGCGACCAACGACCTGCTCGCCAGCCGCATCAAGATCCGCTCGATGAACTTCATGCGCGGCCGCACGTTCCTGTCGCGCTACCTGATCCTGGACGAGGCGCAGAACCTCACCCCGAAGCAGATGAAGACGCTGATCACCCGTGCCGGCCCCGGCACCAAGATCGTCTGCCTGGGCAACGTCGAGCAGATCGACACCCCGTACCTGACCGAGACCACCTCGGGCCTGACCTACGCGGTGGATCGCTTCAAGAACTGGCCGCATAGTGCGCACATCACCCTGCGCCGTGGCGAACGCTCGCGCCTGGCCGATTACGCCTCGGAGGTGTTGTGAACCGCTGCACCCGCCTGCTGCTGCCCACGGCTGCGATCGCGCTCGCAGCCGCCCTGGGTGCCTGCACCACCACGCGTGGCCCGGCCAGCGTGCCGACCGCCGAGCGTACCGGCCAGTCCTGGGTGGTCACCCGCCCGATCATTGCCGCGCAGGTGCTCGACACCTGCTCGCGGCCCAGCCCCGGCCGCGAGGCCGGGCGGGTCAGCGGCTACTGGGCGCCCAGCCGGCAACAGGTCGACCAGCTGGAGGCGAAACTGTCTTCGCTGGAAGCCCAGGTGCCGAAGGTGCTCGACTTTGACCGCCAGTACGTCGGCATCGAAAGCGCAGGCCAACGGCTGATCTACATCAACGCCTTCCATCTGCCCGACGACAGCGGCATCAACCCGGCCCGCGAAGCGATCCGCGTCTGTGACGGCGGCACGCAGTTCTGGGGCGCCGTGTTCGACCCGGCCAGCAACACCTTCAGCGAGCTGCAGTTCAACGGCGGCTTCGGCGGGCCCTGAGGGGCCCCGCCGATGGGAATACGCCTGCCCACCTGGGTCTGGATCGGCGCGGTCGCGCTCTCGTGCGTGGCCGGCATGGTCAACGTGGTCGGCTTCCTCGGTTTCGAGCACCAGGCGGTCAGCCACATGACCGGCAGTACCAGCCAGCTCGGCATGGCACTGGCCCAGGGTGACTGGCGCGCGGTCGGCCACCTGTGGGGCCTGCTGATCGCGTTCTCGCTGGGCGCAATGCTCAGCGGCCTGCTGATCCAGGACAGCACCCTGCAGCTGGGCCGCCGCTACGGCGTGGCACTGGCGCTGGAATCGGCGCTGTTGCTGGTGTCCATTCCGCTGTTCGAACGGCACCAGATCTGGGGCGCCCTGGCCGCCGCCATGGCCTGCGGCCTGCAGAACGCGATGGCCACCACCTTCAGCGGCGCGGTGGTGCGCACCACCCACCTCAGCGGCATGTTCACCGATCTCGGCATCGGCCTCGGCCACCTGCTGCGCGGACTGCCACTGCAGGTGCGACGACTGACCCTCAGCGGCCTGATCATCAGCGGCTTCCTCGCCGGCGGCATGATCGGCGCCTGGCTGTTCATGCGCTGGCAGTACGACGCCCTGCTCGCCCCGGCCCTGCTGACCGGCCTGACCGGGCTGGGCTATGTGCTGTACCAGCAATGGGCGCGCTGGCGGCATTGAATCAAGGACATCCACGCATGGCGTGGATCTACCTTCCCCAGCGGGACCACGGCACAATCGCTGGATGAGCCCGACCACTCCCGTATCCGCCCTCACCATCGCCGGCTCCGACTCCGGCGGCGGCGCCGGCATCCAGGCCGACCTGAAGGCCTTTGCAGCACATCGCGTGCACGGCCTCTCCGCGATCGCTGCACTGACCGCACAGAACACCCGCGGCGTCATTGCCGTGCACGTGCCGCCGATCGATTTCCTGCGCGCACAACTGGACGCCTGCTTCGACGACTTCGACATCCACGCGGTGAAGCTCGGCATGCTGGCCAACGCCGAGGTGATCAACACCGTCGCCGACGCACTGCAGCGCCATCGCCCGCCGCACGTGGTGCTGGACCCGGTGATGGTGGCCACCAGCGGCGCACGCCTGCTGGAAGACAGCGCCCTGCAGGCGATGCGCGAGCGCCTGATCCCACTGGCCACGCTGATCACCCCGAACACGCCGGAAGCAGAGCTGCTGGTCGGACGGAAGATCGGCAACGGCGATGACGCGGAGCGCGCCGCTTCCGCCCTGCTCGACCTCGGTGCCGGCGCGGTGCTGCTGAAAGGCGGCCACCTGCAGGAAGGCAACCGCGTGATCGACCGCTACTTCGACGGCGTCAGCAGCGAAGAATTCATCCACGCCCGCCTGCCACTGGATGCACATGGCACCGGCTGCACGCTGGCCTCGGCCATCGCCGCGCAGCTGTGCAACGGCCTGAGCCTGGCCAACGCCTGCGAAGCCGGCATCGACTACGTTGCACGCGGCCTGCAGCAGGGCTATGCGCCTGGCCGCAGCGAGGTGCTGGTGCTCGATCACTTCGGCGCGGCACCGCACGCATGAGCCTGACGCCGACCCTCCTTGCCGTGCAGTGCGGCGATGGCCATCGCTATGAAGTGATTGCCTGCGTGCCCGCACGGCCCATCGCGCGCCTGCTGTGGTTGCCGGCGCTGGGCGTGGCCGCGCGCCACTACCTGCCGCTGGCGCAGGCGCTGGCGGCGAAGGGCGTGGCGGTGTACCTGCATGAGTGGCGCGGCAACGGCAGCAGCTCGCTGCGCCCGTCGCGCACGCAGGACTGGGGCTATCGCGAAGTACTGGAGCAGGATCTGCCCACCAGCCAGGCGGTCCTTGTCGCGGCGGATGATGAGGCCGGCGCCCTGCCCTGGATCATCGGCGGCCACAGCCTCGGCGGTCAGCTGGCCTGCGTGCATGCCGGCCGCAACCCGCAGCACTTCAACCGCTTGTGGTTGGCGGCCAGCGGCTCACCGTTCTGGCGTGGCTTCCCGCCACCGCGCGGCTGGCTGCTGCCGTTGGTCTACCGCTTCCTGCCGTGGATCGCGCAGCGCCAGGGCGTGCTGCATGGTCGGCGCCTCGGCTTCGGCGGCACCGAAGCTCGCGGGCTGATCGCCGACTGGGCGCGCGTGGGCCTGAACAACCACTACGCCGCGGCCGGCATGGACGAAGACCTCGATGCGCAGATGGCGCGCGTGCATGGCAGCGCGCAGGCGGTGCTGATGGAGCACGACTGGTTGGCACCGACCGGATCGATGCAGGCGTTGCTGGCCAAGCTGCCGAATGTGGACGCGCAGCTGCGCGTGTTGTCCGCGCAGGAGCTGGGCACGCGCGCCGATCATTTCGCCTGGCTGAAGGCCCCGGACGCCGTGGCTGACAGCTTTTTCATTCAGTTGGATGAAAATTTTCACAAAACTGTTGACGGTACGCGCCGACATCCGCATAATTCCGCTCCTGTCGCAGGGCGCCCGTAGCTCAGTTGGATAGAGTACCTGGCTACGAACCAGGCGGTCGGGAGTTCGAATCTCTCCGGGCGCACCACTCGACAGGTTTCCAGCATCCGCCGCTGGAAATGCAGTAAAATTAGGCAGTAAGTTGATTGTGTACCGCGCGCCCGTAGCTCAGTTGGATAGAGTACCTGGCTACGAACCAGGCGGTCGGGAGTTCGAATCTCTCCGGGCGCACCATTACACCGAAACAGCAGGCCTCGGCCTGCTGTTTTTTTATGCGTGTTTTTCGGCAGGGCTGCGCCCTGCACCTGCAGAAGCAACAGCAACAGCAACAGCGCGCATTCCGCGGGATGGCGGGGCGGTGTCGGAGTGCGGGGACGCCGCAAGTACGTCCCTGTAGGCTTGGCAGCCGCATCCATGCGGCTGACACCCCGCACTCCGACACCGCCCCACCTTCGACAGGTTCACGCGACTGTTGGTAGGTGTCGACCTTGGTCGACACATCTGTCAGATATCGAATGAATTCATCCACGCATGGCGTGGATCTACCGTGTCGACCAAGGTCGACACCTACCAGAGCAGTACGCCGTTCCGACAGATCGCGGAAAACTGTCGAAGGCGGGGTGGGTCCGGTTGCGGGAGTGTCCGCGGCATGGATGCCGCGGCCAAGCCCCCATGGATGGGTTTACGGCGTCTCCCGCAACCGGACCCACCCCGCCATCCCTCAGGAAACCAGCTTTTGCTTCGGCTTCGGCTTCGGCAGGTGCAGGGCGCAGCCCTGCCGTACCCCTACCCCTTGGCCATTGACTGCCACCACTGCGACAGCAGCTCCGGCCTGCGCAGGCGCTCGCGCCACCAGCGCAGTGCCGCGCCATCCTCGCCGGTGCGCCAGGCCAGCCAGAACGTTTCCTCCGGCTTGTGTTCCTCCACCTCGCGGATCACCAGCTGGCCACGCGCCACTGCAGCGCGCGCACACGGCTCGGGCAGGAAACCGAAGCCCACGCCTTCGCATTGCAGCTTCAGCTTGCTGGCCATGTCCGGCACGGTCAGCATCTCCTGCCCCATCAACAGGCCCACCGTGCGCGGCAGCAACCGCCGCGCCGAATCGGAGACGGCGATCGCGCAGTGCTCGACCAGCTGCTCGCGACCCAGCACGCCCGGCACGTTGGCCAACGGATGATCCGGCGCGACCGCGAACACGAACTCCACCGTTCCCAGCGGCTCAACCACGTAACCGCCGCCACTGGGCCCCTCGCCCGGTGCGCCGACCAGCAGGTCGGCGCGGCGGTCCAGCAGGGCCTCCCAGGTGCCGGACAGGGCCTCGCCGATCAGCCGCAGCCGGGTCGGCGCCTCCGCCTCACGAAACGCAGCGATGTCCGGACCGAGCAGCCAGGTCGGGAACACCGAGTCCACCGCCAGGGTCAGTTCGGTCTCCCAGCCCGACGCCACCCGGCGCACCCGCAGCTCCAGCTCGCGGGCCGCGCGCAGCAGATGCCGCCCCTCGTCCAGCAGGGCGCGCCCGGCCTCGGTCGGTTCGGCACGCGGGCCAACCCGGTCGAACAGCTGGACGCCGAGGTCCTCCTCCAGCTTGGCCACGGTGTAGGAAATGGTCGAGGGCACCTTGTGCAGGGCCTTGCCGGCGCCGGCGAACGAGCCGCGGCGGTCGATGGCGTCCAGGATCTGCAGGGCATCGAGGCTGAGCTTGAGCATTCGAATTTTTCGATGATGGCTGTCAAAACTATCCGTTTTTCAAACCCCCGGCGCAAGCGGATACTTCTCTCCAACGGGGAAACACGGCGGCTACCGCCCCACCCCGCCCCATCGAAACCATCGAACAAGGAGATTCCATCATGCTGCAGATCCGCAAGAGCGCTACCCGTGGCCTGGCCGAGCATGGCTGGCTGTCCTCGCGCCATACCTTCTCCTTCGCCAACTACTACGATCCCCGCTACGTCAGCTTCGGCCCGCTGCGGGTGATCAACGAAGACAAGGTGATCGGCGGCCAGGGCTTCGGCACCCACAGCCACAGCAACATGGAGATCGTTTCCTATGTGCTGGGCGGCGCGCTGGAGCACAAGGACTCGATGGGCACCGGCTCGGTGCTGCGCTACGGCGACGTGCAGCGCATGAGCGCCGGCAGCGGTGTCAGCCACAGCGAGTTCAATCACTCGGCCGACGAAACCGTGCACTTCCTGCAGATCTGGATCTTCCCGGACACCGAGAACATCACGCCGTCCTACGAGGAGACCCACTTCGCCCCGGAAGCCAAGCGCGGCCAGCTGCGCCTGATCGCTTCGCCGGACGGTGCCGATGGTTCGCTGCGCATCCACCAGGATGCCCGCATCTTCGCCACCATCCTCGATGGCGGCCAGAAGCTGCACCACGCGCTCGGCAACGGACGTGGCGCCTATGTGCAGGTAGCCCGCGGCCAGCTGCAGGTCAATGGCATCACCCTGGAAGCCGGTGATGCGCTGCAGGTCAGCGACGAAGCGCAGCTGACCCTGGAAAACGGCAACGACGCCGAAGTGCTGGTGTTCGACCTGCCGCTGTAACCGCAGCGCCCGCGATGCCATGACGCACCGCGGGCGTTTTCGTGCAGCACCTGGTGTCAGAACCTGTACGTCATCGCCAACCGCACATTGCGCGGCTCACCCCAGGTGTAGGTGCTGTACCAGCTGAAGATCGTGTAGTAGCGCTTGTCCAGCAGGTTGTTGACGTTGAGCGTGGCCGACAGGCGATCGTTGAATTCATAGCGCGCCATCGCATCGAGCAACCAATAGGGCTGAGTGCGATGCACCACCTTGGCCTGCGTGGCCGGGTTGGTGATCTCGCCGAAGGTGGAATCCTGCCAGCGCGCGCCACCGCCCAGCGTCAGCCCCTTCCAGTCGCCGCGCAGGCGGTAGCTGGTGTGCAGGCTGAACTGGTTTTCCGGCTCCAGCGTGGTCACCTTGCCACCGGCCTGGCGCGCGATCTTGTGGGAGAACCCACCCTGCACCTGCCAGCCCTCGGCCAGCTGGCCAGACATTTCCAGCTCGTAACCCTTGGTACGCACCCCCATCAGAGCGCGATAGGCATCCTGACCATCCGGCGTCTTGCCACCGGTGGGCTGGGCAAAGTTGTCCTGGTCAAGCTGGAACAGCGCCGCACTGGCATTGAGGCGACCATCGAAGAACTCAGCCTTCAGGCCCACCTCGTAGCTGCGGCCTTCCAGCGGATCCAGCGCCTTGCCCTGCTCGTCGCGCTGCCCCTGCGGTTTGAAGATGGTGCTGTAGCTGGCGTACACCGAGTAGTGCTCACCCAGGTCGTAGACCACACCGGCATACGGCACATAGACGCCGGTCTCGCGCGTGTCCGGCGAGCGGTAGCTGGCCAGCCGGCTGCCGACGATCAGCTTCAACGGATCGGCCACGTCGAAACGACCGACCACGTACAGGCCGTTCTCACGCGTCACTTCGTTGTTGCTGTAGCTGCGCTGCCACTCCGGCTCGGGAATGTCGCCCTGCCATGCGCGGTAGTCGGGTACTTCCGTCGGGTAGCCAGGCTGCGGCGAGTAGCCGGTATTGGTCCAGCGCTTGCGCGAGGCACTGCCGCCCACCACCAGCTCATGCTCGCGGCCGAACAGGCCGAAATGACCGCTCAGATAGAAGTCGGCAGCGTTGCTGACGGTCTTGCCGACATACTTGCCCAGCCATAGCGACACGCCTTCGCCAGTGACCGGATCAGGATTTCCACCCGCCGCCCCGGCCAGCGCGGCGTCGTAGCCGTTGACCTGGTGGTTGAGCTGCAGCTTGGCGACCCAATCGTTGTCGAAGGTGTGCTCCAGCGTGGCAAAGCCGGTACGCACATACTGGCCCCAGCCACTCCAACGGGTGCCGTTGTTGAACGAGCGCGGCATGTCATTGAAGTTGCCTGCACTGTCCAGCAGCGGAATGCCGCCCCAGGTCGAGCCCTTCGGATCGCTGTCCATCACGTCGCCGCCGATCGACAGCAGCGTGCGCTCTCCCAGATCAGCTTCCAGCACGGCATAGCCCACCTTGCTGGTGCGCTGGTAGTGGTCGAGGTTGGAGTGCTTGTCTTCCCAGGCTCCCACCGCGCGACCGCGCACGCGACCGTCGGCGGTGAGCGGGCCACCGACATCGAGCTCGGCGCGATAGTCGTCCCAGCGGCCGACACCCAGCGAAGCACTGCCCGCGAAATCCTTGCCGGGCTTCTTGCGCACCAGGTTGATGGTCGCGCCCGGATCGCCCATGCCGGTCAGCAGGCCGGTGGCACCCTTGAGTACTTCGATGCGGTCATAGATCGCGGTATCGCTGAGCGTGTTGCCCGCCGAATAGGCCGAGTCACGCGACATCGGGATGCCGTCGTACTGGAAGTTCTGCACGGCAAATCCACGCGCGTAGTATTCGGTGCGCTCGCTGTCGTAGGTAACGATGCTGATGCCCGGGGTCACCCGCATGACGTCATCGATGCCGTTCAGGCCGAAGTCGTCCATCTGTGCGCGGGTAATGACGCTGATGCTCTGTGGCGTCTGGCGCGGCGTCAGCACCAGGCGGGTGGCGGTGGCGATGGTACCGGGCGTGTACGCGCCGCTGCCCTCGGTGATGGTACCGAGCAGGTTGGCGGTGACCTGCACGGTCTGCAGCGTCTGCGATGCCGGCGTGCGGGGGGCCTTGTCCGGCTCGGTGGTGGACTGCGCGGCTGCGATGCCGCTGCTGGCCAGTGCGGTGATCAGCAGGCTCTGGGCAAGCGCCTGCGGCAATGCACGGCGACGCGGCAACGGGGACGGAATACGGGCATCAGGCACAGGCAGCACGACGGGACCTCCACGATCGGGTGGGATCCTCTGGCGGCGGCTGGAGGGAAGACGGGACGCGGCCGGATGGCCGCAGGCGCAGGAGTGTACTCCCCTGCGCCCCAGCTGTCGTGCGATGTGCTGTGGTGCGGCGCGCTGCCGCAGGCTCAGCCGCCGATGGCGGCGCAGGCCTCCAGGATCAGCGCGGTCACTTCCTTCGGCCGCGAGGCCAGCGAGGCATGGCTGGCATCCAGCTCCAGCAGTCGCTTGGGCTGCATCCTGCCAGCCATGGCCTTCTGGTTCTCCGGCGCGATCATGCGGTCATGGCGGGACAGCTGGTACCAGCTCGGCCTGTGCTTCCACGCCGGGTCGCTGACCGCATCGCCAAAGGTGCTGGCCAGCGGCGCCTTCTGGGTCACTGCCATCACCCGGCCTTCGTCGTCGCTCAGGTCCTGGCAGAAGCTCTCATGGAACTTGTCCGCACGCAGCCACAGGTAGCCATCGCTGTCCGGTGCGAGGTTCGGCGCCGCCTCCGGCAGGTGCTGCTGGGTGATGCCCCCCGGGCTTTCGCCGGCATCGGGCGCGAAGGCAGCGATGTAGACCAGGGCCTTCACGTTGTCCTCGTTGCCGGCCTGGCTGATCACCGCGCCCCCATAGGAGTGGCCAACCAGCACCACTGGTCCATCGATCTGCCGGATCATCTTCTGCGTGCGTCCTGCATCATCGGCCAACGACGTGAGCGGCAACTCCACCGCCTGCACACGGTCATGGCCATTGCGATGCAGTTCCAGGATCACCTTGGCCCAATGTGCGGCCCCGCCCCAGAATCCATGGACGAGGAGGATGGTGGGTGTCGTGCTCATGTACAGGTCTCCGGCAGCGGGCGGCGGAATGCCGACCGTGCAGCCACTGTCCGCGAGCCGCGTTAATCGCTGGTGACGCAATCGGGTCACTGCAATCGTATGCGTCGTTCAATGTCATACATGGCACTTGCCGACTCAATCTGAAAACGTTTTCATCCTGATTCCCCGGAGCTTCGCATCGCGCATGACGCCTTCATCCCCACGTGCCCAGCAGCACGCCACCCGTGCCGCCTTCTTCATTCCCGGATTCGCCACTGCCGCGTGGGCGCCGATGGTGCCCTATGCCAAGGCCAAGGCCGGGCTGACCGATGCCAGCCTTGGCGCGGTGCTGCTCTGCCTTGGGCTGGGTTCGTTGCTGGCGATGCCTTTGGCAGGCGCGCTGACCGGCCGCCTCGGCTGCCGACGCTTGATGGTGATTACCTGCACGCTGGTGCTGCTGGCACTGCCGTTGCTGGCGCTCGCCCCTTCCCCCTTCACATTGGGGGCGGCGCTGTTCGTGTTCGGCGCCGGCGTGGGCGCGATGGATTGCACGATGAACATGCAGGCCGTCGCGGTCGAGCGCGATGCCGGCCGCGCGATGATGTCCGGCTTCCATGCGTTCTACAGCATCGGTGGATTCGTCGGCGCCGGCTGCATGACCGGGCTGCTGATCGTCGGCACGCCGCTGTGGCTGGCCGCACTGGTTTCGGTGGCGGCATTGCTGCTGGTCGCCGTACTGGCGGCACCGCATTGGCGTCCACAGCGCCTCCTGCACGATGGCCCGATGCTGGCGTGGCCGCATGGGGTTGTGCTGTTCATCAGTGCTCTGGCCTTCGTGGTATTCCTCGCCGAAGGTTCGATGCTGGACTGGAGCGCGGTGTTCCTGGCCGACGTACGCCAGGTGCCCCGTGATCAGGCCGGCGCCGGCTTTGCGCTGTTCACCCTGGCGATGACCGCGATGCGCCTGTTCGGCGACGGCATCGTCGAGCGCCTCGGCCGGACCCGCACGCTGGTCATCGGTGGCATCACCGCGGCAGCCGGCTTCACCCTGGCCACGCTGGTGCCCTCGTTCCCGGTGGCGCTGGCCGGCTACGTGCTGGTCGGGCTGGGTTGCGCCAACATCGTGCCGGCGCTGTTCTCGATGGCGGGCCAGCAGCGGGTGATGCCGGAGAGCATCGCCATCACCGCGGTCACCACGCTGGGTTACGCCGGCATCCTCGCCGGCCCCGCAGCGATCGGCGCACTGGCGCATGCCACCAGCCTCGGTTTCGCCTTCCTGTGCGTGGCCGCGCTGCTGCTCGGCGTCGCGGCGTCTGCGCGCTCATTGGCACGACGCGTGGCCTGACAGAAAAAGGGGACGGAGGGGATTAAGTCTTTTCTGCCCCGGGTGTGCTGCAAACGACTTAATCCCCTCCGTCCCCTTTTCTCAGCTGTGCGTCAGCCACTCGGCCTGGGCCGGCAGCTGCGGTGCCGGGCACGCGCTCTGCGGATGGTGCTCGTCGCGCGCCATCCAGTCATCGACCACCCCGGCCAGCAGGTCCAGCCGCAACGGCAGGGTGATGTGATCCTCGCCACGCATTTCGATGTAGTGCGCTCGCGGGTTGGCCAGGGCCAGTTCGCGCCCCTGGCTGACCGGAATGTGCTGGTCGCCCTGCCCGTGCAGCAGCAGTACGCAGGCGCGGGTATCGGCCAGCGCGCGTGCCACGTCCACGCGGTCCAGATCAACGTCGATGCGGCGGCTGGCGGCGGCGATCACCTGGTTGATGTCCTGGCCGCCGTAGCGCCAGCGCGCGTACGACGCCACCGCCTGCGCCTTCAGGCCTTCCGGCTGCAGCCCCATCAGGTGCGGGATCATGGTGCGGATGGCCACGCCGGCATTGGCGAACGATTCCATCGCCACCACGCCTTCCACCTGGTCGCCCAGTTTGTCGGCGGTAAACACCGCCGTGGCCGCGCCGTACGACACACCGAACAGGTACAGCGGCCCGGTCACTTCGCCACGTGCACGCAGCTCACCGATCACATCGACCACGTCATCCGATTCATAGGTGCCATAGCCGGACGGACCGGCGCCGGACTGGCCATGGTTGCGCAGGTCGAGGGTGATCACGCGATAACCGGATTCGGCCAGCTGCAGCGACCACGGCAGCATCGAATCACCGTTCATCATCCAGCCGTGCAGCAGCACCACGGTACCGCGCGGCGCCTGCGCATGGAACGGCTGCGGCACGGCCAGGCTCAGGCCGGTATCCAGCGGCAGGCCGTTCTCGTGGCGCTGCGGCAGGTAGTGGTAACGCGCGCCGTAGTCGCCGGGGTCGAACACACGCCAGAAGATCGGCACGCCATCGCGGCCCGGTGCGAAGCCATGGCGGTTGGGCAGTTCGGCGATGGCCGCAGCGATGCGCGGACGATCAAGCAGGGTCGACACCCCACCCGGCGCGATCAGCCGATCGGCGAGCGAGGTGGACGAGGCATTGATGGAGGAGGAGCATGCAGCCAGCCACAAGCCGGCGCACGCCAGCAACAGCAGCAGCAGGCGCTTCATATCACGTCATAGGGGTGAATCAGACAGGTTGGGACGTTAACGCCCCAATAGACCGGCCATCTATCGCGCGTGGATGACGGCTTGATGACAACGCAGGAACGATTCAGCTTGGTGTACAAGCTGTATCCGTTCAGTCATTGATCCGGATCAATGAACGCGCGCGCGGGATTGCCCACAGTGCCGCCATGCGCACCTCGTTCAAGCTCGCCATTGCCCTGGCCGCCACGCTGGCCGCCGCCTACGGCATCGCCCGCAGCACGCCCTACTGGTTCGCACCGCGGCAGACCGCGCAGGTCGACATCCACGATCCGGCGCTGATCGCGCAGGGGCAGTACCTGTCGCGTGCCGCCGACTGCGCGGCCTGCCACACCGCACCGGGCGGCAAGCCGTTCGCCGGTGGCCTGGGCATGCAGACGCCGATGGGCACGATCTATTCGACCAACATCACCCCCGATCCGGACACCGGCATCGGTGCCTACGACTACGCCGACTTCGAGCGTGCGGTGCGCCGTGGCTTCCGACACGATGGCCAGCCGCTGTATCCGGCAATGCCGTACGCCTCGTACGTGATCGCCAGCGATGCCGAGATCAAGGCGCTGTATGCCTATTTCATGGGCTCGGTGCAGCCGGTGAAGCAGAGCAACGCCAACAGCACGATTCCGTGGCCGGCCAACATGCGCTGGCCACTGGCCTGGTGGCAGCTGCTGTTCGCGCGCCCGCGCTCGTTCAGTCCGGATCCGTCGCTGGATGCCGGCCAGCAGCGTGGCGCTGAACTGGTGGAAGGCCTGGCCCACTGCGGTGCCTGCCATACACCGCGCGGCCTGGCATTCCAGGAAAAGGCGATGGCCGATGATGGCAGCCGCCAGTTCCTGTCCGGCTCGGTGCTCGAAGGCTGGTACGCGAAGAACCTGCGCAACGAGTCGACCGGCCTGGCCAGCTGGAGCGAGGGCGAGATCGTCGACTTCCTGCGCACCGGACGCACCGATCGCTCGGCGGCCTTCGGCGGCATGGCCGATGTGGTCGAGCACAGCACGCAGTACCTGTCCGACGCTGACCTGCTGGCGATGGCGCGCTACCTGAAGCAGCTGCCGGCGCGTGAGGGCCGCAGCGCACAGTGGTCGCCGGGGACCGACACCACCACCGCAGCACTGCGCAATGGCGACTACCGGGTGGCCGGTTCGCTGGCCTATGCCGAGCACTGCCAGGCCTGCCACCGCGCCGATGGCCGCGGCATGCCCCGCGTCTACCCGGCCCTGGCCGGCAACTCGATCGTATTCGCCGATGATCCCAGTTCGTTGGTACAGGTGACCCTGATCGGCGGCCGCACGCCGCATACCCTGCACGACCGCATGGCCTTCACCATGCCCGGCTTCGAGCAGCTGCCGAATGCGCAGCTGGCCCAGATCCTGACCTTCATCCGCAGCAGCTGGGGCAACCAGGCCAGCGCGGTGAGCGAGGTCGAGGTGGCGCGCATGCGCCGGGTGGTGCGTGACAAGCCGGTGCACTACGTTCCGCAGGAGGCCGCACGATGAAACGTTCGCGCAGACGCTCTCGCCTGCTCGTCGGCAGCGTGGTCACCCTCGTGCTGCTGGCCGGTGCCGGCACCCTCGCCTATCGCCATCTGTACCCGGACCTGGATGCCGCCGTAGCCAGCACGATCGACATCCTCGATGCACAGGGCAAGGTGGTCGGGCACTACCACGCGCCCAGCGCCGAAGAGATCGCCGGGCTGGGCAATGCCGAATCGGTGATGCTTGGACGCCGCATCCTCAACGAGACCGCGCGCCTGCTGCCGGACAACGTCGGCAACGATCTGAACTGCAATTCGTGCCACATGGCCGAAGGCAAGCGGCCGTTCGGCAACCACTACTTCAACACCGGTGGTGGCGCCTATCCGCGCTACATGCCGCGGCCGGGCAAGGTGATCGGGCTGGCCGAGCGCATCAATGGCTGCCTGCAGCGTTCGATGAACGGCAAGCCGCTGCCGAAGGACGCGCCGCAGATGCGCGCGATGCTCGACTACATGGCGTGGCTGAGCGGTCCCGTGCCAGACGGTGCAAAGGTGGCCGCCCCCAGTGAGGGGCCCATCGACAGCACGCTGACCCCGGACCCGATCCGTGGCCAGGCGCTGTATGCCGTGCAGTGCGCCGCCTGCCATGGCGACAACGGTGAAGGCCGGCGCGACGCCAGCGGTGATATCGCCTTCCCGCCGCTGTGGGGCGACCACAGCTTCAACATCGGCGCTGGCATGGCACGCCTGTACAAGGCGGCCGGTTTCATCAAGCACAACATGCCGCCGGCGGTGACCCGCGAGCCGCCACTGGGCCAGCAGGTAATGCCAGACCAGGATGCAGTGGACATCGCCGGCTATTTCATCAACCAGCCCCGGCCGGACTTCGCCAACAAGAGCAAGGACTGGCCGCGCGACCCGAAACCCAAGGACGCACGGTACTGAAGCAAGTGGCGGGTGCCGACCGTCGCACAACACGATTCCTGCATCGTCACGTCATGCCGATGTCATTGGCGTTGCCGACACTCCGGGGCTTCCCTCCTCTGAAGGTCCGGTCTCGATGCGAACGTCTGCGTGCTTTCCCCGTGTCTCGCTGCTTGCCCTGCTGATCGCCCCCGCACTGGACGCCCTGGCCGAAGCACCGCAGGGCGATGCCGCTGAAGCGCGCAGCAGTGAGGCCCGCACCCTCGACCAGGTGCAGGTGATCGGCCAGGCCACCAGCTACGCCAAGACCTCGGTGCGCGCGGAAACGCTGAACCGCCAGACGGTGATGAGCAGCGTCAACGACGCGCTCAATGAAGTGCCCGGCGTGGTGGTCAGCGAAGCTGATGCCACCGGCTCGTCGGTATGGGGCACGCAGATCAGCATGCGTGGCTTCGTCACCAACCGCGACACCCAGCAGATCGGCACGACCATCGACGGCCTGCCCAACGGCGGTTCGGGTTACGGCGGCGGCTCGCTGGCCAACCGCTACATCGACACGCTCGACCTGGAAACGGTGGAAGTCAGCCAGGGCACTGCCGATATCTCCTCGCGCTCGAACGAAGCGCTGGGTGGCACGCTCAACTTCCTCACCAGCGATCCGCTGCAGGACAGCCGCCTGCGCTTCGTGATCGGTGCCGGTGACAACGAAGCGCGCAAGTACTACGTGCGCTACGACACCGGCCTGCTCGGCGGCCATACCCGCGCCTGGGTCAGTGCCTCGTCGGCGCGCGTGCATGACTGGATCGATGGCAGCGGCAAGACCAGCAACGACCACATCGCCGGCAAGTTCATCACCGAACTGGACCGCTGGACGCTGACCGGCTACCTGTCCTACAACGATGCCGACGAGCCGGAATACACCAGCGTCTCACCGAAGGGCTTCGCTACCAATCCGGATCGCGACAACCTGGTCGGCACCCTCACCGGCATTCCGTATCTGGACCAGAACTACCGTTCCGGCTCGCGTGCACTGCGCGAGAACACCTTCGGCTACCTGCGTGCAGCCTTCGACGGCGGCAACGGCTTCAAGGCCTCGGTGGCCGCCTACGGGCATCGCATGGAAGGTCGTGGCGACTGGCTGCCACCGTACCTGGCACAGGTCAGCGATGATGGTGCCGGCCGCCCCGAGTCGGAGTACATCGGTGGAAAGACCGTGTATGGCGGCAGCAACCGTGGCCAGATCTTTTTCGTCAATCCCGATGGCAGCGCCGCGCAGCGCCTGGCCAGCTGCACCCCACGCCTCGGCTTCACCGCCGAGTACGATCCGAACTGCTACGCCGGCAACGTGCTGGGCGCGCAGTCCTACCGCCACACCCACTACGACAACGACCGCATGGGCGTGACGGCCGACGTCGAGTGGCGCCAGACCTTCGGCGCAGTCGACAACACGATCCGCGGCGGCCTGTGGGTGGAGAAGCTGGACCGTTCGGCGCGCCGCGACTGGCACCGTCTGCTCAACGTCGGCCAGGACATCGCCTTCGACCACCAGCCGTACTGGGTACAGTTCGAGGACAAGTACAAGGTCGACGAGCAGATGTATTACGTCGAGGACGTGGCCCGCTTCGGGCCGTTCAGCGCACGCCTGGGCGTGAAGCAGTTCTTCGTCGACCAGTCGCGCCGCCGCGTGATCGGTGCCAGCGAGCACGTCAAATCCGATTCCAAGTCCGATCCGCTGCTGTCCACCGGCTTCACCTGGGCGCCCGGCGTGGAAGGCATGGAGCTGTTCGCTGGCTTCTCGCAGAACTTCGCCGCCATTCCCTCCGGCGTGCTCGGCGAGACCGACCCGCAGCGCTTCCGCAACGTCGAGCCGGAAACCGCCGACAACATCGAAGTGGGCATGCGCATCAGCCGCTGGCCACTGACCGCCTCGGTCACCCTGTACAACATCAAGTTCGACAACCGCATCGTCTACCTGCCGGCCGGTTTCGTCAGCGGCATCGACTACCTCGGCGAGACCGACGGCGTCTACGAGAACTTCGGCGGCGTGGAAAGCAACGGCCTGGAAGCGGCGTTCGGCTATGGCTGGGACAACGGCTGGCGCCTCAACGCCGCCTATACCTACAACCGCTCCAAGTACCTGGGCAGTGGCGATGCCGCACGTGATACCCAGTTGGGCATCGTCGACGGCGCCAAGGTGATCGGCCAGCCCGAACAGACCCTGGTCCTGTCGGCGGACTGGCAGGGTGAGAACTGGAACTTCGGCCTGTCCGGTCGCTACCTGGGCACGCGCTACCTCGATGCCGCCAACGTCAACAAGCTGCCTTCGGCCACCGTGTTCAACGCCAACATCGGCTTCGACCTGCAGGGCCTGTCGCCGCGCCTGAAGGGCATGGGCGCCAACCTGGTGGTGAGCAATCTGACCGACAAGCGGTATCTTGCAGGGGTGGACGGCCGCGACAACGCCTTCATCGGCGCCCCGCGCACCGTCGGCATCTCCTTCCGTGTGGACCTGTGAGTGAGCCCGTGACCGATATCGGCCGACGCCGGTTGTTGCAGGCCGGCGTAACCGCCGGCCTTTCCCCGCTGCTGCCCAGCATCGCCCGTGCCGCAGCGATCGCGCCTGCCGCGCAGACGCGCAGCCTCGAAGACCTGCAGCACATCGTGGTGTTCATGCAGGAGAACCGCTCGTTCGACCACTACTTCGGCACGCTGCCGGGCGTGCGTGGTTTCGGCGATCGCTTCGTCGCTCCGGCGCAGGCACTGCAGGCCGGCGGCCGCGCGCGCAGCCTGTGGCTGCAACCCGATGCCAGCGGCAAGCGCGCGATCGCACCGTTCCCGCTGGATACCGCTGCGCACTTCGGCTACATGCGGGTGGAAGGCACGCCGCACACCTGGCCGGATGCACAGCGGGCCTGGGACCACGGGCGCATGGGGCAATGGCCGAAGGCCAAGCAGAACCACTCGATGGGCTACTTCCAGCGCAGCGACCTGCCCTTCCAGTTCGCCCTGGCCGATGCCTTCACCATCTGCGACGCCTACCACTGCGCGATGCAGGCCGGAACCAACCCGAACCGGGTGTTCCTGTGGACCGGCCACAATGATGCGCACGCGCGTGCCGGCGGCCCGGTGATCGCCAACTCGCACGACAACTTCCCCGAACAGGGCGGGCACCCGGCGTCGTACCGCTGGACCAGCTATGTCGAACGCCTGCAGAAGGCCGGTGTGTCCTGGCAGATCTACCAGGACATGGCCGACAACTTCACCGACAACCCTCTGGCCGGCTTCGAGGCTTTCCGCCAGGCCTACCGCGCTGCGCCGGGGCATGACCCGCAGCTGCGCGCACGCGGGGTCAGCACGCGTGGCCTGGCGCAGCTGCGCCAGGACGTGGTCGACGGACGCCTGCCGCAGGTCAGCTTCATCATCGCCGATGCGGCCGGCAGCGAGCATCCCGGCCCCTCCAGCCCGGCCCAGGGCGCGGCCTATACCGCGCGCGTGCTGGATGCACTGACCGCCGATCCGGAAGTCTGGAGCCGCACCGCCCTGCTGTTGATGTTCGACGAGAACGACGGCTTCTTCGACCATATGCCGCCACCGGCACCACCTTCGCCCGTGGACGGCGGATGGGCGGGTGCGTCTTCGGTCAGCACCGAGGGCGAGTACCACCGCAATCCGGCGCCGGGCGACGAAAAGTACGACGCGGCCGAACTACACGGCCGCCCGTATGGGCTGGGCCCGCGCGTGCCGCTGTACGTGATTTCGCCGTGGAGCCGAGGTGGCTGGGTCGATTCGCAGGTGTATGACCACACCTCGGTCATACGGCTGATCGAACGCCGCTTCGGCGTCGCCGCACCGGACATCTCGCCTTGGCGCCGTGCGGTCTGCGGGGACCTGAGCAACGCCTTCGACTTCGCCCAGCGCGATACCCGTCCGTTCGTACGCGGCCTGCCCGACGTGAGCGCGGTGGCCGCACGTGCCGCCGCCCTGCCGGGACGCACCGTGCCGGCGTTGCCGGACGGACTGAAGCCGGCGAAACAGGAAAGCGGCGTACGCCCGGCGCGTGCCCTGCCCTATCGGCCACAGGCATCGATTGCTGCGATCGACGGCTCGGGCGTGGACCTGACGTTGTCCTGCGAAGGTGCAGCCGCGGTCCTGCATGTCTACGATCGGCTGCGACTGGGTGCGGTGCCACGCCGCTATACGCTGGTACCAGGCACAGCACTGCAGGAGCGCTGGCCGCTGGATGCCCAGGGCCGTTATGACCTGTGGCTGCTGGGCCCGAACGGCTTCCACCGCCATTTCCAGGGGGCGGCCAAGGCACCGGCCGTACAGGCTGCGGTCGAGCCTGCGGACGGCCAGCTGCGGCTGCACCTGCGCAATCTGGGTGACAGCGCGCAGCAACTGCGCGTGCATGCCGGTGCCTATGCCGGGCACATGCCCGAGCAGACGCTGGCACTGCCCGCGCATGCAGAGACTTCGTTGGCGTGGGATGCAACGCCTACCGCCGGCTGGTATGACCTGCAGGTCAGCGCGGGTGAGAGTGTGCTGCGCCTGGCGGGCCGCGCCGAGGATGGTCGCCCCGGCACCAGTGATCCGGCGATGGGCAGCGAACCACTGCGGTTCGAGCACGATTGAGTCGCCCCGCCGTTGTAGAGTCGAGCCATGCTCGACTGCTTTTCGATCGCTGTTCGATCATTGATCGGAAAAAGCAGTCGAGCATGGCTCGACTCTACAAGCCGCTGGGCCGATCAGGCATCCTGCAATCCCGGCCGGCCGTGCTCCACCGCGTAGCGCTTCCAGCTCTGCACGGTGCCGTTCGGCCGCATCACGGAATCCAGCGTCTTCATATCGCCGATCCATGCATCACGGGTGACATCGCACAGCACATAGCCACGCTTGTCGGTGGTCGCCTTCAGGTAAGGGCTGTGCGCGAGCTGATTGCTGGCGTACGCGTCCACGCCCTGACCATCGGCCCCCGAAGTGATCGAAGTGGCAAGGAACTCGCTGGAGACCACGCCCGAATCACGATGGTCCTGCACCAGGTCGCTGGCGTAATGCCGGTGTGCGTCGCCACAGGCGGTCACCACGTTGCCGAAGCCGACCTTCTGGATGTGGTCGAGCAGGCGCCGGCGGCTGTCCAGATAGCCCGACCACTGGTCATCGGACGACTGCACCACGCCGTCCTTCTCGCGCATGTAGTTGCCCAGCGCCACCTGGTGGGCGATGGTGTGCCAACGCGGCGCGGCATCGGCCAGGCCGTCGAACAGCCAGCGCTCCTGCTTCGCACCCACAATGCTGCGCTCCGGCGATTCCACCTCCTCGCGCAGCGCCATGTTCACCTGCTTGCTGCGGTACTGGCGTGTGTCGAGCAGGTGCAGGTCCATCAGCGTACCGTAGCGTGCGCGCCGGTACAGCTGCATGTGGCCATCGCGCGGGAATGCCGAGCGGCGCAGCGGCATGTTCTCGTAGTAGGCCTGGAACGCCTGTGCGCGGCGCAGCAGGAACACTTCGCTGGGCGTATCGTCCTGGTCTTCGGCACCGGCCCAGTTGTTGTCCACTTCATGGTCATCGAAGGTGACGAACCACGGTGCCGACGCATGTGCGGCCTGCAGGTCGGCATCGCTCTTGTACTGGGCGTAGCGGCGGCGGTAGTCGTCCAGCGTGTAGGTCTGCGGCCCAACATGATTGCGCAGGTTGGTGAACGGCTGGCCGTTCATCTTCCGCAGGCCCGGCTGGCTTTCGCCTTCGTAGATGTAATCGCCGTAGTGGAAGACGAAGTCCAGCGGTTCCTCGGCGATGCGCCGCCACGCGGTGTAGTGGCCCTCTTCGTAGTGCTGGCAGCCAGCCACCGCGAAGCGCACCCGATCCACCGCCGACGTGGCCGCAGGCAACGTGCGCGTGCAACCCACCGCACTGGCATGGCCGCCCACCGTGAAGCGATACCAGTAGGGTCGGCCCGGTGCCAATCCTTCCAGCTCCACGTGGATGGCATGGCCCAGCTCGGGATGGGCCATCGCCGAACCCTGGCGCACCACCTTGCGCATGCGCTCGTCCGCGGCCACCTGCCATTCAACCACCATCGGCCGGGTCGGCATGCCTCCGCCGAACACCAGCGGTTCGGTCGCCAGCCGTGTCCACAGCACCATGCCATCGGCCGAAGGATCACCCGAGGCCACACCCAGGGTGAACGGCGTGCTGGCGAACCGCGGCGAGGCCAGCAGGTTGCGCGGGTTCAGCGCGGTGGCATCGGTCTGTGCGGCCAGCGCGCGCGCCGTGCCCATCCAGGCGCCGGCAGCGGACAGTCCGGCCAGGGCCAGGAATCGCCTGCGATTGATTGTCTCCACGGCTGTGCCCTCAGTTGTAGATGATGTGGAAGTAGAAGAAGCGGCCGTAGTCGTCGATCTCGGTACGGAAGCGCCCGTTCGGACCGGTGCTGTAGGTCGGCTGCGTGTTGAACAGGTTCTTGGCCTCGTACTTCAGCGTCACGTGCCTGCTGACCTTGTGGCTGAAGGCCATGTTGAAGGTCATGTACGGGTCGTAGTACGAATCCAGCCACTGGGTATCGCCGAAGTCGACCAGCATCCGGCTGCGGTAGGTTCCGGACAGGCGCAGCTGCGCGCTCTTCCACGGCATGCGCCAGATCACCGAGCCATTGAGCGACCAGTCCGGCTGGTACAGCAGGCGGTCCAGGCGGCGCTCGGTGCCATCGCTGATGCGGTAGTTGGTCTGGCCTTCCAGCCGCGTGGCATTGAAGTACATGTCGAAGCGCTGGCGGCCCCACTGCAGGTTGCGGTTGGCCACCGCGAACTCGACGCCGCGCAGCCTGGACTCATCGGTGTTCATCGGCTGGGTGACCCGGTAGCGCGTGTCACCCACGTTCTCGAACGTGGTCAGGGTGTAGATGTCGTCCTTGATCACCTTGTCGAACAGCGCGATCGAGACCAGGCCATTGTTGCCGTTGAAGTACAGGTCCCACGCCAGGTCGATGTTGGTGGAGCGCCGCGGCTGCAGGTTGGCATTGCCCTGCTTGATGGTGCAGAAGCCCCTGCCCTCCTCGTCATCGCCACAGCTGGTGGTGGTGGCCTGGGCGATGTTGCTTGGCGTCGGCCGGCCCAGCGTTCGGCTGGCGGAGAAGCGCAGGCGCTGGTCCTCGGTGAGCTTGAACGTCGCATTCAAGGACGGCAGCAGGTTGTTGTAGCCGCCGCTCGTCTTGCGGAAAGCCGATGTATAGGTGGTGCCACCATCGTCGCTGAACGGGCTGTACGCATCGAAGCGGGTGTGGTCGTAGCGCAGGCCACCGATCAGCAGCAACCGGTCCCAGGCATAGTGGGCAGAGGTATAGGCGTTGGTGATGTCCTCCACGTACTTGTAGTCACTGGTGAAGTTGGCATTCGGATAGGCCGCGTTGTTGCTGCCCAGCGTCGGCGCCAGCTCCTCGTTCCACTTGCGGTTGTCGATCAACGGGAAGCCCGGCACGCTGCCCAGCAGGGTCGAACCCGGGTACAGGTAATCGTTCAGCGTGGCACTACTTTTGTAGTAGTCGAAGTCGATGTCCTGCCAGATCTTCAGGTGACGGTACTCGGCGCCGGCGGCCAGGCCGAAGCCACGCGCGTCGGCATCGATGTTGTAACTGAAGTCGGCGCGCAGGTTGTCGATGCTCTCCTTGGCATCCCGCGGCGAGACATAGGCCTGTGCCGGGTTGAGCTTGAACGCCGAGCTGGTCAGCAGGCTGGAATCGGATACCGCCACCGCATTGGGAAAGCCATGGCTGTCGTTCTCGTAGTCGACGAACAGGTTGCTCGGGTAGGCGCGTACCCCCCAGTAGACCTGGCTGTTGTGGAAGGTCTCTTCGGTGTGGCCACCGCGCAGGGTCAGCCGCGAGCGATCACCGATATCCCAATTGAAGCTGGCGATGGCGCCGCGGTTGCTGCGGTCCCAGCGGTCGTGGCGGTTCTTGATGTAGATGCTGTTGATCTGGGTGGTGCCGCTGTCTTCGGTCTGGTTGCGGATCGGAAACTTGGCGTTGCCGTACAGGTCGGTCTTGTTCATCGTCGAGTTCTCGTAGAACCGGTACGAATACAACAGCAGCGACGCGTAGAACGGATCGTCCGACGGCTTCCATTCCATCTTGGCCGAGCCACCGAAGTTGGTGATGAAGTTGGTGTAGGTACCGGTGCTGAAATTGCCGGGCGCACGCAGCCCGTTCCAGCCCTTGGCCTCGTCCGGCCCGGTGCTGCCGTCGGTGAGGTACTTGCCGGCGTCGTTGTAGTAGTAGTTCGACTCCACCCAGCGCTTGACGCTGTTGCGCGAACGCTGCTCATAGCGCGCCACCGCGACGATGCCGAATTCCTGGTCGGCACCGAACTGGTTGGAGAACACCATCTTGGCGCTCTTGCCGAAGTGGCCCAGGGTCTCGTGGTTGCCACCGGCGCTGCGCTCGACATTGGTCTCGGCCGTGGAGTAGATACCGGCCACGTCGGCGAACACGTACTTTCCGGAACGGTCGAAGGCACTGCGGCTGATGATGTCGATCACGCCGCCAATCGCGTCCGGCGCCTGCTCGGCGCTGAAACTCTTGTAGATGTCGGTACGGGTGCCGATGTCGCTGGGAATCAGCTGCAGGTTGTTCATGCGCTCACCCGAGCCACTGCCACCCACGCTGGCAATCGCGATGCCATCGATGGTGGTGTAGTTTAGGTTGGCCTGCACGCCACGCACCGTCACGTAACGGGGCTCGCCGGCATCCTCCACCGCACTCAGGCCCGGCGCGGCCATCAGGCTTTCGGCCAGCGTCTCGTCGCCGTAGCTGTCCATCTCGTCGTAGACCACCGAATCCTTGATCACCGGCGAGGTCTTCTTCTGGTCGATCACCTCATGCGCGGCAATCACCTTCACCGTGCCCAGGGTCGGCGCCACCACCGCCTCGGCCTCGCGCGGCTTCGGCGCGGCCGGCTTCGATTCGTTGCGTGCGGGCGCCGGATCGATGGCGATGACGTTGCCATCCATCACGGTGTAGCCCAGGCCGGTCCCTGCCAGCAGCGCGTCCAGTGCCTGCTTGACGGTGGCACCGCGCGGCACCGCCCCGGCCATGTGCGCTTCACTGCTACCCGAATACAGGAACTGCACGCCGGAACTGCGCGACAACTGTTCCAGCGCACGCGCCAACGGCTGCGCCGCGATCGGCGCCGACACGCGGGCCTCCAGGCCATCGACGGTAGCCGCAGACGCCAGCGGAACGCTGCAGGGAGACAGGGCGAGGATGATCGACAGGTAGAGCGTGTTGCGCATCACGGGTCCTTGGAAGAGAGAATGCAGCAGGTGCCGCTTTGCGGATCGTCAGCGGCTTCTCCCAAGTAAGAGCCCGCTTCCACCGAAGTGGAGAACGCGGATTCGATGAATCTTTTTTGACAGTGCGCGGCCACGTCGCCTTCAGCGACTGCCGACCCGCACCGTGTCGCCTTCGCGACGCACGACAAAGCGTGGATCGCGTTCGAGGAAGGCCTGCAGCGCGCCGATGCGATGCGCGTCCAGACTGCCGGACAACCGCGCCGACGCCGCGCGTTCATCCAGCACCCGAACCTGCACCTGGTTGTGCCGGTTGAAGGCGGCAGCCACCTCATCCAGTCGTTCGTCCAGGAAGGACACCTTGCGTTGCTGCCAGTCCAGCAGCATCGGCAGCGGCACATCCAGCGACTCCACGGCATGGCTGCGCGCGTCGACCTGCACGACCCGGCCTTCGCCCAACTGTGCAAGGCGCCGCACGTCCGTGCCCTGGCTCCATACTTCCACCTCGCCGGAGACCACGCCGATGCGCGTACCCTGCAATCGCCGGGATACGTCGAACACGGTGCCAATGTCGCGGATCTGCAACCCGTTCACCTGCACTTCGAACGGGCGCCGATCGCGTGCGATGTCGAACGTTGCCTCGCCCTGCAGCAGTTCCGCCTTGCGGCTGAACCAGCCCATGCGTACCCGCAGTCGGCTGTCCGCATTGAGCCGTACCTGTGTCCGGTCGGGCAGCACCAGGTCACGCAGTTCACCGTGGTCGGCGCTGTACAGCTGTTCGGTGGGCATCAGCTGCGGAACCAGGCCCACGCCGAGCAGGGCGATACAGGCTGCGGCAGCCATCACCCACCTGCGCGTGCGGCGGCGCTGCGGCGCAGCGGGCGGCGCGGCGGATGCGCTACCGAACAGAGGCACCACTTTGGCCGCCGCCTGCCGTTGCGGCACCGGCGCCTCTTCAGGCAACGGCGATTGCAGTGCCTCGCCGACCTGCAGGTGCAGCGCGAGGGCGTGCATATAGGCGCGCACGTGTTCGGGCGAGCGCTTCATCCAGTCCAGGAACGCAACCCGCCCGGCCTCGTCCAGCGCTCCCTCGCGATTGCGCAGGAACCAGTCCATGGCCTCGCAGGCGATCGTATCGTCGGCCACGGGCGATGCGTTCCGGTTCATGTATGCTCCCTGGCGCCCAGCGCCTTCCTGCAGGCCTCCAGCCCCTTGCCGATGTGCTTGCGCACCATGTGCACCGACACCTGCAGCTGCTGGCTGATGGCCGGGCAATCCAGCCCGTCCCGGTAGTGCAGCTCCATCACCCGCCGCGTGGTCGCCGGCTGTCGTGCGATGGTGGTGCGGATATCGTTCCAGCGCTGCGCGCGCTCGAACTCGCCTTCGATGTCTTCTTCGCTTTTCAGCACTTCCGCCAGCAGATCAACGTCTTCCAGCGGGGGCAGCGACGAACGCGCGCGCGCATGCTCGCGTGCCAGGTTGGCCGCGACCGTGAACAGGTAGGCCTCCGGGTTCTCGATCGCTGCGGCATTCTCGCCGGTGGTCCGCAGCAGCCGCAGGTACACCTCCTGCGCCAGGTCCTCGGCGTCTTCGCTGGCAGAACCGCGGCGCAGGAAGAAGCCACGCAGCAGCCGTCGGCGCAGCGCGTAGCTCTTCTCCCAGATCCTCACGCTGTTCACGGCCGGCCAACCACCCCGAGGCTGGAAAGGCCAGCAGGGTGACGGCCATCGATGACAGTGGCGTTGCAGCAGGCGGCCAGGCCAGGCACTCCCCGCCCAGCACATCCGTCCATGATACGGCGCACCGCGCCAACCCTTGCTTGCCAGAGACCCAAGCCGGGCCCGCCTATCGAAGGCACGGGGCCAGGCCTACGCTTGCCTCCCCGGTGACCGCGACGGTCGCCCTTCGCGTCACGGCCCCGCCGTTGCGACCCCGCTCCAGTGCTGTGCGCCCTGCCGGTGTTGTCGCCCAGGCAGGAGTCCCACCGCCGCCCTCTGGAGACAGTCATGAACCAAGCCCTGATCCCCTTCGATACCGACCCACTGGAAACGCGAGAGTGGCGTGAATCGCTGGAGGCGGTGATGCAGACCGGTGGCCGGCCGCGCGCGCACTACCTGATCGACCAGCTCAGCGAGCTGGATGCGCAGCAGCACGGTGACCTGCATACCTGCGCATGGACCGCTTACGTCAACACCATCCCGCCCGAGCGCCAGCCGGCCTATCCGGGTGACCTGGCCATCGAGCGCCGCCTGAACGCGATGATCCGCTGGAATGCGATGGTGATGGTGCTGCGCGCGGGCAAGCACTCCAACGTCGGTGGTCACATCGCCACCTACCAGTCAGCGGCGGTGCTGTACGACGTGGGCTTCGACCACTTCTTCCGTGGCCGTACCGACACCTTCGACGGCGACATGATCTACATCCAGGGCCATTCCGCGCCAGGCATCTACGGACGCGCGTACGTGGAAGGCCGCATCGATCCGGCAAGGATGGACAACTTCCGCCGCGAAGCCGGTCGCGAAGGCCTGTCCTCGTACCCACACCCGCGCCTGATGCCGGAGTTCTGGCAGTTCCCCACCGTGTCGATGGGCCTGGGCCCGCTGACCGCCGCCTACCAGGCGCGCTACATGCGCTACCTGGAATACCGCGGCCTGAAAGAACACCAGGGCCGCAAGGTCTGGGCCTTCCTCGGCGACGGCGAGATGGACCAGCCCGAATCGCTGGCGGCGATCTCGCTGGCCGGCCGCGAGCGGCTGGACAACATCGTGTTCGTGGTCAACTGCAACCTGCAGCGCCTGGACGGTCCGGTGCGCGGTAATGCCAAGGTCATCCAGGAGCTGGAAGGCACCTTCCGCGCAGCCGGCTGGAACGTGATCAAGCTGATCTGGGGCAGTGGCTGGGACGACCTGCTGGCCCGCGACCACAGCGGCCTGCTGCGCCAGCGCATGATGGAATGCGTGGACGGCGACTACCAGACCTTCAAGTCGCAGAGCGGCGCCTACGTGCGCGAGCATTTCTTCGGCCGCTACCCCGAGCTTCTGGAACTGGTCGCGCACATGAGCGACGACGATATCTGGGCGCTGGCACGTGGTGGCCATGATCCGCAGAAGGTGTTCGCCGCCTACCAGCAGGCGGTGAACACCAGCGGCCGGCCGACGGTGATCCTGGCCAAGACGGTCAAGGGCTTCGGCATGGGCGAAGCCGGTGAAGGCCAGAACATCAACCATCAGCTGAAGAAGATGAGCGCCGATGCGGTGCGTGCCTTCCGCGATCGCTTCAACCTGCCGGTCAGCGACGAGCAGCTGGAGGACATGCCGTATCTGCGTCCGGAGCCGGGCAGCCCCGAGGCGGCCTACTTCGCCGAGCGCCGCCGCATCCAGGGCGGCCAGCTGCCGGCGCGACTGGCCAAGGTCGATCCGCTGCCGCTGCCGCCGCTGTCGATCTTCAACACCCAGCTGCAGGGCAGCGGCGATCGCGGCCAGTCCACCACCATGGGCTTCGTGCGCATCCTCACCAGCCTGCTGAAGGACCCGGAACTGGGCAAGCTGGTGATTCCGATCGTGCCCGATGAATCGCGCACCTTCGGCATGGAAGGCCTGTTCCGCCAGATCGGCATTCATTCGTACCTGGGTCAGCTGTACACGCCCCAGGATGCCGGCCAGCTGAGCTACTACAAGGAAGCCAAGGACGGCCAGATCCTGCAGGAAGGCATCAACGAATCCGGTGCGATCTGCTCCTGGATCGCCGCCGGCACCGCCTACAGCAACCACGGCGTGGCGACGATTCCGTTCTACATCTTCTACTCGATGTTTGGCCTGCAGCGCGTGGGTGACCTGGCCTGGGCCGCTGCCGACGCGCGCACCCGCGGCTTCCTGCTCGGTGCCACGTCGGGCCGCACCACGTTGATGGGCGAAGGCCTGCAGCACGATGACGGCCACAGCCACGTGCTGTCGTCGGTGATTCCGAGCTGCGTGTCCTACGACCCGACCTACAACTACGAGCTGGCAGTGATCATCCATGACGGCCTGCGCCGCATGTACGTCGATCAGGAAGACATCTACTACTACATCACCGTACTCAACGAGAACTACCCGCAGCCGGCACTGCCCGAGGGCGCCGAGGCCGGCATCCTGAAGGGCCTGTACCTGCTGCGCCCTGCAGCCGCCGACAGCACCTCACAGCCACGCGTGCAGCTGATGGGCAGTGGCGCGATCCTGCGCGAAGTGGAAGCGGCGGCCGCGCTGCTGCAACAGGACTTCGGTGTCGCCAGCGATGTCTGGAGCGCGACCAGCCTGACCGAACTGCGCCGCAACGGCCTCGCCGCCGAGCGCTGGAACCTGCTGCACCCGGCCGAGAAACCGCGCGTACCCTACGTGCAGCAGTGCCTGCTGGGCCACGAAGGGCCTGTGGTGGTGGCCACCGACTACATGAAGATCGTCGGCGACCAGATCCGTCCCTTCATCAACGACCGCCGCTTCACCGCATTGGGCACCGATGGCTTCGGCCGCTCCGACACGCGTGAATCGCTGCGCACGTTCTTCGAAGTGGATCGCCACTTCATCGTGCTGGCCGCCCTGAAGTCGCTGGCCGATGAAGGCCGCATCGAGCGCTCGCGGATGCAGGACGCCATCGACATGTACGGCATCGACACCGGCAAGCGCGATCCGGCCGCCGTGTAAGGCCGCTGCGTTCACCACGCCCGTTCGGCGGGCGTGGTGAACACAGCATCGCTACGGCATGCGCTTGAACAGGTTGGTCTGCAGGATCGGCGTGCCGTCATGGCCGTAGAACGCCTTGGTCTCGGTCATCGTCGCCTGGTCATCCGCCACGGTGTAGATGCGGGTGGAGGCTGGCGTCCCGTGATCCACCAACTGCATCACCAGCGTATTCGGGGCCGGCAGTTTCAGGTTGGCCTTGTCCGCGCCGTAGGTGCCGGACAAGGCACCCGGCGTGCCATCCAGCGCCAACGTGCCGTCGGACTTCATGGTCTTGCCATCGTGCAGGACGATGTCCACGTGTGAACTCCAACGCCCCGCACCGGCGTCCTTGAACTCGAGCACCACGTGCTTCGGGCGCTGCGCTTCGGGAAGCGCAGACGTGGCGATATCCAGCGACCAGCGCCCCAGCAGTGGTGAGGGCGAAGCTTCCACTGCCAGCGCCGGAACGGCGGAGAGCGAAAGCGCACACAACAACACAGCGGACAACAGCTTCATACGTTGCTCCGTTCCAGTGAAGAAGGTGCTGCGTGACGCGTTGTGGGGCGCAGCGCCTCGGATCGTGCACAGCATCGGCGCCCCGCACAAGGCAGGGCGCTGAACGCGCGGCAACCCCGTGCCTTAATAGCCAACCTTCACGGTGAACATCACGTTCCGTGGTGCGCCATACCAGCCCTGGTTGTAGAAGCCGATCTGCGAGTAGTAGTGCCGGTCGAACAGGTTGTTGATGTTGATCGCCGCCGACACGTTGGAACTGAACTGATAGCGCGCCATCAGGTTGACCAGCGCGTAGCCGGGCTGCTGCACCGGCACCCGGCGATTCCCGGGTGCCGTGGCGGTCTGGTACATGCGGTTCTGCCAGTCCACGCCACCGCCAATCGTCAGCCGGTCCCAGGCACCTGGCAGGCGCCAGGTGGTGAACAGCTTGAACAGGCTGCGCGGCTTGGCGGTATTGATCGCCCGGCCCTGCGCGTCCTGCGCGATGAAGGTGGTGAAGCTGGTGCCCAGGCTCCAGCCCGGCAGCGGCTCGCCGGCCAGTTCCAGTTCCAGGCCGTCCACGGTTGCGCCCTTCACCGCGCGGTAGGCCGCTTGCGTGCTGCCTTCAATCAACCCACCGGTCGCTTCGGCAAGGTTGTCCTGCTGGGTGCGGAACAACGCCGCCGACGCATTCAAGCGTTCCTGCAGCCAGCTGCCCTTGAGGCCCAGCTCATAGCTGCGGCCGCTGACCGGGTCGAGGATCTGCCCGGATTCATTGCGGTTGTTCTGCGGCTTGAAGATGCCGGTGTAGCTGGCGTACACGCTGCTGTAGCCGTTGAGGTCCCAGACCACGCCGGCATACGGTACGAACTCGTTGCGATAGCGGTACTTCCGCTTGGCACCGAAGTAGACCTGGTCGGTTTCCCAGTTGCTCAGGCGGCCACCAACGTTCACGTGCAGTGGATCGGCCAGCGACAACCGCGCTACCGCGTAGGCACCGCTCTGATGGTTGTCCAGATCATCGGCCTGGGTCTTGCTGCTGGCCCACGTCGGCTCCGGCGTGCCCGGCCCGTGCCAGTCCAGATAGCTGGCCAACGGCGGCAGCGGCGCCAGCGCCCGATACTGGCCCAACGCGATCTCATCGCGCGAGCGTGACCAGCCGATGGACGCAGTGTGCTGGCGGCCGAACAGCTGGAACGGACCGGTCAGGCTGGCGCTGATCGCTTCGCGGCGCACCGGGCCGTCGTAGCGCGTGAAGCTGTTGCCAGTGGGCATCGCCCCGGTCACCGGGTCGGGATAACCTCCGCGATAGAGATGCTTCATCTCCATGTCGGTATGCGAGCGGCTGTAGGACACGCGCGCCTGCCAGTCGTTGCCGAAGCGATGGTTGAAATCGAAGAAGCCGTTGCGGGTATCGGTGGTCATCCGTGCCCACGGCGCGGTGGCCGATACCGAGCGGTCGAAGCGGGTACGCGTGCCGTCGGCGTTGAACAGCGCGAAGCCGCTGCCGAAGCCACGATTGTCGTTGCCCTGGTAGGAGATACCGGCGATCAATCCGGTGTCCTCGCCCAGATCCACACTGACCACGCCGTAGAGTGTCTTTGCGGTGCTGTCCAGGCCAGCGGTGTAGCTGTCGCCCTCTGCGTGCGCCGCCACCAGGCGACCACGCACGCGTCCTTCCCGGCTCAACGGGCTGGACACATCCGCCCACGCGCGCCGTGCGTCCCAGCTGCCGAGGCTGATGCCACCACTGGCAGCAAACCCGCGCAGCGGGCGCTTGCGCACATAGTTCACCGCCGCCGAGGGATTGCCGGCGCCGGTCATCAGGCCATTGGCACCGCGCACGATCTCGATGCGGTCGTACACCACCATGTCCAGATTGTTCTCGCCGAAGTTCCATGGCGACAGCACCGGCATCACCACGCCATCGAACTGGTAGTTGTCGATGTCGAAGCCACGTGCCGAGAACGAATAGCGGTTGGCATCGCTGCGCGTGACCGAGATGCCGGGTGCGGTCGCCAGGGCATCGGCGGTGCTGAGCAGGCCACGGTCCTCGATCTGCTGACGGGTGACCACGCTGACTGATTGCGGGGTCTGCCGCGAGGTCAGCGACAGTCCGGTCGCCGTGCCCATCGAGTCGGTGGTGTAGGAACGCGACGTTTCGGTGCTGCCATCAAGGTCGGCAGTGACCTGCACGGTCGTGAGCTGGGAGGTCGTCGCGGCAGGGCTGTGCTCGGCGGCGTGGGCAACGTTGAACAGCGCCAGGGTCGTGCCGATGGCGGTTGCCAGGGCACACGGGCGGAAACAGGCAGGCATGGGAGATCCAGCAGGAGGGAAAGGCCGGATGAGAATTATTGTCATTTGAACGTGAGCGCACGTATGCGCGGACGCAGCAGGCGTATGCGCGCTGCCGGCGGTGGCCGGGAATCAGCGGAGCTGGCTGGGCGCGATGCCGTAGCGCGTGCGGAATGCGGTCGCGAAATTCGTGGCGTGCCGGTAGCCGACGAAATGCGCGGCCTGCTGCACGCTGCAGCCCTGCCGCAGCTGCTCGCAGGCCAGCTGCAGGCGCCGCTCGCGCAGCCAGGCGAACACCGAACACCGGTGCACCTGCTGGAACTTCAGCCGCAGGCTGCTCGGGCTCATGCAGGCCAGGCGCGCCAGATCCTCCAGGCTGTGGTCAGCGGCCGGCGCCGCCTGCAGGCAGTCGATCACCCGCTGCAGCATGCGGCGATCACGCGCTGAAACGCGCAGATCGGGTGATGCCTCCGGTGCCGGCGCGCCCAGCGCCATGGCCAGCATATGCAGACCAACGCCTTCGCACAGCAATGCATGCATCGCACCCTGCCAGGTGCCCGACAGCAACTGGTCGGCGGCGTGCTCGAGATGCCCGGGCACCTGCCAGCTGCGCAGCTGCTGGCCACCGCTGCGATGCGCTGCACGCAGCAGTTCGGTGATCATCGGGTCATCAAGCTCGGCCGGTGCGCCCAGCGATACATTCAGGCTGCGCATCCGTTGGCCTGCCGGGTGTATCGCGGTCATCGGCGTGGCGTCGGCCATCACCATCGCGCCGGCACCCGGGCGCATGCCGATCATTGATTGCCCTGCCAGGCGCGCACCCGCGCGGCCCTCGAGCATCACGATTGCCGAGAACGCCGGCGGCGACTCGGATATGGCCTCGAACGGCTGGTGCGCGATCACATCCGACAACGCCAGATGGACGCCCGGACGCAGGCGGCGCTGCTCGACCCTGCCCTGCACCACGCAATGCGAGCCCGGCAGATCGGCGGTTGCCCGCGCAGGCAGCCGATAGCGGAAACCACTGCTGCGGCCCAGGCGGTCGAGGTCGGCAAGGGTGAGGCTGTGCATGGTGCGCCCGTGAAGAATCGCCCGCCATTCTCATATGCGAATCGTTCTCATATCCAGCCCTCATGGCAAGGGCCAATCCGGCCTTGTCGATACAAATAGTTACGTTATAACATTTCACGTCAACTTCACGGATCGTGTCATGCGCCGCCATCTCCTTGCTGCAGCCATTCTGTTCGCCGTCCACACCGCCCAGGCCGCGGACGAACCCACCCTCCCCACCCTCCAGGTCCAGGCCTTCCAGCCCTCGCGCATCGACAGCCGGGTCACCGTCGACAACCCACAGGCACAGAACCGCACCCTCGGCGGACTGCTCGAACACGTCTCCGGTGTGCAGAGCAGCGCCTTCGGGCCGAACGCGGGCGCCCCGGTCATCCGCAGCCTCAGCGGCAACCGCGTGCAGATCCTGCAGGACGGCCAGTCGATTCTGGGCATGAACGCGATCAGCGGCGACATCAACATTCCGTTCGATCCACTGTTCGTGCGCAGCGTCACCGTCAACAAATCCTCCGACACGGTGCGCTATGGCGGCAACGCGATCGGCGGCAGCGTTGAGATCGATTCGGGCCTGATCTCGCGCAGCATGGAAGACAAGGACCAGTCGATGGAGCTGGTCCTGCGCAAGGGCTTCAATGCCGCCGACGCGCAGGGCTTCCGCATGAACTTCAACAACCAGCGCAATCTCTCCACCAACCTGCAGGTCTCGCGCCAGCGCATCTCGCACTACGACATCCCCGGCAACAGCAAGGCCAGTGTCTGCAACACCGGGCTGTTCCCGGTCGGCGGCGGCGTCAATTCGGCGCTGGCCGACAGCTGCCAGAAGGAAGCGCGCGTCCAGCAGATCTACAACAAGGCCTCGCAGCCGTACATCGACCAGTTCATGACCGAGAACCCGGACTGGGCCGACGGCGATTTCTCGTTCTACACCAACGCTCCGACCTCGGTCTGGCAGCGCCGCACCTACATCAATCCGGTCAACCCGGCCTACGTGCCCGGCACACCGTCGTACGTGCAGAAGCAGATCAACAACGATGTCACGCCCGACTACCATCACCGGCTGGGCAACAGCTATGCGCGCAACTCGCAGGTGGCCTTCGGCTCGACCCTGTTCTTCGACCGCGGCTACGTCGGTGTCAGCATCGATGCCAAGGACAGCGAGTACGGCGTACCGGGCTTCTCGATGCAGAACCTGTCGTTCGGTTCCAACTATGCCGATGGCCTGCCGGTGGGCGTGGTGATCAAGCAGCAGCGCTACGCGCTGGAAGCCCTGCTGCGCGATCCGCTGCCGTGGTTCGAGCGCGCGGAACTCCGCGTTTCCAGGCTGGACAACACCTCGGGCGAGCGGCTGGGCGCCACCAAGGCCAACGACTACGATTTCGAGAGCACCCAGGCCGAGTTGCTGCTCAGCCATCAACGCGTCGGCCCGCTCAGCGGCCTGCTCGGTTTCAGTCATCAGTCGCGTGATGTCACCGGCAGCGGCTCGCAGCGCTACCTGCCGGACGTGGACACGCGCAGCAATGCGGTGTTCCTGAAGGAAACGCTCGACTTCGGCTGGGCCACCTTCGATGCCGGCGCGCGCCACGAGCGCGTCGACCACGCACTGCAGCCCAGCCGCTTCAAGACCGCGCGCAATGCCGCCAACACCAGACTGCAGGACCGCGATTACCGGCTCAACAGCTACAGCCTCGGCTCGTACGTCGAGCTCGGCCCCTTGTTCGCGGCCAAGGTCCGTTACTCATCCTCACAGCGCGCCCCGGAAATCAACGAGCTGTATGCCAGCAACGCGCACTACTCGGTGATGACGCAGGAAGAAGGCAACCAGAACCTGGAACCGGAGCGCGCGAAGAACCTGGAACTGACCGGCCTGTTCCACCTCGGTGGTTTCGAGCTGTCCGCCACCGCGTACCGGATGCGGTACGAGAACTACCTCTACCTCGGCTACTCCGGCCTGCAGACCGCCAACCGCCTGCCACTGAAGTACTGGAAGCAGACCGACACCACGGTGAAGGGCTTCGAGATCGACGCGTCGCAGGCACTGGACCTGGGCCGTTATGGCACGTTGAACGTCTCCGCCTTCGCCGACCTGGTGAAGAACAAGGCCGACCACCCCGATTCGCTGCGCGCCCACAACGACGGCGAGTACCTGCCGAACATGCCGACCAACCGTTACGGCGCCAACCTGCAGTGGCAGCGCGAAGGCTGGAAGGCACAACTGTCCAGCACCTACTACGACACGCAGAAGTACCTTGGTCGAAATGTCAGCGAGGAAGTGCCGCTGGATGCATTCAACCTGGTCGACCTGCAGGTCAGCCGCGAACTCCCAGTGCGCAACAGCTACATCGCCGGCATGGAAATTTTCGTCAACGGCAGCAACCTGCTCAATGAAGAAGCACGGCCGCACAACTCGCCACTGAAGTACATCGCACCACTGCCGGGGCGGGGCTTCCAGGTGGGGGTGACGGTGAAGCTCTGAGCGGACAATGGATCCGCCGCCATCCACTGATCGATGATCGGTGGATGGTGATTCAGAGATGAGTACTGGAGCAAAGAAAAACGCCTGCAGATCGAGGATCTGCAGGCGCTTCTTTGTATCTGGCGGAGTGAGAGGGATTCGAACCCTCGATAGAGCTTTTGACCCTATACTCCCTTAGCAGGGGAGCCCCTTCGGCCACTCGGGCATCACTCCGGGGTTTTCTCCGCGTCTGGTGCGTTGCACCTCAGCGGGGCGTGAATCATAACGTTAATCGAGTGCGAAGGTAAAGCGTTATTCGGCAGAATTTTCGCTACCGGTGCCACCGGCTTCATCACCACGCTGGATGCGCTGGTAGATCTCTTCGCGATGCACAGCGACGTCCTTCGGCGCAGTGATGCCGATACGCACCTGGTTACCCTTGACGCCAAGCACGGTGACGCTCACCGAGTCACCGATCATCAGGGTTTCGCCGACGCGGCGAGTCAGGATCAACATTTTTGTAAGTCTCCATGGAACCGTGTGGAAGGGTATCCCCCACCGGCTTGACGCTCCGTCAAGAAGCGCTACCACGACAAAGGGAAAAGATTCGCAATGGTACCGTCAGCCGTCCCGCTCCTACAAGGAGGGGGACGGCAGGGTTCATCACAGGCGGGGGCTGACCCATTCGACGACTGCAGCCAGCGCAGTGGCAAGGGCGGGCCCGTCCTCGCCACCACCCTGGGCGAGGTCCGGGCGTCCGCCGCCCTTGCCCCCGATCTGACCGGCGATATGGGACAACAGTTCCCCGGCCTTGACCTTGCCCATTGCGCTGCCGTTCACGCCCGCGACCAGGGCCGCCTTGCCGTCCTGGGCGCCGGCCAGCACGATCACCGCGTTGCCGAGCTGCTGCTTCAGGCGGTCCACGGCATCACGCAGGGCCTTGGCATCGAAGCCCTCCAGGCGGGCGGCCAGCACCTTCACGCCGGCAACCTCGACGGCCTGGCCGGACAGATCGGCCGTGGCGCCGGCGGCGACCTTGGCCTTCACGGCGTCCAGTTCGCGTTCCAGCTGCTTCTGGCGCTGGCCGAGCGCACGGATCTTCTCGACCACGTCGGCGGCGCTGCCGCCGAGCAGGTCGGCGGCCTCGGCCAGGCGGGCCTCTTCGGCGTCCACGTAATCCAGGGCACCCTGGCCGGTGACCGCCTCGATGCGGCGCACGCCGGCGGAAACACCGCCCTCGGAGGTGATCTTGAACAGACCGATGTCGCCGGTACGGTTGACGTGGGTGCCTCCGCACAGCTCGGTGGAGTAGTCACCCATCTTCAGCACGCGCACGTGCTCACCGTACTTCTCGCCGAACAGGGCCATCGCGCCGAAGTCCAGCGCTTCCTGCATGGCCATGGTGTGCACTTCGGCAGCGTTGTTGGCACGCACCTGCTGGTTGACCTTGCGCTCGATCACCGCCAGCTCTTCCGCGCTGATCGGCTGGAAGTGCGAGAAGTCGAAACGCAGGCGGTCCGGCGCGACCAGCGAGCCCTTCTGCTGCACATGGGTGCCCAGCACTTCGCGCAGCGCGGCGTGCAGCAGGTGGGTGGCCGAGTGGTTGAGGATGGTGGCGCCACGGCGCTCGCCATCGACCTGGCCGGACAGGACATCGCCGACCTTCAGGCCGCCTTCGGACAGGCTGCCGACGTGGCCATGGAACTGGCCGGCAAACTTCTGGGTGTCCTCCACCGCCAGGCGCACGCCGTTGCCGGTCAGCACGCCGGTGTCACCGACCTGGCCGCCGGATTCGGCGTAGAACGGGGTCTGGTTGGTGATGACGATGACCGAATCACCCGCATCGGCCGACTGCACCGGGCGACCGTCCTTCAGCAGGGCGAGCACGCTCAGGCCGTCGGCCTGCAGGCGGTCATAGCCCAGGAACAGGGTCGGGCTGAGGGTGGCCACCAGCTCGGCCGGCAGGGTCACGTCGCCGCCGAACTTGCCGGCCGCACGTGCGGTCTCGCGCTGCTGTTCCATCGCGGCGTCGAAGCCGGCGATGTCGACCGTCAGGTCGCGCTCGCGGGCGATGTCCTGGGTCAGGTCGAGCGGGAAGCCATAGGTGTCGTACAGGCGGAAGGCGTCAACGCCCGGGATCACGCCATTGCTGGCCTTGCCGGCCACGTCCTCGAAGATCTTCATGCCGGCATCGAGGGTTTCAGCGAAACGCTCTTCCTCGGCCTGCAGCGCACGGGTGACGGTATCCACCGCCGCCGGCAGCTCCGGGTAGGCCTCGCCCATCTGCTCGACCAGGGTCGGCACCAGCTTGCTGAAGAACGGCTGGCGCACACCCAGCATCCAGCCATGGCGCAGGGCGCGGCGGATGATACGGCGCAGCACGTAGCCACGGCCTTCGTTGGACGGCAGCACGCCGTCGACGATCAGGAACGAACAGGCGCGGATGTGATCGGCGATCACGCGCAGCGACTTGTTTTCCAGGTCGGCGGTGCCGGTCAGCTCGGATGCCTTGCGGATCAGGGCCTGGAACAGGTCGATCTCGTAGTTGGTGTGCACGTGCTGCAGGATCGCGGCCAGGCGCTCCAGGCCCATGCCGGTATCCACGCACGGCGCCGGCAGCGGCACCAGGGTGCCGTCGGGCTGGCGGTCAAACTGCATGAACACCAGGTTCCAGATTTCGATGAAGCGGTCGCCGTCCTCATCCGGGGAGCCCGGGGGGCCGCCGGCGATATGGTCGCCGTGGTCGTAGAAGATCTCGGTGCATGGGCCGCACGGACCGGTGTCGGCCATCTGCCAGAAGTTGTCCGAAGCGAACGGTGCGCCCTTGTTGTCGCCGATGCGCACGATGCGCTCTTCCGGCACGCCAACCATGTCGCGCCACAGCGCGTAGGCCTCGTCGTCGGTCTGGTAGACGGTGACCAGCAGGCGCTCGGCCGGCAGCTTCCAGACCTGGGTCAGCAGCTCCCAGGCCCAGGCGATCGCGTCCTTCTTGAAGTAGTCGCCGAACGACCAGTTGCCCAGCATTTCGAAGAAGGTGTGATGACGGGCGGTGTAGCCCACCTGGTCGAGGTCGTTGTGCTTGCCGCCCGCGCGCAGGCAGCGCTGCACGTCGGCCGCGCGCACGTAGCTGCGCTTCTCCGCGCCAAGGAACACGTCCTTGAACTGCACCATGCCGGAGTTGGTAAACAGCAGGGTCGGATCATTGCCCGGCACCAGCGGCGCCGACGGCACGATGGTGTGGCCTTTGCCCTTGAAGAATTCAAGGAAGTCGCTGCGGATCTGGGAAGTCGTGAATTTGGCGGATGCGTTCATTGGGGGCTGGCAGTCTGCGGGCCGGCGGACCCGGACCACCGGCCGCGTTGGCCAGGGTCGCGAGGGACCGCCGAAAACCTAAAGGGTATCAGGCCCGGCGCCGCCAGTCTCAGTCATCCGGGTCGTAGCGGGTCGCACGGCGGATACTGTCGCCGTCGAAGCCCCGCCGGGCCAGCAGATCGGCGGCCTTGCGCCGCTGCGTCAGGTCCTGCGGACCGGCCTCGCCGAAGCGTCGGCGGACCAGATCACGGGCATTTTCCTGCCAGTCGCCTTCGTAGCTGTCCATCGCCGCCGCAATCGCGGCACTGTCCAGGCCATGGGTACCCAGTTCGGCACGGACATGGATCGGACCATAGCCGGTGTTGGCGCGCATCCGCACCAGGTTCTCGGCAAATCGGGTGTCGTCCTGCCAGCCGGCTTCGGTCAGCTTGGCGACAGCGGCCTGCGCGGCTTCGTCTTCGATGCCGCGAGCGGTCAGCTTACGGGTGAGTTCCTTGCGCGAGTGCTCACGGCGGACAAGCAGGCCCAGTGCCCGTTGCACGGGCGTCTGCTCGCGCGGCCGACGTTTGCGGCCGGTGGGAATGTCGTCAGCGTCGGACATCGGTGCTCCAAGGGTGGCGCCATCCCTGGCGCCCTGCCCATCCCTGGGCGATTCGAACCTGCGGGACAGGGCGACGTCACTGACGGCGCCGCCCTGCCCCACAGCAAGCCTTATTCGTCGTCGCCTTCGTCGTCGCCTTCCTCACGGCTGGCTTCGGTCGGCTGGAACTTCTCGCGCAGCTCGGCTTCGAGCTTGGCGGCGACCGTCGGGTTGTCGCGCAGATAGCCTCGGGCATTGTCCTTGCCCTGGCCGATGCGTTCTTCGCCGTAGCTGTACCAGGCACCGGCCTTCTCGACCAGCTTGGCGTCCACGCCCATATCGATCAGTTCGCCTTCGCGGCTGATGCCCTCGCCGTACAGGATCTCGGTGATGACCTGCTTGAACGGAGGTGCCAGCTTGTTCTTGACGACCTTGATCTTGGTCTGGTTGCCGATGATCTCGTCACCCTTCTTGATCGCGCCGATGCGGCGGATGTCCAGGCGTACCGAGGCGTAGAACTTCAGCGCGTTGCCGCCGGTGGTGGTTTCCGGGCTCTGGCCCGGCATCATCACACCGATCTTCATGCGCAGCTGGTTGATGAAGACCACCAGGGTGTTGGAGCGCTTGATGTTGCCGGTCAGCTTGCGCAGCGCCTGGCTCATCAGTCGGGCCTGCAGGCCCGGCAGCTGGTCACCCATCTCGCCTTCGATTTCGGCCTTCGGGGTCAGCGCGGCGACCGAGTCGATCACCAGGATGTCGACCGAACCGGAACGGACCAGCATGTCGGCGATTTCCAGCGCCTGCTCACCGGTATCCGGCTGCGACAGCAGCAGGTCGTCCACGTTCACGCCCAGCTTGGCGGCGTAGATCGGATCCAGCGCGTGCTCGGCGTCGATGAAGGCCGCGGTGCCGCCCATCTTCTGGCATTCGGCGATGGCCTGCAGGGTCAGCGTGGTCTTGCCCGAGGATTCCGGCCCGTAGATTTCAACGACACGGCCCTTCGGCAGGCCGCCAATGCCCAGCGCGATGTCGAGCATCAGCGAACCGGTCGGGATGGCTTCGACGGGTTCGACCACGCGGTCGCCCATGCGCATCACCGAGCCCTTGCCGAACTGCTTTTCGATCTGGCCCAGAGCTGCAGCGAGGGCGCGCTTCTTGTTCTCGTCCATCGGATTGGTCCTTGCAGAGGTCGTGTCGTTGGGGGTGCTGTCTTTGGGGGTCTTCTTTGCCATGGGTTCACTTTAAGTCGGACGTATCGCACAGGCTGAGATTCTGCCCGGCGCTCTGAAAAGAATTATCGGACAACCGTACCAACCTCAGTGGAACCAGAGAATCGCCACAAAAGACCGCGGGGTAATGCGCTATGGAACAGCTCAACGGTTGGGCCGCAGCAGGCCGCAATAGAGGCCTTCGATCGCGAAGTCCTGATCCGGCAGCACCTCGATCGGCTTGTAGTCGGGGTTGCGCGGCAGCAGGCGAATGCGGTCCTTGGCGATCTTCAGCAGCTTCACGGTGATCTCGTCATCGATGCGGGCCACCACGATCTGCCCGGAATGGGCATCGCGGGTGCGGTGCACACCGATCAGGTCACCGTCGAAGATGCCCTCGTCGATCATCGAATCGCCCTGCACCTTCAGCAGGTAGTCCGGCGCCGGCGAGAAGAACACCCGGTCCAGCACCACGAAATCGTCCGAGCCGATGTCGGCGCCGATCGGCAGGCCGGCCGCGACCCGGCCCAGCACCGGCAGGCGCAGGACGCTGTCGGCCAGGCCCGGCTCAGCCAGCTTTTCGACCGGCGGTGCCTGCACCAGGCGGATGCCGCGGGCCTGGCCGGGGATGCGACGGATCGCACCGGCCTGCTCCAGGGCTTCCAGGTGGTACTGGGCCGCGCGTACGCCCTTGAAGCCGAACGCACGTGCGATTTCAGTCTGCGACGGCGGCGCGCCTTCGCTCTCGATACGCTCGGCGATCAACTGCAGGATCGCCTGCTGGGTGTCGGTCAGGTCCATGGTTAGTAGTATTACTACTAATGCATGGGGCTGCAAGTGCCGGGGGCGATACGGGCATCGGCAATCGTCGCCGGCTTGGCCCGGCTGGCAGAGACAAAGGCGAGAGCAGAAGCAGCCGACCAGCGGTCGGCTCTACAGGAATCGCGCAGCGATTCCGCGGTTCCCGGGGGGGGAACCGCTGCGGTAAACACACTCACGTGTGTTTACCGCTTCTCCATATCGAGAACAGGATCCACACGCCGCAGAAGCCGGCGCCGATGAAACCGCACACGCCCAGCGCCAGCAGCCAGCGGCTGGAGACGCCACCAACGCTGTGCATCACGATCGACGAGCCGATGATCAATGCGGCGGTGACGATGCCCATCACCAGCCGGTTCGCGGCACGGTTGACCTGCTCGCCGAAGCCCTGCAGCGCGCTGGTTTCCACCTTCAGCTGCAGGCGCCCACGGCGGGCTGCCTGGACCAGCTTGCGCAGGTCGCGCGGCAGTTCCCCGGCGAAGTCGACCAGGCCCAGCAGGCTGCGCCGGCCGCGCTTGAGCAGTGCCCTGGGCGCATAGCGCTGCAGCACCACCCGCTCCAGGAACGGGCGCGCAGCACTGGCCATGTCGAAATCCGGGTCGAGCTGGCGGCCCATGCCTTCCAGGGTCAGGAACGCCTTGATCATCAACGCCAGGTCGGCCGGCAGGGTCAGGCTGTAGCTACGCAGCAACTGGGTGATGTCGCCCAGCATCAGGCCGATCCGCAGGTCCTTCAACGGCACGCCGCGGTACTGGTCGACGAACTGGCTGATGTCGTGCTGCAGCCGGTTCTCGTCCACTTCCACCCCACCGGCCCAGTCCAGCAGCACGTCGGCCACGCCCTGCGGGTCCTGCTCGACCAGGCCATGCAGCAGTTGCGCGACCTGGAAGCGGCGCACCTCCGACAACGCGCCGACCATGCCGAAATCGATCACGCCGATGCGGCCGTCTCGCAGGTAGATGATGTTGCCGGGGTGCGGGTCGGCGTGGAAGCTGCCGTCCTCCAGCACCATCTTCAGCACGATGTCCGCACCGCGTCGCGCCAATTCGCGCCGGTCCAGCCCGGCCGCATCGACGCCGGCCAGGTCACGCCCGGGAATGCCGTCGACGAAGTCCTGCACGTTCAGGCTTTCGCAGGTCCACTGCCAGTGCACGTCGGGAATCAGGATGTCGTCGCGGCCCTTGAAGTTGCGTGCGATGCGCTCGGCATTGCGGCATTCGGCGGCAAAATCCAGCTCGCGGCGCAGCGATACGGTGAACTGCTGCACGACTTCGGCCGGGCGGTAACGACGCAGGTCCGGAAGGCGCGCCTCGACGATCTCGGCCAGGCGGGCCAGCAGCCGCAGGTCGGCCTCGACCACATCGCGGATGCCGGGGCGCCGCACCTTCAGCACCACCTCGCGACCATCATGCAGGCGCGCGCGATGCGCCTGCGCCAGCGAGGCGGCGGCCATCGGGGTTTCATCGAGGAAGGCGAACACATCGGCGGGCGATGCGCCCAGGTCGGCTTCGAGCTGCTCGCGGATATCCGCATATGGCAGCGCCGGCACTGCGTTCTGCAGTTCAGAGAGCTCGGCGATCCATTCCGGCGGCAGCAGGTCAACGCGCGTCGCCAGCACCTGGCCAAGCTTGACGAAGGTCGGGCCGAGATCCTGCATCGCGCTGCGCACGCGCACCGGCGCGGTCATCCGCAGCAGTTCCTGCCGCTCCTCGTTCCAGTGCAGCAGGCGCCCTGCCCGCTCCAGCGTGCTGGCCAGGCCGATGCGCCGCACCACGTCGCCGAAGCCATAGCGGATCAGGACGACGGCGATTTCCTGCAGGCGGCCCAGGTCACGGACCGTGCCCAGCGTTTCCCACATCATGCGTGCTCCGGACGATTACCGGAGCAGCATGTCACAGCTGGGCGTCGATACCGCGCAATGCCGCCGCCACGGTTTGCCGGCGGATGGCTTCGCGGTCGCCGTCGAACTGGAAGAGTTCGGCACGGGCGTAGCCGCCACGGCGCTTCCAGCCGATCCAGATACTGCCGACCGGCTTGTCCGGACTGCCACCGCCGGGGCCGGCGATACCGGTGACCGCCACGGCGATGCCGGCACCGGAATTGACCAGTGCGCCGGACACCATTTCCAGCACGGTTTCGCGGCTGACCGCACCGTACTGCTCCAGGGTCTGCGCACGTACGCCCAGCAGGCGCTGCTTGGCCTCGTAGCTGTAGACCACCATGCCACAGTCGAAGAACGCCGAGGAACCGGCGATGTCGGTCATGCACTTGGCGATCCAGCCGCCACTGCAGCTTTCGGCGGTTACCAGCTGCAGCGAGGCCTGTTGCAGGCGCTGCCCGAGCGCGGCGGACTGGGCGTTGAGATCGGCGTCGGTGGGGATGGACATCGGCATGACGGCGGGGTGAAGAACCTGCACGTTGTACCGCAGATGACAGCTGGATGTCGCGCCCCTCCGGCACGGTTGTGCTGCCGGCCAGCGGCCGGCACTACCGGGCATGGGCCGCTACCTCACCACTCCGGCAGTTTCTCCGGCAGCAGCGCCCGTATCGGCGCGCCGTCGGCACTGGCAGCCAGTTTTTCGGCTTCGGCAATCGGCAGGTCGACCTGCAGCAGCCAGCCGTCTTCGTCGGCCTGCTCGCTGCGGATCACTTCCAGCTGGTGCAGGCGCGCACGCAGGCGGCCGGCATCCGGCGGCAGGCGCAGTTCGCCGGTGACATGCTGCAGGCCCAGGCGCTTGCCCAACACTGCCTGCAGCAGCTCAAGGCCCTGCCCGTCACGCGCGGAAATCCAGACGCGTTCACGACGCGACTCGTCGGGCACGCCATCCTGGCCATCGTGGCGGACGTCGGCACCGTCGATGCGGTCGATCTTGTTGAACACCAGCAGCTGCGGCAGGTCACCGGCACCGACAGCGGTCAGCACCTCGTCCACCTGCGCGATGCGCTCCTCGCGGTGCGGATCGGCAGCGTCGACCACGTGCAGCAGGAAATCGGCCTCGCGCGCCTCGGACAGGGTCGAGCGGAACGCGGCAACCAGATCATGCGGCAGATCGCGGACGAAACCGACGGTGTCGGCCAGCACCACGTTGCCGCCCGGCACCGCGATGCGGCGCACGGTCGGATCCAGTGTTGCGAACAGCTGGTCGGCGGCATAGGCCTCGGCGCCGGTCATGGCATTGAACAGGGTCGACTTGCCGGCGTTGGTATAGCCCACCAGGGCGACACGCGGCAGCTCGCTGCGCACGCGCGCACGGCGCATCTGAGTGCGCTGCACCTCGACCTTTTCCAGCCGCTTCTGCAGCTGCTCGACCCGCTTCTGCAGCAGGCGGCGGTCGGTTTCCAGCTGGGTTTCACCCGGGCCACGCAGGCCGATCAAACCACCGCGCTGGCGCTCCAGGTGGGTCCAGCCGCGCACCAGCCGCGTGGCCAGGTGACGCAGCTGCGCCAGCTCGACCTGCAGCTTGCCTTCGTGGCTGTGCGCACGCTGGGCGAAGATGTCCAGGATCAGGCCGGTACGGTCGATCACCCGGCGCTCGAGGAAGCGTTCCAGGTTGCGCTCCTGGCCCGGGCTCAACGCATGGTTGACCAGGATCAGGTCGGCACCGCTGGCATCGGCCGCGGCCTTGATCTCGTCCAGCTTGCCGCTGCCGATCAGGGTCGACGGATTCGGACGATCCAGGCGCGCGGTGATCGTCGCGGCGATGCTGGCCCCAGCCGAGCGGGCCAGATCACCGAACTCTTCAAGCACATCGTCTTCCAGCTTGCCGAAATGGGGCTGGATCAGCAGGGCGTGTTCGCCCTTTTTCGAGCGGTCAAACATTCACCGCTCCGGTATTACTCGTCTGCTTCATCACCTGCCTGACCACCTTCACCCGACTGCACATAACCACCGCCCGGACCGACCTTCACATTGCGTGCCGGAACCACCGTGGAAATGGCGTGCTTGTAGACCATCTGACTGACCGTGTTGCGCAGCAGGACCACGAACTGGTCGAACGACTCGATCGTGCCCTGCAGCTTGATGCCGTTCACCAGGTACACCGAAACCGGCACGCGTTCGCGCCGCAGTGCGTTCAAGAAAGGATCCTGCAGCGATTGCCCCTTGGACATTGCACACTCCTGATTATTGTTCTTATTGGGTTGCCGACGGTTGCCACGGCCCCCGAGCCGCCCGCCGACCGATGATGTTACACGGCTGGCGGGGGTTCAGCGTGCGACGAAGGTCGACACCGCGCCGGCCAGGCGCTCGTGGTCGATATGGGGGTCGAACCAGCGTGCATCAAGCTCGCCGCGCAGCCAGGTCAGCTGGCGCTTGGCCAGCTGGCGGGTGGCAAAGATCGCCTTGTCACGGAAACGGGCGGCATCGCCCTCCCCGTCCAGGTACTCCCACGCCTGGCGATAGCCGACCGCACGCACCGCCGGCAGATCCAACGGCGCCTCCACAGCGGCCATTTCCGGCATCGCGCGCAGTGCCCGCACCTCGTCCAGAAAGCCCTGCGCCAGCATGGCGTCGAAGCGCGCCTCGATGCGCTGGTGCAGTACCGCGCGGTCACGCGGGGCCAGGACCAGCTTGAGCGTGCGCACCGGCAACGGCGCCACGCCCTGCCGGCGCTGCCACTCCGTGATAGGGGTGCCGGTCAGGCGATAGACCTCCAGCGCCCGCTGGATGCGCTGCGGGTCGGTGGCATGGATGCGTACGGCGGCCGCCGGATCAACCGTGGCCAGTTCCGCATGCAGTGCCGCCCAGCCGCGTTCGGCGGCTTCGGCGCTGAGCGCTTCGCGCGTCGCCGGATCGGCCTCCGGCATCGGCGACAGACCCTGCAACAGCGCCCGGAAGTACAGGCCGGTGCCACCGGCCAGGATCGGTGTTTTGCCACGCGCCACGATGTCGGCCACGACGCGGCCGGCATCAGCGGCGAATTCGGCCGCCGAGTAGGTCTGCCAGGGATCGCGCAGGTCCAGCAGATGGTGCGGTGCCTGCGCGCGCTCGGCCGCATCGGGTTTGGCCGAGCCGATATCCAGGTGGCGGTACACCAGCGCCGAATCGACGCTGACGATTTCGCCGTCCAGTTGCTGTGCCAGGGCAATCGCGGTGGCGGTCTTGCCACTGGCGGTCGGCCCCATCACGGCGATCGCCAGCGGGCGCCGGTCGATGCCCATCAGTCTTCGTCCGGCCAACGGATCGTCGGCGTGGCGTCGGCGCGCGGCGTGGGCACCGCCTCGACCGCCTGCCAGACCTTCAACGCATCGACGGTGGCCGCCACGTCATGCACGCGCACGATGCGTGCGCCGCGCTGCACCGCGATCAGATGCGCGGCCACCGAGGCCGCCACCCGCTCGGACGGCATGTCGCGACCAGTCAGCTCACCAAGGCTGCGCTTGCGCGACAGGCCGGCCAGCATCGGCACGCCCAGTTCCAGGAAGCGTTCCGAGCGCGCCAGCAGGGTCATATTGTGGGCAGTGGTCTTGCCGAAGCCGAAACCGAGGTCGACCAGCAGGTTCTTCTTCGCGATGCCGGCCATTTCTGCAGCGAACAGGCGCTGCACCAGGAAACCGTGCACCTCGGCAACGACGTCGTCGTAGTGCGGATCAGCCTGCATGTGGCCGGGTTCACCCTGCATGTGCATCAACACCACCGGCACGCCGGCTTCAGCGGCGGCATCCAGCGCACCGTCCTGGCGCAGGCCGTAGATGTCGTTGATCATGCCCGCGCCGGCGGCCACGGCCGCACGCATCACCTCCGGCTTGAAGGTGTCGATGCTGATCGGAACCCGGGTACGGGCGGCCAGCTGCTCGATCACCGGAATCACCCGGCGCAGCTCGTCCTCGACCGATACCGGCGCGGCGCCCGGGCGGGTCGATTCGCCACCAATATCGAGCAGGTCCGCACCCTCCTCGACCAGCTTCAGGCCATGGGCGACCGCCGACTCGGTGGTGTCGTGCGCACCGCCATCGGAGAACGAGTCCGGGGTGACGTTGACGATGCCCATGACCCGGGCACGGTCGAGGCGCAGGATGCGGCCGGCGCAATCGAGCTGGGGCGAGGTATCGAACATGGGCAATCCTGCAGGGACAACGGCGGGTAGTTTAGTTCGGCAGGGCGGCGCCCTGCACCCGCAGAGGCCAGAGCGACAGCAACAGCAACTGCGGCATTCCGTGGGGTGGCGAGGTGGGTCCGGTTGCGGGAGACGCCGTAAACCCGTCCATGGGGGCTTGGCCGCGGCATCCATGCCGCGGACACTCCCGCAACCGGACCCACCCCACCTTCGACAGATTTCTGCGATCTGTCGGCATTTCTGTAGAGCCGAGCCATGCCCGGCTCAGATCTCACAGATATCGAGATATTCAATTTCGATGAAGATTCATCCACGCATGACGTGGATCTATCGTGTCGACCGAGGTCGACACCTACCAACAGCAGCAGGAAATTGTCAGGGGTGGGGCGGTGTGGGTTGGCAGGACCGTTGGCGCCATGGATGGCGCCATCGAGCCCCCATGGACGGGTTTACGGCGTGTCCTGCCAACCCACACCGCCCCGCCATCCCCAGAAACCCGCTGTTGCTGTTGCTGTTGCTCTGGCTCGGAGCAGGTGCAGGGCGCAGCCCTGCCGATAGCCCTCAACGGCGGCGGCGCTTGCGGTCCACGTACAGGGTCTTGGCGATGCTCAGCACGATGCCGACCGCGATACCCACCACGCAGCCCAGCAGCAGGTTGTCGGCACCCAGCCCTACGCCAACGCCGACCACGGTGGCGATGATCATCTCGACGGTGTGGGAAATCGGTTCGGGCTTCGGGGCGGACATGCGGGCTCCAGCGTCAGTTCGGTTCTTCGGGATGGGCCAGTGGCCCAGAAACGACGAAGCCGGGTCGCCCCGGCCTCGTCTGGTGTCACGTGCAGCGGGCCGTCAGTGCGACTCGGCCGGGCCTGCGATCGGCGGCAGCGGACGGGCGTCGCCGCCCTTGTCGTTGCCACCATCCTTGTTCGACTTGTTCCAGCCGGCCGGCGGCGGCGGATCGCGGCCTTCCATGATGGCGTCGATCTGCGGCGCGTCGATGGTCTCGTACTGCAGCAGCAGCTGGGACATCGCGTGCAGCTTGTCCAGGTTGGCCGTCATCAGCTCGGTGGTGCGTGCGTAGGCTTCGTCGAGGATGTTGCGCACTTCCTCGTCAATCCGGCGCGCGGTGTCGTTGGACACGCTCTTGTGCTGGGTGACCGAACGGCCCAGGAACACTTCGTCGTCCTCTTCGCCATAGGCGATCGGGCCGAGCTGGTCGGACAGACCCCACTTGGTGACCATGTTGCGGGCCATCTTGGTGGCGCGTTCGATGTCGTTGGAGGCACCGGTGGTGACCTTGTCTGCACCGAAGATCAGCTCCTCGGCCACGCGGCCACCGTACAGCGAGCACAGCTGCGACTTGATCGCCACGCGGTTCATCGAGTACTTGTCGCCTTCCGGCAGGTACATGGTCACACCCAGCGCACGGCCGCGCGGAATGATCGTTACCTTGTAGACCGGGTCGTGCTCGGGCACCAGGCGGCCGACGATGGCGTGACCGGCTTCGTGGTAGGCGGTGAGGGTCTTCTCCTCCTCGCTCATGGCCATCGAGCGGCGCTCGGCACCCATCAGGATCTTGTCGCGGGCACGGTCGAAGTGGTCCATGCGGACTTCCTTCTCGTTGCCACGCGCGGCGAACAGGGCGGCCTCGTTGCAGAGGTTGGCCAGATCCGCACCGGAGAAGCCCGGGGTACCGCGCGCGATCACCATCGGCTCGACGTCGTCGGCCAGCGGCAGCTTGCGCATGTGGACCTTCAGGATGTGCTCACGGCCCTTCACGTCCGGCAGGCCGACCACGACCTGGCGGTCGAAACGGCCTGGACGCAGCAGCGCCGGATCCAGCACGTCCGGACGGTTGGTCGCGGCGATCACGATCACGCCCTCGCCACCTTCAAAACCGTCCATCTCGACCAGCAGCTGGTTCAGGGTCTGCTCGCGCTCGTCATGACCGCCGCCCAGGCCGGCACCACGGTGGCGACCGACGGCGTCGATTTCGTCGATGAAGATGATGCAGGGAGCGTGCTTCTTGGCCTGCTCGAACATGTCGCGCACGCGGCTGGCGCCGACGCCGACGAACATTTCCACGAAGTCCGAACCGGAGATCGAGAAGAACGGCACCTTGGCTTCGCCGGCAATGGCCTTGGCCAGCAGCGTCTTGCCGGTACCCGGCGGGCCCACCATCAGCACGCCGCGCGGAATCTTGCCGCCCAGCTTGGTGAACTTGGAGGGATCGCGCAGGAAGTCGACCAGCTCGCCCACTTCTTCCTTGGCCTCGTCACAACCGGCGACGTCGGCAAAGGTGACCTTGATCTGGTCTTCGCCCTGCAGCTTGGCGCGCGACTTGCCGAAGGACATCGCGCCCTTGGCACCGCCGCCACCGCCCTGCATCTGGCGCATGATGAACAACCAGAAGCCGATGATCAGGATGACCGGCAGGAAATTCATCAGGATCGCGCCCAGGGAGATGCCGCTGGACGGCTCCTCCTGCACGATCTCCACGTTCTTGGTGCGCAGCACGTTGATCAGGTCACGATCGAACGGTGCGGTGATGGTGGACGACTGCCCACCCCGGGTGGTGTAGGTCAGCTGGCTGGTGCCGCCGCGCATGTCGCCGCCGAAGGCGACCTTCTGCACGTTGCCGCTGTCCACCTGGTCCAGGAACTGCGAGTACGACGCGCCCTGCGCCCCAGCCCCGGAGGTCTTGGGCGAGAAGCTCTGGAAGACCACCATCAGCACGACGGCGACGACCACCCATAGCAGGAGGTTCTTGGTCAAGTCGTTCATCCTCATTGGCTCCGGTGTTCCTCTCAGTGCTGGCGTTGCGTTGGGGTCGAACTTGCGTACATTGCGAGCTTACTTCATGTGGGCGCGTTTTCCCTGACCCAAGGCATACACCTCGGGAGAGCGCTTGCGCGAGGCTTCCGGCTTGCGGATGGAGACCTTGTCGTACCGGCGGCGCATGTCGCGCACGTAGTCGTCAAAGCCCTCGCCCTGGAACAGCTTGATCAGGAATGCCCCACCGGTCTTCAGGTGGTTGTCGGCAAAATCCAGGGCCAGCTCCGCCAGGTGCATCATCCGCGGCTGGTCGACCGCGCCTACACCACTCTTATTGGGGGCCATGTCCGACAGCACAAGGTCTACCGGCTGATCCCCGAGCATGGCTTCAAACTGCGATAGGACGGCTTCTTCCCTGAAGTCACCATGAAGGAACTCCACGCCGGCCAGTGGCGGCATGTCCAGGATGTCCAGGGCCAGCACACGGCCGGTGTCGCCAATCTGTCTCCGAACCTGCTGAGACCAGCCACCCGGCGCCGCGCCGAGGTCGACCACCACCATGTGCGGCTTCAGCAACCGGTCACGTTCGAGCAGCTCCTCGAGCTTGTAGGCGGCGCGCGAGCGCATGCCTTCGGCCTGCGCCTTCTTCACGAAGGGGTCGGAGAAGTGTTCCTTGAGCCAGCGCTGGCTGCTTTTGCTGCGGGTAGCCATTGAAAATAGGGGCTGATGGGGTCCTCATGATACCCTGATCGCCCCATTCAACCGTGTTTTCCTGCATGTCCATCGCCCTGACCGCCTCCCAGACCCGTTTCCTGCGCGGCCAAGCCCACGACCTGAAGGCCCTGCTGCAGACCGGCGGCAAGGGCGTGACCCCGGCCTTCATCGCTGAGCTGAACGAAGTGCTGGAGCGCCACGAACTGGTCAAGGTGAAGGTCGCTGCCGAGGATCGCGACGCCCGTGACGTGATGATCGGCGAGATCGTCGAAGCCACCGAGAGCGCGCTGGTGCAGCGCATCGGCCACGTCGCCGTGCTTTACCGCCCGAGCAAGGAACAGCGCCAGATCGTGCTGCCGCGCGGCTGATCGCCCTGACGCCATGCAGCTGAACCACGAACCACCTGACTACGCCTACAGCCTGCGCGCCGCCGATGGCCGCTCGGCCAAGGTCAACGACAAGGTGCTGGGCAGCAGCTTTTTCCTGACCCCGGACCAGCTGGTCACGCACTGGCCGGTGGCGGCTGCCGCTGCGCTGCAGCTGTCGGACCTGGAACCCATCCTGGCGCTGAATCCGGCGCTGATCGTGCTCGGCACCGGTGACCGCCAGGTGTTTCCGCCGGCGGTAGTGATGGCCGCCTGCCTGTCGCGCGGCATCGGCCTGGAAGTGATGAACAATCCGGCCGCCGCACGCACCTTCAATATCCTGGCCGGCGAAGGCCGCAAGGTCGCGGCCGCCTTCATCCTGGAAGGCTGAGTGCTGGGCCGCCGGGTATGGCCCGGCGCTACCCCGGATCACACGTAGACTGTAGCGCCCGAGTCCATGCTCGGGCGTCGTCGTTTGCCGGCGAAGAGCAGCCGAGCATGGCTCGGCGCTACCCTACCTGCCCGCGCTAGCGTGCCGGCAGGTACTGTTGCGGGTCGACCGGCTTGCCGTTGTAGCGGGTGAGCCGGCGGTGTTTGCGGCCCATGGGCCGCGCCGCCGGCGAACGCCCGGATTACGAATCGACGATCAGCGTGCCGGCAGGTACTGCTGCGGGTCGACCGGCTTGCCGTTGTAGCGAATCTCGAAGTGGACCATGTCGCGGTTCGCACCGGTGCGGCCCATCTCGGCGATCTGCTCGCCGGCCTTCACGCTCTGCCCTTCATTCACGAGGCGCTTGCGGTTGTGGCCATAGGCCGACAGCCACTGGTCGCTGTGCTTGATGATGATCAGCTCGCCGTAGCCGACCAGGCCGGCACCGGAGTACACCACCACGCCGTTGGCAGTGGCCTTGACGGCCTGGCCGCTGGTACCGGCGATGTCCACGCCCTGCTTGGTCGCGTCACCTGCAACGTAGCGGCCGACGATCGCGCCATCGGCCGGCCAGCGCCAGGCGATGTTGCTCTTCACCGGACCAACCGGCGCCGGGGCTGGCGCGGTGCTGCCGGCGCTGCTGCCACCCGAGCGCGGCGGGGTGACCACCGTGGTCGGTGCGCGGCCGCCGCTGGCACCAGCCGGATACAGCCGGATCACCTGGCCCGGATGGATGGTCGAAGGGTTGTCCAGGCTGTTCCAGGCGATCAGGTCGGCCGGCGTGATGTCATGGATGCGGGCCAGCGCGTAGATGGTGTCACCCTTGCGCACCACCACGGTCTGCCCGGGCTTGGGCACCGAAGTCTTCGGCGTGGTGACGCCACCACCGGCGCTGCCGCCGCCGGGGCGGACCACGGTGGCGGTGCCGCAGGCGGCCAGGGTGGAAACCAGCAACGCCAGCGCGCCGATGCGCACTCCCTTGCTCAGACGATCAGGACTCATGCGAACTTCGACCTCCATACAAGCCAGGCGATCAGCACCACCACCAGCGCGGTGGCGATCCAGCCCAGCGGTTCAATCCAGCGACGCAATGCCGCTTCGGCACGCGCACCACCGATACGGATGACCGCGGCCAGCACGAACACGCGCTTGCCACGACCGATCAGCATGCTCAACAGGTACTGCGGCATCGGTACGCCGACGATACCCGATGCCCACGTGAAGACCTTCATCGGGATGGGCATGAAGCCGCCCAGCACCAGGAAGGTGAACACCGCCCACGGCGACTCGACCATCTTCGCCTGCACGGTGGTGATGCCCTGCTCGATCGCCGGCAGCATGCCCAGCGCTTCGAACAGCGGCTTGATCGCCTCGAAGGCGTAGTGACCCAGCGCGTAGCCGACCAGCGCACCGACCATCGAGCCGGCCAGGCTGAGGGTGGCAAACCACCAGCCTCGCTTGGGCTGGGCCACGCACATCGGTGCCAGCATCACCTCCGGCATCACCGGGAAGATGATCGCCTCGAAGAAGCTCAACACCGTCAGGTAGGTCGGCGCGCGTTCGTGCGCCGCCCACTTCATCGCCCGCTCGTACAGCGGCCCGAAAATCTTCATGCAACCCTGCTCCGTGGATTAGTCGAGCATGCCAGACAGCAGCGGCACGAACGTGACCGGCGCCAGCACGCGTTGTTCGATGCTGCCATCGGGCTTGCGGTCCAGCTGCACCAGCGACTGCCCGCCCGGGCCACCGACCGGTGCCACCAGGCGCCCGCCTTCGGCCAGCTGCCCGACCAGTTCATCGACCAGTGCCGGCGCCGCGGCGGTGACCACGATGGCATCGAACGGGCCGTGCTCGGCCCAGCCGGCGCGGCCGTCGTCATGCTTGGTGCGGATGTTCATGCCCAGTGCGCGGAAGCGCTTGCGTGCCTGCCGCAGCAGGTCGCCGATGCGCTCCACGGTGTAGACCTCCAGGCCCAGTGCGCCGAGGATGGCGGCCTGGTAGCCGGACCCGGTGCCGACTTCCAGCACGCGCTTCGGCGCGACCTGGAGGACCGCCTCGGTCATCCGCGCGACCACCCAGGGCTGCGAGATGGTCTGGCCATGGCCGATCGGCAGCGCGGTGTCCTCATAGGCACGCGAGGCCAGCGCTTCATCGATGAACAGATGGCGCGGCACCACCCGGATCGCGTTCAAGGTGGATTCGTCGACAATGCCGACTTCACGCAGGCGGTCGACCAGACGATCACGCACGCGTTGCGAGGTCATGCCGATACCGACGGCTTCCGGCTGCAATCGCAGGCGTGGACTCATGCCGGCCGGTCCAGCGCGGCGCTGAGGCCGCCCACCCAGCTGGCGACCTTCTCCAGCGCCTGGTAGCGGGTGAGGTCGACCTGGATCGGGGTGATCGAGATGTGGCCGGTGCGCACCGCGTGGAAATCGGTACCGGGACCGGAGTCCTGCTCACGGCCGGCCGGGCCGATCCAGTACACCTCGTTGCCGCGCGGATCCTTCTGCGCGATGCAGCCTTCGGCACGATGGCGGTTGCCGAGGCGGGTGACCTCGAAGCCCTTGACCTCGCTCCACGGCAGGTCCGGCACGTTGACGTTGAGGATGGTGTCGGCCGGCAGCGGATCGGCCTTGAGCCGGGCGACGATCTCCACCGCGGCACGCGCGGCGGTCTCGAAGTGCTTCGGATCGTGGTTGCGGCTGACCAGCGAGACCGCCACGGCCGGCAGGCCGAGGAAGCGACCTTCCATCGCCGCCGAGACGGTGCCGGAATAGATCACGTCGTCGCCGAGATTGGCGGCGTTGTTGATGCCGGACACGACAATGTCAGGCTCGAATTCAAGCAGGCCGGTCAGCGCCAGGTGCACGCAGTCGGTGGGTGTGCCGGCCACCGAGACGGTGTAATGGTCGATGCGCTTGAGCCGGATCGGCAGGTCCAGGGTCAGCGAGTTGCTGGCGCCGGAGCGATCGCGGTCGGGCGCAACCACCGTGACTTCGTGACCGGCCTCGCGCAGGACCGAGGCAAGCATCCGGATGCCTGCGGCGTCGACACCATCGTCATTGCTGACCAGGATTCGCATCTTCGATTTAACCGCTTGATTTTCCAAGAATTCGATTCCATCACCGTGCAGTGTGGGCGGGACCGTCGCGCTCCCCTGCGGAAGCGGTCGACCCTGCAAGGGCATCGTCTATTGTGCCGCATGCGAGCCGCCGGTCCTACCCTGTCGGCGGTCACGGCCGACATCGAACCGTCATAGGCAGACCTGCGCCGGCGGTTTACCCTGTGCGCATGTCGTACCCTGAAGACGAAGATCCGGCCGCATTGTTCCGTGCGGCCATCGGCGAAGTGACGCCGCTGCGCAAGGATGCCGAGCCGGCACCTGCCGCGCCCCGGCCGAAACCGCGTGCACGCATGGCCGAACGTGACGAGGCCGAAGCGGCCGGCGAGTTCGCCCGGCTGCTGCGCGACAGTACGCCACTGGAAGCCGGCGACGTGGCCAGCTATCGCCGCGACAACCTGCCACCACGCCTGTTCCAGCGCCTCAAGCGCGGCCAGTACTCGGTGCAGGACGAACTGGATCTGCACGGCGCCACTGCCGCGCAGGCCGAAGCCCTGCTGCGCCAGTTCCTGCTGGAAGCGCATGCACACGAGTACGGCTGCGTGCGCATCATCCACGGCAAGGGCCTGCAGTCCGATGGCGGCGCGCCGGTGCTGAAGAACCTGGTCGATCGCCTGCTGCGGCTGCGCAACGACGTGCTGGCATTCCATTCGGCACCGACCGGGCAAGGTGGCACCGGCGCAGTACTGGTGCTGCTGGCACGGCGTTGAGGTAAACCATCCACGCATGGCGTGGATCTACTGTGGCGAGCGGAGGAAAGTAGATCCACGCCATGCGTGGATGCTCTTCGCCTCCGCCCCCTTTTCCGTCAGGCCTGCGAGGCGTCCTCGACCGGGCCGAGTTCGTGCAGCACGGCGGTGGCGTAGCAGCCTGGCGGCAGCGCGAACGACAGTTCCAGCACGTCGTCGGCCAGCCACTGGTGCTGCAGCAGCGCCGGACGCAGGCGCAACGCGCGGCGCTCCTGCTTCAGCCGCGCGTCTTCCAGGCCGGCCCGCAATGCCTTCGACTCGTCGTCGTCCAGCGCGGCCAGTTCCAGCTCACGTGCCGCGTCGGTGCTGCGCAGCTCGCCTTCGCCCCACAGCGGTGCACTGGGATGGATGTCGAAACGCGCCAGCCGCTCGGCCAGCACATCGGTGTACGGCTCGGGGCCGAACACGCTGCGACTGCCATCGAGCATCCAGACTTCGCCATCGAGCGGCTGGTCCCAGTTGCCCTGCTCCACGCGCGCGGCCAGCACGCGGTTGAACAGCGCCGAGCGGGCTGCGGAGAGCAGCAGCGAACGCTGGTCCTTGCGCATGCGCCGGCCACCGAACATCGCCAGTGCGGCTGGTACGTTGCCACCGTCGCGGCCGAAACGCTGTTCACCAAACCAGTTCGGCAGGCCGCGTGCGGCAATCTGCTGCAGGCGCTCGCTGATCGCGGCGGCATCCCCCTGCACCTCGCGCAGCACCAGCTTGAAGCGGTTGCCGGCCAGTGCGCCGCGCTGCAGCTTGCGGTTGTGCCAGGTCGCTTCGAGCACCTCGATCTCGTCACTGGCCAACCCGGCCAGGTCCGGCGCGATGCGCTTGGGCAGGTGCACGCTGAAACGCTGGGTGGTGACCGCGTGGCGATCCTTCATGCCGGCGTAGCTCACTGCCATTTCCGGCAGGCCCGCCCACGTGGCCAGCAGCTTGGCCACATGCACGGTGTTGGCGCCGCGCTTGCGGATGTGCAGCAGCAGGTGCTCGCCTTCGCCGGTGGCCTCGAACGCCGGCAGTTCATCCACCTGGAAATCGTCCGGCGTGGTACGGATGCGCGCCGTCAACAACGGCGCACCAAACGCCAACGGCAACGGAATCATGCCGCCACCAGCAGCACAACGGCCTGTGCGGCGATGCCTTCACCACGGCCGGTGAAGCCCAGCTTCTCCGAGGTGGTGGCCTTGATGCTGACCGCGTCCAGCGGCAGCTGCAGCAGCCCGCCGATGCGCTCACGCATGGCCAGCGCATGCGGACCGACCTTCGGTCGCTCGCAGATCACGGTGATGTCGGTGTTGCCGACGCGCCAGCCGCGCTCACGCAGCAGGCTGTCGCAGTGGCGCACGAAATCGCTGCTGTCGGCGCCCTTCCAGCGGTCGTCACTGGGCGGGAAATGCTGGCCGATGTCACCCAGCGCCAGCGCGCCGAGCATGGCATCGCACAGGGCATGCAGGATCACGTCGCCGTCGCTGTGTGCGAGCACGCCGCAGCTGTGCGGCACATTCACTCCGCCAAGCATGATGTGGTCGCCTTCACCGAAGGCATGGACGTCGTAGCCCTGGCCGATGCGGATGGGCGGGAACGGTGCGGTGCTCATGGATGCAACCCTTGCTACAGGGCCGCGCGGGTAATCAGCCGGCGCGGCGGGAAAGTACGAATTCGAACCGGTCCAGATCGGCCGGGGTGGTGACCTTGAAGTTGTCCTCGCTGCCCTCGACCAGCAGCGGGCGCTGGCCCTGGCGCTCCATGGCCATGGCCTCATCGGTGACTTCAATACCGGCGGCGGCGGCTTCGGACAGCGCGCGGCTGAGCTGATGACGGCGGAACAGCTGCGGTGTCAGTGCACGCCACAGGCGCTCCCGCGGCTCGGTGCCATCGATGCCACCATCGTCGCCGGCACGCTTGAGGGTGTCGCGCACCGGTGCGGCCAGGATCGCCCCGACCGGATCGGCACGGCCGACTTCAAGCAGGCGACTGAGATCGACCAGGGACAGGTTCGGCCGGGCGGCATCGTGGACCAGCACGAATTCATCGGCGCGCACCGAGTCCGGCAGCGCCTGCAGCCCGGCCAGCACCGAGGCGGCACGGGTCGCGCCGCCGATGCAGGTCAGTACCGGTTTGCCGGCCCACTCATTCCAACCCGGCCAGTCGGCATCGTCCTGGCCGATCACTACCATCGCCCCGGCCACGGCCGGATGCGCCAGCAGCGCGTCCAGGGTGTGGGCGAGCAGGATCTGCCCGCCCGCCTGCAGGTACTGCTTGGGCAGCGGCGCGCCGAAGCGGGCGCCACGGCCCGCGGCCGGAACCACCACCCAGATCGCCGCGCTCATGGCACGTCCGCCGGGTGTTCGCCAGCCTGGGCGTTGACGCCTGCCGCGGGCTGCGCCGGGCGGACCGGCGCATCCTCGACCACGCGGTAGAACTTCTCGCCAGGCTTGATCATGCCCAGCTCGCTGCGCGCGCGCTCCTCGATGGCGGACTGGCCTTCCTTGAGGTCCTTCACTTCGGCAGCCAGCGCGTCGTTACGCTGCTGCAGACCCTCATTGTCCCGCTCCTGGTTGGCGACCTGGGCTTCGAGCATCATCACTTCGCCCGAATTGCCCGGACCGAACCAGAAGCGGTACTGCAGCCAGCCCAGCAACAGGGCCAGCACCAGCAGCATCCAGCGCCAGTCGCGCATCGGCTCAGCGCTTCAGCGAAACGAACGCGTCACGACCGGCGTAACGCGCGCCGGCACCGAGGGCTTCCTCGATACGCAGCAGCTGGTTGTACTTGGCCACGCGATCGCTGCGGCACAGCGAGCCGGTCTTGATCTGGGTGGCGGTGGTGGCCACCGCGATGTCGGCGATGGTGGTGTCTTCGGTTTCGCCCGAACGGTGCGAGACCACGGCAGCGTAGCCAGCGCGATCGGCCATGGCGATCGCTTCCAGGGTTTCGCTGAGGGTGCCGATCTGGTTGACCTTGATCAGGATCGCGTTGGCTGTGCCCGAGTCGATGCCTTCCTGGAAGATCTTCGGGTTGGTCACGAACAGGTCGTCGCCGACCAGCTGCACCTTCTTGCCGATGCGGTCGGTCAGCAGCTTCCAGCCAGCCCAGTCGTTCTCGGCCAGGCCATCTTCAATCGTGATGATCGGGTACTGCGCGGCCCAGTCGGCGAGGAAGTCGACGAACTGCTCGGAGGTCAGGCGCTTGTTCTCGCCGACCAGGTTGTACTTGCCGTTCTCGAAGAATTCGCTGGAGGCCACGTCCAGGCCCAGCAGCACGTCTTCACCGGCGGTGTAGCCGGCCTTGCCGATCGCTTCGAGGATGGTGTCGAGTGCTTCGACGTTGCTGCGGAAGTCCGGCGCGAAGCCACCTTCGTCGCCCACCGCCGTGCTCAGGCCGTGGCCCTTCAGCACCGACTTCAGCGAATGGAAGATTTCGGTACCGGCGCGCAGCGCTTCGGAGAACGAGGTGAAGCCCACCGGCAGCACCATGAACTCCTGGAAGTCGACGTTGTTGTCGGCATGCGCGCCGCCGTTGATGATGTTCATCATCGGCACCGGCAGCGACGGGGTCACGCCGGTCTTGGCAGCCAGGTACTGCCACAGTGCCTGCTTGTTCGATGCAGCGGCGGCGTGCGCGGCGGCCATCGAAACACCCAGCAGCGCGTTGGCGCCCAGGCGGCCCTTGTTCTCGGTGCCGTCGAGGTCGATCAGGCGACGGTCGAGGCCAGCCTGGTCAGTGGCTTCGAAGCCCTTCAGCGCATTGGCGATGGTGGTGTTGACGTTGTCGACAGCCTTGCGCACGCCCTTGCCCAGGTAACGGGTCTTGTCGCCGTCACGCAGCTCGACCGCTTCCTTGGTGCCGGTCGAGGCGCCGGAGGGAACCGCGGCACGACCGAACGAACCGTCCTCCAGGATGACTTCGGCTTCCAGCGTGGGGTTGCCACGGCTGTCGAGGATTTCACGGGCGTGGATGCTGCGGATCGTACTCATGGTCGGGCCGGTTACCTGTATGGAGAGGGGGCGACAAAACGAATGCCGCGTGATTATCCCCGGCTGCCCGCCACTTGCCAAATGGCCTGGGCGGCATCAGCCCCAGCTGGACCCGATCACGATCAGGACCATCGACAACAGCAGCGTCAGCAATGCGCCTGCAATGGTGGCGCAGACCGCCCCCCGCCTGCGCCGCCAGGCCAGCACGATCGCCACCAGGCTGCCGAAGAACGACAGACCCAGCATGGCCAGAGCAGCCAGAATCCAGTACTGCATGGCCCGCATGCCGTGGTTGCCGTCACCCGGTGAGCCGAAGCTGGCCGCAAAGGCCATTACACCCAGCAGCAGGGACGTCCAGGCGAGCACGGACAGCCCCAGCGCGATCAGGCCCCAGGGCCATCCGCGCACAGACGTGCTCGTATTCATCAAAGCAATCCGTAGAACAGGGCGCCGAGCCACAGCGAAAGCAGGATGATCGCCAGGCCAGCCGCCACCTTGCCGCGATTCAGCCGCCACGCAAGTACAGCGGCAGCGACGCAGCCCACGGCACCGAGCAGCTCCGCGACCAGCAGTGCAATGAAGTACGTCCGCAGATCGAGCGCGCTGCTGCCATCCCCCGGGGGGCGCACCGACGCGGCACCGATCAGCACCAGGCCGAACATGCCCACGGTGAACAGCACGGCCAGGCCCAGTGCGATCAGGCCCCACGGCCACTGTTTCCAGTGCCGGCGGTGACGCTGGGCTTCCAGCGCCACCCACGGGTCACCACTCACGCGAAGCGCGAGAAGCCGTGCTTCTTGGTCACCGCGTCGAGCTCCATCAGGGTCTCGAGCAGTGCTTCCATCTGGTCCAGCGGCCACGCATTGGGGCCATCGGACAGGGCCTTGGACGGGTCCGGATGGGTCTCGGCGAACAGGCCGGAGATGCCCACCGCTACGGCGGCACGGGCCAGCACCGGCACGTGCTCACGCTGGCCACCGGAACTGGTGCCCTGCCCGCCCGGCAGCTGCACCGAATGGGTGGCGTCGAACACCACCGGGCAACCGGTATCGCGCATCACCGCCAGCGAACGCATGTCGCTGACCAGGTTGTTGTAGCCGAAGCTGGCACCGCGCTCGCAGACCATGATCTGCTCGTTGCCGGTGGCCTTGGCCTTCTCCACGACCGGCTTCATGTCCCACGGCGCCAGGAACTGGCCCTTCTTGATGTTGACCGGCTTGCCGGCCGAGCACACCTTGCGGATGAAGTCGGTCTGGCGGACCAGGAACGCCGGGGTCTGCAGCACGTCCACCACCGAAGCCACTTCGTCCATCGGGGTGTATTCGTGGACGTCGGTCAGCACCGGCACGCCGATCTGCTTCTTGACCTCGGCCAGGACCTTCAGGCCCTCTTCCATGCCCGGGCCACGGAACGCGGTGCCCGAGGTGCGGTTGGCCTTGTCGAAGCTGGACTTGAAGATGAAGTTGACGCCGAGCTTGTCGGTGACTTCCTTCAGCTTGCCGGCGGTATCGAGCTGCAGCTGCATCGACTCGATCACGCAGGGGCCGGCGATCAGGAACAGGGGCTGGTCCAGCCCGACCTCGAATCCACACAGTTTCATGGCGTTTCCTTGTTGTCCGCGGCACCGGCCGGGCCGGTGCGCTGGGGGTTGAAGCGTGCAAGATGGGGGCCGGCGGCCCCCATCACAAGTCAGGCGCGGGCTTCCTGCAGCAGCTTGCCGCCGGCCTTGCGCTCGCGCGCGGCACGGATGAAACCGATGAACAGCGGGTGGCCATCACGCGGCGTGGACAGGAATTCCGGATGCGCCTGGCAGGCCAGGAACCACGGATGCGCATCGCGCGGCAACTCGACCACTTCCACCAGGGTGTCGTCCATCGACTTGCCGGCGATCACCAGGCCCGCATCTTCCAGCTGGGTGCGGTAGCGGTTGTTGAACTCATAACGGTGGCGGTGGCGCTCGGCGACCACGTCCTTGCCGTACAGCTCACGGGCCAGCGTCCCCGGCTTCAGGCGCTGCTCCTGCAGGCCCAGGCGCATGGTGCCACCCAGGTCGCTCTTGTCGTCACGCTTCTCGACATCGCCGGTGGCAGTGCGCCACTCAGTGATCAGGCCGATCACCGGGTTCGGCGACTGGCGGTCGTTCTCGGTGCTGTTGGCGCCTTCCAGGCCGACCACGTTGCGCGCGTAATCGACGACGGCCGCCTGCATGCCATAGCAGATGCCGAAGTACGGCACGTGCTGCTCGCGGGCGAACTTCGAGGTCAGCACCTTGCCTTCGAAACCACGGTCACCGAAGCCACCCGGCACCAGGATGCCGTCGACATCGGCCAGTGCGGCCATGTCGGTGCCTTCCAGGTCCTGCGCTTCCAGCCACTTCAGGTTGACCTTGGTGCGCTGGCGCAGGCCGCCGTGCTTCAGTGCTTCGCCGACCGACTTGTAGGCGTCCTGGTGGTCGACGTACTTGCCGACCACGGCGATGGTCACTTCGTCCAGCGGGTGCAGGGTCGCATCGACCGCGTCTTCCCACATCGACAGATCGACCGGGCCGGCCTTGTCGGCCAGCTTCAGCTGGTTGACCACGATCTCGTCCAGGCCCTGCGCGTGCAGGCCCGACGGAATGCGGTACAGCACGTCCACGTCCGGCACGCTGATCACCGCGCGCTCGGAAACGTTGGTGAACTGGGCGATCTTGCGGCGCTCCGAATCCGGCACCGCCTGCTCGGAACGGCACAGCAGCACGTCCGGCTGGATGCCGATCGAACGCAGTTCCTTCACCGAGTGCTGGGTCGGCTTGGTCTTCAGCTCGCCGGCGGCGCCGATGTACGGCACCAGGGTGAGGTGCATGAACAGTGCCTTCTCCGGGCCACGCTCGGTGCGCACCTGGCGGATCGCTTCCAGGAACGGCAGCGACTCGATGTCGCCGACAGTACCGCCGATCTCGACCAGCGCCACGTCGTAGCCTTCGGTGGCTTCGTCGATGCAGCGGCGGATCTCGTCGGTGATGTGCGGGATGACCTGCACGGTCGCGCCCAGGTAGTCGCCGCGGCGCTCCTTGCGGATCACGTTCTCGTAGATGCGGCCGGTGGTGACCGAGTTCTTGCGGCTCAGGCGGGTGCGCACGAAGCGCTCGTAGTGGCCCAGGTCGAGGTCGGTCTCGGCGCCGTCGTCGGTGACATAGACCTCACCGTGCTGGAACGGGCTCATGGTGCCCGGGTCGACGTTGATGTACGGGTCGAGCTTCATCATCGTGACCTTCAGGCCACGGGCTTCGAGAATGGCGGCCAGCGACGCGGCGGCAATGCCTTTGCCGAGCGAGGACACCACGCCGCCGGTTACGAAAATCAAGGGAGTCATGGCTGCAAGCATCCTGTCTGGAAATGGAAAACGGCAGCACCACGCGCACCCGGAGGGCGGGCATGGTGCTCGGAGGGGGTTTTCCGGTTCGCTGGGACAGCGAGGGAGGTGCGGGTCCGTGCGGCGGCACGCGCCGGACGGGGACCATCGTGCGAGGTCGGGGTGGCCGTGCCGGTCAAATCGACCGTCACCTGCGACCCGCCATGCTGGAAGCCACGCTTGGCCGCTCCAGCCCATTCGCAAATGGTGGACACGCACTTACTCCCGGAAAGCCATAGTTTACAGATTGATGGCCGCCAACCCAAGGGGCTTGTGCGGCCGATCCAACAAAAAACGCCCCGCTGGGCGGGGCGTTCCGGTGCGCAGCCCTTGTCGCAAGGGCGCTTGGCAGGTTGCGGGATCAGCGCTTCTTCCGCGCCTCTTCCTCTTCTTCCTTCTGCGGGGCCGGCTGGCCCTGCGCCTTCATTTCGGCATTGGCCTGGGCCCGACGCTTGGCCTTGGCATCGGCCTCGGCCTGCGCCTTGTCGGCCTGGTCACCCTGCTGCGGGGCCGGCTGGCCAGCGTTCTGCGCCACCACCAGCGGCACTGCAACAGCGGCAGCGGCCAGGATTGCAATGGTCAGCAACTTCTTCATGAGGTCCTCCTCGCGGTATGGCTTGGACGTTTCGACCCAACGGGGGTCGCCGGCGTTCAGATTCCAGCGGCTGCCATTTTACCCCCTCCCCGGCGCCAAGGCTGAACCGCAGGCGTGCAAAATCGCCGTCCAGACCGCACACTTGCGCGTCGCTCCGCGCTTTAGAAGATAGATGAACGCCCGCTATAACGCCGCCGATATTGAAGTCCTGTCCGGCCTTGACCCGGTCAAGCGCCGTCCCGGCATGTACACCGACACCGCGCGCCCGAACCACCTGGCGCAGGAAGTGATCGACAACTCGGTGGACGAGGCCCTCGCCGGCCATGCCCGCTCGATCGAGATCACCCTGTACAAGGACGGCAGCGTGGAGGTCAGCGATGACGGCCGCGGCATGCCGGTGGACATCCATCCGGAAGAGAAGATCCCGGGCGTCGAACTGATCCTCACCCGCCTGCATGCGGGCGGCAAGTTCAGCAACAACAACTACACCTTCTCCGGCGGCCTGCACGGCGTCGGCGTCAGCGTGGTCAACGCGCTGTCGACCCTGGTGGAGGTGCACATCAAGCGCGAAGGTGCCGAACACCGCATCACCTTCCGCAATGGCGACCGCGCCACGCCGCTGGAAGTGGTCGGCACCGTCGGCAAGAAGAACACCGGTACCCGCGTGCGCTTCTGGCCGGACCCGAAGTACTTCGATACGCCGAAGTTCGCGGTGCGCGCGTTGAAGCACCTGCTGCGCGCCAAGGCCGTGCTGTGCCCGGGCCTGACCGTCAAGCTGACCGACGAAGCCACCGGTGAAGTCGATACCTGGTATTACGAAGACGGCCTGCGCGATTACCTGAAGCTGGAACTGGGCGAGCGCGAATCGCTGCCGGCCGACCTGTTCGTCGGCAACCTGAAGAAGGACACCGAGGTTGTGGACTGGGCCGTGGCCTGGCTGCCGGAAGGTGAGCTGGTCCAGGAAAGCTACGTCAACCTGATTCCGACCGCCCAGCATGGCACCCACGTCAACGGCCTGCGTACCGGCCTGACCGAGGCGCTGCGCGAGTTCTGCGACTTCCGCAACCTGCTGCCGCGCGGCGTCAAGCTGGCCCCGGAAGACGTGTGGGACCGCGTGTCGTTCGTGCTGTCGCTGAAGATGACCGACCCGCAGTTCAGCGGCCAGACCAAGGAACGCCTGTCCTCGCGCCAGGCCGCCGGCTTCGTTGAAGGCGCCGCGCACGATGCCTTCAGCCTGCTGCTGAACCAGAACGTGGAACTGGGCGAGAAGATCGCGCAGATCGCCATCGAGCGCGCCAGTGCGCGCCTGAAGACCGAGAAGCTGGTCGTCCGCAAGAAGGTCACGCAAGGCCCGGCCCTGCCCGGCAAGCTGGCCGACTGCATCAGCCAGGACCTGTCGCGCACCGAGCTGTTCCTGGTGGAAGGTGACTCGGCAGGCGGCAGCGCCAAGCAGGCGCGCGACAAGGATTTCCAGGCGATCCTGCCGCTGCGCGGCAAGATCCTCAACACCTGGGAAGTCTCGTCCAACAGCGTGCTGGCTTCGGAAGAAGTGCATAACCTGGCCGTGGCCATCGGCTGCGACCCCGGCAAGGACGACATCGCCGGCCTGCGTTACGGCAAGGTCATCATCCTGGCCGACGCGGACTCCGACGGTCTGCATATCGCGACCCTGCTGACCGCGCTGTTCCTGAAGCACTTCCCGGCGCTGGTCGATGCCGGCCATGTGTTCGTGGCGATGCCGCCGCTGTTCCGCATCGACGTGGGCAAGCAGGTGTTCTACGCCCTGGACGAGGAAGAGAAACGCACGATGCTGGACAAGATCGAGCGCGAGAAGATCAAGGGCGCAATCAACGTGACCCGCTTCAAGGGCCTGGGCGAGATGAATCCGCCGCAGCTGCGTGAATCCACCATCCACCCGGATACGCGCCGCCTGGTGCAGCTGACCGTGGACGATGGCGAGCAGACCCGTTCGCTGATGGACATGCTGCTGGCCAAGAAGCGCGCGTCCGACCGCAAGGGCTGGCTGGAGTCGAAGGGCGACCTGGCTTCGCTGGAAGTCTGATCCCGGCGCGGGGTCGGATCCGTTTCCCGACAGGAAACGGCTCTGACCCGGTTGCCCGGTAGTGCCGGCCGCTGGCCGGCAGATCTGCATGAATCAACTGGATATCGAGGTTGCCGGCCAGCGGCCGGCACTACCGGTCCATGCGGCCCAGGGCATTACACCCCCATCGGCAAACCCGGCGGCGCCATAATGCGCGTCCATCCGCGTGGACCACCGTATTGGCCAGCCACTCGCTGCTGTTCCCCGGCCTGCCGCTGCACAGTGCACGGCTGGTCCTCAGCCCGATCCGCCGTGACGACGCCGCCGCGCTGTTCACGCTGCAATCCAACCCGGATGTGATGCGCTGGTGGAACCATCCGGCCTGGACGCGACAGGCCGAAGCGCGCGAGCAGATCGACGATGACCTCGCCGCCCATGCCATCGGCACCCAGCTGAAGCTGGCCGTGCGCGAATCGCTGGAAGGTCCGCTGCTCGGCATCTGCGTGGTATTCGCGGTGGACCGCGATGCGGCGCGCGCCGAGATCGGCTACCTGCTGGCCCCCGATCGCCAGGGCCAGGGCTATATGCACGAGGCCCTGCAACAGGTACTGGCCTACCTGTTCCGCACCCTGCACCTGCATCGCGTGGAAGCCGAGATCGACCCGCGTAACGCGCCCTCCGCACACGTGCTGGAACGCCTGGGCTTCCACCGCGAGGGGGTACTGCGCCAGCGCTGGCGCATCCAGGGGGAGTTGGCCGACTCGGCCGTCTATGGCCTGCTGGCCGATGACGACGCGGCAGCCACCCTGCCCGCTTGACCCAATCTGGCCAGTGGCGGCCTCATCGCACGGCCATGCCTTTGGACACATACGGCATGGCCCGCCACCGGCCTAGCATCGGAACCCCCTTCCGCTGCCGATCCGGTGCCATGAAGTCCCTGCTGCACACTGCCGCGCTCTGCGTCGGCCTGCTTATCGCCCCTGCCAGCGTGCTGGCCGCGCCCGACGCCGAGGCCAAGCCCGACCCGAAAGACGACAAGACCGAAGCGCCTGCGCTGCCCGCCGATGCGTCGGCGCGCCAGAGCATGCGGCTGGCCGGCCGCACCCTGGACTACACCGCCACCGTCGGCACCCTGCCGGTACGCGATGCCAAGGGCAAGGTGATCGCCGATGTGGTGTTCACCGCCTACACGATGCCGGGCAAGGACCGGCCGGTGACCTTCGCGCTCAATGGCGGCCCCGGTGCGTCGTCGGTGTACCTCAACATGGGCGCGATCGGGCCCAAGGTGGTGACCTTCGGCTCCGAGGGTGACAGCGCGTCGGCGCCGGCCACCCTGCACGACAACCCGGGCACCTGGCTGGACTTCACCGATCTGGTGTTCATCGATCCGGTCGGTACCGGCTTCAGCCGCGCGCGGATCGGCGACGAGGAAGCCAAGAAGGCGTTGTACAACCCCAGTGCCGACGTCGAATACCTGTCGCGTTCGATCTACGACTGGCTGCTGCGCAACCAGCGCATGGCCTCGCGCAAGTACCTGACCGGCGAGAGCTACGGTGGCTACCGTGGCCCACGCATCACCCACTTCCTGCAGACCCGGCTGGGCGTGGCGATGAACGGCCTGGTGCTGGTCTCGCCCTACCTGAGCCCGACCCTGGAAGACAACGCTGATGTCTCGCCGATGGCGTGGATGCAGACGTTGCCGTCGATCGCCGCGGCGCACCTGGAGCGCCAGGGCAAGCTTACCGATGCGGCGATGCGCGAGGTGGTGGAGTACACCCGTGGCGACTACGCCACCGCGCTGATGAAGGGCCGCAGCGATCCGCAGGCTACGGAAGCCATGCTGCGCCGGGTGACCGCGCTGACCGGACTGGACCCGCAGTTCGTGCGCCGCGCCGGCGGGCGCCTGGAAACCCAGGCCTACCTGCGTGAAGTGTTCCGCGACAAGGGCACGCTGGGCAGCCGCTACGACTCCAACGTGACCGCGTTCGATCCGTTCCCGAATGATCCGGAGCAGCGCGCCAACGATCCACTGCTGGACAGCATCATCGCGCCGACCACCACGGCGATGGTCGACTTCGTGACGCGGGTAGTTGGCTGGAAGGTGGATGCACGCTACCAGGCACTGAACTACGACGTGAACCGGTTGTGGGACCGCAATGGCGAGCTGCGCCAGGGCGCGGTGACCCAGCTGCGCCAGGCGGTGGCGATCGATCCGCATCTGCAGGTGCTGATCGTGCATGGCTGGAACGACCTGTCGTGTCCGTTCATGGGCTCGATCCTGACCGTGGACCAGATGCCGACGATGGGCAGCAACCCGGACCGGGTGCAGGTGCGCAGTTATCCGGGTGGGCACATGTTCTACAGCCGGGCTGACAGCCAGGCGGCGTTCCGCAGGGATGTGCAGGCGTTGTTCCAGCGTAATTGAGGGGTTCGGCCGGGCCTGCGGCCCGGCACCCGCTGACTGCAACGGCCACGGCAACGTCCAACGTCAAAAGCCGGGGTTCCGTGGGCTGGCGAGGTGGGGTGGGGTTGCAGGACACGCCATGAACCCGTCCATGGGGGCTCGATGGCGCCATCCATGGCGCCAACGGTCCTGCAACCCCACCCCACCCCGCCGCTGACAGGTTCCTGCTGCTGTTGGTGGGTGCCGACCGTTGGTCGGCACGCTGGATACAGAGGAATGATCTGCCATGAAAAAAGCCCGCCGGTATCCGGCGGGCTTTTTCGTTTGTCGGGGTCAGATCCTTTTCCCGCAGGGAAAGGGCTCTGACCCCAAGGCCGCTGGCCTCAGGTCCAGCCGAACAGTTCGAACAGCTTCAGGATCAGGTACGCGCAGCCGCCGGCGGCCGGGATGGTCAGGATCCAGGCCCAGACGATGCGCTCGATCACGCCGAATTTCAGCGAGCGCGGGTTCTTGGCGAAGCCGACGCCCATGATCGCGGTGGAGATGCTGTGCGTGGTCGAGACCGGCATGCCGAAGTGGGCCGCCAGGGTCAGGATGGTGGCCGAGCTGGTCTCCGCGGCGAAGCCGTGGATCGGGTGCAGCTTGACCATCTTGTGGCCCAGGGTCTTGATGATCTTCCAGCCACCCGAGGCGGTACCGGCTGCCATCACCACCGCACAGGTCAGCACGATCCACATGGCGATGCCGTCACCGGCATGCGCGTCCGGGTGCATGAAGGCCAGCCAGGACGGCAGGTCGTTCAATGCGCCGGTGGCTTCGGCACCGATCAGGGTCATCGCGATGATGCCCATGGTCTTCTGCGCGTCGTTGTGGCCGTGGGCGAAGCCCATATAGGCCGCCGAGGCGATCTGGGCCTTGCCGAAGAAGGCGTTGACGATGCGCGGACGGGCCAGGCGGCCGATGGCACCACCGATCTTGGCCAGGCCTGCGATCAGCGCCCACAGCAGCACCATCACCACGATGCCGAGCAGGAAGCCGGCGATCGGCGAGGTGATCATCGGCACGAACACCTTCCACAGCAGGCCCTTGTTCTGCGCCCAGCTGCCCAGGCGCTCGGACCAGATCAGCGCGTCCCAGTTGTTGTGGGCGGCGGCCAGGCCGGCGCCGCAGAGGCCACCGATCAGCGCATGCGAGGACGAGGACGGCAGCCCCTTCCACCAGGTGATCAGGTTCCAGATGATGCCGCCCAGCAGGGCGCACAGGATCACCTGCGGGGTGACGTCGACCACGTTGGTGTTGAGCAGGCCCGAGGCGATGGTCAGCGCCACCGCGGTACCGGTCAGTGCACCGATGAGGTTCATGAAGGCGGCCAGCATCACCGCCCAGCCGGGCGAGAGCACCTTGGTCGCCACCACGGTGGCAATGGAGTTGGCAGTGTCGTGGAAGCCGTTGATGAACTCGAAAACGAGCGCGGCCAGGATCACCACCAGGACAAGGGTCAACATGCGGCGGCGTCCGTCAGCTGTTCTTCAACACGATCTGGTACGCCACCACGCCTGCCTCGCGGCAACGGTCGATGGCCTTTTCCAGGATCTCGAAGAATTCCTTCAGCAGGAACATCTGCAGGTTGTCCAGGCGGCCGGAGTAGATGTCGCGGTACAGCTCGAGCATCAGACGGTCGGCCTCGTTCTCCAGCGAGCGCAGCTTCTCGTTGAGCGCGGTCATCCGGTCCAGGTTCATGTGGCGCAGGTCGGCCACCATCTCCACCACCACGCCGGCGGCCTGTTCCAGCATCGCCGCGCGCGGCGCGAAGTCGATGTGCTCCAGGTGGGTCGTGGCCAGCGAATAGCGATCGGCGAACTTCTCGATCTGCTTGGGAATCTTGTACAGCGCCGAGCCCAGCGCTTCGATGTCTTCGCGCTCGATCGGGGTCATGAAGCTGTCCACCAGCGCCTGGCTGATCTTGTCCGAGGCCGCGCGTTCGCGCAGGCGGGCCAGCTTGAAGGCGTCCAGCGCGGGCTGGCGGTCAGCCTCGCGCAGCATGGAATGCAGCGCCTTGGCGGCGTCGGAAGCCGCGACGGCAGCCTCATCGAGCAGGGTGTAGAACTGTTTGCCGGAACCGAAAATGGTCTGCAGAGAGAACATTGAGAAACCTGTCAGCCGTCGCGGGAAGGACGGCACCAGACGGAATTATGACGGCTAGATGACCATCACGGGTATCCCCGCCCCCTTTCGGGGCCTTGGAACCCCCAACCTGAACAGGCGGTTGCCACCCTGCCACGCCCCTTTGCTAAGATGCCAGCGCGCCTTCGGGCGCACCTTATGGACGACGACCCTTATCCCCCTGCGCTGCGCCGGACCCTGTTCCTGAGCGCCAGCCGCCATCGCAAGCACCCGCCCTCCCTGCCACCAACCGGGGACGACGCCCGTGTTTGAAATGATCCTGATTGTCTTCGCGCTTGTTCTGCTGAACGGCTTCTTCGCCATGTCCGAGATGTCGGTCATGACCTCGCGCAAGAGCCGCCTGAAGCAGATGGCCGCCACCTCCAAGCGTGCCGCCAAGGCGCTGGAGCTGTCGGAGAAGCCGGAGAGCTTCCTGTCCACCGTGCAGATCGGCATCACCGTGATCGGCGTGCTGACCGGCTACCTCGGCGGTGAAGCACTGGGTGAAGCCTTCGCCGGCTGGATCCAGGGCCTGATGCCCGGCTTTGCCTACGCTGGCAACATCGGTACCGCGCTGGCGGTCAGCCTGATCACCTTCATCACGCTGATCTTCGGCGAACTGGTGCCCAAGCGCCTGGCGCTGACCCGCTCGGAGGCCATTGCCGGGCTGGTCGCGATGCCGATGAGCTGGCTGGCGAAGCTGGCCCTGCCCTTCGTCTGGCTGCTGTCCAAGACCACCCAGCTGGTGCTGCGCCTGTTCGGCCTGGGCAAGGATGAAGTCGCCTCGGTGACTGAAGAGGAAATCCGCATGCTGGTGGCCGAGAGCCACGAGGCCGGTGTGATCGACGCCCACGAGCGCGACATGATGAACCGCGTCATGCGCCTGGGCGACCGCACCGCCGACAGCCTGATGACCCCGCGCAACCGCATCGCCTGGCTGGATACCCAGGCCGGGCTGGAGCGCAACCTGGAAATCATGGCCGAGCACGAGTTCTCGCGGTACCCGGTGTACCGCGACAACGACATGGACGTGGTCGGCGTGCTTGAATTGAAATCGCTGGCCACGCGCATGGCGCGCGGTGACAACGCGCTGTTCCAGACCCTGCGCGAACCGCTGTACGTCTCCGAATCAACCCACGCGATGAAGCTGCTGGAGATCTTCCGCGAGGAACAGCAGTCGATGGCGCTGGTGGTGGACGAGTACGGCGAAATCCAGGGCCTGGTGACCATCAGCGACCTGATGGGCGCCGTGGTCGGCCGCCTGCAGGCGGTGGAGAACGCCGACGAAGATGCTCTGGTGGTGACCCGTGAAGACGGTTCGCTGCTGGTGGATGGCTCGCTGCCGATCGAGGACCTGCGCGAACTGATCGGCAGCAACGATCTGCCCGATGCCGAGGATGGCGACTACTACACGCTGGCCGGCATGTGCATCCACTACTTCGGCCGCATCCCGCACGCGGGCGAGTACTTCGACTGGGCCGGCTGGCGCTTCGAGGTGGTCGACCTGGATGGTGCACGGGTGGACAAGCTGCTGCTGCGCACGCTGTCCGACGAGCAGGCCGATGAGCTCACCGCCTGAGGCCGGCCAGGGTCCGGGCGTTGAGCGCCCGGCCTACCGCAACGAGGGCATCCGCACCCTGCTGGAGATGTTCGCCTCCGGCGACCCGGCCGAGCACATGCCGCTCGGCCAGATCCTGTGCAACCTGCAGCAGAGCGCGTTCGGCGTGTTCCTGTTCGTGGCGATCCTGCCCTCGTTCATCCCGATCCCGGGCATGGGCGGCGCGGTCAGCGGCCCATTGGTGATCCTGATCGGCCTGCAGATGCTGTTCTGCCTGCGCCGCCCGTGGCTGCCTGGCTTCATTGCCCGCCGTGGACCGAAGCGCGGCACCATGCACCGCTTCCTGGACCGCATCGACCGCCCGCTGCGACGGCTGGACCGGATGCTGAAACCGCGCCTGCCGCAGCTGCTGACACCGCTGCCGGCACACGCCTTCACTGGCCTGCTGCTGGTGCTGCTGGGCATCCTGCTGTCGCTGCCGATTCCCTTCACCAACTTCCTGTTCGGCTTCCAGCTGCTGCTGTTCTCGCTGGCACTGCTGGAACGCGATGGTGCGCTGATGCTGTTCAACTGGATCGCGGCGCTGGCGGCGATCGCGTTCTTCGGCTTCAGTTCGGGACAGCTGGTGGGCTACACGGTGGAGCTGTTCCAGCGCTGGTTCTGAGCCGGAATCCGGTAGAGCCGGCCGCTGGCCGGCTGCCACGTTTCCAGGCTTGCCGGCCAGCGGCCTGCACTACCAATGCCGAGCATCGGCCATCATCGAAGGTCAATGAATCCATTGTCGGCCAACGGCGCGGGCTCGTCCTGCACCGCTGACAGCACGAAACTCAGCGCCGTCCCCAGCAGGGTGCCCGGGCCATCCCAGTACTCGGCCGAGTCGGCGCGCACCTGGATCAGGCGCAGGTTCGGGTCATCCTTGCCGCCCGGGAAGAACAGCTTCATGGCTGGCGACCACAGCTCTTCGATCTTCGCGCGGTCGTCGACGATGCGCGCACGCCCTGCCACCGACACATAGGTGTTCTTCGAAGGCGAGGCGTAGGCCACGTTGACGTATGGATCCAGCGCGATCTCGGCGACCTTGGGGCTGTCGGCGGTGATGACGAACCACAGATCACCGTCGAAGGTGACCTGCTGGGTAGCCAGCGGCCGGCTGTAGAGTCGTCCATCGACGCCGGTCGTGGCGAACATCGCCACCTCGACGTCCTTGATCAGCTCGGCCAGTTGGGCGATGTGTTCGGCGCGGGTATCAGCCATGTGGGGGCTCCATCGGTGTGAGCCCCCATCAGACGCGGTTCGGCCGCAATAGGCCGTGACGCAATTGTTCAGCCCGCGTGGCGGGCATGCCAGGCGTGCATGGCCAGTTCGAACGAGCGCAGGCGCGCGCGGTGGTCATACAGGTTGGCGGTAAGCATCAGTTCGTCGGGCTTGTGGCGCTCGACAAACGCGGCGATACCTTCCGCCACCTGCTGCGGATCGCCCAGCACGGTGCAGGCCAATGCCCGCTCCACACCCAGCTTTTCATGCGGTTCCCAGAAAGTTTCGATGTCGTCGATCGGTGCCGGGATCTTGCCCGGTCGACCTCGGCGCAGGTTGACGAAACTCTGCTGCTGGCTGGTGAACAGGCGGCGCGACTCGGCCTCGCTGTCGCTGGCAACGACGTTCAGCGCCAGCATCGCGTGGGGCTGCTTCAACGTCGCCGAGGGGCGGAATTCGCGGCGATATACCGCCAACGCTTCATCCATCACATCAGGCGCGAAGTGCGAGGCGAACGCATAGGGCAAGCCCATCGAGGCGGCCATGCGTGCGCCGAACAGGCTCGAACCAAGGATCCAGGTCGGCACCCGCAGGCCGCCTCCGGGAACGGCCTGCACTGCCTGGCCAGGCTGCACCGGCTCGAAATAGTGCAGCAGCTCGCGCACATCCTGCGGGAACTGGTCGGCGCTGTCGAAGTAGCGGCGCAATGCACGCGCGGTTGGTTGGTCGGTGCCCGGGGCACGACCCAAGCCGAGGTCGATGCGATCCGGATACAGCGAGGCCAGCGTGCCGAACTGCTCGGCCACCTGCAGCGGCGCGTGGTTGGGCAGCATGATGCCGCCTGCCCCGACGCGGATGCGCTTCGTACCACCGGCAACATGGCCGATCAGCACGGCCGTGGCGGCACTGGCGATGCCGGGCATGTTGTGATGTTCGGCCAGCCAGTAGCGGCGGTAGCCCAGCACATCGGCGTGCTGGGCCAGTTCCAGCATGTTGGCGAAGGCAGCGGTGGTGTCACTGCCCTCGCAGACCGGGGCCAGGTCAAGGATCGACAACGGGATCATCAGCGGCTTTCCGTCACAGGATCCCCCATGCATGGGGTCGGCCAGGCGCGGCGGCCAGTGACGGTGGCGGGATGCTGATTCCCGTGGGGCCGGTTCATGGCGGTCCGCGCTTGATCCGGTGGTGCCGGCCGGCAGGCAGAGAGCTCAGCAGCCGGCCAGCGGCCGGCTCTACCGGGGAAGCGTCAGAACGCGCTGGGGCGCGGCTCCGGCAATGGCTGGTCGACCATCGGCTTCAGTTCGGCATCCAGCGCCACGCGCTCGTCGAACACGAAGCAGCGGCCTTCGTAACCTTCGCCGCCCACCTCCTCGAAGTAGCCGAGGATGCCGCCATCGAGCTGCAGCACGTTGTCCATGCCATCGTTGGCCATCCACAGTGCGGCCTTCTCGCAGCGGATGCCGCCGGTGCAGAAACTGACCACGGTGCTGTCCTTCAGCGCTTCGCGGTGCGGCGCCAATGCCTCCGGCAGGTCGGTGAACTTGTGGATGGGCAGCACCAGCGCATCCTTGAAGGTGCCGTACTCCACTTCCTGCAGGTTGCGGGTATCGAGCATCACCACCGGCTTGCCAGCGTCGTCATGCCCCTGCCGCAGCCAACGCTGCACGGTGGCCGGATCGATCGCCGGGGCGCGCGGATAGTCCAGCGGCTGGCCGTCATCGCGGCGGAAGCTGATGATCTCGTCCTTCACCTTGGCCTTCAGCCGCGCGAACGGCTGGTGCTCGCTCAGGCTGGTCTTGACCCGCATATCGGCAAAACGCGCATCGGCATGCAGCGCGGCGTAGAAGCCCTCGACCGCTTCCGGCGCACCGGCCAGGAACAGGTTCAGCCCCTCGCCCGCCACCAGGATCGTGCCGCGCAGCTCCGCCGCCTCGGCGCGCGCCAGCAACTGGTCGCACAGGGCCTGGGGGGCGTCGATGACGGCGAAATGGTAGGCAGCGGTATTGGCGATCATCCCGCCATTTTAGCGCCAGACTACCCCAGGGTCAGATTTTCACGTTCATCCACGCATGGCGTGGATCCGCGACAGATCACGGGAACTGTCAGAGGCGGGGCGGTGTGGGCAGGCGGGACCGTTGGCGCCATGGATGGCGCCATCGAGCCCCCAAGGATGGGTTTACGGCGTGTCCCGCCTGCCCGCACCGCCCTGCCCACCGCAGGTTGCCTGCTGTTGCTGTTGCTGTTGCTGTTGCTGTTGCTGTTGCCGGCCAGCGGCCGGCACTACCGGGTGCCGGGTGCAACCCGGCCAGAAGCCCCCTTTACCCCCGCAACAGCATGAACGGCAGCAGCACCAGCGCCGCCGCAACGGCCATTCCCAGCAGTACCAGCACCACGAACACCGGCCGCCGCCGGAACAGGCTGCCGAACGTCTCCGCCGTACCGTCGCGCAGCGCCTGTTCGCGCTCGGCGCGGATGCGCGGCCCGCGTTCGGCCTGGTACGCGGCCATCAGTGCCTTCGCACGCGGATGATCAGCATCCTCGCGCAGCCACAGGCCGCCATTGGAAATGCCCCAGGGGCTGGGTTCGGTGCGATACCAGGCGATGCCGTGCTGGTCGAGCAGCGTGCAGACATCGGCATATTCGTCGTCGCCGACATTGCGCAGATTGAGCAGGAGTTTTGCCATGTACCCATGATACCCGGCGCCGATGCGCTACCCTTGCCGCCCTCGCCCTGCGCCCTACCGGAGACGCCCGATGCGCCGCCTGCTGCTCCCCCTGCTGCTGTCCCTCGCCGCCGTTGGCTGCTCGAGCGAGCCCTCCGGCCCGCCGCCGGGCGGCACCCTGACCACCTTCGAACGCATCGATACCGTGCCCGGCACCGGCGCCGAGGCCGTCTCCGGCAGCAAGGTCACCGTGCACTACACCGGTTGGATCTACGACAACCGCACCGAGAGCAAGCACGGCAAGACCTTCGACAGCTCGGTCAGCCGCGGCGAACCGTTCACCTTCGCCCTCGGCGCCGGCCAGGTCATCCGCGGCTGGGATGAAGGCGTGGCCGGCATGAAGGTCGGCGGCAAGCGCACGCTGATGATCCCGCCGGACTACGGCTACGGCGACCGCCGGGTCGGCCCGATCCCGGCTGGCTCGTCGCTGGTGTTCGATGTCGAGCTGCTCGATGTCAAACCGTAATACCGCAACGCCCCATCGGGTCGCCGTCATCGGCGGTGGCCCGGCCGGCCTGTTCGCCGCCGAGCGCCTGCGCGCCGCTGGGCTGGACGTGGACCTGTACGAGGCCAAGGGCTCACCCGGCCGCAAGTTCCTGATCGCCGGCAAGGGCGGCCTCAATCTCACCCATTCCGATCCGCGCCCGCTGTTCGACAGCCGCTACCGCGAGCAGTCCGCTGCCGTGGGCCGCTGGCTGGACGGCTTCGACGCGCAGGCGCTGCGCGACTGGGCTGCCGGCTTCGGCGTGGAGACCTATGTCGGCAGCTCCGGCCGCGTGTTCCCGGTCGACCGCAAGGCTGCGCCGCTGCTGCGCGGCTGGGTGCGCCGACTGAAGGAACAGGGCGTGCGCCTGCATGCCAACCACCGCTGGATCGGCTGGGGCAACGACGGCGCGCTGCGCTTCGCCACCGAAGCGGGCGAGATCAATGTCCACGCCGATGCCGCCGTGTTGGCGATGGGTGGCGGCAGCTGGCCGCAGCTGGGCAGTGATGGCGCCTGGGTCGCCCCCTTGCAGGCACGAGGCGTGGACATTGCGCCGCTGCAATCGGCCAACTGCGGCTTCGACATCGACTGGACGCCGTTCTTCGCCCAGCGCAATGCAGGCGCGCCGTTGAAGCCGGTGGTCGCGCACTGGCTCGACCTGGCTGGACAACCGCAGTCGCTGCAGGGCGAATGCGTGGCCAGCGAGTACGGCATCGAAGGCAGCCTGATCTACGCGTTGGCCGCAGACCTGCGCGAGACCATCAACCGCGATGGCCACGCCATGCTGTGGCTGGACCTGGTGCCGGGACGCGATGAAGCACGCCTGTTGGCCGATCTGTCGCGCCCGCGCAAGGGTCGCAGTTTCGGTGAGCATCTGCGCCGCCAGGCCGGCCTGGATGCGGTGAAGGCCGCGCTGGTATTCGAGATCCTTGGCAAGGACGCGGGCCACGACCTGCCTGCGGTGGCCGCCACGCTCAAGCGCCTGCCGTTGCGCCTTCTGCGTCCACGGCCGATGGCCGAGGTGATCAGCACTGCTGGCGGCGTGCGCCTGGATGCGCTGGATGATGGCCTGATGCTGCGGGCAGTGCCCGGGGTGTTCTGTGCCGGCGAGATGCTGGACTGGGAGGCACCTACCGGCGGCTATCTGCTGACCGCGTGCTACGCCAGCGGCCTGCGCGCCGCCGAGGGCGTGATCGAGTGGCTGGCCGGGCGCTGACGCCTGCAGTGTAGAGTCGAGCCATGCTCGACTGCTTTATCGCCTGAATCAAAAAGCAGTCGAGCATGGCTCGACTCTACAATCGCCGGGCGCTCACCATGGCCTGCGCATGCTCACCGAGGCCAGCGCCACACCGCTGGGATGCGGATAGGCTTCCTCCCGCACGGCAATGAATCCCTGCCGCTGATAGAACGGCACCGCATTGAGCGAGGCCGACAGCACCACCTCGCGCTCACGATCGGCCATCGCCAGCAACCGCTGCATCAGCGCCTGGCCGATCCCCTTGCCGCCACGATCCGGATCGACAAACAACGCATCGACTTCATTGGCGTGGGCATCGAACACGCCGAAACCGAGCAGGTGCCCCTGATCGTCCTCGGCCACCACGCAACCGCCCTGCCCCAGCAGCCGTGCGTACTGCGACGGTGGCGGCGAGGCCGACCACGGTGCGATGACCTCCGCCGGATAGTGGCTGCTGCAGGTCTCGCGCACGCAGCGCGTGCGCAGGGCCCACAGCGTGGCCACGTCGTCGATGGTGCCGGTCCTGAACTGCATGACATGTCCTTGTAGCGTCGAGCCATGCTCGACTGTTCTTCGTTCCGACGTCGCGATGCCTGATCGAAAGGCAGTCGAGCATGGCTCGACCCTACAGAATCGTTATCGCGACTTGCTGGCGCGCAGCGCCTGGATCTTCGGAGGCGGCTGGAACGAATCGCTGCGTGCATCGGCCCAGAATGCATGGAACACCGCATGGTCCGGCACCTTGTGCAGCAGCTCGCCCGGTTCCAGGTAGCGGTACAGCGACGCCAGCGAACGGATTTCCACTGGCGAGACGCGGCGCAGGATGTGTTCCGGCCCCAGCTCGGCCGGATCGTTCAGGCCCGCCGCACACAGCAGCTCCTTCAGGGCATGCAGCGTGTGCTCGTGGTAGCTGTAGACACGAGTGGCCTTGTCCGGTGCATCCAGGTGCTTCCAGCGTGCCGGGTCCTGGGTGGCGATGCCGGTCGGGCACTTGTCGGTGTGGCAGCTCAACGACTGGATGCAGCCCAGCGCGAACATGAAGCCACGGCCGGCATTGCACCAGTCGGCGCCGAGCGCGATGGTGCGCGCGATGTCGAATGCGCTGGTGATCTTGCCCGCCGCGCCGATGCGGATGCGCTCGCGAAGATCCAGGCCGACCAGGGTGTTGTGCACCAGCAGCAGCGCCTCGTGCATCGGCACGCCGACATGGTCGACGAATTCCGCCGGTGCTGCGCCAGTACCGCCCTCGGCACCGTCGACCACGATGAAGTCCGGCAGCAGGCCGGTTTCCTGCATTGCCTTGGCAATGCCGAACCACTCCCACGGGTGGCCGATGGCCAGCTTGAAACCGACCGGCTTGCCGCCGGACAGTTCGCGCAGGCGGGCAACGAACTGCAGCAGTTCGACCGGCGTCGAGAACGCCGAGTGGCGCGACGGCGATACGCAGTCCACGCCCATCGGTACGCCACGGGTCACCGAGATCTCGGCGGTCACCTTTGGCGCCGGCAGCACGCCGCCATGACCCGGCTTGGCGCCCTGCGACAGCTTGATCTCGATCATCTTGACCTGGTCATGGGTGGCGTTGGCGACGAAGCGCTCTTCACTGAAACCGCCCTTTTCGTCACGGCAACCGAAGTAGCCCGAGCCGATCTCCCAGACCAGGTCACCGCCCATCTCACGGTGGTAGGGCGAAATCGAACCTTCGCCGGTATCGTGGTAGAAGCCCCCCTGGCGCGCGCCCTCGTTCAGCGCGCGGATCGCATTGGCCGACAGTGAACCGAAGCTCATCGCCGAGATATTGAACACGCTCGCCGAATACGGCTTGGCACAGTTGGCGCCGATCAGCACGCGGAAGTCATGCTTGGCGATGGCGGTTGGCGCCAGCGAATGGTTGATCCACTCATAATCCACCGCATAGGTGCTGCGCAGCGTACCGAACGGCACCGTGTCCATCTCGTTCTTGGCGCGCTGGTAGATCAGCGCACGCTGCTGGCGCGAGAACGGCACGTCCTCCAGGTCGCTCTGTACGAAATACTGGCGGATCTCCGGGCCGATCGACTCCAGGCCGTAGCGGAAGTGCGCCATCACCGGATAGTTGCGGCGCAGCGTGCTGCGCTTCTGCAGCAGGTCCCAGGTCCCCAGCGCCACCATCGCGGCGGTCAGGCCGACGCCCCAGTACCAGGCCGGCCAGATCGTGGCCAACCACAGGCAGATGGGGAACATCAGGATGGCGAGCAGGTAGACGATATACCGGTGCATGGCGTTCCTTGGTTGCAACTGCCTGCGAGTCTACCGCGCTGCCCGCCGCCCGGGTTTACAGGCGATCGTCAACCACGTTGCGTGGCCAGGCCGATTTCACGTCATAGACCAGGCCGCCCGGCGCCAGCAGCGACCGGATACCGGCCTCGTCCATCGCCTTGAAGCGGGCATGGGCCACCGCCAGCACCACCGCGTCATAGGTCCCTGCCACGGGTTCGGCCAGCCACTGCACGCCCTCATCGGCCAATGCCGCCGGGCCGACCCAGGGGTCACTGACCTCGACCTGTGCACCGGCATCACGCAGGCGCTGCGCCAGCTCCAGCGCACGGCTGTTGCGCAGGTCCGGGCAATCCTCCTTGAAGGTCACGCCGAGCACCAGAATGCGCGACTGCGCTGGTACGCGACCACGTTCGGCCAGCATCGCCAGCACCCGCGACGCCACATGCTCCCCGACGCGGTTGTTGACCTGCCGCGCGGTGTGGATCAGGTCCGGGTGGTAGCCCACGCTCTCGGACTTGTGCAGCAGGTAGTACGGGTCCACGCCGATGCAGTGGCCGCCGACCAGGCCCGGCCGGAAGGGCAGGAAGTTCCACTTGCTGCCGGCCGCATCCAGCACATCCTGGGTATCGATGCCGAGCCGATCGAAGATCAGCGCCAGCTCGTTGACCAGCGCGATGTTGACGTCACGCTGGATGTTCTCGACCACCTTGGCCGCCTCCGCCACGCGCATCGACGGCGCCGGGAACGTACCGGCGGCAATGATGCGCTGGTACAGGCCATCGATCACCGCAGCCACTTCCGCTGTCGACCCCGAGGTGATCTTGCGGATGTCGGCCAGGCGCCGCTGGCGGTCGCCGGGACTGACCCGCTCCGGGCTGTAGCCGCAGTAGAAGTCTTCGTTGAAGCGCAGGCGCGAGCCTTCTTCCAGCAGCGGTACGCAGACCTCTTCGGTGGTGCCCGGGTACACCGTGGATTCGTAGATCACCAGGTCGCCTGCGCGCAGATGGCTGGCGATCAGCCGCGTAGCCGAACGCAACGGCTCCAGATCGGGCTGCTCATAGGCATCGATCGGGGTCGGCACGGTAACGATGTAGACATTGCAGGCATCGAGCAGAGCCGGATCGCTGCCGTACTGCAGCTGCTGTGCACTGGCCAGCTCGTCGGCCTCCATTTCCAGCGTGTGGTCCTGACCATCGCGCAGCTCGGCAATGCGATCGGCATCGATGTCGAAGCCCAGCGTCGGCCAGTGCCGACCGAAGGCCACCGCCAGCGGCAGGCCGACGTAGCCCAGGCCGATCACTGCGAAACGCGGGGTCTCCGCTGCCGCAAGGGAGGCGCTCACTGGCATGTCCTGCGCAACGGCATGCGTGCCGCCATGGCTTCGGCCGACCTGATCATTCGCTGCACCACTCCGGGTAAATCCACGCCAGAAAGGCTACAGCCTAACGGCGCGGGTGCCTGGCCGCCAAGATGGGATCAGGAGCCCAGTGCGACCGCGGCCGGTTCCAGTTCGCCATCGGCGCCGGTCCAGGCCTGCAGCAGGCGCTCGAAGCCACCGCTGCCAAGCAGGAAGCCCGGCCACGCCGATTCGACGATCTGTGCCAGCAGCTCCGCGTCGATGCGCCGGGTACCCATCGACCAGCGCGGAAACGCCCGCTGCGCCACCGGCGCGCGGCACAGCACCTTCAGCTGGCCATGGCTGCGCGCATTGACGATGCGCTGGTACACCGAATCGATGCCATCTTCGGGACCCTCCAGATACTGCAGAAAGCGCGAGCCGTCGAACATCAGCACACCGGTGACGCCGGCTACACGGTTGAATGCCGTGGCATCGGCCAGCAGGCGGTCAAGATCGGTTGTCTGCAGATCGGCGCGGGCCTCACTGGCGTAGGCAATCGCGTGCAGCGACATCAGGTGGCTCCCCCCCTGGGAACGATGGCTGGGACTATGACATGAATGGGAACGACAGTTAAGCACGTCACCACGCCGAAGCAATCCAGCCGCCGTGCGGCGGGTGGGCTACAATCGGCGCCGCGCTGCAGGCCCGGATGGCGAAACTGGTAGACGCATCGGACTTAAAATCCGCCGGGGGCAACCCCATGCCGGTTCGATTCCGGCTCCGGGCACCAATACCGCAGCGCGCGATGGCGTTCGCCCCATGGGGCATTGCACAAGGAACCTGCGCATGAAGCTGTCCGCCCTGATGCTTTCCCTGCTCTGCATCGCCAGTCTCCCGGCGTTGGCGCAATCGCACTCCGACAGCCGTCGCAATCTCGATGGCAGCATGGACGTCCGCCACAGCGATGGCTCGTCCAGCCGTATCACCCGTGACCTTTCCAAACGCGTGATCGCCGAGCACAGCAACGGCAGTCGCTCGGTCACCACGACTGATCTCAGCGGCCGCAAGCGCACCACCTACAGTGACGGCAGCTACTCCGACACCACCACCGATCTGAGTGGCAGGATCATCACCCAGTACAGCAACGGTGCCCGCTCGACCAGCACGCGGGACCTGAGTGGCCGGTGGCGAACCGAATACAGCGATGGTTCCCATTCGATCAGCGTGCAGGACCTGAGTGGCAACTGGCGTACCACCGCCAGCGGTGGCATGGCGGCCCGGCATCCGGAGCGCGGCTTCGGCAAGAAGCGCTGAAGCGTCAGATCGCACGCGAGTAGCGCGGCTGCTCGTGGGCGGCACGCAGGTACGGGTCGAAGCACATCGCCAGCAGCCGCAGCAGCGGCCGCCCCGGCTCGCTGGCGCGCACCACACCGTCGCGGTATTCGGCCAGGCCATCTTCCTGCAGCCGCTGCACCGAACGAAGGTCTTCGGCAAAGTACCGCTCGAAATCAACACCATGGCGCTGGCCCAGCACCGTGCCATCCACCTCGCCCTGGCACATCAGCTGCTGGATCAGTTCCGCACGCAGCTGGTCGTCGGCACTCAACGCCACGCCGCGCCAGACCGGCAGCTGTCCCTGGTCCACCGCATCCTCCCACGACGGCAGATCGCGCGGATTCTGGCTGTAGGTGGCACCGATGTGGCTGATCGCACTCACGCCCAGGCCGAGCAGATCGGTATCGGCGTGGGTGGTGTAGCCCATGAAGTTGCGATGCAACTGGCCGGCACGCTGCGCACGCGACAGATCCTCTTCCGGCAACGCAAAGTGATCCATGCCGATGTACTGGTAGCCGGCCGACGAGAGCCTCTCCACCGCCAGGCCCAGCAGCGCCAGCTTGTCTTCCGGTGAAGGCAGCCGGCTCTCGTCGATCTGCTTCTGCGCACGGAACAGATGCGGCAGGTGCGCGTAGCCGTAGACCGCCAGGCGATCCGGGCGCAGCGCCAGCACCCGTTCGAGGGTGCGGCCGAAGCCTTCCAGGCTCTGCCCCGGCAACCCGTAGATCAGGTCGACGTTGACCGAACGCATGCCGCTGTCGCGGCACGCGCGCAGGATGTCCAGCGTCTGCTGCACGCCCTGTATGCGGTTGATCGATTCCTGTACGTGCGGATCGAAATCCTGCACGCCCAGGCTGGCGCGGTTGAAGCCCAGCCGCGCCAGCATGGCCACGTCGCGGGTATCGATGAAGCGCGGATCGAGCTCGATCGAGAAATCGCGCTGCGGCGAATCGCTGAAATCGAAGCGCCGGCGGAGCCCCTCCACCAGCGTGGTCATCGCCTCGGCATCAAGGAAGTTCGGCGTGCCGCCGCCCAGATGCAGCTGGATGACCTCGCGGCCATCCTCGAACTGCGGCGCCAGCAGGTCGGCCTCGGCCAGCACGCGCGAGACGTAGCTGTGGCCACGGCCGCGATCGCGGGTGATCACCCGGTTGCAGCCGCAGTAGAAGCAGGGACTGGAACAGAACGGCACGTGCACGTACAGCGACAGCGCGCGGGCCAGCTGGTTGCTGTTGGCGATCGCCTGGCGCAGTGCCGGCGCGTCGAACCCATCATGGAAATGCGGCGCGGTCGGGTACGAGGTGTAGCGCGGGCCCGGCCGGTCGTGCCGGCGCAGCAGGTCGGGGTCGAAGGTCCAGGCCAGGCCACCGGCGGCAGGAGAGAATGTGTCCATGCCGCCAGCATCACGCCGGGCGGCCTGCGCCGCCTTGACCCAGATCAATCCTTGGCAGGGATGCCCAGCACCGGCAGGCCCACCTGCGGCCAGCGCAGCATCTGGTAACGCTTCCAGAACGTGTCACCGATGCGTGCGGCCACGTCGTTGGCCAGCTCCTGCATCGGCGGGTTGTTGCACTCGGCGGTGGTGATCCGGAACAGCACCAGCCAACGGTCGAACAGGTCTTTGTCCAGCTCGATGGCCATGTGCTTGGACATCGGCGAACCCTTGAAGCGGCGGGTACCGCGCAGCATCGCCGACCAGAAATCGACCAGCTGCGCCAGGTGCTCCGGCCAGTCGTGGACGTGCGCCTCGAACACCGGCCCCAACCGCTCTTCCTCGCGCACACGGGCATAGAAATCGTGGACCAGGCGGGTCACTTCCTGCTCGGTGCACAACTCGGGCGAGGCGACGGGGAGAACAGGCGGCGGTGTTGCGTTCATCGGGGTACCCAAAGCGTGCCGGCAGTGTGCCCTAGCCGGGCCGCACCGCCGTTGATCCAGATCAATGTCGGCGCAGTCCGCTGCACCTAGGCTGGCACGCTTGCAGGAAGCATGCCCTGCGGATGCTGCGCCGGCCTCGGCGGAGTATACGCGCCGCCCTCATTCCGATCCGGGACAGCATGAACAGACCCTCTCCCAGCCGCCGCCAGCAGCTGATCCAGCACTGGGGCGCCATCCTCTGGCCCAGCTTCATCGCCGCCGGCCTGGCCAGCGCGGTGTTCTTCGCCTTCGTCGACCCGTTGCGACTGCAGGCGATCAGTTTCCCGGGCACGGCGATCAGCCGCGAACTGGGCTATACGGCAGGGTTTTTCATGTTCTGGTCGGTGACGGCACTGTCCAGCGCGGTCACCTGGTACCTGCAGCGCCCGATGCCCAGCGACGACGACGACGAGCTGCCGCTGGGATGAGCATGCCCTGCACTGGAACTCCACGCCCCTGGCGTTGGCGCGGCGCGCTGAGCGCGCTCCTGCTGGCACTGTTCTACGCGTTGCCATGGCTGCGCTGGAACGGGCAGCAGGCGCTGCTGCTGGACATCAATGCACGACGCTTCGACCTGTTCGGCTGGACATTGTGGCCCGGCGACGTCGGCATGCTGATCGGCCTGCTGGCGGTGCTGGCCGTCGCCCTTGCGCTGCTTACCCACCTCGCCGGCCGCATCTGGTGCGGCCACGCCTGCCCGCAGACGCTGTGGCGTCGTGCCTTCGACTGGATTGCGCACGGCATGGCCAAGGTCCTGCCGATGCCGGCCGTGCGCCCTGCCACCCAGGTGGCGTGGAGTCTGCTGTCGCTGTGGACCGGCATCACCTTCGTCGGCCTGTTCAGCCCGATCGCTGGACTGCTGGCCGCCGCTCCGCATGCCGGCTGGACCGGCTGGGAAACGTTCTGGGTGCTGTTCTATGCCGCAGCCACCTGGGGCAATGCCGGTTTCCTGCGCGAGCAGGTATGCCGTTCGCTGTGCCCGTTCGCGCGCATGCAGCCACTGCTGACCGATCCGTACACGCCCCGCATGTTGTACGACGCGCGCCGCGGCGAACCGCGCGGCATGCGCCCGTCAGGCCTGGGTGGCGTGCTGGGCCGCGGCCGCGGCCTGCTCGACCCGACCACCGCGCAGGACTACGTATTCCGTGCGGCGCATCCGCTGCTGGCCGGACCGATGCCCACCTTCAGCGCCGACCGCCTGGGCGACTGCACCGATTGCGCCGCCTGTGTCAGCGCCTGCCCGATGCAGCTGGACATCCGCCAGGGACCGCAGGCCGATTGCCTGGCCTGCGGCGCCTGCCTGGACGCCTGCGCGCGGCAGCAGCACAAGGCCGGTTTCGGCTCGGGGCTGGTGCGCTACTGCAGCCCGCAGGCAATGGCCGGGCAACCGCGGCAATGGTGGCGACCGCGGACCCTGGCACTGCTTTCGATGCTGCTGGCGCTGTTGGCCTGTGGCGCCTGGCGCCTGCTTTGAATCAACGGATCAACGCGGCCCGTTGGCGTGCGGCGGTACCAGCTGCGCACGTCGGACAATGCCGAGCTGCTCGATGATCAGCGCCATTTCATTGGTGACCTCGGTACGCTCGGTCCCCTGCGGGACCAGGCGGTCCAGCACCTGCTGGTAGGTATCCCAGAACGCCGGACCGCATCCGTGTTTGTGATAACTGGCTTCCAGTTCGCGGCGTACCCGTTCAGCCAAGCCATGCATGCCGTATTCCATACGACCTCCGTTGGACTTGTTCTGCATCGTTGACGGTCTACCGACTCACTTGCGAGCTACTGAAAGACTCCCGGGCTTCACGCCCGGTTGATGCCAATTAGTCATAGATTTCACGACAGGTCAATTACATGCAGCGACTTTCGTGATCGAAATTATTAATCGTTCACGAAACCACATACGGGATGACAGGGTCCCCGGATGGGGCGGACCCGACACACTACCCGATCCCCCCCACCCCCTGTTCCAGTAGGCACCACCGATGGCCAAGCCCCGTTCCATCGAAGTTTCCTATATTGCTAAGCATACTTAGCAAACTGCGCTTAGAGTGCTATATGCGACAAAATGCGGCGCAGTTCAGGCCTCTTCGGCCTCTGCGGCCTCAGTCGCCGGGAACAGATTGGGGTAGCGCTGATGCAGGATGTATTGGCGCAGCGCAGGAATCGGGAAGTCCCTGGGCCATTGCGACACCGCAGATCGGCTTATGCCAAAGAAGCGCGCCAGTTCGGCATCGGTCCGGAAACCCAGCCGGATGCGCACCTGCCCCTTGCTCCAGAATTCGGTCACGGTCGGTCCTTCTGTTAACCAGACTTATTCTTGGAACAAGGGAACTTTGCGATCCACGCGTTAAGCTGGCTTGCATAGATGAATACTCTCGGCCAACGACTCGCCATTGCCATGAAGAAAGCCGGGCACCCTCGCCCGGCCGATCTGGCCCGCGCCGCCGATTCGACGACGGCAACCATCAGCAACTGGCTCAACGACCATGTCAGCCCCGCCCATGTGAAGGCCGAACAGCTGTTCCGCATCGCCGATGCGGCCAAGCTGGACGCGCGCGAACTGCTGTATGGCGTGAGCGGGCTTGGCGTCGGTGAGCGGGGCAATACCTATATCCCCAGCCAGGCCCACCTGGACGTCTGGCAGGACGCCTACGAACTGGTCAGTCATCTGGTGGAGGAGAAAGGACTGGAGATCGATCATCGCCGCCACGCGGCATTGGACCTGCTGGCCTTCGAACTGCTGATGGACGGCTTCAGCCGCAGCAAGGTCATCCGGGTACTGACGACCTCGATGACGTGACTGCACTGCCGCTGGTAGCATGGTCGCCGATGGGGATGGGGCTCCCCCGATAACCGCCTGGAAGGGCTGATGGCTCCTGCCAAGACGAACCGGCGTTCGTCGATGGCAGGCCGTGCCTGCCCTCGGCGTTCGCCATCGAATCAGCGAACCCGTATCCGAGGCACGTGATGCACGTATTGAACAACTACTTGCTGGTCTTCATCGGTGGCGGGCTCGGCGCCTGCCTTCGCCATGCCTGCAACCTGATCGGTGCGCGGGTGGCAGTCGGCAGCCCGTGGCCCTGGTCGACCTTCCTGATCAACATCAGTGGCGCGCTGCTGATGGGCGTGCTGGTCGAAGCCTTCGCCCTGCGCAATGGCGCCTCGCCGCAGCTGCGCCTTCTGCTGGCCACCGGCGTTCTCGGTGGCTACACCACGTTCTCCACCTACGCGCTGGAAATCGGTCTGCTGCTGCAGCGCGGCCAGCACGGCCTGGCAGCGTTGTACGCCGGCGGTTCGGTGGCGCTGGGCCTGGTCGGTCTGTTCGGTGGCATGAAACTGGCCCGGCTGGTGCTGGGCTGAGGCTCAGGCTGCGCCGGCGCGGGCCTGTCCGCGCCACTCCCGCGGCGACTGCCCGGTGTGCGCCTTGAACGCGCGCGACAGCGCCGCTTCGCTGCCGTACCCCACATCGTCGGCAATCCGCTTGAGCGGTCTGCCCTGGCGCAGTGCCTGCTGCGCCAGGCCCACCCGCCAGCCCTGCAGATACTGGCCCGGCGTGGTGCCCATCGCCTCACGGAAACTGGCGGCGAACACACTGCGCGACATGCCGGCGACGTCGGCCAGGTCTTCCAGCGTCCACGCCTGCGCCGGCGCTTCATGCATCGCCACCAACGCCAGCCGCAGCCGCGGATGGCCGAGCCCGGCGAACAGGCCGCCACGCATCTCGCCACCTTCCATCAACTGGCGCAGCACCTGGATCATCACCACCTCGAACAGCCGGTTGACCATCGCCGCACGCCCGCAGCGCTGCTCGAAGGCCTCTTCGAACAGCAGCTCCAGTGCTGCGCTGCCGCCGTAGAGATCCGCCAGCGGCATGCAGATGAAATCGGGCAACGCGGCGCTGATCGGGTTGAGCCGGCCACCCTCGAAGTGCAGGTTGGCGCAGGCCATGTCGGCGCCCTGCTGCGGATCGGTACTGAGCCGGTGCGGCATCGGCCGCGGGTACAGCAGCAGGCTGGGGACGTCGACCTGCACGGTCTGCTGGCCGTGGCTGACCTGCAGCGGCCCGCGCCGCACCAGATGCAACTGACCCGTCTCGTCCTCGCCGTCCAGCGTGTTGATGCCGCACAGCGCGCCGGCGTGGAACACCGAGGCGGTGACCGCGAAGCGTTCAAGCAGGATGGCAAGGCGATCGACCATGACGGGACTCCGGGTCAAGCGAGACGAGCTCAATGCGACAGATCGTATCGGAATCAACACTGGAAAGGACGGCACTGGCCGCGTGATCCCCCGGGCGCTATACAGGCCTCACATCCCCGCGCATGGAGGCACCGATGTCGCTCCGCATCGCCCTGACCCTGTTGCCACTGCTTCTCGCGGCCGCGCACGCACAGGCCGCTCCACCGTCGAAGATCGAACACCTGGCCTGGCTGGCCGGTTGCTGGCAGCTTGATGGCCAGCCCGCCGGTGCCGGCGAGCAGTGGTCCACCCTGGCTGGAAACACCCTGTTCGGCAGCAGCCGCAGCCTGCGTGACGGCCACACCGTGGGTTTCGAGTTCATGCAGCTGCGCCAGCATGACGACGGCCGCTTGGTGCTGACCGCCCTGCCCTCCGGCCAGAACGCCACCGAGTTCAATGCCACCCGGGTCGATGCCAACGAGGCGGTATTCGAAAACCCGACCAATGACTTCCCGCAGCGCATCCGCTACCGGCGCCTCGACGAACAGCGCGCGCATGCACGCATCGAGGTCGCGCAGGACAATCCGAAACAGGCAATGGACTTCCCGATGCACCGCGTTGCCTGTGGTGGGCCATCACCCACCCACTGAAATGCAAACGCCCCGGCCTGGCCGGGGCGCCTGCATGCGATCAACGCCACACGGGCATTCACCCGGCCAGTGTGGTTTCCAGTGCCTTCAGGCCATCGCGATAGATGCCCTCGAACAGCGCGGACGCTTCTTGGTCGCTGACACCTACCGGAGTGAACTCACCGGACCAGTCGATCCGCGAACCATCGCCCTGCTCGACCACACGCAGGGTGGAGCGATAGCCGGTGACCGGGAACGGTGCCTGCAGGATCGAGTAGGTGTAGCTGCGACCGGCCTGGTCGAAGGCTTCCAGACGCTCGACGATGGCATCGCCATCGGGATTGGCCAGATGGCGCACGCGACCGCCTTCGCTGAGCGAGCTCTGGGGAATGTACGGAAGCCAGTCGGGCAGTGAATCGAAGCCGCCGATGAGGTTCCAGACCTGGTCGGCCGGGGTCGGCACGGTAATGGATACAGATGCAGTTGCCATGGGAAGGTCTCCTTGGGACTCAGATGTTGTCGATCGGCAACGGGGCGTTGGCCGCAACCAGGCCCTGGGCGCGCAGTTCCTGCCAGAACCCGGCCGGGATGATTTCCTTCAGTGCGGCATAGTCTTCGGCGATGCGCTCGGGACGGCTGGCGCCCGGAATCACCGCCGCCACGGCCGGGTTGGCCAGCGAGAACTGCAGGGCGGCCGCCTTGATGCTGATGCCGTACTCGGCCGCGATGGCCTTGATGCGCTCGACCTTGGCCAGGATCTCCGGCGACGCCTTCTGGTACTCGAAGTGGCTGCCACCGGCCAGCACGCCGGAACTGTACGGGCCACCGACCACGATGCCGGTGTTGCGTTCGGCCGCCTTCGGCATCACCCGCTGCAGCGCACGCTCGTGGTCGAGCAGCGAGTAGCGGCCGGCCAACAGGAAGCCATCCGGACGGGCTTCGTCCAGGTCCAGGGTCAGCTCGATCGGCTCGACACGGTTGACGCCCAGGCCCCAGGCCTTGATCACGCCTTCCTCGCGCAGTCGGGTCAGCACCTTGAAAGCGCCGCGGCGTGCAGTCTCGAAGTACGACAACCACTCATCGCCGTAGAAGTCCTGGGCGATGTCGTGCACCCAGACGATATCGAGGCGATCGGTCTTCAGGCGCTTGAGGCTGTCGTCGATCGAACGCAGGGTGGCATCGGCCGAATAGTCGTTGACCAGCTTGTTGGGGCGTCCGGCGACGAACAGGCCGCCTTTCTCGCCAAGGTCGCGGGCGCTGGTGTCTTCCACTTCGTCCAGGATCAGGCGGCCGACCTTGGTGCTGAGCACGAATTCGTCGCGGTTGCGCTTGGCCAGCGCGTCGCCGAGCCGGATCTCGGCCAGGCCGGCGCCGTAGAACGGGGCGGTATCGAAGTAGCGGGTGCCCTGTTCCCAGGCTGCGTCCACCGTGGCCTGGGCCTCGGCTTCCGGGATGTCACGGAACATGTTGCCCAGCGGCGCTGTACCGAAGCCGAGGGTCTTGCCAGCCAGCAGAGTGTTGATGCTCATGGGGTTCCCCTTGGGGAGGTTGTTGAGGTTGAGGCATAGGCTAGGCTTGCCCAATCAGACTGTCCAAGACATAATTTATCAATCTTGAGTCCCTGACGGTCTTATGCTCGATCTCCGCCAACTGCGCTATTTCGTGGCCGTCGCCGAAGATGAACACGTCGGCCGCGCTGCCGAGCGCCTTCACATTTCCCAATCCCCGCTCAGCCGGCAGATCGCCCAGCTGGAGGAACGACTGGAACTGCAGCTGTTCGAACGCTCACAACAGCGCATCCGGCTGACCGCCGATGGCCGCACCTTCCTGGCCGAGGCGCGCGCCCTGCTGACCCACGCCAACCGGCTGGAATCGCTGGCACGCCGGCTCGGCCGCGGCGACGAAGGCGGCCTGTGCATCGGCTATCTGGAGTACGCGATGCACTCCGGCGTATTGCCCACCGCCCTGCGCGAACTGCGCGGCGACCGTCCTGCCGTACACATCGCGCTGTACAACCAGCAGTCGGACGTGCAGCTGGAAGGCCTGCGGCAACGCAGCCTGGACATCGCCCTGGTCTGCGAGCCACCCGCGTTCGACGATCCGGACCTGGAAGCCACGCAGGTACTGAACGACCCGATGCTGCTGGCGCTGCCGGCCGACCACCCACTGGCCAGCGCAGAGACCATCACGCCCGAGGATCTGGCCAGCCAGCAATGGATCGGCGTGATGCACAAGGAAAGCGCACTGCGCCATGACACCTTCATCGCTGCCTGTGCGAAGGCCGGTTTCACCCCGACCATCGCCATGGAGGCGACCGAACCGCTGGCCGCGCTCGGTCTGGTCGCCGCTGGGCTGGGCCTGACCACCATCCAGCGCAGCCTGGACCACCAGGCACCAGAAGGCGTGGTGCTGCGCGAGCTGCCGTGGTTCAGCTACCGCACACCGCTGTGGGCGGCCTGGCACCGCATCAACCTGCGCCCTCTGGTCGAGACCTTCCGCAGGACGCTGGTGCAGACCGCTATCGAGGGCAAGCCGGGCTTCGTCGACTGAGCCGACCGCGCTATGCCGGGCCTGCCTCGGTGTAGCGCATCACCACGAAGCCTTCTTCCGCGGCCGGTGCAACGAAGTGGCGGGTGATCTGTTCGAAGGCCTCATCGTTGGCCTGGAAGGGGTGCTCGCCGAGCGCATTGCGCGCATGCAGCCGCGCCTTGCAGACTTCGTCGGCACCGTCGAGAAAACGCAGCCGGTGCGCAGCACCCACTGGCTCGAACACCTCGCGCGCCCATATCCGCGCAGCCGGCGTGTTGAAGGGGAAATCGAGCACCAGCGATCGGAATCCGGATAATCGACGCGATGACGTGCAGGACCATACGGCCAGCGTAGAGCGCAGCACGGTCGACCCACAGTCCCTGCGGCAGTGCAGCGCGCGCAACGTTTCGCTGGCATCTATGCTCGGCGCCATTCCCGCATGGAATGACTCCGATGCACCCCCTGCTTCGATGTGCCCTCGCCCTCGGCCTGCTGCTGCCTTCGACGACCTTGCTGGCTGCACCGCCCACGGCGGCACGCACGCTCAGCGGCGAGCTGCAGGGCGCGCCCTGGCGGCTGGATGTGCCGGCCGACTGGAATGGCGACCTGGTGATGCTGGCCCATGGCTACGAACCTGTCGGCGTGCCACGCACCGCACCCATGGCAGCCAATGACAGCACCGCACCACTGCTGGCCGCAGGTTACGCCGTCGCGCAGAGCGCCTATGCCAGCCAGGGCTGGGCGGTGGCCGATGCGATCACCGATACGGAGCGCCTGCGCCAGCACGCAGTGGGTGAACTCAAGCATGTCCGCCACACCTGGATGCTGGGATTCTCGATGGGCGGTGCCGTGACCATCGGCAGCCTCGAGCGCCTCCCGCAACACTACGCCGGCGGTGTGTCGTTGTGCGGCGCCAACCTCAGCGGCGAACAGATCGCAACCGATCTGCTGACCACGCTGGTCGCATTCGATTACTTCTTCCCCAAGGCCGATGGGCTGCCGCCTACCGGCCTGGCATCACGCGAAGCCGCCGCGCTGCCACAGGGCGAGTTGTACAAGGGCATCGCCAATGCCCTGCAGCGCGATCCGTCGCACGCCGCAGTGCTGGCGCGGCGGCTGCAGGTCTCCCCTGATGCACTGGCCGGCACCATCAGCCTGCATGCGCTGGTCCTGCATGAACTGGCCACGCGCAGCGGCGGCATGCCGGTCGGCAACATCGGCGTGGTCTACAACGGATTCGGTGACGACGCAGCGTTCAATGCCGGCGTGCAGCGCATCGATGCCGTGCCTGCGGCGCAGGCGCATGTCCGCGACACGCTGGCAATGACCGGCGCGCTGAAGCGCCCGCTGGTGATCCAGTTCAACCACAACGACCCGACCATCGTGCCGCACATGCAGGCGGTGTATCCGCAGTTGGCCGCCCAGACGGGCGCACGCCCGCTGCCACGCGTGTTGCCGCCGGTGGGCGAAGGACACTGTGGTTTTTCTGGAGCGCAGGTGGTCGACGCCTTGAAGGCCGTGCAACGCTGAGTCCATCGCCTGCCGCAACGCATCAGGACCGTGCCGGAAGGGCCTGCTCTGGTGGCGGGGCCCCAAGGATTGCCCGTCTCCCTGACCAGCATCCGGCCGGCTCCTGCGGGAGCCGGCTCAGCCTGTCACGTTGCCAAACGCTTACGATGCAGGGACCGGTGCAGCACCTGCCGCCTCCCTTCCTGCTGAAGCAACGCATACGATGGCCTTCTTCGAACGACTGAGCGACACCCGCTACCTGCCGACCGAACATACCGGCGGCGCCTGGAACATCCGCGAGCAGCACATCGCACCGGCGATCGGGTTGCTGGCACACCACCTGGAACGCGACGCCGCGGCACGCGGCCACGGCTTCCTGATCGCGCGCCTGTCCTACGACATCCTCGGCACCATCCCGATCGAAGCGATGGAAGCCGATGTGTAGGTGCTGCGCGGTGGCCGCACCATCGAACTGGTCGAAGCCACGCTGCGCCATGACGATCGCCCGGCGCTGCGCGTGCGCGCGTGGCTGATGCGCCCGAACGATACCGCGGCCATCGCCGGCACGCCGATCACCGCCATCGCACCACCGGAGTCGATGCCCGCGTGGGATCCGGGTACGGTGTGGCCAGGTGGCTTCATCAAGAGTGTGGAGATCCGCCGGCACAACCAGGGACCTGGACGGGCCACCTACTGGGCGCGCGCGAAGCACGCGCTGCTGGACGACGAGCCGGTCAGTCCGCTGGCGCGTGCGGCCACCCTGTTCGACCTGTCCAATGGCATGGCCGTGCGTGCCGATCCGAAGGACGTTGCCTTTCCCAATCTCGATCTGACCGCGCACCTGTTCGGCATGCCCGAGGGCGAGTGGCTGGGCTTCGATACGTCAGTATCGTTCGGCCGCCAGGGCCTGGGCCTGACCAGCACGGTGCTGCACGATGCACGCGGCCCGATCGGCATGCTCGGCCAGGCACTGACCGTGCGCCCGTAGCCCCAAAAGGGCGGCGTCAGCCGCCCAGCGTGCCCATGGTGAAGGTGTAGCCGGAGCTCATCAGGAATTCGCGCATGCGCATTTCCGCGCGCCGTGGGGAGGCCAGGTTGGCCGGTGCATACAGCGCGTAGACCACACCCGCGCCTTCGATGGACTCGCGGCGCACCCCGCAGTGGCGGGTCTCCGAAGCAATCACCCATCCATCCTTCAGTCGATCCGGTCCAATCGACTGGCCGTTCATCAGCCGGAACGTCAGCCAACGTACTTCCACAGAAGATTTGCTCATTGCCGGCGTACCGCCAGCGTGCCGCGATCGTTCATGTCCTTGCTCGCCATTGCAGCTCCCTAAGACTCGGAACTCGACCATAGCGCCTTCCCATGTCGCAGGCGGCTGAGACTGGCTCTTGAAACTCCATTAGGCCTAATGCATATTGCCAGCCATGAGACACACTGCCGGACTGGGCGAACTACTTCGCTACACCGCCGAACTCGTGGACCAGGGGGCCGAACAGGTCTATCGGGACATGGGCCTGGATTACCGCGCGCGCTACACCCCGGTGATGCGCGCCCTCGCCGGCGGCGCGCGCACCGTGGGCGAAATCACCGACGCCAGCCGCCTCACCCAAGGCGCGATCAGCCAGACGGTGGGCCTGATGATCGAGCAGGGACTGCTGCGGCGGCAGCCGATGGCCGAAGACGCGCGCAAGAGCGCGTTGGCCCTCACCGCCGAGGGCCAAGCCCTGCTGCGCCGCCTGGAGCCACACTGGTCACTGATCTTCGAAGCCATCGGCACGCTGGAAGCCGAGATCGGCCATCCACTGCTCGATGCCCTTGAAGCCACCGCGCGCGCGCTGGAACAACGCGGCTTCGCACAACGCCTGACCGAAGTGCGAGGACTGCATCGATGAGCCCACAGAACTGGTTCGACCAGGGCGGCCGCAACTACGCCGCACACCGTCCCGACTATCCCGCCGCGCTGGCCGGTTTCCTCGCGTCGTCGTGCAGCACACACGCACTGGCGATCGACGTGGGGTGTGGCAACGGCCAGCTCACCCGCCTGCTCGCACCGCACTTCGCTGCCGTGCTGGGCATGGACCCGAGCGCCGACCAGATTGCCAACGCAGCGCCTGCGGCAGGCGTCAGCTACCAGCAGGCCTCGGCCGAACAATTGCCATTGGCGGATGCCAGTGCCGATCTGATTGCCGTCGCCCAGGCCGCGCACTGGTTCGATCTGCCCGCGTTCTACGCCGAAGCGCGCCGCGTCGCCGCCCCCGGTGCCGTGCTGGCGCTGGTCAGCTACGGCACGCCGCAGCTGGAGGCCGACCTGCAACCGCGCTTCTCCCGCTTCTACGGCACTGACATGGGCCGCTACTGGCCGGCCGAGCGCCGCCTGGTCGACAGCGGCTATGCCGACCTGGCGTTCCCGTTCGACGAGTTCGCCTATCCTGCATTGGCGATCGAGCGCGACTGGAACCTGGCCGAGACGCTGGGCTACTTCAGCACCTGGTCGGCGGTGCGGCGCGCACGCGAAGCCGGCCAGCAGGCACTGCTGCAGGACTACGCAGACGAACTGTCCGCACACTGGGGCGATCCGCAACAGCGCCGTGCGATCCGTTGGCCGATCAATATGCGGATCGGGCTGGTATGAACGCCCCCGCCGTTGTGGAAATGAAGGTTGGCCTGCGCCACGAGGAATCGCAGATCGTCAGCGCGCGCCAGCTGGTGCCGAATGTCGCGCCGGAATGGGCGGGCTTCGACGGCATGCCGCCGGTCTTTGCGACCGCAATGATGGTCGGTTTCATCGAGCAGACCTGCATCCGCGCGCTGGCGCCCTGTCTGGCCGAAGGCCAGGCGACGGTGGGCACGCATGTCGATGTCAGCCATGTGGCAGCCACGCCGGAAGGCATGCGCGTGACAGCTTGCGTGGAGTTGATCGAAGTCGATCATCGTGCGTTGCTGTTCAAGGTCAGCTGTCACGACGAACGTGGCCTGATCGGTGAGGGCCTGCATCGTCGCGCGGTCATCGACGTTGCGCGTTTCCTGCAAAAGCTGGCGCAGTAAAGCCGGCCTGTCAGCCGCCGAAGCTGTGGATGGAAAACAGGCGCGCAAAGGCAGCCTGCCCTGCCGGGGTGATCCGCAGCTCGCGCCGGTTCTCCACCCTTCGCAGCCAATCGTTGTGCAGGAAACTGTCCAGCATCGCTTCACCGACCAGACCGGCCAGGTGCGGCCGTCGCTCGGTGCAGTCCAGGCAGCCCCGGCAGTGCCGCGCAGGCTTGGCCGCCCTCGGTTGTTGCAGCAGATCGGCCAACGGTTGTCCGATCTGCTGCAGGAAGGCCGCACCGGCATCGGTCACGTCCCAGTGCGACGCCTGCGTGCGTACATGCCCTGCGCGCAGCAGATGATCGGTGATCGCCACCGCGTGCACGCCGGCCAGATGCCGGTAACAGGAACGCGCCTGGCGCAACGCTGGCATGCTGCGCGATGCGGAAGCGGTGCAGGACGGCGTGCGGTCGGCAACGCGCAGGATGCCTTCCAGCATGTCGGCAACCTCGTGCGACGCCAGCCGGTGGTAGCGGTGGCGCCCCTGCGCGACGGCGACCAGCAGATCGCCCTCGACCAACCTGCGCAGATGCGTGCTCGCTGTCTGCGGTGTCACCCCGGCCACGCGGGCCAGCTCCATCGCGGTATAGGCACGCCCATCCATCAGCTGCAGCAGCATGGCCGCGCGCGCCTGGTCGCCGACCAGGGCACCGACGCTGACAAGGGAACCGGAGGTGTGGACCATGCCCGCATTGTGGCATGCCGTTGCGGGCCGACAGTTCGATGCAGGCCGAAGCGTCGGCACCTGCTGCCACGGCACAGTGGCCACCCCGATAGCGCAAGGCCTGCCATGAAAACCGCCCCGCCTCTCCGCCGCCGCATCACCCCTTCGGTCCTGTACCCGGGCACACCGGTGCTGCTGATGACCACGCTGAACGACGACGGCAGCAGCAACATCAGTCCGCTGTCTTCGTTCTGGGCCCTGGGCAACCGGGTGGTGCTCGGCCTCGGCGTACAGGGCCAGGGCTATCGCAACCTGCAGCTGCGCAACGAGTGCGTGCTGAACTTCCCCTCCTCCGCGCAGGCCGCACAGGTCGAGGCCATCGCACGGGCGACCGGCTGCGACCCAGTGCCCACTGCCAAACAGGCGATGGGCTACGTGCACGTCCGCGACAAATTCGCGCTGGGTGGATTCAGCGCGGCCGACTCGACCCACGTCGCGCCGGTGGCGATTGCCGAGTGCCCGTTGCAGGTGGAAGTCAGCGTGATGGCGATGCACCCGCCCGGCGAGGATGACGGCCAGGGCTTCGTGATCGTCGAAGGACGCATCCGTTGCGTGCATGCGCACGAAGCGATCACCGTGACCGGTACCCAGCACATCGATGTCGCCCGCTGGAAGCCGCTGATCTACCTGTTCCGCCACTACCTGGGCGTGAGCGAACCGGTCGGGCGCAACTTCCGCGCGGACACCCCTGTGGGCGCTTCTGCCTAGCGGTCTAGACCGTTTCGCCCTGCAGATCGAGCACGGCTGTGGTCCAGCGGCGCTCTCCCAGTGCGGCCACCATGCCGCCTCGATAGACGAAACGGCGCGCGTGACCGTCTTCGATGAAGCAGGTCTCGTTCTGCATCGGTGCATATCCGGCCGAGGCGTAGTGCCGATGATCCAGGGCGAACAACACCGCGAAATCGATCCCGCGCTGGCGCAGTTCAGCATGCGCAGCTTCGATCAAGCATGACGCGACACCCTTCCTGCGAACGTCAGCACGCACCACCACGCCGCCGATCAAGCCTATGCGTTCCGGCTCGCCGTCCAGCAATACGCTGCGTTCGTACAGTGCAAGGTGAGCGACCACGTGATCGCCTTCCATCGCCAGGACCAGAGCGACCGGCGCCGGAATGGCGTAGCCGTCGCCCTGCATGTCCGGGAATGCCTGGCGGAGCAGATCTACCGCTTGGTGACGGTGATCCGGCACCACACCTTGCCAGCTGGATACCTGAACGTGCATTGCCCAGTCTTCGTGGAATAAAGAAGTGCCCCGCCCCATCCTGCCACGAAAACATGACCGCGCCGGCGGCAACGTTTCACTGTCAATGCAGAGTGATCGAGTACGAGACGATATCCGTGTAACTGCCCGCGCGTTTGACTGCCCGCGGCTCCGTGCCAAATACCCTGAAGCCCAGCGATTCATACAGCGCGCGCGCAGCAGCGTTGTCCGCCAGTACCGTGAGGGTGAGCGATTCAATGCCTTCCGCGCGCGCAGCCGCGAACGCGGCAAGAAGAAGCTGACGGGCGATACCCTGGCCACGATGGCCAGCACCCACGTGGACACTGTGCACTTCCGCCGTATGCCGTCGCGCCATCCGCACCGGGCGTACGTAACGCAGGAAGCCCACCAGCATGCCGTCAACGAACGTGCCGAAGTAGCGCGTACAAGGATCAGCAAGCTGGTCGCGCATGATGTCTGCCGTCTCATTCTGCGCCTCGGCCAGCGTGGACAGGAACGCAGCGGGAGACTCGCGAAGCGCCTGCAACCGTGCTTGCCAGAGAATATCGGCGTCGTCAGCGCTGAGTTGCCGGATAAGCATGCGACACACCTGTGAGGTTGCTGATGCACAGGTGCCCAGCCTAGCGCGGGTTCGCCTGATGGGGTGTGCATGCAAGAATGAAGACACCCCCTTCTTCATTCTCCGCCATGACTGAGCCGCAGATTCCCCGCGTTGGATGCGGCGCCGTCGTCCGTGATGCCGACGGCCGCATCCTGCTGATCCAGCGCGGACGCGATCCGGAGCGTGGGCATTGGGGCCTGCCCGGCGGCAAAGTAGACTGGATGGAAACGGTGGAGGCTGCCGTGGTCCGCGAAGTCTGCGAGGAGACCGCCTTGGAAGTGCAGCTGCTGCGCCTGCTGTGCGTGGCCGATCATTTCGAGCCGGCGCTTGCGCAGCACTGGGTCGCGCCTATCTTCGAGGCTCGGGCACCTGCGGGTGCCGAGGCCTTCATCCAGGAGCCGGGAGTGCAGACCGGGCTGGGCTGGTTCGCGCTGGATGCCCTGCCCCACCCGCTCACGCAGGCCACGGTGCGGGCGCTGGCCAGGCTGTAGCCGCTCAGACCATGACAGAAGCAGCACAGATGCCGCCCTGCCTTGCGGCTCGCTCGATCGGAAGACCGTGCATCGTCAGGAACGAGAGTTTGTCCCAGTAGCCGCGCTGGAACGTGATCAATCCTCCATCAACCGTGAAGAAACCACATCACGCAGGCCAAGAGGGTCGCGCCCTTCCAGTGCGGCGCCCCGGAGGGGCTCGAAATCGATCATGGCGGTCATATGGGCCGGCCACGGTGCAACACTGCGTGCAGATCAGGGCAATCCTGCGGTAACGCAATCGCAACGGACTCACTGCCCGCCACCAGCGCTATGCTGGTGTGTCCATGTCTATCCAGATCATCCATGCGCAAGCTGTACCCGGCCATCGAACCCTACCGCGAGCATGTCCTGCCGGTGAGCGACCTGCATACCCTGCATGTAGAGGAATGCGGCACGCCGGATGGCGTTCCAGTGGTGTATCTGCATGGTGGCCCGGGAGCCGGCATCGTGCCTACCTTCCGACGCTTCTTCGATCCGGAGCGCTACCGCATTGTGCTCATCGACCAAAGAGGCAGTGGTCGCTCCACGCCGCTGGGCGAACTGCGCGACAACACGACCGCGCACCTGGTAGACGACATCGAACGGGTGCGCAAACACCTGGGCATCGAGCGCTGGCTGATCTACGGTGGCTCCTGGGGATCGACGTTATCGCTGGCCTATGCGCAGGCGCACCCCGAGCGCGCCACAGGACTGATCCTGCGTGGGGTATTCCTCGGCCGTGAGAGTGAGATCAACTGGTTCGTCGAGGCAGGCGGTGGTGCCCGCTGGATCCTTCCAGAACGCTGGGATCGTTATGAGGCATGTATCCCGCTGGATGAGCGGGACCATCTGATCGACGGCTACTGGAAGCGCCTGCACAACACCGATGAAGCCACTCGCATCGCCGCCGCGCAGGCATGGATGGGCTGGGAGTACGCCGCGGCCCCCCTGCAACACGAGGTAGATGCCGAACTGGATGCCAGCCCTCAGCAGGTTCTGGCAAGGGCACTTATTGAAGTGCACTTCTTTCGCAACCACTGTTTCCTTGAGCCAGAGCAACTGCTGCAGCACGTTGATCGCATCCGCCACCTACCTACGGTGATCGTTCAGGGCCGCTACGACATGACCTGCCCGGCTCGCAGCGCCTGGGAGCTGGCGAGGTCATGGCCAGAAGCCCGACTGCAGATGGTGACTTCGGGTCATTGCCCAAATGATCCGGCCACCATTGACGCATTGGTGCTGGCAACCGATGCATTTGCTGATCAATATTTCCCTGGCTGAAAGCCCGCCCGTTCGGGAGCGACGCGCCAAGCCCTACCAGCAAAAACAAAAAAGCCCTGACCGGAGTCAGGGCTTTTCAATTGGAGGCCTCAAGCGGAATCGAACCGCTGTAAACGGATTTGCAATCCGGTGCATAGCCACTCTGCCATGAGGCCAACGTACTGCGCGCCAGGAACAGGGCCCTGACAAGACAAAACCCCAAGATGGGGCCTGTCGGAACATGGAGCGGGAAACGAGACTCGAACTCGCGACCTCAACCTTGGCAAGGTTGCGCTCTACCAACTGAGCTATTCCCGCATAAGCCGACATGGTACCGGAAATCCGGGGCACACACCAGCGATTTCACCTTTCTGACTGCGCGCAAAGCCTTGTGGCCCAACGTGCCCCGCCTTGCCGTGGCGGGAGAAAAACAAGGCCCCTACCGGGGCCCTGTAGAATCTGGAGCGGGAAACGAGACTCGAACTCGCGACCTCAACCTTGGCAAGGTTGCGCTCTACCAACTGAGCTATTCCCGCAGATTCCGTTCGACCTGCGTCGAAGGAGCGCTATTGTGTCCAAATTCCTTCACGCCGTCAACAGTCTTCACACGATGCGGTCACGGGCGTCCGCACTGGGGTACGCTGCCCCGCCCAGCCTTGTGCGCCCATGTTCCTTCGCGGCACGCCCCTGTTGATTGCCCTGCTGCTGCATCTGCTGGTGGCGCTGCTGTACTGGGCACTGATTCCGCTGGGAATGAACGCGTATCGCGACCATTTCGGCTTCACCTCCCATCGCGACATCGGCCTGGGCATCGCCCAGTTCCATCTGTTCTGGATGTTCATTGGCGCCCAGCCGCTGATCGCGGTACTGCGGCCATTGTTCGCCAAGGTGCTGGTGCTGGCGATCCCGTTGGCGTTCGCGACCTGGACGCTGATGCACAACCACCCGCTGCGCCTGCTGTACTTCACCGTCGGGCCCGGCCTGCTGGCACTGGCCGCAATCGCGGTGAGCCTGCGCTATTCGTCGCGGGGAACCTCCCGCCCCACCACGGACTCCGCCGATGCCTAGACGTTACATCCGCCTGTTCTGGCTGCTGGTCGCGCTGACCTGGCTTGCGCTGATCGCTGCGCTGGTCAATGCCGGCTTCACTCCGGACTACTGGCTGCTGCACCACCTGGAAGGCGCCGAGCTGCCCTACCCGACCAGCACCGTCATCGTGTTCGCGTTGCTGGGCACGGTTGAACTGGTAGTGGCCGCCTTGATCGTACGGCCATGGAAGCTGAAGCGGCTGTGGCTGCGCCTGCTGATCGCCTTCGCCCTGCTGCTGCTGTGGTCGGTGCCATGGATGCTGTCGGCCATGCATCAGCCGCCGGTACAAGGCATGCACCTGCTGTGGTTGCTGCTGCTGGACGTGGGACTGCTGCTGACGCTGTGCGTAGTGTCAGCGGTGAGTGCGTGGCGAACCATCAGGCGTCGAGGGGCCCCAGAGGCGGCCCCGTCGCAACACTAGGCTTACTTCCGGAACTCCACCCGCACATGCTGGCCGAAGCGCGCCTTGGCTTCGCCATCGAACTCCAGCACGCACTCCACCACCTTGGCCACGCCACGTCCGGCATCTTCGGGCAGGCGTGCCTGCGCGAACACGGGGCTGATGCGCACCACGCGTGCGGACGGCAGCGTGCTGGTGTTCTCGGCACCATCGCTGTCCGGCACTACGGTGGCCTTCATGCCCACCTGCACGGCATCGGCATAGGCGGCGCTGAGTTCGGCGCGCACCTGCAGCGGGCGCGCCGGCAGCAGCGAGATCGCCGGCTTGCCAGCCTGCACGAAGGCACCGAGCCCCGGCACCTGTCCGACCACGGTGCCGGCTTCCGGCGCGCTCAGCGACATCTGCTGCAGTTTCAGTTTTGCGTGTTCCAGCTTGTGCTGGGCCATGTCGACCTGCGCACCGGCCACATCAACATCGGCACGTACGCCGGCCAGCTGCTGCTTGGCCGCATCGGCCTGCTGGTTTGACGACACGCCTTCGCTGGCGCCCGTGGACAGGCGGGTGGCGTTGCGCTCCAGTTCGCGGAGCTGCGCCTGGCTGCCCTTCAGGCGGTCATTGGCCAGGGCGAGATCGGCGGTGGCCATCGCCACCTCCTGCTGCAGCAGGGCACCATCCAGCGACAGCAGCAACTGTCCCTTCTTCACCGTGGCGCCCTCCTTCACCGGCGCGGCGGTGATCGAACCATCCACCGGCGGCGCCAGCGCGATCAGGCCACCCTCGACGTCGATGATGCCGCGCGCCACCGCGACCTTGCCGGCGGTGGCGTCGGCCTTGCCCGAAGGCGCCGGCGCGGGTGCAGGCACGTCCTTGGAACAGGCGCCGAGCAGCAGTGCCGCGGACAGGGCCAGGCTGAGGGGGAGCAGGTGCGACGTCTTGGTCATGGGGCGGACTCTACAGTTTCGTTCTGGCGGCGGTCATCACGGACCATGCCGTCTTCCATGGCGATCACCCGATCGGCATGCCGGATCAGGCGCGGATCGTGGCTCACGCACAGCACGGTGGCGCCATGCGCACGTGCGTAGCGGTGCAGGATGTCGATCACGCGCTGGCCGTTCTCGGCGTCCAGCGCGCTGGTGGGTTCGTCGGCGAAGATCAGCGTCGGTGACTTGGCGAAGGCGCGGGCAACGGCCACACGCTGCTTCTCACCGCCGGACAGCTGCGCCGGGCGCATGTGGCTGCGGTGGCTGAGGCCCACCTCTTCAAGTGCCCTGCGGGCCAGCGGTTCGCTTTCGCGATTGCTCATGCCGCGGTAACCCAGCGGCAACTGCACCTGCTCCAGCGCGGTCAGCGCCGGGAACAGGTTGAAGCCCTGGAACACGAAGCCGACATGGTGCAGGCGGAAGCGCTCCACTTCACTGCGACTCATGTGGCCCACGTCCTGGCCGAGCGCGTGCACGCGACCGCCATCGGGCGACGACAGGCCGGACAGCAGCGACAGCAGCGTGCTCTTGCCGCAGCCGGATGGGCCCGACACCAGCGTCAGCTCGCCGGGATAGATGTCCAGCGACAGGCCGCGCAGCACCGGCACCTGTACATCGCCGGACATGAAGCCCTTTTCAAGTGCGTCGGCCTGCAGGGTCGGGGCGACGGCGCGTATGGAAGTCATCGGCCGGTCCTCAACGCAGCAGCAACGATGGATCGGAGCGGACGACACTGCGTACCGCCATGATGCTCGACAGCATGGCCATCACCGCGACCAGCGCCACGCAGCCGATGATGACCATCGGCGTCAGCTGCACCGGCACGCGCTGGGTCTGTGCGATCAACAGCACGACGGTGCTGAACGCCGCCGCCAGCAACATGCCCACGCCGCCGATCAGCAATGCCTGCTCGAACACCACCCGCGCCAGCGCATAGCGCCCGGCACCGAGTGCGTTGAGCGTGGCGTACTCACGCACCGAGCCGGCCACCACGGAAGCAAACGACTGGTTGGTGATCACTGCGCCGACGAAGCAGACGATGACGGCCATGAACAACACCGCGATGCCGGCGCCGGTATCGAACAGCCAGTATTGCTGCGAACGGCTGGCGAACTCCGGTGCAGTCCAGAACTCGACCGGCGTGGCCTGCCCCATCGACGCAGCCAGGCGGTCGCGCACACGGTCGGCCAGGTCCGGCGAACGCAGGCCCGCCACGAAATAGGTACTGCCCTCGTGCGGATCGGTGCCAGCAATGGCGCGCGCGGTATCCAGCGACGCCAGCACGTTGACGCCACCGAGGCCACGCAGGCCGGGTTGTGCAGCGACCACGCGCACCGCCTTGCCGTTGATCCACGCACGGTTGTTCTGCAGGTCCACGCCCAGCGTGTCCAGATCGGCGCTGTCGACGATCACCGCACCCGGCTCACGCAGCTGCGCGCGCAGGTCGGCAGGCAGGATGCGCGCGAACATCATCGCGTCGTCCTGGGTGGAGATGCCGGACAGGTACACCGACACATTGCCGGTGCCCTGCGCGCCGGACCGCCATTCGCCATCGACCCACTCGTAGGGCTCGACGCGGGTGACATCCGGGTCCATGCGCAGATGGCTTTCGACATCCGCGCTGATTGCATGGCCGTAGTTGACGCTCTGGGTGCCGGGGAAACCGGCCCATATATCGGCGGATGAAGCCTTCACGTAGATCGCGGCGGTACCGAAGATGCCCAGCACCAGTGCCGCCTGCACGATCAACAGCACGCCGGCGAAACACATCGCCAGCACCACCGGCAGGAACCGGCGCCACTCGTAGGCCAGGGTCTTGCGGGCCAGTGCGATCATTGCGAATCGCCCTCAGCCTCGACCGGCAGTAGTGCGCCGCCCAGGGCGCGGTACAGCGAGGCGAATGCGAGCACGCGCGCGCCCTGCGCACCGATCAGATCAGCCTGCGAGGCCAGTGCGGCACGCTGCGTGTCGAGCCCATCGAATTCGCTGGACAGGCCAAGCTGCACCTGCCGCGCCTGGCGCTTGACCTGCTGGCCGGCGGCATCATCGGCCGCACGCAGCGACTGGATGCTGCTGTCCTGGCGCGCCAGGCTGCCCAGTGCGCCTTCCACTTCGCTCACACCTTCCAGCACCGCCTTGCGGTAGCCGAGCAGCGCGGCATCCAACTGCTTTTCATCGGCATGGAAACGCGCGCGGCGCTGGCCCCAGTCCCACAGCGGAATATCGATGTATGGGCCGATCGACGGACTGGAGTCGGAGTTGGAGCGGGCGTTCTGGGTAAGGTTGTACGCGTACAGGATCGAGCCGCCGAGACTGACCCGCGGATACATCGCGGCGCGCGCGGAGCCCTTGCTGGCAGCAGCCTGCATCACCTCCGATTCGGCCAGCAGGATCTGCGGCCGATGGCGCAGCAGATCGGCCGGGACCTGCTGCAGCGAGAACGCACCCAGCTTTGGCGGCGTGCGATAGGCGCGCCAGGCCGGATCCGGGCCATCACGGCCCAGCAGCAGGGCCAGCGCGCGGGCAGCGTTGTCCGCATTTTCGCGGGCCTGCGCCGTGGCCGCCCGGGTCGCCGCCTGGCGTGCACGCAGGCGATCAAGTTCGCCGGGCTCATCCAGGCGCAGGCGCTGGCGTACCAGGGCCAACTGTTCGCCACGATCGTCCACCGCCTGCTGACGGGCCAGCAGGTCCTGCTGGGCCTGTGCCACGGTCAGATCCAGATAGCTGCGCACCACGTCGGCGATCACCGCGACCTGCGCGGCGCTACGCAGCGCCTCGGCATTGCCGGCTGACGCCTGTGCACTCAACTGCGCGCTCTCGGCGGCGCCGAACAGGCCCAGGTCCCAGATCGCTTCGATACCGGCGTGGAAATAGGTGTCGACCGCGGCGGCATCCTGCACCTGCTTGGCGCTGGCCGAGATTTCCGGCAGGAAGCGCGAGTCCGAAGTGCCGGCGACAATCCGCACCGCCTGCAGGCGCAGCGTGGCCTGCTGCAGGTCGAGGTTGCCGGTGATGGCCTGATCGACCAGTCCATCCAGCGCCGGGTCGGACAACACTTTCCACCACTGTTTGGCGTCCACTGCCACACCCTGGCCCTGCGGCACCTGGGTCCAGGTGCTGGGCGTGCGATCAGGCAGGTCCGGAACCGGCACCGACATGCAGCCCGCCAAGGCCAGGCTTGCGAGCAGCGCGCCGGGGCGCAGCACCGCCTGCAGGGAGAATCCGCGCCCGGTCCTGGGCACTGCCACTGGAGTGATACGCCTGACCACCAGCCCGCCAACGTGTAGAAGGAGCATGAAGGCTACCGTGCGATTGTGGAGCGAACATGGAGAATTGGTCGAAAAACAGTCACAACGCGCAATCGGTTCAGGCAATGCTGCCATGGCCCTTTCGTCATCCTTTCACTGCCGGCAAGGGATGGAACACCGGATGCGCCTCCCTGCGATTGCACATTTTTCCGACGAACCACGTCCGGACGTCCCCACGTCCATCGGTGCATATCATTCTGATTACGACATTGAATGTCGATGACCGACGATGGAGTGCGCCCCCCGGGCCCGCTTTCCGGTCACCCGCGATCACCTGCCACACAGTCCTATCACGCCGGCAATGAAGATGCCGTGGCGCGACTGTAGCGGCCCTTGCAGCCAACCTTATGACAAACGAAAAACGCCCCCTTGCGGGAGCGCTTTTCTTGAATCTGGAGCGGGAAACGAGACAGGCACTAGGGCGCTAAATCCTTGTTTCCCAATCACATTCTTCGCCGCCGTGAGCAGCGAAGGCCTGAATTATAGCCTTGTTCTTCGCCCTCGGCAACAAAACTCATCCAACAACTTCCATCAGCGTCCAAGGACTGCCATTTCATCCCCTGACAACCGACGCAGAATACACGGCTACCAGAGGCCCGCCCCTGCAACGCCGCTCGACACTCAGGTCTCCTTGCGTCAGGAATGGCATCAGCATCGAACGTTGAGACCGCGCTTGGTTTGATGCCGTGCGCACCACAGCCCAAGGCTGTTCGTGATGAAGGCCAAGCGGCGAGCAAGGAAAGATGGGGCGCATGTTCACATCACCTGGTCAGCTGGCGACCGTGTGGGAGCGGCGCGCAACAGCCTCAAACTGGCCACAGCCCAGGATCGCTGGATGCTATGTCGATATATCAGGATGCCAGAACAAGCATCACACGCGCGGTTTTCTCTGCGTCCCTCTGGACGTTGAGCAACGACTGCGCCCCAGCGCGACTTGTGAAACCGTAGGGATATCAGACCATAGCGAATCGGTCTTGATACGCCTGACGCACCCCATGACGCTGGCACCGTGAGCGCCATTGTCGAGCGTGCTTCTTCCTTGTTACTCGACGGGCCGGCAACTGGTCGATTCTTGCACATTGAGCAAGAGAGGGCCACCTGTGGCGGATGCCATGATCTCGTCCGCCCACGTTCCGGGGCATTCGTCCCTGGCATCCGCCACAGGCATAACGACACAACAGCCCTTGGCAGGGCGAGAAAGGAGCCGGTGATGTAGCGCTTCCGAAAGGAGACGAAAACATGCACAAGGAGCCACCATTATCAAAGGTGTTCTATCGTCCCATCGAAGCTGCCATACGGTGGGCTGGGTTGTTGCGGTACAAGGCGTCGATCCTCGCCTCGATCGCATCACCGCGGTGCCTGCCGCAGACATTGGACTGCCCGCGATGGAACGAGTGTCGGCTGTACTCGGAACGCATCTACGACGGCATCCTCAACTCGGAACTGCCCTTTGGCAAGAACGGGATCACGCTCAATGACCCAGAGTTGGTGAGTTCACCCGATCTGACCATCCGCCACGTCGATCTGAAACGCTGGATGCGCACTCACTATCCTGAGCATCGACCCGGATTCCTGTTCAGCCGCAGCGAGCGCATGGCGCATCCCTCCATCACCCTGGAAACAGGACAGGCAATCCTGCTGGAACGGCAGGCTCTGCAGGCCGCGCTGGACCATAGCCGGCGTGAGATGCGCAAACTTCAAGCGCAACACGAAGCCTTGCTCAAGCAGTCCGCGGTGCTGTTGGCATCCAAGCAGTGCGCGATCAGTGATCGAGCGGAGACCACGTACCTGAACATCATCGGTGGCATGCTGACGCTGATGCTGGGTCAATCCCCATCGGGTGTGCCGTACTCCAGCTTCAAGACGCAGGAGGCAATCGTCACCGCATTGCTCGCCCACTATGGCGGCACCATGGGCATCACGGAGCGAACCTTGAACGGCAAGTTCGCCAACGCCAGGAAGAATGTGCGTAGCGCAGCCGCGTGAATTCTTCCATCTTGTATGTGCAGTCTCGGAGATTGCATTTGCAATGTCTTTTTGCAGCCATGTCTATTGAATAGAGGTCACGCCAACAAACGCCACTGAGCGTTCAGGAGTGACCGCCATGTCGCAAGTACCTGTACTGCCACCGCACGAGCGCCGCATCCTGCGGCTCGATGAAGTTGAAGCGAAGTCCGGCTTCAAACGCGCCCACATCTACAACCTGATGAAGAAGCGCCAGTTTCCACAGGCGTTGCGCCTTGGCGTGCGCGCGGTGGGCTGGGATTCGGTCGAGATCGATCAGTGGATCGCCGAACGCCTTAACAACCGCACCTGACTCGCTCCCCCTCGGACTTCCCATCGCCAAACGGAGAGCGCCATGCAGGTCGTATCCATCATTTCAACGAAAGGTGGCGTCGGCAAGACGACCACGGCCGCCAACCTCGGCGGGCTCGCCGCGGACGCGGGGCTGCGCGTGCTGCTGCTCGATCTCGACGTGCAGCCCACCTTGTCCTCCTACTACGATCTGGCTCACCGCGCGCCCGGCGGCATCTATGAGCTGCTGGCGTTCAACGAGCGCGGTCTCGACCAGCTCGTGTCCCGCACCATCATCGCGGGCCTGGACCTGGTGCTCTCGAACGACCACCGGGGTGAACTGAACACCTTGCTGCTGCACGCGCCAGACGGGCGCCTGCGGTTGCGCCACCTGCTGCCGGCGCTGGCGCCGCTCTATGACCTGGTGCTAATCGACACCCAAGGCGCGCGCTCGGTGCTGTTGGAGATGGCGGTGCTCGCCTCCGGCCTGGCGCTGTCACCCGTGACCCCGGAAATCCTTGCGGCCCGCGAACTGCGGCGCGGCACCATGCAGTTGCTGGAGGACATCGCGCCGTATCGGCACCTTGGCATCGAACCGCCACCGCTGCACCTACTCATCAATCGTGTCCACCCCGTGTCCGCCAACGCACGCATGATCCAGCAGGCGCTGCACGACCTATTTCAGGATCACACGGGCATCCGCGTGCTGGGCACCGACGTGCCGGCCATCGAAGCCTATCCGCGCGCTGCAACCCGCGGCATGCCGGTGCATCGCGTCGAGTATCGACAGCCACCAGGCAGAGTTGCGCCCGCTGCGCTCGACACCATGCGCACGCTCGCCGGCGAACTGTTCCCGCAGTGGCAAGACAGATTCGCCCGCGTGTCCGGCCGTCCTCCACGTTCTATTGAAACCGGGAGGTCCCGTGGCGAGCGCACATGAACTGTCCCGTGGCCACAAGCGACTGCGCGCCCTGATCGCGTTTGCGGTGAGCGAAGGCTGGCACGTCAAACGTACTCGGGGTGGACACCTCAAATTCACCAAGACCGGCTGCGCCGCCATCTACACCAGCTCGACAGCGAGCGATTACCGGGCAGACCTCAATGCCCGTGCGCAGATCCGCCGAGCCGAGCGCGAGGCCCGCATGGCCCGGCCCGCCAACGCCGAGGGATGCGGCCATGGCTGAGATGACCTCCCAGGACATGGCCGGCAAGCTGCTTGCCGCCGGGTTCGAGCGCAGTGGGCCATCGGCCACGGCTTTGAGTGACCCCATCGCCGACACGCCGATGGTCGTGACGCTGGACCAGTTGCGGCCCTACGACCACGATCCCCGCAAAAAGCGCAACTCGGCCTACGATGAAATCAAGGCCTCCATCCGCGAGCGCGGCCTGGATGCGGCGCCAGCCATCACACGCCGTCCTGGCGAGGCGCACTACATCATCCGCAACGGCGGCAACACCAGGCTGGCGATCCTGCGCGAACTCTGGACAGAAACGAAGGACGAGCGCTTCTTCCGCATATCGTGCCTGTTCCGGCCGTGGCCTGCGCGCGGGGAGATCGTCGCGCTGACCGGGCACCTCGCCGAGAACGAACTGCGTGGCGGCTTGACGTTCATCGAGCGCGCCCTCGGCGTCGAGAAGGCGCGCGAGTTCTATGAAGCGGAAAGCAGCACGACCTTGAGCCAGTCCGAGCTGGCCCGTCGCTTGGGCGCCGACGGCTTCCCCGTGCAGCAGTCACACATCAGCCGCATGGCCGATGCGGTGCGCTACCTGCTGCCTGCGATCCCGACCGTGCTGTATGGTGGCCTCGGTCGCCACCAGGTCGAGCGGCTGTCGGTCATGCGCAAGGCCAGTGAGCGCACGTGGGAGCACTATGCCAAGGGCCGCTCCCTGCCGCTCGACTTCGACAGTTTCTTCCAAGAAGTGCTGTCGCAGTTCGATACCCAGGCCGACGAGTTCTCGCCGCAGCGTGTGCAGGACGAGTTGATCGGTCAGATGTCCGAGCTGCTGGGCATCGACTACGACGTGCTTGCCCTGGACCTGACCGAATCCGAGAGCCGCCACCGCGCCCTGGTCAGCGACCCAACCCCGCCATCGGCGCCGCCGGCATTGCCTGAGCCTGGGGCCATCGCACGGCCGCCGATTGAACCGGCACCGTCCCCCGCCACAGCAGCACATTCTGCAGGCCACTCTGCCGCCGCGCCGACAAGGCCCCAGGACGATGCGGCCCCGCGTGAGGCATCCGCAGCCACCCCTGCGGCAGCGGCTGGCGATCTACTTGACGAGCACATCGTCTCTCCGGCACCCACGACGCAGCGGCTCCAGTCCATCCAGCGCATGGTCGCCGACCAGTTGGGCGATGCGCTTCCGCCCGACTTCTCGGCCAACGTGCTGCAGTCGATTCCCGTGCAGGCCGGTGGCCTCTATCCCATCTCGGACATCTGGCATATCGAGCCAGGTCTCGACGCACCCGGCCGCCTGCGCGTCCACATCGCGCAGTTCGCGCGCGAGATCGCGGGCGAGGTCGACCTGGACGCGTGTGTCGAGGATCGTTCAGATGGCATCGGGTTCGCGTGTCGTGCCCCGACCCAGGTTTCGTCGCCGCTCGCACGTGCCGTGCTCGCGCTGCTGGTTTCCCTGGCCGGTCAGCAGTCGGCCGACGTGGGCTTGGACGGCGGGCACTTCGTCACCGACCTGCCAGCGCTGTTGCACGGCCAAGGCCAACGTCATGCCGACGGGGCCCGGCGATTGAGCGACACCGCGCTGGTCAAGCTGTTTCGTCTGCTGCGGCTGGCCCGGCGCCTGCTGGATCTGGAAGCCGGCGCTCTCGGTCCTGGGACCTGAGCGAGGGAGGCCCGCATGTCCGCACCTAACCCACTCAACCAGGCCGTCATCGCGCAGGCGCTCTACGATCTGCGCAACGGGCAACTGCGCCGCTGCAAGGCGATGGGATTCGGTGAGGAAGAATTGGATGCGCTCAAGCATCCGGCGCTGATCAGCGTACTGGCCAATGCCAGCGTCTCGTGGTGCTCTGTCTCGGTGAACCGGGAAGTGCTCCGGCGATTGCTCAAACAGGCGCAGGACGTGGAGAAGGAGATCGCCACCGTCGATCGCATGTTGCGCCTGGGGGCCAGTACGGAAATGGCGAGCCGTTTTTATGGGCTGACGCACCAGGAAGTCGCGCTACGGCGTGAAGTTCTCGGCCTGCCCAAACGCAAGGGGCGCCATCCGGTTCTGGACGAGGAGCAGGACACCGAGCTGTGGCGACGCTGGAAGGCCGTGACCAGCAGCAGGAATGTCGAGCTGGAGGATGAGACCTCGGTTCTTGATGCGGCAATGGACCTCGCCGAGGGCATGGAACTGCCGCTGTCGGTGGTCTGGGCTGCGATCAAGAACTGGATCGATCAGGGATTGGGTTGAGTCATGGCCGTGGACGACGCTGCACCACGAGCACCACGCCAAGGCCCGGTCGCCCTCGCTGATCTGTTCGACAGCGCGCTGAAAGACCTTGCACCGAAACCTCGCCCGCCCGCGTCCGCGCCAGCTCCCGCATCCGCAACATCTCCTGTCTCCGCAACCGGCGACGGTTTTCTGTTCAGCGGCAATCGGCACGAGAGCGTGCCGCGACGGCTGTTCCTGGACCGACGCCTGACGCCGCTGGAACGCAATGCCTGGCAAGTCTTTCGGATGATGCTCAACGAGGATGGGGTCACGGCGTTTCCGACGTATGAGCAACTTCGCCCGTGGCTCGCGTCAATGCCCTGCGCCGGACAGGCCTCTCACGAGACCGTGGCACGGGCGCTGACGCTGTTGCGCCTGACTCGCTGGTTGAGTCTCGTGCGCCGCAGGCGTGACCCCAAGACCGGGCGCATCCTCGGCAACCTCTACGTCCTGCACGATGAGCCCCTGACGCCTTTCGAGGCGATGCAGCTCGACCCGGACTACTTGGAGCTCGTCAGCCAAGCCCTGGGCCATTCGGCCAAGGCCGTCCAGGTCGTGGGCTTGCACACCCTCAAGGAAATCGCCGAAGACCCGTTGTTGTCTGGCCGCACGTTGCCCTCGCGGCTGCAGGTCCTTGCCGAACGCCTCGCGAGCCAGGGCATTGGGTCGCAGGAGAGTTATCCACAGAAGGATAGGGTTCACGATTCCGAAGAAGGGGCGCCGAGCCTTCTTCGGAATTCTGATGACCCCTCTTCGGATTCCGAAGCAGGGCCGAAACCCGCGTCAGACGGCGCTCTTCGGAATCCGAAGCAGGACCGTACTGTACGTAGTAGTCGTATGAATGAAGTACGTACTACCGCGCGTGAGCGTGGGCAGGCGCGTGCGATGCCAGGAGTTCGCCTGCCTGATCGCTTTCTCGGCTTGAAGGAAGAGCAGCAGGCCGCCGCCATCGTGGCATTGCAGCAGGTCGATGCTCCGCTACGCCAGGCCGTGCTGGACGAATGGGCGGATCGCTGTCGCGGCAGCACCATCCGCAACCCGGCAGGCTACCTGTTCGGCATCATCCAGCGCGCCATCCGTGGCGAGTTCAACGCCTGGGCCAAGCAAGCCGGGTCAGCACCGCCACCTGCCCCTGCACGAGATGCACCGCCTGAACCACCGCGCAATGTGGTTCCACCCGAGGTGGCCCGGCAGCACATTGACCGGCTGCGCGACCTTCTGCGCAGTAGCTGAGCGCGACGAGCGACAAGGGCGTGAAGCAGACGTCGATGGCCGTCAGTAGAGCTATCCCCAGGGGATAGATGTACTACAAGCTGTAACGCCGACAGGCACGGCATGGCACTTCGGTCCAGGGGGGCCGTAATGGCGTCGGTTGCATGAGCGCACGCACCATTTGCGCGAGCAGCGCTCCATGGCTTTCGATGGAGCTATCCCCTGGGGATAGCTCGTGTCACAGGCCACCGCTGCCACGACAACCGGGTCCCGGTTCATTTCGGTTTGTTGACTGACTGCCTTCCGTTGCGTGCCGATCCTGACCGCTCCTTTTCCCAAGCGAGCGGACGCCATGGCAACCAACGAACCTCTGCAACTCAATCTCGGCTCTTTGCGCAGCGCGATGTCGCTGACGCTTCACACCCACCACGCCTCGCGCATCTGGCATGGCCGCGCCGCCGCCGAGGGGCGACCCGGCATCGTCGGCCTGAACGGCTACATCGCCGTGATGAACAAGATGAAGCGCGGCTCGGAGCAGGACGACCCGTACAGCGACTGGTGGATGTTGCGCATCGAGGAAAAGCTCGACCAGACCAGGACCACGTTGCAATCGCTGCGCGAGCAGGTTGACCAGGCACTGGCCGGCGTGCCTGCGGCGTTGAGCCTGGGTGAGAACCTCAACGTGCAGCCGGTGAAGCTCCCCTTGTTCGTGAACGCGCAGCTCGGCTTTGCCGCCGTCTATCTGCTGGCCGACTACGACGACATCGCCCGCAAGCTGATCCTCGCCCACCACACCGCGCTGATCGATCGCTCGACGTTGGAGCGCTGGCTCAACGAAGGTGCCCACGCGCTGCGCAGCCTGTTCAGCCTGGCCCAGCAATACCGCTACTCGGGCTGCACCCGCGACGACTTCGCGGCCAAGAACGCCGCAGCTCGGGCAGCATTGGAGAAGTTCGGCGAACTGCCGCAGGACGTGCTCGAAGGCATGCGCCGCTCGAAGTTTGCGCCGCCCGTCGTGCGCCGTGGTCTGCAACAGCGTGGTGATAGCGCTGCCGCAGCCGCATCTCCCACCGACGAAGGCGCTGCCGCCGATTCGGCCGAGGCCAAGTCCACAGCCGCCGGCGAGGACGAACCGGCATGAGCGACCCGAACCGCGAACCGCGCTACTTCCGTCGTCTGGAACAGCCAGCCTTCATGCGGCTGGAACACGCGGCCTCTCTAAAAGGCCTTTTAAAGCCTTTTAAAGGTAAAGGGGACTTCGAGGCCTGGGCCAGCCAGTGCTTCGCCATGCGCGACGAGTTGATTGCCCTGGCGCAGCGACAGGTGCTGCCACAGGCGTGCGGGCATCCCTTCCACCTGCTTCCCGTCGAGCTGGCCCAGCAGACCACTGGCGCAGGCACGACCTTTCTTCGCTGGCGCAAGCACGATCGATCGGCCATGGGCGTGGCGTTGTGGCAGGAGCTGATGGCGAGCCCCAGCACGCCGGTCAACCTGCTGCACGACCTGCACGAGATCGAACTGCAGCGCGTCATGCTGAACATGCAGATCAGCCTGCTGCACACCCTGGGCAGGCAAGCACAGGAATGCGCCAGCAAGGCCGCGCAGGCGGACAACACCTACCTGCGCCGGCTCGCGTCCGTTCCTGCCGCAGTGCGCGATCGGTGATTGCGCCTGCCATCCGAGCACGCGCCCGAGCCCAACGAGGCACGGGTATTTCAACCACCACGGAGATTCCAACATGAGCACACAATTCATCGGCGAGGGCAACATCGGATCGCCTCCCGAGTACCGCGAATTCCCCAATGGCAACGACGATCCTCGCCGGTTGCTCCGGCTGAACGTGTACTTCGACAACCCCGTCCCCACCAAGGGCGGCGAGTTCGAGGACCGCGGCGGCTTCTGGGCGCCGGTGGAACTCTGGCACCACGACGCCGACCGCTGGCAGCAGCTCTACCAGAAGGGCATGCGGGTGCTGGTCGTCGGCCGCATGGAGCGCGACCACTGGACGGACAACGAAGATCAGCCGCGTGAGACTTGGCAGGTCAACGCGCGCAGTGTCGGCATCCTGCCGTACCGCATCGAGTCTGTGGCCCTCAGCCCGAAGCCACAGGAGGCAGAGCCGAAGCCCCAGGCCACCCAGGAATCGACGGCGCCGAAAGAGACCAAGCGCAGGAAGTGATCGGGCATGGAGGGCGGCTGCCGCAGTGCTTCGCCGCCCTCCATGCGCTGCGAATTATCCCCAGGGGATAGCTCCACCAACGTCCACCGAGTTCCACGCGCGCTCCCGGAAATCGCGGCTCTCGGCCCGCACACTTCCGGCCACGCACCTTCCCCGCACTCGCCATTTCATCGGCGTGAAAGCGGTCGCTGCCGCATGCGGCTTGTTTGCTGCTGCCAGGGGCTGCGCTCGGCATCCTCGATCCCAGCAACTCCATGAACAACAGGAATCGGGATGGACGGATATGCGGCTGTTCTTGTGCGAGAAGCCCTCCCAGGGCAAAGACATTGGCCGGATTCTCGGCGCCACGCAGCGCGGTGAAGGCTGCCTCAACGGTTCCGGCGTCACGGTCACCTGGTGCATCGGCCATCTCGTGGAGGCGGCGCCGCCCGAGGCCTACGACGAGCAGCTCAAACGATGGTCCGTTGAGCAGTTGCCCATCATTCCCCAGCACTGGCGGGTCGAGGTCAAACCGAAGACCGCCACGCAATTCAAGGTCGTCAAGGCGCTCTTGGCGAAGGCGACTCACCTGGTTATCGCCACCGATGCCGACCGCGAGGGCGAATTGATCGCCCGCGAGATCGTGGAGCTTTGCGGCTACCGCGGCCCCATCGAACGCCTGTGGCTGTCGGCGCTCAACGATGCGTCCATTCGGGCGGCACTGGGCAAGCTGCGGCCTTCGGCCGAGACGCTTTCGATGTACCACTCGGCGCTGGCGCGCTCCCGTGCGGATTGGCTCGTGGGCATGAACCTGAGCCGGCTGTTCACGGTGCTGGGGCGACAGGCGGGTTACGACGGCGTGCTGTCGGTCGGCCGCGTACAGACCCCGACGCTCAAGCTCGTTGTGGACCGCGACCGCGAGATCGCGCGCTTCGTGTCCGTACCATACTGGGCCATCGCCGTGTCCCTGTTCGCAGGCGGTTCGACTTTCGCCGCGCAATGGGTTCCACCCGATGCGTGCACCGACGACGCAGGCCGCTGCCTGCGGCAGCCGGTCGCACAGCAGACCATGCAGCAGATCCGCGCTGCGGGCAGTGCCCACGTCGTGTCGGTGGAGACTGAGCGTGTCCGCGAAGGCCCGCCGCTGCCGTTCGACCTGGGCACCTTGCAGGAAGTGTGTTCCAAGCAGCTTGGGCTGGACGTGCAGGAAACCTTGGAGATTGCCCAAGCCCTGTACGAGACGCACAAGGCCACGACGTACCCCCGCTCGGACTCCGGCTACCTGCCCGAGAGCATGTTTGCCGAAGTGCCCACCGTTCTCGACAGCCTGCTCAAGACCGATCCCTCGCTGCGCTCGATCATGGGCCAGCTCGACCGCTCGCAGCGCTCGCGCGCCTGGAACGATGGCAAGGTCACGGCGCACCACGGCATCATCCCGACGCTCGAACCGGCGAAGCTCTCCGCCATGAGCGAGAAGGAACTGGCCGTGTACAGGCTCATCCGGTCGCATTACCTGGCGCAGTTCCTCCCTCACCACGAGTTCGACCGCACTGTGGCCAAGTTTTCGTGCGGGGGGCAGAACCTGGCGGCCACGGGCAAGCAGGTTGTCATCCCGGGTTGGCGCCAGGTGCTCGCCGAGCCGCAGGCCGAAGACGGTGATGGCGAGGGCGATACTGCGGTCCGCGCCCAGGTGCTGCCCGCGCTGCCGAAACTGTATGAGGGCCTGGCATGCCAGGTGGCCGACGTCGATCTCAAGGCACTCAAGACGCTGCCGCCCAAACCGTACACGCAAGGCGAGTTGGTCAAGTCCATGAAAGGCGTCGCCAAGCTGGTGTCCGATCCCCGCCTGAAGCAGAAGCTCAAGGATACGGTTGGCATCGGCACCGAAGCGACGCGGGCCAACATCATCGGCGGCCTGATCGCTCGCGGCTACCTCGTGAAGAAGGGGCGCGCCATCCGCGCCTCGGATGCGGCTTTCACTTTGATCGATGCCGTGCCTGCGGCGATTGCCGACCCTGGCACCACCGCCGTCTGGGAACAGGCGCTCGACATGATCGAGGCCGGACAGCTCACCCTGGACGTGTTCATCGGCAAGCAGGCCGCGTGGATTTCGCAGTTGATTGCGCAGTACGGCAGCGCCTCCCTGTCCATCAAGGTTCCCCAAGGGCCGGCATGCCCGCAGTGCGGCGCACCCACGCGCCAGCGCAGCGGCAAGAGCGGCCCGTTCTGGTCGTGCAGCCGCTACCCGGACTGCAAAGGCACGCTGCCAGTCGAATCCGGCAGCTCCAAGCGCGGCGCCTCGCGCCCGCGCCGTAGCGGCCGCAAAGGCTCCTGACCGCCCCCGTTCCCCGTGAGCCGTGCCCGCCTTCGGCGGCGTGGCCCCTGTCCCGCACTCCGCCGCATGCCCTGCGGGACGCCCAGCGCGCAACGCCTTCTTGATCCGTGTGCGCGTCCCGCCCAGCCGTCCCCGGCCGCGGGACCTGAAGGTAGCTTCTCTGCGAGCCGCGCCACGCGCGTTCTGTTGATCTGCGTTTCTTCCGCCCTCTGCGAAGGGTCTCCCGGTGGCTTGCCAGGCTGCACGAGCCACCGGGAGACCCTTCGTGGTCAGCGGTAATCGGTGCCGGTGCCCGCCGGTGCAAAAACGGGCTCCCTTTGTGCGCGGATGTGCGCCAGACGATGCCGGCCCCAGCCACGACATGGGCCGGGTGTGATTGCTTGATGAGCAGACGGTTCTAGCGACGACCGGGCCTGCCAATCAGCCCACGGGTGGTTCCTCTTTTCTCCCGAGCCGAAGGCCGTTGGGCCTTCGGCGCCATTCTCCTGCCCATCAACGTCCCGGCCCGGCCATTGGCCTGGGCCACACGAACAGGAGAGACGACATGCACCCTCAACCTTGCGCACCGCTGCTGTACGGCAGACGGAGGTCGAGAACGGCATGCCCGCCTATCGCGCGGCCATCGCCAATGGTACGCTCGGCTGCAGCCGAGGCCGTAGCCCAAAGGCTGGACTACCTCTTTTGCAGAGGTAAACCTCGGGATGAACTGGGCGAAAACATGCCTTATGTGCCCGCCTTACGGCGAGCTGTTTCCGATGCTTCGCGCAGGATTTCCCGCCCCCCATTCGCTGCGATTGCGGCCACGATGACGCCCAGCACCAGATCCGGGATGTTCGACCCGAACCCCATCACCAGCACCCCGGACAGCACAATCGCACCATTGACGATGGAGTCGTTGCTGGTAAAGATCGCTGACGCCTTGAAGTTCACATCTTCCCCGCGATGGCGGCGCAGTAGTCTGAGGCACACTAGGTTCAAAGCCGCGTTCAGCGCGGCCATGGCCATCATGGCTGGGCCGACAGGCTCTTCCCCTCCAGCGAAGCGGCGTAGGACTTCCAACAGCAGCAGCGCGGCCAGGCCGATTAGCAAGAAACCCGACAAGCGGGCCGCGCCCACCTTGACCGTTGCCGCACGACCGACGGCATACAGGCTAACCGCATAGACCGACGCATCGGCGAGGTTGTCCAACCCGGCGCCCATCAGCGCCGTAGAGCCAGCCCAGATGCCAAGGGCAATGCCGGCGGCGGACTGCGTCAGGTTGATCAGCAACACAGTCAGAAGAATCTTTCGGTCCTTCGCATCGCTCGCATCTAGGCGGCCCAACTCGTCGTTTTCGTGATTTCTGTGGTTTTCAGCCATGCATTGTTCCTTCCAAATCGATGGATGCTGAAGCCTGTAGCGGCTGGAGAGTCAAGGCGCAGATGCAACGAACTTGCCACAGGGTCTTCCCGGACGCCCTTGACTCTACCGTAGCTAGAAGGTTTTCCAATCCAGTCAGAGCTTTAGGACAGAACAGATGAGCACCAATGCGCCCCCTTCATTGCGACTGTCATCCGGTATGGCTGCTATCCACTGATCCGTGGCGCCACTGCGGTTGTGCTCTTCGGCGAGCTCGCGACCGGCCGGCCGTCTTTTCCGACGGAGCTACTCACAGTGATCGTCGCGCTCGCTTGTGCCGCCTTGCTAGAGGGCGGGCGGCCTTTCCACTCCCCGTTGAGCCAGTAGCGGCGTTCCAAGCTGTGGTTGGCCGTCGGCGCATGGCTCGGCTTCTTGGTCGTGCATCTGGCCTTCCAGCACTCCAATCTGGGATACCGGGTCGGGCCGTTGGGATTGTTGATCGGGGTGGCTGAAGCCCATCGCTGGCATCACAAGCGTGAGCACGAAGACGCCCAAGTCAACTACGGCGATTTCTGGATGCCCGGGGGCCACTTGTTCAGCGCTTTCCGGTCGCAAAAGCACACGCTGGGCGCCAAAGAGTGACACTCAAGAAAGATGGACTTTCCAATGGACTACGGCCCGCAGCTTGTCTATCCCTTCCGGAGCCGGCCAGCAGCGGCAAACGCTTGCGCTGCTGGCTATACGATCTTGCCCACGTCGCATTCTTGCGCGAGTCGGGCCTTGCGGCTTCTTGCGAAGCGATCGCGAGTTGCGTGGCGTGCCCATGAGTCGGGCCGCGTCGTGGCGCACTGCTACCTTGGCCTGCACCTGCACCTGCGCAGCCACGCCGCGATGCTCGGTCTGGCCTGGAGAACCCGTAAGGTGGCGGAGATTGCGGCGCGCAGGTCGTCCGGCTCGCGCTGGCTCCTGTGGGCCACGCCCTCGGTCGCACGCCGTCTCAAAACGTCAGAATCGCGCGCTTTCGCATGATGGAGCGCGGCACGTGGCTCTCAGAACTGGACCCGATCACTTCCAGCACCGATGACACGCTCGAGCTTCAGGCGGGCTCGGCCAAGCTGTTGAGAATGCCGCACTCGCGCGAGGTTCGGGCGCTATCGCAGGAGCGTCGCAGATCCATTAACTCGCGCTCCAAGGCGCGCAATTCCTTCATCTTGGTCCGCACTTGCGCGATATGAGCGTCGACCAGCGCGTTCACCTCGCCGCAGCCCAACTCTGGCCGATCCCGTAAGTTCAGCAGTTGACGGATCTCATCCAGCGTCATGTCCTTCGCCCGGCAGCGGCGGATGAACAGCAAGCGCTGCAAATGGACTTCGTCATAGAGCCTGAAGTTGCCCTCGCTACGTGCAGGCTCGGGCAGCAAGCCTTCTGACTCGTAAAAGCGCACGGTCTGCACCAAGCAATCTGCCTTCTTGCCCAGTTCACCGATCCGCATCATGGTTGCTTCCTATAAAAAACTTGACTCTATATCTACTAGAGGTTTTCTAATGATGGCATCCGGGGAAAACCTTGTCAATGAAGAGCGATCTATGAACAAAGAACCTTCCAGCCCATGCGCCTGCTCCGGCGGCAATGGCCAACAGACGGCGTGCGCCAGTGAGCAGGCCAGCACTGAAACCACCGTTTTCCACGTGAGCAACATGGATTGCCGCAATGAGGAAGCACTGGTGCGGCGAACGCTGGAGGGCATGCCCGGTGTCGAGCGGCTCCTGTTCGATCTTCCGCAGCGTTTGTTGACCATTTCGCACCGCGAAGTCTCGGCCGATGCCTTGGAGCAAGCGCTGAATTCGGTGGGCATGAAGGCTCAGGCTGTCCGAGACGCCGCCGTGTCGACCACCTACCGCATCGAGAACATGGACTGCCCGAGCGAGGAGAAACTCATCCGCTCGCACCTCGGGGCAGTCGAGGGAATTCAGGACCTCGACTTCGACCTCGCTGAGCGCACCCTGTCGGTGAAACACCTCGCTCAGGCACGCGCGCAGATGGAGCAGGTCCTGGCCTCGATCGGCATGCGCGCCAAGGAGCAGACCTTCGGCCACACGGGGCCGATCGAAGCCGCGGCTGTGATCCCATCCTCGGCCCTGCAGCAGCAACCAACCGCTGCCGTTTCCACGCCGCCGATCGGCGAGCGGGTGACGTACCGGATCGAGAACATGGATTGCCCGACGGAAGAAGCGCTGATCCGCGACCGGCTGGGCAAGCTGCCGGGTGTGACCGCGCTCGACTTCAATCTGATGCAGCGTGTGCTGGGAGTCCAGCACACGCTGGCGACCTCAGCGCCGATCGAGAAGGCGCTTGCTTCCATTGGAATGCAGGCTGCGCGGCAGGACATGCAGACAGCCACCACGGTACTTCGCATCGCGAAGATGGACTGTCCGACCGAGGAAAGTCTGATCCGCGGCAAGCTGCAAGGCATGCCGGGCGTGCAGGGAATGGATTTCAACCTGATGCAGCGCACGCTCACGGTTCGGCACACACCCGACGCGATCAAGCCGGCAGTCGAAGCCATCGAATCGCTGGGCATGGAAGCCGAGGTCCAGAGGACTGATGAGCCGCGCGATGCCCCGGTGGCCGCGCACAAGACCAATTGGTGGCCGATGGCGGTTTCGGGCGTTGCGGCGGTGGCCGCCGAAGGCGTGTACTGGGTCAACGACGGCAATCATTGGGCCGTGATCGTGCTGGCACTGGTTTCGATCTTCACCGGCGGCCTCAGCACCTACAAGAAGGGCTGGATCGCGCTGAAGAACCTCAACCTGAACATGAACGCCCTGATGGCCATCGCGGTCACCGGCGGCATGGCGATCGGCCACTGGCCGGAGGCCGCCATGGTCATGTTCCTGTTCGCGTTGGCGGAAGTGATCGAGGCGAAGTCGCTGGACCGCGCCCGCAACGCCATTCGGGGGCTGATGGACTTGGCGCCCGAGACCGCGACCGTGCGGCAGGCCGATGGCTCATGGACAGAGCTGCCGGCCAAGGAGGTCGCAAAGGGCGCGGTGGTCCGCGTGCGTCCTGGCGAGCGCATCGCACTGGACGGCCTGATCACCTCGGGTCGATCGGCCATCAACCAGGCGCCCATCACCGGCGAGAGCCTGCCCGTCGAGAAGGCCGAAGGTGACCAGGTCTTCGCCGGAACCATCAATGAGACCGGCTCTTTCGAATACAAGGTGACCGCAGGCGCCAGCGACTCGACGCTCGCGCGCATCATCCATGCCGTGGAGTCCGCGCAGGGCAGCCGTGCGCCCACGCAGCGCTTCGTCGACCAGTTCGCCCGCGTCTACACGCCGGCGGTGTTCGCGGTGTCCGTGCTGGTTGCCGTCGTGCCGCCGCTCGCCTTCGGCGGCGCATGGTTTGACTGGGTCTACAAGGCCCTGGTACTGCTGGTGATCGCCTGCCCCTGCGCTCTGGTCATCTCCACGCCGGTCACCATCGTCAGCGGCTTGGCCGCTGCCGCCCGACGCGGCATCCTGATCAAGGGTGGCGTCTACCTGGAGGGCGGGCGCAAGCTCAAGGCGTTGGCCCTGGACAAGACCGGCACACTCACACATGGCAAGCCCGAGCAGACCGACTTCGTGCCGCTGATCGACGAGGCGCAGGAAGTTGCCGCCTGGGCCGCAAGCCTCGCGGCACGCTCGGACCATCCTGTGTCTCAGGCCATCGCCCGCAAGGCGAACCGTGACGGCATCGCGCTGCACGAGGTCGACGACTTCGCGGCGCTGCCTGGCCGCGGCGTGCGCGGCCGCGTCGCCGGGCGCATGTTGCACATGGGCAACCACAGGCTCGCCCAGGAGCTGGGCCTGAGCGAAGCGACGCTCCAGGCTCGGCTGGAGACCCTGGAGCGCCAAGGCAAGACAGCGATCCTGCTGATGGACGATGCGACCGTGCTCGGCATTTTTGCAGTGGCCGACACCGTGAAGGAAACCAGCCGTGAGGCGGTGGCCGACCTGCAGGCGCTGGGTGTGCGCACGCTGATGCTGACGGGGGACAACCAGCACACGGCCGCGGCCATCGCTGCCCAGGTCGGAATCTCTGAAGCCCGTGGTGACCAACTGCCCGAAGACAAGCTCAAGACCATCGAAAGCCTGGTCGGCGGCGAGGGCCAGGTGGGCATGGTGGGCGACGGCATCAACGATTCGCCCGCGCTCGCCCGTGCCGACATCGGCTTCGCCATGGGCGCGGCCGGCACCGACACCGCGATCGAAACAGCCGACGTCGCCCTGATGGACGACGACCTGCGCAAGATCCCCGCCTTCATCCGGCTGTCGCGTAGCACTGCGGCGATCCTCACGCAGAACATCGTTCTGGCCCTTGGCATCAAGGCGGTGTTCCTTGCGTTGACGTTCACAGGGCATGCCACCATGTGGATGGCTGTGTTCGCTGACATGGGGGCAAGTCTTTTGGTTGTCGTCAATGGGCTGCGCCTCCTGAAGTTCAAGGCGGCATGAACAATGGATGAACCATCTCTTCGCAAGACGCAGTGGTACTCACTCGCGATCGTTATATTCGCCGGCGATCAGGCAGCTAAGAGCTACATTGACGCGACAACTCCCTTGGGTTGGTCGCACGAGGTGGCGTCATTCTTCAACCTAGTTCACGCTCTCAATCCCGGCGCGGCGTTCAGCTTCCTTGCTGGCGCGGGCGGCTGGCAGCGGTGGTTTTTTCTGGCGATCGCGTTCGCAATATCGGCATGGCTCGCATGGCTGCTCTCCCGGCCGCTGCGCAAAACGGAAGGCCTTTCGTACAGCCTCATTCTGGGCGGCGCATTGGGCAACGCGTTCGACCGCGCCACGCGCGGGCACGTTATCGACTACATCGACTTTCACCTGCACGGCTGGCACTGGCCCGCCTTCAACATCGCTGACATGGCCATCGTGGGCGGGGCGATCGCGCTGGTGGCCCAGTCGTTCATGAGCGTGGAGAACCCGGCCGCCACAAAGGAGTCCCAGTGACATTGGGACGATCCGGAAATTCGCAATGCACACGGTGCAGGACACCAATCTGAAGAGAACGGCCCCCAGCATGAGCGGCCGCGGCTTGGCCCTCATGCTAGCGCCCACCGCCGCTTTTGCTGCAACGCCCTGTTGCGATGGCGGCGATTGCTGCAACGACGTCGCAATGCCTTGCTGTGAATAAACAGCACGCAAGCCAGTTGACCTGGCAATTATGAAAGTCCATCACGGCGATGCTGGCCTTTTTCGTTCCAATGAGCCGTCACGGAGAGGTGATGATGAAGCTATGCCGGGATCCTGCAAGCTTTAGGACGGTCTTCTTTACCGCATAGCGATATGCTGATGTCACCCGTTCGCCTCGCCTGGCAAGTACAAGTAGTTCGTCGCGGTTTTCTGGCCGTGTCCGCCCGCTTCGCTGGCCCTTTTGCCCCAAACAAGCGCAATCATGCCTGCGTTACCACCAAAGTTCGCCCCCGCCAGTTGCTGTTCCTAAAGGGCATCAAGCTCAACGCCATCGCCGACCGGCCAGCGTATTTCGCATCGCTGCGTGCCCGTCGGGGCCAGCCCATCGTCATCCTCGCAGAGCTGGGACCGGACGAGGCATTCGCCCTGTGGAAGCAGCATGTACTGGGCGACAGGCCTCGCTGACCCAGTTTCGCCTCATCCTCCTGACAGCCCCGCACTTATTGCGGGGCTTTCTTTTTTCCGCGTTCGCCAATCGGGGCTGTTGCAAATGCCGATTTCCGGCTGACGCGGCTCGCCTCGCGCATGAAGCTGCCCGCATGTGTCGCTGATTCGTCAGCACCATGCCAGCAGCCAGAGTTTCCAGGCTGCCGCGGATTCTTTCCGCGCTACCCGCCAGTCCGCCATCGCATCGAGTCTGCGGACGCGCGTCACCCGTGACGCCGATGCTTTTTTCTCAACCGCGTGCGGGAGCTGCCATCCCGTGAGGGACGAGGCCCCGCTTTTTCCAAGGAGCCCGTCCATGTCCCAGCAAGCCTCTTTCGGCCAGTTGGCCTTGATCCATTGCGGCAAGTTCCTGCCGCTCGAAATCCTGCATAGCGCCGCCGGCCACTACATCGGCACGCGCGATACAGAAGGTCCCGTTTCGCGGGAATCCTGCCAGTACTTCCGCAGCTATGCCGCGGCTCAACGTGCCCTCGAAAGAGGCGGCTGGTCCCAGCTCGCCACACCCTGATCCAACTGGAGGAACCACGTCATGAACCAGCTTTTGCCCCAGGAAGTCGTCGATCAGATCATGCGGGAAGAGCAGCATTTCGCCGCCGCGCCCCAAGCCTTCTTCGAGGTCTGGAAGCGCGGCGTCGAGATCGCAGGCCCGCAATGGTTTGGCGACGGCACGCGCGAAGGCCTGAACCAGGCAAAGAGCAAGTGGGATCTGCGTCCCGACATGCTGCGTGCCAACGACGCACTCGGCGTCCTGAGCAGCGGGGAACGCATGTTCCTGTCCGCCATGTTCAGCTTCTACAACGCGCGCGAGGGCGGTGCCATGCTCAAGCGCTGCCACTTCCAAGGACTGTCGGACTTCGATGGTCTCGATCTGCAACGTCGCCAGGTGATCGCCGACCTGCTGCTGAACTACAGCGGTTGGTGAGCCGGTCCCTGGCACACCTTCATCACTGCGTTCACGGGACCCCATGAGGGACATGCGCCTCGTTCGAGGCCATGTCCCTCGCGTTTTCTCCCCGCCCAGCGCCATCCGGCATCAGGCGGTTTCCCCTGCGGATGCCATCGTCCGCAAGGGCTGGCTCCGTTCATTCATCGAAAGGAGCCTTCATGGCCAACAACTACTACGAAGCCACCGGCGTTCTCGTGCTCGACCGTGTGACGCCCGTCATCCAGGCGCTGTTCGGCGCCTTCGCGCTGGACGAGAGCCACCCCGGCAACGGGCAGGCCTACATCGCCCAGATCGCCGAGACCACCAATCCGCAATGGCCGGACGTGCTCGATGGCCTGGAAGACCTGGCCACGCAACTCGGTATTCCGATGCCGGACGACGAAGGGCTGTCGATCCCGCCGCTGCTCGAACTGCTCGCCGTGCACTTCCGTGCCGATGAGGACGAAGAGCTGGGGAACTTGATCGACCGTCATTCGTTCGAGGACACCGCCGATCTCGACGCATTGTTTCTGATCGCCACCCGGTTCGATGACGGGCACCACCTGACCGCCATCCAGTTCGAGGGCTGCTGGTACTGCAGCAAGCCGCGGCTGTTCGAGTTCGGCGGCAACGGCTGCTACCTGAGCCGCGAGGTCCGCTTCATCAGCTCCTCCTCCCAGGCCCTCCAGCTCGGCGACCAATTGCGCAAGACCATTGTGGCCGCCGACATCGAAGAGGCTTCGGCACTGATCGCGCTGGAGACCATCAATCTGCTGGCGGGCGTCAGCGACGAGCCATTCCGCATGAATTTGCGCCGGCGCGTCGCCGAGCGATTGGCCCAAACGCCAACGATCAGCGTCACCTGACGCTGTTTCCTTTCTTTCCACCCACCGGGGTCAATTCCCGGTGGCGGGGATTTGCTCCATCATTATTCTGTTGGAGAAATCCCATGTCCCAGAATCCCAATCCCTTTCTACGCGGCTACTGGAATCTGAAAATCGTCCGCACGCTGTCCATCAGCTACGAGGACGGAAGCCCGCATGTTTGGCGAAACATCCACCCGAGCCAGCAGCACCTCTGCGACGCGGCGCTGGTTTCTTCTCCTTGCATCATCACCAGCGACTTCGCGGTGGTCAGGACTGGCACCGAACCTGTCGGCGCCGCACTGATCGCCGAATGCGACGCGGCTGAAGGGGGCAGCGGCGAAGGCATGGTGGGTGCCGTGGTGTACGCGATCCACGGCGACGACTTCGACGGCCGCCCCGTCCACATTGGCGACACCTATTCGGCCGAGGCCGCACGGGAAGTCGTGCAGCGGTTGAGCTTCGAGACCGGCTACTACAGCCGGTGCTGGGAAATCAGCAGCGCGCACATCAGCCGCGAAACCGGCCAGTACCTGGCCAACCTGGCTGACCTCGCGACGCCGGAGGCCTTTTTGTTCATCGCGTTCCGGATTCCCTACAGCCCGGCGATCGGCGTCAAGCTGATCTCCACGCCCTGGACGGACCAGCACCTGCAGGACGTCGAGGGGATCGCCGCCGAGCAGCTTCGGCAGGAGCACCGCAGCAAGGGCATGCCGGACGAGCTGGCACAGATCCTTGAACTGGCCGGCCAGGCCGACGTGCGCATCCTCATCCTCGATGCCGACGCACCCGTGTTGCCGGGCCTATCGCTGGCCGGCGAATAGCTGCCACACACATCCCCGGCCTTCCTTGTCCTCACCGCATGCCGGCCCGGTCTCCCGCCAGAGAGCCGGGCCGGCGCACTTTCACAGGAGCGATCCCATGTTCCCCGACCTCATCACACCCGCATCCGACTTCGAGCACCAACTCGGAGCCTGCGTCAACGCCATGAGCCAGGAAGATGCCATCGGCCAGATCCTGGTATTCGAGCGCATGAGCGGCACGCTGCACATGCGCCATATCGCCAGCGCCGACCTGGTGGACACCGACGTGGACGACTACGAAATGGTCGTCTTCGACGGTGGCAACACAAGCGGCGACACGTGGAAACACGTGTTCTTTCCGCGTCAGCGCGAGCACTACTTCGTGTACCAAGCCTGATTCCTCCAGCCCCTTTCGAGGGGCTTTTTCTTGCCCGCAGCACAGGAAAACGGTTGTGGTGCGGTGCCGTTTCCTGCGGGCAGGCAGACCGCCCCAGGGCCATGCTTGCCCCATGTTCGTCGGCGTTGCCGGCACATGCCCAGGCAGTCGAGACCTTCGAGGCTGCAAGCGCGGGAAACCGTGCTGGTCGTTTCTTCCTACGGACCTACCGCGTCCATCCACGCCACCCACAAGGGACCTCTCCCTTGCGGGCGGGGAATCCCTTGTTTTTCCTCAAGGAGTTTCCCCATGGATCGTTCCCTCATCAAATCCATGATGCCTTCGCTGGTCGCAGGCCATGTGCCCCGCAACGTGCGGTCGTTCAAGTACCGCGTGTTCGATGATCAGCCGCTGTCCTCAACGCTGGGCTTCGCCATCGACCCCCAACCCTTCGACGGCAAGGTGGTCGCCGCGACCGACGATGCCATCGTCGTCAAGCTCAAGCCTTCCGAGTTCGCGGTGCTCGATCCCAGCCTGGTGACCACGGTTCCTGCCGAAGGCGCCAAGGTGCATGTCCAACCCTATGCCCGTCGTCGCTTCGACGGACTGCGCGCGGACACGCCGGAGGTCATCACCGAGGAGACTTCGGACGGCACGCCGTACACCATCACGAGGCACATCCTCGGCTCGGCGCCGGCCAAGCTGCCCATTCCCACGCCGCAGTGCATGGAGTTGGGCCAGCTCATCGAGCAGTTGGAGGAGATGCCGGCCCCCGATCGCTTCCGGCGCATCACCCACATGCTGGTGGATGCCGGTGCCCGCGACTTCACCTGGGTCGATCCCACGCCCTCCAAGATCATCGAGACCCCGCCGGCGATCAGCTTCACGGTCTCGACCGCGAAGTTCGAGGGCCGGGTGACGATCCTCTACGACCGCGGCGGAGACACCTACGTGGTGGAACTGCACCGTCAGAACGGTGAATCGGTCGAACTGGTCGATCGGCACGACGAGGTGTATTTCGACATGCTCGGCGAAGTGCTGGAGAGGCTCATCGACGACGGGCGCTGGCGCCAGATCGACGTGAGCATCCTCGACGCGAAAGCGGCCCGCAAGCGCCAGGCCGTCCCGGCATGACGCCCCGCAGCGAAACCGGGCGGTCCTGCGGCTGACCCGAGGCATCCGCCACGGCGTTCCAGCCGTTCCGGCCGCGTGCACTACAGGCCCTTCATCCCATCGGATGGAGGCCTTTCTCATTCTTCCACACAGGAGATTTCATCCATGTCACTGCGATTCAAAGGCGCTGACCTGCGCCCCGTGCTGACCGAAGCCATCGCCAATCAGGGGTCGTCTCAGAAAACGGAAAAAAATCGTACGCTAAGAGCCGAAGTGGGCCCTTTAGCAGCAATGCAAAGCTGCGATCAACGGGCAGGAAACATTGCCATGGTGCGCGTTGCACTCTCTCACTAGCGTCGACAGGGCCTCTTCCATCCGCGTGAGGTCCGCCATGCGTGCGCGCACATCGGCCAGCCGGTGAGCAGCCAGTTCGGCCGCCTCGCTGCAATGGGTGCCGTCCTCCAGTTTCAGGAGCTGGCCGACTTCATCCAGGCTGAATCCCAGGCGCTGGGCTGACTTCACGAACTTCACCCGCGCCACGTCCGCCTGCCCGTAGCGGCGGATGCGACCGTAGGGCCGCTCCGGCTGGGGTAGCAAGCCCTTGAGCTGATAGAAGCGGATCGTCTCCACGTTGACCCGGGCTGCCTTGGCGAAGGCCCCGATGGTCAGATTCTCTTGAGCGTTCTCCATGGCGCTTGACTCCGTAGTTGACTACGGAAGTAACGTTACAGCATCAAGCGAAGTCCCGGAAGGAGAACCTTATGTCGGAACCCAAGAACGGCTGCGGCGCACTGGCGACCGGCGGCGTCGCGGCCGTCCTCGCCTCGGCCTGCTGCCTCGGCCCCCTTGTCCTGGTCGCGCTCGGCTTCTCTGGCGCGTGGATCGGCAACCTGACCGTGCTGGAGCCGTATCGGCCGATCTTCATCGGCGCAGCGCTCATCGCGCTGTTCTTCGCCTGGCGCAGCATCTTCCGACCAGCCCATGCCTGCAAGCCCGGCGACGTTTGCGCCGTGCCCCAAGTGCGGACTGCCTACAAGGTGATCTTCTGGATCGTGGCCGCCCTGGTTCTGGTTGCCCTCGCGTTTCCCTACGTCCTGCCGCTGTTCTACTGAAAGGAGATCACCATGAAGAAACTCACCACCCTCACCACCCTCATCGCCCTGGCCGCCGCTCTAAGCGCGCCCGCCTGGGCTGCCACCAAGACCGTCACCCTGTCGGTGCCCGGCATGACCTGCGCCGCGTGCCCGATCACGGTCAAGACGGCTCTGTCCAAGGTCGCCGGCGTCGAGAAGGCCGAAGTCAGCTTCGAGAAGCGGGAGGCCGTCGTCACCTTCGACGAGGCCAAGACCAATGCCGACGCCTTGACCAAGGCCACCGCAAACGCGGGTTACCCGTCCAGCGTCAAGCAGTGAGGGCGTAATCATGGCCGAGGCGATCACCCTCCACATCGAAGGCATGACCTGCACGTCGTGCGCCGAGCACGTCCAGCAGGCTTTGACGAACGTGCCCGGCGTGCGCGCGGCCTCGGTGTCCTATCCGCAGCGGCAGGCCGAAATCGAGGCGGATGCAGGCGTGAGCGTGGCCCCGCTGGTTGCCGCAGTGGCCACGCTCGGCTATCGCGCACGGCTTACCGACACGCCGAACAAGCCTGCCGGCCTGCTAGACAAGGCGCTGGGCTGGCTCGGTGGCGAAACGAAGCATGTTGGCGGTGAACAAGCGCTGCACGTGGCTGTGATAGGCAGCGGCGGCGCGGCGATGGCGGCTGCCTTGAAGGCCGTGGAGCAAGGCGCCCGCGTCACGCTGATCGAGCGCGGCACCATCGGCGGCACCTGCGTCAATGTCGGCTGCGTGCCGTCCAAGATCATGATCCGCGCCGCGCACATCGTCCACCTGCGCCGCGAAAGCCCGTTCGATGCTGGCCTGCCGGCCGCAGCGCCCGCTGTACTGCGCGAGCGGCTGCTGGCCCAGCAACAAGGCCGCGTCGAGGAGCTGCGCCATGCCAAGTACGAAGGCATCCTGGCAAGCACTCCGGCCATCACCGTGCTGCGCGGCGAGGCCCGGTTCAGGGACACGCGCACGCTGACCGTGGCGACCGCTGACGGCGGCACGCACGAGGTGAACTTCGACCGCTGCCTGATTGCCACCGGCGCGAGCCCGGCGCTTCCGCCAATCCCGGGCCTTGCGGACACACCCCACTGGACCTCCACCGAGGCGCTGGAAAGCAGCTCGCTCCCCGAGCGGCTGGCCGTGATTGGTTCCTCCGTGGTGGCGGTCGAGTTGGCGCAAGCCTTCGCCCGGCTGGGCAGCCAGGTCACGATCCTGGCGCGCAGCACGCTGTTCTTCCGAGAAGACCCGGCCATCGGGGAAGCCGTAACAGACGCCTTCCGCGCCGAGGGCATCGAGGTGCTGGACCACACCCAGGCGAGCCACGTTGCCTATGCGGGCGGGGAATTCGTGCTCACCACCGGGCAGGGGGAAGTGCGCGCCGACAAGCTGCTGGTCGCCACCGGTCGCGCGCCGAACACGCGCAGCCTGAACCTTGAAGCGGCAGGCGTCGAAGTCAATGCGCAGGGAGCCATCGTCATCGACCGCGCCATGCGCACGAGCGCACCGCACATCTTTGCTGCCGGCGACTGCACCGACCAGCCGCAGTTCGTCTATGTGGCGGCGGCGGCCGGCACGCGCGCCGCGATCAACATGACCGGCGGCGACGCGGCGCTGGACCTGACGGCGATGCCGGCGGTGGTGTTCACCGATCCGCAGGTGGCGACCGTGGGCTACAGCGAGGCGGAAGCGCACCACGACGGCATCGAGACCGACAGCCGGCTGCTGACGCTCGACAACGTGCCGAGGGCGCTCGCCAACTTCGACACGCGCGGCTTCATCAAGCTGGTGGCGGAAGCTGGCTCAGGGCGGCTGATCGGCGTACAGGCGGTCGCGCCGGAAGCGGGCGAACTGATCCAGACGGCCGCGCTGGCGATCCGCCACCGGATGACCGTGCAGGAGCTGGCCGACCAGTTGTTCCCCTACCTGACCATGGTCGAGGGACTGAAGCTCGCGGCGCAGACCTTCAACAAGGACGTGAAGCAACTGTCCTGTTGCGCCGGATGAGGAAAAGGGAGGTGTTCGATGAACGCCTACAGCCGCGCCAACCGCCGCATCTACGCGGCCTTGTCCGATCCCCTGTCGGCCACCCACCGGCACCGCCTCGACGATCTGCTCAAGCGCCACGACAACGGCAAGACGACCTGGCTGGCCTGGCTGCGCCAGTCGCCCGTCAAGCCGAACTCGCGCCACATACTCGAACACATCGAGCGCCTCAAAGCCTGGCAGGCGCTCGACCTGCCTTCCGGCATCGAGCGGTCGGTGCACCAGAACCGCCTGCTCAAGATCGCCCGCGAAGGCGGCCAGATGACGCCCGCCGATCTGGCCAAGTTCGAGGCACAGCGCCGCTACGCGACCCTGGTGCGCTCGCCATCGAGGGCATGGCCACCGTCACCGACGAAATCATCGACCTGCACGACCGCATCCTGGGCAAGCTGTTCAACGCTGCCAAGCACAAGCATCAGCAGCAGTTCCAGGCGTCCGGCAAGGCGATCAACGCCAAGGTGCGGCTGGCCACCTCGATCAAGCAGGGCACGGTGACGGCCTCGCTGATGCTCAGGAAACTCGGCAGCTACCCGCGCCAGAACGGCCTGGCCGTGGCGCTGCGCGAGCTGGGCCGCATCGAGCGAACGCTGTTCATCCTGGACTGGCTGCAAAGCGTCGAGCTGCGCCGCCGCGTGCATGCCGGACTGAACAAGGGCGAAGCCCGCAACGCGCTAGCCCGCGCCGTGTTCTTCAACCGGCTGGGCGAAATCCGCGACCGCAGTTTCGAGCAGCAGCGCTACCGGGCCAGCGGCCTCAACCTGGTGACGGCGGCCATAGTGTTGTGGAACACGGTCTATCTGGAACGGGCCTCAAACGCCTTACGCGGTCACGGCCAGACTGTCGATGACGCCCTGTTGCAGTACCTGTCGCCGCTGGGCTGGGAGCACATCAACCTGACCGGCGATTACCTCTGGCGCAGCAGCGCCAAGATCGGCGCGGGCAAGTTCAGGCCGCTACGACCGCTGCAACCGGCTTAGCGTACGATTTTTTCCGTTTTCTGAGACGTCCCCAATCAGTGCCGCATTGTCCTGGTCAAGGATCAGGGCGTGTACTTCCTCGCCGAGCGTGGGGAGCGTCGCCCGGATGGGCGCCAGGCACTGCTCGCCTACGCCGTCGGATGCAACCCGGACACCGACCCGTTCGATGACTGGTGGCACCTCGCCGGCCGCGAGCTGGGCGGCGATGACTTCGCGGAGTATTTCGACCCGAAGGACGGCCTGTTCACGCGCCTCCAGCACTCGGCGGACGATCTCGTGCTTTCCGCCACCGCCACGCACCTGTCCTTAGCAGTGGTGCCTCCCGCCTGACGCGGCAACCGCCTCGCAGCCCCCGCATCGGGGGCCTTCTTTTGTTCGCACCGCCGCCATCGCCGCGCGTGCGCGTTTGTCTCCAGCCGCCGAGGCACGCCCCGCCGGCCACAACGCCGGCATGCCACCGGAGACAACCGCATGAACACGCCATCGACCTCGCCGAGGCTGCACCTCCTACCGGTGTCGCTGCGCACGGCCAATGCATTCGTTCTGTCGCACCATCGCCACCACCGCCCGGTCCAGGGCGCGAAGTTCGCCCTGGCCGTCACGCTGAGCGACAGCGACCTGATCCACGGCGTGGCCATTGTCGGCCGCCCGGTCGCGCGGCACCTGGACGCTGGAAGTCACGCGGCTGTGCACCGACGGCACACCCAGCGCCTGCAGCAAGCTCTACGGCGCGGCCTGGCAGGCGGCAAGGGCGCTGGGCTACATACGCCTGCTCACCTACACCATGCCCGACGAAGGTGGCGCCAGCCTGCGCGCCGCCGGCTGGCGGCTGATCGGCGCGCGCGGTGGCGGCGCCTGGAGCCGTCCCGGCCGTCCGCGCGCCGATACCCCCGAGCACCTGCGCGGCGCCAAGTGCCTGTGACAGGCGCCGGGTGGCGCGGACAAAGGGAAGCGCCCGGGTGCCGATTGATTGCTGCCGCGCGCGCGAGGCCCCGCCATGCTGGCCCCATGCCTGCTGACGTCGTCAGCGACATGCCAGGCAACCATCGGTCTTCGAGGTTGCGGCGCAGTTCCCACTGCGTGACCGAGCCAGCTCGCACCGCATCCTTCCGCGAGCGACCACCAGCCTCTGGTGGCGGATGCTTTCGCCTTATCAACCCACCGCGGGGTCACGCACCTTCCCCGCATGCGTGGGCCGGTGTGTCTCCGCTTCATCCCAATGGAGATTCACCATGAACACCACGTCCAACGAGAAATCGTATTTCGACCTCCACACCTCGGGCATCGGCTACATCCAGCGTGTCCGTGAAGTGCCCGTCCGGGGCGGCCGCCGTGCGCAGCCTTTCCTGGCATGCACCATCGCCGCGCTGGTCGGCCCCGCCCGGGACCCCAGCTACCGCTACTTCGACGTCAAGGTCTCGGGTGCCGAGGCCAAGAAGCTCGTTCAGCGCTACATCGGCGTTGACGATCCCAAGCAGCGCCCGCTGGTGCGCTTTCGCCTCGGTGACCTGTGGGGCGATGTGTACATCCGCGACAAGGGTGAGCAGAAGGGTCAGGCCGCCGCGTCCCTCAAGGCGCGACTGCTCAAGGCCGAACTGATCGACCGGGCCGAACTGGCTTCGATCGAGCAGCACGAGTTGATCACCCGCGGCATCGGCTATCTCAATCGTGTGAAGGACGTCACCCCAAAAGCTGGCGACTCGTTCCTCTCTTGCACCGTCGCGGCACTGGCCGGGCCTGTCGATGAACCGGAGTATCGGTACTTCGACACCATCGTCGCCACCCCGGAAGCCGAGCACCTGGTTCGCCGGTGCGTTCAGGCCGTCGAGGGTGACCGCAAGGTGCTGATCGCCTTCCGTCTGAACGACATGAAGATCGATCCGTACATCCGCACCAAGGGTGAGCACGCCGGGGAACCGGCCGCCAGCCTGGAATCGACGCTGGTCCACATCGGTCTCATCAAGATCGACGGCACCCAGGTCTATCCGACGAGCCAGGCGCAAGCCGAGGCGCCGCCGGCCGAAGACGCATCCGCGTCCGAAGCCGACGATGCCATCGACACGGCCACCGAGCCCGCCGAGCGCGAGCCCGAGGCGCAAGTCCAGGAGCAGGAGCCGGCATTGGCTGCTTCGTTCTGATCCGGCACGGCCTCTCACGGGGCCTTGTCGCTTTTCCTCCCCACGTACGCCGCGTCCCCAGGACGCGTGCTTGCGCATTTCATCCCCCGAGTTCCGCGTGGTCTCACGGCCACGCGGTTGTCGAATTTCTCAAAGGAGATCAGCCATGTCTCTGGTATCCCGCTTTGCTCCGCAATCCCCGATCCTGCGCTCTGATCGCCCACTCTCGGACGACCGCATTCGTGCCGTCGTTCCGTCGATCTTCGCCGACGCTCCACATGGGAGCCGGTCCGATCGGTATGCCTACATACCGACCTCGACCGTGCTGACCAAGCTGCGCCAGGAGGGCTTCGAGCCCTTCATGGTGTGTCAGACGCGCGTGCGCAACGAAGACCGGCGCGAGTACACGAAGCACCTCATCCGACTTCGCCATGCAAGCCAGATCAACGGCGACGAGGCGAACGAGATCATCCTGCTCAACAGCCATGACGGCACGAGCAGCTATCAGATGCTCGCCGGCATGTTCCGGTTCGTCTGCCACAACGGCCTGGTTTGCGGTGACACCACCGCAGACATCCGCGTTCCCCACAAGGGCGACGTGGCCAGCCAGGTGATCGAAGGTGCCTACGGAGTCCTCGAAGGTTTCGAGCGCGTGCAGAACGCGCGCGATGCGATGCGCACCATCACCCTCGATGAGGGCGAAGCGGAGGTCTTTGCGAACTCTGCGCTCGCACTCAAGTACGACGATCCGGCCAAGTCCACGCCTGTCACCGAGAGCCAACTGCTGGCCCCTCGGCGATGGGACGACCGCAAGAACGACCTGTGGGCCGTCTTCAACCGCGTCCAGGAGAACCTAGTCAAAGGGGGCCTGAACGGACGCACGGCCAACGGCCGCAATCAGCGCACCCGTCCGGTGCAAGGCATCGACCAGAACCTGCGCCTGAACCGGGCGTTGTGGCTGCTGGCCGAAGGCATGCGCCAGCTCAAGGCGTGATGCCACGCGGACCTCGCCCACCTCGGGCGAGGCCATTTCCTCTCATCCACCGGGTGCCGTCGGCGGCCCGTCATTCATCATCAGGAGAACCATCATGGCAACCCCATCGGCTTCCGAGAAATCTGTTGCGCCCATCGTCGTCCCCGGCCAGCTCACGCTGCGTACCATCCGCGGCAAGAACGGCCCGTTCACGGTTGGCCGCCTCGCGACGCACCTCGGTACTTTCGAGGTCAAAGACCCGGAGCTGGAGCAGTACCCCGAAGGCAAGTACGACGGGGAATTCATCATCAGGTACATCTTCCCGAAGTCCTATCCGGTCGGCGGCGGCATGCGGTTCGAGATCCGTGCCAGCCTCGACGGCATGACGCTCAACGGCATCGACAAACTCAGCCGCGACGAAGCCCGCAGCTTCGCCACCCAGGACGTCGATCCGCTCGATGAAGAGCAAGGGGCGCAGCCTGCGGCAACGCCGGCCAAGCCCACCAAAGCGTCCAGGCCCGCCAAGCCCGCACCCGTGCAGGCGTCCGCGGACCCGCTGGTCGATACCACGCCCTTCGGCGTGGATGCGCCACCGCCTGCTACGGCCGCTGCCCCCGGCAGCACCGAAGACGGTGACGCCGCGCTCTTCGGCCTGCTGTGGCCGCTGGGCGAGTCCGTGAAACTGGATTCGACCATCGACCGCCGCACCCTGCGCGCGCAGATCGCCCGCCTGGGCGAGCTGGGCTACGCGCTGGACTTCAAGACGCAGGAGTGGAGCCGCCAGGCCGAACCAAAACCTGCGTGATCGCAGACGCCGCATGCGCGGTGTTCTTCATCCACCCGCCGGGGTTCCTTTCCCATGCGGGGGAGGCCCTGGCCATTTTCTGGAGGTCTCCATCATGTCCACCATCGCTTGCGATACCCCGCGTTCAACGCTGGATGAACCCGCGTGGCGGGACCTTTGCAAAGCGGCCGCCGCACACGCCCAGCGCGGTTGCGGCTTGTCCTACGACCACTACGTGACGCTCTTCAGTTCGGCGATCGACGCACAGGCCAATCGTTTGCCGGATGAGCAACGTGCTCAGGCTCTCGAAATCGCGGCCCAGGAATGGGACTACGCAACACCTGCCGAACGGCAGGAAACCCAGGACTGGAATGCGGAGCATGGCTATTGCTCGCACGGGATCGAGTTCGGCTACTGCCCGGCCGGTTGTGATCGAGACGATGACGACTGGGATTGAGGGCGACGCATAGGTTCCTTCGCCGCAGATGCGGCATTCCATCACCCGCTGGGGGTTCTTCCCCACGGGGAGGCCTTCAGCTCAACTTTTCGAGGAGGCCTCTCATGGGCTGGTATTTCTCAAACCAATCGCGGTCCGAACTGATCGCGGAACTGATCGCACCGCAAGAGACCGAGCGCGCCAGCGTCAAGGTCATCGCTCACACCCTGCGCGGCAACGTGCTGTGGTCCGTCGCCGAAGTGACCGCCAAGGTCGAAGGCGTGCATCGTGATCTCGCACCGGGCCAGTCCCTGCGCTACATCCGCTGCGATCTGCTTGAACGAAGCGGCGGCCAGTGGGGCTACAAGTCCTTGGACGAGTCCATGCACCCGTACTACTACACGTGCCCGCTGTCCTATCTGGACCTCGCACCGGAGCAGTCCGCCGACTGGCGTGCAGGCGTTCGCGCCTACCACGCCCGGCGGCGCACACCCACGGCATCCGCGGCATCCGCCGCGGCGTCGATGGCCTGAGCCAGGAGGAACCGACATGGACCCGATCCTGGCAACGCTTCCGCCCTCGTTGCTGGCACTCGTTGAAGGGAGTTTGTCCAACGACGAAGTGTCCTCCGACGAGGAAATGCTGGCGTACTTCATCGACAACGGCCTCACCGAGGACCAGGCACGGCAGGCACTGACCTACCGCGACCAGTACCTCAACAACATCTACCTGGAAGGCTTCACGCCGATCACTTCGGCGGACGAGCCGCTTCACTTCAACCCGCACACCCGGCAGTTCGAGCCGGACTGAGCGGTTTTCTTCCACCCCCTGGGGCAGTACTTGCCCCAGCGGGCGGTGCTGTTCCCGTTCATCCGAGGACACCACCATGCCCGCAAACACTTCTTCCACGCTGTACCGCATCGACGAATGCCCGGACGTGATGGCCGACGCCTGCGTCGGCGATGACCAGGGCAACCTGATCTTCCTGTCCATCTGGGCGCGGGACACCGCCGTCCAGCAGTTCCTCGCTCGCCTGACCCTCGGGCGCGACGAGCAGGGACTGGACCAGTTCCACGTCATCACCGACCAGGGCGGCAGCGTCCCGGTATTCATCGGCAACGTCGATCGCCTGGAAAAGCGCATCACGCGCGCGTACCGGCGGACGCTGTTCGGCTCGCTGTCCAACGTGTGGCTGTTCGACCGGCGCTGCGTCAAGCCCGACAAGGCCAACGCCAGCGCATTGGCACTGCTGCCACGCGACAGCGCCCACAGGCTTGACCGCCTGTGGATGCTGGTGCGGGACACCTGCCCGTTGCCGCTGCTCGATCACTGGCGCGAGACCGTGCTGGAACTGCTGCAAACCCGCGAGATGCTGGCCCGCCTTCCGTTCGCCCTCGGGCCGCTGGAAGGCCATCGGCTCGCCATCGACGTGCCGGCGCTGACCCTGGCGCTCGGCTCCCTGATCCGCAGCGACGCGCTCACCGCCTATCCGTATCCGGCCAAGATTTGGACGCCGGAAGCGGTAGCGGCTTGACCCACCCTCGGAGGCACGCCTTGGCGTACTTCCGTGTTTCATCCCCGCCAACCAGGAGACTTCCATGGCCCTCATGTTCCCGCGGCTCGCCCGCAATTTCGTCAAGAACGGATATTTCCCGACCGACGAACCCACGCTCGAAAGAGCGCTCAACGCACTGATGCCCAGCGACGGGCCGATGTGCATCCTCGATCCCTGCGCCGGCGAAGGCGTGGCGATCGCCGAAGCCGCCCATGCCCTCGGGCGCGAGCAGGCAAAGGCGTTCGCCGTCGAGTTCGACGCGGAGCGGGCGCGCCATGCCCGCGGCCTGGTCGATCACTGCCTGCACGCGGACCTGATGGACACGATGGTCTCCAAGCAGTCCTTCGGGCTGCTCTGGCTCAACCCGCCGTATGGGGACCTGTCCAAGGACGTCAACGGCAACATCGGCTATCAGGGCCAGGGCCGTGCCCGCCTTGAAAAGCTGTTCTACCAGCGCACGCTCTCGCTGCTGCAATACGGCGGCGTGCTGGTTTTCATCGTCCCCGGCTACGTGCTCGACGCGGAGTTGGTCGGCTGGCTGACGCGCCACTACACGGACCTGCGCATCTACCGAGCGGTGGAGACGCAGTTCAAGCAGGTGGTGATCTTCGGACGCCGGGTGCGCCAGCGCGAGCAGGTGCCCGATGGCGTCAAGGCCGTGCGCAATCTGCTGTTGCAGGTAGGGCAAGGCGAAGTCGAAGCCGAGGAACTGCCGAGCGAGTGGCCGTTCCTGCCGTACATCGTCCCCGCCAGCCCGGCCGAGCCAGAGCATTTCTTCCGCGTGACGATGGAGCCCGAGCAGTTCGCCGATGAGGTTGGCAGGCTGCAAGGCTTGTGGCCATCGCAGGACACGCACCTGGGGGCTGCGCAGCAATCGCTGCGTCCACCGGCGCGGGCCTTGTCCCGCTGGCATCTCGCCCTGGCTCTGGCCGCGGGTGCGATCTCGGGGGTTGTGCGCTCCAAGACCGGGCGCGTGCTCGTCGTCAAAGGTGACACCCACAAGGACAAGACGCTCCAGCGGGAGTTCACCGAACGCGAAGACGGCTCCATCGCCGAGACCCGCATCCTCACCGACAAGTTCGTTCCCGTCATCCGCGCGTGGGACATGACACCTGGCTCCGCGACACGGGGCGAGGTGTTGACCATTCGCTGATCCACCGGACGCGCTGCCGTCCTGCTGTACCAACTCGAAGGAGAAACACCATGATCCCCAATCCGTTCAAGCGGCCTGCGCCGCACAAGCAACCGTTGTTCGCACCGAGTACGTTGAAGTTGAGCGAGAAGGTGCATTGGCTGGCCCGGCGAGGCCTGATCGACCCCTTGGCCTATGTCCAGCGCCATGTGCGCGGGGACTGGGGCGAGATCGATGAGGCCACACGCCAAGCCAACGACGTGGCGATCCAACAGGACAACCTAATGATCTCGCAGTTCAGGATCACGCCGGACCTGGCGCTGATCGTCAAGACCAGCGAGGACCACCAGACCACGGTGGTCCAGCTTCCCGAAGAGCGGGACCTGATCTGAGGCCCCACATCGTCATCCTCATCCACCTGACGGAGCCACTTCACTCCGGCAGGGGTGTCGTGGCTCAATGACTCATCAAGGAGGAGCCCATGGCATCGCATCGCATCGAAACCTACTGCCAGCGGCTGGCGTTCCCCATCGGGGCGCTCATCTTCAGCAGAGGTGTAGACCGCCTGGTCCGCGCGGGTCGCCTGGACCCGATCCCGTACTTCAGGCGCCACACCCGTGGCGACTGGGGCGACGTCAACATCCAGCAATGGCAGACGAACAGCAGCGCGCTTCAATCGGGCGCGTCGCTGGAATCGCACTACGTGATCCATCCGGGGCTCGCCATTCGCATCGTCACCGATTCGCAGCGCTGCGCAACCGTCATCGTGCTTCCGTCCGAAGACTGAGCACGGTTCACCTGCGGGCCGCCCAGGCCAGCACCTTCAACCACCCTCAGCCACGCGTCGATTCTCTTCCCACCACGGGGCATGCCATTGCCCCGCTGGGGGTGGTGCATGCCCCATTTTTCTTTGGAGCATCACCATGTCCCTCGATCTCGAAACCACTGCCGCTGAATCCGCGCCCGTACAGGGCGAACTGCTCGACGCGGAATCTTCCCCTCTGACCCTGAGCCTTCAGGATTTTGTCGGCGAGTTCGGCGACGAACTACTCGACGCCCTCAACAGCGCTAATCCGCCGGTCTATACCGGCCAACCGCAGGCGCACCGGCAACTGGTGGTCGCCAGCCTCAAGCGCAAGCTGTTCCCAGCCCAGGCCGAAGTCGTCCACGCCGCCGCCGAGCTGCTGATCGACCGTGGCGAACGTGCTGCGATCGTCAATGGCGAGATGGGCTGCGGCAAGACGACCGTCGGCATTGCCACGGCCGCCGTGCTCAACGCCGAAGGCTATCGCCGCACTCTGGTGCTGTCGCCGCCCCACCTGGTTTACAAGTGGCGGCGCGAGATCCAGGAGACGGTGGCCGGTGCCAAGGTGTGGGTACTCAACGGGCCGGATACGCTCGTCAAGCTCATCAAGCTGCGCGAGCAGTTGGGCGTGCAGCCCACGGGCCAGGAGTTCTTCGTCCTGGGGCGCGTCAGGATGCGGATGGGCTTTCACTGGAAGCCTGTCTTCACCACGCGGCGCACCCGCCACGGCGACGTGGCGGCCTGCCCGGACTGCGGCACGGTCATCACCGACCTCGACGGCGAGCCGGTCAACCCGATCGCGCTCCAAGCCGAGGAGTGCCGCAGGAAGTGCGGCCACTGCGCCGCGCCCCTGTGGACACTGATCCGCCCGCGCAGTCTGTCCGGCAGCGACCAGTCCTCGGCCGTGCTCAAAGCCTTAAAGCGCATACCGACCATCGGAGAGGTCACCGCGCAGAAGCTGATGCAAAAGTTCGGTGACGGGTTCCTGGCGTCGATGCTCGGCGACAACATCCATGAGTTCATCAACCTCATGGATGGCAACGGCGAGCTGGTGTTTTCCGACCGTCAGGCCACGCGCATGGAACGTGCGATGGCCAACATGGAGTTCGGCTTTGGCGAGGGCGGCTATCAGCCGTCCGAGTTCATCAAACGCTACCTGCCGCAAGGCACGTTCGACCTGCTCATCGCCGATGAGGCACATGAGTACAAGAACGGGGGCAGTGCCCAGGGCCAGGCCATGGGCGTGCTGGCGGCGAAGGCTCGCAAGACCTTGCTGCTGACCGGCACGTTGATGGGCGGCTACGGGGACGACCTGTTCCACCTGCTGTTCCGAGCCCTTCCGGGGCGGATGATCGAAGACGGCTACCGCCCGACCACGAGCGGCAGCATGACCTCGGCTGCGATGGCGTTCATGCGCGATCACGGGGTGTTGAAGGACATCTACTCCGAGAGCACCGGCACGGCGCACAAGACGGCCAAGGGCACCAAGGTATCGGTGCGCACGGTCAAGGCCCCGGGGTTTGGCCCCAAGGGCGTGCTGCGCTGCATCCTGCCGTTCACGATCTTTCTCAAGCTCAAGGACATCGGTGGCAACGTCCTGCCGCCGTATGACGAGGAGTTCCGTGAAGTCGCGATGGACACGGCGCAAGCCGCGGCCTACCGCGATCTGGCGGGTCGGCTGACCGCGGAGCTGAAACAGGCTCTGGCGCGACGCGATACGACCTTGCTGGGTGTGGTCCTCAACGTGCTGCTGGCCTGGCCGGATTGCTGCTTCCGGTCGGAGACCGTGGTGCATCCGCGCACGCGCAACACCTTGGCGTTTGTCCCGGCTCAGTTCAACGAGTTCGAGATCAGCCCCAAGGAGCGTGAGCTGATCGACATCTGCAAAGCGGAGAAGGCGCAGGGCCGCAAGGTTCTGGCCTACACGGTCTATACCGGCACGCGGGACACCACGTCGCGCCTGAAGGTGCTGCTGGAGCAAGAAGGCTTCAAGGTGGCGGTGCTGCGCGCAAGCGTGGATGCCAGCCGCCGCGAAGACTGGATCGCTGAGCAACTGGATCGTGGCATCGACGTGCTCATCACCAATCCCGAGCTGGTCAAGACGGGATTGGACTTGCTGGAGTTTCCGACGATCGTGTTCATGCAGTCGGGCTACAACGTGTACTCGCTCCAGCAGGCGGCACGCCGCTCCTGGCGCATCGGGCAGAAGTTGCCGGTGCGCGTGATCTACCTCGGCTACGCCGGTTCTTCGCAGATGACCTGCCTGGAACTGATGGCCAAGAAGATCATGGTCTCGCAGTCCACCTCGGGCGACGTGCCCGAATCGGGGCTGGATGTCCTGAACCAGGATGGTGATTCCGTCGAGGTCGCACTGGCCCGGCAACTGGTCGCCGCCTGAACTTCACGCAATGCCGACGACCGAGAGGTCGTCGGCTCTTTTTTCAGCGCCTCGCAGCGTCAAATTGCACCTTGCCGTACACGCCTGGACAGTGATTCAGCGCTTTCCTTGCGCTCGCTGTAACGATCCACCAGATACGGCGCCACGTCGCGCGTGAGCAGCGTGAACTTCATCAGTTCTTCCATCACGTCCACCACGCGGTCGTAGTAGGCCGAGGGCTTCATGCGTCCGGCCTCGTCGAACTCCTGGTACGCCTTGGCGACCGAGGACTGGTTCGGGATGGTCAGCATCCGCATCCAGCGGCCCAGCACGCGCATCTGGTTGACGGCGTTGAACGACTGCGAGCCGCCCGATACCTGCATCACCGCCAGCGTCTTGCCCTGGGTCGGGCGCACCGCGCCGACCGACAGCGGAATCCAGTCGATTTGGGTCTTCATCAGGCCGGTCATCGCGCCGTGGCGCTCCGGCGAACTCCACACCATGCCCTCGGCCCATTGCACCAGTTCGTGCAGTTCCTTGACCTTCGGGTGATCGGCCGGCGCATCGTCCACCAGAGGCAGCCCGGACGGATTGAACAATCGGGTCTCGCCGCCCAGCGCCCGCAAGATGCGTGCGGCTTCTTCGGCTGCGAGGCGGCTGAACGAGCGTTCGCGCAGCGAACCATAGAGCAGCAGGAAGCGCGGCGCGTGCGTGGCCCGTGCCGGCGCGAACAGATGTTCGGTGTCCGGTTGCTGGAACAGCGCCGTGTCGATGTTCGGCAGGTCGAGACGAGATTCAGACACGGCGGCCGTCCTGATCGACCACCGGCTCGCCGTCTTCCTTGTTGAACGCGCCGCGCTGCGGCTGCGGCAGCAGGTCGAGCACGGCTTCCGAAGGCCGGCACAGGCGCGTGCCTAGCGGCGTGACCACGATAGGCCGGTTGATGAGGATGGGATGCTGGAGCATGAAGCCGATCAGGTCGTCGTCGCTCCACTTCGGGTTGCCCAGGTCGAGGTCGGCATAGGGCGTGCCTTTCTCGCGCAGCACGTCTCGCACCGGCACGCCCATCGCCGCGATCAGCGCCTGGAGCGTGTCGCGGTCGGGCGGCGTTTTCAGGTACTCGATGATGGTCGGTTCCTCGCCGCTGTTGCGGATCAGGCCCAGCACGTTGCGCGAGGTGCCGCAGGCTGGGTTGTGGTAGATCGTGATGGTGCTCATGGATGCCTCTTGGAGGTTACGAAGTGGTCGCGCGGCGTTCGTACCAGCCGCGTGAGCGATTGACCACGCGCACCACCAGCAGCATGACCGGCACCTCGATGAGCACGCCGACCACTGTTGCGAGTGCTGCGCCGGAATGGAAGCCGAACAGGCTGATGGCGGCGGCCACGGCCAGCTCGAAGAAGTTGCTGGCACCAATCAACGCGGATGGCCCAGCGACGCAGTGCTTTTCGCCCACCTGGCGGTTGAGCCAGTACGCCAGACCGGAATTGAAGAACACCTGGATCAGGATCGGCACCGCCAGCATGGCGATCACCAGCGGCTGCCGGATGATGGCCTCGCCCTGGAAGGCGAACAGCAGCACCAGCGTCAGCAACAGCGCGGCGATGGACAATGGGCCGATGCGTTCCAGTGCCCTGTCGAACACGGCCTGCCCCTTGCGCAGCAGCGCCCGGCGCCAGAGCTGGGCCAGGATGACCGGAATGACGATGTACAAACCCACCGACACCAGCAAGGTGTCCCACGGCACCGTGATCGACGACAGGCCCAGCAGCAGGCCGACGATGGGTGCGAAGGCGAACACCATGATGGTGTCGTTCAAGGCCACTTGCGACAGCGTAAATACCGGATCACCGCCAGTCAGCCGACTCCAAACGAAAACCATTGCGGTACACGGTGCAGCAGCCAGCAGGATCAGGCCGGCGATATAGCTGTCGAGCTGATCGGCGGGCAGCCAGTCGGCAAAGACGTGGCGGATGAAGATCCACGCCAGCAACGCCATTGAGAACGGCTTGACGGCCCAATTGATGAACAGCGTGACCCCCATGCCCCGCCAATGCTGGCGCACCTGGCCAAGCGCGGCGAAGTCCACCTTCAGCAGCATGGGGATGATCATTACCCAGATCAGCAGGCCGACCGGCAGGTTGACCTTGGCAATCTCCATGCGGCCGATGGCCTGGAATGCGGCGGGCGCGAACTGGCCCAGAGCGATCCCCGCGATGATGCACACCGCCACCCATAGCGTCAGGTAACGCTCAAAGCCGCTCATGGCGGAGTTTGCTGGCGCGGGGCCGGCAGTATCGGTTGCGCTCATCGGGCGGGCCTCACTGGCGGCCGATGTCGCGCAGTTCACGCTGCAACGACATGGCATCGAGACTCTTGATCGGAAGCGACAGGAACAACTCGATACGTCGGCGCAGCGTCATGGCGGTATCGAAGAACGCCTTGCTTTGTCGTTCCAGGGTGCCTTCCACGGCTGCCGGGTCAGGCACGCCCCAATGCGCCGACACCGGCTTGCCCGGCCACAGCGGACACGCCTCGCCGGCTGCGTTGTCGCAGACGGTGAAGATGAAATCGAACACCGGCGCATCGGGCTTCACGAACTCGTCCCAGCTCTTGCTGCGGTAGCCCGTTGTCGGAAGGTGCAGCCGCTCCAGCGTGGCGAGTGCCAGCGGGTGAACTTCGCCTTTCGGATGGCTACCTGCCGACCAGGCGTGAAACCGCCCTTGGCCCATGTCGTTGAGGATGCCTTCGGCGAGGATGGAGCGGGCCGAATTGCCCGTACAGATGAACAAGGCGTTGTAAGTGGTATCGGTCATGGTCAGCAGCAGGTCTTGGATGGAGAAACCTCGCATACGCCACCTTGGCAGCAATGCTCGGTCAGGTAACCGATCAGACCGTCCATGCGGCCGTACTCGGCGCGATAAATCAGGTTGCGGCCCTGCTGCTCGATGCTGACGAGGCCAGCATGGGCCAGTTCCTTCAAGTGGAAGGACAAGGTGTTGCGGGCCACGTCGAGCTGGTCAGCTAGCGTGCTCGGCGTCAGTCCGCCCGGGCCAGCAACGACCAAGGCGCGGAACACGCGCAGGCGCTGGGTGTGAGCCAGGGCGTTTAAGGCGGAAATGGCTTGATCCTCTTTCATGATTCGATAATACAACATTTATAGAATTAATGTGCAAACCACAGTTGGATTTGCGGGTTGCGCTATGTGTTGGACTGCAAAAGCGGGCACCCCCCAGTTCGCATTTCTGACTGACCGCGCAGCCGCGCGCAGCCAAGGTATCGGCATCGCAACAGAAGAGCCGATGCCATGCCTGCAATCCATGTATCCCGGTGTCTGGTCGGTACCAGCCTCCTGGCCGCAGCCTTGGCCAGCGGCTGCGCGACCACGCCACCGCCGCTGGCCGCCAGCACCGTCGAGGACGTCCCACCCGCGCCCGAGGCTGCACCGCCCGAGTTCATTCCCGTCGTGCGCTATGGCCGCTACACCCTGGTGGAGCTGGCGCCGATGGCGGCGCAGCGCGATCTGCTGGTGCAGACCATCGACGTGTCCATGCCCGAGGAGGTCCGCGCCACGGTCGGCGACGGGCTGCGGCATGTGCTCAAACGCAGCGGCTACCAGCTTTGCGAGACCCCGCATGCGGTGATCGAGCTGTACGCGCTGCCGCTGCCGGCGGCGCACTTGCATCTCGGCCCCATGACCTTGCGCGATGCACTGCTCACCCTGGCCGGTCCGGCTTGGGAACTGCACGCCGATGACCGGACGCGGCAGGTCTGCTTCGAGCGGCCTGGTCGCGACACCGGTGCCGAGCCGGTGTCCGAGCCGCCTGCTGCCGAGGCCGTGCAGACGTTCCCCTTTGCGGGAGGCCAGCCATGAACGCGGCACAGCCGCTCCGGCGCCCGACCGCCGCCGTGGTGTTGCAAAGCCTGCTCTGGCTTTGGCTGCTGGGTCTCAGTGTCTTCGCGATCCTGGGCCACCAGACGATGACCGATCAGGCCGACCAGCAGCAGCTCGATGTCCGGTTGCAGCGCCTCGAAGCCCAGGTGACCGGGCTGGCCGAGACCACGCGGGCCTTGCAGCAGCAGCCCGCAGCCGCCACCGCCGCAGGCCTGCAAGACGCTCGGCAGGCAATGGAGGCGCGCATCGTTCAAGCCGAACAGGCGCTGGGTGGCTATGCCACCGCCGAGGACGTTCAGGCGCTGCGTACCGAAGTCGAGCAGATCAAGGTGCGCCAAGCGACTGCGCGTGCAGCGGCGCCTACCCAGCGGCGCACCCCGAGCCAACCGGCCACCGCCAAGTCCGAACCGCCGCCGCTGCCATTTCGTGTCGTCGGCGCTGAGCTGCGCGCGGGTCAGCGCAGCGTGTCCGTCGCCCCGAGTGCCGGAGATTTCACGCCCGATCAGCTCCAGGTGCTGCTGCCGGGTGATGCGCTGGGTCCGTGGCGCCTGCAGGCGATCGAGGGCAATGCCGCGGTGTTCCAGGCCGGCGACCAGACCCGTCGCGTGGCGATTCCTTGACCGGAGCCCACCACATGAAGCCGTCGATCATCCTGTACGCGTTCCTGCTGGGCTCCATGCAGTTGCCCGCCTGGGCGCAGCAGCCCGCCACGACCCCCGCCCGCAATGCGCAGAGCCAGGAGCGCCCGCTGGCCGCCCGCATCCTGGACGACCGGGTGGCAGGCGAATGGGGCCTGCAACCGCAGGAATGGGCGCGCTATCGCGACTTGATGGATGGGCCGCTGGGCATCTACTCGCCAAATCTGGACCCGCTGTCCGCCCTGGGCATCGAGGCGCGCACCGACGAAGAACGGCGGCGCTACGCAGAGCTGCAGGTGCAAGTCGAAGCGCGCCGCGTGGAGAAGCTGCTCGCGTACCAGCGCGCCTACGACGAGGCCTGGCAGCGCCTGAACCCCGGCATGCAGCGGGTGAACCTGTCTGACGAGAGGCCAGGCGCCGCCGCTGCGCGGGGCAGCGGTCGCACGGCAGTGTTCATCAAGGACGGCTGCGCGGCTTGCGGGCAACTCGTCCAACGCCTGCAATCCTCGGGTGCCGAGTTCGACCTTTACATGGTCGGCAGCCGCCAGGACGATGCGCGCATCCGCGACTGGGCCAAGCGCGCCCAGATCGACCCGGCCCGGGTGCGCAGCGGCGGCATCACGCTCAACCACGACGGCGGCCGCTGGCTGTCGCTGAGCCTGCCCGGCGATTTGCCTGCGGTTGTGCGCGAAGTGAACGGCCAATGGCAACGCCAGCCGTAACGGCGCTGCTGCGCGCACTGGCGCTCACTGCGGGCCTGTTCGCCTGCGCCGCCCATGCCCAGGAGGTTCCGCCACCGGCCTACCAGCTTGCCGCACAGCGCGCGGGCATTCCCTCGACGGTGCTCTACGCCGTGGCCTTGCAGGAGAGCGGCATGCGACGCAATGGACGCATCGTCCCATGGCCGTGGACCCTGAATGTCGCCGGCCAGTCGCGGCGCTTCGCCACCCGTGCCGATGCCTGCGCCGGTTTGCAGCAGGCGATGCGATCTACGCCACCCACGCGCATCGACGCGGGCCTGGGCCAGATCAACCTGGGCTACCACCCGCACCGCTACACCCATGCCTGCGACTTGTTGGACCCGTACCGCAATCTCGCCAGCGCCGCCGAGATCCTCAAGGAGCAGTACACCCCCGGTGAAGACTGGCTGCTGGCCATGGGCCGCTACCACCGGCCCGCGGGCGGTGAGCCTGCCGCCCGCTATCGACGCAGCGTATCCCGACACCTCGCCCGCGTGCAGGGCACGCACTCAATCGCCACGGCGCGAGCCGTGCGTCAGGAGTCGACCCCATGACGAAACCGCTCTGGACCCTGCGGGGCCTGCTCGCGCTGCTGGCGGCGCTGCCGTTGGTCGCGCATGCCGCCGAACCGCTGATCGTGGTCGAGGACCGCGGCGGCGCGTCGGCGCTGCCGTACTACGAAGCGCTTAACCTGCAGCCACGCGCCAACAGCGCGTTGCGGCCTCCCATTCCGACGCCGCAGATTCCCGCCACCCCCGCTGACGAGGCAGCGATGCTGCCGGTACGCAGCGCGAAGCTGATGCCCGGCTTCGTCGCGCGGCGCGTGATCGAGGCACCGGGCCTGCGGCCTTTCGTGGTCATCGGCGACGATGAGACCTCGCAAGCCTGGCTGCGCCGTCACGCGGCGTCGCTGCACGACCGCGGCGCGGTCGGCCTGGTGGTCAATGTCGAGACCGCGCAGGCTTTGGCGCGGTTGCGCGCACTGGCGCCTGGCGTGCCGATGGCCCCCGTGGCCGGCGATGATCTGGCCGAACGCCTGGGCCTGCGGCACTACCCGGCGCTGATCACGGCGACCGGCATCGAGCAATGAGGCCATGTCGGGGAAACAGCCCGTCGAAGTCCTGTTGCGCCCAGCGGTGGAGCTATACACCGTCGCGGCATGTGCGGGCGCCGCGTTTCTGTCCCTGGTGGCCCCGTGGTCGCTCGCGCTGAGCCCAGCCATGGGCATCGGTGCCGCACTGGCGTTCGGCGCCTATGGCGCGATCCGCTACCGCGATGCGCGGGTGATCCTGCGCTACCGCCGCAACATCCGGCGCCTGCCGCGCTACGTGATGACGAGCAGGGACGTGCCGGTCAGCCAGCAGCGCCTGTTCGTGGGGCGCGGTTTCCTGTGGGAACAGAAGCACACCCACAGGCTGATGCAGACGTACCGGCCGGAATTTCGCCGCTACGTCGAGCCAACACCGGCATACCGGCTGGCGCGACGCCTGGAGGAGCGGCTGGAGTTCGCACCGTTTCCACTGTCTCGCCTCGTACGGCTCACGGGCTGGGATGTGTCATTCAACCCCGTGCGGCCACTGCCACCGGTAGGCGGCCTGCCGCGATTGCACGGCATCGAACCCGACGAGGTCGACGTCAGCCTGCCACTGGGTGAGCGCGTCGGCCATTCGCTGGTGCTGGGCACCACGCGCGTGGGGAAGACGCGGCTGGCCGAGTTGTTCGTCACCCAGGACATCCGTCGCACGAATGCAGACGGTGAGCATGAGGTCGTGATCGTCATCGACCCCAAGGGCGACGCGGATCTCTTGAAACGCATGTACGTCGAAGCCAAGCGAGCGGGTCGCGAGGGCGAGTTCTACGTCTTTCACCTCGGCTGGCCCGAGTTCTCTGCACGCTACAACGCGGTGGGGCGCTTCGGACGCATCAGTGAAGTCGCCACGCGCATTGCCGGGCAACTCTCCGGCGAGGGCAACAGTGCAGCGTTCCGCGAGTTCGCATGGCGCTTCGTCAACATCATTGCGCGCGCATTGGTGGAACTGGGGCAGCGCCCGGACTACATGCTGATCCAGCGGCACGTAATCAACATCGACGCGCTGTTCATGGAGTACGCCCAACACTACTTCGCCAAGACCGAGCCCAAGACCTGGGAGGTGATCGTCCAGATCGAGGCCAAGCTCAACGAGAAGAACATCCCAAGGAACATGATCGGGCGCGAGAAGCGTGTGGTGGCGCTGGAGCAATACCTCTCCCAGGCGCGCAACTACGACCCTGTGCTCGATGGCCTGCGCTCGGCGGTGCGCTACGACAAGACCTACTTCGACAAGATCGTTGCATCGCTGCTGCCGCTGCTGGAAAAGCTCACCAGCGGCAAGATCGCCCAACTCCTGGCGCCGAATTACTCCGACCTGTCTGACGCGCGCCCGATCTTCGACTGGATGCAAGTCATCAGGAAGCGCGCCGTGGTCTATGTCGGCCTGGATGCGCTGTCGGATGCTGAAGTCGCCGCGGCGGTCGGCAACTCCATGTTCTCCGACCTGGTGTCGGTAGCCGGGCACATCTACAAGCACGGGATCGACGACGGCCTGCCGGGTGCCTCGGCTGGCACGCGCATTCCCATCAACGTCCATGCCGACGAGTTCAACGAACTGATGGGCGACGAGTTCATCCCCCTTATCAACAAGGGCGGCGGTGCCGGGCTGCAGGTGACCGCGTATACGCAGACGCTCTCGGACATCGAGGCCCGCATCGGCAACCGCGCGAAGGCCGGCCAGGTGATCGGCAACTTCAACAACCTGTTCATGCTGCGGGTTCGGGAAACCGCCACCGCGGAATTGTTGACCCGTCAATTGCCCAAGGTGGAGGTCTATACCACCACCATCGTCTCCGGCGCGACCGATGCCTCGGACATCCGCGGGACGACGGACTTCACCAGCAACACGCAAGACCGCATCAGCATGTCGAGCGTGCCGATGATCGAGCCATCCCACGTCGTCGGCCTGCCCAAAGGCCAATGCTTCGCGCTGCTGCAGGGTGGTCAGCTCTGGAAGGTCCGGATGCCACTGCCAGCGCCTGACCCCGATGAAGTGATGCCGGCGGACTTGCAGCAACTGGCTGGGTACATGCGTCAGAGCTACAGCGAGGCCACGCAATGGTGGGAGTTCACCAGTTCCCCAGCCTTGCAGGAGGCTGCCTTGCCCGACGACCTGCTGGATGACGCCGCTCCGGCCGAGCCTGACGCGGTGGCCACCGGCGCCGACGACAGCACCGGCGAGGCCGCACCATGAAGGATGCCGCCTCGACCGCGCAGCGGGAGCAGAACCAGCGCCAGGGGCTGATCGTCGGCACCATCACCTTGCCGTTCAGGCTGCTCGGGGTGCTGATCGGTTCGCTGCTGTTCTCGATCGTGGTGGAGTGCGTCGGCATGCACCTGTTCTGGAAGGACCAGGGCTGGCGCCACTCCCAGCAGATGCTGCAGTACGAACTCGGGCACCTGTCGAACCACTTCACGCGCAGCGTGGTGGTGCAGGAGCCCGGGCGCACGGCGCACGAGCTGGTGGATACCGGGTACGGGTGGGTGTTCGTGCGCTCGGGGTTGCTGGAGCGCATGAGCCAGACCGCCGAGCGCGCCCGTGCGCCCAGCCGCGAGCCGACGCGCAACTTCCGCTATTACATCAGCCAGGCCTATGTCTGGGCCGAGAGCTACCTGATCGCCGCGGCCTTCACGACGCTCACGTTCCTCGTGCGCCTGCTGGTCCTGGTGCTCACGCTGCCGCTGATCCTCACTGCGGCATTCGTCGGCCTGATCGACGGCCTGGTGCGGCGGGACGTGCGGCGGTTCGGCGCGGGCCGGGAATCCGGCTTCATCTACCACCGCGCGAAAGCGAGCCTGATGCCGCTGGCCGTGCTGCCCTGGATCACCTACCTCGCGCTGCCGATCTCGGTGCATCCGCTGCTGATCCTGCTGCCCAGCGCAGCCTTGCTGGGACTGGCCGTGAGCCTGACCGCGGGCAGCTTCAAAAAGTACCTCTAGGCCATCAATCCGGTCGCTTCCGGGTTCCTATTGTTTGCGGCCTGAAACAGCCCTGATCTCCACGATCAACCCATTGCTGATCACACAGGAATGGCGCGATGTTGGCTTCGATCTGGCTGCGCGCCGCGCATCGCGGCGTGCCCACTTTTCTCGTGACGGCCCTCGTGCTGGGCCGGTCCCCGATGGCCTTGGCCGAGTCCCCGGCGCAGCGCCAGGAGTTGGTCGCCGCGCTGCGCCAGCTCGACGCGCTGGAACGCACCGTCGCGGACAGCGCCGCGCATACCCCCATCACACCGGGCGAGCGCTACCACTTCGATTACCCGCGGCTCCAGGCTGACTTGGCGCGCGTGCGCGCCGGCATCCAATTTCACCTGACGCCATCGCGCGCTCAACCGCGCGCCCCCTCCGAACTGGCCGGCGAATACCGCACCGAACGGGCGACCGAGCCGCTGCCGGCGACGACTGCGGAGGGCAAGCAATGAACGGCGCCCAGGTCTCGGCATTTCAAGCCAACAGCGGTATCGCGCCTTCCGCGATGGCGACCGTTCTGGTCGGCGTCGTGTTCGCGGTCCTGCTCGTGTGGGGCGTCTGGGCCATCCGAACGGCCTACGTGGGGTGGTCCGAGAGCCGCCTCAACCAGCGCCAGTTCCTCGGCGTCTGCATCCGCTTCGTCGCGATGTACCTCGTCCTGAGTTTCTTCCTTCTGTCCTGACCTGAAAGGCCCGACCATGCACAACCGCAACCTCACTTCCCGTTTTGCCCAGCGCGCCGCCGTGGCCCTGGGCGCCGCCGCGCTGCCGGCGCTGTCGTTCGCGCAAGGTCTGCCGCAATTGGAGAACCCCACGCGCGGCACCGGCAACGGCATCATGGAGACGATCCGCAACTACGGCTACGACATCATCATGCTCGTGGCCCTGCTGGTGGTGGCGTCGATGTTCATCGGCGTCTGCTACCACGCCTACGGGACCTACGCGGAGATCCACACCGGCCGCAAGACGTGGGGCCAGTTCGGCCTCACGGTCGCTATCGGCGCCGTGCTGCTTGTGATCGGCATCTGGCTGCTCACCGAAGCCACCGGCATCCTGTAAGCGAGGCCGGTATGTCCGAGCAGCAGCACGTCCGTGCGGACGGAACGGTCACCTTCCTTCCGCACCGGCTCAACCGCCATCCCGTTGTGGTGCGCGGCCTCACCGCTGACGAACTCTGGATTTGCTGCGGCCTGTCCGGTGCCGCCGGCCTGCTGGTCGGCGCGCCGCTGTCCTGGGTGTTCCGCACGATCGCGCTGGCGCCGACCTTCGTCGTCCTGGGCGTGGCGCTCGGCGTCTTCATCGGCGGCGGCATCCTGCGCCGCCTCAAGCGTGGGCGTCCCGACACCTGGCTGTATCGGCAACTGCAATGGCGCATCGCCACGCGCCATCCGCTGATGGCCGGCTGGGTGGGTGGCCATGTGCTGATCTCGCGCTCGGGCTTCTGGTCCACCCGCAGGAGCATGCGATGAGCCGCTTCAAAAACGAGATCACCCACCTGCAGGCGCACATCAAGACCTTGCGGCTGGCCGCGGGCGCGCTGGTCGTCGTCGCCCTGGTCATGGGCGGCGGCTGGTGGAGCGCGCCGCGCGACCTGACCATCCACGTCCCGCCCGACCTGCGCTCTGGCAGTACCCGCAAGTGGTGGGAAGTGCCGCCCGAATCGGTCTATGCGTTCACGTTCTACGTGTTCCAGACGCTGAACCGCTGGCCAACCAATGGCGAGGAAGACTACTCGCGCAACCTCCACACGCTCTCGCCGTACCTCACCCCGTCCTGCCAGGCCTTCCTGCGGGCGGACTATGACTACCGCCGCTCCACGGGCGAGCTGCGTCAGCGCGTGCGCGGCATCTACGAGATTCCCGGCCGCGGCTATGGCGACGACCCCACGGCGCGCGTGCGCACCGTGTCCGATCGCGACTGGGTGGTGACGCTGGACATCACGGCGGACGAGTACTACGGCGCCGAGCAGGTCAAGCGCGCCCTGGTGCGCTATCCGATCAAGGTCACGCGGGTGGACGTCGATCCCGCCCGTAACCCGTTCGGCCTGGCGCTGGACTGCTACGACGGCGCGCCCCAGCGCATCAGTGCACCGGAGCCGACGCGCCCGGCGCCGAGTGGCCTGTCTCCGCAAGCGCCTCAAGGAGGAAACACCCCATGAAGCACCCTGTACTCGCGCTGCTGGGGCTACTGGCCGTGGCCGCGGCACCCGTCGCCCATGCAGTGGAAATCCTGCGCTGGGAACGCATGCCACTGGCAGTGCCGCTGAAGGTCGGTCAGGAACGCATCGTGTTCATCGACCGCAACGTGCGCGTGGGCGTGCCCGCGGGCGTGGGCGAACGCCTGCGCGTGCAGAGTGCGGGGGGCGCGGTGTACCTGCGCGCCAGCGAGCCGATCGAGCCCACGCGGTTGCAACTGCAGGACGCCGACACGGGCGCGCTGATCCTGCTGGACATCGCAGCCGAACCACCCAAGGACGGGGAAGCCGAGCTGGAGCCGGTGCGCATCGTCGAGGGTGACAGCGCACCGGGACGCTATGGCGAGCAGGCCGACAGTGCCGAGGCCCCGGCACGCGCCCAGGGCCAAGCAGGTGCGCGGACCGCGCGGCGCGAAACTCCGGTCCCTGTCGTGCTGACGCGCTTCGCCGCGCAGAACCTCTACGCACCGCTGCGCACCGTCGAGCCGCTTCCGGGCGTCATGCGGGTCAACCTGCCCCGCGACCTCGACCTGGACACACTGATGCCAACGCTGCCCGTGCGCGCGGTCGCACTCGCGTCGTGGCGCCTGGAGGACCAGTGGGTCACTGCCGTGCGCCTAACCAACGGCAGCGGCGGCTGGATCACGCTCGACCCGCGCGTGCTGCAAGGCGATTTCCTCACCGCCACCTTCCAGCACGAGGCGCTGGGCCCGCGCGGCACGCCCGAGGACACGACCGTCCTGTACCTGGTCACGCGCGGCCGCGGTCTCGCGCAGTCGCTGCTGCCGGCGATTCACCGCTTCGACCCGGCCGTGCATCTGCCGCAGCCGGACGGCGACGAGAACACCAAGGAGGCCCGCCATGCGCAGTAACGGCCTGCTCAAGTGGCTGATGATCCCTGTTGCCATCCTGGTGCTGTTCGTCGGTATCCGGCTGTTCTCGGGTGGAGGCAGCACGGCGCCACCCGCGGCGGACAACGGCGCCCAGCTCACGCCCGATGAAATGAAGGCGCTGGGCATCGAAGGCGACACCCCGCGCGACACCGTGGCGACGCTCGTTGCCCAAGTGAAGCAGTTGCGCACCGAGCTTCAGACCGCGCTCTCGGACAACAAGTCGCAGCGTGAAGAGAACCAGCGACTGCGCCAGCGCGAGAACTCCATCGACCAGCGCATCAACTCGGCGCTCGAATCCGAGCGGTCCAACCTGCGCCGCGACCAAGAGCAGGCGGCCAGCGCGCGCCAGCAGACCGAAGGGCTGCTCGCCGACCTGCAGCGGCGTCTGGACAGCATCGGCGGGCGCGGCGGCGGCCATGCGGACCTGCCCGTGGGCCTGGGGCTGCAGGGCGGCGACGAGGCAGGCATGGAGGGCGGCGTGCGGTGGGTCGAGCCGGACGACGCAAAGCCCGCCGAGGGGCGCAACGGGGGGCGTGGCGCGAGCGGCGGCATGAGCTTCCCCACGAGCTTCGGCCCGGCGCAGAGCACGCTCGAAACCACTGCGGAAACCGTGGCCAACGCGGGCGCCCGCGCCGCCGGGGTCAAGAGTGCCAAGCCGGTCTACACCGTGCCGACCAACTCCACGCTCATGGGTTCGGTCGCCATGACAGCGCTGATCGGCCGCGTGCCGATCGACGGCACGGTCAACGATCCCTATCCGTTCAAAGTTCTGGTCGGGCCGGACAACCTGACCGCCAATGGCATCGACATTCCCGACGTGGCCGGCGCCGTGTTCAGCGGCACCGCTTCGGGCGACTGGACGCTCTCGTGCGTGCGCGGCCAGGTGCGCAGCATCACGTTCGTCTTCCACGACGGCACGATTCGCACGATCCCCGAAGACCGCGAGGGCAACCAGCAGAACAACCAACAGCGCGATGGCTTGGGCTGGATCAGCGATCCCCACGGCATTCCTTGCGTCAGCGGCGAGCGGCGCAGCAACGCCCAGCAATACCTCGGCTCGCAGGCCCTGATCACCGCGGCCGGCGCCGGTGTGGCCTCACTCATCGAGAGCGACAGCGGCCGCATGTCCTATGTCGGCTCGGACGGCTCCATCGGCACCGTGGGCATCACCGGCCAGGAAGCGGTCGGCCAGATTCTGGCGGGCGGCGTGCGGGACATGTCGGCCTGGGTCAACAAGTTGTACGGCCAGGCGTTCGCCGCCGTCTATGTCCAGCCCGGCGCCAAGGTTGCCGTCCACCTCGAAAAGCCGCTCGCCATCGACTTCGATCCCGAAGGCCGCAAGGTCGATCACCGCGCAGGAGAAAGCCATGCACTCGAACTTGACTAACCTGGCCCGTGGCCTGGCACTGGCCCTCGCCGTCGCGGTGCTTGGCGGCTGCGCCACCAGCAAGGAAAAGCTGCTGACCCACGGTGACCGCACGATGATGGACATCTGGCAGCAGGAGGCCGGCGACGGCGGTGGCGCAGCCGGACGGAACGCCGGCCGCCAGCTGCTCGATGCGCGCCAGAGCCTGCGTCGGCCCCTGACCGACGCCGACGTGCAGGTCGCACCCGTCGAGCAGATGCGCTACACGCGCACCGCGCGCAATGAGGTCCACCGCCAGTTCCAGCGTCTGCCCAATCCCGATCTCGTCATGTACGTGTATCCGCACCTGGCGGGCACGGACCCCGTGCCGGTGCCGGGCTACACGACGGTCTTCCCGCTCAACCAGCGCATCCAGTACGCCATGCCAGGCGAGCGCGTGGAGGCCTACTGATGCGGTGGAAACTTCCCTGGCCTAAGCCGGCCGCGCCGAAGCTGGCCGCATCCGGCGCTGGTGATGATGAGCAGCCGGACGGCTGGCAGCGCCACGTCGAGGCCTTGCGGCAGGTCGGCATCCCCGAACCCGGCTCGGCAGTCCGGGGCCGCAAGCCGGCGACGGAGGCCGACGAGCAGGCGCTGTACGACGTCGCACCGTCCTTCGTGGAACTGCTGCCCTGGGTGGAGTTCTTGCCCGAGTCGAAATCGATGCTCCTGGAGGACGGCCAATCGGTGGCCGCCTTCTTCGAGCTGGTGCCGCTGGGGACCGAGGGCCGGGAACCCGGCTGGCTCGCGCACGCCCGCGACGCCTTAGAAAACGCGCTCCAGGACAGCTTCGATGAACTGGACGAGAACCCCTGGGTGTTGCAGCTCTACGCCCAGGACGAACCGAGCTTCGACCAGTACATGCAGACGTTGCGCGACTACGTGCAGCCGCGCGCCCGTGGCACGGTGTTCACGGAGTTCTACCTGCGGTTCTTTGCCCACCATCTGCGCGCGGTGGCCAAGCCCGGTGGCTTGTTCCAGGACACGGTGGTCACACGCTTGCGCTGGCGCGGCCAGACGAGGCGTGTGCGCATGGTCGTCTATCGCCGCGTGACCGGACAAGGACAGGGCCAGGCAAACCGCCGGGGCCAGACACCCGAGCAGATGCTGAACATCGTCTGCGACCGCCTGTGCGGCGGGCTGGCGAACGCCGGCATCCAGGCTCGCCGCCTGGGTGCGGCAGACGTCCATGACTGGCTGCTGCGCTGGTTCAACCCGCGTCCGACGCTGCTCGGGCCTGGGGTCGAGGACCGGGAGCGCTTCTATGCGTTCGCGCGCTACCCCGCCGACACCGAGGCTGGCGAGATCGAACTGGCGAGCGGGCGGGATTTTAGCCAGCGGCTTTTCTTCAGCCAGCCACGCTCGGACGTGGAGCATGGCACCTGGCACTTCGACGGCATACCGCACCGTGTGTTGGTCACTGACCGGCTGCGCATGCCGCCCGGAACGGGACACCTGACTGGCGAAACCCGCAAGGGCGATGCGATCAACACGCTGTTCGATCAGATGCCCGAGGACACGACGATGTGTCTGACCATGGTGGCGACGCCCCAGGACATTCTCGAATCGCACCTGAACCACCTGGCGAAGAAGGCAGTCGGCGAAACACTGGCATCGGAGCAGACGCTCAAGGACGTGCAGGAGGCGCGCTCGCTCATCGGCAGCGCGCACAAACTCTACCGCGGCACGCTGGCCTTCTATCTGCGCGGACGCGACGAAGCCGAGCTTGACCGGCGCGGTCTGGACCTCGCCAACGTGATGCTCAACGCGGGGTTGCAGCCCGTTCGCGAGGACGATGAAGTCGCGCCGCTCAACAGCTATCTGCGCTGGCTACCGTGCTGCTACAACCCCGCGCAGGATCGGCGAAACTGGTTCACCCAACTGATGTTCGCCCAGCATGTGGCGAATCTCTCGCCGGCGTGGGGTCGCAGCCAGGGTACGGGCCATCCGGGCAACACGTTCTTCAACCGCGGTGGCGGGCCGATCACGTTTGATCCGCTGAACCGCTTAGACAGGCAGATGAATGCCCATCTATTCCTGTTCGGCCCCACCGGCTCGGGCAAGAGCGCCACGCTCAACAACCTGCTGAACCAGGTCACGGCCATCTACCGGCCGCGCCTCTTCATCGTGGAAGCCGGCAACAGCTTCGGGCTGTTCAGCGACTTCGCCAGGCGCCTGGGCCTGACGGTGAACCGGGTCAAGCTGGCCCCCGGATCGGGCATCAGCCTGGCACCGTTCGCGGATGCCCGCCGGCTGATCGAAACACCCAGCGACGTGCAGACGCTCGATGCCGATGCGTTGGACGAAGACCTGCCACCGGATGCCTCGGTCATGGAGGCAGACGAACAGCGTGACGTGTTGGGCGAGTTGGAGATCACGGCACGGCTGATGATCACCGGCGGCGAGGACAAGGAGGAAGCCCGGATGACGCGGGCCGACCGTTCGCTGATCCGCCAGTGCATCCTCGACGCCGCCGAACACTGCGTGGCTGAGAAGCGCACGGTGCTCACTCGCGACGTGCGCAACGCGCTGCGCGCCCGCGGTCAGGACTCGACGCTTCCCGAGATGCGGCGCATGCGGCTGCTGGAGATGGCGGACGCGATGGACATGTTCTGCCAAGGCACCGATGGCGAGATGTTCGACCGCGATGGCACGCCGTGGCCCGAGGCCGACATCACGCTGGTGGATCTGGCGACCTATGCCCGCGAGGGCTACAACGCGCAGCTCTCCATCGCCTACATCAGCCTGATCAGCACGGTGAACAACATCGCCGAGCGCGACCAGTACCTGGGTCGTCCGATCATCAATGTGACCGACGAAGGCCACATCATCACGAAGAACCCGTTGCTCGCGCCCTACGTCGTGAAAATTACCAAGATGTGGCGCAAATTGGGCGCCTGGTTCTGGCTGGCGACCCAGAACATCGACGACCTGCCGCGTGCCGCAGAGCCCATGCTCAACATGATTGAGTGGTGGATCTGCCTGTCGATGCCGCCCGATGAGGTCGAGAAGATTGCACGCTTCCGTGAACTCTCACCAGCGCAGAAAGCGCTGATGCTTTCTGCGCGCAAGGAGGGGGGGAAATTCACCGAGGGCGTGATCCTGTCGAAGTCGATGGAAGTGTTGTTCCGCGCGGTGCCGCCGAGCCTTTACCTCGCGCTTGCGCAGACCGAACCCGAGGAGAAGGCCGAGCGCTACCAGCTCATGCAGCAATACGGCTGCACCGAGCTGGAAGCCGCCTTCAAGGTGGCCGAGAAGATCGACCAGGCACGCGGCATCGAGTCGCCCGCCTTGGAACTGTCGTAAGCCGGAGAACGCCATGGAACACAAACATCCTTCCATCCCGATGCAGGTGCAGGCGTTCCGCCGTCGGCGCTTGGGGACCCGCTGGCCGTGGGCGTTGGCTGCAGTGCTGGTTGCGCTGCTGCTGATCTGGCTCGTGTCCCGTTCGCCAGGCGGGTCCACACCTCAGACTTCGGCGCCAGTCAGCGAGACACAGGTGGCAGGGCCTCCGTGGCAGATGGGCAATCCGGAAGGTCGTTTCACACTGACGCTGTACGCGGACCTCGAATGCCCGTTCTGCCGGTCCTATTTCCCTGTGCTCAAACGTTGGGTGGCCGGCAATGCCGACGTGGCCTTGCAATGGCACCACCTGCCGTTGGCCGCACATGAACCGGCCGCTTCTGCCGAAGCGCGTCTGGCGGAATGCGCCGGCGAAGCCGGCGGGCATGCCACCTTCTGGCAAGCCGTCGAGTGGGTATATGCCCACACGCGCAGCGACGGCCAGGGCTTGCCCGAGGACCTGCGCTACCCCGACCTGACGCCAGCCATCGAGCAGTGCATCGCGAGCGAGCGGCCCGACGCGGCGATTCGTACCCAAACTGCGGAAGCCACGAACAGCGGCGTGACCGCCACGCCGTCGCTGCGGCTGCACGATCGCGAAAGCGGCAAGGCGATCCTGCTGCAGGGTCCGATCGAGGGCGATGCCTTGCTGTCAGCCATGGACATGCTCGCCGCCGGCGATCCCGCCACCACACCCACATCGGAAATGCCTGCCGACGTCGTCGGCGACATGCCCAGGTAGCCCCGGTCTTCAAGGCTACGGCGCAGTCCGCTGCGCTGACCGCAACCCGTTCGCCTCGCGTCCTGGCCGCGAACGATCACCGCTACCGCGGTGATGGATGCACCTTGTTCGTTCCCCAGGAGGGCTTGCCCTCCCAGGGCGCGCGCCCTCCGATCTCACCGTCTGGAGGTTCGCCATGTCTTTCGTCGTCAATGACTCCTACCTGGAGTCGCTTTCCGCCATCGCTACCCAACACGAGGACTGGATCATCCAGCAAGCCATCGTGCTGCTGGAGAGACGGATCTTCAAAGCTGGACCGTGCCTCAGCCGACCGGCCGCTGTGCGGGACTACCTGCGTCTGAAACTGGTCGCTGAGCCCAATGAGATATTCGCCGCTGTGTTCCTGGACAGCATGCACCAGGTGCTGGCCTACGAGCCGTTGTTCAGGGGCACGATCAACTCGACATCGGTCTATCCGCGTGTCGTCGCGCAGCGTGTGCTGGAGTTGAATGCCGCCGCGGTGGTCTTCAGCCACCAGCACCCCTCGGGCATCTCCGAACCGTCGAGCGCGGATCGCATGCTGACCCAGCAACTGCAGGTCGCGCTGGCGCTCATCGATGTGCGGGTACTGGACCACATCATCGTCGGCCAGGGTGCCCCGTTCTCCTTTGCGGAGTCCGGCCTGCTGTAAAGGTTGCACTGCTTCGTTGATCAGCGCGGAGGCTTCGGCCTCCGCTTTTTCTTCGCAGCGACGCAAGCAGGTATGCGGGGTGGCCGCGATGCGCATTGTTTGTTGGGGCCGCGTGGGGTTCGGCGTTTGACTATGGCCCTGATCAACTTCCGGGGCGCATGACATGCCAGCAGCTTTTACCCGGTTCGCACCAGGCTGGCGAACCCTTGGCCTGGCCGTGGCGCTGCCGGCATCTCTGGCCGTGTTCAGCCCGGCCACCTTCGCCGCCGACGTGGTGGTCGTCACCGACAGCCGCCACCCGGTCAAGACCGCCGGCGGCGAGCGGCTGATCGAGTTGGACGAAGCGCCCCGGATCGAGGCCGAGCTTTCCGCGGATCTGCCGGCCGACCCCGAGCGGGCAGCAGCCATCGTCCGGCAACGACTGAACCAAGGCGGCACCGATCTTCAGCGCCGCATCGGCACCGCCTACCAGGGCGTCGCCGATGCATGGAGCCTGGGCGTCGCCGCCATCCCGGCCGTCGTGGTAGATCAACGCTATGTGGTCTATGGCGAGCCGGACGTGGCCCGGGCGGTGTCCCGCATCGAGCAGTACCGGAGGACGCAGCCGTGACCCATCGCCCATTCGACTTGCTGCGCCGCCTGCGCGTCGCCGTGGCCTCGCTGCTGTTGGTCAGCGCCACCGGCAGCTACGCCCTGAACACCGCCACCATCGTGTCCTCCGTCATGTCGCCGGACTGCCTGGAATACCGGGTGGTGGGCATCTGCTACTGGCTCTACTGCACCTGGACGGGCTGCACGGTGCGCACGTCCACCAAGGTCCGGCACTACGTGCCCGATGCGGTCGTCTCCAGCTACAGCAACACCGGGGAGAACCCCTGGGTCGAAGTGCAGGCGATGAGCACGCCCAACCCATCCGCACAGGCAGGTGGGGATGGGACCACGAACGAAGACCACGAAAACAACCTCGCCAAATTCAAGAACAGCGATGTCATCGGCCATCCTGGCGGCGAGGTATTCAACCAGTTCGCATCGTCGTCGGGCTATTTCTGCCAAGGCGCGGGCACGGCCTTCATGCCGTATCTACTCAGCACGCTGGACACGCTGGCTTGGCGCTACAACGTGCCTGAAATGGCCTACCCGGAGGCGTTGATTCCGGGCATGCGCGAGGTCGGTGCGCGCACCACGATGAATCTCTGGGGCAACGTCTATCCGCGCGGCGGCTTCCTGCACCAGACCGACGACCAAAAATCCGGGGCTGTGGTGGCCCAGCGCGCGGGCGATGTCGTCACGCGCCGCGGGCAGATCCACGTGTACCAGCCGCTGCTTGCCAACGCCCGCGACGGCTACTGGCCGGCCGGCGAGCTGATGGAGGGTGATGCCTCTACGGGCAAGTGGCAGGAGCTGACGCCGCGCCTGTCCAACACCTGCGTGGTGTTCCCGCACAGCGGCACGCTGACCCAGGCCCAGCAAGGCGACTACGCCTGGGCGCTGTGGCGTCCCTATGCGTGCTGCGAACGCCGCGGTCAGGTGTTCCTGGGCAGCGTCGATTTCCTCTGAGGTGCCACGATGAAGCGTCCTGAACCGATGAACCTTTCCGCCAAGGCGTGCCGCCTGCTGCGCCCGACGGCGCTGGCCGGCACGCTCGCTCTGGTCTGCGGCATGGCGTGGGCGCAGGTCGGATACCAGAACAGCGGCCCCGTCCTCGGCGATGACGTCATGTACTCGATCGGCGGTGGCAGTGCGGTGTCCATGGGCCGCGCGGCCGGCATGCGTTCCATCGGGGTCGGCGTGGGGTGGAACAGCAACCTGATCTGCGGCGACATGAGCATCCAGACCACGCTGCGCAATCAGCTTAACGGCATCACGAACGGCTTTCAGCAGATCATGAGCAACGTGATCCAGAGCGCGACCAGCGCGGTTGCATCGCTGCCGGCGCTGATCATTCAGCGCGCCGATCCGGGCCTGTACAACCTGCTGACTAACGGCGTGCTGCAGGCGCGGCTGGACTTCGACCGCTCCAAGCTGACGTGCCGCGCCATGGCGGAGAAGATGGCCGAGACGGCGGGTGGCCAGCTTGGCTGGAGCCAGATGGCCGAAGGCATGGCCCTGCGTGACGCGGTTGGCAGCAACGATGCCGTATCGGCCGTCGAGCAGGCCGAGACGCGCCGCGGCAACGACGGCGTGCCCTGGGTGGGCGGCAGCAATGCCGGTGGCGCGGGCCAGTCCGCCATCCGGGTGGTCGGCGACGTCACCCGCGCGGGCTACAACCTGGTCAACGGTCGCGGCGTGACGGACACCTCCTCCATCGCGTCCACCAGTTGCGCGAGCCTGTCCTGCCAGACCTGGACGTCGCCGCAGCAGGCGACCGAATGGGCCACGCGCGCCCTCGGAGAGCAGGTGCAGCGCACGTGCGACTCCTGCACTAAGACCGAGACGGTGCCCGGCGTCGGGCTGACGCCGCTGATCCAGGAGGAGTACGAAGCCAAGCTGGAGGTCTTGCAGGAGCTGGTTTCCGGCACGCGTAATACCACCTTCGAGAACTTGCGCGAGGCCGGCAGCACGTCGCTGCCGATCACCCGCGGCGTGATCGAGGCGCTGCGCGACGAGCCGGACCAGGACCTGCTGGCGCGGCGCCTCGCGTCCGAAGTGGCGCTGTCATCGGTGCTGGAGAAGGCGCTCCTGCTCCAACGCACGCTGCTCACGGGCAAGAAGGAGCCCAACGTCGCAGCCAACGAACTTGCGGTGCAGGCCGTGAACCATGAGAGCGACACGCTCGACCGGGAGATCCGCAACCTGAAGACGGAATTGGAGCTGCGGCGCGAACTGGCGAACAACTCGCCGATGGCCATCATCCAGCGCCACGGCACGCGGGCGGCCGGCTCGCGCGGCATCTACGAGGGCGATCCGGTACCCGACCGCCTTGACCAGTTGCAGAAGGGCAATCCCGGAGCCAGGCCATGAACGCGGAGCGCATGGCCTGGCGCCCCTTGCGCTGGCTCTTCAGCCGGCGCGCGGCGACGGCGCTGCTGTGGGCGGTGGTGCTCGTCGCCGCTGCGGTGGGTGCCAACATCGCCGGCATCTACCTGGTCGGCAGCGTGGCCGGATGGGAGCGGTGGCTCGCGGCCGCATCGGGCTACTTCTTCGTGTGGCGGCTGTGTCTGTACGGGGCCACGGTTTACGGGTGGCTCTGGATGCGCCGCCGGCTGCTGGCGCGCGAAGACCAGGACGGGGCAGATGGGCAGGCACGGCGCCGCCTGATGCGCAGCGAGATCGCGGGCGTCGTCGCCATCGTCGTGCTGGAAGCCAGCTTGTTGATGCAGGCCGCTTGAGGGGATCGAGGCCATGACGCTTTTCACGACCGACTACCTGGAGTACTACCTCACACTCGTTTCCTGGATCGTCAACAACGGCATCTGGGCGGCCCTCGTATCCAGCGGGGTATTCGCGCTGCCTTTCGTCGCCATCGTCGTGCAGGAGTGGTTGAAAGCTCGTGCTGAAGGCGCCGACGAGGGCAATAAAGGCGTGCTGAGCGCCGCCCGCATCGAGAACCGGGTCTTCGTCGCCATCGTGGTGGTGATGTTCGCCGGCATTCCGTTCATCGACGTGGACCTAAACACCATCCAGTACGACAGCTCGCGCTCGGCCCAGTGCCAGGTCAGCGTGGCGCAGCCCGCGGATACCGGCTGGTCGCAGTCCTTCAGCACCATCAACAACCAGTCGGCGAAGGTGCCGGTGTGGTGGGCGTTCATGCACGCGCTCTCGCGCGCCGTCACGGGCGCTTCGGTGGCGGCAATCCCGTGCGGCACGGACCTGCGGCAGATGCGCATGGAGATCGACGCCACGCGCATCGATGATCCGGTGCTGGCTCAGGAAGTAGCGGATTTCTCTCGGGATTGCTATGGGCCTGCACGGGCCAAATTGTTCATGCAGCGCCCTCAACTTGATGAGCAGCAGATGCACGACGTGACCTGGATCGGATCGCGGTTCTTCACCGACACGAACGGGTACTACGACACGTATCGCTCCAGCACGCCGCGCGATGACTGGCCCTATGACAGCAACCGCGACGCTGGGCTGGCCCAGGTATCCAGTGGCGGTGGCTACCCGACCTGCAGGCAATGGTGGGCTGATGGCAGCAATGGCCTGCGGGCACGGCTGCTGGGACAGGTGGACCCGAGCCTGCTCAATCGCCTGGCGGGCTGGGCTGGCTTCCTGAGCCGGGCCGAGGTGGACAATTCGGTGATCCGCGCGATCGCGTCACCGCGGCAGCAGAAGCTGAACCAAGGCAGCGTCTATACCGACTACGGCGGCCAGATCGACAAGACCTTGCCAAACATCGTGACGCGGGCTACGGGAGACGTTGGAATGGCAGTTGGCGCGATTGCCTCGTTTCCCGCGATGGACGTCGTGCGGCAGGCGCTGCCGATGGTGCTCGCCTTGCTCAAGATGGCATTGGTAATCTGCATCCCGCTCGTGCTGGTCGTGGGCACCTATGACTTGAAGACGGTCGTCACGGTCAGCGTCGTGCAGTTCGCGCTGTTCTTCACGGATTTCTGGTTTCAGCTTGCGCGCTGGATCGATTCGACGATCCTGGACGCACTTTATGGCTGGGGGTTCGGCTGGAACCGGCCGCACACCAACTTCGACCCGCTGGTGGGGCTGAACAACGCCTTCGGCGACATGCTCCTGATGTTCGTCACAGGCACGATGTTTCTGGTCCTGCCGACGTTTTGGGTCGCTGCTTTGGGGTGGGTCGGAGTTAAGGCTGGGGTGATTGCTCAGAACCTTGCTGTCGGCTCCAAGGAAGCGCGTGATAGCGCCGGGTCAGGTGTAAACAAGGTAGCCGGCAAGGTTCTGTGACAAACAGGCCAAACCTCAGTCATCGAACGGATCGTTCGGGTCGTGAGGGTCGAGCCGCTGGCCATTGGAAGAATACAGGCCAAAGCCCGCCTCGCCATTGCGCAATTCATCCTGTTGCGTCCAGCGGTCTTCATCTCTAGCCGAATTGCCAGCCATCCATACCGCCGCAACGCCCAGCAGTAGCAACACCGCCAGCCAGAAGGTGGTGTACAGCAGCACCCCGAGCGCAACCAGCTTGACCACCCACACGAGCGCGGTGGCACCGGCCGCCGCCCCCCCCTTTGACACCAACCAGCTCGATGCCCGGCGTTCGCCGCGCACGTAGGCACGCCATCCGCGACCCAAGGTGCGGCCGAGTCGTTCTGCGGTACGGATGCGTGTCGTGGTGTTCATGGTCGTCTCCTGCTATTGAGCGATGCCTATTCCAGTTTGCTCCAATCCTGCTTGCTTGCCTGTATCAGCGCATGCCAGTCGTCTGGTGGGTTCCCGCGCCCGAGCATCTTCTCGAACACGACATACGGGTCCGATTTGCTACCCGAAGACCGCAGGGTCTGTTCATCGTTGACCCAGGCGTACACGATGACCTTCGCCTTCGAGTCATACCGGAAGAACAGCCGGAACCGCCGTCCGATCTTGGCCCTTCGCCAGTGGCGGTGGGCAGGTCCCAAGGTGTTGCCCTGGCGGTACTCGTCGCGTGCCGGATCGCCTGGCACCACATCCAAGATCAACTGGCTCAAGGCCCGGAAGAGCTTGACGTTGGCATTGGACTCGAAGCCCGTCGGGTCGTTCTCCTGCGCGCGCCTCGCGGTCGCATGCAGTTTCTGCAACTGCTCGATCACGCAGTCGTGGAAGAGCAGCGTCCAGCCATGCCGTTGCATCAGAGTTCCACTTTCCCGTCGATCTCCTCGTCCAGGTCCAGACCGTGGCCAGCATGCTCCAGCATGGCGCGGGCCAGATCCTCGGGCAGGCCCTGGACGTTCCGGCCAGCTTCGATGTCGCGGGCCAGCAGGCTCAGGAATGCGCCGATGGCGGGGTCCTCATGCTCGGCATCGACGCGGGTGACGACGACTTCGCTGCCCCGCAGATCGAACGCGAGCTTGCCACCGGCATCGACGCCGAGCGCCTGCCGGATGGGCTTGGGCAGCGTGATCTGGCCTTTGGAGGTCAGCGTGGCAACTTCGTGGATGGCAGGCATGGCGGCTCTCCTGATTGCGATACCCGCATGGTAAGGAAATTTCCTTACTTTGTCAACGTGAAGCCTCACGGCGTTCTCCGAGTCCAAGAATCGGCCCATCGTAGGGCGTGAACAGCCAGCCTTCCTGCATCAATCCGGCCCTGCTGCAACCCGCATTGGCGGTGGACGGTCAGCACCCGTCGCCCTATACCCAAAGGCTGTAAAGGGTCGAAATGGCAAGGGAATGGGGTGCAAGGGGAAAGGCTCTATCCCGAAAAGGCAAAAAGGCCTCCCCGCTCGGCCCGCGACAGGACACCCGCATGCTCTCTCTGTTCCAGCGAAAACGGCCCGCGGTTGCTGCTGCTCCGACGCCACCATCGGTCACCGACCTCCCGAAAGGGTTGATGCGGCCCGAGTCGGCCGCATCGCTGCTGGCCACCCCGCGCCGGCAGAAGCTGCTGGAGCACATCTGGCAGCGCACGTCGCTCTCACGTAAGCAGTTCGCCACCTTGTACCGGGCGCCACTGGAACGCTACGCCGAGCTGGTCCAGGCTTTCCCGGCTTCCGAGGCGCATCATCACGCTTACCCCGGCGGCATGCTGGACCATGGCCTGGAAATCGTCGCCTACAGTCTGAAGCTGCGGCAGTCCCATCTGCTTCCCATCGGCGCAAGCCCCGAGGACCAGGCTGCGCAGGCTGAGGCCTGGACTGCTGCAGTCGCCTATGCCGCGTTGTTGCACGACATCGGCAAGATCGCCGTCGATCTGCACGTCGAACTGGCCGATGGCTCGCTGTGGCACCCGTGGTACGGTCCGCTGCACCAGCCGTACCGCTTCCGCTACCGCGACGATCGCGAATACCACCTGCACAGCGCGGCGACGGGCTTGCTCTACCGCCAACTGTTGGACACCCAACTCCTGGACTGGCTCAGTGGCTATCCCGACCTGTGGGGACCGCTGCTCTACGTCCTGGCCGGCCAGTACGAGCACGCCGGTGTGCTGGGCGAACTGGTCGTGCAGGCCGACCGCGCTTCCGTGGCCCAGGAACTGGGCGGCGATCCGGCGCGCGCCATGGCCGCTCCCAAGCACGCGCTGCAACGCAAGCTGCTCGACGGGCTGCGCTACCTGCTCAAGGAACAGTTGAAGCTGAACCAGCCGGAAGCCTCCGATGGCTGGCTCACCGAGGACGCGCTGTGGCTGGTGAGCAAGACGGTATCGGACAAACTGCGTGCGCACCTGCTGTCCCAAGGCGTTGACGGCATTCCTGCGAACAACACCGCGGTGTTCAACGTCCTCCAGGATCACGGCATGTTGCAGCCGACGCCCGACGGCAAGGCGATCTGGCGCGCGACCGTGACCAGTTCCACCGGCTGGTGTCACTCGTTCACGCTGTTGCGCCTCGGGCCCGCGCTGATCTGGGAGCCAAGCGAGAGGCCGGCGCTGTTCGCCGGCACAGTGGCGATCGAGGCGGCGGCCACGGACAAAGGGCCCGATGTGTCAGCCACTACTCCGCCGGCCGGAGCGGAGTCAGCCTCGGAGGGCCAAGAGGTTCCGCCATGGGAGGGAGGTAACCCCTCTCGTCCAGCGAAAGGTGAACCGCTGCCCGACGCCATGGAAGACATGCTTTCGATGGTGGGCATGGTGAATTCACCCGCAACCCGGCAGGACGCTGAAGCACCTTCGGAGCCGGTGTCTGCCGCGCGTACTGAAGCGACGACCTTGACCGCACCTCAGCGTTCGTCCCCAGCGCCCAAGCCCACGACAGCGCCATCCGGAGAGCACTTCATGGCGTGGCTGAAACAAGGCATCGCTTCCCGCCGGCTCATCATCAACGACGCGAAAGCGCTCGTGCATACCGCGAGCGGCACCGCCTACCTGGTCAGCCCCGGCGTATTCCAGCGCTATGCGCAGGAGCATCCGCAAGTCAGCGCGCTGGCCAAGCAGGAGAGCCAGCAAGACTGGCAGTGGATACAAAAGCGCTTCGAGAGGCTGCAGCTGCATCGCAAGCAACCGAACGGCCTGAACATCTGGACCTGTGAAGTAACCGGGCCTAGAAAATCCCGCCGTCTGCATGGATACCTTCTGGAAGATCCGAGCCTGCTTTTCTCGGAAACGCCTCCGAGCAATCCCTATCTATCCCTGTTGGGTGAGACCAGACACTGCGAACAGACTTCAGGAAAGCAAGGGGCGTCAACATGACCTCCTCAATTTCGCCGGGGCAGTCTATTGCCGCCAAAGCGCACCTTTATTCAGACAGAGCCAAAGGCCCGATGAGCGCAGCGATGATGGAACAAGGCAGCGCCTCTCCCGTCTCTGGGCTGCACTACGCCGGCAAGAAGCATAAGGTCATCGCTCCCGACCGGGAGATTGTCTTCGAGTTCTCGCAGGACTGTCTGGACTCGGGCCGATTCGCTCCTTGACACCACAAATACAGCTAACAGGAAAGAGCATTCATGAAGTCGATCAACGTTGAAGTCGGAGGGCTTGTATCGAGCCTGAGCGGTGAGGGAGTGCGCCGCAAGCTGCTGTATCTTCACGGCGTCCATAATGCGGATGCCAACTATGTTGCGGGAAGCGCAACGATTCATCTCGACGAGCGATGCCTCAGGGTCAAGGATCTGCGCCATTGCATCTCCGAATGCGGCTATCCGGCACCGAAGCTCACCCGGACTACTGCCGCAGATGGGGCAGTGCCAAGTCAAATCTTGTGACAAGCTCGCTGGAGGTCACGGCAACAGAACCACCATGCGCCTCCGCAATCGATTTCACGATGGCAAGGCCAAGACCGGCGCCCGCCGTATTTCGTTGCCGTGCCGGATCAACTCGGTAGAATCGATTGAAGAGCTTTGGTAGATCGGGCTCAGGAATTTTCTCACCGGGATTGACCACACTGATCGTTGTCCACTGCTCATCCTGCGAGAGCAAGACCGTGATGCTCTTCCCGCGAGGAGTGTGTCGAATTGCGTTCGAGAGAAGATTGTTCAGCGCCCGGGTGAGCATTTCCCGATCCGCCGCTATGCTGCCGATCGCCCCTTTAACGCCAAGCGTAATGCCGCTATCTTCTGCCAGCGCCTCGAAATAGTCGAACAGACTCCGCACCAATTCGGACAGATCAATTGTAGACAAGCGCAAGTTGCGGGGATCATTTTCCGTTTGGGCAAGAAACAGCATGTCTCCAATCATGCGTCCCATCCGATCAAACTCTTCCAAATTTGAATAGAGGATTTCTCTGTATTCCTCGTTGCTGCGCGGCTGGCCAAGCGCTACGTGAGTCTGCGTGACCAGGTTGGTGACGGGCGTGCGCAACTCGTGCGCTATGTCTGCGGAAAAGTGTGATAGCCGGGTGAAGCCTTCCTCGATTCTCGCCAACATATCGTTGAAGGCAAATACCAGTTCCGCCAGTTCGATCGGCACATCCCGAGGATCCAACCTCACATCCAGCTTTGAAGAGCGAATCGCCCGAATCTCTTCATTGACCTTGCGAATCGGCAGATGGCCCCACTGCACCGCCAGCCAAGCCACACCGAGCGCCAGACACATGACCAAGCCGGTTGCCCACCAAAGCATGCGCTTGAACTCCGCCAGGAAGTCGAGATGAAAGCCGATGTCCATGGCGGCGACGATGCGGTAGCCGGACGCCGCTGAATCGTCAGCAGGCAGTTGTACCACCACACCTCGATATGACCTCTGATCCTCGTGCCACACGATCAAATCGTCAGCGGTGATGCGGTTCACCAACTTTTTGTTACTGTCAAGTTTCGACAGGTCAGGACCGGGCGTGGCATAGATGCTATTGCCAGACCCATCGTAGACGCCGTACGTCATCCCATGATGTCCTGCGACTGCGTTGGCCAAGTGTTGCTTCAGTTCGTCGCTTGCGATGTCACTTGCAAGCTGGTGCAAGGGCTGAGCCAAAGCGGCTGTCACTGCCTCCAGTTCGTGGGCATCCTGTTGAGCAAAGTGGTGCTCCAACGACCGGAGAATGACCCAGTTGAACACAAGAAACACCAAGGTCGTGGCGATACCAACCAGGGCCGTGACCCTCAATGCAAGCGACGCTGGACGGCTTTGCCGCGGCTTATGGCGCAGGGGCATCATCGGGCGCATCGAGCGTGTATCCCATTCCACGCACGGTGTGGATGAGCTTCGGATTGAACGCATCGTCTATCTTCGCGCGTAGGCGGCGGATGGCTACATCGATGACGTTGCTGTCGCTGTCGAAATTCATGTCCCATACCTGCGACGCGATCAGAGAACGTGGAAGGACTTCCCCCTGGCGACGGGCCAGGAGCTCAAGCAACGCGAACTCCTTGCTGGTGAGATTGATGCGTTGGCCAGCGCGCGTTGCACGTCGGCGCGCCAAGTCCAGTACCAAATCGGCAACCTGGATGCGATCAGGCTGGCTCGGAGCGCTTCCGCGTCGCAGCAGCGTCCGCACCCGCGCCAGCAACTCAGAGAAGGCGAATGGCTTGACGAGGTAGTCGTCCGCTCCCAGTTCCAATCCCTTGACACGGTCGTCCACACCGCCACGCGCCGTCAGAAAGAGTACAGGGACCTGTTTACCGGCATCTCGAAGGGCACGCACGATGCGCCAGCCATCGACATCCGGCAGCATGACATCCAAGACCACCAGATCGTATGTCTCGCCCATGGCCAGGTGGTGTCCGTCCAATCCGTTGCGCGCCAGATCCACTACGAATCCCGCCTCCATGAGACCTTGGCGGACGTAATCCGCCGTCTTGTTCTCGTCTTCAACGACCAGCAGTTTCATCGCATGTCCCATGAAATCGCTGCGGCGCAGAAAAATAGCCGCTCACGATGTACGCATTCATCCACTTCAATCAGCAATTTACTGGTTGCCAGCTTCCACGAACATGACACGAACATTACATGAATGTAATTCAAGGGTCATTCGGTGGAAAGTGCCCAACCCATAGCATGACCTGCATTGCGTCGAACTGTGCCGCTCAGGATGGGGTGGCGTTTAGAACGACTTCCGAGTCATCTATGGAGGATTTCAGGCCATGCCGCCTCGTTCACCCTTTTTTATCGTGCCCCCACAGGGCCTTTCTCGTCGGCGTTTCGTCCAAGGGTTAGCCGCCGGCGGCGTTCTCGCTGGGCTGTCCACGCCGGCGTTCAAGGCATTTGCCCAGCAAGGCTCCGCGACGCGCGGTGCCGCCCCTGTGCTAAAAGGCACCGAGTTCGACTTGGTGATCGCCGAATCGCCCGTGAACTTCACGGGCAAGCCAGGCGTGGCTACGACCATCAACGGCTCGCTGCCGGCACCGACATTGCGTTGGCGCGAGGGTGACACCGTCACAATCCGTGTGACCAACAAGCTGCGTGAAGCCACATCCATCCACTGGCACGGGATCATCCTGCCGTATCAGATGGATGGCGTGCCGGGCATTAGCTTCAAAGGCATCGCTCCCGGCGAGACCTTCACGTACCGCTTCAAGGTTCAGCAAAGCGGCTCCTACTGGTACCACTCGCACTCCGGCTTCCAGGAACTCACGGGCATGTACGGGGCGATCATCATCGACCCCGCTGGCGCCGAGACCATCCGCGCCGACCGTGACCACGTGCTGCTGTTCTCGGATTGGACCGACGAAGACCCGATGCGGGTGTTCACCAAGCTCAAGTCCCAAAGCGACTACTACAACTACAACCAACCTACCGTCTTCGACTTCTTCCGGGACGCCTCGCGCGACGGCATGGCCGCTGCGATCGACAAGCGCAAGATGTGGAACGAGATGCGGATGAATCCGACGGATCTCGCCGATCTGTCCGCCGCCACGCTGACCTATCTGGCCAACGGCGTCACCCCCGCCGGCAATTGGACGGCGTTGTTCCGACCGGGGGAGCGCGTGCGGCTGCGCATGGTCAACGGTGCGGGCAACACCTTCTACGACGTACGCATTCCCGGACTGAAACTCACGGTGGTGCACGTCGATGGTGTTGACGTGGAGCCGGTGACGGTCGATGAGTTCCGATTCGGTCCGGGCGAAACCGTCGATGTGATCGTCCAGCCACGGGATGACGCTTACACGATCTTCGCCCAGGCGATGGACCGGACAGGCTACGCGCGTGCCACGCTGGCCGTGCGTGAAGGTCTTCAAGCTCCCGTGCCTGCCCTCGATCCGGTCGAATGGCTGACCATGAACGACATGATGGGCGGCATGATGGGGGGCATGGACCATGGCGGGTCCGGCCAGGCCATGGAGATGACCGGGATGACGGGCATGACGGGCATGACGGGCATGACCGGGATGACCGGGATGACCGGGATGGGCTCGGGTTCGATGTCCGGGATGGATCATGGGGCGATGGCTGGCATGAACCACGGTGGCATGGCGATGGATCACAGCCAACACGCCGCGGCTGCGGGGGGACTGGCCGTGCCCAGCACTACTGCCCGCCACGCTCGCACCGAGTATGGTGCCAGCACGGACATGCGCGTTGACATGGCGCGCACCAACCTCGATGACCCCGGCATTGGACTGCGCAACAACGGTCGGCGCGTGTTGACCCTCGCGGATCTGCATACCCCGTCGGGGCCGCTGGACAAGAGAGGCCCTGGCCGGGAGGTCGAATTGCACCTCACGGGCAACATGGAACGCTACGCATGGTCCCTGGACGGGCTGGAGTTCGGAAAGTCCACGCCGGTGCACTTCAAACACGGCGAGCGGCTGCGGGTCATTCTGCACAACGACACCATGATGACCCATCCCATGCACCTGCACGGCATGTGGAGCGAGCTGGAAAGCCCCGACGGTCGCTTCCTTGCGCGCCGCCACACCCTGCCGGTGCAGCCGGCACAACGCATCAGCTTCCTGGTGACAGCCGACGCGCTCGGCCGCTGGGCGTGGCACTGCCACCTGATGTTCCACATGGATGCCGGCATGTTCCGCGAAGTCGTGGTGTCTTGAACCCAGCGCACAAGGAAGACCAAGAATGTCCAAAGCACTCCCCACTCGCGCACTGGCCACGACGCTACTGGCCCTGGTAAGCGTCGCCGCACAGGCACAAGCACAGAACGACCATGCTGCGCACGGCCAGGCCGACTCTCAAACGGCCGCGCCATCCACTCAGACCGTGGCTCCTGCCGCCGACCCGCACGCGGGTCACGCGGCGTCGGCGAGCGGCTCGACCGCGGCCCCGGCCATGGATCACGGCAACATGCAGATGCAGGGCGGGTCGGCGCCTCCTGACGCCCGCGATCCGCATGGCTACTCCAATGGCCTGACATTGGGATCGGGCGACTACGCCGTACCCGGTGTGCCGCGGCTGATGCTGGCCGACGAACACAGGTTCTTCTCGTTGCGCGGCGAAACCCTGGAACGCCGCTTCACGCGCAAAGGGGACGATTCCACGGCCTACGACCTCCAGGCGTGGTATGGGACGACCTACAACAAGGCCGTCGTGAAGGCCGAAGGCGATATCGCCAAAGGAAAGCTCGAAGAATCGCGTACCGAGCTTCTCTGGGGGCACGCCGTCGCACCGTACTGGGACACCCAGCTCGGCATTCGGGTGGATAACGGCGAAGGCCCGAGCCGTCAATGGTTGGCTTTCGGCATCCAGGGCCTCGCCCCCTACTGGTTCGAGCTGGAGGCGACGGGCTACGTGGGAAGTGGCGGACGTACGGCGCTGCGTGTCGAAGGCAGCTACGAGCTGCTGCTGACCCAGCGACTGATTCTGGAGCCTCGCGCCGAGTTGCAGTTCTATGGCAAGGACGACCCGGAACGCGGTATCGGCAAGGGCTTGGCCGAAGCGTCTGCTGGCTTGCGCCTGCGCTATGAATTCAGTCGCCAGTTCGCCCCCTATATCGGCGTGGAACGGGCGGGCAGCTTCGGACGCACCGCGGACTATGTGCGTGCCGAAGGCGGCCGCGCGCAGCAGACGCGCTGGGTGGCTGGCGTGCGATTCTGGTTCTAGAACCTAGCGGGTTTGATCATCTGATGAGAGGCAATCTATGAACATGCACTACGACAGAAGCCAGGGCAAAGTGCCGAGACGCCAGGCATTGATCGCTGGCTTGTTGGTGATGGCACTCGCAGGACCGAGCCTGGCGCAGAGCCGACCGATTGCCAAGGTCTGGAAGGACCCGAGCTGCGGATGCTGCAAGGACTGGGTCTCACACCTGCAAGGCGCAGGCTTCGATGTGCAGGTTCTCGACACCGGGAACACGGCAGCGCGCACGCGGCTGGGCATCCCGCAGAAGTACGGTTCGTGCCACACGGCGCAGATCGGCAGCTATGCCATCGAGGGTCATGTGCCTGCCTCGGACATTCAACGCTTGCTGCGCGAAGCCCCGCAGGCCATCGGCCTTGCGGCGCCCGGCATGCCGGTCGGTTCGCCCGGCATGGATGGTCCGGCCTATGGTGGACGCAAGGACGCCTACGACGTGCTGCTGATCGGGAAAAACGGTAGCAGCACGGTCTATCAGTCGCATCGCTGACCATCCATCAACCCTTCTCCGTGGAGATATGCCATGCAGCATCAGCACACACATACCCCCAGCGATCGTCCCCGGTTCTGGCGATCGCGCTACGGCGTGGCGTTCCTCATCATCGCCGCTGTCGCCGCGTATTTCCTGCTCAAGGAGCACACGGCACATGTTGCCGGCTATCTCCCCTTCCTGCTGCTGGCGGCTTGTCCGCTGATGCACCTGTTCATGCACCGTGGTCACGGCCACGGCGGACACGATCATGCCGCGCGTCAGGGTGAGGAAGGTGCCGCAGCCTCCAAGGAGCAGAAGCAATGAGTCGAGGCACTCGCACCGTGCGAGCACGCGACGCCGCGCTTGTCTCCTTGCGCGCGTGCGGCCTGCTGCGATCACCAGACACCAACGGTTAACGGCGGAGGGCACTTGTCACTATGAATTCACCCAGCAAGTCTTCAGGACATGAGCACGCAGGCATGGCGGCGGGTGCCACAACGTCCGGCACGCATACCCACCACCATCACGCCAGCCATGCTGGAAGTGACGATGCGGGCGGGCCCTCAAGCCACTCGCAGCCCGATGCCTCGACACGAGATCCGGTGTGTGGGATGGCGGTCACGGCGGCGTCGGAGCACCGCTCCACGCACTTGGGGAACACGTACCTGTTTTGCAGCACCGGATGCAAGGCCAAATTCGACGCCGATCCGGCGCGATATGCCAGCGGTGGCGCGGGCATAGGCACAGGCAGCGGCCATGCACCGCATCACCATGCCAGCACCGCGATTTCACCGGCCCCGGCGGCATCGCCAACCGCACCCGGAACAATCTACACCTGCCCGATGCACCCGGAGATCCGCCAGGATCATCCGGGAATCTGCCCCAAGTGCGGGATGACGCTGGAGCCTCTGCTGCCCGACCTCGACGACGACAACCCGGAGTTGCGTGACTTCTCGCGTCGCTTCTGGTGGACCTTGCCGTTGACGCTCGTGGTCCTGGCGCTGGCGATGCTGGGCGAGCGGCTACACCTGATGGACATGGCTACACAGAGCTGGGTCGAGTTGGTGCTGTCGTTGCCGATCGTGCTGTGGGCCGGCTGGCCCTTCTTCTCCCGCGGCTGGCTGTCCGTGGTCAACCGCAGCCCGAACATGTGGACACTGATCGGCCTGGGAACGGGTGCGGCATTCATCTACAGCGTCGTGGCAACCGTTGCGCCGGAAGTGTTTCCAGCTTCCTTCATGTCCATGGGACGGGTCGGCGTGTATTTCGAGGCCGCCGCCGTCATCATCTCGCTGACACTGCTCGGCCAGGTGCTGGAACTCAAGGCGCGCTCCCAGACTTCGGCGGCCATCAAGTCGCTGCTGGGGCTGGCGCCCAAGACCGCGCGGCGCATCAATGCGGACGGCAGCGAGGAAGACGTGCCGCTCAGCCATGTGCACGTCGGCGATCTGCTGCGCATCCGACCCGGCGAGAAGGTGCCGGTGGATGGCATCGTGCACGAGGGCAGCAGCTCGATTGACGAATCCATGCTGACCGGCGAACCGCTGCCCGTAAGCAAGCGCGCGGGCGACAAGGTCATCGGGGCCACACTCAACACCAGCGGCGCGCTGGTCATGCGTTCGGAGCGGATCGGCTCGGACACCGTTCTGTCGCAGATCGTCCAGATGGTCGCCCAGGCGCAGCGTTCCAAGGCGCCGATGCAACGCATGGCCGATGTCGTTGCCGGCTACTTCGTGATGGCCGTCGTTGCCATTGCGGTCACGACGCTCTTTGTATGGGGATTCTTCGGGCCGCAGCCCACCTGGGTCTATGGACTCATCAATGCGGTGGCCGTTCTGATCATCGCCTGCCCGTGCGCGCTGGGTCTGGCCACGCCGATGTCGATCATGGTCGCAACGGGCCGTGGCGCCACGCAGGGCGTGCTATTCCGCGATGCCGCGGCGATCGAGAATCTTCGCAAGGTCGATACCCTCGTCATCGACAAGACAGGAACCCTGACCGAAGGCCGACCTGCTTTCGATCAGGTCGTCGCAGCACCCGGCTTTACGAACGATGAGGTGCTGCGTCTTGCGGCCAGCCTGGACCAGGGCAGTGAACACCCCCTGGCCGACGCCATCGTGCAGGCCGCGCGTGCCCAGGGCCTCCAACTCGTGAAGCCTCAGAGCTTTGAATCGGGAACCGGCATCGGCGTGCGCGGAAAGGTTGAGCACCGGCAACTCGCGTTGGGCAACACAGTGCTGATGGAACAGTCTGGCGTATCGGTGGAACCGCTCGTACCCCAGGCCGAAGCTCTGCGCGGCGAAGGGGCAAGCGTCATGTACTTGGCTGTGGACGGGCAGCTCGCGGGCTTGCTCGCCGTATCCGATCCGGTCAAGGGCAGCACCCCCGAGGCCCTGGCCGCGTTGAAGGCTGCGGGCCTGCGGGTCATCATGGCCACCGGGGACGGGCAGACCACCGCCAAAGCCGTCGGTGCACGCCTAGGCATCGACGAGGTGCATGGTGAGGTCAAGCCGGCGGACAAGCTCATGTTGATCGAGCGGCTGCAGAAAGAAGGACGCATCGTCGCCATGGCCGGAGACGGCATCAACGACGCGCCGGCCTTGGCGAAGGCAGACGTGGGCATCGCCATGGGAACGGGGACCGACGTGGCGATGAACAGCGCCCAGGTCACGCTGGTCAAGGGCGACCTGCGTGGCATCGCTGTCGCTCGCACGCTCTCGGTGAGTACCGTGCGCAACATGAAGCAGAACCTCATGTTCGCCTTCCTCTACAACGCGCTGGGCATCCCCATCGCCGCCGGGGTTCTCTATCCCCTCACGGGCTGGCTGCTGTCGCCGCTGATCGCAGCATTGGCGATGAGCCTGAGTTCGGCGTCGGTCGTTGGCAACGCCTTGCGCCTGAGAGCGAGCCGACTGTGACCGGATTTTCTTTCTGAACCTACAGGAGCCTGCTATCGCCCAGCGAACCGTTTCTTTCGTTCCACGCCGTTGCGAAGGTGCAAGCCTTATCTCGGCACTTCGTTCTTAAACCACTCCTCACACATCAAGGTAGAAATCTCTATGACCCGTTCACATTTCATCGCCAAGCTCGTCGCGCCGATCGCTGCTGGTCTGTTCGCCACCGCCGCATTCGCGCATCCTTCGCTGGTGTCTTCAACGCCAGCCGACAAGTCGCAGGTTTCCGCGCCAGCCACCATCGAGCTGAAGTTCTCCGAAACGCTGGTGCCGCAGTTCTCCGCCGCGAGCCTTGTCATGACTGGCATGCCGGGAATGGCGAGCCATGGCCCGATGAAGATCAACGCCAGCGTCGCGGGTGCCGGCGACGGCAAGACCATGGTCATCACGCCAGCACAGGCGCTCCAGCCCGGCGACTATCGCGTCGAATGGCGTGCCGTCTCCTCGGACACGCATCCGATCACGGGTAACGTCACCTTCAAGGTGAAGTAAGCCCATGGCCGGGGATTGGTTGACCATCGTCCTGCGCCTGGCGCTTTATCTGGACCTGGCGGCGGCGTTTGGCGTCGCCATGTTCGGACTCTATGCTTTGGGCAACGACGAGCGATCCTCGACGATCTCGCGCCGCTATCGCGTCCTCATTGGCGCATCCGCTGCCATCGGCATTGCCCTGTCGATGTGGGGCATGACGGTCATGGCCAAGGCCATGTCCGGCGCCCAAAGCTACGCGGAGCTGTCAACGCACGTTTTCGACATGCTCATTACGGGCACGCACATGGGCATCGCCTGGTGCATTCGCATCCTCGCGCTGTTGGTGTGTGTGCTCGTCGCAATGTTGAAATTGAACGCTACCTTGCGATTTGCAGTGATGGCGCTCTCCACCGGCGTGGCGCTGGCGACCCTTGCGTGGGCAGGCCACGGCGCCATGGACGACGGCGTTCGCGGCTACATCCATCTTGCGTCGGATATCACCCACCTCTGGGCAGCGGGCGCTTGGGTGGGCGCATTGTTGGCGTTCTTGATGCTGGCATCCCACAAGCGGGATGTCGCGCAAGACCCGGTAGCGGTCCTCAGTCGGACGTCGAATGGCTTTGCTCGCATAGGTACAGCGATCGTGGCTGCACTCGTCGTGAGTGGAACTCTCAATTACCTGTTGATCGCCGGACCATCGTTTGATCCGCTCATCTCGACGCTGTATGGCCGGCTGCTGATGGTAAAGCTCCTGCTTTTCGCAGGCATGCTGGCGTTGGCTGCTGCCAATCGGTATCGGTTGAGCCCGAGCCTGGAGGCAGCTTTGAAGGCAGGCAATCGCGCACAGGCAGTCATCAAGCTTAGGCAGAGTCTGTTCACGGAGGCAACCTTGGCCGTTTTGGTTCTGGCGAGCGTTGCATGGCTTGGCATCTTGTCTCCCACTGGAACCTAATCCTTCATGGGCGGCAGATGACAGCGCATGAATTGAATGTAATGCACGGGTAAGCCCTCTGTAGACCGCCTGCTTCTACATTTAACGACGCGGCGCAAGTTGTCGTCGTTTTTACAAAGGAGTCGATCATGAAATCGCAAATTGTCATTGCCGCCCTGTTGAGCGCTCTCTCCGTGCCAGCCTTCGCCGGTCATGCAGCAGCCCAAGCAGCCAAGGAGATGGTTCCCTTGGCTGACGGGGGAACGCTGTACATCTTCAAGGACGGAAAGATGGCACAGGAAAGCCGCTTCGGGCGCGCCGTCTATCTCAATGTCGGGGCTTCGGTGTCGACGAAGGATGGGCGCAACATCGCGATCACCAGCAATGAAGTCGCTCGCCTCGGCTCGCTGCTACAAAAAGAGCACGGCGGATGACGCCGCGGGTGTGCGGTGCTTTTCAAAGCTTCTGCACAGTGTGACAGAGACGCGCGCCCCGATTGGGCGCGCGCGATTGGGACGCGTCACGAGCAACCACGAGCGCTCAAGATGCCAGTTTTTGCGATGTCAAGCGCATCAACTTCCCTGGAATGGATCCAGCCTCCACATCCACCGTGATTCGTCCACGGGACATCTTGCGCGAATGAGAACCTGCGAGGAGCCCGATTTATGGAGTTGCGTCATCTACGATGCTTTGTCGTCTTGGCAGAGGAGTTGCATTTCACGCGGGCGGCCGAGAGGCTGCATATAGAGCAACCCCCCTTGTCTCGCGCGATCAAGGAATTGGAAGATGAGCTTGGGGTCACGCTGTTTGACCGCGACCGCAGGGGTACACGGCTGACCGTGGCGGGGGCGGCATTCTTGCAGGACACCCGCCGACTCTTCACTGTCCTGGAGCAAGCGCGTGAGAATGCCAGAGCCATTGCCGCGGGCCTGAGGGGCAGCCTGCGCATTGCAATTTCCGATGGTGCGATGGACCCACGACTATCGGCGTTCCTAGCTCGTTGCCGCGCGGAAGAGCCCGAGGTCGAGATACGTCTCTCCGAGGTACCGCTGACCGAGCAGATACGGGGCCTACGGTCTGGCGACTTCACGATCGGATTTGCACACGCGGCGGATGTTGGCGAAGGCATCGTGGCTGAACCGATCTGGCGAGACCCGATTGTGATCGCCGTGCCAGCGCGGCACTCGCTTCTTGCGCACAAGCAAGTTCCGCTCAACGAACTTCAGGGTCACCCACTGGTTCTGTGCGACAAACTGGCCTGCGAAGGCTACTGCCGAGAACTAAATCGGCTGCTACAGGTTCTGGAACACAGGCTCAACGTTGTCGAAGAAGTGTCGTCGCTGGACATGATGCTAACGCTGGTCGGCGCAGGCTATGGGATTGGTTTCATGACAGCGACCAAGATTCCCATCAGCCAGAGGCCGGACGTGGTGATTCGCCCTCTGGCGCAGGACACGGCGGTAATCACAACCTATCTGCTTCGGCCAGAAAGCAGCAACTCATCGGTTTCGCTGGATCGCTTCATGGAACGTCTGCGAGGACCTCCGGATGACTAAAGCGTCAATGCCCATCTGAATCGTGCGCCGCAGCACGAAGATTGCGTTCGGCTGCGCTGACGAGTTCCGCAGCACTAAGCTTGAGTCCGGCGGCGATTCTTAAGATCAGAGCGAGAGTGGGCATGTGCTCCCCACGCTCTATTTTGCCCATGTGCGATCGCTCGATCCCTGCTTTCGCAGCCAGTTCTTCCTGAGCAATACCTTGCGTCAGGCGGGCGACACGAACGGCCGCTCCGAATGCCAACGCTGGCTCGGCGTCGAAAGTGGTAGTGCCTGGGGGACGGCCTCGTCGGACAGTTCGCTTCTCCATCCTTGGAAGCGTCGAACAGTCCCGACAATTTAACCACGTTAAGTTTAACTCAAACTAGCTATCATGAAGACTTTCCATCCTTGTCTTATCGCTTCTTGGGGCCTCTCATGCACGACGCCACCAGCCCACGCCCACAGCTCAGGCTCGCCATAGCGCCTGGTGTGGCCTCTTCGAACCTAGCTGCATTGCTTGCCCTGCAGCGCGCGGAGGAGCCCGAAGTTTTTATGGAATTTAATGAGGTTACGACGAGCGATCTCATTACAGGCCTCTACAAACGGCGCTTCGACGTCGGCCTTTCTCTGAAGCAGGTGAGCGATTCTTCGCTGAAGAGTCTTTCTCTTTGGTTTGAGGCGACAGCTCTTGCCACGCCGCTGGGATACCCACTGCTCCGGCAGCAGTCAATCAGAATAGACGAACTTAAGGAGCACTCCGTGTTTCGATGGAAGGCCGAATATTCTCCTTCGCTGGACCAGTACCTGTCCTCCATGTCATCAACGGAAAGGCCGAATGTCCAGCATGTCAGTTCTTTTGAGATGTTGTTGCTCTGGGTCGCAGCTGGATATGGCGTAGGGATTTCTTCGCGATCACGCATCGAAACCGCTAGCCAGTGCGGAATCTGCACGCGTCCAATAGCCGATGGCCCCTACGAGGTCATTACGCACCTGCAGCGACTCTCGGGACAGACGAATCTTGTAGCTGATCGATTTGAGCTTAGAGCCTTGCGAGTTGCCGAGGCGCGTAAAGCATGACAGCCACGTGCGGTGCCCGCCCTTGCCGGTGGATTTGCAGTGGATGCCGGTTCGGGCCAAGGCGCCGTCCAGACGCATCAATTCATCCTGGAAACTGACCTTGATCAATTCAACTCCCCACAACTTCCAATAGTATGTCCACATGATCGGCTTAAGGCGCCTTCTCGCAAGATGGAGCCGCTGGATTACCAGCGGCCTAGTCGTAACCTTGCTTTTCTCGCAGGTTGCGATGGCGATGTACGTCTGTCCCAAGCCAGACCCGAGGGCATCTGTGGAAACCACGCAAATGCGTGCCACGATCTCGATGCAGCAGGCTGACAAGTTGCCAATGTCGGATTGCACCGGCATGCCTGATTCCATGGACAGCGAAGCGCCACAGTTGTGCCACGCTCATTGCAGTGGCGATCGGGAGTCGGCGCTTTCATGGCAGGGGCTGGACATTCAGTTTCTCGCGGCGCACGTGATGTGGCTCGCCAACTCGCTGCCCGGGTTGGTTCTCGACCGGGTAGCCCTCAGGCGGCACGTTACCTACATTCCTCCCAATCCCCGCGCGGGCTTTCCGCCGATCTACCTCACGTTCCAAGTCCTGCGGAATTGATTTATGTGTCCGTGCTCGCCGCGCACCGATGCGGCAGACCACGTGATTTCGTGAACACCAATTCCGAGGACAACCATGTTTACTCCCTTTTTTGGCGCCCCCGAGGGATGCTCTGAACAATTCCTCGGCGACAATAGCGCAAGGTTCGACGGATGACGACGATGCAGCTGAGCTTCGGGGACGCGGAACACACGGGCAAGCGGAAGAAGACGCGACGCGAGATCTTCCTGGCGGAGATGGAGCAGGTTGTGCCGTGGAACGCATTGCTGGCGCTGATCGCACCGCACTACCCGAAGATGGGCCAGCGTGGCCGGCAGCCGTACGCGCTGGCGACGATGCTGCGCATCCACTTCCTGCAGCAGTGGTACGCGCTCAGTGACCCGGCCATGGAAGAGGCGCTGTACGACACGGCGGTGATGCGCCGCTTCGCCCGCCTCAGCGGGCTGGACAACATTCCGGACGAGACCACGATCTTCAGCTTCCGCCGGCTGCTGGAGACGCATGATCTGGCGCCGCAGCTCCTGGAGCGCGTGAACGCGCACCTGGCGCGCAAGGGCCAGAGCTTGAAGGCCGGCACGATCGTGGACGCCACGATCATCGCGGCGCCGAGTTCGACCAAGAACAGGGACGGCAAGCGCGATCCGGAGATGCACCAGACGAAGAAGGGCAACCAGTGGCACTTCGGGATGAAGGCGCACATTGGCGTGGACGAGGAGTCGGGCCTGGTGCACCACGTGGAGTGCACGGCGGCGAACGTCAACGACGTGACGCAGGTGCACAAGCTGCTGCACGGCAAGGAAGACACAATCTGCGGCGACAGCGGCTACACGGGCGCGGACAAGCGCGAGGAGCTGCAAGGCGTGGAGGCTGCGTTCTGGATCGCGGAGAAGCCGTCGAAGCTTCGTGCGATGAAGAACAAGCGTGATCGCAAATACGCCGAACGCTGGGAGCACTTCAAGGCCAGCCTGCGGGCGAAGGTGGAGCATCCGTTCCGAGTGGTGAAGCGGCAGTTCGGTTACACCAAGGTGCGCTATCGCGGGTTGGCGAAGAACACGGCGCAGGTGTTGACGCTGTTCGCGCTGTCGAATCTGTGGATGGCGCGGCGACGTCTGTTGCTGCCGACGGGGTAAATCCGTCTGTTGGACGGGGAAAGCCGTCGAAAAGCGTCAGAAACGGCGCAAAATCCATCATATCGAGGTCGACTTGGCGCCTTGACGCTGAAATCCAAGCATCAGAGCGCTTTGATCAGACCTTCCCGAGGGGCGCCCGTCAGCGTACGGCCGAGGCACAACGCCGGCCTCGATGCGATTGCATCGTCTGAAAGCTATCAGCATCGCGTTGGCAGGCAGTGCGCTTGTTTCGCCTGTGGCCTACGCCCTCGATTTTGCTGAGGCACGCCTTATCGCGGAGCAGCAGAGCCCGCGCATAAGCGCGCAGCAGTTGCAGGTCAACGTCGCCGAATCCGTGCAGAAGGCAGCAGGCTCGCTGCCCGACCCCAAGCTCTCGCTCGGCATCGAAAACTATCCCATCAGCGGCATGGATCGCTGGAGCATGACGCGCGAATCCATGACGATGCAGCGCCTGGCGCTCATGCAGGAAGTGCCCAACAGGGCCAAGCGCGACGCCCAGGTCGCCAGTGCGCAGGCGCGTGTGGATCGAGAGCGCGCGGCGCTGGTTTTGCAGCGATTGCAGATCCGCCAGGAACTCAGCCTGGCGTGGATCGCCGCGCAGGCGGTGGAGCAACGGGAGATACTGCTGACGGAACTGCTCGCGGAGAACCAGCGCCTGCAAGACAGTCTCCCCGCTCGCGTCGCCGGCGGCACGGCCCAGACTGGCGACCTGTTGGTCGCGCAACAGGAGGCGCTGACACTCACGGACCGCCGTGACGATCTACAGCGGGACCGGGCCAAGGCCAGGGCCGCATTGCGGCGCTGGGTGGGCTCCAGGGCCGACGAAGCACTGCAAGGCGATCCAGGCCCGCTCACTCACCCCGTCGCGCAACTGCGCACAGAACTGGCGAATCACGCGGAGCTTGAACTCTATCCGGCGATGCAAAGCATGGCCCGGGCCGAGTCCCGCGAAGCCCAATCAGAGACCCGCGGCGATTGGGCCTGGGAGATTGCCTATAGCCGGCGGGATCGCCGATGGGGCGACATGGTGTCATTCCAGGTGACATTCGATCTGCCATGGCAGAAGGATCGACGCCAAGTGCCCATGATCGAGGCAAAACGGCACGAGTTGGAGCGTCTGGACGCCGAACGCGAAGACGTGGCGCGGCGTCATTTGCAGGAGCTGGACGACAGCGCCGCCGAACTCCAAGCGTTGAACAGCCAGATCGACCGCCTGCAGACCGCAGGCTTGCAGCTGGTACGGAACCGAGCGGCGCTTGCGTTGAGCAACTACCGATCCGCCAAGGGGGACCTGAGCGCTGTGCTCAGTGCACGCGCCCAGGTACTGGAGACGCGCATGCGTCTGATCGACCTCGGAGCGCAGCGCGACAGCCTCGTCGCCCGACTGAACAGCCTGATCGCGGACTGAGTGGAGACCCTCGCCATGAACACCTCTTCGAGAAACATCCTTGCCGGCTTGACGCTGATTGCTGCCGGTATTGCCGTTGGATGGAGCGTCGCCCAATGGCGCGCCGGCCACCTCAGCGGCTCCCCCGCTGCCACCATTGCAAGTGCTCCGACCGAGCGCAAGGTGCTGTATTGGTACGACCCGATGGTGCCGGCCCAGAAGTTCGACAAGCCCGGCAAATCGCCCTACATGGACATGGCGTTGATGCCGAAGTACGCAGATGAAGACACTCAGGACAGCACGGGCCTGAGCGTGTCGGCGCAAGCGGTGCAAGCCCTGGGCCTGCGTACAACCGAAGTCGTGCAAGGCAAGATCGGCGCAGATGTGAACGTCGTGGGCACCGTGCTGCTCAACGACCGCGACGTCAGCATCGTGCAGGCGCGGACCGCTGGCTTCGTCGAGCGTGTCTACGCACGGGCTGCGGGCGACGTGATCGCAGCAGGGGCACCGCTGCCTGACCTATTGCTGCCGGAGTGGATCGCCGCACAGCGCGAGTTTCTCTCGGTTCGCGCGATGGGCGACGCACCGTTGACCGCAGCTGCCCGCCAACGGCTGCTGCTGCTCGGCATGCCGCAAGCCCTGATCGCCCAGGTGGAGCGCACAGGCGAGCCCAAGGGGCTGTACACGGTCACAACACCTCAAGGCGGCTTGGTGGCCGAACTGATGGTGCGTCAGGGCATGACGGTTTCCGCCGGGGAAAGCCTGGCCCGGGTGAATGGCTTGGCCACGGTGTGGATCGAAGCGGCTGTCCCCGAAGCACAAAGCGGGCCATTGCAGGTCGGCCAAACGGCGCAGGTCCGGCTGGCGGCGTTTCCCGGTGAAGTGCTCCAGGCGCGCATCGTGAGCATCCTGCCCGAAGCCAACCGCGACACCCGTACGGTGCGAGTGCGGCTTGAAATGGCCAATCCCGGCCAGCGCCTGAAGGCCGGCATGTCCGGCCAGATCGCGCTCAAAGGCAACGAACAGCCCGCGCTGCTTGTTCCCAGCGAGGCGGTCATCCGCACCGGCAAGCGCGCACTGGCCTATGTGGTCGATGGACCCGGCAAGTTCCATCCCGTGGAGGTCCAGGTGGGCGCGGAGGTAGGCGATCAACTGGTGGTCAACGGCGGGCTCGCGGCGGGACAGCAGGTGGTGGCCTCGGCGCAGTTCCTGATCGATTCGGAAGCCAGCCTGCGGGGCGTGCTGCCTGCAGGTGCCGCGGCGTCCGCGCCTGCATCGCCGCACAACGGGCACGGCACCTCGTCGCCACCGGCCGCGGCCACCAACGCTTTCGTGGTGCGCGGCGTGATCGAGGAGATGTCGCCCACCGAGCTGACGCTGGCGCACGAGGCCGTGCCAGCCCTCCAATGGCCGGCCATGACCATGGGCTTCAAGCTGAGCAGCCCGCAGCTCGCCGCGGGTCTTTCGGTTCGGCAGCAGGTGCGATTCACCTTCTCCAAGCAAGGTGAGGACTACGTGATCACCGCCATCGAAAAGGTGCAGCCATGATCGCCAAACTGATTCGATGGTCGGTGGCCAATCGCTTCCTGGTGCTGCTGGCCACCGCCATGCTCACGGCATGGGGCGTGTGGGGCGTTCGCAGCACGCCCGTGGATGCGCTGCCGGACTTGTCAGACGTGCAGGTCATCATTCGCACCAACTACCCAGGACAGGCGCCGCAGATCGTCGAGAACCAGGTCACCTACCCGTTGGCCACCACCATGCTGTCGGTGCCAGGGGCCAAGACCGTGCGCGGCTTCTCGTTCTTTGGCGACTCGTTCGTCTATGTCTTGTTCGAGGACGGAACCGACCTGTACTGGGCCCGCTCACGGGTACTGGAATACCTGAACCAGGTCCAGGGCCGATTGCCCGCCACGGCGAAGCCGGCCCTGGGTCCGGACGCCACAGGCGTCGGCTGGATCTTCCAGTACGCGCTCGTGGATCGCACGGGCAAGAACGATCTGGCGCAACTGCGTGCGTTGCAGGACTGGTTCCTGAAGTTCGAACTCAAGAGCCTGCCCAACGTGGCCGAAGTGGCATCGGTGGGGGGCATGGTCAAGCAGTACCAGGTCGTGCTCGACCCGATCAAGTTGGCGTCCTATGGCCTCAGTCAGGCTCAAGTCCGCGATGCCCTGATGGGGGCCAACCAGGAGACCGGCGGCTCCGTCCTGGAATTGTCAGGCGCGGAGTACATGGTCCGCGCGAGCGGATACCTCAAGACCCTGGACGAGTTCCGGGAGATCCCCTTGACGGCACGCGGCGGTGTGCCGGTGCGGCTGGGGGATGTGGCGACGCTCCAGATAGGCCCGGAGATGCGGCGTGGCATTGCCGAACTCGACGGAGAAGGCGAGGTCGCCGGCGGCGTGGTGGTGCTGCGCTCCGGCAAGAATGCCCAGGAGACGATCGCTGCCGTCAAGGCCAAGCTCGCGGAGCTGCAGGGCAGCCTGCCGCCGGGCGTCGAGATCGTCACCAGCTACGACCGCAGCGCGCTGATCGAGCGGGCCATTCGCAATCTCACGACCAAGCTGGGCGAAGAGTTTCTGGTGGTGGCGCTGGTCTGCGCACTGTTCCTTTGGCATCTTCGTTCTGCGCTGGTGGCCATCATCTCGCTACCTCTGGGCGTGATGACGGCGTTCCTGGTCATGCGCTACCAGGGCATCAACGCCAACATCATGTCGCTGGGGGGGATTGCCATCGCCGTGGGGGCGATGGTGGATGCAGCGGTGGTGATGATCGAGAACGCCCACAAGAAGCTGGAGGCTTGGCAGCACGCGCACCCGGATCAACGACTGCAGGGCAAGGAACGGTGGGACGTGATCACACAGGCCGCAGAGGAAGTCGGTCCTGCGCTCTTCTTCTCGCTGCTCATCATCACGCTCTCGTTCATCCCGGTCTTCACCCTAGAAGCGCAGGAAGGCCGGCTGTTCGGCCCGCTGGCGTTCACCAAGACCTACGCGATGGCCGCGGCCGCAGGGCTGTCAGTGACGCTGATTCCCGTACTCATGGGCTACTGGATTCGCGGGCGTATCCCGGATGAGCAGAAGAACCCCATCACCCGCATCCTGATTGCAGCCTACCGGCCAGCACTGGAGTGGGTACTGCGCCGGCCTAAGGCGACGCTGCTGATCGCCGTGCTGGCCTTGGCGACCACGGCCTGGCCCTTGGCGCGGCTCGGCGGTGAGTTTCTGCCGAGGTTGGACGAAGGGGACCTGCTCTACATGCCCTCGGCCCTGCCGGGACTCTCGGCGCAGCGCGCCACGGAGTTGCTGCAGCTGAGCAACCGCATGATCAAGACCGTACCTGAAGTGGACAAGGTGTTCGGCAAGGCAGGACGGGCCGAAACTGCGACCGATCCGGCGCCCCTTGAGATGTTCGAGACCACGGTGAAGCTCAAGCCCAGGGAACAATGGCGTCCAGGCATGACGCCCGAGAAGCTCGTGGAAGAGCTGGATCGTGCCGTGAAGATCCCGGGCCTGTCCAATATCTGGATTCCCCCTATCCGCAATCGCATCGACATGCTGGCTACCGGCATCAAGAGCCCGATCGGGGTGAAGGTGACCGGCAACGACCTGGGCGTGATCGATCGCATCGCTGCAGAGGTCGAGCAGGTCGCCAAGGGCATTCCCGGCGTGACGTCATCCCTCGCGGAGCGCTTGACGGGCGGGCGCTACGTGGATGTTCAGATCGACCGCGTAGCCGCCGGTCGCTACGGCCTGAACATCGCCGATGTCCAGGCCGTCATCGCCGGCGCGGTGGGTGGCGAAAACGTCTCGGAAACGGTCGAGGGGCTTGCCCGCTTTCCGATCAATCTGCGCTACGCGCGAGAATGGCGTGATTCACCACAACGGCTGGCAGAACTACCCATCTTCACGCCGATGGGTCAGCAGATCACGTTGGGGACCGTGGCACGCATCGCGATCACCGATGGGCCGCCCATGCTCAAGAGCGAGAACGCACGGCCCTCCGGTTGGGTCTATGTCGATGTGCGCGGCCGTGATCTAGCCTCGGTGGCCAACGAACTGCGCGATGCCATCGGGCAGCAGGTCAAGCTGGAGCCGGGTGTGAGCATCACCTACTCCGGGCAGTTCGAATACATGGAGCGGGCCAATGCACGCCTGAAGGTTGTGGTGCCTGCCACCCTGTTGATCATCTTCGTTCTGTTGTACCTGACCTTCGCGCGTGTGGACGAAGCGGGCTTGATCATGGCGACCTTGCCCTTCGCGCTCACGGGGGGCATCTGGTTCCTGTACCTGCTGAACTACAACCTGTCCATCGCCACCGGCGTGGGATTCATCGCGCTGGCAGGTGTGGCGGCGGAGTTCGGCGTGGTGATGCTCATCTATCTGAAGCAGGCCTTGGCGGAACGTTGCCCCGATGGACGCGACCCGACGCGAGAAGAACTGCTCGATGCGATCCGGGAGGGTGCCGTGCTGCGCGTGCGGCCCAAGGCGATGACCGTCGCCGTCATCCTGGCGGGCCTGGTACCCATTGTCTGGAGCAGCGGTACGGGCTCGGAGGTCATGAGCCGCATCGCAGCCCCGATGCTTGGAGGGATGGTGACCGCTCCGTTGCTGTCGCTCTTCGTGATTCCGGCTGCCTACATGCTGATGCGTAAGCCGCGCTAACGTTGCAACGCGGCAGGGTCTCATAACCAAGGCCCTGCCGTTTCCGGTGCGGCCTATCGGCACCCGAGCGAATAACCATTCGACACATGCGCTTTAGCCGGCGTAAGAACTGGCCGAAGGCGCGGAGGCACGACTAACCGCTTGGCAGTGACGAGCCATATCAGGGAACAAAACCTGACCCCGGCCGTTCAGACAGAATCGTCAGCATTTCTATGACAGCCCGAACCTTGGGTTGCAGGTAACGCGATTGCGGCCACACTGCATGGATAGGCATCTCACCACCTGCCCAGTCCGGCAGCAAGGGGATCAAGCGCCCCTGCCGTATATCTTCGGCCACCAGCCATGTCGGCATCTGCATGATGCCGCAGCCGGCCAGACCCGCCGCCAACATTGCTTCACCATCACTGAATTCATGGCGCGGATAGATTTCCTGCCGACGTACGCGCTGGTCCGATACGCGGAGCAACCAAGTGGGTCTCTGCCGTCCCCGAGGACCAGTGATGCAGTCCCGATGCCTTACCCCATTACTTCTCGGTAATTACTGCGGCGCGCTCACTAATACGACCACTACATTCTGGGACGACGTAGGGGCTGACTCAGTCCGGTTGTAGGCGCTCAGAAGGCTATGGCCTTCAGGATGGCCGCACGCCTCATCGCGCCGCGCCGTATGCGCTGCGGACTGCAAAGGCCCGCATCCTGTAGCTCACTTCCGACGGCCAAAGCATCCATCTTTGGCCGTCGGCCAGCGTCAGGCACTTTCGAGCATTGCCGCATCATTTAGCAACCGTTGAATGCGCTGGCGAATCTCCTCTGGAATACCTTGCGCAGACGAATCAGGTCCGGGCCTGTTTGGCTGCTGCTGGGTGCCCGCGATGACCCGCACGACCATGCCCAAATTTCCGGGTGTCACGATGTCGATGGCCGCGCGATCACCCAGATCCGGGTGTACGCGGGTCAGCATCCGGTACAAGTCCCACGAATCCGCGTGCGGACACTGGTTCATGAGCACCTGGGCCAGTTTGTGCTTGAGCGGCACCAGTTGCCAGTCGGGCACACGTTGCCCGCGATTGCCCAAGCTGATGGACAGCAGTTTGCCCGCCTTCAGCTCGCGGTTTATCTGGTCCTTGGACTTTCCGGCCAGCTTACCGAACAGCGGAACCGGCAAACTGCTCGGCGATTCGTAGATGGCGAGCATTTCCTCGCGCTCGCGCTGGATGGCGGATACTTCCGGCGCCGGCGCCGGCGCACGCGTCGGGGGCGGTGGCACCTGCGACAGCCGCTGGAAGGTGATTCCCGCGTCGTTTGGCGTCACGACAATGGGGGTGACCACCACGGGCGGAGCCGAAGCCGCAGAAGTGCCTGCAACGATGGCGTCGGGGTTGTCCTCCCCTGCGATGGCTGGCACGCCCTCGATATGGATGGTGAGGTGGGCGCTGGCCGCTTCGACCTGGCCCTGTTCGAGTAAGTCGAGGCGATCCGCCCAGTCCTGCATCATCCGACGGCGCGGCTCAACATACTTGGCGTGGTTGTAGGCCGAACTCACCTTGTTCGGGTCCGAGTGCGAAAGCTGCGCGTCCACCCAAATCTTGGGATAGCCGATCTCGTTGAGCGCCGTCGAGATGGTTCCGCGGATGCCGTGCCCGGTCAGTTGATCCTCGTAGCCCATTCGTTTCAAGGCCGCGTTGAGGGTGTTCTCGCTGATGCGCTTCTTGAGTTCGCTGCGGTGCGTGAGCAGATGGACCTGGGCCGGCTTCATCACACCCAACAGGTAGCGCACGATCTCGATGGCCTGCACGGACAACGGCACGATGTAGGGCGGAACGTCCTGCGGGCGCTTGCCGGCCTTGCGCATCTCGTCCTGGAGTTGTTTGACAATCTGCGGCGGGATGATCCACAGGCCACGGTCGAGATCGAACTGGTCCGGGGTCGCCAGCCGCAGCTCGCCGGTACGCACGCCGGTCAGGAACAGCAGCCGGATGCCGAGTTGGGTCTGCCAACCACGAGGGTTGTAGAGCCTGAGCTTGTGCAGGAACTCGGGAAGCTCCCGAAGATGCAGGTAGGGGTTGTGGTTCACCGGGGGCTTGGGCTCGGCCACCACGTCCAGGTCGGAGGCCGGATTGGCTTCCAGCCCCTCCACGATGACGAGGGCATAGCGGAACAACTGCCCCAGCCAGGTGCGGACCTTCTCGGCAGTGGTGAACGCCTTGCGCTCCTCGATCCTCGCCAGGACGCCCAGGAGTTGGGGCCGGCGAATGTCGTAGATCGACATCTGCTTGAGGCTGGGCAGCACGTCCTTGTTGAAGATCCGCAGGATCTGCGACAGCGTGCTGTTCCTGCCCTCCTTGATTTCCTTGCGGCGATGCTCGACCCACGCATCGAAGACGGCCTTGAAGGTGTAGTCGGCCGCAAGCTTGACCGCGTGTCGCTTCTGTTTGCGATCGGTATGGGGGTTGATGCCCTTTGCCAGAAGCGCCCGGGCTTCGTCGCGCAAGGTGCGCGCTTCGCGCAAACCGATCTCGGGGTAGTTCCCCAGGGAGATGCGCTTTTGCTTGCCGAGCCAGTAATAGCGCAAATGCCACGACTTGCCGCCGGTGGGGGCGACCACCAGGCCGAGGCCATCGGTGTCGGGGATGCTGTACGTTTTCTCGGCGGCCTTGGCTTGCCGCACGGTCAGATCAGAGAGTGTCATCATCAAGCTCCTAAGTCTTGGACTTAGGCCCGATGCTGCTTGTCATCCCGATCCAACCCCAGCAACAACCCGGAACCGGCACCACCCGCATTCTTTGGCCTTGTTTTTGGCCTCAAAAACGCTGGCTGTCAGTGGATTTCCGTGGCTTTCGCTGGAATGAAAAAAGGAGCCGAAGCTCCTCTTTTCAACGACTTACAGACGTCAGTGGAAGTCCGTAGATCATAACTTGGAGCGGGAAACGAGACTCGAACTCGCGACCTCAACCTTGGCAAGGTTGCGCTCTACCAACTGAGCTATTCCCGCAGATTTCGTTCGACCTGCGTCGAAGGAGCGCTATTGTGTCGATATTGCTGCACGGCGTCAACAGGAATTTTCACGTGACGTCAGCGGCGGCGCTCAGGCGCCCCTGCCTGCTCCCTTCACGTGCGCAGGCCGCGGCGATGGAAGTAGATCTGCTCGGCGATGCGCCGCGTGGCAGCCGTGTGCAGCAGCGCATTGAGCGGCCAATCGGCCTGAAGGTGATCCATCGCCCAGCGCAGCAGGCGCTTGCCGGGGAAGGCCGGGGCGACCTGTTGTGCTACCCGTTCGGCGTCCGGCCCTTGGCCACGCAGATGGCGGGCAATCGCCTCGCCGACCGCCCAGCCGTGCCGCCACGAGGAATGGATGCCGCCGGCCGAGAGCGGCGAGACGATGCCCGCCGCGTCACCGGTCAGGATCAGGCGAGGGCCGCTGATCGGGCCGGCCGGCCGGCCGCACGGCACCAGACCGGCGCGGGTGGCCGAAGGACGCGCCGAGGGCGGAATGCCGACCACATCGCGTACGTGCTCAAGGAAGCCATCGATATCTGGCGGCCGCACCCGGTCCGGGTCATGGCGCACCGCCACCCCGACCTGCAGGCTGGTTGGATTCTGCGCCACCCAGCCGATGTAGCCCGGCGCATAGCGCTTGCTGACGAAGCAATGCAACGCATCACCCTGCGGCAGTTGCAGGCCGGCGAACTCGCGTTCGACACCGTAGAGATTGTCGTGCACCTGGCCGAGGCCAGTGCGCCGGGCCACGCGTGAGCGCGCGCCATCGGCGCCGACCAGATAGGCGCACCGCCCCGCCCCTTCCACCTGCCAGCCGTCACCATTGCCATGGGCGTCGGTGAAGGACTGCTGCAGGCGAAGGTCTACGCCATTCGCGCGCAGCTCACTGGCCAGCCAGCGCATCAGGTTCGGCGTATCGGTGGTGAGGAAGTAATAGCCCGGTGCTGCCAGCAACACGCTGCGCAGGTTCGGCGCATACAGACGCACATCCGCGACGCGTTGCACCAGGTGTTCGGGCATGCGTCCCAACCAGGTCTGCTCCATCGCCTCCTTCACCACGATGCCGGTGGTGTGCAGGCGTTCGCCGGGGTCGGACTTGCGTTCAAGCACGCAGACACGCAGGCCGTACTGGGCCGCGGCCAACGCGCAGGCGGCACCGGCGAAACTGGCGCCGACGATGACCACATCGTGGTCGTAGGCGGAGGATTGATGAGGCATCGCGACATCGCCGGACTGGAACGGAGATGCAGCTTCGCGAGCGCGCGTGGTGAGGCGATGGGGTGGCGGTGAAGCAGGGATGAAGTGCCCTGGACGCAAACGAAAAACGCTCCCTTGCGGGAGCGTTTTTCTTGAATCTGGAGCGGGAAACGAGACTCGAACTCGCGACCTCAACCTTGGCAAGGTTGCGCTCTACCAACTGAGCTATTCCCGCTTGGGAGGCGAAATTCTACCTGTTCCAGGGATGGCGTCAAGCGCTTTTTTTCAGGGTCTGCGAGGTGCCCGGCGCCGCGTATCCATGCATGGCGTGGATCTACTGCAGCATCCGCGCAAACCGATAGATCCGCATCATCCGTGGATGCAGCATTTCCAGTAGATCCACGCCATGCGTGGATAGGCGAACCGATCGGGTCAGAGCCCTTTCCTGCGGAAAGGGATCCGACCCCGGCGCTCAGTTGCCCAGCTTCTTCTGCCGCGCACGCTCGCGCGCCGCGCGCTCGTCATCGCGCAGGCTCGGCCACGCGGCGTGAAGGTACTGCAGGCCCGACCACAACGTCAGCACGGCGGCAATCGCCAGGGTCCAGTCGCCGATGTGGAACACCGGCCAGCCCATCCAGATGTCTTCCACCGGCACGTTCGGGGCCACCGAATACAGCAGGCACAGCAGCGCAACCATCTGCGCGGTGGTCTTGACCTTGCCGATCATCGCTACACGCACCTTGGCACGCTGGCCCAGCTCGGCCATCCACTCGCGCAGCGCCGACACCGCGATCTCACGGCCGACGATGACCGCCGCCCAGAACGCCATCCACGGCGTCGGGTGGCCCTGCACGATCAGGAACAGTGCCACTGCCACCATCAGCTTGTCCGCGACCGGGTCGAGGAAGGCACCGAAGGCCGACTCCAGCTGGTAACGGCGTGCGATCCAGCCGTCGAGCCAGTCGGTGATCGCGGCCAGGCCGAAGATCGCCGCCGAAGCGAAGTTGGTCCAGGTGTAGGGCAGGTAGAACACCAGCACCAGCACCGGGATCATCACGATCCGCAACAACGTCAGCCAGGTGGGCAGGGTCAACTTCATGCTTGCGTGCTTCTCTCTCTACTCGGCCGCATCAGGCGTGGCCAACCCGTGCAGGTTAGCGTAGATACGTGCCGCGAGGGCGTCATTGATGCCTTCCACCTTGGCGATTTCCGCTTCGCCAGCGGCTTTCAGGCCGACCAGGCCGCCGAAATGCTTGAGCAGGCTGGCGCGGCGGCGCGGCCCGATGCCGGGGATGTCCTCCAGCTTGCTGGTCATCCGCGCCTTCTGGCGGCGGCCGCGGTGGCCGGTGATGGCGAAGCGGTGCGCCTCGTCGCGCACCTGCTGGATGAACTGCAGCGCCGGGTTGGCCGCGCCGGGGCGCAGCTCGCGGCCGTCGGGCATCACCAGCGCTTCATGGCCGGCGCGGCGCTCCACACCCTTGGCTACGCCCACCAGCAGCACGCCTTCCACGCCCAGGTCGGCCAGCGCGGCCTGTGCCTGCGCCAGCTGGCCGGCGCCACCGTCGATCAGCAGCACGTCCGGCAGCACGCCCTGCTCTTCCACTGCGCGGCGGAAACGGCGGTCGATGGCCTGGCGCATGGCGGCGTAGTCGTCGCCCGGCTCGATGCCGCTGATGTTGAAGCGGCGGTACTGCGCGCGCACCGGGCCGGCGGCGTCGAACACCACGCACGAGGCCACGGTGGCTTCGCCCAGGGTGTGGCTGATGTCGAAGCACTCCACCCGCTTGACCGGCTCGGCCAGGCCCAGCATGTCGCGCAGCGCATCGCTGCGCGCGTGCTGCGCATTGCGGCTGTTGAGTTCAGTGGCCAGGGTCAGCTGCGCGTTGCGGCTGGCCAGTTCCACATAGCCGGCGCGCTCGCCGCGCACGTTCCACTTCAGCTGCACCTTGCGCTCGGCTGAGGCCGACAGCGCGGCGATCAGCAGGTCGGCGTCGGGAATCTCGCGGTCCAGCAGGATCTCGCGCGGCGGCTCGAATTCGATGTAGTACTGCGAGACGAAGGCGGCAAGCACCTCTTCCGGGCTTTCCTCGCCATTGGTGCGCGGGAAGAACGGGCGGGTGCCGAGGTTGCGGCCATCACGGAAGGCCAGCAGCAGCACGCAGGCCTGCGAGCCCTGCATGGCCACCGCCAGCACGTCCAGGTCGGCGGCGCGGCCGTCCACGTACTGGCGGGTCTGCATGCTGCGCAGCGAGGAAATCAGGTCGCGCAGGCGTGCGGCCTGCTCGAACTCCAGCGCCTCGCTGGCGGCCTGCATCTGCTCGCCCAGCTCGCGGGTCAGCTCGTCGCTCTTGCCTTCCAGGAACAGTGCGGCGCGACGCACCGATTCGGCGTAGTCCGGCGCCGGCACCAGCTCCACGCAGGGCGCGCTGCAGCGGCCGATCTGGTACTGCAGGCACGGCCGCGAGCGGTTGCGGAACACGCTGTCCTCGCAGCTGCGCAGCTTGAACAGCTTGTGCATCAGGTTCAGCGTCTCGCGCACGGCGGTGACGCCGGGATACGGCCCGAAGTAGCGCCCGGGGATGGCGCGCGGACCGCGATGCAGCGCGATGCGCGGCCAATCCTCGCGGGTCAGCAGCACATGCGGATAGGTCTTGTCGTCGCGCAGCGAGACGTTGTAGCGCGGCGACAGCGACTTGATCAGCTGGTTTTCCAGCAGCAACGCCTCGGCTTCCGAGCGCGTCACGGTCACGTCCATGCGCGTGATCTGCGAGATCATCGACATGATCCGCGCGTTCTTCGGGCTGCCGTTGAAATAGCTGCCGACACGGTTGCGCAGCGCGCGGGCCTTGCCCACGTACAGCAGGGTGTCGTCGGCGGCGTACATGCGGTACACGCCAGGGGCGGTACTGAGCTGGGCCGCGAAGGCCTTGCCGTCGAAGGCCGGGGCGGGAACGTCGGTCATTCGCTGATCGGGACTTCGCTGAGCACGCCACTGTCGGGATCGAATCGCAGCACGGCATGGGCGTCGGTCTCGGCGATCCACACCGCACCGGCCCCCACCGCCAGGCCGGCCGGGCCATGCAGGCGGCGCGGCAGCGGCTGGGTGGTCAGTTCACCGCCGCCCAGGCGCAGCGTGCGCAGGCGACCGTTGCCGGTATCGGCAATCCACAACAGCGGAGCGTCCGCGCTCAATGCGATCGCCTGCGGATACTGCAGGCTGGCCTGCGCACGCGGGCCGTCTTCACTGCCGAAGCGCCAGGGCCCCTGCCCGACCAGCGTCTGCACCAGGTCGCCTCGCAGCTGCAGTGCACGGATCGAGGATCCCAATGCGTCGGCGACGTACAGCACCTGCTGCACCACGGCCAGCGCAGTCGGCTGGGCAAAGGCAGCCAGGTGGCCGCTGCCATCACGCTCGTCGATGGAACCACTGCCGGCGCGCCATTGCAGGCTGCGCTGGCCCAGGTGGTAACTCCAGATACGGTTGTCGCCGGCCATCGCGATGTGCAGCTGGTTGTCGGCGATGGCCAGGCCGACCGGATGGTCCAGCGAGACCTGCCGCGCCTGCGCCACCGGACCTTCCACCGGCGCACCGGGACGCCCGTTGCCACACAGCGTGTCGACGATGCCGGTCAGCAGGTTGATGCGGCGCACCGCGTGGTTGCCGGTATCAGCGACGTACAGCGAATCGCGCTCCAGCACCAGCGCCTGCGGGCGGTGGAACGCCGCTTCGGCGAGGTTGCCGTCCATGAAATCGGCGGTACCGAGGCCGAACTGGCGCAGGATGCGGCCGCCATGGCTGCATTCGAGAATGCGGTGATGGCCACTGTCGGCGATGTACAGGCGTTCGGTGCTGACCGCCAGCCCCAGCGGGAAACGCAGCGCCTGGCGCGGTTCCGGATGCAGTTCGCTGCCGCCGCGCGGCGGCGCCGAAGGCGCGCCCTGGCACAGCGCGTTCAGGGCGCGCTCCAGTTCACCGGGTGCTCCCTGCCCGACCAGCCGCTGCTGCTCGCGGCCCTGCGCGTCCAGCAGCACCATGGTCGGCCAGGCGGTGACGCCGAAGCGGCGCCAGCCATCCCAGTCGGCATCGAGCAGCACGGGCATGGCCAGGCCCTGGCGGCGCAGCAGCTTCAGTGCGGCACTGGCATCGCGTTCGAAATCGAAGCGCGGCACCTGCAGCACCAGCGGCTGCAGCTTGCCGGGGTGGCGCGACAGCCATTGGCCGAACTCGGCCAGGCGTTGCGCACTCCAGGCGGAGGCCGCATTGACGAACAGCAGTGCGACCGGCCGGCCGCGCAGTTCGGTCAGGGTGCAGGGGGTGGCATTGAGCCAGGTGGCGAACTCGGGCAGGTCCGGGACGGGCTGGACGTTCATGACCCGATTATGCCGGAGTCAGCGTCATGCAACAGTCGTGCCACCGCACGTTTTGCAGCATCGTCGACCAGCGACCAGACCTGTTCGAAATGATCGCTGCCGCCGGTATAGGGATCAGGGATGGCTACCCGCCCCTGCCCGCCCGACCAGGGCAGGTACAACGCCAGCCGTTCACGCTGCGCCGCCGACGCCAGGCGCCCGGCATCACGCAGGTTCGCCTCGTCGGCACACAGGATCCAGTCGAAACGGTCGAAATCCACGGCCTGCAGCTGGCGTGCGCGCAGGCCGCCGATGTCCACGCCGTGCCCGGCCGCGCAGGCGATCGCGCGGCGGTCCGGCGGCTCGCCCACGTGCCAGTCGCCAGTGCCAGCCGAATCAACCTGCACCCGCCCGGCCAGCGGCGAGGCATCCAGGCGTGCGCGCAGCGCCCCTTCGGCCATCGGCGAACGGCAGATGTTGCCGAGGCAGACGACCAGCAGCCTCATCGCGCCGCCATCGCCTGCAGCAGTCCCTCGGCGCGCTCCAGGTCCTCGGGCGTGTCGATGCCCGGCGGGAACGGCTCGGGCGAGATCGCCACGCTGATCGGGTAGCCCGCTTCCAGCACGCGCAGCTGCTCCAGCGATTCGACCTGCTCCAGCTGGCCCGGCGGCATCGCCGCGAACTGCTGCAGGAAGCCGGCGCGATAGCCGTAGATGCCGATGTGGCGCAACCAGTGGTGGCCGTCCGGCAGCGTGTCGCGGCTGCGTGCGAAGCCGTCGCGGTGCCAGGCGATCGGCGCGCGGCTGAAGTACATCGCCTCGTTGCGCACGTTGCGCACCAGCTTCACCACGTTCGGGTCGAACAGGGTGTGCGCGTCCTCGACGGTCGTGGCGAGGGTCGAGATCGGCGCATTGCCAGCGACCAGCGCATCGGCCACCGCGCGGATGCCGGCCGCCGGTGCGAACGGCTCGTCACCCTGCAGGTTGACCACCACCGTGTCATCGGCCCAGCCGGCAATGCGCGCGCATTCGGCCAGGCGATCGGTGCCGGAGGCGTGCGTGGTCACGGTCATCGCCACCTTCACTTCGGACAGCCCGGACAGCGCATCGGCAATGCGCTGATCGTCGGTCGCCACCCAGACTTCACGGGCACCGGCCTGCAGCGCGCGGCGCGCCACATGCAGCACCAGCGGCTCGCCGCCCAGCGGGCGCAACGGCTTGCCCGGCAGCCGCGAGGCGGCATAGCGGGCCGGGATGGCGACAACGAATTCGGTCATGCGGGCGGTACTCGGCAGGCTCGTTACAACGGGAATGCGGCCAGCGGCGCGTGAATGCAAGCGCCGCCGCGCCACTCAGTTCGGTCGCAGCTTGTCCAGGCGATCGGTCAGCGCCACCCAGAACGCCGCGGGCAGCTCGGCGCGCAGCGGAACCGCGTAGTGCCAGTCGTTGCCGAACGCACGGCATTTCACCGCGTCCTTCTCGGTCATCAATACCGGCAGCTGGCTGCCGAAGGACAGGTCCTGTGGCTGGTAGGCCTGGTGGTCGGCGAACGCATGTGGCACCACGCCGATCCCGCGCGCGCGCAGCATGTCGAAGAAGCGCTGGGGATGGGCAATGCCGGCCACCGCGTGCATGCGCTGGCCCTTGAAGTACGCCAGCGGGCGGGCGCGGCCACCGGCCAGCGGCTGCGCACTGTCGATGTGCAGCGCCATCGGCCACTGGCCGAAGCCACAGGCCTGGGCTGCGGTTTCCTCATCGGCCTGGCCGAGGTTGACCACCCGGAAATCGCATTCGCTGGCGCGGCTGACCGGCTCGCGCAACGGCCCGGCCGGAATCATCCGGCCATTGCCGTAGCGACGCTGCGCATCGACCACTTCTATCTCGATGTCGCGCGCCAGGCGGTAGTGCTGCAGGCCGTCGTCGCAGACGATCACATCGCAGCCGGCCTCGATCAGCGCCTTGCCGGCGGCGACACGGTCGCGGTCCACGCGCACTGGCACGCCGGTCTTCCAGGCAATCAGCACCGGTTCGTCACCGCCCTTGGCGGTTGGCGTATCGGCCTGCACCCACAGCGGTTTGTCGGCGTCTTCGCGACCATAGCCGCGGCTGGCCACGCCCGGCTTCCAGCCAGCCGCGCGCAGGCGCTCGACCAGGGCAATGGTCAGCGGCGTCTTGCCGGTACCACCGGCGGTGATGTTGCCGACCACGATGACCGGCACCGGCAGCGAGTGGCGCTTGCGCCAGCCACGCCGATAGGCGCGCCGGCGCAGTGCGGTGACACCTGCGTACAGGGGCGCCAGCAGGCGCATCGTCCACGGAACCGGGCTGCCGTCGTACCAGTACGGCGGGGTCTGGGTACCCTTGCCGGCCATCAGTCCTGCCTTTCGCGGAACTGCATGCTGTGCAGATGCTGGTACAGGCCGCCCAGTTCGAGCAGCTCCTTGTGGGTGCCGCGTTCAACGATGCGGCCATGGTCCATCACCAGCACCTGGTCGGCATGCTCGATGGTCGACAGGCGGTGCGCGATGACCAGCGTGGTGCGTTCCGGCATCAGGCGCTGCAGCGCATCCTGCACCAGGCGCTCGGATTCGTTGTCCAGCGCCGCAGTGGCTTCGTCGAGGATCAGGATCGGAGCATCGCGCAGGATCGCGCGGGCAATCGCCAGGCGCTGGCGCTGGCCACCGGACAGCAGCGCGCCGTTCTCACCCACCGGAGTCTGCAGCTGCTGCGGCATGCGTGCGATGAACTCCCAGGCGTTGGCAGCTTCGGCGGCCGCACGGATCTGCTCGTCGGTCGCTTCCATGCCATAGGCGATGTTGGCGGCGATGGTGTCGTCGAACAGCATGACCTTCTGCCCGACCATCGCCACCTGGCGGCGCAGGTCGGCCAGCGGGTAGTCGTCCAGGGCCACGCCATCGAGGGTGATGACACCGCCGCTGGGCTCGTAGAAACGCGGCACCAGCCGGATCAGGCTGGTCTTGCCGCTGCCCGAACGGCCGACAATAGCCGTCACCGTGCCCGGCCTGGCAACGAAACTGATGTCATCCAGGGCAATGCCGCTGTCTTCGCGGTAGCGCAGCATGACGTGGTCGAACGCCAGTTCGCCGCGCACGCGCTGCACGCGGTGCTGGCCCTCGTCACGCTCCACCGGCATGTCGATGATGCCGAACAGGCGCTCGGCGGCGGAAACACCGCGCGAAATCGAGGTCTGTACGCTGGTCAGGCGACGCAGTGAGGGAATGATGGCCATCATCGAGGTCATCAGGCCCATGAACTGGCCGGCATTGAGGCGGCCCGCGAGGGCTTCGCGGGTCGACACCCAGACGATCACCGCCAGCGCCAGTGCGGCCAGGAACTGCACCACGCTGGACGCGGCGGCGCGGGTGACCTCGACCTTCATGTTCAGCGCCAGCATGCGGTTGGCCAGGCGCGAATAGCGCGAGATCTCGTGCTGCTGGGTGCCATGCACCTTCACTTCCTGCTGCGCGGCCAGCGACTGCTCGGCGGTCTGGGCCATCGTGCCCATGCCGTCCTGGATGCCGCGGCTGATGCGCCGGTAGCGCTTGCCGACGTAGGACACGATCACGCCGATCAGCGGCACCACCACCAGCATCGCCAGGGTGACCTTGACGCTCATCTGCAGCATCACCGCCAGCATCGCGATGATGGTGAGGGTATCGGCCACCACGGTCTTCAGCGCGTCGGCGCTGGCCTGGGTGACCTGTTCCGTATCGAAGTTGAGGCGGCTGACCATCACCGGCGTCGCTTCGGTATCGAAGTGCGACGACGGCAGGTGCAGGTACTTCTGCAGCACCTGCTCACGCAGGTCGCGGACCACGCTGCGGCCGGTCTTGGCCAGCGTGTAGTCGCTGACCCAGGTGGCCACGCTGCGCATCAGGAACAGGCCGAGGATGGTCAGCGGCAGCACCACGGCCGCGCGCGGCTGCGGATCGACGAAACCTTCGTTGACCAGCGGCTCCATCAGCTTGGTGAAGTGGTAGCCGGCCAGGGCTTCGACCACCATGGCAATGACCGCGCCCACCATGAACACCCAGTAGGTGCGGGTGTAGCCCAGCAGACGTTTGTAGATCGGCCACACCGGCGCGTGATGGGAACTCATGGACGCACCTCTGGCGCAGTTGCAATGGCGATACGACGGAAACCGAGCTGACCGAGCGCGTCCTGCGCAGTCACCACGGCCTGGTAGGGAGTACGCGCGTCGGCGCGCAGCAGCACGGGCTGGCTGCGATCACTGCCGGCGACGGCGGCGATGGTCTGCTTGACCGACTCGACATCGCTGCGCAGCACTTCCTGATCATTGATGAAATAGCGGCCTTCGGCGTTGATCAGCACGCTGAGCGAACGCGGCGGCTCGTTGTTGGGCTGCTGGCTGGCGGTGGGCAGCTGCACCTGCAACGTCGAGCGCGCATCGAAGGTGGTGGTGACCACGAAGAAGATGATCAGCACCAGGATGACGTCGATCAGCGGGACCAGATCGATATGCGGCTCATCCTGGGATCGGTCATTGCCGATACGCATCGATCAGGCCTTCGCCGTGGCGGCGTTGGCCGGGCGTGCCGACGGGGACGGGTTCATCACCCCCGGGCGACCGTCGAGCGTGTCCAGCAGGGCGCTGGCTTCCTGCTCCATCTCCACCACGTAGCCGTGGATGCGGCCCTTGAAGTAGCGATGGAACATCAGTGCCGGGATGGCCACGATCATGCCGGTGGCGGTGCACACCAGGGCCTTGCCGATACCGCCGGCCAGCTGGTTCACATCACCCACGCCATGGTCGAGGATGCCAAGGAACATCTGGATCATGCCGATCACGGTGCCCAGCAGGCCCAGCAGCGGGCCGGCCGAAGCGATGGTGCCCAGCGCGTTGAGGAAACGCTCCATGCGATGCACCAGATGGCGACCGGTATCCTCGATGCGCTCGCGGATCTGGTCGCGCGGGCGGTTGCGGGCTTCCAGCGCGGCCGCCAGCAGCGCTCCCAACGGCGAGTTGGCGCGCAGGGTCTGCAGGTGCGCCGGGTCAAGCTTGCCGCGCGCGGCCCAGTTGCGCACTTCCTGGCCGAGGCCAGGCGGCAGCACCTCCGTTCGCCGCAGGGACCAGAAACGCTCCAGGATGATCGCCAAAGCCAGTACGCCCAACAGCAGCAGCGGCACCATTGGCCAGCCACCGGCCTTGACCAGTTCCCACACGTTTCAACCCTCCGGCCCAACGGCCGCTTGTTCGATCGGCGATAGGATAGCAGCCGACCGCGCCCGCCCAGCGGCATCCCACCACCGGGATGCATGGATACGCTGTTCACGCAGCTGCAGCCCTTGTGCGCCAAGCCATACGCGGATCGCACCGGACTCCACGGTGGACACCACCTCGGCCCCCTGCGCCTGCCAGCGCCGGACCACGTCCCGGCGCGGGTGGCCGAAACGGTTCTGGTGCCCGGCCGAGACCAGCGCCAGCCGGGGGGACACCGCCGCCACCCAGGGCGCGCTGGAGCTGCCGCCGCTGCCATGGTGCGGCACCAGCACCACATCCGCCTTCAGCGCCGCCGGAGACGCCCGCAACAGCGCCTGTTCGGCCGGACGGCCGATGTCCCCCGGCAACAGGACCACGCCATGGGCAGCGGCCACGCGCAGCACGCAGCTGTCCTCGTTTTCGGCCCGCTGGCTGCCGGCATCCGGGTGCAGCACCTGGAAATCGACGCCGTCCCAGTGCCAGCGCAGGCCGCGCTGGCAACGCCCGGCCCCGGCGATCGTACTGCCCGGCGGCGCCAGCAATGACAGACCCGGCAGCTGAAGACGCAGGCGCGGCAGGTTGCCCGCATGATCGAGATCGTCGTGGCTGAGCAGCACCCGCTCGGGCGGAGCCTGGCCCAACGCCCGCAGTGACGGAACCAGGATCCGCTCACTGCCCTCGCCCCCGTTCGGCGGCCCCACGTCATACCAGAGCGCATGCCGCGCGGTACGCAGCAACACCGCCGTTCCCTGGCCGACGTCATGCACCAGCAGCTCCAGCTCCCCCTCGGCCGGGCGCTCACGCGCCGGCCACAGCAGCGGCAGGCACAGCAGCAGGCCAGCCAGCCCGCCCCCGGCACCGCGTGGCAGCAGCCACCAGAACACGCCCAGCAGCGCCGCCGGCACGGCCCAGGCCGGCGCCTCGGCCAGCCACCACATCGCCTGCGGATGCGCCGCCAGTGGCTGCAGGGCCTGCCAGCTGATCTCGAACAGCCACGCCGCCGCACGCCACGCCCAGCGCCCGCCCCCGTCACGCAGCACCTGCAGGGCGGTGCCCAGCAGCGACAGCGGCACCACCAGCAGGGTCCACCACGGGATGACCGGCAGGTTCACCAGCGGCCCCAGCCAGGCGGTGCCCCCGAACAAGGCGATGCCCAGCGGCAACAGGCCGACGCTGGCCACCCCTTGTGCGGCCAGGAACCCGCGCAGGTGGGTGGCCACCCCGCGCGGACGTCCCTGCGGCAGGCACCACACCAGCCACAACACGCCACCGAAACTGAGCCAGAAGCCCGCCGACAGCACCGCCAGGGGCGCCGGCAGCAGCAGCGCCAGCGCCGCCAGCGCAAGCCCCTGCACGAGACCGAGCGGTCGTCGCCCGCTGCGCGCCAGTGCGACCAACCCGATCATCAGCGCAGTGCGCACGGTCGGCAATTCACCGCCGGCCAGCAGCGCGTAGCCTGCTGCGGCCAGGGCCGCGGCGCAGGCCGCCGCCTGCGGACGTGGCCAACGGCAGGCCAGCAGGGGGCACAGCCACCACAGCCCCCGGCACAGCAGCGCCCCCAGCCCCGCGACCACCCCAACATGGAACCCGGAAATGGCCACCAGATGGGTCAGTCCCAGCGCCCGCAACTGATCCCAATCACTGTCGGACAGGCCACGCGTATCGCCCAATGCCAACGCCTGCACGAAGCGCGCGGCCGGATGGGCCACCTGCGCGGCAATGGCGGCACTGGTGCGCTCACGCCATGCTGGCAGGCCATGCGCGGCCTGCAGCTCACGCGCGCTGGCCGGCGCCCGCACTGTCCCACTGCCGGACACGCCTCGCAGCAACGCATGGCGCTCACCGTCGAAACCACCGGGATTGATCCGCGAACGCGGCGCACGCACGCGCAGGGCCAGATTCCACTGCGCGCCGGCGCGGACCTGGTGCCGCCCAGGGCCGGTGTCGGCGGCAGCGCGCGCATGCCAGACATCGTTCCAGGTGACCTGCAGGCGTTTGCCACGCAGTGATGGCAGGTCGGTGCTCTCATTGACCTGAAGCAGGAAGCGGGTGTGCGCGGCGCCGTGATCCGGCAGATCGATGACCCGGCCACTGACCACCACATTCCGTGGCGGCTGGCCCGGTGGAAGCTGCTCCTGCAGCGCCCAGTGCCCGTGCACCGCCGTCCAGCCGACACCGAACAGCACGACCGCAAGCAGACGCCCGCGCCAGCGCAGCCCCCACCCTGCGCTGCCGAGCACGATCATCAGCGTGCAGGCCCACAGCGGCGGCAGCAGCGGCAGCTGCACGCAGGCCAGCGCGCCCAGCGTCAGCGCCGCAGCGGAGCCACTGCCCAGCAAGGGAGACGCGGAACGCTCATCGGCCATGCAGCCAGCCTGCCGCCGCCGGCAGCAGGTTGCCTATCGGGACTTGCCCCGAAGCTGCGTCAGCGTCGAACGCTGCCGCGATGGAAGTTGACCCGGAAGCTCGCGCCGCCCCCCGAGGCTTCGCCGACACTGACCGAGCCACCGTGGTGCTGCACGATTTCCTTCACCAGGTGCAGGCCGAGGCCACTACCGCTGCCCGCCGCGCGCAGGCGATGGAACGGTTCGAAGATCGCCTCACGGTCGCCCACCGGAATGCCCGCGCCCTGGTCGCTGACTTCCAGCAACCCGCGCGTATCCAGCCGCACGCAGATGGTGCCTCGGCCACCGCCATGCACGATCGCGTTGTGTACCAGGTTGGCGATCACCCGCCCCAGCGCCAGGCTGTCACCGTGGATCCACACCGGCACTTCCGGCGCATCCACTTCGAAGCCATAACCGGCGCCAACCACCAACGGCGCCAGGTCCGCCGCTGCTTCACGCACCAGCAGGGCCAGGTCCAGCCGCTGCAATGCACCCACGTTGCGGTCCAGGCGCTGCAGGTCGAGCAGGTGCTCGGCAACATTGCCCAGCCGTGCCACGTCGGTCAGCAGCTGCGATTTCAGCTCGCCCTGCGGCAGCTGCGACAGGCGCGCCTGCACCACGGCGATCGGCACGCGCAGCTCGTGCGCGGCGTCGGCGAGGAACTTGTCGCGCGCGGCATAGCCCTGCTGCACTTTGTCGATGGCGTCGTTGAACGCTTCCACCAGCGGTGCCACTTCCGTGGAGACCAGCTGCGCATCCAGGCGCGCACCGGGCTGGCCGATGTCCAGTTCCTTGGCCTGCTGCGCGGAACGGCGCACGCCTCGCATCGCACGGTGGATCACGGTCGGCATCACCAGCAGGGTGACGACGATCAATGGCAGGAAGAACCACAGGCCGATCAGGCGCAACACCATCAGCGCGCCATCCAGCAGACCGCCCTTGGGTGCGCCACCAACCATCACCGTGATGCGGCGCCCATCCTCGTTGCGGATCATGACCCGCGCCACGTCCAGATAGGGCGGTACCAGCGAACCCAGCTCAGTGGCACCCACGGTCGGCAGGCGGGCGAGCAGCGGCGCGTGGATCGCCGGAACGGTGCCGCGCTCCAGCCACATGCCCTTGTCGTCCACAGCGGCGAACCAGAGATTGCCGCCGGCGTTGGCATCGAGCTTGTCCCAGCGCGCCTGGTCCAGCACCAGGCGGCCGCCTTCGCTGTGCACCGCCTTGGCCACGGCCTCGGCAACGAACATGTCCATGCCCCAGGAGTCCTTGTCCCCCCAGGTCAGGATCAGCGCGACCACCGCGAACAGCACGGTAAAGGCCTGCGCCAGGAACAGGCGCCAGGCCAGGCCAAGGGTGATCGAACGGATTGGACGGGCCATCTCAGGCCTCCGCCAGCAGGTAGCCGACGCCCCGGATCACATGGATCTCCACGCCGGCACCGGCCTGCTGCAGCGCCTTGCGCAGCTTGGAGATGTGCGCGTCGAGCGCATTGGACTGGATCTCATCGTCGAAGCCGTACACCGCAGCCTCCAACGCACTGCGGGTGACCGTGCGCCCCTGCCGCATTGCCAACGCCTGCAGCACCAGCACCTGCCGCCGTGGCAATGCCAGCGGCTGGCCCTCCACCTGTGCCTGCAGCGATTCGAAATCGAACTCGAGCCGCCCCAGCCGCAGGCTTGGCGTCACCATCGCCGAAGGCCTGCGCGAAACGGCGCGGATGCGTGCCATCAGTTCCTCGATCGCCACCGGCTTGACCAGATAGTCATCGGCACCGACGTCCAGGCCTTCGACCTTGTCCGACAGCGTGCCCTTGGCGGTCAGCATGATCACCGCCAGGTTCGGCCGCAGCGCGCGCGCCGTCGCGACGAATCCGGCGCCATCGCCATCGGGCAGCTGACGGTCGAGCAGCAGCAGCTGGTGCACCGGTTCGCGCAATGCGAGCGCGGCCTCGGCCAGGCTGCCGACCACGTCGGCGACCACGCCCTGCCGCTCCAGGCCCGACTGCAGGGCACGGGACAGATCAGGATCGTCTTCGACCAGGAGGATGCGCATCAGGGACTCGTCAACCGGAAACGCTGCCGATCATAGTGCCTGGCGCCGTGATTTTGCGCTCATGCATGCCGAACGCGCGGGCGCAATGTTCTGACAATGTTGCCCCGTCACCATGCGCAGCCATCCCCTGCAACGTGGCTGATCGATGCCGTCGCTGTCCCCGACCCTGCTGCGCCCGCTGCTGTTCACCGCTGCCCTCGGCGTGCCGCTGCTCACCCATGCTGCCGGGCAGGATCCGGGCGTGCAGGCCGGCATCAGCGCTGGCGCCACCTCCGGCGCATACGCGCACTATGACGTCAAACCGCTGGTGGTACCGGCCGTTGCCTGGCAGGGCGAGCGTTTCTTCGCCAGCCCCGGCTCGCTGGGCATGTACCTCTACAAGGGCCAGGGACTGCGCCTGTCGGCGGCGGTCACGCCCTACACGCTGCGCTTCAAGACCGATGATGTGAACGATGTGCAGCTGCGCCGCCTGCACAGCCGGCAGATGTCGGCCATGGCGGGGATCAACGGTGAGTACAGCGCCGACTGGGGCATGGTCGAGGCCAGCGTGATGCGGGAAGTCACCGGCCATGGTGGTGGTATCGAGTCGCGCCTGCATTACAGCTATCCGATCCAGGCGGGCCGCTTCACCTGGGTGCCGCGGGCGGGCGTGGTGCATTCCAGTGCACGGCTGCTCGACTACTACTACGGCATCAGCGACGAAGAAGCCCTGCGCTCGGGCCTCGCCGCTTACCGCCCGGGCAGTACCACGTCGCCGAGCCTGCAGATCGCGGTCAGCACGCCGCTGGGCACGAAATGGCGCGCCACCGGCGTGGTGGCCAACCAGTGGTTCGGTGATGCAGTGAAGGACAGCCCGATGGCACGACGTGGCACGCAGACGTCAGCCTTCGTTTCCCTGATGCGCGCCTTCTGAGCGCGTGCCCCCTACGGACAAGGACCCCCCATGGCCTCCGTCTCCCCCGCCACCGAAGCCCACGCGATCCTGCGCGCGCCCGACCTGGACAGCGCCGAGCGCGTCTATCTGGGGCTGATGCCCGACCTTGAACACGTGAACGCACTGGCACGCCGTGCAGTGGGCCTGTCACGCGTTGCCGACGCCGCACGCGGCTATGCGCTGTCGATGACCCTGGTCGGACTGCGCCTGCAGGAGCTGGAGATGGGCGAACCGACGGCCCGGGAACATCGCCAGGCGACCCTGCGCAGCCTGCGCCAGGCCTTCAGCGCCTGACGACACACGCACGGACACTGCCGCCGCACCCTTGCGGCGGCACCCGCATTCACTGCATCAGCAGAGAAGCCCGCGCGGTAGCGTCGCTCAGCGCAGCGTGGTCCACGCCAGCAGCGCGCACAGGATCGCAACCCAGATCACTGCCTTGAACGTGCCTTCCAGCATGTTGCCGCCGAACAGGCGTTCCAGGAACGGATTGGGCCTGGACACCGGGACGTGATCGCTCATGTGGCAGCTCCTTGCAGTGATGGCGCGGTTGCGCGGTAGCGCCGAGTCTACGCCTGCGCGGCCCGGATTCATCGGCGCCTGCCTGCCTTTGGCGACGCAATCCCCGCCTTCGTCGCAGGCCGGCTGCGGTGCCCGGCCGGCCATGCCAGCCTGCATGCACTTTCCCGCTGGAGCACCGTGCCATGCCGATGCTTGCCCTGATCCTGCTGTTCTCCAGCCTGTTCGGCGACGGCAGCGGGCCCACCGAGGATGCCCTGCGCAGCCAGATCCTGAGCACCGAGGGCCCGCAGGACACGCATGAAGCGCTGCCCCTGCAGCTCTATCACCTGCGCCAGGATCGCGTGCTGCGCCTGGGCAGCCAGCAACCGGCAGGCGACCACGGCGGCAGCCCTCATGCTGCGCTGGCCCGGGTACGTGTGGCGCAGCTGTGGGAGCGCGTCGATGGCCACTGGCAGATCCAGCGTTCGATCACCATCACCCGCTGATTTCACGCCACTGAACCGGTAGGGGGGCGGCTTCGCGGAAACACCGGGGCACTGTCCCCGGAACGAAAAAAGCCGGCCCCGGGGCCGGCTTTCATCGTTTCCACCGCTACACCGGCAACGCCGGGAGCAGGTGGTGGGCGGTACAGGGTTCGAACCTGTGACCCCTACCATGTCAAGGTAGTGCTCTACCGCTGAGCTAACCGCCCATCTTGTTCTTGCCGCCCGAAGACTGGCCTTGTTACGTAAAAACCCGGCGCCAGGGCCGGGCTTTGCAGTTCACGACAGCCCTCCTGCGAGGACTTCGTGGTGGGCGGTACAGGGTTCGAACCTGTGACCCCTACCATGTCAAGGTAGTGCTCTACCGCTGAGCTAACCGCCCGTTTTGCTTCTGCATTTCCGCGATTGCGTCGGTGCAGGCCGCGTATATTACGGATGCCGGCAGGGAAGCGCAACACTTTTGTGAAGATGATGCTGCACTGCCGCGTTCAGCCCAGGCTGGCTTCCTTCAGCTGCCGGATCTGGTCACGCACGCGCGCGGCATCCTCGAATTCCAGGTCCTTGGCGTGCTGGTACATCTGCTGTTCCAGCGCCTTGAGACGGACCCCAAGCTGCGCCGGCGACAGCGAACGATAGTCGGCCGCCTCTTCGGCCACGCCCGCCCGGCCCTTGCCCCTGCCCTTCTTCACCTCCTTCTCAGCAGCATCCGAACGCGCGCCTTCGAGGACATCGACGATCGGGCGCGCCACCGAGCGCGGCACGATGCCATGTTCTTCGTTGTACTCGACCTGCTTGGCGCGGCGGCGGTCGGTTTCATCGATCGCCGCCTGCATCGAACGGGTGATCCTGTCGGCGTACAGGATCGCCTTGCCGCGCACGTTGCGCGCGGCGCGGCCGATGGTCTGGATCAGCGAGCCGGTGGAACGCAGGAAGCCCTCCTTGTCGGCGTCGAGGATCGCCACCAGCGATACCTCGGGCATGTCCAGGCCTTCGCGCAGCAGGTTGATGCCGACCAGCACATCGAACTTGCCCAGGCGCAGGTCGCGGATGATCTCCACGCGCTCGACCGTGTCCACGTCCGAGTGCAGGTAGCGCACGCGGATGCCATGCTCGGTGAGGTATTCGGTGAGGTTCTCGGCCATGCGCTTGGTCAGCGTGGTGACCAGCACGCGGTCACCCGCCTTGATGCGCTCGTTGGCCTCGCTCATCAGGTCGTCGACCTGGGTGCCCACCGGGCGGATCTCCACCACCGGGTCGATCAGGCCGGTCGGGCGCACCACCAGCTCGGTGATCTCGTCACCGGCCTCGCGGTATTCGTAAGGCCCCGGCGTGGCAGACACGTAGATCGCGCGCGGGCAGCGCTCCTCCCATTCCTCGAAACGCAGCGGACGATTGTCCAGCGCCGACGGCAGGCGGAAGCCGAACTCCACCAGGGTCTCCTTGCGCGAGCGGTCACCCTTGAACATGGCGCCGATCTGCGGAATGGTCACATGCGATTCGTCGATCACCAGCAGCGCATCGGCCGGCAGGTAGTCGAACAGGGTCGGCGGCGGCTCGCCGGCGTTCTTGCCGGTCAGGTGCCGTGAGTAGTTCTCGATGCCGTTGCAGTAGCCGACCTCGGCCATCATTTCCAGGTCGAACTGCGTGCGCTGGGCCAGGCGCTGCGCCTCCACCAGCTTGTTCTGCGCGTACAGCTGCTCCAGCCGTTCCTTCAGCTCCACCTTGATCGTCTCGATCGCCGCCAGCACGCGTTCGCGCGTGGTCGCATAGTGCGTCTTCGGGTAGACCGTGAAGCGCTGCATGTTGCGCAGCGTTTCGCCGGTCAACGGGTCGAACAGGGTGATCTTCTCGACCTCGCCATCGAACAGTTCGAGGCGCAGTGCCTCGCTGTCCGACTCGGCCGGGAACACGTCGATCACTTCGCCGCGCACGCGGAAGGTACCGCGCTGCAGCTCGTACTCATTGCGCGTGTACTGCAGCTGGGTCAGGTGATTGATCAGGTCGCGCTGGTCGATGCGCTCGCCCTTGGACAGGATCAGGCGCAGTGACAGATAGTCTTCCGGTGCACCCAGGCCATAGATCGCGGACACCGTGGCCACCACGATCGCATCCGGGCGCGACAGCAGGGTCTTGGTCGCGGCCAACCGCATCTGCTCGATGTGCTCGTTGATCGAACTGTCCTTCTCGATGAAGGTGTCCGACGACGGCACGTAGGCTTCGGGCTGGTAGTAGTCGTAATAGCTGACGAAATACTCCACCGCGTTGTGCGGGAAGAACGCCTTGAACTCGCCATACAGCTGCGCCGCCAGCGTCTTGTTCGGCGCCATGATCAGCGTCGGCTTCTGCACGTTCTGGATGACGTTGGCGATGGTGTAGGTCTTGCCCGAGCCGGTCACGCCGAGCAGGGTCTGCTTGGCGATGCCTGCCTCGAAGTTGCTGGTCAGCTTCGCGATGGCATCGGGCTGGTCGCCCGCCGGCGAATACGGCGAGACAAGTTCAAAACTGTCGCTCATGGTGTTGCCAGTTCCCGGGAATGATGAGTATACGGGGCGAGGGGTGACGGCTGGCTGAGGGGTTGCCGGGCAGTCCGCCAGGGGGATTCCCGATGGCGGCCGCGCAGCAGGGCGCGGAGGCTGGATGCATGCACCCGACCCACGCCCCCTGTCCCCTTGGCCCCCGCTTCGCGCGGGGCGTGCACCTGACTGAACTGCTGGTGGTCATCGCCGTGCTGGCGGTGCTTGCCAGCCTGGCGCTTCCCTCACTGGGAGGCGCACTGGAACAACTGCAGTCGGATCGCCTGCGCATGCAGTTGCACAGCGCCCTGAACCAGGCACGGGCAACGGCACTCAGCCGGCGCCGGACCATCGGCATCTGTGCCAGCTCGGATGGACTGATCTGCGGCGAAGATTGGAGCCATGGCTGGATGCTGTACCAGCCCGGCCAGGATAGCTCGACCGTCCCCATCCTGCATCAGGCGCTGACACCGCGCAGGCGATTGGCCGCTCGCAACAGTACCGGGCGCCCAACTCTGGAGTTCCGCGCGGACGGGCGCAGTCTCGGCCGAAATGCAAGAATCCTGATCTGCCAACGCGAACATGCCCAGGCTGAAGTCGTCGTCAGCAATACCGGACGAGTCCGCTCCCAACGATTGGACGGAGATTCTGGCTGTTGAAGGTCTGCCTGCGGGCCATGGCAAACTGCAGGAAAAGAAAAAGCCGCGAGTTCTCGCGGCTTTTTCAGTATCTGGCGCCCGAAGTTGGACTCGAACCAACGACCCCCTGATTAACAGTCAAGTGCTCTAACCGGCTGAGCTATTCGGGCGGGGAGGCGCATTCTAGTAGGTGCCAGGATGGGATGCAAGCCCCGATCACAACATTCACCAGCAGGCTGCCACCGTCGACGCGCTGGCGGTCTTTACGCCGGCCTGATTGATGGACAGGGTGCCGCACTTGTCCTTGGCCTGTTCACCCTGCGGGGTCGCCGTCAGCGTGAAGGTGCTCTGTGCGGCCTGTACGGTCACCGCATAGTTCGCCGTGCCGCCTTCGCGAGGCGACTGGGCACTTGTGGCGCCGCCGCTGAACCGGAAATTTGCGTAGGTGTTGTTGGTCGTATGCGAGCGCTCGGCCAACTGGGCGTACTCGACAAGATCCGCCTTCGCCTGGGCCCGTCGTGACTTGCGTACCTGTTCGACATAAGAAGGATAAGCCACCGCCGCCAGGATCGCGATCACGGCAACCACGATCATTAGTTCGACCAGGGTGAATCCCTTCATCTGCGCAAACGCACGAGGCTGGCGCGCCAACAGACCTGCATTCGTGGGGAACATGTTCACTCGAACTCTCCGTTACTGGATCTGGCGCCAGGACTGACGGCCGCAGGGATAAGGGGCATACATGGGCGCGGCACCAGAGACGTTGACCGCGATCCAGCAGCCCGCGCCACTGGGAACCGTCGGAATCTCGGCGTCATCCGAGGGCTTGTTGGCCGGCTGCAGACGGGGAACCACCGAAACGCCCACATCCTTGACCGGAGCATTACCACCGGTACTCAGCTGTACACCCGCCGTACCCTCGGACGCCGCCGTACCCGTGATCGACCCCATACGCATGCCCGCCAGCGCTCCGAGCCCGGTTCGCGGGCTCAGGCCCAGCAGCCAGTTGGCACCACTGGTGCTGCAGCCACTGGTGATCGATTCGGGCGCGTAGGTCGTGATGAACAACGTGCTGGAAGCAAGCTCCGGATAACCCACGGCACGCTCACCCGCAGGAAGATCCACATACCAGCCACGCGCCCCGGTCGGTGCTGTGCCGGCCTGGATGCTGCGCGCACCTCCGGTGGTGGACAACGTATTGGGCGTGAGGTTGGAGCGGGTCAGGGTGCTGGTGATCACGCCAGCGGAGAGATCATTGAATCCGTACACGCTCTGGATCTGCGTGCCGGAGATCGGCAGCGTGTCATCGTTGAACGAGAAGCTACCGGTGCCAAACATCACCAGCACACCGCCACTCTCACCGGACGCCACCTGCAGACCACCGGTGATCGGCTGGCGGTAGGTAGAACCGCTCTGCACGAAGGTCCCGGTGGTGAACGCCGGCACTGTTACCGTTGTCGCATCGGACAGCAGATCGAACTTCCACACCGCCCCCTTCAGGTCCGCCGCATAGACGGTATCAGCGTAGCCATCACGGATACGGATGGGCGCGTTGGTGGCAGGATCCAGGCGCGTGCTGTCAACTCGATCAAGCACCACGATGTTGCCCAGACCATTCTTGCCTGCAATGGTCGAACCTGGCTCGCTGGCCTCAATCATGCGCACCCGGGGCGCTGTCCCGGTACCGATATCCACCACGAACAGCACCGCCTTGTTGCTGGCGCTGGAATAGCCATTGCCGAAAATCGCTTTCCAGCTGACCGAGCCATCGGCCGCACGCACCGGTACGATGACCGGCTTGCCGAGGACGTGGCCAATATTGGCGCGGACCGCCGCATCGCCGGTGAGATCGTTGATCTCCCACAGGCGGTTGTCGCCAGCGAAGGTGTCGGGCGCGCTGACATCCAGCGCAAACACACCACGGCCGCCGGCACCGGTAGTACCTACCAGCGTCGTATGCCAGTCACCGCCGTAGAACGTATCGCCGACGGTCAGCGGACCGTCCACGAAATACTTGTGCACGAACGGCTGTGCGTACTTCTTCTCTGGATCGTTGGGGATCAGCAGGTTACCCATATGCCCATAAGAGGTGGCCGGGATATATCCGAACAACTCGCGACCACCCTGTCCTCCCACGGTGCCTGCCGCATCCATGCCGCCGTCGAATCCATGCAACATGCCATCATTGGCACCGGCATAGACCGTGTAACGGCGCTTCGCGCGCTTGGTCCCCAGATAGGTGGAATAGCTGGTACCCAGGCTGCCGGCCAATGCGCGATACCCGAAGTCGTCTCCCGGCGCACTGATGACTGGCGTGGAATTGATGATGTCGCCCAGTACCGTAGTGCGATCGCGCAGCCGGCCACCACGACGGACTTCACGACTGGTATCGCCGAGCAGATAGTTTGCCGCTGCCGCAGCATCGGCCCCCAGCGCGGTGAGCGTTGAGGCATTGCAGATCGACTGCGCCGGGTACTGCGTGGACGAAAGGCCGCACAATCCCGCCAATGACACCGTGGTCGCGCCGAACTTGCGCACCGTACCGGCATCATTGAAATACACGTTGCGCGCAGTGGCGGCCGGGAACTGCTCGCTGGCTTCCCAAATACGCGTGTACTGCACTTCGCGGGTCGTCGGATTAACCGTGGCCTGGCTGGCAGTGAGGCGACTGAACCAGTCAGTGCCATTGTTCTGGACGTCGTACATCGGCACCACCGTCAGCGACCCTGGGCCGATACGGGCACCACTCTGCGCGAACGTTCCCGACGGCGAAGAACCCGAACTGACTGCCGACAGCACGCGACGCATCGCATCGGTCACGTCGGAAGGCGTCTTGGCATTGATGAACTCGCCGCGGCTGTTGATCGAGGCGTGCCACAGTTCGTCGATCACGCGACCGTCGTCGGCCGTCACCGGGTCGCCATTGGCGTTCCAGTTCGGCGGGTTGGCGTAAGGGTCATCAGTCGACACCTGATTGACTTCGTAGATGTTGCCCTGCGCCCCCAGCGTGACGCCGTAGAAATTCATGTGCAGGTTGGTCTGGCAATCCAACCGCTTCCAGTCCGGCGAGGAGGAATCCAGGTTCTTGCACTGCTCCGGCACGGGCACCAGACCAGCCGGGAAGCTGGCGCCGGTACGCAGGGGCGTGAACGAGCCGGCATAGTAGGATGCGGCGATATCGGCAATGGTATTGGCGTATCCGTCGGCAAACGGCGCGCCCGGGAAGTGGGTACCGCCGGCCGCGTCGGCATTGCCATAGCCGCTGGCGACATTGTTGGCGTTGGTATAGCCGTCGGTGAACAGCATGCCGCCATTCTTCTGGCAGGCACGGATGACCGGTGCGCCACTGTCGGTGCGACGGAACTGCTCGCCAAGGAACGCCACCGCCTGCCGGTTGGGCGTGCCACCGGCAGGCTTGAGCCGATAGATCTGCGCGAACAGATCTGCGCGCTGGGTAGCCACGTCGAACATCGTGACGTTCTGGCGGTTGTTGATGGTGAAGTAGCCCACCCGCATGTTCTCTACGCCTGCCATTGCATGCGAGGAGGAACCCACCATCGACAGGATGCGGTTGCGGTGATACTGGAACCAGTTGGCGAAATTCGTCTTCGCGTCGGCCAGCTGGGGCGATCCCTTCGGGTAGTTCGCATCGAGGATCTGATAGCGGCGCATGTCGCAGCCCGGACCGCAGGCATTGCGGATCAAAGGCCGGTTCACTTCCGCGGTCAGGTAACCGGCAGGTGCTGGTGCGCTGGCAGGCAGATAGAACGTTGCCGGCACATAGCCCATCTGCACGGTGCAATTGGCGCGCACATCGACGTCGTTTGCCAACGTGGTCCAGTTGCCGTTGGAGCTGGCCAGGCCATTGCCGCTGGTCGAGTTGCAGCTACGGGCGGTGGAGCGATAACGGCTGCCTGCCGGAATCGTCATGCCCGTCATGAACTGGAAGGCTTCACCACTGACCTCACGATACGCCAGGTTGTAGAGCGTGCCGTATCCAGCCGAGAAATCAGTGCCATATACCCCCGGATCGCGCGGGTCGGCACGGGCATTGCCGAAGTCCGCGACCGGCCACAGGGTATTGCTGCTGGCATCGGCCTGCGGAAGTTTCCAGGGACTATAGGTCACGTCCGGGTTGTAGTAGCTCGCGTTGTAGGTCGGAGAACGCGCGAAACCAAAGGCATCGATCGGCGGAATGGCGCGCCCCGGCGAGTACGACGCAGCGAATCCCGAATGCGGGAAAAGGTACAGGTAACAGTCCACCGAATTGTTCGAGCAGCCCGCACCGACGTCGTAGAACACCCCCGCCGAACTGAAGAAGCTGCTTCCCGTCCACTGCATGCGACCATCTCCACCCCGGAAGATGCGCTCGAATGTCATCGAGTTCGAATCATCGACCGCCATGATGAAGGCAGGCTGGATGGCCGTGGTGTTGTTCAGCGGCGCCTGGGCGAGATCACCCTGGCCTTGTGCCGCGAACAGGCTATAGGCGAAATAGCCGCCTACGCCCAACAGGGCGATAGCGGACGCAGCGATGATCCGGGGGGTCCGACGGGACATGCCGACAACCTCAGGGCTTGAAGATGGAATCGATCGATGCCGTCGACGAGGAATCCGTCGGGGTATCGGTTGCGAAGGTGGTGATCTGGTAGATCGGCGTCACCGGGTCGAGCGGCTTGCCCATCGACAGCGAACCACCGCCGATGACGCATGAGTCGATGCGACGTACATTGACGGCTTCCCGGGTCGTCAGTGCACGACCACGCCCCCATGCCACCGGGTCGAAGGCGATATCACAGTTCTGCTGGACATCGGTATCCACCAACGGCGCATCACTGGCCGCCGCAACACGGTTGGCGATGTTCTCAAGCGCATGCTCACTGCGCCGGGTCACACCCTCGGCGTTCTGGAAAGCGACATTGGTCGCCCGGTAATTGGATGCCATCTTTTCCTGCATGCCGGCGACCTGCATGCCGGCGATGCCGATCAACGCCAGCAGGATGAGCATGATCAACGCCACATAGAGCACCGCACCGCGCTGGGTACGGGCCATTGGGCGCTTGCGGACTCGAGCATTCATGGCATCAGTTCCCGAACAGGCGGTTGCGCAGCGCAATCGTGGATTCGTACGTGGACCGGTAGCGCCCATCGCTCGGGCTTGCCGGCGCGAAGCCCACACCCAATGCGCGCGGGTAGTTGACCGCGGTGGTGGGCGCTTCTGCCTGCGACGGCAGGGGGCTGCGGGCGAGGATGCCGACCTGGACCTGCCCGACGCGGCGCCACTGTGCCGCGCCGGCGGCACCGGTGGCGGTGGTCACGCCGCTGGCGGTGGACAGTCCGGTGATGTTGCCGGTTGGCGGCGAGGTAGTACTGATGGCAACCGTGCTGTCCAGACCGAACAGCAACTGCAGGTTCTCGATGCCCTCAACCAGCTCCTCCGGCGTGCTGTAGCCGTTGTTGCCGTCTGCACGCGCCCGCATCAGCGCCGGCTGCCCGGTGGTGGCCGAGGTTCCCACGTAGTACACCAGCGACTCGGCGCGATAAATCATGGTCTGACCGGTCGGCTGCACGGTGTATCGCCCCAGATTGGAACCACTGGCCGTTACCTTGCCCGCCGCGTATGCGCCCTTGAACACGTTGACGTGGCTGCAGTCGGCAACACCGAACACATTCGGCGCGGCAACACCGCCTTCAACCATGCGGGCGCCGGCGGTGGCGTCAAACCCGACCACACTGTTGTTGCTTGGCGTCAATCCGGTGACCGGAACGCCTTCAGCCGCCAGATAACGCAGCACCAGGATGTCACTGCCACCCCGCGGAGACAGTGCGGCGATCGACGCCGGGAGCCCGGTCGGCGTTGCCCACGAGCCGCCCAGGGTGAGATTTGCCCCCGGTGCAGTGTTCGGCGCTTCATAGCCTTGAATCGTCACACTGAAATCCAGCGGATGGCCCGAGCCGGTGATGGCACCGGTATCGATGACCGGATCACCCTCGCCACGTACAAAATGCGCCTGGTCGTTCACGCAGCCGAAATGGCCCGCCATTCGGATGTCGCGCTGCAGGAACTCGAGGGCGAACCGACCATTCTCCTGCGCACGCGCATTGCCCTCGGCCAGGCGGGAGGCCGCGCGTGAAGCGAGGAAAACCTGCACGACGCCCAGCATCAGCACCAGGCCGATGACCATGGCAATCATCGTTTCGATCAATGAAATGCCGGCCACGCGATGCGGCGGGACGGAACGAAGGCTCATAGCTGGGATACCAGGGTAAAGGTGGTCCGGGTGTCCGGGTTGCTGGCGTCCCAGCGCTGGTCACCCCAGGCGATGGCCACGGTGACCTGGCCATTTGCATTGAGGACCGTGGCGCTCGCACCTTCCCCCAGTGCCTGGACGACCTGGCACTGCCAACGGGTGATGTTGCTGGCCACGCCCAGGCCCGCCCCCAGTGTGCGGGTGCACGAGCTGGATTTGATCGAGTTGGCGGCGAACGTGGCGTTGGTGTACCACGCAGCCTGATAACGGTTGCTTCGCATCTGGTCGAGCATGTCGTAGGCCAGATTGGTGGCCTGCGTGCGATAGTTCGAGCTCTGCACGAAGCGCACGTTCATTGTCTGCAACAGGGCAAAGCCAAGCAGACCAAACGCCAGCACGATGATGGTGATCAGCACTTCCATCATGCTGAAGCCACCCTGGCGCCGGGCAAAGGACGGAAGGCGACGGTTCATTGGCAGGCTGCCTTGGTGGACGTGATCTGGCCGGCCGCATTGACGGTCAGCGTGCGTCGCAGTGCGTCGCTGCCACAGCTCTTGGGCTGCAGCACGATTTCCTGGGTCGCGGCGGCCCGGCGGCGACCTCGGTTGTCGAACGCGATCACGCTGCCGGAGGGGCCGGTGACGGTGATCGAGTCGGAAGAAACGGTCACGAAGCGCAGCACCGTTTCACCTGTCTGCATCGTGCCGTCACCGTCGGCATCGGACCAGGCGAGCATCCCCGATGTCCAGGCATTGTCGCAGCTGGTCCCGGTGGAGCTGCCACAGACTCCTCCGCCCCTCTTGTTGCGCACCGCTTCACTGCGCGCCAACGACAACAGGCCGGTGATTTCATTGCCCGACGAGGCGATCCGGTTGGAACGGATCGTGCTCTGGAAACTGGGGAAGGCAATGGTCGCCAGGATCGCAACCACAGCGATCGTGACCATCAGTTCAACCAGCGTGAAGCCGTTTGGCCGGCGCAAAGACATTGGACGCTCCCCAGCGTGTTGGTGGCCACGATGGGCCATCGCCCTGCCACCGGCAAGCGGCGGCAGGATGAACGGTCAATCCGGGGCGACGGGCGTCAAAGGCTTGACGAGCCGCCCTCCCCTGCCAGTGCCGGCGCGATCCCCATCGCGCCGGGCCGGGCTCAGGCCAGCACCTGGTAGCAGGGCTGGTATTCGCCGGAGATCTTCATCCGGCGCTGCTCGACGAAGGCGCGCAGAAGCGCGTCAAGCGCCTGCATCATGTCCGGGTCGCCATGGATTTGGAACGGCCCGAACTGCTCGATGCGATGCATGCCGTCTTCCTTCACGTTGCCGGCGACGATACCCGAGAACGCCCGGCGCAGGTCGGCCGCCAGCGCGTGCGGCGCACGCCCGTGGTGCAGGTCCAGCGCGGCCATCGCCTCGTGGGTCGGCACGAACGGCTGCTGGTACTCCCACGGAATCTCGATCGACCAGTTGAAGAAGAACGAGTCCTTCTGCGCCAGGCGGTGCTCGCGCACGCGCTTGATACCGTTGGCCATCTTCTTGGCCACCGCGACCGGGTCACCGATGATGATCTCGTAGCGCTCGGCGGCCTCATCACCCAGGGTCAGGCGGATGAAGCGATCGATCTGCTCGAAGTACGGCGCCGCCACGGTCGGGCCGGTCAGGATCAACGGGAACGGCAGGTCCTTGTTCTCTTCGCGCAGCAGGATGCCGAGCAGGTACAGGATCTCTTCGGCAGTGCCGACGCCGCCGGCGAACACGATGATGCCGTGGCCGATGCGGACGAAGGCCTCAAGGCGCTTCTCGATGTCCGGCATGATCACCAGGTGGTTGACGATCGGGTTCGGCGACTCGGCAGCGATGATGCCCGGCTCGGTCAGGCCGATGTAGCGCGTCACGGTACGGCGCTGCTTGGCATGGGCGATGGTGGCACCCTTCATCGGGCCCTTCATTGCGCCCGGGCCGCAGCCGGTGCAGATGTCCAGGCCGCGCAGGCCCAGCTCGTAACCGACCTGCTTGGTGTACAGGTATTCGTCGCGCGAGATCGAGTGCCCGCCCCAGCACACCACCAGGTTCGGATCGCCCGGGTTGAGGATGCGCGCATTGCGCAGCAGGCCGAACACCGCGTTGGTAATGCCCTCGGACGACTCCAGCTCGGCCGCGTAGGCCGGGCCCATCTCGATGGCCATGTAGGCCAGGTCGCGCACGACGGCGAACAGCAGTTCGGCGACGCCGCGGATGATCTCGCCGTCAACGAAGGCCATCGCCGGTGCGTTGACCAGATCGATGCGCACGCCGCGGTCCTGCTGCGCCACCTGGATGTCGAAATCAGGGTAGAGATCGCGCGCAGCGCGCGGATCGTCCGAGGCGCTGCCGCTGGTCAGCACGGCCAGCGCGCAGCGGCGCAGCAGCTCATGCATGCCGCCGGCGGAGGCATCACGCAGGCGTGCCACCTCGGCCCGCGACAGCACATCCAGCCCACCGCGCGGGTAGATCCGCGCATCCTGCACCGGCAGCGCACGGGCCGATTTTTCGTTCGTGGTCATATCCAATTTTTCGCTTCCTTCAAGGTTTCCGACTGTACTGCCGCCCCCTTAAAAAGCAAAACGGCCGGGAAGCCCGACCGTTGGATGTGTGCTGCCCGCGTTCGCCATTCCGGGACCGCATCGGCGGCGTTGATGCCGCGCACATTTCTGGATGCTACGCCGTTGCCCAGCGCCCTGCAAGCACTTTCGCATGAACGGGAAACGGCCGGGTTTCCCCGGCCGTTTCCGTTTACAGCAGAACTACATCAGCGCATCAGAACTGGTAGCGGAAGCCCAGCTGCATCGACCACTGCGACACACCGACGTCGAAGCCGTCAGCATCGGAGTTGGCGACGCTCGGCAGGTCCGCGCCACGGTAGTTGTAGACGTACTTGCCGTTGTACAGGCCCTGCAGGCTGGCAACACGAGCATTGGCGTAGAAGCCGTAGTCGTAGATGTTGCCCCACTTCTTGTTGAGCATGTTGCCGACGTTCTGGATGTCCAGCCAGATCTCCGACTTGTGACCCTTCATGAAGCCCGGCAGCTGCTGGCTGATGCGGATGTCGAAGGTGTTGATCCAGCCGGTACGGAACTGGTTGGCCGGAGCCACCTGGCCTTCGTACTTGCCCAGCTGCGGGTTGGCCGCCAGCCAGTCGAAGAACGACTTCTCCATCGCCGCGTCGGCGGTGAACTTGCCCGTGTTGGACAGGGTGCCGAACAGGACCTCGCCGCGACGCGGCACGTAGAACAGGTCGTTGCCCGAACGGCCGTCGCCGTTGGCGTCGTTCACATAGATGTAGCTGTACGGACGGCCGCTGCGGCCTTCGTACACCAGGCCCACCTTGGTCTCGTAGTCGCCGAAGAACTTGTGCTTCCAGTTCAGCGAGCCCGACAGGCGGTCGCGGATCTGGTAGCGCGAGGTGTTCAGCATTTCCTCGTTGGCATTGAAGGCGTACTGGTAGCCCCAGCCCGAGCTGGCGGTGGAGCTGGTCAGGCTGCCCACTTCCTTGGCATCGGTGTAGGTGTAGCCCAGGTTCCAGGACCAGTCGCTGCTCGCGCTCCACGGCTTGCTCAGCGAGACGGTGAACTGCGAGGTGCGGCCCTGATCGGTGTTGTCGATCAGGTAGACGTTGTTGAAGCCCTGTGCGGCATAACCATTGCGCGCATCGTTGGTGCCCCACGCCCTGCCGTCAGCCGAAGGCACGTAGTAGTTCACGCGACCATCGGCACCCACCTGACGGCCCTTGCCCAGGTTCAGGTGCTGGTAGTACAGGCCATCCTTGACCTTGGTGACCAGCAGCTCGGCCGAGGCGACCATGCCGTACCACGGCAGCTCGTGATCGAAGGCCAGGTTGGCCTTGTACAGCGACGGCAGCTTGAAGTCGCGGCCGACGAAGTTGACGTTCTGCAGCGCGCTGCCCGGGGTGGTCGGGACCGGCTGGTTGTCCTTGTCCGGGTTGAACTTCTGGCCGTTGTAGCGGCTGATGTTGTACGAGTCGTAGTTGAAGCCGGTGGTGGAGTAGCTGTTGCTGATCCACACCTGCGGTGCATCACCCTGGAACAGGCCGATGCCGCCGCGCAGCTGGGTCGGGCGCTCGGTGTCGAAGGTGTAGTTGAAGCCGAAGCGCGGCTGGATCAGGAACTTGCTCGGGAACACCGCACTGTTGTCATAACCGAAGACAGTCTCCGCCTTCTGGTTGTACGTCGGTGCCGGGCTGGCCTTCGGACGGTCGCCACGCAGGCCCATGGTCAGGGTCAGGTTGCTGTTGACGTACCAGGTGTCCTGCACGAACAGGGCAAGGTTGCTGTACTTGTAGTCAGCCGCGATCGAGTTCGGGCTCGTTTCCTTGTTCAGCTGGTAGGTCTGCCACTGGCCCTTGGCGAAATTGTCCAGGCCGTAGAAGGTGTAAGCACCCCACGAGCCAGCGCCGTAGTAGTTGTAGACATCATTGGTGTCGTACGAACCACCGAACTTCAGGTCGTGGTTACCCAGGGTCAGCGTACCGGCCGCGTAGTAGTTCCACGCCTTGGTTTCCAGCACGTTGTTCTGCGAGTTGGTCTCGGTACCCAGGAACAGCGAGTCGCCTTCCGGCGTGGTCACATCGCCGCCGCGCGGGAAGTAGATGCGGATGCTCGGCGCATTGGTCGGCACCTGGCGGATGGCCGAGTACTCGCGGTACGAAGCCTTCAGCTCGGTCGAGAAGGTGTCGGTCCAGTCGCTGAAGACCTGGGCGACGTAGCTCTCGTTGGTCTTGACGTGCTGGTACCAGTACGAGCTCAGCGACGCCTGCGAGGTCGAGCCCATGCCGTTGATGCGCAGCTTGCTCTGCTCGAGCTTGCTGTAACGGATGTTGGCGCGGTGGTTCTCGTTGATGTTCCAGTCGAGCTTCAGCGCGTACTCTTCCAGGTCGGTGTTGCCGTTGCTTTCGATACCGCCGGCATCGAAGCCATAGCCCTTGGCGATTTCCTGGGCACGGGTCACGTCAGCCATGCTGTAATCGGCATTGGCCTTGCCCAGCGCGGTGCTCGACAGGTCGGCGCCCGGCGCGGACTGCTTGAACTTCTCGTAGTTGGCGAAGAAGAACAGCTTGTCCTTGACGATCGGGCCGCCCAGGGTCATGCCGTAGGTCTTTTCGTCGTTGAAGCCGTTGAACTTCTTGCCTTCCGGGTTCTTGCCGAACCAGTCACCGTCACGGTAGGTGCCGTAGACCGAACCGTGGAATTCATTGGTACCGGACTTGGTCACCGCATTGACGGTGGCACCGGCAGCGCCAGCGATGCTGACGTCGTAGTTGGACAGGTTGATGTCCAGCGCTTCGATGGCCTCCATCGCGACCGGCTGGCGGCGGGTCGGCATGTTGTTGCCTTCCAGGCCGAAGGTGTCGCTGGCCGAGACGCCGTCGATGTTGATCGAGTTGTAGCGCGGGTTCTGGCCGCCGGCCGAGATCGAGCCCGAGGCGCGGTCGATGAAGGTCACGCGCGGATCCAGGCGCATCAGATCCTGGATGTTGCCGCCGATGGACGGCGCAATCTCGATCTGCTCCTGGCTGATGTTGGTGCCCGAGCCCATCTTGGTGGCGCTGAACACTTCCGAGCCGCCGCCGACAGCGGTGACCTGCACGGTGTCCAGGTTCGTGGCCTTGGTCACGTCACCGGTCAGGATGGCGTTGATGGTGCCGGTCTGGTTCACGCCCAGGTAGACGCCATCTTCGGTCTTGGTACCTTCACCCGGCTTGGTGATGGTGATGGTGTACGGACCACCCACGCGCAGGCCGCGCGCGTTGTAGCGACCCGCCGCGTCGGTCGTAGCGCGCGAAACCGTGCCCGACTCGGTGTGGGTGATGGTGACTTCAGCGCCGGCGACGGGCTGGCCGCCGTTGGTCACGACCTGGCCGCCGACACCGGCAGTGGTGGTCTGGGCGAAGGCGGGAGCGGCAGCAAGTGCAGCCACGAGACCAAGGGTAAGCTTGGACATCCGGAGTGGGTGGGTCATTTTTCGGTAGCCTCGATGCGAGTTGGCGATGGCGGAAAAAAAGCGCATCCAATCAGCCCTGCGGGTGGCTGGTCGGAGAGTTATCTGGGGTTCCCTACCGTTTGGCTGAAGGCAGCCATAACGGTTAACACTAGATTAACACGCTACGCCATCAATGTGACGGTTGTGCGACAAACGGCACCGGATCGCAACGCAATCGTGACGGGATCTTCATTCCGCCTTACGGTGGCCTTCACGCGTCGCCGGATGGTCCGCTGGCATCGAGGATGCAGCCCCGCCAGACGCTGCCGGCCGGGGAAAGCAGGGTCACCGCCGCGGCCGCCGCGGCTTCCGGCGCGCGCGCAGCCGGGTCCTGATCGACGGAATACGCGCGGGCCCGCAGTGCCGTGCGCAGGGGCCCCGGGTACAGACCGCTGACCCGGACCGGGCTGCGGCCCAGCTCATCATGGAGGCTGCCGATCAGACCACGCAGGCCGTGCTGGGCCACGCCATACCCACCCCAGTAGGCCTGCCCCACCCGTTCAGGGGCATCGACCGCGAATACCAGAGCCGCATCCTCGCGCTGCCGCAGCAGCGGCAGGCAGGCCTGGGCCAACCAGGCCGGGGCGGTCAGGGTGACATGGACCGCGCGGGCGAAGCTGGCAGGGTCGGCCAGCTCGAACGGGGTCAGGCCGGGGAAATGCGCGGCGCAGACCAGCAGGCCATCCAGCCCCCCCAGCTCGCGCTGCAGGGCCTGGGCCAATTCGGCATAGTCATCGGGGCCGGCGCCTTCCAGGTCCAGCGGGTACAGCAGGGGTTCCGGGCCGACCGCCTGGACCTGGGCATAGACCCGGTCCAGCCGGCGCGGCTTGCGCCCCAGCAGGACCACGGTGGCGCCGGCCGCTGCGGCGGCGACCGCCGCGGCACTGCCCAGCCCTCCCCCGGCACCAGCGACCAGCACAACGCGGTCCTGCAACGGGCGGCCATCGAGCGCCCCGTCAGTCGGTGACGTCGACGGCCAGGCATTCATCCCTGGGTCGCCTCTTCGACGATGCGCTTGAGCTCGCCGGATTCAAACAGTTCCATGACGATGTCGCAGCCGCCGATCAACTCACCGTTGATGAACAGCTGCGGGAAGGTCGGCAGGTTGGAGAAGCGCGGCAGGTTGGCGCGGATCTCCGGCTCTTCGAGCACGTTGACGGTGCGCAGGGTGACGGCGCCGGCGGCCATCAACGCCTGCACGGCGCGACTGGAAAAGCCGCACATCGGGTACTGCGGGGTACCCTTCATGAACAGCACGAGCGGGTAACGATCGACCTCGGCCTGGATTTGCTGCATTACCGCCACAACCACACTCCTTGCTTCGCCGGACAAACCGACCGTGATGGTCGGCTAGACTGCCCACGGTAGCCGCCATTGTAAGCGGATGGAACAGGCTGCCGCCGTCCCCTGGCCACGAACCTGTCCATGCCCGTCGAATTGCCCGCCCTGCCCTACCTCTCCGGCTCCCTGCAGCCCCACCTGTCCGCGCAGACCGTGGAACTGCATCACGGCCGCCACCACCGCGCCTATGTCGACGCGGTCAACGCCGGCACCCTCGGCACCGAGTGGGAAGAAGCATCACTGGAAGAGATCGTGCGCCATGCCCAGGGTTCGCTGTTCGATGCGGCCGCCCAGGCCTGGAACCACGGCTTCTACTGGCAGTGCCTGCGCCCGCGCGGCGGCGGCGAACCACAGGGCCGGCTGGGCGAACTGGTGAAGCGCCAGTTCGGTGACGCGCAGCGCCTGCGCGAGGAGTTCAACCGCACCGCGCTGGGCCTGTTCGGCTCGGGCTGGGTGTGGCTGGTGCAGCATCCGGGTGGCCAGCTGGGCATCCAGGCCACCCGCAACGCGGGCACGCCCCTGACCGGTGACAGCACCCCGCTGCTGTGCTGCGACGTCTGGGAGCACGCTTACTACACCGACTACCAGAATGATCGCGCGCGTTACCTGGACGCGTTCTGGCAGATGGTCAACTGGGAATTCGCCGAGAGCCAGCTGAGCTGAAGCAGCGACTCGACCAAGGGTAGTGCCGGCCGCTGGCCGGCATCCCCATACGCGCACGGACATACCCGATCTGCCGGCCAGCGGCCGGCACTACCGGGAAGCAGAGCGTGGCATCACGCGCTCTCGTGTGCCGCCACGGCGTCCATCACCCGTGCCGAATACACCAGCGCGGCGCCGGCATTGAGCGACACCGCCACACCGAGCGCCTCGGCGATTTCCTCGCGGCTGGCGCCATGCTTCAGCGCCGCGTCCACGTGCACGGTGATGCAACCGTCACAGCGGGTGGTCACCGCCACCGCCAGCGCGATCAGCTCACGGGTCTTGGCGTCAAGGTGGTTGGTCTGGGCACCGGCATTGGACAGGGTGGCGTAGCCCTTGACCGTGTCGGGCGAGAGCTTGCCGATCTCGCCGATGCGACCCTTCAGTTCCTTGCGGTAGGCATTCCAGTCGAGCATGGTCGTGACTCCTGTGAAAGGAGCTCCACGCTACCACCGGCAATGTTGTGCCGATGGCTGCACCGGTGCGCCACACCGTTGCAGCCATACAGGGGTGTGCCGGCAGCACGCCGGCACGCCCGCGTTCAGCGGTTGCGCAGCGCGTGCACCGCCGGTGCCACCTGGGCCTGGCGGTCCAGTTCCAGGCCCACCTGGTCGAGCGCGTCGGCCAGTGCTGCGGCATCGTCATCGCGCAATGTGGCATGGCCGACCTTGCGGCCTTCGCGCGACTCCTTGCCATAGTCATGCCAGTGGCCACTGGCCTGGGCCAGCACCGGCAACGGGTCGGGCATCCGGCCCAGCCAGTTCAGCATGCAGGCATGGCCGAGCATGCGGGTGCTGCCGAGCGGCAGGCCCAGCACGGCACGCAGGTGGTTCTCGAACTGCGAGGTCTCGCTGCCTTCGATGGTCCAGTGGCCGGAGTTGTGCACGCGCGGCGCCATCTCGTTGGCCAGCAGCTCACCATCACGGCAGAACAGCTCCAGCGCGAACACGCCGACGTACTGCAGGTGTTCGGCGACGCGACGGGCATAGCCGATCGCCGCCTGCTGCTCGGCGTCGGACAGCACGGCCGGGGCCACACTGGCCGACAGCACGCCGTCGACATGCCAGTTGCCGGTGACCGGCCACGCCTCGAAGCCCCCGTCGCGGCCGCGCACGGCCACCACACTGACCTCGCGCTGGAAGGCGACGAAGCCTTCCAGGATCAGGCCGGTGCGCTCGACCTGCGCACCCAGCGCGTCCCACGCGGCATTGATGTCGGCTTCGCTGCGCAGGCGGAATTGCCCCTTGCCGTCGTAGCCCAGGCGGCGGGTCTTCAGGATGCACGGCAGGCCGAATTCGGCGGCCTTCGCCGCCAGTTCGTCACGGCTGCGGATGTCAGCGAAGGCCGGCAGCGGAATGCCCAGCTGCTGGAACAGGGTCTTCTCGCTCAACCGGTCCTGGGCCACGGCCAGTGCGGCCGGCGGCGGATAGACCGGCACGCGGTCGGCCAGGAACTGTGCACTGTCGGCAGGCACGTTCTCGAAATCGAAGGTGACCACGTCGACCTTGGCGGCGAAGTCCGCCAGCGCCTGGCGGTCATCGAAGGCACCGACGGTGAGCGGCGCCAGCGGGCCGCTGCAGGCGTCGGCGGCCGGGTCGTACAGCTCGAAGCGCAGTCCCAGCGGCGCACCGGCCAGGACCATCATGCGGGCGAGCTGGCCGCCGCCCAGGATGCCGACGGTCAGGCTCATTGGCGCGGATCGTCGTGGGCCATCACGTCTTCGGTCTGGCGTGCGCGGAACGCGTCGAGCGCCTGGCCGATCGCCGGCTGGTCACTGGCCAGCATCGCGGCGGCGAACAGCGCAGCGTTGGAGGCGCCGGCATTGCCGATGGCGAAGGTGGCGACCGGAATGCCGGCCGGCATCTGCACGATCGACAGCAGCGAATCCATGCCGTTGAGGGCCTTGGACTGCACCGGCACACCCAATACCGGCACGGCAGTCTTGGCGGCGATCATGCCCGGCAGGTGGGCGGCCCCGCCGGCACCGGCGATGATCGCGCGCAGGCCTCGCGGGCCCGCCTGCTCGGCGTAACTGAACAACACATCCGGCGTCCGATGCGCGGACACCACCTTCACTTCGAACGGAACACCCAGGGCTTCAAGCTTCTGGGCGGCGTGCTGCATGGTTTCCCAGTCGGAACGGGAACCCATGACGATGCCGACAAGCGGCGCGATCGGGTTGGGGGTCATTGGCCGTCACCTGCCTTAAAGACGTATTCTAGCCGTCTTCCACGCAAGACGAAGAACCATGGATCGCAAGCTGCTCGACCTGCTGGTGTCGCCGGACACCCGCCAGCCCCTGTCCCTGCTGGATGGCAAGGGCCTGGAAGCCCTCAACAAGGCCATTTCCACCGGCGCGGTGAACAAGGCCGATGGCAACCCGCTGGCGCAGCCGCTGCGCGAAGCGCTGGTCACCCGCGACCGCAAGCAGGTGTTCCGCGTCGACGACGGCATCCCGGTGCTGCTGGCCGAAGAAGCCATCCCGACCGCCCAGATCGCCGACTTCCCGGCCGCATGAGCATGCTGCCGACGCCGGATGCGGCCGTTGTCGCCGCCGATGTCGCGCGCGCACTGGCCGAGGACCTGGGCAGCGGTGATGTCACCGCCACCCTGCTGCCCGACCAGGCCGACAGCGCTTACCTGCTGTGCAAGCAGGACGGGGTGATTGCCGGCCGCCCCTGGTTCGATGCCACTCACCGCGCGCTCGACCCGGACGTGCGCATCGACTGGCAGGTTTCCGAAGGCGACGCGGTCACCGCAGGCACCGTGCTGGCCCTGCTGCACGGGCGCAGCCGCAGCCTGGTCAGCGCCGAGCGCACTTCGCTGAACTTCCTGCAGACGCTGTCCGGCACCGCCACGACCACCGCACGCTACGTGGCGGCCGTGGCCGGCACTGGCACGCGCATCCTCGACACCCGCAAGACCCTGCCCGGCCTGCGACTGGCGCAGAAGTACGCGGTGCGCTGCGGCGGTGGCGAGAACCATCGTTTCGGCCTGTACGACACGGTGATGCTGAAGGAAAACCACATCCGCGCTGCCGGTTCACTGGCCGCCGCCGTGGCGGGCGCACGCCGGCAGTGGCCCGCGCTGCCGCTGGTGGTCGAAGTGGAGGACCTGGCGCAGCTGCGCCAGGCGCTCGAAGCCGGTTGCGAACGCATCCTGCTGGACGACTTCAGCCCCGACCTGCGCCGCGAGGCAGTGCGCATCACGGCCGGCCGCATTCCGCTGGAAGTGTCTGGCAGCGTCGGCCTGGGCGGCCTGCGCTCGATCGCCGAGGATGGCGTCGACTGCATTTCCATCGGTGGCCTGACCAAGCACGTGCAGGCCATCGATCTGTCGTTGAAGCTCGGCCCGCCGCCGGGCTGAGGCCTGGCCCGGGGTCAGATCCCTTTTCCCAGGGAAAGGTATCTGACCCCGTTCTCACACCCGGCGTTCACGACAGCGCTGCGACGCTGCGGGCATCCCCCACAGGAGCCGCGCATGCGCCGGATGTTCTTGCCTGCCTGTCTGCTGCTGGCTGCGGCACCGCTGTCCGCAGCGGCCGCCGAAGCCTGCGATGTGCCGCCCCGCTTCGGCCTGAGCCCGTTGGCGGTGGCCATCCGCAATACCGCCTGCAATGAACACCGGCTCTGGTTCCGGCCCTTCATCGATCGTGATGGCCGCGCGGCGAGTCTCAGTGTCACCGAGGCCGAGAACGAACACCTGGCCGACAACGGACTGATCGCCTGGCAGCGCGTGGCCGGCTACTGGCGCAACAGCGGCACGCTCAACGCGATGGGCAGCATCGCGGGTGCCAGCAGCTGCCTGGCGCCGCTGGGGACGCGCTACACCGACAGCGACTGCCGCGCCTTCCTGATCGACAATCCGTGGTCGGCCGCGTTCATTTCCTGGGTGATGGTGCAGTCCGGCGTTCCCGGCTTCAACACGTCGCCACGCCACATCGACTACATCCGCGCCGCATACCAGGGCGGGCCCTCGGGCGTGCCGTACCGGCTGGTCGACCCGGCCACGGCCAAACCCGCGCCCGGCGATCTGCTGTGCTTCCTGCGTGACCGCAGCAGCACCCTCAGCTACAGCGGACTGGTGCAGGCGCTGGGCAACGGTTCGGTGGGCCACTGGAAATCGCATTGCGAAGTGGTGGTGGCCGCCAACCTCGGCGGCGACCACACCCTGTACCTGGTCGGTGGCAACGTGATGAACACCGTGGCGATGCGGCTGCTGCCGCTGGAGCGCACCGGACTGATCAAGCTGCCGCCGGCGCGCGAACGCAACAGCACCGGCATCGACCCCAGCTGCACGCCGGGCCGCGAGGACGAATGCAGTTTCAACCGCCAGGACTGGGCAGCGCTGCTGCAGCTGACTGCCACATCACCCGTGGTGATGCCCTCGCCCACTGCCACACCGGTACAGACCGCTCCGGCGCCGCAACCGGTCGTCGTGCCCGCGCAGCCGGTGTCCGGCGAACCACAACCGCAGCGGTGAATGCAGCGCTTGATCCAGCGCGCGTTCGCCGCCATCTTTGCGGGATCGACCTCTGACGGCTGACGCCATGCCCACCCTGCTGCTGTTGCTGATTGCCGGCGGAATCATCTACTTCTTCTGGAACGCCGCACGCTCGGCCGCCGAGCGCGCGGTCGAGCTGGGCCGCAATGCCTGCCGCGCCGCCGATGTGCAGTGGCTGGACCAGGCGGTGCACGCCACCGGCCTGCGACTGTCACGTGGCGAGGATGGACGGCTCGGTTTCGAGCGCACCTTCAAGTTCGAATATTCCTACGATGGCATCGATCGCCACGTGGGCCGCATGGTGCTGCGTGGCGACCAGCTGATCTCGTTCACCGGTCCCGGTGCCGCGCGGATCAGCCAGATCCGGCCGGATGTGGACGATGCCGAGGATGTGTAAGGGCTGAAGGTGTGCCGACCAACGGTCGGCACCCACACAATTCCGGCACCCACCGGTAAATCCTGTAAAGAAAAACGCCGCCCATCGGGGCGGCGTCGGAATGGTTACTTGACCACGCGCAGGTTCGGGCGGCCCTTTGGCGGCGGACTGGCCGGCGGCGTATCGTCCGGCGGCGTGCCTTCCTCGTGCAGCAGCTCATCGCTGGTCGGTGCGGTTTCGTTGCCCGGAATGTCATCCGGCAGCGCCATGCCCTGCCCGGTCTCGCGGGCATACACCGCCAGCACGGCACTGATCGGCACCTGCACCGGGTAGCTGGTGCCGGAGAAGCGGGCCGAGAAGCTCACCATTTCGTTGTCGATCATCAGCCGCACGACGGCACGTTCGGCGATGTTGAGCACGACCCGGCCATCCTTGACCGCCGAAGGCGGGACCTGCACGCCGGGGACGCCGGCGTCGACCAGGATGTGCGGGGTCAGCTGGTTGTCGTTGATCCATTCCACCAGCGCCCGCAGCAGGTACGGGCGGTGGCTGGTCATGTGGAAGAAGTCTTCGGTCATGCGTGAAGTGTACGCGCCCGGCGCCCCGCCGGGGCGGATCGTCTGCACGCCGGTCGGCGTGCAGACGGGTTACGCAAGGTCGGATCAGACCGGCAGATCGCGCAGCTTCTTTTCCTGGTCGGTCAGGCTGCGGACGAAACCCGGGTGGCGGAAGATGCGGTTGCCATAGTCCTCGATCGCCTTGCCATCCTTCGGCAGCGGCACGTCCAGCGACTGCAGCCGCCAGATGATCGGCGCCATCGCGCAGTCGGCCAGGCTCATTTCCGGATTGAGGAAGAACTTGCTGGCCTTGAACAGCGGCAGCGAGGCGGTCAGCAGTTCCTTCAGGCGCTTGCGGCCGGCCTCGGCCTGGGTCTTGTTGCCCAGCTGGATGGCCTGCACCTGCGGCACCCAGTCGTGCTCGATGCGCAGCATGGCCAGGCGGATGCGCGCACGCGAGAGCGGATCGACCGGCATCAGCGGCGGATGCGGGTAGCGTTCGTCCAGGTATTCGCTGACCACCGACGCGGCGTACAGCACCAGCTCGCGCTCGACCAGGGTCGGAACCGAGTGGTACGGATTGAGATCGATCAGGTCTTCAGGCGGGTTCTGCGGATCGACCGGAACGAAGTCGTAGGTGACCCCCTTGGCCGCCAGCACCAGGCGTACCCGGTGGCACAGTACGTCGTCGTTCGAGGAAAACAGCGTCAGTGTATTGCGCATGCGTACGCTCGCCGCCATCAAAGGCTCTCCCACGACAGGAGACCGCCTGCCGCATCGGCGCCGCCGGCACCGTGCCAGCGGTCGACTCCTCCCCGAGTGTGCAACCGACCATCACAAAAGCCAATAGGCCCGTGCGATGGCCGGCGGCAGAATCAGTGAACGTCCTTCCAGTATTCCTTCTTCAGCAGGTACAGCAGGAAGGTCAACAGGGCCAGGAACAGGATCACCCATACGCCCAGCTGCTGGCGCTTGAGCGCGGACGGTTCGCCGGCGTATTCGAGGAAGTTGGTGATGTCCCGCACGGCCTGGTCGTACTGGCCGGCATCCACCGAACCGGGCGTTTCGATGCGCAGGCCGGTCACCGGCGGGTCCATGCCGGGGGCCTCGGGCTTGCCATGCACGGCATGCTGCAGGCCCTGCATCTCCCACAACGGGTTGGGCATGGAGGCATTGGCGAACAGCGCGTTGTTCCAGCCCAGGGGCCGGCTGCTGTCCAGGTAGAACGACTTGAGGTAGGTGTAGACCCAGTCGCTGCCGCGTACCCGCGCGATCAGGCTGAGGTCCGGCGGCATCTTGCCGAACCACTTCTCGGCGTTCTCCTTCGGCATTGCCACCGGGATCGGGTCGCCGATCGCCGAGCCAGTGAAGTTGAGGTTGTTCATCACCTCTTCTTCGGTCAGGCCCAGGTCCTGCGCCATCCGCGAATAGCGCAGGTACTTCAGCGCATGGCAGCCGGAGCAATAGTTCATGTACAGCTGCGCGCCGCGCTGCAGCGAGGCGCGGTCACCGAGGTCGTTGCCGGCCTGCAGCAGCTTGGTGCCGCCCTCGGCGGCGGAAGCCAGGAAACTGCCCAGCATCAGGGTGGCCGCCAAGGCCAGCCGGACCATCCAGCGCTCAGTCATGCGTGGTCACCCTCTCCGGTACCGGCTTGGTCTTGTCCAACCTTGTCCATAGCGGCATGGTGATGAAGAACGCGAAGTACAGGAAGGTCAACACCCGCCCGATGTAGGTTTCGTGCACGTCGGTGCCCGGGCCGGAACCAATCACGCCCAGCCACACGAAGCACACCGCCAGCACGCCCAGCATCACCTTCGAGATCCAGCCGCGGTAGCGCACCGACTTCACCCGCGCCTTGTCCAGCCATGGCACCAGGAACAGGATCGCGATGGCCGAGAACATCACCAGCACGCCACCCAGCTTGTTCGGCACCACGCGCAACATCGCGTAGTACGGCGTGTAGTACCAGACCGGCTTGATGTGCTCCGGGGTCACCAGACGGTTGGCCTCGGTGAAGTTGTCATGCTCCAGGAACAGGCCGCCGAAACCGGGCGCGAAGAAGATGATGAAGGCGGCGATGATCAGCAGGAAGCCGGCACCGACGCCATCCTTGAGCGTGTAATAGGGATGGAACGGAATGCCGTCGGCCGGCGCGTTCGGCGACCAGCGATTGCCCTTCGGCCCCTTCTTGATCTCCACGCCATCCGGGTTGTTCGACCCCACTTCGTGCAGCGCGCCCAGGTGCAGCACCACCAGCAACAGCAGCACCAGCGGCAGTGCGATGACGTGCAGCGCGAAGAAGCGGTTGAGCGTGGCGTCACTGGGCAGGTAGTCGCCCATGATCCATTCGGTCAGGCCGTTGCCGATCACGGGTATCGCGCCGAACAGCGAGATGATCACCTTGGCGCCCCAGAACGACATCTGGCCCCACGGCAGCACGTAGCCCATGAAGGCTTCGGCCATCAGCACCAGGTAGATCATCATGCCCAGGATCCACACCAGCTCGCGCGGTTTCTGGTAGCTGCCGTACAACAGGCCACGGAACATGTGCAGGTAGACCACGATGAAGAACAGCGAGGCACCAGTGGAATGCATGTAGCGGATCAGCCAGCCCCACTCCACATCACGCATGATGTATTCGATGGAGCCGAACGCCTCGGCGGCGTTGGTCTTGTAGTGCATCGTCAGGAAGATGCCGGTGACGATCTGGTTGACCAGCACCAGCAGCGCCAGCGAACCGAAGTAGTACCAGATGTTGAAGTTCTTCGGCGCGTAGTACTCGGTGACGTGCTTGCGGTAGACCGGCATCAGGCCCGGCGCGCGGGCGTTGACCCAGTCGGCCACGCCGCTGGCGGTACGAGCGAGGATATTGGCCATCAGGCTGCCCCCTGCGGATCGACACCGATGATGATGGTGTTGTCGTCCTGGTAATGGTGCGCGGGCACCTTCAGGTTGATCGGCGCCGGCACGTCCTTGAAGACGCGGCCGGACATGTCGAAGCGCGACTTGTGGCAGGGGCAGAAGTAGCCGCCCTTCCACTGCGGGTCATAGGGCTCGGGCCGGATCTCGGCGACCATTTCCGGCGAGCAGCCCAGGTGCGTGCACAGGCCGACCAGCACGGAGATGTCCGGCTTGATCGAGCGCAGCTCGGGGTTCTGCTTCAGCACGTAGTCCGGCTGCTGGTCCTTCTCGCCGGACTCGGGGTCCTTGAGGCGGCCATCCAGCCCGTGCAGCGCATCCAGGATCGCCTTGGACCGCTTGACGATCCAGATCGGCTGGCCACGCCATTCCACGATCAGGCGTTGGCCTTCCTGCAGGGCACTGATGTCGGCCACCACCGGTGCGCCGGCAAGCTTGGCGCGGGCACTGGGGTTCCAGGATTTGATGAAAGGAACGGCGGTGAATCCGACGCCGACGGCGCCCACCACGGCTGTGGTGGCAGAAAGAAAACGCCGACGTCCGGTGTTGACTGGATCGTGTACCCCATCGTTGGCCATCCGGCACTCCGATATTGATTAGGTAGCTTTAAGGCTGCCAGCGGATCCGGTGGGGGCCAGAGCCGCATTGAATCATGGGCGAGTGTAGCGGAACCGTCGCGCGCCACACAACGCATTGCAACAACATTGATTGCGGGATTGCCGGCCAGCGGCCGGCACTACCCTTCAAAGAAGTGCCGACCAACGGTCGGCACCTACCGTTCAAGGCGTGCCGACTGACAGTCGGCACCTACCTGTTCAAGGTGTGCCGACCAACGGTCGGCACCTACTGGTGACTCAGGGCGGTGCGGTAACGCTCGGCCAGCTGCCCGACCCGGCGCACGTAGTACTGGGTCTCGCTGTAGGGCGGCACGCCACCGTGGCGGTCGACCGCGCCTTCGCCGGCGTTGTAGCCGGCCGCGGCCAGGGTCAGGTCGCCATTGAAGCGTTTCAGCAACCACGCAAGATACTGCACGCCGCCTCGGATGTTCTGCCCGGCATCGTAGGAGTCGCTGACCCCGAAACGGGCCGCGGTCGGCGGCATCAGCTGCATCAGGCCCTGCGCGCCAGCGCGGCTGAGCGCGGTCGGGTTGTAGGCCGACTCGGCGTGGATGATGGCGCGCACCACGGCTTCGTCGACGCCGAACTCGCGCGCGGCCGAGGTGATCTCGGTCTGGAACGCGGTGGTGTTCAAGCGCACCGAACCGAAGTCCACACGCGGGTTGACGCCGCAGGCGTAGCAGCGCTCCATGAAACTGTAGCGGATGGTGCGCACCGGGCCGAGGTTGGCCACCTGGGTCGGCCGCGCACTGGTGTAGTGGCGCACGCCATCCTTCATGAAGGAATAGACCTGGCCGCTGACCATGCGCCCGCTGCGCGAGGCGACCGGGGTCGCGGGTACGGCGGCTGGCGCAGCCGCCGGCGGGGACGCAGCCGCCGGTGCCGCAGCACTGGCTGCCACCGCCACCGGGTTGCGCTCGATGCTGGCCACGGTGGTCGGCGCCGGCTTCGCCGCGGCCACCACCGGGCGCGGTGCCGGGCGGAGGTCGCGGCTGTAGCTGATGGCGCTGCAGCGGGCCCCGGCCACGCGCTTGCTGACGTAGCTGGTGACGCCGTCGGCGCCCTGGCACTTGAACAGGGTGCCCGCGCTGGCCGGCGCAGCGGTCAGCGCAGCGATGATGATCGCCGTTGTCCCCAGTATCCCCTTCATGCCGGCGAGTGTCCCAGCTTCGCCGGGGCTTGCCAAGCGACGCGGCTCAGCCTGTGACCGGCGGCACAGCCAGCACCTGCCCCAATCCGGCCAGGCGCTGTGCCAGTTCATCGCGCAGGCCCGGCGGCGTGGTCCACAACGCCACCGGCACCCGGTCCAGGCTGAGGATCTGCGCCAGCATCATGCCGCGGCTCTCGGCGCCCATGCGCAGCAGGCAATGGTCGGGCCCATCGGCCTCCAGCACACCACACCAGGGCGGGATGCGGCCTTCCAGCTCGGCACGGCTGCCGGCCAGGCGGACGATCGCCTGCAGCGCGAACGGGGCCTGGCTGACCGCCTGCCGCACCATCACATCCGGCGGTGCGGGCGTACGTCGGTGCATGCCCGGCTCGGCGCATTCGCGCACCGCGCCCATCCGGTCCACGCGCAGGGTGCGCCAGTCCTGCCGGCCGAGGTCCCAGGCCAGCAGGTACCAACGCCGCCCGTAATTGACCAGGTGCTGCGCCTCGACCTCGCGATGGGTCACCGCTTCCTGGGCACTGCGGTATTCGAAGGCCAGCCGTGACGCCTGCCGGCAGTGCTGGGCCAGCCGTCCGAGCAGGCGTGCGTCGGTGGACGGAAGGTCGGACAGGGTGGCCGTCGCCGCATGCACCTCGCCGGCCTGCTGGCGGCGACGGGTCGGCACCAGCGGGTCGAGCTTGGACAACAGGCCGCGTGCGGTGTCGTCGATGCCGGCGACGGTCGCCGAGGCCGCGCGCAGGGCGATGGCCAGGGTGGTCGCCTCCTCCTCGTCCAGCAGCATCGGCAGCACCGGCGCCCCTGCCCCCAGCTGGTAGCCGCCGCCAACCCCGGACGAGGCCTGGACCGGATAGCCCAGTTCGCGCAGGCGCTCGATGTCACGGCGGATGCTGCGCCGGTCCACGCCCATGCGCTCGGCGAGCTCGGCCCCGGACCACTGGCGGCGGGCCTGCAGCAGGGCGATCAGGCGCAGCAGTCGATGGGCGGTGTGGCGCATGAAGGATCGAGGACAGAAGTCGTCCGCAATAGTGCCTCAGGATGGCCTCCAGTTCACCACCCACCGCAAGGAGCAATGCCATGACCTCACGCCAGATCACCCTGTACCACGCCGCCCGTTCGCGCTCGAGCGGCGCCGTGGCCCTGCTCGAGGCGCTGGGTGCGGACTACCGCATGCAGGTGCTGGACCTGAAGGCCGGCGCCAACCTGGCCCCGGCCTACCTGGCCATCAACCCGATGGGCAAGGTGCCGGCCATCGTCCATAACGGTGCGCTGGTGACCGAACAGGTGGCGATCTACCTGTACCTGGCCGACCTGTATCCGGAGGCCGGCCTGGCACCGCCGATCGGCGATGCCCTGCGCGGCCCCTACCTGCGCTGGATGGCCTTCTATGGCGCCTGTTTCGAGCCGGCGATGATCGACAAGGCGATGCACCGCGAGCCGCCGCCGCGCCTGATGTCGCCGTACAACGACGCCGAGACCGTGCTGCAGGTGATCGAGGCCCAGCTGGCGCAGGGCCCCTACCTGCTCGGCGAGACGATGAGCGCCGCCGACGTGCTGTGGGGCAATGCGCTGGCCTGGACCACGGCCTTCGGCCTGGTGCAGCCTGCGCCGGCCACGGCTGATTACATTGCACGGATGAGCGCGATGACCGCCTTCGACCGTTCGCGGCAGATCGATGCGGAGCTGGCAGCGGCGTAATCGCGTCGCGCCATCGCCGGGGCCGACCAACCACCGGCGGACGGCGGGAGGGCCGGGATGCGGGTAGAATTGCCCGCTTTCCCGCCACCCGAATGGATTAAGCGCCATGACCGGGACGCCAGACGTCTTTCCGCCCGCCACGCCGGGCGGTACCCCGCTCGTTGCCCTGCCCGCCGGTCCGCGCAAGCCCGACCAGGTGAAAGGCAAGCTGTACATCAAGACCCACGGTTGCCAGATGAACGAGTACGACTCGGCCAAGATGGCCGACGTGCTTGCCGCCAGCGATGGCCTGGAACTGACCGACAGCCCGGACGACGCCGACGTCATCCTGGTCAATACCTGCTCCATCCGCGAGAAGGCGCAGGAGAAGGTGTTCAGCCAGCTGGGCGTATGGAAGGGCCTGAAGAACAAGGGCCGTGAGGTCATCATCGGCGTGGGCGGCTGCGTTGCCTCGCAGGAAGGCGAAGCGATCATCAAGCGCGCGCCGTTCGTGGACCTGGTATTCGGCCCGCAGACCCTGCACCGCCTGCCGGAGCTGATCCGTGCACGTCGCGAGCAGAAGCGCCCGCAGGTGGACATCAGCTTCCCCGAGATCGAGAAGTTCGACCGCCTGCCCGAGCCGCGTGCCGAAGGCGCTTCGGCGTTCGTGTCGATCATGGAAGGCTGCTCCAAGTACTGCTCGTTCTGCGTGGTGCCCTACACCCGTGGCACCGAAGTCAGCCGCCCGTTCGAGGACGTGGTGGTGGAAGTGGCGCAGCTCGCCGCGCAGGGCGTGCGCGAGATCAACCTGCTCGGCCAGAACGTCAACGCCTACCGTGGACCCTATGGGGATGGCGAATTCGCCGACCTCGGCCTGCTGATCCGCACCATCGCCGAGATCGATGGCGTCGGCCGCATCCGCTTCACCACCTCGCATCCGCTGGAGTTCAGCGATTCGCTGATCGATGCGTTCCGCGACGTGCCGCAGCTGGCCAATTTCCTGCACCTGCCGGTACAGGCTGGCAGCGACCGCGTGCTGTCGGCGATGAAGCGCGGCTACACCGCGCTGGAATTCAAGTCGAAGATCCGCAAGCTGCGCGCGGTGCGCCCGGACATCTCGATCAGCTCGGACTTCATCGTCGGCTTCCCCGGCGAGACCGATGCCGATTTCGAAAAGACCATGAAGCTGATCGAGGACATCGGCTTCGACCACAGCTTCTCCTTCATCTATTCGCGTCGCCCGGGCACGCCGGCCGCGGACCTGGAGGACACGATCAGCGATGCCGAGAAGCACGCGCGCCTGTCGCGCCTGCAGGAACGCATCAATGCCCACGCCGCCGGCATCTCCGAAAAGATGGTCGGCACCGTGCAGACCGTGCTGGTGGAAGGGCCCTCGCGCAAGAACCCGAACGAGCTGACCGGCAAGACCGAAAACATGCGTTCGGTGAACTTCCCGGCGCCGGCGCGATTGATCGGCCAGTTCGTGGACGTGGTGATCACCGAAGCGCTGACCAATTCGCTGCGCGCGCGGGTGGTGGCGGAATAAGGCGTGCCGACCAACGGTCGGCACCCACCGAGAGAGATTTGCTGACCAACGGTCGGCACCCACCGAGAGAGATTTGCCGACCAACGGTCGGCACCCACCGAGAGAGATTTGCCGACCAACGGTCGGCACCCACCGAGAGAGATTTGCCGACCAACGGTCGGCACCTATCGGGGTGGATGCCGACCGTTGGTCGGCATGCCTTAATCCAGGCGTTTGCGGAAACGCAGGATGGCCAGGGTCATCATCACCACGATGAAGGCCAGCAGTGCCAGTGCGTCGTGCCACAGCTCCCACAGTGAGGCGCCGCGCAGCATGATGCCGCGCACCAGGCGCAGGAAGTGGGTCAGCGGCAGCACCTCGGCCAGCCACTGCACCGGCCGCGGCATGCCCGCGAACGGGAACATGAAGCCCGACAGCAGGATCGACGGCAGGAACAGGAACAGCGTCATCTGCATCGCCTGGAACTGCGAGCGCGCGCGCGTGGAGATCAGCAGGCCCAGCGCCAGGTTGGCCAGCACCAGCAGCACCGCAGCCAGGTAGATGTCCAGCAGGCTGCCGCGAATGGGTACCTGGAACAGCCAGGTGCCCAGCACCAGTACCAGCGTGGTCTGCAGCAGACCGATGGCCGCATAGGGCAGCACCTTGCCGACCATCAGCTCGCTGCGCGACACCGGTGTGGCGATCAGCAGTTCCATGTTGCCGCGCTCGCGTTCGCGCACCACCGCTACCGCCGTGAACATCACCAGGGTCATGGTCAGGATCACCCCGATCAGGCCCGGCACGATGTTCACCGCCGAGCGCCGTTGCGGGTTGTAGAAGCTGATCACGCTGACCGGACCACTGGCGATGCTGCCTTCGCGCAGCGGACGCGTGTTGCTGGTCGGACGCGTATCCAGCGGCACCTGCGCCAGCTGGATCGCCGCGCTCTGCACCACGGTGTCGCTGCCATCGACCAGCACCTGCACCGCTTCGCGACCGTCGAAGCGGCGACGCTCGAAGTCGGCCGGCACCACGATGCCGACACTGATCTCGCCACGGCGCAGCGCCTGCATCAGCTGGTCCGGCGTGTAGGCTTCGCTGCGCGGCGTGATCACGCCGGTGGCCACCATGTCCTGCACCAGTGCGCGCGAGGCGGCGCTGTTGGCCTGGTCGGCGACTCCCGCATCGAGATGGCGCAGGTTGAGATTGATCGCATAGCCGAACAGCAGCAGCTGCATCACCGGAATGCCGACGATCATCGCCAGCGTGATGCGGTCGCGGCGCAGCTGCCGCAGCTCCTTGAGCATGATTGCCCACAGCCGGCGCAGGTTCATGCCGCCGGCTCCCGGCCCCGACCGCGGGTGGCGGCCACGAACACGTCTTCCAGGTTCGGTGCGACGGCGTCGATCCGGGCCTGCGGATCAGCACTGGCCAGCGCCTGCCGCAATGCGGGCGTGTCGGCAGCCCCCTCGCTGCACAGCACGCGCAGCTGTGTGCCGATCTGCGCCACGCTCAGCACCCCGGGCAGTTCGGCCAGCGCGCGGCTGGCCTGGCGCGGCTGCGCAGACGTGACCTGCAGCGTGCGCCCTTCCAAACGCGCGCACAGCTCAGCCGGCGTGCCATCAGCCACCAGCGCGCCACGATCAAGGATCGCCAGCCGATGGCAGCGTTCGGCTTCGTCCATGTAATGGGTCGACACCAGCACCGTGGTTCCGGCATCGGCCAGCTCGAACAGCGCCTCCCAGAAATCGCGGCGCGATTCGGGATCGACCGCGCTGGTCGGTTCATCCAGGAACAGCAGTTCGGGCGAATGCACCACGGCGCCGGCCAGGGCCAGGCGCTGCTTCTGTCCACCACTGAGCGTACCGGCCAGCTGCGGCTGCCGGTCCTGCAGCCGGTACTGCTGCAGCAATGCGTCCACCCGTTGCCCAGCCTGCGCACGCGGCAGGTCCTGGATGGCGGCGAGAAACTCCAGGTTTTCGCGCACCGACAGGTCTTCATACAACGAGAAGCGCTGGGTCATGTAGCCGATGCGCCGGCGCAATGCCTCTGCCTGCTCGGGCACGGCCAGGCCCAGCACCTCGATCTGCCCCGCGCTGGGCTCCAGCAGGCCGCACAGCATGCGGATGGTGGTCGACTTGCCGGACCCGTTTGGGCCGAGGAATCCGTACACCTGTCCGCGTGGCACGGTCAGGTCGACGTTGTCCACGGCCAGAAGATCGCCGAAGCGGCGCGTCAGCCCGCGTGCGTGGACCGCAATGTCCTCGCCGGTATTCAGAAGCGCACCTGCACCGGCAGCCCGGCCGGAAGCTTCTGCATGTCGGCGGCCGCGTCCACTTCGATCTCGGCCAGATAGCTCAGCCGTTCGACGTCATCGCCGGTCAACGCGTAGTACGGGGTGAATGAAGGCTCGCTGCGGATCGCGCGCACGTGCCCCTTCAACACGGTGCTGCCGCCTTCCAGCTGTATCTGCGCGGCCTGCCCGACCTTGACCTGCAGGCGCAACGGCTGCGGCAGGTAGACACGTGCGTAGGGGCGTTCGCCGACCAGCATCACTGCCAGCGGCGCCCCGATCGGTGCCTGGTCACCCTGCCGGTACGGCAAGGCATCGACCACGCCATCGCGCGGTGCGCGCAGCTGCAGCTTCTGCAGGTTGACGCCCTGCACCACCTGCTGCGCCTGTGCAGCGTCGGCGGCTGCCTGGCCCTGGGCGATGTCCTGCGCGCGGCTGCCGTGCACCAGTTCCAGCCAGGCCTGCTCGGCGGCACGCACGCTGGCCTCGGCATTGCCGGCAGCGGCCCGCGCACGGTCCAGCTCGGCGGCGGCGATCAGGCGCTGCCGTGCCAGCGGCTGCACCCGGCGGTAGTAGGCACTGGCTTCGGCGGACCGCGCGCGCAACGCGGCCAGCTGCGCCTGGGCCTGTGCAATCTGTTCCTGGCGCGGGCCGATCTTCAGCTCTTCCAGCTGGGCCTGCGCGCGTACCGTGTCGGCCTGCGCTGCGGCGAACTGAGCGTCGCCGCGGGCGGGGTCGAGCTGCATCAGCACCGTCCCGGCCTTGACCTGCTGGCCCTCGCGCACCTCCACTGTGGCGATCACTTCGGCCGCCGGTGCCGGCACCGTGATCCGGTCCCACTCCAGCGTGCCGAGTGCTGCAGGCGGCGTCTGCCCACATCCCGCCAGCAGGCCGATGCCCGCCAGTCCGATTCCACGCATCCCGTTGCCGATGCCCATGCCATCCCCTCCTGCGACGGCGCCACGGTGCCATGCGCCCTGTGCACCCGCAATGATCCCGATCAGGGCTGACGGTTTTTTCACCACGCAGCGGCGAGCCGCTTGCCACAAGGCTCCGCGCCACCTATCCACAGGTTCGCTGCAACGCCGTCCACATCGCATGTGGAAAACCCGTTCGCGCCTGGCCATATTTTCACCACGGCATCATCTTCCTTGTGGCACAAGCGCTGCGAAGGACTATCCACAGCTTTCTGCAACGCCGGTCCACACCCGGTGTGGAAAACCGCGTGGCGCCACACCGTTCCGATGCCCGCGCTGGCCGCCCGCCCGGCACGCGCGTAACCTTGTCATCCCGAGTCCATCGCGGTGGACGGCGAACCCGCCCCACCCCAAGCAATGAAAAGCATCGAGCATCGAGACTTCACCCTGTCGCCGGAAGACAACGAGCGGCTGGCCAACCTGTGCGGCCCCTTCGACGGCCACCTGCGCCAGATCGAGCTGAAGCTCGGTGTGGAGATCGCCAACCGTGGCTTCGTGTTCCGCATCAGCGGGCCCGGCGAGGCGATCGTGGAAGCGCAGAAACTGGTCGAAGCGCTGTACGCCGAAGCCGGCGAGACCGTCTTCGACAACCATGCCATCCACCTGCGCCTCGCGCAGGCCAATGTCGAGCAGATCGCCGAGCGCTCCTACGAAGCGCAGGACGTGGCGATCAAGGTCAAGCGCGGCACGGTACGTGGCCGCGGCGCCAACCAGGGCCGCTACCTGCACCAGATCGCCACCCATGACATCAACTTCGGCATCGGCCCGGCCGGTACCGGCAAGACCTTCCTGGCCGTGGCCAGCGCGGTCGAAGCGCTGAACGAATCGCGGGTGCAGCGCCTGATCCTGGTGCGCCCGGCGGTGGAAGCCGGCGAGAAGCTGGGCTTCCTGCCCGGTGACCTGAGCCAGAAGGTCGACCCCTACCTGCGACCGCTGTACGACGCCCTGTACGAGATGATGGGCGTGGAGAAGGTGGTCAAGCTGCTGGAAAAGAACGTCATCGAGATCGCACCGCTGGCCTACATGCGGGGCCGCACGCTCAACGATGCCTTCGTGATCCTGGACGAAGCACAGAACACCACCATCGAGCAGATGAAGATGTTCCTGACCCGCCTCGGCTACGGCTCCACCGCCGTGGTCACCGGTGACCTGACCCAGACCGACCTGCCCAAGCACGTGAAGTCCGGCCTGCGCGATGCCATCGACGTGCTGCGCGAGGTCGAGGGCGTCAGCTTCACCTTCTTCGAATCCCGCGACGTGGTCCGTCATCCGCTGGTGGCGCGCATCGTCAGCGCCTACGACCGCCGCGACCTGCATCAGATCCAACCTGGAGCAACTCCATGACCCGTGGTCCCGTGCGACTGGACGTCGCCGTCAGTTATGCCCTGCCGCGCACCGGCCTGCCGGCGGCGGTGAGTTTCCGCAAGTGGGTGGCCGCTGCGCTGAAAGGCCGCATCCGCGAGGCCGACCTGGCCATCCGTGTGGTCGATGCCAAGGAAGGGCAGTCGCTGAACCGCCATTACCGCGGCAAGGACTACGCCACCAACGTACTCAGCTTCCCGGCCGAAGTGCCCGAAGGCCTGCCCAAGGGCGTGAAGTTCCCGCTGCTGGGCGACCTGGTGATCTGCGCACCGGTGGTGGCCCGCGAGGCCGATGAACAGGGCAAGGCGCTCAACGCCCACTACGCGCACCTGACCGTGCACGGCGTGCTGCACCTGCTCGGCTGGGACCACGAGGACGACAAGGAGGCCGACGCGATGGAACAGCTGGAGCGCGAGATCCTGGCCGAGCTCGGCATCGCCGACCCCTACGCCGGCGAACGCTGACGCCTGTGCAGCCGAGCCCACGCTCGGCTCCAATGCATCGCCCCCGCAAACCTGACCGAAATGCGGCCGAGCATGGGCTCGGCTCTACAACGGGAATTTCTTCGTGCTGCTGCGTATTGCCCTGCCCCTGCTGCTCGCCGTGTCCGCCCCGGCCGCCGCCCTGGACCTGCCGGCCCTGATTGAATGCCGTCAGGGCGTAGCCGATCACGCTGCGCTGGCGCCGCTGCTGGCTGATCCGCTGAAGGCCGTCGCCCAGGGCCTGCAGCCGCTACCGCAGGGCAACCAGTTCATGAGCGAGTACCGGCTGGCCCAGCCGATCAGCGTGTTCGGCACCCGCACCGAACGGGTCGCCGTGACCGGGTCCAGCGTCATGGCGATCCTCGACCAGGCCGATCCACGGCCGCTGGCCAAACAGCTGGGGCTGGAGACCGGCTACGACCAGGACGGCAAGTTCATGGCCGGCCGCGAGCTGGTCAGCCGCGACGTGACCGACCCGAAGTCCGGCGAGGCCCAGATCGAGTCGATCATCCTCAGCGTCTCCACCGTGGCCTCCCATCCCGGCAAGACCCTGGCCGGCTGCACCTACAGCCTGGACCTGCCCGAGGAAGAAGCGCCCGCCCGGCCTGAACTGGCCCCGCCGCCGATCACCGGACCGGGCAGCGACGGTCACTGACAGGCCGCTACATCCTGCTAGACTGGGGCCAACGCCCGGCCTGCCGGGTGCCTTTTTTCCAGAGATGTCAGAAGACGACAGTAGTAGCTCCGCACAGGAGCCCAGTGAAAAGAAGCGCGGCTGGCTTGAACGCCTGACCTCCGCCTTCTCCGGCGAACCCCATACCCGCGACGAGCTGGTCGCTGTCCTGCACACCGCGCAGGAAGAGGGCCTGATCGCCGCCGATACCCTGAAGATGATGGAAGGCGCCATTTCGGTGGCCGAGCTGACCGTGGGCGACGTGATGATCTCGCGCTCGCAGATGGTCTCGCTGCCGGTCGAAGCGCCCTTCCTCGAACTGATGAAGCAGGTGGTCGAATCCGGCCATTCGCGCTTCCCGGTGCACGGCGAGAACAAGGACGACATCCTTGGCATCCTGCTGGCCAAGGACCTGCTGCGCGGCGTGGTCGCCGACAACGGCCCGGCCAACGTGCGCGAGCTGCTACGCCCGGCGGTGCTGATTCCGGAGGCGAAGAAGCTCAACGTGCTGCTGAAGGAATTCCGCCTGTCGCGCAACCACATGGCCATCGTGGTCGACGAGTACGGCGGTGTCGCCGGCCTGGTCACCATCGAGGACGTGCTGGAACAGATCGTCGGCGAGATCGACGACGAGCATGACGAGGCCGAGGATCCGTCGGCGCAGATCGCCATCCAGTCCGACGGCCAGTACGTGGTCGACGCGCTGACCCCGATCGGCGACTTCAACGAACGCTTCGGCGCCACCTTCTCCGACGAGGACTACGACACCATCGGTGGCCTGGTCACCGAGGCCGTGGGCCACCTGCCGGAAGTCGGTGACGAGCTGGCGCTGGACCGCTTCATGTTCCGCGTGGCCCGCGCCGATGCGCGCCGGGTCCAGGCCTTCCACGTGACCGTGCTGCCGCCGGACGCGCAGGACGACGCTTGAAGCGCGGTGGCCCCCTCCTGGCACTGCGCCTGACGCTGTGGCTGGCACTGTGCGTGCTGGCCATGGCCCTGCCGCTGGCCGCCTTCGCGCAGCCGGCGGCAGCCACACCCACGCCTGTTGCGCGTGCCGCCGGCGCCGAGGCCCCCGCCCCACGCATCGGCGTGGTGACCATGCAGCCGGGCACGGTGTTCTTCGAGCGCTTCGGCCACGACGCCATCGTCGTGATCGATCCGGTCAGCGGCGAAGCGACGTCGTACAACTTCGGCTACTTCGATCCGTCCGAGGACGATTTCATCAGCCGCTTCGTGCGCGGCGACATGATGTATTACCTGGTGGCGCTGCCGCTGCAGCAGGACCTGTCGTACTACGATGAGACCGGCCGTGGCGCCAGCGTGCAGTGGCTGGACCTGCGCCCCGACCAGGCGCGTGCCCTGGCCGCCGACCTGGCCGAGCGGGCCAAGCCGGAAAACGCGCGCTACCACTACGACTACTACACCGCCAACTGCGCCACGATGGTGCGCGACACGGTGGACAAGGCGCTGGGTGGTGGCCTGCAGTCGCAGCTGTCGGGGCGCTCGCGCGGCAATACCTACCGCAGTGAATCGGTGCGCCTGGCCTCGCCGGCACCGTGGATGTGGCTGGGCTTCGATGTCGGCCTCGGGCCGTTCGCCGACCAGCCGCTGTCGCGCTGGCAGGAAGCCTTCGTGCCGATGCGCCTGGCCGACGCACTGCGCCAGGCGCGTAACAGCGATGGCCGGCCGCTGGTGCAGTCCGAACAGGAACTGCTGCCGCACCGCATCGACCCGGAGCCGAAGGAGTTCGCGCGGCGCTGGTGGCCGTGGTTGCTGTGTGGCCTGGTGATCGCCGCCGGCATACTGGCGCTGCGCAGCCGCCCGCGGCTGCTGGCCGGGCTGGCCCTGCCGTTCTGGCTGCTGTGTGCCCTCGCCGGCAGCCTGCTGGTGTTCCTGTGGGGCTTCAGCACCCACTACGCCGCTTGGGCCAACCGCAACCTGCTGCTGCTTTCGCCACTGGCCGTGCTGCTGCTGCCGGGTGCGATCAGCCTGCTGCGCAGGCGCGTGCCGGGCCGCATGTTCAGGATCGTGCTGTGGCTGCTGGCGGTGCAGGCGGTGGCGGCGCTGGTGCTGCACTGGCTGAGCCTGCAGGCGCAGTACAACGTGCAGTGGATCGTGCTGCTGCTGCCGGTGCATGTGGCGCTGGCGTGGGTACTGGGGCGCCATCCTCACTTGTCCGAAACACGGCACTGACGCACGATGGCGGGCATGTCATTGCCCGCCTCCGCTTCCGCCCCTGCCTCGGCCAACCCCGCCTGCGTCATCAACTGCGTCCACTACGATGACGAGGGCAAACGCCACGACATCAGCCTGGATGCCATCAGCGATGTCATTGCCAGTGGCAACGGCTTCGTCTGGGTGGGCCTGTACGACCCCAACGACGATGTGCTGCTGAAACTGCAGGAGGAATTCTGCCTGCACGACCTGGCCATCGAGGACGCGCGCAACGCACACCAGCGGCCCAAGGTCGAGACCTACGGCAACTCGCTGTTCGTGGTGGTGACCACCGCACAGATGGTCGACGAACGCATCCAGTACGGCGAAACCCACGCCTTCCTCGGCCCGCGTTTCCTGGTGACAGTGCGTCATGGCGCCTCGCTGTCCTATGCCCCGGTGCGGGCACGGGTGGAACGCGAGCCGCAGCTGCTGAAGATGGGCCCGTCGTACTGCCTGTACGCGGTAACCGACTTCGTGGTCGACAACTACCTGCCGATCGTGCACCGCTTCCGCGACACCCTGGACCTGCTGGAAAAAGACATCTTCGCCGACAACTACAAGCGCAGCACGGTGGTGCGGCTGTACGAGCTCAAGCGCGAACTGAACAAGATGCGGATGGCGGTGGCGCCGCTGCAGGATGTGCTGGCGCAGCTGCGCCGCTACCAGGGCGACCTGATTCCCGATGAAGTGAAGCTCTACGTGCGCGACGTGCACGACCATGCGGTACGCATCAGCGATGTGATCGACACCCTGCGCGAGATGCTGGGCACCGCACTGAGCGTGAACCTGTCACTGGTGACGCTGGCGCAGGGCGAGACGGTCAAGCGCCTCGGTGCGTGGGCCGCACTGCTGGCGGCGCCGACGCTGATCACCAGCTGGTACGGCATGAACTTCAGCCACATGCCGGAGCTGAGCGAACCGTGGTCGTACCCACTGATGATTGTTGGCGTGGGCGGCGTCTGCGTGGGGCTGTACCGGTTGTTCAAGCGCGCGAAGTGGTTGTAGGGCGTATCGACCAACGGTCGATACCCACCAGGCACGGAGGGCATCGATACCCACCAGGCACGGGGGCGTCGATACCCAGCAAACCGGTAGGCCACGACCGTTGGTCGTGGCACATGACCCGCCTTGGGTAGTGCCGGCCGCTGGCCGGCAACCAGGCAATGCCGGCCAGCGGCCGGCACTACCGTTGGGAATCAAGCCACGTAGACGGTCTTGATGTTCATGAACTCATGGATGCCGTGGTCGGCCAGCTCCCGACCGAAGCCGGACTGCTTGCTGCCACCGAACGGCAGCCGCGCGTCACTCTTGACGATGGCGTTGACGAACGCGGCGCCGCATTCCATGCGCTGTGCGAAGGCCTCGCCTCGCACCGGATCACGCGTCCACACGCTGCCGCCCAGGCCGAAGCGGGTGTCGTTGGCCACGCGCAGTGCCTCGGCCTCGTCCTTGACCCGGATCACCGCAGCCACCGGCCCGAACAGCTCCTCGTCGTAGGCCGGCATGCCCGGGCCGACCTGATCGAGCACGGTCGCCGGATAGCCGGCATGGGTGCCGGCAATCGGCTCACCGCCGAACAGAACGCGCGCGCCCTTGGCCACGCTGGCCTGCACCTGCTTGTGCAGTTCATCGCGCAGGTCCGCGCGCGCCATCGGCGCCAGCGTGGTGCCACGCTCATTGGGATCGCCGTACTGGCGCTCGCCCGCGGCTTCAACGAAGCGCCGGGTGAACTCATCGGCCACCGCATCGACCACGATGAAGCGCTTGGCCGCGATGCAGGTCTGCCCACTGTTGTCGAAGCGCGACTTCACCGCCGCCGCCACGGTCTTGTCGAGGTCGGCATCGTCGAGCACCACGAAGGCATCGCTTCCACCCAGCTCCATCACCGATTTCTTCAGCTGGCTGCCGGCATTGGAGGCGATCGAGCGCCCTGCCCGCTCGCTGCCGGTCAGTGTCACCGCCTTCACCCGTGCGTCGCGCAGCACCTCGGCGGCCTGGTCGTTGCCGATGTGCAGCACGTCGAACACACCGTCCGGCAGGCCTCCGTCCCGGCACACCGCCAGGATCAGGTCGGCGCACTGCGGCACGTTGCTGGCGTGCTTGAGCAGGGCCACGTTGCCAGCCATGAACGCCGGCGCGAGGAAACGGAACACCTGCCAGATCGGGAAATTCCACGGCATCACCGCGAACACGCAGCCGATCGGCTCGTAGCGCACGTAACTGCGCTGGGCTTCGGTATCGATCAGCTGCGGCTTCAGGTAGTCGGCAGCATGGTCGGCGTAGTACTCGCAAGCGGCCGCGCACTTGTCGACCTCGGCCAGCGCTTCGGCCTTGAGCTTGCCCATCTCGTGGGTCATCGCCTGCTGCAGATCGTCACGGCGCGCGCGCAGCTGCGCGGCAATCCGGCGCAGGATGGCACCGCGATCCTGCAACGAGTGATCAGCCCAGCCGGGGAAGGCATCGGCAGCAGCCTGCAGGCGCTGCTCGATGTCGGCAGCACCCATCAGTTCATGGCGGTAGGTCACCAGGCCGGTGGCCGGGTCGACAATCTCGACGGTCATGGGGGATCTCCATCTGGAAGATCCCCATTGTGCGCGGTTGCCCGTGAGCCGGATGTTGCCGGATCAGCCGGCAGGCCGCCGGCTCAGCCGTTGTCCTGCCGTGCCAGCTGCAGGTCGCGCTGGCGCCGTTTCTCGGCGCGGGCATTGATGTACCAGCCGATCACCGCGGCGATCGACACCGCCGACACCAGCAGCGTGGCCAATGCGTTGATCTTCGGGCTGATGCCCATGCGCACCGAGGCGAACACCTTCATCGGCAGCGTGGTCGAGCCCGGCGTGGCCACGAAGCTGGCCACCACCACGTCATCCAGCGACAGGGTGAACGCCAGCAGCCAGCCCGCCACCAGCGCCGGCGCAATGATCGGCAGGGTGATGCGGCCGAACACGGTCAACCGGCTGGCACCCAGGTCCATCGCCGCTTCTTCCAGCGACAGGTCCATTTCCTGCAGGCGCGAGGACACCACCACGGTGACGAAGCACAGGGTGAAGGTGACGTGCGCGATCCAGATCGTGGCCAGGCCGCGCGCCGGGAAGCCGGGGATCGCGCCCATCGAGGCCAGCAGCGCCATCAGCGAGAAGCCCAGGATCACATCCGGCATCACCAGCGGCGCGGTGACCAGCGCACCGAACATCGGCTTGCCACGGAATCGCTTGAAGCGGGTCATCACCATCGCCGCCAGCGTGCCCAGCACGGTGGCGGTACAGGCGGTCCAGAACGCCACCACCAGGCTGGTCCACATCGCATCCATCAGCGCGCGGTCGGCGAACAGGTCGCTGTAGGCGCGGGTGGAGAACCCGGCCCAGACCATCGCCAGCCGCGAGCTGTTGAACGAATAGAACATCAACAGCAGGATCGGCAGGTAAAGGAAGGCGAAGCCGAGCAGCAGCACGCCCAGCCCCAGGCCCTTGGCGGAACGCGGGCTCATGCCTGCTTCCCTTCCAGCAGGCGCTGCTGGGAACGGTTGAACAGCAGGATCGGCACGAGTAGCAGCAGGATCATCGCCACCGCCATCGCCGAGGCGCCCGGCCAGTTGCGGTTGTTGAAGAACTCGTTCCACAGCTGGCGGCCGACCATCAGCGTCTCCGAGCCACCCAGCATTTCCGGGATCACGAATTCACCCACCGCCGGGATCATCACCAGCATGCAGCCGGCGATGATGCCCGCCTTCGACAGCGGCAAGGTGATGCGCAGGAACGCCTGCCACGGCTTGGCGCCGAGGTCGTAGGCCGCTTCCAGCAGGCGGTGGTCATGCTTGACCAGGTTGGCGTACAGCGGCAGCACCATGAACGGCAGGTAGCAGTAGACGATGCCGATGTAGGCGGCGGTCGGGGTGTCGATCAACTGCAGTTTCGGCAGGCCCATCGACGTCATCAGCGACTGCAGGCCGGTGAACTGCAGGAACTGGTCGAGCAGGCCGTTGCGGTCCAGGATCGCCTTCCACGCGTACACGCGGATCAGGAACGAGGTCCACGACGGCAGCACCACCAGCATCATCGCCACGTTGCGTGCGGCCGGCGACAGGCGCGCGATGGCATAGGCCATCGGATAGCCGATCAGCAGGGTGAGGAAGGTGGAGATCGCCGCGATCTTGATCGAGCTCAGGAACGCCTGCGCATAGATCGAATCACGGAACAGCGCGAGGTAGTTCTCCAGGTTCAGCTTCAGCGAGAAGCCGCCGTCCGCGTACTGCAGCAGCCAGGTGTACGGCGGCGAGCCGACCCGGCTGAGCGAGAAGCTGATCATCAGCACGATCAGGAACGGCACTGCGAAGAACAGCAGCAACCACAGGTACGGAATGCCGATCACCGTGGCACGCAGCCCCGGCAGCCAGCGCTTCAGGCCGCTGACGCTCATGAGGTCAGCACCACGCCGTCGTTGTCGCGCCAGTGCACCCATACACTGTCGCCCCAGGTCAGGCCATCGCTGGCCCAGCGCTGCGAGTTGGCGAAGTTGGCCAGCACCTTGGCGCCGCTGGGCAGGCGCACGTGGTAGACCGAGTGGCTGCCGAAATAGGCGATGTCCTCGATCACGCCCTGCGCCTTGTTGGTATGCCCTTCCGGCTCGTCCTTGCCGATCATCACCTTCTCCGGACGCAGCGCGAACGCGACCGGCTGCCCTTCATAACCGGTGATGCCATGGGCGATGTAGATCGGTGCAGGGAACAGAGGCGAGCGCACGGTCACGTACTCGGGCAGGTCCTCGTCGATCACCCCGTCGAACAGGTTGACCGAACCGATGAACTCGGCGACGAAACGGTTGGCCGGCTGCTCGTAGACTTCGTCCGGCTTGCCGACCTGCTGGATCCAGCCAGCATCCATCACCGCGATGCGGGTGGCCATGGTCATCGCCTCTTCCTGGTCGTGGGTGACCATCACGCAGGTCACGCCCGACGATTCGATGATGCTGACCAGTTCCAGCTGCATCTGCGAGCGCAGCTTCTTGTCCAGCGCGCCCATCGGCTCGTCCAGCAGCAGCAGCTTCGGCCCCTTGGCCAGCGACCGCGCCAGCGCCACGCGCTGCTGCTGGCCACCGGACAGCTGGTGCGGCTTGCGCTTGCCCAGGTGGCCCATCTGCACCAGCTCCAGCATCTCGCCGACGCGCTTGCTGATCGCCTCCTTGCCCAGGCCGTCCTGCTTCAGGCCGAAAGCGATGTTCTGCTCGACCGTCATGTGCGGGAACAGGGCATAGGACTGGAACATCATGTTGACCGGCCGCTGGTACGGCGGCAGTGCGTCCAGGCGCTGGCCATCGAGGGTGATGCTGCCCTTGGTGGGCGTCTCGAAGCCGCCCAGGCAGCGCAGCAGGGTCGACTTGCCACTGCCGGAGCCACCGAGCAGGGCAAAGATCTCGCCCTTGCGCACGTCCAGGTTGACGTCGTCGACGGCGACGAAACCGTCGAATTCCTTGCGCAGGTCACGAATGGAGAGATAGCCGGGCGCACCGGTCGTGTCGACGACGGTGGCTACCGGCTGGGCTTCAACGGGCATGGGGGCTCCGGGAGCGGGCGGTGGACAGCGGCCGCCATTCTAACGGCCGGGGGCCGCAGGGGATATGACGGCGACGGGTGGCACCCACCGGGCCAGGGGGATCTGCAGATCTGGTGGGGGCCGACCGTTGGTCGGCCCTGCCGGAAAAGCATGCCGACCAACGGTCGGCACCCACCTGCCAGCCAGCCCTTAGCGCCCGGTCTTCACCTCGGTCCACAGCCGGGTGTAGAGCTTGTCAGTCTCCGGCGTGTTGATCGAATAGGTGAACATCTTCTCGGCCACGTCGGCCGGCGGGTAGATGGTCGGGTCGGTACGGATCGCCTCATCCACCAGCGGGGTCGCAGTCGGCACCGGGTTGGCGTAATGGATGAAGTTGGTGTTGGCCGCGGCAACCTTCGGCTGCAGCAGGTAGTTGATGAAGGCGTAGGCGGCTTCCGGGTGCTTGGCGTCCTTCGGGATCGCCAGCATGTCGAACCACTGCGGAGCGCCTTCCTTCGGGATCGAATAGGCCACGTGCACGCCATTGCTGGCTTCCTCGGCGCGGTCGCGGGCCTGGATGATGTCACCCGACCAGCCGACCACCAGGCAGGTACCGCCGTTGGCCAGCGAACCCACGTACTGCGAGGAGTGGAAGTTCTGCACGTACGGGCGGATCGACTTCAGCAGGTCGGCGGCCTTCTGCAGCTCGGCCGGGTCGCCGCTGTGCGGGTCCAGGCCCAGGTAATGCAGTGCGATCGGGATCATGTCCGCCGGCGTGTCCAGGATGGTCACGCCGCAGTCCTTCATCTTGCTGATGTTCTCCGGCTTGAACACCAGGTCCCAGCTGTTGGCGATGTCGGCGCTGCCGCCGAAGCGCTGCTTCAGCATGTCCACGTTGTAGCCGATGCCGGTGGTGCCGATCATGTACGGCACGCCGTACTGGTTGCCCGGGTCCTGGGTGGCGATGCGCTTCATCACCGCCGGATCGAGGTTGGCCAGGTTCGGGATCTTGCTCTTGTCCAGCGGCAGGAACACGCCGGCCTGGATCTGGCGGCCGAAGAAGTTCAGGGTCGGCACCACCACGTCATAGCCGCTGTTGCCGGCCAGCAGCTTGGTCTCGACCATCTCATCGCTGTCGAACACATCGTAGGTCACCTTGATGCCGCTCTCCTTCTCGAAGGTCGGAATGGTGTCCTCGGCGATGTAATCGCTGTAGTTGTAGACGTTCAGGACCTGGCTGTCCTGCGCGTCGCCGTTGCCACCGCTGCAGGCGGCGAGCATGGCGGAGGCCAGGCCGAGCGTGAGGATACGCAGCTTCATCGGGTGCTCCAGAATGCGGGAAGGGGGGCCGGCGGGGCCGGCGACGGGTGCCAGCCTACCCCCCGGCGGCGGATTTTTCTATTCCGGATGCTCAGACGTTCAGCAGCAGGAACTCGCGCTCCCACGAGCTGATGACGCGGAAAAAGGTCTCGTATTCCTTGCGCTTGACCGATATGTAGGCCCGGCAGAAGCGCTCACCCAGCAGGGCCTGCAGCTCGCTGCACTGCTCCAGCCCGTCCAGCGCCTCGCCCAGCGAGCGCGGCAGGTTGTACCCCAGTTCCTTGGCACTGCCGGTCACCGGCGCATCCGGCGCCAGCCGCTCGCGGATGCCGAGCAGGCCGCAGGCCAGGGTCGCGGCCATCGCCAGGTAGGGATTGGCATCGGACCCGGCGAAACGGCTCTCCACGCGCATGTTCTCCGGCGTATCCAGCGGCACGCGCAGGCCGCAGGTGCGGTTGTCGAAGCCCCAGTGGACGTTGCTCGGCGAGACTTCGCCGAACACCAGCCGGCGGTAGGAGTTCACGTTCGGCGCGAAGAACGCCATCGCCTGCGGTGCGTACTTCTGCAGGCCGCCCAGATAGTGGCCGAACACCGGGCTGAACTCGCCCTCGGCATCGGTCTCGCCGGCGAACACGTTGCTGCCATCGCTCACCCGCACCAGGCTCTGGTGGATGTGCATGGCACTGCCCGGTTCGTTCTCCATCGGCTTGGCCAGAAACGTGGCATACACCCCGTGGCGCATCGCTGCCTCGCGCATGGTGCGCTTGAACAGGAACACCTGGTCGGCCAGGTCCATCGCGTCGGCATGGGTGAAGTTGACTTCCAGCTGCGCCGCGCCGGATTCATGGATCAGGGTGTCCACGTCCAGCTTCATCGCATCGGCGTAGTCGTACATCAGGTCGAGGATCGGGTCGAACTCGTTGACCGCATCGATCGAGTACGACTGCCGCGCGGTCTCCGGCCGCCCGGAGCGGCCGGCCGGTGGCAGCAGCGGGAAGTCCGGGTCGGTGTTCTTCTGCACCAGGAAGAACTCCAGCTCCGGCGCCACCACCGGGCGCAGGCCCAGTTCGGCATAGGCCGCCAGCACGCGGCGCAGCACGTTGCGCGGTGCCAGCTCATGCGGCTCGCCGTTCTTGGTGTAGCAATCGTGGATGACCTGCGCGGTGGCGTCGGCCGCCCACGGCACCATCCGCACCGTATCCGGATCGGGGCGCAGCATCATGTCCGAGTCCGACGGCGAGGTCAGCTCGTAGTAGTCATCGGGAAACTCGCCGGTGACGGTGGTGGCGAAGATGCCTTCGGGCAGCCGCGTACCGTAGTCATGCGAGAACTTGTCGGCGGGAATGATCTTGCCGCGCGCGTTGCCGGTGATGTCCGGCACGAGGCATTCCACCTCGGTGATGCGCCGCTCCTTCAGCCAGCGCAGCAGCGTGCTTTCCTGCGGTGCGGGGGGCGTGGCCGTCTTGCGCGGGCGCGTTCGGGAACTCATCGGGAATCCAGTCGGTTCTGTTGGTGCTGCCGGCAAGCTTGGCCGAACGCACGGAAAATAGCGTGATAGAACGGCGCCTGCATGACATGCCACTCCGGGTGCCACTGTACGCCGAGCACGAAACGATGGTGCAGGCTGCGTGCCGCTTCGACCAGCCCATCGTCGGCCACGGCTTCCACCCGCAGCCCCTGCGCCAGGCGGGCGATACCCTGCCCGTGCACCGAATTGACCTGCGCGCGGCCACTGCCGTGCCACTGCGCCAGCCAGCCATCGGCGGCCAGGGTCACCGCATGGGCCGGCCCATACTGCACTTCCACCGGCGCCTGCGGGTCTTCGCGATGGTCGGCCAGGCCGGGCACCGCATGCACCTGCGGATGCAGGCTGCCACCCAGCGCGACGTTCAATTCCTGGAAACCGCGGCAGATCGCCAGCACCGGCAGATCCAGTGCCAGTGCCTCGTGCAGCAACGCAAAGGCATTGGCATCCCGGGCCGGGTCATGTGGATTGCCTGGCCAGCTGCGGCCACCCTCGTAGTGCTGCGGTTCGATATTGCTGACCGCGCCGGTCAGCAGCAGTCCATCCAGCCCCTGCAGCCAGTTGCCGGCCGGCAGCGGTGGCTGCAGGCTGGGCAACACCACCGGGGTCACCTCGGCCGCCTCGGCCAGCGCGCGAACGTACTTCTCGCCGGCCATCGCGAAACGGTGATGGCCGAGCACGGTGCTGTCGGTGGGCAGGCCCACCCAGGGCAGGCGGCGCATGGGAAAACTCCTTGGCGTGCCGCCACGTTACCCGTCGCCCGGCGAAGGCGGCAAGTAGGTGCCGTCACACCACAGCCGTCACGCATCGGCGAAACTAGGTTGGTGAACGCTGATCGACCTGCCCCGCTCCGTCCTCCTGCCCTGCACCCGCGAGGCCTGCAGTGAGCGCCGCCTTCCCGCCCAGCTGGTACGCCGCCAGTCTCCCCGAGCCGGCCGCGCTGCCCCCTTTGCAGGGGGATGTGCAGGCCGATGTGGCGGTGCTCGGCGCCGGCTACACCGGCCTGACCGCCGCGCTGGAACTGGCCGCCCGTGGCCAGCGCGTGGTGGTGCTGGAAGCGCAGCGGATCGGCTGGGGCGCATCCGGCCGCAACGGCGGGCAGGCGCTGGTCGGCTATGGCTGCGAGGTGGACGAGCTGGAGCGCCAGCTCGGCCGTGATGATGCGCGCCATCTGTTCGACTGGTCGCGCGATGCGGTGCAGGCGATGCGTACGCGCATCGACCGCCATGGTATCGACTGCCACTGGGTGGAAGGCCACGCCAGCGTCGCCATCCGCGAACGCCATGAGCGTGACCTGCTGGCCAACTGCGAGCACCTGCAACGCCACTACGACTACCCCATGCAGTGGTGGGACCGCGATGCACTGCGCGCGCAGCTGGACAGCCCGCGCTACCGCGCCGCGATGTTCGACCCACTCAGCGCGCACCTGCATCCACTGGCCTATGCGCGTGGGCTGGCCGATGCGGCGCGCGCGGCCGGCGTGGTGATCCACGAGCATTCGGCGGTAACCCGCGTGCAGCGCGGACCGCAGCCCACCCTGCACACCGCCCACGGCAGCGTACGCGCCGCGCATCTGGTGGTGGCCGGAAATGCCTGGCTGCAGGGCCTGCTGCCCGAGCTGGAACGGCGGATCATGCCGGTCGGCACCTATATCGGCGCCAGCGCGCCGCTGGGGGCCGAGCGCGCCCGCGCCTTGATCGGCAACGACATGGCCGTGGCCGACACCGCCTGGGCATTGGACTATTTCCGCCTCAGCCATGACCATCGGCTGCTGTTCGGGGGCCGCGCCAGCTATTCGGCCCTGCCGCCACCCGGCCTGCGTGGGGTGATGCAGCGGCGCATGCACCAGGTGTTCCCGCAGCTGGCCGACGTGGCACTGGACCAGGTCTGGGGCGGCTACGTCGACATCACCCGCAACCGCGCCCCGCATTGGGGCCGGCTGGACCGCAACCTGTACTTCGCGCAGGGCTTCTCCGGCCATGGGGTGGCCGCCGCCGGGCTGGCCGGCGAGGTGATCGCCGCCGCCATTGCCGGCCAGAGCGAGCGCCTGGACGTGTTCCAGCGCCTGCGGCATGCGCCCTTCCCCGGCGGCCGGCTGCTGCGCACGCCGCTGCTGGTGGCGGCGATGTCCTGGTACAAGCTGCGGGATGCGTTGTGGTAGCCGAGCCCTTTCCTGCCGCATGACTTGATCCGCTGCCGCCCTTTGTTTGCATAATCGGCGCAGGAGCTGGGGGAGCACGTGGATGCAGTGGTGGAAGGACGGCCTGCTGGTGAGGATCCGGGTCAGCCCCGAGGGGCTGGCGCTGGCGTTCGTCTATGCGCTCGCCTGCTGGGGGGCGCGCAAGCTGTCCATGGACCAGTTTTTCCTGCCCGCCGGCGTGCGGGTGGCCGCCCTGCTGTTGTGCCCACCCCGTCTCTGGCCCTATCTGCTGATCGGCGAGTACGCCTACTTCGCGCACCTGCGCATCCCCTTGCTGGGCAAATACGGCTTGACCTGGGTGATTCTCGCTTCGGTGTTCCTGATGCCTGCCGTGATGCTGATCATTCGCCTGCACCGGAAGCTGTTGGCGCGCACCACGATCGTCGGCGTGATCTCCATTGCGGCATGCGCCGCGATGGTCATCAGCCTGCTGAACCTGGGGATCTCCTACCTGATCTGGGAGCCGTTGCGTGAAGAGACATTTCTCACCAACCTGCTGCGCTATGCGCTGGGCGACTTCACCGGCATCCTGATCCTGGCGCCGCTGGCACTGCTTTGGATCCGCCGCGCCGAGGAACAATGGACGGCCCGGTCTGTCGCGACCACGGTCGGAGCAGTCGGAGCCATGCTGGTCATCGGCCTGCAGGCGACGCCCGTTCCTACCTCGATCCTGGCCGAAGGTTCGCTGCAGTTGCTGCTTATCCTGCCTATCCCCGCGATCGCACTGACCTGCCTGCTGGGATGGCGTGGTGCGGCCATCGGTGTCGCTGCCGTGAACATGATCCTTGGCCTGAGCACCCCTTCGGACCACCCCGCGTCATTCGATCAGGCGACCTTCGCCACCCAGCAGGCCATGGCCATCGCCAGCGTCGCCCTGTTGTTGCTGGGCGCACGCATCACCCACTTCCAGAGCCAGCACCGGTTGCGTGAGGAAGATGGCAGGGCAGCCCTGCAGCTTGCGCGGAATTCACACCTGGCCAGCGAGATGGACCTGCGTGAACGGGCGGCGCACCTGCGCCAGCTGGGCGATGGCATGGACCTGTCTCTGAACGAAATGGTGAACTGGCTGCACGCCCAGGGTCATCACGCCGTAGCCGATAGCCTGCGGCATACCTCGGAGGTACATTCACGCCTGTTCCGGGCCCAGGCCAGCATGATCTATCCCGCCGCACTGGAACGACTGGGCCTGTACGTGGCATTGCAGGCAGGTGGGGTGCGCGAGGCATGGGGCAATACCCACCGGGTCAATCAGCCCTGGTTGATGGGCGATCCATGCGCCCTCAGCCCCGGCTTGCAATTGGCAGCCTACCGCTCGATCGTCGAGGCGATATCCATCCTGCTTGGCAACGAATCCGGCCAGCTCACTGTGCGGGCGCGCTGCGGCCGCCTTGGCACACAGCAAGGCATCCTGCTCGTGGCGGCTACGCTCAATCCACGCCAACGTCTTTCGCAGGCGACGATGGCCATGGCCACAGATCAGTTGACCGGCCGCGTGCTCGCATACCGCGGCACGATTCAATGCCGGGGCAATCGCGTCCGGATGTTCCTCATCGAGGCGGTAGGTACTCCCCATGCCGAGTCCCGCCCGGTTCGTGAAGCCCACCAGGACAATACGCTCGGCCCGATTGTCCCTCCCTCACGGACCTGACCCGCGGAGCAGAAAACTGGGATGGACTTCACAGCCGCTTGGTGACTTCCCACGGAAGCGTCTTCACAGCTGATGAGAGCCCCCTTGGCGCCCCACAAAGTGCAAGATTGCACCCACCGGCATCAACAGATACTGTCGAGCCTGAAGGATACATTCGGTGTCGCCAGGACTGCGATAGCGCGGGACGAGCAAGGGAGGCTTGAGTTTGAGTTGGTTGAAGAGTGGATTTGAACTGAGCTTCCGTATCCGACCGGTCGGCCTCGCTCTTGCTGTGCTGTATGCCGTCGCCTGCTGGGGGGCGCGTCACTTCTCCGTCGATCAGTTCTTTCTGCCGGCCGGCATCCGTGTCGCCGCTCTGCTGCTGTGTCCGCCACGGCTTTGGCCGTACCTTATCCTGGGTGAGTACGCGTACTTCGCACAGCTGCGCTATCCCATGATTGAAGAGTACGGGATGAGCTGGGTGATCCTCGGCTCGGCATGCCTGATGCCGGCTGTCGCATTGATCATTCATCTCCACCGCAAGGCGATGGGGTCCATCAGCGAGAGCTGGCTGCTCTCCGTCGCGGCGTCAGCAGCACTGATCGCCAGCGCCCTCAAGCTCGGCCTTTCCCACGCGCTGTGGCCGGTCCCGCCGTCCATGCCGTTCTACACCAATGCAGCACTCTTTGTGCTGGGTGACTACATTGCCATCTTGACCGTGGCACCACTTGCCCTGCTGTGGATCCGTCGTCACGGCGGCTACGACTGGTCAGCCTGGCGGCTGCGGCCCACGATAGTGGCGCTCTGCGCATTGTGTGCGCTTAGCATCCTCATCGCCACGGCCGGCGCGCGCGATGACTCTGCACGGGCAATCCTGCAGTTGCTGATGACATTGCCCGTGATCGCACTGACATGCCTTCATGGCTGGCGCGGTGCCGCTGTAGGCGTACCACTGATGAACATGATTCTCAGCGTGACCATGCCCAGCACCGGCCTGCCGGGGTCGTTTGACCAGACGACCTTCTTCACGCAACAGATCATCGCGATCACGGGCACTACCCTGCTGGCTCTGGGTTCCCGTATCACCCATCAGTACCATCAGTACACGCCAGCCCAGGTGCAGGAGCCGCAGGCGACCATGCTCTCGCGCTCGGCTCATCTTGCCAGTGAAATGGACCTGCGCGAACGGGCGCTCGGCCTGCGCAGGGTTGCCGACGAGATTGAAGCAGCCCTCGACGAAACCCTGAAGCTGCTCAGGACACACGGCCAGGAAGGGCCGGCAATCGACCTGCTGCGGACATTCTCCTCACGCTCGCGCAAGTTCCGCGAGCTGACCAGCATGGTCTATCCCACCGAGCTCGAACACGCGGGGCTCTATGTAGCCCTTCGGGCAGGAGGCTTGAGCGAAGCCTGGGAAGACAGCCATCGCGTGGTCCGCCCGGTACTTCAGGGGGACCCCTGCCAGCTGGGCATAGGGCTGCAACTTGCGGCCTATCGTGTCCTGGCCGAGTCCATGTCTCTGCTGCTCAAGGAAGAACGAGGCCAGATCCAGCTCCGAGCCCGCTGCGGACGCTGGGGACGACACAAGGGGATCCTGATCACCGTGGCGATGCTCGACCGCAGCAGCACGTTGGCACCGGCAACCGTCGGTCTGGCAATTGACCGTCTCTCCGCACGTACACAGGCCTACTCAGGCTCAGTGGACTGCCGGGGCAACCGGATCCGGATAGTCATGCGGGATGCTCCCCGGGAGATGCTGGACGACAGCGTAAAGCCTCTGGCGGTAACGCCAGTTGATATGCCGGCCAAGTACTGATTCGCAGCGCTGCCAGCACATCATCGAGACCGTAGGAAACGGTAACCTGCGGCGGCCCTGGGCCGCCGCAGGCATCCTGTCTGCCGACCCGGGTCTTTCACTTTCCGCTGGCGGCAGGCTCTACGGACCAGATTGCCCCCTGACCTTCCCCATGGACGACCAACGAGAAGTCCGATGCCTGGAATACCAGGCGCCTGCGTGCCTTCGCCGGCACCGCCAACCGCTGCGACGGCAACGAGACACGGACCGACTCACTTCCGGCCGGCAGGGTCCAGAACGTGGAATCGATATTGCCGATGATCAGGACCACCTGGCCCACGGAATCATTGACCTGGTAGTACGTCACGCCATCGCGCTGGAAGGCATAGACGAACCAGGCCGGATCCAAACTCGAATTGACAGCAACAGGCTGGCTTTCGCCCAGGCCAGCGTTCGCCGTCTGAATACCATTACCTCCGGTCGTGCAGCAGGAAGCTGAAGCCAGCATAGGCAGGGACAACAGGACTGCAGTCGTCGCCGCAACGGAAAATCGGGAAAATCTCACAGGCATCTCCATGGTTGAATTGAAGTACTGCATCCAGGCGCTCCGCGTTGACGTTGGCCGAAGGGCGAAACGCCACTTCCTGACCGGATGGAATCGTCCACAGAAACAGTCAAAGCCCAGATATCCGCAGCATACCGGTGCACCCATGGGGGTGCCATCGCAGGCATCGTGGCCAGCGCTCCCGAGGGAAGTCCCCGCCGGGCCGTTGCACGGCTTTGCATCTGCCGATACCTTCGCGCTGGTCAAGTCATGTAGCGGCGGGACAACGATTCTCAACTGAGCCGGGGGTCAACAGTGAGCTGGTGGAAGGATGGAATCCAGGTAGACGTCCGCGTCCGTCCCGCAGGCTTCTTCATAGCCGTCCTTTATGCCGTTGCCTGCCTTGTCACCCGGCAGATGTCGCTTGACCAGTTCTACCTGCCTGCAGGCGTTCGGATCGCCGCACTCCTGCTGACGCCCTCGCGCCTGTGGCCGTATCTACTACTAGGCGAATATGCCTACTTCGCGCAGATTCGCGTGCCGATGGCGACAACTCATGGGCTGGCCTGGGTCATTCTGGGCTCGATTGGCCTGATGCCCGTGGCAATGCTGATCGTGCATTTCCATCGCAGACATATCCCTTCCGCGGGAGGACTATGGCTGCTCTCCCTGTCGTTCTCCGCAGGCATTGCAGTCAGCCTCCTGAACATGGGACTTGCGCGTCTGCTGTGGCCAGGCCCGGACCCGGAAATGATGCTCGAACGGGTGGGACGTACTCTGCTGGGCCAAACCACCGGCATCCTTACGCTTGCCCCACTGGCACTGCTCTGGCTGCGACGTCATTCCGAACCAGGATGGAGCACCCGCTTCGTTGCTTTCACCGCCACAGCCATCGCGCTGATCATGGTGCTTGGATTGGCAATGAAGCTGACACCAACTACGGCCAACACCACCCGTGAGCAACTCGTCCTGATGGCTTCGCTCCCGGCAATCTCACTTGCCTTCATGCATGGTTGGCGTGGCGCGGCAATCGCAGTGCCGCTACTGAATCTGATCGTGCTCGCATCCACGCCAAGCACTGGACTACCCGCTTCGTTTGACCTCGGAGCGTTCTCCACGCAGCAAAGCCTTTGCGTAATAAGCGTCGCGCTGCTCGCACTGGGATCTGGTATCAGCCACTACCAACGCAAATACCAGGAGCATGAAGATAGTGGCCGGAACACGGTAAAGCTGGCACGCGCCTCACACCTGGCCGGTGAGCAGGCCCTGCGCTCACGGGCACTGGAGCTGAAATCAATCGGCGACGGCATGGATATGTCGGTGCAAGGTGTCGTTGACTGGCTCAAGAACCATGGTCATCACGATATCGCGGCAGACCTGGTTCAGACATCTGCAATGCATTCATGGCAATTCCGCCAACAGGCCAGCATGGTCTACCCGACTGCAATTGAGCAGATCGGGCTTTACCTCAGCCTGCAAGCCAGCGGTGTGCGGGACGGCTGGGACTTCACCGGTCGCATGAGCCGACCACAGTTCTCCGGCGATCCCTGCCAGCTGAGCGTGGGCCTGCAACTATCAGCCTATCGCCTATTGATCGATGCAGTGCCGGTAATGCTGAGTCATGAACCGGGGCAGATGCACCTCCAGGCGCGCTGCGGCAGGCTCGGCCAGCGTCGCGGCATCATGTTGAACATCGCACTGTTGGATCGCGGTCGTCCACTGGCATCCGCCACCGAAGCTGCACTGGTTGATCGGCTCGGCGGGCGCCTGATTGCCTACGACGGACTGCTGCTATGTCGTCGCCATCGAATCACGATCATTCTCAGCGAATCCCTGCCGTCCCTGATCCAGGGGGGCAGCGCGCGACGCGCCGAGTTCGCCTAGCTCCAACCTCCCCGGCATGGCGTGGCGTGCGCCGTTCGATGCATTAGCCTAAAGTTGCGCCCGAAACCGCCGCTATCCGTGCCGAGCCCTCCCTCGTGAGCCACCGCATCATGCCCGTCCTGCCGCAGGCCGCCGTCGATGGCGACCTGGCCGATCCGCTGCCGCAGCGGATCCTGCTGGTCGAAAACTCCCGCGCCTTCACCGGCATGCTGCGCGAGGCCATCGAGCAGCGCCTGGAACTGCCGGTGGTGATCGCCTCCACCCTGGCCGAGGCCGATCGCCTGCTGAGCGAGGATGGGGGCTGGTTCCTGGTACTGACCGGACTGGTGCTGGCCGACGGCGACCGCGATGCGGTGGTTGAGTTCTTCCTCAAGCGCGGCCTGCCCACCGTGGTGGTCAGCAGCGTCTACGACGAGGACCTGCGCAAGCGCGTGCTGCAGCAGCTGATCATCGACTACGTGCTGAAGAATACCCCGGGCAGCATCGACTACCTGGTGTGGCTGGTGCAGCGGCTGGAACGCAACCGCCGCATCGCTGCGCTGGTGGTGGACGACTCGCCGTCCGCGCGCGGCTATGCCGCGGCCCTGCTGCGCATGTACGGCCACGAGGTGCACGAGGCCGCTGACGGCAACGAGGGCCTGGCCGCGATCGAGGCGCATCCTGCGATCCGCCTGGCGGTGGTCGACCAGGAAATGCCCGGCATGCAGGGCGTGGAGTTCACCCGCCGCCTGCGCACCCTGCGCTCGCGCGACAAGGTGGCGGTGATCGGCATTTCCGGTAACACCGACGCCTCGCTGATCCCACGCTTCCTGAAGAACGGTGCCAACGACTTCCTGCGCAAGCCGTTCTCGCGCGAGGAATTCTTCTGCCGCGTCTCGCAGAACGTCGACCAGCTGGAACTGATCGGCACCCTGCAGGACCTGGCCACCCGCGATTTCCTCACCGGCCTGCCTAACCGTCGCTGCTTCCTGGAACAGAGCCAGCGCCAGCTGCCGCAGCTGCAGCTGCATGGCCAATGCGTAGCGGTGGCGATGATCGACATCGACCACTTCAAGCACATCAACGATACCTACGGCCACGAGGCGGGCGACGACGCGCTGCGTGCCGTCGCCGGTGCGGTGGCCGCGCACGCCCGCAGCCAGGACCTGATCGCACGCTTCGGTGGCGAAGAGTTCTGCCTGCTGGTGCCGGACATGGAACAGGACGAGGCGCTGCAGTACTTCGAGGAACTGCGCCAGCGCATCGCCGCGCTGGAAGTGGACATCGGCACTGCCACCCTGCGCATGACGGTCAGCATCGGCCTGTGCTGCCTGCGCCCGCAGCGCGATGCACTGCACCGGCTGATCTCCGAGGCCGACCGCCAGCTGTACCTGGCCAAGGCCGGCGGCCGCAACCGGGTCAGCTGCACCACGGTGGCCAGCCCGCTGCGTCCACGCGAGCCTGCGCTGAGCTGACCAGCACGCTTTGATCCAGATCAACGCCGTCCCCGCACGGCAGCCCTACAGTCGACCCCGACATACGCATGAAGGGGAGCCGGGGATGGCACTACTGGTCTGGCAGGACGATCTGAACATCGGCATCGATGTGATCGATCAACAACACCGCCGCATCATCGAGATGCTCAACCACCTGCACGTGGCCCAGGCCAGCATGCAGCGTACGGCGGTCGGCGAAGTGATCGATGAAGTGGTCGACTACACCATGTCGCACTTCGCGTTCGAGGAAGAGCTGATGGAGGAAGCCGGCTATCCGTTCTGTGCCGCGCACAAGCGCGTGCATGAGGTCTTCATCAAGCGGGTATCGGAATACCGCATGCGCTTCCAGGCCGGCGAGGACATCAGCGACGAGCTGCGCACCATGCTCTCGCGCTGGTTGTTCAACCACATCCGCGGCGACGACCAGGCCTATGCCGAACAGGTCAAGGCGCACCTGAACCAGTTCGCCCGCGAACACCAGGGCGGCGGCTGGCTGGGGCGCACGCTCAAGCGCTTCTTTGGCTGAGCCGCAGCGCACGCCGGTGCAGTGCCACCAGCGCGCACAGGGTCGCTGCCGCCGTCAGGCACAGGTAGTAGCCAACCGCGACCAGGCCGAAGCGTTCGGCCAGCCAGGTGGCCAGGTAAGGCGCCGGTGCCGCCCCCAGGATGCCGGCCAGGTTGAATGACAGCGAAGCGCCGGTGTAGCGCACTTCCACCGGGTAGATCTCGGCCAGGAAGGTGCCGCAGGGGCCGTAGGTCAGCCCCATCAGGAACAGGCCCAGGCACAGGAACGCCGTGACCAGCCAGGGGCTGTGCGGCTGGAACAGCGGTGCGAACAGCACGCCGAAACCAATGATCAGCACGCTGGCCACGATCATCGTGCGGCGCGTGCCCCAGCGGTCGCCGTAGCGCGCCGAAAACGGGATGCCCAGCGCGAAGAACAGCATGCCGGCCATCTGCATCAGCAGGAACTGCTCGCGGCTGTAGCCCAGCACGGCGGTGCCATGGCCGAGGCTGAACACGGTCATCAGGTAGAACAGCACGAAGGTGGCGAACGCACCCAGCGTGCCCAGCAGCATCGGCACCGGGTGGTCACGCAGCACCGTCAGCATCGGCAGCCGCACCGGCGCCTTGCGTTCCAGCGCCCTCTTGAAGTCGGGGGTCTCGTGGATGTTCAGCCGCACCCACAGGCCGAGGCCGACCAGCAACGCGCTGGCCACGAACGGGATGCGCCAGCCCCACTGCAGGAAATCGGCCTGGCTCAGGCAGCGGCCCAGCACCAGGAAGATGCCGGCTGACAGCAGGAAGCCGAGCGGCGCACCCAGCTGCGGGAACATGCCGTACCAGGCGCGCTTGCCCGGCGGTGCATTCTCGGTGGCGAGCAGCACCGCCCCGCCCCACTCACCGCCCAGCCCCAGGCCCTGGCCGAAGCGGCACAGCGCCAGCAGCGCCGGCGCCCACAGCCCGATCTGCGCATGGGTCGGCAACAGGCCGATCAGCACCGTGGACAGGCCCATGGTCAGCAATGCGGCGACCAGGGTGGCCTTGCGGCCGATGCGGTCACCGAAGTGGCCGAACACCGCCGAGCCGACCGGGCGCGCGATGAACGCCACCGCGAAGGTCGCCAGTGACTGCAACAGGGCCGCCTGTTCGCTGCTGTCCGGGAAGAACAGGTGCGGGAACACCAGCACCGCGGCCGTGGCGTAGATGTAGAAATCGAAGAATTCGATGGTGGTGCCGATCAGGCTGGCCAGCAGGACACGGCGGGGGGAATTCACGGGCGGTGCGGCAGCGGTGATCGTCGACATCGGCAACACGGTTAACGGCGGATCGCCCGATTCTGCCACGGGCTGGTGGCCGCACGGGACGATGGTTTCAGCCGACACCGATGCCAACGAGGATGGCAGGCGCCATTCTTCTGTAGCGTCGAGCCATGTTCGGCTGCGGTTCGTTCTTCTGTAGAGCCGAGCCATGCTCGGCTGCTTCTCGCGAAAATCAGTCGAGCATGGCTCGACTCTACAAAGAGCGGACAGCGGTCAAGCAGCCGCGTCCTTACAGCTGGATCCAGGTGGCCTTGATCTCGCTGTACTTGTCGAAGGCGTGCAGCGATTTGTCCCGACCGTTGCCGGACTGCTTGTAACCACCGAACGGTGCAGTCATGTCGCCGCCATCCCAGCCGTTCACCCAGACGCTGCCGGCGCGCAGCTGGCGCGCAACCCGATGCGCACGGCTCAGATCGCGTGTCCAAAGACCGGCGGCCAGTCCGTATCGGCTGTCGTTGGCCAGGCGCACCGCTTCGGCTTCGTCATCGAAGCCCAGCACCGCCAGCACCGGTCCGAACACTTCCTCGCGCGCCAATGCCTGGTCGGGGCTGACCTGATCGAACACGGTGGGCTGCACATAGCAACCGCCTGCCTCGACCTCGGCGCGATGACCGCCCAGCAGCAAGCGGGCGCCCTCGCTTTCGGCGCGCGCGATATCCCCCATCACCTTGTCCAGATGCGCGGCATCCACCAGCGCGCCCATCGGTGCGTCGGCGTCAAGCGGGTGGCGCGGCTGCATGTGCTGGCCGTAGGCAACCACCTGGTGCACGAAATCCTCGCGGATCGAGCGCTGCACCAGCAACCGCGAACCGGCGGTACAGACTTCGCCCTGGTTGAAGAAGATGCCCTGTGCCACGGCCTTGGCCGCCGCGTCCAGATCGGGAGCGTCGGCGAACACCACGTGCGGGCTCTTGCCGCCACACTCCAGCCAGACCCGCTTGAGGTTGGACCGGCCGGAATACTCCAGCAGCCTGGCGCCGGTGGCCGTGGAGCCGGTGAAGGCCAGCACATCCACGTCCATGTGCAGGGCCAGCGGTTCACCGACGCGAGCACCATGGCCCGGCAGCACGTTCAGCACGCCCTCCGGCAGCCCGGCCTCGGCGGCCAGCGCCGCCAGCCGCAGCGCACTCAGGGGCGAGCGCTCGGAAGGCTTGAGCACCACCGAGTTGCCCATCGCCAGCGCCGGCGCGATCTTCCAGCAGGCCATCAGCAACGGGAAATTCCACGGCACGATGGCTGCCACCACGCCCGCCGCCTCGCGGGTGACCAGTCCCAGTTCGTGCGGCCCGGTGGGCGCGACCTCGCCATACAGCTTGTCCACCGCTTCGGCCGTCCAGCGCAGGCAGCGCACCACGCCCGGCAGGTCGATGCGCCGCGCGTCACGCACCGGCTTGCCCATGTCCAGGGTTTCCAACAAGGCCAGTTCATCGGCGTGCGTTTCCACCAGTGCGGCCAGCGCCAGCAGTACGCGCTTGCGGTGGGCCGGACTGGCCTGTGACCAGTGGCCGGCCTCGAAGCTGCGCCGCGCGGCCAGTACCGCACGCTCCACGTCCTGCGCGTCGCAGTCGGCAACCGTCCCCAGCACACGTCCGTCGATCGGGCTGATGCAGTCGAAACGGGCACCGCTGGCGGCGTCGGCGTAACGGCCGTCGATGAAGGCCTGGCCGGGTATCGACAGCTGAAGGGCCAGCGCCTGCCAGTGGCTGTGGTCGGGGAAATCGGCCATGGGAAGCTCCAACATTCAACGAGCCTTGGTTATACCGGGGACGCCGCGACTCCGCCGTGACGCGGCTGCGCTACATTCGTCGCATCGGACCCGATGGAGCTGGCATGAAGCGTCCCGAAAGCGACCTGCACGACCTGGCCACCCAGCGCCCTGAGTCACTGGACGCGTACTGGATGCCGTTCACCGCCAACCGCCAGTACAAGGCCGCCCCGCGCATGCTGGTACGCGCCGAAGGCATGCATTACGAAGATGTCGACGGCCGCCAGATCCTCGACGGCACCGCCGGCCTGTGGTGCTGCAACGCCGGCCACGCGCGACCGCGCATCGTCGAGGCCATCGTCGAGCAGGCACGCACCCTCGACTACTCGCCGGCCTTCCAGATGGGCTCGCCGCCGGCCTTCGCGCTGGCGCAGCGGCTGGCCGCGCTGGCGCCTGCCCCGCTCAACCATGTGTTCTTCACCAGCTCCGGTTCCGAGGCGGTGGATACCGCGATGAAGATCGCGCTGGCCTATCACCGCCAGCGTGGCGAGGGCCAGCGCACCCGCTTCATCAGCCGCGAGAAGGCCTACCACGGGGTCGGTTTCGGCGGCATGGCGCTGGGCGGACTGCCCAACAACCGCAGAGCATTCGGCCTGCAGCTGGGCGGCGTCGACTACCTGCGGCATACCCTGGACCTGCAGCGCAATGCGTTCAGCAAGGGCCTGCCACGCCAGGGCGCGGAGCTGGCCGACGACCTGGAACGGCTGATCGCGCTGCATGATGCCTCGACGATCGCCGCCGTGTTCGTCGAACCCATTGCCGGTTCGGCCGGGGTGATCCTGCCCGCGCCCGGCTACCTGCAGCGCCTGCGCGAACTCTGCGACCACCACGGCATCCTGCTGGTGTTCGACGAGGTCATCACCGGCTTCGGCCGGGTCGGCATGCCCTTCGCCGCGCAGCGCTTCGGGGTCACTCCGGACCTGCTGACCTTCGCCAAGGCGGTCAGCAACGGCGCGGTACCGCTGGGTGGCGTGCTGGCCAGCGACGCCGTGCATGCAACCCTGATGCAGGCTCCGCCACAGGCCATCGAGCTGTTCCATGGCTATACCAATTCGGGGCACCCGCTGGCCTGTGCAGCGGCGCTGGCCACGCTGGAGGTCTATGCCGAAGAGCGCCTGTTCGAGCGTGCCATTGAGCTGGGCGAGTACTGGCAGGAACGGCTGCATGCGCTGCAGGGCCTGCCCAACGTGATCGACATCCGCAACTTCGGGCTGGTCGGCGCGGTCGAGCTGGCGCCGCGCCGCGATACCCCCGGCAGCCGTGGCTATGAGGTGTTCCGGCGCTGCTTCCAGGACGGCCGGTTGCTGGTGCGCTGTACCGGCGACATCATTGCGTTGTCGCCGCCACTGATCGTGGACAAGGCGCAGATCGACCAGATCACCGGCACCCTGGGCGAGATGATCCGGGCCACTGCCTGAGACCGGGCCGGCGGTGGCGAGCGGGTACAATGGGCGGTTCCGCTCCTGCTCGCTGCCGTGCCCATGGATATCGTCGTCAAAGAAGAACTCAAGGCCTACATCGACCCGCTGACCGCGGACGAACATGACGCGCTGGAGCGCAGCATCCTGGCCGAAGGCTGCCGCGATGCGCTGGTGCTGTGGGGCGATGTACTGGTCGACGGCCACAACCGCTTCGGCATCTGCCAGAAGCATGGCCTGCCCTTCAACACCGTGCAGAACACCCGCTTCCAGAGCATGGAAGACGTGCACCTGTGGATGATCGAACAGCACCTGGGCCGCCGCAGCGTGTCCGACTTCCAGCGCGGCGTGCTGGCGCTGCGCAAGCGCGACATCCTGGCCGCCCGCAAGCAGGTCGAGCAGGCGCAGCTGCAGCGCGAGAGCGACGGCACCGCCGAAGCCGTCGAGGACGCGGGTGAGGACAGCCCGCCGTGGGAACCGGCACCGAAGATCAGCCGCGCCGAGCTGGCCCGCGAGGCCAAGCTGAGCACCAGCCAGGTCGGCATGATCGAACGCATCCATGCCCAGGCCGCGGCCGAGGTGGTGGAAGCGGTGAAGGCCGGCGTGATCTCGATCAGCGCCGCCGCGGCCGTGGCCGACCTGCCGGAAGACGAGCAGCGCGCCGCCGCCGCCGGTGGCAAGGACGAGCTGAAGCAGGCCGCCAAGCGCGTGCGCGAGTCCAAGCGCAAGCCGCGCGCACCGAAGCCGGAAGCAGCCGAGATGGACTTCGAGGAAGCGGACGAAGACGAGATCGCCAGCCGCGACGCCGAAGTACTGTCGGCACTGGAGCAGCTGGGCGAGGATGCACCGGCACTGCGCCGCCGCGTGGTCGCGCTGACCCGCGAGAACGACACCCTGCGCGCGCAGCTGGCTGCGTTGCGCAAGCAGCTCGAAGCGCTCTGAACCCGCGGGTAGTGCCGGCCGCTGGCCGGCAGCCTCATGAACGTTCCGGGTGCATTGCGGATGCCGGCCAGCGGCCGGCACTACCAGATGCTCATGCCGTGCCGGTTAGACTTCCGGCATGACGCCTGCCAACGATCCGCGCCGCGCTCAGCTGCGGCGCCTGAAAGCCCTCGCGCTGGGCCTGCTGCTGTTGATGCTGGCCGGTTTCGCGGTCAGCCACTGGCAGGGCGAGCGCGGTATCTGGGCCTGGGTCTCGGCCTTCTGCGAGGCGGCTGCGGTCGGTGCACTGGCCGACTGGTTCGCGGTCGTTGCCCTGTTCCGGCGGCCGATGGGCCTGCCGATCCCGCACACCGCCATCATCCCGCGCAGCAAGGAGCGCATCGGCGACAGCCTGGCCCTGTTCGTGCGCGACCAGTTCCTGGAACCGCAGGTGCTGCTGGCCAAGCTGCAGGTGTTCGATCCGGCCAGCCGCCTCGGCAGCTGGCTGGCCGACCCGGCGCGCTCGCGGATGCTGGCCGACATGGCCCGTGGCTGGGCCCTGCAGGCGCTGGACTTCTTCGACGAAACGGCGGTGCGCCGGCAGCTGCATGCCTTCGTGGTGCAGCAGCTGCGGCAGTGGAATGCCGCCGCCACCGCCGGTGAGCTGCTGGCCCTGCTGACCGCCGATGGACGCCACCAGCGCGTGCTGGACGAGGGCCTGCAGCGGCTCGGCCACTGGCTGGAACAGCCGGAGGTGAAGGAACGCGCCTCGCAGCTGATCGTGCGCTATATCCAGCGCGAATGGCCGACGCTGTCGAGTACGGTGAACTGGGTCAAGCCGATCGATGAGATCGGCGACAGCCTGGCCGAGCGCCTGGCGCGGGCGGTGCTGGAAGAACTGCAGCAGGTACTGGCCGAGCCGCAGCATCCGCTGCGCCAGGACTATGAGACCTGGCTGCAGAACTACGTGCAGCGCCTGCGCGAGGACCCGGCCCTGGCCGAGCGCATCGAACAGCTCAAGCAGGAAATGATCGACCACCCCGCCCTGCAGGAGTACGTACAGGGGCTGTGGGCGCGCATCCATGCCAGCCTGCGCGCAGACCTGCAGCGCGAGGACTCGGCGCTGGTCGGCCACCTGCAGCGCAGCCTCGCCTCGCTGGGCAGCAGCCTGCAGGCCGACCCGGCCCTGCGCGATGCCCTCAACCAGCACCTGCTGGAAGGCGCGCAGCGCCTGACCGGCCGCCTGCGCGAAGGCGTGACCACGCATATCGCGCAGACCGTGAAGGGCTGGGACGAGCGGCATCTGGTCGAGCAACTGGAGCTGAGCGTGGGCCGCGACCTGCAGTTCATCCGCTTCAACGGCACGCTGGTCGGCGGGCTGATCGGCCTGCTGCTGCATGCGGCGACGGTGGTGTTCAGGTTCTAGGCCTCAGCGCGCCCTCCGGGTCATCACGCTTGATTCATAAAATGCGAATGCCTATCATTTACTGATCGGTTGTACGCTTAGCCAATCGGGTGCGGATGACGCGCCCATCGCCCGTGTACATCCCCGACCTCTGGATTGCCCGTCTGCGCGGGCAGTGCTTCGTCGATGGGACACGCTGGGCGACATGCGCAGGGCGCAAGGGGGCCGCGGACGCGTTCCATCCCCTCTCCTACCTGCAGGAACGCCGTGGACCGCTCGCCCGCAACCGCCAGCCCCCGCACCTTCTTCTCCAACCCGCGCTGGGGCGTGCTGTCACGCTCGCTGGCCGCGATCTTCGGCGGCTATGCGCTGGCCTCGGTGACCAGCGTGTTCTGCGCGGTGGCGCTGCCCGGCGCACGTGGCCAGACCGTGCTGACCGGCATGCTGCTGGCCATCCTGGTGGCCGCCTGCGCAGCGCTGTGGGCGTTCGCGACCCGCAGCGCGCTGCGCGCCTGGGTCGGCATCCTCGCGCCCGCGCTGCTGATGGCCGCCATCGCGCGCCTGCTGGGGGCCTGGGCATGAAGAACGGATTCCGCCAGTCGATGGCCTGGCTGCACACCTGGACCGGCCTGCTGGTCGGCTGGTTGCTGCTGCTGATCTTCATGGCCGGCACGGCCAGCTACTACCGCGAAGAAATCAGCCGCTGGATGCGACCGGAACTGCCGTCCAGCAAGGTCAGCATCGATGTCGCCGCGCAGCGCGCGGTGGACTACCTGCAGGCCAACGCCACGCAGGCCGAGAACTGGTTCGTCACCCTGCCGCAGCCGCGCAACCCGGCCATGCAGATGTTCTGGCGGCTGCCACCGGAGCTGGCCGATCCCAGTCGTGGCCGCCGTGGTGGTTTTGGTGATGCCACGCTGGACCCGAACACCGGCCAGGCACTGAAAGCGCGCGAAACCCGCGGCGGCGACTTCTTCTACCGCCTGCATTTCGACCTGCACTACATCCCGGTGCTGTGGGCGCGCTACCTGGTCGGCTTCTGCGCGATGTTCATGCTGGTGGCGATCATCACCGGCGTCATCACCCACAAGAAAATCTTCAAGGACTTCTTCACCTTCCGCAAGGACAAGGGCCTGCGTTCCTGGCTCGATTTCCACAACGTCAGTGCGGTGATGGCGCTGCCGTACCACGCGATGATCACCTACACCGGCATCGTCACCCTGATGATCATGTACCTGCCGTGGGGGGTGAAAGTCGCCTACCCGCAGGACGAGGACAAGTTCTTCAGCGAAGCCTTCGGTGGCATGCCGGAGGTGACTGCGCCGGCCGAAGGCCGCGCCACGCCGCTGCCGATCGCGCAGCTGCTGGACAGCGCGCGAGCGCATTGGCACGGCGTGGAGGTGGCCGGCTTCACCGTATCCAATCCGGGCGCGGCCAATGCGGTGATCGACATCCGCCAGCGCGACGGCAAGCGCCTGTCCACCGACACCCCGGCGCTGCGCTACGACATGGTCAACGGCACGTTGCTGGAGGAAACGCCCCCTTCCGGCGGCGCCACCGCCACCCGCGGCGTGCTGTATGGCCTGCACCTCGCGCGCTTCGCCGACTGGGGCCTGCGCGCACTGTTCTTCCTGTCCGGCCTGGTCGGCTGCCTGATGGTGGCCAGCGGCGTGGTGCTGTGGGCGGTGAAGGAACGGCCCAAGCACGCCAAGAGCGGCCGTACCGGCTTCGGCCTGCGCCTGGTCGATGCATTGAACATCGGCACCGTGGCCGGCCTGCCGATCGCCTTCGCCGCCTACTTCTGGGGCAACCGCCTGCTGCCGCTGGACATCGCCGAACGCTCCAGCGCCGAGGCCAATGTGTTCTTCTACGCATGGGGCGGTGCACTGCTGGCCGCATTCATCTGGCCGAAGCGGATGATGTGGGCCTGGCAGCTGTATCTGGGGGCGGCCGCGTTCGCACTGGTGCCGGTGGTCAACGCGCTGACCACGCACGCCCACCTTGGCGTGACCCTGCGCAACGGTGACTGGGTACTGGCCGGCGTCGATCTGTCGATGATCGCGTTCGGTGCGATGCTGGCGATGTGCGGCTGGCGCATGCAGCGCTGGACGCCACCGCTGTCTGCAGCCGAGAAGAAGAAGCGTGCCGCTGCGGCGGCACCCAAGGCCGCGGTGGACACTGCGGAAACCGCAGAAGCGGAGGCCAGCGCATGATGCTGCTGGCGTTGACCCTGTCGTTCTCTGCGTTCACCGCGTTGTCGCTGGCGATGGAAAAGCACCAGCACGACCTGCACGGCAAGGCTGCCGCCTCGCCGGCACGGCGCACGCAATGGCGGATGCTGGGCTGGGCCCTGCTGACGGTGGCGTTCGCGTTGTGCGTGGTCGACCATGGCTGGGCGATGGGCCCGGTGCTGTGGCTGGGCACGATGACACTGGGCGGCGTAGCGCTGTCGTTCGGGCTGTACCCGTACCGGCCGAAGTGGATCGCCGCGCTGGCGATCACGCTGCCGGTGATGGGGCTGCTGGTGGCGTTGCTGTAGCAGAGCCACCGGGGTCAGAGCCCCTGCGCTTCGCGCAGGGGATCCGACCCCGGGCGTCGGCTTACCCCAACCGCTTCAATTCCCACGCGCGGTGGATGCGCGCGTTGCGTTCGAAATCCGGACCGATGGTGCGCGCGGTGATCTCGCGGCACTGGGCGAATTCGGCGATGGCGTTCTCTTCCAGCTTGAAGCGGCGGAAGTTGTTGGAGAAGTACAGCACGCCGCCCGGCGCCAGTCGCGCCACCGCCGCGCGCAGCAGCTTCAGCTGTTCGCGCTGCACGTCGAAGTCGTCGGCGCGCGCGGAGTTGGAGAACGTCGGCGGGTCACAGAAGATCACGTCGTACTGGCCACGGTCGCCTTCCAGCCACGCCATCGCATCGGCCTGCACCAGCAGGTGCTGGTTGCCGCCCTGCCCGTTCAACGCCAGGTTGTCGTAGCACCACTGCAGGTAGGTCGCCGACAGGTCGACGCTGGTGGTGCTGGCCGCACCGGCAACTGCCGCCTGCACACTGGCCACGCCGGTGTAGCAGAACAGGTTGAGGAAGCGCTTGCCACGCACCTGCTCGGCCATCATCCGGCGCAGCGGGCGATGGTCGAGGAACAGGCCGGTGTCCAGGTAATCGAACAGGTTCACCTGCAGCAGTGCGTGGTTCTCGCGCACCACGATGAATTCGTCACGCTGCTCGAAGCGGCCGTACTTGCTGCCACCCTTGCCGCGCTCGCGCGACTTCATCGAGACCTGCTCCGGCGGCACGCCGAACACTTCGCGCGCAGCGGCCAGCAGCTCGTTGCGGCGGCGGCGCACGTCGTTCTCCGGAATCGCGGCCGGTGCGGCGTATTCCTGCACATGCAGGAAGGTACGCCGCTTGCCACCGTCTTCCTCGTAGACATCGATGGCCGCCGCGTATTCCGGCAGGTCGGCGTCGTAGGCGCGGAAGCAGGTGATGTCCTCGCGGGCACGCCAGCTCTTGAACTTCTTCAGGTTCTTGCGCAGGCGGTTGGCCACCATCTGCGCACCTTCGCTCAGCTCGCGCGGCTGTGCCGGATCACGGCCCGGCACGGCGATCGGATCGCAGACGATCAGCGCGCATTCCAGCGCACCGTTGAACATCTGGTACTTCTTGCCCGCGCGCAGGCCGGTGGCGAAGGCCAGTTCGTCGTTGCCGCACAGCAGGCTGGCGCGCCACTGCGGCACCGCCTTCTGCAGGGCGTTGCCCAGCGCGCGGTACAGCGCCGGATCAGCGGCCAGGCGCTCGTCGTACGGCGGGTTGCAGACCACCGCACCGATCTCCTGCTCCGGCGTGGCCAGGTCAGCCACATCGGCGCGGGTGAAGCGGATCGCGTGGGCGACGCCTGCCACCTCGGCATTCTCGCGCGCCGCCTGGATCGCGGTCGGATCGATGTCGCTGCCGTGGATGACGGGCTTCAACGCGGCCAGGCCAGCCGCTTCGCGGTCACGCGCCTCGCTCTGGATGGTCTTCCAGGCCGCCTTGTCAAAGCCCAGCCAGCGGCTCGGCGGCAGGCTGCCATGGCGCATCAGGCCGGGAGCAACGTCGGCGGCCATCAGCGCGCCTTCGATCAGCAACGTGCCGCTGCCGCACATCGGGTCCAGCAGGCCACCACCAGCGGCGTGCAGGCGCGGCCACTGCGCGCGCAGCAGCAGCGCGGCGGCCAGATTTTCCTTCAGCGGCGCTTCGTGGGCGGCGCCACGCCAGCCACGGCGATGCAGCGGGCCACCGCCGAGGTCGATCGACAGCGACGCACGGCCCTTGCGCAGCGACAGGTTGACGCGCACGTCGGGCAGATCGGTGTTGACCGAGGGGCGTTCCAAGCCTTCATCGCGCATGCGGTCGACGATGGCGTCCTTGATCCGCTGTGCGGCGAAGCGGGCGTGGGTGATCTTGTCGCCGGACACGTGCGCGTCCACCGCCAGGGTCATCTCCGGCTTGATGTGCTCATGCCACGGCAGCGCACGCACGCCGTCGTACAGGGCCTGCTCGTCCGGGCACTCGAACTCGTCGATCGGCCACAGCACGCGGCTGGCCAGGCGCGACCACATCACGATCCGCAGCGCCTGCTCCAGTTCACCCTCGGCGTTGACGCCGGCAATGGTCGCAGTGGCCTTGCCAAGGCCCAGGGCCGACAGTTCATCGGCAAGCAGGTATTCCAGGCCCTTGGCGCAGGAGACGAAGAATTTCACAGGATCGGTTCGCAGGTGGTCGGGCGCGGCACAGGGGCCGGGCCAGTCGGAAAGGAGGGCCGTAGTCACGGCCGGCAGGCCCGCGCCGGGGGCGGCGGGGCTGCCATTGTAGTCAATGCGGGCGGGCGCGCCGTGCGCCCGGGCTTCACAGCTGGCGCAGCAGGCGCTCGAAGGCCTGCGCGGAGGCCTCCACGTGGTGCTCCAGGCGGTGGCCATCGTCGACCAGCAGCAGCTGCGCCGAGCGCGCCTGGGCCCAGGCGATCACTCCGGCGGCCGGGACCACGTCGTCATGCCAGGCCTGGACCACGGTGGTAGGCACGGCGGCGGCGTCCAGCGCCGGCATCGGGCCCATGGTGGTCGGCGGCACCATCAGGAACAGGCCGGCCACCGGCACCTGCAGCGAGGCGATGGCAGAGATGTAGGCGCCCAGGCTGGAGCCGGCCAGCACCACCGGGCCCTGCCGGGCCGCGATGGCGGTGCGCTCGACCAGGCGGCGCAGCCGGGTCGGCACGTCGCCTACCCGGCTGACCTCGCTCATCGCGTCCAGGTCGGTGTAGTCCGGGCGCTCATGGGTCCAGCCCAGCCGCTGCGCCACATCCGCCAGCGCGGTGACCTTGGTCGCTTCCGGGCCGCTCTCGAAGCCATGCGACAGGATGCAGTGGCCGCGGCTCATGCGCGTGCTCCGTGCGAGCGGGCCAACGAGGAAAGGGAAGGCAGGTTCATGCCGCAATGCTAGCATCGCCGGATGCCCAACCCGCTCCTGCCCGGCCTGCAGCTGCAGCCCCTGCCCTACGAAGACCGTCTGCCCCTGCGCGACCCGGCCACGCTGGAGATGGTGGTGATCCACTGCACCGAGCTGCCCGACCTGGCGATGGCCCGCGAGTACGGCGAGCGTGTGCTGTACGACAGCGGTGCCGGCAACAGCGGCCACTTCTACATCGACCGCGATGGCAGCGTGGTGCAGTACGTGGCACCGGAACGCGTGGCCCACCACGTGCGCGGCATGAACGCGCATACGCTGGGCATCGAGCTGGTCAATACCGGGCGCTATCCGGACTGGTTCGACAGCCGCCACCAGGCGATGGACGAGGCGTACACGGAGGCACAGCTGCAGGCGCTGGAGCAGCTGCTGCTGGCGCTGGTGGTGAGCTATCCGTCGCTGCAGCGGATTGCCGGGCATGACCAGCTGGATCTGGAGCAGGTGCCGGCCAGCGACGACGCGGCGCTGATGGTGGCGCGCAAGCGTGATCCGGGGCCGTTGTTCCCGTGGGCGCGGGTGCTGGCGAAGGTGCCACTGCAGCCGGTTGGGTAAGGGTTTGCAGGGCTGCGCCCTTCACCTGCAGAGGCAACGTCAACGTCAAACGCTGGCATTCCGTGGGATGGCAGGGCGGGTCCGGTTGCGGGGGACGCTGCAAGTACGTCCATGTAAGCTCGGTCGCCGCATCCATGCGGCTCACGCCCCCGCAACCGGACCCACCCCGCCTTCGACAGATTCCCGCTGCTGTTGGTGGGTGCCGACCGTTGGTCGGCACGGGATCGAATCGATCGGAACGGGCTTCTGTAGAGTCGAGCCGCGCTCGACTGCTTTTTGCTCGGATCGCTCAGGCGCCGGTCGCCACCGGGCGGCGGTTGTCGCTCACCCAACCACTCCACGAATCGGCGTAGATGCGCGCGCCCGACAGGCCCGCCGCTTCCATCGCCAGCAGCAGGTGGCAGGCCGTCACGCCGGAGCCGCACATCAGCACCACCTGCTGTGGATCGCGATTGCCGATCACGCCCTGCAGTTCGGCGCGCAGCTCCTGTGGGTCGCGCAGGTGGCCGTCGAGTACGTTCAATGCGAACGGGCGGTTGACCGCGCCCGGCACGTGGCCGGCGACCGGATCCAGCGGTTCGACGTCGCCGCGGAAGCGTTCACCCGCACGTGCATCGACCAGCCAACCGGGCGCATGCTTCAAGCGTGCAGTGATTTCATCGGCATTGGCGACCTGGGTGTTGTCGAAACGGCCCGGGTAAGCCGGCAGCGCGGTGACTTCGCCCTGCCCGGTTGCCAGCGTGTGACCAGCGGCCTGCCAGGCGGCGATGCCGCCGTCGAGCACGGCCACCTTGCTGTGACCGATCAGGCGCAGCAGCCACCACAGGCGCGAGGCGGCCATGCTGCCGTCGCTGCCGTCGTAGACCACCACCTGGGTATCGGGACCGATGCCCCACGTGCCGAGCTTCGCGGCGAACGCATCGCTGTCCGGCAGCGGGTGCCGGCCATGGCCGACGCGGCCCAGATCGGACAGATCGCGGTTGAGATCGGCATGCACCGCGCCCGGAACATGCCCTGCCAGATACTGGGCACCTGCCGCCTGCGGATCGGCCAGCGAAGCACGCGCATCAACCACGCGCACCGCGGTGCTGGCGGTGGCGCGCGCATCGACCACGCGCACGCCTTCGCCCAGCGCAGCGGCAAGGGTGGCGACATCGACCAGGGTGGTCCACGGCGGATCGATCGGCTTCATTGCACTTGCTCCAGGCGGCGACGCAGGTTGTAGAGGATGGCGGCGGTCGCGCCCCAGATGCGCTGGCCCGGCCAGCCATACTCGAGGACGTGGCGGACGCGGCCGCGATGATTGATTTCGACCTGGTGCAGGTTGTCGGCGGCCATCAGGTAGGCCAGCGGCACCTCGAACACTTCGGCCACTTCGCTGGGCTGCGGCACCGGCACGAAATCCGGATCGACCACCGCCACCACGGGCGTGACGCGGTAGCCGGTGATGGTGACGAAGGGATCGAGATACCCCAGCGCCTGCACCTGGCCGGGCGCCAAGGCGATTTCTTCCTGGCTCTCGCGCAGCGCGGCCGCCAGCGCGTCGCGGTCATCGGGTTCGGTGCGGCCGCCGGGGAATCCGACCTGGCCACCATGGGTGCGCAGTGTTTCGGTGCGACGGGTGAGGATGACCTGTGCGCCGTTGGCGCGCGGCACGATGCCGGCCAGCACCGCAGCCTCCACCGGAGGCCCGGGCGGCAGCAGGTCGATCAGCTCACTGCGGTTCCAGCCGTCGCCGGACGGCGGTTGGGCCAGGGGGTGCAGCGCGCGCATCAGTCGCTCGTGGTCGGCCAGCGAGCCACGCAGCGATTGCTGCAGCTGTTCGCGCAGGGGCTGCACGCGATGCAGGATGCGGCTGCGTTCCTCGTTGCTCATCGACGACCACCGCGCGATCTCATCGATATGCCGCCCGCAGCCGGTGCATTGCCGGTGCGGATCCAGCGTGCACACTCCGATGCAGGGACTTGCGACAACACGCGCCGTTTCTTCCATTGTTTGCACCCGGCAACAGTAGCGCGATCGGGCTGAATTTGCGCGCGATGTTGCGGCGCGCAGCGCACTGCGCAAACAAAAACGCGCCGGTGGGGTCACCGGCGCGTTTCGTTTGATGCTTCGATTTACTTGACGCTGACCAGCTTGATCTCGAACTGCACAGCCACGTTCGGCGGGAACGGGGTGCGCGGGTCGGCACCGTAGGCCTGGTCCGGCGGCAGGGTGACTTCCCACTTCGAGCCTGCCGGCATCTGCAGCAGGGTCTCGCGCATGGCCTTCATTTCGACTTCGCTGACCTTGATCGACGGGATCTGCTGGGCCGGGCGGGCTTCGGTCGGGCGCTGGCCGTACGGGAACGGACCGGCCACTTCCAGCTGCACGGTGCTGGCCTGGGTCGGCTTGGCACCCTTGCCGGCTTCGATCACGCGGTACTGGACGCCGCTCGGCAGGGACTGCACGCCGGCCTTGGCCTTGTTCGCCGCGATGAACTGATCGCTCTTGGTCTTGTTTTCGGCAGCAGCCTTTTCGTACTCGGCCTTGGCGGCCTGGGCACGGCCCTGCTCGCGCTTCTGGAAGGCTTCAACGGCCGGCTTCAGCTGCTCGGCGGTGATCGCCGGCTGCTTCTTGGCGTAGGCATCCTGCAGGCCCTTCACCACCGAGTTGATGTCCAGCTGCTCACCACGACCGGTCAGCTCCGCCAGGTTGTTGCCGTAGTCGTAACCGAAGTAGTAGCTCAGCTTGCCCTTTTCGGACGAGACGTCCTGGGCGAAGGCATTGCCCGTCAGGGCCAGGGCCGCGACGGCGACCGCGATAGAACGCAACTTCATCAAACAGTTCTCCAGGGGTGGTAACTCAGGGACGTTCTGCGCCGCCCTGAGGCGACGGGTTAGGATAACGGGCGCAACGTGTAACCGCTACTCACGATGCAGGCTATGACCCGTCTGCGTTTGCAGAGTTCAATATCACTTTTTTTTAACGTTCCAGGAGTTTCCCCGTGGCCGATGCCCTGATCGCTGTCGCCGACGACGGCGCCATCCGCACCGTGACCGTCCAGCGCCCGGACAAGCTCAATGCCCTCAACGCCGCGACCCTGCAGGCGCTGGCCGATGCCTTCAGGGACGCCGCTGCCGATCCGGAAGTGCGCGTGGTGGTGTTGACCGGGGCGGGCCCCAAGGCCTTCGTGGCCGGTGCCGACATCGCGGAAATGAACACCCTCAGCGCCGTTCAGGGACGTGATTTCTCGCTGCTGGGCCAGGCGCTGATGCGCCAGATCGAACGCATGCCCAAGCCGGTCATCGCACGCGTGAACGGATTTGCGCTGGGCGGCGGCCTGGAACTGGCGATGGCCTGCCATCTGCGCATCGCCGCCGATACCGCCAAGGTCGGCCAACCGGAAATCAACCTCGGCCTGATTCCCGGCTTCGGCGGCAGCCAGCGCCTGCTGCGCCTGTGCGGCCGCGCCGCCACCCTGGAGCTGTGCCTGCTGGGGGCGCCGATCAACGCCGCGCGTGCGCTGGAACTGGGCATCGTCAACGAGGTGGTGCCGGCCGACGCGCTGGACAACCGCGTGCAGGACATCGCCCGCCAGTTGGCACGCTCGGCCCCGCTGGCCCTGCGTGGGCTGCTCGACGCGGTGCACGTGGGCGGCGAATGCAGCCTGGAGGCCGGGCTGGAGTACGAGAGTGCGCAGTTCGGCCTGCTGTTCGCCACCGAGGACATGCGTGAAGGCACCAGCGCCTTCCTGCAGCGCCGCCCGCCGGCATTCCAGAACCGCTGACACCATGGCATCCCGACCCAACCCCGCGCAGCTGTTCGCCCGGGTCCAGGCAGACGATCTCGATGGCGCCCTGCAGGCCGGGCTGATGGACTACGTCGCCCGTGCCGGCGACGAACAGCTGCTGCCTGGCCACCCGGACCTTCCACGACGCCTGCAGCAGGCGCAACAGCAGCTGCATGCCGCCTGGGCTGCACGCGAACGCTACCGCGCCCGTGCGGTGCGCCTGGCCCGCCGCGAGGCCGAGCGCGACGCGCGCCGCACCCCGGCCCCGGCGCCGGACGTGAAGCCCGCCCTGCCCGCCGCGGCGGCCGCGATTCTCGCCCGGGCCAAGGCCCGCGCCACCGGCAAGGAACAATAATGGCCACCGCCAAGAAGCCCCCCCGCGCACCGGCGCGACGCGGCGGTCGCATGCCGCGCGCCGACGTGGTGGAGATGTTCACCCGCCTGCGCGAACTCAACCCGCACCCGAAGACCGAACTGGAGTACAACTCGCCGTTCGAGTTGCTGGTGGCTGTGGCGCTGTCCGCACAGGCCACCGACGTCGGCGTCAACAAGGCCACGCGTCGCCTGTTCCCGGTCGCCAACACCCCGGCAAAGATCCTTGCGCTCGGCGAGGATGGCCTGAAGCAGTACATCGCCACCATCGGGCTGTTCAACGCCAAGGCAAAGAACGTGATCGCCACCTGCGCGATCCTGCTGCAGAAGTACGGCGGCGAAGTGCCGCGCGACCGCGAAGCGCTGGAAGCGCTGCCCGGTGTCGGCCGCAAGACCGCCAACGTGGTGCTCAACACCGCGTTCGGCGAGCCGGTGATGGCGGTGGACACGCACATCTTCCGCGTCTCCAACCGTACCGGCCTGGCCCCGGGCAAGAACGTGCGCGAGGTGGAAGATGCGCTGGTGAAGGTGATTCCGGCCGAGTTCCTGCTCGACGCACACCATTGGCTGATCCTGCATGGCCGCTACGTGTGCAAGGCACGCAAGCCGGATTGCCCGGGCTGCGTGATCGCCGACCTGTGCCGGTTCAAGGAAAAGACCACGGCCGAGGCGTGACGCGGATCGTGTTGTGACGAAACGAAGACGGCGGGCACAAGGCCCGCCGTCTCCCTTTCAGACACTGTGCTTCAGGTGATCAGAACGACAGGTCGCCCCAGACGCCGAATTCCTTGGTCTTGTCGTTCTTCTTGTCGCCGGCGTTGGCCAGGTGCGTGTACTTGTACACGGTCGACAGCTTGAGGTTCTTCATGACCGGGAACTCGACGCCGACGTTCCAGTACTTGTCGCTCAGGGTCGGGTCCAGGGTCTTGCTGACGTCGGTGTCATCGTAACGACCGAACACATTGATGCCGCCATCGGTGACACGCACGCTGCCCCACACCGACCAGCCGCTGGTCTTGTCGGTGGCAACGGTCAGCACGTTGTTGAGGTTCTTGGCCTGGAAGTACTCGCCACCGACGCGGAAGTTGCTGTCGGCGTAGGCCACCATCGCGTTGGCGCGGGTGTAGGTGTTCTCGGCGCTCTGGATGTCGGTTTCCTTGCCCAGCTTGCCGCTGTAGCCGCCGACGGCCACCACGAAGTTCTCGTTCGGGGTGTAGGCCACGCGGCCTTCCACGTCCATGCCCTTGCTGCGGGTCGGGTTCTTGTAGCCGGCACCGGTCACGACCGACACGGCGTAGTTGAAGTTGTTGCCCAGGTTGCCGAAGCCATGCAGGCCCCAGTCGGACGAGTTGCCGTACTTCAGGCGGTCGGTCAGGGTGTTCTCGACATAGCGCATGCCGTAGAACTTCTCGACGTACGGGATCCACGGCATGTCGGCGGCACCGACGCGCAGGTTGAAGGCCGGGTCGAAGCTGCCCTGCACGTAGGCCTTCTTGACGAACAGTTCGGTGTTGCCGATGGCCGAGCTGTACTGGAAGTCGGTGGTCAGGTTCGCCGACCAGATGTCGTTGAACTTGTGGTCGACGGTCAGGTAGAAGCGCTTGACGTCCAGACCGGTGCCGCTGGCAGCGGTGTCCTTGCCGTTGCTGGTCTTGTCGATGTTGGTCAGGTCGAAGAACATGCGACCGCCAATCTTGTTGTCATTGACCAGCTTGGCCAGCTTGTCGACGCTGGTCTGGGTCTTCTGCGCACCTTCCAGGGCCTGCGCCTGGGTGATGTTCACTTCGGACTGCGCGTCGGACTGCGCCTGCAGCGCCTGCGAATCGTTCTGCAACTGCTGGACCTGGGCCTGCAGCGCAGCGATCTGTGCCTGCAGCTGCTGCAACTGTGCCTGGGACACGCCCGAGCTGGCGGGGGCTGCGAAGGCGTCGGCGGAAACCAGACCGAGGCTTGCAACGACCGCGGCGGCGAGCAAATGGGAACGCATTTTGGATTTCTCCAGAGGGTTGGAATGGCTTGGGCAGAACGCCACGCCGGCAGGCCGGTCAAGCGTTTTGCGAACGTTCCGTTAAAACCATGACAGCCGAATGACAGATTGAGCACCAACCACAGATTTCTTCGTGCGGTCATGCGTACGACTCATTTGCAGCCACATGCTTGTCGATCCCTTGCGGCATATGGCGTGCTGTATCCGCGCCGATACGCCAGCAGGTCGCCACACCGCCTTCGCCCGCCTCCCTGGTTTCGTGCGGATGACGCGGCATCGCTGCGGAATGCGCGGCCGCTGCGCCCGCCGGCACCATCACCGACATATGGAACGGCACCGGCATCCAGCGCCCCGGTCAGCCCGCGGTCGCACCGGGGCACGCGCACCCTTGGCGCGAAACCTTCACGCACGCGGCAGCGTGGCCGCCCGCCAGCGCTGTAATGGATGCGTCATACAACGGTCCCTGCGCTGTCATCGAACCGTTATGGAATGTGCGCCGGGCGGGTAACCCCGCATCCCAATCAACCCAGGAGCCACCCCGTGATCCACGCCTTCAAGTCGCGCGTTGCCGTTGCCGTCTTCGCAGCGTCGTCCGTGTTCGCCGCCAACGCCGCTGAAATCACCGGCGCGGGCGCCTCGTTCATCTACCCGGTGATGTCGAAGTGGTCGGCCGACTACAACGCTGCCACCAGCAACAAGGTCAACTACCAGTCGATCGGTTCCGGCGGCGGCATTGCGCAGATCAAGGCCAAGACCGTTGATTTCGGTTCGTCCGACGCCCCGCTGAAGCCGGAAGAACTGGCTGCTTCGGGCCTGGCCCAGTTCCCGTCGGTGATCGGCGGCGTGGTGCCGGTGGTCAACGTGGCCGGCATCGCCCCGGGCGCGCTGAAGCTGGACGGCACCGTGCTGGCCAACATCTTCCTGGGCAAGATCAAGACCTGGAACGACCCGGCCATCGCCGCGCTGAACCCGGGCGTGACCCTGCCGAGCGCCAAGATCACCGTCGTGCACCGTTCGGATGGTTCGGGCACCACCTTCAACTTCGTCAACTACCTGTCCAAGGTCAGCCCGGAGTGGAAGAGCTCGGTCGGTGAAGGCACCTCGGTCCAGTGGCCGGCCGGCATCGGTGGCAAGGGCAACGAAGGCGTTGCTGCCTACGTGAAGCAGATCAAGGGCGGCATCGGCTACGTCGAACTGTCCTACGCACTGCAGAACAAGCTGTCGTACACCGCGATGAAGAACGCCGCCGGCAAGTTCGTGCAGCCGAGCGACGCCTCGTTCGCCGCTGCTGCCGCCAGCGCCGACTGGGCCAGCGCCAAGGACTTCTATCTGGTGATGACCAACGCCCCGGGCGCCGAGTCCTGGCCGATCACCGCCACCAACTTCATCCTGGTGCACAAGAAGCCGAAGAATGCTGCCAACGGCAAGGCGACCCAGGAGTTCTTCCGCTGGGTCTACAAGAGCGGCGACGCCCAGGCCCGCCAGCTGGACTACGTGCCGCTGCCGGACAGCCTGGTCCGCCAGATCGAGACCTACTGGTCGCAGAACCTGAAGTAAGCGAGTTCCCCCGCAGGAACGGGATCGGCGGGTCCTCTCTCCCCCGCCGATCCCACCCGGGCGCGAGATCCTCGAGATCTCGCGCTCTTCTTGTTTTTTGGGGGTTGGTCGTGAAGAGCGTTTGCGCCTTCGCTGATCCGTCGGTGAGTCGGTGGGCCAGGACGTGCAGGACACGCCGTAAACCCGTCCTTGGGGGCTCGGCCACGGCATCCATGCCGTGGACGGTCCTGCACGCCCTGGCCCACCGCCTCTCGACAGTTCATCGCGGGCGCGGCGGGGTCATGAAAGGCAGGAGCAAAGGCAAGAGCGTTTGTAGAGCCACGGGCGTCATATCGGTGCGCAGATCCGGGGTCTCCGGGCGCCTCCCGGACCGCGGCCAACCCCGTGAAACCCTTGTCAGAACGTGATCCAGGACACCTCTGTCATGGTCGTAATACGGCTGTAACAAAAACATCATTTCATAGCCGCATCCGCCGACGACGTCGGCTCTTCCCCGCTATGGAGTGACCATGAAACTGCACTCGGCCGGCCTTGCCGCCCTTTCCCTGGCCATCGCCCTGGGCCTGTCGGCCTGCGGTGGCGACAAGCAGGCCGCGCAGCAGCCGGCTGCCGACGGTGCCGCTGCCCCGGCCGCTGCCGGTGCCAAGGTGACCGCCGAAGTGTCCGGCGCGGGCGCGTCCTTCATCTTCCCGCTGGTCTCCAAGTGGTCGGCCGACTACAACGCCACCACCGGTGCCAAGATCAACTACCAGTCGATCGGCTCCGGCGGCGGCATCGCCCAGATCAAGGCCGGCACCGTCGACTTCGGCTCCTCCGACAAGCCGCTGAGCAGCGAAGAGCTGGCCCAGGCCGGCCTCGCCCAGTTCCCGTCCGCCATCGGCGGCGTGGTGCCGGTGGTCAACATCGAAGGCCTGGAAGGCGGCAAGCTGCGCCTGAGCGGCGCCCTGCTGGCCGACATATTCCTGGGCAAGGTCAAGACCTGGAACGATCCGGCCATCGTCGCTGCCAACCCGGGCGTGAAGCTGCCGGACGGCAAGATCACCCTGGTCCACCGTTCGGACGGTTCGGGCACCACCTTCAACTTCTCCAACTACCTGTCCAAGGTCAGCCCGGAGTGGAAGACCAAGGTCGGCGAAGGCACCTCGGTGCAGTGGCCGGACGGCGTCGGTGGCAAGGGCAATGAAGGCGTCGCTTCGTACGTGAAGCAGATCAAGGGCTCGATCGGCTACGTCGAACTGGCCTATGCCCTGCAGAACGGCATGCCGTACACCGCCATGCAGAACGCGGCCGGCAACTGGGTCGAGCCGAGCGCGGAAACCTTCGCCGCCGCGGCCGCCAGCGCCGACTGGGCCAGCGCCAAGGACTTCAACCTGGTCATCACCAACGCCCCGGGCGAGCAGGCGTGGCCGATCACCGCCACCAACTTCATGCTGATGCAGAAGCAGCCGAAGGACGCCAAGCGCAACCAGGACACCTTGGCCTTCTTCAAGTGGGCCTTCGAGAACGGCCAGGCCCAGGCCAACGAGCTGCACTACGTGCCGCTGCCGGCCGAACTAGTCAAGCAGATCGAGGCCTACTGGGCGACCGACCTGAAGTGATGGACACGACGGTGCCCGCCCCGCGCGGGCACCGCTTCTTCCACGCCGTGCCGCCCCGCCCCTTCCTGGCCCTGCCGTCCCCATGAATGCCATCGCCCAGCCTGTAGCCGCCCCGTCCACGCGTGATGCGCGTGATGCCCGCAACGACAAACTGTTCCGATGGGTGCTGGTCGGCACCGTCATCTTCGTCCTGATCGCCCTGGCCTGCGCCGCGCTGTCGATGCTGTGGGGCGGCCGCCATGCCCTGCAGATGCAGGGCCTGAGCTTCTTCTTCTCCGCCGACTGGAATCCGGTCGAAAACAAGTTCGGCGCCCTCGCCCCGATCTACGGCACCCTTGTCACCGCGCTCATCGCGATGGTCATCGCCGTGCCGGTCAGCTTCGGCATCGCCTTCTTCCTCACCGAAGTCGCGCCGCGCTGGCTGCGTGGCCCGGTCGGTACCGCCATCGAACTGCTGGCCGGCATTCCCTCGATCATCTACGGCATGTGGGGCCTGTTCGTACTGGTGCCGGTGATGACCGAGTACGTCACCCCGTTCCTCAACGAGACGCTGGGCGAATGGCCGATCATCGGCCCGATGTTCCAGGGTCCGCCGCTGGGCATCGGCATGCTCACCGCCGGTTTCGTGCTGGCCATCATGGTCATTCCGTTCATCTCCTCGGTGATGCGCGAAGTGTTCCTGACCGTGCCGACCCGCCTGAAGGAATCGGCCTACGCGCTGGGCTCCACCAAGTGGGAAGTGAGCTGGGACATCGTCCTGCCCTACACCCGCTCGGCAGTGATCGGCGGCATCTTCCTCGGCCTCGGCCGCGCCCTCGGCGAGACGATGGCAGTGGCCTTCGTGATCGGCAACAGCGTGCGCCTGTCGCCGTCGCTGCTGGAGCCGGGCACCACCATCGCCGCACTGATCGCCAACGATTTCGGCGAAGCCACTGAAACCTACCGCTCGGCCCTGCTGCTGCTCGGCTTCGTCCTCTTCATCGTCACCTTCGTGGTGCTGGCCATCGCCCGCCTGATGCTGATGCGCCTGTCCCGCAAGGAGGGCAACTGATGTCCACCACCGCTGATTCGCTGTACCTGCGCCGCCGCATCGGCAACGTCGTTGCGATCACCGCGTCCTGTGCCACCGCCCTGTTCGGCCTGTTCTTCCTGGGCTGGATCCTGTTCACCCTGGCCTCCAAGGGCCTGGCCGGCATCAACCTGGACCTGTTCACCAAGATGACGCCGCCGCCGATGCAGGAAGGCGGTCTTGCCAACGCCTTCTTCGGCAGCGCGGTGATGTGTGCGCTGGCGATCGGCATCGGCACCCCGCTGGGCGTGCTGGCCGGCACCTGGCTGGCCGAGTACGGCAACGCCCGCAAGGCCGGCACCGTGGTCCGCTTCGTCAACGACATCCTGCTGTCGGCCCCGTCCATCGTGCTCGGCCTGTTCGTCTACACCCTGTACGTGATGCAGACCGGCGGCAACTTCTCGGCGTTCGCCGGTGCGCTGTCGCTGGCCTTCATCGTGCTGCCGGTGGTGGTGCGCACCACCGACGAAATGCTGCGCCTGGTGCCCTCGCAGATGCGCGAAGCGGCCCTGTCGCTGGGCATCCCGCAGTGGAAGGTGATCGTGCAGGTGCTGTACCGCAGTGCGTCGGCCGGCATCATCACCGGCATCCTGCTGGCCCTGGCCCGCATCTCCGGCGAGACCGCACCGCTGCTGTTCACTGCCTTCGGCAACCAGTACTGGAACAACAACATCTTCCAGCCGATGGCCTCGGTGCCGGTGGTGATGAACCAGTTCGCCGGCAGCCCGTATGAATCCTGGCAGGTGCTGGCCTGGGCCGGTGCCCTGGTGCTCACCGTCTTCGTGTTGCTGGTCAGCCTTGCCGCCCGCGGCATCCTGCTGCGCAACCGTATCTCCCATGACTGACCTTTCCGTGGATAACGCCATGAACGACCTTTCCAACGCCGTGCCGATGCAGCGCATCGCCGTGCCGTCCTCGCACGAGAGCCTGCACACGCCGTCGCCGGTGAAGCTGGCTGCGCGTGGACTGGACTTCTACTACGACAAGTTCCATGCCCTGAAGGGCATCAACCTGGAAATCCCGGAAAAGCGCGTGACCGCGCTGATCGGTCCGTCCGGTTGCGGCAAGTCGACCCTGCTGCGCATCTTCAACCGCATCTACGCGCTGTACCCGAAGCTGGAAGCGCGCGGTGAAGTGCTGCTGGACGGCGAGAACATCCTGTCGCCGAAGTACCCGATGAACCGCCTGCGCAGCAAGGTCGGCATGGTGTTCCAGAAGCCGGTGCCGTTCCCGATGACCATCTTCGAGAACGTGGCCTACGGCATCCGCCACCACGAGAAGCTGAGCAAGGCCGACATGGCCGACCGCGTCGAGCAGGCGCTGCGCCAGGGCGCGCTGTGGGACGAAGTGAAGGACAAGCTGGGGCAGAGCGCACTGGGCCTGTCCGGTGGCCAGCAGCAGCGCCTGTGCATCGCCCGTGCCGTGGCCCTGCGCCCGTCGGTGCTGCTGCTGGACGAGCCGACCTCGGCGCTGGATCCGATCTCGACCAGCCGCATCGAGCAGCTGGTGGAAGAGCTCAAGCACGAGTACACCATCGTGATCGTCACCCACAACATGCAGCAGGCCGCGCGCGTGTCCGACTACACCGCCTTCATGTACCTGGGCGACCTGATCGAGCACGACCGCACCGAAGTGATCTTCTCGCAGCCGTCGCAGCGGCAGACCGAGGACTACATCACCGGTCGCTTCGGCTGAAACGGCAGTCGAGTTACAGATAGCGTCAGTCGAGCGTGGCTCGACTCTACGGATAACGTCAGTCGAGCATGGCTCGACTCTACAGAGTGGAATGAACATGAACCTTCCCAACGACCACATCGTCAAGAGCTACGACGAAGAGCAGCAGCGCCTGGTGGCCGAAATCGTGCGCATGGGCGAGATGGCCGTCGCCCAGCTCGAAGCGGCGATGGACGTGATCGAGAAGCGCGACGAGAACGCTGCCCATCGCATCATTGCCAACGACGAAGCGATCGATGCGCTGGAGCAGCAGATCAGCCACGACGTGATGCGCCTGGCGCTGCGTGGCCCGATGGCGCGTGACCTGCGCGAGATCCTCGCCGGCCTGCGCATTCCGGCCGACATCGAGCGCATCGGTGACTACGCTGCCAACGTCGCCAAGCGCTCGATCGCGCTGGGCAAGGTACCGCCGCTGCCGCAGATCCAGGGCCTGCGTGCGCTGGGCCGCCTGGCCGCGCAGCAGGTCCGCCGTGCCATTGCCGCCTACCGCGACAACGACGCCGACGCCGCGCTGGAACTGCGCGAGGACGACGCCCGCCTGGACGCGCAGTACACCGCGCTGTTCCGCGAGCTGCTGACCTACATGATGGAAGACCCGCGCAACATCACCCCGTGTACCCACCTGCTGTTCATGGCGAAGAACCTGGAGCGCGTGGGCGACCACGCCACCAACATCGCCGAGAACGTGTGGTTCCTGGTGCATGGCGAGCAGCCGCTGCCGCCGCGTGAAAAGCGCGACGAGACCTCCAGCACCGGCCAGCCCTGACGCTGCACTGCAACACCGGAGTCGACTCCAAAGTGGCCGCTGTCCTCGTGACAGCGGCCTTCTTTTTTGGGCGTTCCGGCCACCGGTCTCCCCTTCTGTAACAAATCTCACGAAAATTTGAGTTCTTGGCGAGGATTCGTTGAGTAGGATCGCTGCACCATCGATTCACCCCGGGCACCTGCCCACCACCCAGGAGTAAGACCGATGAGCAGTTCCAACAAGACCCTGTCCCTGCTGACCGCTACCGCCCTGGCCGCCGGCCTGGGCATGACCGCCAGCGCCTCGGCGCTGAGCATGAGCGACCTCGCCCAGGGCTACCTGGTGGCCGGCCAGGCAGCCAAGGCCAGCACCGATGCCAAGGCCGCCGATACCAAGATGGCCGCCGACGCGAGCAAGCACGCCGAAGGCAAGTGTGGTGCCGATGGCAAGAGCGGCGAAGGCAAGTGCGGTGCCGACAAGGGCAAGGCCGCCGGTGCAGCAGGTGCCAAGGCCAAGGCCGGCGACAAGAAGTCGGCGGAAGGCAAGTGCGGCGAAGGCAAGTGCGGTGGCAAGCACTGACGTCCGCGCCAGCGTCGTCCACCCGCGGTCGCCGCTTCGCGCGGCGGCCGCCGGGTTGGGCCTGCGCCGGGCGCTGCTGCAGGATCTGCGTGACGCCCCGGCAGGCGACTTCGACTTCCTGGAATGCGCGCCGGAGAACTGGATCCATGTCGGCGGGCCTGCCGGTGATGCGCTGGCCGAACTGGCACACCGCCATCCGCTGAGCTGCCACGGCCTGTCGCTGTCGCTGGGCGGCAGTGCGCCACTGGATACGCAGCTGCTGGAGCAGGTCGGCCGGTTCCTCGAGAAGCACCGCGTCCCGCTGTACAGCGAGCACCTGAGCTACTGCAGCGACGACGGCCACCTGTACGACCTGCTGCCGATTCCCTTCACCGACGAAGCCGTGCGCCATACCGCGGCTCGCATCGCCCGCGTGCAGGACCTGCTCGGTCGCCGCATCGCGGTGGAGAATGTCTCCTACTACCTGGCGCCGGAACCGGCCATGGACGAACTGGCCTTTACCAATGCGGTGCTCGCCGAAGCCGGCTGCGACCTGCTGCTGGACGTCAACAACGTCTACGTCAACGCCTGCAACCACGGCTACGACGCCGACAGCTTCATCGCCGGGCTGCCCGCACAGCGCATCGTCTGCCTGCACGTGGCCGGGCACCTGGACGAAGCACCGGACCTGAAGATCGATACCCACGGCAGTGCGGTCATCGATCCGGTCTGGGCGCTTCTGGCACGGACCTATGCGCGCATCGGCGCGCGCCCGACCCTGCTCGAACGCGACTTCAATTTTCCGCCCTATGCAGAACTGCAGGGCGAGCTGCAGACCATCCGCCGCCTGCAGGCCACGCATGCCGGGGCTGCACATGGCTGATGCCGCCGATACCCTGCGCGCGCAGCAGCTCGCATTCACCGCGCATCTGCGCGACCCGCAGTCGGTGCCTGCGCCAGCCGGCCTGGATCCACGCCGTTTGGCGGTATACCAGCACCTGCTGTTCAACAACCTGCTCGGGCTCCTGAGCAATGGTTTCCCGGTCTGCGTTCGCCTGCTGGGCGAACCGGCCTGGAGCGCGCTGGTGCGCCACTACTTCGCCACCCATCGCTGCCAGACCCCCCTGTTCACCGAACTGGCCGCCGAGTTCGTGCAGTGGCTGCAGGCACAGCCTCAGCTGCCGCACCCGGCGCTGGCCGAGCTGGCGCACTACGAGTGGGTGGAAACCGCGCTGTATCAATTGCAGGCCGAGCCGCTTCCGCCGCCGCGCGACATCGACCCGTTGCAGGTGCCGCTGCAGCGTTCGCCGCTGGCATGGCCGCTGCTGTACCAATGGCCGGTGCACCGCCTCGGCGCAGAGGATGCACCGACCCAGCCGCCACCCGAACCCACCGGCCTGCTGGTCCGCCGCGAAGCCGACGGTGACGTGCGATTCGCCGCGCTCAGCCCGTTGGCGGTGTACCTGCTGTCCAGCATCGGTGAACAGCCTGGGCTGGAAGGTCGTGCCTACCTGCACCAACTCGCCAGCACGCATGGCCTGGCCGAAGACGCGCTGGCCGACCCCGGTGCCGCGCTGCTGCGGCAATTCCTGCAGGCCGGCGTGATCGGTCCGCTCACAGCCCCGCCCTGACACCCCCTTCGCGGAGATCCCCTGATGAACCTTCCGACCCTGGCCGCCGCGCGCGGCCAGCTGGACCGTCTCGCCCCCTGGTTGGCCCCGCTCGGCCTGCGCCTGCTGCTGGCCTGGGAATTCTTCGAATCCGGCCGCGAGAAGCTGCGCGGCCAGAACTGGTTCGCCGACCTGCAGGACGCCTTTCCATTCCCGTTCGACCAGTTGCCGGCCGCCCTGAACTGGCAACTGGCGACCTGGTTCGAACTGGTCGGGGCGGCCTGCCTGCTGTTCGGGTTCGGCACCCGTTTCGCCGCCGCCAGCCTGCTGGTGCTGACCGTGGTGGCCACCTATGCGGTGCATTGGCCGATGGAGTGGAACTCGCTGGCCGACCTGGCCATGGGCTATGCGATCAGCGACCAGGGCTTCGGCAACTTCAAGCTGCCGGTGCTGTTCATGGCCATGCTGCTGCCGCTGATCTTCACCGGCGCCGGCAAGCTGAGCGTGGACGCGTGGTTGGCCCGGTGGTCTCCCTCGGCCACACCTGCGCGGCCAGCGGTTCGGTAGATGCCGACCTTGGTCGACGCGCACCGTGCCAACCAAGGTTGGCAGCTACCGGGTTCTACCACCCGTGCGCCACGGGCCAGCCGGGCGCTCAGGATCGCTCTGCTAGAATTCACGCATGACTGACCCCACCCCCGCACCTGCCGCCGCTCCCGATTCCGCAGTCCCCCAGGCGCAGCGCGCGATGTCACAACGCTTCCGCGGCTTCCTGCCGGTGGTGGTGGATGTGGAAACCGGCGGCTTCGACAGCCAGCGCAACGCGCTGCTGGAAATCGCTGCGGTGCCGATCGAGATGGACGAGAACGGGCTGCTCTACCCCGGCCAGACCGCCAGTGCCCACGTGGTCCCGGCCGAGGGCCTGGAGATCGACCCGAAGTCGCTGGAGGTGACCGGCATCATCCTCGACCACCCGTTCCGGCTGGCCAAGGAAGAAAAAGCGGCGCTGGACCACATCTTCACTCCGGTGCGTGCGGCGATGAAGAAGTACGGCTGCCAGCGCGCGATCCTGGTCGGCCACAACGCCCATTTCGATCTCGGCTTCGTCAACGCCGCAGTGGCCCGCACCGGCCACAAGCGCAACCCGTTCCATCCGTTCAGCGTGTTCGACACGGTGACCCTGGCCGGCATCGCCTACGGGCAGACCGTGCTGGCGCGTGCAGCGACGGCCGCCGGGCTGGGCTGGGATGCCAACGAGGCACACAGTGCGGTGTATGACACCGAACAGACCGCGCGGCTGTTCTGCACCATCGCCAATGCCTGGCCGCGGTAAGGCAGCCAACGGCGGAGCCCCTCGTGGCGGGCTGACAGCGATTCCTGGTAGGGCCGGGCGGGTGGACTGCGCAGGGGACGCTGCAAGTACGTCCCTGTAAGCTCGGTCGCCGCATCCATGCGGCTCACGCCCCTGCGCAGCCCACCCGCCCGGCCACGGACAGTTTCCAGCGAGCGCCACGGAAAGATCAGAAAAAGCGGGAGCAACAGCGGGTCGCTGCGCTCGTTGGGAGCTGCCGATCATCTCTGTGGTGGGTCACTGCTCTGGTGGGTGCCGACCGTTGGTACGGCAACACCCGTAGATCCACGCCATGCGTGGGTGCTTTGCACTGGTTCAACCAATGCTCGTGCGATCCCGGCCATCGCTCTTGGCGCGGTACAGCGCGCGGTCGGCGCGCTGGTACAGCAACGCCGGGGTGCGGTCGTCGGCATCCAGCTCCACCAGGCCCGCGCTGAAGGTCACGCGCAGGCCCGGCACTTCTGCCCAGTCGGGATGGTCATGGAACAGGCCACGCAGGCGCGCGCACAGCTGCGCGGCTTCCTCCAGGCGAGTGTCGTTGAGCAGCAGCGCGAACTCTTCGCCGCCGGTGCGCGCCGGCAGGTCGGAGTCGCGGCAGGCCGCAGCGATCAACGTCGCCACCTGTACCAGCACCGCATCGCCGATGCTGTGGCTGTGGCGGTCGTTGACGTCCTTGAAGTGGTCGATGTCCAGCACCACCAGGCACAGCGGATGACCACTGCGCTGCGAACGGGCGAAATCACGCGCAAGCGTTTCGTCGAAGCCGCGGCGGTTGGCCAGGCCGGTCAGGGCATCCTCGCGGGCCTGCCGCTCGAAGGCTTCGGCCTGGCGCGCCAGGCGCTCGGCGAGTTCGGTCTTTTCCTGGTTCAGCGCCTGCAGGTGCACGGTCTTGGCCTGCAGGTCGAAGGTCGCTTCGTCCACCCGCCGCGCCAGGCGCAGGTTGCTGGCCTTCAGCTGCTGCAGCAGCAGCCGGTACAACGCCACCAGCCCGGCCAGCAGCAACAGCCCGGCAAGCACCTGCACGCTGCGGCGCTGCCACCAGAAAGGCTCCACGGTGAAGCTCCATACGGCTTCCTGCTGGCCCCAGGCGCCACCCGGATGTGCGGCCGCCACGTGCAGGGTGTAATCGCCCGGCGGCAGGCCGACGAACTCGACGCTGCGCTGCGGGCCACGCTCGACCCAGCCAGCATCGAGGCCATCCAGCCGCGTGCGGTAGCGGATCCGGTCGGACATCAGGTAGCTCAGGCCGACATAGCTCACCGCCAGCCGGCGGCCACCGGGAATGTAGTTGCGATCCGGTCCCTCCCAGTGCACCGGCGCACCATCCACCTGCACGCTCTCGATCGCCGCCGGCGGCGATGGCCGCTCGCGGAAGCGCTGCAGGCGCTGCGGATCGACCGTGCTCAGGCCTCCGGCGGTGACCACCCAGAACGTGCCGTCCTGGCGCAGGATCGCCGATGGGCTGGAGCTGCCGTTGGCCTGTGCATTGGCCATGCCGTCGATCTCGTTGTAGCGCTCCACCACCACCCGCGGCGTGCGGCCATCGGCCACCGCATTGAGGGTGCCCATGTCGGTGCGCAGCACGCCACGGTTGCTGCTGATCCAGACATTGCCAAGGCGGTCCGGCACCAGCTGGAACACCGCGTCCACCGGCATCCCCTGCTCCAGGCCGACCCGCGCCAGCGCGCCGTTGCGCCAGCGGTACAGGCCACGATCACTGCTGATCCACATCGCATCGCCCAGCTGGTGGAAGCCGAACACGCTGCGGCCGCCGCCCAGCGGGGCCAGGTCGATCGACTGCACGTGGTCGCCGCGCAGCACGCGGATGCCTTCGATGGTGCCGATCCACAGGTTGCCCTGATGGTCATGCTCGAGCGCGGTAATCAGGCCGCCGGGCATGCCCGGCACGTTCGAGACCTGCACCCGGTCGCCGTCGATGCGCACCACGCCCCTCTGCGTGCCGGCCCAGACCACGCCCTGCGGGTCAACGCTGATTGCACGGATGTTGCCGCCCGGCATGCCGTCAGCCGCCGCATAGTTGTGGCGCAGGCGCCCGTCGTGGCCCAGCCGGTAAACGCCATCGCCGAAGGTTCCCACCCACAGGTCACCGTCCGGCCCCTGTGCCAGGCTCAGTACCGAGGGCGCCTTGCCGCCGCGGTTGTGCAGCGGTACCGCGCGGAAACGGCCATCGCTGGTCTGCAGGTCAAGGCCGCTGGCGCTGCCGACCCACAGCTGGCGGTCGCGATCCTCGAACACCGTGCGCACGTAGTCGCCACTGAGCCCATCGCGCTCGATGTAGCTGCTGAACAACGTTTCGCGCAGGCGGTACAGGCCACCATTGGCCCCCACCCAGATGCTGCCTTCGGCATCCTCGCGCAGGCTGACCACGCGTCCGCCCGGCAGGTTCAGGCCGGCCGGCAGCCGCTCCAGGCCATGCGCGGAGATGCGCAGCAGGCCCTGATTCTCGGTACCCAGCCACAGGTCGCCATGCCGGTCCTGCAGCATCGCGGTCATGTGCAGCTGGCCCGGCAGGCGGTGCACCAGCACCAGCTGGTCGTCCTCCACCCGGTACAGGCGCTCGCCGGCGACGATCCACAGCGCGCCATCCGGTGCCCGGTACGGCCACGACAGGCCGCTGCCGGCGCCCAGCCCCCATGCGGCGGGCGCGCGCTTGAGCACGCCGTCGTTGTCGCGCAGCACCAGCCCGTCGAGCGTGCCGACCCAGACCCGGTCCTGTGCATCGACCACCAGCTTGGTGAAGCTCATCGCCATCGGCAGGTCCGCCGCCGGCGCCTGGTAGACGATGCCGGCATCCGGCGTCAGATAGCCGATGCCCTTGCCTTCGTACAGCAGCCACAGCCGGCCCTGGCTGTCCATCTGCATGGACTGGATCAGCACCTGCGGTGTACCGGCCTGGTGCTCCCAGACCCGCCATTGGCCGTCGCTGCCGCGGTGGCTGACGTTGCCGCGCGAATCGCTGATCCACAGCCCGCCCTGGCGGTCGACGAACAGTGCGCCGATGCCGTTGTCGCGCAGGCCCGGGCGCGTGCTGCGGTCGAACACGGTGAAGTCCAGGCCGTTGTAGCGCACCAGCCCTTCCCAGGTGGCGAACCACAGATGGCCTTCCGGCGTCTGTGCGATGTCGCGCAGCGAGTTGTGCGGCAGGCCGTTGCGCGAGGTCCATACATCGATGGCGTAGTCGCGCAGCGGGGGCGCGCCTTCCTGTGCAGCCAACGGCAGCGCGAGGGCCAGCAGCAGCCACAACAGGCCCTGCCGCAGTGCCCGCCTGAATCCTGATGCGCGGCGCTCCACCCAGCGCCTCTCGTCCCCCTGCCCGCTCATCACCGCAGCGGCGGCGGCCAGGTGCGGCTGCAGGATGCGGCAGCGTGCGGGAACAGCCGGGCAGCGTGCAATGGCATGCCGGCGGGAACGGGCTGGCTCATCGGGGGGAGACTGGGGAGATGTGCAGATGATAGGCCAAACCCCGGCCCCGGCGTCACCGCTCGCAGCCCGCCGGCTCAGCCGGCGCGGCCGGGCGCCACCACCTGCGCACTGGCCGGCCACTGCACCACCGCCTCCAGGCCACCCTCGGCCCGGTTGCGCAGCCACAGCCGGGCCCCGTCCTTCTCGGCGAGGGCGCGGGCGATGGTCAGGCCCAGGCCGGCCCCGCCGGTCTGGCGCGAACGCGAGGTTTCCACCCGCACGAACGGATCGAACACCGCCTCCAGCTGCTCCTCGGCCAGGCCGGGGCCGTCATCGGCCACCACCACGGTGATCGCACCGCCGCTGCGCTCGACCCGTACCCGCGCCCGCTGCGCATACATCACCGCGTTGTCCACCAGGTTCGAGAACAGGCGATGCATCGCCAATGGCCGCAGCATCAGTACCGAACCACTGCCGCCTTCGAACACCACGTCGGCGCCGCCTTCGGCGGTGTCCTCGACAATGCTCTCCAACAGCGAATCCAGGTCGAGTGCGGCGCGCTGCTCGGCACTCTCGGCACTGCGCGCCAGTTCCAGGCCCTCGCGCACCAGCGCCTGCATCGCCGCCAGGTCGCCGATCAGGCGCTCACGCAGGGCGTCGTCGCTGACATTCTCCAGGCGCAGGCGCAACCGGGTCAGCGGCGTCTGCAGGTCGTGGGTGATCGCCGCCAACATCTGCGTGCGTTCGGCCAGGTGCCGCTGCAGGCGGTGCTGCATGGCGTTGAAGGCTTCAGCGGCGCGCTGCACTTCGCGCGGCCCGCGCAGTGGCAACGGGTCGCGCTGCAGGTCATCGCCCAGGTCTTCGGCCGCCGCGGCCAGTTCCTGTAGTGGCGCACTGGCCATGCGCGCGACGATGTAGGCCAGCACGGCGATTGCCAGCACCAGCAGGGTCAGGAACCACAGGTCCACGGCGAGGATCCCGTTGTGCGCCACCGCCGGCGAGTCCAGCGCCAGCTTCAGCAGCGTGCCGTCGTTGAGGGTCACGTCCACTGCGCGGCATTTGGGCGGAATGAACGCCGGGTCGCGCTCGCGCGGCGGCCGCCGGTGGCCCGGCGGTGGCGGCGGCAGCAGGTCCTGCAGCTTGGGAATGCAGGAGCGGAACGAAGCGAAATGCACATGCGCGCGCGACACCGGTCCGGGGCGGTCTTCCAGCACTTCCATCAGCGCCGTGTCGGCACGCCCGATGCGGGCTCCGGGCTGCAGCGCGCGCACGCTCGGCCCGCCGATCGCCAGCAGGCGCTCGCGCAGCTCCGGATTGCCGTCCAGCAGGTTGACGTAGCCCTGCAGGCGATCGGCGATGCGGTTCAGGTTCTGCCGCTCGAACTCCTGCTGGCGCTTGGAGGTGGCCAGCATGGTCGCACCGATCGCAGCCACCGCCATGCCCAGCAGCAGGATCACGAACAACCGCCCGACCATCGAGGACAGGAAATGGCGCAGGCGCTTCATCGCGGCTTATTCCAGGTTGACCGACGAGGCCAGCACGTAGCCTTCATTGCGTACGGTCTTGATCAGTCCGTCCGGGCCACCATCGTCACCCAGTTTGTTGCGCAGGCGGCTGACCTGCAGGTCGATCGCGCGGTCCTGTGCCTCGTAGTTGCGGCCGCTGCTGAGCGCGACCAGCTGCTCGCGCGACAGCACCTTGTTGGCGTGGGCGATGAACACCCGCAGCAGGCGGAACTCGGCACCGGACAGCACCACCACGCGGTCATCCGGATCGACCAGGTGGCGATGCTCAAGGTCGAATACCCAACGCGAGAAGCGCGCGCGGCGTACCGCCAGCGGCTCCAGATTGGCCGGCAGCGCCTCGGTTCGGCGCAGCACGTTGCGGATGCGCGCCAGCAGCTCGCGCGGCTCGAACGGCTTGGCCAGGTAGTCGTCGGCGCCCATTTCCAGGCCCAGCACGCGGTCAATCGGCTCGGCGCGTGCGGTCAGCATGATCACCGGCGTGTTCGAACGCGCGCGCAGGTCACGGCACAGGGTCAGGCCATCCTCGCGCGGCAGGTTGAGGTCCAGCACGATCAGGTCCACGTGCTCGCGGTCCAGCAGCTGGCGCATGGCGGTGCCATCGGCCGCGGTGCTCACCTGGTAGCCGGCACGGCCGAGCTGCTCGGCCAGCAGCGTGCGGATGTCGTTGTCGTCGTCGACGATCAGCAGTCGATGCATCGGGTCTTCAGTCTCCATGTCGCGATCATCCCGTGTCGGCAGCTGAACCGCATCCGGGGCAATGCGTACCAGTGTATCCACCCATGGGCGGGATACCTGTGGATACGCGTATTCACCGACAGTGTTACATACAGACATACCCCGAGGATTGAGCCGTCCATCGCCCGGTCTTCACAATGCCCACCAACGCCGCCCGCGCGGCCCCGAGAGTGAAGCCACGACGTGACGTTCCGCCTGCTGCCCGCGACCCGCCGGAGTCGCCTGATACTGATCGCCCTGCTTGCCCTGATCGTCGCCGCGACCGCCTGGTGGCTGCTGCGCAAGCCCGCCGCCCCGGCGGTGGCCACCTCGCCGGTCAGCCGCGGTGACATCGAGCAGACGGTGGACGCCACCGGCGTGATCGACGCCTACAAGCTGGTCAGCGTCGGTGCGCAGGCCTCGGGCCAGATCAAGTCGCTGAAGGTGCAGCTGGGCGACACCGTGAAGGAAGGCGACCTGATCGCCGAGATCGACGCCACCACCCAGCAGAACCAGGTGCTCAACGCGCAGGCCTCGCTGGACCAGGTCACCGCCCAGCGCGCCGTGCAGCAGGCCACCCTGCGCCAGGCCGAACTGGAGTTCGCGCGCCAGCAGCAGATGCTGGCTGCCGAGGCCACCTCACGCCAGGAATACGATGCCGCCGAAGCGCAGCTGAAGACCGCCCGTGCCCAGCTGCAGTCCTACGAGGCGCAGATCAAGGGCCGCGAAACCGAGCTGGGCACCGCCCGCGCCAACCTGGCCTATACCCGCATCACCGCGCCGATGGATGGCACCGTAGTGGCGGTGGTGGCCGAGGAAGGCCGCACCGTGAACGCCAACCAGACCGCGCCCACCATCGTCATGCTGGCCCGGCTGGACGTGGTCACCGTCAATGCCGAGATCTCCGAAGCCGACGTGGTCAAGATCAAGGCCGGCATGCCGGTGTACTTCACCACGCTGGGCGACCCGGACCGCAAGTACCACGCCACGCTGCGCCAGATCAATCCGGCGCCGGCCTCGATCGCCAACGAGAGTTCGTCCAGTTCCAGCAGTTCGTCCAGTTCCAGTTCCAGCAGCGCGGTCTACTACAACGCGCTGTTCGACGTGGAGAATCCGGATGGCACCCTGCGCATCGACATGACCGCGCAGGTCTCGGTACTGCTGAAGCAGGCCAAGGGCGTGCTGATGGTGCCGGCGGTGGCACTGGGGCCGAAGCGTCGTGGCGACGAACGCATGGTGCGGGTACTGGATGACAAGGGCCAGCCGCAGCCGCGCAAGGTCACCGTGGGCATCAACAACGGCGCCTCCGCCGAGATCCTGTCCGGGCTGAAGGAAGGCGAGCGCGTGGTGGTCGGCGAAGCCAGCGCCGCCGCGGCCGGTGCCGGTGGCGGCAACCGCGGCGGCATGCAGATGCGGGTTGGCGGCCCGGGCATGGGGCGCCGATGAGCACGACGGCGCCGCTGCTGCGCCTGCGCGACCTGCGACGTGAATTCCCGGCCGGCGACGATGTGATCGCCGTGCTGCGCGACGTCCATCTCGACATCCACGCCGGTGAGATGGTGGCCATCGTCGGCCAGTCCGGCTCGGGCAAGTCGACGCTGATGAACATCCTTGGCTGCCTCGATCGCCCCACCCGTGGCAGCTACCAGGTGGCTGGCCGCGAGACCGGGAAGATGGAGCCGGACGAACTGGCCGAACTGCGCCGCGAGCATTTTGGTTTCATCTTCCAGCGCTACCACCTGCTGGGCGATCTGGATGCGCGCGGCAACGTGGAGGTGCCGGCGGTGTACGCCGGCAGCCCCGGCCCAGTGCGCAACGCGCGTGCCGAGCAGCTGCTGCAGCGGCTGGGCCTGAGCGACCGCATGCATCACAAGCCGGGCCAGCTGTCCGGTGGCCAGCAGCAGCGCGTGTCGATCGCACGTGCCCTGATGAACGGCGGCGAGGTGATCCTGGCCGACGAACCGACCGGTGCGCTCGACACGAAATCCGGCGAGGAAGTGATGGCGATCCTCGGCGAGCTGCACGCCGAAGGCCACACCATCATCATCGTCACCCACGACATGAGCGTGGCCGAGCACGCGCAGCGCATCATCGAGATCCGCGACGGCGAGATCATCGCCGACCGCGCCAACCCGAATGCGCCGACCTACCGTGCACAGCGCGAGGCCAGCACCGGCGTGGCCCGCGGCAACAGCTGGCGGGCGGCCCGTGACCGCTTCACCGAAGCATTCCGCATGGCCCTGCTGGCGATGAACGCACATCGGCTGCGCACCTTCCTGACCATGCTCGGCATCATCATCGGCATCGCCTCGGTGGTCTCGGTGGTGGCGCTGGGCAATGGCTCGCAGCAGCAGATCCTGCAGAACATCAGTGCACTCGGCACCAATACGATCGACGTCTATCCCGGCCGCGGTTTCGGCGACATGCGCTCGGCACGGGTGCAGACACTCAAGGCCAGCGATGCCGATGCATTAGCAAAGCAGAGCTACGTGGACAGCGCCACCCCCAGCGTTTCGACCTCGGTCACCGCGCGTTACCGCAACCAGTCGTCCACCGCCCAGGTCAGTGGCGTCGGCGAGCAGTTCTTCCGGGTCAAGGGCGTGACCCTGCTCAGCGGCAGCTTCTTCGATGCCGATGCGGTGAAGGGGCTGGGCCAGGTGGCGGTGATCGACGAGAACACCCAGACCCAGTTCTTCCCCGATGTCGATCCGGTCGGCCAGGTGATCCTGCTCGGCAACGTGCCGGCACGCGTGGTCGGCGTGGCCAAGCGCCAGAGTTTCGGCTTCGGCGGCAGCACCAGCCTCAGCGTATGGGTGCCCTACACCACGGTGATGTCGCGCATGCTCGGCCAGAGCCACGTGTCCAGCATCACCGTGCGCGTGGACGACGCCACGCCGATGGATGCCGCGCAGGAAGCGATCACCCGCCTGCTGACTCTGCGCCATGGCACCGAGGACTTCTTCCTCAGCAACAGCGCCGAGATCCGCGAGACCATCGAGCAGACCACGCGCACGATGACCCTGTTGATCGGCGCCATCGCCGCCATCGCGCTGCTGGTGGGCGGCATCGGCGTGATGAACATCATGCTGGTGTCGGTGACCGAGCGCACCCGCGAGATCGGGGTGCGCATGGCCGTCGGTGCACGGCAGAGTGATATCCGCCAGCAGTTCCTGATCGAAGCGGTGCTGGTCTGCCTGCTCGGCGGCGTGCTCGGCATCGGCCTGGCGCTGCTGTTGGGCTCGATGATCGGCCGCTTCGCCAGCGACTTCCAGGTGCTGTTCTCCACCGCCTCGATCGTCGCCGCGTTTGCCTGCTCGACCCTGATCGGCGTGGCGTTCGGCTTCCTGCCCGCACGCAATGCCGCGCAGCTCGACCCGGTGGAGGCCTTGGCCCGCGAATGAAGATGATGATGATCCGACTGCCCTTCCCTGCTTCCCCGCGCCTGCTGCTGGCGGGTGCTGTACTGCTCGCCTTGTCCGGCTGTGCGTCGGTCGGCCGCTATCCGGTGCAGGATCCCGACGTGGCGGCCCGCTACGGGCGCGGCGATGCCACCCTCAACGCCCCGGCCGACGATCCGCGCAGCAGCCTGGATACGCCCGGCCGCGACATCCGCCAGGACACCTGGTGGATCGGCTTCGGCGATGAACGCCTGGACCGCCTGGTGGCGCAGGCACTGGCCGCCAACAGCGATCTGGCCGCCGCCGGCCTGGCCGTGCAGCGTTCGCGCCTGCAGGCCGGCCTGGCCAGCAACGCGCTGTGGCCGCAGCCTTCGTCATCCGGCGTCAGCGGCAATGCCAGCCGCGCCACCGACCAGGCCGACGACTGGCGCCGCAGCTATTCCACCGGCGTCTCGCTGGGCTGGGAAGTGGACCTGTGGGGCCGCCTGCGCACCCAGCGCGACATCGCCCGCTGGGAAGCCGAGGCCAGCGAGGAAGACCGGCAGAACACCGCCCTGCTGGTGATCAGCGACACCATCACCCAGTACTGGAACCTGGCTTACCTGAACCAGTCGATCGCCACCGGCCAGGCCAACCTGGAGCGGCTGGAACGCACCCGCGAACTGGTGCAGGCCCGCTTCGACGCCGGTGCGGTATCGCGGCTGGAAGTGCGCCAGGCACTGCAGAACCTGCAGTCGCAGCGGTCCTCGCAGAGTGCGCTGGAGCAGCAGCGGGTGGAGGTGCGCAACGCGCTGACCGTGCTGCTGGACGGCACGCCCTGGCCCCAGCAGGACGAGCCACAGGACCTGCTGGGTGCACGCAGCCCAGGTATCAGCGAAGGCCTGCCGACCGACCTGCTCGGCCGCCGTCCCGACCTGCGCGCGGCCGAACTTCGCCTGCGCAACAGCCTGAAGACGATCAAGGTCACCGCCACCCAGTACTACCCGGCGCTGAGCCTGACCGGCAGCCTCGGTTCCAGCGCGACCTCGCTGGGCGATGTGCTGCGCAACCCGGTGGCCACGCTGGGCGCCGGCCTGTCGCTGCCGTTCCTCAACCTGCAGCGTGCGCAGCTGGATACCGATATCGCCGGCACCGCCTACCAGATCGCCGCCACCAACTTCCGCAAGACGCTGTACACCGCGCTCTCGGAAGTGGACAACGCGCTGTCGGCACGCGAGCAGCTGATGCGCCAGGTGGCCGCCTCACAGGCTTCATACGATGAGGCGGTGGAAGTGGAACGCGCGCAGGAAGTGCGCTACCGCGTGGGCGCCACCGACCTGCGCACCTGGCTGGAAGCGCAGCAGACCCGGCGTGATGCCGAGCTGTCGCTGGCGCGCGTGCGCCAGGGCCAGCTGAACAACGACGTGACCCTGTTCAAGGCGCTGGGCGGCAGCGCGGGGTGAGGCTTTGGGAGCGCCAACCAAGGTTTGCCACTACCCGGTAGGTGTCGCCCCTGGTCGACACGGCACATGAAAAAGGGGTCAGATCCCTCTCCAGCGGAGAGGGATCTGACCCCGATTACACGGCGCTGCCGATCAACCGCGCTGGCGCACGGCCTCGAACAGGCTGACGCCGGCGGCAACGGAGACGTTCAGGCTCTCGATCTCGCCCGGCATCGGGATCTTGACCAGGCCATCGCAGTTCTCGCGGGTCAGGCGGCGCAGGCCATCGGCTTCGCCGCCCAGCACCAGGGCGATGTTGCCCTTCAGGTCCAGCTGGTACAGCGAGGCGGTGGCTTCACCGGCCAGGCCGTAGATCCACACGCCCTGCTTCTGCAGGTCCTTCAGGCAGCGCGACAGGTTGGTCACCGCCACCACCGGGATGAGATCGGCGGCACCGGCCGAGGTCTTGCGCACAGTGGCATTGACCGTGGCCGACTTGTCCTTCGGGATGATCACTGCGGTCGCCCCGGCGGCAGCGGCCGAGCGCAGGCAGGCGCCGAGGTTGTGCGGGTCCTGCACTTCGTCCAGCACCAGCAGCAGGGCCTTGCCCTCGGCCGCGGTGACCAGGCCTTCCAGCTCGTTCTCGCTGTAGGTGCGGGCGGCGGCATAGCGCGCAGCCACGCCCTGGTGGCGCACCGAACCGCCAACACCGTCCAGCGCCTGGCTGTTCACCCTGCGCACGTCGATGCCCTTGCGACGGGCGTTCTCTTCGATCTCGGTCAGGCGCGGGTTCTTCGCACCGGCCTCGACCAGCACTTCGCGGACGTTCTCGGCGTCGTTCTCGATGGAGGAGGCGACGGCATTGACGCCGACAATCCACTGGCTGTTCTTGCTCATGCGGGCGGGGACCGGAAAGGGGGTGGCTATGGTAGAGCATCGGCGGGCCGGGCGCTGCGGCCGGCCGGCCCTCTGAAGCCTGGACCCAGGGCAGCCGAGCGTGGGCTCGGCGCTACAGGCGGGTCATCGGCTGCGCGGCGGCCAGTGTGGGGTGTCGTGGTCGGGGTGCTGGTGGGACACGATGGTGGCCAGGAACTCCAGCGCCGCGACGTCTTCCTCGGTGCGTCGTGCCGGCAGGCCGGACAGGCTGTCGACGAACGGCAGCTTGCGCTCCACCCCGTACTGGATCGTCGGTGGCAGGCGTTCCGGCTCGTCGAAGGCGCCGGCGGCCACGGCCACGCCATCCGGGGCTTCGTAGGTCAGGGGTGTGCCGCAGTCGGCGCAGAAGCCACGCCGCACCACGTTGGACGACTGGAAATAGCGCGGCTGGCCGCGGGTCCAGCTGAACTGCACGCCGCGCACGGATACCAGCGGCGCGTAATAGGCACCGAAGGCCTTCTGGCACATCCGGCAATGGCAGATCGAGCTGTCGGTCAGCGCACCGCGCGCCTGGAAGCGGATCGCGCCGCACTGGCAGCCGCCGCTGTATTCGGGTTGGCCCTGCATGGTGAGTTCCTCCGAAACGTCGTGCCAACCAACGGTTGGCACCTACCGGGTGAGGTTGGCACCTACCGGGTGAGGTGGATGCCTACCGGGTGAGGTGGATGCCTACCGGGTGAGGTGGATGCCTACCGGGTGAGGTGGATGCCTACCGGGTGAGGTGGGTGCCTACCGGGTGAGGTGGGTGCCGACCGTTGGTCGGCACACCTTTCAATACTGCTTTTTCGCGCGCTTGGCCGGCTTGCCACGCTCGGGCAGCGGCGGCAGGCCATCGCCCTCGTCTTCGCCCTTGTGCTCGACCAGGCGGAAGTCGATCTTGCGCTCTTCCATACTGGCCTTCAGCACCAGGATGCGCACGCGGTCACCCAGCCGATAACTGCTGCCACGGCGTTCGCCGGTCAGCGTCTTGCGGGTGGCGTCGAACTTGTAATAGTCCTGCGGCAGCTGGGTCACATGCACCAGGCCCTGCACCTTGGACTCGTCCAGTTCCACGAACAGGCCGAAGCTGGTCACGCCGCTGATCACGCCGTCGAACTGGCCGCCCACGTGCTTTTCCATCCACGCCGCGCGGTAACGCTCGTCGACTTCGCGCTCGGCCTCGTCGGCACGACGCTCACGCTCGGAACACTGCAGCGCCAGGGCTGCCATTTCGCGCGCGTTGTAGGTGAACTTGTCCAGCGGCTTGCCAGACAACGCATGCTTGATCGCACGGTGCACCAGCAGGTCGGGGTAACGGCGGATCGGCGAGGTGAAATGCGCGTACGCCTCCAGCGCCAGGCCGAAGTGGCCGTGATTTTCCGGGCTGTAGATCGCCAGGCTCTGGCTGCGCAGCAGCACCGATTCCAGCAGCGTGGCATCGGGGCGGTCGCGGATCTTCTTCAGCAGCTTGGTGTAGTCACCCGGGCGCACCTTCGACCACGGCGGCAGGCTCAGCTTGAACTCCTTGAGGAATTCCAGCAGGTCGGCGTACTTGGTTTCCGGCGGCTTCTCGTGGATGCGGTACGGCGCCGGCACATGGCGCGACAGCAGGTATCTGGCCGCCTCGACGTTGGCCGCGATCATGCATTCCTCGATCAGCTTGTGCGCGTCGTTGCGCACCAGCATGCCGGCCTGGGTCACTTCACCGCGGTTGTCCAGCACGAAGCGCACTTCACTGCTTTCGAACTCGATGGCACCGCGCTTGGCACGTGCCTTGGACAGCACCTTGTACAGCTGGTGCAGGCGCTGCACCTGCGGCAGCAGGTCGCCCATCCAGGCCTTGGTATCGGCATCGTCCTCGCCCACCGCCTTCCACACCTGGGTGTAGGTCAGGCGCGCATGCGAGTTCATCACCGCCTCGTAGAAGCGCGAATGCGTGACCAGGCCATCGCGGTCGATCTGCATGTCGCAGACAAAGCACATGCGGTCGACCTTCGGCATCAGCGAGCAGATGCCGTTGGACAGCGTCTCCGGCAGCATCGGCACCACGAAACCCGGGAAGTACACCGAGGTGGCGCGCTTCTGCGCTTCCTCATCCAGCGGCGTGCCGGGGCGCACGTAGTTCGAGACATCGGCGATCGCCACCACCAGGCGGAAACCCTCGGCATTCGGCTCGCAGTACACCGCGTCGTCGAAGTCCTTGGCATCCTCACCGTCGATGGTGACCAGCGGCGTGCTGCGCAGGTCGACGCGGTCGCCGATCATTGCCGGCTCGACCACCAGCGGCACCGAGGCCGCTTCGTCCAGCACCTCCTGCGGGAACTCGAACGGCAGCTCGTGGCCGTGGATGGCGGTCTCCACCACCAGCGACGCGGTCAGCTTGTCGCCGAGCACGGCGATGATGCGGCCGATCGGCGGACGGCGGCTGTCCGGCGCCTGGGTCAGTTCGCAGACCACCAGCTGGCCGTCGCGCGCGCCACCGGTCTGGTCCGGCGGCACCTGCACGTTGCGCTGCACGCGCTTGTCGTCGGGCACCACGTAGTTGATGCCCATCTCGATGCTGAAACGGCCGATCAGGCGGGTCATGCCGCGTTCGAGCACGCGGGCGATGCTGCCTTCGCGGCGGCCACGGTGATCGATACCGGTCACACGGGCGAGCACCTTGTCGCCGTGCATCACCTTGCGCATCTCATACGGCGGCAGGAACAGATCGTCGCCGCCTTCGACCGGGCGCAGGAAGCCGAACCCTTCCGGGTTGGCGATCACCACGCCGGTGACCAGGTTCAGTGTCTGGATCGGAGCGAAACCGCCCCGGCGGTTCTGCACCAGCTGGCCATCACGGACCATGGCGCCGAGCCGGCGCGACAGTGCTTCGGCCCGGTCCGGCGCGGTCAGGCCCAGGCGCGCGCCCAGTTCTTCGGCAGTCTGCGGCCCTTCGCAGCGCTCCAGCAGGGCCAGGATGGCCTCGCGACTGGCGATGGGCTGTTCGTATTTCTCGGCTTCGCGGGCGGCATAGGGATCGTCGATCACCTTGCCGGTCGGCGGCAGCTTGCGGCCCGGCGCCGGGCCCGGGGCGTCGGTGCTACGGGCCTTGCGGCCTCGCGGCGGTGCACCGCCGTCATTCAATTCGGGGAACCAGCCCGGCAACGGCTTGCCCGGCTTGGGGGTGCGGGCTGCGCCCGTCTTGGCGCCCTTCTTCGGGGCCTGGCTGCGGGACGTACTCCCGCCCTTGCTTGGTTTTTTGGTAGTCATCGCCCTACATGGTAGCCGCTGACGGCGTGCAGAACGGGTCAGCGGCCGCCTTGAAGGCCTTGCATGAAAAATATTCAGGAAGTCGTTGACAGCCTGCGGATTCATCTTCACAATTGCGCCTCTGGAACGCCCAGGTGGCGGAATTGGTAGACGCACTAGTTTCAGGTACTAGCGGGTAAAACCGTGGAGGTTCGAGTCCTCTCCTGGGCACCAACGAAAAAACTCCTCGCTTCGGCGGGGATTTTTTTTGCCTGCGATCCGGCGCCGGGGTCGGATTCCTTTCCACAGGAAAGGGCACTGACCCCAACGCGAGCCCCATGGGTTCAGAGCCCCTTTCGCAGGCGAAACATGATCCGACCCCGGATCTACGAAAGGTGTTGACACCCCCGTCACAGCACCCCATAATCTCGCTCCTCGACGCCCAGGTGGCGGAATTGGTAGACGCACTAGTTTCAGGTACTAGCGGGTAAAACCGTGGAGGTTCGAGTCCTCTCCTGGGCACCACGTCGAGAATGAGAAAAACCCGCGAAAGCGGGTTTTTTCATGCCCGGAATGCGGCATCAGAACAACGGCCGCAGCACCAGCTCCAGGCCGAGCAGCAGGAGGAACCCCAGGAAGCAGGCGCGGAACACGCGCGCACTGATCCGCTGCCGGATCACCTGGCCCAGCCACATGCCCAGCAGCGCCGGCAGCACCGCCAACGCACTCAGCCCCAGCTGCTGGATGCCGAACGCACCGTGCAGCACCAGGCCAGTAGTCAACGAAATCGTCGACACGGTGAACGCCAGCCCGAGCGCCTGCACCAGCTCCTCGCGCTGCAACCCCAGCGATTGCAGGTACGGCACCGCCGGCATCACGAACACACCCGTCGCACCCGTCACCACACCGGACAGCGCACCCACCAGCGGCCCCAGCCAACGCTCGCGCCGCTGCGGTACCCGGAACACCGGCGCGAGCAGCGCATACGCCGCGTAGACCACCAGCGCCACGCCCAACGCCACGCGCGACCAGGTGCGATCGACCCGCACCAGCAATGCTGCCGAACCCAGCGTCACCACCACCACGGCCAGCATCATCGGCCACAGGCGCCGCACGATGTGGCCCAGTGACGGCCCGGACAGCAGCTGCCACGCATTGGTGACGAAGGTCGGGATGAACAGCATCGACGCCGCCGCCACCGGCGACAGCGCGCCACCGAGCAGGCCCATCGCCACCGTCGGCAGCCCCATCCCCGTCACGCCCTTGACCACGCCGGCCAGCACGAACACCACCACCAGCAGCAAGTAGAAGTACATCGATTCATTCATGCCTTCATTGGATCGGGCCGTCGCCCGGCGCACAATGCGGTCTTCCCGGCCGAGCCTTCGGCTGACCCGAAGGCGCCGGATCAGCAATGAGGCACGACATGCGGATGGACATCGCCGACCTGCGCCTGTTCCTGGCCATCTCCGAAGCGGGCAGCATCACCGCCGGCGCGGCACAGGCAAACCTGGCGTTGGGTTCAGCCAGTGAGCGCCTGCGCACGATCGAAGCCGATGCCGGTACCCCGCTGTTGAACCGGCACCCACGCGGCGTCAGCCTGACCGAGGCCGGCGCCGCCCTCGCCCACCATGCACGGCTGATCCTGCAGCAGCAGGCACAGCTGCGTGGCGAAATGCAGGCGTTCGCGCATGGCGCGCGCGGCACCCTGCACCTGTATGCCAACACCGCCGCGCTGACCAACTACCTGCCCGCGCGGCTCGCACCGTGGCTGGCCGAACGCCCGCGCCTGCATGCCGAACTGATCGAGCGCACCAGCCCCGAAGTCGTACGCGCGATCAGTGCCGGCCAGGCCGAGGCCGGCATCATCAGCGACGCGGTCGACGCCGCCGGCCTGCAGCAGCACGTGGTCGCCGAAGACCCGCTGGTGATGCTGCTGCCGGCCGATCACCGCCTCGCCTCGCGGCGCAGCGTGACCTTCGCCGAGGTTGCCGGCGAGACCTTCGTTGCCCTGGCCGATGGCAACGCACTGCAGACCTACATCGAGGACCAGGCGCGCGACATCGGGCGACGCCTGGATGTGCGCATCCGCATGAAGACCTTCGAAGGCGTGTGCATCATGGTCGGCCACGGCATCGGCGTCGGCATCGTGCCACGGACCATTGCGCGCCAGCATCGGCGCAGCACGCACACCGTCGCCGTACCGCTCGCCGATGCGTGGGCGCAACGACGCCTGTGCGCCTGTTTTGCCGAGTGGACGCGACTGTCACCGGCGATGCGCAGCCTGCTGCATCACCTCGGCGTGCAGCCGCAGAAAAAAGTGTGAAATGTTGTTGACACATCTTCTGTCGCTCCCCATAATTCATCTCCTGAGTCGCCCAGGTGGCGGAATTGGTAGACGCACTAGTTTCAGGTACTAGCGGGTAAAACCGTGGAGGTTCGAGTCCTCTCCTGGGCACCACGACTCAAGATGATCAAACCCGCGAAAGCGGGTTTTTTCGTTTCCGGGGTCTGCCATGTCAACGCGATGGCGACGCTCATCCACGCATGGCGTGGATCTACCGAATTGCACAACGCTCCAAACAAAAACCCCGCCTTCCGGCGGGGTTTCTGCATTGGCGCTACCGAATGGCAGACCGGTCAGTGCCCGCCACCGGCGGCCGCACCTGCACCTGCGCCGAACGGCGGCTTGGCCAGCCACAGGAACGCGATGATCGCCAGGAAGATCCAGCCCAGCAGGAAGAAGATGTCGTTGAAGCCCATCTGCGACGCCTGGTGGTTGATCATGTTGTTCAGTACCGCTGCGCCGTGTTGCAGGTCGCCCTGCCCCATCGCGGTGACCTGGTCCTGCATGCCCGGCTGATAGGCCGAGATGTGCTCGGTCAGGTCGGCATGGTGCACCTGGGTACGCCGCGCCCACAGCCACGTCGTCAGCGACGCCGCGAAACTGCCGCCCAGCGTTCGCAGGAACGTGGCCAGGCCGGAGCCGGCCGCGATCTCGCGACCATCCAGGTCCGACAGCAGGATCTGCAGCACCGGCATGAAGAACAGCGCGACGCCGATGCCCATGATCAGCTGTACGCCGGCCACGTGCATGTAGTCCACCTGCAGGTTGAAGTTCGAACGCAGGAAGCTGGTCATCGACAGCACGATGAAGGCCACCGTGGCCAGCATGCGCATGTCGAAGCGCGATGCGTACTTGCCCACGAATGGCGTCATGATCACCGGCAGGATGCCGATCGGCGCGGTCGCCAGGCCTGCCCAGATCGCGGTGTAGCCCATGTCACGCTGCAGCCACTGCGGAATCAGCAGGGCCACGCTGAAGAACGCGGCGTAGGCCACCACCATCGCCAGCGTACCGGCGCGGAAGTTGCGATGACGGAACAGCTTCAGGTCGACGATCGGATCCTTGTCGGTCAGCTCCCAGATCAGGAACACGGTCAGCGTCACCACCGCCACGCAGGCCAGCACCACGATCTTCATCGACGAGAACCAGTCCTCGTCGTTGCCCAGATCGAGCACCAGCTGCAGCGCACCGACACCAATCACCAGAGTGATCAGGCCGACGTAGTCCATCTTCGGCTTCTCGATCTGCTCCGGGCGCCCTTTCAGCTGGTTGCCCACCACCAGCGCGGCGAAGATGCCCAGTGGCACATTGATCAGGAAGATCCATTCCCAGCTGTAGTTGTCGGTGATCCAACCGCCGAGGATCGGACCGCAGATGGGCGCCACCACCGTGATCATCGCCAGCAGCGCCAAGGCCTGTCCGCGTTTCTCGCGCGGATAGATCGAGACCAGCAGCGACTGCGTGATCGGGTACATCGGGCCGGCCACGAAACCCTGCAGCGCACGCGACAGCACCAGCATGCCCATGCTCTGCGCCAGGCCGCACAGCAGCGAGGTGATGACGAAGGCCAGCGTGGCCCAGACGAACAGCTTGCGTTCGCCGAAGCGGCGGCTGAGCCAGCCGGTCAGCGGCAGCGCGATGGCCGTGCTGACCGCGAACGAGGTGATGACCCAGGTCGCCTGCTGCGAACTGGCGCCGAGGTTACCGGCGATGGTCGGCAGCGAGACGTTGGCGATGGTGGTGTCGAGCACCTGCATGAACGACGCCATCGCCAGGCCCACGGTGCACAGGGCGACACTGGGCGGCAGGAACCCGGAGGCCGCACCTGGCGCCGCCGGTGCGCCCGGAGCGCCGGGCGCGGCTGGAGCTTGTGCGGACATGGCGACCTCAGCCCACCTTCGCCTGCTGCGGCAGGTTGCCCTGGATGATCGTGTGGATCACCTCGTCGGCATCATGCAGCTGCTTGGCATACACGTCGGTGTCGAACACCGTGCCCTTGGCCGGGGTGCTCGGCAGCACTTCGCCCTTCTGATCGCGCAGGCTCACTTCGGCCTTCATCGACAGGCCGATGCGCAGCGGGTGTTCGGCCAGCTGCTTGGCATCGATGGCGATGCGCACCGGCACGCGCTGCACGATCTTGATCCAGTTGCCGCTGGCGTTCTGCGCCGGCAGCAGCGAGAACGCCGAGCCGGTGCCCAGGCCCAGGCTCTGGATGCGGCCCTTGTACTTCACGTCACCGGCATACAGGTCCGACTTCAGCTCCACTTCCTGGCCCAGGCGCATGTGGCGCAGCTGGGTTTCCTTGAAGTTGGCCTCGACCCACATCTGCTCGGTCGGCACCACGGCCATCAGGGCATTGCCCGGCTGCACGCGCTGGCCCACCTGCACCGAACGACGGGCCACGTAGCCGGTGACCGGCGCGACGATGCCGGCGCGGGCGTTGTTGAGGAAGGCCTGGCGCAGCTGCGCGGCGGCGGCCTGCACGTCCGGCTGGGTGGCGATCACGGTGTCGTCGACCAGCGCGCGGTTGCGCTCGACGGTCTCGCGCGAACCGGCCACGGCCGCTTCGGCCGCAGCCAGCTCGTCGCGGGCGTGGGCCAGTTCTTCGTTGGAGATGGCGCCGGTGGCGGCCAGGTCCTTGCGGCGGGCGAAGTCGTCGCGCACGCGCTTCAGGGTCACCTGGCGGGCATTCAAGTCCGCCTGCGCGCCTTCCACGCTGCGGTACAGGCCACGGGTCTGGCGCACGGTCTTGGCCAGGTTGGCTTCGGCCTGCTGCAGCGCCACCGACGTGTCGGACGGGTCCAGCTGCACCAGCAGCTGGCCGCGCTCCACGCGCATGCCGTCATCGGCATTGATGGCGACCACGGTACCGGCCACCAGCGGGGTGATCTGCACCTGGTTGCCCTGCACGTAGGCATCGTCGGTCTCTTCGAACCAACGGCCGAACATGAAGTACCACAGCGCCAGTGCGGCAAGCAGCAGCACGACGATCACGAACAGGCCGCGCAGCAGGTTGCCGCGGCGGTTGGGGGCGGCCGGGGCCGCGGTGTCTTGGGTCTGGCTCATGGCGGGCGTCTTCAGGAATGCGAGGAATCGGAATGGGAGGCGATCGGTGCGCGGTCGGCGTCAGCGGGCTGGAAACCACCGCCCAGCGCCTTGCTCAGGCGCACCGAGGTCTGCACCTGCTGCGACTGCAGGCCGGCCAGCTGCTGCTGCGATTGCAGCAGGGTGGACTGCGCGGTCAGCACGTCCAGGTAGCTGCCGATGCCGGCGCGGTAGCGCTGCTGGGCCAGGTCGAAGGCCGAGCGTGCGGTGTCCACGGCCTGCTGCTGCGCGTGCGCCTGCTGCGCCAGCGAGCGCACCGCGTTGACCTGGTCGGCGACGTCGCGCAGTGCATCGAGCACGGCCTGGTTGTAGTTGGCCACCGCCAGGTCGTACTGCGCGTCGGTGTTGGCCAGGTTGGCGCGTAGCTTGCCGCCTTCGAAGATCGGCAGGCTCAACGCCGGGCCGATGTAGGCGAAGGTGGAGCTGCTCTTCAGCAGGTCACCCACGTTCGGGGCGACCACGCCGGCCAGCGCGGTCAGGTTGAAGCTCGGGTAGAACCTGGTCCTGGCAACCTTGATCTGCTTGTCGGCCGCTTCCACGCGCCAGCGCGCAGCCACGATATCCGGGCGACGGCCCAGCAGTTCGCTGGGCAGCACGCCCGGCAGCTGCAATGCCATCGGGTTCAACGGCTGCGGGCGCTGGATCGACAGGCCACGGTCCGGCCCCTTGCCGACCAGTGCGGCCAGCGCGGTGCGGGCGGCATCGATGCGCTGCTGCGCGGCCAGTACCTGCTGCTGCGCGGCCGGCACGCGGGCCTCGGCCTGGCGCACCTGCAGATCGCTGTCGATGCCGGCGCTGCGGCGCTGGCGGGTCAGCTGCAGCGACTTCTGCGAGCGGGTCAGTTCTTCCTCGGCCACGTCGTTGAGCTGCCACGCGTAAGCCAGATCGGCATAGGCCTGGGCAATGCCGGTGGACAGGTTCAGGCGTGCGGCCTGGGCTTCGACGGTGGCAGCATGCGCGCCATCCACGGCGGCTTCCCAGGCGGCGCGCTTGCCGCCCCACAGGTCCACGCCGTAGCTGAAATCGAAGGCGACCTGGCTGCTGCCGCCATAGCGGCCGCCCATCTCGCTGCCGACCATCGACTCGGGCAGGCGCAGGCCGGTGTAGCCACCGGACACCGACAGGCTGGGCAGCTCGTCGGCACGCGCGGTGCCAACCTGGGCCTGGGCCTGGCGCAGGCGCGCATCGGCGGCGTCCAGGCTCGGGTGACCGGCCAGGCCCTCGGCAACCAGCGCGTCCAGCTGCGCATCGCCCAGTGCCTTCCACCAGTCCTGCGCCGGGAAGCCGGCGGCGCTCAGGTCGGTGTCGGCCAGGGTGCGTTCGCTGTGCAGGCTGTCCACATCAAGCACGTGGCCCTGCGGGTTGAGGCCACGGCTGCTGGCGCAGGCGGCCAGGGCCAGGGCCAGCGCTGACACCAGCAGCGCGCGCCCGGACCGGCGGAGAGTGGAATGCGGGATCGGGTTCATGGGGTCGTCAGTGAATCGCGGATTCGGGTAAGGAGAGACAGCAGCAGCGTGCGCTCATCGGCGGAAAGATCGCGTAGGGCGTAATCCATCACCGCGTCGCCGCGCAGCTTCAGCCGCGCCCACAACGCGCGGCCTTCATCGGTCAGTACGATCTGCAGTGCCCGCCGGTCCTGCGCATGCGGCTCGCGGCGGACGCAGCCCAGCGCCTCCAGCTTGTCCAGCAGCCGGGTCACCGCGCTGGGCACCTGGTCGATGGCCTGGGCCAGTTCGTTGGCGGTGCACGGCGCCATGCTGGATAGCACCTTCAACCCGATGTAGTGGGTGAAGCCGATGCCCAGATCTTCTTCAGCCATGGACGCGTCGAGTTGGCGGACCAGGCCGTCGCGCACCTGGCGCAGCAGCAGGCCGAAGCTGGGGGGAGTGGTTGCAGGACAGATCATGGGAGAGCATTCTCTTCCAAAAAAAATATTTCTCAATGGAAATATTCGATCTGGCATCGAATGCTGTGTTGCAGCAGCGGGCTCGATCAGTGAAGGCGCCTACCTTAATGATCTGGTCAGGTGGCCCGGTAGTACAATCCAGCCAATGGATGACACATTTCAGCCAGTGGACATGATGAACAAGGCAGAAATTCAGGTTCCCAAGCGCCTGCTCAGGGATGACGCTCTGGACTGGTTCGAGCGCAATGACGGCCCGCCGGTCATCGCTTTCCGCTTCGACAGCCAGCAGGGCCTGGCCCGCGAGGTGGACTGGCACCACCACCAGCGTGCCCAGCTGATCTGCGTCGAACGCGGCCTGCTGACCACCCGTACCTCGCATGGCACCTGGTCGCTGGCGCCGGGCTCGGCCGGCTGGATGCCGCCGCTGGAACCGCACACGGTCACCCTCGACGGCCCGCTGCGCGGCTGGGGCATGGCGTTGGCCGCACCGGCCTGCGCCACCCTGCCCGCCGACCCCTGCGTGCTGGGCCTGTCCAAGCTGGCACAGGCGCTGGCCGACCGCATCTGCGAATGGCCGCTGGGCTATGACACCACGCCCGAGCGCCAGCACATCATCGACGTGCTGCTGGACGAGATCCGCAGCGCGCCGCGCCAGCGCATGCACCTGCCGATGCCCCACGACCGACGCCTGCTGAAGATCGCCTCGCAGTTGCTGGCCGACCCCTCAGACGAGCGCAGCCTGGCCGAATGGGCGCATTGGGCCGGCCTGTCACCGCGCAGCCTGACCCGTCACTTCCGCGACGAGACCACGCTCAGCTTCGCCCAGTGGCGGCAGCAGGCCCGCCTGTCCGAGGCGCTGCGCCAGCTGACCGACGGCCGCAGCGTGGCCGACATCGCCCACGCGCTGGGCTTCAGCAGCGCCAGCGCCTTCGTCACCGTGTTCCGCCGCCACTTCGGGTTGCCTCCCGGGCGCTACCTGGCACGGGCCGGGCACGGCCTGGAAACCGGGCTGGACCCTGCACGTGGCTTGGCATCCCCCGCCGCATCCGGATAATCACAGGATTGCGAGCGGCGACCGCCGTCGCCGCCTCCCGACAACAGGTAACAACGCCGCATGACCGAACTTGCCCGCCCCGTGTTCCACGGATTCGAACAACTGCCGCTGCGCGAGTACGCCGAACGCGCCTACCTCGACTACTCGATGTATGTGGTCCTGGACCGCGCCCTGCCGTTCATCGGCGACGGCCTGAAGCCGGTGCAGCGCCGCATCATCTATTCGATGAGCGAGCTGGGCCTGAACGCCGCGTCCAAGCCGAAGAAGTCCGCGCGCACCGTCGGTGACGTCATCGGTAAGTACCACCCGCACGGCGACAGCGCGTGCTACGAGGCGCTGGTGCTGATGGCCCAGCCGTTCTCGTACCGCTACCCGCTGATCGAGGGCCAGGGCAACTTCGGCTCCAGCGACGACCCGAAGTCGTTCGCGGCGATGCGTTACACCGAATCCAAGCTGACCCCGATCGCCGAAGTGCTGCTGGGCGAGCTGGGCCAGGGCACCACCGACTGGGCACCGAACTTCGACGGCACCCTGCAGGAGCCGACCTGGATGCCGGCGCGGCTGCCGCACCTGCTGCTGAACGGCACCACCGGCATCGCCGTGGGCATGGCCACCGACGTGCCGCCGCACAATCTCAACGAGATCGTCAGCGCGCTGCTGCACCTGCTGGACAACCCCGATGCCAGCGTGCGCGACCTGTGCGAGCACGTGCAGGGCCCGGACTACCCCTCCAGCGCCGAGATCATCACCTCGGCCAACGACTTGCGGAACATCTACGAGACCGGCAACGGCAGCGTGCGCGCACGTGCGACCTTCACCAAGGAAGCGCACAACATCGTGGTCACCGCGCTGCCGTTCCAGGTGTCGCCGTCGAAGGTGATCGAGCAGATCGCCGCGCAGATGCGCGCCAAGAAGCTGCCGTGGCTGGAGGACATCCGCGATGAGTCCGACCACGCCAACCCGGTGCGCGTGGTGCTGGTGCCGCGTTCCAACCGCGTCGACGCCGACCAGCTGATGGGCCACCTGTTCGCCACCACGGACATGGAGCGCAGCTACCGCGTCAACCTCAACGTGATCGGGCTGGACGGCCGTCCGCAGGTGAAGAACCTGAAGATGCTGCTCAGCGAATGGCTGACCTTCCGCAGCAACACCGTCACCCGCCGCCTGCAGCACCGCCTGCAGAAGGTCGAGCGCCGCCTGCACCTGTTGGAAGGCCTGCTGGTCGCCTTCCTCAACCTGGACGAGGTGATCCACATCATCCGGACCGAGGACGAACCGAAGGCGGCGCTGATCGCGCGCTTCGGCCTGTCCGAGGACCAGGCCGAGTACATCCTGGAAACCAAGCTGAAGCAGCTGGCCCGCCTGGAAGAGATGAAGATCCGCGGCGAGCAGGACGAACTGGCCAAGGAGCGCGAGAAGATCCTCGGCATCCTCGACAGCAAGGCCAAGCTGAAGAAGCTGATCCGCGACGAGCTGACCGCCGACGCCAAGAAGTTCGGCGACGCCCGCCGCTCGCCGCTGGTGCAGCGCCAGGCGGCACAGGCCATCGACGAGACCGAGCTGGTGCCGAGCGAGCCGATGACCGTGGTGCTGTCGGAGAAGGGCTGGATCCGTGCGGCCAAGGGCCACGACGTCGATGCGTCCGCCCTGTCCTACCGCGACGGCGACGCCCTGCAGGGCGCGGTACGTGCGCGCAGCACCCAGCAGGTCGCGTTCCTCGACAGCGAGGGCCGCGCCTACTCGACGCCGGTGCATACCCTGCCTTCCGCGCGTGGCAACGGTGAACCGCTGACCGGCCGCTTCTCGCCGGCACCGGGCACCAGCTTCGTGACCCTGGCCAGCGCCGAGCCGGACACCCGCTTCGTGCTGGCCTCCACCCACGGCTACGGCTTCGTCACCCGCTTCGAGAACCTGATCGGCCGCAACAAGGCCGGCAAGGCGATGCTGAACCTGTCGGCCGGTTCGTCGGTGCTGACCCCGTCGGTGGTCGCCAACGTCGCCACCGATCGCATCGTGGCGGTGACCAGCTCCGGCAACCTGCTGGCGATCGCCGCCAACGACCTGCCGGAACTGGACAAGGGCAAGGGCAACAAGATCATCGAGATCCCGAAGGCCAAGCTCGCCACCGAACGCGTGGTCGCCGTGGTTGCGATCAGCCCCGGCCAGACCCTGCAGGTACGAAGTGGCCAGCGCACCATGGGCCTGAAGTTCAACGAACTGGAAGCCTACCTCGGCGCCCGCGCCACCCGCGGCCACCTGCTGCCGCGCGGCTGGCAGAAGGTGGAAGGGTTGTCGGTGGAGTGAGGGCCGCGGCCCTGCTCCTGGTGGGTGTCAACCTTGGTTGACACGCCTTGCCCCGGTAGACGCCAACCCCGGTTGGCGTTTTCCATCCCAATGGGGTCAGAGCCGTTTTCGTTGAAAACGGATCCGACCCCGGACACGAAAAAGCCGGGGCTTTCCCCGGCTTTTTCGTTGTCGGCTGGCGGGCGGTAGAGCAGCTGGCGGGCGAAGGCTGGCTGGCGGTGCTCTGGTGCTGGCTGGCGACAGAACGCTGTGCTTCTTCTGGTAGAGCCGACCGCTGGTCGGCTGCTTTCTGCAGAGCAGCCGACCAGCGGTCGGCTCTACCGGGTGGTCACCGGGCATGGCCCGGCGCCACCTGCGGCTCAGTGCGCCGGAGCGCCGTTGCCGTCGATCTTGCTCAGCTGGTACAGCTCCAGGCCGATGCGCTTGATCAGGCCCAGCTGCTGCTCCAGCCACCAGGCGTGGTCTTCCTCGGTGTCCTTCAGCTGGGCCAGCAGGATGTCGCGGCTCACGTAGTCACCCTTCTCTTCGCACAGCTTCATGCCGGCGGCGAGATTGTTCCGAACCGCGTATTCAGTATCGAGATCCTTCTGCAGCATCTCCTCCACGGTCTTGCCCGGCTCGGTGGCGTGCGGGCGCATGTCCGGGTCGCCGCCCAGGAACAGGATCCGGCGCAGCAGCGCATCGGCGTGCTGGGTTTCCTCTTCCATCTCGTGGTTCAGGCGTTCGTACAGCGCGAACAGGCCTTGGTCCTCGTAGCGGCGGGAATGGATGAAGTACTGGTCGCGGGCAGCAAGCTCGCCGCGCAGCAGTTCCTTCAGGCAGGCGATGACGTCCGGGTTGCCTTTCATGGGGGGGCTCCTGTGAATCGATGTGACATAGGGTGCCGCATTTCAAAATACGGTGATCTAATCGGAATCAGTCGCAGTTGCGCCTGCGGCTACAATCAGCCCACGAGTTCGGAAAGGACGTGCGATGCGACGTACATGGCGTTGGGTGCTGGGCGTGTTGATCGCCATCGTGCTGGTCACCGCCCTGGTGCTGTGGCTGCTGCTGCGCGGCAGCCTGGCCGACCTGGATGGCGAGCATGCGCTGCCGGGCCTGGCCAAGCCGGTCACCATCGAGCGTGATGCGCTGGGCGTGGTCACCATTTCCGCCAGCAGCCAGGCCGACGCGATGCGTGCGCTCGGCCGCGTGCATGCGCAGGAACGTTTTTTCGAGATGGACCTGATGCGCCGCAGTGCCGCCGGCGAGCTGTCGGCGCTGTTCGGCCCCAAGGCCATCGATGCTGACAAGCGCATGCGCGTGCATCGCCTGCGCGCACGCACCGAAGCGCACCTGGACGCTGCATTGGGCGATAACGGCGATGCCGTACGTGCCTACGTGGAAGGCGTCAACGAAGGCCTGGCCGATCTCTCCGTGCGCCCGTGGGCCTACCTGCTGCTGCGGCAGTCACCGCAACCGTGGCAGGCCAGCGACAGCGTACTGACCGGGCTGGCCATGTACGCCGACCTGCAGGACCCGGACAACCAGACCGAGCTTGCGCTCAGCCGCATCCGCGCGGTGGTGCCGCCAGCGCTGTACGCACTGATCGCCCACGACGGCACTGAATGGGATGCACCGCTGTTCGGCGGACCCACCGGCAACGCCGCCCTGCCCGATGCCAGCCACCTGGACCTGCGCACGTTGAAGGGAAAAACGGGCACCGAGCAGGAAGAGGCCGACGTCATCGGCAGCAACAACTTCGCGGTGGCCGGTGCACTCACCGCCGACGGCCGCGCGATCGTCGCCGACGACATGCACCTGGGCCTGCGTGCACCCGGCCTGTGGTTCCGCGTGCGCCTGCGCTACCCCGACCCGCAGGCTGCCGGCGGCCAGGTCGATGTCACCGGCTTCTCGCTGCCCGGCCTGCCGGCAGTGATCGTCGGCAGCAACGGCCACGTCGCCTGGGGCTTCACCAACAGCTACATCGACACGGCGGACTACCGCACGGAACCGGCCAACGCCGCCGTGACCGTGCACGAAGAACGCATCGCCGTGGCCGGCCAGGCCGACGTGCTGTTCCCGGTACGCGAAACCGCCTGGGGGCCGATCCTGCATACCCATGCCGATGGCAGTGGCGATGCGCTGCGCTGGGTCGCACACCTGCCCGGCGCCGTGCGCCTGGACTTCGCTGATCTGGCCCGCGCCGGCGACCTGGACGGTGCACTGCACTTCGCCGACCGTGCCGGCATCCCCGCGCAGAACCTGGTGGTCGGTGATCGCAGCGGGCGCATCGCCTGGCGCCTGATCGGCGCCCGCCCGGACCGCGGCCCTGGCTGTGCACCGGCCGGCTTCAACGCCGCCAGCAACCAGGACTGCGCGCCGTGGCCGATCCGCAGCGATGCCTCACCGGCATTGATCGACCCACCCAACCATCGCCTGTGGACCGCCAATGGACGCGTCCTCGACGGCGCGGCACTGGCCAGCGTCGGCAACGGCGGCTATGACCTCGGCGCCCGCGCGCGGCAGATCCGCGACCTGCTGGCGATCCAGGAGCGCTTCGACGAGCACGACCTGCTGGCGATCCAGCTCGACGACCGCGCCGTGTTCCTGCAGCGCTGGTGGGTGCTGTTGCACGATGTGCTGGAGCACAGCGACGACCCGGCCCTGAAGCGGCTGGAAGCAGTCAGTCACCAGTGGGGCGGGCGCGCCTCGGCCAGTTCGGTGAGCTACCGGGTGGTGCGTGAATTCCGCACCCAGGTCATGGCCACGCTGTCCGATGCACTGCTGGCCCCGGCCAACGCGCAGCTGGGCGATGACTACCTGGACCCGCGCCTGGCACAGTTGGAAGGCGTGGCCTGGCCGATGCTGCAACAGCGTCCGGCCAACCTGCTGCCAGCCGCCTTCGACAGCTGGGATGCGCTGCTGATCGACGCGGCACGCCGCACCGAGCGTGAGCTGGCCAAGCAGGGCCCGCTGGCCAAGCGCAGCTGGGGCGAACGCAATACCGCGGCGATCTGCCATCCCATCGCGCGGGCACTGCCGGACATCGCCAAGCGCTGGCTGTGCATGCCGGCCGACCGCCTGCCCGGCGACCGGGACATGCCGCGCGTGCAGACGCCGAACTTCGGCGCCTCCGAGCGCATGGTGGTCTCGCCCGGCCACGAGGCCGACGGCATCGTGCATATGCCCGGCGGCCAGAGCGGCCATCCGCTGTCACCGTACTGGGGCGCCGGCCACGAGGACTGGGTGCATGGGCGCCCGACGCCGTTCCTGCCCGGCAAGGCGCAGCACACGATGACGCTGGTGCCGGCGCGGTAGCGCCAGCACGGTAGTGCCGGCCGCTGGCCGGCAACCTCATGATGCTGGACACACTTGCCTGGATGCCGGCCAGCGGCCGGCACTACCCTCCAGCACTCAGCCCCTGCGCCGTTCGATCAGGTTCAGCAGCGGCCCGGTCATCGCCGTGGTCACCAGCGCCATGATCACCAGCACCGCGAACAGGCGGTCGCCGAGCAGGCCCAGCTCGTAGCCCAGGTTGAGCACGATCAGCTCCATCAGGCCGCGGGTGTTCATCAGCGCGCCCAGCCGCCACGCTTCGCGCGTGGGCATGCCGGCACTGCGCGCGGCACTGAAGGTGCCCAGCAGCTTGCCTGTCGTGGCCACCGCGATCACCACCACGCACAACACGATGTCGCTGGCCTGCAGCGCATCGGCGCGCATGCGCAGCCCGGTCATGGCGAAGAACAACGGCAGCAGCAGGGTGACTGCGAACGGCTCGACACGGGCCATCAGCAGGTCACGCAGCTGCGCATTGGACGATACCGCGACGCCCGCAGCGAACGCCCCGAACAGCGCGTGGATGCCCAGCATCTCGGTGACCAGCGCACTGCCCAGCGACAGCAGCAGGATACCGAGCAGCCAGCGCCCCTCACGGCCCGGCGCAATCTGCTGGCGTGCGAACCACGGCTTCACCAGCCCCAGCATCAACGCCACGAACGCGACCACGCACAACAGGTTGAGGCTGGCCGGCAACCAGCCGCTGGCCTGGGCGGCGGCCACGATCAGCGCCAGCAGGCACCACGCGGTGGCATCGCCCAAGGCAGCGCAGGCGATCGCGGTCTGCCCCAGTGGCGTCTGTGTGATCCCGCGATCGGCCAGGATGCGCAGCAGCACGGGGAAGGCCGTGATGCTCATCGAGATACCCACGAAAAGTGCGAATGCGGTGAAGCCCACACCCTGTGGTCCGTGCTGCGGATATAGCCAGATCGCCAACGCGACGCCGAGCACGAACGGCACGGCAATGCCGGCGTGGCTGACCGTGAAGGCGAAACGCCGGCGGCCACGCAGCGCCGCCAGATCGAGTTCGGCACCGGCCACCAGCAGGAACATCAGCACGCCCAGCTGGCTGAGCATGCCCAGCGGACCCAACGAACTGGCCGGGAACAGCGCACCATGCAGCTGCGGCAGCAGGCTGCCGAGCACCAGCGGCCCCATCATCAGGCCGGCGGCCATTTCGCCGATCACCGCCGGCTGTCCAAAGCGCTTGAGCAGCGCCCCCGCGCCCTTGGCCACCAGCAGCAGCACCAGCAGCTGCAGCAGGAACAGGCCCAGCGGAGACGCCAGGTGCTGCACCCAGCTGCCTTCAGCGGCGGCGGTGGCACGGACGACCGCCTCGGGCGCCGCCGGCCCGGCATATCGCGCCAGCAGCACGCCAGCCAGCAACGGCACCCCGGCCCAGGCCAGGTAGCGCCAGCCCCACTTGATCGGCGGCGCCCGGCCCCCGGTCTGTACGTCCATGAACATTCCCCAATGTGCAGGGGGCGATGATACAAAAAGGGGACGGAGGGGATTAAGGCGTTAATGGCACAAACGACTTGATCCCCTCCGTCCCCTTTTTGACGCTTAGGCCAGTGCCTGCGCGTGCACGCCGGCGATCGCGCGACCCGAGGGATCTGCAGCGGCGGCGAAACTGGCGTCCCAGGCAATGGCCGCCGGCGACGAGCAGGCGATCGACTTGCCACCCGGCACGGTTTCGGCGGCCGCACGGCTCGGGAAGAACTGCTCGAACAGGTGGCGGTAGTAGTACGCCTCCTTGGTCTGTGGCGGGTTGTGCGGGAAGCGCTTGTCGGCCGCTGCCAGGACGCGGTCGCTCACCTGTGCTTCGGCATGCGCCTTCAGCCCATCGATCCAGCCGTAGCCAACGCCATCACTGAACTGCTCCTTCTGCCGCCACAGGATGCTGTCCGGCAGGTAGCCGTCGAACGCCTCGCGCAGCACCGCCTTCTCGATGCGACGGCCACCAAAGCCGGCACCGACCATCTTGTGCGCGGCATCGAAGCGCATCGCCACATCGAGGAACTCACGGTCGAGGAACGGCACGCGCGGCTCCACGCCCCAGGCCATCATCGACTTGTTGGCGCGCAGGCAGTCGTAGTTGTGCAGGGCGTCGAGCTTGCGTACCAGCTCGTCGTGGAATTCACGCGCATCCGGTGCCTTGTGGAAGTACAGGTAGCCACCGAAGATCTCGTCACTGCCCTCGCCGGACAGCACCATCTTCACCCCCATCGCCTTGATCCGCCGCGCCAGCAGGAACATCGGCGTCGATGCGCGGATGGTGGTGACGTCGTAGGTCTCGATGTGGCGGATCACTTCCGGCAGCGCATCGAGGCCTTCCTCGAAGGTGTACTCGAAGCCATGATGCACGGTGCCCAGCGCTTCAGCGGCGATCGCAGCGGCGGCCAGATCGGGCGAGCCCTTCAGGCCGATCGCGAACGAATGCAGACGCGGCCACCAGGCTTCGGTCTGCCCACCATCCTCGATGCGGCGACGCGCGTAGCGTGCGGCAACTGCCGCCACCAGCGATGAATCGAGGCCACCGGACAGCAGCACGCCGTATGGCACATCGCTCATCAGCTGGCGCTCCACAGCATGCTCGAACGCCTGGCGCAGTTCGGCCAGGTCGGCCTGGTGGCCCTGCACGTCCGCGTAGTCGCGCCACGGCTGCTGGTAGTAGCGCACCAGTTCACCGCTGGCACTGACGAAATAGTGCCCCGGCGGGAACTGCGCGACGTCGGCACAGGTATCGACCAGTGCCTTCATTTCCGAGGCAACGCGCAGGCGTCCCTGGGCATCGTGGCCCCAGTACAGCGGCACCACGCCGACCGGGTCACGCGCCACCAGCACGCGGCCGCTGTCGCGGTCCCACAGCGCGAAGGCGAAGATGCCGTTGAGCTGTTCCAGCCACTGCGCCGGCGCGCCGCCCTGGCGGTACAGCGCGTTGATCACCTCGCAGTCCGAGCCGGTCTGGAAGTCGTAGGCGGTGGTCAGCGCCGCCTTCAATGCCTGGTGGTTGTAGATCTCGCCGTTCACCGCCAGCGCCAGCTGGCCATCGGCCGACAGCAGCGGCTGCGAACCACCGGCCGGGTCGACGATGGCCAGCCGCTCATGGACCAGCAGCGCACCTTCGTCGAGGTACACGCCGCTCCAGTCGGGGCCACGGTGGCGCTGGCGCTGCGACAGTTCCAGCGCATGGCGGCGCAGGGCGGGAAGATCGTCACCGGCCTGCAGGCCGAAGATTCCGAAGATCGAACACATGGGAGAGCTCCTGTTGGGGGATTTCACGGGTGGGAAGGTGTTCGACCGGCCATCCAGGCCCGGGTGGGGCTGCGCCCGGGCACAAAAAAACCCGCATCGGCTGATGCGGGTTTTCTGGTGTCCGGGCGTGTGTTGCTGTCTATCTACCCAGGGCGCAGTCCCGCATCGGCCGCGCACGATTATTCGCGCGCAGATTATTGCGGTTGTTGTTATTGACGGCGGTGGCCAGGCGGATCGACATGGCATCGACCCTACCCCGGTTTCCGGCACGGCGCAACCGTTGCGTTGGCAACCACTCCCCGGCGCGCATAATGGCCCGCCGTGAAACGTGTAATGGAAATGCAACACCGCACTGGACGCAACGCGGCGCTGGCCGCCCTGCTCTGCCTGGGCCTGGCCGCCTGCCAGACCCTGCCCCCGCCTTCTACGCTGCCGCAGTCCCAGCAGCAGGCATTGGAACAACGCGGCACCGACGGCAGCTTCGAGGGCGCCTTTGATACCGCGCAGACCTTCGAGCGCTTCAACGATCCGCGCGCCATCGCCTACTACGAGCGTGCCGCAGCGGCCACGCCCTGGACCTTCCACAACACCAGGGCGGAAGAAGCACTGGGCCGGATCTGGATCTCCGGCACGCTGCGGTATGCCGACAGCCCCCACATCAACCCGGCTCCGGTGCTGCGCGCGTCCTGGCGACGCGGTGAACGTGCGTATCTGGCGGCTGCCAACCACGGCAATCCCTATGCGTTCCACGGGCTCGCCAAGAGCTATCGCCAGCGAGGCGACGTGCAACAGGCGCTGCGCTGGGACCTGCGCGGAATGATCTACGAGCGCTACCCGAGTTCATCGTCACGACTGCCGGATGCGGTCGCCGCACAGGGTGACACCGTGCATCCGCGGGTTGCGCAGATCCAGCGTCGCGCCGAGCGTGGCGATGCCGACGCACAGGTCGATCTGGGCGCGCTGCTGGAAAAAGGCGTAGGCCTGCCACGCGATCCTGCGCGTGCGCTGCAGCTGTACCAGCGCGCCGGTGAGCAGGGCAATGTGTTCGGCCAGTACTTCGCCGGGCTGCTGCTGGGCCGCGGTGCGCCGGGCGTGGAGAAGGACACCGACGCAGCGGCGCACTGGTTCGCCAGGGCCGAAGCGCAGCACTTCTACATGGCCGCGCCGAGTTACTGGAAGAAGGCGGTCGCGCCGCCGTTCTTCATTTTTTCTGAGTAGAGCCCGGCTGCAGTTCTGTAGAGCCGAGCCATGCTCGGCTGCTCCTGCCGGGATAACCCAGCCGAGCATGGCTCGGCTCTACGGGAAAGCAGTGCCGGCGAAAGGCGTGCCGACCAACGGTCGGCACCCACCGTCGCAGGCTCACGCCAGCAGCCGTTCCACCAGCCGCTGGTACAGCCCCGGCAACGCTTCCAGATCGTCCACGCGCACGTTCTCGTCCACCTGGTGGATGCTGGCGTTGACCGGCCCCACTTCGATGCACTGCGCGCCCAATGGCGCGATGAAGCGGGCATCGGACGTGCCGCCACCGGTGCTTTCCTCCGGTGCACGGCCGATGTGCTCGGCCAGCACCGCACGCGCGGTGGCGCGCAGCGTGCCTTCCGGGGTGTAGAACGGCTCGCCGCTGCGATGCCACTTCAGCGTGTACTGCAGGCCATGCCGTTCCAGCAGCGCGGTGATCTCCGCTTCCAGCTTCGGTGCATCCCAGTGCGGGTTGTAGCGGATGTTGAAATCCACCTCGAGCTCGCCGGGAATCACGTTGTTGGCACCGGTGCCGGCATGGATGTTGGAGATCTGCAGGCTGGTCGGCGGGAAACTCTCGTAGCCGTCGTCCCAGCGCCGTGCACTCAGCTCGGCCAGGGCCGACGCCGCCTGGTGGATCGGGTTGCGTGCCTTCTCCGGATACGCCACATGGCCCTGCACGCCCTCCACGCGCAGCCTGGCCGACAGGCTGCCACGACGACCCACGCGCAGCAGGTCACCCAGCGTCGCGGTCGACGACGGCTCGCCGGTGATGCACCAGTCGATGCGCTGGCCGCGCTCGGCGAACAGCCGTGCGACGTGGCGCACGCCATCGATGGCATCGCCTTCCTCGTCGCTGGTCAACAGCACCGCCAGCGTGCCGGGGTGATCAGGATGTGCGGCCACGAACTGCTCGGCCGCCACCACGAACGCCGCCACGCTGCCCTTCATGTCGGCAGTGCCACGGCCGTACAGCACGCCGTCACGGATCTGCGGCGTGAACGGGTCGCTGGCCCAGGCCTCGCGCGGGCCCGTCGGCACCACGTCGGTGTGGCCCAGCAGCACCAGCACCGGCGCGCCTTGGCCATGGGTCGCCCACAGGTTGTCGACCTCGCCCAGCCGCAGGTGATCGCACTGGAACCCGGCCTGCTTCAGGCGTGCCGCCAGCAGCGCCTGGCAACCGGCATCCTCCGGCGTCACCGAGGGCCGTGCGATCAGCTCGCAGGTCAGGTCGAGGACCGCGCTCATGCGTCACCCACGCCGAAGCGGGCCTTGAAGCCGTTGTCACTGAAACCCTGGCTGACCGCGCCGTCGGCGGTGACCACGAGCGGGCGCTTGATCAGCTGCGGGTACTCGCGCAGCAGCAGCTTCCATTCGGCCTCGGAGTCGGCGGCCTTGCGGTTGTCCGGCAGCTGCCGCCAGGTGGTGGAGGACTTGTTGACCATCGCGGCCAGGCCACCCAGCTGCGCCGCCCATGCCAGCAGCGTTTCCGGGCTGGGTTTGTTGTCGCGGTAGTCGACGAAGGTGTACGGCACGCCGAAGCGGTCCAGCCACTTGGTCGCCTTCTTGCAGGTATCGCAGTTCTTCAAACCGTAGACAGTGGTGCTCATGGCCATCTGTGATGCTGGAAAACAGAGGGCCAGAATCTCACAACAGGCGCTCGGACACGACCCGGAACGGTACCCTTGGCAGCCGGAAGGCCAGCCCCTCGTGCAGCGCCACGCCCATCGCCTGCAGGCGCGGGCACTGCGGTTCGCCTTCCAGCTGCAGCGGTTGCAGCTGTGCGATGTCCACCGGCAGAGCGATGCGGGTGCTGGCCCAGCGCTGGTCGCAGGTACGGGCGATGGCCTCGTCCTGGCAGGTCAGGAAACGCAGCAGGGCCTGATGGCTGCCGAAGGCCGCCGCCCACCCGGCATCGTGCCAGCCCGCAGCGGCCTGCCACTGCAGGTGCAGCGCCGGGGCACTGCCCTGCCCGCCCTCGATCCGCGTGTGGCCACTGCCTTCGGCATCCAGCGCATGCGTGAAGCGCACCGACAGGTGCGGCTGCATGGCATCGCTGAAAGCGCGCGCGCCGGCGACGAAGGCCAGCTGGTCCATCACGTTGCGATCGAACAGCACCACCGGCGCCCCGTCCGGATCGTCGTCACGACGCAGGTACCAGCGCCAGTTGCTCTGCCTGGGAGACGGCATCAGCGAGCGCAGCGGCCCGGCCAGCGCGGGCCCGAAGTGCCCGTGCAGGTAGCTGAGGATGGTGTAGGGCGTGCGTCCGGCATGGACCACGTAGTGATGGCCTGGTGGTGGCATCGGCGCGTGGCGCACGTCGACCCACCAGCTCACGTAGACCACGTCGCGTACATCGCTGACCAGCGCCGGCATCGGCCAGCGCCGCGACAGCGCGCGGCGCAGCCGGGTCCAGCGCGGGGCGTGCAGCAGGCGCGGCAGCATCCGCCCGAACAGGGTGTCGGACGGATGCTGGTAGATCGCGGACTGCGCCAGATCCTCCGGCGCCGTCATCCTCAGTCGGCCAGGCCGCGCAGCAGGTCGTTGACGCTGGTCTTGCTGCGGGTCTTGGCATCAACCTGCTTGACGATCACCGCGCAGTACAGCGAATGGGTGCCGTCCTTGCTCGGCAGCGAGCCGGACACCACCACGCTGTACGGCGGGATGTAGCCGTAGGTGATCTCGCCGGTAGCACGGTTGTAGATGCGGGTGCTCTGGCTGAGGAACACGCCCATGCCGATCACGCTGTGGTGGCCGACCACCACGCCTTCCACCACTTCCGAACGCGCACCGATGAAGCAGTGGTCCTCGATGATGGTCGGGCTGGCCTGCAGCGGCTCCAGCACGCCGCCGATACCGGCGCCGCCGGACAGGTGGCAGTGCTGGCCGATCTGCGCGCAGGAACCGACGGTGGCCCAGGTGTCGACCATGGTGCCTTCGCCGACATAGGCGCCGATGTTGGTGAAGCTCGGCATCAGCACCACGTCCTTGCCGAAGTAGGTACCGCGGCGGGCGATCGCGCCCGGCACCACGCGCACGCCGCCACGGCGGAACTTCGCTTCGTCATAACCGGCGAAGCGCGATTCGACCTTGTCCCAGAACGGCGCCGGGCGCGCATCGACCACCGCCATGTCGTTGACGCGGAAGTACAGCAGCACCGCCTTCTTCAGCCACTCGTTGACCTTCCAGCCACCCTGGCCGTCCGGCTCGGCGACACGGAATTCACCGGTTTCCAGGCCGTCGATCACGCGGTTGACCAGCGGACGGGTGGAACCTTCCAGCTCGTGCAGGGTCAGCGTCGCACGGCGCTCGAAGGCGCTCTCGATGCCGAACTTCAGCTCTTCCACGCCCGGTGCCGACGGCTTGCGCAGCGACTTGCGGGCGATGGTCTCGGCGCGGACCGCTTCGGCGCTCTTGGCCGGCACCGGCTTCTTCACAGCACGCTTCACCGCGGCCGTCTTCTTCGCCGGGGCCTTCACCGCAGCGGCCTTCTTCGGCGCAGGGGTCTTCTTCGCGGTCTGTGCGGCGGCAGCAGGTTTCCGGGCCGCTGCGCTCTTGGGGGTCGCGGCGGTCTTCTTGGCGGGCTTGGTGGCCATCAGGCGGGGTCTCCGGCGTTTCGATCAGGGTCCAGGCAGGCCAGCATCGCGTCATGCAGCTGCTGCCGGGCAGGTTCAGTCAGGGGGAGGTCGTGTTCGTCACTGATCACGAAGGTGTCTTCGGCGCGTTCGCCGAACGTTGCAATGCGCGCATCATGCACGCGCAGGCCCTGGTTGCGCAGCACGAACGCCACATCGGCCAGCAGGCCGGGACGGTCGGGGGCGACCAGGGCAAAACGGGTTGCGCCTGGCTCATCGCGGAACTCGATGCGCGGGGCGAAGCGGAAGTGCCTCAACTGCCGCGGCACGACCCGGCGCGACGGCCGCAGCCGCGACAGGTCACCGCTGAGTGCCTCGCGCAGGGCCCCCTCCAGGTTGGCACTGCTGCCATCGGCAAAGGTATCGGCCGGGTTCACTTCGAAGGTATCGAAGATGGTGTCGGCCGGACCGTCCAGCACGCGTGCGCGGTGGATGCCGTAGCCCTTGCGGTCCAGGGTCATCACGATCGCGGCAAACAGGCCGTCGCGGTCGGGCGAGTGCACGAACACTTCCAGCGCCGGGTCGTCGACGCTGATCCGGCGAACCTTCACCAGCGCCTGGCCCTGCTTCACCGGCACCAGCGCGGCAGCCTGCCAGGCCAGCTGCTCCGGGCGCAGGCGGATGAAGCCCTCATCGGGCATCACCGCGAACTGGCGGTCGATGGTGGCATCGTCGTAGCCCTGCTCGCGCACCAGTGCGCGCACGCTGTCACGTGCCTCGGCCACGCGCTCGGCGGCCGGTACCGGGTGCTCCAGCCCCTCGCGCAGCGCGCGCCGGGTGGCGAAGTACAGATCGGCCAGCAGGCGATCCTTCCAGGCATTCCACAGTTTCGGGCTGGTGCCGGCAATGTCGGCACAGGTCAGCAGGTACAGGTAGTCCAGGCGGTCGCGACTGCCGACCAGGGTGGCGAAGCGGTGGATCACCACCGGATCGGCGATGTCCTGCTTCTGCGCGGTCACCGACATGCGCAGGTGCTGTTCGACCAGCCATGCCACCAGCTCGGTATCAGTGCCACTGAGCGCATGCGCCTGGCAGAACGCGCGCGCGTCCACCGCACCCAGCTCCGAGTGGTCGCCGCCACGGCCCTTGGCGATGTCATGGAACAGGCCGGCCAGCAGCAGCAGTTCCGGCTTGCGCAGGCGCGGCCACACTTCGTGCGCGATCGAGAAGCGCTCGTCGGCGCGGCTGCTGGCGAACTGGCCGATGTTGCGCAGGACCATCAGCGTGTGCTGGTCGACCGTATAGACATGGAACAGGTCGAACTGCATGCGCCCGCTGACCTGGGCGAACGCGGGAATCCACTGGCCAAGCACGCCCAGCCGCGCCATGCGCGAAAGCGTATCGACCGGACGCTGGCCGCGCAGCAGGGCCAGGAACTGCTCGCGTGCATCGGTGTCGGCCTGGTCATATGCGGGCAGCAGCGGCAGCGACTCGGCCAGTGCACGCGCGGTCAGCGAGTGCAGTCCGCGCACCTGCGGGTTGTTGGCCCAGCTGGAAAACAGTGCGAACACCTGGCCGATGTCGCCGCGCGGCCAGTCGGCCTCGTTGGCGGCCAGGTAGCCACGGCGCAGGGAAAAGCCCACGGTCAGCGGTTCCGGCTGGGCCTCGCCATCGAACTGTTCCTCGAAGCGCTGCAGCAGGCGGTCGCTGATCCGGCGCACCACCAGCGCGGCGCGGTAGAAGCCCTGCATCATTTTTTCGACACCGAGATTCTCGGCATCGTCTTCGAAGCCCAGGCGCGCGGCCAGGGTCTTCTGGTAATCGAAACGCAGGCGTTCTTCCGGACGGCGCGCGACCAGGTGCAGGCCGAAGCGCAACCGCGCCAGCACGGCACGTTCGCGCTTCAACGCCGCGGCTTCGTCGGCGCCCAGATGGCCGAGCCCGACCAGGGCCTCCAGGTCGCGCACGCCGAAGGCACGCAACGCCATCCAGCCCAGCGTGTTGAGATCGCGCAGGCCGCCGGGGCCATCCTTCAGGTCCGGCTCCAGGTTGTCGGCGGTATCGCCGAAGCGCTGGTGGCGGTTGCGCAGCTCTTCCAGCTTGGCCAGGAAAAAGCTGCGTGCCGGCCACAGCTCGCGGTCGTCGATGGCCTCGCGCAGCGCGCGGCGCGCGGCATCATCGGCCAGGATCGGACGCGCCTCGATCAACGCGGTCAGCACGGTCTGGTCAGCTGCCGCCTCGCGGCACTGCGATGCAGAACGCACCGCATGGCTGACGGCCAATCCGCAGTCCCACAGCAGCGCGAACAGGCGCGCCAATGCCGCTTCGTGCGCCAGCTGTGCCGGCGGATCGCCGAACACCAGCAGGTCGATGTCCGAACGCGGGAACAGTTCACCGCGGCCATAGCCACCGACCGCGAACAGCGACAGGCCGCTGTCGGCCGGCAGGCAGCGCTGCCAGGCCAGGCGGATCAGATGGTCGGCAGCGCGCGCGCGCAGCGCCAGCAGGCGCTCGATGTTGTCGCCCTGGTCGAAGCGGCGGTACAGGCGCGCGTCGGCCTGCTGCAGCGCCTGGCGCGCGGCAGCAGCCCAATCCGGGTCGTTGAGCGACGCGGCCGGCGTGTCCAGCAGCGAACTCGCCGGCAGCATCTTCAGGAGACCTGCGACTCGCCTGGCGACAGGGTCAGCACGTCCACGCCGGTCTCGGTGACCGCGATCATGTGCTCCCACTGCGCCGACAACTTGCGGTCCTTGGTCACCACGGTCCAGCCATCCGGCAACACCTTGTTGTAGCGAGTGCCCTCGTTGATCATCGGCTCGATGGTGAAGGTCATGCCGGGCTGCAGCACCAGGCCCTGGCCCGGACGGCCGTAATGCACCACCTGCGGCTCGTCGTGGTAGACCTTGCCGATACCGTGGCCGCAGTACTCGCGCACCACGCTGAAACGCTCGCCTTCGGCATAGCTCTGGATGGCATGGCCGATGTCGCCCAAGGTGGCGCCCGGACGCACCGCACGGATGCCGCGCCACATGGCTTCGTAAGTGGTTTCCACCAGGCGGCGGGCCATCACCGACGGGGTGCCGACGAAGTACATGCGGCTGGTGTCGCCATGCCAGCCGTCCTTGATGACGGTGACGTCGATATTGATGATGTCGCCATCCTTGAGCACCTTCCCTTCGCTGGGGATGCCGTGGCAGATGACATTGTTGACCGAGGTGCACACGGTCTTCGGGAAGCCGCGGTAGCCGACGTTGGCCGGAATGGCGCCCTGCACGTTCACGATGTGGTCGTGGCAGATGCGGTCCAGTTCCTCGGTGGTGACACCGGGCTTGACGTGGGGGGTGACGATGTCGAGCACTTCGCTGGCCAGGCGGCCGGCGATGCGCATCATCTCGATTTCCTGCGGGGTTTTCAGATTCACGCTCATGGCACCCATTATCGCCGATCCGGCCGCAATCTGAACGAACGCCACCCAACTGGCGATCCGGGCCATGCACGGTTCCGGCAAGGAAAGTGAAAGCGTGATGGTCTCCACTCTTTCGCCTGCCTATTTATCACGGATTACAGACACTTACGCTGCCTAAGCTGGCCGCGACCGTCGTCAAAGCGGCGCCGAACGTGCCGCCTTCGCCTTGTTCAACGGACCTTCGGGTCAGGGAGGTTGTCCATGCGATCCCCAGTTCGATCCCTGCGCGCCTGGGGCCTGCTGGCCCTGCTGCTGGCCGGTCCGGCCCTGGCCCAGGCGGCCGACACCACCACCTTCAACGTCACTCTGGTGGTCACCAAGGCCTGCACCATCACGGCGGCAGCCGCCACCAACGTCGACTTCGGCACCGCCGCCTCGACCACCGCCACGCCCACCCTGGGCCAGGGCACGGTGACCGCGCAGTGCTCGGCACTGACGCCCTACACCATCTCGCTGAATGCGGGCGCCAATGCCGGCACCGCCAATGACGTCACCACCCGGCGGATGAAGAACACCAATGCTGCGGTGACCGCAAACAACTACGTCGGCTACCAGCTCTACCAGGACGCCGCGCATACCCTGGTCTGGGGCGCCACGTCCGGCACCAATACCCAGGCCGGCATCGGCACCGGCCTGGCCGTGCCCTACATCGTCTACGGCCAGATCCTGAACCTGAGCACCAACAACCCGGCCACCGGTAACTACCTGGATACGGTTACCGCCACGATCACCTATTGATGGAGCACGCCCGCATGGCCGGACCCCGCCCGTGGCGCGCCACCGGCGTGGCGCTGCTCGCCCTGTGCCTGCTGGCCGCCACCACCGCCGGGGCCACCAGCCTGCAGGTCGCCCCAACCAGCCTGCAGCTGGAAGCCCGCCAGCGTGCCGGCGAATTGTGGCTGACCAACAGCGGCACCTCGCCGGTGAAGCTGCAGGTGCGCGTGTTCCGCTGGGTGCAGCAGGACGGTCAGGAACAGCTGCTGCCCACCGATGAAGTGATGGCCACGCCGCCGATGCAGGAACTGGCCGCCGGCCAGCAGCAGCTGGTGCGGGTGATGCGCCCGGACCGGGAACCACCGCCAGCACAGCGGTACTACCGCCTGATCGTCGACGAGGTGCCCGATCTGGCCACGCGCGCCGGCGGCATGCAGTTCGTCCTGCGCTATTCGATTCCGGTGTTCGTGCAGCCCTCGTCCGGCACGCTGGCACCGCGGCTGCAGGCCCGCCTGGTGCAGTTGGCGGACGGCCGCAACGGCGTGGAGGTGGCCAATTCGGGCAACGGCTACGCGCAGATCGCCGATCTCGCGCTGGGCAGCGCCACGCGCCCGCGCATCGTCCATCCCGGGCTGCTGGGCTATGTGCTGCCCGGCCAGGTGATGCGCTGGCCGATCGAACGCACGGCAATCGACCGCGACAACGACCAGATCACGGCCAAGCTCAATGGCGAGTCGGAACAGACGCCACTGTCACCCCCACCGGCTCGCTGAGGCGTTGATGGGCGCGCTGCTGGCTGCCCTGGCTCCCGCGGCGACCGAGGCCGCCGATGTGTCCGGCGCGGCGGCTGATGTATCCGGCGTGTCGGCAGATGCCATCCTGCCGCCGCCGACCCCGCTGACCGCCAGCCAGGCGCTGTACCTGGATGTGTCGCTCAACAGCACGCCGCGCGGCCTGCTGCCGTTCACCGAGAACCGCGGTCGGCTGCAGGCCAGCCCCGACGTGCTGCGCCAGCTGGGCTTCAATGCCAGCGGCGACGCACCGGTCTACCTGGACCAGATCAGCGGCGCGATGGTGCGCTACGACGCACACATGCAGACGCTGGCGCTGGACGTCCCGCTGGACCAGCTGACCCTGCCCACCACCGTGCTCGGCCGCCCGCAGACGCGCGCGCCCACCGGCAACGCCTCGCCGGGCGTGCTGCTCAACTACGACGTCTACGGCAGCCGGGTGGACACGCTCGGCAACCTCAGCCTGAGTTCGGAACTGCGGGTGTTCGGCATCGGCAACGGCACCTTCGAGAACACCGCCATCAGCCGCCGCTACCAGCAGCCCGGCGACCGTCGCTGGCGCGGCGAGAGTGTGCGCCTGGACACACGCTGGAGCCTGGATTTCCCGGACAGTGCAACCACGCTGGAGGTCGGTGACTTCTACAGCGGCTTCGTCGACTGGACCCGCCCGGTGCGCCTGGGCGGCCTGCAGATCGGCCGCAACTACGGCCTGCAGCCCTACCGCGTGCTCACCCCCACGCCGAGCTTCCTCGGCCAGGCCGTGGTGCCCTCCACGGTCGAGCTGTATGTCGACGGCTTGCGCCAGTACAGCGGCCAGGTGCCGGTCGGTCCCTTCCAGCTGGCAGCACAGCCCGGCATCAGCGGCACCGGCAATGCGCAGGTGGTGGTGACCGACGCTTTCGGCCGCATGCAGACACTGGACTTCAGTTTCTACGGCACACAGCAGCTGTTGGCCAAGGGCCTGTCGGACTGGTCGGTCGGCGTCGGCCACCTGCGCCGGGATTTCGGCGAGCGCTCCTTCGCCTATGACGACCGCACGGTCGCCAGTGCCAGCTGGCGTGGCGGTGTCACCGACACGTTCACCGGCGAAGCGCATGCCGAAGGCGGCGGCGGCCTGGCCCAGGCCGGCATCGGTGGCTGGTGGCTGCTCGGCGCTGCCGGCGTGTTCAATGCCGCCTATGCACACAGTGATTACCACGGCCTGCAGGGCGGGCAATGGGCGCTGGGCTACAGCTGGAACAACCGTCGCTTCAACGTCAATCTGCGCAGCGTACGCAGCCACGGCGACTACCGCGACCTGGGCGCGCTGCAGGGCAACCTGCCACCGAGCATCAGCGAGCAGGCCACGGTCGGCCTGGACCTGCTGAAACTGGGCACGCTCAGCGCCAGCTATCTGCGCCTGCGATACCCGGATGGAGACGACAACCGCTACGCGAGCCTGTTCTGGTCACGCACCTGGAGCCAGCACTGGTCGGCCTACCTGTCGGTGAACCAGAACCTGGACCGTAGCGACGACCGCAGCATCTACCTGTCGGTGACCGCCAGCCTGGGCAACAACCGCCAGGCCAGCCTTTCGAGCCAGCGCAACGGCGACAGCCAGAGCTGGGTGGCGGACGTGACCCAGCCGGTGCCGGGCGATGGCAGTGCCGGCGGCGTCGGCTGGCGCGCGCAGCTGCGCCACGGCGAGGACGGCAACGGCGGCCTGGCCGAGGTCGGCATCCTCAACGATGTCGGCCGCTATTCGTTCGGCGCCTCGCGCCAGGGCGGGCTCAACTATGCCTACGCCAGTGCCAGCGGCAGCCTGGTGTGGATGGGCGGGCACGCCTTCGCCACGCGCGAGGTGTCCGACGCGTTCGCGGTGATCAGCACCAATGGCGTCGGCGGCGTCCCGGTGCGGCTGGAGAACCGCCTGATCGGCGTCACCGATGATCGCGGCCTGCTGCTGGTCAGTCCGTTGCTGTCCTGGCAGCGCAACCGGGTCTCGATCGACACCCTGGACCTGCCCGAAGACATGCGCGCCGACCGCATCGAGGACTGGGTGACCCCGCGCCAGCGCGCCGGTACCCGCGTGACCTTCCAGCTGCGCTCGCGGCCATCACTGAGCCTGACCCTGCTGGCAATGGACGGCCAGCCTCTGGAGGTGGGCAGCGAGGTGCAGCTGCCTGACGGTCGCCAGGCCACGGTCGGCTACGACGGCCTGCTCTACCTGGAAGATGTCACCGCCGGCAGCGTGCTGTACGTCACCACCAGCCTTGGTCCCTGCCGGGTGAAGGTGCCGGACCTGCCCAAGGTGGTGGCGTCCGGCGCCCGGCCGAAGCCGGCACCGCAGCAGTGCATCCCGGAGGTGGCGCCATGAGGGTACTGCTGCTCGTCCTGCTGCTGTGGGCCGGCCTGCTGGCAGCGGCGCCCGCCAGTGCCACCGCCGTCTGCACGGCGGTCGCCAATCCGACCCTGCCGTTCGGCAACATCAACAGCAATGCACCCGGCCCGAGCACGGCCAACCTCAACATCACGGTGACCTGCACCACCGCTGCGCTGAGCCTGCTGGCCACCACCGGCGTGCGCGTCTGCGTGGGCATCGGCGCAGGCAGTGGCGGCGGCAGCAGTTCCACGTTCCGCACGATGGCCACTTCCACCAGCGACACGATGAATTTCCAGCTGTACAACAACGCCAGCTTCGGCCAGGTCACTGGCCTGGCTCCGCACGGCACGCCCCCGGCGCAGGAACTGACCATGAGCTACAACGTGCCGCTGCTGACCGGTGGCAGCGGCGCGCAGACCGTGCAGCTGTTCGGGCAGATTCCGGCCAACCAGGTCCTGGCCTCCGGCGCGTACAGCAGTACCTTCAGCGGTGCCAGCGTGGTGCTGACCTGGGCCTGGAACGAAGTCCTGCTCGGCACTGCCACCGTCCCCGCCACCTGCAATGGCGGCGCCACCGGCACCAACAGCGCGAGTGCGGCCTTCAGCTTCACCGCCACCGCCAACGTGCTGCCGCAATGCGGCAGCTACGTCACCACCAACATGAACTTCGGCAACGTCACCGGCGGCATCCCGGCCAACATCGACCAGACCGCAACCCTGACCCTGACCTGCCTGAAGAACACCGCCTTCCAGGTCGGTCTCAACAACGGCCAGAACAATCCCACCGCCACCACCACCCGGCGCATGGCCACCACCATTGGCGGCAGCACCTATTACCTCACCTACGAGCTCTACCGGGACGCGGCACGGAGCCAGCGCTGGGGCAACACGTTGACCGTCGATACGGCCAGCAGCACCGGCACCGGCAGCGCGCAGCAGCTGACCATCTATGGCCGGGTACCGCCGGTCACCGGCCAGCCTCCGGCCGGCACCTACAACGACCTGGTGCAGGTGACGATCACTTATTGACCTGCGTGCCGACCAACGGTCGGCACCCACCGGTGGATGCGGGCATACGGATGCCGGGCAAGCGCGACGCTACAGTTCCGGCGCATCCCGCCGATACCGCGCAGCGAGTCTTTCAGTACGGTGGATGGCAGGTGGTTCGTGCATTTCTGATCGGGGCGATGCTGGCCGCCAGCCTGCCGGCATGGGCCGAACCCAGCAGCAGCACCCTGCAGATCCGGCTGACCGTGGTCGAATCCTGCAGCGACGATGGCGGTGGCGTCCGCTGCCCGGCGCCGCACCAGCGCAGTGACGCGCCCCAGGTGCCGCCCCAGGTCCGCGAGCTCGCACCACCGGCAACGGACGAGAACGCAACACCCTCCGTGACCCTCATCTACTGATGCGCGCGCTGCTGACCCTGCTGGCACTGCTGCTGGCACTGCCCGCCGCGGCGCTGGAGCTGTTGCCGACCACTCTGCAGCTGCCGGCCCAGGGCGGCCGCGCCGAACTGTGGCTGCACAACCCCGGGCCCGGCCGCTGGCAGGGCCAGGTGCAGGTGCTGGCCTGGGATCAGCACCTGGACGCCGAACAGCTGCAGCCAAGCGACCGGATCCGGGTCAGCCCGGCGCGCCTGGACCTCGCCCCCGGCAGTACCCAGCGCGTCTGGCTGCTGCCAGCCGAGCCGGCGGCGGCGGTCGGTGAACAGGCCTATCGGATCGTGCTGGCGCCGGCGCTGGCGGGGTTGCCGCGCTATTCCCTGCCGCTGTTCCGCGGGCCAGCGGCAACACCGCTGCGTGCCCGCCTGCAGGGCCGCGTCGAGACCCAGGCGTCGCAGCCCACACTGCGACTCAGCAATGCCGGTACCCTGCACGGCCGCCTGCACGATCTGCGCTTCATCACGGCGGACGGCCAGTCAACGCTGCTGACGGCTGGCCTGGCCGGCTACATCCTGGCGGGCCATGAACGCCGCTGGCCCCTGCCTGCCCGCGCCGATGGCTATGCTGGAGGCCGCTTCCAGGCACGCCTGCAGGACGGCCGCGAGGTCGATCTGGCCGCAGCAGACCCTGCAATTGCAGCAAGCGCCCCCAGCGGGCTATAATCGACCGGATTCCTGCCGCCAGCGTGCGCGGGAACCCGTCCACACCGGACGTCACCGGTGAATCCACACCTGCTGCCCCCATCCGTGCCGGGGTGCTCCGCAAGGAGTTCGGCCACGGAGGCAACAGGGAAGCCCAACCCCGGAACCGATCGCGCTTCCACGCGTCCCGCATACCTATCCCCGCGGGCGGAATCGCTGGTTCCATATCAGGAGTATTGCAATGCCCCAGGTCACCATGCGTCAGATGCTGGAAGCCGGCGTCCACTTCGGCCACCAGACCCGCTACTGGAACCCGAAGATGGCTCCGTACATCTTCGGCGCCCGCGGCAAGATCCACATCATCAACCTGGAAAAGACCGTCCCGCTGTTCAACGACGCGATGAACTTCATCTCGTCGGTTGCCCAGAAGCGCGGCACCGTCCTGTTCCTGGGCACCAAGCGCAGCGCCCGCGAAACCATCAAGGAAGAAGCCGAGCGTTGCGGCATGCCGTTCATGAACCAGCGTTGGCTGGGCGGCACCCTGACCAACTTCCGTACCGTCAAGCAGTCGGTTGCCCGCCTGAAGGAACTGGAAGCCGGTGAAACCGACGGCACCTTCGAGAAGCTGGTCAAGCACGAAGTGCTGGGCCTGCGTCGCGAGCGCGACAAGCTGGAAGCCTCGCTGGGCGGCATCAAGGACATGAACCGTCTGCCGGACGCCATCTTCGTGATCGACATCGGCCACGAAGACATCGCGATCAAGGAAGCCAAGAAGCTGGGCATCCCGGTCATCGCCGTGGTCGACACCAACTACAACCCGGAACTGGTTGATTACGCCATCCCGGGCAACGACGACGCCATCCGCGCTGTGCAGCTGTACGCCCGCGCCGCTGCCGACGCCGTGCTGGAAGGCAAGGCCGCTGCGCCGCACGCCGCTTCGGTGCGCGAGGAAGAGTTCGCTGAAGCCGCTGCTGAAGGCGAAGAGAAGCCGGCCCGCCGCGCTCCGGCCAAGAAGGCTGCCAAGAAGGGCGACGACGCCCAGGCCTGATCCAGGCCCCGGGGTGGACGCCCGGCGTCCACCCTCCCTGCACGCTGCCCTTGGCGCGTGACAGGACCGTGTCACACGGGCCGGCCACCATGCCGGCCCAACCCCTTTCTTTCGTGAGGTAATCCCGTGGAAATCACTGCTTCCCTGGTCAAGGAACTGCGCGAGCGCACCGGCGCCGGCATGATGGAATGCAAGAAGGCGCTTACCGAAGCCAACGGCGACATCAACGCTGCTGCTGAAGCCATGCGCAAGTCCGGCGCTGCCAAGGCCGACAAGAAGGCTGACCGCGTGGCCGCCGAAGGCCGTCTGGGCCTGGCCCAGGACGGCGGCAAGGCCGTGCTGGTCGAAGTCAACTCGGAAACCGACTTCGTCGCCAACGATGACAACTTCAAGTCCTTCGTCAACGCCGTCGCCGCCGCTGCCCTGGCATCGGGCGCCACCGACGTCGAAGCCGTGAAGGCTGCCAAGCTGGCCGACGGCCGCACCGTTGAAGAAGCCCGCGCCACCGCCGTGCAGACCCTGGGTGAGAACATCCAGATCCGTCGCATGGTGAAGGTGGATGGCAACAACACCATCGGCGCCTACGTCCACACCAACGGCAAGGTCGGCGTTCTGGTCGACCTGGTCGGCGGCGACGTCGAGCTGGCCCGTGGCCTGGCCATGCACGTGGCCGCGCTGAAGCCGCCGCACAACAAGGCTGCGGACGTCCCGGCCGAGTTCGTCGAGAAGGAAAAGGAAATCGAGCTGGCCAAGATGTCCGAGAAGGGCAAGGCCAAGCCGGCCGACATCCTGGAAAAGATCATCAGCGGCAAGATCAACAAGATCGTCAGCGACGTGACCCTGTACGGCCAGACCTACGTGCTGGGCGACACCACCGTCGAGCAGGTGGTCAAGGCCGCTGGCGCCGACGTGGCAGGCTTCAAGCTGCTGATCGTCGGCGAAGGCATCGAGAAGGTGGTGGAAGACTACGCCGCCGAAGTTGCCAAGGCGATGCAGGTCTGATTCCAGCCTTCCGGCTGTGAAGCGACCAGAAGGAGCCGCGGGAAACCGCGGCTCTTTTTTTTATTCCGGTGGGCCCGTGGGTGCGCACCGTTGGTGCTCACACCCACACCTTTGCGTTGCGCGCGAATCAAGCCGATACTCGGCGCAGGGAATCCACAGTCACATAGCAGGAACGAAAATCGCGGACTGTGATGCATTCCTAGGTATTCTTGTCCTAATGGAATTGAACGACCCGACATGCCTCCCGAGCTGACAGCTGCCCTGGCGCTCTGCCGCAACCTGCCTTCGCCACCCGGTATTGCCCTGCGCATCATCGAACTGGCCCAGGACCCGGAAGCGGACATCGCCACCGCCGCCGACATCATCGCCATCGACATGGCGCTGAGCGCTCGCATGCTGCGCATCGCCAATTCGCCGCTGTATGCCAGCCGCCGCCGCATCGAGAACCTCGGCCAGGCGCTGACCATGCTGGGCCTGAACGCCACGATCAGCCTCGCCCTGGGCTTCACCGTCACCCAGGGCCTGACCGGCGGCACCGGCGCCGACCATGACCTGCGCCAGCGCGCGTGGAAGCGCAGCATCCTCAGCGCCCTGGCTGCCAGCCAGCTGGGCCAGGCGCGCGGCCTGCGCCGGCTGGAGGAACTGATGCTGGCCGGCCTGCTGCAGGACCTGGGCGTGCTGTGCCTGGCCCAGGCCGAATCGGAGCGCTACCTGCCGCTGCTGCGCGAGGCACGCGACAACATCGACCTGGTCGCCCGCGAGCGCGACGAACTCGGCTGCAGCCATGCCGAGGTCGGCGCCTGGGTGGCCGAGCAATGGGGCCTGCCCCGCTACCTGGTCGAGAGCATCAGCCACAGCGAGGACGAGGACGCCGCCGAATCGCCGTTCCAGGCCTGCGTGCAGCTGTCCGGCGCGGTGGCCGACATCTGGCTGGATAGCGACGCCGATACCGCGCGTGAGCGCGCCCTGCAACAGGTGCACGACCGCCTGGAACTGGACAGCGCGCGCTTCGACCAGGTCCTGGCCCGCATCAGCGAGGCCCTGCCCGATATCGCCAGCCTGTTCGATGCCGGCCTCAATTCACCGTCCCGGGTGCGCGAACTGATCGATCACGCGCAGGAGCTGGCCACGCTGCGCAACCTGCGCGAACTGCAGGATGCCGACCAGGCACGCCGCCGCGCCGACGAGTTCGAGGCGCGCGCCAAGCGCCTCGCCGACCAGGCACATCGTGACGCGTTGACCGGCGTGCTCAACCGCCGCCAGCTGGAAGCGGTGCTGGAGCAGGAATTCCTGCGCGCCGGCCGCCAGGGCTGGCCGTTGTCGGTGGCCTTCATCGACCTGGACGACTTCAAGAAGATCAACGACGCCCACGGCCACCTGACCGGCGACGAGGTGCTGCGCGCCTTCGCCGGCAAGCTGCAGGGCCAGCTGCGCAACAGCGACACCGTCGCCCGCTTCGGCGGCGAGGAATTCGTCGCGCTGCTGCCCAATACCAGCGAAAGCGTGGCCCTGGACGTGATCCGCCGGGTACTGGCCAACATCGTGGCCACGCCGATGGCCGAGCTGGAGGGCGGGCCACTGTTCGTCACCTTCTCCGCCGGCGTGGCCACCCAGGGTGGCTACGAGCGCTTCGCCGACGTGCAGGACCTGCTGCGCGCGGCCGACGATGTGCTGTACCGCTCCAAGAACCTGGGCCGCAACCGGGTGATCGCCCGCTCACCGGGCGCCCTCGGCCACGACGAGCTGTCGGCCACCGCCGGCGCCGAGCTGGGCTGAACGGGAAGCCCCGGTTGACCGGGGCGAATCACCGGATTCTGCGCCGCAGTGCACAAAACACTTTGGCACGACGCCGCATGCGCGTAGAATCGCCCGCGATTTCCACGCACCCGAGGTCCCCATGTCCAAGCTCGCCTATCGCCGCATCCTTCTGAAACTGTCCGGGGAGGCGCTGATGGGAGATGAGGACTACGGCATCGACCCGAAGATCATCAATCGCCTGGCCCGTGAGGTCATCGAAGCCCAGCAGGCCGGTGCCGAAGTGGCGCTGGTGATCGGCGGCGGCAACATCTTCCGCGGCGCCGGCCTGGCCGCCGGCGGCATGGACCGGGTCACCGGCGACCAGATGGGCATGCTGGCCACGGTCATCAACGCCCTGGCCATGCAGGACGCCCTCGAGAAGCTGGGCGCCAAGGCCCGCGTGATGAGCGCGATCAAGATCAACGACGTGTGCGAGGACTACATCCGCCGCCGCGCCATCCGCCACCTGGAAAAGGGCCGCCTGGTGATCTTCGCCGCCGGCGTCGGCAGCCCGTTCTTCACCACCGATTCCGGCGCCGCCCTGCGCGCGATCGAGATCGGCGCCGACCTGCTGCTGAAGGCCACCAAGGTCGATGGCGTGTACGACAAGGACCCGAACAAGCACAGCGATGCGGTCCGCTTCGACAGCCTGAGCTACGACGAAGTGATCCGCCGTGGCCTGGAAGTGATGGACACCGCGGCCTTCGCACTGGCCCGCGACAGCGACCTGCCGATGCGCGTGTTCGACATGGGCCAGCCGGGCGAGCTGCTGAAGATCCTCAACGGCGCGAACATCGGCACCCTGGTCCAGGGCCGCGACCCGGCCTGAGCCTGAGCGCAAAGCGATGACCGGGCCGATTCAGGCCCGGCAGCGTCCCGTATTCGCCTATAATCGCCCGATTCCAGATACATCCAGGACCGGGCGATGCTCAACGACATCAAGAACAACGCGCAGACGCGCATGGCCAAGAGCATCGACGCTCTGAAGCACACCCTCACCTCCATCCGGACCGGGCGTGCCACGCCTGCCCTGCTGGACCGCGTGACGGTCAGTGCCTATGGCAACGCCAGCACCCCGCTGAACCAGGTTGCCTCGATCTCCAACGCCGACGCGCACTCGCTGCTGGTCACGCCGTTCGACAAGAGCATGATCAAGGAGATCGAGAAGGGTCTCTACAACGCCGAGTTCACCCCGAACACCCTGGGCACCGCGATCCGCATCAACATGCCGCCGCCGACCGAAGAGCGCCGCAAGGAGCTGGCCAAGCAGGTGCAGAAGGAAGGTGAAGGCGCCAAGATCGCGATCCGCAACATCCGTCAGGACGCGAACAAGGAAATCGCCAAGCTGGTCAAGGACAAGGCGATCAGCGAAGACGAGAAGAAGCGCGGCGAAGACGACATCCAGAAGCTGACCGACGCCAACATCAAGGACGTCGACAAGGTCGTTGCCGACAAGGAAAAAGAACTGCTGTCGGTCTGAAGTCGATGCCTTCAGCCCCGCCTCCGTTGCCGGCCGCCCTGCCCCGCCACATTGCCATCATCATGGATGGCAATGGGCGCTGGGCACAGCAGCGCCGTCGCCCCCGCGTGATCGGCCACCGTGCCGGCGCGCGCGCGGTCAACCGCACCATCGAGCGCTGCCTTGAACTGGGCATTCCGGCGCTGACCCTGTTCGCCTTCTCCAGCGAGAACTGGGGCCGGCCGCAGGAGGAAGTGGATGCGTTGATGAAGCTGTTCCTCGGCGCGCTCGACCGCGAAGTGGACGAGCTGCATCGGCGCGGCGTGCGCGTGCGCTTCATCGGCGAACGCGAGCGCTTCGGTGCCGGGCTGGTCAGCCGCATGCAGCTGGCCGAGCAGCGCACCGCCGACAACACCACCCTGACCCTGTCGATCGCCGCCAGCTATGGTGGCCGCCAGGACATCGCCCGCGCCGCGCGCGCCCTGGCCGTCGAAGTGGCAGCCGGTCGCCTGTTGCCCGAGCAGATCGACGAATCGCTGCTGGGCAGCCAGGTCGCCCTGGCCGACCTGCCGCCGCCGGACCTGTTCATCCGCACCGGCGGCGACACCCGCATCAGCAATTTCCTGCTGTGGCAGCTGGCCTACACCGAGCTGTGGTTCACCGAGGCCCTGTGGCCGGACTTCGATGCCGGGCAGCTGCAGCAGGCGCTTGACGCCTATGCCGGCCGCGAGCGTCGTTTCGGCCTGACCAGCGCCCAGATCGCCGCACTGGCCACCGAGACTTCCAGCCCATGACCAAGACCCGAGTCCTTGCCGCACTGATCATGGCGCCGGTTGCCATTGCGGCGATCCTGCTGCTGCCCACGCAATGGCTGGCCGCCGCCGCCGCCGCGGTGCTGCTGATCGGCCTGTGGGAGTGGCTGAAGCTGGCCGGTATCGAAGACACCCTGGCGCGCACCGTGCTGCTGGTGCTGAACCTGCTGCTGATGGTGCTGCTGGTCTGGGCCGATGGCAGCACGCTGGTGCTGTTCCAGATAACCACCCTGGCCGGCGTTGCCTGGTGGCTGGCCGCGCTGGTCTGGCTGCGCTTCTTCAATTTCGGCGCACAGCCGTCGGCGCCCTCGCGCATCCTGAAGATGCTGGCCGGCACCCTGGCCATCGTGCCGGCCTGGGCCGCGCTGGTGCTGATCCATGCCGGTGGCGATCCGCCGGGCAAGCAGGGCCACCTGTGGCTGCTGGCTGCATTGGCGCTGGTGTGGGCGGCCGACTCGGGCGCCTATTTCGCCGGCCGCCATTTCGGCAAGCACAAGCTGGCCCCGCGGATCAGCCCCAACAAGACCTGGGAAGGCCTGTTCGGCGGCCTGCTGGCCGGTGTCGCCGTGGCCGTCGGCCTGGGCTGGCTGGCGGGCATCGATACCGCACACCTGCCGGGCCTGCTGATCACCTCGGTGGTGGCCGTGTTCGCCTCGGTGCTGGGTGACCTGTTCGAGAGCCTGATCAAGCGCCACGCCGGCGCCAAGGATTCGGGCCACCTGATCCCGGGCCATGGCGGCGTGCTCGACCGTGTCGACGGCGTCCTGGCCGCCGTACCGGTGTTCGCGCTGGGCAAGGAAATCTTCGGGTTCTGACCATGAATGCTGCTGCAGACCTGCGCCGGGTCGCCGTATTCGGCGCCACCGGCTCGATCGGTGCCTCCACGCTGGACGTGATCACCCGCCACCCGCAGCGCTACCAGGCCACCGTGCTCGCCGCCGGCCGCCAGGTGCAGGCGCTGCTGGCGCTGTGCCGCCAGCACAAGCCGGCGCACGCGGTGATCGCCGACGAATCGCTGTTCGCCGAACTGCGCGACGGCCTGCGCGACGCCGGACTGGCCACCGAGGCCCATGCCGGCCAGGCCGCGCTGGACCAGCTGGCCGCCAGCGACGCCTGCGATACCGTGGTCGCGGCCATCGTCGGCGCTGCCGGCCTGTCCTCGACCCTGGCCGCGGCCGCCGCCGGCAAGCGCATCCTGCTGGCCAACAAGGAATCGCTGGTGCTGGCCGGCGAACTGCTGACCCGCACCGCCGAACGTGCCGGCGCCGAAATCATCCCGATCGACAGCGAACACAGCGCGATCTTCCAGTGCCTGCGCTCGCGCGACGCCAGCGTCGACGGCGCCGGCGTGCGCCGGATCCTGCTGACCGCCTCCGGCGGCCCGTTCCGTGGCCGCAGCCGCGCCGAACTGGCCCAGGTCACCCCGGCGCAGGCCGTTGCCCACCCGAAGTGGTCGATGGGACCGAAGATTTCGGTCGATTCGGCGACGTTGATGAACAAGGGCCTGGAAGTCATCGAGGCCCACCACCTGTTCGGCGTACCCGGTGAACGCATCGAGGTGCTGGTGCACCCGCAGAGCCTGGTCCATTCGCTGGTCGAGTTCGTCGACGGCTCGACCCTGGCGCAGATGGGCTTGCCGGACATGCGCACCACCCTCGCCGTCGGCCTGGGCTGGCCGCAGCGCATCGACTCGGGCGTGGCCGGGCTGGACCTGCTGGCCCAGGGCCGGCTGGATTTCGAGGCCCCGGACACCGACGCCTTCCCCTGCCTGGCCCTGGCCTGGCAGGCGATGCAGGCCGGCGGCACCGCACCGGCGGTGCTGAACGCCGCCAACGAAGAGGCGGTTTCAGCGTTTCTTCAGGGCCGGATCGGTTTCCTGACGATCCCGGAGCTGGTTGCTAACGCTCTTTCAACACTGCCGACGCAAGCAGCCGATACACTGGAGGTCCTGTTGTCCGCCGACCAGCGGGCACGCCAGCTCACCCTGAACGCCATCGACGCCGCCTGAACGACCGCCTCGCCCAGCATGACGCCGCCGCCCCTGCCCGCCACTGTGAGCCTGCATGACTGACTTCATCGGATCGGTCTGGTGGATGATTGTCAGCCTCGGGCTGCTGGTCACGTTCCACGAGTTCGGGCATTACTGGGTCGGGCGCCTGTGCGGGGTCAAGATCCTGCGCTTCTCGGTCGGCTTCGGCCGGCCGCTGTGGTCGCGCCGCGACAGGCACGGTACCGAATTCGCCATCGCCGCCATCCCGCTGGGCGGCTACGTGAAGTTCCTCGACGAACGCGAGGTCGAAGTCCACCCGCACGAGCGCGGCCAGGCCTTCAACCACAAGACCGTCTGGCAGCGCATCGCCATCGTCGCCGCCGGCCCGATCGCCAACCTGCTGCTGTGCATCCTGCTGTTGTGGGCGATGTTCGTGATCGGCAAGCAGGACTACTCGCCCACCATCGGCCGCGTCAGCGGCATCGCCGCCAGTGCCGGCCTGGCCAGCGGCGACCGCGTGCTGCGCGTGGACGAGCGCCAGGTGGTCACCCTCGGCGAGGCCAGCATGGCGCTGACCGCCGCCGCGATGGACCGCCGTGACGTGAAGCTGGAAGTGCTGGATGCGGCCGACCAGGTGCGCATGCGCACCCTGCCGCTGTCGCAGCTGCCGGCCGGTTTCGATGAACGGCGGGTGCCGATCCTGGCCGGCCTGTACTGGCAGTCGTGGCTGCAGCCGGCGCGGGTCGATTCGCTCACCGCAGACTCCGTGGTGGCCGGGCAACTGCAGCCAGGCGACCTGATCGTGGCCATCGATGGCCAGCGCATCGACAGCGTCGACCAGGTGATCGGCGAGATCCAGGCCCTGGGCCGCGCCGGCGGACCGGGGATGATCGAGGTCCTGCGTGGCGGCGAGCGCCTGGCGCTGGAAGTCACCCCGCGCCAGGGCAAGGACGGCAAGGGCAACCCGGTCTGGCAGATCGGCGTCGGCTTCCCCACCACCTACAGCCCCGCCTACGACACCCTGCTGCGCTACGGGCCGCTGGACGCGGTGACCGTCGCGGTGCGCGAAACCGGCCGCCTGGCGGCCGACTCGCTGGGCATGATGGGCCGCATCGTCACCGGCAAGGCCTCGCTGCAGAACGTTTCCGGGCCGGTCACCATCGCCCGCGTGGCCAATGTCTCGGCCAAGCGCGGCCTCGACTGGTTCCTGCAGTTCCTTGCCCTGCTGTCCCTCAGCCTGTGCATCATCAACCTGCTGCCGATCCCGATCTTGGACGGCGGCCACCTGCTGTATTACCTTATCGAGTTGGTCAAGGGCAGCCCGCTGAGCGAGCGTGCCATCGCCGCCGGCCAATACATCGGCCTGGCGTTGCTGGCCGGGCTGATGGGGTTGGCGTTCTACAACGACATCCTCGGCCTGGTCCCGCGATGAACTTTTCCACGTTGTTGCCGTCTACAGCGTCGGCATCCCGCACCAATGAAATCGACCTTCCTACCGGACGTGACATGACGCGACTCCCCAATCGCCGCCTGCTGGCCCTCGCCCTCGCCGCCGTCACCGGCGCTCCCGCCCTGGCCCAGGCAGCCGAGCCCTTCACTGTCAGCGACATCCGCGTCGATGGCCTGCAGCGCATCAGCTCGGGCACGGTGTTCACCTACCTGCCGGTGGAACGTGGCGAGACGGTCACCGACAACAAGGTCGGCGAGACGATCCGCGCCCTGTACAAGACCGGCTTCTTCGAAGACGTGCAGCTGGACCGCCAGGGCACGATCCTGGTGGTGACCGTCAAGGAACGCCCGGCGATCAACAAGCTGACCGTGACCGGCAACAAGGACATCAAGTCCGACCAGCTGCTCAAGGGCCTGTCCGACATCGGCCTGACCGAGGGCGGCACCTTCGATCGCCTGAGCCTGGACCGCGTGACCCAGGAACTGCGCCGCCAGTACAACGACCGCGGCAAGTACAACGTCGACATCACCCCGACGGTGAGCCCGCTGGACCGCAACCGCGTGGACATCGCCATCGCCATCAAGGAAGGCAAGGCGGCCAAGATCCGCCACGTCAACCTGGTCGGCACCGAGAAGTACGAGAGCAAGGACATCCTGGAGACCTGGGAGTCCAAGGAGCACAACTGGGCCTCGTGGTACCGCCGTGACGACCAGTACTCCAAGGAAAAGCTGTCCGGCGACCTGGAAAAGCTCAACTCCTGGTACCTGGACCGCGGCTACGTCGATTTCAGCATCGATTCCACCCAGGTCTCGATCAGCCCCGACAAGCGCGACATGTTCCTGACCGCGGGCGTGACCGAGGGTGCGCAGTACAAGATCTCCGAGATCAAGGTCAGCGGCGACACCATCCTCCCGCAGGAGGACGTCGAGCGCATGGTGATCCAGAAGTCCGGCGACACGTTCTCGCGTGCCCTGCTGGAATTCAGCTCGGACACCATCACCAATTCGCTGTCCAACATCGGCTACGCGTTCGCCAAGGTGAACCCGATTCCGACCACCAACCGCGCCGAGCAGACCGTCGCCATCAACATGCAGGTCGTGCCCGGCCCGCGCGTGTCGGTGCGCCGCATCCTGTTCCGCGGCAATACCCGTACCTCCGACGAAGTGATGCGTCGCGAGCTGCGCCAGTTCGAGAACAGCTGGTACTCGCAGGCCGCGATCGACCGCTCCAAGATCCGCCTGCAGCGCCTGGGCTACTTCGAATCGGTGGAAGTGGAGACCCCGGCCGTCAGCGGCAGCAACGACCAGGTCGACGTCGTCTACAACGTCAAGGAAACCACCTCGGGCAGCTTCGTGTTCGGCCTGGGCTATTCGCAGTCCTACGGCATGACCACCTCGGTGCAGCTGTCGCAGAACAACTTCCTCGGCGGCGGCAACCGCGTGTCGGTCGAAGCCTCGCGCAGCAGCTACCTGCAGCGCTACGGCTTCAGCTACACCAACCCGTACTTCACCGATGACGGCGTGTCGCTGGGCTACAACCTGTCCTGGCGCGAACTGGACTACTCCGACTTCAACACCGCGCAGTACAACAGCACCAATGGTTCGGCGCAGGTGGTGTTCGGCGTGCCGCTGACCGAGACCGATACCGTCTCGCTGATGTTCGGCATCGACAGCAACCAGATCACCACCTACCAGGGCTCGACCCCGCAGTCGATCATCGACTACATCAACGCGGTCGGTAAGCGCACCTTCCACGCCTGGCGCACCGAGCTGGGCTGGGCGCGCGACTCGCGCAACGACTACTTCATGCCGACCCGCGGTACCTACCAGCGCGTCGGCCTGGAAACCACGCTGCCGGGTTCGACCATCGAGTACTACAAGCTGAACTACCAGATCAGCAAGTACTGGCCGATCATGCCGTCGCTGGTGATCAACACCCGCGCGGAAATCGGCTACGGCGATGCCTACGGCAAGGACTACACCCGCGTCATCGACAACGGCGACGGCACCACCCGCACGGTCACCGCCACGGGCCTGCCGTTCTTCGAGAACTTCTACGCCGGTGGTACCAACTCGGTACGCGGCTTCGAGGACAACACCCTCGGCCCGCGCGAAGTCACCACCGGTTATCCGGAAGGCCAGCCGCTGGGTGGTTCGCTGAAGACCGTCGGTTCGGTCGAAGCCTACTTCCCGCGCCTGTTCGACAGCCCGTCGGCACGCGTGTCGGCCTTCGTCGACTTCGGCAACGTCTACAACGGCACCAAGAACTTCAAGGCCAACGAGCTGCGCGTGTCCACCGGTGTGGCCCTGCTGTGGCGCGCCCCGGTTGGCCCGATCTCGATCAGCTACGCCTTCCCGCTGAAGAAGGAAGACGATGACAAGATCGAACGCCTGCAATTCACGTTCGGTGGGCAGTTCTGACGAACCGCCCTGCGGTTCATCAGAACTGCACGCGCATCCCTCCTATCCCCCGCGCCGTTGGCGCGCCCCCCTTAACAGAAGGGGGGCTCTCCACCAGACGGGGTGCGAAGCGCCGGGCATTGCCCGGCGTTTTCGTTTTACTTGCTCGCCGCCGCCGTTACTTCCCGCGCTCGCGCGAAGTCATCTGGTGATGGCGCAGGGGGCTGACCAGGACCGATGGCGCCATGGATGGCGCCATCGAGCCCCCAGGGATGGGTTTACGGCGTGTCCTGGGCAGCCCCCTGCGCCATCACCCCGGGACATCAGGCAGGCGCCGCTTCTGACCCCGCATGACCGCAATGGCGTCACACGTTAAACTCCCGCCGTGAATACTCCCACCTACACCGCCCAGCAACTCGCCGAGCAGTTCGGCCTGCAGGTCCACGGCGACCCGGCGACCGCCATCCATGGCGTGGCCACGCTCGCCCACGCCGGTCCTGGCCAGCTGACCTTCCTCGCCAACCCGCGTTACCGCGTCCAGCTGGCCGACAGCCACGCCTCGCTGGTGGTCCTGCGCGCCGACGACGTCGAGGCCGCCCCGGGCGCCGCGCTCGTGGCCAAGGACCCGTACACCGCCTTCGCCAAGATCGCCGCGCTGTTCGACATCGCGCCGACCCGCCCGCCGGGCATCCACCCCAGCGCGGTGATCGATCCCGACGCCCAGGTGGCCGCCAGCGCCCACATCGGTCCGTTCGTCACCATCGGCGCACGCAGTGTCATCGGCGAGAACTGCATCGTCGGCGCCGGCAGCGTGATCGGCGAGGACTGCAGCCTGGATACCGGCTGTGAACTGATTGCCCGGGTCACCCTGGTCACCCGGGTCAAGCTGGGCAGGCGCGTGCGCATCCACCCCGGTGCCGTGCTGGGTGCCGATGGTTTCGGCCTGGCGATGGATGCCGGCAAGTGGATCAAGGTGCCACAGCTGGGCGGCGTCCGCGTCGGCGACGATTGCGAGATCGGCGCCAACACCTGCGTTGATCGTGGCGCACTGGAAGACACCATCCTCGCCGAGGACGTGCGCCTGGATAATCTGGTACAGATCGCGCACAACGTGCAGATCGGCGCGCACTCGGCCATCGCCGGCTGCACCGGCATCGCCGGCAGCGCCAAGATCGGCCGCTACTGCCTGCTCGGCGGTGCCGTGGGCGTGGTCGGCCACCTCGAGATCTGCGACAAGGTCGTGATCACCGGCAAGTCGGTGGTCCGCAATTCCATCACCGAGCCGGGCGAGTATTCGTCCGGCACCCCATTGACCGACAACCGCACGTGGCGCAAGAACGCCGCGCGCTTCAAGCAGCTGGACGCATTGGCTCGCCGCGTCCTGGCTGCTGGCAAGGAGAAAGAATGAACGATTCGCTGCAGCTTCCGATCGACGTCTGCCAGATCCAGGAACTGCTTCCACACCGCTACCCGTTCCTGCTGGTGGACCGGGTGCTTGAACTCGACGTCGAGGCCAAGCGCATCCTGGCGCAGAAGAACGTCAGCATCAACGAGCCGTTCTTCCAGGGCCACTTCCCGGGCCGCCCGATCATGCCCGGCGTGCTGATCATCGAAGCGCTGGCGCAGGCCGGCGGCGTCATGACCCAGCTCACGCTCGGCCGCGATGCGCAGTCCAAGCTGTTCTACATGGTCAAGGTGGAAAACGCCCGCTTCAACAAGCAGGTCGTGCCCGGCGACGTGCTGATGCTGGATGTGCAGATGAAGCGCCTGATCCGCAACATGGGCTGGTACTACGGCGAAGCCAAGGTCAACGGCGAAGTCGTCGCGTCGGCCGAGGTCATGTGCGCCGGCGCCAAGGGCTGATCCACTGGAGGCAGCAATGACTGACAACGCACCGCGGATCCACCCCACCGCCGTCATCGATCCGGCCGCGCGCCTGGCCGACGATGTGCAGGTGGGCGCCTTCACCCTGATCGGCCCCGACGTTGAAATCGGCGCCGGCACGGTGGTGGGCCCCCATTGCAGCATCCACGGCCCGACCCGGATCGGCCGCGACAACCGCTTCGTCGGCCATGCCGCGATCGGTGGCGAGCCGCAGGACAAGAAGTTCGCCGGTGAGCGCACCGAACTGGTGATCGGCGACCGCAACGTGTTCCGCGAGTTCGTCACGCTCAACCGTGGCACCGGCGGCGGCGGCGGCATCACCACCATCGGCAACGACAACTGGATGCTGGCCTACACGCACGTGGCGCACGACTGCCATGTCGGCAACTTCTGCGTGTTCTCCAACAACACCACGCTGGCCGGTCACGTGACCGTGGGCGACTACGTGATCATCAGCGGCTTCGCAGGTGCCCACCAGTTCTGCCGCATCGGTGCGCATGCCTTCCTCGGCATGGGCGCGCTGACCAATGGCGATGTACCGCCGTTCACCATGGTCGGTACCGATTCGCTGGGCCGCCCGCGCGGCATCAACAGCGAAGGCCTGAAGCGCCGCGGCTTCGACGCCGACCGCATCTCGGCCATCAAGCGTGCCTACCGCACGCTGTACGTGGCAGGCCTGCCGCTGGCCGAAGCCAAGGTGCAGCTGACCGAACAGGCGCGTGACAGCGATGACGTGAAGGCCATGCTGGACTTCATCGAGCACGCCGAGAGGCCGTTGCTGCGATGAGCAGCACGACCGGCCAGGCGCCGGCCGGCGCCGCGGTGATCCCGCTGGCCTCGATGGCCGGCAGCGTTCCCGCGCAGCGGGTGCTCAGCGGGCGCCCGTTGCGGATCGCGCTGGTCGCCGGCGAAGCGTCCGGCGACCTGCTCGGTGCGGGCCTGGTGCGTGAACTGAAAGCGCGCTTCCCGAATGCCGAGTTCGCCGGTATCGGCGGCGATGCCATGCGCAGCGCCGGCTGCCAGACCTGGCACGATGCCAGCGAGCTGGCGGTGATGGGCCTGACCGAAGTACTGCGCCACCTGCCACGCCTGCTCAAGCTTCGTTCTGCGTTCCGCCAGCGTGCGCTGGAATGGCAGCCGGACGTGTTCATCGGCATCGACGCACCCGATTTCAACCTCGGCATCGAGCGCTGGCTGAAGCAGCGCGGCGTGCGCACCGTGCATTACGTCAGCCCCTCGGTCTGGGCCTGGCGCGAAAAACGCGCCGAGAAGATCGGCAGCAGTGCCGACCTGGTGCTGTGCCTGTTCCCGATGGAGCCGCCGATCTATGCCAGGCACGGCATCGATGCGCGCTTCGTCGGCCATCCGATGGCCGATGACATCCCGTTGCAGGGCAGCCGTGAGGAAGCACGCGCCGCGCTTGGCCTGCCGGCCTCGGCCAAGGTGCTGGCGGTGTTGCCGGGCAGCCGCCTGGGCGAGATCTCGCGCCTCGGTGAACCGTTCTTCGAGGCCGCCTGGCAGGTCTCCGAACACATCCCCGGCCTGCATGTGGTGGTGCCTGCCGCCAACCCCGCCTGCAAGCGCCTGATCGAAGAGCAGCTGTCACGCTCGGCATTGCCAGTCGCTTACTCGCACGTGCTGGACGGCCAGGCGCGCAACGCGATGGTCGCCGCCGACGTGGTGGTACTGGCCTCCGGCACCGCGACCCTGGAAGCGATGCTGGTGAAGCGGCCGATGGTGGTCGGATACCGCGTCAATGAACTGACCTATCGACTGGTCAAGGCGCTTGGCCTGATCAAGGTCGACCGCTTCGCCCTGCCCAACATCCTGGCTGGCCAGGACCTGGCACCGGAGCTGATGCAGCACGACTGCACGCCGGACAGGCTGGCCGCAGCCATCCAGCAGTGGTTCGACCACCCGCAGCGGGTGATCGACCTGCAGGACACCTACGTGCGCCTGCACGAGCGCCTGCGCCGCAACGCCTCGGCGCGCGCCGCCGACGCCGTCGGCGAGCTGCTGATGCGCGACCAGGCACAGGCATGAGCCGCCGCCACGCCGCGGCGGCCAGCCTGGCCCTGTTCGACGGTTCGGCCGTGGTCGAGCCGGAGCGCCTGGTCGCCGGCGTCGACGAGGCCGGCCGGGGCCCGCTGGCCGGACCGGTCGCTGTGGCCGCGGTGGTGTTCGACCCGTCCCGGCCACGGATCAACGGCCTGGATGACTCCAAGCAGCTGACTGCGGCGCGCCGCGAGCAGCTGCATGACCGCATCATCGAGCGCGCCCTGGCCTGGCATGTGGTGCTGGTGGACGTGGACACCATCGACCGCCTGAACATCTACCAGGCCACCCTGCAGGGCATGCGTGACGTTGTTGCAGCGGTCGCCCATGTGGCCGGCTTCGCCCGCATCGATGGCAACGTGGTGCCCAAGGGCCTGGTGCTGCCGGCGCAGGCGCTGGTCGGCGGCGATGGCATCGACCGCGCGATCATGGCCGCCTCGATCCTGGCCAAGGTCTCGCGCGACCGTTACATGCAGGACGTGCATACCCGCCACCCGCAGTACGGTTTCGAGCAGCACAAGGGCTACGGCACCCCGGCCCACCTGGCCGCCCTGCGCGAGCACGGCCCCTGCGTGGAGCACCGGCGCAGCTTCGCCCCGGTGCGTGAATGCCAGGAAGCGGCGCAGGCGGCCACCACCGCGATCGCCTGAACGGCTGCCGCAACCCCGCTGGGGAACAGTCCCCCTGAGTCAGGGGGACGCGTCCCTGGCGGGAGGGTGTGGAAGCGCGGTGAGACGGGGCCCGCGATTCGCCTGCGAACCACGGGCGGCGAGAGCGCGAATGCGATATCGCGTGCCGTCAAGAGCTTGTCGCCTCCCCCTGCCCTCGCTACCCTGACCGGGCACTCCAGCGCATCCCGACCCCGGCGACGATCTTCCGTCAGCACCCGGGGCCCGCGCGCTCCAACCTGGTCCGGCATGTCCAACTCCCGCTTCGTACATCTCCACGTCCACACCGAGTTCTCGCTGGCGGACTCGACCATCCGCGTGCCGGCCAAGCCCGACCAGGCGGACCCGAAGAAGGCCAAGCAGGCCAACCTGCTGTCGCGCTCGGTCGAACTCGGCCTGCCCGCGCTGGCGGTGACCGACCTCAACAACCTGTTCGCCCTGGTCAAGTTCTACAAGGCGGCCGAAGGCGTGGGCATCAAGCCGATCGCCGGCGCCGACGTGCTGATCGCCGAGGAAGGCCAGGACCCGTGGCGGATGACCCTGCTGTGCCGCGATCGCGAGGGCTACCTGAGCCTGTCGCGCCTGCTGACCCGCGCCTGGATGGAAGGCCATCGCCCGGAAGGCGGCGTGGCCGTGCACCCGGACTGGCTGAAGGCCGGCAACGCCAACCTGTTCGCGCTGGCCGGCCGGCAGAGCCTGGCCGGGCGCCTGGCGCTGGACGGCAAGCATGAACTGGCCGAGCAGCAGCTGGCCGACTGGCAGCGCGTGTTCGGCGATGGCCTGCACCTGGAGCTGACCCGCACCGGCCGCGAGGGCGAGGAAACCTTCAACCAGTTCGCGCTGATGGCCGCCGGCCAGCGCGGCCTGCCGGTGGTGGCCAGCAACGACGTGCGCTTCCTGTCGCCGTCGGACTTCAGCGCGCACGAAGCGCGCGTGTGCATTTCCACCGGCCGCGTGCTGGACGACCCCAAGCGCCCGCGCGAATACAGCGACCAGCAGTACCTGAAGTCGGCCGAGGAGATGTGTGCGCTGTTCGCCGACATTCCCGATGCGATCGACAACACGCTGGCGCTGGCCGAGCGCTGCAACATCGAGATGCGGCTGGGCACCTACTTCCTGCCCAACTACCCAGTGCCGGACGACGAGACCCTGGACACCTGGATCCAGAAGATGTCGCGCGACGGCCTGGAAGAGCGCCTGGAGAAGAATCCGCTGGCGCCGGGCAAGACCCGCGAAGAGTATTTCGAGCGCCTGGAATTCGAGCTCAACACCATCATCAAGATGGGTTTCCCGGGCTACTTCCTGATCGTGGCCGACTTCATCCAGTGGGGCAAGAACCAGGGCATTCCGATCGGCCCCGGCCGTGGTTCGGGTGCCGGTTCGCTGGTGGCGTGGGCGCTGAAGATCACCGATCTGGATCCGCTGCCGTACAACCTGCTGTTCGAGCGATTCCTCAATCCCGAACGCGTGTCGATGCCCGACTTCGACATCGACTTCTGCATGGACCGCCGCGACGAGGTGATCGACTACGTCGCACGCAAGTACGGGCGCGAGCGCGTCAGCCAGATCATCACCTACGGCACCATGGCCGCCAAGGCGGTGGTGCGCGACTCCGGCCGCGTGCTCGGTTTCCCGTACGGCCTGGTCGACGGCGTTTCCAAGCTGATCCCGAACATCCTCGGCATCCACCTGAAGGATGCGCTGGGCAAGGGCAAGGAAGGCCCGAGCTCTGAGATGGCGTCGGCCGAACTGATCCAGCGCTACGAGACCGAGGACGATGTCCGCGACCTGATCGATCTGGCGCTGCAGCTGGAAGACCTGACCCGCAACGCCGGCAAGCATGCCGGTGGCGTGGTGATCGGTCCCGAGCCGCTGAGCGAGTTCTGCCCGCTGTACGCCGAACACGACGAGAACGGCCTCGGCAAGAACCCGGTCACCCAGTTCGACAAGAACGACGTGGAAGAAGTGGGCCTGGTGAAGTTCGACTTCCTTGGCCTGCGCACGCTGACCATCATCGACTGGGCGGTGAAGGCGATCAACAAGCGCCATGAGCGCGCCGGCATTCCGCCGGTGGACATCGCCGCGATCCCGCTGGACGACACGCCCACCTACAAGGACATCTTCGCCAACGGCAATACCGGCGCGGTGTTCCAGTTCGAATCCTCGGGCATGCGCCGCCTGCTGAAGGATGCGCGCCCCGACCGTTTCGAAGACCTGATCGCGCTGGTGTCGCTGTACCGACCCGGCCCGATGGACCTGATTCCCTCCTTCAACGCGCGTAAGCACGGCCAGGAAGAAATCATCTATCCCGATCCGCGCACCGAAGCGATCCTGAAGGACACCTACGGCATCATGGTGTACCAGGAGCAGGTGATGCAGATGGCGCAGATCGTCGGCGGCTACTCGCTGGGCGGCGCCGACCTGCTGCGCCGCGCGATGGGCAAGAAGGTGCCGGCGGAAATGGCCAAGCACCGCGAGATCTTCCGCGAAGGCGCGGCCAAGGACGGCGTGGACGAGGCCAAGGCCGATGCGATCTTCGACCTGATGGAGAAGTTCGCCGGTTACGGCTTCAACAAGTCCCACGCCGCCGCCTATGCGCTGGTCAGCTACCAGACCGCCTGGCTGAAGCGCCACTACCCGGCCGAGTTCATGGCCGCCACGCTGTCTTCCGACCTCGACAACACCGACAAGGTGGTCGGCTTCCTCGACGAGGTGCGCAACCTCGGCCTGACCGTGCTGCCGCCGAAGGTGAACCAGTCCGCCTTCATGTTCGAGGCGGTGACGCCTGACACCATCCAGTACGGCCTGGGCGCGATCAAGGGCGTCGGCCAGGGTGCCTGCGAAGCGGTGGTCGACGAACGCCTGAAGGGCGGCGAGTACAAGAACCTGCTCGACTTCTGCACTCGCGTCGGTTCGGCCAAGCTCAACCGGCGCACGCTGGAAGCGATGATCAACTGCGGCGCACTGGATGAGCTCGGCCACAACCGCGCCTCGCTGATGCTGCAGCTGCCTGAGGTGATCAAGGCCACCGACCAGATGGCGCGCGAACGTGCGTCGGGCCAGAACTCGCTGTTCGGCGGCCCCGACCCGAGCGCGACCACGATCCAGCTGGACCTGCCCGAAGCCGAGGAGTGGCCGCTGTTGCAGCGCCTCAATGGCGAGCGCGACACGCTGGGCTTCTACCTCAGCGGCCACCCGTTCGACCCCTGGCGCGACGACGTGCGCGACCTGGTCGGCAACGACCTGGGCGCGGTGGAGAAGATCTGGAGCGCCAACAGCGGTGGCGGTGGTGGCGGCGAAAAGCGCTGGCGCCCGGAAGTGCAGACCGTGCTGGCCGGCCAGGTGGTCGGCGTGCGCCGCAAGGGTGAGAGCCAGATCTTCATCCAGCTCGAGGACGGCCGTGGCCGCGTCGAGTGCAGCGCGTTCTCCGACGCGATGGCCGAATTCGGCCACCTGATGACCAAGGACCGCATCCTGGTGGTCAAGGGTGGCCTGCGCGAGGACGAATTCAACGGCGGCTTCGCGCTGCGCATCCGCCAGTGCTGGGACTTCGACGAAGTCTGCGCCAACTACGCCACGCGGCTGTCGCTGCGCCTGGACCTGCGCCAGCAGCGCCCGGTCTGGGAGCGCATCGACGCCCTGCTCGACCGCCATCGCCCCGGGCGAACGCCGCTGCGCCTGGACCTGCTGCTGAAGGGGCCGCACGGTGGCGTCGCCGGCATGCTCGATGTGTCCGGGCAGAGCGCGGTGCGCATCGATTCCAAGCTGATGGAGGCGCTGCGCGCCGACCCGGCCGTGCGCACGTTGAAGGTGCGCTACAGCCCGCCCTGGGCCAGCTGAGGCTGGCTCCCTGGTTTTCCTGTCCCCCCTGTTTCCCCGTTCCAAGTATCAAGGACGATTGCCGATGAAGACCCTGCTGTTCCCGTTCGCTGCCGCACTGGCCCTGGCCGCCTGCTCCCCGTCGAAGATCGAGTTCCAGATCGACAACCCGACCGACACGCCGCTGGCGCTGAGCATCGACGGCCAGGACCTGCCGGTGGCCGCGCAGGGTTCGCGCCCGGTCTCGCTGGCCATCGGCGAACATCGCCTGCATACCGACAAGCTCGGTGATGTGCGCTTCATCGTCTACGTCGACGGTCGTGGCGGGCTGATCAACCCGACCCTCAGCGAGTACGTGATCGCCCGTGAGATCTATGTCACCGACGAAAGCAAGGTGAAGAACTTCGGCGTCGGCAATTCCGGTATCCAGCTGGGCGGCGTCGACTTCGAAGGCCCGTTCGAGAAGAGCCACGCACTGTTCATCGACAAGACCTGGACCTACGGCGTGCGCGAACCGTTCCCGAAGGAAAAGGTGGTCGCCCACGTTGATTCCAGCGGCGGCCAGATCGTGGCCAAGGTGTTCACCGCGCCGGATTTCATCGCCTACGTGGAAGAAGGCATGGGCGAGCCCGGCGCCTTCAAGCGCGAGCAGCCGGCCGGCTACGTGGCCCCGGTGTTCAGCCTGGAACCGGCCCCGGCCAGCCTGCCGGCGCTGGTGCCGGCCTTCGAGGCGCATGCCGCGCCGCTGCGCGAGGTCTATGCGCGCTGGCTGAAGGCCACCACCGCCGATGAACAGAAGGCCCTGCGCAAGCAGGACTTCGCCGCGCAGATGGCCTTCACCTCGGCCACCGCCAGCCTGGGCGGCAACCTGGGCCGGGAGGCCAACGAGGCCTACAACGACTTCGTCTCCCAGCGCAGCCAGCTGATGGGCCGCAGCGCCCTGGTGGTGCCCTGAGCTGACTGGCGCCCCCTGCGCGGCTGCGCTACCGTCGCCTTCCAGACGAAGGCGTACGGGTGGTTTGCACGCATTCGGCTAGAATTCCCCCCTTCTTTACACGACGGCTTCCGATGAATCCGAACTACCTCGACTTCGAGCAACCCATCGCCGACCTGGAAGCCAAGATCCAGGAACTGCGCAACGCCAGTGCCGGGCCGGCGGTCAATGTCGAGGCGGAAGTGCATGCGCTGCAGGACAAGCTGCGCGTGCGCACCGCGCAGATCTTCCGCAACCTGACCTCGTGGCAGGTGCTGCAGCTCGCCCGCCACCCGTCGCGTCCGTATACCGCCGACTACATCCGCATCATCTGCGATGAGTTCCAGGAACTGGCCGGTGACCGTGCCTTCGCCGACGACAAGGCCATCATGGGCGGCCTGGCGCGCATCAACGGCCGCGCGGTGATGGTGATCGGCCACCAGAAGGGCCGTGACACCAAGGAAAAGATCAAGCGCAACTTCGGCATGCCCAAGCCGGAGGGCTACCGCAAGGCGCTGCGCCTGATGAAGATGGCCGAACGCTTCGGCCTGCCGGTGCTGACCCTGATCGACACGGCCGGCGCCTGGCCGGGCATCGACGCCGAATCGCGCGGCCAGTCCGAAGCGATCGCGCGCAACCTGATCGAGATGGCCGAACTGAAGGTGCCGATCATCTGCACCGTGATCGGTGAAGGCGGCTCCGGCGGCGCGCTGGCGCTGGGCGTGGGCGACCGCACCGTGATGCTGGAGTATTCGGTGTACTCGACCATCACCCCGGAAGGCTGCGCCTCGATCCTGTGGAAGGATGCCGGCAAGGCCAAGGATGCCGCCGAACAGCTGGGCCTGACCGCGCCACGCCTGAAGAGCCTGGGCCTGGTCGACAAGGTCGTGCGCGAGCCAACCGGTGGCGCCCACCGCAACCCGACGCAGATGGCCAAGCGCCTGAAGGCCGTGCTGCTGAACGAACTGGACGCGCTGGAAAAGCTGTCCACCGGGCAGCTGCTGGAGCAGCGTTACACCCGTCTGCGCAGCTACGGCACGTACGAAGCAGCCTAAGCCCGGTAGTGCCGGCCGCTGGCCGGCAACACGCAGGTGATTGCAGAAACGAAAGAGCCGGGCAGATGCCCGGCTCTTTCGTTTGCGCCCTGGCGGCATCCACGCATGGCGTGGATCTACCGGGTACAGATGACCCCACTCAGAACGGCTTGGCCAGCACCAGCCACACGATCGGAATGAACGCCAGCAGCGGGATCTCGTTGATCCAGCGCAGCGCGCGCGACGACGGCAGCGCCCTGCCCTTGGCCACGCCCTTCAGCAGCCGCCCGATCCAGATGAAATACGCCAGCAACACCACGACCAGCCCCAGCTTGGCATGCAGCCAACCGGCACCGCCCGGGGCGACCATGGTCGGGAAGTCCGGAATGACCTTGTAGCCCAGCCACAGCACCAGCCCGAGCAGGAATGCCAGCCCCAACATCGAGTGGCCGAAGCGGTACAGGCGCAGGCCCATCAGCTGCAGGCGCTCGGTCACCGCCGGCTGGCCTGCGGTCTCGGCCAGGTTGACCAGGATGCGCGGCAGGTAGAACACCGTGGCCATCCACGCCACCACGAACACGATGTGGAAGGTCTTGACCCAGTAGTAGCTCTGCATGCGCTCGCTCCGGCGGCTGGCGTAGGTTGGCCGTCATTCTCGCATGCCATGGCAAGGGGGCCGCAGGCACGCACGCCGCGACACATCGACGCATGGCGCGCCGCAACACCGTACGATAGGCGCCGTTTTCCCCGATCGCGCACCGCCCCATGGACAAGACCTACGACGCCGCCTACTTCCAACGCTGGTACCGCCGTGCCGACATCGGCGGCAGCGCCCGCCTGGCGCGCAAGGTCGCGTTGGCCGTGGCCAGTGCCGAGTACTACCTGGAGCGACCGATCCGCAGCGTGCTGGATATCGGCTGCGGCGAAGGCGCCTGGCGCGCGCCGCTGCTGAAGCTGCGTCCGAAGGTCGAATACCTCGGCTTCGACAGCAGCGAGTACGCTGTGCGCCGCTACGGCAGGACCCGCAACCTGCACCTGGCCAGCTTCGGCGATTTTGCCTGGCTGCGGCCCTGTGCCCCGGTCGACCTGCTGATCTGCTCGGACGTGATGCATTACGTGCCCGACCGCGAGCTGCGCGCCGGTCTGGCCGGCGTGGCCGAGCTGACCGGCGGCGTGGCCTTCCTGGAGACCTTCGCCGCCGAGGACGAGTTCGAGGGCGACCATGACGGCTTCCAGGCCCGCCCGGCGCGCTGGTACCGCCGCACGCTGGCCCGGCACGGCCTGCAGCCGGCAGGGTCGCACTGCTGGCTCGGCCCCGTCCTGGCAGGCGATGCGGCCGCGCTGGAACGGATGTGAATCCGGATTCATTATTTTCATCCGACTTAACCTGCGGGACACCCGGATGGGATATGCTGCGCGGCAACATATGACCATACATATTCGGTCGTCATGCTCTATCAACTGCACGAACTGACCCGCAACCTGCTCGCCCCTTGGGTGCACCAGGCCCAGGCCAACGCCAAATTCTTCGCAAACCAGGGCCACTGGTGGTCGCAGATGCCCGGTGCTGATCGCCTGGCGGCGGTCAATGAACTCTTCCATCGCATCGGCAAGGATTACGAGAAGCCCGAGTGGGGCATCAACGAAATCGACGTCGATGGCGAGCGCGTGCCGATCGTCGTGCACGAGGAAGTGAGCAAGCCGTTCTGCAAGCTGCTGCGCTTCAAGCGCCACAGCAATGAAGCCGACCAGCTGCACACCATGCTCAACCAGCCGTTCGTGCTGGTGGTGGCGCCGCTGTCCGGCCACCATGCCACGCTGCTGCGCGATACCGTGCGCACCCTGCTGCGCGACCACCGCGTGTACGTCACCGACTGGGTCGATGCGCGCATGGTGCCGGCCGGCGAAGGCGAGTTCGGCCTGGACGACTACATCGCCTACATCCAGGAGTTCATCCGCCACCTTGGCGTGGAGCGCCTGCACGTGGTCAGCGTGTGCCAGCCGACCGTGCCGGTACTGGCTGCGGTTTCGCTGATGGCCAGCCGTGGCGAACCGACGCCGCGCACACTGGTGATGATGGGCGGCCCGATCGATGCACGCTGCAGCCCGACCGCAGTGAACAACCTGGCCACGCAGAACCCGCTGTCGTGGTTCGAGAACAACGTCATCCACACCGTGCCGGCCAGCTATCCCGGCGCCGGCCGCCGCGTGTACCCGGGCTTCCTGCAGCACGCCGGGTTCCTGTCGATGAACCCGAGCCGCCACTTCAGCTCGCACTGGGATTTCTACACCGACCTGGTCAAGGGCGACCTGGAAGACGCCGACGCGCACCGTCGTTTCTACGACGAGTACAACGCGGTGCTGGACATGCCGGCCAAGTATTACCTCGATACCATCCGCGTGGTGTTCCAGGACTTCCTGCTGCCGCGTGGCGAGTGGGTGGTCAACGGCGAGAAGGTCGATCCGTCGGCGATCCGCGATACCGCGCTGCTGAGCATCGAAGGCGAGCTGGACGACATCGCCGGCCTCGGCCAGACCGAAGCCGCGCAGGCGCTGTGCACCGGTATCGCGGCTGACCGCCGCGAGCATTTCATCGTCGAAGGTGCTGGCCATTACGGCATCTTCAGCGGCCGCCGCTGGCGCGAGGTGGTGTACCCGAAGGTGCGCGACTTCTTCGCCGCACATGCCGAAGCCCCGGCGGCGAAGGCCACGAAGAAGAAGAGCAACGTGACCCCGTTGCGCCGCAAGGCGGGGTAATGCCCCGCCCGGGGTCGGATCCCTTTCCAACGGAAAGGGCTCTGACCCCAGCATGATGGGATCCGGGGTCAGAGCCCTGTTCTGCGAACAGGGATCCGACCCCTGGCCTGTTACAACCGCACCAGCAGATTCTTGGCGATCAGCCCGTGCAGCTTGCCGATGCCGCGCGCCAGGTGCATCGTCAGCAGCAGCAGCAACGCGCCCACGGCGGCAACCACGATCGCTACCAGCGGCGAGGCCGCCATCGGCAGCACGTTCACGCCGTCGACGTAGACGCCCGGAATGTCGCCGCTGAAGATCGCCGCGACCGGCGCCCAGATCAGGCCCAGGGACAGTGACAGCAGCGTCACCGCGATGGTGAAGTAGATGACGCCCAGCGGCAGCATCAGCACGAAGTACAGCAGGGTCAGCCAGGTGCGGCCGTCAGTGAACATGTCGCCGATGCGCTGCAGCCACGTGCGGCTGCGGTCGGTGTAACGCGGGCGGCGCGGCATGCGTTCGCCCAGCAGTGCTTCCACCAGCCGCCCTTCCAGCAGCGCCAGCCCGCGCACCGAGCCGAAGAACAGCACGGTCAGCGGAATGCCGATGATCAGGATCAGCAGGCCCAGCGACAATGACAGGCCGGTCACCACCCAGGTGAAGAAGAAGATGCCGGTGGCCAGCGACAGCAGCATGTAGAACAGCGCGCCGTAGGTATGCGGATCGGTCACCACGCCAAAGAAGCGCGCCAGCAGCGAACGCTGCACCGGCGCCGGCGGCGGTGCAGCCGGCTCGACGCCACTGGCTTCGGCCGCTGCGCGCAGCACCGGCGCAGTATCCGCGCGCGGCGTGCGCAGCGCGCGGTTCACCGTCACTTCGGTCTCGCGGTAGATCTCGGCCACTTCGTCCGGCGCGCCATAGCTGCCGGCAACGTCGGCGATCACCTCGGCCTCGCTGCGGCCGGGCTGCGCCGCCAGCTCCGAACGCAGGTACTCCTCGGCGTCGTACAGCGCGTCCTGCACCATCGCCGGATCGGCGCCTTCCAGCGCCGCGTGCAGCTGCGCCAGGTACTGCGGAATGGTGGTCGGCAGGGCACGGCCTGCCAGGCTCGGGTCGTTCATTGCGGTACCCCCTCCAACACGGAATCGACGGAATCGCGGGTGGCCTGCCAGGCCTGGCGCCACTGCGCCAGCACGTCGCGGCCACGTTCGTTGATGCGGTAGTAGCGCCGCGGCGGCCCGCTGCTGGACGGCTCCACATGGCTTTCCAGCAGACCGGCGCCCTCCAGGTTGCGCAGCACCGGGTACAGCGCGCTCTGCTTGCCGCTCAGCACGCCCTCGCCCACCCGCTCCAGCTCCTTGGCAATGAGGTACCCGTACAGCGGCTCGCCGGCCCGGGCCAGCACCGCCAGCAGGGCCAGCGACACCGTCCCGGCGCTGAGCTCCTTCTGGAACTTCTTCAGCTGGACATCGTCCTCGGACATGGCCGGCCCTCCACTACGTTGAAGTCCACAATAGTGCGAAGTTCGGTATAGCGAATGTGTCGTTAGTCATCGTGCCGGTTGGCGTGGCTGGGCGGCTCGCGCAGAATCGAAGCCTCGTTCATGTTCCGGGGTTCCCATGCCGCACCGTCGTCGCCTTGCCCTGACCGCCCTCGCCCTGTCCTGCCTGCTGCCCGCCATGGCCAGTGCGGCCACGCCCTACCGCAGCCCGCAGCAGATCCTCGACGCGTCGGCGGCCAGCGACTGGCGCACCCCGGACCCGGCCAACCTGCTGTACATGGACCTGCCGGCCGGGCGGGTGATCATCGAACTGGCACCGCAGTTCGCCCCGCGCCATGTCGCCAACATCCAGACCTTCGCCCACGAGCACTTCTGGGACGGCACCAGCATCTACCGTTCGCAGGACAACTTCGTGGTGCAGTTCGGTGATGCCGACGCCGATGACGCGGCCAAGGCCAAGCCGTTCGGCAGTGCCGCGCGCAAGCTGCCGGCTGAATTCGAACGCGCCAGCGCCGGCCTGAAGGTCAGCGTGCTGCCGGATCGCGACGGCTGGGCCGCGCAGACCGGTTTCGTCGACGGCTTCCCGGTCGGCCAGGACCCGCAGGCCGGCAAGGCCTGGCTGGCGCATTGCTACGGCATGCTCGGCGCCGGCCGCAGCAACGAGGAAGACAGCAGCATCGGTGCCGAACTGTACGTGGTGACCGGGCAGTCGCCGCGCCAGCTGGACCGCAACATCACCCTGGTCGGCCGCGTGCTCAAAGGCATGGAACTGCTCAGTGCAACCCCGCGCGGCCCGGCGCCGATGGGCTTCTACACCGACCCGAAGCTGCGTACGCCGATCGTGTCGATCCGCCGTGCCAGCGACGTGCGGGCAGCCGAGCGCACGCCGATCCAGGTGCTGCGCACCGATTCGAAGACCTTCGCCGATACGGTGGAGGCACGCCGCAATCGCGTGGATGATTTCTACAAGCGCCCGGCGGGGCATATCGATCTCTGCAATGTTCCGGTGCCGGTGCGGTGATGGTTTCCGCACGTTACGCGTGCTGAAGGTGCTTCATCGTTCATGGGCGTTACTTTTCTTTGTACGCAAAGAAAAGTAACCAAAAGAAACGTTCCGCCGGCCGCGAGCCGGTGCTACGCACCGGTGCCCTGCGCTCCTCGGCCCGTCGAGGGACGGCGCGGGAACTCGCTGCGCTCAGACACCCGCGCCTCTTCGCCCTCGCCGGACCTGCGGTGCTCGGCTCGCTCAAGGCGGACTGGGAGGTCAAGATCAACGGCAAAGGCATCCACGCATGGCGTGGATCTACTGGGTGCAGCTGTGGCCTTTGATCTGGGTCCGCCTTGCGTGAGCCGAGCATCGCAGGGGAATCAGGGGCGAAGAGGTGCCGATGTCCTGTAGAGCCGACTGTTAGTCGGCTGACTTCTGCGCACCGTCCCCTGATCCACCGAGAAGCGCAGGGGACCGGTGTGGAGCACCGGCTCGCGACCTGGCGGCGTGTTTCTTTGGTTACTTTCTTTGCACGAGCAAAGAAAGTGACACCTCTCCGCAGGCGCGGAAAAGACCTGCCGGGCAGCGCCCGGCACTACCAGTGCTTCGGCACCCTCAGCCCTTCTGACTCACCGCCACGCTACCCAGAATCAACGCACCCGCAATCAACATCTGCAGCGTCACCGGCTCGCCCAGGAACAACCACGCGAAGGCCGCACCAAACAGCGGGATCAGGTACGTCACCGTAGATGCACGCGACGGTCCGATACGCCCGATCAGGCGGTAGAACATCAGGAACGCCAGGCCGGTACAGGCCACGCCCAGGGCAATCGCTGCGCCCCAGGCCTTGGCCGGAATCGCCACCTGCGGCCAGTGACTCACCGCCATCGGCAGCATCCACAGCGAGGCACACGACAGCGTTGCCGCCGCAGCTGCCGCCGACGGCAGGCCGGTCATGTGCCGCTTCACCAGGTTCACGCCCAGGCCGTACAGCAGCGACGCAGCGGCGCCGGCGAGTACGGCGGTGCCGATGCTCAGGCCCGAGACCTTGGCCGTGGCCAATACCACTACACCGGCAAAGCCGACCAGCAGCGCGCCCGCACGGCGCATGCCGATCTTCTCGCCGAAGAACAGGAAGGCGATCAGCGCGGCGAACAGCACGGTCATCGCATTGCAGATCGCACCGATCGCGGCCGGTGCCTGTTCGGCGGCATAGGCGAACAGCACGAACGGCAGCGCCGAGTTGATCAGGCCGATCGGTGCCAGCCACAGCCAGCGCCGCGGCGGGAACTGTGCGCGGGCACGCCACAGGAACGGCAGCAGCACCAGCGCGCCCAGCACCAGTCGCACCTCGACCAGGGCGAACGGGCCGAACGACGGCACCGCTACCCGCATGAACAGGAACGAGCAGCCCCAGATGGCGCCCAGCAGGGTCAATTCCAGCGGTGTGCGCCAGTCGCGCTCGGCCGCCTGTGGGACCGCATTCATGCCCTGCCTCCGTCCATCGTCTGTTCCTCGCCAAGGCAGACAGGATCGGGCGCAGACGCCTGCCGCACAAGCGCGTAGTATCGCTGCCAGCCACAAATATGGTTTGAGGCTGGACATGCAGCTACGCCCTTCCCTGCTCCCCGCACTGGCCGTGTTCGCGGTTGCAGCGCGCCACCAGAACTTCGCCCAGGCCGCCCAGGAGCTGCACCTGACCGCCAGCGCGGTCAGCCATCACGTGCGCCGCCTGGAGGAGGTGCTGGAGACCCGGCTGTTCCTGCGCCATGCCCGCGGCGTGCGCCTGACCGCCGAGGGCCGGCAGCTGGCCGACGCCGCCAGCGCGGCCTTCACCGATGTCGCGGCGGTCGCCCACCATCTGCACCCGGATGCGGACAGCGTGCCGTTGCGGATCACCACGCTGCGCTCGCTGTCGTACTGCTGGCTGCTGCCGCGGTTGCCGCGTTTCACCCAGGCCCATCCACACATCCGCATCGAGCTGCATACCGGCAGCGGCCTGGACCGCTACGACGACAACGGTCCGGAGGTCGGCATCCGCTACGGCCTGGGCCAATGGCCGGGCCTGCGTGCGCAGCACCTGATGGATGACTACCTGTTCCCGGTGGCCTCACCGGCGCTGGCCGGGGTCGAAACGCTGGTCGATCCGGCGCGCATCGCTGACCTGCCGCTGCTGACCGACCTTTCGCCACAGGGCTGGCGTGACTGGTTCCGTCATGCCGGCGTGCGCCCGCCCTCGCCGCTGCCGCCGATGCATACCTTCGCCGACAGTACCGATGCGATGCGTGCCGCGGTGTACGGCATGGGCGCGGTGCTGGCACGCACCCACATCGCACAGCCCTACCTGCAACGCTACGAGGTGGTGCGCCTGCCCGGCCCGGCGCTGAAAGCGCGCTACGCGTATCACGTGGTGCATGCCGAAGGACAACCGCCGAGCCACGCCGCGCGCCTGTTCATCGACTGGTTGCTGGAGCAGGCGCAGGACGAACGCACGCCGATTCCCGCGTTGCCGGAAAGCCTGCTCGGGCGCCCGGCCACGCACGGCTGACTACGCCCTCACCCGTTCTTTGCTTCACGCTGGCTAGGCTGCAGGCAACCCCACACCGTATTGACGCCATGGCCATGCTGCGACTGCGCATCACCGGAACCGAAGGCGACGCCCGCGCGATCAGCGACCTGCTGCTCGGCCTGGATGGCATCGAACATGTCGAGGAAACCGACGACCTGATGCCGCACATGGACGACGACGATTCCAGTTCTGCCGGGCTGTCCGATGACATCGGCCCGGGCATCCACGAACTGGAAGTGGAAGTCGGCAATGAAAGCACCGCGCAGAAGGTGCGCGATGCGGTGCAGGAGCTGGCACTGGAGCTGGACGTGTTCGTCGAGTACGAGACCGACGAGGGTTGATGCCGGCGGGTTGCCGGCATCAACCTTCACCTCAGAGGCTGGGCGGCAGCGTGCGGCGGCGGCGACGCCACCACGCCCGCACACCCCAGGCTGCGATCAGGGCGAGCACCGCCACCGGCAGCAGCGCGGCCGCGGCGCGGATCAGGAACGCAATACTGGTGCTGAGGATGCTGCCCGATTCGCTCAGCGCCTCACCGATCTCGCTGCGGCTGCGCTGGCCCGAGGTGGTGTCGAAGTGGATCGTCACCAGCTGGGTATCGATGCGCCGGCGCTGCTGGGCGGCATCCTTGTTGGCCTGCTCGACGCCCGCTTCGATCTCCGACAGGCGCGTGGTGATCGCCATCAGGTCTTCGATCTTCAGGTCCTTGCGGTCCTGGTAGGACAGCAGCCGCGCATGTTCCTTCTCCAGCCGCGCCTTGGTCAGTGCCGTATCGGCCACGGCTTGCGCGAGATCTTCGGCGCGCGTGTTGCGCGACTGCAGTTTTCCACCTTCACCGGCCATCGCGATCAACGGCTCGGCGCCCTTCGGCGCGATGCGCACCTTGACCTCGCCGCTGGGCTGCTCGCCGCTGCGCTGGTCAACCTGCAGCACCGCACAGTCGCCGAACTTCGCACTCTGGCAGGCCTGTGCGATCTGATGGATGCGCGGTGCGATCTGCGCTGCCTCCAGCTGCACCTGCACGTCATGTTCGTAGGCGAGGAACGCGCCTTCCGGCGACGCGACAGCGGCATCGGCCGCAGTGGCACCGGCCTCTGCCGCGCGCTCGCCGTTCCTGGCACAGGCCGCCAATGCCAGCAGCAGTACCGGCATCGCTATCACGCGTGTCCACGCACGCACCGGCCTCACAGAGCGGCCCCGTTGTAGGAGGTCACCGAAAGACCGGCCAGGTCGACCTGCGGCACGCAGCGCACGTTCACCGCCACCATCGGCGTACCGGTGCGCGGGTCGACCGCTTCGCTGTACGGCGCGACGCCGCACTCGCGGCAGTGGTGATGATCGATGTGCGCCTTGTTGAAATGATAGGTGGCCACGTCCGCCGGATCGGTGGTCAGCTGGAACGCCTCACGCGGCGCGAACCACAGCAGGCTGCCGCGGCGGCGGCACATCGAGCAGTTGCAGTCGATGACGTCGCTGATCGGCGTCTCGGCCTGTACGGTGAATGCGATCCTGCCGCAATGGCAGCTTCCCTGGTATTCCATGTCCTGCGCTCCGCTGGAGAGTCCCTGTCTGCGCCCATGGTAATCCTATGGCACGGGGACAAAGCAGCCCCGGGGGCCTATGCTCGGGGTTTGACCCTGTACAGGAACGCCGATGCGCCCGCATCTTCTTGCCCTCGCCCTGGTCGCCGCCCTGGCCGGTTGCCAGCCGGCCGACGCCCCGACCAACGGTTCCACCCCGGCCGCCAGCCAGCAGGCCGGTGACGCGGCGGTCGATGCCGCCTTCGCCGACCTGTCCAAGCGCGCCCTGGACACCTGGATGCAGCTCTCGCCGGTCAGCGCCACCCAGATCGGTGACCACCGCTACGACAGCGAGCTGGACGACCTGAGTGCCGCCGGCCAGCAGAAGACCGTGGCCGCCTACAAGGCATTGCTGGGCGAACTGGACAAGATCGAGGTGGCCAAGCTGGGCCGCGAGAACCAGGTGGACGCAGCGATCCTGCGCAACCAGCTGCAGTCGGAAATCTGGAACGCCGAAGTACTGCAGTCCGGCAAGTGGGACCCGCAGCTGTACAACGGCATCGCCGGCAGCGCGATCTACGGCCTGATGGCCCGCGAGTTCGCGCCGCTGCCGGAGCGCCTGAAGTCGGCCACCGCGCGCATGGAAAAGCTGCCGGCGATCTTCGCCCAGGCCCGCGAGAACTTGGATCCGGCCCGCGTGCCGAAGATCCATGCCGAGACGGTGGCCAAGCAGAACAAGGGCATCCTCAGCATCGTCGATACCTTCATCACCCCGCACATCGGTGAACTCCCGCAGGCCGACCAGCAGCGCCTGCAGGCCGCCATCGACGGCCTGAAGAAGGCCGTGGACGAACAGCAGACCTGGCTGGACAAGACCCTGGTGCCGAATGCCAAGGGCGACTTCCGCATCGGTGCGGAAAAGTACGACCAGAAGCTGAAGTTCGCGCTGAGCTCCTCGCTGTCGCGCCAGGAGATCGGTGAGCGTGCACGCGCCGAACTCAAGCGCGTACGCGAAGACATGTACGGCATCGCGCAGACCGTGCTGAAGGACAAGCCGGGTGCGCCGGAAATGCCGGCCCAGCCGACCGACGAGCAGCAGCAGAAGGCAATCGAGGCCGCACTGGAACTGGCCTACGCCGACAAACCGGCGCGCGACAAGGTGGTCGACGACGCCAAGGCCGCGCTGGAGCAGTCCACCGCGTTCGTGCGCGAGCACGACCTGGTGACCCTGCCCGATGCGCCGGTGGACATCATCCTGATGCCGGAATTCCAGCGTGGCGTGGCCGTGGCCTACTGCGATTCGCCGGGCCCGCTGGACAAGAACCTGAAGACCTTCTACGCCGTGTCGCCGATTCCGGACGACTGGAACGAGAAGCAGGTCGACTCGTTCCTGCGCGAATACAACTCGCGCATGATCCACCTGCTGAGCATCCACGAAGGCACCCCGGGCCACTACCTGGAAGGCTGGCATTCGGCCAAGTTCCCCTCCACCCTGCGTGCGGTGCTGCGTTCGGGCCTGTTCGCCGAAGGCTGGGCGGTCTACACCGAGCGCATGATGCAGGAGCAGGGTTACCTCAACAACGACCCGCTGTTCCACCTGGTGCAGCTGAAGTTCTACCTGCGCACGATCTCCAACGCGATCCTCGACCAGGGCGTGCACGTGGACAACTGGGATCGCGAGAAGGCGATGCACCTGATGACCCACGACGCGTTCCAGCAGGAAAGCGAAGCCTCGGGCAAGTGGGTGCGCGCGCAGCTGACCTCGGCGCAGCTGCCGACCTACTTCGTCGGTGCGCAGGAACACTTCGACACCCGCAAGGCGGTGCAGGAAAAGCTGGGCGACAAGTTCAACCTGAAGGCGTACCACGACCAGGTACTGTCCTACGGCGCACCGCCGGTGCGTTTCGCACGCCAGCTGATGCTGGACCAGCCGATCGAGTGATCGGCTGCGGGGCTGAATGCCCCGCGGCTCTGGCAGCACCTCACGGCCCGGACTTCCCGGGCCGTTCTCGTTTGAAGCGCCCGACGGCCTCACATCCGGTGTATGTACAGCTTCCCGGCATGGCTGCGGATATCAAGAAAGTACTTCACCTTGCAGCCCCGGCATGCCGCCGGATGCATTTCATCAAACCCACGTTGGTTCTCCAGCGCGACGGCCAGTATGGGATGCCCGCAGTCGAAACAGCAGAATGCAATGTTGTTGCCATGGGGATCGGCGTCGATCTGGTCGCCATAGTGATCCATTACCAGAAAGTCCGTGATTTTCATGGTCGATCTCCAGAGTAGGTGAATCACCCGCAGACTACATCGCAACCCCGCTGCCCAGAAGGGCACGCGTCGCCCACAGGGCAACGCATCCTTCCCGCCACGCTGGAGCCGCTCCGGTCCTGAACCGTTGCACATCGGGCGTGCGTGACCTCACACCTGGCGAACAACTCCGGGCGCATCTTTCGCCAGGTTCCCCCTTCCGCCGGCGTCCATGTCTCTCCCCCTCTTGCGTCTTGCGCTGCTGCCCGCGCTGATGGCCAGCACTCCTTCCTACGCTGCCTGTCCGCCGCCGCCACCCGGCCAGCCCGACATCCGCGCGCTGGGCTACTACACCGACAAGGCCGGTTCGGTGATCGACCCGGTACTGCATCAGCAGAACAAGGACGCCACCGCGCCGCTGGACCGCTATGCCGCCGACGTGGCGCGCATGAGCGATGACTACCTGCGCACCGGTGACCGGGCGGCGGCGCAATGCACACTGGCCTGGCTGGGTGCGTGGGCCGCCGATGGCGCCATGCTCGGGCAGATGATCCGGGTCAACAACAACCAGTCGTTCTACATGCGGCAATGGATGCTCGACGCGGTAGCGATGGCTTATCTGAAGGTGCACGAGCAGGCCGATGCCCGGCAACGCGCACGCATCGACCCGTGGCTGCAGAAACTGGCCCGGGCCAACCTGGCGTACTGGGACGACTCGAAACGACGCCGCAACAACCACTACTACTGGGGAGGCTTGGGCGTGCTGGCAACCGGCCTGGCCACCGACGACGACGCCCTGTGGCAGGCCGGCCACGCCGCGTTCCAGCAAGGCATCGATGACATCCAGGACGATGGCAGCCTGCCGCTGGAAATGACCCGCGGGCAACGTGCGCTGCACTACCACGACTACGCGTTGGCGCCACTGGTGATGATGGCCGAGCTGGCGCGTCTGCGCGGCCAGGACTGGTATGCCAGCAAGGGCCATGCAATCGACCGCCTGGCGCGCCGGGTCATCGAAGGCAGCAACGACCCCGCGTGGTTCAACCAACACACCGGTGTGGCACAGCTGCCACTGCATGCCAGCGGCTGGGTCGAGTTCTACCGCTTGCGCTCACCCGATGGCGGCCTGTTCGATGCCGCGCATGCACGCGGACCGTTCCGTTCCCCACGGCTGGGCGGCGACCTTACGTTGATGGCTACGCAGGGCATCGTGCGCACGCCGCTACGATAGCCCTCTGTTTCAGCGACCGGCGCGCTGCAGCAGCTGCTGGAACTGCGCACGGCTGCAGCCCTGCCGGTCGCAGCCCGGCAAAGGCAGTGCAACGCGCCCGGGCGGCTGCGCCTCGGTCAGCGGCACTGCATCGCGCAGCTGCGCGGTGGTCGGATAGACGTAGGCCAGGCGGAATCGCTCGCCACCGCTCTGGCGGTCACGCCAACGCTCGAACTGCAGCAGGCCACCGATCGGCGTCTTCTCGAACTGGCCTGGCAGGCTGTAGTCACCGATTGCCATCGCCGCCAGCACCGAACCGATATTGGAATCATGGCCGACCAGCAGGGTCACCTTCGGCGACGCCGGATCACCGAATACCGCATCCACGCGTGCCAGCAACGGAGCAGCCACGTCACGTGCCACCTCGGGCGTTCCGAACAGGATGTCCTGGTAGCGGTTGCGGATCTGCGCCAGCGCCTGCCATTGCGCCTCGGTGGTCAAGCGGCCCCAGCCTTCGCGGGGGATGCCACTGCCCTGGTAGTGCTCCATCAACAAGGCATCGACCAGCCCGCTGGCCAGCGCCAGCGAACCGGAGGCCCGCGGCTCCTTGCCCGGCTCCGCACTGAAGACCGTGTCGGCCAGCATCAGATGGCAGTCGCTGCGCCCCGCACAGGCGGCCGACTGTGGGTAGCGGGTGATCTGCTCCACCATGGACAGCGCCGGTGCCAGATCCGCTGCGGCCAGCGCCTTCTGCATTGACTCCAGCGCGCGCGCGCGGGAGGCCGCGTCATCGTTGTGGATCACCGGATCGAACAGCGGATCCATCGTCCCCAACGCCATGCGCTGTTCGACCGTGACAGGGCAGCCCGGAAACGCACCGGCAACAAAGAACTGCGCGGTGGCCTGGGTGCGCTGCAGGCTGTTGGCATGGACGTGGAAGTCAGCCGGCTGCGGGCAACCCGACGCCGGCAACAGTTGCGCCTGGCGCAGCCACTGGCCGATGTAGCGCCCCATGTAGACCTCCAGCACGCCGCCCTTGGTGGTCAGCTCGCCGGGGCCTACGTCCCAGCCTGGCCAGCGCTCCGGTGTGGCATGGGCCAGGGCGCCCGACGCCACCACCGGCGCGCGCAGGTTGTGGCGGCTGAGCAGGACGACCTGCTCGAGCTGGTCGCCTTGCACCGATGCCGTCGCCGCAGGTGCGGCTGTGGTGACCAGGCTGAGTGCCAGCAACAAGAAGCGTACGGGGCGGATCATGCAGGTCTCCGGAAACACGCTGGGGTCAGAACCCTTTCCTGCGGAAAGAAATCCGACCCCAAGGGATACATGGCTGGGGTCGGATCCTTCTCGCAGAGAAGGCTCCGACCCCGAAAGCAATCATTGCTCGGCAGCCACAAACCCACCGGTCTGCCGCGCCCACAACCGCGCGTACAGGCCACCGGTCGCAATCAGTTCGGCGTGGGTGCCGGTCTCGACGATGCGGCCCTGGTCCATCACCACCAGCCGGTCCATGCGCGCGATGGTCGACAGCCGGTGCGCGATCGCGATCACCGTCTTGCCGCCCATCAGCTGGTCCAGGCTGTCCTGGATCGCCGCTTCCACTTCCGAGTCCAGCGCCGAGGTCGCTTCGTCCAGCACCAGGATCGGTGCGTCCTTCAGCAGCACCCGGGCAATGGCGATGCGCTGGCGCTGGCCACCTGACAGCTTCACGCCACGCTCGCCGACATGTGCGTCGTAGCCACGACGGCCCTGCCCGTCCACCAGCGTATCGATGAAGGCTTCGGCACGTGCCTTGGCCACCGCAGCACGCAGCTGCTCATCGGTCGCATCAGGACGGCCGTACAGCAGGTTGTCGCGGATCGAGCGATGCAGCAGCGAGGTGTCCTGGGTGACCACGCCGATCTGCTGGCGCAGGCTTTCCTGCGTAACGTATGCAATGTCCTGGCCGTCGATCAGGATGCGGCCGCTCTCCAGGTCGTACAGGCGCAGCAGCACGTTGACCAGGGTCGACTTGCCGGCACCGGAAGGACCCACCAGGCCGATCTTCTCGCCGGGCTTCACCACCAGGTCGAGGCCGGCGATCACGCCGCCCTTCTTGCCATAGTGGAAGTGGATGTCCTGGAAATGCACGCCACCACGGGTTACCTGCAATGGCACCGCATCCTCGCGGTCCTGCACGGTCAGCGGCTGGGCGATCGTGGTGATGCCGTCCTGCACCGTGCCGATGTCCTCGAAGATGCCGTTGATGGTCCACATGATCCAGCCGGACATGTTGTGGATGCGGATCACCAGGCCGGTGGCCAGGGTGATCGCGCCGACGGTGATGTGCCCGCCGTTCCACAGCCACAGCGCCAGCCCGCAGGTACCGGCGATCAGGAAGCCGTTGACGATGGCGATGGTCAGGTCCATGCCGGTGGTGACCCGGGTCTGCGCGCGGTGCTTGACCGCCAGTTCCTGGATCGATTCGGCGACGTAGGCCTGCTCGCGTCCGCCATGGGCGAACAGCTTCAGCGTGGGAATGTTGGTGTAGCCATCGACGATGCGGCCCATCGCCTTGGAACGTGCCTCGGACGCGATCCAGGCCCGTTCCTTCGCGCGCGGCACGAAGTAGACCATGATCACCGCATAGGCCAGCAGCCACAGGATCAGCGGCACCATCAGCCGCCAGTCGGCCTGCGCGAACAGGTACAGCGCGGTGCCGGTGTAGACCACGATGTACCAGAGCGAATCGACCATCTGCACGGCCGATTCGCGCAGCGAGGTGCCGGTCTGCATCACCCGGTTGGCGACGCTGCCGGCGAAGTCGTTCTGGAAGAAACTCAGGCTCTGCCGCACCACGTAGTTGTGCATCAGCCAGCGCGAGCGGTTGCTCAGGCCGGGCACGATGGCCTGGTTGACCAGCAGGTTGTGCAGGCCGACCAGGATCGGCCGCGCGATGACCGTGATGAACAGCATCCAGCCCAGTTCATTGGCATGGCGCTTGAAGAAATCAGCCCCTGGCTGCTCGGCGACCATGTCGACGATGCGGCCCAGGTAATCGAACATCGCCACTTCCACCAGCGCCAGCAGCAGGCCAGCGATCAGGGTCGCCAGCAGCACCGGCCACACCGGGCGCAGGTAGTGCAGGTAGAACGGCAGCACCTTGCGCGGTGGCATGCGCCCATCCACGGGCGGGAACACCGGGATCAGGGATTCAAACCAACGGAACATCGCACTCCCTCGCCTCTTGCAAGCGGCGAAGTATCCCACGCCGGATGTGTACGCCAGCCGATGATCGCCGCGGCTCCGGTAGTGCCGGCCGCTGGCCGGCACCCTTGCGACGTTTCCGGGGATCATGAGGTTGCCGGCCAGCGGCCGGCACTACCCTCACTCTCTGACCGGGATGAACAGCAGGTCCTGGAAATCGAAGCTGAAATCGGTCAGGTCGGAGATCGACTGCATGCGCACCTCGCTCACCTTGCCATCCGGGTCCAGATTGAAGTTCACGAATGCATCGGCGTTGAGCGAACGGTCATCCCAGCGCACGATGAAGGTGTCGTGCTGCCAGTGCTCCAGGCGGCCGCTCAGCTGCGCGGTCTTCATGAAGCGCAGGCGCAGGCCCCGGCCCTCGGCGCTGATCTGCATGTCGCCATACCAGCGGTCGCGGAACGTGCCGGTGTAGCCGGCCAGCGGCAGCGACGGCGTGCTGCCCTTGTCGCGCGCGCCCTGGTGTTTGGCCCAGGCCTCGTCGGCCTTGTCCTGGCCCTTGGCCACGGCCTTGGCATAGGCGTCCACCCAGTCGTGCTTCTCGCCGCCCAGATAGGCATCAAGCACGCTCAGGGTGATCGCGTTGAACGCCGCACCCACTTCCTGGTTGGTCAGCACCACCACGCCCAGCTTCTCGCCCGGCACCAGGGTCAGCCGCGAAACCATGCCCGGCCAGCCCCCGGTGTGCCAGACCAGCTTCTGCCCGCGGTAGTCGCTCAGGCTCCAGCCTTCGCCGTAGCCGGCAAAGTTGGCCCGCGCCGGTGCCAGCTCCGGCACGCTCGGCGCCGGGATCGACTGCGGGGTGATCATCCGCCACATCTGCTGCTGGCTCTTTTCGCTGAACAGTGCAGTGCCGTCGGCCAGCTTGCCTTCGGCCAGCTGCACCTGCATCCAGCGCGCCATGTCGTGCGCACTGGAATAGATGCCACCAGCGCCGGCATTGTTCGACCAGGTCAGCGGTGCGACGGTGCGCAGGTCCTTGAAATCGTACTTGGCGTGGCCGACCGCCGCCTTGTCGCCCGGCTTCAGGTGGTCGGCGTTGTAGCGCGTGCCGGCCATGCCCACCTTGTCGAAGATGCGGGTCTGCAGGAACTGCTGGTAGCTCATGCCGGAAACATGCTCGATCACCTGCTGGGCGACCGCGTACAGGATGTTGTCGTATGCATAGCTTTCGCGGAAGCCGCCCTTCAGCGGCACCTTGCCCAGCCGCTGCACCACTTCGGCGTTGCTGTAGGAGGTGGTCGGCCAGAACAGCAGGTCACCGGCGCCCAGGCTCAGGCCGCTGCGATGTGACAGCAGGTCACGAATGGTCATCTGCCCGGTCACGAACGGATCGGACATGCGGAACGACGGCAGGTGGTCGATCACCTTGTCGTCCATCTTCAGCTTGCCGTCCTCGGCCAGCAGGTTCAGCGAGGTAGCGGTGAACGCCTTGGTATTGGAGGCGATCGCGAACAGCGTGTCGGCCTGCACCGGCTCCGGCTTGCCCTGCTCGCGCACGCCCCAGCCACGCTCCAGCACCACCTGGCCGTCCTTGACCACGGCCACGGCGATGCCGGGCACGTCGAACTGCGCGCGCACGCGCTCGACGGTCGCATCCAGGTCCTGCAGCGGCGGCGGGGTCGCCGCGCTCGCCATGGTCGTGCACGCCAGCAGCACGGCACCTCCGATCCAGGTTTTCATCCAGCACCATCTCCGAACAGGGGTAGCGGCCGTGTGCAGGCCGTCACCGGGGTTTCGCGGGATGGTAACGGTCCGCGGCGCACCCTGCCCTGTGCCATAGGAGGGGTGTCATGGGCGAGAACGGCCAACCCAGCAGCGGCTCCACCATCATTCCGTGCCTGCGCTACCGCGACGCGCAGGCCGCCATCGACTGGCTGCAGCGTGCCTTCGGCTTCCATGCCCAGGCCGTCTACGCCGATGGCGATACGGTCTTCCATGCGCAGCTCACCTTCGGCCACGGCATGATCATGCTCGGTTCGGTCAACAAGGAAAGCGAGTGGAACCAGCATGCCGTGATGCCTGACGAGGTCGGCGGACGCCAGACCCAGAGCGCCTGCGTGATCGTCACCGATGCCGATGCGCACTATGCCCGGGCCAAGGCTGCCGGCGCGCGCATCGTCATCGACATCGCCGACCAGGACTACGGCGGCCGTGGCTACGCCTGCGCCGACCCGGAGGGCTACCTGTGGTGGTTCGGCAGCTACGATCCGTGGCGCGCGGACCACGGCCAATGACCCCAGCTGCCGGCCAGGCGGCCATCCGCTGCGGCATCGGCGGCTGGGTGTTTCCCGAATGGCGCGGCGGTGTGTTCTATCCAGCAGGCCTGCCGCAGCGCGAGGAACTGGCCCATGCCAGCCGCGCCCTGCGCTGCATCGAGATCAACGGCACGTTCTACCGCACGCCCACTGCGGCCCAGTGCGCGCAATGGGCTGCACAGACACCCGGCGGTTTCCGCTTCTCGATGAAGGCGCCGCGCTACCTGGTGCAGCGCCGCGACCTGTCCAGCACCGTGGAGGCCGCCGCACCGTTCCTGCAGGCGGCACTCGCGCTCGGTGACCGCCTCGGCCCATTGCTGTGGCAGTTCGATCCGCGCCATCCGGCCGACGCCGAGGCATTGGACGCACTGATGGCGCAGCTGCCGCAGCAGCTGCAGGGCGTACCGCTGCAACACGCGCTGGAGGTGCGCAACGCCGGGGCACATGGCCCGGCGCTGGTCGCCGCCGCGCGCCGCCACGGCGTGGCGCTGGTGATCGAGGACAGCGACGAGGCGCCCCTGCACGGTGATGTCAGTGCCAGCTTCGTCTACGCGCGGATCAAGCGCAGCCAGGCCCGCTTGAACGAAGGCCTGCCAGCGCCGCTGCAGCAGCGCTGGGCCGAACGTGCCCTGCGCTGGTCACGCGGCGAGCCGGTGGATGACCTGCCCTGCCTGGCCGGGCCGGCTCCGGAAACCCCGCGCGAGGTCTACCTGCTGTGCATCGGCGCAGGCAAGGCGCGCAACCCGGCGGCGGCGATGGCCCTGCAGCGGCAGGTGGACGCCCCCAGCAATTCCTCACGCGGATAGCGCTGCGGTCATCGCCTTGCCTCACAATAGGCGGATGAGCACACCCGACACCCGCAAAGCGCTGTGGCAGATCCATTTCTGTGTCCTGCTGTGGGGCGTCACTGCCATCCTCGGCAAGCTGATCACCCTGCCCGCGCTGCCGCTGGTGTGGTGGCGCATGCTGCTGGTGACGGCGATGCTGGCCCTGCTGCCGCGGGTCTGGCGCGGACTGCGTACGCTGCCGCTGCGGCTGGTGGCCGGTTATGCCGGCATCGGCGCCCTGGTCGCCCTGCACTGGCTGACGTTCTACGGTGCGGTGAAGCTGGCCAATGCCTCGGTGGCCGCCACCTGCATCGCGCTGGCGCCGGTGTTCACCTCGATCATCGAACCCTGGGTGGCCAAGCGGCCATTCCAGCTGCGTGAACTCGCCTTCGGCCTGGCCGTTCTGCCGGGCGTGGCACTGGTGGTCGGTGGCGTGCCCGATGGCATGCGCCTGGGCGTGTTGATCGGCGCGATCTCGGCATTGCTGGTAGCGGTGTTCGGCTCACTCAACAAGCGCATGGTCAGCCACGCCGATCCGCTCACGGTCACCGCGCTGGAGCTGGGTGCGGGCACCCTCACCCTGACCCTGCTGGCGCCGCTGATGCCCTACCTGCTGCCTGCGCTGGCCAGCCCGCTGTGGGTAGTTCCGGACCTGCACGACGGCATCCTGCTGCTGGTGCTGGCCGGGTTCTGCACGCTGCTGCCGTTCGCCTTGGCCCTGGTCGCACTGCGCCACCTGAGCGCCTACACGGTGCAGCTGGTGACCAACCTGGAGCCGGTCTATGCGGTGCTGCTGGCGGTGGTGCTGCTGCGCGAGCAGCACGAAGTCACCCCGTGGTTCTACCTGGGCGTGGCGATCATCGTCGGCGCCGTGTTCCTGCATCCGCTGCTGAACCGCCGCAAGCCGGTGCAGCACCCGGAGATCCTCGGTACGGCCGAGGCGCGCAACATCGCCGATTGAGTGCATCCACGCATGGCGTGGATCTACCGGGCGTGGATGGCCGTATCAACGCTGCGGCCAGTGCCATGCTGGGGCATCCAGCAGGCCCTGCCCGCTCAGCAACGTGCGGCCCTGCTCCTTGTGCAGGTGCAGCGAATGGCACCCGGGCGCCTGCTCCAGTGCTGCGATCAGGCGGCTGGCGTGTGACACCACCCAGACCTGGCTGCGCGCACTGGCCGCGATGATCAGCCGTGCCAGCGCCGGCAACAGGTCCGGGTGCAGGCTGGTCTCCGGCTCGTTGAGCACCAGCAGCGGCGGCGGACGCGGCGTGTGCAGCGCTGCGGCAAGCAGCAGGAAGCGCAACGTGCCGTCGGACAGTTCGGCCATCGACAAGGGCCGCAGCAGCCCGGGCTGGTGGAAACGCAGCGCCAACCGGCCATCCAGTTCCTCGAAGCCGACCGAGGCGCCCGGGAACGCATCGTCGACGCTGCGTGCCAACGCAACCGGGTCACCGATCTCGAGGATGGTGACCCAGGCCGCGGCCAGATCACGGCCATCGTGATGCAGCACCGGCGTGCGCGTGGCCATCGCCGGCTGCCGCGCCGGCGCATCGGCATCGCTGCGGAAATGATCGTAGAAGCGCCAACGGCGGATGTACTCGCGCAGGGCGATGGTTTCCGGCATGCGCTGCGGATCGCCGACCTGGGTGAACAGGCTGTCGAACAGCGACAACCGGTCATCCACAAGATCCCAGCCGCGCGCATGGCGTTGCCGCACCATCGCCCCACGGCGGTCGACCAGCAGGTTGGCGCTGCGCAGGAACGGGCCCGCCCAGATCGCTTCGGCCTTGATCTGCGGGTCCAATGCGAAGGCCGATCGACTGGGCGGCGGGTAGCCCAGATCGATGGCGTAGCCGAATTCGTCAGTGGTGAAGCCCAGCTTCAATCCCACCGATTCCTGGCGTGGGCCGCCCTGCAGGGGGATCTCGCCGGCAGCAACCCGACGGTCCATTTTTTCCGGGCCCGCCCACAGCGCCGAACCCAGCCCGCCTTCGCGGGCCAGCACCGCCGCGACGCCGCCCTGCGCGGTCTCCGCCAGCAGGCGCAGCGCGCGGTACAGGCTGGACTTGCCACTGCCGTTGTCACCGGTCACCACATTCAACTGCTGCAGCGGCAGTACCAGCCCGTGCAGCGAGCGATAGTGGGCGATGGCCAGGGTCTGCAGCATGGTTGGCATCCGGGGAAACAGAGAGGTCATGCTGCCCGGTTCTGATCGCAGGAACTGCGACGCAATGTGAATCGGAAACAGCATCCACGCATGGCGTGGATCTACCTGGGGGTGCTTCAGCCCGCCCGTTCCACCCGGTTGCGGCCATTGCCCTTGGCCCGGTACAGCGCCTTGTCGGCACGTGCCAGCGTGTCATCCACGCTTTCACCAGGCTGGTGCTGGGCCACACCAATACTGATCGTGACCGGGAATCCCAGCGGCAGGTCAGCCACCGCCAGGCGCAGGAACTCGCACTGCAGTTCGGCGGTGCGCAGGTCGGTAGCCGGCATCACCGCCACGAATTCCTCGCCACCATAGCGCGCGGCCATGCCGCGACCGGCGAAATGGGAACGCAGCAGCACGCCCAGTTCGGCCAGCACGCGGTCGCCGGTGGCGTGGCCCTGGAAATCGTTGATGTGCTTGAAATGGTCGATGTCCAGCAGTGCGACGCAGGCCACACCGGGCTGGTCTCCGTTCACCGCCACCGCCTCTTCCAGCGCTGCCGCCATCGCACGGCGGTTCGGCAGGCCGGTCAACGCATCGGTGCGGCTCTGCTCGGCCAGGTCGGCATTCTGCGCCAGCAGCACGTCCTGGTACTCCGACAGCAGGCGCTCGTAGTCATCACGCTCCAGCATGTGCTTCTGGATGTCGAGCGCGAAGCGGCGCAGCTCCATCACCAGCATCACCTGCCGCGACAGCGCCGCCAGCGCTTCAGCCTTGTCGCTGGCCAGGTGCTGTGGCTGCGCATCGAATACGCACAGCGTGCCCAGGGGCAGGCCATCTGAGCTGATCAGTGGCGCGCCCGCATAGAAGCGGATGTGCGGGTCACCCGCCACCACCGGGTTGTCGTGGAAGCGGATGTCCTGCAGTGCATCCTCGACCACCATGATCTGCTGCGGTTGCAGGATCGCGTGGCCGCACATCGATTCGCTGCGCAGGTTTTCCGCCGCATCGATGCCCTGGATCGACTTGAACCATTGCCGCTCGACATCGATCAGGGTCACCGCCGCCATCGAGGTGCCGCAGACCGCCTTGGCGATCACCACCAGGTCGTCGAAGGATTTTTCACGCTCCGAATCGAGGATCCGGTAGCGGTACAGCGCCTCAAGCCGAAGGGCTTCATTGGCAGGCTTGTCGGGCTTGATCATGCAGCGTCACGTTCCGGCAGGTCACCGCGAAGTCTAGCTGATGCCGGCGCGCAATCCGCACAACGGGTAGTGCCGGCCGCTGGCCGGCATCCCGGGTCCATCGCACGCCCATTGCAGCCGGCTGGCGGCCGGCCCTTACCAGTCCAGCTGCTTCGGCAGCAGGCCCTGCAGCTCCTGCTCGGTCAGGTTGCGCCACTGGCCCGGCTTCAACGCACCGATCTTGATGTTGTCGATGCGCACGCGGCGCAGCTGGGTCACCCGATAGCCGAACTCGGCCGCCATCAGGCGGATCTGCCGGTTCAGGCCCTGCTGCAGGGTGATGCGGAAACCGAACTTGGCGATGCGCGAGGTCTTGCACGGCAGCGTCATCTGGTCGTGGATGCGGACGCCACGGGCCATGCCACGCAGGAACTCGTCGGTGACCGGCTTGTTCACCGCCACCAGGTACTCCTTCTGGTGGCCGTTCTCGGCACGCAGGATCTGGTTGACGATGTCGCCGTTGCTGGTCATCAGGATCAGGCCTTCGGACTCCTTGTCCAGGCGCCCGATCGGGAAGATGCGCTGTTCATGGCCGACGAAGTCGACGATGTTGCCCTTGACCGAGGTCTCGGTCGTGCAGGTGACGCCGACCGGCTTGTTCAGCGCGATGTAGACGTGGCGGCGGGCACCGGGCTTGCGGGCCACGCGCGCGCGCAGCGGCTGGCCGTCGACCAGCACCTGGTCTTCCTCGCCCACCACCGCGCCAGTGCCGGCCGGGTGGCCGTTGACGGTGACCCGGCGGGCGGCGATCAGGCGATCGGCCTCGCGGCGGGAGCAGAAGCCGGTGTCGGCGATATGTTTGTTGAGTCGGGTGGTCATCGCCCTATTATCCGGCATCGCCGCCCGCAGCGCTTCATGCCAGGCCGGGGGGATCGAGCTCTTCGCCGTCGAATACCCGGTTGCGGCCGGCACGCTTGGCCACGTACATGGCGTGGTCGGCCCGGCGCAACAGCGCAGCCAGGTCGTCCTCGCCCGGCCGCCACTGCGCCAGGCCGATGCTGGCGGTCACCTCCAGGCCGGGCACCTGCAGCACCCGGCCCGCTTCGGTGATGTGCTGGCGCAGGCGATCCAGGCGTGCCGACGCCGCCTCGCGCGGCATGCCCGGCATCAGCAGCAGGAACTCCTCGCCACCCATCCGCACCACCTGGTCCTGGCTGCGGACCGCGGCGCGCAATGCACGAGCCACCGCCACCAGCACCTGGTCGCCCACGGCGTGGCCATGGCGGTCATTGATGTCCTTGAACAGGTCGATGTCGAGGAAGCCGATCACCAGCGGGCCGCGCTCGCGATCGACCCGTTCCAGATGCCGGGCCAGCTGCTGCAGACCGGCACTGCGGTTGGGCAGCCCGGTCAGGCCATCGGTTTCGGCCAGCTGGCGCAGTTCATCGCGCTGCTGGCGCAGGCGTCCCAGCCGCTGGTTCAGCGCATAGGCGGCCATCATCAACAGCCAGGTCACCGAAAGCTGCAGTGCTTCCACGCGGTATTCCAGCAACCACGCAGCGCGGCAGGCATCGGCCAGGATCAGCACCAGCATCGGTGCCAGCGCTGCCAGCCCCGCCTGCGCCCAGCGGTCACCGCGCAGCCGTGCCCATACCCCGACCATCAAGGCCAGGCCACAACCCAGCAGGTAGGACACCTGCAGGCCCTGCGCCACCCAGGCCAGGCTGTTCCACTGCAGCCAGGGCACCCATGCGGCCAGCGCCAGCAGTCCCCACAGCACCAGCAGCTGCACCGGGCGCGATCGCGGCAGCAGGCGGTCGCCGCCGTTCAGACGCCACAGCGCCGGCAGCACCAATGCCTGCGACGCCGCGGTCAACGACAGCAGCCACCAGGCACCGCGCTCGCCCACCGGCAGCCACGGCTCCGGGTAGCCGCTGAGGCCACCGAGGATGGCCTGCCACAGCACCAGCACGGTGGTACCGGCGATGTAGACCAGGAAGCTGCGGTCGCGGGTGGTGAGGAAGGCCATCAGGGCCGACAACGCCAGCGCGATCGCCACGGCGATGCAGGCCGCGCGCACCAGCAGGCGGGCGGTATCGTTCTGCTGCACGGGACTGGGCGCCCCCAGCCGCAGGGTCGGTACCCAGCGCGCCTTCAGCGGCGTCTGCCATGACACCAGGAACGGTTCATGGCTGCCCGCCGGCGGCACCGCGACCAGGCCGATGCCTGCGCGGAACCGGGAATCACGGGTACGGGCATCGTGCATGTTGCCGCAGATTTCGCGATCACCGTGCTGCACGCGGACTTCGCCGGCAAACACATTGAACACGTCCAGGGCCTGCGGCTGGCCCGACCAGCCGCCCGCTGGCGCGGACACCTGCACCTGTTGCCGTGGCCCCGCCAGCATCTCCGGCGTGCAAGCGCGATGCGGGGTGGGTTCATCGGTGGCCGCACCGACCAGCAGGTAATCACGCCCGGCTTCGGCTACCGCCGCCGACAGCGGCCACGGCGTTGCCAACCACACCAGCAGCATGACCAGCACCACCCCTGTTCCGTACTGCCACTGCCTGCCGACCACGCCACGCCCTGTTCCTGCTTACGCCCGCGCCCACTGCGCGTCGCCCCTGCCGGGCATTATCGCAGCCGCGGCGGCGGCGCACGTGTAGACCAAAGTCGCCGACGGGCGTTCAGCCTGCGGCGGGAGGCCCCTTCACCGCCACCAGGCGCACCGGCCTCAGGTCACTCAGGGTCATCCGCTCCAGCGGCTGCGGCCGCTCGACCGCATAGCCCTGCAGGCCCTGCACCCCGAGCCGGGTCAGCGCGGCGGCGACCTCGGCAGTCTCCACCCATTCGGCCACCACCTCCATCTGCAGCTCGCGCCCCAGTTCACTGATCGCGCGCACGGTGGCGTGGCTGACCGGATCGGTATCCATGTCACGCACGAAGGCCCCGTCGATCTTCAGGATGTCGGCCGGCAGCTGGCGCAGGTAGCCGAACGAGGACAGGCCGGAGCCGAAATCGTCCAACGCCATCCGGCAGCCACGCGCCTTCACCGCATCGATGAAGGCGCGCGCCTGGCTGAGGTTGCTGATCGCGGCGGTCTCGGTGATTTCGAAGCACAGCTTGGAGGCCACTGCGCGGTTGCGCTCCAGCAGGTCGCAGACGAAGGCGAGGAAACCCGGCTCGGCGATCGACTGCGCCGAAACGTTGACGTTGCACAGGCCCAGCTGCCGGACGTGTGCCGGGCACACCTGCAGATGCCGGAACAGCAGGCCGAGCACGTGCCGGTCCAGCGCCACGGCCATGCCATAGCGCTCCACCGCCGGCATGAACTGGCCCGGCAGGTGCAGGCTGCCATCGCTGCCACGCATGCGCACCAGCACCTCATAGTGCAGGTACGTGGGATCGCCGACGCGGGCGATGCGCTGCGCATACAGCACCATGCGGTTCTCGGCCATGGCCAGGCTGACGCCCTGCAGGCGTTCGGCCTCCAGGCGCCGTTCCTCCAGCGCCATGCGGTTCTCGTTGAAGCAGTGCACGCGGTTGCGGCCGGCCTGCTTGGCCGCATAGCACGCGCTGTCGGCGGCGCTCATCAGCCAGTTCACATCCGGTGCCTCGGCGCTGACCTCGACCACGCCGATGCTGCAGCTCAGCTGCGGGCTGCCCTCGCTGACCGGGAACGTCGCCTGGCCCAGGTTGCGGATCACCCGCTGCAGCACGCGCTTGGCTTCGTCCTGCCCGGCATGGGCAAGGAACACCGCGAACTCGTCCGCGCCCAACCGGCCCACCCAGTCGCCATCGCGCACCGCCGCCACCAGGTAGTCGGCGAAGCTGCGCAGCATCTGGTCGCCGGCGGCGTGGCCGAAGCTGTCGTTGACCAGCTTGAAATGGTCCAGGTTGATGTAGCACAGCGCGTGCGTGCCGCCCTCGCTGCGCACCTGCAGCAGCGCGCGCTCCAGCAGCCGCTCGATCTCGCGGCGGTTGATCAGGCCGGTCAGCGGATCATGGCTGGCGTGGTGCTCGATCTCGCGCGCCAGTGCATGGTTCTGGCTGACGTCTTCGATGATCGCGAACACCGACAGGCCACCGCCGGTACTGCGCACACCGGTGCCACTCCAGCGGCCCCAGACCAGGCTGCCATCGCGACGGCGGAAGCGCAGTTCGCTCGGCCGCAGCTGGCGGTCCCAATCGATGCGCCCCACCCCATCGATGACCAGTTCGCCGTCCATCAGCAGGTCACCCAGTGACAGCTGCAGCAGCATGTCACGGCGGTGATCGAGGATATCGGCCATCGCCTGGTTGGCCTCGACCACCTTGCCTTCGGTATCGAGCTTGAGCATGCCGACGTTGGCCTGGTAGAACGCAGCGCGGAAACGGCTCTCGTGTTCGGTCAGGTCCTTGCCGACGCGACGCGCCAGCGCAACCGCCATCAGGCTGATCGCCAGCACCGACAGGCCCGCAACCATCAACGTTGCCAGCCTCACCAGCGTCGCCATCCGCAGCAGCGCCTGCGAGAACGCCTGGCTCTGCACCTGCATCCGCCGATCAAGGTCACCCAGTTGCTGCAGGTAGCGGTCACGCGCGGCGGTCGGCACCGGGCCACTGTCGTGCCGCAGCTGCAACTCATCGATCAGGCGCTGCACCGCCATCAGGTCGCCGTCGGTCTTCCGCCACAGCGCGGTTGCTTCGCGGAAGGCACCGATATCGCGCGCATAGCGGAACGAGAACACCAGGCGCGGGATATCGGCGCGCGCGTTGCCGCCCTGCAGGAAACCCTGCCTGGCTTTGGCTTCGTCCGGCTCGGCCTGTTCCAGCGCCAACCGCGCCTGCAGATCGCCCAACGGCACCTGCAGGGCCTGGCGTGCGTCGTCCAGGTCCTGCGCATCCCCCCGCGCCAGATAGCGGCTGAGTGCGGCGGTCGCATCCTGCTGACCACGCGACCAGTAGCCCTGGCCGGCGATCCAGGCGGTGGAGGCCGCCTGCAGTTCCTGGATCAAGGCCGACAGTGCGACCAATCCAATCGCCATGCCCGTCAACAACGCAAATCGCAGTCCCAGGCCGCGGGTCATCGGTACCCGCCGGCTCTGTTGGTCCGTGCCACTCCTACCCATCCCGGATCCCCCCGAATGTGCTGCGGTGACAACCTCCTTTGGAACCGGCTCAGCCTAGGACCGGCAATGTGTTGACCATGCGAAAAAGGGGACGGAGGGGATTAAGTCGTTTTCGGCATAAGCACGTGGCCTGCCATATACGACTTAATCCCCTCCGTCCCCTTTTCCGGCCCTGGAACGGACAACGCCAGCCCGAAGGCTGGCGTTGTCATGGCTACGTTGCCGCTCAGTAGCTGCGCGGGCCGCGCGGCTTGAAGCCGTCACGACGCGGCGGGCGGCTGTCGCGGTCACCGCCGCGGTCGCCACCGTGGCCACCCGGACCGCCCGGGCCACCGCGACGCGGGCCACCCGGGCCGCCCGGACCACGCTTGTCGAAGCGCGGCTTGAACGGACGCGGGGCCGGGTTGGTGTCTTCACCCGGAGCCAGCGCACGCATCTGCAGCTGCTGGCCCGACACCCAGACCTTCTGCAGGTGCGACAGCACGTCCGGCGGCATCTGTGCCGGCAGGTCCAGCAGCGAGAAGTCATCGTGGATGTCGATGCGGCCGATGAAGCGGCTTTCCAGGCCGGCTTCGTTGGCGATGGCGCCGACGATGTTGGCCGGCTTCACGCCGTGCTGGTGGCCGACCGAAATGCGGTAGGTCTCCATGCCCTGCTCCGGCGCACCACGCGGCGGAACCTCGCGGCGCGGACGCTGCTCGAAACCACCTTCGGCGTCGTCGCGACGCGGGCCACGCTCGAAGCGCGGACCACGCTCGTTGCGGTCGAAGCGATCGCCTCGCTCCGGACGGTCGCCACGGTCGAAACGCTCACGCGGCGCACGCTCTTCACGCGGCGCACGAACCGGCGGCTGCAGCAGGAACGGGGTGTCACCCTGCAGCATCTTGGCCAGCGCGGCGGCCACTTCGATGGCCGGCACGTTCTGCTCGTTCTCGAAGCGCTCCAGCAGCTGGCGGTAGAAATCCAGGCCGCCGGCACCGAGGGTTTCGCTGATGCGCGAGGTGAACTTGTTGATGCGGGTGTCGTTGACCGCTTCCACGCTCGGCAGCTGCATCTCTTCGATCGGCTGGCGGGTGGCGCGCTCGATCTGGCGCAGCATGCCCTTCTCGCGCGGGGTGGCGAACAGGATCGCCTCGCCGCTGCGGCCGGCACGGCCGGTACGGCCGATGCGGTGCACGTAGCTTTCGGTGTCGTACGGGATGTCGTAGTTCAGCACGTGGCTGATGCGCTCCACGTCCAGGCCGCGGGCAGCCACGTCGGTGGCGACCAGGATGTCCAGCTTGCCTTCCTTCAGCATGGCGATGGTGCGCTCACGCTGGGCCTGCTGCATGTCACCGTTGATGGCGGCAGCGGCCAGGCCACGGGCCTGCAGCTTGCTGGCCAGTTCTTCGGTGCCGGCCTTGGTGCGCGCGAAGATGATCATCGCATCGAACGGCTCGACTTCCAGGATGCGGGTCAGTGCGTCCAGCTTGTGCATGCCGCTCACCCACCAGTAGCGCTGGCGGATGTTGGCCGAGGTGGTGGTCTTGGCCGCGATGGTCACTTCCACCGGGTCCTGCAGGTAGGTCTGCGCGATGCGGCGGATCTGCGGCGGCATGGTGGCCGAGAACAGGGCCACCTGGCGCTGCTCCGGCAGCTTCTTCAGCACGGCTTCGACGTCGTCGATGAAGCCCATGCGCAGCATTTCATCGGCTTCGTCCAGCACCAGGGTCTTCAGCTCGGACAGGTCCAGGGTGCTGCGGTCCAGGTGGTCGATCACGCGGCCGGGGGTACCGACCACGATATGCACGCCACGGCGCAGCGCCGACAGCTGCTGGCCGTACGGCTGGCCGCCGTACACCGGCAGCACGCGGAAGCCCGGAATCTTCGACGAATAGGACTGGAACGCCTCGGCGACCTGGATGGCCAGTTCGCGGGTCGGCGCCAGGATCAGGGCCTGGGGCTTGATCTGCTGCAGGTCGATGTTGGACAGTACCGGCAGTGCAAAGGCAGCGGTCTTGCCGGTACCGGTCTGGGCCTGGCCCAGCACGTCGCGGCCTTCCAGCATCGCCGGGATGGTGGCGGCCTGGATCGGCGACGGGGTTTCGTAGCCGATGGCGGTGACCGCCTGCATCACAGGCTCGGACAGGCCGAGCTGCGCAAACTGCAGCGGCGCTTGGGAATCTTGGGACATGGGGAACTCCGAAGGCACTGCCGTCTTCCTGGCAGTGCGATAAAAAAGGGATGGTCCGCGCTTTGGGCGCCCTTCTTATCGCGTGCCCTGGCGCTGCTCGGTCGGAGGAGATTTCACTCGCTCAGAGCGGAATGATACCGCATTGATCCTGAACAACGCATACAGCTTTCCATGCGCGTGCCGTCCTGCCCCGTGCTGGCGCACAATACGCGCCCTCTTTCCGGCCCGGCCGCTGGCCTGCGCCCTCTTCCCAGGAACCCCGCCCCATGCAGATTCTCGAATTCGACCTCGACGGTGACTACGTCGAACTCAAGCAGCTGCTCAAGCTGGCCGACCTGGTCACCAGTGGCGGCGAAGCCAAGATGGTCATCAGCGAGGGCCAGGTGCTGGTGGACGGCGAAGTCGAACTGCGCAAGGCCTGCAAGATCCGCGCAGGCCAGGTGGTTGAATTCGCCGACAGCCAGATCCGCGTGCTGGCCGCCGGCTGATCTGAACCTGTTCAGGCCACGCGCTGTGTCAGGTGCGAGGCAATCAGCTGCCTGAACGGTGCCACGCCCTGCGCCAGGCGCAGGCCCGCCGCCCGCAGCAGGCGCGCCGGACGGCGATCGTCGGTGTACAGGCTGGCGATCGCATTGGTGGCTTCGTACAGCGGCCGCGACGCCAGCCGATGACCGCGCTGGTAGCTGGCCAGCATGCCGGCTGCCGCAATGTCGGCACCGCGACGCTGCTGCTCGACGATGGCCTGCGCCAGCCGCTGTGCGCTGGCCAGTCCCAGATTGAAGCCATGCGCGGTGACCGGGTGCATGCCCACTGCGGCATCACCGATCAGCGCCGAACGCTCGCCGACAAAACGGTGCGCGTACACACCCACCAGCGGATACGCCTGCGGCGTGGCCACCGGCTGCATCCGGCCCAGGCGGTGCTCAAAGCAACCGCTGATGGCCTCACCGAAGGCCACCTCGTCCATCGCCAGCAGCTCTTCGATCTGCCGCGGTGGCAGCGTGATCACCGCCGACGCCTGGCCCTCGTTGAGCGGCAGCAGCGCCATGGTGCGGCCGTAGCCGAACCACTCCCACGCGGTGTGGTGATGGTCGCGCTCGACCTGCATGCGGCACACCAGCATCGACTTGCCGAAGTCGCGCATCTGCGCACCGATGCCGAGCATGCGGCGGGTGGCGGAGAAGCGGCTGTCGGCGGCGACCAGCAGCCGCGCATGAAGTTCGCTGCCGTCATCGAGTTTGACCACGTGCCCCTGCGCATCGACCTGCACGCCCAGCACCTTGCGCCCGTCGAACAGTTCCAGGCCGTCCTGGCCCTGCACGGCATCCCACGCAGCGCGGCGGATCAGATGGTTGGGCACCAGCCAACCCAGCGGCTGGCCATCGACCTGGCTGCTGGCGAAGGTCAGCGCGAACGGCGAGCCGCCGTTCATCACCTTGGCATCGCGCAGTTCAGCGATTCCGGCGTGCGGCAGGCGCTGCCACAACCCCAGCTGTTCCATGCTCTGTCGTGAGGCATGGGTCAACGCGATCTCGCGCCCATCGAAGGCGGCCTCTGCCAGGGCCTGGCGCGGCTGCACTTCAACCAGCCCGACCTGCAGGCCGCTGCCGGCCAGCGCGCGCGCGAAGCACAGACCTGCCGGTCCGGCGCCGACCACCACCACGTCCATCCTGCGCATGCGCGCCTCCCGCCAATGATCCAGTCCGGGCAGCATAGCGCCACGCACCTGACCGGCCTTGATCTGGATCAGGCCCGGGTCACAACAACGCGAACACCAGCGCCAGGATCGACAGCAGCGACACCGCCCAGACCAGGCTGCGCACGTAGGGCACGCCCGCGGCATACAGCGGCAGGTAGGCCACGCGCGCCCAGAAGTAGGCCTGCGCGGCCAGCGCCGTGGTGTCGTTGCCGCGCCCGGCCACGACCACTGCGATGGCGGCGGCGGCGAAGAACGGGAACGTCTCCAGGAAGTTGGCCTGCGCACGCTGCAGGCGACCGGCCAGCGCGCTGACCGGCTTTGCATCGCCATCGCGTGCCGAGGCATTCCACTTCATCCCCCGCTCGCGGGTGACCACCGTGGAGGTGGCGAAGATGTAGACGAAGCCGAGCACGATCGACCAGGCCAGCATTGTCAGTTCAGTTGCCATTTTCTCATCCACGGGACGACAGGTTGATCGGAGGACCCTTAATTACTTCGATTCATTACGCAGACTGCTGATAATTCGGTTCCAGTACCGCACAGCTTCAAAGTGCTGCTGTCTCGTCAACCACGTTTTATTCTCTGGACAGAACGGATCACCGCCAACGATAACGGGCTTGATCTCGAACAACTCCATGCCCCTGGGACGCGAATGCTTATCCAGGTCAATCATCCTGTTCTGCCAGCTGAGCAAACAGATCGGGAATGTCCCGCGCTACCGAGATCGCATACTGACGATCCATACCTATGAAGGGAACCCGAACCACCGGCATTGCCACATCAAATGTGTCAAACCCATACCCCTCACCTCCGCCATTGGAGGCGAACAGGAATATTCCCGGAGCATATGTCTCGACCTCATATTCACGATTGAAATCGACCACCTCTTCGACTTTCCAGAAAATAATGTAGTTGTCACCAATGAATCCCTCACCGCCATCGTGGGCCTTGAAGAATTCAATGTAACTTTCAGGGAGCGCAAATCCCACGCGCGTTGACAGACCAGCGACAGCCAAAGCGGCAGCCGGACTATTAAGCTGACCCTCGGTCAGATGATATTGCATCGTTGTTTTTCCAAGCATCTCTGCAAATGGCTCCGCCAATGAATTACCTGCTAACGACCCTCAGGGTGCCGATGCACGCAGGCTGTATCCGGCCAGGCGCCACACCTGGTCCTCGTCGAAGCGGAACGAGACCAGCTCACGTACCGGCTGCGCGCTGTTGGCGAAACGGGTCGGGAAGCTGACGTTGATGTACAGCCCCTCCGGTACTGCGGCACCGGCGCTGTACTTGACCCGGGTGATGGTCGGCTGGCCACGCCCGGCCAGCGCCCCCAAGCGCGTGCGTTCGGTGGTCAGCTGACTGACGAAGGCGGCCTTCGGTACTGCACGGCGCGCGACGGCGGAGGCGCCATCCCACAATTCGCCGGCGCGGTTGGCATCGACCAGCTGCGCTGCCTTCACCGCGGCGGCGCCCATTTCCGCGTCCTGTTTCTGCACCTGCGCCTGCTGTGCAGCGGTCAACGCAGGGGAACCGGCGGTAGCGGGCTTCGCGGCCGCTGGCGAGGCAGGGGCCGGGCGTGCCGGAGCCGGTGCAGGCGTGGCCGGCGCAGGCGTCTGCGCCAACACGGTCAGGGGCAGCAGGGACAGCAGCAGGAGCACGCGCTTCATGGACACCGCCGGTTCTCGGGAAAGAACCGCAGTCTACGCCAGCGCGGTGAGCCATTCGTCAGCGTGCGTGGGCGCTGCCTTCCACCACTGCGGCGTCGGCCTGCGCGGCCGGCGTGCCGGTTGCGGCCGGGGCCTGTTCGGCCACCGGCGGCGGCTCGGACGGTGCCGGTGGCAGCGTCGCCACATCGATTTCAGACAGCGGGCTCTCTTCCGGGCATACCGCATCCGGGAAGCCGAAGCGCTGCTTCAGGGCCTGGCCACAGCTGTTGATCGATTCCATGTCGGCGCCTTCGCGCTTGCACTGCTGGTCGAAGGCGATCAGGAACGCGTCCTTGCGCTGCACGAAATCATCGCCGCAGGCGCGCATCTGCTTGATCCGCTCCAGGTCGTCCTGCACCGCGTTGGTGCCGTCCAGGCCGTACTGGCGCAGCTCATCCGGCGTCAGCAGGCGCAGGCTGCGGTTGGGCACGGTCATCATCAGATCGGCCACGCCCACCGCCACGCCATTGCGCTGCAGGTAATCCTTCACGTTGTCGTAGACCTCGTGCAGTTCGCGGTTGAGCTCGGCGCGCGAGGTGGCCTTGGAGCTGATGCGCATCATGCGGTGGATGCCGACCTTGCCCGACAGCAGGCGGTTGTCACCGGCGGCCAGTACGAACACGCAGGCGCTGTGGCAGATCGAGCCTTCGCGCACCCAGATGGTCCAGCCCGATTCACCGATGCTGTCACCGGCGACGATCGCCGACTCCACCTGGCCGCCGCTGGAGTCCAGATCGAGGATGCGCTTGTGGATCTTCTGCTCGTCAGCGACCACCGCCAGTCGCCACATCATCTCGGCGAAGCCCGGGTTGATCTTGCCGGCGTAACGCACGCGCATCAGCCCCCGCTCGGCGCACGGCGCCAGGGCCTGGGTGATCTGCTCGCGCTGCAGGCCTTCCAGCTCGACGCCGTCGCCGGCATCGCCAGCATATTCCGTGCTGCAGCTGACCCAGGCGCGGCCATTCTCCAGCTGCGCCTGCGGCCATGGCCGATCCGCCCGGCTGCGCGGCGGCGCTGGCGGTGGTGGCGCGTCGGCCGCATTGATCGACACCATGTTTTCGCCATCGCTGGCCGGTGCCCGCGCCGCCTTGTCGGCAGCGGTCACATTGCCCGGATTCTCCAACTGACTGCAGCCCGCCAGGGCCAGGCACAATAGGGGCAACCAGCGGAGTTTGGCGGACATCGGGCAACCGGTCTTCATCTGAGCAAGAGCCACAGTCTACCCGTCCAGGCCGCGCATTCAGCGCGTGGTGATGAACCCCTTCTGACCCTTGGGAAAGCGTGTCGACCAAGGTCGACACCTACCAACAGCAAAGCGTGCCGACCAACGGTCGGCACCCACCAACTGCAGCGACCAACTGTCAGTGGTGGGGCGATGTGGGCTGGCAGGACCGTTGGCGCCATGGATGGCGCCATCGAGCCCCCATGAACGGGTTGTGGTGGTCTAATCAACCTGGACACTCGATAGGGATCAATTTCGAGAATCGAGGCAACCCATGGCAAATCAGATCACGCAGGGCATGAGAGACGAGGCCGTTCGCCTTGTCGTTGTGGAGGGGCAGACCGTCAGGGACGTTTGCCAACTGATGGATGTCGGTCCCACGGCATTGAGGCGCTGGATTGAGCAGTGGCGCCGCAAACATGAGCCTCAGGCCCAGGCTCCTCCGCCAGACCCCCAGGTCAGAATCGCCGAACTGGAAGCCCAGAACCGCCGGCTCAAGGAGGAGCGGGATCTCCTAAAAAAATCCATCGCCTTCTTCATTCGGGACAGCGATCACCGGAACAAGTGATCGAAGAATTGGGGAAGGCTGCTCCAATCCGGCTGCTGTGCGAGTTGATGGGCTATCCCCGCAGCAGCTACTACGCTTGGCTGCGCCGGGAACCTCAGATCGATCAGCAGTTTCTGGACCAGGTTGAACTGGTGCGTCGCATTCATGAATCCAGTCGCGGCAGTTATGGGTCCCGCAGGATGGTCAAGGAATTGGCCAACAAGGGCCTGGAAGTCGGACGCTACCGTGCTCGGACGCTGATGCGCAGGGCTGGAGTGAGGGCTCGACAGCACCGGCGGCACAAGTATCACAGCCTTGGGCCACAGGCTTTGACGGTTCCCAATGTATTGGACCGACAGTTCAACCCGACAGCGCCCAATCGGGTTTGGGCAGGCGATATCACCTACATCCCGACCCAGCAGGGCTGGCTCTATTTGGCCATTGTCGTGGACCTGTTTGCTCGCCGGGTGGTGGGTTGGGCTCATTCCCACGAAGCGGGCGCGTGGCTGGCCGTCAGGGCGCTTCAGGGGGCGTTGAAGCAGCGCCGTCCCAAGACGGGGCTGTTGTTTCACTCCGATCAGGGCCGGCAATACACCAGCCATGCTATGGCCGAGATCCTGCGCGACAACGGGATCATCCAAAGCATGAGCCGTAAGGGCAACTGCTGGGACAACGCCGTGGTGGAGCGGACCTTTGCCACCCTCAAGGGAGAATGGCTCTACTCCAAGTACCCGGCGCGGCAGGAGGCGGTGGCCGATATCGAACGGTTCGTAGACTGGTACAACCACCGTCGGCTGCACACCGCCAACGGCCTGGTGCCGCCTGCCCTCCACGAAGAGCAGGCAGCCTGAACACCCCTTGAGAGTGTCCAGAAAAGCTTGACCACCACAGGTTTACGGCGTGTCCTGCCAGCCCACACCGCCCCGCCATCCCACGGACTGCCAGCTTTTGATTGAGACGTTGACGGTGACGTTGCGGGTGCAGGGCTGCAAGCCCTGCCAGTACCCTCTCCAGCATCCATGTCCGAATGTGGCGAGTATTGCCACCCGCACCCGCCTAGACTGGCGCCATGGACACCGCCCTCGCCCTCGACACCGCCGCCTGCGACCGCGCCCGCCTGGCCCGCGACGCACGCTTCGACGGCGTGTTCTTCACCGCCGTGCGCAGCACCGGCATCTATTGCCGCCCGGTCTGCCCGGCACCGCCCCCGAAGCCGCGCAACATCACCTACTACCCGACCGCCGCTGCCGCTGCCGCAGCCGGCTATCGCCCGTGCCTGCGCTGCCGCCCGGAGCTGGCACCACAGGCCCAGCAGGCACTGGCCGGGCAGACCGTGCAGCGCGCCCTGGCCCTGATCCACGGCGGCTTCCTGCAGGAGCAGCCGGTGGCCGATCTTGCAACGAAGCTCGGCCTCAGCGCGCGCCAGCTGCAGCGCCTGTTCGTCGAACACCTGGGCGCGACGCCCGGGCAGATCCATGCCACCCATCGCCTGCTGCTGGCCAAGCAGCTGCTGACCGAAACCACGCTGGCGGTGACCGACGTCGCGCTGGCCGCCGGCTACAACAGCCTGCGCCGTTTCAATACCGCGTTCCTGCAGGGTTGCGGCATGGCGCCCACCGCACTGCGCCGCCAGCATCAACCGCTGGCCGCCGACGATGGCGGCCTGGTGCTGCGCCTGGGCTACCGTCCACCGCTGGACTTCCCGCGCATGCTCGCGTTCCTGCGCAAGCGCAGCCTGCCCGGCATCGAACTGATCGGCGAAGACAGCTACCAGCGCGTGCTGGGCACGCCGGAGCGCCCCACCCTGCTGCGCGTCACTGCAGACCCGAAGCGCCCGGAGCTGCGCCTGCAGCTGGGTGCGGTGGATCCGCGCCTGATCCCGGACATCGTGCGCCGCGTGCGCCGTGTCTTCGACCTTGATGCCGATCTGCAGCAGGTGCATGCCGCGCTCGGCGAGGAACCTCTGCTGGCGCGTGGCATCGCCGAGCGCCCCGGCCTGCGCGTGCCCGGTGGCTGGGATGGCTTCGAGGTCGGCGTGCGCGCCGTGCTCGGCCAGCAGGTCACGGTTGCCGCAGCCACCACCTTCGCGCGGCGGCTGGTCGATGCCTATGGCGCGCACCTGCCGGGCATGCCGTCCGACTTCGATCGCCAGTTCCCGGCACCCGAGGTATTGGCCGAGGCGCCTCTGGAATCGATCGGCCTGCCGCGCAGCCGCGCCGCCACCGTTCGCGCGTTGGCCACCGCCTGCGCCAACGGCCAGCTCGACTTCGGGCCCGGCCAGGCGCTGGAAGAATTTGTTGCCCGCTGCGTGGCACTGCCCGGTATCGGCCCATGGACCGCGCAGTACATCGCCCTGCGTGGCCTCGGCCAGCCCGATGCCTTCCCGGCCGGCGATCTTGTACTGCAGCAGGTGCTCGGCCACGCGCAGGGCCAGCGCCTGAGCGAGCGCGCGACCGAAGCACGCTCGCAGCCGTGGCGCCCATGGCGCGCCTATGCCGTGCTGCACCTGTGGCACCTGTCCGGCACTTTCGTTGGAGAACCGACATGACCCTGTTGTTCGATCGTTTCGACAGCCCGATCGGCGTGTTGACCATCGCCGGCGACGAGCGTGGCCTTTCGCATGTGCTGTTCCCGGAGAACCGCCACCCCGCACGCGGGAGCGATGACTGGCACTACGCACCGGATGCATTGCCGGAAGCGCGCGAGCAGCTGCTGCAGTTCCTGCACGGCGAGCGCAACAGCTTTGACCTTGTGCTGGCGCCGCGTGGTACGCCGTTCCAGCTGCGCGTGTGGCAGGCGCTGGCGCTGATTCCGTTCGGCCAGACCTGGAGCTACCTGCAGCTGGCGCAGCATCTGGGACAACCCAGCGCGACCCGCGCGGTGGGCGCGGCCAATGGTCGCAATCCGTTGCCGATCATCCTGCCCTGCCACCGCGTGATCGGCAGCAACGGCGCGCTGACCGGCTTCGGTGGCGGCCTGGAAACCAAGGCCGCGCTGCTGCGGCTGGAACAGCGCCAGGCCCCGCTGTTCGCCTGAGAGGGCTGGCCGGGCTGCGCCCGGCACCCGCAGAGGCTAGAGCAACAGCGGGCTTCCTGCGGGGAGGCGGGGTGGGTCCAGTTGCAGGGGACGCTGCAAGTACGTCCCTGTAAGCTCGGTCGCGCCATCCATGGCGCTCACGCCCCTGCAACCGGACCCACCCCGCCTTCGACAGGTTCCTGCGATCTGTCCAAACGTCATTCTGCGCAACTGTTGGCAGGTGTCGACCTTGGTCGGCACGGTAGATCCACGCCATGCGTGGATGGAAGCATCAGGGACATGCTTGGAGAAATGCCCCCTTCTTGTTGAAGGGGGCGCGCCGACAGGCGCGGGGACAAGGAAAAAGCGCGGACACGGCGCGCGATAGCACGCCGTGTCTTGGGGGCGTCATTGCAGCGGCTTATCATGAGCAGATGACTTCCGTACGCCTGACCTGTTCGCTGGCGCTGCTGCTGCCATTGGCTGCCTGCACCACTGCGCCCGCCCCTACTGCCTCCGTTCCCACGTCCGTCGCTGCGGCTACGCCGCCGAAGCTGCTGCTGATCTCCATCGACGGCCTGCGCGCCGATGCGCTGGACCGCGGGCTGACCCCGAACCTGCAGCGGATGATCGACGGCGGCGTGCGCGCTCGCTGGATGACGCCGTCCTATCCTTCCCTGACCTTCCCCAACCACTACACGATCGTCACCGGCCTGCGTCCGGATCACCACGGCATCGTCAACAACAGCATGGACGACGCAGCCCTCGGCCGCTTCGAACTGGGCAACCGTGAAGCGGTGACCGACAGCCGCTGGTGGGAGGGTGAACCGATCTGGGTCGGCGCGGAAAATGCCGGCGTGCGCACCGCCACCACGTCGTGGCCGGGCAGTGAATCGGAAATCCGGGGTGTGCGCCCCAGCCAGTGGCGCGTCTACGACGGCAAGGAACCGCTGGAGCAGCGCGCGGGCATCGTGCTCGACTGGCTGGCACAGACCGATGCCGATGCTCCCCGCCTGACCACGCTGTACATGGAGCACGTAGACAAGGCCGGCCACAACTACGGCCCCGGGTCGAAGCAGTACGCCGACGCGATCGTACGCGCCGATCTGATCGTCGGCCAGGTGCTCGACGGCCTGCAGCAACGCGGCCTGGCCGCCACCACCAATGTGATCGTGGTATCCGACCACGGCATGGCATCGGTGCCTGAAAGCCAGGTGATTTCCACCGAATCGATGGTCGATCCGGCCATCGCACGCAATGTCAGCCAGGGCCAGTCGGTGGGCTTCGCGCCAGTGGCCGGTCGTGAGGCGGAGGCCGAACGTACCCTGCTCGGCCGCCACGCGCACTACGAGTGCTGGAAGAAGGAGAACCTGCCGGCACGCTGGCACTACGGCACCCACCCGCGCATTCCGGCCATCATCTGCAACATGGATGAAGGCTGGGACGCGCTGCACCAGCAGAAGCTCGCCAAGCGCGTCCACCAGGACCGGGGCTCGCACGGTTACGACAATGCCCTGCCGTCGATGCGTGCGGTGTTCGTGGCCAGCGGCCCATCGTTCCGCCAGGGCCTGGTGATCGACGGCTTCGACAATGTCGACGTCTACCCGCTGCTGGCCCACCTGCTGCAGGTGCCGGCCGCGCCGAACGACGGCAATGCGGAGACGCTGAAGAAGACGCTGCGCTGACGCCCCTGTAGAGCCGAGCCCATGCTCGGCTGCATTGCGCCAGCCGAGCATGGGCTCGGCTCTACAAGAACGTGCATAAAAAAACGCGGCGCCAGGCGCCGCGTTTTCCTTGGACCGGTCGGTCGGCCGGATCAGGCCTTGGCGACGGCCTTCTTCGCCACAGCCTTCTTCGCCGGAGCCTTGGCCACGGTCTTCTTGGCAACCGGGGCGGCGGCGCCTACGGCGACCTTGCTCGCGGTGTGCGAACGGGCGTTGCCGTAGCTGGCGTTGTAGCGCTTGCCCTTGGCGGTCTTGCGGTCACCCTTACCCATGTCTTCAACTCCTCAAGTGTGAAATCTGGTTACCCCGTACTGACACGGGTTCGGCGGGGCCGCCTTGCTGGGCGCCCCCGCGCACGATCGGAAATCCTATCACGGCGGGCCTAGTGCGCGCAGCTTGCGTCGTGCACGTGGCCGTGGTTGAGGCGCAGGTTGACCAGGTGGGCAACGCCCACCAGCAGGCCGCCGATGGTCATCACCACCGCATGTGGCACCGCATTGTGGTGCAGCGGGTCGTACAGCACGCCGGCCCACAGCGCGACCAGGCCGGGGATCAGGAAGCCGAGCGCGCGCAGCGCACCGTGGCGGCGATAGCCCCAGACCAGGCTGAACAGCCCGAGCAGGGTCACGAACACCACCAGCGCCCGTTCCACGCCATCGCTCAGCCAGAACGACAGGCCCAGCGACGGCGCCGCCGCCAGCAGCACGGGGATCACCGCGCAATGCACTGCGCACAGCATCGAACCAGTGGCACCGAAACGGTCGAGCAGGTGGCGCAGGCGTGAGGACAGGGACATGACTTCCAGCAGGGTCGGCGAATCGTTATGGAATAATATAACATCCCTCTCCGACCCGCACGGTTTCCCTCCCCCTGTCCCATCGACGGGATTCGTGCGCCCCGTGATTGATACATTGTAACAAAGGACCTGCCCATGCCCGCCCACACTCCTCGGCTCAAGCCGCATTCCCTGGCCCTGGCCCTCGCTGCCCTGTTGCCGTCCGTCGCCTTTGCAGCCGGCCAGGACACCTCCCATCGTGACCGCCACCTGACCGAGCTGTCGTCGGTGCAGGTCACCGCGTCGCCGCTGCAGGGCGATGCAGAATCCCTGGCGCGCCCGGTGGACGTGCTGGCCGGTGAGCGCCTGGACGAGCAGAAGGCCGGCACCCTGGGCGATACCGTGGCCAAGCTGCCCGGCGTGCAGAGCACCTTCTTCGGCCCTGGCGTCGGCCGCCCGATCATCCGCGGCCAGGAAGGCCCGCGCGTGGCCGTGCTGTCCAACGGCATGGGCAACATGGACGCCTCCACGGTCAGCGCCGACCATGCCACCAGCATCGAGCCGTTCCTGGCCGACCAGATCGAAGTGCTGAAGGGTCCGGCCACGCTGCTGTTCGGCAGCGGCGCCATCGGTGGTGCGGTCAATGTGGTCGATGGCCGCATCGCGCGCGAACTGCCGGAGCGCCCGCTCAGCGGCCGCGCCGAGCTGCGTGGCAATTCGGTGAACAACGAACGCAGCGGCATGTTCCGCCTCGACGGTGTCAGCGGCAATGTCGTGCTGCACGTGGATGGCCTGGTGCGCAATGGCGACGACTACCGCATTCCCGGCTACGCGGTGATCGACAGCCTTGAAGACCACCATGACCACGATCACGACCATGATGCGGCCGAGGGCGAAGAACCGCGCCGGGGTCGCCTGGACAACAGCTCGATCCGCACCCGCGCCGGTGGCGTCGGCGCAACCTGGCTGGGCGACGGCGGCTACTTCGGTGTGTCGGCCAGCACCTACCGCACCAACTACGGCATTCCCAATGGCGCGCACGTGCATGCCGATGGTGATGATCATGGCCATGACCACGGCCACGACCATGGCGATGAAGAGGAAGGCGGCGACGAGCATGACGTGCGCATCGACATGGTGCAGAACCGCTTCGAGACCAAGGCCGGCATCTACAACCCGGTCTCGTTCCTGAAGAACATCAACGCACGCGTGGCCTACACCGACTACGAGCACGTGGAGCTGGAGGCCGGCACGCCGTCCACCCGCTTCACCAACCGTGGCATCGAGGCGCGCCTGGAAGCCGTGCAGCAGCAGATCGGCGGCTGGGACGGTGCCTTCGGCCTGCAGTTCGGCAACAGTGATTTCGGCGCCAAGGGCGAGGAGGCGTTCGTACCGGATACCGGCACGAAGAACATCGGCCTGTTCGTGCTGCAGGAGAAGCAGTTCGGCCCGTTCAAGCTGGAACTGGGCGGCCGCCACGACCAGGTCAAGCTGGACCCGACCGGTGACTACCGCCGCCGCACCTTCGGCGCTACCAACCTGTCTGCCGCCGGCATCTGGAAGCTCAACGATGCCGTTGACCTGCGCATCGGCGTGGACAGCTCCGAGCGTGCACCGACCAACGAAGAGCTGTATGCCGCCGGCGCGCACATCGCCACCCGCTCTCTGGAAATCGGCGACGCCAACCTGAAGACCGAGCGCGGCCAGCGCATCGAGCTGGGCATCCATACCCACAGTGATCGCCTGGACTTCTCCGCGTCGGTCTACCAGACCAAATTCAAGGACTTCATCTACCTGGCCGACACCGGCGTCACCGAGGGCCTGCCGGTTCGTGCGTGGACCCAGCAGGACGCGGTGTTCCGCGGTGCCGAGGCCGAAGCGCTGGTGCACCTGTTCGAGGGTGGCGCCGGTGACTGGGACCTGCGCCTGTTCGGCGACTACGTGAAGGCCAAGCTGGATGGCAGCGGCAGCCGCAACCTGGACATCGCCGTGCCGCACGGCGACCACAACCACAACTACTCGGTGGAACTGGCCAATACCGGCTACCTGCCGCGCATCGCTCCGGCCCGCGTCGGCGCCGACCTGCGCTGGTCGAAGGACGGCTGGCGCGCCTCGGTCGGCGCGGTGCGTTACAGCCGCCAGAAGGACGTCGCCCAGAACGAAGAACCGAGCAACGGCTACACCCTGGTCGATGCGCACCTGGCCTACCGTTGGGACCGCAACGCGAGCAACAGCTACGAGGTGTTCCTGGATGGCAGCAACCTGACCAACCGCGAAGTGCGCCCGCATACCTCGCTGCTGCGCGACTACTCGCCGCTGCCGGGCCGCGGCGTCGCATTCGGCATCCGCGCGTTCTTCTGATTCTCCTCCATCCACGCATGGCGTGGATCCACTGCACCACGCCGGGGGTCGGATCCCATTCCGCAGGAATGCGCTCTGACCCCAGCCCGAGACCACGCATGGCGTGGATCTCCTTGCCACTCCTTCCACATGTACACAGCGGGGGCCTTCGGGCCCCTTTTTCATTTCGCCCCACGCCATCACACATCCGTCACAAAGATGTGCGTACGACAACAACCGGACAATCCCGTCACTCAAAGTCTCGCCAAACGGACACTTTTGTCCGAAAATAATTCCATGACCGCTCAACGTGCCGATGCTGCTGCCCGCCGTGCCCTCATCCTCGACGCCGCCGATCATGTGTTCGGCCAACACGGCGTCACCGCCCCGCTGGACCTGGTGGTCGAACGCGCCCAGGTGGGCCGCGCCACCCTGTACCGCAACTTCCCCGACCGCACCGCGCTGATCCAGGCGCTGCTGCAGCGTACGGTCGACCGAATCCGGCGCCAGGTCGAACAGCTCGGCGACCGCGACGACGCCCTGTTCGAGGTGTTCGAGGGCATGGCCCAGCGCATCATCGATTCGCCGGCGCTGGCCGATTACTGGCGCGCGGTCGACTCCGATGTTCCTGCCATGCGCACCGCGCGCGAAACCGTGCGCGACCTGCTGGAAGCGCCGATCGCCCGCGCCAAGGCCGCCGGCCTGTGCCGTGCCGACCTGGAGAAGACGGATATTTCACTGATCTCGGGCATGCTGGGCGCCGCCCTGCGCGGCAAGACCCGTGACGAGCGCGCCCACCTGGCCGGGCGCGCCCTGCAGCTGCTGCGCGGGGGTCTCCAGGGAGCAACCAGCGAGGCCCGCTGATGGTCCAGCCGTATCTGAAGCCGGTTCCGGATTGGGAGGAGCACGAGAAGCCGACCATGCCCGGTTCGGCATCGATGCCCTGGCATCCGCCCTATCGGCGCGTGGCCTATGCCCTGGTGTCGCTGCTGGTGGCGATCACCGGCGGCCTCGGCAATGCGCTGGTCACCGCCAACCTGCCGTTCCTGCAGGGCCAGCTGGCACTCACTCCGACCCAGGGCAGCTGGCTGGTGGCCGCCTATGCGATGGTGAATGTCACCGCCAACCTGCTGGCCTTCAAGTTCCGCCAGCAGTACGGCATCCGCCTGTTCGCCGAGATCGGCCTGGGCCTGTATGCGGCGCTGGCGGTGCTGCACCTGTTCGTCGGCAGCTTCGAGACCACGATGCTGACCCGTGCCGCCAGCGGCTTCGCTGGTGCGGCCTGTTCGACGCTGGGCACGCTGTACATGCTGCAGGCGCTGCCGCGGCGGTTCACCGGCAACCTGCTGGTGATCGGTGTCGGCCTCTCGCAGCTGGCGGTGCCGATTGCCTGGATCGTATCGCCGGGCCTGGTCGATACCGGCCAGTGGCACCAGCTGTACTCGTTCGAAGCCGGCCTGGCCCTGTGCGCGTTTGCAGCGGTGGTGCTGCTGAAGCTGCCGCCGGGCATCCAGGTGAAGGCCTTCGAGCCATTGGACTTCCTCACCTTCGCCCTGCTTGCGCCGGCGGTCGCGCTGCTGGTGATCGTGCTGGCGCAGGGCTATACGCGCTGGTGGCTCAACACCGCGTGGCTGGGCTGGGCGCTGATCGCCTCCATCGCGCTGACCACCGTCGCACTGATCATCGAACACTACCGGCGCAATCCGCTGCTGCAGATCCGTTGGCTGTCGACACTGCCGGTGCTGCATTTCATCGTCGGCGCCTTCCTGATCCGCTTCCTCACCACCGAGCAGTCCTACGGCGTGGTCAACCTGATGCGCACGCTGGGCATGGGGCCGGACCAGATGCGGCCGCTGTTCGTGGTGATCCTGGCCGGGGTGATCGTCGGCATCGCCGGCGCCTCGCTGACCTTCGGCCCGAAACGGCTGATCGCGCAGCTGTTGATGGCGATCCTGCTGCTGGGTGCCGCCGCGTTCTTCGACCAGCACCGCACCAGCCTGGACCGGCCGCACGACTTCTACGCCAGCCAGTTCCTGGCCTCGGTCGGTGCCGGCATGTTCATGGGCCCGCTGATCATGCTCGGCATCTCGGCCGCGTTGAAACAGGGCGTGGACCACATGATCACCTTCCTGGTGACGCTGTCGATCACGCAGACCCTGGGCGGCCTGGCCGGTTCGGCGGTGCTCGGCACCTTCCAGCTGCATCGCGAGCAGCTGTACTCCAGTGCGTTGACCAGCCAGCTCGACCCCGCCGACCCGGTGGTGGCGCAGCGCCTGCGCCTCCAGCAGCAGCTGTACAGCGCACAGATCACCGACCCGGTGCTGCGCAGCGCGCAGGGCAGCGCGCAGCTGGCGCAGACCGCGCGCCGCGAAGCCAACGTGCGCGGCTTCAATGATGTGTTCACGCTGAGCGGCTGGCTGGCGATCGGCTTCCTGTGCTGGTTGCTGCTGCTGACGCTGCGCACCGCCGTGCTCAAGCAGTGGCGCAAGCGCCACCCCGCCCTTTCCACTACGGCCACGCTGGCCGCGCCCCGTTGAGTCCCCCCATGCCTCCCGTCCCGCCCCGCCCCGACGACACCGACAACGTGACCCCACCACCGCCGACCGACGCGGCGCCCGCACCCACCCCGGCAGAACCCGCGGTCGCGCCGAAATACCTCAAGCCCAGCGCGCGCAGCGTGGTGGTGATGGTGGTGGTGGCCTTGCTGGGCATCGCGCTGATCCTGCGCGCCTGGCACCTGTGGCCGTTCACCAGCAGCGTGATGGTGACCGACAACGCCTATGTGCGCGGCCAGATCACGGTGATGGCGCCGCAGGTGAACGGCTACGTGACCGAGGTGCTGGTGAAGGACTTCCAGCATGTGAAGCAGGGCGAGCCGCTGCTGCGCATCGATGACCGTATCTATGCGCAGCGTGTCGCCCAGGCGCAGGCGACGCTGGACAGTGCGCAGGCAGCATTGGCCAACTCGGACCAGTCGCAGGCGCAGAATCGTGCGCAGATCGCCTCCGCGCAGGCCACGCTGTCGGCCGGCCAGGCCGAACTGCAGCGCTCGCGCAACGAGACCAAGCGTTATGAGGAGCTGGCCGCGCAGCAGCTGGTGTCGGTCAACGACCGCGACAAGTTCCGCACCACCCAGGCCTCGGCGCAGGCCAGCGTGCAGCAGTCGCAGGCGCAGATCCGCATCGCCGAGGAAACGCTGGTGTCGACCCAGGTGGCGCGCAAGAGCCTGGAAGCCCAGGTGGAGAGCGCACAGGCACAGCTGGAACTGGCGCGCATCGACCTGGCCAACACAGTGATCCACGCGCCACGCGACGGCCAGATCAGCGAAGCCAGCGTACGCGTGGGCCAGTACGTCGCAGCAGGTTCGCAGCTGCTGTTCCTGGTGCCTGACACATTGTGGGTGGTGGCCAACTACAAGGAAGGCCAGACCTGGGGGATGGCCGTCGGCCAGCCGGCCACGTTCTCGGTGGACGCATTCCACGGCCAGGTGCTGCGCGGCCGCGTGCAGGAGATCGCGCCCGCCACCGGGTCGGAGTTCAGCGTGCTGCGCCCGGACAATGCCAGCGGCAACTTCACCAAGGTGGTGCAGCGGCTGCCGGTGCGGATATCGATCAATGAAGGCCAGAAGCTGGCCGCGCAGCTGCGTCCAGGCATGTCGGTGATCGTGCGGGTGGATACCCGCTCCAAGCCGATGGACTAGCCTTGTCATGAAACGGGGTCAGATCCCTTTGCCAATGGCAAAGGGATCTGACCCCGCTCCTATGCCGGCCAGCGGCCGGCACTACCGTTGCGCTACCCGGCGCAGCGCGCGCAGAGGCCGTGCACTTCCAGGGTCTGCGCCTGCGGCTGGAAGCCCAGCTCCTTGGCGCGCTTTTCCAGCTGGGTGACGATCTCGCGGTCTTCCAGTTCCACCGCGCTGTGGCAGCTGTTGCAGATCAGGAACGGCACCGAGTGCGCGGCACTGCTGGGGTGATGGCAGGCCACGAAGGCATTCACCGACTCCAGCTTGTGCACGAAGCCATTGGCCATCAGGAAGTCCAGCGCGCGGTACACGGTGGGCGGGGCATCAGCGCCCACGCCCTTGCCGTTGCGCACCCATTCCAGCAGCTCGTAGGCCTTGACCGGCTTGCCGGCCTCGGCGATCAGCTTCAGCACATTGGCGCGGATCGGGGTCAGGCGCAGCCCGCGTTCGCGCGAGACACGCTCGACCACCGCCACGAAATCCGACGCATCGTGGACGTGGTGGTGCGGGGCGGTACAGGCAGTGGCGGTCTTGGCGGGCATGCGTGTTCTCCGGTTCGGGCCTGGCAAGGATGCCTCAGGCCGTTGCTACCTTGGTGATGGCCACATCAATGCGTTTCAAGGCCTGCTCGCGGCCGGCCAGGTACACGGTATGGGAAATGTCAGGACTGACCTGGGTACCGGTGATGGCCACGCGCAGCGGCTGGGCGACCTTGCCCATGCCGATCTCCAGCGCGGCGGCCGCATCGTGCAGGGCCACGCCCACCGATTCGGCGGTCCATTCCGGCAGCGCTGCCAGCAGTTCGCGGGCCTTGCCCAGCGCCACCTCGGCGCCGGCCTTGAAGTGCTTGGCCACCGCCGCTTCGTCGTACTCGGTCAGCGGCTGGTACCAGACCACCGCCTTATCGGCCATTTCCTTCAGGGTCTGCACGCGTTCACGCAGGGCGACCACCACGTCCTCCGGAGCGGGGCCGGCGGCCACGTCCAGGCTCAGCTTCTGCAGCTGGTAGACCAGGTGCGGCACGATGGCGGCCACGTCCTCGGTCTTCAGGAAGTGCTGGTTGACCCAGCCCAGCTTGGCCATGTCCAGGCGCGAGGCCTTGGAGTTGCAGTCCTTCACGTCGAACAGGTCGATCAGCTCCTGGCGGCTGAACAGCTCCTGGTCACCGTGCGACCAGCCCAGGCGGGCCAGGTAGCTCAGCAGCGCATCGGGCAGGTAGCCGGCGTCCTTGTACTGCATCACGTCGGCCGCGCCGGTGCGCTTGGACAGCTTGGCGCCCTGCTCGTCGAGGATCATCGGCATGTGGCCGAACTTCGGCACCGGCGCGCCGATGCCTTCGTACAGGTTGATCTGGCGCGGGGTGTTGTTGATGTGGTCGTCGCCGCGGATGACCTCGGTGATGCCCATGTCCCAGTCGTCCACCACCACCGCGAAGTTGTAGGTGGGGTAGCCGTCCGGGCGGAAGATGACCATGTCATCCAGCTCGCTGTTGGCGATCTCGATGCGGCCCTTGATCAGGTCGTCGAACACCACCGTACCTTCCAGCGGGTTCTTGAAGCGGATGACGCGGTTCGGGTCGTCCTTGTACGGCAGGCCCAGTTCGCGTGCAGCGCCGTTGTAACGCGGCTTTTCCTGCCTGGCCATGGCGGCCTCGCGCATCGCGTCCAGCTCTTCGCGGGTTTCGTAGGCGTAGTAGGCCTTGCCGTCGGCGATCAGCTGCTCGGCCACTTCCTGGTAACGGGCGACGCGGTCGGTCTGGTAGATCGGGCCCTCGTCGTAATCCAGGCCCAGCCACTCCATCGCCTCCAGGATGGCGTCGATCGCGCCCTGGGTGCTGCGTTCACGGTCGGTGTCCTCGATGCGCAGCACGAACTCGCCGCCACGGTGGCGGGCCTCCAGCCAGCAGTACAGCGCAGTGCGGGCACCACCGATGTGCAGGTAGCCGGTGGGACTGGGGGCGAAGCGGGTGCGGCAGGTCATGGACGGCTCGAGGAACGGGAATCCCCCGATTTTACCAGCCCACCGCCCCCTGCGGAAAAAGGGGACGGAGGGGATTAAGTCGCGATTGCCCAGCCGCTGGGCCTGCAACCGGGAAACGGAGGGGAGATACGACTTAATCCCCTCCGTCCCCTTTTACGGTTCTACCTTGCGCGGGAAGGACTGCTCGCGCATCGCGGCGTTGTAGGCGAACGAGGCGACGATGGCCGCGGCCTGCTTCAGGTCTTCCGGTTCGGCGTGGTCCCAGGTGTCCAGGTGGCTGTGGTGGACATTGGTGAAGTAGTCCAGCCGGTCCTGGATGAACTGGAAGCCCGGCAGGCCGATGCGGTCGAAACTGATGTGGTCGGTGCTGCCGGTGTTGCGGGTGGCCACGGTGGTGGCGCCGACGTCATGGAACGGGGCCAGCCAGGCTTCGAAGATCGGCATCGCCGCCAGGTTTTCCTGCGCGTAGATGCCACGGAAGCGGCCCGAGCCGTTGTCCATGTTGAAGTAGACCTGGAACCTGCTGTAATCGCGGGTCTTCTGCAGCGCGCCGGTCGGTTCGCGCAGCGAGGCCGGCAGCGCCTTCTGCGCCGGGTCGGTGGGTTCCGGGAAACGGCCGAAATGCTTGGCCACATAGGCCTGCGAGCCGACCAGGCCCTGCTCCTCGCCGCTCCACAGCGCCACGCGGATGGTGCGCTTGGGCCTGGCGCCGGTGGCCTTGAGGATGCGCATGGCCTCCATCATCACCGCCACGCCGGCGGCGTTGTCGGCCGCGCCGGTGCCGCTGTGCCAGGAATCCAGGTGCGCACCGATCATCACCACTTCATCGGGCTTGCTGCTGCCGCGGATCTCGGCCAGCGTGTTGTAGCCCGGCTGGTCGGCTTCATCGGTGAAGCGCGCGGCCACATCCACGCGCAGGCGCACGCTCTGCTTGGCCTTCAGCGCGCGCACCAGCGGGTTGAAGTGCTCGCTGATCATCGCCAGCTCGGGAATGCCGACCGGCTCGCCGGCCTTGCGCGAACCACCACCGGCAACGCGGATGATGCCGTTATCCCAGCTGCTGATGCTGATCGAGGCCAGCGCGCCCTCTTCGACGAAGAACGCATTGACCTTGGCTGCCAGCTGCTGGCGTTCCTGGTACTCCTTGACCCGCTTGGCGCGCTCGGCGGTGGCATCCTGGTCCTTCGGCAGGGTGAACTCCTGCAGGCCTTCCAGCGAGGTCGCGTCATGCCGATGGGAATCCGGCTCGGTGCCGCGCTTGTACTCGCGCGCTTCGCCCAGCAGCAGGATCTTGCCGCGCAGCTTGCCGCGGTACTTCTCGATGTCTTCGGGCTTCTTGATCTCGACCTGCACCAGCTCGCCTTCAACCGGGCCCTGGGTGCCCGGCGTCCACGCCTTCGGCAGCGCGTGCAGCGGCTGGATGCGGTCACCCAGCATTTCCACGCTGGCCGAGGTGAACTCCCAGCCACGGCCGAAGTCATCGAAGGCTTCGTCGTGGACGTTGTCCAGCTTCCATTCGTTGAACTTGCCACGGGTCCACGCGTTGGCGCGGCCCATCGCCGGTGAGTTGGTCAGCCGCGGGCCGATTCGCTCGGTGAGATAGCTGAAGGTGTCCATCACCTGCGAACGGTGGAACGCCTCCTGGCGGATGCGGCTGACCATGTCCAGGTCCACCGTTTCACGCTGCTGCGCCGCCGCATTGCCACCCATCGCCAGCGCTACGGCCAGCACGCCCCACTTCAACACATCGCACCCCTGCCTTGCGGCCTGCTCATCAACCCATCGAGTCTAGCCAGCAGGAGCGCGCCGATACCGTCCCATCGGTCATGGACAGCGATAGTAGATCCACGCCATGCGTGGATGAACAGCCGAATCACCCACTCCATCCCAGCCACAGCTGCGCCCGCTCCGGCAGCAGCAGCAACCAGTGCCTCCGGTCGATGCTGCTGCAGCCGTATACCGCCGCATGCGCGGGCCAATCATCGGGCAGGCCACCGATGCCGATTTCGGTCAGTGCGTCCGCCCCGGCCTTCCATGGCCGGTAGCGCGGCACCTTCCCCGCCAGCGCACCGCGTCCCTGCCGCGCGCCCTGCAACCAGGCCAGGCCCTTGCCCTGCAATCCCTCGCAGGTCACCGCGGCCAGCTGGAAGCGGACCAGGCCGGGGGCGATCCGTGCCCCCGGCAGGGCCGCCAGCACGCCATGTGCCTGCAGCAGTGCATCCACTTCCAGCAGGGCTGGAATGCCCTGCCGTGCCCGTTGCCGCAATCCCTGGCGCCAGCTCATGGCGTGCTCCTTACTTCAGGTCCGCGCCAAGCGCGTACCAGTCGACCCGGCGGGTCACCCACATCGCCAGCGCCAGGATCACGAACAGCAGCAGCGACCCCATCAGCAGCGCGTTGTTCTCCGACACCAGCAGGCCATACAGCGCGCCGTACAGCACGGTCAGCAGCGCAGCGAAGCCGAGGCCGCGCTTCCAGTGGCCCAGCACGTTGGCCAGGTACACCGCCTGCAGGCCGATGCAGGCCACGGCCGAGACCAGGTAGGCCTTCCAGAACGCGATGTGCTCGGACAGGCTGATCAGCAGCAGGAAGAAGATCGCCAGTGCCAGGCCGACCATCAGGTACTGCAGCGGATGGATGCGCAGCGACTTGATCAGTTCGAACAGGATGAAGCCGACGAAGGTCAGCACCACGAACAGCACGCCGTACTTCGAGGCACGGTCGGCCTGGGTGTAGGTATCGACCGGATCGACCAGCGACACGGTCACCGCCTGCGAATCGATCGAATCCTCGCTGCGCAGCTGGCGCTGTGCATCGGAGGCCAGCGAGGACACCGCCCAGCGGGCATCGAAGCCCTGTGCATCGACGCGGCGTTCGTTGGGCAGGAAGGCGCCACTGAACGATGGGTGCGGCCAGCTCGAACGCAGCGCAATGCGGGTGTCATCGCCCACCGGCACCACCGACAGCATGCGGCTGCCATCCAGGCGCAGCTCCAGTTCAACGGTGCTGGCGGCCAGCGCGCCGCCCTGATCCGCGGCGAAACCGCTCACCGGCGCATGCAGGCCACGGCCGATTTCGCTGGCCGCCCCAACACCGGGCAGCAACCGCAGCTGCTTGCCGTCCACGCGCAGGTTCGGCGTGCCCACCAGGCCGCGCACGTCGGAAACCCCCAGCGCCACATAGGGCTGGCCATAGGTACGGCCGGTCTTCGTCGGATAATCGTCTTCGGCGAAGGTCGCCTTCAACTGGCCATTCCAGCTGTACACCGGCACCTTGAACAGGCCCACCTCGCGCTGGCTCGGCAGCATCTCGCCGCCCACCTCCAGCGACACCGGCATCTGCAGCCAGTGGCCCTCGGTGACCTGCATCTCGGTCTTCTTGTTGCCCTGGGCGTCAACCACCTCGACCTGCTGACGGTCCACCCACGGCACCACACGTACCGGGCCCACCAGCTGCTGCGTGCCGGCCCGGCTGTCGGCCACCCGGGCAAAGGCCTCGTCGCGGTACTGGCTGCGCTCGGTGATGACCCCGCGGATCATCATCAGCGGCACCAGCAGCAACAGGATCAGCCCGCCGACAATGGCGAACCGCAGCAGCATCTTCAGGGATTTCATGGTCCATCCTCGTTGGAGAGGGCTGCAGGATGGACCGCTGCGGTGAGCAGGGTTTGTGGCGAATTTGAAGCGAGTGTGAAGTCAGCGGCGCGGACGCTGGCCCGGCAGTGCCAACGGCAGCCACAGGCTGGCCACGGTGCCACCGCCATCGCGGGCGTCGAGGCTGGCGCGACCATCATGCAGGCGCGCGACCTCCTGCACGAACGGCAGGCCCAGGCCGGAACTGCGCCGGCCGCTGCCGGGGCGGGCCAGCGAATAGAAGCGTTCAAACACCCGTTCGCGCGCGTAGTCGGGAATGCCAGCACCGCGATCCGCTACCTGCAGGCGCACGCCCTGCCCGTCCACCTCGGCCTGCAGCGCGATGTCCGCGCCGGGTGGTGAGAAGGCAATCGCGTTGTCGATCAGGTTGTGCAACGCCTGCCGCAGCAGATAGGCATCCCCCTGCACGCGCAGGTCGGGCACGCTGCCGATGCAGACCTGCACGCCGGCCGCCTGCGCACGCACCTGCGCCGCCGCTGCCGCATCGGCCAGCAAGGTTGGCAGCGCGATCGGATCGCGGGTCTGCAGCCAGCCGTGCTGTTCCACTTCCGCCAGCGCCAGCAGCTTGTCGATGGTCTCGGTCAGCCGCTCCTGCTGGTCGACGATGCTGCGCGCGAAATGCACGCGGTCGGCCTCGGGCAGCGGCTCCTGCAGCAGCTCGGCGGCACCGCGGATCGCCGCCAGCGGGCTCTTCATTTCGTGCGTCAGTGACTGTACGTACTGTTCCACGTAAGCCTTGCCTTCCAGCTTGCGGCGCATGGTTTCCAGCGCCTGGCCGAGGTCACCGATCTCATCGCGGCGGCGCCGTGGCGGTGGCACCGGTTCGCCGGCGCTGACCGCGCGTGCATAGCGGCTGAGCTGGCCGAGGCCGGTGGTGAGCCACATCGTCACCAGCACGCCGACCAGGGCAGACAACCCGATCAACCAGGCACCGCGCTCGATGATGGCGCGCTGGCTGGCGGCGATGAACGGATCGATGCTGCGGTTGGGCTGGGCCAGGCTGAGCACGCCGATCAGGGTGCGGCCGTCGGCCGGGTCGTACACCGGCGCCGCCACATGCATCACCGTATCGCCTTCTTCGCCTGGCACTTCCGGGCTGGAGCGGGCGCCGTACTCGCCACGCAGGGTGCGGTAGACATCGTTCCAGCGTGAATTGTCACGCCCGAGGTCGCGGCCCAGCGAGTCGTAGATGACGATGCCCTTGGCATCGGTGATGGTCACCCGGTAATCCAGCGAGCGCTTGGGAAAACGCCAGACCATCGCCTTCAGGTCGCGCTGCCGCGCCTTGGCCAGGTTGCGGGTGAAGCTGCCGCTGCGGATGGTGCCGTCCTTGACGTCGGCGGCGGCCATCTCGGCCAGCACGTTGGCCGCGTCGACCAGGGTCGATTCCATCGCCTGGCGCACACCCGGCTTCACTTCGTTGACGAACACGCGCATCACGAAGAAGGCCGCGATGCCGGTGATCAGGAAGAAGCCCAGGAACAGCTTCAGTACCAGGCGCATCGGCTAGACCTCCAGCGCGTAGCCAAGGCCACGGTGGGTGCGGATCGGGTCGTCGCTGGCACCGGCCGCACGCAGCTTGGCGCGCAACGTTTTTACATGGGTGTCGACGGTGCGGTCGGCGCTGTCGGCACTGCTGTCCCAGCCCCGGTCCATCAGCTGCGCGCGGCTGAGGATGGCACCCGGGCGCTGCAGCAGCGCTTCCAGCAACGCGTATTCGTAGCGGGTCAGGTCCAGCGCATGGCCGCGGAAGCGGATGCGCCGGCCTTCGCGGTCGATGGCGAAGGCCCCGTGTTCCTGCCAGCCGGCGTCCGCGCGGGGCGCTGCGACAGCCGGTGCCGCACGGCGCAGGCGCGCACGCACCCGCGCCACCAGCTCGCGCGGCGAGAACGGTTTGGTCATGTAATCGTCGGCGCCCAGTTCCAGGCCGAGCACGCGGTCCACTTCATCGTTGCGGGCGGTCAGGAAGATCACCGGCAGCTGCGCCGCCGGCCCGGGCTGCGCGCGCAGCCGCCGGCAGACCTCGAAACCGCCCAGGTCCGGCAGGCCCACATCCAGCACCACCACGTCGATATCGCCGGCCTGCAGCCGTTGCAGGGCCTCGCCGCCCAGCAGGCAGTGGCTGGCGGCATAGCCTTCGCTGCGCAGCGCATAGAGCACGGTTTCGGCGATGGCGGCTTCGTCCTCGACCACCAGGACATGGGCAACGGGAACTGTCATGGCGCGCAGCATAGCCGCTGCGGCCGCCGCCCCGTACACTGCCGCCCATGAACTATCGCCACGCCTTCCATGCCGGCAACCACGCCGATGTGCTCAAGCACATCGTGCAGCTGGCCCTGATCGACAGCTTCAAGCGCAAGGACAGCCCGTTCTTCGTGCTCGACACCCACGGCGGTGCCGGCCGCTACCTGCTGGCCAGCGAAGAGAGCCGCAAGACCCTGGAGGCCGAATCCGGGATCATGCGCTTGATGGCCCAGCCCAAGCTGCCGGAGGTGGTCGAGCGCTACCTGAAGGCGGTGCAGGCCGACAACCCGGTCGGCGCGATGACCAACTACCCGGGCTCGCCGCTGCTGAGCGCACAGGCGATGCGCGCGCAGGACCGGATGGCGGTCTGCGAGCTGCAGGAAGCCGAAACGGCCACGCTGAAGGCCCTGTTCGCCCATGACAGCCGCGTCGATGTGCGCCCCGGCGATGGCTACGCCCTGCTGCGCTCGCTGCTGCCGCCGAAGTTCAACGGCAGCAAGATCGGTCGTGGCCTGGTGCTGATCGACCCGCCGTACGAGGCGCAGGACGCCGAGTACCAGGCCGTGCTGTCCGCCCTGGCCGAGACCCTGGCACGCTGGCCGCAGGCCACCTGTGCGGTCTGGTTCCCGATCAAGCAGCGCCGCACCATCCTGCATTTCCTGCGCAAGGCCACTGCCCTGCCGGTCAAGTCGGCGATGACGATCGAGTTCCTGGTGCGCCCGGACGACTCGCCGCTGCGCCTCAACGGCAGCGGCATGCTGCTGCTCAACCCGCCCTGGCAGTTCGACCGGGTGGTCGGCCCGGCCCTGCCGGCGCTGCGCCAGCACCTGGGCGAACCCGGGGCCAGCACCCGCCTGGATTGGCTCAAAGCCCCCGAATAACGGCCTTCACGAGGCTGTACCGCCGTGAGCCTTTCGTTCACGGAATGCAGCCCCGGTGATGCCACAATCGATGGACCACCAAGGAATCACCCGGTATGGCCACTCGCAACCGCATGCCGCCCTGGCATGAGATCTTCAAGGCTCCCAGCGGCCACGAGCTGCTGATCCGCCCCATCCGCCCGGAAGATGGCGCACCGCTGCAAGCGGCGTTCAGCCTGTTCGGGCCGGAAGAAATCCGTGATCGTTTCCTGCAGGCGGTGACCGAGCTGTCGCCGGAAACCACCCAGCGCCTGACCCACCCGAATCCCAAGACCGAGATCACCCTGGTCGCAGCCGAATCCCTGCCCGCTGGTGAAGCAGTGGTCGGCGCGGTCGCCCGGGCCTCGATCATCCCCGGCACCCGTGAAGCCGAGTACGCGATCCTGATCAGCCGCTTCCTCATTGGCCAGGGCCTGGGCCGGCAGCTGATGCGGAAGCTGGTGAAGTGGGGCCGCGGCAAGTACCTGGACCGCCTGTACGGCGACGTTGCCGCCGAGAACGAGCCGATGAAGCAGCTGGCCGCCTCGCTGGGCTTCAAACCGGTGCCGCACCCGACCGGTGCCGAAGGCCTGGTGCGGATGGTGCTGGAGCTGGACAACTGACGGTAGCGCCGGGCATGCCCCGGCGACGCATTCCGGTAGTGCCGGCCGCTGGCCGGCATTGCGCTACCCCAACGGCGCATGAGGCTGCCGGCCGGCAGCCGGCACTACACACCGAGCCGGGCTGGGGCTTCTGCTAAAATCCGGGGTCCATGTCGCGTACCTCATACCCCGCCCCGCCGCTGCCGCGCGCCGGCCAGCTCCGCGCCTGGTGGCGCGCCCCCGCATCGCCGACCGCCCTGGCCTGGTACCTGGCCCAGGCCGCGCGTGCGCATGACGCGCCCCTGCTGGTGATCGCCCGTGACAACCACGGTGCCAACCAGCTCGAAGCCGACCTGCACACCCTGCTCGGCGGCGACCCGGCCCTGCCGGTGGTCGCCTTCCCGGACTGGGAAACCCTGCCCTACGACCGCTTCAGCCCGCATCCGGACATCATTTCGCAGCGACTGTCCGCCCTGCACCGCCTGCCCACGCTGAAGCGCGGCCTGGTGATCGTGCCGGTGCAGACCCTGCTGCAGCAGCTGGCCCCGCGCAGCTACGTGATCGGCGGCAGCTTCGACCTGAAGGTCGGCCAGCGCCTGGACCTGGAAGCCGAAAAGCGCCGCCTGGAAAGTGCCGGCTACCGCAACGTGCCGCAGGTGATGGACCCGGGTGACTTCGCTGTGCGCGGCGGCCTGCTCGACGTGTACCCGATGGGTGCCGACGAGCCGCTGCGGGTGGAGCTGCTGGACGAGGACATCGATTCGATCCGTGCCTTCGATCCGGAAAGCCAGCGTTCGCTGGACAAGGTCGAGGCGGTGCACATGCTGCCGGGCCGCGAAGTGCCGATGGATGAAGCCAGCATCGCCCGCGTGCTGGCCACGCTGCGCGAGCGTTTCGATGTCGATACCCGGCGCAGTTCGTTGTACCAGGACCTGAAGTCCGGACTGGCGCCGGCCGGCGTCGAGTACTACCTGCCGCTGTTCTTCGAACGCACCGCGACCCTGTTCGACTACCTGCCCGACGGCAGCCTGCCGGTGGTCTGCGCCGGTGCCGGCGAAGCCGCCGAGGCATTCTGGGCGCAGACCGGTGAGCGCTACGAACAACGCCGCCACGATGTGGAACGGCCGCTGCTGCCGCCGTCGGCGTTATACCTGTCGCCGGAGCTGCTGCGCGAGCGCCTGAACGATGCCCCGCGCATCGAGGTGTGGTCGGCTGACCATGCGCGCATCGCCGACGCGCACGCGCTGGGCGACCAGCCGCTGCCGCCGCTGCCGGTGGCCGCGCGCGAGGCGCCCGCTGGCGACGCGCTGAAATCCTTCCTCGGCCACTATCCGGGCCGGGTGCTGATCGCCGCCGATTCGCCCGGCCGCCGCGAGGCGCTGCTGGAAGTGCTGCAGGCCGCCGAGTTGAAGCCGCCGGTGGCGGCCGACCTGCCCAGCTTCCTCGCCGACGATGCGCGCTTCGCGATCGCGGTGGCGCCGCTGGAGGATGGCTTCGCGCTGGACGATCCGCGCATCGCGGTGCTGACCGAGCGCCAGCTGTTCCCCGAGCGCGCCGGCAGCACCCGCCGCACGCGCCGTGCCGGCCGCGAACCGGAAGCGATCATCCGTGACCTCGGCGAGCTGACCGAAGGCGCGCCGATCGTGCACGAGGATCATGGCGTCGGCCGCTACCGTGGCCTGATCGCGATGGACGTCGGCGGCATGCCCGGCGAGTTCCTCGAAATCGAATATGCCAAGGGTGACCGGCTGTATGTGCCGGTCGCCCAGCTGCACCTGATCAGCCGCTACTCTGGCGCTTCGGCGGAAACCGCGCCGCTGCATTCGCTCGGCGGCGAACAGTGGAGCAAGGCCAAGCGCAAGGCCGCCGAGAAGGTGCGCGACGTCGCCGCCGAGCTGCTGGAGATCCAGGCCCGCCGCCAGGCGCGTGCCGGCCTGGCACTGCAGGTGGACCGCGCGATGTACGAGCCGTTCGCCGCCGGTTTCCCGTTCGAGGAAACGCCGGACCAGCTGGCCGCGATCGACGCCACCCTGCGCGACCTGGCCAGCAGCCAGCCGATGGACCGCGTGGTCTGCGGCGACGTCGGCTTCGGCAAGACCGAGGTGGCAGTGCGTGCGGCATTCGCGGCCGCCAGTGCCGGCAAGCAGGTGGCCGTGCTGGTGCCGACCACGCTGCTGGCCGAACAGCATTACCGCAACTTCCGCGACCGTTTCGCCGATTACCCGCTGAAGGTCGAGGTGCTGTCGCGCTTCAAGACCACCAAGGAAATCAAGGCCGAGCTGGAAAAGGTCGCCGCCGGCACCATCGACGTCATCGTCGGTACCCACCGCCTGCTGCAGCCGGACGTGAAGTTCAAGGACCTGGGCATGGTCATCGTCGACGAGGAGCAGCGTTTCGGCGTGCGCCAGAAGGAAGCGCTGAAGGCGCTGCGCGCCAACGTGCACCTGCTGACCCTGACCGCCACGCCGATTCCGCGCACGCTGAACATGGCCATGGCCGGCCTGCGCGACCTGTCGATCATCGCCACGCCGCCGCCGAACCGGCTGGCGGTGCAGACCTTCATCACTCAGTGGGACAACGCGCTGCTGCGCGAAGCCTTCCAGCGCGAGCTGGCGCGCGGTGGCCAGCTGTACTTCCTGCACAACGACGTGGAAAGCATCGGCCGCATGCAGCGCGAGCTGTCCGAGCTGGTACCGGAGGCGCGGATCGGCATCGCCCACGGGCAGATGCCCGAGCGCGAGCTGGAAAAGGTGATGCTGGATTTCCAGAAGCAGCGCTTCAACGTGCTGCTGTCGACCACGATCATCGAGTCGGGCATCGACATCCCCAACGCCAACACCATCATCATCAACCGCGCCGACCGCTTCGGCCTGGCCCAGCTGCACCAGCTGCGTGGCCGCGTCGGTCGTTCGCACCACCGCGCCTACGCCTACCTGGTGGCGCCCGACCGCCGTTCGATCACCCCGGATGCGGAGAAGCGCCTGGAAGCGATCGCGTCGATGGACGAGCTCGGCGCCGGCTTCACCCTGGCCACGCACGATCTGGAGATCCGCGGTGCCGGTGAACTGCTCGGCGAGGACCAGAGCGGGCAGATGGCCGAGGTCGGCTTCAGCCTGTACACCGAGCTGCTGGAGCGCGCGGTGCGCAGCATCAAGCAGGGCAAGCTGCCCGACCTGGATGCCGGCGAGGAAGTGCGCGGTGCCGAGGTCGAACTGCATGTGCCGGCGCTGATTCCGGAAGACTACCTGCCGGACGTGCACACCCGCCTGACCCTGTACAAGCGCATATCCAGTGCGCGCGACAGCGATGCGCTGCGCGAGCTGCAGGTGGAGATGATCGACCGCTTCGGCCTGCTGCCGGATGCGGCCAAGCACCTGTTCGCCATCGCCGAGCTGAAGCTGAAAGCCAATACGCTGGGCATCCGCAAGCTCGACCTGGGCGAGAACGGTGGCCGCATCGTGTTCGAATCCAAGCCGAACATCAACCCGATGGCGGTGATCCAGCTGATCCAGAAACAACCGAACCTGTACGCCATGGAAGGGCCTGACAAGCTGCGCATCAAGCACCCGCTGCCGTTGCCGGAAGACCGCTTCAACGCGGCCCGCGCCCTTCTGACCACCCTCGCCCCGGGTTGATCGCCCCCGAATACCCCGCACCGGTCCCCACCCGGTGCGGGCGGATGACCATGTTTCCTGACGCCGTACCCGCCCCCGACCTGCTGCACGCGCAGGCCTGCCTGATCGATGCCCTTTCGATGTCGCTGCAGATGCGCGACGCCTACACCCGCCACCACTGCGACCGCGTCGGCCTGTTCGCGCAGCGCCTGGCCGCGCACTGCGATCTCGATGACGAGGCCTGTGCGCAGATCGGCCTGGCCGCGCGCTTCCACGACATCGGCAAGATCGGCATTCCCGACGATGTGCTGCTGGCACCGCGCCGGCATACCGATGAGGAGCGCGCGATCATGCGCGAGCATCCGATGCGCGGCGAACACATCTTCCTGGCCACTGGCCGCAGCGACGCCGCGCCCGTGGCGCGACTGATCCGCGCCCACCACGAAGCCTTCGATGGCAGCGGCTATCCCGATGGGCTGCGCGGCGAATCCATCCCGCTGGGCGCGCGCATCGTCACCATCGCCGATGCCTACGATGCGATGACCAGCGTGCGCCCGTACCGCGACGCGATGGAGCACGAAGCCGCATTGCGGATCATCGAAGCGCAGTCTGGAGGGCTGGTGGACCCCTACGTGCTGCAGCGCTTCCATCGCATGCTGGCGCGGGAGCCGGAGCTGGCCTGAGATCCACCGGGCACCGCCCGGCGCCACCAACCGCTCAAACAAAAGGCCCGGCAATTGCCGGGCCTTCTGCATCACGCATCACGCATGATCGATTACCAGATCACCACGCGCTTGTCGTCGGCACGCACCATCGCGTCGCCGGCCTTGCACTGGAATGCAGCGGCATAGGACGGCATGTTCGACGGCGCACCGTTGGCACGGAAGTTGGCCGGGGCGTGCGGGTCGGTGTTCAGGCGGACGCGCAGCTCACCATCGGTGAAGTTGCGGCGCCACACGGTGGCCCAGTTCATGAAGAAGCGCTGGTCCTGGCTGTGGCCGTCCACTTCGACGTTCGCCTTCGGGTCTTCCTTCAGCGCCATCTGCAGCGCGTCGTAGGCCACGGTCAGGCCACCCAGGTCGCCGATGTTCTCGCCCAGGGTCAGCTTGCCCTTCACGAACACGCCCGGCACCGATTCATAGCCGTCGAACTGCGCGACCAGCTGGTCGGTACGCTCGGTGAAGGCCTTGCGGTCGGCATCGGTCCACCAGTTGTCGAAGTTGCCGTTGGCGGCGAACTGGCTGCCCGAGTCATCGTAGCCGTGCATCATCTCGTGGCCGATGACCGCACCGATGCCGCCGTAGTTCAGCGCCGGATCGGCCTTGGCGTCGAAGAACGGTGCCTGCAGGATCGCCGCCGGGAACACGATCTCGTTCTTGGTGGCGTTGTAGTACGCGTTGACGGTCTGCGGGGTCATGCCCCACTCGGTCTTGTCCACCGGCTTGCCGATCTTGTCCAGCATGTAGCGGTAGTTGAACGCACGTGCCGCCTGCATGTTGCCCAGGTAGCTGTCGCCGTTGGTCTGCAGGCCCGCCCAGTCACGCCACTTGTCCGGGTAACCGATCTTCGGGGTGAAGCTGGCCCACTTCTCCAGTGCCTTCTTCTTGGTTTCTTCGCCCATCCACGGCAGCTGCTCCAGGCGCGCCTTCAGCGCCTGCGACAGGTTTTCCACCAGGTGCTGCATGGCCACCTTGGATTCGGCCGGGAACACGGCATCGACATACAGCTGGCCCAGGGCTTCGCCCATGCCACCGTTGACCGACTCCAGCACGCGCTTCCAGCGCGGCTGCATTTCCTTCTGGCCACGCAGGGTGGTGCCATAGAAATCGAAGTTGGCCTTCTCGAACTGGCTGCTCAGGTACGGCGAGGCGTCGTCGATGGTGTGGAAGCGCAGGTAGGCCTGCCAGGTGCTGGCCGGCACGTCGGCCAGCATCTTGTCCATTTCACCGAAGAAGCCCGGCTGGGCCAGCGAGAACTTCTGCGCGGCCGGCACCTTCAGGGTGTCGAACAGCGCGGTCCAGCTGAAGTTCGGGGTCAGCTTGTCGGCGTCGGCCGCGCTGAGCGGGTTGTAGCGCTTGGCCGGGTCACGCATTTCAATGCGCGACATCGAGGCCTTGGCCAGGCGGGTTTCAAAGGCCATCACAGCCTTGGCCTGCTCGGCCGCCTGCGCCGCGTCCACGCCGGACAGGGTCAGCACCTGTGCGATGTAGGCCACGTAGGCGTCGCGGATCTTGGCCTGCGCGTCGTCGAAGTAATAGCCCTTCTCCGGCAGGCCGAGGCCGCCCTGGCCGACATAGGCGATGACGTTGGCCGAATCCTTGTAGTCGGCATTGGCGAACAGCGAGAACAGCACGCCCTTGCCCTCGGCCTGGCTGTCGCGCAGGTACTGGGTGATGGCAGCGGTATCGTTCAGCGCCGTGATCTTGTCCAGCTGCGGCTGCAGCGGCGCCAGGCCGGCGGCTTCGATCTTGGCTTCATCGTTGCCGGTCTTCCAGATGTCACCGATCTTGGCTTCCACCGAGCCGGCCTTGGCCTGACTGGCGGCGGCCTGCTGCACCAGCGTGTGCTGCACTTCCAGCGAGCGCTCGCGCAGGATCTCGAAGCTGCCCCAGGTGGTCTGGTCGCCCGGCACCGGGTTGGCCTTCAGCCACTTGCTGTTGACGAAGCCATTGAGGTCGGTACAGGCCGAAATGGCCGGATCCAGATCGGCGCTGTTGAGCGAGATCAGCGGCGTCTTGATCTGCGACAGGTCGAAGGCCGGCTTGGCGTCGGCGCTGGCCGCCGGCGCGGTTTCATTCTTGCCACAGGCCGCCAGCGAGGCAGCGATGGCGATGGTCAGGCCCAGCGGGACCAGGTTGCGGACGTTCATGAGGCTCTCCTGCGGGTAATTTCACAGGGTAGCCGGGGGAACGGGGCTGGGGACCGGCCAAAGGTCACGAGCCCGTGGAGTCGCCAACCAACTGCACACCGGTATTCTTATCTTCCCGATCACCGGATATCGCGCCCATGGACGACGCTGCGCTGCTACTGGCCCTCGACACTTGCGAGTATCTATTCCTGACGGATATTGGCGAACCGGAGGCCAACTGTCTGCGGCTGGTCATCGAAGAGGGACAGGTGACAGGAGAGCCTCGCCCAGTGGACCTCGGCAATGGACGTTCGATCGAGGGCGTGCGCGCGATAGAGACAACTTCCCATTCGCAGCGGTTCGAGCTGGTTTGGAACGCCTACATCAGCTACACCGTGCACAACGAGTCCTACCAGAGCTGGGACGACTCCGAAGCCTGGAGCGGCAACCTGTTCCGCCGTTACAGCCGTTCGAAATTCCTCGATTATCTGGACCGTGCCACCTTCGCTGATACCCGTTACCCGGGCCCATTCACGCATTACCAGGTGATATGCCAGGACCACGTCATCGACATTGCTGCGTTGCAGCCGCCGAAGGCGCGTCTGTTGGGTCCTTCGTAGCTCGCATATGCAGCCACCCATGGGGTGGCTCTACTGGGGTGTGACAGCGTCAGTCGAGCATGGCTCGACTCTACAAAAGCGAAGGCCGGCTTGAGCCGGCCTTTTGTTTTATTTCGCCTTGCCCTGGTTGGCTACGGCTTCAGCGGCCTTGCGCGCCGCTTCCGGGTCGCCCAGGTAGCGGAACGACTGCACCGTCAGGTCGTCGTTCAGTTCGAACAGCAGCGGGATGCCGGTCGGGATGTTCAGCTCGAGGATTTCCTCGCGCGACACGTTGTTGAGGTACTTGTACAGCGCGCGCAGCGAGTTGCCGTGGGCAGTGACCAGCACGGTCTTGCCGTCCTTCAGCTGCGGCGCGATGGCGTCGTGCCAGTACGGCAGCACGCGGTCCAGCGTGGTCGCCAGCGATTCGGTGCCCGGCAGCGCGTTGCGGTCCAGGCCGGCGTAGCGACGGTCATGGATCGGGTGGCCCGGATCTTCCAGCTCCATCGGCGGCGGCGGGATGTCGTAGGAACGACGCCACACCTTGACCTGCTCCTCGCCGTGCTTGGCAGCCGTCTCGGCCTTGTCCAGGCCCTGCAGGCCGCCGTAATGGCGTTCGTTGAGGCGCCAGGACTTGTTCACCGGCAGCCAGTCCTGTTCCAGCTCGGCCAGTGCACCCTGCAGGGTGTGGATGGCGCGCTTGAGCACGGAAGTATGGGCGACGTCGAACTGCAGGCCTTCCTCGCGCATCAGGCGACCCGCGGCGGCCGCTTCCCGGCGCCCCTGCTCGGTCAGGTCGACATCGACCCAGCCGGTGAAGCGGTTGTCCAGGTTCCACTGGCTCTGGCCATGGCGCAACAGTACGAGTTTACGGGTCACTGCAGGGTCTCCAACGCGAGGAAAGGCAGGCTGCCATTGTAGCCCCGGGCGCCGCTCACCGGGCCGTGGCACCGCGCATGCGATGCTGTGACCAATGAATACGATGATCGACCCCGGGCGCTGGGAAGGCAGCGTCGCCGCCGCCCGCGAGCAGCAGATCCAGCTGGCCGGCCGCGCGGAGCGCCAGGACCGCCTGCCACGCACGGTGCGCTGGCTGGCCGGGCTGGATGTCGGCTTTGAAGACGGCGGCGCCATCACCCGCGCCGCGGCGGTACTGCTGGACGCGGAGACGCTGCAGCCCGTGGTGCAGGAGATCGCGCGCATCCCCACAGTGATGCCCTATATCCCCGGCCTGCTCAGCTTCCGCGAGCTGCCGGCACTGCTGGCCGCGCTGGCGCTGCTGCCGCGCGCGCCGGACCTGGTGTTCGTCGATGGCCATGGCATCAGCCACCCGCGCCGGCTGGGCGTGGCCGCTCACCTCGGTGTGGTCACCGACCTGCCGAGCATCGGCGTGGCCAAGTCGAAGCTGGTGGGCCGGTTCGTCGAACCGGGCGCCGAGGCCGGCGCACATACGCCGCTGCTGGATGGCGATGAGCAACTGGGTTGGGTGCTGCGCAGCAAGCTGCGCTGCAAGCCGCTGTTCGTGGCCGGTGGCCATCGGGTCAGTGCGGATACCGCGCTGGACTGGGTGCAGCGCACGCTGCGCGGTTACCGGCTGCCGGAGCCGACCCGGCTGGCGGACCGGCTGGCCTCGCGGCGCGACGAATGACCGCACCGGGCACCGCCCGGCGCGGTCGTCATCCTCGATCAACGATGCACGTGGCCGCGATGGCCCTGCGCGTCCTCGCCGTGGTCATGCCCTTCATGGCCCTCGTGCTCGCCGCCCTTGGCCGGCGCCGGCTCACCACAGGCTTCGCCGCAGTGGTCCGCTTCGATCTGCAGTGTCACGTGCTCGATGCCGAAGTCATCGTGCAGGCGCCCGCCCAGCTCACGGCGCAGCGCATCGGCATCGGTGCCGTCGCGCATCACGATGTGCGCGGTCAGCGCCGGGGTGCTGGAGGCCAGCGCCCACACGTGCAGGTCATGCACGTCCAGCACGGCGGCATGGCCGGACAGGCTGTCGCGCACCTTGGCCACGTCCATGCCCTTGGGCACGCCCTCCAGCAGCACGTTGATCGCCTCACGCATCAGCACATAGGTGCGCGGCAGTACCCACAAACCAATCAGTACCGCCAGGATCGGGTCGATCGGCTTCCAGCCGGTCCACTTGATCAGCAACGCGCCGGCGATCACCGCCACCGAACCGAGCATGTCCGCCCACACTTCCAGGTAGGCGCCCTTTACGTTGAGGCTCTCGCCACTGCCGGCCTGCAGCAGGCGCATCGAGATCAGGTTGATGACCAGGCCCGCGGCGGCGATCACCAGCATGCCGGAGGAGGCAATCTCCTGCGGCTCGCGGAAACGACCAACCGCCTCCCACAGGATGTAGGCGGCAACCACGAACAGCATGGCGCCGTTGATCATCGCGCCCAGCGCTTCCAGGCGTGCGTAGCCGTAGGTGCGGCGCGCGTCCGGCGGGCGCCGGCTCAGCCGCACCGCGACCAGCGCGATCATCAGCGCCAGCGCATCGGTGGCCATGTGCGCGGCGTCTGACAGCAGCGCCAGGCTGTTGGTCCAGAACGCGCCCACCACTTCGACGACGAGGAAGGTGGAGGTCAGGCCGAGTGCCCACCACAAGGGTTTCTCGTGACGGATCTCGGATGGCAGGTGATCGTGGTCGTGGCCCATGGCAACAGCTCCTTTGCGATGCGGTGCAGGCTACGCCGTGCTGGCGGGGGAGACTATTACGGTGTTTATAACATTGCAGGCCACGCGGTCCCTCACCGGGCATGGCCCGGCGCTACCGGAGCGTGGCCGGCAGCGCCAGGCCACGCCTGGCGAACGCAGCGGACCGACGTCCGCGTGCGGTCAGAACCCGAAGCGCAGGCTGGCCCAGTACGCGCGGCCCGGCTCGTTGTAGGTCGCCGCGCCGGCATCGCTGCTGTTGGCCTCGCGGAACAGGCGCTTGTCGGCCAGGTTGTTCACGCCGAAGCCGAAGCTGACCGTCTCGGTCACCTTGTAGCGCGCGCTCACGCCCCAGATGTTGTAGGCGCCGCGGTCCTGCAGTGCGATCGACGCATCGCAGCTGCCGGTGCAGCGCGGATCGTTGTTGATGTTGGTGGTGGCCGGCTTCTGCTTGCCGTAGAAGGTGCCGGTCAGCAGCACCGACAGCTTGTCGGTGGCCTGCCAGTCCAGCATCGTGTTGATCGTGTACTTCGGGATCACCGACAGCGGCTGGCCGGTGCTCTTGTTCTCGTTCTCCACCATGTACGTGAAGTTGTTGCTCCACTTCAGGCGGCTGCCCTGCTCGCCCAGCAGCGGAATCACCAGGTTGCCTTCAAGCCCCTGCACGATCGCCTTCGGCGCGTTCTCCCAGCGGAAGATGCGACCGCGGCCATCGGCGGTCAGGCCGATCTGGTCGTAGCCGGCCTGGATCTTGTCCTTGTAGTCGTTGTGGAAGTAGGTCAGCGACGCCTGCCAGCCGCTCTGCGGCGCCCACTCGATGCCCAGTTCCTTGTTGATGCTGGTTTCGGCCTTCAGGTCCGCATTGCCGCGCATGTAGCAGCCGGCCCCCAGGCTCGGCAGTGCATTCGGGCAACCCAGGCCGCGGGTGTAGTACAGATAGTCCGGATTCGACTGGTACAGGTTCGGCGCCTTGAACGCACGCGCGATGCCGCCCTTCACCACCCAGTCGCTGTTGATGCGGAACTGCGCATTGAGGCTGGGGCTGGTGTTGTTGCCGAACTGGCTGTGACGGTCGAAACGCAGGCCCGGGGTAACGATCCAGCGCTCACCCATATAGATGTTGTCTTCCACGAATACAGCGGTGGTCTGTGCATCGGCCTTGCCGCGCGCACGGTCGGCCGACAGCCCCGGGAAGCCGCCGCCGCTGCTGCTGGACTGGCTCATCGAATACGGGTCGGTCAGGCGGCTGTCCAGATATTCAAAGCCCAGCGTCCAGATGTTCTCGGCGCCGCCGAGCGTGGTCGGGAAGCTCACTTCGCCATCCAGCTGGTAGTTGCGCAGGCGCGAGGTCGACCAGTCGGTGCCGTTGAAGCTGCCTTCCGGGCCACCGGCCAGGCCTTCATTGATGCGCGAGTTGTTCACCGCTTCCACTGCGGCCGTCACCCGCGATGTCACATCGCCCCAGCGTCCGCGATGGGTGATCGCGCCGGTATTGCGGTACATGCGGTTGGTTTCCGCCTCGCCCTCGGCCAGGGCGGCCAGGTCGATGCCGGTCGAGGTGCCGGTGGTGCTGACGGCGCGGTCACCGGCGTAGATGTTGCCCTGGCGGCTGGTGCCGGCTTCGAACTCCACCACCTGGTCGGCGGTGATGTCCCAGCGCAGCAACGCGTTGACGTCGCGGTTCTTGACGCCCTCGCGGCCAGCCGGCGGCACCGCGTTCGGGTTGGTCGCGTACTGGCGGTTGAGGTCCAGCGAGTCCGCGTCGGTCTTGTTGAGGTTGCCGTACAGGCGGAACGACAGGGTGTCGGTCATCGGCCCACTGAGCTGCAGGCCGACGCGCTCGCTGCCGCCTTCGGCGCTGTGCTCGGGCACCAGTCCGTACAGATCGACCGCGCCGGTCAGGTCGCCGGTCGGGCGCTTGGTGATGATGTTGACCACGCCGCCGGATGCACCGGAGCCATAGCGCGCCGCCGCCGGGCCGCGCAGCACCTCGATGCGTTCGATCATTTCCGCCGGCACCCAGTTGGTATCGCCGCGCGTATTGCGCTCACCGCTACGGCCCATGCGCACGGCGTCACGCGCACCGATGCGCTTGCCATCGACCAGGATCAGCGTGTTCTCCGGGCCCATGCCGCGCAGGTCGATCTGGCGGTTGTTGCCGTACTGGCCCGAGGCGCTGTTGCCGGTGAGGTTGACGCCCGGCATGGTGCGCAGCAGTTCGGCGATGTCGTTGGCCGGCGGGCGCTTGGCGATGTCCTCGGCGGTGATGGTCGAAGTGCCCAACGCCTGGCGGGCGATCTGCGAGGCGGTGACATGCACCGTGTCGATATCGGTGGCGTCGGTTTCGGCCTGGGCGGTCAGGGCGCTGCCCGCCAGCAGGGCGGCAACGGCGAGCGCCAGCGGGCGCGGCGAAAGGACAACGGCTCGGGACATGATCTGGACCTTCTGGCAGGGCAACGGGGCCTCTGGCAAAGGGCTTGAGGCAACGACGAGGGGGAGGCGGAGCAGTCCCGCAGTCACCTGCGGCCCGATCCGTGCGCGCATTCTCCCATTAATGCGAGTGATTCTCAAATGCGTTCACTCATTGCCGCAGCGACGCCGATGTGCTTTGCGCACCGTGCAACCCTGCACCGCGCGTAAACTGGCCGGCTAACCTGCCATCAACCGTATGCCGCCACGGCCGATACCCGTGGTTTGCCGTACGCAGTCAGAGATCGACGTGGAACCACCCCAATTGGACGATGCCAGCCAGCCGCTGGCCGAAGCCTGGCAGCACTGCCTGCAACAGGCCGGCCCCGCCGCCACCGCGCTGCTGCGCGCCGCTGCCATCGACGCCCCGCCCGCGCTGGCCCAGCGCTTCTATGAAGTGCTGCTGCAGGATGGGCGTGCACGCCGCTTCCTGTCCCACGAGCAGGTCAAGCAGCGCCTGCAACCGGCCATGCAGCGCTGGCTCGTGCAGCTGCTGACCACCGATGCCGACGGCATTGCTGCCACCGTCGCCTCGCAACGGGTGATCGGCGACGTGCATGCCCGGGTCGGCATTCCGGTCGACCTGGTGACCCGTGGCGCACGCGTGCTCAAGCACGAGTTGTTCGTGCGCCTGCGCGATGATGCGCCCGACAGCGCCATTGCGTTCGCCGCCATCGACTGCCTCAGCGCGATCATGGACATCGCCATGGAAGGCATGACCCTGGCCTACACCCATGCCCGCGAGCGCTCCACCCGTGCCGATGCTGCGTACCGGCTGTTCTCGCTGGTGCAGAACGTCGGCACCGAACGCGAGCGCCAGCGCGCACTGCTGCTGGACTGGGAGAACGCCCTGCTCTACGCGTTGGCCGGTCATGTGCAGGCCAGCGACAGCGCCAGCCTGGCCACATCGGAGTTCGGCCTGTGGTTCACCCACAAGGGCATTCCCAGCTTCGGCGAGAGCAGCGAGACCCAGCAGGTCGGCCAGCTGATGGCCCGCATCGACAGCAGCCTGCAACAGGCAAGCCATGATGCCCCGGCACAGCGACTGGCCGTGCTGCCGGCCATCCGCGAGGACCTGGCCGCCATCCGCACGCTGATGACGCTGCTGTTCGAGCGCATCGGTGAACTGGATGCCGGCAGCGATGCCCTGACCAACCTGCTCAACCGCCGTTTCCTGCCAACCGTGCTGCGCCGGGAGATCGAACTGGCCACGCGCAACCGCACACCGTTCTCGCTCCTGCTGCTCGACCTGGATCACTTCAAGGCGATCAACGACGGCCACGGCCACGATGCCGGCGACCGCGCGTTGCAGCACGTCGCCGGCCTGCTCGGCCAGCTCACGCGCGGCAGCGACTACCTGTTCCGCTATGGCGGCGAGGAATTCGTGGTGGTGCTGGTCGCGGCCAGCGAGTCGCAGGCCTCGGTGATCGCCGAGAGCCTGCGCAGGCAGATCGCACACTCGCCGGTGGCACTGGCCAATGGCCAGGTGCTGTCACTGACCGCCAGCATCGGCGTGGCCGGCCATGACGGCCACCCGGACTACGAACGGCTGATGGCACGTGCCGACGCGGCGATGTACGAGGCCAAGCGCAGTGGCCGCAACCGCGTGGTGGTGGCCAGTGCGGACCTGCAGGAAGCCCCGGGACGGCGTGCGCTGCAACGGTAATCCAGCGCGGACGGTAACCGAGGGGTAGAGTCGACTGCCAGTCGACTATCGCGCGCAGCGCGGGCTTTTCGCGATCCGCGGGAAGTGCAGTCGACCAACAGTCGCCTCTACCGACATCCGGCACTACCGATACCGGCACCAGCCGTTGCCTTCATCGCCACCACCCGCCACGCGGCCCACCACAGCAATGCCAGCAACGCGATGCCGGCGCCCAGCAGGCACACGGCAGGCCAGCCATGCCGGGCCTGCATCCAGGGCCCGGCAGCCGCACCGGCACCACTGCCCAGCGCATAGAACAGCATGTACAGCGCCACCAGGCGCCCATGCTGTTCTGCCGGTGCACGCAGCAGCAGCGCCTGGTTCGATACGTGCAGTGCCTGCCCACCGAGGTCGAGCACGATCACGCCCAGCAGCAGCAACGACAGCGACTGCGGCAGGCCCAGCAGCGGCCACCACGCGGCCAGCATCAGCAGCAACGCGCCAAGACTGACCCGATCGGCGAAACCGCGGTCCATCCAGTACCCGACCCGCGCCGCCATCAATGCGCCCACTACGCCGGCCAGGCCGAGCGCACCGATGGCCGCGGTGGACCACTGCAGCGGAGGCGCCGACAAGGGCATCGGCACCGCCGCCCAGAACACGTTGAGGCCAGCAAACAGCAGCAACGCCAGCGGCCCACGCTCGCGCAGACTGCGGTCCCGGCGCAGCATGCCCAGCATCGAACCCAGCAGTGCGGACCAGCGCGGCGGTACCGCCGGTACCGGCACCGCCGGCAGGTGCCGCCACAACAGCACGGCCAAGGCCGCCATCATCGCTGCCGACAGCAGATAGACCGCCCGCCAGCCGATGGTGGCCGCGACCGCGCCCGATACCACGCGCGCCAGCAACAGGCCGATGAACACGCCACCCTGCACCACGCCCACCACGCGGCCGCGCTGCTCCGGCGGCGCCAGCGTGGTGGTATAGGCGATCAGCCCCTGGGTCAGCGCGGTGCCCAGCAGGCCGGCCAGCAGCATGCCCGACAACAGCCATGCCGCAGTCCGGGCAGCCGCCAGCCACAGCAGGCCCAGCACCAGCGCCATCAACTGCAGCCGCAGCAGACGTCGCCGGTCACCGCGATCGGCCAACGGCAGCAGGCCAAGCAAGGCCAGCACGCTGCCGGCCTGGGTTGCCGCCAGCACTGCGCCCGCCACGGCACGGTCCAGTGCGAAGCCCTGCGCCAGCCGATCCAGCAGCGGTTGCGCGTAGTAGACGTTGGCAACGCTGGCGCCGGCCGCGACCGCGAGCAGGATCAGCAATGGGCGGGAAATCAATGGAACGCTCATGATGTGGTTGCAATTTGAAACTTGATGCAGGCTATCGCCATTGGTTTTAAACTGCAACCACATCCGGAGGCCCCAGCATGCACGCCAACAGTCCCTGCCCCGTCGCCCGCAGCGCCGACCTGCTCGGCGACCGCTGGGCGTTGCTGGTCATCCGCGATGCCTTCGATGGCATCACCCGCTTTGGCGACTTCCAGCGCAGCCTGGGCGCGGCGCGCAACATCCTCAGTGATCGCCTGCGCAGGCTGGTCGAGGCCGGCATCCTGCAACTGCAACCGGCCTCCGATGGCTCGGCCTACCAGGAATACGTGCTCACCCACGCCGGCCAGGAACTGTTCCCGCTGCTGGTCGCGCTGCGCCAGTGGGGAGAACGCCATCGCTTCGGCGCCGGTGAAGCCCATTCGCAGTTGATCGAATCCAGCACGCGGCGACCACTGCCCTACATGCAGCCGCACGGGCGCGACGGTCAGCCCCTGCCGGCCGCCGCGACCCGCGTGCGCAAGCTCAAGGACGACGGGCGCGGCGCCTGATCCGCCCATTCGCGCACACCACGATCCGGTCGCGCCGGTTAGCATCGGATGTTTCCGCCGCCGGACGCCGCCGATGCCGCGCTATCGCCCTTCCCTGATGACCGCCCTGCTGCTGCCGCTGCTGGCCTGCAGCGCCGGAGCCACGCAGGCCCGCGACGTTGCCGCGCCCGCCGACCACGTGCAGGCCGATGGCCCCTATGTATTCCGCGAGGGCACGCAGCTGCAGGCCAAGTGGATCTGCGACGACAAGGTCGAGTCGCGCACGCTGGCCACGCAGCCCGCAGGCACCGACATCGCCCCACGCTGCGGCTACGGGCACACCGTGCATGTGGCCGCGCCGAATGCACCTTCGATCTCCGTACTGCCGGCCGCGCCGCGCATCGTCGCGCTGTCCGACATCCATGGCCAGTACGGGCTGCTGGTGCGCCTGCTGCGCGCCCACCGGGTCATCGACGCGCAGGACCGCTGGGCACTGGGCAAGGACACCCTGGTCATCGCCGGCGATGTGTTCGACCGCGGCCCGCAGGTGACCGAGGCGTTCTGGCTGCTGTATGGCCTGCAGCAGCAGGCCGCCGCCGCCGGCGGCGCAGTGCACTTCGTGCTTGGCAACCACGAAACCATGGTGCTGTACGACGACCTGCGCTACGTCAACCCGAAGTACCTGCGCAGCGCCCAGCTGCTCGGCCGCAGCTACCCGCAGCTGTATGGCGCCGACTCGGTGATCGGGCAGTGGCTGCGCACCCGCCCGGTGCTGCTGAAGATCGGCGATACCCTGTTCCTGCACGGTGGCATCTCGCCCGAGGCGGTGCAGCTGGCGCTGGACCCGGCACGCACCAACGCGGCCTATCAGGCCTCGCTGGGCCTGCCCAAGGCCGAAGTGAAGGCCGATCCGGCCACCGCACCGCTGTATGACGGCAAGACCAGCCCGATCTGGTACCGCGGCTATTTCGATGGCCGCCTCGACACGGCCGGTGTACAGGCCGTGCTCGATCGCCTGCAGCTCAAGCGCATTGTGGTCGGCCACACCTCGATGCCGCACGTCAGCAGCTTCCATGGCAACCGCGTGATCGCCATCGACAGCAGCATCAAGAACGGCGAGAACGGCGAACTGCTGTTCATCGAGGATGGCGAGCTCAGCCGTGGCCTGCTGGATGGTTCACGGGTACCGCTGGCGCTGGGTGAGCCGGGCCTGCAGGACTGAATGGAGGGACAGCGCGACGGTGCCGGGAGGTACCGGCGCGCTCCACCTTCACCCGGTTTGCGGCTACCCTCGGCAGCCGAGAGGCCCACCCCGTCCATCCGCTGGGCCTGACCGTTACAGGAGCCCCCGCGCATGCGCGTTCTGATTGCTGAAGACGACCCGGACATTGCCTCCGGCCTGTGCGCCTCGCTGCGCCGGCAGGGCCATGTGGTCGACCACGTCGACAACGGCGCGCACGCCGACGCTGCACTGGGCTCGACCCAGTACGCGTTGCTGGTGCTGGACCTGGGGCTGCCGCAACTGGATGGCCGCGACGTGCTGCAACGCCTGCGCCAGCGCGGCGATGGCCTGGCGGTGCTGGTGGTGACCGCCCGCGACGGCCTGGCCGAGCGCGTGCGTGTGCTCGACCTCGGCGCCGACGACTACCTGGTCAAGCCGTTCGCACTGGACGAATTCGAAGCCCGTGTGCGTGCACAGCTGCGCCGGGTCACCAGCAATGGCAATCCGGACCTGCGCATCGGCCGCCTGCGCCTGGACCTGGCCGGGCACCGCGTGTGGATCGACGACCAGTCGCTGGAACTGACCGCACGCGAGTTCGGCCTGCTGTCGGCGCTGGCAGTACGCGCCGAGCGCATCGTGTCACGCGCGCAGCTGGTGGAAGCGCTGTGCGACTGGGGCCAGGACCTGACCGACAACGGCCTGGACATCGCCCTGCACCGCCTGCGCCGCAAGCTGCAACCCGGTGGCATGGGCATCCGCACCGTGCGCGGGCTGGGCTACATGCTGGAAGACGCGCAGGACGACAGCGCCCCGTGATCAGTGGCCCTCCCAGCCTGCGCCGGCGCCTGCTCGCCTTCCTGGCGTTGCCGATGCTGGGCCTGCTCACCTTCAATACGATCCTGGCCTATTACGTTGCGTTGGATTATTCCAACCGCATCCACGACCGCAACCTGATCGACGACACGCACTCGTTCGCGCAGATGCTGAGCACCATGCCGGTGACCAGTGACCTGTCCCCCCAGGCGCGTTTCCTGATCGAGTACGACCCCGACGGCCATCGCTATTTCAACGTCGACAGCAGCCGCAAGGGCACCCTCAGCGGCAACGCGGACTTCAGCCCGTATGCCCCTTCGCAGGACTGCACCGGCGTGCATCCGGCGCTGTACGACGGCAACCTCAACGGCCAGCAGGTGCGCATGGCCACCGTCTGCACGCAGGCGATGAACGACCCGCAGGACCAGCTGGCGGTGACCGTGGCCGAAAGCATGGCCGACCGCCGCCAGCGTGCGCGCGAGATCCTGATGATCATCATCCCGCTGATGACCATGCTGGCGCTGGGCACCGCTGCGCTGGTCTGGTTCGGCGTGACCTACGGCCTGCGCATCCTGACCCCGCTGACCACTCGCCTGGCACAGCGCCGTGGCGAACTGGCGCCGATTTCCGATGCCGACGTACCGGAGGAGATCCAGCCGCTGATCAGCACCATCGACGGACTGTTTGCCCGCCAGGCGGAAATGATCACGCTGCAGAACCGCTTCATCGCCGATGCCGCGCACCAGCTGCGCTCACCGTTGGCCGGCATGGCCCTGCACGTGGACCAGGCACTGGCCCATGGTGACCCGGACACGGTGCGCGAGGCGCTGCAGCACATCCGGCGGCTCAACCAGCGCACCGCGCGGGTCAGCACCCAGCTGCTGGCGCTGAGCCGGGCCCAGACCGTGCCCGATACCGTGGAAGCGCTGGACCTGTGCGAACTGGTGCCGCAGTGGGTCGGCATGCGCGTGCCCGAAGCGATCCGCGATGGCATCGATCTGGGCTACCGCGGCAGCCCCCATCCGCTGCGCGTGCTCGGCAACGGCGCCCAGCTGCAGGAAGCGCTGGACAACCTGATCGACAATGCGCTGCGCTATGCCGGCCGCGATGCGACCGTCACGGTCGGCGTGCATGCGCTGGACGACAATGACGTCGAACTGTACGTGGAGGACAACGGGCCCGGCGTACCCGAGGACGTGATGCCGCGGCTGGGCGAGCGTTTCTTCCGCGCGCCCGGCACCACCGCCAGCGGCACCGGCCTGGGCCTGGCCATCGCCCACGAAGCGGTGGAGCACTTCGGCGGCCGCCTGACCTTCCTCAACCGTGCCGGTGGGGGCCTGAAGGTCGCCATCACGCTGCCCCTGCTGAAGGCCCCCTGACCCGGACCGGGGCGCTGAAAGGCTGGCGAAAATCGCGCTTGCGATCCTGACCATCCCCACTGCCGTCCCGGAGCCGCCAGGTGACCGAATCGCACGACTTCTTCCTCCCCGGTGGCCCGCAGGGCGTGCTGCTGGTCCACGGCCTGACCGGCACCCCGGCGGAAATGCGCATGCTGGGCAAGGGCCTGAACAACGCCGGTTTCACCGTGCACGGCGTGCAGCTGCCCGGCCATTGCGGCACCGTGGATGACCTGCTGGCGACCACCTGGGAACAGTGGTACCAGGGCGTGGAAGATGCGGCGGCGAGCCTGCGTGGCAAGGTCGACCAGCTGTTCGTCGGTGGCCTGTCGATGGGCGCGGTACTGTCACTGGCGCTGGCTGCACGCCGCCCCGAGTGGGTGTCCGGCGTCGGCGTGTATGGCGCCACCTTCCGCTACGACGGCTGGAACATTCCCGCCGTGGCCCGCCTGTCGTTCCTGCTGCCGTGGTTCAAGCGCTTCAACATCGGCCGCGACCGCATGTTCATGGAGGAACCGCCGTACGGCCTGCGTGACGAGCGCCTGCGCGCGCAGGTCAGCGCCGCCATGCTGTCCGGCGACAGCGCCGCTGCCGGCCTGCCGGGCAACCCCTGGCACGCGCTGGCCGAGATGCGTGCCCTGAGCATCTGGACCCGTCGCCACCTGCATCAGGTCACCGCGCCGTGCCTGGTGATGCACGCCCGCGAAGACGATGTGGCCAGCATGGGCAATGCCGAGCTGGTGATGTCGCGGGTCAGCGGCCCGAAGGAACTGGTGGTGCTGGAAGACAGCTACCACATGATCACCATCGACCGCGAACGCCGCGACGTGATCCGCCGCAGCGCGCGCTTCTTCACCGAAATCGGTGAACGCAGCGGCGTCCTCAAGGCGGTGGCCTGAGATGGGGGCACTCGCCACGCTGCTGTGGCTGGCCAATGTCGTGCTCGATACCGGTGGCCAGCTCGCCTTCAAGGCCGCCGCCAGCGACCCGCAGGACGGCGAAGGACTGCAACGCTGGAAACACATGCTCAGCCGCCCCTGGCTGTGGATCGGCATCGCCTGCTACGTGCTTGAATTCGTCGCCTGGATCGCGTTCCTGTCATTGGTACCGCTGTCCAAGGGCGTGCTGCTGGGCTCGATCAACATCGTTGCGCTGATGATCGCCGGCCGCTTGCTGTTCCGCGAGAAACTCACGCCGCTGCGGGTGACCGGCATGCTGCTGGTCACTGCGGGCGTGGCGGTGGTGGGGGCGGGCTCATGAGGCGCCTGTATGTGATCGGTTTTCCGCTGCTGATGGCCTTCGACACGCTGGCCCAGCTGTGCTTCAAGTACGCCGGTGACGCCGCGTTGCCGGTCGAGGCCAACACCGCCTGGCTGCTGCGCGTGCTGTCGCAGCCGTGGGTATACGGTGCCATCCTCGGCTACGTCGGCGCGTTCTTCACCTGGATGAGCCTGCTGCGCCACGCTCCGATCGGCCCTGCCTTCGCGGCCTCGCACCTGGAAGTGATCAGTGTGCTGCTGCTGTCGGCGTGGCTGTTGAACGAACCGCTGACCCTGCACCACCTGGTGGGCGCGGTGCTGATCGTGGCCGGCATCGTCTGCCTCGGCCGCGCCGAAGCGGATGACCCGCACAGCCCCGCCGAAAGCACCTCGTGAGCGGGCTGCGATGAGCCTGTTCGCGCGCGAACTGCCTCCGACCGCCGGCCTGCCGATGCAGGCCAGCGACTTCCTTCCCGGTGGCGGCGACCTGCGTGACATCCTGGCCAAACAGCTCGGCACACCGCCGCTGCAGCTGACCTGTTCCGGCACCCACGCGCTGCTGATCGCACTGCGCACCCTGCGCAAGCGTGCGCCCAAGCGCGATACCGTGATCCTGCCGGCCTACACCTGCCCGCTGGTGCCGATCGCAGTGCACAGCCTCGGCCTGCGCGTGCAGCTGTGTGATACCCGCCGCGGCCACTTCGACTTTGATCCGGCACAGCTCTCGCGCCTGGCCGACGCACGCACGTTGGCGATCCTGCCCACGCACCTGGGCGGGCGCATCGCCGATGTTGAACTGGCCGCCGACATCGCACGTGGCGCCGGCGCCTGGGTCATCGAAGATGCCGCTCAGGCGCTGGGCGCCCGGGTCGGCAACAGCAGCGTCGGCCTACGTGGCGATATCGGATTCTTCAGCCTGGCCGCCGGCAAGGGGCTGAGCCTGCACGAAGGCGGCCTGCTGGTCAGCCGCGATGACGAGCTGCGTGCCGCGCTGGCCGAACACGCGGCCGAGCAGGTGCGTTTCAGCCTGCGCTGGGAGCTGCTTCGCAGCGTGCAGCTGCTGGGCCTTGCCGCCTGCTACCGCCCCTCGCTGCTGTCGCTGGTGTACGGCAATCCACTGCGCAGCGCACTGCAACGCGGCGATCTGGAAGAAGCGGTCGGTGACGTTTTCCCGCTGGACATCCCGCAGCACCGGGTCAGCCACTGGCGGCAGAACATCGGCGCCCATGCTGCACGGCGGCTGCCGGCGTTCCTGCAGGCCGGGCGCCTGCGCGCATTGCAGCTGCGCGTGCAGCTGGCACAGCTGCCGGCGGTGGAGGTGGTCGACGGTCTGGCCGGTACCGGCGGCACCTGGCCGATGCTGATGCTGCTGCTGCCCAGCCAGCGCGCGCGCGATGCCGCACTGGACGACCTGTGGCCGCGTGGCCTCGGTGCCAGCCGCATGTTCATCCATGCCCTGCCCGACTACACCTACCTGCGTGGCATCGTGCCGCAGGACGACATGCCGAACGCGCGCGACTTCGCCGCACGCATGCTGACCCTCGGCAACAGCGCCTGGCAGACCCGTGAAGAGACCACGCAGATCCTGCAGGCGCTGGCCGCTGCGCAGCCCTGAAACGGCGGTTTTCAGGGCATTGCGCCCATTCAGGAAACTCGATTCCTGAACACTTTCCCCACCCCGCAGTGCAGCCTTTCAACAGGAAAGGAACGAGAAAGGCTGCCTGCCTACATTGAGCCTGCCCCGGCACCGTGCCGGATGCCTTTCTCATCGACGGACCTGCCCATGCACTGGAGCATCCTGTGTGACTTCGACGGCACCATCAGCCTCGAAGATGTCATCGACTCGCTGCTGGAGAAGTACGGCCAGCCGGGCTGGCAGGAACTGGAAGACCAGTGGAAGTCGGGAAAGATCGGCTCGCGTGAATGCATGCAGGGCCAGGTGCGGCTGCTGAAGCTGGACCCGGCCACGCTCGACGCACACCTGGACCAGGTAAAGATCGATCCGGGCTTCGCCGCCTTCGTCACCCGCGCCGAGCAGCTGGGCCTGCCGCTGCGCATCGCCAGCGACGGCCTGGACTATGCGATCCACCGCATCCTCGCCAACCATGGCCTGCCGCCGCTGCCGGTGGTGGCCAACCACCTGCGCTGGTGCGAAGACCACTGGGAACTGGAGTCGCCCTACCAGGCCGAAGGGTGCCGTAGCGGTACCTGCAAGTGCACCTGCGCCGCGCAGGCGCGTGCCAACGAAGCACCGCGCGTGCTGATGATCGGCGACGGCAGTTCGGACTTCTGCGTGTCCGAGGATGCCGACTTCGTGTTCGCCAAGCGCCGCCTGATCACCCATTGCACCAATGCCGGCATCGAGCATGCCGCCATCGATACCTTCCACGATGCAATCGCACTGTTGCCGCGCTTGCTCGATGGCAGCCTGCTGCAGCCACGTCGCCTCGACGCCAGCCCGCAGCCCGCCGCACTGCCCCTGCTGCTGGCCACCGCCTGAGTACTCCCTTCCAGGCACGCTCCCCCGTTACCCCTTTCGAACGTCCTTCACGGAACCGAACTGCATGAACATTTTTGACAAGAACGCCGATTCGGCTGCCTCCGACGCGCAGCTGCTGGCCGACGAAGCCCGCTACAGCTCCTTCGGCGACACCGTCCACTACGTCGACCCGCCGAAGATCTTCCAGCGCGGCGAAGGCAGCTATATGTTCGACGGTGCGGGCGTGCCCTACCTCGACCTGCAGATGTGGTACTCGGCCTGCAACTTCGGCTACAGCAACAAGCGCCTGAACGACGCGCTGAAGGACCAGATCGACACCCTGCCGCAGGTCGCCAGCCAGTACCTGCACCCGACCCGCGTGCAGCTGGCCAAGACCATTGCCGTGGACATGCACGAGAAGTTCGGCCTCGACGGCCGCGTGCACTTCAACGTCGGCGGCGCGCAGGCCATTGAAGACTCGCTGAAGATCGTGCGCAACGCGCGCGGCGGCAAGAGCCTGATGTTCGCCTTCGAAGGCGGCTACCACGGCCGCACCCTGGGTGCGTCGTCGATCACCTCCAGCTACCGCTACCGCCGCCGCTACGGCCACTTCGGCGAGCGCGCGATGTTCATCCCGTTCCCGTACCCCTTCCGTCGCCCGAAGGGCATGACCCCGGACGAGTACTCCGACCACTGCGTGTGGCAGTTCGAGCGCCTGTTCGAAAGCGAGTACAACGGCGTGTGGGATCCCAAGGTCGGCCAGGCAGAGTACGCCGCGTTCTACGTCGAGCCGATCCAGGGCACCGGCGGCTACGTCATCCCGCCGCGCAACTTCTTCACCGGCCTCAAGCGCGTGCTGGACAAGTACGGCATCCTGATGGTGGTCGATGAAATCCAGATGGGCTTCTGGCGCACCGGCAAGCTGTGGTCGATCGAGCACTTCGGCGTGACCCCGGACGTGCTGGTGTTCGGCAAGGCGCTGACCAACGGCCTGAACCCGCTGTCGGGCCTGTGGGCGCGCGAAGAGCTGATCAACCCGACCGTATTCCCGCCGGGTTCCACCCACTCCACCTTCAACTCCAACCCGCTGGGCACCCGCCTCGGCCTGGAAGTGCTGAAGCTGGGCAAGGAAATGGATTACGAGCGCACCGTGCCGGAAAAGGGCGCGTACTTCCTCGACGGCCTGCGCGGCCTGCAGAAGCGCCACCCGGAAATCGGCGACGTCGACGGCCTGGGCTTGGCCCTGCGTGCGGAAATCTGCCAGACCGACGGCTACACCCCGAACAAGGAACTGCTGGACCGCATGGTCGACATCGGCCTGGCCGGTGACCTGCTGCACGACGGCAAGCGCATGGGCCTCGTGCTCGACGTGGGTGGCTGGTACAAGAACGTGATCACCTTCGCGCCGTCGCTGGACATCAGCTACGAAGAGATCGACCTGGCGATCACCCTGCTCGACCAGGCGCTGACCAAGGCCAAGGGCTGAGGTCGATGCGCTGCCGGTTCCCGTGCCGATGGAGATGACGTCACGCGCGTCCAGCACCGCGCTGGAACCGGCCGCGCTGCTGGAGGGCTTCCTGGCCCACCCGCCGCTCGGATTCGAGGCGGGCCGCCTTCCCAGCGGCCTGCCGACCTTCCGTGCGCCGCTGGACCTGACCACCACGATGGATGACGACCTGCGCGGCAAGCTGCTTGGCTTGCCGCTGTCGCGCCTGTGGCGGCCCTGGATCACCTGGAAGACCCGCTTCGTCGGTGCCACCAGCACCGAGTACACCCCGCTGCCCGCGCACGTCGCACCAGAGGCATTGGCCGAGGACGTGACGCGTCACGCGATCGGCGATACCCGGCTGCTGGTGGTCAAGGACCTGGCGATTGATTCGCCGCTGCTGGACGACGCCGCCAACGCACACAGCGGTGCCTTCCTGCAGGCGCTGCTGGCACGCGGCTTCGTCGAACTCGAAGGCATGCCGCTGGCCTGGGTGGCCATCGATTTCGATTCGATCGATGGCTATCTCGGACGCCTGTCGTCCTCGCGCCGCAAGAACATCCGGCGCAAGCTGCGCTCGCGTGATGACCTGCAGATCGACTGCATCGCCACCGGTGATCCGGCCCTGGCCGACCCGCAGCTGCAGGCCGAACTGTATGCGCTGTACCTGGGCGTGTACGCGCAGAGCGCGGTGCATTTCGACCAGCTCGACCTGCCCTATTTCCAGTACCTGCTGGCCGACAGCCTGGGCCAGGGACGCATGTTCCTGTACCGCCACCAGGGCCAGTTGATCGGCTGGAACCTGTGCTACGTGCATGCCGGCAAGCTGGTGGACAAGTACATCGGCCTGGCCTATCCGCAGTCGCGCGAGCACAACCTGTACGCGGTCAGCTGGATGCACAACCTCGAGTACGCGCTGCAGCACGGCCTGAGCCACTACGTGGCCGGCTGGACCGACTCGCGGATCAAGGCCGAGCTCGGCGCCCGCTTCACCTCCACCCGGCACGCGATCCACGCACGCTCCCCGCTGCTGCGCGCTGCCCTGCGCAGGCTGGCCCCGTACCTGCAGGGCGAACCTGATGGAGGCGGTTGAACGATGCCGTTGCGTTCCCCGTTGATCCTGGACCTGGATGGTGGCGTGATGCCGCTGCCCCAGGCGCAGATCCTGGCCTTGCCGCAGTGGCACGATCCGCTGCGCTTCGCCTGCAGCAATGCCACCCTCGACCGTTTCGCCGCTGAAGTGCTGGCACCGCTGCCGGCCCAGCTCGGCACGGTGATGCTCGGCAGCGGTGATTTCCATCATCTCAGCCTGCCTCTGCTGCGTCGCATGCGCGCGCAGGAGCCGTTCCAGCTGGTGGTGCTGGACAACCATCCGGACAACATGCGTTTCCCGTTCGGCATGCACTGCGGTTCATGGGTGAACGCGGCCAGCAAGCTGCCGCAGATCTCGCACATCCATGTGCTGGGCATCACCTCCAGTGACATCGGCCTCGGCCACGCCTGGGAGAACCACTGGCGCCCGCTGATCGGCGGTCGCCTGACCTACTGGTGCATGGACGTGGACGTGGGCTGGGGGCATCGCCTCGGCATGGGCCACGCCTTCCGCCGTTTCGAGCATCCCGAAGCGCTGGTGGCCGCGTTCGCTGCAGAGCAGGCGAAGTCGCCACAGCCGACCTACCTGTCGATCGACAAGGATGTGTTCGCCGAGGACGTCGCCCGCAGCAACTGGGACCAGGGCCGCTTCCAGCTGGAACACGCGCTGGTGGTGATCGAAGCGCTGCGCGCCGGCGGCCTGGTCGGCAGTGACATCACCGGCGAAGTGTCGCTGGCCAACTACCAGAGCCGCTTCAAGCGCTGGCTGTCCTCGCTGGATGGCCAGCCCGACATCAGCGCCGACGATCTGCCGGTGTGGCAGGCACGGCACCAGCAGGTGAACCGCGAACTGCTGGCCGCGATGGCCTCGGTGCCGACGGCCTGCTGACCGCATTCGGTCGTGCCGGCCGCGGGCCGGCATGGCTTTGGTAGTGCCGGCCGCTGGCCGGCAACCTCATTGTTCCCGGGCTCACGAGGATGCCGGCCAGCGGCCGGCACTACACTGGGTTCCTGCCCCAGGAGCCCTCGCCATGCCCCAGACCGTCATCCCGCAACTGCGCATGCGCCATGCCGACACCACCCTGCCGTTCTACGTGCAGGGGCTGGGTTTCGTGGTCGACTGGGAACACCGCTTCGAACCCGGCTTCCCGCTGTTCGCCCAGCTGACCCGCGACGGCCAGACGATCTTCCTCACCGAACACAGCGGCGACTGCGAGGTCGGCGGCGCGGTGTACTTCATCGTCGAGGATGTCGACGCCCTGCACCGCGCCTTCAGTGCCGCAGGCGTCCCCATCGAACAGCCGCCGCATGACACCGAATGGGGCAGCCGCGAGATGCTGCTGCGTGACCCCGACGGCAACCGCCTGCGCTTCGCCACCGACGCCAGCTGAACCGGGCGGCCTTGAGCTGGATATACGAAACATATACGCTTCGTATATCCACTCCTCCAGGACCGCCCATGGGCATCGTCAACATCGATGACACCCTGCACGACCAGCTGCGTCGTGCCTGCACCGTCTCCAGCCGCTCGATCAATGCCCAGGCCAACTTCTGGATCCGGGTCGGCATGCTGTGCGAGATGAACCCCACGCTGAGCTTCCAGGACATCGTCGCCAGCGAACTGCGGGCGGCCGGCGTGCAGCCGCCGCTGCTGGCACCGGGGCAGGTCTGAGCAGATGGCGATCATCAAGCGCTCTGACGAGATCGCGCTGATGGCCGAATCGGGCCGCCTGCTGGCGCAGGTGTTCGCCGCGCTCGACCGGCTGCCGCTGCAGGGCCGCAGCACGATGGAGATCAACGATTTCGTCGAACGCATGATCGTCGATGAACTGCAGGCGCGGCCGGCCAGCAAGGGCCAGTACGGCTTCCCGTATGTGCTCAACACCTCGATCGACAACGTGATCTGCCACGGCGTGCCCAGCACCACCGACGTGCTGCGCAACGGACAGATCGTCAACCTCGACATCACCCTGGAGAAGAACGGCTACATCGCCGACTCCAGCACCACCTACCTGGTGGGCGAGGTCGACTACGCCGCGCGCAGGCTGGTGCAGACCACCTACCAGGCGATGTGGAAAGGCATCGCCGCGGTGCGCCCCGGCGCGCGCCTGGGCGACATCGGCCACGCCATCGCCCGTCATGCACGCAGCCACGGCTACAGCGTGGTGAAGGAATACTGCGGCCATGGCATCGGCCAGGAGATGCACGAGGATCCGCAGATCCTCCACTACGGCCATCCCAACACCGGCATGGTGCTGGAAGAAGGCATGGTGTTCACCATCGAGCCGATGCTCAACCAGGGCAAGCCGGCCATCCGCCAGCAGCCGGACGAATGGCCGGTCTACACGCGCGATGGCAAGCTGTCGGCGCAGTTCGAACACACCGTGGCAGTTACCCGCAATGGCGTGCGCGTACTGACCCTGCGCCCCGGCGAGACGCCGCAGTGCGCGGTGGACGCGGCCTAGAGCGGGCGCAACAGCAGCAGCGTGGCGAGGCAGAACATGAAGACCGCCACGCCTCCATCCAGCACACGCCAGGCGCTCGGCCTGCGGAACACCGGCTGCAACAGGCGCGCGCCATAGCCCAGCGTGCAGAACCAGGCCACGCTGGCCACGCAGGCACCGGCGGCGAAGGCCCAGCGCAGATCGCCCGGGTAGCGCGTGGACAGGCTGCCCAGCAGCACCACCGTGTCCAGATAGACATGCGGATTGAGCAGCGTGAACGCCAGGCAGGTCAGCAGTACCTGGCGCCCACTGCCGCCCCGCGCCTCGGCGGCGGCCAGCGCACTGCCACCGCGCCACGCGCGCAGTCCCGCCTGCAGGCCATACCAGAGCAGGAAGGCCGCACCACCGAAGCGCAGCACCTGCAGCAGCAACGGCCACTGCAGCACCAGCGCGCCCATGCCGCCGACACCGGCCAGTATCAGCGCGATGTCCGCACCGGCGCAGGCCAGCACCACCCTCCCCACATGACGCTGCTGCAGGCCCTGGCGCAGCACGAAGGCATTCTGCGCGCCGATGGCGATGATCAGGCCGGCACCTGCGAACAGGCCGGCGGCGGTAGCGGCGATCCACATCAGGACAGGCCAGGCAGCGAGGGGACGCGCAGGGTGCGGCCGCCGCCACTGTTTAGACAAACTGATTTTTCTTTATCCTGTGCAGGAAAACTGAAGAGGCACCGGCATGGATCTGGTACATCCGCAATTGGCCGCGTTTGCTGCGGTGCTGGAAGAAGGCAGCTTCGAGGCCGCGGCACGCCGCCTGTCGATCAGCCCGTCGGCCCTGTCGCAACGGATCAAGGCCCTGGAGGACAGGCTCGGCCAGGTCCTGGTGGTGCGCCAGGCACCGTGCCGGCCGACCACCGCGGGCGAAGCACTGCTGCGCCGGGTACGACCGATGCAGGCACTGGAAGCCGAGGCGCTGGCCGAGCTGCTGCCCGAGCGTGGCAGCGACGCTGCGCGCACGCCGATCCCGCTGGCGGTCAACGACGACTCGCTCGATACCTGGTTCGTGCCGGCCATCGCCGACCTGCACCAGCGCCACGGTTACCTGTTCGACCTGCGCATGGACGACCAGGACCACACCCTGCAGCTGCTGCGCGATGGCAGCGTACTCGGCGCGGTCACTGCCGAAAGCCAACCGGTGAAGGGCTGCAACGTGCACCCGCTCGGCGCGATGCGCTACCACGCCATCGCCTCGCCCGGCTTCGCCCGCCAGTACTTCAGCGACGGCATGCAGGCCGCAGCCCTGGCGCGCGCACCGATGCTGGTGTTCAACCGCAAAGATGAACTTCAATGGCGCTTCGTGCGGCGCCTGACCCGCGCGCGGCTGCAGCCGCCGCTACACTACCTGCCCTCCTCCACCGGTTTCGTCGAAGCCGCCGCGTGCGGACTCGGCTGGGGCATGGCCCCGGAAACCCTGGTCGCGCCCGCCGTGCGCGCCGGCCGCGTGGTGGTACTGGAACCCCGCCGCTGGCTCGACGTGCCGCTGTACTGGCAGCATGCCGCCGTGCGCTCAAGCACGCTGCAGCACATCACCCAGGTGCTGCGCACGGCGGCCAGCGGCACCCTTCGTTGAGGACAAACCGATGACCGCAGACCCCGGCTTCACGCCGCGCGCACTACCGTTTGCGCACTTCTTCACCATTGGGACGGCATGGGCGTGATCGGCCGACGTACAAGGATGCACCGCGCGAAGGCCGCGCTGGCGTTGACGCTGGCAACCTGCCTGCCACTGGCTGCGCCGGCGCAGACCCTCACCGATGCACCGGCTTTGGACTGGGAACAGGCACGGCAGCGCCTGGAACAGGTCTCCGATGCGCTGGCCGCCGCCGACGCAGCGGTGCGCAACAAGCAGGACCTGCAGGACGCCACCCGCCTGCTGCGCCTGCCGGAGATCACCGGCGAAGTGCGCCGCCTGCAGTTCCAGAAGACCCTCACCCTGCCACTGGGTTCGCTGGCACCGGTGGCCGAAGCCTATGGCATCGACTCGCCGCTGTCGTTCACCGAACGCGACTGGCGTACCCGCCCGGTGGTGACTGCGGTGCTGCCGCTGTACACCGGCGGCGTGATTCCGGCCGCGCAACGTGCCGCCAGCGCCGCCCACGAGCAGGCCAGCGCCGAGCGCGAAGCACAGCGTCAATCGCTGACCGTGCAGCTGGCCCAGGCCTATTTCGGCCAGCGCCTGGCCGAGCAGGCGGTGGACGTACGCCGCGACGTGCGCGATGGCCTCAACCGCCACCTGTCCGACGCAGTGAAACTGGAACGCGAGGGCTTCGCCACCCGCGCGCAGCGCCTGCAGGCCACCGTGGCCCGCGACAAGGCCGAGCGCGAATACCAGAAGACGGTGAACGACCTGGCCACGCTGAAGGCCGCGCTGGCCACGCTGCTGCGCAGTGGCGGCGAGGTGCAGCCGGTGTCACCGCTGTTCGTGCAGCGCGTGCCGCTGGAACCGGTGGCCAGCTTCGAGCGCACCGCACAGGCGCGCCAGCCGCAGATCGCACGCCTGCGGGCGATGGTGGCGCAGGCCGAACAGGGCGTGCGCGTGCAGCAGGCCAAGCTGAAGCCGCAGATCTTCGCCTTCGGCCAGTACGATTTCCGCCGCCGCGACGAAATGCTGACCGATCCGGACTGGGCGTTCGGTATCGGCCTGAAGTACACCTTCCTGTCACCGAACTCGCGTCCGGCGCAGATCAGTGCCGCGCGTGCGCAGCAGGACCAGGCCGAAGCCGGTCTGCGCGAGGCCGAGAACCAGGTCGCACTGGGCGTGCGCAAGGCCTGGAACGAGCTGGAAACCGCGCGCCAGCAGTACGTACTGCTCGACAGCAGCATCGCCCAGGCACAGGAAAACCTGCGCCTGCAGGAGCTGGCGTTCCGCGAAGGCCAGGCGACTTCGCTGGATGTGATCGACGCGCGGCTCGGTCTGGGCGGCGCCCGTGTCGAGCGCGCACAGGCCGCCTACCAATACGATATTGCGCTGGCACAGTTGCTGGAGGTCAGTGGACAGATGGACCGTTTCGAAGAGTTCCGGCGGCGTGCGGACGAGGTGATCGACCATGAGTGATGTGCTGCACGACGACGCGACGACGCCCCCGGCCAAGCGCCGCCTGGGCCCGATCCTGATAGTGGTGCTGCTGGTCGTGGTGGTGCTCGGCCTGTGGCTGGCCTGGCGCAGCCCGGCCGACCAGATCCAGGGCATGGCTGATGCGGACACGATCAACGTGGCCGCCAAGATCACCGCGCGCGTGGCCGAACTGAAGGTGCGCGAGGGAGACCGCGTGCAGCCCGGGCAGGTGCTGTTCCTGCTCGACAGCCCCGAAGTGGCCGCCAAGGAACAGCAGGCGCACGGCGCATTGGCCGCCGCACAGGCAGTGGCCGACAAGGCCGACGAAGGCGCGCGCAGCGAAGACATCCGCGCCGCCGAAGCCAACTGGAAGCGGGCCGAAGCCGGTGCGACGCTGGCCGAAGCCACCTACCAGCGCGTGCAGAACCTGTTCAACGAAGGGGTGATGACCCGGCAGAAGCGCGATGAAGCGCATGCCCAGGCCACCAGTTCGCGTGAACTGGCCCGTGCCGCCCGCGCGCAGTACGACATGGCCTTGGCCGGCGCACGCGAGCAGGACAAGCGTGCTGCGCAGGGCCAGGTGCAGCAGGCACAGGGCGCGGTGGCCGAAGTCAACGCCGCGCGTGTCGAAGTGGAAGGGCGCGCGCCGGTGGCCGGCGAGATCAACAAGCGCATGGCCGACCCGGGCGAACTGGTGCCGGCCGGCTACCCGGTGTTCACCCTGGTCGACATCGACCGCATGTGGGTGGCGATGAACCTGCGCGAATCGCAGATGCAGGGCCTGAAGGTCGGCAGCAAGCTGCAGGGCAGCGTGCCGGCACTCGGCCTGGACGGCGAATTCGAGGTCTACTTCATCAACCCGGCCGGCGACTATGCAACCTGGCGGACCACCCGCCAGTCGTCCGGCTACGACGTCCGCAGCTTCGAGGTGCGGGTGCGCCCGGTACGCCGCATCGAGGGCTTCCGCCCCGGCATGAGCGTGCTGTTCGCATGGCCCCAGCACTGAGCCCCGGCCACGGCGGCTTCGCCGCCAGCTGGCGGCGCGAGCTGCAGTCGCTGCGCGGCAACCGCGCCGACCTGCTGCTGGTCACCGTGCTGCCGCTGCTGATGCTGGTGGTGATGGCGTGGATGTTCACGCCCTCGGTGATGCGCGACATCCCGATCGCGGTGGTCGACCTCGACCACAGCAGTGACAGCCGCCTGCTGCTGCGCATGCTCGATGCCAGCCCCGGCGTGCGCATCGCCAGCCAGCCGGTGGACCTGGAAGATGCACGTTCGCAGCTGCGCAGGCTGGACGTGTTCGCCATCGTGCTGGTGCCGCGCGATGTCACCCGGCAGGCGTTGCGTGGACGCCAGGGCACGGTGTTCGCCTATTACAACGCCACCTACATGACCACCGGCCAATCTGCGGCGCGCGATATCGGCGACGCGGTCTCGGCCTGGAACGCGCGCCTGCTGCGCGAACGCATCGGCCTGCAGGTCGGCCCGGGCAAGCTGCGTGCCGCGCCGATCGCGGTGCAGTCGGACATCCTGTACAACCCGGCGCGCAGCTACGAGCTGTTCCTGCTGCCACTGATCTTCCCGGCGGTGCTGTCGCTGGTGCTGGCGCTGGCGGTGGCCGGCAGCCTCGGCCGCGAGATCCGCGACGGTACCCTGCCCGCCTGGCTGGGCCGCACGCCGTGGCTGGCGATTGCCGGCAAGATCGCGCCGTACGTCCTGCTGTTCTCGGTGTATGGCGCACTCGGCATCGGTTACCTGGCCTGGCTGCGCGGCGATGGTGTGGCCGGCAGCGTGCTCCTGCTGCTGCTCGCACAGCCGCTGTTCTACCTGGCCACCGCCGCCTACGCGCTGTTCTTCGTCGGCGTCACCCGCGACATGGGTACCGCGCTGTCCGCGGTCGGCCTCAGTATCGGCACCGCACTGGCGTTCTCCAGCGCCACCTTCCCGGTGCTGGATGGCCCCCTGTTCACTCGCATCTGGCATCAGTTGCTGCCACTCAGCGCCTACATCAAGCTGCAGACCCAGCAGCAGTTCATCGGTTCGCCGCTGCAGGTTTCGGTGTGGCCGTTGGCCACATTGCTGCTGATGGCGGTGGTGGCGGGCGGCATTGGCGGCCTGCGCCTGATCGCCTTTGCGCGCACACCTGCCGCCGCACAACCCGCAGGAGCCGACGCATGAGCGCACTCTGGCGCAGCCTGCGGCAGACCCTGATGGCGGTGCTGTGCGACCGCTACGCGATCGTGGTGATGGTCGGCGCGGTGATCCTCTATTCGTTCTTCTACCCGGCCGCGTACCGCCACCAGGTAGCCGGCAACCTGCCGGTGCTGGTGGTGGATGAAGACCACAGCGCGACCAGCCGCGAGCTGCTGCGCAAGCTCGATGCACTCCGTGTTGCGCGCGTGGTCGGGCAACCGGCAGACATCGACAGTGCCCGCCAGCAGCTGGAAGCCGGCCACGCCGAAGGCATCGTGCTGATCCCGGCCAACCTGGAACGCGACATCCTGCGCGGCCACCCGGCCAAGCTGGTGCTGCTCGGCAACGGTGCCTACCTGGGGCGTGCCAGCTGGGTGCTGGGCAGCGCGGCCGATGCACTGGGCGCGTTCGGGCGTGAGGCGGTAGTCGGCCAGGCCGCCTTCATGGGCGCGCCGCAGGCACCGCCGGTCACCCTGGTGCAGCGCCCGCTGTACAACACCCAGGAAGGCTATGGCAGCGCCATCGTGCCCGGCGTGGCCGAGCTGATCGTGCACCAGACGCTGCTGATGGGCATCGGCGTCCTGCTCGGCGGCCGCCGCCTCGCGCTCGGCCGGCGCCTGCGCTTCGACCTGCCGACCCTGGCCGGCATGGCGATGGGCTTCGGTCTGATCGGCCTGTTCGGCCTGTTCTACTACGCCGGCTTCACCGCCTGGGTGCAGGACTATCCGCGCGGCGGCAACCCGCTGGGCCAGCTGTTGGGCGGCACCTTGTTCATCGCCGCCACCGTGGCCTTCGGCCTGTTCGTCGGCAGCTTCTTCCGCACCCGCGAACGCGCCTTCCAGTACATCATCGCCACCTCGATCCCGCTGTTCTTCCTGGCCAACCTGTCGTGGCCGGCGGTGATGACGCCACCACCGCTGGTCTGGCTGGCGCAGCTGCTGCCCACCACCTCCGGCATCAACCTGATGGTGCGCCTGAACCAGATGGACGCCAGCCTGGCCGAAGTCAGCCACGAACTGATCACCCTCACCGCCCTGCTGCTGCTCTACGGTAGCCTCGCCACCTGGCGCCTCCTCGCAAAAAAGGGGACGGAGGGGATTAAGTCGTAAGCGGCCGGTTGGGGGATTGCGACTTAATCCCCTCCGTCCCCTTTTCCTGCAACGAAGAACGCCGGCGCGGGGCCGGCGTTCGAGTACTGCGATGTGGAAGGGGAAAACGGGGGGCTGTCGGCGATCGATCAGCGATAGACGCGTTCGCAGCGGCGCTCGACCACGCGGTCGCCGTTCTTCTGCTGGCTGTTGCCCTGGATCTGGCGACCGGCCGCACCACCGGCAACAGCACCTGCCACGGTAGCGAGCTTCTTGCCATTGCCGCCGCCCACCTGGTTGCCCAGCAGGCCGCCGATCACCGCGCCCGTGGCAGTACCGGCAATGCGGTTCGGATCGCGCGAGTTGCGCTGCACTTCCACGTTCTTGCAGACCACGCGGCTGCCATCGTTGAATCGGCGTCCTTCATCGCGCGGCCCGTAGGTCTGCGCACCGGCTACCGACGAAGCCGCCAGCAGGGTGCCCAGCACAAGCAATCGGGTCGAGGTCTTCATGGCCATCTCCTGAGTTCCGGTATGGCGCAAGTGTCCTCCCGCGGTTGGCAACCCGAAGTGAAATGCGCGTGTCCGCCACCTCATCGGCCATCGCGCGTTCAGGAAGAAAATCCGCGCCCATCACGATCAGCCATCGTGATGGGCGCCGTCTCCCTGCCGGCGTGCTGCCTTGCTAGAACTCTTCCCAGCCACCGGCGTTGGCCGCCAGTGTCGGTTCGATGCGGGGTGAAAGCGCAGCGGGCCGACGCACCGGGGTGACCGTCGCGGCCACCGCAGCCAGGGCCGGACGCACGGCCGCAGCTGCCGTTGCCGCACCGGTGCGGAACACCGACACGGCCTCGGCCAGCAGGGTGGCCTGCTCCTCCATGGAACGCGCCGCGGCGCTGGCCTCTTCCACCAGCGCCGCATTCTGCTGCGTGGTCTCGTCCATCTGCACCACCGCCTGGTTCACCTGTTCGATACCCGAGCTCTGCTCCTGCGAGGCGGCAGAGATATCGGCCATGATGTCGGTGACGCGCTGCACCGACGCCACGATCTCGCCCATCGTGGTGCCGGCCTGGCGGACCAGCGCCGAGCCGTCAGCGACCTTGCCGACCGAATCCTCGATCAGGCCCTTGATCTCCTTGGCCGCACCGGCCGAGCGCTGTGCCAGCGTACGCACCTCACTGGCCACCACCGCAAAGCCCCTGCCCTGCTCGCCGGCACGCGCGGCTTCCACCGCCGCGTTCAACGCCAGGATGTTGGTCTGGAAGGCGATGCCGTCGATGACGCTGATGATCTCGGCGATCTTCTTCGACGAGGCTTCGATGGCCGACATCGTGGTGACCACCTGGCCCACCACCTCGCCGCCCTGCGAGGCGACGCCATGCGCGCCGATGGCAAGCTGGTTGGCCTGGCGTGCGTGCTCGGCGTTCTGCTTCACCGTGGAGGTCAGTTCCTCCATCGACGCAGCCGTCTCTTCCAGGTTCGCCGCCTGCTGCTCGGTGCGCCGCGACAGATCGGTGTTGCCCGAGGCGATCTCGCCTGCCGCCAGGTTGATGCTGGACGCGCTGGACTGGATGCGGCCGACAATCTGCTTGAGCTGATCGACGGTGGCATTGCAGTCATCGCGCATGCGGGCGAACACGCCGTGGAAGTCACCCTGCATGCGTACGGTGAGGTCACCGCGCGAGATCGCCTGCAGCAGGGTCGACACCTGCACCAGGTTCTCGTCGGTGGTCTGCATCAGGCGATTGAGCCCGGCCACCATGTCGCGGAAATCATAGGCGAAGCGATCTTCATCGCCGCGCAGGCTGAAGTCGCCCGCCGCCGCGGCCGTCGCCAGCCGGCGGATCTCGCTGTTGATCGCCGACAGGCTGGTCTTGGTCTCGTCCATTGCCTGGGTGATCGCCGCCTTCTCGCCGGGCAGCGGATCCATGTCCACCGACAGATCGCCTCGGGCGTAATGCTTCATCACTTCGATCAGCCGGTTCTGCACCTGCACATGCGAACCGACCAGCGCATTCGTCTCGTGCACCATGCGCCCGTAGTCGCCGGGGAACGCGCTCTCGTCCATGCGATAGCTGAGGCTGCCCGCATCGTGCTGGCGGGCCAGCTCGCCCTGCGCCGCCATCACCGACTGCAACTGCGCCTGCATGCGCTGCATCGACCTGAGAAGCTGCGTCACCTCATCGTTGCCGGAGGCGTCAATGCTGCTGTCCAGCCGCCCGTTGGCGATGCCGTCGGCCAGCTTCACCGCACCTTCCAGCGGGCGGGTCAGGCTGCGGGTGATGGCCCACGCGGCCAGCGAGCCCAGTACCAGGCTCAACGCGCCGAACACGATCGACAACGTGCCGGTCCAGGATTCGGTTGAACGGTATTCCTCGCGGCTGCGCTCGGTCAGCGCTTCCTGATGCCGTAGCAATGTCGAGATGGCCTCGTTCCATGCGGTTGCCAGCCCATGCTCGGCGAGCAGCTCCTTGGCTGCACCGTCGAAGTCACCGGCCTTCATGCGCTCGTGCAGATGCTGGGTGGAGGCGTCGGTGGCCTTGCGTGCCGCGTCGATTTTCGCAACCAGGGTGTCGCCAGTCGCGTCTCGCGGAATCTTGATGTACTTGGCCCAGATACCGTCGTAGGTCTGCGAAAGCTCCTGCGCCTTCTGATAATCCTTGTCGAAATCCTCGCCACGTTTGATCACCATCAGCCGGCGGTGCATCAACACCGCGTTGTTGGTATCCAGCATGTCGTTCAACAGCCGCATCTTCACCATGTTGACGTCCACCACTTTCTCGAACTGGGCGGACTTCAGGTGATTTCCGTACAACACCAGGCCGACGATGGCCACGATGAACAGCAGCAGCAAACCGAACCCGGCACCCAGCCGGGATCCCACTCGGAGGTTGCGTAAGGCGAGCATCTCAATTCCCTTGATCATGGCCGTACGATCGATGGCGGCGCAGGCAGGGGAAACTTTATGGGCCGATATTATTATATCGATCCAAAACTCTGGAACTGTGCAGACAGGTGTGAAATCAGACGACTCACGAAGGCGTTATATCCATAGGGTATATCGCCACCGGTAGCCAGAATGGGATCAGGCCGGGGCCTGCCGCTCCGGTATCCGGCATTACGGTGCAGCAGGCCCCGGGAAGACCAGATCCTTCCCGAGCCTTGCCGCATAGACGCTCTCGAACTGGAACGAGAGCACAAACCGGAACCCGCACGTCGCGGCGTAGCGCTTTGTGAAGCGGCAGATTTCCTCCCAGGCGCTTTCAAACCCGCTCGCGCGGAAATGAAACGAGCCCAGCAGGCCCACCTGCCACTCGGCTTCAATCCCTTCCGCTACGAGCGCCTCCGGCGGGTCGACGATGCCGAACCCAAAGCCGGTGTTGGATGCTGGAAGATACCCATGCAGACCATCAGTACCGTCGGAGTACTCGGCCCGGATCGAATCCAGGGCGTGCAGAATGGCATCCAGGTCGGCACCGGCTTCGGCTTCGAAGAACAGCGAAATGCTCATTATTGAACCACCACTGTGGAGCCAACAGCTTCATTACTCGGCATCGCCGCTCTCGTCTTCGGCTTCATTTCTGTCCTGAAGAATTCCTGATTCATACGGACTGCCCCTGCCCACCTCACCCATGGGAGCTCGCAATAATCCGGCTACCGCTTCAGATCAGTGTAGGTAGCACCCATATCCTTTATGCCCTCCTCGCTGTTCCCCATGGACGCTCTCACCGCGTCCAACCAGTCCTCCCACGCACCTGGATCCATGGGGCTTCGATCCTCCTTAAGAGTCCAGCCAAGTGAACCCAGCAGCCCCCCGATCTCATCGCTGGCACCGCGGGAATAGTCGATCTGGAGGAAGTAGAACATCGCCATGTAGGCTTCCTCGATCGTCAAGAGCTGTTCTTTCACCAATAATCTCCCTGCATGACCCCATTTCCGGAACCACCCTCGCCGGATGTCAGCAATCACAATCCAATGAGGGTATGCCGGTTGAAGAACCGCATCTTCCCCTCGATCGCGAAGTCCGTGCGCCTGATTTCACCCAGCATCATCTCGCGTTGGGCGTCGTTCAACGTGCAGGGCTCCAGAACACTGGCCTCCAGCACGCGCCCCGGGGGCGCCAGACGCAGATCGACAATGCAGGCATTGCCCTCTGTTGGAACGCCCGCTGGCCACGCCGTCATTGCGATCGCACGCATTTGCTCCTGGTACGCCACCCGCTCCGCTTCCTCGATCTGCGGGTCCGGCAGATACGGCGGGTTCGCCGCCAGGTGCACAGCAGACTGCGTAGGCGTTGGCTCTGATATCGAACGAACGATCAGGTTGATCAGGGTGTTCTGTGAGGCCGTTACCGCCAAGGCGATCACCAGAGCGGTGTAGCTGACACCACCAGCCTTCTGCAACTCAAGGTGCCGCCGATGCACCCCGCGATGCTCGGCATCAACCTTGCGGACAATCCTTCGGCAGTGCGCCAGGTACAGCGGATTCGCCAGGATTCCAGCAAGTACACGAAACACCACGAAAGAGAGCAAAGACAACCATGGCAGCCCCATCAGCACGAAGGTGGTCATCATCAACGGCGAAAGGATGAACCAGAGCGCTCCCCACACATGCATGCGCCGGAAGAAGAACCAGAGTGACGAGAACAGGAATGCCGGCCAGTTCCATCGTCTTGGCGCCCTGCCGCTTGCTTCGTACAGCCTCCAGTGGTGGAGATAGGTGGAAAACCTGTCTCCTACCACGATCGCCAGTACATCCTTTTCGCTCAGCCCATCGGAGGCTGTATCTGTGCGCTGTACTGCTTCACCGTCGGCACTACCGAAGGTGGGTTCAATCCTTACTCTCATTATCCTTTATCCAAACTCGAAACGAAATCAAGCAAGATCAATTCCCACGTAGCATCCCGGCCATTGAGGTGCCCCTGCCTGCATTCAATCGCGGCTTTTCACGAACTCAATGCAACGACCGGAAACACCCTCAAGCCACAACGCAGATTGCAGTCACGACCTGCTCCGGCTCATCCTCGAGCGGCACACCCCAACCGGAAATTTCGAGGACCCCATAATCACCTCCGCTACAGAACCACTCCTCCGCTTCATCGAAATGCAACTCGGTGAACCCAAGAAAATCAGAAACCAGACTTCCCAGGCCAATTGAACCTACTGCAAGTCTACGATAGGACTTACGCGCAACGACATCCCACGGCATTCCCAATGCATAAACCTTGAGCGCCCGCACAACCCCGCCCCCGATCGTAATAGAGAGCGCAGCCATATCACCAGCGCGATCATCGCCAGGCAGGGAGAACAGGAGCCCACCGTTTCCATGCTCGTCAGGACCATACCTTTCGAGACGAAGATCAGGCCCGCCCTCAAACCTGTAAAGCCGAGCATCCGCGTCAATCAGATATGCAGCGATAACCGCGTCCAGATCATCGCATGCCGCAAGCAGCGGTATAGCTGCCATCGATACGCCAGGAACAATCGGTGCATCCCACTCAATGGAATTCACATCGATGCTCATTCACGTCCAACAAAGCTCACCATTATCAAGAACCCATACAATTCCTGCAGGAGCTGCAATCAGGAACCAAAGGCACAGATCAGATTCCAACTCTTCCCTGGTCGACGGCCAAGCCCTCCGAAGAAGCTCGACCTGCTCTAGATTTGAACCATCTAAAAGCCGACCATCAGACGCCAATTTCGCCTTTCCGGACTCCAGAATACCAAAAATAATATCGAGAAAAATATCCCGCTGCGCGGCAAAATCGACAGAAGACCCCGCAAGGGCACCATTTAACGCCTGCCACATTGAAACCATGGAATACCCAAAGGAGTGCTCCACGACATAATTAGCGTATCCTTCGGTCACTTGAACTTCATCTCCACCGCACCGCCATTATTAATCGATGGATGAACAACATCCACCGTCCATTTTGCGCCAGTTTTTCCCGCAGATGATGAAAACGCTCGCAGGCGAATTATCAAGCCATCCTGTTACTGAATTGCATAAATTTCACCCTTATCCTTAGTGATGCGAGGGCGCGCCATTTCATCCACATCAACCGGTCGCACTACATGCATCAGAGAAGCTGCCGTCCAACCCTACGCCCTCACCTTTCCAACCGACGCAATCCACTCAGCCCAGACAGAGGAATCATTCAGACAACCGGCATCACTTAGAGGCGACATGAGTCGAACAAAAACTTCTAACAACGGAAGATCTTCACCGGATCGATCAAAAATCGCCTCAAGGAATACCATCATCACTGAAAATGCCTCCGCCAACGCCAAGTACCCGCCCGATGAACTCATTTGCGCGCCACAAAATTCAGAATTGAGAGAATTTCCAGCGGCAGCGGCCTCTGCAAATGCTTCGCACCAGTCATCCCACATTGCTGGGTCGTTGGGCAAGCCATTCGCCCACAAAAATGAGCCTGCCGAAGACAATAGATCAACCAGGGTGTCCTGCCCGCCCCCCCGCTCTCTGTACTTTTGCAGGAAGACGCACATCAACACATATGCAGTCAGAACGGAAATTTTTTCGGAGCCTCTCATATCGCCAATACTCATCTCGCCACCCTCTTCTGAACCGGCTCGTGTCCGCACTCCCCTCCGCTAGGTCCGGGTTGCTTTGGCGCCCGCCGCGCTCCGTGATCGGCTCTCCTACTTCCCTCAACCCACTTTTCCCTGCCGCTCGCGCAGCAGTACCACCACCAGCAGATACAGCAGTCGCGATGTTGACCACGGTCATAAATCGGGCGTCGAATGCCAGCCCGCTGCCGGCCGCAAACACAGCTCCAGAACGACGTCGCCGTTGCTCAACCCCTTGATGCGGGTCAGCTCAACGATGTTCAGAAGTCTATTGTTCTCTACGGCATTCCTGCTGATTTCCATGCTGATAGCGATCTGTGCGAGATCGCCACCCGCCGCGCCCCCGCCAGCGCGCCCACCGCCTGAGAGAGCACTCAAATTGCCCTGCACGACCTGGATGTCGCCCTGGGTGCTGGTCAGGTTGACGTTGCCACCGCCCTGGATGGTCGAGCCTCGCGAAGAAACTCCGCCATGGAAAAAATACCGGCTAGACATCCAGCTCAATAGCGAACTCATTTCAGCCAGAAGGCGGCAGACAAGACCGACTCCTGATTACACACCAAACCCCAAACCATACCATTTATTTCCACACCCACATTTCGCTCAAAAGATAACGAATCAATCTCAAGGAACGCCAAACTCTAGGTGTGCGAAACAACACCACACCACTCACGCACTCAGCGCCGCCTTTACTCGCCCCAAGTCGCGCAAGAAATCTACGAGATCGGCTCCATTCAGCGCCTGAGAGGCATTCCCGACGCTGTCGTCCGCGCAACTTTTTGCAAACTTAAATGGAATCTCATCCTCAACCTCATAAAGCGACAAAGCCCTCCCATCCAATATGCAAGCAAGAATCGCAGTTAGCACAAGGATCTCCTCCTCGGGAAAGTTTTCCAACTTCAACTCGAGAGAAGAATATGCAAATAGAATAGCCTGGCCGAAATCATAACCCAACTTACCCATACCCTCCTCCACATCAGAGCTTACCGACCTCACGTAATCCCTATAACCCCAACGCCTCATCATCACTTCCTACCATAAACATTAAGCTGTATTCCCGGATACTTGACCCGAAACTTCAATATTACATTGAAACAACCAGCACACACCTTCAACTCAGTAAAAAGATCGACCCTACCTACGGCAGAAGGATTATCCCCCAACGATCTTGCAACATTTTCAAGAGCCTTGAACTCACCATCGACATCTCTCAGGAAAGCGTTCTTTCCGCCGACCTTACCCCACTCGCCAACACTCAGAGGCTTGAATACGGTCTCTCCTTCAGGGGCAGCAACTCTGCAGGTCAGTGAACGTCAGCGAGCCCGCAGTCAGTTCACTGTTGCCTGCATTAGTGCTAGCGATCGCGCCGCCCACCAGATTCACGTGACCGGCATCGACGTGGTACCCGCCATTGCCGGCAAACAGGCCGCTCTGCTGGCCAACACCCTGATAGCTGCCGCTGGCCTTGCCTGCACTGGCGTAACCGTCGGCATTCCACGCGGTACCGAACGACACCTGCACGCGGCCACCCACCTGGCTGTTCCTGGACATGCTCTCGGCGAAGTCCTGCAGCGATTCGATGGTCAACGTCCCGCCGGTCTTGACGCCGATGCGGTCGGCGGTCGCCGTGGCACCACGCAGCGTGGTATCGCCCTCGGCCTTCATCGAGATGTCCTGCGCCGCCGTGCCTCGAATCTTCTGCAGGCGATCATAGGACTTTCGCGCCGCATCGACGTTGTTGATCGGGCCGATCAACGGCGACTTCGCCCTCGTAGAACCGATCCCACTCAGTTCCACGTAGTGCCTAACCCTCGTGAATCACCCTCACTATCATCGCCAGTGGTTGAAATCCCCTTAGAGATCAAGCCCCAGCCCTCACGGAGCGGCGATCTCCTTCCAGATCAGGCAATGGAGCTCCCTAAAGGACCGCGCGCATCATCAGTGAAAAATCTAGTGTCCAGATCCTGCGCCGGCTCCATCCCTCCAAACACAGTGCGGGCTCCACTCAGCAACTTCAATTGCTGGAAATGCCGATGCAGCATAGGCATGGCCACGGCAACATTCGACCAATCCATATCGAATGAAAAATCGATGCTTATCGTCTCTTCAAACTTAAAGACACGAATCAACAACGTAGGAATGTAGACGGCAGATCCCAACCTAAAACCATTGATCGTCTGGATCATGCAAGAACTGCATGGGAAGTCATCGGCACTTCCTGCAAACCAGTCGCCAATCGCCACCGGCTCGCCATCCAGCTCAGTCCGCGAGACGGACTCAGCCATGCGACCGATCGTTTCCAGCATCGTGGACACGTGAACCCACGGAATAGCCTCCATAAGAATTTCAAACGCATCATTCATCGATAGCCCCCTCAGATTCCGCCAGCGGCCGATCGGGTTAAGCCATCCTGATCGGCATTACGGAGATATCTGCCCGGGTGGGCCAGCACCGCGTCGACTGTCGGCATAAAGATCGGCGACGCGACCAAGCCTAGCGACCTCGTAGTGACGGACATTTAACCCCTACTTCCATCAAAGAAACATTCACCGAGAATCTTGCCCCAATCTTTCCAACCACCCACTCAACCCACACGAAACAATCATTCAGAAATCCGGAAGCGGGCACAATACCCATCCGCACCAACCCTTGATCCAAGAACGAAACCCACTGATAGTCGCAGCACTGAAAAACGAATTGACCAACTCGTCACGACTTACAATTAACTAACCAACAACAGCGACGCGCAATAAAATTGAATTACGCCAGCACACCAACCACTCCTACGCCACCAAAATTTGGCCCCAACAAAGAGACAGCATGGCCCTAGCTACTAACTCCCCAGCCGTCACCCTCATAAGATAGTGGCGGGGCGTACTCACCATCCCGAATCACCGGACACCAACCCATGCTGGCATAGAAGAACTGCAGATCAATAACGTCATAGAGGCCCAAACTCACCGGCCGAATCGTAATAAGCCCTCTCGCATAATGAGAGTACTTCCCGCCGGCGCCCGCAACCGCCCGCAGCGCCAGCTCCCGACGATCCCACTCCTCAATAACACCTGTGACTTCAGGACTACTATCGAAGATGACCACCTCAAAGCAATCAGCCACTTTACACAAGCATGGAATTCGCTCCTGATTTATCAGATCTTCAGAAGCTAGATTATCTGGAAAACTAACCCTCAATTTCACTTTTGCACTCCCCTCGGAACTACAACATCACCTGAGAAATTTCTCTCGAACGTGGACAATGGACTAAAGTACTGAACACCATGAGGATCTCGAATAGCTACAACCTTGACACCGGCGCGCTCTGTCACACCATCGACCACAACAAAATGGGAGAACGTTGAACCTCCACTTCCATCAATCACACGCACGACGACTGGAGTCCCGTCAGCAGTATAGCGCGCAAGATCAGCGACGCTCCTGTTCTGGAATGCAGCTGCTGGAACCCCTTCAGAGCGCATCAGCCTGGCCACGTCAACCCCGGAAATTCCAGCCTCTCCTGGAGCGACCTTACTAATCAGACTACTTACATCCACTTCCTTCCCGTAGGCACTTAGAACCATCGCGCATGAATTATGCCCACATGTCGGGGCATTTCCCTTTTCCATCATCGGCAGGCCCGGACCGCCTCGGGGTGCGGCAGTTCCCGGCTTGGGCGTCCAGCCATCCATTTCCCCGCCCGCACCACCACTGATGCTGCCGGAACTGGCCGTGTAGTCCATGTGGTTCTGCAGGTCAGTGAACGTCAGCGAGCCCGCAGTCAGTTCACTGTTGCCCGCATTGGTGCTGGTAATCGCACCGCCCACCAGATTCACGTGGCCGGCGTCGACGTGGTACCCGCCATTACCGGCAATCAGGCCGCTCTGCTGGCCAACACCCTGATAGCTGCCGCTGGCCCTGCCTGCACTGGCGTAACCGTCGGCATTCCACGCGGTACCGAACGACACCTGCACGCGGCCACCCACCTGCTTGAAGCCGATGCCTGCTTCAGCACGGAACAGTTCGCCACTGCCGCCACGGCTGGACAGTGCCGAGATCGCACTGGCTGCCTGGTACGCGTTGGCGCCCGCTGCCATGCCCTGCATCTTCTGCAGGCGATCATCGGACTGACGGGCCGCGTCCACGTTGTTGATCAGGTCGATCAACGGCGACTTCACCCGCGCGAACACGCCGATCTTCAGGTCCTTGTCGCCCTGCGAGTAGTGACCGCTTTCGTCGGCGGTGAGCAGTGCCGACCTGATGAACGCGCGCCCGCGGCAAACGCTTGGCGGGAAGACGCCGAATCAAGTGCTGAAAGAGGTGTCCGCCAAGTTCATTTCAACTGTTGCGCTTGCAAGTTGAGACCGCCCCATTAAATCAACACAAAGGTGACTTGGAAAGAAGCCTAATTACCTCATCCCCTCCCTCCCCACCACTTTCAACATAAAATTTACAAGCCTCTTGCATAAGAGAAACAAACTCACCCTCTGAAAGGAAGAGAATTTCAGCACCTTCACCATCCCCGTATATGAAACGGACTCCATCAAACCGATCCTCTTCATAGAAACTATCCGGATCCGGAAAAGCGCAGTACGCACCATCAACACCATATCCATTGCCACAAGACAAGTGACCTATAACTTTGACAAATATTCCCAACTCATAAATCCTGTCAAAGTATGATTTTGCGACCCACTGCGGATCGCGATCGTCGTAAACTTCAAAAATTGATGACATAAGCATTACTCCGGATGAAAATTAGTAATCCTGCCAGTCTTTTTGTCAATGTATACACGAAACGTAATCCCTCCGGCTTCCGCACTATACTGACCAGCGCCAACCCCTGCGGCTTGATGATATCCCTTTGCCGCAGCCATCTGACCCAACCGCATAACTTCTGCATCAGAATACAGGAGCGGATCATATACAGTTTTTCGCAACGTCGTCGACTTGTACCCCGTCAAATTTCCGGCCCTATCCTTTGATGGAATAGCATATTCATATGTCACCAGCCCTGGTGCCGAGCCAGGCGTGACGCTCAGAATTTTCGCACCATTATCATCTACAGCTTTCAAAAAATTAGCCGCATTGTGAGTCCCAGATATCCCAGAAGACTGAGTGAACCCATCGGGCCCAACCATGTGCCGATACTGCTTTTCGGAAAAACTCATACCAAAATGAAAAGGGGGCGATCTCAACCCGTCCCCTGAGATATTGTCGGGCAGCAAATGCGGCGACAACAGCCCATCTCCCTTAGCCGCCTGACGTTCGAGAGCGACCAACTTCTGCGCCGTCGCCGCAGCCCTCAACGCCGCGATATCGCCCAGGCTGACCACCGCCAGCGCTGCATCCAGCCCCATATCACCCTTGATGAAGCCATTCCCGGCGACATCTGCCAAATTCCACTTTTGATTGAAACCAAGCTGATAGCTTGCCGCGTCCCAGCCGTCCCCGAAGTAGCCCGAGATTCCCGACCAGGCGCCTGCACCCTTCTCCTTCAATACGCCCCAACCACCAATTTCCTGTGCGCGCTGGTAGTCAGCAAATGATTGCTTGCCGTCGTCATACAGCTTCTTGTAGATGTTCATATTGACAACATCCATCACCAAGCCGCCAACGTTGGCCCCTGCGCCTGCAATCTGCCCGCCTTGGTTGAAGAGGAGATTCAACAGAGCGTTCTCAGCGGACTCCTGCCCTCTCCCGTTAAGGAAGAGGATCCCGGTCGTGAACGGATCGCATCGCCCCGCTTCCGCGCAGGTGAGCTTGTAGCGCGCGTCCAGTCCGGAAGTGTGCGTGAGCAGGTTGCTCGCAATCTCGGCGCGATTGCCGTTCTGCAATGCCGCACTGGCCAGATCCGCACCGTTGTCTTTTATCCACTTGATGTACGTGGCCTCGTTCATCGACAGCGACCAGTACGCATCACCCAGCTTGGTCTGCTCGGCCTTGCAGGCAGACGAATCCGACGCTCCTGTACATGCGGCGATCAGCGCGCTGTTTCGCGCGTCTGACAGCGCTGCAAGTTTTTTCTCTTCCGCGCAGCCTTTGCCCTCCTTGGCGCAGCTCAACATCGCGTTGAGATACTGCATGCGCTCGGTATGGTTAAGGTAATTATTTTCGACCGAATTCTTTGCGATGGTTGCTCCCAACGCCGCGCTCACCGCGCCGTCGCCCCCCATTCCTCCTGCAAGTGCGCCCACGGCCAGCCCCAAGGCCTTCACCTGCTGCTCCTGCTCTGGCGACAACTGCCCCTTATTCTGTTTGGCGTAGTAGTCGCCCAGAACCTTCGCCGCCAACTCACCACCACCGGCCGCCAACGCCCCGCTCCCCGCCTTGCCACCATTGGTCTCAGCCAACAGCGCGCCCAGCAGCGCGTGCGACAGCATCTGCATGGCCTCGCTAGGCACAGCACTCTGCTTGTTCGGGTCAAACGTCTTGCCGATCAGTTCAGCCGCATACGGCGCCAGCGCATTGGAACCCAGCTGACCCAGTCCCTGCCCTTCAACACCACCGACCAACGCGCTGGTCACTGCGCCGAGCGCGCGACCATAGACACCATCAGGGGCCCACTTCTGCTGGGTCACCAACGCATCGGGGTAGGATGCATCGAACGCGACCAGGCGCTTGAGCTGCTCATCGGGAAGAAGCGCATCGAACGCCCGTCTCTCTTCGGGACTCATCGGCTCCCGATACTTGTCCGTGATCTTCTTCGCATCCGCACTGCCAATATCCCAGGCAATCTGCTGGCTGGTGGCCATCACCGTCCCCGCCGCAGCCGCCATCGCCTGCTGATCCGCCAGCAGCTTGTTCGCATCCGGCAATGCATCCAGCGCACGATGCGCTCCACTGGCATCGGTGTTGATGCCCAGATCAGCCGCCGACGTCTGCTTGCCACCGATGGTGATGTTGCCCTCGGTCAAGGTGGCAAGGGTGGAGCTGCTGTCGCTGCCCTTTTCCATCATCGGCAGGCCCGGACCGCCTCGGGGTGCGGCAGTTCCCGGCTTGGGCGTCCAGCCATCCATTTCCCCGCCCGCGCCACCACTGATGCTGCCGGAACTGGCCGTGTAGTCCATGTGGTTCTGCAGGTCAGTGAACGTCAGCGAGCCCGCAGTCAGTTCACTGTTGCCCGCATGGGTGCTGGCAATCGCACCGCCCACCAGATTCACGTGGCCGGCATCGACGTGGTACCCGCCATTGCCGGCAAACAGGCCGCTCTGCTGGCCAACACCCTGATAGCTGCCGCTGGCCTTGCCTGCACTGGCATAACCGTCAGCATTCCATGCGGTACCGATCGACACCTGCACGCGACCGCCCACCTGGCTGTTCCTGGACATGCTCTCGGCGATGTCCTGCAGCGACTCGATCGTCAGCGCGCCGCCGGTCTTGACGTCGATCCGGTCAGCGGTCGCCGTGGCGCCACGCAGCGTGGTATCGCCCTCGGCCTTCATCGAGATGTTCTTGCCGGTCAGCGTGGTGTTCTGCCAGGTGCTGCTCTCGGCATTGGCCTTGCTGCTGCCAACACTCGCTTCGGCGTACACGTACACGCCGGTCTGCGCGCCTACCGAAACGCCCACGCCGACTTCGGCGCCGGCATTGCTGCTCTTGCTGCGGTCGGCCACATGCGCCTGGCCTGCTTCCAGCAGAATGTCGCCAGCCGAATCCAGGCTGAGCGTTTTGCCCGCACTGAGGTTGCCCTGCACCACATGGATGTCGCCCTGGGTGCTGGTCAGGTTGACGTTGCCGCCACCCTGGATGGTGGAGCCACGCGACACCATGCTGCTGCCATCGGCACTGCTGTTGGCGGTCTTGAAGCCAATGCCTGCTTCAGCACGGAACAGTTCGCCACTGCCGCCACGGCCGGACAGTGCCGAGATCGCACTGGCTGCCTGGTACGCGTTGGCGCCCGCTGCCATGCCCTGCATCTTCTGCAGGCGATCATCGGACTGACGGGCCGCGTCCACGTTGTTGATCAGGTCGATCAACGGCGACTTCACCCGCGCGAACACGCCGATCTTCAGGTCCTTGTCGCTCTGCGAGTAATGGCCGCTTTCGTCGGCGGTCAGCAGCTCGATCTCGGCGGCGGTGATGTTCACGTCCTTGGCGGCCACCACATTGCTGGCCGTCTGCGTGTACTTGCCTCCGGCGGTCAGGTTCACGCTGCCGCCCAGACTGCCGATGCTGCTGGCCACCTGTGACACCTGCGCGCTGTCGTCCTGGTGCTGCTCGCGGTGCCAGCCGGAGAACTTCTCGGTATCCGATATCTGTACCGTGCCGATCGCCTTGCTGTCCGAGGTATTGGCGTTGCTGACCGTATCCCGCCCGCTGCGGACCAGCAGATCACCGGCCGCACGGATGCTGACGTCTTTCTCGGCGGCGATATTGGCTGCGGTCAGGCTGATGTTGCCCCCGGTGGTGGCCATGCGCACGCCGCCGCCGACCGACAGCTGCGTGCCGGTGATGGTGTCACTGCTGCCGCTGCCCTGGCTCTGCGAGTTGTTGGTACCGAAAGGCAGGCCGCTGGTGTTGTTGGCAAAGCCCCAGCCCTTGCCGCGGCTGCTGCTGTCGCTGCGCTCGGTGTTGTGGGCCACGTCGAACACGATGTCCTTGGTGGCCAGCAGCACAGCGTTGCCCTCGGCCGACATCTGCGTGCCCTGGCTGAGGATCGAGCCCCCGTTGGCAATCAACGTGAGATCGCCGCCTGCAGCCAACTGGCTGACGCGAGCATCACTGGTCGAATGGCTCTGTTCGCTGTTGGTGCGCTGGCTGCCGGCAGTCACCACGGTCGAAGTGGTGGCCGCACGCAGGCCAGAGGCTGCGCCTTCAGCGGTGCGGGTGATCCGCCCCATCGCCGAGCCACTGTCGGCCATGCCGTCGGTGGTCGAATCGCGGGCGCTGCGGTAAGCCTTGGTCGGGTCGTAGGTCACGCCCACCGAGAACCCGCTGGACTTGCTGGCCTGGCTGGATTGGCTGTCCGTGGTGTCCTGTCGCGCCAGCAGCGCAATGTCCTTGCCCACCAGTGTCAGGTTCTCGCCTGCGGCGACGTCCGACGCCTCGATCGTCAGTGTGTTGCCAGCATTGATCAGCACATTGCCGTCGCGCGAGGCAATCGCCGATCCCACCTGGGTGGTGGACTGCTCGGCGCGGGTGCTGCTGTTCTTCGCGCTGCTGTAGCCGACCGATGCCACGCCGTTGCCGAAGCCTCCGGTAACGCCGGATTTCTTTTTGCTCTCGCTGGACTCACTGCTGTGATGGTCCTCGGCGGCAGTGATCAGCACATTGTTGCCCGCCCCCAGAATCACGTTGCTGGTGGCATCGACCACCGCACCTACCGCAGTCAGATCGCGGCCAGCCGTGATGTTGATGCGCTCGCCCTGGATCGCCGTGCCGATGGCATAGCTGTCGCTGGCGTCGACGCTGCGCGTGGTGGTGGTGCTGGAGAGTGTCTTCTTTTTCTTGTCGTAGCTGTCCAGGCTGTAGTCATGCGTCTCGTTGGCCGAGAACAGGTTGACGTCGCGGCCTGCGGCCACGCTTACCGCGCCGTCATTGCTGTCGACCAACGCGGCGGTCAGGTTCACGTCCCGGCCCGCGCTCAGCAGCAGATTGTCTCCGGCCTGCAACGTACTGCCCCGCACCGTCTCATCACGCTGGCTGACCTGCAGCGAGCTGCGCTTGCCCGCATTGGCAAAATCGCGACTCTCGCTGTCCACCAGCGCCTGGCTGTTGATGTCCCCACCGGCCTGCAGTGCCACACCGCCCGCCGCCTTGATCTGCGCGGCGGCCAGGTTGATGTCCTTGCCAGCGGCCAGCACCACATCGCCAGCGCCCTGTACCGACGAGGCAGCGTGTGTTGTCCTGCTGCTGCGCTGGTGGTTGCGCTCATCGAAGGTGGCGTCGCGGCGTTCCTCCAGCGCAATCGCGCCAACATCCAGAGTGCCGCCTGCGGCCAGCTGGGTCAGGCCGTCGGCGCCGGCGTTGCGGAGCTGTGCGGCCTGCAGGCTGATGTCACCGCCAGCCACCACCGACAGCATGCCGTCGCCACTGGGGTTGGTCACATACAGGCCGGCGACCCGATCAATGCGGTTGGTCTCGTGCTGGTACGTGCCACCGCCCCGCTGTGTCTCCACCGTGGAGGCCACCGTGACATTGCCCGCGGCCTTGACCGACAGCGCATCGGTGGCCGTCACGGCGGCACCGACAACGCGGATGTCCTTGTCCGACGACAGCCCGACGTACTGGCCGGAAATGCTGCCGCCCAGATGCTCGATGTTGCCGGCATCGATGGTCACCAGCTTGCGCCCGGCGATGTTGCCGGTGTTGACCAGGCCATTACCCAGTTTGATATCGACATTGGCACCGGCCAGCAGTGCACCGTTGCCGTCGAGGTCTCCCGGCCGCAGGCGCAGGTAGACCTGCGGCACCAGCGCGGTGGTGGTGCTGCCATCGGCCAGGGTGACGGTCTGCTCGACCAGCCAGACGATGTCACTGGTCAGCTGTGCCATCTGTGCTTCGGTCAGCGCCACGCCAGGGCGCAGGCCCCATTCGCTGGCGACCGTGGCACCGGCCTCCAGCAGCGCGCGGTATTGCGCCTCGTCACTGGCGTAGCCGTCGAGGAAGCGGCGACCGGTCAGCTGGCCGATCTGCTCGCGCACCAGCTTCTGCTCGTAGTAGCCATCTCCCAGCCGCTTCTGCACGGTATCGGGCGAGTAGCCCATCTGGCCCAGCAGGTGGTCCGAGCTCAGCCAGGTCTTGTGGTCGGTAAAGCGCGGATCGGTCTCGACCAGGTAGTGGCCACCGTTGGGATTGACGTTGAACAGGCTGGCGCTCGGCGCGCGCGTGTCCGGTGCGCCCATCGCGATGCGGTCCGGCGATCCGCCACTGGCCGCGACCACGCGCGGCCCAGAGGTGCTGCTGTTCCCGCCTACTCCGCCGACGTTGCCGCCCTGCTGGGTGCCGGCGGCATCGGCCGCCTGCGCCAGCGCGCGTTCGGCACTGGTGCCGGTGGACTGGCCCGGCCCCTGCGTACCGCCATGGCCCGGTCCAGCGGGCAGTGCCTTCGGCCCCTGCACGTTGAGGTTGGCCATCGCTGAACCGTTCTGCACGTTCGGCGCGTTTCGCCCCTGGTTGAGGTTGCTCAGGTCACCGACGTCGATGACCAGCGTGCCTCCACTGGTGATGCTGCCACCGATCCTGCCGATCTCCTCGGAGATCGTCTCATTGCTCCAGGTGACCCGTTCGTTGCTGTAGGTGTGGCCCACATTGTTGAATTCATGGGTACGGAACAGCGTCTGCGCCAGATTCTCGACCTTCGCCGTCGCGGTCAGTCCCACGATGCTCAGGTTGCCCCCTGCGGCGATACTGCCGTAGTGGTTCTTCAGAGTGTCGGTGCCGATGCGCATCGCACCGCCGGAGCGGATCACCGCATCGGCGCCGACCCCGGCGCCGAGCACATCCTCGGTCACTGTCCGGGTGGCGATGCGGTACTGCTCGTTGCTGCTGACGTTGTTGCCGCCGGAGCCGCGCGGATTGGTCAGCGTATGATCCGGATCGTTGTAGTCCTTGTAGGTCCACAACTGCACGCAGTTGGTGGTGCAGGTTCCGTAGGTGCTGGAATAGGTCAGCTTGTCGTCGACATAGCGGAATGCCGGCGCATCGGGATGCAGGGTGCTCAGCTCGGCGAACGGGTCATCCGCGCCGACACGCACCTGGTCCGGATTGACCTGGTTGTCCTGGCGGCCGACGTAGTACATCACCACCGTGCCATCCTGCACGTTCAGGCGCGCGCGCTCGCCCAGGCCGGCATACAGGCCTCCGCGCCCGAAGAAGTAGGCACTGGTCTTCGAGCTCAGGCGTACCACCGCGCGATGCACGGTGAAGCCATCAGGCGTGATGTGCGGCGTGTCTTCGAGGATGTCGGCCGGGTCGAGGTAGTACACCTCGTGCGCGGAGTAATGGCTGGTACTGCGGATGTTCTCGGTACCGTTCTTGCCGTTGCGCCACCATGCCGGGCGATCCAGCCGCACCGGATCCATCACGGTGCTGGTCTGCGAAACGACCACGTTCTCGCGGATGTTGTTGACCACCTGCGCGTCGATGGACAGGTTGCCGCTCACATCGATGACCGAGCTGATGTTGTCGATCCGCCCTGCAATGCCGCTGGCGATCCGGTCGGCGCCGAGCGTGCCACCGATGGCCGCATCGCCGCCGCTGTAGATCAGGCCCTTGCCGGTGTTCTGCAGCTCGCGTACGCCCAGGTCCAGGCGCTCGCGTGCGGCCACGGTGCCGACGCGGGTGGCACCACCGGCCTCTTCGGCGCGGTTCTTCAGCACGCCGGTGGAGATCGCCACGCGATCACCGTAGATGCGCCCGGTGCCGAGATTGTCGATCTCGCCGGCCTCCAGGTGGGTCAGCGCGCCATCGATCAGGCCGCGGTTGGTCAGCTGGCCACGGGCATTGAGGTGGGTCGTGCCCTGGCTGGAGATCTCACCCGAGGCCGCGTTGGTGATGTTCTGGGCGTTGAGGTCGAGGTTGCCACCGCGCACCACACCCTGGTTGTCGAGGTCGCCAGACAGGTTCAGCGACAGCGTGCCGTTGGCGATCCATTCGCCACGATGGCGCATGCCCTGCTGCAGGGTGAGGCCGAGGTCACGCTGCGCCTGCACCTGGCCGTCTTCGCTGAGCGCACGTGCCACCAGGGTCTGGCTGCCATCGGCGCGCAGCAGGCCACCGCTGTTGGCGACGTTGTCCGCCTGGCTGTCCAGGTTGCCGCCGGTGCTGATCACGCCGCCGGTGTTCTGCAGCTGTCCGTTGATCTCCAGCCGCGCTCCGCCATCGGTGACGACCTGGCCCTGGCTGTTGTCCAGCGACTGTGCGCCGAACTGCAGCTGGCCCGCCTGCAGGCCACGCGTGCCGTCGCCGCCACGGGTGTTGCGGTTGTCCACGCTGGCGGCAGTGAGGGTCAATCGCTGCCCGGCCGCGATCGCGCCGGCCGCGTTGTCCAGGTGCCCGCCCAGGGTCAGGTCGAGGTCGCGCCCGGCCTGCACGCGGCCACTGGCATTGGCCAGGCTCGCCGCCTGCAGGGACAGATTCGCGGAGCTGGCAAGTGTTCCACCGCCACTGTTGTCGACGCGGGCCAACAGCAAACGCGCATCACCTTGTGCATTGACTGCGCCACCACGGTTGTCCAGCACGCCACCGTCCAGCTGCAGCTTCCCGGCTGCCAGCAGCCCACCGCTGCCGGCCGTGGCGCGGTTGTCGATGTCCTGCCCGGCCGTGTTGATGGTCAGGTCGGCCGCCGACTGCACGCGACCGCCCTGGTTGTCCATCGCGCCACTGCGAACGATCAGTTCGCCCTTCTGCGTGCCCAGCGTGCCGGCGCGGTTGTCCAGCCGCTGGCCGTGGGTATCGATGTCCAGCTGGCCACCCAGCAGCGTGCCCCGCTGGTTGTCCAGGCCATTACCCTGCAGCTGCAGCTGTTCGCCGGCCTGCATCGCGCCGTCGTTGTTGTCCACGCCTGCCGCCGTGGTCACCGTCAGATCCTTGCCAGCGACCAGGGTGCCGTGGCGGTTGTCGAGACTGCCGGCGTTCATGGTCATCGTGCCGGTGCTGGACAGCAGGCCCTGCTCGCCATTGTCGAGACGACCGTCAACGCCGAGCACCAGCGCGCGGCCGCCGGCATGTACGGTGCCGCCCAGGTTGCCCAGACGGGCTGCGGTGATGGTGCCGGCACCACCGAGCAGGATGCGGCCTTTCTGGTTGTCCAGCGCCTGGCCGATCGCCAGCGTGGAGTGACCGGTGCCTGCACCCTGCAGCGTGCCCTGCGCATTGATCAGCTGCTGCGCGATGACATCCAGCGCGCCATTGCTGGCAAGAGAACCGCCGCGATTGTCCAGCACACCCTGTACGCGCAGGCGCAGCGCATCTTCACCGGTTGCGGTGAGCGTGCCACCGGCGGTGGTCAGGGTGCCGGCGCTGATGTCGACGCGACGCGCCGAGGTGGTTGCTCCACTCAGATCGAGGGTGGCGCCATCCAGCACGAAGCTGCCGTTGCTGAGCATGCTGCCGCCCTTGCCCAGCAGGGTCTGCGCCGAGACCTGCAGCTGGCCGCTGCCGGCGTGCTGGATCCGGCCTGCACGGTTGTCCAGCGTCTGTGCCAGCAGGGCCAGGTCGCCATTGCTGGCCAGTGTGCCACCGGCATTGCCCAGCGTCGTCGCCTTGATGCGGCTGGCGCCTTCGCCGCTGGCAATGATGCGGCCACCGGCGTTGTCGAGCGTGGTGGCCTCAAGGTCGAGGCGATCGGCGCCCAGCGTCGCGTCACGATGATCCACGTCGTCGGCGCGCAGGGTCAGCGTGGCCGAGGAGACCAGCGTGCCCTTGCTGCCGTCCAGGCGGCCGGTGGTGATGTCCAGGCCCTGGTTGCCGGCCTGGCGGATGCTGCCGCCGCTGTTGTCCAGCCGTGCGGCGTTGACCGTCAGGCGGTTGGCGTTGCTGGCGATCGTGCCTTCGTGATTGTCCAGCGCACCGACGATCTGCAGCGTGCTGTCAGCGGTTCCGGCGCCGCTGAGCGTGCCCGTGCGGTTGATCAGTTCGCCGGCCTGTACGTCCAGCGCGCCGTTGCCGGCGATCGTACCGCCACTGTTGTCCACGCGTTGCGCCACGTGCAGCTGCAGCGCGTCGCTGCCGGTCGCACTGAGGTTGCCGCCGGCGTTGTCCAGGCGCTGCGCATCGATGGCAATGCGCTCGGCCTGGGTGGTGCTGCCGGCCCCGAGCAGCAGGTCGCCGCCCTCAAGCACCAGCGACGACTGGCTGAGAATGCGGCCCGCCGCACCCTGCAGGCTGTCGGCGCGGATCTGCAACGTGCCGCCGCCGGCGTGTTCGATTGCACCGCTGCGATTGTCCAGCCGTGCCGCCTGCAGCTGCAAATCACCGGTACCGGCCAGGCGGCCGCCGTTGCTGTTGTCCAGCCGCTCGCGGGCCTGTACCTGCAGCGCGCCGCTGCCTGCCGCCAGCACCTTGCCGCCCTGGTTGACCAGGCTGCCAACCTGCAGCTGCACCTGGCCGTTGCCGGAGATGCCGCCGCCGCTGTTGTCCAGGGTGTCGCGCACCGTCAGCGCCACGCCCTGCGTACCGGCCGACTGCAGCGTGCCCTTCTGGTTGTCGATGCGACCGGCGTCGATGCGCACGCCGCCGTTGCCGACGATCTGGCCTCCCTGGTTGTCGAGCGCATCGCGCACGTCCAGTGCCAACGCCTGCGTTCCCTGCGCAACGATCTGGCCCTGGCGGTTGCGCAGCACATCGGCCTTGATCTGCACGCGCTGCGCCGACGTCGTACCGCCACTCACGTCCAGCTCGCCGCCGGACAGCACCAGCGCGCCGTTGCTGAGCAGGCGCCCTTCGCTGCCATGCAGGGTATCGGCCTGCACCCGCAGGCTGCCGGTGCCGGCCTGCTGCACCAGCCCCTTGCGGTTGTCCAGCGTGATCGCGGTGAGGCCAAGATCACCATTGCCGGCCAGCGTGCCGCCGGCACTGTTGTCCAGCGCCGTGGCCTTCAGCGAACTGGCACCGGTACCGAGCGACAGCAGGCTACCGCCCCGGTTGTCCAGCGTGCCGGCCACGATGTCGAACCCGGCCGCACTGAGCGAACCGTTGCGCAGATCGGCGTTGCCGGCCGTCCATTGCAGGCGGCCCAGGGTACTCAGACGCCCACCGGCGCCGGCCCAGTCGCCGGCATCCAGCTGCAGGCCACCCTCGCCGGCATGTTCGATACGGCCACCGGCATTGCCGACCTGGCCTGCGCGCAACGCCAGCTGCGTGGCATTGGTGGCCAGCAGGCCACCGTCGTTGTTGAACAGGCCATGTACCGTCCACGACGATGCCGCCTTGCCGGCGTGCCGCAGTTCACCCCCGCGGTTGTCGAGCGACTGCGCATCCAGCCACAGGCCGCCGGCCACGCTCAGCGCGCCCTTCTGGTTCGACAACAGGCCCACCTGCAACGTGGCATCGCCATGCACCTGCAGCGTGCCGCCATCATTGCGCAGCTCGCCCCCGGCCTGCAGCGCGCTCACTCCCAGTCGACCGCCGCTGTTGTCGAGACCATTGCGGGCGGCCAATGACACCGTGCCGCCGTTGCTGATGCTGCCGCCGTCGTTGTCCAGCGTGCCGGTGATGGCGATCAGGCCCTCGGCCAGAGGCAGCGCCGGCGACGTCGGCGTACCGGTCGAGCCGCCATTGCCGCCGCCGGATCCTGGCGTTCCCGGCGTGCCGGTTCCGGGCGTTCCGCCACCGCTACCCGGCTGCGTACCGCCACCAGGGCTGCCCTCATTGCCACCTGACGCCACCGCATCCAGTGTGCCCAACAGGCCGTTGCTGCGGTTGCTGGCTGCATCGGCCTGGAGCGCCAGGGCCTGCACGCCGGTCTGTTCGATCGCACCGCCCTGGTTGCGCAGGCCGTGCGCCTGCAGTTGCAGGCGCTGCGCATTGAGCGTGCCGTTGCTGTTGTCCAGCGTGCCGCCGGAGGTGATTGCTACCTCACGCGAGGCCGCGATGGTGCCACCATTGGCAAGATCGCCACTGGCCTGCACGCGCACGTTCTGCCGCGACTGCAGTACACCGGTGTTTTCAAGACGGCCATCCACCGTCACCACCAGCTCGCCGGCCTGCGCACCAATGCTGCCGGCATTGCGCACGCCCACGCCGTGCTCGTTGCCGACCAGCCAGATCTTGTTGGCGAACATGCCGCCCAGCGCGCCGACGTCCAGTGCGAACGTCGGTGCCTCGCCGCTGGCCGCGCTCGCGCTGGCCTGGCTGTGGTCGGCACTGACCACGTTGTTGCCCAGCGTTGCCTGCAGCTGGTTGGCCCAGATACCGGCATTGACCTTCAACGAACGGGTGATCAGGTCGGTGTAGTCGGCGCGGCTGGTGTCCAGTCCATCGCCATCGATCTGGATCGCGCCGCCGGTGACACGGTAGCCCTCAAGTGCGCCTGCACCCGTGAACATCGGGGTGCCGGTGGTCAGCGTCACCCGGCTGGCATTGAGGAATCCGCCGCCGTTGACCTGGATGCCGGCCGGGTTGGCAATGATCACTTCGGCGCGCTGCCCGGCCACTTCCACATAGCCGTTGAGCCGGCTGGCCGGACCATTCACTTCATTGAGGATGACCCGTGCGCTGCCGGTGGCAAGCCACGGGTTGCCCTGCACCCAACCGCCCAGCTGCGTCTGCACCTGGCCGCGGGCGTTGTTGAGGATGACGCCTTCGCGGCCCACGTCGAACTGCGAATAGCGGTTGCGCGACACACCCGCCGCCGACGGCGTGGTGATGTTCACCATCGGCACGCCGTTGGGTGCCGTCACTATCGTCGGCCGTTCACGGCCCGGCGCATTCGGATCGGAACTGATGCGTGCATCGGACTGCGCCAGCGCAGGGGTTGCCAGACTGACCCAGCCCAGTGAGCACATCAGCGCGAAGCCCAGCGGCGACAGCGCCGCACTCTGCCGGCCCGGCACATGGCCGACCAGGCCACCGCCGCCCTTCACCAGCTCCGACGCAACCTGCCAGACGCGCAGCGCGCGGTTGAAAACCAGACGATAGATAGTGTTCATGTCACGTGTCCTTGTGGCAGATCAGTAGCGCCAGGCCAGGCTGAAGCCGAACGTGGTGTAGTCGGTGGGGAAATGGGCGGGCTTGTGCAGCGCCGAGCCCACGAAGCCATCCCAGGAAAGCTGCTGCCAGCCGCCGCGCAGGCCCAGCGCCATGCCCGCCAGGTCACGGCCGGACTGCCACTGCGCGGATGGGCCGCCGATACGGCCGTAGTCGGCGGCCACGTAGAACTCCTGGCCACCGCCGATGCCCAGCGAAAGATCATTGCGCAGCGACCAGCCGCGCTCACCGCTGAGCGAGCTTTCACCGTCGAAACCGCGCACGGTATAGCGGCCGCCGATGGCGAAACGGTCCTGTGGCGAGAGTGGCGTGCGGTTCCACTGCGCCCGCCATGCGGCGGTGTAGCGCAGGCGCTGCTTGCCCAGCTGGAACGGCACGCTGAACTGCGCATCGGCGGTGATCAGCTTCATCCGCGAGGTGCCTTCCAGCGGCAGCGTCGGATCCCACTGCTGCGCCCTCTCTTCCGGCGAGCGCAGGGCGTGGAAGGCGCCCGTGCCACGCCGGTAGGCCACGCTGGCATCGAGCGTGGCAGTGCCGATGAACTGCTTGTGGGTCAGGCCCAGTTCCCAGCCAGCGGTGCGGCGGCGCTGCACTTCAATTTCGGTATCGTCGATGTAGTTCTTCGACTCGCGCTGCCAGCCGCGCGCGTAGGCGCTGAATTTCACCTTGGCGTTGCGCAGCAGCAGCCGGTCCACCCGCGCTTCGGCGTTGCGGCTGCGGCCGCTGTAGTCATAGCGTTCAAAGGCACCGACCACGTTCTGGCTGTAGTCGTAGGCGCTGGCGGTGGCACCGAACAACCAGTAGCCGTAGGGCACGTCGTAGTGCGCGGTCCAGCTGTCGGTGTGCTTACCGCGGCCATTGAACACGCCACCGCCGGCACTGATGTAGAACAGCTCGTTCAGGCCCAGCGGGTTGTCCAGCGACAGCGTCGCGTTGGCCTGCAGCTTGCCGGTGCCGCGGCTGCCGGCATCGTCCAGGGTGACGCTCGCGCGTACCGGTGAACGCTGCGTCCAGTCGATCTGCAGGTCGCTCTGGCCCGGCGCCGCGCCTTCGCCGTCAGCCGGCGCGATCTTGATGTCGGCGCTGACGGTCGGCACGCGCTGCAGGTTCTCCAGGCCCTGCTCGATGTCACGCAGGTTGAGCAGGCCACCGCTTCGGATCGGCAGTGCATTGGCGATGGCCGGATGCCGCCCCTGCGGATCGGAGAACACGGCCTCGCGGAACCGGCCCGGCACCACCGACAATGTCAGTGTGCCCTGCTTGAGGTCCTGCGGTGCCGACAGCACCCGCGTGGTGACATAGCCACGGGCGATGATCGCGTTCTGCACGCGCTTCATCACCACGTTGATGCCTTCGGTCCCCAAGCAACGGCCGGTGGCCGGATCATCCACCAGGTCGGCCGCGGCCAGTGCCCAACCGAAGCGCTGGCTGTCGTCGCCTTCCAGCGCGATGCGGTCAATGCGCACGCAGGGCTGCTCCCGCGCCGGCAGGTGCTCGCCGTCCTTCGGCGCATCCCGCTCCAGGCGGACGTCGGGGCGTTGTTCCTGCTGCTCGCGCAGCACGCGTTCGCGTTCCTGTTGCCGCAGCAGTTCCTGCGCGGCTGGATCACCGGCCTGCTGGGCGGCAACACTGAAGGTCATGCCAAGCAACACCACCCACCCACCACCACGGCACACCTGTCGTGCCTGCTTCTTCCCTGACCGCACAGTCTTTTCCTGATATTGATGCAGGCCGTCGGGCGCTCTGTCTGGAAAAGGACAAGGCATCGACGTGCCGGCTTGATTCGGATCTGCCGGCGCACACGCGACAGCACGCCGCCGCGCGACGCGCAGAATGGCGCAAATGGTATCGGCCGCCACAGGAACTTCTATAGGGAAGATTGCAAATTCAGTCGACTGCGGGGAACGTCACCGCAAACGCCCGGGAAGCATGCGCGCTCGGGCCATGGCGCGAACCCTGGTCGTTCAGCACGCCGGCTTTCGCCTGCGGACGCTACAGTCGGAACATGACGACTTTCCTGCAGATCGAAGGCGCCGCCATCGGCGACATCGCCGGCCTCTATGCCGAGATCAACCGCGTGTTCATGGCCGGCGAAGACTGGCAGCTGGCGCCCAGCCTGGATGCGCTGGATGACCTGCTGTACGGCGGGTACGGCGCCCTGGCCGGACGGTCCACCCGCACCATCATCTGGCGCGATGTCGAACTCAGCCGCGCAGCATTGGGCGTGGCTGCCACACGCAGCTGGCTGCAGGCCAAACTGGCCCATCCCGGCGCATTCAACACCGCGGCCATCGAGCAGCAGCTGGCGGCGCTGGAGTACGGCAAGGGGCAGACCTACTTCGAGATCGTGATGGAGATCTTCGCGGCCCATCCGGACATCACACTGGTGCAGGCCTGAAGCAAGCGGCAGCCCAGGCCTGCGAACGCGGCAGCCCTTGCCCCCACCAGTTACCATGGGCATCCCTGTACCCGCTCCGCCGCGCCGCCCTCCGGCGCGAACGGATGCCCCGGATCCACGAGCCCCATGTCCAAAGAAAAGTCCGCCGAACACACCCCGCTGATGAAGCAGTTCTTCGCAGCCAAGTCCGAGTATCCGGACCTGCTGCTGTTCTTCCGCATGGGCGACTTCTACGAGCTGTTCTACGACGACGCGCGCAAGGCCGCGCGCCTGCTCGACATCACCCTGACCCAGCGCGGCAGCTCCGGCGGCGCGCCGATCCCGATGGCCGGCGTGCCGGTGCATGCCTATGAAGGCTACCTGGCACGGCTGGTGGCGCTGGGCGAATCGGTGGCGATCTGCGAGCAGATCGGCGACCCGGCGCTGGCCAAGGGCCTGGTCGAGCGCAAGGTGGTGCGCATCGTCACCCCCGGCACCGTCACCGACGAGGCGCTGCTGGACGAGCGCCGCGATACCCTGCTGATGGCCCTGTCGCGCACGAAGCAGGGCTACGGCCTGGCCTGGGCCGACCTGGCCGGTGGCCGCTTCCTGGTCAACGAAGTGGAGACCGACGACGCGCTGGAAGCCGAACTGGCCCGACTGGAGCCAGCCGAGCTGCTGGTACCCGACGAAGAGAACTGGCCGGAGTTCCTGCGCCAGCGCACCGGCGTGCGCCGCCGTGCGCCGTGGCTGTTCGACGCCGACAGCGGCCGCCGCCAGCTGCTGAACTTCTTCAAGCTGCATGACCTGAGCGGCTTCGGCATCGATGACAAGCCGCGCGCTACCGCTGCCGCTGGCGCCCTGCTCGGTTATGTCGAGGAAACCCAGAAGCAGCGCCTGCCGCACCTGACCTCGATCGCGATGGAAACCGCTGGCGAGGCGATTGCGATGAACGCCGCCACCCGCCGCCACCTGGAACTGGATACGCGCGTCGACGGCGATACCCGCAACACCCTGCTCGGCGTGCTCGACAGCACCGTCACGCCGATGGGCGGGCGCCTGCTGCGCCGCTGGCTGCACCGCCCGCTGCGCCTGCGCGAGGTGCTGGTACAACGCCACCATGCGGTGGAAACCCTGATCGACCGTGGCAGCGACGCCGACATCCGCGAGCAGTTCCGCCGCCTCGGTGACCTGGAACGCATTCTCACCCGTGTCGCGCTGCGTTCGGCGCGCCCGCGTGATTTCTCCACCCTGCGCGATGGCCTGGGCCTGCTGCCGGCGGTGCGCGACGTGCTGGCGCCGCTGGATTCACCGCGCCTGCAGGCGCTGCATGCCGCGCTGGGCGAACATGACGAATGCGCACAGCTGCTGGCCAGCGCCATCGCCGAGATGCCACCGTTGAAACTGAGCGATGGCGGCGTGCTGGCCGACGGCTTCGATGAAGAGCTGGACGAGCTGCGCCGCCTGTCCACCCATGCCGACCAGTTCCTGGTCGACCTGGAACTGCGCGAGCGCGAGAGCAGCGGCATTCCCACCCTGAAGGTGGGCTACAACCGTGTGCACGGCTACTACATCGAAATCAGCAAGGGCCAGTCCGACCGCGCGCCGGTGCACTACACCCGCCGCCAGACGCTGACCAATGCCGAGCGCTACATCACCGAAGAACTGAAGGCGTTCGAGGACAAGGTGCTGTCCGCGCGCGACCGTTCGCTGTCGCGCGAGAAGTACCTGTACGAGCAGCTGCTGGATACCCTTGGCGCGCAGCTGGAACCGCTGAAGCAGTGCGCCGCCGCACTGAGCGAACTGGATGTGCTGGCAGCCTTCGCCGAACGCGCGCAGGCGCTGGACTGGGCGCGCCCGGAGCTGCAGGCCGAGCCCTGCCTGAAGATCGAGCGCGGCCGCCATCCGGTGGTCGAGGCGGTACGCGAGCAGCCGTTCGAACCGAACGACCTGGACCTGCATCCGGACCGGCGCATGCTGGTCATCACCGGCCCAAACATGGGCGGTAAATCGACCTACATGCGGCAGAACGCGCTGATCGTGCTGCTGGCCCACATCGGCAGCTTCGTGCCGGCCAGCCGTGCGCTGATCGGCCCGATCGACCGCATCCTGACCCGCATCGGCGCCGGTGACGACCTCGCCCGCGGGCAGTCGACCTTCATGGTCGAGATGGCCGAGACCAGCTACATCCTGCATCACGCCACCGCTCATTCGCTGGTGCTGATGGACGAGATCGGCCGCGGCACGTCCACCTACGATGGCCTCGCGCTGGCCGACGCAGTGGCCCGTCACCTGGCCTACCAGAACCGCTGCTACACACTGTTCGCCACCCACTATTTCGAGCTGACCGCGCTGGCCGACGAGCAGCACGAGGGCGGCCGCAGCGGCATCGCCAACGTGCACCTGGATGCCGTCGAGCACGGTGAGGCGCTGGTGTTCATGCACGCAGTGAAGGACGGCCCGGCCAACCGCAGCTTCGGCCTGCAGGTGGCCGCGCTGGCCGGCCTGCCGCGCGCCACCGTAGCGCAGGCACGTCGTCGCCTGGCCGAACTGGAACAGCGCGGAGGTGAGAGCCATGCCGCCGAGCTGGCACCACAGGCACTGGATGCGCCGCAGCAGTTCGGCCTGTTCAGTGCGCCGGCCAGCAAGGCGCAGGAGGCACTGGCGGCGATCGACCCGGACGAACTGACGCCGAAGCAGGCGCTGGAAGCCCTGTACCGGTTGAAGGCGCTGCTGTAACCGCAGCGCGCGGCCAAGGCCTCCCGCCTACCTTGCGGGAGGCCCATCGAAAGGCTCTGCAAATCCGATTCTGCGTTTCAATTGACAGAATCTATCAACCTGAACGAATCATTCGATTATTCATTTCATCCGGCCATAGCTAAAGTCGAGTGAAGATGTTTACCCACGTCTTCACCGCCACCAGGAGCCAGCCGATGAGCCAGTCCGACAACAACAACGCCAAGTGCCCGTATCACAGCGCACCGTCGCCCGAGGAAGGCGCCCAGCAGCAGCGCGAGCTGAGCACCACGCCGAAGCAGAAGCACGGCGATGACCCGGTCACGCCGATGACCACGGCCTTCGGCGCACCGGTGGTGGACAACCAGAACAGCAAGACCGCCGGCCCGCGTGGCCCGCTGCTGATGGAAGACGTATGGCTGCTGGAAAAGCTGGCCAACCTCAACCGCGAGATCATTCCCGAGCGCCGCATGCACGCCAAGGGCTCGGGCGCGTTCGGCACCTTCACTGTCACCCACGACATCAGCAAGTACACCCGCGCCAAGCTGTTCGAGAAGGTCGGCAAGCAGACCGAGATGTTCGCCCGCTTCACCACGGTGGCCGGCGAGCGTGGCGCCGCCGACGCCGAGCGCGACATCCGCGGTTTCGCGCTGAAGTTCTACACCGAAGAAGGCAACTGGGACCTGGTCGGCAACAACACCCCGGTGTTCTTCCTGCGCGACCCGCGCAAGTTCGCCGACCTCAACAAGGCCGTGAAGCGCGACCCGCACACCAACCTGCGCAGCGCGCGCAACAACTGGGACTTCTGGACACTGCTGCCCGAAGCCCTGCTGCAGGTGACCGTGGTGATGAGCGACCGCGGCATTCCGCGCAGCTTCCGCCACATGCACGGTTTCGGCTCGCACACCTACAGCTTCACCAACGCCGACAGCGAACGCTTCTGGGTGAAGTTCCACTTCGTCAGCCAGCAGGGCATCGAATCGCTGACCGACGCACAGGCGCAGATCCTGGTCGGCCATGACCGCGAAAGCCACGGCCGCGACCTGTTCGCCGCGATCGAAAAGGGCGACTTCCCGAAGTGGAAGCTGTTCATCCAGGTCATGCCGGAGCTGGACGCGGAAACCTACCGCGTGCATCCGTTCGACCTGACCAAGGTGTGGCCGAAGAGCGACTACCCGCTGATCGAAGTGGGCCAGTTCGAACTGAACCGCAACCCGGTCAACTGGTACCAGGACGTGGAGCAGTCGGCGTTCGCGCCGAGCAACCTGGTGCCGGGCATCGGCCCGTCGCCGGACAAGATGCTGCAGGCGCGCCTGTTCGCCTATTCCGATGCGCAGCGCTACCGCCTGGGCGTGAACCACCACCAGATTCCGGTGAACGCAGCGCGCTGCCCGGTGCACAGCAACCACCGCGACGGTGCGATGCGCGTGGACGGCAACTACGGCGGCCTGCCGCACTACGAGCCGAACAGCTACGGCCAGTGGCAGGAACAGCCGCAGTACCGCGAACCGCCGATGAAGATCCGGGGCGACGCCGACTTCTGGAACTTCCGTGAGGACGACGCCGACTACTTCAGCCAGCCCGGCGCGCTGTTCCGCAGCTACAACCAGGCACAGAAGGACCGCCTGTTCGCCAACACCGCCCGTGCCCTGGGCGATGCGCCGGACTTCATCAAGCAGCGCCACATCGACAACTGCAGCAAGGCCGACCCGGCCTACGGTGCCGGCATTGCCGCGGCGCTGAAGGCGCTGGCCAGCCAGCCGTCGGATCCGTTCAAGCCGGCCCAGCCGGAAGCGGACTTCCCCACCGCCACCCCGGGCGCCGAAGACATCGAGCTCTGATCGCCCTCCCCCGTGAACGGCACGCCGCCTCCCCGTGAGGCGGCGTCGCCGTTTTAACGGTCCGCGTCGTACCTTCTGCACGCCCAACCCCAATCAAGGATTCCGCAGATGAGCCTGACCGACGAACTTCTCGCCAAATTGCAGGGCGCCCCGCTGCAGCAGGTGTCGCAGCAGCTCGGCATCAGCGATACCCAGGCTTCCGGCGCGATCAGTGCCGCGCTGCCGGTGCTGATGGGCGCGCTGGGCAACAACGCCTCGCAGCCGCAGGGCGCGCAGGCACTGCTCGGCGCCTTGCAGAACAACCACAGCGGCCTGGACCTGGGCAGCGTGCTCGGCTCGGTGCTGGGTGGCGGCAGCGGCGGTGCCGCCAGCGACGGCGCCGGCATCCTCGGCCACATCTTCGGCGGCAGCCAGCAGAAGGTGGAAACCGGCCTGGCCCAGGCCACCCAGCTGGACAGCGGCCGTACCAGCCAGCTGCTGCAGATCCTCGCGCCGATCGTGATGGCCTTCCTGGCCCAGCGTCTCGGCGGCGGCCAGGCCGATGCCGGCTCGCTCAGCCAGGCCCTTGGCCAGGAAAAGCAGCAGGTGCAGCAGCAGGGCGGCATCGCCGGCGGCCTGCTCGGCAGCGTGCTGGACCAGGACGGCGACGGCCAGTTCGGCATGAGCGACCTGCTCAAGCTCGGTGGCAACCTGCTCGGCGGCAAGCGCTGAGGTTTGCGGGCGCCGGACCCGGTCCGGCGCCCTGTTACCTACAACGCGTCGATATCGCCCAGCGCGCGGATCAAGCGCCGTGCGCGCTTGTCCGGCTTGTGCTCCGGCGGCTGGAACCCATCGCGTGCGGCGATGCGCAGCGCACGCTGTTCGGCACGACGGGCCTTGGAGGCCTCGCTCTCGACGTACAGCTGCTGCGCCGTCGGCGCTGGCCCGCGCTGATCGCTCAGCCCCAGCACCTGGATCTCGAAATGCTCCTCGCCACGATCCACCTGCAGCTGCTCGCCGACGCGCACCGCACGTGAGGATTTCGGGCGCTGCCCAGCCACGCTGACCTTGCCGGTCTCGATGGCCTGCTTGGCCAGGCTGCGGGTCTTGAAGAAGCGGGCCGCCCACAGCCAGATGTCCAGGCGGACACTGGGCGACAGCGGGGAAAGCTCGGGCATTGGTGCGTGCTACTCCGGTGGCTTGTTCAGGGGACGCGGGTTGTCCGGATCGGTGCGGCAACCGCTGCCCCCGATCAGGGTGGGTACGCCGGCAGACAGATCCTGGCGCTGGCTGCCAACCAGGCACTCGGGGCGGTCGGTCGGCCGCACCTGGGTATCGCCCAGCCGGTCACCTGTCGAACATGCGGCCAGTGCGGCGCCGATCAAGGCCAGCGCCAGGCTCCGCTTCACCTGCAGTCGTTGATGCATTGCCACATCCCGCAAACCGGCTTGGTGCTAGTGTGCGCCTCCCGGGATTCGATCACCACTCCATGGCCAAAGCGCCGCTTGACCTGACATCCGGCCCGATCGGCCGCAATCTCCTGCTGTTTTCACTGCCGATCCTGGCGGGCAACATCGCGCAATCGCTGAACGGTTCGGTGAATGCGGTCTGGGTCGGGCGCTTCCTCGGCGAGGCGGCATTGACCGCCACCGCGAACGCCAACAACATCATGTTCTTCCTGATCGGCTCGGTGTTCGGCTTCGGCATGGCCTCGACCATCCTGATCGGACAGGCCATCGGCGCGCGCGACATCGCGCAGGCGCGGCGCGTGGTCGGCACCAGCGCCACCTTCTTCATCGGCCTGTCGGTGATCATCGCCATCGCCGGCTGGTTCATGGCCCATCCGCTGCTGGCGGCGATGGGCACGCCGGCCGCCTCGCTGCCATTGGCCGAGGCCTACCTGCAGATCATCTTCCTGGCGATGCCGACGCTGTACGCGTTCGCCTTCCTTACCGCCGCACTGCGCGGTGCCGGTGACTCGCGCACGCCGTTCCGTTTCCTGATGGTGTCGGTGGCGCTGGACATCGTGCTGAACCCGGTCCTGATCTTCGGCATGGGGCCGTTCCCCGCGCTGGGTATCGCCGGCTCGGCCTGGGCCACGCTGGTCGCGCAGACGCTGTCGCTGGCCGGCCTGCTGCTGTACATGCGGCACAAGCGCCACACCCTGTGGCTGGGCCGCGCCGACATGCGCCTGTTCAAGCTCGACATGACCATCCTCAAGGCGCTGGTGGTCAAGGGCGTGCCGATGGGCCTGCAGATGGTGCTGATCTCGCTGTCGGTGATCCTGCTGATGACCATGGTCAACCAGTACGGCACCGACACCGGCGCCGGTTACGGTGCCGCCCTGCAGCTGTGGAACTACCTGCAGATGCCGGCGATGGCGATCGGTGCGGCATGCTCGTCGATGGCCGCGCAGAACGTCGGCGCGCAGCGCTGGGACCGCGTGCGCGGCACCGCACGCCAGGGCGTGCTGTTCAATTTCCTGCTGACCGGTGCACTGATCCTGCCGCTGGTGGTGTTCGATCGCCAGCTGCTGGCCCTGTTCCTGCCACCGGCCAGCCAGGCGCTGGACATCGCCCGCCACCTCAACCACGTGGTGATCGGCTCGTTCCTGTTCTTCGGCGTCAGCTTCGTGATCTCCGGCGTGGTGCGCTCCACCGGCGCGGTGATTCCGCCGCTGCTGATCCTGGCTGGCTCGCTGTGGGGCGTGCGCGTACCGTTCGCCGAACTGCTGCAGCCGTATTGGGGCGCCGATGCGATCTGGTGGAGCTTCCCGGTCAGCTCGCTGGTGTCGATGCTGCTGTCACTGGCGTATTACCGCTGGGGTGGCTGGCGCAAAGCGAAGATGATGGGCAAGCCCTCGCACGCCGAAGAACTGGCCACGCCCTCGGAGATTCCGGCCTGCCCGCCCTCGCCGGTGGCCGACCCGGATGCCGCGCCGCTGCGGTAGTGCCGGCCGCTGGCCGGCAACTTCACACCTCTCCGGAAGCATCGCAAAACAGCCGGCCAGCGGCCGGCTCTACCGCTTCTTCTTCTTCGCAGCGTTGAACGTCGCCGCCGCGCGCAGCAGCGCCTTCAATGCAGCGGCATTGGGCATCGCGCCCTCATGGATGTCGATCGCACGCCGCGTGTTGCCCTCGAGGCTGGCGTTGAACAGGCCCTTCGGGTCCGCCAGCGCGGCACCGTTGGCAAAGGTCAGCTTCACCGCCTGCTTGTAGGTTTCGCCGGTGCACAGGATGCCGTTGTGCTCCCACACCGGTGTGCCGCGCCACTTCCAGGTTTCCTGCACGTCCGGCAGCGCTTCATGGATCAAGGCGCGCACGCGTGCCAGGGTTTCACCACGCCAATCCCCCAGCTCGGCGATGCGCGCGTCGATCAGTTCGGCCGCCGGTGTTCCGGCATCGGCAGGGTTCGGTGCATGTGTGGCCATCATCGGCTCTCGTTGGCAAGGGGATCGGAACGGTGCGCTTACATGCGCTCGCCGGGTAATGCCGCGGCTTGGCGCACCCAGTCGAGGAGCTGTGCTTCATCCAGCACCCCATCCTGTGCAATGTGCAGGTATCGCGTATCGGCGCTCCGGGAAGGCTCGGGCGGCACCGGCGTCAGTGCAGCGCCACGGAAGAACGCCACCTTGATGTAGCGGGTGAAGCAATGGAAGCTGAGAAACCAGCCTGCGCCCGGCGCCACCGCATACATCGGCGAATTCCACTTCACGGCCTTGTGCACGCCAGGCACCGCCTGCACGATCAGCGCATCCAGCTGTACTCCGATCGGCCGCTTCCAGTCCGGCATCGCCGCGATATAGGCCTGCACCGGGGCATCGCCCTCGCCCTTGGCAATCTGCGGATTGCCGCCGGACAGCAGCGTGGGCGCGGCGGAAGGTGCGGTTCGCTTGGCAGGCATCGCACGGCACGTCCATCAGGATGAAACCGTAGCCTAGCGCGGCTCGCACCTGCCGGTCACGGCGCGGTGCGCCATCGGATCAGTCCGCCTGCCGCGCCCGGAACTGCCGCCAGTCCGGCAGCTTGCGGTGGCGGCGCAGCGAGCGCATCAGCGCCGCCATCACCACACCGAACAGGGCACCGGCCAACAGTCCGGCCGCCAGCAGCAGGGCCAGCGGGCGCTCGCTGCCCTGCCACAGCATCAGCCACATCAGCGCGGTCCAGAACAGCCCGAACAGCAGGCCCTGTACCAGCGCATTGGTGCCGAAGCCGGCCAGGATGGGCGGTGGCAGCGCGATGCCCATGCGCCACAGCACACGATGCAGCAGCGGCGCCGACTGCACGCGCGCCAGCCCCTTGCCGTCCAGGAAGCGCAGCGCCGACTGGATGACAGCGGGATAGTGCCGGTTGATGTCGTTCATCACCCGATCGTGGCCGATGCGGTGCCGGAAACGCAAACGGCCACCCGAAGGTGGCCGTCGCGGCAACAACCGAAGTTGTTTATCAGGCCTTTTCGGCCAGACGGGCAGCCTTGGCGGCAGCAGCGGCAGCCAGGTCTTCCTTGATGCGGGCAGCCTTGCCTTCCAGGCCACGCAGGTAGTACAGCTTGCCGGCGCGGACCTTACCACGACGCTTCACTTCGACCGAGTCGATGATGGCGCTGTGGGTCTGGAAAACGCGCTCGACGCCGTAGCCGTGCGAGATCTTGCGGACGGTGAACGAGGAGTTCAGGCCGGCGTTCTTGGTGGCGATGACAACGCCTTCGTAGGCCTGCACGCGCTCGCGGCTGCCTTCCTTCACCTTCACGTTGACGACAACGGTGTCGCCCTGGCTGAACTTCGGCAGTTCACGGGTGATCTGGGCGGATTCGAATTCCGCGACGATGGACTTGTTCAGCTTGCTCATGGGTTACACCGATTCTTGTTCGGGTGGGCGTGTCGTATCGACAACGTAGGCTCATGCAGTCACCGGACTGTGCTGCACGTTTGTTTTGGGTACTGCGCGCGCCGGCCGGGGCCGACGGGAATTGGCCATGATAGCCGATATCGCCAGCCCTGCGCTAGGGGCTGGCCTTGTGTTTCCGGGCCTGACGGCCCTGCTCCAGCAGCTTGCGGTCGGCCTTGCCCAGCGCCTGTTCATCCAGCAGGTCCGGGCGCCGCTGGGCGGTACGGACCAGCGACTGCTGGCGGCGCCAGGCCGCGATGGCCGCGTGGTTGCCTGAGCGCAGCACATCCGGCACGTCACCCAGCGGGTGCTGGGCCGGCTGGCTGTAGTGCGGGCAGTCCAGCAGGCCGAGGTCGCCCTCGAAGCTGTCCTGCGCCGCCGATTCCGCGTCGTTCAGGGCACCGTCCTGCAGGCGGGCCACGGCGTCGATGATGACCGCCGCGCCCAGCTCGCCACCGGACAGTACGTAGTCGCCGAGGGAGATTTCCTCGTCGACATTGGCCTCCAGGAAACGCTCGTCGATGCCCTCGTAGCGGCCACAGAGCAGGACCATGCGCGGCAGTGCCGCCAGTTCCCGCACCTTGGCCTGGGTCAACGGCGCACCCTGCGGGCTGAGATGGATCACCCGCGCCGGGGTCGGATCGGCATCACGGATCGCCTGCAGGCAGGCCTGCAGCGGCTCGATCAGCATCACCATGCCGGGGCCACCGCCGAACGGACGGTCGTCCACCCGGCGGTAGTTGCCTTCGGCGTAATCACGGGGGTTCCAGCCATGCAGGCTGAACAACCCTTTCTCCTGCGCGCGCCCGACCACGCCCAGTCCAGCGGACTGGGCGAGGAACTCGGGGAACAGGGTGATGACGTCGAAACGCATGCTCACACTCAGAACTCGGGATCCCAGTCGACCACGACCAGGTTGGCCTCGAAGTCGACCGACTTGACGAAGTCCGGCTGCACGAACGGAATCATCCGCTCGCGGTCACCACGGACCACCACCACGTCGTTGGCGCCGGTGCTGAACAGGTGCGAGACCTGGCCCAGGGCAACGCCCTCGGTGGTCTTCACGTCCAGGCCTTCCAGGTCCACCCAGTAATACTCGTCGGGCTTCGGCGGCGGCAACGCACTGCGGGCCACGTAGATCTCGGTGCCGTGCATCGCTTCAACGGTATCGCGGTCCTCGACGCCGGGGAAACGGGCGACCAGGTGCTTGCCGCTGTCGCGGCCGCGTACACCTTCAATCGTGGTTTCCACGCCGGACGGGCTGCGCACGATCCACGGCTGGTAACGGAAAATGGCGGAACGTGGCTCGGTCCAGGACTCGAGCTTGATCTCGCCGCGCACACCAAAAGCGCCGACAACCCTGCCCAGCAGGATGCGGCGCTCGATATCTTTCATCTGCTTCAACCAAGAGGGCCACGCCGAAGCGTGGCCCGTCAGGATCAGGCCGCAGCGGCCTGGGACTTGGTCGCTTCCTTGATCAGGTTGCGGACCTTGTCGGTCGGCTGGGCGCCGTTCTTGACCCAATGGTCAACGCGGGCCAGGTCCAGCTCGATGCGCTTCTCGGCGCCCTGGGCGACCGGGTTGTAGAAGCCAACGCGCTCGATGTTGCGGCCGTCGCGCGCGCTGCGCACGTCGGTGACGATGATGTGGTAGAACGGACGCTTCTTGGCGCCGCCGCGGGTCAGTCGAATCTTGACCATGGTGTTTTTCCTATTGCCCAGTCGCCAGGATGGCGAGGTAAGCGGGCGATTATAGCGGCAGTGCCCGGCCGAGCCAACCCCGGGATGTATCCATCTTCACGGTAGCGCCGGGCTATGCCTCGCCACTTTCGTTCAGCAAAGTGATCGGCCTCCGACCGCCCCTCCAAGATTCCCGGGCCGATAGCGTCAGAGCGCTCCAGCTACCGGCGCCCGATGCATGTCCAGCACATCTACCTCGTGCCGCTGCAGCAGGTCGTCAAATGCATCGCCGCCAATCCGCTCGACAAGTTGCCGCTCGGATTCGTGGATGGCGATGCACTGCAGCCAGTTGATGGCCACCGGCGGGAACTGCAGCCCCGGGAACCTGGCGTCATTCCAGAAGAAGGGCGGCACCAGATAGACGTGCGGCATCCGGGTCGACGGGAAGTAGTCCTGCAGGATGCCGGGAATCACGCTACCAGGCTGCACCGCCGCACGATCACGCATGATCGCGAAAGCCGTCGAGGCGACGACGTTGTCCCAATGCAGCGCGTCCTGTTCGGCACACGCACACAGCTCGACGCGCGTTTCCAGTTCGTGCCCCTCCGCATGACGTAACACAGAATCCGACAGGCCGATGGACGAGATGGACTTCAGCCCTGCTTCCGGAGAGCTGAACGTCGTGAGGATATCGACCGAAAGCAGGCGATGATCATCGTGAAAGGCCTGGACCTTGGGCCGCCCCTCACCGCCCATGACCTTGATTGCGTGCATCGCTACCGCGCGATGCTGCTCGGTGACCGTACCCATATCTGATTGGAACTCCTGAGTGTTGTTCGCCGCGGAAGCATCCGCCGGGCATGGCCCGGCGCTACCGGCTGCAACGCTTCAAGGTAGCGTCCGGCTATGCCCAGCGATCGGCAACCACGCGCCTCGTTCAGGAAAGCGGCTGCCAAGCCACCGCCGCCAGCACCGCCCTGCCCTGTTCAGCCAGCGCCTGCGAGCCCGCCAGGACATGCCCGTCAATGGCCTCCAGCGCCCACAGGCCGCTGGCGTTGCAGGCAAAAGCGGCCTTCACACTGTCCAGTTCAGCCAGTGCCAGCGGCCGCGTCTGCTGTGCCCCCGGCCAATGCTGCTTCAGCAGCGCCTCGGCGGTACCGCGCAGGGCCGGCGCCTGCGGCCAGAGCAGCCGCTCACCATCGTGAACGGCCAGGTTCCAGGTGCTGCCTTCACTCACCTCGCCATCGGTGGTCACGAACAGCACATCGTCGAATCCTTCCGCCATCGCCGCGCGACGTTCGGCAAACAGGCCGAAGGTGCCGACGTGCTTGATCTGCGGCAGCTCGCGCTGCCACACCACGCTGCGCACCCGCTTCGGTGCGACCAACACCACCGGCGCGGACGCCGCCACCAGCACGTCCACCGGCACGGCCGCCAGCGGATTACGGAAGTCGAAGCGACGCGAGAACACCGTCACCCGCAGCGAGGCATGGGCCAGCCCGGTCTGCTGCAGCGCCTGCGCCATCCAACCCCGCACCTGCGCCGTATCCAGTTCGCTGCCGAACAGTTCGCGCGTGGCCTGCGACAGCCGCGCCAGATGCAGGTCCAGTCCCTGTACGGCGTGGTCGCGCACCTGCAGCGAGGTGAAGTGGCCGTAGTTCACCAGCGCCGGCAGCAGATCCTCCACCTGCGCCGGCCGGCCGTTGCAGGTCAGCGTCATCGCAGCAGTGCCTGCGCCTGGCTCCACATGCCGCGCAGCACGTCGGCGGCCGGCTGTGCTGGCGCCATCCACGCCGACTGCCCGGCCCAGGCCTGCATCGCCGCCAGGCGATTTTCCTGCACCGCCTGCCTGCGCATCGGCGCGGTCAGCCCGCGCTGCACCGGGTATGGACGCGGCGCGGGGGCGCCCTCCGCAGCGGCGGCGCGCACATAGGGGGTCGCCAGGCCCCGGCCGAGGCGGCCACTGAAGGCGCGGGTCGGCCAGGTGTCTTCCGGTTCGCTGGCGGCCAGCCCATCGGCCCACGCCGAGGCGATCGCCGCTTCGGGCGTGCGCAGGAAGGCGGTGCCGATCTGCACGGCGCTGGCACCCAAGGTGAGTGCGGCAGCGATGCCACGACCATCGGCGATGCCGCCGGCGGCAATCACCGGAATCTGCAGGTGATCGGCCAGGCGCGGCAACAGCGCGAACAAGCCGACCAGCTGGCGTTCGGCCATTGCCGGGTCAAAGGAACCGCGATGACCACCGGCTTCCACGCCCTGCGCAACCACTGCGTCGGCACCGGCATCCTGTGCCGCGCGCGCTTCGGACAAGGTGGTCGCACAGGCGATCCAGGCAATGCCGGCGTCCTTCAACTGCTGCACGTGGCGCGGCAGCAGCACGCCCATGATGGTCGAGGCCACCGCCGGGCGCGCCGCCAGCAGCGCGGCGAACTGTTCTTCGAAGTCGGCGGGCGTGGCGTCGGCAGCGCTCGCCGGCACGTCCGGGCCCCACTGTGCGAGGAAGGCGCGGCTGGCGGCCTCGGCAGCAACATCACGGGTCGGCGCGGGGTCCGGCACCCACAGGTTCACTTGCGCCGGGCCGGTGGAGGTCGCACGGAAGTCGTCCATCCAGCGACCGATATCGGCCGATGACGACAGCACTGCGCCCATCGCCCCCATGCTGCCGGCATTGGCCAGCGCGGCGGACAACGGTACGGGGCAGGCGCCGGCCATCGGTGCCAGCAGGATCGGAACGGAAACGCCGAAGCGTCGGCAGAACGCCTCGACGCGGGAAGATACAGCGGAACTCTGCATGACGGCCCATCGTTTCGGACAGGCCCCCATGGTGCGCGCAGTGTGGGGGTGGCGTCGAGCTTGCTCGACTCTACCTCGACCCGGGCACTGGCAGAAAAGCAGTCGAGCATGGCTCGACTCTACAGAAAAAGCCGGTGTTCAACGCATCAACGGAACGGCATGCCGCGGCCGCCCATGGCGCCCATCATGCCCTTCATGCTGCGCAACATGCCCTTCATGCCGCCGCCGGCCATCTTGCTCATCATCTTTTCCATCTGCATGTACTGCTTCATCAGCTTGTTGACGTCGGCCGGAGTCACGCCCGAGCCCTTGGCGATGCGCGCGCGGCGCGAGCCATTGAGCAGGTTCGGGTTGCGCCGTTCCTTCTTGGTCATCGAGCCGATGATGGCGATCATGCGCGGCACTTCCTTGCCCTGGCTGACCTGCTGCTTCAGATGGTCGGGGATGTTGCCCAGGCCCGGCAGCTTGTCCATCAGGCCGCCGATGCCGCCCATGTTCTGCATCTGCTCCAGCTGGTCGCGCATGTCGTTCAGGTCGAACTTCTTGCCCTTGGCGACCTTCTCGGCCAGCTTGGCGGCCTTGTCCTTGTCGACCTGCTGCTCTACCTGCTCGACCAGCGACAGTACGTCGCCCATGTCCAGGATGCGGCTGGCGATGCGGTCCGGGTGGAACACGTCCAGGCCTTCCGGCTTTTCGCTGACACCGACGAACTTGATCGGCTTGCCGGTGATGTAGCGCACGCTCAACGCGGCACCGCCGCGGGCGTCACCGTCGGTCTTGGTCAGCACCACGCCGGTCAGCGGCAGCGCATCACCGAAGGCCTTGGCGGTGTTGGCCGCGTCCTGGCCGGTCATGGCGTCGACCACGAACAGGGTTTCGGCCGGGTTCACGGCAGCGTGCAGGACCTTGATCTCGGCCATCATCGCTTCGTCGATGGCCAGGCGGCCGGCGGTATCGACCAGCAGCACATCGACGAACGACTTGCGCGCATCGTCGATTGCGGCACGCACGATGGCTTCCGGCTTCTGGTCGGCGCTGGACGGGAAGAACAGCACGCCGACCTGCTCGGCCAGGGTCTTCAGCTGCTCGATCGCGGCCGGGCGGTAGACGTCGGCCGAGACCACCATCACCTTCTTCTTGCGCTTTTCCTTCAGGTGCTTGGCCAGCTTGCCCACCGTGGTGGTCTTGCCGGCGCCCTGCAGGCCCGCCATCAGGATGATGGCCGGGGCCGGAACATTGAGGTTCAGGTCGCTGGCTTCGGCGCCCATCACCGCGGTCAGCTCGTCGCGGACGACCTTGATCAGGGCCTGGCCCGGGGTCAGCGACTTCAGCACTTCCTGGCCGACCGCGCGCACCTTGATGCGCTCGATCAGGGCCTGCACCACCGGCAGCGCGACGTCGGCTTCGAGCAGCGCGATGCGCACTTCGCGGGTCGCCTCGCGGATGTTCTCCTCGGTCAGGCGGCCACGGCCACGCAGGCGCTCGATGGTGCCGGAAAGGCGCTGGGTCAGGGACTCGAACATGCGGCGCAACCTGTCTGAAAGCGGGGGACAATAAGGCAGACAGTATAACGGGTCCGGCTGTCCGCCCGGACTGCGACCACCGGGCCGTCGCCAGCATCCCGGGGGTATGCGAAACTGCAACGATGACAATCGTTCTCATCGCCGTCCTGCTCTACCTGGCTGCCAGTGCCCTGCTGGTGCGCGCGCTCGGCCGCGATGAAACCACCGGCTCCCCCACCTGGCTGTGGCCCGCCCTGCCGGCGATGCTGCTGCATGGCGGCTACCACGTGATGGTGGCGATGCGCACCAACGGCGGGCCGGACATGCACTTCTTCGCCGCGCTGTCGCTGGTCGGCCTCGGCATGGCCTGGCTGACCTCGCTGGTCGGTGCGCGTGGGCGGATGTCGGCGCTGGGCGTGGTGGTGTTCCCGCTGGCCGCGGTCCTGCTGCTGGCCTACCACGGCTACGGCCACGAACCGAGCAAGGTGCTGGGCTGGCGCCTGGCCAGCCACGCGTGGCTGGCGCTGCTGGCCTACGCCACGCTGAGCATCGCCGCGCTGCTGGCGATCATGCTCTGGCTGCAGGAACGCGCCCTGCGCCGCCGCGAGTTCCGCCCGTGGCTGCGCGCGCTGCCGCCGCTGGCCGATCTGGAATCGCTGCTGTTCCGGGTGATCACCGTCGGCTTCGCGCTGCTGACCCTGACCCTGGTCACCGGCGTGCTGTTCGTCGACGACCTGCTGGCGCAGAAGCTGGTGCACAAGACCGTGCTGAGCGTGCTGTCGTGGATCGTGTTCGGCGTGCTGCTGATCGGCCGCCGGCGCTATGGCTGGCGCGGCATGAAGGCGGTGCACTGGACGCTGGCGGCGATGCTGTTGCTGCTGCTGGCGTTCTTCGGCAGCCAGTTCGTGATCGAACTGGTGTTCGGGCATACGCGATAAAGGCGTGCCGACCAACGGTCGGCCCCCACCCCGGTACTGCCAACCAACGGTCGGCCCCCACCCCGATACTGCCGACCAACGGTCGGCCCCCACCCCGGTACTGCCAACCAACGGTCGGCCCCCACCCCGATACTGCCGACCAACGGTCGGCCCCCACCCCGGTACTGCCAACCAACGGTCGGCCCCCATCCCGGTACTGCCAACCAACGGTCGGCCCCCACCCCGGTACTGCCAACCAACGGTCGGCCCCCAATCTGGTAGTGCCGGCCGCTGGCCGGCAACAGGGCCACGCCATGCGTGGATGCCGCAGCCGCCCCCCCACCGTCAAGGGACAGGCTGGGCCAGGATCCGGCGCAGCGAGCGGCCGTTGTTGGAGATCAGGTCGTCGGCCTGCCAGCAGCCCTTGCCCTGGCGGACCATCGGCACGCGCGACACGAACGCCTGCTTCTCCACTGCGTAGTGGATCTCGACCATGCCGGTATCAGCCGTGGCCCCCTTCCACTGATAGGTCACCGGGCCCTCGATGTCAGCGTCCTGCGCGTCCAGCCACGGATCCCAGTCGATGTTGCAGATGCCCTGCTCGCGCGCCTGGCAGGCGCGCTCGCCACGCAGGGCTTTGCCAAAGCTGTCGCTGACCAGCGCCTGCGGTGCGTCCAGCACAAAGCCGTTGTCACCCGACGTCGCCTCGAAGAATGCGCGGGCCACGGCGGCGGGTTCCTGGCAGGCCGGCGCCGCCTGCACGTTGGCGGCCAGCAGCAGCCCGGTGATCACGAACATCCCTGTCTTTCGCATGTCCTTCTCCTTGAGGAAGTGCCGGCCGCTGGCCGGCAACACAGGATATCCCGGCGCTGCCGGCCAGCGGCCGACACTACCCGATACCTGGCTTACAACCCGTAACGCTCGATCACATCCAGATGCGGCTGGCGATCCTGGTCGCAGGCTTCGGCCAGGCGCAGCCAGCAGTGCGGATGCGGCCACTTCGCGGTTTCCTGCTGCAGCAAGCGGTGCAGCGCCAGCGGTGCATGGTCCTGCGGCTGGGCGACGGTGAACAGCAGGCCCGGCAGCGTGCCCTCCTCCTCGTCCGGATCGGTCACGGTGTAGTCCGGGCGGCTGTGCGACCACACCTGCCAGCCCTGCGCCTCGGCCGCAGCAACGAAGGCGTTCCAGGCCTCTTCGCCCGGGTGCGCGCCGTCAATCAGCCAGCTGCGGGCGAAGCCGCCGCGCTCCAGCACATGCACCTGCGCATAGGTCGGGATGAAGTGCTCGCGCGCCTCTTCCTCATCTGGCGCCGGGTGCACCAGCGCAGCGTCGAACACCACCCAGTCGCCCACCTGCTGGGCACGGTTGGCCGGCGCGTTCTCGACGATGCGTGCGGTCACCGGGCCGCTGCGACGGGCGTAGTACTCCATCGGCTCGCCGTTCTCTTCGCTGCGGATGATCACCCAGCCCCACGGCTCTTCGACCACACCGTCCTGGCTGGACAGCTCCATGCCGATCGCTGTGGCCGAGCGGCGCACCGCGTCCCAGTCACGCGCCGCGCTGGCTGCGCTCATGTGGTCCCAATGCGCGGCGTTGGGCTCTTCCAGCAACTCCACCAGCTGTGCAAAGCAGGCCTGGGCCTCGCTGAAGCGGCCGGTTTCCATGTACATCCGCGCCAGCGTGCCACGTGCACCGTGCGAACCGGGCGATGCCGCAAGCAGCGCCTGCGCGGCCTGCTCCAGCGCCAGCCAGTCGGACACGCGGCGTGCGCGCTGCACCTCGCACCAGTGCGCGAACACCGGCACACTGCCGCGATAGAGTTCGGCCAGTTGGCGCAGGCCATCATCGTCGCCCTGCTCGGCCAGCCAGCGCATCAGCGTGTAGGCGGCCGGGCCGTCATCCTGCGCATGTGCGCGCACGAAGCGCCAGAGCAATGCACGCGCTTCGGCCTGTGCACCACAGGCGCTCAACGCGGAGGCGGCCATCTCGGCCAGCGCCTCGTCATCCGGGCAGTGTTCCTGCGCCTGCAGCAGCCACTGCGCCTCGCGCTCCGGATCGCGCGACTGGTTCTGTTCGCCCTGCGCCTCCAGCCACGCCAGCAACTCACCGGCCGGTGCCGGCAGCGGCGCCATCTCCGGCAAGGCATCGATGCGTGTCGCCAGGCCGGCCACCAGCGCAGCCGCACCCCGGTCCTGGCGCAACTGCGCCAGATGGGTACGCGCCAGCTCCAGCTGGCGCAGTGCCACCCAGCGTGCACCACGCTGCAGGGCGAGCTCCAGGCTCAGCGCCGCGACTTCGATCAGCAGGCGATGCGAACCGACCCGGGCGAAGTGCTCGATGATCGTGTTGAAGCGCGTGCCCAGGTCCCACGTATTGCGTGCAGGGTCGCGCTGGCACAGCGCTGCAGCGGTGTTCGCCCACAGCCGCCAGTAGTTCGGGGTCAGCTCGCGCCACGGCACCAGCTGCTGCAGCGCCTCTTCGTCGCGGCCCAGCTGGGCCAGCGCCCACGCCTTGGACAGGCGGCGCGGCACCGTGCAGTTGGCCGGCTCATACTCACCGGAAGCCGCCACTTCAGCCTCGCGCTTTTCGATCAGCACCAGTGCCTCTTCGGCCCGGCCGACGGCGAGCAGGATCTTGATCTGCATCTCCGGGAAGCTGTCGAACACCTCCTTGCCGCAGGCCTCGATCGCATCGGACTGCACCTGCAGGTAATCCAGCGCCTCCTGGCCACGGCCGTCGTCGAGCAGCGCATCGGCTTTCTCGCAGCTCAGGCACTGGAAGCAGGCCCAGCTGGGATCGATGCGGCCGAGGGTCTCGTCGCACACCTCGATGCGCTCGGGCACCCAGCCCGGGCCATCGATGTTGCCGTAGCAGGCGGCCAGGTCCTGGGTCACGCAGATCGACTGCGGGCATTCCAGGGTGTCTTCGCGGTGTGCGCGCTCGAACAGCGAAACGGCTTCGCCAAGTGCGCTCTCGCCTTCAACTCTGTTGCCGACGCGGTTGCGCAGCGCCCAGTGACCGACGTAGACGTCGACCCAGGGGTTGTCGAGCGCCTTGCCCAGCGCACGCGCTTCGGGCAACAGTGCATCGACGCGGTCGATCTGCAGCTCGCTGACCTCGTCGGCGAGGCGGTTCAGCAGGTGCGCGTTCTGCGCCTGGCCGGCCTGGCGCAGGTCTCCCTGCAGTTTTTCGACCCAGTTCCAGATGTCCATGGGGTAAGTGCTCCTGTCTAGCGAAGGCTGGATGAGAGGGTGCGGTGCTCAGCGCAGCATCTGCTGCAGGGCACCGGCGATATCGGTAAAGGCGCCGTTGAGATCCGGGCCTGGCGTGGCGGTCGCTGCCCGGGCCAGGGGACGGCCCTGCGCAGCGACGATGATCTTCAGCGAGCGCAGCAGGCGTGCCGCCGCCTCGGCCTGCGGGTGGCCCTCGCGCTGGGCGCGCAGCAGCGCCTGCACCGCCGGGTTGTCGAGGTTGAGGTACAGCCGCGAGGGTGCGCGCGATTCGATGCGTGCGGTGAACTGCCGCGCCAGGCGCAGCGCCGCCATCGAAACGCGCTTGTCGTTCTCGTCGTCCTCCAGGCGTTGCTTCAGCTCGGCCTCGCGGTCGGGCACCACCACCACCGGCAGTGCCTCCGGGCTGAAGCGCGCCGGCAGCAGCTGCTCGCCATCGCCCAGCTGCTCGCGCAGCCATGCCAGCTGCACCTCGTCGAGGCTGTCATCGCTGCGGAACAGCGCGCGGTTGCCCTGCTCGGTCCCCAGTTCAACCAGGCGCAGGCCCTTGGCCTGGGCCCAGCGCCGCAGGAACGGCACCACCGCGTAGCGATGGCCATGCGCGACCGGCACGCCCATCGCACGGAACAGCATTTCCTCGAAGCCGCCGCCGTTGTCGAGGATCACATGCACGGCACCCCGCGCTGGCAGCGCGCTGGCCGGCAGGTCGCCCTGCGAGGTCGGCACGCGCACGTGTTCCAGCAGCAGGTCGAACAGGCGGTCATCGCACAGCGCCGCGCCCAGCAGCGCCTCGTTGTGGCGGCTCAATACGCGTCGCCACGCTTCCGGCTGCTGCCGCGCAACGTCGGCCAGGCCGTCGATCAATGCCTCCAGCAAGGCATGCTGCACGGCGCGGTACTGGTCATCGCGCTGCAGGTCTTCGCGGCTGGCGGTGGGCGTCAGCCGCGAGGATTCGATCACCCCGCCGATGAAACCGGCCCACGGCGGCAGCAGGTCGCGGGCGTCGTCATCCAGCAGCATGCCGCGCACGAACACCGACAGGTTGCGGTTGTCACTGGTGCCATAGGTGGCGCCGTCCTGCACCCACAGCAGGCCGGTGGCATCGCTGTTGCCATCGGCACGCAGCGGCACGGTGACGATCGGCTCGAAATCGTGCTCGAAGCGCGCAGCGAACTGCAACGCCTGGCGACGCGCCTGCACCGGATGCACGGCGACATCCCCCTGGCCGCGCCACGGCGGCGGCTCGGGATTGAGCGCCTCGGCACCGGCGCCGATGAAGATCGGCTCGGACAACAACGCGCAGTAGCGGCCCAGCACCTCATGCAGGCGCGCCTCGTTGGCCAGCGGCAGGAAGTCCGGATGCAGCTCCAGCTCCACCTCGGTGCCGACCGCGCGTGCCGGCACTTCGCTGACGGTGTACTGCTCGGCGTTGCTGGACACGTACAGATGGCCCAGCTCCGGCGTCTGGTACGAGGTCGTGCGCACGCTGACCCGGCGCGCTAGCACGAAGGCCGACAGGAAGCCGAGGCCGAACATGCCGATCAGGCCATCATCGTCCTCGCCGCCCTGGCGCAGGCCACGGGTGTAGCCGACGCCGACGGTGGCGAGGTAGTCATGGATTTCCTGGCGGGTCAGGCCGGCACCGGTATCGATGATGCGCAGCACGCCGGCACCTGCATCGACCTGCACCGAAATGCGCGAAGGTACCTCGACGCCGGGCTGCTCGATGCGGCGGCGGATGATCGAGTCGTGCGCGTTCTGCACCAGCTCACGCAGCGCCACCACCGGGGTGGAATACAGGTGCTTGCCCAGCACCGTCATCAGTCCATTGAGATCGACCCCGGCACGACGGATCTCGGCGTTGGGGGCAATGAGCGCGGTGTCCTGCATGTAATCGTTTACTCCTGGGCACGGAAAGACGCCACAGGGCGCCTTCGTCGAGCGGGAAAAACTAGCACAGGCAGGCTGACCGTTGCCGTGTCGGCCGCCGTATTCCACGTGCGCGGTGGTGACGCCGGGCCATGCCCGGCGCGATCACGTCGCGTCGATGGCCTCGGACAGCCGCTCCACCGCGATCACTTCCATGCCTTTCACCGAGCCGCCCTTGGGCGCATTGGCCTTGGGCACGATGGCGCGCTTGAAGCCATGGGTGGCGGCCTCGCGCAGGCGGTCCTCGCCATTGGGCACCGGGCGGATCTCGCCGGACAGGCCCACCTCGCCGAAGGCGATGGTCTTTTCCGCCAGCGGCCGATCCTGCAGCGAGGACAGCACCGCCAGCAGCACCGGCAGGTCGGCGGCGGTCTCCTGCACGCGGATGCCGCCGACGACATTGACGAACACGTCCTGGTCGCCGACCAGCACGCCGCCGTGGCGATGCAACACCGCCAGCAGCATCGCCAGGCGGTTCTGCTCCAGGCCGACCGCGACACGGCGTGGATTCGACAGCGGCGACGCATCGACCAGTGCCTGCACTTCCACCAGCAGCGGCCGGGTGCCCTCGCGGGTGACCATCACGCAGCTGCCCGGTTGATGGGTGCTGCCGCCGGACAGGAAGATCGCCGATGGGTTGGAGACCTCCTTCAGTCCCTTGTCGCCCATCGCGAACACGCCCAGTTCGTTGACCGCGCCGAAGCGGTTCTTGAACGCGCGCAGCAGGCGGAAGCGGCTGCCACTCTCACCCTCAAAGTACAGCACCGCGTCGACCATGTGCTCGAGCACGCGCGGACCCGCGATGCCGCCCTCCTTGGTCACGTGGCCGACCAGGAACACGGCGGTACCGGTCTCCTTGGCGAACCGCACCAGCCGCGCCGCGCTCTCGCGCACCTGGCTGACCGATCCCGGCGCAGCGGTCAGGCTCTCGGTCCACAGGGTCTGCACGGAGTCGGCCACGATCAGCCGCGGGCCGGCCTTGGATGCATGCTGCAGGATCGACTCGACCCCGGTCTCGGCCAGCGCGTTGACCCCGTCCAGCGGAAGCTCCAGCCGGTGCGCGCGACCGGCGACCTGCGCCAGCGACTCTTCGCCGGTGACGTACAGCACCGGCAGCTCGGCCGCCATCTTTGCCACCGCCTGCAGCAGCAGCGTCGACTTGCCGATGCCCGGATCGCCACCGACCAGCACCACCGCGCCCTCGACCAGGCCACCGCCCAGCACCCGGTCGAACTCGCCGATGCCGGTGGAGACCCGGCGATGCTCGGTCTGCTCCACGTCCTTCAGGGCGGTGATCTTCGGCGGGTCGATCTTGCCGGCCCAGCCGGCCCGGCGCGAGGCCGGCGCCTTGGCCGCCGCCGCGCTTTCCAGCACGATTTCCGACAGCGAGTTCCAGGCGTTGCACTCGGTGCATTGGCCCTGCCACTTGCTGAATTCGGCGCCGCATTCATTGCAGACGTAGGCGGTGCGGGCTTTTGCCATCGGATGATTTCCAGCAACGGGAACAGGCGTGGCAGGATAGCCGAGCCGGGTCGCAGGTGCTGCGACCGCTCAAGTCCTGCCCACCCGCGCCGATAGGGGTCGCGGGCGTGCGCCTTGCGGGCGCCCCTCCCTCCCCCACTGGATTCAACATGACTGGCAGTTACAGTCAGAGCCTGGTCATCACCTCCCTGCTGGTGGCCATTCTTGCTTCGTACACGGCGCTGGACATGGCCGGGCGCCTGGCCACGGCCGAGGGCCGCGTGGCCCGCTGGTGGCTGGCCGGGGGGGCGGCGGCCATGGGCCTGGGCATCTGGTCGATGCACTTCATCGGCATGCTCGCCTTCGACCTGCCGATCCCGGTCGGCTACGACCTCGGCATCACCCTGTACTCGCTGGCGGTCTCGATCGGCGCCTCGGCCTATGCGCTGTGGCTGGTGTCGCGGCCCAGCCTGCCCTGGCGCCGGCTGCTGGCCGGTGCCGTGCTGATGGGCCTGGGCATCGCCACCATGCATTACCTGGGCATGGCAGCGATGCGCATGCAGCCGGGCATCGACTACCACCCGGGCTGGTTTGCCGCCTCCATCGCGGTGGCCATCGGTGCCGCCGGTGCCGCCCTGTGGATCGCCTTCCGCCTGCGCGCCGAGCACCGCCACACCCTGCTCCTGCGCGCGCTCGCGTCGCTGGTGATGGGCCTGGCCATCGTCGGCATGCATTACACCGGCATGGCCGCCGCGCGCTTCCCCGAAGGCAGCATCTGTGGCGCCGTCGGCAGTGGTGGCATCGACACGCGCTGGCTGGCGGTGCTGGTCATCGTCACCACCGTGGCCACGCTGGGCATCGCCCTGGTGGCCTCGCTGTTCGACCGGCAGATGCGCGTGCGCACCGGGCTGCTGGCCGATTCGCTGGCGCACGCCAACAACAAGCTGATCCAGGCCGCACTGCACGACCCGTTGACCCAGCTGCCCAACCGCATGCTGCTGCAGGACCGCATCGAGCAGGCGATCGAGAAGGCGCGGCGCCGCAACCATGCGGTGGCGGTGATGTTCTGCGACCTGGATGGTTTCAAGGCGGTCAATGATGCCTATGGCCACCAGCTCGGCGACCGCCTGCTGGTGGCGGTGGCGCAGCGCATCGGCGGGCTGCTGCGGCCGCAGGATACGTTTGCCCGTCTCGGCGGCGACGAGTTCGTGATCGTGCTGGCCATCGATATTCCCGACGATGCAGTGGTGGTGGCCGAGCGCATCATCGCCGCTGCCGGCGAACCGTTCACGCTGGATGCGGCCGAACTGCAGGTCAGTGCCAGCCTGGGCATCGCCCTGTACCCGGACGATGCCAGCAACGAACGCGAGCTGATGGCACACGCCGACGCGGCGATGTACCACACCAAGGAAACCGGGCGGAACGGCTATACCTTCTTCACCCCCTCGATGCAGCTCAGCGCCAACCGCCAGCTGCGCCTGCTGCAGGACCTGCGCAAGGCCATCGCCCGCAACGAACTGATCCTGCACTACCAGCCCAAGTTCCCTGCCGCCGGCGCACCGGCCACCGGCGCCGAAGCGCTGCTGCGCTGGCAGCACCCGGAGCTGGGCCTGCTGGCGCCGGACGTGTTCATTCCCATCGCCGAGCGCAGCGGTCTGATCCTGCCGATCGGTGACTGGGTACTGGACCAAGCCTGCGCGCAGCTGCGGGCATGGCACCAGGCCGGGCATACGGAATGGTCGATGGCGGTGAACCTGTCGCCGTTGCAGTTCGCCTCGCCGGCGCTGCTGGACAGTGTGCGCGAGGTGCTGCAGCGGCACCGGATCGAACCCGCGCGGCTGACCCTGGAGATCACCGAGACCACGGCGATGAAGGATGTCGATGCCAGCCTGGCGATCCTCAACGACCTGACCGCGATGGGCGTGCACATCGCCATCGATGATTTCGGCACCGGCTATTCCAGCCTGCTGTACCTCAAGCGCATGCCCGCCACCGAGCTGAAGATCGACCGTGCGTTCGTGCACGACCTGGAGCGCAATGACGAGGACGCCGCCATCGTCTCGTCGATCATCGCGCTGGGCCGCACCCTGCAGCTGCAGGTGGTGGCCGAGGGCGTGGAGACGCAGGCGCAGCGCGAATACCTGAGCGAGCTGGGCTGCGACCAGTTGCAGGGTTATCACCTGGGGCGGCCGATGGAGGCGGACGAGTTCCTGCGCCGGGTGGGGTGAGGCCCCGGCCCCGGGGTCAGAGCCCTGGCCTGCGGCCAGGGATCCGACCCCATCCAGCCGCCAACAAAAAGGCCGCCCGAGGGCGGCCTTTCTGCGTGGCAACGTCGCGAGGACGTCAGTGCATCATGTGCACGTTCATGTTGTGCATGACCCACAGGGTGCCGATCACGATGATGCCGATCACCACAACGGTGAAGGCCGCAGCGTTGACGTTCCAGCGGCTTTCCGAAGAGCGGTCCAGGTGCAGGAAGAACACCAGGTGGACCAGCATCTGCAGCACCGCGGTGACCGCGATCACCACACCGTTGACGGTGCGCGAGAAATCACCCGACATCACCATCCAGAACGGGATGACGGTCAGCACCACCGCCAGCACGAAGCCGATCAGGTAGGACTTGACGCTGCCGTGGCTCTCGCCGCCGGCGGCGTGGTCGTGTGCATGGTTGTCATGTGCCATTACAGCGCTCCATTGAGGTAGACGACGGAGAACACGCCGATCCAGATCAGGTCCAGGAAGTGCCAGAACAGGCTCAGGCACGCCATGCGGGTCTTGTTGGTCGGGGTCAGGCCGTACTTCTTCAGCTGCACGAACATCACCAGCAGCCACAGCAGGCCGGCGCTGACGTGCAGGCCGTGGGTGCCGACCAGGGCGAAGAACGCCGACAGGAAGGCACTGCGGTCCGGACCGTAGCCCTGATGGATCAGGTGCTGGAACTCATAGACTTCCATGCACATGAAGCCGAAGCCCAGCAGCCAGGTAACCGCCAGCCACAGGAACATCTGGCCAACCTGCTTGCGGTGCATGGCGATCATGCCCAGGCCGAAGGTCAGCGACGAGGTCAGCAGCAGCGCGGTTTCCCACGCCACGAACGGCAGTTCGAACAGGTCCTTCGCGGTGGGACCACCATCGGTACCGCCGGACAGCACCACGTAGGTGGCGAACAGCGAGGCGAAGATGAGGCAGTCGCTCATCAGGTACACCCAGAAACCGAAGACGGTGTTGCCGCCGGTGTCGTGGTGCTCGTGGTCGTCATGGCCATGGGCCGCCGCGTGTGCGGCGTGCCCGTGGCTCAGGGTCGAGGTATTGGTGCTCATGCCTTCAGCTCCGACTTCACCAGGCCCTGGGCTTCCAGGTGCTTGCGGTGTTCGTTCTCGATGCGTTCCACCTCGGCGGCCGGGACCCAGTAGTCCACGTCCTGGTCGAAGGTGCGGTAGATGAACGTGGCGATCATGCCGACGAAGCCGACGATGGCCAGCCACCAGATGTGCCAGATCATCGCGAAGCCGAACACCAGGCTGAAGGCACCGATGACAACGCCCGTGCCGGTGTTGCGCGGCATGTGGATGTCGGTGTACTTGGCCGGCTTCGGCCAGGCTTCACCACGCTGCTTGCGCTCCCAGAAGTCGTCCAGCTCGGTGACTTCCGGCAGCGCGCCGAAGTTGTAGAAGGCCGGCGGCGAAGAGGTTTCCCACTCCAGCGTACGGGCATCCCACGGATCGCCGGTCAGGTCGACGGTCTTCTTGCGGTCGCGGATCGAGACGGCCACCTGGATGATCTGGCACAGGATGCCGGCGCCAACGATGAAGGCACCTGCGGCGGCGATCAGCAGCAGCGGCTCATAGGCCGGGTTGACCGTACTCTGCAGGCGACGGGTCATGCCCATGAAGCCCAGCACGTACATCGGCATGAAGGTCACGTAGAAGCCGATGAACCAGCACCAGAACGCGCACTTGCCCCAGAACTCATTGAGGCGGAAGCCGAACATCTTCGGCCACCAGTAGGTGATGCCGGCGAACATGCCGAACACCACGCCGCCGATGATGACGTTGTGGAAGTGGGCGATCAGGAACAGGCTGTTGTGCAGCACGAAGTCGATGGCCGGGATCGCCAGCATCACGCCGGTCATGCCGCCGATGACGAAGGTGACCATGAAGCCGATGGTCCACAGCACCGGGGTGGTGAAGTGCACGCGGCCGCGGAACATGGTGAACAGCCAGTTGAAGATCTTCACGCCGGTCGGGATCGAGATGATCATCGTCGTGATGCCGAAGAAGGCATTGACGTTGGCACCGGAGCCCATGGTGAAGAAGTGGTGCAGCCACACGATGAACGACAGCACGCCGATGCAGGCGGTGGCGTAGACCATGCCCTTGTAGCCGAACAGCGCCTTGCGCGAGAAGGTCGCGATGACTTCGGAGAACACACCGAACGCCGGCAGGACCAGGATGTACACCTCCGGGTGACCCCAGATCCAGATCAGGTTGATGTACAGCATGGCGTTGCCGCCACCGTCATTGGTGAAGAAGTGCGTACCCAGGTAACGGTCCAGGGTCAGCAGTACCAGGGTGATGGTCAGCACCGGGAAGGCAGCGACGATCAGCACGTTGGTCACCAGGGCGGTCCAGGTGAACACCGGCATCTGCATCAGCTTCATGCTGGGGGTACGCATCTTCAGGATAGTGATGAAGAAGTTGATACCGCTCAGCGTGGTACCCAGGCCTGCGACCTGTAGACCCCAGATGTAGTAGTCCATGCCGACGCTTGGACTGTATTCGATGCCCGACAGTGGCGGGAATGCCAGCCAGCCGGTGGCAGCGAACTCACCGATCCACAGCGACAGCATGATCAGCACCGCGCCGGACACGAACAGCCAGAAGCTGAGCGAGTTGACGAACGGGAACGCGACGTCGCGCGCACCGATCTGCAGCGGCACGGCCAGGTTCATCAGGCCGGTGATCAGCGGCATCGCCACGAAGAAGATCATGATCACGCCGTGGGCGGTGAAGATCTGGTCGTAGTGGTGCGGCGGCAGGTAGCCCTCGGAGCCACCGACGGCGATGGCCTGCTGGGTACGCATCATGATGGCGTCGGAGAAACCGCGCAGCAGCATGACGAAGGCGACGATGAGGTACATCACGCCGATCTTCTTGTGATCCACCGAGGTGAACCACTCCTTCCACAGATAGCCCCACAGCTTGAACTTGGTGATCAGGGCCATGACGCCCAGGCCACCAAGAACCGCGCCGATCAACGTCGTCAGGACGATCGGATCGTGGGGGATCGACTCAATTGAGAGTTTACCCAACATGTTCATTCTCCCGAGCCCGCGTGGCCGGCGTGACCGGCGGCGGCGTGCTCGTCAGCAGTGTGTCCGGCGTGTTCGGCCGGAGCGGCGGCAGCGTCGGTGTGGCCTTCATGGCCCTCGTGACCTGCATGGGCATCGTGACCTTCAGCAGCGGCACCGTCGGCCGGGGCCTTGTGCTCGTGCTTCATGCCGTAATGCTTGTTGTCGCCCATGTGCTTGGCGATGACCCAGTCGAACAGGCCTTCTTCGGTCTTGCCGAAGTAGGTGACCGGGTACCACTCGGCATTGCGTGCTTCACCCAGGGCCTTGAACGAGGCCTTGTCCAGGGTCTGCTCACCGGCACGGACCTGGTCCAGCCACTGGCGGTATTCGGCATCGGTAACCGAGTAGGCGGTGAAGTGCATCTTGGCGAAGCCGGCACCACTGTAGTGCGAGGACATGCCCGGGAATTCACCGGTCTCGTTGGCGATCAGGTGGAGCTTGGTCTCCATCGCAGCCATCGAGTAGATCATGCTGCCCAGGTGCGGGATGAAGAAGGCATTCATCACCGAATCGGACGTGATCTTGAAGTTCAGCGGCGTGTTGACCGGGAACTTGATTTCGTTGACGACCGCCACCTTCTCTTCCGGATAGATGAACAGCCACTTCCAGTCCAGCGAGATCGCCTCGATGGTGACCGGCTTGACGTCCGAATCCAGCGGACGATACGGGTCCAGTGCGTGCGACGAGCGCCAGGTCAGGACCGCCAGCACCAGCACGATCATGCAGGGAATGGACCACACCACCACCTCGATCGCCGTCGAGTGGGACCACTTCGGCTCGTAGCGGGCCTTGGTGTTGGAGGCGCGATACTTCCACGCGAAGGTCAGGGTCATGATGATGACCGGGATGACGACCAGCAGCATGAGCACGGTGGCCGTGATCAGCAGGGTCTTCTCATCCTGGCCGATCTGGCCCTTCGGACTGAGGATGGCCACGGCATCGCAGCCGGTGAGCATCACCAGCAACGACAGCAGCAGGCCCGGGCGCAACCAGCGCCCAAGGGTTTTCAACGGAATCATCGGTCGATCCAATTGCGAGGGAATGCCGTTCCCCGTCCTGCCTGTTCCGGCCAAAGCCGGTCCCACCGGTCCGGAAGACAGGCAGGGAGGTGGGGTCGAGTCAGCCTTTCAATTTTAGGCCGTCACCCACCATTTAAGAAAGGCATTGACAATGATCAGGCGCAGGAAGTGGCCGGATATCGCTGCGACACGTTGTCGCACCGGGTGCGCAGGGCGCGCGGATGCCGGAATCGGCAAAGCCAGATGAACGTATTCAGGGAGGCAGATGGCTGGCGACCCTACTGCCCTGCCGCGCCATGGGGCGCGGGATACTCGAAGCGCAGCTCGCGCTGGCCCTCGCCCACTACCGGCAGCAGCGGATCGACACCCACGCAGCCGGCGCGCAGCCGCAGCAGGTCCGCCACAGGCGCCCGGCCGCAGGTTCCAAAGCTGGTGATCTCCACGCCCGACAGCAAAGTCCTGAAGAAGGTCTCCGCCTCGCGGCGCGCCTGCTCGCGGCTGGCCGCGGCGGCCTCCACGCTGTAGCGCAGCTTGATGACGTACATGCGGTCGATCGCGTAGATCATCACCGAGCTGTAGGCCTTGCCGTCGGTGCTGTAACGGAAGTCCAGCACGTTCGCGCCCACCCGCGCCGGTCCACTGGCCTCCAGGCTGGCCACCGGCACCACCAGCGGCTGCAGTGCGGACATGTCACGCTCGCTGGCCATCGATTCCTTGCGTGCGTCCAGCAGCGCCTCGCGCTCGCCCTCGGCCATCGTCCGCTGCTCGTCCGGCTCCTGCAGGCCGACGGGATAGAAATACAGGTCGATCCAGCCGCTGTTGTTGCCCGGCCGCTGATAGCGGACCGACGCGCCACCGAATATATCGTCGTAGCGGCGCTCATCCAGCGCCTGCCACTCGCCCACCTGCAACGGGTAGACCACGCTGGTGCCGCGCAGGAAATCACCCAGGAAGGGCCCGCGTACCGGCGGCGCCGCATCCTCCGCGTCCAGGCTCAGAGTTTCCCTGGGAACATCGGCGCTGCACTTTTCCTCCAGGACCGCCGCCACATGCGCGCGCAGGGTGCCCGCCTTCTGCAGCGCGGTCAGCTGATCCATGCCCGCGATTTTCAACGAGGGATCAGCCTTCAGAAACCCCGCGTATGCCTTCAGCGCACTTTCCACACCCGCCAACTGCCGATCCACCTCGTCGCCCTCGCGGCCATCCGTGATCTGCTTGGCCAGATTTCCAAACATCTGCTGCGCGAACACCTGCGGCGCAATCGAGGTGTCTTTATCTTCGGTCTCGGGCAGGTCCAGGACCGGACAGATAACCACCTGATAATCCGGCGTCTGCAGCGCCCAGGTGAACAGCCACCGGCGCACATTCTCCGCACCGGGCTGCAGCGGAGAAACTTCAAGCTGTCGGGTTTCGCGCACGAATCGGGCGGTATCCGCTTCCGATGCGGCCTCCACCAGCAATGGAACGGCCGCCAGTAGCACAAGGACTGCGGCAAGGACAGTCCGGCACACCCCATTCCCTGATGCCATGGCACACGATCCCTGGGGCCGCGCGGGGCGGCGTGCGGGCGCAGCGTATCAGGCCGCCCCCGTGCCGGGACAGCAGGCTTGAATGGCCTGCCTGCCCGACCAGGACGTCAGGACGGACGGACTTCCCTGCAGACCAGTTCGGCCAGTTCGCGGCAGGCGAAAAACAGCCCCTCGACCACGCCCTCGTCCAGATGCCGGCTGGGCGTGGCCACTGATTCGCAGCGGCTTGCGGCATGCAGCATTTCGACCGCGGTCAGAATGCCTACGGCGGCGCGGTCGATGCGTGCCAGCGACTGACGGCGTCCTTCGGACAGGTTTTCCTCAGGCCAGAGCATGCCATCGGAGCCTTCGCCATCGCGGATACGCTTGAGGCAGCCCTGGAAAGTACTCAGTTCGTCGGCCGGGTTGGCGTCGTCGTTGATGGGGTCATCAATGGGGAACGGCGGAGTCTTGCGGGTGGTCATGGCGTCGGCTTCCGTGGCTGTACTTAACAGCGCCACCGCGCGGAGGCGGGTGGCGGACGGTGCGGGTTGCAAACCGGGACAGATAGTTACCATTGACCGGCGGATCCGAAGATCCCCACGCACCGCCCGCCATAGAGGCCGACGGATTGCCAGCCGGCACCGCTTCAGGACGGTGCCGACTGGCAAGCGTAAGTAACATCTGTCTCGGGTTTGCACACCCGGCCACCCGTTTTCGGTGGCGCGCCATGTTGTTTACGCCTGCACGTTCGATTCAATGAGAAAAATCCGAAAGATTCGGATGCATCGAGCGTGCGGGCAGAAGTGTTGCATGCGTGGTGAGTGCCGGAGACGACAAGGGAATGCTCGTGCGCACTACCCTAGAGGCGTATGCGACACGTGGTGACGCAGAAAGCTCTATAACGCGCTAGGCGAGTGACGCCTTCTCGCTTACTACTAGTTTTATAAAGCCGCGCGACGGGGTGCTTGGAAGACCGATAGCGTGGGCGACTTGACGCAATGAGGCCGCTTTGTCGTGCACGAAGCGACAGGTGATTGGCTTCGCAATTGCAAACCATGGGCTGGCACCACCGGGCTGGTTCTGCAGGCTATGCGCTGCGGATATGGGCGCGCAGCATCGGCCGTATCACGCCCAATCCCACGTTCGGCGACTCCTCATCCAACGCCTCCATCGCAAGCAAGGCGATTACTTCATACTCCTAATCCAGTTGTTGTTACAACGACAGCGCGAGCAGCCCGAGCAACTCGGAATGGAGCAATCGGCCCTGCGCGCACAGCCCATTGACTAGGCGCATGCGCGCCAATGGCGGCGGAACGTGCTTCTTGCTGCATTTGCACATCTCGCTCGTGAGGGCTACGACGCAGAATCCCCCTTCCGGATTCGATTCCACAATTCCCCGAAGCGGACCGGAACACCGCATGCGATACCCTCGAACCTCCGCACCCCTTCAATCCCTTTAATCCCCGAGAGAGCCTTGTAACAAGGCCGGATACGCAACAACTGCACCAGTGAAAGAGGACGACCCAAGAACAAAAAAAGCCGCCATTTAGGCGGCTTTTTCTAAAATTGGAGCGGGTGTCAGGCTTTCACCTGCGTTTCTCTCCGCATAAATGGATAAGCATGTCATCTAGCGCCTACTTCAAAACATGGAATCGTCCTTGGCTACACCCGCAGAAACGACGCCCCAAACATTTTGACTTTTGCCATGAAATTTTCCTTTTTATGAATGCAGAAAAAATTGAATACCGTCATAACTAACGCACTAGCGGTATCTGCATCCAAGGACAGTTCCAGCCCATGGTAGGAGCCTAGCTGCAGACTGAGCATACCCAGCGAAGCGAAGCTTTTCGAGCAAATTTGCTCACGCGTCTAATATACCGTTACACAACAGGATTGTCAATTCAGCTCGTCCGCAAAAGACCAATCGTGGTGCAGGCAGTTCCTAGGTCCAACATCACGACCAGCGACACATCCGCATCAGCACTCGGCTACTGGCACGTCAATCTCAATGAGCTGGCAGCGGAGCACCCACGGGAACCCTAACCGAATGCGATCCACCACCTAGCGACCAAGCTTGATCTCCGCAATGGCGCAGAGATTTGAAGTGCGCGTCCCGGAGTACCTAGATCACCTACCTAGCAAGCTTGGACCTCGCAAACACTGACAATCCCGACCAAGGCACTCAGCAACAGCTTGCCAAGCCTCTTCGCGCGCTTCATCCAAGGCACTTTTGTGCCTGGGAGATATAGCAGGCCATGGACCTAACCGTGATGGGTCGTTCGCCGGCCCTTTGGGCTCAAATTACCGCACGATGCGTTGAGTGAGTTCGGGTGGTATGAGGCAGCCCGCCCGGAAACAGCGACTAGGTCGACTCAGGAGACGGTGCGAGGCAGCGCTTGGACGCGTGCCTGCCGCAAATCGACGCCCCATCAGAGCCCAGGCTAGTCATTGAAGCCTTCGGCCCAGGCCCCAACGGCCCCTTTCCAATCCACGACAACCGTGAAGACCAGCGACGACCGCGAATACGCGATACGTGCGAACACCGAAGATTCGCCGCAAGTCACTGATTATTAAGGATCTTTCATCATAACTGACCTGCATCATTACGAACTGAGAATCCCAGTTGATATGCCTGGCACCAATTGGGATGTGTAATTAGCGGATAGCATGTCACCCACATGCGGATCTCAGAATCACAATCGTGGCGGACTCGGGGCAATTGGGAGAAACTTTGCATCAACGAGATGCCCTAGGACTCCCAAGCCGTGACAGCACAGACCATGCCCGAATCTTCCCCGGCTCCCCCGACTCCCCCGACTCCCCCGGTTCCCGCCATCCAAAGCACACCCCCCAATACCGTTCTACCTATACCCATCGCAATTGCACCGCCCCCTCCTGCACCGCTGAATCGGGCACAAGTAAACAAGCGTATAAGCAAAGCTCGAGAAGACGCAGTGGCGATGCGCAAGCATCTCTGGCCAGATGTGGGCGACGATGAACTTTGGCTAGTAGGTGACAAGAAGAAGAAGGGCTTCTCTCCAATCCCGCGCACGATGCCAATTCTTATGAATATGATCGGCGATGCATCGAAGCAAGTTGGAACCAAGTCCGTCCCAGCAGGCAGAACCTACCTGACGCTTTGGTGCCGCGTATTTGGTGAAGGTCTAGTGCGCATTGATAACGAGATGACCGCTGCTTCTGAAACAGGATACGTTGGCGAGCGAAGCGTGAGCACTTGGCGGGAACATATCCGCGTACTCAAAGACCTGGGATTCATTGACTATCGCGGCGGACCGGCGGGACCTATGCAATACATCCTTCTTCTCAATCCCTACAGGATTGCTCAAGTGCTACGAACGAAGAAATGGATAAGCGAAATCCAGTACACAGGACTTTTTCAGCGCGCGACAGAAATCGGCGCCGCGCCAGACCTCACTGAATGAAGGGAAAAATAATGAGCGCGAAAGATCAAAAGGAACTCTGGGAAGAGCTAGAAGCAATGGACGAAATGTTCGTCCGGCGCAAGCATTCCATGGGTGGCTACTCAGCCCCCGAAGACCAGTGGGTAGAAGAATGGTTGACCCATGTTGAAACAATGCGTCAGCAAAGCCTTTCAGCGCAAATCGCCAAATCGGCAGTCCAGTCAGCTAGCTGGGCAAAAGTTGGTGCAATCGCGGCGTGCCTAGCCGCACTGGCAACACTGTTACAAGCGCTTTAGTCACCTCTCGCCACTCACCATGTAAGCTACCCCTGTAGAAAATTATCATTCCTTGCAAGGGTTAGGAACCGCGAAAATAGCAACGGGGTTACGCCAAACAATTTCTTGTCCATGAGCCGACTGACCTTGGGATACGCCCTCCGATCGAAGTTGGCAAGCGATCACCAGAGAAGCCCGGAAAATTCAGCGGAACTCTCCATAGCGTCATTCTCAACCTGAATGTCAGATAGCTGCACTACTCTTTGTATCTGCTCCACCAAACCCAACAATTGCACCCATGACCCATCACTAACCAGATCGTACTGACTATGAGCCAGTGAGTTTCTAAGTGTCTCGATGCTCTTAAAGAGCTTCTCTCCCGACCTCCTTGAGTTCAACCCCAAATGACCCATTATCTTAGCCGAACGCAGGACAAGGTCTCGCTTATCACATAGCTGAAGGCATTGGATTAATGCGAGCTCTTGACCTTCCGCGCGACGTTTTCTTTGAACCTTTTCGGCAGCTTCGATTCTTCCATCGGAAAGCATAGAATTCCATCCAACACCACTGAATTCTTTGAAAATCCAGAAACTCAAATGCATCTCAAGGAGTGATATCAAGCCAAACATATAGACCCGAACCATGGGTTTATTGATATCCGCCCAGGTGAGAATTGCCTCCACTCCAGCGTCACCCGCCACATATACAAATGGTCTATGCAACAGCATTCCCAGTACTGCGACAACATCCATGGATTGCGGAATTACACTGACCTCTGATAGATCTCGAAGATGATCCCTAACATCGCCAAACTCTAGGGCAGAGCTTTCCACGAATCCGATCACTGGACCACCTTCGTACTCCCTCACACCGGCGACCGTAAAATCAAGCCGCTCGAGCTCGGCGCGTATTTCATCGACAGGTGCCCCAGCAGCGCAGCATTTCAGCGGTTCACAGATATCAACCGCAAGTATTCTGCGGCCGAAGACTTCGTTGAAATCACTCAAGCGTGTGCCGCGACGGCGATAGCCCGTGACCGGCGATGTCCACAACTCGTATCCCATTTGCTCCTTCCTCGTGTCATCTGGTGACTGAGCGGAGTCTAGGGGATTGATGCCGCGCGTTGCTGCATTCGCTGCTATACATCGAAGCGTCAAGCTTCATGTCGTCAAGCTATCGTGTCGGGGGCCGACGATGTTCGAACTTAAGCACTTTGGAAGTCGGGCTTCCGAATTCAATCCTCGCCTCTCCCGAAGTAGGTGGACACACCGCCTGCAGTTCCCCCGAGCCTGCACGTCCCTTCAACCCCTGAAAGGACCTTGAAGCAAGGCTGGGCACTCATATCGTATGAATGGCCGGCTGCGCTTTTCTGGCCAGAAACAGCGCGAGGAGATACGTCTGGGAAGCCGGCGGGACGAGTAGGTCGCGCGATTCGAAAACTCCAGGCTGGCTCTACGGGTTGCCGGCCAGCGGCCGGCACTACCGGGGCACAAAAAAAGCCCCGACCTGGGCCGGGGCTTTTCTACAACTGGTGCCGGAAACAGGAGTCGAACCTGCGACCTACGCATTACGAATGCGCCGCTCTACCAACTGAGCTATTCCGGCTGAGCAGGCGATTTTACGGGCAGCCCACCCCGCTGGTCAATCCGCCCCTACCCGGTTCGCACACACCCGCCCCTCCGCAAAATCCCGCAGGTTCCCCAGCGTGATCGCCGAGATCTCCTGCAGCGCCTCCACGGTGAAGAAGCCCTGGTGGCCGGCCACCAGTACGTTGGGGAAGGTCATCAGGCGCTGGAAGGCCTCGTCGTCGATGATCTCGCCGGACAGGTCCTGGAAGAACAACGCGCTTTCCTGCTCGTAGACATCAATGGCCAGGTGGCCGAGCCGCCGCGACTTCAGCGCGCGGATCACCGCATGGGTATCCACCAGCGCGCCGCGCGAGGTGTTGACCAGCATCGCGCCGGTCTTCATCCGCGCCAGCGAGGCGTCATTGATCAGGTGCTGGGTATCGGGCGTCAGCGGGCAATGCAGCGAGACGATGTCGGCGCGCGCCAGCAGTTCGTCCAGTCCAACCATGTCGCCCACGCCAGCGAAGGCCGGCGACGGGTACGGGTCGTGCCCCAGCACGGTGCAGCCCATGCCCTTGAAGATGCGCGCGGTGGCCAGCCCGATCTTGCCGGTGCCAACGATGCCGACGGTGCGCCCATACAAGGTGCGTCCGAGCAGGCCATCGAGCATGAAGTTGCCCTCGCGCACGCGGTTGTAGGCGCGATGGGTCTGCCGGTTGAGCGTCATCACCAGCGCCAGCGCGTGCTCGGCCACGGCTTCGGGGGAATAGGCCGGCACCCGTGCGACGAACAGGTCCAGCGCTTTCGCGGCTGCCAGGTCCACATTGTTGAAGCCGGCGCAGCGCAGCAGGATGGCGCGCACGCCCAACGCATGCAGCGCGCGCAGAACCGGCGCGTCGAGGCGGTCATTGACGAACACGCAGACGGCGGCGCAGTCCTGTGCCAACGCAGCGGTATGCACGTCCAGCGCGGCATCGAAGTACACGAATGCAAAGCCCTGTCCGGCCGCATCGCGCTGGTTGGCCTCGTCGAGGAAGCGACGATCGTAGGGGCGGGCACTGAAAACGGCGATCTGCATGACGGGGCCTGGCTGGAGTTCCCTGCCGACCATACCGCAGCACCTGCCCTGATGGGATGGCCCCGGCGATACGGATATCGCCGGGGCCGCGTACCACTTAGAACCGGTAGCCCAGGCCCAGCATCACGCCATTCTGGATCTGACCGTCGCGGCGCTCACCCACGTAGTCGGCCATGATCGACAGGCGCTCGCTGGCGCGACTGGTCACGCCCACGTTCCAGGCCAGCACCTGCTCGCCCACAGCCTGGCTGCTGGCACCAAACACCAGGTCCGGGGCCGCAGCGAAACCAGTGCTGTAGCGCGCCTGCGAATCGCCCAGCTCCTTCTGCCAGACCACACGGGCACGCGGGGTGATGCGCTCGCCGTTGTTGCCCTCGAAGGTCTTGAACAACTGCAGGCCGGCACCAACGCGGATGCTCTCCAGGCTGCCGCTGCGACCGACCAGCGCACCGGCGCCCTGCCCTTCGTTGAAGCGGGTGGCCGAGGTCCGTGCGTAGTCCACCACAGGCAGCAGCGGCTGGATCACCAGCCCCTTGCCGGTGGTGAAGGAGAACGCATGTTCGACCCGCGCCGAGATCGCATCGTTGCTGTACCGGGCACGCAGCGGCTGCTGCAGGCCCTCGATGGCGGAGAGGTTGCGGCGGGTGTCATGGCGCAGATCGGTGTAGCGCACGGCCGCCGACAGGTAGCCCCGCGAATAGGTCGCATCCAGGTAGCCGCCCACATCCAGCGCGCGCACGTCGCCACTGAAACCGGAGCCATCGCTGGCCTTGGTCGACATGTCGGCCGCGGCCACGCTGACACCCAGGGTGACGCGGTCATCGGCCACGCGGGTGTCGGCACCGACCACGATGCCGCCGATGTTGTGGCTCAGGCCGGCCACGCCACCGTCGGCGTCGATGCGGCCATGGCTGGCGAAACCGCGCGCCCACAGGCCACGGCTGCCACCCGCCGCGCGGCTGTCGCCAGCACCCTCGCCCGCCGGCTCGACCAGATGCATGGCCAGCTGGTTGAACAGGCTGCCATGACGCATGCCCGGCTGCGCCGAGACCGACTGCGCCGCCTGCGAAGCCAGTCCATCGGCATCGCCACCACTGCGCATCGCCGCCTGGTGCTGCTGCACCACGTTGCCGATGCTGCCCAGCAGTGCGTTGTCGGCCAGGCGCAGGCTGGCATGGGCATCACCGCGCAGGGCGCCGGCCTGCTGTGCGATCACATCGCGGTCGGTGAACTGCAGCGCGCCGAGCAGCGACTTCAGGCCGCTGTCCTGGCGGTCCGAAGCGGCTGCCAGCGCGCGACCCAGTCCATCGCCGGAGGTGCCGTTGGCAAACAGCCCCAGCTGGTCGAAGCCCGGGTTGGCGGTCAGCCACAGGCCGTCGGCCGTCTGGTTGACGTTGAAGCTGAGCAGCGAATTGTGGCGCGGGCGGAACACTTCACCGCCGGTGATGCTGGCGCTGTAGCCGGTATCCCCCAGCCGCACGACATCCTGGAAGCCGCCCTGGTAGATCGGCCCTTCCACCAGGTCGCGGCGGTAGGCACCGGCATAGAAGCCCTGGGCCACGTTCAACGCCAGGTGCGCACCCTGCGCGATCACCAGCGCACCCTCCTCGGCGCCGTCATCGTAGAAAGTGCCGACGCGCAGGCGGCCACTGCCGGTGCCACCGGCCTCGGTAACGTCGAACAGCAGCTGGCCGCCGGGCATGATGTTGACGTAGCCGTGGGTCACCAGATCACCGCCGCGCGGCATCAGCGTGCCGAACACGCGCAGGCGGTTGAAGCCGTCCTCGCGCCAGGAGGGGCCGGTGCCATCCAGCAGCGCATCGGTATCGATGCCCACCGATGCGATATCGCCGTGACCGACCACGACGCTGCCCGGCATCACCCGCAGCTCGGGGGTGCGCAGCGCACCGCCCTCCAGTGCGATGGTGCCGTTGTCGACCAGCATGAAATCGGCGCCGGTGGTTTCGGCGGTGCGCCAGGTGGCGCCATTGCTGACACGGATCACGCCGGCGGAGTTGGCCAGGGTCGAGACATCCAGATCGGCCAGCCGCAGCTGGCCGCGCAGTTCATCCTGCAGGTCGGGGTCGGCAAGCAGCTGCTGCAACGACTGCGCGCCGATGCCGTTCGCCCCGCGCGTGGAGAAGTTGTACAGGCTCACCGCGTAGTTGATGTAGGTGCTGGCCCAGTCGGTGTTCCAGCGCGCGAAATCATCGTCGACGAAGGCCTGCAGCTGGCGCGCGGTGCGCAGGTAGCCCGGATTGATGTCGCCGCTGACGTTGCTGGTGACGGCCAGGGTGTCGCCCGGATCGCGGTAGCCTGCCGTGTTGATGATGTTGTTGCTGCGGATGTCCTGGCCCGGGAATGACTCCAGCTTGCTGCCGCTGCCATCCGGATCGAAGGTAACCGACGTACCCGTGGTGCGCGCCGGGTCGCGGAACACCAGCAGGCCGTTGGGCGCCACCACTTCGTACATGGCCTTGTGCAACAGGCCGGCATCCATGCCGCCGCCATAGTTGCCGGTGTAGATCTGGGTCATGCGCGGCGACGGTGCGTAGGTGATCCTGCCACCACTGCTGGCAGCATGGATCTGCACCGAATCGACCACCGGCAGGTCGCCGCCGAGATAACGGTTGACGCCGCCGGACTGCATGATCGAGCAGGACGAAATGCAGTGGCCGGACACGATGGTGTCCAGGCCCTGGGTGCGGATCATCGCCTGCAGCCACTCACCGGCGATCAGCGCGCCACCGTTGGACGTGCGCAGCACGACTTCGCGGATCGGACGGCCTTCGGCCTGCGCCTTGGCCAGCAATGCGGGCAGCGCCACCACATCGGCAACGGTTACGCCGCCGCTGAGGAAGACGCGATCGCCCTGCACGTGATAATTCATTGCCATGACGTCATCAACCGCCGCCATGGCGGTGATGCCCAGCAGCCCCGCCAGGGTCAGGCTCAACTTCGAATGCTTCATGTGTTCTCTCTCTCCACCCGCAACGCACGGGTCGAAAGTTCAACGTCCGGACGGTGTGCTCTCCCCCAGTGCACCGGCCCTCGAAACATGAACGCATTCACAATGGAATCGTGGGTCACGCACACTCTTCCCCATCCGGTCATCGTCGCGTAAAACTCGAAGACGTACCCGCCACCGACGTCCGAGGCCAGCCCTGTCCGCCCCCTCTCCTCTGATCCATCGCGCGCCGGACCTGTCCGCGCCGGCGGACGCGTTCATTGCGTTCGTGCGGGAGGAACGCGCGCCGTTGTGTGCGTTCCTGCGCACGCGCGGCGTTGGGCCGGAAGATGCAGAGGACATCGCGCAGGACTGCATGGAGCGGCTGATCCGCTATCGCGCGCACAGTGCCGACGAGCTGCGGCTGCTGCTGTATCGTATCGCCCGCAACCGCCTGGCAGACCGCGGCCGATCGTCGCAGTCGCGGCCGCATCTGTCCCTGGCCGAGCATGATGGCGGCAACGAGCCTTCCAGCACGTCGCCCGATCCATTGCGCCAGGCCGAGTCCGGGCAGATGCTGTCCCTGCTGCGGCAGGCCCTGTTCAAGCTGCCCGAGCGCGCGCGCGAGGTGTACCTGCTCAACCGGATCACCGGCATGAGCTATACGCAGATCGCGCGGCACTGTGGAATTACTGCCAAGACCGTGGAAAAACATATCGCCCGCGCCCTGCAGGGCCTGCGCCAGGAACTCGGATCGGATCCGCTGCACAACGACAGGGACAACGGATGAGTCACGCCAGGCCCAGGGAAGACACCCAGCTGTTCGAACGTGCCAGCACCTGGGTGGCGCGGCTGGAAGCTGCGGACTGTACGCCGGCCGAGCGCGAGACGTTCGAGGACTGGCTGGCCGAAGACCCGGCGCATGTCACCGCCTGGATCCAGGCCGAGACGCTGTTCCAGCAGGGCGAGGAACTGGCCGCCGACCCGTGGCTGCGCACTGCCGCGGCACGCGTGGCGCGGCCGGTGCGGCGCCGCTGGCTGCCGGCGCTGGGCGCTGCCGCAGGCGTCTGCCTGGCCATCGGGATCGGCTGGATGGTGGCGGTCGACGGCAACCCCGCGCCGCTGCGTTATGCCAACGATTCCTACCAGCCGCGGCAACAGACGCTGGCCGATGGCAGCGTAGCGACGCTGGATGCCGGCACCACCCTGCACGCCCGTTTCGGTTGGCGCCACCGCAACCTGGTACTGGAACGTGGACGCGTGCAGCTGCAGGTTGCGCCGTCGGGCAAGGCGCTGCAGCTGCGCGCCGGCGACAGCACCATCCGCGACATCGGCACCACCTTCCAGGTGGAACGCCTGCACGACGGCCTGGTCGAAGTCGCGCTGCTGGAAGGCGCGGTCGAGGTCAGCAATGGCGGAACCCAGCACACCCTGGCGCCCGGCCAGCAACTGCAGGTGCTGCCGTCGGGCCGCATCCAGCCCGGCCCGGCGCTGTCGTCCAATACCGCCGCTGAAGGCTGGCTGCAGGGACAGCTGGTGTTCGATGCCACGCCGCTGTCGATCGTGGTCGAACGCATGAACCGCTACGGCCGCACGCCGCTGGTGATCGCCGATCCGGAGATCGCCAACCTGGCGGTGAGTGGCACCTTCCGTGCCGGCGACGCGCAGGAACTGCTGTCGGCACTGGAACTGGGTTGGTCGGTGGCTGGCCAGACGCGACCGGATGGCGCGCTGGAACTGCGCCGCACGTACTGAGGAGGCCTGCGGTGATGGCAGTACCGGGCGCGCTGCAGGGGGGGCTGCTCCGCACCCTGTTCTGCCTCGCGCTGAGCATCCCCGCGCTGCCGTCTGCCGGTGCGGCCGAGCAGGCCGGCACCCTGGAGGTCGATGTTGGTTCGGGCCCGCTGGCACCGGCCCTGCAGCAATGGGCGCGACAGAGCGGCATTGCCCTGCTGTTCGATGCGCGTGAGCTGGATGGCCTGCGCACGGCCGGCACCCATGGTCACCGCGATGCGGCCGCGGCCCTGAAGGAACTGGTTGCCGGCATGCCGGTGAACATCCTGCGTACGCCTGCTGGCGGATTCGTCGTCCGCCGCACCCACCCCGCGCCGCCATCGCCGACGTCGGTCACGGCACGCGCCACGCCCGCAGCACCTCCGCCACACAAGGCCGCCGACGCTCCACCGCAGGTGGAACTGGCGCCGATCCATGTCACCGGCAGCCGGCTGCCACGCACCTCCGTGCAGACCACGCTGCCGGTCACCATCATCGACCGCGATGACATCCTGCGCAGCGGCTACGGCAGCCTGTTCGACCTGCTGCGGCACTTGCCGGGCATGAACGGCCACCCGGCGATGAGCACCTCGCGCAGCGGCGATTCGCAGTACCTGCCGGTGGGTGCGGCCACCACCACCAGCCTGGACGGCATGGGCCCGCGCGCGACCTTGTTCCTGGTCAATGGCCGGCGCCTGCCACGCTATCCCATGGTGTCGCTGGAACAGGGTGGGCTCACCAATCTTGGGGGCATCCCGCTCAGCTTCGTCGAACGCATCGAACTGGTGCGTGGCGGCGCCTCGGCCATCTATGGTGCCGACGCGATGTCCGGCGTGGTCAACATCATCCTGCGCGACCAGGCCGACGGCCCCGAAGCCATGCTGCAGACCGGCCTGAGCGGGCGCGGTGACGCCGGCCAGTATCGCGTGCAGGCGGCCACCGGTGGCGTGCGCGACGGAGGGGACCGCTGGTTCGCCGGCATCGACCTGCACCGCATCGACCACGTGGCCGGTGATCGCCGCCAATGGCATGCGGAAACCTCGCAGTACCTGATCGGCGCGTTCCGCGATGGACGCTACTGGCCAGCAAAACGCTGCGAAGGGCCCTTGAAACGGCGCGATGGTGCCTGCTGGTTCGACAGCGCACGCCCGCGTTCGCTGCAACCGGCTTCGGACACCGCCTCGGCCTACCTGCGCTACCGGCATGAACGCGGCGAAGGTCGCTATGCCTACGCCGAGGCGCGGGCCAGCCACAACCGGCAGCGCTTCGACCTTGGCCCGACCGCCGTTGCCATCGGCCTGTATGGGTTCACCTTCAACAGCGTGCTGCGCGAAGCCGGCAACGTGCGCCCGCATGTACGCGCCACCGACGCTGACGTCACCTTCGGCATCGGCCGTGACCAGGGCCGGCGCAGCTGGGATGCCGGCATCAGTGCACAACGCAGCGATGTCACCCTGTCCACGTCGGGCACCGTGCGCGCCGAACCACTGCTGCGTGCGGCGGAGACGCTGGACTTCCTGCCCGGCTTCACGTCGCTGCCGGCAGGCGCGGCCGAGCAGTTGTTCCCGTCGATCCGCAACCGTGGCCGCACTGAACAATGGCAGGGCTGGTGGGGCATGCAGCGCGAGTTGATGCCGCTGGCCGGCGGCCACGCACAGCTGGCCGCCGGCATCGACCTGCGCCAGGAACGCTGGACCTCGCATCCCGACGCACTGCTGAGCCAGGGTGACCTGGCGCTGGGCCTGCCGCAGGAGCAGCGCCACCTGGCGCGCCGCAGTGGCGGCGCCTACGCCGAACTCGGCCTGCCCCTGGCGCACACGCTGCGCATGGACCTGGCAGCACGCTGGGACCGCGATGGCGACTACCAGGCCTTCTCGCCCCGTGTGGGCCTGCGCTGGAGCCCCACGCCGCAGTGGTCATTCCTGCTTGCCAGCGGGCGCGGCTACCGTGCGCCCAGCCTGTTCGAGCAGCGGCGACCACCGGGCTACTTCGGCGCGATCGAACTGCCCGCCTCCAGCGCACTGCCCGACTGCGCGCAGAGCACCGGCAACGGACGCTGCAGCGTCACCGTGGACGTGGTGGAGAACGATGCGCTGAAGGCCGAGCGGTCGCTCAGTCATTCCCTGGCCGCCACCTGGACGCCGACCGACACGTTCTCGCTGTCACTCACCCACAACATCGTCGAACTGCGCAACGAGATCCTGGCCCTGCAACCGACCGACGCGGTGTGGAACCCCGGCACCTGGGAGCTGGACGAGGACGGCCACCTGAGCAGCCTGCGCCTGTCCTTCGACAACATCGGCCGCACCACCTCGCGCAACTGGGTGCTGCGCGGGGAGTACCACATCGACACCGGCAGCACCGGCCAATGGCTGTTCTCGCTCGATGCGCTGAAGCAGCAGGAGCTGCGCCGCGAACGTGGCCATGATGCAACGGTGGACCTGCGCGGCCATGTCACGCCGACGATGGCTGCCGTGCTCAACGTGCAGTGGCAGAACAGCAACTGGGACATCGCCCTGCGCGGCAACCAGGTGGGGCGCACGCGTGCCTGGCTGCCCGGCGCGGAATGCCCGGAGGAGCAGCGCGAGCAGAACCATTGCATGAACCCGCGGCAGCTGCGCTGGAACCTGCATCTCGCACGGCGGCTGGGGCCGCGCGTGGTCGCCGCACTGGACGTGCACAACGTGCTCGACACACAACCAGTGAACTACCTGGTCGGCAATGGCGGCCAGATGCCGGGGCTGGACGACCCGCTCGGCCGCTACTTCCTGCTGACCCTGCAGATCCGCTGAGCGTAGTACCCTACGCGCCCTGTTCCATCGGTCCCCCACCACCCCATGAAGGCCTATCTCTGGTTCTGGGGCGCGTTCCTGCTGTTCTTCGCGTTGCCCTTCCCCTGCATCCTCTACTTCGGCACATCGTGGCCGGTGCAACTGGCCGACCGCAGCGCGCCATGGCTTGCCCTGCTGCTGCTCGCCCTGTCGCTGGCCCTGTGGCTCGCATTGCTGCTCGCCTTCCTGCACTACCTGCTGCTCGGCCCACCGCGCGCCCTGCATCGGGTGCGCTCGATCCTGGCCGACGGCGAGCCGCGTGATGCGTTGATCGAACAGGCCGAGCAGACCGGCGTGCACGTGCGCGGCTTCGCGCAGTGGACGCTGCAGCTGGGCTTCCAGAACCTGTCAGGCACGCCGATCAACGAACAGATGCTGGTGGTGGACAGCAAGCCACAATTGCAGCGCTTCGTTGCCGGCAAGCGTATCGAGGTTCGCCTGAGCCGGATGCCGGGCGCGTTCCCCAATGTGGTGCTGGAGGGCGCCCAGCCGGAACTGGATGTCGCCAGCCTCTGGCGCCGCGGCGTCGGCGCGGCGATCGGCATCGTGGCGGTTGCCAGCACCTACGTGTTTGCCTACCGGCTGCAGAGCGAGGGCCTGGGCTGGACCTTCCTGTCCCTCGGCCATCCGCTGCTGGTGTGTCCGCTGGTGTTGTGCGGCTATGCGCTGGGCCTGCGCCTGCTGGGTCGCGTGCTGCAGGCCGATGCCCGCGGTGACGCGCTGAAGTATCGCGGCATCGGCGTGGAGGCGAAGGTGCTGAAGCTGCGCCAGACCGGAACCTACCTCAACGAACAGCCGCAGGTGGAATTCCAGCTGGAGTACATCGACCGCGAAGGCGGCGTACAGCAGGTGAGCGTGCGCCGTTTCATCCCGTTGATCGAGCTGGCCAACCTTCCCCGCGAGCAGGTCACGCTGCTGTACCACCCGGAAGATCGCGGTAACGTGCGCTTGGAGGGTATATGAAGCAGCCGCCCTCGACCCGCACCGTGTTCCTGGTACTGCTGCTGGTTCTGGCGGGCGTGGCCGTGGCAGGGGGGGCACTGCAGACGCTGGGCGAAACGCTGGGCCATTCGGTGCAGGCCGATCGGTTGCCGCCATTCGTTTCGTCGCAGCCGCCGCGCGAGCAGCCCGCATCGCTTGCGCCCGGCGTCACTGTGGCTGCCGGACCGCAGCCCGCGCCGATTCCCGCGCGCAGCAATCGCCTGTTCGATGCCGACCATCTGCTGGCCGCACGCCAGGCACTCGAAGAACTGCCGGCACTGGCCGGGCATCGGTTGACGGTGTTCCACAGCATCCACTTCTACGATGATGGCCGCATCAACCTGGACCTGGTCGATCCGCAGCACCCCTCGCGCGTGGACAGCTACCACTTCGAGCGCGGCCAGTGGCGCAAGGGCGCCCCGGTCGATCCGCAACGCTTCGCCCCCACCATCACCCTGCGCCGCAGCAGCACAGCGCTGGCCAACATCGATTTCGAGGCGGTGCCACGCGTCGCCCAGGCGCTGCAGTCACAGCGCAACGCCTTGATGGGCACACCGGGTGAAGTCGGTCACGTCTATGTGATCGTGCGCAAGGGTGGCACTCTGGTCTGGCTGCCGGACGAAGTCGCCGTTGACCGCCAGTCCGCACGCCTCTCGTTCGACGCACAGGGTGCCCTGCGCAGCACGAGCCACCGATAGTCAACACAAAAAGGGGACGGAGGGGATTAAGTCGTTTGTGCCTTGGTGCCGTCTGCGACTTAATCCCCTCCGTCCCCTTTTGCTATTTCACCGAGCGGGCGATGGCGTACTGCGCGCCGTAGTAGGTGGACAGCACCAGCAGGCTGGCCAGCGGCAGGCCGCCGGCGAAGCGGTCCCAGGCCAGCAGCGAATCGCTGGCGACGAACAGCAGCGCACCGGCGGCCGCCCAGCGTGTACTGCTGGCTTCCACCGCACCGGGCGGTGGCCGGCGCCACTGCCGTGCCAGTGCCAGTACCGCCATCGAGGCCAGCACCACCACGTACGCCAGCACCGGAATACGCATCGGTGCGGGCAGGTGCGGCCACAGGCCAAGTACATTGAGTACTGCGAACGCGCCGAGCAGGACGCTGGCGGCGAGCAGGCCGCGCCCGGCACGCAGGCCATCGCGGAAGGCGACGATGTAGCAGAGGTGCGCCAGCAGGAACGCCACCAGCCCCGGTACGAACGCGTCCATCGGCAGCATCAGCGCGATGTCACCCACGCACGACAGCAGCATGCCGGCCAGCACCGCGCGACGGTAGAACGGCTGCGCGGGATCACGCACCCGCCAGGCGATGGCGGCGATCAGCAGCGTGGTGGCCGGCTTGGCCAGCCAATGCAGCCAGCGCCCGTCGCCGTGCAGGAACGCGCCGATGATGGCGAGGATCGCTATCAGCAGGATCAGGCCATCGCGGGCGCGCGGCGTCATCGTGCCTTCCACAGGTCCGCAAGGCGGTCAGGCTTGCCGGCGATGCGCTCCAGCACCGGATACTGCAGGCCACCGTGATAGTCGATGTTCATCGTTTCGATGCGGTCGAACTGCTTCACCAGCAGCACGATCGGCGCCTTGTCGTTCGCCGCCGTGGCTACTGCATCCTTCAAGCGCTGGCTGCTGTACTCGCGGCCGCTGACCGCGATCACCTTCATGCCCGGCGCCAGGCCGGCATTGAACGCCGGGCTGTCCCAGATCACGTCGCCAACCACGCCGCTGTCGAGCACGGTCGCGCCCAGCGAGTACGCCAGCAGCGCCGCCTTCGCGCGCTTTTCCTGCGCCTTGTAGGCGTCGTTCGGAGTATCGCGGTAGGCCAGCTTCCAGCCCGCCAGTTCCAGGCCTCCGGTCAACGAACCATGGCCGTCCAGGCGACCGCGCAGGAACGTCGCCCAGTCGTACGGCGCGATGCCGTTCAAGGTCGCGACCACGTCGTCGAAGGTATAGGGGTTGACGTCCCAGTCGCCGTTGCCGACCCCGAAGAACGCACGTGCGAAGTCATCCAGGCTGCGACGGTTGCCGCTCAGTTCGCGCAGCTTGCCCTCCACTTCCAGCCACAGCATCTGGCCGCCGGAGTAGTAGTCCTCGCTCATCTGGTAGTTGCGGTAGGGCAACGTGCGGCGCTGGGCGATGGTCGGGTCGTTGGTGGTGTCCTGCAGCGGCCGCCAGGCCAGGCCCGGGCGGCCACGGTCATAGGTCGCGGCCACATTGGCCAGCATGTCGCGCGCCTGCGCCGTCGACCACAGCCCCGAGCGCGCCGCCAGCACCTGGCCCCAGAACTGGGTCTGGCCTTCGTAGACCCACAGCAGGCTGTCGCCCATCGGCGTGTTGAAGTTGGCGGTGGCCAGATCGGCGCCGCGACGGTATTTGCCATTCCAGGAATGGGTGTACTCGTGCGGCAGCAGATCGCGCATCCATGCATTGCTGTCCCACTCGGTGAAGTACCCCGGGTCGGCGCTGTTCTCGCTGGAACGGTGATGCTCCAGGCCGATGCCGCCGAGGCGATCGGTCAACGCCAGCAGGAATTCATAGTGGTTGTAGTGACGCGCACCGTAGAGCTTGTCGGCCTGCTGCACCAGCGCGCGGTGCATGGTGATCTGCGCCTCGCTCGGCTTCAGCGACTTGGCCTCGTCGGCGAACACATTGAGGTGTACCGGCACCTTCGCGCCCGGATCGAGATCGATGCGCTGGTAATGCTCGCCGGCAAACAACGGCGAATCGACCAGATGGTCATACGAGATCGGCTTGAACACCACGGTATCGCCATCGCGGCGCGCGGTCTCCAGCGCAGTGGCGAACGACCAGCCCTTGGGCAGGGTCACGCTGGCCTGCGCCTGCAGGTTGCGTGCATCCACCCCGGCCGGGTACAGCGAGTTGGCGTTCCACTGCAGGTTGAGCATCTCCGGGGTCATCACCACCCGGCCCTGGCTGCCGCCCTGCGAGGACAGGAAGTCGACGTGGGCGACGATCTCGCTCACGCCCTCGGGCACGTCCACCTTGAACGCATAGACGTTGTACTGGTCACGCTGCCAGGCCAGCGGCTTGCCGTTGGCGGTCACGCGCAGACCGGCCAGCTTGTCGATCGGGCCGGTGGGCGAATGGTTGCCGGGAATCCACTGCGGGTACAGCAGGGTCATCGGGCCGGGCTTGGCCGGTACGGTGGCCGTCACCTTGAAGATGCGCCGGGCCAGATCGCGCGCGTCCACATCGATGCGCAGCAGGCCGGGAGCCGCCGCGTTCGCCGGTGGCGAGGTCTGCGCCAGTGCAGGCGTGGCCGCCAGCGCAAACAGCAATGACATCGCCAGGGCTCGGGTCTTCATCGGGCAGGTTCCAACAACGATAGAGGTACCGATGCTAGGCCTGTCGCGCGTGTGGCCCCATGGCCGAAGGTCATGGCCGAGAGAACTGTCTACGCACATCCATCAGGGAGCCTGCTTGCCAGACCGATCATCGGCCTGGCAAGCCACCCGGAAGGAAAGTCTAGTTTGATGCGCCTTCTTTGTAAGCCGCCTCAATGGCCCCCTTCAATCTCGTCGGATCTTCGATCCTCACACCGGTCAAGCATTTGGAGCCGGTCGCATCGAAAAACACTGTCGATGCGGAGCCGCCCTGGAAGTGTGCATAACCAAACACCGGCGCGGGGGAATCGGCCAACGGCGCCCATACGATCTTTCCGAGGAGCAGTCTGGCCTTGGCAACATCCCGCTCGATGCATCCGCCCGACGCCTTCACGATGATCGTTACCTGGCCGGATCGCTGTTCAAGTTGGGTCACAAGCTCGATACCACCGAAACTGCGGGCGATGCCGGAAGCCGAAGCGGAGTCCGCGCGGAAGCCATTCTTAATACCCACTGCATCGGCGGCGGCCTGCGGCCCAGCATTTCGCGCCACCTCCAGCCTCTCGATGTAGTCCAGTGCTGCCAGTTGGGACTCTCTTGAGACGGCACTCCACATTTGAGAAGGAGGTGTCGCCGCAATCGCTGCGAGGGGAATGACCGCGGACAAGATGAGTAGTGCTTTCAGGGGCACTCTCACGAAATCACCAAGGATAGTTGGCATCGTGGTAGTCCTCATGCTGCTTGGTATAGGTTTTCCCCGATGCGACATGGTTGTTGTCACAGAATGCCTTGCCAATATCCACAAGCGAAGCACCACTTGACCACATGTCCCATAGCGTAGCGGAATTCTCGGAAATCAGCGGAATCTCAACGGTTCCTTCTGAAAATCCTCGAATCTGATCACTCACGACAGCGTTATTGACAACGGCCTTGGCCTCCCACACACAATTCCTTTCAACGTACTGGGCCTTGGTGATCGGAGCATCAATATTGGGAACACCGGCCACATGATGACCAATCTCATGACTGAGATAGCCTACCGTCTTGTAGAGCCCGGGCAGATCAAAGCTATCACAGGAGTACGGCGGGACCAGTATTTTCGCAGTAAGCGGGTCATAGCTGGGGGGGAGGCCATACGCCCTGACGCCCGCATGAGCCTGGATCTGCGAGGTAAGTGTTGTGGATGCAGCTGAGATGAAGTCTACGCACTGGCCTAAGCCAGTTACAGGATAGGTTTGCGCCTTCGCGTAGGCGGGATAGAGAAGTGAGAAGATCAAAATCAGGTATTTCCATACCATTCTCTAGCCCCGTTCCTCGGATCACAGCGATCCGACTCAAATCCTGGCGCTAATGATCCTTTCGCTCTATAGGAAAACTCCTAGAGACTCCGTTATCCACTCCCGATCACACCTGAAACGAGAAAGCCTTGGAACTTTCCGGCGTAAGAGGGCAACGGCTACGGACTTGAGACCAGGCGCCACATGCTTGCAGAACGACCGCTCTCGGGTGAGACAGCCGATGCGGCCACGCATCACAGTGGGGTACATTCACATCACCATGCTCGTCCTGTTCAGCCAACAGTGAGCGGCGCAAGGATACGTGTCTTCATCAGGAAGGCTCCAGCGACGGCACCGCTGCCAGGCTTGGAGCGCGTGCGCCCCCGCGGCCGAAGGTCATGAGTGGAGAGCCGATCCACGCATGGCGTGGATCTACTTGGTGAGATGCGCTCGCGCTGCAGGAATACACCAGACCGGGGGCAGTAAATCCACGCCATGCGTGGATGAGGCCTTCTCCGGTCAGTCGACCAGGCGCAGGCGCAGTTCCTTCGGCAGCGCGAACACCATCGATTCCGGTTCGCCGTCCAGCTCGCCCACGCCGGTGGCGCCCAGCTCGGCCAGGCGCGCGAGCACACCATCGACCAGCACCTGAGGCGCAGAGGCGCCGGCGGTCACGCCGATATGCTGCTTGCCGGCCACCCACTGCGGGTCGATCTCGTGCGCGCCGTCGATCAGGTACGACTCAACGCCCTCACGACGGGCCAGCTCGCTCAAGCGGTTGGAGTTGGAGCTGTTCGGCGAGCCGACCACCAGCACCAGGTCGCAGCGCTTGGCCAGGTCGCGCACGGCGTCCTGGCGGTTCTGCGTGGCGTAGCAGATGTCGTCGTTCTTCGGGCCCTGCATCGCCGGGAAACGCTCGCGCAGTGCATCGATGATGCCGCGCGTGTCGTCCACCGACAGCGTGGTCTGGGTGGTGTAGGCGAAGTTTTCCGGCTGGTTGATCACCAGCGTGGCGACCTGCTCCACATCTTCGACCAGGTAGATCTGGCCGGTACCGGCTTCGCGGTTCCACTGGCCCATGGTGCCTTCCACTTCCGGGTGACCGGCATGGCCGATCAGCACCACGTCACGGCCGGCACGGCAGTGGCGGGCGACTTCGAAGTGGACCTTGGTCACCAGCGGACAGGTGGCGTCGAACACCTTCAGGCCACGGCGCTCGGCTTCCTGGCGCACCGCCTGGGACACGCCATGCGCGCTGAAGATCACCGTGTTGTTGTCCGGTACCTCGTCGAGTTCCTCGACGAAGATCGCGCCGCGCTGCTTCAGGTCGTCGACCACGAAGCGGTTGTGCACCACTTCATGGCGGACGTAGATGGGCGCGCCCAGCGTTTCGATCGCGCGCTTGACGATCTCGATCGCACGATCGACACCGGCACAGAAACCACGCGGGTTGGCGAGCAGCACATCCATCAGTTCAATCTCCCGGCAGCGGCCGGCTTACGGTTTCGGGTTGGCATTATCCGCCTTTTTGGCGGACTTGCCGTCGAACAGGCCAAACAGGGCGATGCCGATGGCACCCACCACGATGGCCGAGTCGGCGATGTTGAACGAGGGCCAGGTGTAGCTGCCCACGTACCACTGGATGAAATCGACCACGTGGCCGTGCACCTGGCGGTCGATCACGTTGCCGATGGCACCGCCGATGATCAGCGCATACGGCACCGCGGCCTTCCAGTTGCCGCGGGCGGTGCCGCGCAGCCACCAGGCCATCAGGCCGCTGATGGCGATCGCCAGTGCGGTGAAGAAGTACTTCTGCCAGCCACCGGCGTCGCTCAGGAAACTGAACGCCGCACCGGTGTTGTAGGTGCGGTACCAGTTCCAGAAGCCGTCGATGACCACCACCGGCTGGAACTCCGGCAGGCTCGACAGCACCCAGGCCTTGGACCACTGGTCCAGGCCGATGATGGCGGCCGACAGCAGCAGCCAGACCAGGGCGTTCGGATGCGGACGTGCGGCGCTCATCAGAACCAGCTCCGCAGTTCGCCGGCGCCGGTGACGTTGCTCACGCAGCGGCCGCACAGTTCCGGATGGTCGGCGTTGCTGCCGACATCGGCGCGGTGGTGCCAGCAGCGCACGCACTTGGCCTTGGTGGTCGGCTGGGCGCTGACGAACACCTCGTCGGTGGTCGCCGGGCGCACCTGCACGTCGCCGCTGATGAACAGGAAACGCAGTTCATCGGCCAGCGGCTGCCAGCGCGCGGCCTGCTCTTCGCTGGCGGCGATGGTGATTTCCGCTTCCAGCGCGGCACCGATGGCGCCGTTGGCACGCATCGGCTCGAGCACCTTGGCGACCTGCTCGCGCACGGCCAGCAGCTGGTCGAAGTCAGCGGCGTTGAGCTGGGCATCGGCCGGCAGCGGCGCAAGGCCGTCATACCAGGTGGTGAACAGCACGTGGCCGGCATGCTCGCCCGGCAGGTAGCCCCACAGCTCGTCGGCGGTGAAGGTCAGGATCGGCGCGACCCAGCGGGTGAACGCTTCGGCGATGTGGTACATCGCGCTCTGTGCCGAACGGCGACCATGCGAATCGGTCGGCATCGTGTACAGGCGATCCTTGGTCACGTCCAGGTACAGCGAGCCCAGGTCCACGCTGCAGAAGTTCAGCAGCAGCTGCACGATCTCGGCCATGTTGTAGCCGTCGTAGGCCGCCTTGATCTTCTCCTGCAGCTCCCACGCGCGATGCACGATCCAGCGGTCCAGCGCGACCATCTGGTCGAGCGGCTGCAGGTGCTGGGCCGGATCGAAACCGTCCAGGTTGCCGAGCAGGAAGCGCGCGGTGTTGCGCAGGCGACGGTAGGCGTCGGCATTGCGCTTGAGGATCTCCTGCGACAGCGACATCTCGTTGCTGTAGTCGGCCGAGGCAATCCACAGGCGCAGGATGTCCGCGCCCAGCTTGTTCATGATGTCCTGCGGCTCGATGCCGTTGCCCAGCGACTTGGACATCTTGCGGCCCTGCTCGTCCACGGTGAAGCCGTGGGTCAGGCATTGCTTGTACGGCGCGCGCTTGTCGATCGCCACGCCGGTCAGCAGCGAGGACTGGAACCAGCCGCGATGCTGGTCGGAACCTTCCAGGTACAGGTCGGCCGGCTTGCCGAAGCCACGCGCGGCAAGCACGCCCTCATGGGTCACGCCCGAATCGAACCAGACGTCGAGGATGTCGGTGACCTTCTCGTAGTCGGCCGCTTCGGCGCCCAGCAGTTCGGCGGCATCCAGCGAGTACCACACGTCGATGCCCTCGGCTTCGACACGGTCGGCGACCTGCTGCATCAGCTCCACCGAACGCGGGTGAATCTCGCCGGTCTGGCGATGGGTGAACAGTGCGATCGGCACGCCCCAGGTGCGCTGGCGCGAGATCGTCCAGTCCGGGCGACCATCGACCATGCTCTGGATGCGCGCCTTGCCCCAGCTCGGGAACCAGCCGACGGTGTCGATGGCGGCCAGCGCATCGTTGCGCAGATTGGCCTTGTCCATCGAGATGAACCACTGCGGGGTGGCGCGGAACACCACCGGCTTCTTGTGACGCCAGCAGTGCGGGTAGCTGTGGCGGATCGGATGGAAGGCCAGCAGCGCACCGTTGTCACGCAGCACGCCGACGATGGCCTCCTGCGCCTGCCATAGATGTTGGCCAGCCAGCACCACGTCACCGGCCGGCGGGGTCGATTCCAGGTATACGCCACGGCCGTCGATCGGGGTGATCTGGCCGGCGTTGTACTTGTCCAGCAGGCCGTACTTCTGGCTGACCACGAAGTCTTCCTGGCCGTGGCCGGGGGCGGTGTGCACCGCACCGGTACCGTCCTCGTCGGACACATGGTCGCCGTTGAGCACCAGGATCTCGCGCTCCGGGTAGAACGGATGCGCCAGCAGCTGGTTTTCCAGCGCCGCACCGGTGGTTTCACCGTGCAGCACCACCTCGTCCACGCCATAGCGCTGCAGCGCGCGCTCGGCCAGGGCCGCGGCCAGCACCAGCCAACGGCGCTTGCCGTTGTGGGCCGGGCCTTCGGCCAGCACATAGTTGATCTCCGCACCCAGCGACACCGCCAGCGAGGCCGGCAGCGTCCACGGGGTGGTGGTCCAGATCGGCACCGCCACCTCGACGTCAGCCGGCACGCTCACGCCGAACGCCTGGCCGATGGCCTGCGCGTCACGCGCGGCGTAGGCCACGTCGATCGCCGGCGATTCCTTTTCGTGGTACTCGATCTCCGCCTCGGCCAGCGCCGAACCGCAGTCGAAGCACCAGTACACCGGCTTGGCGCCGCGCACCAGGTGACCGTTGGCCACGATCTTGGCCAGCGCACGGATCTCGTTGGCTTCGAAGTCGAAGCTCAGGGTCTTGTACGGGTTGTCCCAGTCACCGGTCACGCCCAGGCGCTTGAAGTCCACGCGCTGGATGTTGATCTGCTCTTCGGCGAACTCGCGGCACTTCTGGCGGAACTCGACGGCGTCGAGCTTCACGCCCACCTTGCCCCACTTCTTTTCCACCGCGATCTCGATCGGCAGGCCATGGCAATCCCAGCCCGGCACGTAGGGCGCATCGAAGCCGGCCAGGTAGCGCGACTTGACGATGATGTCCTTCAGGATCTTGTTGACCGCGTGGCCCAGGTGGATGCGGCCGTTGGCGTACGGCGGGCCGTCATGCAGCACGAACAGCGGGCGGCCGGCGGCGTTGTCGCGCAGCTGCTGGTAGAGCCCCTGCTCTTCCCACCGCGCCAGAATGCCCGGCTCGCGCTTGGGCAGATCGCCGCGCATCGGGAATTCGGTGGCTGGCAGGTTCAGGGTGGTCTTGTAGTCCTGGCTCACGCAGTGGCTCGCAATCTATGTTCGGAAAGGATGGCGCGCGCCTGTTCGGCGTCGCGGTGCATCTGGTCGGTCAGGGCCGCCAGATCATTGAATTTTTCTTCGTCGCGCAGCTTGGCGACGAACTCCACGTCGATGTGGCGCCCGTACAGGTCGCCCTGGAAATCGAACAGGTGGGCTTCCAGCAGTGGCTCCACGCCCTCCACGGTCGGCCGGGTGCCGAAACTGGACACCGAAGGCCACGGCTGGTCGAACACGCCGTGCACCCAGGTTGCATAGATGCCCGACAGCGCCGGGGTCTTCGGGAACCGCAGGTTGGCGGTGGGGAAGCCCAGCGTACGGCCGAGCTGGCGCCCGCGCACCACGCGCCCGCTGATCGCGTACGGACGGCCGAGCAGGTCGCCGGCACGGGTGAAATCACCGTCCTGCAACAGCTGGCGGATACGGGTGCTGGAAATGCGCTCGCCATGCAGGTCGACCGCTTCGATCTCGCCCGCGCTGAAGCCCAGCTCGGCGCCCATCTCCTGCAGCAGGGCCAGGTCGCCGCGGCGGCGGTTGCCGAAGCAGAACTCCGGTCCGATCCACACTTCGCGGGCGCCCAGCCGGTGCACCAGCAACTGGCGCACGAAAGTCTCGGCCGGCATCGCCGCCATCGCCGCGTCGAAACGCAGCAGGCCGATCGCATCGACGCCCAGCTCGCGCAGGATCTCGACCTTGCTGCGCGCCAGGGTCAGCCGCGGCGGCGGCGTGCCCTGGGCGAAGAATTCACGCGGCAGCGGCTCGAACGCCACGGCCACTGCGGCCACGCCCAAGGCGCGCGCGCGGGCAACCGCGTGGCGAACCAGCGCACGATGGCCCAGGTGGAGGCCGTCGAATGCACCGATACAGACCACGCTTCCGTTGGGGAACAGCTCCCCGCCCTCGACGCTTCTGAACAGCCTGCTCATCAACTCTCGTTCCGGCCCGACCGGGGCCGCCGCTTCAATGGTGTAACCCTGAAGTATAGCCGCCACGGGCCGCGATCAATGCCCGCGCAGGTCGCGCGGGCGGAAGCCCATCGCCAGCATGGCCACCGCATAGGTCGCGCCACCGCCGCCGACCAGCAGCATCAGGCCACCGATACGGTGCCATTTGTCCATGTCGGTGAAGTCGGGAACCCAGTGCAGCAGGGCCAGCAGCACGCCGACCATGGCCAAGCAGGCCACCCCCAGCCGCGCCAGATAGCCGCCCCAGCCCGGCAGGCGCTGGTAGACGTCGGTCTTGCCCAGCCAGTACCAGAGCAGGCCCAGGTTCAGGTAACTGGACAGCGCACTGGCGATGCCCAGTGCCAGGTGCAGGCCCGGCTGCTTGCCGATGGCCGTCATCACGCCCTGTGCCTTCAGCTCCTCCGGCACCATCACCTGGTACAGCACGGCCAGCAGGGCGAAGTTGAACACCATGTTCGCCACCAGTGCGGCCACACCGGCGCGCACCGGGGTCTTGGTGTCCTGGCGGGCGTAGAAGGCCGGCAGCACCACCTTCAGCAGGGCGAACGCCGGCAGGCCGAAGCTCAGGCCGTACACCGACAGCGCGGTCATGCGGGTATCGAAGGCGGTGAACTGGCGGTACTGGAACAGGGTTGCGATCAGCGGCTCGGCCAACAACACCAGGCCCAGCATGGCCGGCACCGAGATCAGCAGGGTCATCCGCAGCCCCCAGTCCAGCGAGCGCGAGAAGCCCTCGCGGTCGGTGCTGACATGATGGCGGGCCAGCGCCGGCAGGATCACCGTGCCCAGCGCCACGCCGAACACACCCAGAGGCAGCTCCAGGAAGCGATCGGCCAGCGACAGCCACGACTGCGAGCCGTCGGGCAGCTTGGCGGCGATGAGGGTATCCAGCAGCAGATTGATCTGCGCCACCGACGAACCGAACAGGGTCGGCACCATCAGCGTCAGCACCTTGCGCACGCCCGGATGGCTCCAGCCCCAGCGCGGCAGGGTCAGCAGGTTGATGCCCTTCAGCGAGGGCAGCTGGAACAGCAGCTGCAGGAGGCCGGCGGCCAGCACCGCCCAGCCCAGCGCCAGGATCTGCTTCTCTGGAGTGCCACCCAACCGCGGCGCCAGCCACAGCGCACCGGCGATCATGCACAGGTTGAGGATGACCGGGGTCAACGCCGGCATCGCGAAGCGCTGGAAGCTGTTGAGCGCACCGCCGGCCAGTGCGGTGAGCGAGACGAACAGCAGGAACGGGAAGGTCAGGCGGAACAGGTCGACCAGCAGGGTCTGCTTGACCGGGTCGGTATCAGCACCACTTGAGAATGCGACCGCCAGCTGCGGCGCGAAGATCAGCGCCAGCGCGGTGACCAGCATCAGCACCCCACCCAGGGTGCCCGCGGTGCGAGCCATCAGTTCGCGCAGTTCGGCGTGGCTGCGGGTCTCCTTCACCTCGGTGAACACCGGCACGAAGGCGGTGGAGAAGGACCCCTCCGCGAACAACCGGCGCAGGAAATTGGGTATCCTGAAGGCAACCCAGAACGCATCGGTAACCGCATTGGTGCCGAACGTGGTAGTGATCACCTGATCCCGGACAAGTCCGAGCACCCGCGAGACCATGGTCATGCTGCTGAACGACAGCAGGCCCCGCAACATCTTCGGTGAACTCACTCAGCGTCCCTCTTGACAATCGACTTGACGTGCATTTCTCGGGCCATCATACTAGCTAGCTTGCTGTTCCCATAACACCGATTTTTTCAGGAAACCACCACCGTGGCCAATATCAAGTCCGCCAAGAAGCGCGCCAAGCAGACCGTCGTGCGCAACGCGCGCAACGTGGCTCAGCGCTCGATGCTGCGCACCGCTGTCAAGAAAGTGATCAAGGCGCTGGACGCCAACGATGCCGCCGGCGCCGAAGCCGCCTTCGCCGTTGCCCAGCCGATCCTGGATCGCTTCAGCGCGCGTGGCCTGATCCACAAGAACAAGGCTGCTCGCCACAAGAGCCGCCTGAACGACCGCATCAAGGCCCTCAAGGCCGCCTGATCCGGCGTTGCCGCCCTGCCCTTCGGGGTTGGGCTGCAGACAAAAGCCCGGCCCCGGCCGGGTTTTTTGTTGCCTGCGATCCTGGCGATCCACAGGGACCGCGCGATGCGGTAGTGCCGGCCGCTGGCCGGCAACTCCAGCGAACTGCCGGCCAGCGGCCGGCACTACCGGGCAACAAAAAACCCGGCCAAGGCCGGGCTTTTCGCTTGGAACCACAACAGCATCACTGCGCGTTGCGGGCTTCCAGCTCATCTTCCTTCTGGCGATCGAAGAAGGCCATGATCCGGCTCATGATCGGGAAGGTACCTTCGCGACCCAGCGCTGAGACCAGGAACCACGGCTCCTTCCAGCCCAGCTCGGCGACGATCTGCTCGGCTGCGGCCTGCGCCTCGTCCTCGAACATCAGGTCGGCCTTGTTCAGCACCAGCCAGCGCGGCTTGTTCAGCAGCTCCGGATCGTGCTTTTCCAGCTCGCGCTCGATCGCACGCACCTGCTCGACCGGCGAAATGCCTTCCACGCCACCTTCCATCGGCGAGATGTCCACCAGGTGCAGCAACAGGCGGGTGCGCTGCAGGTGGCGCAGGAACTGCGCACCAAGGCCGGCGCCGTCCGCCGCGCCTTCGATCAGACCCGGAATGTCGGCGATCACGAAGCTGCGGTAGTTTTCCACCTTCACCACACCCAGGTTCGGGTACAGCGTGGTGAACGGGTAATCAGCCACCTTCGGCGTTGCCGCCGAAACGGCACGGATCAGGGTGCTCTTGCCGGCGTTGGGGAAGCCCAGCAGGCCGACGTCGGCCAGCAGCTTCAGCTCCAGCTTCAGCGTGCGCTCTTCGCCTGGCTCGCCCGGCAGCGCCTGGCGCGGCGAGCGGTTGGTCGAGCTCTTGAAGTGCATGTTGCCCAGGCCGCCGCGGCCACCCTGGGCCACCAGCAGACGGTCGTTATGTTGGGTCAGGTCGCCGATGACTTCATCGGTGGCGACGTTGATGACCACGGTGCCGACCGGCACGGTGATGGTCAGGTCTTCGCCGCCCTTGCCATAAGCCTGGCGGCCCATGCCGTTCTCGCCGCGCTGCGCCTTGAAGATGCGGTCATGGCGGAAGTCGACCAGGGTGTTCAGGTTTTCGTCGGCGCGGATGTACACGCTGCCGCCCGCACCGCCGTCGCCGCCGTCCGGGCCGCCGAGCGGAATGAACTTCTCGCGACGGAAGCCAATGCAGCCGTTGCCGCCGTTGCCGGCGAACACTTCGATTTCTGCTTCGTCTACCAGTTTCATTGTTTCGATGCCTGCGATGGGCGTGGCCTGCCGGCCGCCGCCTTGAATGTTATGCCTGCCGATGGCCGGCAGCCCGGCCTGGCCGGTCTTGCGTCCACTCTAACGAAAAGCCCCGCCGAAGCGGGGCTCTTCATGCAGCACTCCCATGCCGGGGCACGGGTGCCGGCGATGCCTGGATCAGGCGTCGGCCGAGACGATGCTGACGGTGCGACGCTTCTTGGCGCCCTTGACCGAGAACTCCACCTTGCCGTCCACGAGGGCGAACAGGGTGTGGTCACGGCCCAGGCCAACGCCCGAACCCGGGTGGAACTGGGTGCCGCGCTGACGCACGATGATGTTGCCGGCTTCGATGGTCTGGCCGCCGAAGATCTTGACGCCCAGGTACTTCGGGTTGGAGTCGCGACCGTTGCGCGAGGAGCCTACGCCCTTTTTATGTGCCATGACTGCTTCTCCTGATGCTTAGCCGGCGATGCCGGTGATCTCGATTTCGGTGTAGTACTGACGGTGACCCTGACGCTTCATGTGGTGCTTGCGGCGACGGAACTTGATGATCCGGACCTTGTCAGCACGACCCTGGGACAGGACCTTGGCGGTGACGGCAGCGCCCTTCAGCGCATCGCCCAGCTTCACGCCGTCGCTGTCACCCAGCATCAGGATGTTGTCAAACTTGATCTCGCTGCCGACTTCGACTTCGAGCTTTTCAATGCGGAGCTTTTCGCCCTGCGCCACGCGGTATTGCTTACCGCCGGTGACCAGTACTGCGTACATGACCAGGCCTTCCTCTGTAGTTATTGTGGTCTGAGCTGCCGCCATCGAGGGCGGACAGGAGCGGGATTGTACGCAGATCAACCGGCGCGGGTCAAGTCACCCCCTGAACGCCGCGGGAGACGGCACCGGAACGGGATCAGATCCCTTTCCACCCCGTGAAAAGGGATCTGACCCCTGCCTGACGGCCTGTCTCACAAGGTGAGACACAGGGCTGGCATTGTCGCCCATTGCCCCCATCTGGTCACCTCGGTAGGCTGACCGATTGCCGTTCCCTGCTGGCCCGGCACCCAGCCAACGCCCCCACAACCGGATCCCCCATGGCGATGGATTTCATCCGCATCCGCGGCGCGCGGACGCACAACCTGAAGAACCTCGACCTCGACCTGCCCCGCGACAAGCTGATCGTGATCACCGGCCTGTCCGGCTCGGGCAAGTCCTCGCTGGCGTTCGACACCATCTATGCAGAAGGCCAGCGCCGCTATGTCGAGTCGCTGTCGGCCTATGCGCGCCAGTTCCTGAGCGTGATGGAAAAGCCGGACCTGGACCACATCGAGGGCCTGTCCCCGGCGATCTCGATCGAGCAGAAGTCGACCTCGCACAACCCGCGTTCGACCGTCGGCACGATCACCGAGATCTACGACTACCTGCGCCTGCTGTACGCCCGCGTCGGCACCCCGCGCTGCCCGGACCACGGCTATCCGCTGGAAGCGCAGACGGTCAGCCAGATGGTCGACCAGGTGCTGACCCTGGACCCGGAACAGCGCTACATGCTGCTGGCCCCGGTCATCCGCGACCGCAAGGGCGAGCATGCCCAGGTGTTCGACCAGCTGCGCGCGCAGGGTTTCGTGCGCGTGCGCGTGGATGGCGAGCTGCATGAAATCGATGCGGTGCCGCCGCTGGCACTGCGCCAGAAGCACACCATCGAAGCGGTGATCGACCGCTTCCGCCCGCGCGAAGACATCAAGCAGCGCCTGGCCGAGAGTTTCGAGACCGCGCTGAAACTCGGCGACGGCATGGCCTCGGTGCAGAGCCTGGACAAGGCCGAGACCGCGCCGACCCTGTTCTCCTCCAAGTACTCCTGCCCGGTCTGCGATTACTCGCTGCCGGAGCTGGAACCGCGCCTGTTCTCGTTCAACGCGCCGATGGGCGCCTGCCCCGGCTGCGATGGCCTGGGCATGGCCGAATTCTTCGATCCGTCGCGCGTGGTGGTGCACCCCGAGCTGTCGCTGGCCGCCGGTGCGGTGCGCGGCTGGGATCGCCGCAATGCCTACTACTTCCAGCTGATCGCCTCGCTGGCCAAGCACTACAAGTTCGATGTCGACGCGACGTGGAACTCGCTGCCGCAGAACGTGCAGCAGGCCGTGCTGTACGGCAGTGGCGATGAAGCGATCACCTTCACCTACTTCACCGAAGCCGGTGGCCGCACCCAGCGCAAGCACCGCTTCGAAGGCATCATTCCGAACCTCGAGCGCCGCTACAAGGAAACCGAATCGCCGGCGGTGCGCGAAGAGCTGTCCAAGTACATCAGCGAACAGCCGTGCCCGGAATGCCATGGCGCGCGCCTGAACAAGGCGGCACGCAACGTGTTCGTGGCTGACCGCCCGCTGCCGGACCTGGTGGTGCTGCCGATCGACGAGGCGCTGAAGTTCTTCAGCGAACTGAGCCTGCCGGGCTGGCGTGGCGAGATCGCCTCGAAGATCGTCAAGGAGATCGGCGAACGCCTCGGCTTCCTGGTCGATGTGGGCCTGGATTACCTGACCCTGGAGCGCAAGGCTGACACCCTGTCCGGTGGCGAGGCACAGCGCATCCGCCTGGCCAGCCAGATCGGCGCCGGCCTGGTCGGCGTGATGTACGTGCTCGACGAGCCGTCGATCGGCCTGCACCAGCGCGACAACGAGCGCCTGCTCGGCACCCTCACCCGCCTGCGCGACCTCGGCAACACGGTGATCGTGGTCGAGCATGACGAGGACGCGATCCGCCTGGCCGACTACGTGCTGGACATCGGCCCGGGCGCGGGCGTGCATGGCGGCGAGATCGTCGGCCAGGGCACCCTGCAGGACATCCTGGAGGCACCGCGTTCGCTGACCGGCCAGTACCTGTCGGGCAAGCGTGCGATCGAGATCCCCGCGCGCCGGCACAAGCCGAACCCGAAGATGACCCTGCACCTGCGCGGGGCCAGCGGCAACAACCTCAAGGGCGTGGACCTGGCGATTCCGTCGGGCCTGCTGACCTGCGTGACCGGCGTGTCCGGCTCCGGCAAGTCGACCCTGATCAACGACACCCTGTTCTCGCTGGCCGCCAACGAGATCAACGGTTCCTCGCACCCGATCGCCCCGTACAAGGAGATCGAGGGCCTGGACCTGTTCGACAAGGTGGTGGACATCGACCAGTCGCCGATCGGCCGCACCCCGCGGTCGAACCCGGCCACCTACACCGGCCTGTTCACTCCCCTGCGCGAACTGTTCGCGCAGGTGCCCGAAGCGCGTGCACGCGGCTACTCGCCGGGCCGCTTCAGCTTCAACGTGCGCGGTGGCCGCTGCGAAGCCTGCCAGGGCGACGGCCTGATCAAGGTCGAGATGCACTTCCTGCCGGACGTGTACGTGCCGTGCGATGTCTGCCATGGCAAGCGCTACAACCGCGAAACGCTGGAGATCCTCTACAAGGGCTTCAACATCAACGACGTGCTGGAAATGACCGTCGAGGATGCACTGAAGCTGTTCGAGCCGGTGCCGTCGATCGCACGCAAGCTGGAAACGCTGGTCGACGTCGGCCTGAGCTACATCAAGCTGGGCCAGAGCGCGACCACGCTGTCCGGCGGTGAAGCACAGCGCGTGAAGCTGTCCAAGGAACTGTCGCGCCGCGATACCGGCCGTACCCTGTACATCCTCGACGAGCCGACCACCGGCCTGCACTTCCACGACATCGAAGCGCTGCTGGGCGTGCTGCACAAGCTGCGCGACGAAGGCAACACGGTGGTGGTGATCGAGCACAACCTGGACGTGATCAAGACCGCCGACTGGATCGTCGACCTGGGTCCGGAAGGCGGCCATCGTGGTGGCACCATCCTCGTCACCGGCACGCCGGAAGACGTGGCGGCCTGCCCGCAGTCGTACACCGGCCAGTTCCTGGCCCGCATGCTGCCGTCCACCAGCGCGCGCCCGGAGCAGCCGGCCGCCGTGGCCAACAAGCCCGATGCGCGTCCGCCGCGCAAGGTGAAGCCTGAAAAGCCTGCCAAGGTGGCGAAGAAGGCCGTGGCCGCCAAGAGCACCGGCAAGGCCAGCAAGAGCACGTCGAAGAAGAAGGACGCCTGATGAGCAGCGAACACAAGATCCTGGCCCGCATCCCGATCAGCGTGCGCTGGCGTGACATGGACAGCATGGGCCACGTCAACAACGCCAAGTACATTTCCTACCTGGAAGAAGCGCGCGTGCGCTGGATGCTGGGCGTGGACGGCGTGTCGATGACCGACCGCATCGCACCGGTGGTGGCCGCGACCAACGTCAACTACCGGCTGCCGATCGTGTGGCCCAACGACATCCTGGTCGAACTGTTCGTCGAGCGCCTGGGCAACAGCAGCGTGACCATCGGCCACCGCATCGTCGACCAGCAGGACGAGTCGAAGCTGTACTCGGACGGCAACGTGGTGGTGGTGTGGATGGATACGCAGACCGGCAAGAGCGCGCCGCTGCCGGAGGCGATCCGCAGCGCGTCGACCTGACGCGCTTGTGATAGTGCCGGCCGCTGGCCGGCAACCTCCAGATGTATCGCGGATGCCGGCCAGCGGCCGGCACTACCGATCCAATTCAAAGGACTGACATGATCCACCAGACTGAACTGAGCGACCTGCTGCCCGGCATGGTCCCCTTCCCCACCGACGTCTTCCCCGCCGACCAGGCCTGGCTCGGCCAGCACCTGCTGCCGCTGCTGAAGATCGACCTGGGTGTGCTGCGCCCGGAACTGGCCGGCCAGCTGGCGACGATGCTGTGCCCGATCGAGCCCTACGACGGCTGCATCGGCGAGACCACCGAAGAACACCACAACGATTTCACCGGCACCAACTGGATCGCCTTCGAACTGACCGCCGGCAACGAGATGCGCTTTCTCGGCAACGAGGGCTATTTCATCGGCGACGCGGTGCAGGACAAGGACGCGCAGGAACACATCGCGCAGATGCGCGACAGCTACGCCAAGGCACGCGACTACCACGCCGCGCATGGCCGCCTCGCCTGCTACTCGCGCTACGGCAAGGGTGAAGCCAGCGAGCGCGATTACCTGGATACGCTGGGCGGACAGATTTCCTGCGGCAACTGGATCGAGACGGCTGACATCCCGAACGCCTTCACCCTGGAATTCACCGACGCCGCCAACGACCGGCATGCACCGGACGATGCGGAGCTGGCAATCATCCGCCGCGATGGCAACGCGTTCTTCGCGGTGGCCGAAGTGGCCGGCTACAACTGGTGCGCCACCGGCGCCGATGCGATCGTGATGCTGTACGAGCCGGAAAGCCGCACGGTGCTGTTCTCGTACGACTGGACGTAAGCCCCCGTGGTAGTGCCGGCCGCTGGCCGGCATACCCGGTGTTGCCGGCCAGCGACCGGCACTACCATCCCGCTACGGCGCAGCCTTGCGCACGGTCAGCGTCGCACTCACTTCGCCACCGCCTTCCAGCTGCAGCCGCAGTGGCAGCGCCTGCCCGTCCTTCAATGCGCTCTTGCCCTGCATCAGCATCAGGTGCAGGCCGCCGGGCTTGAGCTCGGCACGCGCGCCCGGTGCCAGCGGCAGGCGCTCGATCGCGCGCATCCGGCTGACCCCGTCAGTGATGGTGGTCTCGTGCAGCGACACATCATCGAAGCTGCTGCTGGTCGCGCCGGTGATCGCCACTGCCTTGCTGCAGCCGTTGTGGATCACGCCGTAGCCGGCGGTCATCGGCATCGCCGGATTCGGTGGCAGCCGCGCCCAGCCCTGCTCCACCGTGACGCAGGCCGGTTCCGCCGCCGAGGCCGATGCTGCGGCCGCACACAGAACCCACAGTACGCCAACGAATGGTTTGGTTATCATCGCCCAGGTTCCTTCTTCGCAACGAGACCGCAGCATGACGACGCTCATCGAGGTGATCAACCATGGCCCCATCCGCGAACTGCGCCTGGCGCGGCCGCCGGTCAACGCACTGGACACCGAACTGTGCCGGCAGTTGATCCATGCCATCGAGCTGGCCATGGCCGAAGACGCGCACGGCATCGTGCTGTCGGGCAGCGAGCGCATCTTCACCGGCGGCATGGACGTGCCGCACCTGCTCTCGCATGGCGATGACAAGCACAAGCTGCTGGACACCTGGAACGCCTTCTTTGGCGCCGTGCGCACGCTGGCCGAGAGCCGCATCCCGGTGGTCGCGGCGATCACCGGCCACGCCCCGGCCGGCGGCTGCGTGCTGGCACTGTGCTGCGACTACCGGGTGATGGCGCGCAGCGCCGATCCGTCGCGGCCGTATGCCATCGGCCTGAACGAGGTGCAGGTGGGCCTGATCGCGCCGGAGGGCATCCAGCGCCTGCTGCGCCGTGCGGTGGGCGTGCACCGCGCCGGCGTCCTGCTGACCACCGGTTCGCTGGTACCGGCCGAACAGGCGGTGCAGATCGGCCTGGTGGATGAGCTGGCCGATGGCGATCTGGTGGTGGCGCGTGCCGTGGCCTGGCTGCAGAACCTGCTGAAGCAGCCACGGCAGCCGATGCTGCTGACCCGTGCGATTGCCCGTGCGGACCTGCACGTGGCGCTGCAGCCGGACCTGATCCAGCTCGACCGTTTCGTCGAGGCCTGGTTCGCCCCCGATGCGCAGAACGCCCTGCAGGCGCTGGTGGCGCGCCTCGGCAAGTAACCGGTAGTGCCGGCCGCTGGCCGGCATCCGCAGGCGCCCCAGGAGGATCATGAGGTTGCCGGCCAGCGGCCGGCACTACCGATGATGGGCCGGGCTGCACCGGTATAATCAGGCCCACTTTCACTGCTGTGGCCGCCCCCTTGAACGACACGCCCGAACCCGTCGTCTCCGAGCTGATCGACCTGCTCACGCTGGAGCGGCTGGAGGACAACCTGTTCCGCGGGCAGAGCCGCGACATCGGCACCAAGTACGTGTTCGGCGGGCAGGTGCTGGGCCAGGCGCTGGCTGCGGCACAGGCCACGGTCGACAACGGCCGCCACGTGCACTCGCTGCACGCCTACTTCCTGCGCGCCGGCAACATCGACCACCCGATCGTCTACGACGTGGACCGCACCCGTGACGGCGGCAGCTTCTCGGTGCGCCGGGTCACCGCGATCCAGCACGGCAAGGTGATCTTCTTCTGCGCGGCCTCGTTCCAGCAGGCCGAGACCGGCGCCGAGCACCAGCACAAGATGCCCGAAGTGCCGCAGCCGGAAGACATCGAACCGAACCGGCCGCTGCCGGCCGAAGTCCTGGAACGCCTGCCGATCAAGGTGCAGCGCTGGCTGTCGCGCGGCGGCCCGTTCGAGTTCCGCCACGTCTACCCGCGCGACGAACTGAACCCGCCCAAGCGCCCGCCGTACCACCAGGTGTGGCTGCGCCTGAGCGAACCGGTCGGCGATGCGCCGGAGCTGCACCAGGCGCTGCTGGCCTACGCCTCCGACTTCCACCTGCTGGGCACTGCCACGTTCCCGCACGGCATCAGCTACTACCACCCGCACGTGCAGATGGCCTCGCTCGACCACGCGATCTGGTTCCACCGCCCGTTCCGTGCCGACGACTGGCTGCTGTACTCGCTGGACAGCCCCAGCGCGCAGGATTCGCGCGGCCTGGCCCGCGGCCAGTTCTTCACCCGCAATGGCGTGCTGGTGGCCAGCACCGCGCAGGAAGGCCTGATCCGCGTGGTTCCCGACCAGGCAGCGGCCGCCGCCGTACCGGCGAAGGATTGATCCCATGCGCCAGATCTTCAGCAGCCAGCGCGTGGAAACCGTCGAAGGCGTGGCCGAGCTCCTGCGCGGGCATGGCATCGACGTCAAGGTGACCAATGGGCGCTCGTACAAGACCCGCCGCCGCGGCCAGTTCAGCTATACCGACCTCGGCAATGCCAATGCTTACCCGGCGGTGTGGATCGTGCGCGCCGACGACCAGCCGCGCGCGCGCGAAATCCTGCGTGAGGCGCGCCTGCTCGACACCACCCGCCGCGACCATCCGACCGCCGAATTCGCCTTCCGCGACGCACCGGAACAGGGCAGCGGTGGTCGCAGCTGGGCCTGGCGCATCCGCATCGCCCTGCTGGTGGTGATCGCCGGCGTGGCACTGGTGATCGGCCTGCGCCATCGCGGCGCCCCGGCGCCGGTCACACCGGCCCCTGCCCCGCAGGCCCAGCCGCAGCAGACGCAACCGGCTCCGCAGGCAGCACCGGAAGAGGAAGAAGTCCGGGTCCGCATCCAGCCCTCGAAATGACACACGGGTAGTGCCGGCCGCTGGCCGGCAGCCGCAGCCCGCCGGACGGGCTCATGAGGTTGCCGGCCAGCGGCCGGCACTACCGCACAGAATGCTGGTCACACTTCGCGCGCGGCTCCGTCATGGGACACAATCCCAGCAGGAGAGCCGCCGCCATGACGACGTTCGCCGCATCGATCGACCAGACCCTGGAACGCGAACTGCCCGCCGCCGCCAGCGGTTGCCAGCATGCCTACGGCCGCATCGTGCTGGCCTGCCAGAACACGGTCACCGCCATCGCCCTGGCCATCACCCGCGACCGCCAGGCCAGCGAGGACATCGCCCAGGAGGCCTTCGTGAAGGGCTGGCAGCAGCTGCACCAGCTGCGCAGCTCGACCAGCTTCCTGCCCTGGCTGCGGCAGATCACCCGCAACCTGGCCCGCGACTGGCTGCGTGCACAACGTGGCCGGCCGCTGACCGGCGAAGCGGCCGAGGTGGCGATGGGCATGGCGGCCGACCCGGCCCCGGGCGCGGCCGACCGCCTGCAACGGGTGGAAGAAGAGATCGCCGCCGAGGACATCATTTCCGCGTTGCCGGCCGACAGCCGCGAAGTCCTGCTGCTGTACTACCGCGAAGGCCAGCGTTCGCAGCAGGTGGCCGACCTGCTGGGGCTCAGTGACGCAGCCGTGCGCAAGCGCCTGTCGCGTGCCCGCGCCCTGGTGCGCGACGGCCTGCTGCAGCGCTTCGGCGAGTTCGCGCGCAGCAGCGCCCCGAGCGCGGCATTCGCCACTGCCGTGGTGTCGATGGTGCTGGTGGCCGCGCCCGGCACGGCCAGTGCTGCGGTGCTGCTCGGCACTGGTGTCGGCATCGGCGGCAGCAAGCTTGGCCTCGGCGGTGCCAGCGTTGCGGGCGGCACTGCGATGGGCTCGCTGACTGCCACGCTGGGCCAGCTGCACGTGCTGCCGCCCGAAAGCTGGGGGGCGGTGATCGGCGGCGTAGTCGGTGGTGCGATCGGCAGCTACCTAGGCGGACGCTTCCTGATGTCGTACACCGAAACGGCGTCCGAGCGCGCCGATGTGCGCCGGTTCCTCTACCTCAACATCATCACCGGCATGTTCTGGTGCCTGGCGATCCTGCTGGCTGTGATGCTGCAGGCGCCGGTCTGGGCGCAGCTGACGGTGCTGGCGGTCGGGCTGGGCGTGGTCAACTACCAGTGCCTGGTGCCGCTGCAGCGGGTAATGGCGCCGATGATCGCGCGTGATTCGGCGCGTCGCGGCCGCAGCGGGACCAACTGGAAATACGAGTCCATGTATGGCCGCACCGGCATCATCGCCATGAACCTGATGGTCATCGCGCTGGTGGTGTACTCACTGATGCGCAGCGGCCGCCTGTAACGGACAACGCCGGCAGTGCGCCGGCGTTGTCGTCATTCACTGCGTTGAACCTCAGCGCTGCGGCTTCGGCGCGGCGCCATCGCGCGGACCGCCGTGGCGCGGGCCACCGTGCATCGGGCCCTTGGCCGCATCGAACTCGGCCTTGCTCAGCTGGCCATCCTTGTTGGTGTCGGCGGCAGCGAACCAGGCGTCACGGCGCTGCTTCATGCGCAGCTCGCGGTCGGCCTTGTCCAGGTAGCCGTCCTTGTTGAGATCGAGCTGGTCGAAGCGCGCGGCCAGGCGCGGGTCGGCCTTGGCTTCCTCGCGGCTGATGCGGCCATCCTTGTTGACGTCGAGCTTGGCCCAGCGCTCACCGCCGTGGCCACGGCGGCCATGCTGCCAGCGCGGCAGCTCATCGCGCGAGAGCTTGCCGTCCTTGTTCTTGTCCAGCTCGTCGAACTTCGCGGCCAGGCGCGGGTTGGCAGCGGCCTCGCTGCGGTCGATCACGCCGTCGCCGTTGGTGTCCAGCTTGGCCGGGCGCTGCGCCGGCGTGGTCGGGGTGTCGGCCGCCAGCGCGATACCGGAAGCGGAGGTGCCGAGCAGCAGGGCCAGCAGCAGGGGGGTACGGATCATGAGGTCACTCCTGGGGATGGGAACAGCGTCGGGGTGATCACTTCACCCTCGGGGAACAACAACGCCCGGGCGCGACATCGGTTGACGCCGCCGCCAGTTCCATTCATCCGGCGGACAGTCGCCGCCACTGCGACAGGCTGGGGCTATGCTGTGCCCATGGCGATACACGGCGACAGAGACGACGAACTGCGACTTTTCCAGACCGGCGAGCACCCCTGCGGGTACTGGTCGGACCGGGTGGCGCGCGACCTGGTGCTGGACCCGCACGATCGCCGCCTTGGCGGCCTGTACCCGCTGGCGCTGAGCTGGGGCTTCCGCCGCAGCGGCGACCTGGTCTACCGGCCGCATTGCGCGCACTGCCAGGCCTGCGTGGCGGTGCGCATCCCGGTGGCGCGCTTCGCCCCGGATCGCAGCCAACGCCGTTGTGCCGCCCGCAATGACGACCTGGAGGTGCGGATCACCGCCGCCACCGCCCGCGACGACCTGTTCGCGCTGTACCACCGCTACCTCACCCACCGCCACGCCAATGGCGGCATGGACGACCACGGCCCGCACGAGTTCGAGCAGTTCCTGATCGGCAGCTGGTCGCATACCCGTTTCATGGAGATGCGCCTGCCCGGCCACGACGGCCAGCCCAGCCAGCTGCTGGGGGTGGCGGTGACCGACGTGACCGAGCACGGCCTGTCGGCGGTCTACACCTTCTTCGACCCGGACCACGCCGCGCGCGGGCTGGGCACCTTCGCGATCCTGCAGCAGATCGAGTGGGCCCGCCGCGAGGGCCTGCCGCACGTCTATCTGGGCTACTGGATCCGCGGCCACCAGAAGATGGACTACAAGCGCCGCTTCCATCCGCTGGAGGCCTACGATGGCCGCCGCTGGCACGATTTCGACAAGGATCTGGACGGGCGCTGACAAACCGCTGACACCGGGCCGGGTGCACAATACGGCCCATGAACGCCAAACCCCTGATCCTCGCCCTGGCCCTGCTCTGCGGCGCCACCGCCCCCGCCTTCGCCACGTCCCCCGCGATGACCGAAAAGCCGTCCGGCGCGCTGCGCCTGGCCACCTACAACACCTCGCTGTACTCCGATGACGCCGGTGGCCTGATCAAGGAACTGGAAGGCGACAGCGAGCACGCACGCAAGATCGCCGCGGTGCTGCAACAGGTGCGCCCCGACCTGGTGCTGCTGAACGAATTCGACTTCGACGATGCGCATCGCGCCGCCGACCTGTTCCAGAAGCGCTACCTGGACGTCGCCCAGCCCGGTGGCGGCAAGCCGCTGCACTTCGCCTACCGCTACCTGGCGCCGGTCAATACCGGCGTGCCCAGCGGCCTGGACCTGGACAACAACGGCGTGGTCGGCGGCGAAGGGCGCAGCCGCGGCAACGACGCCTGGGGCTACGGCCTGCACCCGGGCCAGTACGGCATGCTGGTGCTGTCGCGCTACCCGATCGATGAAGCCAAGGTGCGCAGCTTCCAGCTGCTGAAGTGGAGCGCGATGCCGGGTGCGATCCGTCCGGTCGATCCGCGCACCGGCAAGAGCTTCTACAACGACCACGTGTGGTCGCAGCTGCGGCTGTCGTCGAAGTCGCATTGGGACGTGCCGGTGAAGACCCCGGCCGGCGTGGTGCACGCGCTGGTCTCGCACCCGACCCCGCCGGTATTCGACGGCCCGGAAAAGCGCAACGCCGCGCGCAACCATGACGAACTGCGCCTGTGGCAGGAATACCTGTCCAAGGGTGACAAGCCGTGGCTGTGCGACGACAAGGGCCAGTGCGGTGGCCTGGCGCAGGACGCGCGCTTCGTGATCCTGGGCGACCTCAACAACGACCCGGTCGACGGCGATGGCCGCCATGAGGCGATCGTCGAACTGATCGAGAACGCCCGCGTGCTGCGCTACCCCACCCCGCGCAGCGTCGGTGGCGAGCAGACCAGCCTGGCCTATGCGGCCAAGGGCATCGAGCGCAAGGGTGCACCGTTCCACGCCACCGGTGATTTCGGCCCGAAGTCCGGCACCATGCGCCTGGACTACGTGCTGCCCTCGACCGGTTTCGAGTACGTCGGCAGCGGCATCTTCTGGCCGGCCAATGAAAGCCCGGAAGCGAAGATCGCCGACGGCAGCGACCACCACCTGGTGTGGGTGGACGTGAAGCCGTAACCCCACACAAAAAGGGGACGGAGGGGATTAAGTCGTTTGTGGAAAAACGACTTAATCCCCTCCGTCCCCTTTTTGTGTTGTACCGACCAACGGTCGGTACCCACCGGAATGCGGTAGGCGACGACCGTTGGTCGTCGCTGCTTTTTCAGGGGCGCAGTTCGACGCCGATCGCGTCGGCGGCATCACGCGCGATGGCGCGCGCTTCGTCGATGGTTTCCGCGCGCGCCAGGGTCACGCCGACGCGGCGATGGCCATGCACGCTGGGCTTGCCGAACAGGCGCACGGCGGTGTCCGGCACCTGCAGCGCGGCGGCGACGTTGTTGAAGTACGGCACGCCCTCGCCATGCGCCAGCAGCGCGCACGAGGCCGACGGGCCGCTCTGGCGGATCACCGGGATCGGCAGGCCGAGGATGGCGCGCGCGTGCAGCGCGAACTCGCTCAGCTCCTGCGAAACAAGCGTCACCAGGCCGGTGTCGTGCGGGCGCGGCGACACTTCGCTGAACCACACCTCGTCGCCCTTCACGAACAGCTCGACGCCGAACAGGCCCCAGCCACCGAGGTCATCGGTGATCGCACGCGAGATCTCTTCGGCACGCGCCAGCGCCTTGCTCGACATCGGCTGCGGCTGCCAGCTTTCGCGGTAATCGCCGTCCTTCTGCAGATGGCCGATCGGCGCGCAGAACGAGGTGCCACCGGCATGGCGCACGGTGAGCAGGGTGATCTCGTAATCGAAATCAATGAAGCCTTCGACGATGCAGCGACCGGCTCCGGCGCGGCCACCGGTCTGCGCGTACTCCCAGGCCGGGGCGATGTCCGCCTCGCTGCGCAGCGTGCTCTGGCCCTTGCCCGAGGACGACATCACCGGCTTGACCACGCACGGCAGGCCGATGGCGGCCACGGCGGCGCGGTACTCGGCTTCGGTATCAACGAAGCGGTATGGCGAGGTCGGCAGGCCCAGGGTTTCGGCGGCCAGGCGTCGGATGCCCTCCCGGTCCATGGTCAGGCGGGCGGCACGCGCGGTCGGGATCACCCGCAGGCCCTGCTCCTGCTCCAGCTGGACCAGGGTCTCGGTATGGATGGCCTCGATCTCCGGCACCACCAGGTGCGGCTGCTCCTGGGCGATCAGGGCACGCAGGGCCATCGCATCGAGCATGTCGATCACGTGCGAGCGGTGCGCGACCTGCATGGCCGGGGCATCGGCATAGCGGTCGGCGGCGATCACTTCCACGCCCAGCCGCTGCAGCTCGATGGCCACCTCCTTGCCGAGTTCGCCCGAGCCCAGCAGCAGCACGCGGGTGGCGGAGGGGGACAACGGAGTTCCAAGCTTGGCCATGGCGGTTCCAGCAGCGATGTGAAGGCGGGTGGGCATTCTAGCTGGCCGGGCACCCCGGCCATGGCATCCGACGAACGGTAGTCGACAGGTGATATCACTTTGATATCTTCCCTTCGAACCCTCAAGGACGTACCGCCATGAAAGAGAAGTCGCTGTCTTCCCTCAACGGCCTCGGCACGCTGGCCGGCGCCCTGCTCGTCGCCCTCGCCGGCGCCGCCCTGTTCGTAATGGGCGTGGCGGCCAAGGCCAGCACCGGCTCGCCCAACCTGCTGCTGATGCTGCTGGGCGCCCTGCTGGTGGCGCTGGGCGTGTTCATCCTGGCCGGCCTGTACACCATCCAGCCCAACCAGGCGGCGGTGCTGAGCCTGTTCGGCAAGTACGTGGGTACCGTGAAGGACAACGGCCTGCGCTGGAACAACCCCTTCTTTGCCAAGCGCCGGGTCAGCCAGCGCGTGCGCAACTTCGAGAGCGGCAAGCTGAAGGTCAACGAGCTGGACGGCAGCCCGATCGAGATCGCCGCGGTGATCGTCTGGCAGGTGGTCGATGCCTCCGAAGCGGTCTACAACGTGGACGACTACGAGAGCTTCGTGCACATCCAGTCCGAATCGGCGTTGCGCGCGATGGCCACCAGCTATCCGTACGACCAGCATGAGGATGGCCAGCTGGCCCTGCGCAGCCATGCCAGCGAGATCTCCCAGCACCTGAAGAACGAACTGGCCGAGCGCCTGGCCGATGCCGGCGTGCAGGTGATCGACGCGCGCATCAGCCACCTCGCCTACGCCGCCGAAATCGCCCAGGCGATGCTGCAGCGTCAGCAGGCCAACGCGGTGATCGCCGCACGCACGCGCATCGTGGCCGGTGCGGTCGGCATGGTCGAGATGGCCCTGGCCGAACTGCAGAAGAATGGCGTGGTGCAGCTGGACGAGGAACGCAAGGCGCACATGGTCAGCAACCTGTTGACCGTGCTGTGCTCGGACCGCGGCACCCAGCCGATCGTCAACGCGGGTTCGCTGTACTGAACCACCCTCGCAACGGGGCGCCCCACCGCCCCGCCAGGAGCTTGCATGAGTGAGAAGAAAGCCTACCCGCTGCGCATCAACGCCGACGTCCTGGCCGCCGCGCAGCGCTGGGCTGACGACGAGCTGCGCAGCCTCAACGCGCAGATCGAATACGTGCTGCGCGACGCCCTGCGCAGGGCAGGACGCCTGCCGAAACCCACCCCACCGCCGGAGGACAAGGAATGAGCAAGCGCTGGAGCTACCAGACCATCGAGGTCAAGACGTCCATGATGGGCCTGCTCAAGGCCGAGGACATCCAGAGCGAACTGACCCGCCAGGGCCAACTGGGCTGGGAGCTGGTCAACATCATCATCCCGGCGCCGATGCGCCCGGCGATGCTGGTGTTCAAGAAGGAGGCCTGAGCCATGGGCGCCAGCGACCCGAAACAGTACGAGGTAGCCGAGAGTTCGCCATTGCGCGTGCTGTGGATCGTGCTGCCGCTGCTCGCCGCCTTCGTGGCCTGCCTGTATGCGCAGTTGTACAAGGCACCGGCGACTGCGCCCTGGATCGAAGTAACGCTGTCGCCGCCCTGGTTCCGGATGGGCGGCAGCGCCGCCTGGAGCCTGCTGATGATTGCAGCGCTCGGCATCGGGCTGGGCGCGGCCTTCTTCCGCCGCCGGGTGGAACTGGCCGGCGACGTGCTGGACGTGCGCTCGACGATGTACCGCCGGCGCGTGCCGGTCGCACAACTGCGGCTGGACCAGGCCGAGGTGGTCGATCTCAGCCGCGACCGCCTCTATGGCATCCGCTTCAAGACCAACGGCTATTCGATGCCGGGTTTCTACTCCGGCCACTTCCGCCTGCAGGGCGGCGGCAAGGGTTTCGCGCTGGTCACCGACCGTGCACGTGTTCTCGCGCTTCCGGTAAGCGATGGCAGCACGCTGCTGCTCAGCCTGGACCGGCCGCAGGTGCTGCTGGACGCACTGCGCAAGGTGGCCGCGCCGGCGCTGCGGCAGTAAGCTGCGCCGATGCAACGACGCCCGCCCCTGCTGATCAATACCGAGGCCATCGAACTGTGGCCTGCCGACCTGCTGCGCGCGCGCAGCAACCTGGACGCGCGCCTGCTGTCACAGGCGCGTTGGGTGCTGCGGCGCAAGCGCGATGGACGCTACCTGGCGGCCGTACTACCGCACGGCGTGCATTCGATGGTGCCGCGCCTGCCGCGCGAGCCCGGGGTCGAGGACGCACTGGCACTGCTCGACGCCACGTCGGCGCGCCCATTCGGTGCTGCGCTGGAAGAACACTGGCTTCCGCTGGCCGGGCTGCAGCAGCGCCTGCAGCAGCTTGGCCTGGATGTGCAGCGTTATGCCGACGACAGCGGCCTGTCACTGGAACCGGAACCGTGCCTGCTGCACTTCGCCGGCCGCGACCGCTTCGCCCGCCCGCTCTGGCTGCGCCGCGGCGCCGCGCAGGGCTGGCGACGGATGCGCCTGCACGCCGCGCGGGATGGCATCGCACTGGACGCGATCTCCGGCTTCCGCAGCCATGCCTACCAGCTGGGCATCTTCGAACGGAAACGGGCGCGCGGGCTGAGCGTGGCCGAGATCCTGAAGGTCAATGCCGCGCCAGGTTTCAGTGAACACCACAGCGGCCACGCGCTGGACATCGGCACACCGGGCGATGCCCCGGCCGAAGAATCGTTCGAAGCCACCGACGCCTTCGCGTGGCTGCAGACCCATGCCAGCACGCACGGCTTCCAGCTGAGCTACCCGCGCGACAACCCGCACGGCATCGTCTACGAACCGTGGCACTGGTGCTGGAGACCGGCCAACGGCTGAGCCCCTCGTGACGGCTGCACGGGGAAATTCATGGAGCTGTCCGGGCGGGTAGGCTGGGCAGGGGACGCCGTGAATCCGTCCCTGGAGGCTTAGCCGCGCCATCCATGGCGCGGATACCCCTGCCCAGCCCACCCGCCCGGCCTCTGACAGTTTCCGTGTGCGTCCGCCACGGAATGGAACAAGAGAGCAAAGACAAAAGCGGGTCGCTTCGCTCGAAGCCTCTACAACAGATCAGCGTGCAGCTGTTGGGTCCGCCTTCAAGCGAGCCGAGCACCGCAGGTCCGGCGAGGGCGAAGAGGTGCGTGCGATTCTGTAGAGCCGAGCCACGCTCGGCTGCTCTCCGCACCGTCCCTCGACGGGCCGAGGAGCACAGGGGACCGGTGCGCAGCACCGGCTCGCGGTCGGCGGCGCGTTTCTTTTGGTTACTTTTCTTTTCGCGCGAAAAGAAAAGTAACGCCCATGAACCATCACGATCGCATCGGTATGGATCGGAGCGACAGCCCTGCGACCCTCACCGCCTCAACGCATTGATCGCCAGCACCACCCATCCAGCCATCATGCTGGTGCCACCGATCGGCGCCAGCCGCGTCGACCACTGCCACAGCGCCCCGCCCACCAGGCTGCCGGAAAACAGCAGCACGCCCAGCAGCAGCACGTACAGCGCCAGGTGCGCGATCGCCCCGTGCGCGCGCGGACCAAGCGCCACCAGTACCGCACCATGCGCGAACGCATACAGCGCCGCCATGTTCAGATGCTGCTGCGCCAGCGGATCGGCCACGCCATGCGATGCATAGGCAGACAGGCCGATCGAGGCAGCGGCCAGCAGCGCACCCAGGCAGGCCAAGAGGGACGGCTTACGCGCACGACGTTCGATATTGAACATGAGGGCTCCTTGCGCAGCGCCCCTTGCCGGGCGCCAGATCAAAAAAAACGCGCCGCAATGAGCGGCGCGTTTTCGTGTCCAACACTACATGGGTCAGCCGAGGCTTACTTGACGGCCCAGTAGATGTCGTAGGTCGCTTCCGGGGTGAACGACTTGTCGATGCCGTCCTTCCAGGTTTCGTACGGGCGGTCGATGACTTCGTTGCCCGAGGTCACGGCCCAGGCGCGCAGGCCGTTGCGGGCCACGTCCAGACCCGCCATGTGGCCGGTGTAGGCCGCATGCGCCGAACGGTGCGGAGCAACGTGCACGTACTTGACCGGAGCGCCGCCGTCGATCTTGACGGTCAGCTCGTCGGCAGCAGCACCTTCAGCACCCTTCTTCTTCACCGGCTGGGCGATGTCGAAGGCGTACTTCTCCTGGCCGAAGTCGGTGGTGATGATGCGGAACGGACCGGCGGCTTCAAGGCCATTGGCCTCCATCACGCGCTTGATCCACTCCTGGTTGTCCTTGATGGACTTGGTGATGGTGTCCTGGCCGCGGTCCACGTTGCCGGCGTTGACGACCAGCAGGTTCTCGGCCGGCACTTCAACGATGGCCAGATCGGTCAGCGGGGCTTCCGGCGTGCGGTAGTCGACGTTCGGGACGCTGGCGAGCATGTTGGCCATGCGCGACAGGCCCATCTTGATGTCGTCGCCGATCTGGCGGCTGACATACAGGCCTGCGTAACGGCCAAACAGGTCGAAGCCGTACTTCACCGAGTAGTCCTGGGTGATCTTGACGTTGCGACCGCCCTTGCCGGTCGGCTCCAGGCTGAAGGTGGTGACCTTGTCGTGACCCTTGGTGGCGTCCTCGATGGCGATCACAACACGCTTGTTCTCTTCGGCTTCGGTGATCTTCCAGGAGCCGGTGCCCAGGTCCTTGGAGGTGAAGTCGAGGGTGGCACCGGTACCGGAGGCCGGGCCGGACAGCTTCAGTTCAACGGCGGGATCGCGCAGTACCAGCGGGTTCCAGTCCTTGAAGCGGCGCAGGCTGCTGACCGTGTCGTACACGATCGTCATCTTGCGGTTGGTCTCGATGCTTTCGGTGATGTGACGCTCGCCCGGCAGACATACGCCAATGATGACGAACAGGCCAGCCACGATCCCCAAGGCGATCAGGAACTCGATAATACGGGTCATTCAGAGAGTCTCCGGGGCCGATCCCACGGCCGGGTTGATTGAAGCGAAGCGCCAATCCTAGCAGGCTTCGCGGGCATTGTTTATCGGGATTGGCGCACCGGTTTCCCTGCCGGCTGCGTATTTGTATGGACAAAGAATTCGAAGGGTAACGCATACCGCTACCCGGCAAGTAGGGGGCAACCTTGGCGGAAACCCCCGACCACCATCCAAGTCGTTGTACTTGAACGATTTTCCTCAGACCAGCTGGAGTTCGAACGCCTTCAGTACGGCGCGCGTACGGTCGCGCACGCCCAGCTTGGAAAGGATGTTGGACACATGGTTCTTGATGGTGCCTTCGGCCACGCCCAGCGAATTGGCGATCTCCTTGTTGGAGAAGCCACTGGCCATCAGCCGCAGGATCTCGGTCTCGCGGTCGGTCAGCGGGTCCGGGCGGTCCAGGCTGACGAACTCGTTGCGCATGTGCTCCAGGCCGGACAGCAGGCGCTGGGTCACCGCCGGCTGCACCAGCGAACCGCCGTCGGCCACGGTGCGGATGGCACCGACCAGCTGCGCCAGGGTGACATCCTTGAGCAGGTAGCCCTTGGCACCGGCCTTGAGCCCGGCCAGCACCAGCTGGTCATCGTCGAAAGTGGTGAGGATGATGGTCGGCGGCAGCTGTTCCTGCCGCGACAGCACCTGCAGTGCCTCCAGACCGGACATCACCGGCATGCGCATGTCCATCAGCACCACGTCGGGGCGCACCTGCGGTATCAGCTCGACCGCCTGCCGGCCGTCGCCGGCCTCGGCCACCACCTCGATGCCGTCGTCGAGCGCCAGCAGGGAGCGGATTCCCTGCCGCACCAGGGTTTGGTCGTCGACCAGGCAGACGCGAATCATCAACGCACTCCTTCAGGAACCTTGGTAAGGGCCGCCACCAGCACCGTTGCCGGCACCGTCGCCCGCAGCCGGAAGCCTTCACCGGGACGGGTTTCGATCTGCAGCTGGCCACCACATTGTTGCAGGCGCTCGCGCATGCCGCGCAAGCCATTGCCCACATTGACCATATCCGCGCCGACGCCGTCGTCGCGGGCCTCCACCACCACCCGGTCGGGGGCTTCACGGTACACCTTGATCCACAGGTGGCGGGCGCCGGCGTGGCGCACCGCGTTGGTGATGATCTCCTGGGTACAGCGCAGCAGCACGTGGGCCCGCTGCGGGTCCTCCACGTTCAGCGGATCCTCGATCTCCAGCTGGATGTCCAGCGAGGGCACGTTCTCGGTCAGCGGGCGCAGCGCCGCGGCCAGATCGATGGCACCGGTCTCGCGCAGCTGGCTGACCACCTCGCGTACGTTGCCCAGCAGCAGCTTGGCCAACGCGTGCGAGCGCTTCACGTGATCCAGCGCCTGGCCCTCGGCCAGGTGGCCGGCGACCTCCAGGTTCAGGGTCAGCGCGGTCAGCTGGTGGCCCAGCAGGTCATGCAGCTCGCGCGAAATGCGGGTGCGTTCGTTGACCCGCGCGCTCTCGGCCAGCAGGGCACGGGTGGCCCGCAGTTCCGAATTGAGCCGGCGCTGCTCGTCGCGGGCCTCGGTCTGCTGCCGCGCGACCAGGCTGGTCACGAAGATGAACATGGAAAAGCCGCCGTACAGCAGCGACTGCATCACCGCTTCGAACAGCGGGAAGCGCAGCAGCATGTAGTAGACCGGCGCCACCGCCAGCTGGCTGACCAGCAGCCACAGCACCCCCAGCCGTACCGACAGCATCCACGGGATGACCCCGGCCGCCACCATCATCAGGATGCTGCCCAGGCCCGAGCCGCTGAGGAAGCTGACCCCCAGCGCCGACACCGTCAGCAACAGCAGCAGGCCGCGGTCCAGCCAGCTGGTGTGGCTGTCGCTGCGCAGGATGCGGGTCAACCAGTAGTAGGCCGTGCCGAAGGACAGATAGGCGACGAACAGCAGGATGGCCCAGCCGCCCATGTCACCGCGGCTGTGCAGGTTCTCGAACTGCGAGTACGCCAGGGGCAGGCCGACCATGACCCAGGTGAACAGGCCGGCCAGGCGGAGGACGCGGGTATGGCTGAGGACTCCCAACATGCCAGCACTCTACGGGCCGCGCCTGCGCACCGCACCCCACGGAAGTCATGCCTGCCCGGTCGCCTGTTCATGCCGCAGCCCACCCCGGGCATGCAATAATCGTGCGCAGGGTCCCTTTGATGGACCAACCGCGTTACCCCACGGAGTCACAATGTCGATTGTCATCCGCGACGTGCGCGAGCACGAGCTCGATTCCGTCCTGGCTTTGAACAACAACGCTGGCCTGGCCATCCTTCCCCTGGATGCAGCCCGCCTGCGCCTGTTCTATGAAACCGCTGAGTATTTCCGCGTCGCCGAGCGCGACGGCAACCTGGCCGGCTTCCTGATCGGCTTCGGCAGCGACAGCCAGCACGACAGCAGCAATTTCGCCTGGTTCAAGCAGCAGCTGGACACCCCGTTCTTCTATATCGACCGCATCGTGGTCGCCAGCCGCCGTCGTGGCGGTGGCGTCGGCCGTGCGTTCTATGCCGACGCGCAGAGCTTCGCCGAGCTGCGCTACCCGCAGATGACCTGCGAAGTCTTCCTCGACCATGGCGCCGATGCCGCCCTGCTCTTCCACGGCAGCTTCGGCTTCCGCGAGCTGGGCCAGAACACCATGCCGCAGGTCGATGTGCGCGCCAGCATGCTGGCCAAGGAACTGTGCAGCTACCCGTGGGTCCAGGAGACCTACGGCGACAAGCTGCCGGATGTGGCATGGACACGCGCCCGGCAGCTGCCGGCGCAGGCACAGCGGCCGACGGGGACCTGAGCGTGGCGGTGAATTTCGATTACGAACAGGCCGGTGAACTGAAGATCGGCCAGGTGGGCATCGCCAACCTGCGCATCCGTACCCTTGATGTCGAGCGCCTCGTGCAGGAAATGCGCGAGCGCGTGACCCGCGCACCGAAGCTGTTCGGCCGCGCCGCGGTGATCCTCGACTTCGGCGGCCTGAGCCAGGTGCCAGACGTGGCCACCGCGCAGGCGCTGGTTGATGGCCTGCGCAGCGCCGGCGTGCTGCCGGTGGCACTGGCCTACGGCACCAGCGCGATCGACCTGCTCTCGCAGCAGCTTGGCCTGCCGCTGCTGGCCAAGTTCCGCGCGCAGTACGAACGTGCCGAGGCCGAGCCGGCCCCGCCGCCGCCCGCACCGGAGCCGCGCCGCGCGGCCCGTGCCGAACCGAAGCCGGCCCCGGCAACGCCGGTGGCCAAGGTGGCCGACGCCGCCGCACCGCAGCCGGGCCGCATGCAGCTGGGCAACGTGCGTTCGGGCCAGCAGCTGTACGCGGAAAACTGCGACCTGACCGTGATGGCCACCGTCGGCGCCGGCGCCGAAGTCATCGCCGATGGCAGCATCCATATCTACGGCACCCTGCGCGGCCGCGCGCTGGCGGGGGCCCAGGGCAACACCGCGGCACGCATCTTCTGCCGTGATTTCCATGCGGAACTGGTGGCCATTGCCGGCCACTACAAGGTACTGGACGATGTTCCGGACAACCTGCGCGGCAAGGCCGTCCAGGTGTGGCTGGAACAGGACCAGATCAAGATCGCTGCGCTGGACTGACGCAGCACCAAACTCATGCAGAACCAGGAGAAGTCCTTTGGCTGAAATCATCGTAGTCACCTCCGGCAAGGGCGGCGTCGGCAAGACCACTTCCAGCGCGAGCCTGGCCTGCGGCCTGGCGCGGCGCGGCAAGAAGGTGGCGGTGATCGACTTCGACGTCGGCCTGCGCAACCTCGACCTGATCATGGGCTGCGAACGCCGCGTGGTGTACGACTTCGTCAACGTCGTGCACGGCGAAGCGACCCTCAAGCAGGCCCTGATCAAGGACAAGCGTTTCGACAACCTGTACGTGCTGGCTGCCTCGCAGACCCGCGACAAGGACGCGCTGACCCAGGAAGGCGTGGGCAAGGTCCTGAAGGACCTGGCCGCCGACGGCTTCGACTACATCATCTGCGACTCCCCGGCCGGCATCGAGAAGGGCGCCTTCCTGGCGATGTACTTCGCCGACCGCGCGGTGGTGGTGGTGAACCCGGAAGTGTCGTCGGTGCGCGACTCCGACCGCATCATCGGCCTGCTCGACTCGAAGACCCACAAGGCCGAGTCCGGCCAGGACGTGCCGGCCTTCCTGCTGCTGACCCGCTACACCCCGCTGCGCGTGGAAAGTGGCGAGATGCTGAGCATCGCCGACGTCGAGGAAGTGCTCGGCCTGAAGGCGATCGGCGTGATTCCGGAATCGGGCGACGTGCTCAACGCCTCCAACAAGGGCGAGCCGGTCATCCTGGATGTCGAATCCGCTGCCGGCCAGGCCTATGAAGACGCCGTCGCGCGCATCCTCGGCGAAGAACGCCCGATGCGCTTCACCAACGTCGAGAAGAAGGGCTTCTTCAGCAAGCTGTTCGGAGGGTAAGCATGGGCCTGTTTGATTTCCTCAAAGCGAAGAAGACCACCGCCGAAACCGCCAAGAACCGCCTGCAGATCATCATCGCGCAGGAACGCAGCCACCGCGGTGGCCCGGACTACCTGCCGCTGCTGCAGCGCGAGCTGCTGGAAGTGATCAAGAAGTACGTAAACATCGACGTCGATGCGGTGAAGGTCGACCTGGTGAAGGATGGCCAGCACGACGTGCTGGACATCTCCGTGGCGCTGCCTGAAGGCCCGGACAAACCCTGATCCCCTGCCCCGCCCGTGCCTGCATGGGCGGGGCTGCCTGACCCGCATGACCGATACGACAACCGCCGTGGACATCACCTGCGTGGGCGACATCGCCTTCGCCGATGCGCAGTGCCTGCTCGCCGCGCACGGCCTTCGGCTGCACCACGTGGCGGCCGGCGAACCGATTCCCGGCAGCTACTGGGGCGAGCCCGAGGCGGGCATCATCGCCAGCAACGTGTACGTGCGCGATGACACACCGGTGCACTCGATGCTGCACGAAGCCTGCCACCTGATCGTGCTGCCGCCGGAGCGGCGTGCGCAGGTGCATACCGATGCCACCGACTCGGTGGCCGAGGAAGACGCGACCTGCTACCTGCAGATCGTGCTGGCCGGGCAGCTGCCCGGTGTCGGCAGCCAGCAACTGATGGCCGACATGGATGCCTGGGGATATACGTATCGGCTGGGGTCTACGAAGGCGTGGTTCGAGCAGGACGCCGAAGACGCGAAGGCGTGGTTGATCGAGCGCGGGTTGCCGGTGGCGTAACGCATCGGTAGTGCCGGCCGCTGGCCGGCAACCTCCTGAACCTGGGAAGCATCGCCTGGTTGCCGGCCAGCGGCCGGCACTACCCATCAGCCCTGCCCGGCCAGTGCGCGCAGGGTGATGCCGACGATGTAGGCCAGGTAGGTGCCGGTCGCATAGCCCATCGTGCCCAGCAGCACGCCCACCGGCGCCAGCGCCGGATGGAACGCGGCCGCCACCACCGGCGCCGAGGCCGGTCCACCGATGTTCGACTGCGAACCGATGGCGAAGTAGAAGAACGGCACCTTCAGCAGCTTGCCCAGGCACCACAGCAGCACGATGTGCACGGCAATCCAGATCAGGCCGAGCAGGAACAGCCACGGGCGGTCCAGCAGCGCCAGCAGATCCATCTGCATGCCGATGCAGGCGATCAGGAAGTACAGCAGCAGCGAGCCCAGCCGCGACGCGCCCGCGCCTTCCAGATTGCGTGCGCGGGTGAAGCTCAGGCTCAGGCCCAGCGTGGTCGACAGCACCACCACCCACACGAACGGCGCGTCCAGGCTGAACTGCGGAGCCCAGCTGACGTTGGCCTTGAACCACGCCGCCAGCGGCGCACCGATCGCATGCGACAAACCGACGCCGCCGAAGGCCACGGCGACGATCAGCATCAGGTCGGTGAGGCTGGGAATGCGCTCATGTTCGGCCTGGAAGCGCGCGATGCGCTCCTTCAGCTCATCGATGGCCGACGTGTCGGCACCGCTGCGCGCGTCGATCTTCGCTGCACGCCCGGCCAGGAAGATCAGCGCGGCCATCCACACGTAACCGACACCGACATCGACCACCGCGAACTGGCCGAAGGTGGTCGCATTGACGTCGAACACTTCACGCATCGCCAGCATGTTGGCACCGCCACCGATCCAGCTGCCCGCCAGCGCGGCCATGCCGGCCCAGGTATCACCGGCCACGGTGTCGGGATGGATCGCGCGCATCACCAGGAACGCCACCACCGCACCGAGCATGATGCTGGCGGACGCACCCAGGTACATCAGCACCAGCTTCGGGCCGAGCCGCAGGATGCCCTTGATGTCCACCGCCAGGGTCAGCAGGATCAGCGCCGCCGGCAACAGGATGTCGCGTGCGATCGGGTTGTAGAGCCTGGTGTTCTGGCCGTCGATCAGGCCGACGGTGTTGTAGATGCCGGGAATCAGGTAGCACAGCAGCAGTGCCGGCACGAAGGTATAGAAGCGCTTCCACAGCCCCTGCTCGCGCGAGGCGGTCCAGAACACGGCGCCAAGGGTGGCGGCGATCAAACCGAAGACGACGATGTCGTTCTGGATCAGGGCGGTTGAGGGCATGCAGGCGCTCTGGGTAGAGCCGGCCGCTGGCCGGCTGCTGTTGGCTGGAGGTGTGCCGACCAACGGTCGGCACCCACCGGCGGGAACATCGGCACCCACCGGTAAAGCAGATGGTGAAACAAAAGCGCCGCCCCGAAGGGCGGCGCTGCAGTCATCAGTTGCCGATGTGCTGCTTCAGCCAGGCGTTGACGGTGTCATGCCACAGGATGCTGTTGTTCGGCTTCAGCACCCAGTGGTTTTCATCCGGGAAGTACAGGAACTTCGATTCGATGCCCTGGCGCTGGGCGGCGGTGAAGGCAGCCAGGCCCTGCTCGACCGGAATGCGGAAGTCCTGCTGGCCATGGATGACCAGGATCGGCTTCTTCCAGTCCGCCACGTGGTTGACCGGGTTGAACTTCTCGTAGTTCGCGGCCTTCTGGTACGGCGTACCGCCCTGCTCCCACTCGGTGAACCACAGCTCTTCGGTGGCGTAGCCCATCATGCGCTGGTCGAACACGCCGTCATGGTTGACCAGGCACTTGAACGGGCTGTTCCAGTTGCCGGCAATCCAGTTGACCATGAAGCCGCCGTAGCTGGCACCCAGCGCACAGGCCTTGTCACCGTTGAGGAAGGAATACTTCTTCAGCGCCGCGTCCCAGCCCTTCTGCAGGTCTTCCAGCGGACGGTCGCCCCAGTGCTGGCTGATCGCATCGGTGAAGGCCTGGCCATAGCCGGTGGAACCGTGGAAGTCGATCATCACCACGGCGTAGCCCTGGCCTGCATAGGTCTGCGGGTTCCAGCGGTAGCTCCAGCCATTGCCGAAGCTGCCCTGCGGGCCGCCGTGGATCAGGAACGCGACCGGGTACGACTTGCCTTCCTGGTAGTTGTGCGGCTTGACCACATAGCCGTGCACGGTGTCGTTGTTCCAGCCCTTGAACTCGAACTGTTCGTAGTCGCCGAAGCTGACATCCTTGAGCACCTCGCCGGCAGCCGGGGTCAGCGCGCGCAGTTCGCCGATGGCTTCGCCCGCGGCCGGCAGCAGGCCGACCAGCACCTGGTCGTTGCTCTTCAGGCTGTTGCGGGTGATCGCCACGCTGTTGCCGGCCACGTCGACCGAGGTCACGCTGCCGTCGCCGATCAGCTTGGTGGCCTTGCCGCTGGCCACGTCGATCTGGAACAGCGGATGCTCGCCGAGGTCATCAGCGGTGGTGTAGATGCTGGCGCCATCCGCGGACAGGGTGATGCCGCCGGCCGAACGATCCCACTGCGGGGCGATCTCGCGGGTCTTGCCGCTGGCCACGTCCATCGCCATCAGGCCGAAGCGATCGGCCTCGAAGCCCGGGCGCTTCATCGCACGGTAGAACAGGGTCTTGCCGTCGGCGCTGAACACCGGGCCGGCATCCCAGGCCGGGTTGGAGGCGGTCAGGTTGACCGGTGCCTGCTTGCCCGCAGCGTCAAAGCGGTACAGGTCGAAGTTGGTCGACCACGGCTCCTGCTTGCCGGCCACGCGGATGCTGGCCACCACGCTGGCGCCATCCGGCGACCACGCGAAGTCATCATTGCCGCCGAACGGCTTGGACGGGGCATCACCATCGATGGTCGCGCTCAGCGCCGACGCGCCCTTGACCGCACCGGCCTTGGCCGTCGGCAGCGGAGCGACGAACAGGGTGTTGCGGCGGCCATCGTTCCAGGTATCCCAGTGGCGCACGAACAGCGAATCGAAGACCTTGCCGCTGGCCTTGGCGCCGGCCACGTCCTTGAGCTTCTTCTCGGTGCAGGCCAGGTCCGAGGCGCAGGCCTGGAACACGCCGGCGCTGAACAGCACGCGGTCGTCCTGCGGCGACACGTGGTAGCTGTCCACGTCCACCGGGAAGTCGGTCAGCTGGCGCGGGGTGCCGCCGTTGATCGGCTGCGCGTACAGCTGCTGGCTGCCGTTCTTGGCACTGAGGAAATACACGGTCTGGCCATCGGCCGACAGCGACGCGGAATTGACGCTCCAGCCAGCCGGGGTGATCTGCTTCGGCGGGGCCGCGTCACGCGTGCGCAGGTTGCGCGCGAACAGCGCGGTGGAGGCCTTCAGGTTGGCGTCCACGCTGCGCTTGGCGAACACCACGGTGCCACCATCGGCGGTCAGTACCGGCGCGGAGACGCGGTCCATGGCCACCATGTCGCGGACTTCCAGGCCACGGGCAGCGGCGACGCTGGGCAGGGCGGCCAGCAGGCTCAGTGGCAGCAGGGCATGACGCAGTTTCATCGGGGTCTCCGCAGGACGGCAAAAAACCGATGGTAGGCCCGGGTGGCCGGGACTGCCAAGGCCATCGGTCATGGCCGGGGACGGGTCGATGCCTTCGCCAGAAAAGGCAAACCGCGCCGTAGCGCGGTTTGCGGTAGTGCCGGCCGCTGGCCGGCAATCTGTCTGGTTGCCGGCCAGCGGCCGGCACTACCGGGTCAGAGCCCTTCCCTGCGGGAAGGGATCCGACCCCGTGCATCACGCCACGGCGCGCTTGCCGGTGCGGTAGATCAGCCAGCCGACCACGAACAGCACGGCCAGGCCGATCCACTGTGCGCCCGGCAGGTGGAACGGCACGGCCAGCACGTCGGCGCGGCTGCTGACCACGATCGGAATCGCGATGGCGATGCCCATCAGTGCCTCGCCGGTGATCAGGCCGGCAGCAAACAGCACGCCCGGCTTGTGCACGCGGTCGCGGCCTTCTTCGTCGTCGGCACGCACCTTGTGGAAGCGCTCGACCAGGTAGGCGATCAGGCCGCCGAGGAAGATCGGCACCATCAGTTCCAGCGGCAGGTAGATGCCGATGGCGGCGGCCAGCACCGGCACGCGGAAGCGGGCGTTGCGCGACTTCAGCCAGCTGTCGAAGGCGATGATGGCGGCGCCCACCACGGCACCGATGCCGATGAAGGTCCACGGCAGCTCGCCACCGAACAGGCCCTTGGCCACCGAGGCCATCAGGTTGGCCTGCGGAGCAGCCAGCGCGTTCGGGTGCAGCTCGGACTTCACGCCGATGCCGTAGGCGGTGGCCAGCAGGTTCAGCACCGGCGCCATGATCAGCGCGCAGGAGAACGCACCGATGCCCAGCATCAGCTGCTGCTTCCACGGGGTGGCGCCGACGATGTAACCGGCCTTGAGGTCCTGCAGGTTGTCACCGCCGACCGCTGCTGCACAGCACACCACCGCGCCGATCATGATCGCGGCCACCGCGCCCAGCGGCGCGCCGAAGGCGCCGACCGGCTGCAGGCCATCCTTGCCCAGCAGCACGACCAGCACGGCCGAGGCGAACAGGATGGTGGAGATGGTGATGCCCGAGACCGGGTTGTTGGACGAGCCGATCAGGCCGGCCAGGTAAGCCGAGACCGAGACGAACAGGAAGCCGGCGACGATCATGATGAGGGTCATCGGGATCGACACGTGCCACTGGCCGACGATGGCCTGGTACAGGGCCAGCAGCGGCAGCACGAACACCACCAGGGCGACCAGCATCCACTTCATCGGCAGGTCGCGCTCGGTGTGCGCCAGCACCGGGCCACCGCTCTTGCGGGCCGCGGCAAAGCCGCTCTTGACGCCGTTGAGCAGCGACTTGCGCAGCGAGATCAGGGTCCAGATGCCGCCGATCAGCATTGCGCCGACGCCCAGGTAGCGCATCTTCGCGCCCCAGATGGCGAACGCGGCCTCGGTCGAGGAAGCAGCGGCCACCGACGCGGCCAGTGCCGGATCGGTGTTCATGAAGAACGCCTGGTAGATCGGAATGGCGATGTGCCAGGTCAGGATCGAGCCGGACACCACCACGATGCCGACGTTGAGGCCGACGATGTAGCCCACGCCCAGCAGTGCCGGCGACAGGTTGGTGCCGATGAAGGCGGTGACCTTGGAGCTGCCGACGTAGGCCGAGGTGGCCCAGGCATCGGGAATCAGGCGCATGCCGCTTTCCGCGGCCAGCTTCACGAAGGCACCGATCACCGCCGAAATGGCGAGGATCTTCAGGCCCGGGCCCGGGTTCTCACCGGCCTTGAGCACTTCCGCCGCTGCCTTGCCTTCCGGGAACGGCAGCGGGTCTTCGACGATCATCGAACGGCGCAGCGGCACCGAGAACAGCACGCCCAGCAGGCCGCCGAGGCCGCCGATGCCCAGCACCCACCAGTACTTGAAGTCCGGCCAGTAGCCCATGATCACCAGCGCGGGGATGGTGAAGATCACACCGGCGGCGATCGACGAACCGGCCGAGGCGCCGGTCTGCACGATGTTGTTTTCAAGGATCGAGCCACCGCCCAGCAGGCGCAGCACGCCCATGGAAATCACCGCAGCGGGAATGGCGGTGGCGATGGTCAGGCCTGCGAACAGACCGAGGTAGGCGTTTGCGGCCGACAGCACCACCGCCAGCACGATGGCCAGGGCCACTGCGCGGAAGGTGAGCTGCTTGGGCGCAGCGTCGTGGTTCATGGAAGCCCCTGCTGGCAAAAAATCCCCTGCACGCTAGCGTTCAGGGGGCGGCAAGTCCAGTGCGCATGGTCACCGCCGGCCCTGGCCCACCCGGCCGCCCGACCGGTGCGGCAAGGCCAACCGGCCGATCCCGCAAAGCCGCGCAGCGCCTGCCGCAAAAAGGGGACGGAGGGGATTAAGTCGTATTTGTCATAAGCGCCGTGATCCGGCCCCTGCCCTTCTATAATCGCGCCCTTTCCGCTGTCCCCGCCGTCGATGACCGTTGCCGCTACCGCCTCCGACGACTTCCTGGGCCACCCCAAGGGCGTCTATGTCTGCTTCTTCACCGAAATGTGGGAGCGCTTCTCCTTCTACGGCATGAAGGCGCTGCTGCTGCTGTACCTGACCAAGTACCACCTGTTCGGCGACAAGGCAGGGCTGGACCTGCTTGGCGCCTACGGCGGCCTGGTGTACTGCATCCCGGTGTTCGGCGGCATGCTGGCCGACCGCTGGCTGGGCATGCGCCGGGCGGTGCTGTTCGGCGGCATCCTGCTGGTGCTCGGGCACCTTGGCATGGCCTTCGAAGGCCACGCGGCGTACCGGGTGAACGGCGAAGTGGTGCGCGACACCTCGGCGCTGGCGGTGACCTACCTGTCGCTGGCCCTGATCATCATGGGCGTGGGCTTCCTGAAACCGAACATCTCCACCATCGTCGGCAAGCTGTACGCCAAGGACGATCCGCGCCGCGATTCGGGCTTCTCGCTGTTCTACGCCGGCATCAACCTCGGCGCGCTGTTCTCGTCGCTGGTGTGTGGCTTCCTCGGCGAGGCGTATGGCTGGAAATACGGTTTCGGCGCGGCCGGCATCGGCATGCTGGCCGGCCTGGCAATGTTCCTGTGGGGCCAGAAGTACCTGCAGGGCCACGCCGAGCCGCCGCAACCGGCGGCGCTGAAGCAGAAGGTGCTGGGCCTGCCGCGCGAATGGCTCATCTATCTGTGCGCGGTGCTCGGCGTGCTGCCGGTGGCGTGGCTGATGTGGGCTGCCGGCAATGGTGCGTTCGCGCTGGGCGGCGAAATCAGCCTGGCGCTGATGCTGATGCTGGTGGTGCTGGGCGGCGTGCTGGTCTGGTTCGCCTGGTTCACCGGCAGCAAGTGCACGCCGGTGCAGCGCCAGCAGATGATCGCGCTGATGGTGCTGATCTTCATGGCGCTGGTGTTCTTCACGATGTACGAGCAGTCGTATGGCTCGTGGGTGACCTTCACCGACCGCCTGCTGACCAAGGACATCGTGCCTGCGCTGGTGATCACCGGCGGTACGCCGCTGCCGTGGTCGATCATCTCGCTGCTGCTGGCACCGCTGGGCTTCGTGGTCAGCGCGCGCCTGTCCGAACGGCGCCCGGGTTCGGCCGCACCGCGCACGTTCTTCGCCGCCATCGTCGTGCTGATGCTGGTGCTGCTGGTGCGCGACTGCCTGGTGATTCCGCAGACTGCCGGCTCGCTGACCTACCTCGGCGGCCTGTTCCTGGTGCTGCTGGCGCCAGCCTTCGCCGCACTGTGGACGTGGATGGACCGTCGCGGCTGGGAGCCGGGCAAGCCTGTGAAGTCAGCCTGGGGCCTGGTGATCGGCGCGCTGTCGTTCGTGCCGCTGGCGCTGGCGGCGCAGCAGGTCGGCGCCACCGGTGAGATGGCCAGCGTGTGGTGGCTGGTGCTGGCCTACTTCCTGCTGGCCAGCGGCGAGATGTGCCTGTCGCCGGTCGGCCTGTCGGCAGTGACCCAGCTGGCCGTGCCGCGGGTGATGAGCCTGATGATGGGCACCTGGTTCCTGGCCACCGCGTTCTCGGAAACGCTGGCCGCGCTGTTCGGCAAGCTGGCCGCGATCGAGGTGCCGGAAGGCGAATCGCTGGACATGGTGGCCGCGGCCGGCGCCTATGCGCACCTGTTCTGGCTGCTGATGTGGATCGGGCTGGGCTGCGCGTTGGCCGCCTTCATCGCTGCGCCGCTGCTGAAGCGGATGATGCACGGGGTCAAGTAAACCCCGCGCATGCGGAAAACCAGGGCGGCGGAAGGATCATCCGCCGCCCTGTCAGTTCAGGGCGCCTTGTCCTTGCCGGCCGCAGGTGCGGCCGTGGCGGTCTTGCCCCCCAGGCTGCGCGCCAGGAACGCCAGCAGCTTGTCGTAGTACTCGCTGCGATGGGCCTCGGTGTAGAAACCGTGGCCTTCGGTCTTGTAGTACAGGCTCTCCACCGGCGTGCCGGCACGCTTGAGCGCCGCTTCCATGCGCTCGGTGTGCTGGATCGGCGCGCGCTTGTCTTCGCCACCGGCCGCGAGGAACACCGGCACCTTGATCCGCTCGGCCAGGTTCACCGGCGACACCGCGCCCAGCTTGGCCGGATCCCCCAGCCATTCGCGCAGGTAGGTCACGCCTGAACCGCGGTCCTGGATGTCGCCACGGGTGTACATCATCGGCAGGTCGTAGACGCCGACATAACCGGCCGCGCACTGGTACAACCCGGGCTCGCGGGCGGCCCCCATCATCGCCGAGTAGGCTCCGTAGCTAGCGCCATAGATGCAGATGCGACGGCCGTCGGCGATGCCTTCGCTGATCGCCCAGCGGGTGGCATCGGTGACGTCGTCCTGCATCGCCGCGCCCCACTGCTGCGCACCGGCCTGGGTGTGGGCCCGGCCGTAGTTGCCCGAACCGCGGAAGTTGACCTGCAGTACGGCATAACCGGCGGCGGCCAGCATCTGCGTTTCGCGGTCGTACTGGCCGGAATCGAAGATGTCGAACGGGCCACCATGCGGCATTACCACCATCGGCAGGTTACGCCCGTCGCTGCCGGCCGGCAGGGTCAGGAAGCCATGCAGCGGCAGCCCGTCGCGGGCCTTCAGTGCAATCGGCTTCACGCTGGCGCTGCGGTCCACGTCGATCCAGTCGCTGCGGCTGATCAGGTGGTCAGCCTTGCGCGCCACCGTGTCGTACACGTAGAAATCGCCGGGATTGGTGCCTGACCAGGTTTCCACCAGCACGACACGGCCATCGCGGGTGCTGGAGGTGATGTAGACCGCGCCACCGAAGGCGGCTTCCAGACTGCGATACAGGCGTGCCTCCGGCGACTTCTCGTCGAAGAAACGGGTACGCGGCGTATCGCCCAGATACAGCGCGCCCACCGGCACATGGGTGCCAGGCCGATGGATGATGCGGTACGGATTGACCACCTCGTCACGCAGCAGGGTGGCGCGTTCGCCGGTCTGCGGATTCCAGCTGACGATCGCATCCGGCCCCTGGGTCTGCTCGACATTGAGATAGGCCAGGTTGTCATCGGCCGAGAAGCCGAGGGCGGTTTCGATGCGCTTGCTGACCGCCTCGTCGTTGATCAGCTTCCAGCTGTCACCGCTGCGGTCGCGGAAGTACAGCTTGTTGACGTTGTCGCTGCCCGAGCCGTGCACGAAGCGGACCTCGCCCGCGCCGTCGGTGGTGAACTCGCCGCGCCGTACCGGTGAGGACGCCACCCGCGAGCGACGGCCACTGGTCACATCCATGCGATCGACGCGGGTGAACGGATCCTCGGCCAGCGGCCACACAGTGACCAGCACGTTGCGCTCGTCGCCCGGCAGGTCGTCGGCCAGGAAGGCGGCCACTGCTTCGACCTTCTTCGGCTGGATGCGGGTTCCCGGGCCGTTGCTCTCCACGCGGTAGCCCACCAGCAGTTCGCCGCGATTGCCGTTGGCATCGATGGCATAGAGTTCGCCGGTGGGATTGGGCTGGTCGAGCGAGCCCCACTTCTGGGCCAGGCCGATCAGCAGGCGCTCATTGCTGACCCAGTCGAATTCCTGCGCGTGGTTGCGGCTGGGTGGCCGGAAACCACCGACCATCTGCTTGTCCTTCAACCGCAGCACGGCGATCGCGGTGGTGTCCTCCATCGGCACCGTTGCCGCCACGTACTCGCCCCCCGGCGAAATCTTGATGTCGGTGAAGGTCTCGCGACGCAGGTACTGCGTCAGGTCCACCGCCCCCACGCTGCCTGCGGCAACGCCCCCGATGACGGCCAGTGCGGCCGCCAGAATCGTCTTGTGCATCCTTCCCCTGCTCCTGTGGACACCTTGTCCTGGTGGACGATTCTAGGCAGGGCCGTACGTTTCCCGCCAGAGCCGGAAAAGACGACGGCACCGTTGCCGGTGCCGTCGTTGCCACTACCTTGGAGAGAGAGTCAGGACGTGGGTTCGGGGGGCGTGCGCCGGGTCAGTGGACCCCGCGCACCGCCAACATGAGGGCCAGGATGCTGAGGATCACGGCGATGGTGCCGTCGAGCACGCGCCAGGTGCTGGGCTTGGTGAACAGCGGCGCCAGCAGGCGCGCGCCGAGGCCCTGCGCGGTCAGCCACAGGCAGCTGGCAGTGACCACGCCAGCGGCGAAGGCCATGCGGGCGTTGCCGAAGTTCTCGGCGATGGAGCCGATCACCATCATGTCCAGCCAGAAGTGCGGATTGATCAGCGAGAAGCCGACCGCGGCCATCAGCACCGCGCGGCGGCTGCCGTCGTCGCTGTCAGCCTCGCCCATGCCACCGCCACCGGCGATCGCACGGCGTGCCGACTTCATCGCATACCAGGCCAGGAACGCGACACCGGTCCACAGCACGGCGGTGGTCAGCCACGGCAGCGCCGAAGTGAGCGTGCGCAGGCCGGCCACGCTGGCAAAGATGAAGATGGCATCGATGGCCGCGCAGGTGGCGACCACCGGCACGATGTGCTTGCGCAGGATGCCCTGGCGCAGAATGAAGGCGCTCTGGGCCCCGACCACGGCGAACAGGCCGATGCCGGTGGCTGCACCAGAGAACCAGGCACCGAGGCCGGTGCTGGCGGAGATGACCGAGAACATGGGATTCACTGCCTTGTATTGCTGGGGGGACGGTGCCTCGCGAAGGCGGACAGCACCGGAACGAGCGCCATTGTCGCGCCGCAACATGAAAAAGACGAGCTAAACTTCCTAAACCAACATTAGCGGAACTTAATTCGATGCGTATCGACCATGCCCAGCTGCGCGCCCTGGCCGCAGTGATCCGCGAAGGCAGCTTCGACCGCGCCGCACACTCGCTGAATGTCACGCCCTCGGCCATCTCGCAGCGGGTCAAGGCGCTGGAGGACCGGATCGGGCGCCTGCTGGTCAAGCGCGGCACCCCGGCCACCGCCACCGCCGAGGGCCAGCTGCTGGTGCAGCTGGCCGAGCAGACCGCCCTGCTCGAACACGATGCGCTGCACCGGATGGGCCTGGCCGACGAAGACCTGCCCCAGGCCAGCATCCCGGTGGCGGTGAACCACGACAGCCTGGAAACCTGGTTCCCGCACGCCGCCGCGCAGTTCGCGCAGGGCACAGGCACCACGCTGGACCTGCGCGTGGAAGACCAGGACCACACCGTCGAACTGCTGCGCCAGGGCACGGTGCTGGGTGCGGTGACCACGCTGGACGAGCCGGTGCAGGGCTGCCAGATCCACGCGCTGGGCAGCATCCGTTACGCGGCGACCTGTACCCCCGAGTTCCGCGAGCGCCACTTCGCCAAGGGCGTGACCGCACAGGCGCTGGCGCAGGCACCGGTGCTGGTGTTCAACCGCAAGGACGAAATGCAGTCGCGCTTCGCCCGGCGCATGGCCGGCGACGACCTGCCGAGCACCGCGCCGACCTGGTGGATTCCCTCCACCCGCGCCTTCGTGCAGGCCAACCTGGGCGGCATGGGCTGGACCATGAATCCCCTGCCGCTGGTCAAGCGGCACCTGGACGCGGGCCGCCTGGTCTACGTACGCCAGCGCGCGTGGGAAGACGTGCCGCTGTACTGGCAGCACTGGAAGGGCGACGTGCAGACCATGGCCCTGCTGACCCGCGCGGTGCTGGATGCTTCCTCGGCACTGATCCGGCGCAAGCGCTGACCCATGGCGCAGAAAGGGGACGGAGGGGATTAAGTCGTTCAAGGCCAATACGACATCCAAGGCAAATACGGCTTAATCCCCTCCGTCCCCTTTTTCGGGGCTCCATCGGATCTCCATCGAGCCTACACACCGGGTCCATGCGCGATGCGGATACTGGCGGGCCGACCATTACAAGGATGTCCGGCATGCCCGTGTACCTGCGCGACGCCCGCCCCGACGATGCCGCCGCCTGCATCGACCTGCGCGGGCGCACCCGCGAGAATGCCTTCAATGCGGCGCAGCTGGCGGAACTGGGCATCACCGTGGACAGCTGGGCGGCCGGCATCGCCCATGGCGATTCGATCGGCCGCATCGCCTGGGAGGGTGAGCGCATGGTCGGCTACTGCTTCGCCGACCACGACAGCGGCGAGGTGCTGGTGCTGGCGCTGCTGCCGGAGTACGAGGGCCGCGGCATCGGCCGCCAGCTGCTGCAGGAAGTGGTCAGCCTGACCCGCGATGCCGGCCACCGGCGCCTGTTCCTGGCCTGCTCGGCCGACCCGCGTTCGCGCTCGCATGGCTTCTACCGCCGCCTGGGCTGGCGTCCGACCGGCGAGATCGATGAGGCCGGTGACGAGATCCTCGAGCTGGTCTGAGCCGGGCGTGGTCCCGGCGCTTCGCGTGACGGTGCCGAGAAACGTCGGATGCTGCGTTGCATCAAAAACGGACCGGATCCGGTTAGAATCGCGGATGGATGCTGCAAGGCGTTGTTTCTTCACGCCCTTTCCCTGCCCCATGCGCATCCTGAACTCCTCCCCTCCGCCAACGATCCCGCCCCCATGAAGAAATTTGGCAAGGCCCTGCTCGCCCTGCTCGTGCTGCTGTTGCTGGCCGCCGCGCTGTTCCTGTACTGGCCGCTGACCCAGCGTTCGGTGCCCGCCGCCAGCAACGACAAGCCCGTCGATGTTGTGCCGGTCGGCGCCGGCATCATGAGCATCACCCTGGCCACCTACCTGCAGGAACTGCAGCCGGACTGGAACATCCAGGTCTACGAACGCCTCGACGGCGTCGCCGGCGAAAGCTCCGACGGCTGGAACAACGCCGGCACCGGCCATTCGGCGTTCGCCGAACTGAACTACACCCCGGAACTGCCCGACGGCAGCATCGAGACCAAGCGCGCGGTCGGCATCGCCGAATCGTTCGAGGTTTCGCGCCAGTTCTGGTCGCACCAGGTGAAGGAAGGCCGGCTGAGCCAGCCCAGCGACTTCATCAACCCGACCCCGCACATGAGCTTCGTCTGGGGCGATGACAACATCGCCTACCTGCACAAGCGCCAGCAGGCCCTGGTGAAGAACCCGCTGTTCTACGGCATGCAGTACTCCGAGGATCCGGCACAGATCAAGCAGTGGGCGCCGCTGCTGATGGAAGGCCGTGACCCGAAGCAGAAGGTCGCCGCGACCTGGATGCCGCTCGGCACCGACGTCAACTTCGGTGTGATCACCCGCCAGCTGACCACCGGCCTGCAGCGCAGCCCGAACTTCAGCCTGCACCTCAACCATGAGGTGAGCGCGCTGCGGCAGAACGCCGACAAGAGCTGGAACGTGACGGTGAAGGACCTGAAGGCCGGCACCGAGACCACCACCCACACCCGCTTCGTGTTCATCGGTGCCGGTGGCGCCGCGCTGAAACTGCTGCAGATGTCGGGCATTCCGGAATCGAAGGACTACGCCGGCTTCCCGGTCGGTGGCCAGTTCCTCGCCTTCCAGGGCCAGGACGTGACCTCGCGCCATGGCGTGAAGGCCTACGGCATGGCCGAGACCGGCTCGCCGCCGATGTCGGTGCCGCACCTGGATGCGCGCAAGCTGGACGGCAAGCCGGTGGTCCTGTTCGGGCCGTTCGCGCTGTACAGCACCAAGTTCCTCAAGCACGGCTCGTGGTGGGACCTGTACTCCTCGGTCACCCACAACAACGTCGGCCCGATGCTGGAAGTGGGCAAGGACAACCTGGACCTGGTGCAGTACCTGATGGGCCAGGCACGCTTGAACGATGCCGACCGCCAGGCCGAACTGGTCAAGTACTTCCCCAATGCCAAGCCGGGCGACTGGAAGCTGGTCACCGCCGGCCAGCGCGTGCAGATCATCAAGCGTGATCCGCTGAAGGGCCCGGTGCTGCAGTTCGGTACCGAGATCGTGACCGACAAGGACCACACCATCGCCGCCCTGCTCGGCGCGTCGCCGGGTGCGTCGACCTCGCCGCCGATCATGCTGGACCTGATGGCCAAGGCCTTCCCGGACCAGATGAAGGCCGGCTGGGAAACCCGCCTGCGCGAGATCGTGCCGTCGTACGGGCGCAAGCTCAACGACAGCGCCGCGCTGGTGAACGAGATCCGCACGCTGACCAGCCAGACCCTGCACCTGCCGTACCTGGAGGTGCCGGTGGACGCCAATGCGGCGGCTCCTGCCCCGGCGGTAGTGCCTGCAGCGGTTCCGGCACCGGCCAAGGAAAAGCGCAATGCCAACGAGGAACTGCAGGCGCTGTAAGCCCGCGCGTTCCTTTCGATGCAGACGGACGGCCACCTTCGGGTGGCCGTTTGTTTTTGTGCGAGGTGGGTCGGATCCCTACCCGCACTGGAGGGCTCTGACCTGCGCTTGGGCGCCGATGATGGGGTCAGCGCCCATTGCCTGCGGCAACGGGATCCGACCCCGGCCCGCCACTGCTCTGCGCCGGGAAGCCCCTGTGCAATTACGCGAATTGTAATGTTGTTAAGAATTATTTACATTTGCATCCTGCGCAGTGACCGCGCCTCTCCCCAGATGGACCTGACCGTGCCCGAAGCCGCCGCCCCGGGTGCTGGACGACTGTTGCCGCCCTCCTCGCCTCCACGTTTCGAGCCCACCATGTCCCTGACCTTCCGTACCTGCCTGCCCCGCCGCGCGCTGCTGCCGGCCGCCCTGCTTTCGTCGCTGGCCCTGCTGGCCACGCCCAGCGCGTTCGCTGCCGCCGATGGCGCGGCCGACGCCAAGACCCTGGACCGGGTCAGCGTGCGTGCCGATCAGTCGGCGCCGCCGGCCAGTACCACGCGCCTGCCGATCACCCTGCAGGAAACCCCGCAGTCGGCCACCGCGATCAGCCTGCAGCGCCTGCAGGACGAATCACTGTTCAGCATCAACGATGTGATGCGCAACGTCACCGGCGTCAGCGTGTCCTTCTATGACACGCAGCGCCCGCTGTACTACGCGCGTGGCTTTGCCATCACCGACTTCCAGGTCGATGGCATTCCCACCTACAGCGGCTCCACCAACCAGGAGTACGACACCGCCTTCTACGACCGCATCGAAGTGATCCGCGGTGCCAACGGCCTGCTCAGCGGCGCCGGCGTGCCGTCGGCCACGGTCAACCTGCTGCGCAAGCGCCCGGGCAAGGAATTCGACGCGTCGTTCGCGGTCAGCGCCGGCAGTTGGGACTACCGCCGCATGGAGGCCGATGTAACCGCGCCACTGACCGATGACGGCCGCTTCCGCAGCCGCGTGGTCGCCGCCTACACCGACCGCGGGCTGTATTACGACCGCTACAAGGAAAACAAGATGGCCGGCATGGCGGTGCTGGAGGGCGATGTCACCGACAGCACCACGGTCACCGTCGGCTACCAGACCCAGGACAACAACCCGACCGGTTCGACCTGGGGCACCGTGGCGTTCTTCGACAACCAGGGCAACTTCGCCCATCTGGCGCGCTCGACCAACCTGTCGCCGAAGTGGAGCTACTGGAAGCGCGAGAGCAGCACCGCGTTCGCCAACCTGGAACAGCGTTTCGGCGACAACTGGCTGCTGAAGATCAACACCGCCTACACCCGCGGCAACGTGCAGAACGTGCGCCTGTACGGCACCGGCAACCCGGACCCGGTGACCGGCTCGGGCATCTACCTGCGTGCCGCTGCCGGTGATTCGAAGGACACCCGCCGCAATGTCGATGCCTACCTGACCGGCAGCTTCCCGCTGTTCGGCCGCGACCACGACCTCACCGTCGGCGCGCAGTGGTCGGACCTGGAAGGCACCACCAACACCCTGGCACTGAACTTCCCGGGCGACTGGGCAACCTGCGGGCGTGAGCGCTGCTACTACATCCCCAACGTGTTCAACTGGAACGGCGACATCTCCGAGGTGACCTACACCCGTACCGGTGCACGCCGCGTGGCCAAGACCACGCAGAGCGGCGTCTACCTGGCCACCCGCCTGCGCCTGGCCGATCCGCTGTCGCTGATTGCCGGTGCGCGCCTGAGCCGCTGGGAAACGCTCAGCCGCTCGTACAACGCCGCCGGCGTCTACACCGGCACCAGCGGTGCCTACAAGGTGAGCGATGAAGTCACCCCGTACGTGGGCCTGGTCTACGAGATCACGCCGAACGTGTCGGCCTATGCCAGCTACACCGAGATCTTCAATCCGCAGAACTACAAGGACCGCAACGAGAACCTGCTGGCGCCGGTACAGGGTTCGAACCTGGAAGCGGGCATCAAGACGCAGTGGTTCAATGGCCGCCTGACGGCCAATGCGGCGGTGTTCGAAGCCAAGCAGGACAACTACGCCGTGCGCGACATGAGCGTGCCGGAAGGCACGCTCAGTGATGGCAGCTCGGCCTACATCGGCATCAACGGCACCAAGGCGCGCGGCTGGGAGATGGACGTCAACGGCGAGATCCTGCCGGGCTGGACGGTCAATGCCGGCTACACCCACGTCAAGGTGACCCGCGCCGCCACCGACCTGCTGTACGCCAATCCGCCCGAGGACCTGCTGCAACTCAACACCCAGCTGCAGCTGCGCGGCGCATTCAAGCGCCTGAGCATCGGCGGTGGCGTGCAGTGGCAGAGCAAGGTGCAGGGCTACAACATCGCCTACCCGCTGGGAGGCACGGTGACGGTGAACCAGCCGGCCTACTCACTGGTGCAGTTCAACGCCAACTACCGCATCAGCGACAACTGGACCGCGACCCTGAGCGTGCGCAACGCGCTGGACAAGACCTACTGGGCCAACCTGGACTACAACAACTTCGGCGAGCCGCGCTTCGTGTCGGCCAGCCTGCGCTGGAAGTTCTGAGCGACCCGCGACCCGGTGGGTGCCTGGTGGGTGCCGACCGTTGGTCGGCACGCCCTCCGCCACGACCCACGGTCGTGGCCTATCTGAATGGGCCCGCCTCCGCGCGGGCCCTTTCATTTGCTGCAGCGCGGGTTGCACGGCCATCATAATTATGCCGTAATTATTTCGACGCCAATCGGAAGCCGGTCGATGAACCCGAGCTGGGATACGTTGGAACGCAGCCGCCAGGCCCGCCTGCAACGGGCCGCGCCGTGGGCCCGGGGCCGCGAGGTGGCTGCCAGCGACGTCGGCGAACTGCTGCATGCGCTGCTGGAACCCGGCGACAAGGTCTGCCTGGAGGGCAACAACCAGAAGCAGGCCGATTTCCTCGCCCAGGCCCTGGCCGACCTTGACCCGGCGCGGGTGCATGACCTGCACATGGTGCAGTCGGTGCTGTCGCTGCCCTCGCACCTGGACGTGTTCGAGCGCGGCATCGCCTCGAAACTGGACTTCTCGTTCTCCGGCCCGCAATCGGTGCGTCTGGCCAACCTGGTGGCCGAGGGCCGCATCCAGATCGGTGCCATCCACACCTACCTGGAGCTGTTCGGCCGCTACTTCATCGACCTGACCCCACGCGTGGCCCTGGTCGCAGCACAGGCCGCAGATCGGCACGGCAACCTGTACACCGGGCCGAATACCGAAGACACCCCGGTGATCGTCGAGGCCACGGCGTTTGGTGGTGGCATCGTCATCGCCCAGGTCAACGAGATCGTCGACACCCTCCCCCGCGTCGATATTCCTGCGGACTGGATCAACTTCGTGGTGCAGGCGCCGAAGCCGAACCACATCGAACCGCTGTTCACCCGCGACCCGGCGCAGATCTCCGAGATCCAGGTGCTGATGGCGATGATGGCGATCAAGGGCATCTACGCCGAATACGGCGTGAACCGCCTCAACCATGGCATCGGCTTCGACACCGCCGCCATCGAACTGCTGCTGCCGACCTACGCCGAATCGCTCGGGTTGAAGGGAAAGATCTGCCAGCACTGGGCGCTCAACCCACACCCGGCGCTGATTCCGGCGATCGAATCGGGCTTCGTCAAGTCGGTGCATTCGTTCGGTTCCGAACTGGGCATGGAGAAGTACATCGCCGCGCGCAGCGATGTGTTCTTCACCGGCGCCGATGGCTCGATGCGCTCCAACCGCGCGTTCTCGCAGACCGCCGGCCTGTATGCGTGTGACATGTTCATCGGCTCCACCCTGCAGATCGACCTGCAGGGCAACAGTTCCACTGCCACCCGCGACCGCATCGCCGGCTTCGGTGGCGCGCCGAACATGGGCTCGGATGCACGCGGCCGCCGCCACGCCAGCGACGCCTGGATCAAGGCCGGCCAGCAGGCCGCGCGCCCAGGTGAGATGCCGCGTGGCCGCAAGCTGGTGGTGCAGATGGTGGAAACCTTCCGCGAGCACATGGCACCGGCCTTCGTCGAACGCCTGGATGCCTGGGAACTGGCCGAACGCGCGGACATGCCGCTGCCGCCGGTGATGATCTACGGGGACGACGTCAGCCATGTGCTGACCGAGGAAGGCATCGCCAACCTGCTGTTGTGCCGCAGCCCGGAAGAACGCGAACAGGCGATCCGCGGCGTGTCCGGCTATACCGCCGTGGGCCTGGGACGCGACCGCGCGATGGTGGAGAACCTGCGCGACCGCGGCGTCATCCGCCGCCCGGATGACCTGGGCATATCCGTGCGCGATGCCAGCCGTGACCTGCTGGCGGCACGTTCGGTGAAGGATCTGGTGCGCTGGTCCGGCGGCCTGTACGACCCGCCCAAGCGCTTCCGCAACTGGTAAGGGGCTGAGCATGGAAACCCTCGACTATCGATTCGAAGGACGGACCCCGGTGCAGTTCCCGCGCGATGCGGTACTGGTCGGCGTACTGGCCTCGGGCAACCTGGAAATCCTGCTGGAACCGGCGGCATTGGATGGCGCGATGACGGTGCGCATCATCACCGTCGCGCAGGGCTTTGGCCGCGTCTGGGAAGCGGTCATCGGTGATTTCGCACAGCGCCATCCGCTGCGCGATGTACGCATCTCGATCAACGATGCCGGCGCCACGCCGGCGGTGGTCAGCCTGCGCCTGGACCAGGCGGTGGAAACGCTGCTCGCTGGAGATGCACGATGAAGCGGACGCCGCGCCACAGCTACTACGAAGTCGACGCCCGCGAGCGTATCGCTGGCCTGGTCGATGCCGGTTCGTTCCGTGAAATCCTCGGCCCGGCGCAACGGATGATGAGTCCGCACCTGGCGCAGCTCGATCAGCCCGCGGCGTTCGACGACGGCATCGTCGTCGGTGAAGCCACGCTGCGCGGCAAGCGCGTGCTGCTGGCCGCGCAGCAGGGTGAATTCATGGGCGGCGGCGTGGGCGAAGTGCACGGTGCGAAGTTGACCGGCCTGCTGCGCCGTGCAGCGGCGACCCGGCCCGACGGCGTGTTGCTGCTGCTCGATACCGGCGGCGTACGCCTGCACGAGGCCAATGCGGGGCTGATCGCCATTTCCGAGATCATGCGCGCCACCCTGGATGCGCGCGCTGCGGGCGTCCCCGTGCTGGCGCTGATCGGCAGCGGCAACGGCGCATTCGGTGGCATGGGCATCGTGGCCCGCTGCTGCAGCACGGTGATCATGTCCGAGGAAGGCCGGCTGTCGCTGTCCGGGCCGGAGGTGATCGAAACCGTACGCGGCGTGGAAGAGTTCGATTCCCGCGATCGCGCGCTGGTCTGGCGGGTAACGGGAGGCAAGCACCGCTATCTGATTGACCAGGCACAGGTGCTCGTGCCCGATGCCATCGAGGCCTTTGCGCAGGCGGCATTCGATGCGCTGCAACCGGACACCGCCAGCACCGATGCCGAGGCTGCATTGAATGCCCTGCAGGCTCGCCATGCCGCACTGAAGGCGCGCGTGCAGGCGTGGGGCGGGTGCCGCGATGGTCTTGAGATCTGGTCGCTGCAGGGCATCACCGAACCCGAGCGCCTGCCGCTGCTGGACACCGACGATTTCCTCGCCGCCACTGCCGATCGGAGCCTGCCATGAGCCTTCCGCTGCACGCGCTGCTCGATGCCCTGTTCCCGCGTGGTCACGCCGTTGCCGTGGAGGACTCGGTACTGACCGGTACCGCCACCACCGACGACGGCGAGGTGACCGTGATCGGCACCGCCGACAAGCTCGAGGTGGGCGTTGACCACGCACTGGCACTGGCCGAAACCGTGCTGTCCAGCACCGCCGCGCATCCACAGCGACCGATCGTGATGCTGGTCGACACCGCCGGCCAACGCCTGGCACGCCGTGACGAACTGCTCGGCATCAACGGCTACTTCGCGCACCTGGCGCAGACGCTGGATCTGGCACGCCGGCGCGGTGCGCGGCTGGTGACGCTGGTCTATGGCGAGTCGGTCAGCGGCGGCTTCCTCTCGTTCGGCTTGATGGCCGACCACATCCACGCCCTGCCCGATGCCCAGGTGCGGGTGATGGACCTGCGCGCGATGGCCCGGGTGACCAAGCAGCCGCTGGAGAAACTGCAGGCGCTGAGCCAGACCTCGCCGGTGTTCGCACCCGGCGTGGAGAACTACGTGGCGATGGGCGCGGTGGATTCGATCTGGAACGGCGACCTGGCCGCATCTCTGCTGCAGGCGCTGCGTACGCCCGCCGATGGCGATCGCCGCGCCGTGCGCGGCGCCGAACGTGGCGGTCGCATGCTGGCCGCACGCGTGGCTGCAACCGTGAGCCAGGGCGATGCCTGAGCGGCTGCCCCGCCATACGCTGGTCTGGCTGTCAGCGCACGCCGGCTGGCAGGCGGACATCTCTGCGCATGAGCCGCGCCTGGCCGACTGGTTTGCGCAGGGTCTGCCGGCCATCGTCGCCCGGCGCGCCGCCGACGATGCAGATCCCCGCCTGCGCCTCGGCGTACCGCTGCCTCCCGCCGAGGGCAAACTGCGCCTGGCCCTGCGCGTGCCGGCACACGATGTGCTGCGCACCGCGCCGCCACCGACACTTCAGACGGTGCTGGAAGGCGACCTTGTGCAGGACTGGCAGCGCCCCCTGCAGGCACTGCAGGACATCGCAGCGGCACGCGTATTCGGAGCCTTTGCCTGGCAGTACCTCACTGGACTGCACTATGTGCACGCGCGCTCGGACATCGATCTGCTGTGGCGGATCGACACCACCGCGCAGGCCGATGCCCTGGCTGCAAAGCTGCAGGCATGGGAAGCCGGATACGGTCGCCGGGTCGATGGCGAGCTGTGCCTGGCCGACGGCGCCGCCGTGAACTGGCGGGAGTACGCGGGACGCAGCCGCGAGGTACTGGTCAAGCGCCCGGAAGGCGCCGCACTGGAACTGCGCGAGTCCGTGTTCGCCCCCGCCGGGGTGAGCGCATGAACGCCGTCGCGCAACAGATTGTCCGGCCGGCAGCGGCCGTGGACTGCGCGCGCCTGGGGCGCCTCGCCGTTGCCAGCCTGCATGCGGAGCTGGCCCTGGCACCCAAACCGGGACTGGTCACGCCGTTCGACCGCGGCAGCCATCACGACATGGATGCGGGCACGTTCCTGCGCAGCCTGTTCGCGCTGCGCCACTATTTCACCGCCGTGGCCCACCTCGGTGCAGCCGGGGCGGACTTCGATGCGCTGCGCCGGTGTGGCATCGCCGCCGAAGCGGCGATGCTGCGCGCGACCGCCGGCATCAACACCCATCGTGGCGCGGTCTTCAGCCTCGGCCTGCTGGTGGCGGCCGCCGCGGCCTGCCGCTCCCGCCTGGGCCATGCCGCCACCGGTGAGCAGGTCTGCCTGGAGGTACGTCGTTGGGCTGCGGATTTCGCGCACGCGCCGCTGGATGCAGGCAGCCCCGGCCAACGTGCGCGCGCCCTGCACAAGGTGCCAGGCGTGCGCGAACAGGCCGCCGCCGGTTACCCGCTGTTGCGCGAGGTGGCGCTGCCCAGCCTGCGCCACGCGCTGGCCAGTGGCCTGCCACGCGAAGCCGCGATGTGCCACACGCTGATGCAGCTGGTCGCACACACCGACGACCTCAACCTGCTGCATCGCGGTGGTGCGGAAGGCCTGCGCTGGGCGCGGCAGCAGGGCCACCGCTTCCTGGCCGAAGGTGGTGCCTTCGCACACGATTGGCAGCCACGCCTGCAGCACATCGCCGATGCCTTCGTTGCGCGTCACCTGAGCCCCGGCGGCAGCGCCGACCTGCTTGCCTGCAGCCTGTTCCTGTTGCAACAGGAGGGCACATGAGCCTTGGCCTGCTCTGCCCCGGACAAGGCGCGCAACATGCGGCGATGTTCGATCGCGTGCGCGACCTTGCCAGCGCGCGGCCGCTGCTCGATGCCACGAGCGAACTACTGGGCCGCGATGTATTCGCCGCCGCGGCGGCCGGCGACCGCTTCGACAATGTGCAGGCGCAGCCCCTGCTGTGCGCAGCCAGCCTGGCGCACTGGCAGGGCCTGCGCGAGGTGTTGCCAACACCGGCGCTGATCGCGGGCTACAGCATCGGCGAGCTCGCCGCACATGCCATCGCCGGCAGCTTCGATGCCACCACCTGCCTGGCCCTGTCCGCGCAGCGCGCGCGCCTGATGGATGCCGCAACCCCGGAAGATGCCGGGCTCCAGGCAGTCCTGGGACTGGACCGCACTGCCGCGCAGCGCTTGTGCGATGCGCATGGTGCCTTCATCGCGATCGCCAATGGCCACGACCACTTCATCGTAGGCGGCGCACGGCCGTCGCTGCACGCGTTGGCGCTAGACGCGCAGGCGTGCGGCGCGGAAATCCGGCCCTTGCCGGTCCATGTGCCCGCGCACACGCCGCTGCTGGCCAGCGCAGTGGCACCGTTTGCCGCCGCACTGGACGCTGCGCAGGTGCAGGCGCCGCGGCTGCCCCTGCTGGCCGGCGTCGATGCCCGCCCAGTGCGGGATCGCGCTGCAGTGGTGCACACGCTGTCGGCGCAGCTGGCACAGACCATCGAATGGGCGCAGGTGATGCGCCAGGCCTTCGAGCGTGGCGCGCGGGTGTTCCTGCAGCTGGGCCCGGGCAACGCCTTGGCGCGCATGGTCGCGCCGGCCTATCCGTGCTGCGAAGTACGCGCGGTGGAAGAGTTCCAGAGCCTTGAAGGCGCCGCGACCTGGGTCCGCAGTGCGCTGGATCGGCTGCAGTAACGGGTTCGAGCAGTACGTATCACGCAACACGCCGTACGTCGCCTTACCCCGGGATGGCGGGTCTCCATCCGCGCTGTACGTGAGTCACGTGTCTGGGAGGGCGCATGAGTCCACAAATCGCAACGATCATCGGTCTGGTGATCATGTTCATCGTCGCCACCGCCATGCCGATCAACATGGGAGCCGTCGCCTTCGCGCTGGCCTTCATCATCGGCGGGCTGTGGGTCGACATGGGGGGCAAGGAGGTCCTGGCCGGCTTTCCCGGTGATCTGTTCCTGACCCTGGTCGGCATCACCTATCTGTTCGCCATCGCGCAGAAGAACGGCACCATCGACCTGCTGGTGCACTGGGCGGTGAAAGCGGTGCGCGGCCATATCGTGGCCATTCCGTGGGTGATGTTCGTGATCACCGCGGTCCTCACCGCGTTCGGTGCGCTGGGCCCGGCGGCGGTTGCGATCATCGGCCCGGTCGCCCTGCGCTTTGCCAAGCAGTACAACATCAACCCGCTGATGATGGGATTGCTGGTCATCCATGGCGCGCAGGCGGGTGGCTTCTCGCCGATCAGCGTGTACGGCAGCATCACCAACGGCGTGGTGCAGAAGGCCGGGCTGGAAGTCACCGAGATGGCGGTGTTCCTGACCAGCCTGGGCTTCAACTTCATGATGGCGACGATCTGCTTCTTCGCCTTTGGTGGCATCGCGCTGCTGCGCCGCGGCTCGATCACCGCAGCAGGAACGCTCGGCACTGCCGAACTGGCGATGGCCGGTGGCCCGCAGGCGTCGTCGCGCCAGTTCGCGATCGAAGGCCATGGCGCGCTGGTCGCAGCAGGCGGCGGCACGCTCAGCAATGATCCGGCGGCCCTGGATGCGGTGAACCTGACCCGCGAGCGGTTGTTCACCCTGATCGGCCTGCTGGGCCTGGGCGTGGCGGCGTTGATCTACAACCTCAACGTTGGCCTGGTCTCGATCACCGTGGCGGTGGCACTGGCGTTGTTGTCCCCGCAGAGCCAGAAAGGTGCGGTCGATGGCATCAGCTGGTCCACCGTGCTGCTGATCTGCGGCGTGGTGACATATATCGGCGTGCTGGAACATGCCGGCGCGGTGGACTTCATCGGCAACGGTGTCTCCGACATCGGCATCCCGCTGCTCGGAGCGCTGCTGGTCTGCTACGTCGGCGGCATCGTTTCCGCATTTGCATCATCGGCTGCGGTGCTGGGCGCGACGATTCCACTGGCGGTGCCATTCCTGATGCAGGGCCACCTCAGCGCCGCCGGCGTGATCTGCGCGCTGGCGGTGTCATCCACCATCGTCGATGTCAGCCCGTTCTCGACCAATGGCGCACTGGTGGTGGCCTCGGCAGCGAAGGAAGAGCGCGAGACCCTGTTCCGCCGCTTCCTGGTCTACAGCGGCCTGGTGGTGGCGCTTGGACCGCTGCTGGCCTGGCTGGTGTTCGTGGTGCCGGGCTGGATGTAACCACCTGCCGGTCGTGCCGGCCGCTGGCCGGCAATCTCATGACGCCATCCAGCGATCATGGGTTGCCGGCCAGCGGCCGGCACTACCTGGCGGTACACTTCTTCCATGGCCATTGCCCCTGCCCCGCGGTCACCGAAGAAGCGCGCACCTCTGTACGAAGAGGTGGCCGAACACGTGCGCGAGCGCATCTACGATTACCGGTTGCCGCCGGGCGAGTGGATCGACGAGCCCGCGCTGTGCGAAGAACTGGGCATCAGCCGCACACCCCTGCGCGAGGCGCTGAAGCTGCTGGCCGCCGAAGGCCTGGTGCAGATCGATGCCGGTCGTGGCAGCCGGGTCACCCGGTTGACGCTGGAAGACCTCAACCAGCTGTTCCCGGTGATGGCCATGCTGGAAGGCCGTTGCGCGCATGAGGCGGTGAAGCACATCGACGACGCTGGCGTGCAGCAGCTGGAAGACCTGCATGCAGCGATGGAAGCGGCGGCGGCCGAAGGCAACATCGCCGAGTACTACCGCAACAACTACCTGATCCACGAAACCGTTCAGCACTACGCGGGCAACCCGTGGCTGATCCGCATCACCCACGACCTGCACCGCATCCTGAAAATGCACCGTGGCCGCCAGCTGTTGACGCCGGGCCGCACCGCGCAGTCGCTGGCCGAACATCGCGAACTGATGGAGTGCTTCCGCCGCCGCGATGCGCAGGCTGCCGAACGCACCATGGAACGCCATCTGCTGAGCCAGGGCCAGGCGCTGGCCGCCTATGTGGCGGCGGGCGGCCTGCTGAACGTGCCAGCGCCGTTGCCGACCGAAGGCGGCGGCTGAGCTGTCGAGGTTGCCGGCCAGCGGCCGGCACTACCAGGGCGCGACCTCGGCTGGGTAGTGCCGGCCGCTGGCCGGCATCCAGAAGCGTCCCATCAATCGCCGCAGCTGCCGCCGTCACCCCCACCGCCATCAGTGCTGCAGTCGGCGCTGCTGTGGCTGTGATGGCTGTGGTTGTCACCGGAATAGCCACCTGAGCTGTCGTAGCTTGCGCCGCCCTCCCCCCGGCTGCGCGAGCCATCGGCCGTGGCCACCGCCATGCACAGGATCGCGCCGACCAGCGGCAGCAGCCAGACCAGCAGCAGCTGCACCGTCCGGCCGCCCGCCGACAGGCCGTCGCGCTGCGCGATCACAACGGTGGCCACCACGTTCAGGCCCACCACCAGCAGGACCAGCAGTACCGCGAGGATCAGCATAGGGAGGCTCCGTGCCTGGACGGGGGCATTATGGCCTGCCACCCCGGCAATGGCCCTGCCTGTCATGAAGATGGGACAATGTAGGGCGCGCCGGCCTGCCCCGTGGCCGCCGGCGCCCCCCGCACCACACGGAAGAAGAAGAACAACAACATGCTGAAAGTCATTTTCGATACCGACCCGGGCGTCGACGACGCCCTGGCCCTGCTGTACCTGCACAAGCACGCCCAGATCGACCTGATCGGCGTCACCACCACCTTCGGCAACGCCTCGGTGGAGTCGACCACGCACAACGCGCTGTACCTGAAGCAGGCCTGGGGTTTTGCCGCCCCGGTCGCGCGCGGCGCCGAAGGCCCGCTGCAGCCGGAAGCCACCCCGGAAGCCTGGCCGGTGCACATCCACGGCCACAACGGGCTGGGCAACCACCCGGTGCCGGCCAGCCTGGACGTGGCTGCCGATGCCCGCCCGGCCCATCAGCTGATCATCGATCTGGTCCGCGCCCATCCGGGCGAAGTGACCCTGGTCGCGGTCGGCCGCATGACCAACCTGGCCCTGGCCCTGCAGCAGGCCCCGGACATCGCCGGCCTGGTGCGCGGCGTGGTGATCATGGGCGGCGCCTTCCACGTCAACGGCAACATCACCCCGGCCGCCGAGGCCAACATCTGGGGCGATGCCGAAGCCGCCGACGTGGTGTTCACCGCCAGCTGGCCGGTTACCGCCATCGGCCTGGACGTGACCACCCGCGTGGAAATGGACCGTGACGGTCTGGATAAGCTGGCCGCCATCGGCGGTGCCGATGCCGAGCTGGTGCGTGCGCTGTCGCAGGATTACGTGGACTTCTACCTGCAGGCCGGCCACAAGGGCATGGTCGTGCACGACTGCTGCGCCTGCATCGCGCTGACCCGCCCGGAACTGTTCCAGTTCGAGCGCGCCAGCGTGCGCGTGGCCACCGACGGCGTTGCCCGCGGCATGACCATTCCCAAGCCGGAAGGCCTGGCGTTCGGCCCCAGCGTGTGGGATGGCCACGTGGTGCAGTCGATCGCCATTGGCGTGGATGCGGCTGCGGTACTGGCCGACATCGAGCAGACCCTGAAGGTCTGACCGTCTAGCGCTTGGCCCTGCCCGGGACCGTCTCGGGCAGGGTCCACAGCACCGGCAGCACCAGCACCGCCACCAGCGCGATCATCGCGCCGGGCGCCGCTGCCCAGCCGCTGCGCTCCACCCACCATTGCGCCAGCCATGGCGTTGCCCCGCCGAAGAAGGCGGTGGCCATGGTCACCCCCAGTGCCAGCCCGCTGACCCGGCCCTCGCCCGGGAATTGTTCGGCCGTGGCCGGCGCAGCAACGGCACTTACCCCACCGGCCACGCAGGCCAGCAGTACCGCGGCCAGCGCGATGCCCAGCGGCGGCGCCTGTGCCATCCAGGCGAACAGGGACAGCGGCAACAGCGCTGCCAGCACCGTCAGGCCCAGCAGCATCGGCCGCCGCCCGACGCGGTCGGACAAGGCACCACACAGCGGCGTGATCGCGATGACCGCCACCGCCGCAATCGTCGACAGCCACAGTGCGTCACCCTCGTCATGACCCTGCGCATGCAGGAATGCCGGTACATAGGTGATGCCAACGTAATAAGTGATCGAACCCAGCGCCGAGATCGCGAAGGTGCGTGCCACCGCCAGCGGATGGTTGCGCAGTACATGGCGAAGCGGTGTAGCCGGAATGCTGCCCTCGCGTCGCTGCCGCTCGAACTCCGGCGACTCGTGCATGCCCGAGCGCGCGACCAGGATCACCAGTGCCAGTGCCGCACCGACGAAGAACGGAATACGCCAGCCCCAGCTGTCCAGCTGCGCGGTGGGCAGCAGCGCAACTGTAAGCGCCGAGATCGCCACCGCCAGCAGCGCCCCCACTTCACTGGCCGCTGATGCCAGCGAGGTCACCAGGCCGCGTCGCCGCACCGGCGCGCTTTCCAGCAGGTACGCCACCACCCCGGTGTACTCGCCGCCCACCGAAAAGGCCATCACGCAGCGCAGTACCAGCAGCAGCACGCCCGCCGTGGTACCTGCGGTGGCCGCTGTCGGCAGCAATGCAGTGGCCAGCATCGCCGCTGCCATCAAGGCCATCGACGCCAGCAGCATCCAACGCCGGCCCAGGCGGTCACCCAGGTGGCCGAAGCACAGCGCGCCCAGCGGGCGCATCAGGTAGGACACCGCGAAGCCGGCCAGGGTGACCAGCAGCGCCTGTTCGCCGCCGCCGAAGAACACCCGTGACAACACCGTGGCGAAATACAGGTACAGGGTGAAGTCGTACCACTCCACCACCGTGGACAGGCCCGCCACCCACATCGAGCGCTGCCGCGCCGCGGTCATTGCGTATTCGCCTTCAACAGCCTCGATCCCGGTTGCGCAGGTTCCGCGCAGCGTGGCATGGACGGGGTGAAATACCGGTCATCGGCCGTCCGCTGCCTGCATGTACTGGGTTTCATGGCCGGTGAAACGCTCACCGTCAAAGCCGAAGCAGAAGCGCCCCTCCTCGAACACGCGGTAGACCAGCAACGCGCCATCGAGGCAGAACTGCTGCTGGTCCACGCCCGTTTCCAGTGTCCCGTATCCGGTAGCATCACCGCCCTTCCCCGCTGGCCCGGTGAAGGCATCGAACGGCAGTGGCGTCGCCCTGCCCGTGCGGGTATCGACCAGCACCAGCGTGCGCTGGAAATACTCCGGACGATCATCGACCTGCACCAGAAGATAATGCTGGTTGAAATTGGGCTTCTGGTGCTGGCGCGCGTCTTCGATGGCTGCCCGGTGCTGCGCATTGCAGAAGTCAGCCGGGCTGTAGCGGTAGCTGCAACCGTCGTGGTCGTAGGGCAGGTTCATGCCGGAGTAGCTGATGCTTCCCTCGCTATCCACGTCGTGGCCCAGTTCCGGGGTGCTGCACAACAGCCACGAACGCTGCGCATCCTCCGGGTCGGCCAGCAGCTTCGGCTCGCGGCCCTCCTCGTAAGCCACACCACCCGGGAAGTCCTGGCCGAAACGCTGGCGGACGATGGGACGTGCCTTCTCCAGCGGCAGGCCGATCCTGGCCCCACGGAACGAAACGAACGTCATCGTCGGCAGGATCACTTCCTCCACCGGCAGCCCCTTCCATTGCCCCTGCACGCAGAACGTGGCGATCTCGTTCTCCCCGTCCTCCTTGCAGGGCTTCGGCGCGTTCGTCGCCAACCAGGGATGGGCCGGATGCCCGGTCTGCTGATCGATGTACCAGCCATCCAGCGCGCAGGTCGGCAGGGCATCGAGCAGCGGAGAGAGGTCTGTTGCGGTGGCCGGGGCGGCAAGCGGTGTGCCCGCTGCGGGTGCCCTGGTCGGCGCGTCCGGTGTGCGCTGGCAGGCCGCCAGCACGAGTAGACCGACCAGCAGCGCGACGTAGCGCGGGCGCCGGATTGAATGCTGCGTTCCCTGCATTGCGTGTTTCCTGGTTTCGACACTCCCTGCAGATGATCGCCGATCCCGGGGCCGTGCGGGCTTGCCGTAGATCCACGCCATGCGCGGATGCTCTGACCGCGCCCGTTACCCCGGCAGCTGCAGTTCCGCCCGCAGGCCGCCACCCTCGCGGTTGTGCAGCCGCAGCGAACCGCCCAGCGACTGCGTCAGCTGCACCGCGATGGCCAGGCCCAGGCCGGTCCCGCCAGTATCGCGATTGCGCGAGCTTTCCAGCCGGTGGAACGGCGCCAGCACTGCCTGCAGCTGGTCCTCGGGAATGCCGGGACCACGGTCGGAAATTCCGATCCACACCCTTCCCGCCTCATCGCGGCCCGCCTCGATCTCGGCGGCACCGGCGTAGCGCAACGCGTTGTCGACCAGATTGCCGACCACCCGGCGCAGCGGCTGCGGCCAGGTCTGCACGACCAGTCCAGCCGGCGCACCACCACTGACCGGCTTGCCCATGTCCTCGTAGTCGCCAACCACACTGGCCAGAAATGCGCCCAGGTCCATCGACACCGGCGCGCCACTGGCGACGTGGCTGCTGCGCGCATAGGCCACGCCCTCACGCACCAGTTGACCCAGGTGGTCGAGGTCGGCCAGCAGCCGCTGCTGGGTGCTGTCTTCAGGCAGGGTCTCCACCCGAAGCTTCATGCGCGTGATGGGGGTCTGCAGGTCATGCGAGATCGCGGCCAGGATCTGCAGGCGCTCACTGACATGGCCACGAATGCGTGCCTGCAGTGCATTGAGTGCGGCCGCCGCACCGCCTACTTCCGCAGGACCATCTTCAGGCAGTGCAGGCCCGTCCTTGCCCGGCTGCAGATGCTCCACCGCATGCGACAGCTGCTGCAGCGGGCGCATGGCCAGGCGCACCGCCAGCCACGCGCACACCAGCAGCAGCGCCAGCTGCACCAGCAGCACGGCGGGCAGCCAACGCGCCAGCGGCAGGCCCGACGGGGTGACTTCGATGGTCAAGGGTGTGCCGTCGTGCAGGCGCAGTTCCACCTCGAACCGCTCCGGCAGGCGAGCCACCTGGCGCGCCTGCAACCGATAGCGGTGCTGCAGGCTGTCGTCGATGATCGCCGTGACCTGACGTGCACGATCGGTCTGCAGCCCTGGTCCGGCCGCGGCCGGGCGCAGCAGGTAACGGTAGGTGCGCCGCTCCAGGCGCGGCACCCAGGCCTCACGCTGCTCCACTGGCAAGTGCTCCAGCAGCGCGACACTCACCGCCACATCCTCGTCGAGGTTGCGCAGCATCATGCTGCGGGTGGACTGGTAGCGTTCGAAGAACAGCAGGCCGAAGGACAGTGCGTGGGCCAGGGCCAGTCCGCCCAGCAGCACCAACAGCAGCCGCGCCGACAGCGTGCGCGGCCAGCGTGGACGGCGTGCGGCGGTGTTCATTCGTCCGGCCCCAGCAACTGCACCGGCACGCTGACCACATAGCCTTCGCTGCGCACGGTCTTGATGTAGGTCGGCTCGCGTGCGTCGTCACCCAGGCGCTGGCGCACGCGGCTGACCAGCAGGTCGATCGAGCGATCGAACAGTTCGGCATCGCGGCCCTGGGTGAGGCTGAGCAGCTGGTCGCGGCTGAGCACCCGATTGGCGTGATCGAGAAACACGCGCAACAGGCGGAACTCGGCGCCACTGAGCGGATACGCGGTGTCCTGCGCATCCAGCAGATGGCGTGCGGTGGTGTCCAGGCGCCACTCGCCGAAGGCCAGCTGGCGACCTGCTTCGCTCACCTGCAGATTCGGCGGCAGCATCCGGGTACGGCGGATCACCGCGTTGATGCGTGCCAGCAGTTCGCGCGAGGAAAAGGGCTTGGTCACATAGTCATCAGCGCCCATTTCCAGGCCGATGATGCGGTCGGTCTCGTCGTCGCGGGCGGTCAGCAGCACCACCGGCACCGCACGATGCTTGCCGGCGCGCAGGTTGCGGCACAAGCTCAGTCCATCCTCGCCCGGCATCATCACGTCCAGCACCACCAGATCCACGGCATGGGTATCCATCAGCGCGCGCATGGCCCGGCCACCGTCGGCCTGGCTCACGCGCAGGCCGTTGCGTTGCAGGTAATCGGCCAGCATCTGGCGGATCTCGCTGTCATCGTCGACGACCAGGATGTGCGGTACATGATTCATTGCGTTCTCGATGAAGGCAGGGGGACAGCGCCGCGCGGCGCGGCCATGGTAGCGCGGCTCAGGGGGTGGCCAGCAGGCGCTGGATCTCGCTTTCGGTACGTGCGTAGTCGCCCTCGCCGTAATGGCGGTAGACCACCCGCCCCTGCCGGTCGAGCAGGTACAGCGCGGGCCAGAAGCGGTTGCCCCAGGCGTTCCAGATCCGGTACTGGTTGTCCTGCACCACTGGCCAAGTGATATCCAACCGTGCGATGGCCTTGCGCACGTTGCCGGGCAACCCTTCATAGGCGAATTCCGGCGTATGCACGCCGATCACCCTCAGGCCCTGCGGCGCGTAGCGTGCATGCCACTGGTGGACATACGGCGCCACGTTGAGGCAGTTGCTGCAGGTGTAGGTCCAGAACTCGACCAGCACCACCTGCCCCCGTAACTGCTTCAGTGTGAGCGGTGGGCTGTTGTGCCAGGGCCCGCCACCGTCGAACCCCGCCATCGGTGCGGCATCGAGCGGCTGTGCACCGGCATCCGCGCCGGGCCATGCCAGCAACAACGCCGCTCCGCCCAGCAGGCTCAGCAACAGCGGCAATGCGTACCCTCGCAGTGCGGCCATCGCTCAGCCCCCCTGCTCGGCCAGCGGCAGTTCCGCCGGCTTCACCCCGGCCGCTTCCAGGATGCTGTCGGCCACCTGCGCCGGATGCGAAAGCAGCGACACATGGCTGCTACCGATCGATTGCAGCTGTGCACCGATGCGACGCGCGGTCGCGGCCTGCAGCTGCGGCGACAGCATGCGGTCATCGCGACTGAGCACGTACCAGCTCGGCTTGCTGCGCCACGCCGCAACGTTCACCACCTCGCCCAGCGCGCTGGCCTTCAACGGGACCTGCGTGCTGTACAGCAGTGCGGCCGACTTCTTCATCACGTCCGGCGCGAAGTCCTGGGCGACGGCATCAGCCGGCAAGGTCAGGTAGCCATCCCTTTCCTGCAGTCGGGCCAGGCCCGGACCGACCGGGAAACCTTCGCCCTGTTGCGCCGAAGACTGCCCTGCATCCGGTGCGAAGGCCGCCACGTACACCAGCGCCTGCACCTTCGGGTCATTGCCCGCTTCGGTGATGACCGTGCCACCCCAGCTGTGGCCGACCAGCACCACCTTGCCGGGCGCGGCGGCAATCGCGCGACGGGTGGCGGCGACATCGTCGGCCAACGAGGTGAGCGGATTCTGTACGGCCACCGCCGGCATCTTCCAGTCGTGGAGGGTGCTGATGACCTTGCTCCAGCTGGAGCCATCGGCGAAGGCGCCGTGCACCAGGATGACGGTGGGCGGTGCAGCGGTATCGGCCTGGCTAGCGAAGGCGGGGGCGGCGGCGCCGGCAAGGGCGAGAGCAGCGGCAAGCAACGAGGTACGGATCATGGGTGGCACTCCGGTGTTGGGAGTGGCCATTTCCGCCTGCCGGTGTATCACCGCTGTTTCTCCGCGGCGCGGAGTTGTACCGGACTGTAGGGCGCAGGCAGGTTTCTACAGTGGGATACATTCGGGCGCCGGTCCTGGCTGGGCCCTACCGGGTGGACATCGCTCCCCGCACGCGGGCGCGCAACGCCCCGATGTGCGTCAACGCATCGTCTTTGTATCTGACTGTACGAAACCCCGGCCGCAGCCACAGTCGCTGACAAAACCCCGGGCAACGGCACACGTTGCCGATACCTGCGCCGCCTGAAATGGCCTCCATCGACCACTGGCCCGCAGGACACCACCATGATCAGCACCGCCTCTTCCGTCTATGCCCCCCGCCTGGACGCCGTCGGCCGCTGGCTCTCGCCATTGGCGCTACGCACCCTGCTGGCCTGGGAGTTCTTTGAATCCGGCCGCGAAAAGCTGGGCGGCCAGAACTGGTTCGCCGACCTGGAAGGTCGCTTCCCGTTCCCGTTCTCCGCCCTGCCCGCATCACTGAACTGGCAGCTGGCCACCTGGCTGGAACTGGTGGGTGCAGTGATGCTGCTGCTCGGCCTGGCCACGCGCTCGGTGGCCTACGTCTTCTGGGTGTTGACCGTGGTCGCCATCGCTGCCGTGCACTGGCCCGACCAATGGAACGGCCTGGGTGAACTCTGGCAGGGCTATGCGATCACCGACCAGGGCTACGGCAACTTCAAGCTGCCGCTGCTGTTCCTGGCCATGCTGCTGCCACTGATCCTCAACGGCGGTGGCGCGCTCAGCGTGGACCGGCTGCTGGCCGGCTCACAGCATGCCCCCGTCGGCAATGACGGTCTGGGCTGGGGCGTCAGCCTGATCGCCCTGCTGCTGCCGGTTGCCGCGCTGTTGCCCGGCATCGGCTTCGGTGGCGCCCTGCTCGGTGGCGTGCTGCTGCTGGGCTATCTGCTGCGTCGCCGCCGCGCCGCCTGAGCCGCTTCCCCCTGTTCCCGAACGTTTCCCTTTCCGTCGCCTCTTCGGCGGCGTCCATCCCGCACGCCCCGCGTGCTTTCCCAAGGAGTCACCACCATGTCCGTCTCGACCAAGAATCCCCCCTCCTCCCGCCTGCCGCGCATCGGTGCCATCGGCATCGCCCTGGCCGGTGGCCTGCTGCTGGCCGGCCAGGCCGCCGCGATCCAACCGCTGGCGATCAGCGCGGTGGCCATGAGCGCCGCCGCCGAAGGCAAGTGCGGTGAAGGCAAGTGCGGGGCCAACAAGGCTACCACCGGCACGCCCGCTGGGAAGGCCATGGTGGCCGAGGGCCAGTGTGGCGAAGGCAAGTGCGGCGACGCCTCGTTTGCCCGCACCGACCGCGACCACGACGGCAAGGTCTCGCGCGCCGAGTTCAACGCTGTGGCCGCCAAGCGTGCCGCCGAATTCGACCGCATCGACACCGACCACGACGGCTACATCAGCGAGCAGGAAGCCCACGACTACCTGCGCAGCGTCTACACCGCCAACGGCAAGCCGATGCCGAAGGGCCTGTTCTCCCGCGTTGCCGATTGATCGACGTTCAACCGGCGCCGCCTTCAAGGCGGCGCCCTCTCTCTGGAGCATCCGCCATGTCCCTGCCCCTGCCCTCCAATGCCGCCGGTCTTGGCCTGCGCCGTGGCCTGATCGACGAACTGCTGGCAATGCCGGCCGGTGCCATCGACTTCCTCGAAGTCTCCCCCGACAACTGGATCGGCGTCGGCGGTGCACACGGCGCCGCGCTGCGCCAACTCAGCGAGCGCCACCCCTTGACCTGCCACGGCCTGTCGCTGTCGCTGGGCGGCCCTGATCCGCTGGACCGCACCCTGCTCGCACAGACCCGAGCCTTCCTCGACCTGCACCAGGTGCAGCTGTACAGCGAACACCTGAGCTACTGCGCCGCCGGCGGCCATGTCTACGACCTGCTGCCGCTGCCGTTCACCGCCGAGGCCGTACACCATGTCGCCGGCCGAATCGCCCAGGTGCAGGACATGCTGGGCCGACGCATCGCGGTGGAGAACATCTCCTACTACGCCGTTGCCGGCGCGGACATGAGCGAGATCGACTTCATCAACGCCGTGCTCACCGAAGCCGACTGCGACCTGCTGCTGGACGTCAACAACGTCTTCGTCAACGCCTGCAACAACGGTTACGACGCCTTCGAATTCCTGGCCCGCGTGCCATCCCACCGTGTCGCCTCGCTGCACGTAGCAGGCCACTTCGATGAAGACGATGGCTTCAAGATCGATACCCACGGTGCGCCGGTGAAAGGCATGGTCTGGGCACTGTTGCGCGAGGCCTATACGCGGGTGGGCGTGCGCCCCACCCTGCTCGAACGCGACTTCAACTTCCCGCCGCTGGCCGAGTTGCTGGCCGAGGTTGCGCAGATCCGCCAGGCGCAGGTCGAGGCACGTTGGCCCGAGGTGGCCCATGGCTGAGTCGCTGGCTACCCTGCAACGACGCTGGGCCGATCATGTACGCGACCCTGCAATGGCCGCACCCGATGGCGTCGAGGCGCGCAGGCTGGCGGTATACCGCCGCCTGTGCATCGACAGCCTGGACACCCTGCTGGCCGGCAGCCTGCCGCGACTGCAACAACAATTGGGCACGCCGCGCTGGCGCGACACAGTGGAGCACTACTACGCCAGCCACGCCTGTCACACCCCGTTGTTCCCACGGATCGCCAACGAGTTCGCGGCCTGGCTGGCGGTGCAGGACGCGCTGGCACTGCCGGGCTGGGCAGCAGAACTGGCGCACTACGAGAGCACGCAGCAGTCGCTGCACATTGAAGCGCGTGACGCTGGTCGTTTGCTGCAGCGCGTACCGGAGGACAGTGATGTGCTGGTGGTTTCGCCGTTGGTGCGGGTGCTTGGCTACCAGTGGCCGGTACATGAGGACGAGGCGCTGGAGCCGGCGCTGAGCGCAGCTCCCACGCTGCTGGTGATCCAGCGCCTCGCCGATTTCAGCCTGCAGGCCGAGGAGCTTTCACCGCTGGCCTACGCGCTGCTATCGGTCTTCGGTGACGACGGCGCGCCTGTGGATGAGGCACTGCAGGTGCTGTCCGAAACACATGCCATGGCAACGGACGCATTGCGCGTGGCCTGCGTGCCCGTTCTGGGCGAGCTGTGCGCGGCGGGCGTGCTGGTTGCATCGCGCGCGTTCTGAGGTTGCCGGCCAGCGGCCGGTGCTACCCATTCCCTACTTCGAGGTCTCATCATGGCTCCTTCCAACACTTCCTTCCTGCACGGCTGGCGCCTGTTCCTGGCCATCGCCGTGATCCTGATCGCTTTCGCGCTGGCGGCCTTCGCCCTGCATGCCGATGTGGCCGAGGGCAGCCGAGCAGCGATCCGGGTCACTGCACGCACATCGTTCCTGCTGTTCCTGGCAGCGTTCACGGCATCGTCGTTCGCCAGCCTTCTGCCCGGCCCGTTCACCCGGTTCCTGCTGCGCGAACGGCGCATCATCGGCCTGTCCTTCGCGTTTTCGCACCTGCTGCATGCAATCGCGATCACCAGTTTCGGCATCCTCAACCCAGCGTTCTGGCCAGCACGATCCGCGCTGGCCAACCTCCCGGGCACGGTGGGCTACATCGCCATCCTGGCGCTGGCCATCACCTCGCACCGGGGGCTCGCCCGGCGCATGGGACCCACCGCCTGGCGTCGCCTGCACGTCACCGGCATGTGGATCATCGCGGCGGTGTTTACTTACTCGTACTTCAAGCGCGTGCCGGGCGACTTCTGGTATGCGGTGCCGTCGGCGCTGCTGTTCACCGCCTTCGTGGTGCGCTTGATTGCCAAGCGGGCGCAGGCGCTGCGCCGAAGTGCGCATGCGCGGCCGCCGCTGCGGGCGGCCTGACGGGCCGGGGTCGGATCCCTTTGCCAAAGGCAAAGGGATCCGACCCCATCATCCCGTCCCCATCAGCCGTCACGTGTGGCGCGATAGGCCGCGTAGGCATCGAGGATCTTCTGCAGCCGCGCGTGCTGCTTCGTCCCCATGGGGACCCGTTGCACGCGCTTCAGCAGCGTCTTCCACATGTATCCGGATCGGAAGAAATACGGCCGCACTTCGAGAAAGGTCAGCGCGACATCCAGCGTATCTGGATCGTGTTCGGCCAGCCGTTTCAACGCGTTGGCATAGCCTCCCGGAAACGCCAGCCGCTCGTAGTGCTGGTGGAACTCGGCACAGGCCGCAGCGTGCCGTTCCCGCTCCTCCGGCCCACGCCAGCGCGCACTGGCGGTATCGCGGATGGCCTGCTGCAGCCGGTTGATCTCATCGGCGTTGGCGCGGATCAGGCGTTCCATCGGGGCGCGGGGATGGGACATGGTTCCTTCCATGTGGTTCGTCAGGGATCAGAGCCATCTCCCCCAGGGAAAGGAATCTGACCCCGCCCAAGGTCACGGCGCGCGGCGCAATGTTACCAGGGTGATCTCCGACGGCACGCCGATGCGCGCCGGGAAACCGGCCCAGAGGCCCGCACCGTTGCCCACGTACAGCGTCATCCCATCCACGTCGTAGCGGCCGGACACAAAACCGCCATTGGCTCGCTTCACCAGCTGGTCCATGCCGATGATCTGCCCGCCGTGAGTATGCCCGGACAGCTGCAGCTTCACCCCACGCGCCGCCGCCTCGCGTGCATTGCGCGGGCGATGATCGAGCAGGATCACCGGCGCGGACGGATCGGCACCGGCCAGTGCGGCGCCCAGATCCGGCAGTGGCAGGCCATAGCGCGCCGCCACCGGATCGGTGACCCCGGCGATGGTCAGCGCTGCATCACCGCGCCGCACCTGCATGTGGCTGTTCTCCAGCACCTGCATGTGCAGCGCGCGGAATGCCTGCATCCACGCCTGGTACTGCGCGTAGTACTCGTGGTTGCCGGTGATGGCGATGACACCGTCCGGCGCCCGCAGGTCCGCGAGTGGGCGCGCGTCGTCACGGCGGGCCTCGACACTGCCGTCGATCAGATCGCCGGTGATCACGATCAGGTCCGGCGTCAGTGCGTTGCTCTCATCCACTACCCTGCGCACCCAGTCGCCGGTGAGCAGGCGACTGGCGTGGATGTCGGTCAGCTGCAGCACGCGATAGCCGTCGAACGCAGCGGGCAGCCCGGCGATGCTCACCTCGATCTGCCGGGGCTTGGGCACCGCCATGCCCTGGCTGATGCCATACCCACTGACCAGCAGGGCCAGCATGCCGGCCGCCGGTCGCAGGCTCCGCGTGCGCAATGCGGCTACCGTACGTGGCCAGCGCAGCAGGCGGGAAGCGAGCAGGCCCACGTCCAGCGCCAGCATCAGCAACGCCAACAGCAACACCGCCGTGGAGCCGGTCGCCAACGTGGCGATGGCCAGTTTCGGAATCTCGGGCGACGCCATCGTGCCCCAGAAGGTGGCGACGATGCGTAGCTGCACAGCCACGCCCACCAGCAGCAGCGACAGCACGACCTTCAGCCAGGTGGGCATGCGCAGTGGCCAGAACAGGCGCCAGGCCACATACAGGCCCATCAACAAACCGATCGTACTCAGCACTGCAACCATCCAGGAAAGAAAGCGGGCCCACCATGGTGACGGCTGCCGGCCGTGTTGTGTAGCGCCGAGCCCATGCCCGGCTGCTCAGGAAGCCGTCGAGCAGGGCTCGACGCTACAGAACCGCAGTCGCGCAGGGCTCGGCCCTACGGATGGCCCAGGCGCTCCACCCGCAGGCGGGCGATACGGCGCTTCTCCATCGCCAGTACGGTGATGCGTACATCCGCAATCTCCACCACGTCACCGATGTCGGGCAGGCGCCCCAGACGCTCCAGCACCAGGCCAGAGATGGTCATGTAGTCGGCACTGCGTGGCAGCGATATGCCGGCCAGCCGCTGCAGGTCGTCCAGGGTCAGCGCACCATCGGCCTCCCACTGATCCTCACCCTGTGCGACCACGCCATAGCGCTCGTCCTGGGTGTCGACCAGGTCACCGGCAATGGCTGCCAGCAGGTCGTTGGCAGTCACCAGGCCTTCCACGCTGCCGTACTCGTCCACCGCCACCGCCAGCGGCACCGGGTGCTGGCGGATCAGTTCCAGCGCCTGCAATGCACTGGCACTGGACAGGACGTACTGCGGCTCACGCAGGTTGCCTTCCAGCTGCAGCGGCTTGCCCTGCAGCAGGTCGGCCAGCACGTCCCGGCTCTGCACCACGCCACGCAGGCTGTCCAGGTCACCATCGCCCACCAGCAGGCGGGTGTGCGGCGACGCCACCAGCCGGGCCACCACATCCTCCTGCCCACGGGCCAGGTCGATCCACTGCACATCGGCACGCACAGTCATCACGCTCGACACCGGCCGATCGGCCAGGCCCAGCACGCTGCGGATCATCTCGTGCTCGGCCGGCTGCAGGCGTTCTTCGGCGTCCACCGGCTCGTCCACGCCTTCATCGGCATGGCCGTTGGCCGGGCGCGCGCCCAGCATGCGCAGCACCGCATCGGCGGTGCGCTGGCGGAACGGCTGGCGGCGCTCGTTGCGCTCGCGATTGAAGCGCACCCACTGGTTGAACGCCTCGACCAGGATCGAGAAGGCGATCGCCGCGTACAGGTAGCCCTTCGGAATCTTGTAGCCCAGGCCTTCGGCCACCAGGCTGAAACCGATCATCAGCAGGAAGCCCAGGCACAGCACCACCACCGTGGGATGCTTGTTGACGAAGCGGGTCAACGGCTTGCTCGCCACCAGCATCAGCGCCATCGCGATGGTCACGGCGGCATACATCACGCCCAGATTGTCGACCATGCCGACCGCGGTGATCACCGAGTCCAGCGAGAACACCGCGTCGAGCACCACGATCTGTGCCACCACCATCGCGAAGCTGGCATAGACCTTCTTGCCATCCTCGTGATGCTCACGGCCTTCCAGCCGTTCGTGCAGCTCCATGGTGCCCTTGAACAGCAGGAACAGGCCGCCGCCCAGCAGGATCAGGTCACGCCCGGAGAAGCTGTGGTCGAACAACGTCAGCAGCGGCTCGGTCAGTTTCATGATCCAGGCCAGCGCGGCCAGCAGCACCAGCCGCATCAGCAGCGCCAGCGCCAGGCCGATCACCCGCGCGCGGTCACGCTGGTGCGGCGGCAGTTTGTCGGCAAGGATCGCGATGAACACCAGGTTGTCGATGCCGAGAACGATCTCCAGCACGACCAGGGTTGCAAGGCCCATCCATATCGAGGGGTCAGCCAACCATTCCATTTCAGGTCCGTTTCGTCAGTAGGTAAGGGAAAAGAGCAATCACTCAGTCGGCGTCCTGCACCTGCGCCGGGTCATGCCCGAGCAGGTCGCCGGGCGTGCACTGCAGCTCACGGCAGATCGCATCCAGCGTGGAAAAGCGGATGGCGCGCGCCTTGCCGGTCTTCAGGATCGACAGGTTCGCCAGGGTGATGTCGATGCGCCCGGCCAGCTCGGACAGGGTCATGCCCCGTTCCTGCAGCATGCGGTCGAGGGTGATGACGATCGCCATCAGATGACACCATCGAGGTCATCGCGCATCGCCGCGCCCACAGCAAACACGCGTGCCAGCACGAACAGCATCAGCACCGCCACCAGGCCGGTGATCGACATGCCGCCGCCCACCTCCATCCAGGTGAAGTCCGGGCCCATCCAGGCCGCGTAGGCGCCGATCAGGATCGACAGCAGCTCCATCGCCAGCATCAGCCATGCCATGCGTTGCAGGCGCTGCGCGTTGGCATGGGTGAACGGCCGCTCGCGCGCCGCCGACTTCAGCAGCCGCAGCAGATGGCGCAGGAACAGCAGGCACAGCACCAGCAGCGCGACGATCGCGCCCAGGCCCAGGCAGAAGTGCAGGAACAGGTCGTTGCCGTGCGCGGCGGCGGCACCGGCGTCATGCACGCTGTCGAGCAGCCAGCGGCGGTCGTGGGCGACCAGCGGCACGGCCAGCAGTGCGGCCAGGATGCCCAGCCAGCACATCGCCCGGACGGCCTGTACGGCGGCCTGGGCCAGGGTGAACAGGCCTCGCGCGGGTCTGGCGCGGGCGGGACGAGCGGTCAAGCGGCCTCCGGCATTGGGGTGGCCTCGCCGCCCCGGGGTGAATTTATCGATAAACGATATACCACAACCTGCGTGAAAGGCTGAATCGCAAGCGTGCCCCTCCCCCGGTCAGGGCCCGGGCGCAGCCGGTTCCAGCATCGCTTCGCCCGGCGTCACCGAGGCCATCGCCTGTACGCCGGCCTCGGCCGCCTGCCGCGTGACCAGCCGGAAGCGCGCCTGCAGCTTGGCCTGGCCGGGCGTGGCCCAGCCGTACTGGATCGCCACCTGGTCGGCCGACAACGGACCACGGCCCGGCAGCGAACGCGCCTGCAACGGCTTCGGCGCCGCCTGCACCAGCCGTGCGAAGCCCTTCTGCACCACCGCCGCATCGGCCTTCTCCGCATATACCGTGCAGGTTCCATCGTCGGCCCAGCTGACCGCATAGCGGCCGCTGGCCAACGGCACCATCCAGGCCACGCCTGCCTGCCCCTGCAGCAAGGTTGCCGCCTCGGCCGGCTGCAGCGGTGCCAGCCCGTTGGATTCCATCAACGACTGCAGGCGCGCCGGCGCACCGATGTGCTGCATGCAGGCGGTATCGAACAGCTCGCTGAAGGGATCCTGCGCCGGGGCCTTGGCCTTGGGAGTACGCGCGGGTTGCGCCACCGCCAGGGTGGGCAGCAGGGCCAAAGCCAGCCAGAACGCAGGACGCATCGGGATTCCACGCTACGGAAAACAGCAGGGAGGATGGCAAAGCCCGGGCGTGCCGCGCAACGGGTCATGGCTTGACAGCCGCCACCGGCAGGAGGAGTATCAATTAACGAATTAGTTAATTAGCTCGCCATGGACCGTATCTTCGAAGCCCTCGCCTCCACCGCCCGCCGGCAGATCCTGGCCTATCTCAGCGCCGGCGAGCTCAGCGCGGGAGAGCTGGCCGAGCGCTTCGATTTCAGCAAGCCGGCGCTGTCCAGCCACCTGCGCATCCTTGAGGAAGCCGGTCTGATCGAGCGCGAGAAGCGCGGCCAGTTCGTGTACTTCCGGCAGGTGCCCGACCGCCTGGCCAACACGCTGTTCTCGTGGGCGGCCGAAGTCTGTCCGGTCGGTGGCCCGCTGAAGCGCGAAGCACGCGCCCGCCGCAAGTCCCCCGCCCGCTGAACCACCCTGCCAAGGAGCATGACGATGCCTGGTTCGACCCGCGACCGCCGTTCGTTTCCAGGGGTGCAGCTTCCGGCGCTGGAGGGCGGCAGCCCGACCGAAGTCACCTTGATCGCGCAGCTCGGCATCGGTGCCGGTGATGCGCTGGTGACCGACGCCAGCCAGCGCCAGCGCCACCACCCGGCCTTCATCGATGCACTGGACGAGCCTTCCGCGCGCCTTGGTGGCATGCACCTGCAGCAGGGTGACGCCTCCTCGCTGTACAGCTTCACCGTCGGCTCCGGCGGCCATCCCTTCCATCGGCATGCAGGGCCGCGCATGTTCACCGCCATCGCCGGCAGCGCCGGCGCCGAACTGCGTTTTGCCACCGCGTCCGACGCACAGCTGGCGCGCGATCCCGCGGCCTTCGCACGCACGCTGCGGCGCATCCGCATTCCACCGGACTGCCTGTTCACCGTGCGCTTCGGCGGCGGCACCTGGCACCAGTTCGCATCGAACCATCGCGCACATCCGGCGCTGTTCGCGTTGTCCTGCCACAGCAATGAGCTGGCCGGGGCGATGGATGAGCAGGCCCGTGCACAGGTTCAACGCAATGCCGCCGATATCCCCAGCCTGACCGAGGTATTGCCGGAAGCGCACTGGCCTTCGGCCGCCACCCTCGCGGCGGCGCCGCTGCTGCAGCTGTCACTGCAGGCAGCGCCCCCCAGCCTGTGCGCGCATCTGTGCGCGCGTACCCGCGCCCTGTTCGGTCCGCTGCGGCGGATCCCGCTGCGGCCGCTGCGTGGCTTCGTCGAACGTGCCACGCCGGCCTATCCCATCCACGCACGGGCTGCCGCCAGCGATGGCCTGCTGCCCACGGCACTGCCGCACAGCCACTACCAGGACCAGACCACCCTGCGCCTGGACAGCGCGCAGGTCCCCCATCACGCCGCGTCGGCGCTGCTGGCCGATGTGCTGGAAGGCTTCCTGTGCAACCCGCCCACCGGCGTAGGCCACCTGATGGCGCTGCGCAACCGCCTGGTGGCGCCGTTGCGGCTGCGTACGTCGCCGCTCGGCTGCCCGGTCTCGTCACTGTTGTCGACCGATCGCAGCCGGTTGTTCGCCGGCCGCTATCCGGTGCTGGATGCGCGCATCGATGCCGAGGACACCTGTGCCGAAGTGCTGCTCGGTGCCGATGATCGCCACCTGCGCTTCCGCAGCAGCGTGCGGGTGCAGCGCTGTACCGATGGCCAGTTCGAGATCAGCCTCGGCTCACGCGTGCAGACCCGCAACGCGTTCGGCCGCCTCTACATGGCGCTGATCGACGCTGCGCACCGGCACTACGTTGCACCGGCACTGCTGCGGCGTGCGGTCGAACATGCGCTGGCTCCGGAACTGGCTGCCGTCGGTGCGTGGATGGCGCCCCCTGCGCACGGATGAGGGTGGCCAGCGGCCGGCGTTACCCGGCGCTGTAGCGGTACACCAGATCATCGGCATCACTGCGCACGGCCTGCGGGTCGAGCACCCCGCCCAGGCGCTGCGCGACGGCCTGCGATGCCCGATTGTCCGGCGCCATGTAGCTGACCAGGGTCGGCAGCTGCGCCACCACGAAGGCCCAGTCGCGCAGTGCGCTGGCCGCCTCGGTGGCAAAGCCCTGCCCGCCGTGGCCGTCGTACAGCAACCAGCCCAGTTCCTTTTCCGGGAACAGCGGGCCATGGTTGATCCCCACCTGGCCGATGCAGGCACCGGTATCGGCGCGTTCGATCATCAACGCGCCATGGCCGAACAGATGCCAGCTGGCCAGGTCGTGGCAGAACTGCCCCCAGGCCGCCACTTCACCGAACGGGCCGCCCATGCCACTCGCACGGGGCGAGGCCAGGAACGCGGCATAGACGCTGAAGTCATCCAGGCGCTGCGGACGCAGCCGCAGGCGCGCGGTGTGCAGGGTCGGAATCTCAAGCATGGCAGCGCACAGGCTCAGTACACCGCCAGATGGCCGCATCCGCGTCGCTGCGGCTGCCCTTCCATCGTCACCTGCACGCTGGCCTGCGTGTCCACGCCTTCGGCGTTGCGGCACGACTCGCGCTTGATCTCGACGATGGCCGGCTGCTTGCCGAGCGCTCCGTTGAGTACGATCAGCGAACGCGGCGCATCGGCCGGCTGCCCGAGATAGCGCAACATGCCCTTCCAGGTATCGCCGTCAGTGCTGAGGGTGGCCTCGTGGTTGCCCTTGCCGGTGGAGGCGATCTCGATGCGCCAGCCGGCACCACCGCCAGTGAAGGCCGGCACCGGGCTCAGGTCGGCGGCAATCGAGGGATGCCGTGGCGCATCACCCGCCGTCTGCGATGCGGTGGACGCGCAACCGACCAACAGCCCGGCCAGCAGTGCTGTGGCAACAATGGGACGAAGGATCATGGTGGCCCCCAGGTGATGGATGCGGCCAGTCTAGAGGGCCGGATGTGCCGTGGAAATGAACGGAGCCCGCGGTGTTCACCCTTTCCTGCGATGGTAATCACGACCCAGGCGTGATGCCCGCCACAGCACCGTACCGACGTTAAAAGCGGATGGAGAAGCGCCCCTGGCGGACGCCACACCCGGCTAACAGGGGGCTGCCGGAGAATCGCGCAACCCCGTGGCACGACCGGCATGGCTGCCGGTACAAACGCGGCCTTTCCTCCGCAACCGCATGGCCTCCACATGGATCTGTTCGCCTGGCTCGCGTTCGGCTGCTACCTGTTGGTGTTCTTCGTTGTCTCGCTGTTTGCTGCGGCCTACCTGAAGCGCTCCGACTTCATGCCCTACCACGGGCAGGCCGTGGGCGTGCCGTGGGCGCAGATCGAGCCGCGCATGCAGCTGCTGCTGATGGCACTCATCCGCGTGGTCGGCGCCGGTTGGATCGCGCTGGCCGGCGCCGGCGTGATGCTGGCCTGGCTGATCTTCTTCGGTGGTCACTTCGCACTGCCGCAGCTGCTGGCGTTCCAGCTGTTCTGCCTGGTCGCCACCCTGCCGCCGGTCCTGGTCGCTTCCGGTGTGCGGCGACGCACCGGTGCACGTACACCGGTGCCTGCTGGCGCCGCGGTGGTGCTGCTGTCGGTCATCGGATTCGTGCTGGCCCTGTTGTCGCTACCGCGCTGAGTTCCCTTTCTCTACCCTCTCCCACGAGGCTCCACGATGAATCCCGAATCGATCTTCTACAGCGTGGTCAACGGTGATCTGCCACCTTCCCAGGCCGGCACCCTGCTCGGCTGGCGCTTCGTCGGCTACGACGATGCACTGCGCCGCATCCAGGTCGAATTCGAAGCCGGCGCCGTGCTCACCAACCCGATGGGCAACGTGCAGGGCGGTTTCCTGTCAGCGATGCTGGACGACTGCATGGGGCCGGCGATCTACGCCACCCTGCCCGCCAACCGCATCGCGGTCACGGTCGAATCCAAGACCAGCTTCGTCAGCCCGGCGCGGCCCGGGCGGATCATCGGCTGGGGCGAAGTCGAGCACAGCAAGGGCAGCATCGCCTTCACCCGTGGCTGGCTGACCGACCCGGACGGCAAGGTGCTGGCTACTGCCAGCGCCACGTTCCGGGTGGGTGCGCTGCGCTGGCGAGGGCTTTCGGTGCCGCGTCCCATCGCGCGCCGGATGATCGCGCGCACGCTGTGGCGGGTGCACGCGCGGATCGGCTGACGGGTGCCGTCACCGTGTGTTACGGCCGCCGCCGGCCACACGCACGCGGTCGCGCCCCTGCGCCTTGGCCTGGTACATGGCCGCATCGGCGGCACGCAGCAGGGTGCGCCAGCCCAGCGCATCGGTGCCTCCCGCAGCCACGCCGAAGCTGGCGGTGACCCGCAGCACGTTGCCACCGGCCAGTGCGATGTCCAGTTGCCGCAGCGCCACGCGCAGCGACTCGGCCAATTGGCGGCCGCCGGCCAGATCGCCGTCGGCCAGCAGCACCAGGAACTCCTCGCCACCATAGCGGGCGATGCTGTCGCTGCGGCGCAGGTGGCGCCGCAGCAGCTGCGCCACCTGTACCAGCACCTGGTCGCCCGCATCATGCCCATGGCCGTCGTTGATGGTCTTGAAGCGATCGACGTCCAGCAGGATCACCACCGCGTTGTTGCCGCCGTCGGCATGCCGCTGCTGCACCCGCTCTTCCAGCGCGCGCCGGTTCAACAGCCCGGTCAGTTCATCGGTGCCGGCCAGCTGGCGCAGCTCGCTGGTCAACGCCGAGCGCTCGCGTGACTTCTCGCGCAGCACTTCGATGGCATCGAACAGGCGCTGCATCTCGGCCAGCGGATGGGTCACATGCTGTTCCGGGCCGGGCGCTTCCGAGGCGATCTGGATGACCTGTTTCTGCGCCTGCAGCAGTGGCCGCAGGATCTGCAGGTGGGCAATGCGCAGCGCCACGCCAAGCACCACCAGCGTGCCCAGCACCGTCGCTACCAGCACCACCAGGCGCGTCGCTTCGCGGTTGCGGGTGCGCTCGAAGCGGTCGATGGACACGCTCAGGTAACCGTCGCGCAGCGCTTCCAGCGACTGCAGGGTCGGCACGTAGCGCGTGGTGAACTCGGCGGCGGTCCACGGCGGTGGCACGCCGCGCCGGCCATCTTCGATCAACTGTTCGATCATCGGCAGCGATTCGCCGAAGAACTGCCGGCGTGCCATGTCCCAATGCCAGGACAGCGCCGGATCGCTGCGGAACACCGCTTCATGGCTGCCTGCCAGCCGCCATAGCTCCAGCAGGCGGCCTTCGGTCTGCAATGCCGCCCGCACCTGTTCGTCACGCCATGCCCCCGGCACCGCGACCGGCGCCATCACGTTCGAGGCCAGGCGGCCGCCATGCTCGCGCAGGTCGATCAGCACCTGGCCCTGCATCGCTGGAATCGCCGCTTCGCGGTCGGCGCTGACCAGCACGTTGATCTGCGCCGAGGTCAGCACGTGCAGGCGATCGACCACGGCGAACATGCTGCTGATCGCGCGCTCCACGTCCTCCACCCGGCGCGCATCGTGCGGCTGCGCCGCCACCCGGTCCACCGCGGCCCGCGCCGACTGCAGGCGACGTTGCGCGTCGGCCAGCAGCGCATGCTCGTCGACCACGCCCGGATCGGCCTTGAACACGGTGTCCAGCTGCAGCAGGGCGGTGTCGACCCGCTGGCGCGCAACCGCCAGCTGTGCGGCCAGGTGGGCCTGCTCGGCCGCATCGACCGGGTTGGCCCCCAGCAGGCTGTTGGCGGGGCCGCGCTCGGCCGACACCAGGTTGGCCAGGTCGAAGGTCTGCCGCAGCTGGCGCAGGCTGACCAGGTTGTCCTCGGCGGCGGTGAAGCGCAGCGTGCCCTGCACCAGTGCGATGGCCATCAGCGGCAGCGTACAGACTACGAACAGCCCGGCCAGGATCCAGACCCAGGTCCGCAATCCGATGGGCGACGCCTTGCGGGCCATGCACATTTCCCCTGTAGTGCAGAACACTGTAGCGGCCGGCTACACAGGCGCCAAGCCGCTAACGGGCCAACCGTGGCCGTGGGTATACCGTGCCCGCCGCGAACGCACCGACAAGGCCGCGCGGACACTCGAAACGGGGCAATTACGTCATGCCCAGCCGCGTCAGATCCAGCGCTGGTCGACCAGCTCGCGCTTCACATAGGCATAGAACACCGGCGCGGCGACCAGGCCCGGCAGGCCGAAGGCCGCCTCCATCACCAGCATGGCCAGCAGCAGTTCCCAGGCACGCGCCTGGATTTCGCCACCGACAATGCGCGCGTTGAGGAAATACTCCAGCTTGTGGATCAGGATCAGGTACAGCAGCGCCGCGACCGCCACGTAGAACGAGACCGACAGTGCCACGATGGTGATGATCGTGTTGGAGATGATGTTGCCCACCACCGGCAGCAGGCCGGCAAGGAAGGTGATCAGCACCAGGGTCTTGGACAGCGGCAGGTGCACGCCAAACAACGGCAGCACGCCCAGCAGGAAGATGGCGGTGAACACGGTGTTGAGCAGCGAGATCTTCACCTGCGCGAACACCACCTGGCGGAACGCGGTGGCCAGGCGGCTGGTGCGCCCGATCAGCTCCTGCGCCAGCGGCCCCATCTTCGGCAGCGGCAGTTCGTCATACAACGCGATCATCGCACCCAGCACCATGCCGATCAGTACGCGCACACCGACCTGTACCACCGAGGTCCCGGCCACGCCCAGCTGGCGCTGATGCTCGGCGGCCCAGTCGTTCAGCGCCGCGCGCAGCGCTGGCATGTCTTCGGGAATGTAGGGTTGCAGCAGCGCCGGCACCTGGTGCCGCGAGGTGTTGAGGATCTCCATCAGGCGCGCCAGCAATGCGTCCGGGCCGCCGGTCTCGTTGCGGAAGAACGAGGCCACGCCGATGCCGGCCAGTACCAGCCCGCTGATGATGATCGCCGACAGCACGATCACTGCGATCGCCCGCGCCCGTCCCGGCGGCAACTTGCCCTCCACGGTGGAGGCCAGCACGTGGGTCAGCTGGAACACCAGCAGGCCGGACAGCAGGGTCACCACCAGGCCCAGCTTCAGCGCCAGCCACATGCCCAGCAACATCATCAGCCACGCCGCGATCCTTGGGATGGGGGGCTTGGGCTGGGCAACAAGGGCGTCTTGCATGGGAGCGCGTCCGGGCGGGGTGGCCCATGGTAGAGGATTGACCCGCCGATTCGGCGTGCAGGCTGAACGGGCGTTACGCTCTCATGCCGTTGCGGCCCTGCCGCCTCCCCATCCACTCACTCGCCGTAACTGGCCGTATTCTTGCCCTGCCGCTTGGCGTGGTAGAGCGCGCGGTCGGCCAGTGCCAGCCAGTCCTCGACACTGCCCCCCCGCGGCGTGGCGGCAATGCCGATGCTGACGCTGAACTCCACGCCCGGGGTGATCTGGCGCGCGGCCTCGAGCAGATGCAGACGCACCCGCTCGGCCACGTGCATCGCATCGACGGGTGCGCAGTCGTGCAGCAGTACCACGAACTCATCGCCCCCCAGCCGCGCCGGGGTATCACCGGGCCGCGAAAACGTGCGCAATGTTGCAGCGATATGCCGCAGTACCTCGTCGCCCGCGCGATGGCCAAGCGAATCATTGATGCGCTTGAAATCATCCACATCGAGCATCAGCAGGCAGGCCAGTCCGCCCTGCCCCTGCGCCCGGTCCAGCACCTGCTGCGCACGCAGGATCAGGAAGCCGCGGTTGGCCAGTTCCACCAGCGGATCCATCCGGCTCAGCCGCTGCAGCTGCCGGTTCTGCGATTTGACCCGGCGCGCCAGCTGCCAGCTGAGGATGCTCAACCCGATGCCGTAGACGAACAGGAACGGCACGCTGAGCACGATCGTGCGCTGCGAGGAAACGGGTTGGTAAGGGAAGCCGAGCGCCCACCAGGTGATGGCGAAACCCAGCACCAGCGCCAGCGTGGCCCGCATCGCCAGGCGTACGCCACCGGCGGCGATCTTGTCGGCGACCAGCAGCGCGGCGAACAATGCACTGGGGACCGCGCTCAGCGCCATGAAAGCGATCCAGCCGCCGCCGAAGAAGGAATCAGCGACCATGCAGCGGAACTGCACCTGTGCAGGCTGGCGGGCGCGCTGGGTCAGCACCAGCGCGAGTGCCGGCCACGCCAACGCATTGAGCAGCAGCAACACCCAGGCCCACAGGCCGTCCTGACGTTCAAACATGATCGAGGCGATGGGAATCGCGCCCAGACCATTGCCGACGAAACGCATCCAGCCGATGCGACGTGCCGCGCCGATGCCTTCGACCGCGCCTTCCGCCGAATCGGTGAAGAATGGCATTGCCGACCCCCTTGCGCGATCGCACCTGCTGCTAAGGCCCTTGCCGGGCTGCCTGCGATGAGTCTGACAGCTTTGCGTCAATTCGGGATCAAGGTCGTGGCACGTCGCGCGGGCCGGCTGCCACGCTCCCGCTGCCGCACCCCGCGTTCACCCAGCCCGGGGCGCAGCCGTCGAACCACGCAGCATGAAGCTGAACTCCAGCGTCTGCTGAAGCGGCACATCGACATGCTCGATGATGGCGAGCAGCAGGTTGACCGCACGTTCACCAATCTCCCGCATCGGCTGCCGGATGGTCGTCAACGGCGGCGTGAGGTAACGGGAGGACGCCAGATCGTCGAAGCCGACGACGGACAGCTCGTCGGGTACGCGGATGCCCAGATCCCGGCAAGCGGCCAGGGTACCCAGTGCCATCTGGTCACTGAAGCAGAACACCGCGGTCGGTGCGGGCGCGCCGTCCAGCAGCGCCCTCGCCGCCGCATGCCCGGACTCCACGGAAAAGTCGCCCGGCACGATGCTCAGCTGGCGCAGGCGACCACGCGCCTTGCCGGCGGCCCGGACCCCTTCCAGCCGTTGCTGGTGCAGGGGGTTGTCAGGCGGTCCGCCGACCACGGCGATCCGTTCGTGTCCCAGCCCGTACAGATGCTCCATCACCGCGCGGGCGGCGGCGGCGTTGTCGATGTGGACGCTGGGAATGCCCAGCGCGGGGTCGAACTCGCAGCCGTTGACCACCGGTGCGGCGGCGCCGCGCTGCTCGACGATCTCGCGCGCGGTCGGTGGCAGGCGATGGCCCAGCACGATCATGCCGTCGGCCTCGTTGCGCCGGAGCATCTGCGCGTAGCGCTCCTCGCGGTCGGGTTGATGCTGGGTATCGCCCAGCAGGACCGCATAGCCGACCGCCTGCGCCGCCTCCTCCGCGCCCTGCAGGATCTGCGCGAAGAACGGATTGGCGATGTCCGGGACGGTGACCAGGATCTTGCCGCTGCGCTGGGTCTTGAGCGTGCGGGCCACCGTGTTGGGCACGTAGCCGAGGGCGGCGGCGGCCTGCTCGATGCGTGCGCGGGTGGCGGGCAGGACCTTGTCCGGCCGGGAAAGCGCACGCGACACCGTGCCCGCGGAGACGCCGACGTGCTTTGCGATGTCGTAGATGGTGGCCATGGCGTTAGTCCTCCTGTCCGCTGTGCAGTGCACAACAGGTCCTGCGTGAGCCCCTGCTAGGATAATGCAATCGATTGCATCGAGGGCGAATCACGTTGAAGACGCTCAAGGGTCCAGCGCTGTTCCTGGCGCAGTTCATCGACGACACAGCTCCTTTTGATCGGCTGGACACGCTGGCCGGATGGGCCGCGGGTCTGGGCTATTCTGGCGTACAAGTCCCCACCAGCGCGCCCCACCTGTTCGATCTGGCCGAGGCGGCGCGCAGCCAGGCGTACTGCGACGACGTCGCCGGCATGCTGGCCGGGCACGGCCTGCAGATCACCGAACTGTCGACCCACCTGCAGGGGCAGCTGGTTGCCGTCCATCCCGCCTACGACAGCCTGTTCGACGGATTCGCGCCGCCGGACGAACGCGGTGATCCGGCCGCCCGCCAGGCCTGGGCGGTGGAGCAGCTGCGGCTGGCCGCCAAAGCCAGCCAGCGCCTGGGACTGACCGCGCATGCCACGTTCTCCGGCGCATTGGCCTGGCCCTACTTCTATCCCTGGCCGCAGCGCCCACCGGGACTGGTGGAGGAAGCCTTCGCCGAGCTTGGCCGCCGCTGGCGCCCGATCCTGGATGCGTTCGATGCCTGCGGCGTGGACCTGTGCTTCGAGATCCACCCGGGCGAGGACCTGCACGACGGCGCGACCTTCGAACGCTTCCTCGATGTGGTCGATCACCATCCCCGCGCGAAGATCCTGTACGACCCCAGCCACCTGCTGCTGCAGCAGATGGATTACCTGGGTTTCATCGACCGCTACCACGCGCGCATCGGCATCTTCCACGTCAAGGACGCGGAGTATCGCCCCAGCGCGCGCAGCGGCGTGTATGGCGGCTACCAGGACTGGATCGACCGTCCGGGCCGGTTCCGTTCACCCGGTGACGGCCAGATCGACTTCAAGGCGATCTTCTCGAAGTTCGCGCAGTACGACTTCCCCGGCTGGGCGGTACTGGAATGGGAGTGCTGCCTGAAGCACCCCGAGGACGGCGCGCGCGAGGGTGCCGCCTTCATCCGCGACCACATCATCCGCGTGACCGAACGCGCCTTCGACGACTTTGCCGACAGCGGCACGGACGCCGGATCACTGCACCGCATGCTGGGAATCTGAGCCAAGACCGCCCCGGGAGGGCAAGCCATGACGCACGCCATGTCGCGCCTGGGCGCGATGATGTTTCTGCAGTTCTTCATCTGGGGAGCGTGGTTCGTCACCCTCGGAACCTATCTGGTGCAGGGCCCGCTGCAGGCCAGCGCGAGCCAGGTGGCCACGGCGTTCCTCAGCCAGTCCATCGGCGCCATCGTGGCGCCGTTCCTGGTCGGCCTGATCGCCGATCGCTACTTCGCGGCGCAGCGCATCCTCGCGGTGCTGCACCTGGCCGGCGCGGTGTTGATGTGGCTGGCGTCCACCGCCACCAGCTTCAGCGTGTTCTCGGCCTGCGTGATGGGCTACATGCTGCTGTTCATGCCGACGCTGGCGCTGGCCAACAGCGTAGCCATGCGCCACATGCAGTCGCCCGAGAAACAGTTCCCGCTGGTACGCGTGGCCGGCAGCATCGGCTGGATCGTCGCAGGCGTGCTGATCGGCTGGCTGGGCTGGGAGCAGGCGCATCGGCTTGAACTGACCTTCCGCATGGCCGCGCTGGCATCGCTGGTGCTGGGCCTGTATGCGTTCACGCTGCCGCACACGCCGCCACTGGCCCGACAGCGCGATGCCGGGCTGGGGCAGATCCTTGGGCTGGATTCGTTGCGGCTGCTGAAGTCGCGCGCCTACCTGGTGTTCTTCCTGGCGTCCATCGCCATCTGCATCCCGCTGTCGTTCTACTACAACTTCACCAATCCGTATCTCAACGACCTGGGCGTGCGCGGCGCCGCAGGCCTGCAGTCGCTGGGCCAGGTCTCCGAAGTGCTGCTGATGCTGGCCATGCCGTTCCTGTTCGTGCGGCTGGGGGTGAAGACCATGCTGGCGGTGGGCATGGCCGCCTGGGTCGTGCGCTACGTCCTGTTCGCCTTCGGCGATGCGGGTAGCGGCTTCTCGCTGCTGGTGATCGGCATCGTGCTGCACGGCATCTGCTACGACTTCTTCTTCGTTACCGGCCAGATCTACACCGATGCCCATGCCGGCCCCGCCGTGCGCAGCAGCGCGCAGGGCTTCATCACCCTGGCCACGTACGGCGTGGGCATGCTGATCGGCACCTTCCTGTCCGGCGCGGTGGTGGAGCACTTCACCACGGCCGCCGGACGCGACTGGCAGCAGATCTGGCTGTTCCCGGCTGGTGTCGCGCTGGTCGTGCTGATCGCCTTCCTGTTGCTGTTCCGCGACCGGCCCGCCGTGGCCGCCGCATCTTCCACACCCTGAGGATTCGAGCCGATGCCAACGCTTGGAATCGCCATCGTCGGCACCGGCATGATCGGCGCCGTGCACCGCCGCGCGGCCTTGCTCGCCGGTGCCGAGGTACGCGGCGTCGCCGCTTCGTCAGCGCAGAACGCGCGCGAGATGGCGCAGCTCTGGAATGTTCCGCGCGCCTACCGGGACATCGAAGAGGTGATCGCCGATCCGCAGGTGCAGGTCGTGCACGTGTGCACACCCAACCATCTGCACCGCGCGATGGCGCAGGCGGCGTTGGAAGCCGGCAAGCACGTGATCTGCGAGAAACCGCTGGCAACCACGCTGGACGATGCGCAGGCGCTGGCGGCGTTGGCCACCTCGACCGGCCTGGTTGCCACGGTCCCCTTCGTCTACCGCTACCACCCGGTGGTCCGCGAGGCGCGCGCACGCATCGCCCAGGGCGATCTCGGGCCGCTGCACCTGATCCATGGCAGTTACCTGCAGGATTGGCTGCTGGACCCGGCCAGCAACAACTGGCGCGTGGATCCGGCACTGGGTGGCGCATCGCGCGTGTTCGCCGACATCGGCTCGCACTGGTGCGACCTGGTGGAATGGGTCAGCGGCGAGCGCTTCACCGAGGTCAGTGCGGCCTTCTCTACCGTGATCGCTGAGCGCAGCGCCGTCAGCGGGCAGAGCTTCAGCACGCCGGCGGCAGGCGGCGCAAAGCAGGCGGTAACGAGCGAGGACGTGGCGGCGGCGATGTTCAGGACCGGCGCCGGCACGCTGGCGTCGTTGACGGTCAGCCAGGTCTCGGCCGGACGCCACAACCGCCTCTGGTTCGAGATCGATGGCGCCAACGCCAGCCTGGCCTTCAACCAGGAGGATGCCGAACGCCTGTGGATCGGCCTGCCCGACCAGCGCGAGGAGATCTTCGTGCGCGGGGCGGGCGCCGGCAGTGCCGAACAACGCCGGCTGTCGGTGTTACCGGCCGGCCACGCGCAGGGCTACGCCCAGTGCTTCGAAGCATTCGTCGCCGACACCTATCGCGCCATCGAGGGCGAGCGGCCGCAGGGCCTGCCCACCTTCGAGGACGGCGTGCGCTCGGCGCAGATCGTCGATCGTGTCATTGCATCGGCCAGGTCGCGTGCCTGGACTGCCATCGGTTGAAACCCGGGAGGATCTGTTGATGAAAGCCCTTGTCCATGGAACTGCAAGCCTCGTCCTGCTGCTCGCTGCCCTGCCCGCTTTCGCAGTCGAAGCCGCCAGCGCGCAGAAGCCGATCGCAGTGCAGATGTACACCTTGCGCGATGCCGGCTCGCTCGAGCAACAGTTGAAGATCGTCCACGATGCCGGTGTGCACGCGGTGGAAACCGTCGGCACGCAGAACGTCAGTGCCGCGGAACTGAAGCAGCTGCTGGACCGGTATTCGATCAAGGCGATTTCATCGCATGTGCCGCTGGCCGAGCTGCGCAGCAACCTGGAGGGCGTGGTGACCTTCAACCGGTCGATCGGCAACACGACGCTGGTGGTGCCATACCTGGACAAGAAGGATCGCCCGAGCGATGCCGCCGGCTGGACCGCCCTGGGCCAGGAACTGGGCCGCATCGCGAAACAGGTGCGCGGCAAGGGCATGCGCCTGGCCTACCACAACCACGACTTCGAACTGGCCGACGTCGATGGCAGGACCGGACTGGAGCTGCTGTTCGCCGCCGCCGGTCCCGACCTGCAGACCGAGCTGGACCTGGCCTGGGTCGCGCGTGCAGGCCTGGACCCGGCGGTGATGCTGGCAAAGTTCCGCGGCCACGTATTCGCGGTGCACGCCAAGGACAATGCGCCCAAAGGCCAGGCCGAAGACGAAGGCGGATTCGCTGCGGTGGGCCAGGGCGTGCTGGACTGGAACGCGATCCTGCCTGCTGCGGCAGCCGCCGGCGTGCATTGGTACATCATCGAGCACGACCAACCACGCGATCCGGCCAAGGTCATCCAGACCGGTGCGGACTATCTGCGTGAACACCTGACCACCAACGAGCCCGCCCGTGCGCGGCGCTGACGCATCAAGGATGCCCCACATGAGAATGATCCTGGCAATAGCGGTGGCCCTGGGTGGCATGAACGTTGCGACAGCCGCCTGGTGCAAGGACGACCCGGCTGCGGGTGCAAAGCTCTACACCGCGAACTGCGTGGCCTGCCATGGCGCCGATCGTGCGGGCATGCCGGGCGCGTTCCCGGCGCTCACCGACATCGGCAAGCGCATGGCACCCGCGCAGATCAAGGAAAAGATCAGCAAGGGCGGCGGATTGATGCCGCCCTTCTCCCAGCTGTCACAGCAGGAGATCGATGACATCGCCAGCTACCTGGCGAAGTAAGCGGCCGGCGACCACGCCGGCCATGTGCCACTACAGCTCGCGCACCCAGATGTTGCGGTAGCTGACCCTGGAGTCATGTTCCTGCAGATAGAGCGGCGCGCACCCATGCGGCGCGTACGACGGTGCGCCGATGTACTCGGTCTTGCCCGCCAGCACCGTGTCGTCCTGCACCAGCACGCCGTTGTGCAGCACCGTGATGCGCGCGGGCGACACAAGCCCACCGCCCGCTGCGAAGCGCGGCGCCTTCCAGAGGATGTCGTAGGCCTGCCACTGGCCCGGTGCGCGTGAGGCGTTCACCAACGGCATGGCCTGCTTGTAGATCGAGCCCGCCTGGCCATTGGCATAGGTCGGGTTGTTGTAGCTGTCGAGCACCTGCAGCTCATACAGCTCCTGCAGGAAGATGCCGCTGTTGCCCCGGTTCTGGCCGTCGAAGCCCTTCGTGTCGGTGGGCGTGCGCCACTCCACATGCAGCTGGACGTCGCAGAAGCGTTGCCGGGTGCGAATGCCCTTGCTGCCGGGCACGACGGTCATCGCGCCATCGGCAACCTTCCAGGGCACGCGACCGCCCTGCTCCGACTCCCACGCGGAAACATCCTTGCCATCGAACAGCACGATTGCATCGGATGGGGCCTTGCCCTGCGGCGTAGCCACGGTCGCGGGCACCGGCGTCCACACCTCGGTCTTCTTCGGATCGCGCGCGGCATCGGCACCGCTCTGCGCGAACACGGGTGCAGCGGCCAGCACGGTGGCCGCGATCAGCACCGGCTTGATCATTCTGTTGCGCTCCATCAGCTGGTCCCCCACGCCGGCGTGCCGGGAACATAGGCGAGGTCACCGTCGTAACGTCCCGGCACGGCGACGTACTGCAGCACCCCGGTCGCGCCGACCTTCGAGGTGAAGAAGCCAAAGATGGCCAACTGCTTGAGCATCGTGAAGTAGTGCGGCATCGCCTCGCCCTCTTCAGGCGCACCGGTCTCGGTGACCTCGGCCGTGTGTGATTTTGCTTTTGCTTCCGCATCCAGCGTGCGCAGCAATTCGGTTCGGGCTTCCGGCGTGAGCGACACGAAGCGGCCGCCGGCGCGTCTGTCGATGTCGCCCAGCCCCGCGCGGAACGTCGCCTGCTGCCGGGCGGTGTAGCAGTCGCTGACGAAGGTCGCCATGAACAGACCAGCGCCCGCGTCTTTCGCCCCTGGTGTCCGGGTCCGCGGCAGGATGGTCTCGGCGATCTCGTCCAGCGTGCCGACATCGGCGTCGGAGAACAGGGCCTTCACCGGTGCGGCAGCGGCCTTTCCCTGCGCGAGCGCAGGCAGGCCGACCATGGCCGCGCCGGTAGCAGCGACGATCATCTTCAGCAGTTCGCGGCGATCCATCAGAGGTTCCCCGCTTTCAGTTCGCGTACCGCGTGGTCGGCCGCGCGCGCGGTCAGCGCCATGTAGGTCAGCGAAGGATTCACGCAGGCGCTGGAGGTCATGCAGGCACCGTCGGTCACATAGACATTGGGTGCATCCCAGACCTGGTTGTGCGCATTCAATACCGAGTTCTTCCGGTCACGTCCCATGCGCGCGGTCCCCATTTCGTGGATGCCCTTGCCCGGGGCGTAATCGTTGTCGTGCATCTTCACGTCCTTGACGCCGGCCGCCTCCAGCATCTCGGCGGCATCGGCGGCCATGTCCTTGCGCATCGCCAGTTCGTTGGCGCGCATGGCAACGTCCATCGCCAGCACCGGCAGCCCCCACTTGTCCTTGCGGTCGCGGTCCAGGCGGATCGTGTTGTCATGGTGCGGCAGCATTTCACCGAACCCGGTCATGCCGATGCGCCAGTCACCAGGCACGGTCAGCGCCTCCTTCAGATCGGCACCGATGTTCAGCTCGGCGATCTCGCGCGACCAGCCGGTGCGGCTGGCACCGCCCTGGTAACCGAACCCGCGCAGATAGCCGCGCTTGTCGGCCGCGACGTTGCGGAAACGCGGGATGTAGAAGCCGCAGGGACGGCGGCCGAAGTAGTACTTGTCTTCGTAGCCCTCGACCCGGCCCGAGGCGCCCGCACCGAAGTGATGGTCCATCACGTTGTGCCCGAGCTCACCCGACGAGGAGCCCAGCCCGCCCTCCCACACATCGGTGGCCGAGTTCATCAGCAGCCAGGTCGAATTGAACGACGATGCATTGAGGAAGATGACCTTGGCGGTGTACTGGTAGGTCTGCCCGGTCTCGGCGTCGATCACCTCCACCCCGCGCGCACGCTTGCGGTCCTTGTCGTAGAGCACTTCCTTGACGATCGAGAACGGCCGCAAGGTCAGGTTGCCGGTCTTCATTGCCGCTGGCAATGTCGCCGCCTGGGTCGAGAAATAGGCACCGAAGGGGCAACCCAGGATGCATTTGTTGCGGTACTGGCAGTTGACGCGCCCCTGCTCGGGCATCGGCTGGGTGATGTTGGCGGTGCGCGAGTGGATCATGTGGCGGGTTCCGCCGAAGGCCTTCTTGATCCGCGCCGCTACATCCTTCTCAACGATGTTCAACGGGATCGGCGGCAGGAACTCACCATCCGGCAACACGTCCAGCCCTTCGCGCGTGCCGGCGATGCCGGCGAACCTTTCCACGTAGTCGTACCACGGCGCGATGTCGGCGTAGCGGATCGGCCAGTCGGTCGCGAGTCCGTCCTTGAGGTTCGCCTCGAAATCCAGATCGGAGAAGCGATAACTCTGCCGCCCCCACAGCAGCGAGCGGCCGCCGACGTGGTAGCCACGGAACCAGTCGAAGCGCTTGGTCTCGATGTAGGGCGACTCCTGCTCGTTGGCCCACATCCCTTCCAGGTTCTCGGCCAGGCCGTAGTCGCGCATCAGCACCGGGAAGGCGGCCTTCATCGCCTGCGTTGGCCGGTTGCGATGCGGGAAATCCCACGCCTCCTTCATCGCGTTGACGTAGTCCTTGACGTGCTCGATGTTGCGCCCGCGTTCCAGCATCAGGACCTTCAGGCCCTTCTCGGTCAGCTCCTTCGCTGCCCAACCGCCACTGATTCCCGAGCCAACAACAATGGCGTCGTAGTGATTATCTGCCATGGGTTTCTCACCTGGGTGGATATCGTTTCAGACGTCGCAGAGGCGGATCGCCTCGCGCAATGAGGCAACGGGATCGGGCGCTGCAGGCGTGAACTCCTGCGCCAGATACCCCTTGAAACCGGTGTCGCGGATCGCGCGACAGATGGCCGGATAGTGGAGCTCCTGCTGGTCTCCTATCTCGTTCCGGCCCGGCACGCCTGCGGTGTGGTAGTGCTTGAAGCAGGCGTGATGCTTGCCGATGGTGGCGATGATGTCGCCCTCCATGATCTGCATGTGGTAGATGTCGTACAGCAGGCCGAAGTTGTCCGAGCCGAGCCGCTGGCACAGCTCCACGCCCCAGGCGGAGTGATCGCACAGGTAGTCGTGGTGATCGACCCTGGAGTTCAGCAGCTCCATCACCAGCACGACGCCGCGCTTCTCGGCATGCCCGAGGATGCGCTTGAGGCCCGCCTCGGCATTGGCCATGCCGTCCTGCGGGTCCATGCCGTTGCGATTGCCGGAGAAGCAGATCAGGTTGCGGTAGCCGGCATCAGCCACCAGGTCGATGTGCCGCGTGTAGCGCTCCACCAGCTGGTCGTGGAATTCGCGGCCGGCAAAGCCCTTGGTCAGGCCCAGCTCCGCGCCATTGCACATCGAGCTGTAGACGCCATTCGCCTTCAGCGTGGGCCAGTCTTCCGGGCCGACCAGGTCGATGGCGGCGAAGCCGATGTCCTTCACCGTCGTGCAGAGCTGGGCGACCGACAGCTGCGGGAAGGTCCAGCGGGCCACGGAGTGTTGCAGGTTGCCCTTCAGCGGTGCAGTGGCGGCGAATGCAGGCAACGCTCCCGCAATACCCAGGGCTACGCCTCCCGCAACCGCCATGCGCAGCGCATCACGCCGCGTGAGCCCCATCGCCGGGGCCGGTCTGATCGAATGGATGGACATCCACCTACCGGCCTCCCAACCGGTATCAAACGCAACGATTCACAGCAATGCAATCGATTGCACCATAGGGGAGGAAATTGTCTGTTTGCAAGTCGCGGCGCACGAAAACTGATGCTGCGGAGCACAATGCCAACGACATCGCGCAGAAAGAAAAGCCCCGCATTGGCGGGGCTTTCTTTTCTAACCAAATCAGTCGCCTGAGATGAAATCTACTGGTTTTTTGCTCAAGCGAGCGAACAAAATCAGTACTTCTTCAACGCCCCGAGCCTATGCATTGGCCCTATTCTCGGAAGCATTGAATGATCACTGGGCGTTCGTAGGCTCACGAACCATATCAACCAGTTCCTGGATGTCTTCGTTCTGCATCCGGGTGCACCCCGCCGCCAGGGCCCAGCCCTGCCTCGGAGACGGCGGATTGCAGAACTGCATAGCTCGCGACGGCGAGCGACAGTAGTCAACCAAGCCAAGGCTTCGCGAAACGCGTACGCATCAGCTTTTTCCGATGACCGACTCAGACGCCGTCACAGTCACCACCTGCATTAGCTAGTCGGACAACTTCACGCAGGGAACCCTGGATGTCCGCCACTGAGCTGCAAATGTTCTCGGGCGCCACGTCGAACTTTGCAGGGCCGGCCCGACGCTTGAAAGCAGCAAATTCGGACATGCATTGCCCTGCCAGCTTCTTCGCATCCAGCTTCGACGCGGCCTGAACCACTGAATTGCCCTGCGCAGCGAGGTAGCACTTGTAGTCCTCTGAAAGCGCTCCATCCATACGGAATCGCGACAGTTCAACCAAGTGCAGAGGAGCGGCAGCACTCCTGCTGCCCCCTATCAAGGCGAGACCAAGCTCAGCACCGTCTGCTCCTGCACAAGCATATGGCGTCTGAGAGCACAGTGACTTGCTCTCGGAACTTTTGTGCACCACCAGCGAGGCAAGAATAGAGTGTTCGGCCATCTCAATGTCCGCCGCGAGTCTCTCTGACAGCGGACGGGCGGCTAGCGAGGACCCAAATTGAGCACAAAAGACGAAGCACGAAATCAGTGCGGTGGTTTTCATCGACTCACCAGAAACGTCGGAAAGGCGCGCAAACTGACACATCTTAACTCTCCACTCCTGCTCGGGGGCGAATCAAGAACAGCACTCTCGCGCAAAAACTTGAGAAACTCATCGAAGACAACGCTGCCAGCCAGGCACGGCTCGGAGAGCAACCTAACCAAGGCGTAGAGCTCGTGACGTCGAGCGAAAGTAATCGATCAATCCAAGGCTTCGCGATTAGCGAACGCTTCAGCTATTCGTCTTCGTCACCTGCAGCCTCAACGCTATTGTTGATGAACTGGAGTGCCTTGCGGTGCTCTTCAAGGACCGTGTCGTGAGCGGGCATTCCAGGACGAGCAACCTTAGAGAAGGCATGAATGACCTCCTTAACTTCCTCGTATCGCTCCAACCGAAGCAAGCAATCCACCAATCCAGACGCGACCAACACATCGTGAGGACGAAGCTTCTCAAGCCCACGAAGTGCCCACAGGGACAACTCAGTATCATCGCTCCGAAACCCAATCCCAACAAGAAACAACCACGCGGCGTCACAAGCAGGCTCGCGCTTTACAAGATTCAAAAGGTGGTAACGCGCGCCATTGTCGTCACCCGCCTCAAGCATCTTGGTAATTTCATTAATATCCATCAAGATCGCTCTGCTTCATTAACTTCTGACACCGATAGGGAACGCACCCAAGCATGCAGCGCGCCAAGTTCCCACCCCAGACGCCCGGCTGATCGAAATCACCCTTAGCGCGCGTGCAGGTAGTCTTACAGCCCTGAATATGGCTTTGGCAATCAGCAATGAAGTCATCGTCATCTCCGTCGGCACATGCAGATCTGATCAATGCAACAGCCATCTGCGACGCTGGGCTATTGGGATTCAGAATACCGTTCGGACCAACCCCCAGCATCTCACCCGCCTTAAGAGCATTCCTAAAGCTATCGCCGTTGATCTTTGGACCAAAATCCCAATTGCCGTTCGGATTGCTGAGGTCGCCCCCATTGTACGCCCCAACGGCACCCGGGGCGCCCGTGACCACGGGGGGCGGGGGCAGTAAAGGAATTGCCTGCATCCCATCGGGGTCAACTGATGCGAGCGGGTTGCCCTTCACGTAGCCGTAGGTGCTGATTCCCCCCTGCAATCCGAGCGGGTCTGACGTCACGAAGCGGCCACTGGCGGGATCGTAGTCACGCTGAACGTTGTAGTGAAGGCCGCTTTCAGCGTCGTATCGCTGCCCAGGGAAGCGCATCGCGAACTCAAAAAGCGTGCCATCCTGGTCCGGATCCTCGTTGGGTGCCGTCGCACCGAACGCTTCCCCCTTCAGATCCCAAGTCCAAACTGCGACGTCATGGGCTGGGTCAACGACAACGCGAGGGGTGCCCAGATGATCCGGCGGAACGTAGTAGAGCGCGCTACCCTTCAGCAATCCGACAGGCAGGTTGTCCAACCAGATCACCTGCTGACGCGCAATACCCGCCTGGTCGTATTCCCCCAGCCATTGCCCACGCTCATCGTAGAGCGTAGAGACTCCGTGCTGAAGCACCTCCAGCCTTGCGGGTTATCTGCTGGCCAAGATCGTTGTAATGATATTCCGCAGCAACCGTACCGTTTCGCTTCACCGCACTCAAGCGCTCCATTGCGTTGTAAGCAAACTCGCGTTCCACGCCCTGGATCGAAAGCGTGTTGCCAGCCGCATCGTAGGCACGCGACACGCCCCCGACGCTTTCCAGGCGGTGACTGTCGGACGGATAGACGATCGAAGCGCTTCACCGGCATGCGGATGGACTGCTGCCCATTCCCTGAAAATTGATGCAGCGCCGACGTTCAGGACCCATCCGAGCCTTTGATATTCTCCGAGACCCTATCATCGATGAACGCCAGCGCCTTGCGGTGTTCCTTCAGCACAGTCTCATGCACCGCATTCCCAGCCTGCGCGACCTCCGCAAAAGCATTAATGACGCGCCGTGCCTCTTCGTATTGCTTCAACTGAAGTAAGCAATCCACAAGACCAGAAGCAACAAAGGCATCGCGAGGGCGAAATACCTCCAGCGCCCGAAATGCCCTCAACGTTAAATGAGGATCATTCGTCCGAAAGCCTATCCCTACCAGGAATAGCCACGCGCCCTCAGCCGCCGGCTCCCTCTCAACAAGAGCCAGAAGGTGCCCAAGAGCACCAGCATCGTCGCCAGAATCAATTAGGGCCGTGATTCCTTCAATATCCATTCAAATCGCCTTGTTTGATCAACTTCTCGCACCTATTGGGAACGCAGCCGATCATACAGCGTGCGAAGCTCCCCCCCCACACCCCAGGCTGCCTGAAGTCTCCACCAGCGCGCGTGCAGGTAGTCTTACAGCCTTGGATATGGCTTTGGCAGTCAGCAACGAAGTCGTCGTCATCCCCGTCGGCACACGCAGATTTGATCAATGCAACAGCCATCTGCGACGCTGGGCTAAGCGGATTCAGAATACCGTTCGGCCCAACTCCCAACATCTCACCCGCCTTAAGGGCATTCCTAAGGCTATCGCTGTTGATCTTTGGACCAAAATCCCAATTGCCGTTCGGATTGCTGAGGTCACCCCCATTGTACGTCCCAGCGGCACCCGGGGCGCCCGTGACCACGGGGGGCGGGGGCAGTAAAGGAATTGCCTGCATCCCATCGGGGTCAACTGATGCGAGCGGGTTGCCCTTCACGTAGCCGTAGGTGCTGATTCCCCCCTGCAATCCGAGCGGGTCTGACGTCACGAAGCGGCCACTGGCGGGATCGTAGTCACGGTAGTAGTTCTGGTTGAGACCAGACACACCATCATATCGCTGCCCAGGGAAGCGCATCGCGAACTCAAAAAGCGTGCCATCCTGGTCCGGATCCTCGTTGGGTGCCGTCGCACCGAACGCTTCCCCCTTCAGATCCCAAGTCCAAACTGCGACGTCACGGGCTGGGTCAACGACAACGCGAGGGGTGCCCAAATGATCCGGCTGAACGTAGTAGAGCGCGCTACCCTTCAGCAATCCGACAGGCAGGTTGTCCAACCAGATCACCTGCTGACGCGCAATACCCGCCTGGTCGTATTCCCCCAGCCATTGCCCGCGCTCATCGTAGAGATTCAGGGCTGAAGCACCTCCGGCCTTCCGGGAAATCTGCTGACCAAGATCGTTGTAATGGTATTCCGCAGCAACCGTGCCGCTTCGCTTCACCGCACTCAAACGCCCCATTGCGTTGTAAGCAAACTCGCGCTCCACGCCTTGGATCGAAAGCGTGTTGCCGACTGCATCGTAGGCACGCGACGCCCCCGCGACGCTTTGCAGGCGATGACTGTCTGAGGGATAGGCATAGGCCTGCTCAGCTCCATTGACCTTCGCAGACGTGCGATTGCCCGTGGCGTCGTAGGAGTAGCTGTCGATGATCGAGCCAGTGGCCGCATCCTTGAAGGCAGTCAATCGGCTCAAGGCGTCGTAGGTCAGCGATACGGACGTTGCCCCAGTCCCTCCGGAGGTGAGGCCAGTCAACTCGCCCACAGTACTGAACGAGAAGGCTGCATTCAGTGCTCCCGAGCCACTGCCGATCAACGCCGACGGACGGTAATCCTGGTCGACGTCTCGCGCCAACGTACGCCCGTTGCCGTAGGCCCAGCCCGCAGATGGGCCGAAGGGATGGCGCTTTGCACTGGAAAGCAACACGACACGAGCAGCACCCGGTCGAGCCACGCCGATCTCGGTGACCGTGCCGGCTGCATCTCGCTTGTAGTCCGCCACCGTTCCGTCAGGATAGGTGACAGAACGAAGTCGGCCAGCATTGGTGTAGGCATAGCTGACGCCTACGCTCTGCCCCGATGACGTCTGCACCTTGCGCGTCACATTGCCGGAGCGATCGTAGCAATACTGGGTTTTAGCGCCGTCATCCTGCAAGGATGAGAGGCGCCCGCTTGCAAACGACTCACCAGCTGAGCAGATGTCCTCGACTTGGTCATACACGTATGACGCAACAATCGCTTCGTTCCCATAAACCTTGCGCACCACGCGCCCCAGGGCATCGTATGTGTAGCTGCTAGCCGTGCCATTGGCGTCAACCTGCTTCGCCGGCTGCCCTGCACTGTTGTAACTGGCAGTGGTTGCGCCCGTGTCGGGACTCTGGCGGCTCAACAAGTCGCCCAGCCCTGAATAGCCGTAATTGGTCGCCAGGCCTTTGGGATCGACAACCTTGGTGGTCCGGCCTTCGACGTCATACTCGTATCGCGTCTCGACCGCCATCCCGGAAACGTCCTGAAGCACCCTGCTGGGCCTTCCATAGGGATCGTAGTCAAACTGCGTCTTTCGCTTCAGGGCATCGGTGATGAGCTGGACGTTGTTCGCCAGGTCATAAGTAAAGTCGGTTGAATTCCCCGCTGCCGTCTTCTGGGACACCAGTTGCCCCAACTTGTTGTAAACGCGAGAGAGCGAACGCTTCAGTCCACCACCTGCGTCGAACACCTCCTCTTTGGTGCGATTGCCTGCCACATCGAGGGTGTAGCGAATGTGGTTCCCGGCCCCGTCATTGATCTGGACGAGACGGTGCGCATCATCGTAGGTGTAGCTGAGGGATACTCCATCGGGGTCAACAACCGATGCGACATTACCTGTCGCATCATAGGAAAGGGAGGTCACTCGATCGTTGGTGGACGCAGCTCCGTCCACACTGTTCCGCTCGGTTATCGAGGTAAGCTTGCCTCGAGTGGAATAGCCAAAATCATGGATCGTACCGGTCGCGTCTCGAAGGCGGCTGACACGCCCATTTCGGTCGTAGGCCAGCCGTGTCGTCACTTGACCGAGAGCATTGGTCTCGGACTGAAGGTCACCAGCGCGGTGGCAGGAGCCCCCGAGAACGCCGCAACCCGACTCATCCGCGGTCAGGTAGTAGCTGTACCTGGTAACGTCCTGAACATCGGATCGCGGCCCGTCTTCGGCAAGGACAAGACTGACTTGCGGGCATTGGGTGGCATCCACCGCCGAGCAGTAGGCGGTGGTCCATTGACGAACCCCAGCGGGTGCATCGGTTGCAGCTCCGCACGCATACCCGACCGCAGCCGAATTGGCAGGATCCACCTCGCACCGCGCGACCTCCAGGCCCAACGCGTTGTACTTCCATGAACTGCTGGAAACGGCCACGCCCGCAGAGTTCTTTACCACCCGACTCAGAGGCAAACGCAGTGCGCTATCCCACGTGGTCGTCGTGGTGCGCTGCTGCGGGGTGTCGACGGCGTCAATCTGTTCGGCCAGCAGCCCGTCTGCCGTGTACGTGGTCCTTGTAGTGATTCCCTTGAAGTCCGTGACCGACGCCGGGTAGCCGTTCACGTCATAGGTCATGGCCTTGTAGGGTTGGTTGCATTGGTCACCACAGGCGGCCGAACCGCCTGCGGGCATCAAACGCCCCTTTCCTGTATCCACGAAGCCCAACTTGGAAGTTGCTCCGAGTGGCCCCTTGACAGTTACTGGCAGCGTTCCCTTCCAGGTGGAAGCGGCGTAGTCCAAGGTTGTGGTATCAACTCCGCCAGCGAACTCTGCGTGATAGGCGCGATGGTTGTAGTCGAATTTAACGGTCTCGTAACGAACGCCTTTCTCATCCACAATCCCTGTGAGGAAGGACGTACCTGAGACAGTGGGGCTGTTGGCTGTTTCGTTGTAGATGTAGCCCTTGCTTGTGGCGTCCGGATAGGTCACCGAGGCAAGCTGTCCTGCGGGGTTGTAGCCAAACGTTTGCGATGCACCGTCTGGCAACATCATCGTGGTCAATCGCGATGAGGCATCATACTTGAAGCTCAAGGTCCGCCCGCTGACGTCGCCAACGGTCAACAGGAGCCCAGCGACTGGCGCCACATCTGCCGGCGTGGTTGCGTCTGAATACTGCAAGGACAGAAGCTTCCTGCCTGCAGAGTCATAGACCTCCTTCAACAAGCCTGTTGCATCGTAGACTTCGGTTTGGCGGTTGGCCGCCAACTGCAATGCGTAGCCGGTGCCCGCCTCTCGATCGACGAGCACGTCTGCGACATCGGCATCGACGATCCAGCCGCTTGGGGCTCGAGTGAACAGCTCTGAACTGCCATCCGGCCGAATGGCACGAATGAACGTGCGGTCTCCGGCCGCTCCCGTGGTGGGTGCAAGCACTTCGAGTCGCCGATCAAAAAGATGGCGCCACTGACGCCCCAAAGAAGAACCCGGGGCACGAGCAGAACTGTTGTAGAACCGCCGGAACATCAGGCCTGACGGAGACTCGAAGTCCGTTTCCTGCCGATAGAAGTTGCCAGTGGAGGTATTGATCGGATCACCCTCAAACGGGCTTCCTGGATCACGGGCATTGGCCTTTGAAGCACTGTCAGCAGCACCTCGAGCCCCAGTTCCATCGGTAGCGGAGCCAAGCCCAGCCGAACAACGCTTCTGGCACCCGCCGAAATTCTTCTGGGGCTGTCCAATCAATATCTCGGAAGCAAAAACGTTGTCACTAACACTTCCATTAACGTAGATCGTCGCAGCCCAGCCGTCGGTGCCGTATCGCACCGTGACAACGGGCGGCTTGGTGCACTTGGGGTCCTGTTGGCAAGGGGCTTGGATCTTCCCAACCAAGAAGTTGACCGCCGCACCTATGCTCTCAAACGAGCCAACGCCGCGAAACGACTGAACCGTGTAGGGAGGGCCGTAGTAGGTGGCTGCACTTGCAGTCGATGTACTGCCTAATGCTAGGCAGAAGGAGAGAATGGCGGCAGCCTTGTGGCTGCGCAGGGGCATTGCAAATGCCATTGGTACACACTCCATGTGAAAGACAACTGGCAAGTCCGACCAAAGGATTCCATCCGACATCAGTCCTTAATGCACGGAACGAACATGTTCTCCCCCCAACCTTGCTGGGGATGGGCAAATCCTAGAGCAAGCTAATGACAGATTTTGTGCGACAAGACAAGCTTTGGAGAAGCACACCGCAATTGAGCATAGGCCCGCGGTAACCGTGTCCACAGGGTGTGCGACAGCCCCGCGCCAGCTCGTTAGGTTTATGCCTGTCCTTCGCACGCCGTATCAAGACCCGCCGAAGCCATGCACCAGCGATGGGCTCGAGCAGACGGCTTTCCGGTGCCGCTCTCCATTCTGATTCGCTATGGTGTGTCGCCAGTCATCCATCAACACCCTGCCGCAAGTAGAAGGTTAGATCACGGCTGGATTCTGCCTAACGAAAAAAAGGCCCCCATCCATAAAGATGAGGGCCTCTATCAACACCAAAACCGTCAAGTAGGAATCAGAACGGGATATCGTCGTCAGCGAAGTCGTCCATCGGCGGCGCCTGCTGCGGCTGCGGGCGCTGGTTGCCACCCTGGTTGCCGTAACCGCCGCCCTGGTTGCCGCCCTGGTTGCCATAGCCACCGCCCTGGCCGCCACGCTGGCCACCGCCGCCGCCGCCGTACTCCTGGCGCGGCGCCTGCTGGCGCTGCGGACGATCGCCGCCGTAGTTGCCACCACCGCCGCCACCGCCGCCGCCTTCACCGCGGCCGCCCAGCATCTGCATTTCATCGGCGATGATGTCGGTGGAGTACTTCTCCACGCCGTCCTGGCCGGTGTACTTGTCGTAGCGCAGGCTGCCTTCGACGTAGACCGAGCTGCCCTTGCGCAGGTACTCGCCGGCGATCTCGCCGAGCTTGCCGAAGAACACCACGCGGTGCCATTCGGTGCGCTCCTGCTGGTTGCCATCCTTGTCCTTGCGGACGCTGGTGGTGGCCAGGCTGATGCGGGTGATCGCCATGCCGCCCTGGGTGTACTTCACGTCCGGGTCGTTGCCGAGATTGCCGACCAGGATGACTTTGTTGATGCCGCGCGCCATAGGTACCTTCGTCCGTTGTCCAGGGGCAGACCGCCAGTGATAGCACAGCCCCGGCCGGGGGTGCAGTACGCTGGGCCGCCCCTGTTGAAATTTGGGGGAGTGCGAGAACGATGCATCTTAGCATTGCCGCCGCCATCCGCCCGGCCGGAAGACCCCGGCGGCACCGGAGGTTTGGGCTGATTTCCTTGTCCGGCAATGACTTACCTTCGCCTCGGCGGACATCGGGAAGGGCATCCGCGTCAGCCCATGGCATCATGCCCCGGCACCTTCCACCCTGCCCCCTTCCGCGTGCCCATGACCATCAAAGGCAAAGCCACCTCCCTGGACATCGCCCACCTGGCCGGGGTCTCCCAGCCGACCGTGTCGCGCGCCCTGCGTGGCAGCCCGATGGTCAACGCCGAGACCCGCGAGCGCATCCTGCGCATCGCCCGCGAGCTGAACTACAAGGTCGACAAGAACGCCTCCAGCCTGCGCCTGCGCAATGCCGGCACCCTGGCGCTGCTGTTCTTCGAGGACCCGACCAACGACGACTCGCTGATCAACCCGTTCTTCCATTCGATGCTGGGCTCGATCACCCGCGCCTGCGCCCTGCACGGGCAGGACCTGCTGGTCTCGTTCCAGCAGTTGTCCACCGACTGGCAGGCCGATTACGAGGACAGCAACAAGGCCGACGGCATCATCCTGCTCGGCTACGGTGACTACCACGAATCGCGCGACCGCCTGCAGCGGCTGGTCGAACAGGGCACGCATTTCGTGCGCTGGGGCGCCGCCCTGCCCGGCCAGCCCGGCGTGTCGATCGGCAGCGACAACTTCCAGGGCGGGCACGACATCACCACCCACCTGCTGCAGCAGGGCTGCCGCCGCATCGCCTTCCTCGGCCATGCGTCCAGCCACTACCCCGAATTCCAGGAGCGCTACCGCGGCCATGTCGCGGCCCTGCAGGAACACGGCCTGGCTGCGGAACCGGCGCTGCAGCACGATGCGATCACCACCGAGGCGTCCGGCCAGGAGGCCTGCCAGGCGCTGCTGGCGCGCGGCGAACCGATCGATGCGATCTGCGCGGCCAGCGACCTGATTGCCATCGGCGCGATGCGCGCCCTGCGCGAGGCCGGCCTGCAGGTGCCACAGGACGTGGCAGTAACCGGCTTCGACGACATCCCGCTGGCGGCTTCGGTGTCCCCGGCGCTGACCACCGTGCAGCAGGACACCAAGCAGGCCGGGCAGCTGCTGGTGGAGCGCCTGCTGGCACTGATCGGCCGGCAGCCGGTGGACAGCCAGAGCATCCCGGTGAAGCTGGTGGTGCGGGAGTCGTCGCTGCGCCGGTAAGCGCCGCCAGGCCTCCCGCCCCGGCCCAACGTGCGACGGCGGGACTCCCCCCCCATGACCAACGGCGGATGACGCCTGCCTGCCCGTGAGCGATAACCACAACGCACACAGGGAACATCGGTAGCGCTCGTCTGCTGAACTGCCGGCTGGCATCCAGACCAGAGCCCATCGCATGCAATCCGGTGTTGCAGCTCAGTGCCTGCAGGACACCCACGAGTATCCATGACTCTGGGACACGTCCTATAGGACGTTGAGGCTGCACGTCCCATAGTTTCAGCCTTCAAGGCTAGGCAACCTGATTTCAGGTAGCCCGGTCGATTCCACCTCGGTCCGCCTCTTCTACTGGAGCTGCCAAGTGCTGAAGATCGATTCGCTGTCCAAGACGTACGCCAACGGCGTGCATGCCCTCAACAACGTCACCCTGGACATCCCGCGCGGCATGTTCGGCCTGCTCGGCCCCAACGGCGCCGGCAAGTCGTCGCTGATGCGCACGCTGTCGACCCTGCAGGAGGCCGACAGTGGCACGGCCACCCTCAGCATTCCGGGTGAGGCGCCGATCGACGTGCTGCGCGACAAGGACGCGGTGCGCCGTCGGCTGGGCTACCTGCCGCAGGATTTTGGCGTCTACCCGAAAGTCAGCGCACTGGACCTGCTGGAACATTTCGCGGTGCTCAAGGGCCTGACCCAGCGTGCGCAGCGCCGCGAGGTGGTCGATGGACTGCTGCAGCAGGTGAACCTGTGGGACGCGCGCAAGCGCAAGCTCGGCACCTACTCCGGCGGCATGCGCCAGCGCTTCGGCATCGCCCAGGCGCTGCTGGGTGACCCGCGGCTGGTGATCGTCGACGAACCCACCGCCGGCCTCGACCCGGAGGAACGCAACCGCTTCCTCAACCTGCTGGCGGCGATCGGCGAGAACGTGGCGGTGATCCTGTCCACCCACATCGTCGAGGACGTGACCGACCTGTGCCCGACGATGGCGATCATGAACAAGGGCCAGGTGCTGCTCACCGGCCGTCCTGCCGAGGCCATCGACGCCCTGCAGCACCAGGTCTGGCGCAAGCAGGTCGATCCTTCGGAACTGGCCGACCATGAAGCGCGCTACGTGGTGCTGTCGACCCGCCTGGTCGGTGGCCGCCCGGTGATCCACGTGCACAGCGCCAACGACCCCGGCGACGGCTTCGTGGCCGTGGCACCCGACCTCGAGGACGTGTACTTCCAGCGCCTGCGCCTGCAGGCCCGTGCCCGCGCGGCAGCCTGAGCGGAGCACGCCATGATCCTCAACTTCTTCCGATTCGAGCTGCGCGAGCAGCTGCGTTCCCCATTGCTGTGGCTGCTGGCCGGGCTGTTCGCCCTGCTCGCCTTCGCCGCCGCCTCCAGCGACGCCGTACAGATCGGTGGCGGCAGTGGCAACGTGCACGGCAACGCGCCCACCGTGATCGCGCAGATGCTGGGCATCTTCACCCTGCTCGGCATGCTCGTCACTGCGCTGTTCGTCAGCAATGCGCTGCTGCGTGACTTCGAACTCGGCACTGCCGAACTGATCTTCGCCAGCCCGGTGAAGCGCCGCGACTACCTGGCCGGGCGCATCGCCGCTGCCCTGGCAGCCGGCCTGCTTGTCTACGTTGTGATTGCGTTCGGCCTGTGGCTGGCGCCGTTCATGCCGTGGGTCGACCCCGAACGCATGGGGCCGATCAGCTGGCGCGGTTATGCCTGGACGTTCGCGGTCATCATCATTCCCAACCTGTTGTTCACCACGGCATTGCTGTCACTGCTGGCGGCGCTGACCCGTTCGATCCTGTGGGTCTACATCGGCCTGGTGGCCTACCTCGTACTGTATGGCGTCAGTGCAGCCCTGCTGCGCGACATCGACAACACGTGGATCGCCGTGCTGAGCGAGCCGCTGGGCATGCGTGCACTGAGCCGCACCATCCGCTACTGGTCCACCGACGAGCGCAACAGTGGAATTCCCGCACTGACCGGCTATCTGCTGGCCAACCGCGTCCTCTGGCTGGGCGTGGCCGCAGCGCTGTTCGCCGCCACCTTCGCGCTGTTCCGTACCGAGCGCAGCGGCAGCGGCCGCCGTCGCTGGGGCCGCAGGCAGGCGCAGCCGGCTGCCGACGCCAGCGCCGCCCGCCCGACCCGCGCAACGCTGCCGCGCGTGGTACCGGCGTTCACCGCCACCACCGCGTGGCAGCAGTTCCTGCGCCAGGTGCGCTTCGATACGCGCGGCGTCCTGCGCAGCGTGCCGTTCATCGTGCTGCTGGTACTGGGCTTGACCAACTTCCTGCCCAGCGCACTGTTCCGGCAGACGCTGTACGGCACCCCGATCTGGCCGGTCACCTCGCAGATGATCATGGGCCTGCAGGGCGCCTTCAGCTGGTTGCTGGTGATCATCGTGCTGTTCTTCGCCGGCGAGCTGGTCTGGAAGGAACGCAGTGCGCGCATCAACGAAGTGACCGACGCGATGCCGGTGCCGAACTGGGTGCCGCTGCTGGCCAAGTTCACCGCGCTGCTGGCGGTGATCATCTGCTTCCAGGCGGCCGGTGCGCTGGCGGCGATGGGCGTGCAGCTGGCCAAGGGTTACACGCATCTTGAGCCGCTGCTGTACCTGCGCAGCCTGGCGCTGGATTCGGTGGTCTACATCCTGATGGGTGGCCTGGCGCTGGTGCTGCAGGTGCTCACCAACAACAAGTTCGTCGGCTACGCGCTGCTGATCGTGGTGATGATCGGCCAGGGCGTGCTTGGCCTGCTCGACTACACGCAGCACCTGTACAACTTCGGCAGCTGGCCCAACGCGCCCTATTCGGACATGAACGGCTACGGCCACTTCCTGCCGGGGCAGCTGGCGTTCCAGGGCTACTGGGCGCTGTTCCTGCTGGCGCTGATGTGCCTGGCCTCCGCATTCTGGGTGCGCGGTGTCAGCCAGGGGCTGCGCCAGCGCCTGGCCCTGGCCGGCCGTCGCCTGCGCGGCCCCACCGGTGCCTTGGCCGGGTTGGCCACCCTGGCCTTCATCGGCGTGGGTGGCTGGCTGTACTGGAGCACCAACATCCGCAACGAATTCATCGCGCCCGACCGGCAGCTGGACCTGCAGGCCCGCTACGAACGCGAACTGTCGAAGTACCGCGCCCTGCCGCAGCCGCGCGTCGTGGCGGTGGACAACCGCGTGGACCTGTTCCCGGAATCGCAGTCGATGGTGATCGACGCGAACTGGACGGTGCGCAACACGCACGCCGTGCCGATCCAGGACGTGCATGTCTCGATGGGCGACGACAAGCAGCTGGTCGCGGTTGACCTGGGTGGGCAGACCCTGTCGATGCATGACGCCGACCTTGGCTACCGCATCTACCGCCTGGCCATGCCACTGCAGCCGGGTGAAAGCCGCAACGTGCACTTCCGGGTGGTGCAGACGCCCAATGGCATCACCGCGGGGCTGGCGCCGAGCAACATCGTCGACAACGGCACCTTCTTCAACAGCCGCGTGCTGCCCTCGTTCGGTTACAACGAGGGGGCCGAGATCAGCGACCGCAACGAGCGCCGCAAGCGCGGCCTCGGCGAACCCCGGCGCATGCCCAAGCTGGAAGACGAAGCCGCGCGCGCCAACACCTACATCTCCAACGACGCAGACTGGCTCGACTTCCGCACCACGGTCTGCACCGCACCGGACCAGGTAGCGCTGGCGCCGGGCTATCTGCAGCGGGAGACCACGGTGAATGGCCGACGCTGCTTCAGCTATGCCATGGACCGGCCGATGCTGAACTTCTACGCCTATCTTTCGGCACGCTGGGAGGTGCGCAGGGCGACGTACAAGGACATCCCGATCGAGGTCTACTTCGATCCGGCGCACGGCTACAACGTGGACCGGATGATCGAAGCGGTGCAGAAGTCGCTGGCCTACTACGAGGCGAACTTCACCCCGTACCAGCACCGCCAGGTGCGCATCATCGAGTTTCCGGGCTATGCCCGCTTCGCGCAGTCGTTCGCCAACACCATTCCCTATTCCGAGGCCATCGGTTTCATCGCCGACCTGCGTGACCCGGACAAGGTGGACTACGTGTTCTACGTGACCGCGCACGAGATCGCGCACCAGTGGTGGGCGCACCAGGTGATCGGCGCCAACGTACAGGGCGCGACCATGCTGTCCGAGTCGTTGTCACAGTACTCGGCACTGATGGTGATGGAGCAGGAGTACGGCCGCCAGCACATGCGCCAGTTCCTCAAGCGCGAGCTGGACGGCTACCTGTCCGGGCGCGGCGGCGAGGCCATCGAAGAACAGCCACTGGAGCGCGTGGAGAACCAGCAGTACATCCACTACCAGAAGGGTTCGCTGGTGTTCTACCGGCTGCGCGAGGAAATCGGCGAGCAGGCGCTGAACCGTGCTCTGAAGCGCTTCCTGCAGGACAAGCGCTACCAGCAGCCGCCGTACACCACCTCACGCGAGCTGCTGGGCTACATCCGTGCCGAGACCCCGGCTGACCGCCAGCAGCTGGTCACCGACCTGTTCGAGAAGATCAGCTTCTACGACAACCGGGTGATGGCCGCCAGCGCCCGCAAGCGCGATGACGGCCGCTACGACGTGACCCTGGACCTGCACGCCGCCAAGCAGTACGCCGACGGCAAGGGCAAGGAAAGCGACGGAAAGATGGATGACTGGGTCGAGGTCGGCGTGTTCGCCAATGGTCCGTCGGGCAAGGAGCGCGACCAGAAGGTGCTGTACCTGCAGCGCCACCACATCACCAGCGCCGAGCCGAAGATCACGGTGACGGTGGACGAGAAGCCGGATGAAGCGGGCTTCGATCCGTACAACAAGCTGATCGACCGGGTGAGCGATGACAACCGGCGCAAGGTGACGATGTGAGGCAACGGAGCGCCGGCCGATGTGCCGGCGCTCCGCGTGGAACCTGCAGTGCCGAGCCATGCTCGGCACAGCGCCTTCGGCGACCGCGAGGCTTCAGCGCGCCGCTGCCTTCGGCCCCAGCAACGCCAGCAGCACATAGACCACGATCGAGGCGACGGTACCAAGCACCGCCGGTAACCCGAATGCCCACGCCGAACGGCCCTGCTGGCGTGCCCACTGGGCCAGATGCCAGGCCGCGCCCAGGTTGATCAGCCAGGCAATGGCGAACACCGGCCATAGCACCATGCCTACCGCACGCAGCACGGGCATGGACACCAGCGCGACGACAATGGCCGCGATCAGGAAGATCAGCGCGGAGCGGGAATGGCGCGATCGTGCCGGTGCGTCGGCAGGTAATTCCCTGAATTCCATGGCAATGCCTCGATCCCGATGTCACCCAAGGGGATCACGTACGGCGCCCGAAGGGAAGCCTTCTGTAGCGTCGAGCCATGCTCGACACATCAGGCGATACGCGAAAGGCAGTCGAGCATGGCTCGACGCTACAGAAGCCGGGGGCTCAGCCCTGTGCGAAGTCCCTCAGGATCTCGCCCACGCCGCTGGGCGAGATCTCAAAGCCCAGCGAAGTACCTGGGTTGATCACCACGCCATAGCCACCCGGCACGCGACGCAGCACGTCCAGCATCAGCCAGCGGATCTGGTGCGGTGCCTGCTGGCTGTAGATGCCCACCCGCGACGGATCGGTGAACACGGCCACGTGCAGCGTGCCCTGCTTGTCGAACAGCAGCGGGTCGAAACCGCTGCCGTCGGGGGTCACCAGGCTGCCGGTCAGCAGTACCACTTCGGAGGCGACGAAGGCCTCCATGAAGGCGCGGATTGGCACCGCCCCGTCCATCGCCGCCTTCAGCAGGGTTTCGATCGGGGTCTGCGGGGCGAGGTCGGTCATGGCGGTACGGTGGGGCGTGAGGGGGGCCTATTGTGCCGGATGCGGCCAAACCCGGTAGTGCCGGCCGCTGGCCGGCATCTGCAGGTGCCAGGAATCCGGGGTTGCCGGCCAGCGGCCGGCACTACCGCCCCAGACGCCGGTCCCGGGCCCGCTGGTCGGCCATCGCCTTGTCCAGCTCGGCCTGCAACACCGCCTGCTGCACGGCGGAATCCAGCACGTAGACCTTCACGCCGTGCGCGGGCACTTCGGCCTTCAGGGAGGCATCCACCTGCAACGAACCGCCATCCAGCGCATCACGCCAGCGGCCGGCCTGGACGTAACGCGCCACGGTGAGAGTCCTGGCCTCGTCGCCCTTGTTCAGCAGTACCAGCGCGGTCTGCGACACCTCGCCCTGTTGCAGCACGCGGAAGAACACCGCCTCATCACCCTGCAGGCGCTCGTTCACCTGCAGGCCGCGCTGCAGCGCCGGGGTAGCTTCGCGCAGTCGCGCGATGCGCTGCAGCGCCGCGAAGATCGGGCTCTGCGGCGCAGCATCCACACGCGGCTGGCCGAAGTAGGCACGATTGCCGGCATGCTCGGCGCGACCACGCATGAAGCCGGTTTCCGAGCCGTAATAGACCACCGGAATACCACGCGCGGTGAACAACCAGTTGTGCGCATCGATGAAGCCATTGTCGCTGGCCTGCAGGCGCGGCATGTCGTGGTTGTCGTAGAAGCTCATCAGCTCGTACGGATTGGCGTACGGGCCACCGCTCAGGTGCAGCGGCTCGGCCAGGGTTTCAAAGCCCTTGCCGGCGGTGCCGAAGGTCTGCTCCAGCGCGCCGCGCAACGGGAAATCGAGCACGCTGACGTTGGCGTTGGCCGGCCAGGTGTGCTCGGCAATGCGTGCGGCATCGTAATCGAACGCTTCGCCGAACATGAACATGCCCGGGTGCTCGGCGCGGATGCGCTTCACGAAGGCATGCCACCACGGGTGCGGCAGCCAGCCGATGGTGTCGATGCGCAAGGCATCCACGCCCTGCGCGGTCCACTGCAGGTAGGCACCCACCAGGTAGTCCATCACCGCCGGATTGTCCTGGTTGAAGTCGGACAGTTCGGCGAGGTTGCCGTCGAAGATCGAACCGTCCTTGCTGTCGACCGGGCCGATGTTGTTGTAGAACGCGTGCAACGGGTTGTGCTTCGGATCCAGCTTCTGCGGTGGCAGGTTCTGGTGGTCAGCGATCAGCGTTCCGTCCTTGTCGAAGATCTGGCCGAACTGCGGCTGCCGTATCGGCATGGTCCAGGCCGGCGAACCGTGGTTGCCGACGATGTCCAGCACCACCTTCAGGCCAGCACCGTGCAGGCCCTTGGTCAGCCCGGCAAAGTCCAGGTCCTTGCTGGGCAGGTGCTCGTCGAGTTTGTAGAAGTTGATGCCCCAGTAGCCGTGGTAGCCGGTCTTGCCGCGATCGGTCAGCGTGCTGGTGCAGCTGATCGGCTTGCTGCCGGTGAACGCCTCGTCCGGGTTGTCGACGATGGGGGTAATCCACACCGCACCGAAGCCGAGGTTGCGGATGTACTGCGCATTGTCGAGCACACCGCGGAAGTCACCACCGAGATAGCCGATGTTGCCGTCCACCTTGTCCGGGCACGGCACCGGGATATCGAAGGTGCGATGCGTGCCGCCCTGGTCGCGATGGTCGTTGGACGGATCGCCGTTGACGAAGCGGTCGGTGACCACGAAGTACACCGCATCGCTGGCGAATGGCTCGGTGGTGCCCACATAGTCCGGGCGCGGCGCGGCCGCTGCATGGCCGGCCAGCAGTAACAAGGAAACAGCAACAGACAGCGCACCACGCATCACACCACCTCCGGACGGGACGGAACCCACAGCACGCACAGGCCGGCGATGAACAGGCTGCAGCCGCCCAGCACCAGTACATGCATCGGCTGGCCACCCAGCAATGTACGCAGGGCGAAGCCGAGCGCACTGGCGGCGACCAGCTGCGGGATCACGATGAAGAAATTGAAGATGCCCATGTACACGCCCATCTTCGACGCCGGCACGCTGTCGGACAGCAGTGCATAGGGCAGCGAGAGAATGGATGCCCAGGCGAAACCGACGCCGACCATCGACAGCAGCAGCCAGTGCGGGTCGCGGATGAACATCAGCGAGACCAGCCCGGCACCGCCCAGCCACAGGTTGACCAGGTGGCTCCAGCGCAGGCCGATCGCACGCACCATCAGTGGAATCAGCACCGCCGCCAACGCGGCGAAACCGTTGTAGGCGCCGAACAGCACGCCCACCCAGTTGGCACCCTCGTTGTAGGCCGCCGACTCCGGTTCGGTCGAACCGAAGTGGGCGCCGGCCAGCGCGGCGGTGGTGTAGATCCACATCGCAAACAGCGCGAACCACGAGAAGAACTGCACCCACGCCAGGCGACGCATGGTGACCGGCATCGCGCGCAGGTCGCCGACGATGGCGGCCAGCATGTGCGTGGCCGGCAGCGTGCGCGCGAGCGCCAGCAGCAGGCCATAGCCGGCACACAGGCCGGCCAGCACGTACAGCATCCTGTCGCCCTGCCGCCACGCAATCAGCAGCGCCAGCAGCACGCCCAGCCCCAGCCATACGGCCACCTGGATCCAGGGTGCCGGACCGCTGATCGGCGCTGCTACATGATGTGCCGATGGCTCGGCATCATCGAACCCGGCCAGCTCTGCCGGTGAGTACTCGCGGGTGCTGACCACCGTCCAGGTGATCGCCGCCAGCAGCACCACCGCGCCGAAGTAGAACGCATAGCGCACGGTGTCCGGCACCTCACCGGCGGCGGCCGTATTGGCGACCCCGAAGTGGGCCAGGATGAACGGCAGGAAGCTGGCGACGATGGCGCCCACGCCGATGAAGAAGCTCTGCATCGCGTACCCGGCTGGACGCTGGCGCGGCGCCAGCTGATCGCCGACGAAGGCGCGGAACGGCTCCATCGATACGTTGATCGAGGCGTCCAGCACCCACAGCGTGCCGGCGGCGATCCACAGCGTCGGCGAGTTCGGCATCACCAGCAGCGCCAGCGTGGTCAACACCGCTCCGATCATGAAGAACGGACGGCGGCGCCCCCAGCGCGTCCAGGTGTGGTCGGACAGGTAGCCGATCACCGGCTGCACCAGCAGGCCTGTCAGCGGCGCCGCGATCCACAGCCCGGGCACCGCATCGATGTCCGCGCCCAGCGTCTCGAAGATGCGGCTGGCATTGGCGTTCTGCAGGGCGAAGCCGAACTGGATGCCGAGGAAGCCGAAACACATGTTCCATATCTGCCAGAACGACAGCTGCGGCTTGGCGGGACGATTCATCGTGCGCCCTCTGCCGCGGCCATCGGCGCCACCATCAGTGCCTGCACCTGGGCCTGGTTGAGCACGCCGTCGCGCCCGCCCTTGCCCCCGGTGTAGTGCGCGAAGTGTTGCAGCGCGCTCATGTTGAAGCCTTCCTCAAGCGCGACCAAACACCGGCCCTTGGCCACGGTGAACGTCGCCGAGGTCGAGTCCTGCACGGCCACGCTGTGCGGCAGCGTGACCGTCCGCCGCTGCTGGGGAATGCCCGGGCACTGCAGCACCAGCTGCTTCACCGCGGCGGTGACGCCCGTGTTGATCGGCCCGTTCGGATTGCGGTACTGCAGGCGCAGGCGCACCTGCCCGGCCCTGGCCGAGCTGAACTGCCAGCGCTGCGCCCCCTTCAGCACCTGCTGCGGACCGACGCAGACCGTCGGGCTGTGCAGCGATTCCAATGCGCCGTCGCGCCGGGTCAGGCTGAGGCAATGCTGCAGGCCGTCGTCGCTGATGCGTGCCTCGCCATTGCTGGCGGTGAGCGCGCGACCGTCCTGCCACAGCACCTGGCCGGCAGCGACCGCCACGTTCCAGCCGCTGCCCTTGCGTCGCGCCTGCGGTGCGGCCGGCGTGGCCGGTGCGCGCGCATTGGCGTCGGTCATCATCACCTCGCTGCGTGGCGCCGCGGCGGCGGGGACCAGCTGCACGGTGGTGGTGGCACCGCGCGTCTTCACCTTGCCCGCCACAAGCAATCCATCACCCAGCTGCTTCGGGCGCTCCAGCACATAGCGTCTGCCCGCAGCGTCCAGACGGATGCTGCGCTGGCTGCCGAACAGCTCCGGTACCAGCACCGCCGGCAACTTGGGCTGCACGCGGCCATCGTCCTGCACGCCGAACACGCCCTCGACCACCATCGACAGATAGCCGGCCACCGACCACAGCTGGCGTTCGGAGTTGACCACCGGGCCGCTCAGCGCGCCCTCGTCAACATGCACGGCCTGGCTGACCAGTTCGTAGTTTTCCATGTTGGAACCGGCCAGCGCGGCGCCCTGCATCAGCGAACGGATCTCGGCGGCGATGCGCGGCGCATCGTCCAGCTGGCGCGCGGCACGCAGCGAGTAGGCGCTGACGAACGGCCAGATCGCGCGGTTGTGGTAGATCGGCTGCTGCGCCTCCTGCGGCCAGACCACCGGGCTGCCGGCCGGCCCCATCGGGTAGGCCGCCAGCGCACGCCTTGCGCGCTCGGGTGGCAGCACGTCGGCCAGGATGCCCAGCGACAGGCCAAGCAGATCGACCTTTGCGTACGGCACCGGGTGCGCGGCTTCGCCGATGTAGCTCATGTACTGGCCGATATCCTCGCGCCAGAAACGTGCATCGATCTGCTGCGCCAATGCATCGGCCCAGGCCTTGTAGTCGGCCGCGCGGGCGTCGCCGTGCTGGCCGGCCAGCCGTTCGGCCAGACGCAGTGCCTGGTAGTGCAGCACGTTGGTGGACAGTGCGTAGGAGTCACCGATGAAGCGCACGTCCTCGCGGGTCCAGTCCGGATAGGTCTGCTCGCGCCAGTCCAGGAACGAGGTCTCGCCACGGTACAGGCCCATCTGCGCGTCGAACACCATCGCGCGGTCCTGCGCCAATGTACCCTGCAGCGCCTGCCAGACCTGGTCGGCGAACACGCGATCGTCCAGCAGGTGGCGTGCCGCCAGGAACCACACCACGCGGTCGCTGCTGATCGGCCAGCTGCCGCCGGAACCGGTGTCCTGCGCGACGAACAGGCCGGGCGTATGGCCATCGCGGGCTGCCGACAGCTTGAACTGCAGCGACTGCCGGGTGCGCTGCGGATCCAGCCGCGCCAGCGCCAGGTCGGCGGCGAAGCTGACATCGCGGGTCCACACGTAGGGCCAGCGCGCGCCGGTCTGGAAGCACTCGCACGGCACCGGCCGGCCTTCGTCGAACGCAGGATCGCGGATCGCATCCACGCGGTCCTGGTCCATCTCCTGCTGGGCCAGCGCGAACAGCGCATCGAACATCACGCTGCCGGTCTGGCTGCGCATCGGTGCGGCTGCGATCTGCACTGCGCCCGTCGGCGCATGCAGCACGAAGCTGCCCTTGGCAGCGGCTTCGGCGCGCGCATGACGGCCGTCGAATTGCAGGTCGGCCGCCTGCGCGGTCGATCCCAGCGCTGCCCCCAGGGCAGCGGTCAGGCAAATGATCTTCAGCATCGAAGCGGCGGACCGGCTTGCGCCCGTCGGCCTCCCTCCCTCTCTGCACGCGTTGTAGGTCCGCACCGTCGTTGCCGGCGGGCGGGCGCGGCCCCTCCCTCAAGGTGCCTTGGCCCCATGGTAGACGCGGGGCTGTCGGCTGCGTCCAGCTGCATACGTATTCATGGCGTTGCGCGGTAGCGCGCCTGTCGCACTGGCTTATGGTCCGGGTCTGCCAACGGCGCCTTGGGAGGGGAAATGCCGATGTCACCCACTGCTGTACGCGCGGTGTTCGCGCATGTGCTCGGACTGGCCCTGCTGGGCCTGGCCACGCTGGCACAGGCCGCGCCACAGGTGGCCAGCGTCGAATCACCGGGCAAGGTGCTCACGGTCCGCCTGGTGCTGGACGGCGGCACTGCCCGCTACCGCGTCGAACGCTTCGGCGAAACCGTGGTGGAGGATTCAAAGCTCGGCTTCGCCCTGCGCGACGGCCGCCTGGACCGCGATTTCGCCCTGCTTGGGCAGCAGCGGCGCAGCGTCGATGACCGCTGGGAACAGCCGTGGGGCGAGCGCCGGCTCACCCGCAACCACTTCAACGAACTGACCGTGCAGCTGGCCGAGACCACCGGCAGCAAGCGGCGGCTGGATGTGGTGTTCCGCGTCTACGACGATGGCCTGGGCTTCCGCTATGTGTTCCCCGAACAGCCGAACCTGCACGAGGCGATCATCGATGACGAACTGACCGAGTTCGCCATCGCGCAGGATTCCACCGCGTGGTGGATTCCCGCCGGCGAACCGATCCACTACGAATACCTGTACCAGCGCACGCCGCTGCGTGAAGTGCCGCTGGTACACACGCCGATGACCCTGCGCAGCCGCGATGGCCTGCACGTGGCGATCCACGAGGCGGCGCTGGTGGACTATGCCGGCATGTGGCTGCGGCGAACCGAGGGCCAGCGCCTGCGCGCGCAGCTGTCGCCCTCCGCCCAAGGCTGGAAGGTGCGCCGTGCCCTGCCCTTTGCCACGCCCTGGCGCACGCTGCAGATCGCCGACCGCGCCGGAGGCCTGGTCGAATCGGACCTGATCCTCAACCTCAACGAGCCCAATGCACTGGGCGATGTGAGCTGGGTGAAGCCAGCCAAGTACCTGGGCGTGTGGTGGTCGATGCACCTGGACAATGAGAGCTGGGCCACCGGACCGAAGCATGCAGCCACCACCGCCAAAACGAAGAAGGTGATCGACTTCGCCGCCGCGCATGGCTTCCGTGGCGTGTTGGTGGAAGGCTGGAACCCCGGCTGGGACGGCAACTGGGTGGGCAACGGCTACGACTTCGACTTCACCCGCGCCACGCCGGACTTCGATATCGAAGCGCTGTCAGCGTATGGCCTGAAGAAGGGTGTGCATCTGATCGGCCACCACGAAACCGGCTGTGCCATCGAGCATTACGAGGACCAGCTGGATGCCGCACTGGACCTGTATGCGCGGCTGGGCGTGGACCAGTTCAAGACCGGCTACGTCTGCGACGACGGCCAGGTCGACCGCCGCAATCCGGCCGGTGGCCCGCTGTGGCGCGAGTGGCACGACGGCCAGTTCATGGCCCGCCACCACCTGAAGGTGGTGCAGGAGGCCGCGCGCCGGCACCTGTCGGTGAACCCACATGAGCCGATCAAGGACACCGGCCTGCGCCGCACCTACCCCAACTGGATCTCGCGCGAAGGCGCACGCGGCATGGAGTACAACGCGTGGGGCCAGCCGCCCAACCCACCGGAGCACGAGGTCAACCTGGTGTTCACCCGCATGCTGGCCGGGCCAATGGATTACACCCCCGGCATCCTCAGCCTGAAGGGCCGCCACGGCCAGGCCATTCCCAGCACGCTGGCCCGCCAGCTTGCCCTGTACGTGGTGCTGTACAGCCCGATCCAGATGGCCGCGGACCTGCCCGAACACTACCTGCAGCATCGCGAGGCGTTCCGTTTCATCGAGGACGTGGCGGTGGACTGGGAGCAGAGCCGCGTGCTCGATGGCGAAGTGGGTGACTACGTGACGATCGTGCGCCACGACCGCAACAGCCGCGACTGGTTCCTCGGCAGCATCACCGACGAGCATGGCCGCGTGTTGCCGGTATCGCTGGGCTTCCTGGAACCGGGCGTGCGCTACCGCGCCGACATCTACCGCGATGGCGAGGGCGCGGACTTCCGCAGCAATCCGTTCGCGTTCATGCGCGAAACCCGCGAAGTGACCAGCGCCGATGCCCTGACGCTGGTGCTGGCACCAGGCGGTGGGCAGGCCATTCGTTTCACACCGCTTTGAATGCACCGGTAGTGCCGGCCGCAGGCCGGCAACCCGGTGATCGTGATTGCCGGCCAGCGGCCGGCACTACCGCACGAGGCATTTGAAAGCGATTACAACCCTGCAAACGCCATTGAATACGTATGCAGGGTGATTCCCGCGAAGAACGCGCTGCCTACCATAGCGGCGACGACAGCGGCCACCGCGTCGCACGTCCACGGTCACGCCGGGACGTTCACGAATCGATCTGCAACATTGCCTGGGAGGGGAAAATGTTGAACCACAAGCGCAGCGCGCTCAGCATCGCGCTGGCCGTTGTCCTGGCGCCGACGCTGGCGTCGGCACAGTCCACGCAGAACACCACCACGCCGGCCGGCACCGCCGCCACCAACCTGGATACGGTGCAGGTCACCGGCATCCGCCGCGGCATCGAGAGCGCGATCGCGGTCAAGCAGGACGCCACCTCGGTGGTCGAAGCGATCTCCGCCGAAGACATCGGCAAGCTGCCCGACGTCAGCATCGCCGAATCCATCTCGCGCCTGCCCGGCCTGGCCGCCCAGCGCGTGGCGGGCCGTGCGCAGGTGATCAGCGTGCGCGGCCTGTCACCGGACTTCGCCACCACTCTGCTCAATGGCCGGGAAGTGGTCAGCACCGGCGACAACCGCGGCGTCGAGTTCGACCAGTACCCGTCCGAGCTGGTCAACGGCGTGACGGTGTACAAGACCCCGGACGCGGCGCTGGTCGGCCAGGGCCTGTCGGGCACCATCGACATGCAGACCGCACGCCCGCTCAGCTTCGGCGAGCGCGTGATCGCGGTCAGTGGCCGCTACCAGAAGAGTTCGCTGGGCCGCGCCGCCAATGTCGATCCGTACGGCAACCGCTTCAGCGCCAGCTACATCGACCAGTTCCTGGACAAGACCCTGGGCATCGCCATCGGCTACGCGCACAGCGACATGCCGATCCAGGAGAACCAGGTCGGCCTGTACGAGCCGTGGACCACCGAGCACACCGACAAGGGCGACCGCCCGGGCGTGGGCGCCGGCACCTACTTCTCCGATGGCATCAAGGCGCTGCGCCGCACCGGCAACAACAAGCGCGACGGCGTGATGGCCACGATCCAGTTCCGGCCGAACAACAGCTGGACCAGCACCTTCGATGCCTTCCACACCGAAGCCGAGCAGATCGACACCGCCAACCAGTTCGAGCTGAACCTCAGCAACTACAACGGCAACTACACCCCGGGCCTGCTGGTCAGCAACCCGCAGATCAACGCCAACGGCTCGTTCACCGGCGGCACCGCCAGCGGCGTGTATCCGCTGGTGCGCGGCATGTACAACAAGCGCAAGGACAAGATCGATGCGTTCGGTTGGAACAACGAGTTCAATTTCGGCGGCGTCAAGCTGGTCGCCGACCTGAACTACTCCAAGGCCACGCGCGACGAGCTGAACCTGGAAAACAACCTGCAGCTGACCCCGATGCCGCAGCTGGACACGGTCGGCGTGTCGATCCGCCAGGACGGCTTCTCGCAGATCAGCCCGGGCCTGAACTACTCCAACCCCGATGCGCTGTTCCTGACCAACACCATCTACGGTTCCGGCTACGGCAAGGTGCCGAAGGTGGAAGACCGCCTGAAGGGGGGCAAGCTGGCCGCCACCATCGCCCTGCCCGACGCCATCGCCTCGTGGGCGCCGGACATCGACATCGGCGTGAACTACGCCGACCGCCGCAAGGTGAAGACCCAGTCCGAAGGCAACATCCTGCTCGGCGCGCAGGGCGACGCCAACATCGCCTCGGACCTGCAGTACCGCCCGGTCAACCTGGGTTTCGCCGGCCTGGGCACCATCCCGGCCTGGGACGTGCCGGCCGCAGTGGGCCGCTACATGACCTTCAACCCGGTCGACAACCTGGACTACCTGATTCCCAAGTCGTGGTCGGTGCAGGAAAAGATCACCACGGCCTGGGCGCGCCTGAACATCAACACCGACATCGGTGAAGTGGGCGTGCGTGGCAACATCGGCGTGCAGATGCAGCACACCGACCAGAGCTCGGATTCGCGGTACTGGGACAGCTCGCAGTCGGCCGGCAACAACGTGCAGCCGTATTCGAACGGCCGCACCTACAACGACTGGCTGCCGAGCTTGAACCTGGCCTTCATGTTCCCGCACCAGCAGACGCTGCGCTTCGCCGCCGCCAAGCAGGTCGCGCGCCCGCGCGTGGACCAGATGCGCGCCGGCCTGGAGTTCGGCGTGGACACCGGTACCGGCCGGCCGGGCGGCAGTGGCGGCAATCCACTGCTGGACCCGTGGCGTGCCACCGCGCTGGACCTGTCCTATGAGAAGTACTTCGGCGAGAAGGCCTACGTGGCCGCCGCGATCTTCTACAAGGACCTGAAGAGCTACGTCTACACCCAGTCGGTGGACAACTACGACTTCACCTCGCTGCTGGGCAGCTACGTGCCGCCACCGGGCATGACCTCGCCGGTGCTGACCACCGGCACCTTCTCCGCGCCGCAGAACGGCAAGGGCGGCACGTTGAAGGGCCTGGAGCTGACCGCATCGTTCCCGCTGGAGATGCTGACCGACAGCCTGCGTGGCTTCGGCGTGCAGGCCAGCGCGACCTTCAACAAGAGCGACATCACCATCCTGGATCCGGAGAGCGCCTCCAGCGTGGGCAGTGACCCGATCAGCCTGCCGGGCCTGTCCAAGCGCGTGTACAACTTCACCGCCTATTACGAGCGCAGCGGCTTTGAAGCACGCGTCAGCCAGCGCCGCCGTTCGGACTTCATCGGTGAGATCGGCAACTTCAACGGCAACCGCAGCCTGCGCTACGTGGTGGGCGAGAACGTGACCGATGCGCAGGTCAGCTACACCTTCAGCGACAGCAGCGCTTTGCGTGGCCTGACCCTGCTGCTGCAGGGCAGCAACCTGACCAACGAGCCGTACCGCACCTACGCCGGCAGCAAGGACCGCCCGCTGGAGTACATCGAGTGGGGCCGCACCTACATGCTGGGCGTGAACTACAAGTTCTGACCATGACCGGGTAGTGCCGGCCGCTGGCCAGCAACACATGGAAAACCCGCTGCGCAGGCAGCGGGTTTTCTTTTGCCTGGATGCCCATCCACGCGTGGCGTGGATCTACCCAGCGCCGCCCCAACCCGTAGATCCACGCCATGCGTGGATGCCTTTCGCCGGAAGCCCACCCACAAAAAAGGGACGGGGCGCTTCGGCCCCGTCCCCGCAAGTACCGCCACCGGAGAAAACGGTCAGCTGCGTCGGGCGCAATACACCGCACGCGGCGGCAGCTGGAGTTCATTGCCCTGCACCGTGCCCGCTTCCGGGCCCGGCACCGCCACCTGCTGCCAGTTGCCCGGCGGCAGCGGATGGCTCACCGCCTCGGCCGACAGGTTGAAGGCCAGCAGGAGGGTTTCATCTGCAAGCATACGCTCGAACAGCAGCACTGGCTCGGCGCTTTCGATGAATCTGATGCTGCCATGCAATAGGGCCGGCTGGGTATGCCGCCAGGCCAGGAAGGCCCGGAACGCGGCCAGGACCGAGTGCGGGTCGCGTTCCTGCACGGCTACCGCCGCGGCGCGGTGCTCGGCCGGGATCGGCAGCCACGGCTGGCCGGTGGTGAAGCCGGCCAGCGGCGCATCGGTCCACGGCAGCGGGGTACGGCAACCGTCGCGACCCTTGAAGTTGGGCCAGAAGGTGATGCCATAGGGGTCCTGCAGGGCCTCGAACGGTACCTCCGCCTCGGCCAGGCCCAGCTCTTCACCCTGGTACAGGCAGACCGAGCCGCGCAGCGAGCACAGCATCGCCACCAGCATCCGCGCCAGGCGCGGGTCGGCCGGGTGGCCGCCCCAGCGGCTGACCGCCCGCTCCACGTCGTGATTCGAAACTGCCCAGCACGGCCAGCCTTCGGTCATCGCCGCTTCCAGCCGCGAGACCGTATCGCGGATGTAGGCCGCGCTGTAGTCGTCCACCAGCAGCTCGAAGCTGTAGCCCATGTGCAGGCGGCCATCGCGGGTGTACTCGGCCGTGGTGGCCAGCGAGTCCTCCGAAGAGATCTCGCCCAGGCTGACCGCCCCCGGGTACTCGTCCAGCAGCGCGCGCAGGCGCTCCAGGAACGGCAGGTTCTCCGGCTGGGTGTTGTTGTAGTAGTGGTACTGGTAGGCGTACGGGTTGTCCGGGCTGAAGCCGCGCCCCACCCGCTTGTCGGCGGGCTTGGCCGGGTTGTCACGCAGCTGTGCGTCGTGGAAGCAGAAGTTGATCGCATCCAGGCGGAAACCATCCACGCCGCGGTCCAGCCAGAAGCGCACGTTGTCCAGGGTCGCCTGCTGCACGTCCGGGTGATGGAAGTTCAGGTCCGGCTGGTCGACCAGGAAGTTGTGCAGGTAGTACTGCTCGCGGCGCGGCTCCCACTGCCAGGCGCAGCCGCCGAACAGCGACAGCCAGTTGTTGGGCGGGGTGCCGTCCTCGCGCGGGTCGGCCCAGACGTACCAGTCCGCCTTCGGGTTGCTGCGGTCCTGGCGGCTCTCGCGGAACCAAGCATGCTCGATCGAGGTGTGGCTCAGCACCTGGTCGATCATCACCTTCAGGCCCAGGCCGTGGGCCTTGGCCAGCAGGCGGTCGAAGTCGTCCAGGCTGCCGAACAGCGGGTCGACATCGCGGTAGTCGGCGATGTCATAGCCGAAGTCGGCCATCGGCGACTTGAAGAACGGCGAGATCCAGATCGCATCCACGCCCAGCGCGGCGATGTGGTCCAGCCGCTCGATGATGCCCGGCAGGTCGCCCACCCCGTCGCCGTTGGCGTCGAGGTAGCTGCGCGGGTAGATCTGGTAGATGACGGCTCCGCGCCACCATGGATAGTGCGACATCGACAGCCCCCCTCCGGGCATGCGGGACCCGCCGGCAGCGGGCTGAAAACCTGATCCGGCAAGCTTAGCGGCGGCCCCGCGGGCATGGCGCAACCTGCATACGTATTCACGCAGGCGGCAGCGTTTGCGGGGCCGCGAACACCGGCCAGCCCGGTTTGCGCCCGAATTCACGGCCAGCGCCTATAATCGGCGGTGAGCCTGAAAGCCTGATCGCATGACCATCACCGAAGACACCCGTCCCGCCCTGGGCCTGCCCCAGATCCAGTCGCTTGCCGCGGCCGACATGGCCGCCGTCGACGCCCTGATCCGGCGCCGGCTGTCCTCGGACGTCGTGCTGATCAACCAGATCGCCGACCACATCATTTCCGCCGGTGGCAAGCGCCTGCGCCCGATGCTGGTGATGCTGGCCGGCCATGCGGTCGGCCACGCCGGCCCGGACCACCACCAGCTGGCGGCGATCATCGAATTCATCCATACCTCCACCCTGCTGCACGACGACGTGGTGGACGAATCCAGCCTGCGCCGTGGCCGCAGCACCGCCAACGCGCTGTGGGGCAACGCACCCAGCGTGCTGGTGGGTGACTTCCTGTACTCGCGCAGCTTCCAGCTGATGGTCGAGCTGGAACGCATGTCGGTGATGCAGATCCTGGCCGATGCCACCAACCGCATCGCCGAGGGTGAGGTGCTGCAGCTGCTGCACGTGCACAACCCGGACACCGACGAAGCCGCGTACCTGCGCGTGATCGAGCGCAAGACCGCGGTGCTGTTCGCCGCCGGCACCCGCCTGGGCGCGCTGGCCAGCGGCGTGGATGAAGCCACCCAGCAGGCCCTGTTCGACTACGGCATGCACCTGGGCTACGCGTTCCAGATCGCCGACGACGTGCTGGACTACTCGGCCAACGCCGAGGAACTGGGCAAGAACCTGGGCGACGACCTCGCCGAAGGCAAGGCCACGCTGCCACTGATCCACGCGATGGCCCACTCCGACGACGCCACCCGCGAGCGCCTGCGCACCATCGTGCAGGACGGCGATGCCTCGGCGATGCCGGAAGTGCTGGCCGCGATCCGCACCACCGGCGGCCTGGAGTACAGCCGCGCGCGTGCCGAGGAATATGCCGAAGCCGCCGAGCGCGCGCTCGATGGCCTCGGCGACAACGACGCTGTTGCCGCCCTGCGCGGCCTGGCCCGCTACGCGGTGCAGCGCTCGCATTGACCGGTAGTACCGACCAACGGTCGGCACCTACCAAACCGGCATTCCGGTGGGTGCCGACCGTTGGTCGGCACTGAAGCATCGGTAGTGCCGGCCGCTGGCCGGCATTCCCTATGACATCCGCAGCATTGTGAGGTTGCCGGCCAGCGGCCGGCACTACCGCTGCATGGTTCAACGTTTCTCGAAGCGCTCCTCGAAGAATTCATCCAGCGCCTTCCACGCGCGCTTGGCCGCCCGTTCGTTGTACTGGCAGCCTGGCGGGCTGTTGGCATCGCGCTCGGCGAAGCAGTGCACCGCCCCGCTGTAGTTGGTGAATTCCCAGTCGACCTTGGCCGCGTCCATTTCCTTCTGGAAGCTGCCGATGTCCTCGGCGGTCACGCTCTTGTCGTCGGCACCGTTGAGCACCAGCACCGAGGGATGGCTGCCACCGGCCTGCGCCGGCAATGGCGAACCCAGCCCACCGTGCAGGCTGACCACCCCGGCCAGCGGCGCACCGGCGCGGGCCAGCTCCAGCACCGTGGTGCCGCCGAAGCAGAAGCCCACCGCACCGATCCGACTGGCATCGAGCGGCGCCTTGCCGGCCTGCGCCTTGAGCACATTCACCGCTTCCAGCGCGCGGGCACGCAGCAGCGGCCGATCGTTGCGCAGCTTGCTGGCCACCGGCCCGGCCTCGGCATCGGTCTTCGGCCGCACGCCCTTGCCGTACACATCGGCCACCAGCACCACGTAGTCATCGCCGGCCAGCTGCCTGGCCTTCTCCACCGCCGATTCGTTCACACCCTTCCAGTTCGGCACCATCACCAGGCCTGGGCGCTTGTCGTGCCCACCATCGTCATAGACCAGCACGCCACTGAAGGTCGTGCCCTGGTGCTTCCACTCCACCGGCTGGGTCTTCATCACCGCCCACGCCGGCATCGCCGCCAGCCCCAGCATCACCGCCACACCGCATCGCCAACGATTCATGCGCCTGCTCCGCAAGAAAAAGGGGACGGAGGGGATTAAGCCGTATTCGCCCCTCCCGCGTCGCATTCTGCATTGGCGACGTGACGCAGGTGTGGTTGGATACGACTTAATCCCCTCCGTCCCCCTTTTACCGCATGAATCTTGTCGATCGCTTTCTGTCTGGCCTTGTTCCGCGTCTGCCTGCCGAGGATGCCGCCCAGTGGGCCTGGGTCGAAGGCGCCGGCGCCGAAGACCTGCAACGCCTGCGCGCGCAGTGGCCGCAGGTGCCGGACAGCCTGCTGGAACTGCTGTCACGCGTGGATGGCACCCACTTCCGTGAGTACCCCGGCGGCGAGGTCTGCGTGCTGGTGCTGGGTTCAGATGTGGGCGATTACCCGTACTACCTGCGCTCGGTCGCGCAGATCTTCGAGGACCAGCAGCAATGGGACGACAGCATTCGTTCCATCTACGAAGAGTGGCTGGATGAGGAGCCGGAGATCCTGGGTGAAGGCATCGACGCGGATCTGCCGATGAACCGCCGCCTGTGCTTCTCGCACTGCATGAACAACGGCGGCACCTCGATGCTGTACCTGGATTTCGATCCGGCGCCGGGTGGCACGGTTGGGCAGGTGGTACGCTTCCTGCATGATCCGGACAGTTACGTAGTCATCGCACCCAGTTTCGATGCGTACCTGCAACAGCTGATTGATCGCGATTACGCGTTCATCGATCAGGAGTAGATCCACGCCATGCGTGGACGGCCATCTCACCCGCGCTCGATCCAATGCAACGTGCCCGGCGCGAACGCCAGCAGATCCGCTGCATCCAGCTGATCCCGCGACCAATGATGTTCCGGTGGCTTCGGCTGCCGGGCACTCACCGCACCGTCGTAGTCACGCACCAGCAGGCCGATGCGCGCGGCCCCGGCCAGCAGCAGCGCGTCGATGCGCTGCAGCCACTGGCCGGCGTCGCCCACTGCTTCATCGCGGCGCACCTGCTGATCCTGCGCATGCCGCGCCAGTTGCTCGGCCAGCGCACGGGCGATCTTCGCCTCGCTCCAGCCCTTCTTCCGCCAGCGCTCGGCATCGCCCTTCCATTCCGGCTCCGCCTGCGCCGAGGCCAGCGCCGTGCCGCAATCGCAGTGCGTGGCACTCAGCCACGGCTGCCAACCGGGCCCGACCGCCGCCTGCAGGCTGGGCGACGACTGCGCGAACAGGCGCCGGCCGCTGCGGGTGAAGATCGCAGCAGCCGTATCGTGGGCCAGCATGGTGGGCAGGAACACGGTGATGAAGGTGCACATCGGGCTTCTCGAATCCGTCCGGGAATGCGCCGATGTTAACTCGCTGGGGTCAGAGCCCTTTCCTGCGAAAGGGATCCGACCCCCGGCCGGCAATCAGGCGATACCCAACCCGGGAATCGCACTGATGCTGTCCGGATCGAAGCCGGCCAACTCGGCGAAATGACGACCACGCGCTACGTAATCGCGGTAGGCCCCAAAGCTCGGCGCGCCCGGCGACAGCAATACCACCCCGCCCTGCACACCCAGCGCGGCACGTGCCAGCGCCATCGCCTCCGGCAGATCGCCCGCCGCGTGCAGGCCGAAACGGCGGGCATCGGCCAGCGGCTGCAGCATCGCGTGGATGCGCGGGCCGTTGCTGCCCATGGTCACGATCTCCACCGGCGGCACATCGTGCGCCATGTGCTGCATGAAATCGGTCCAGTCCAGACCACGGTCATGCCCCCCCACCAGCAGCGCGATACGCTGGCCGGCAAAGCACTCCAGCGCGGCCAGACTGGCATGCGGCGTGGTGCTGATCGAATCGTTGACGTAGGTAAGGCCATCGGCCACGCCGATGCGCTGCAGGCGGTTCGGCAGCGGACGGAAGTCCTGCACCGCCGGCGCCAGCGCCACCGCGTCCAGGCCCAGTGCTTCCAGTGCGGCCAGCACCGCGCACAGGTTGCCGCGGTTGTGGCGGCCCGGCAGCGGCGTGTTGCGGGTATCGAACACGGCCTGTTCGCCGCGATGCACGACGTCACCGCGCATATGCCAGCCCTGCGGCTGGTTGAACCAGACCACGTCGCTGTCAGGCAACGAGAGCGCGGCCAGGTGCGGATCGGCGGCGTTGAGCACGGCGATGCGCGGCGCGGCCTCGGTCACCAGCCGCAGCTTGTCCTCGATGTAGCGCTGCTCGCTGCCGTGCCAGTCCAGGTGTTCCGGGAACAGGTTCAACACCACCGCCACCTGCGGGCGGGCGCCACTGCGCGCCACTTCGCCGGTCTGGTAGCTGGACAGCTCCACCGCCCAGTATTCGGGCGCGGGCTGCGGGTCCAGCACTTCCAGCAGCGGCAGGCCGATGTTGCCGACCAGTCCGGTGCGGTGGCCGGCGGCGCGCAGCAGGTGCGCCACCAGCGCGGTGGTGGTGCTCTTGCCCTTGGTGCCGGTCACGCACACGGTGTCGTGCACGATGCCATCTTCAGCCGCGTGCTCGGCAAACCACAGCGCGGTGCCGCCGATGAAGGTCGTGCCCTGCCCTGCCGCCGCCAGCGCGATCGGCTGGTAGGGACTGATGCCGGGCGATTTGATCACAACGTCGAACATGGCCAGCGCTTCAGCGGAAGGCTCGCCACGCACGTCCAGCGCGCCCTGTGTTTCCAGGCGCGCGGCCTCGACTTCGGACGCCGGGCAGAACAGGCTCAGCGGCAGCGTGGGCAGGCGCTCACGCAGCACCGCAAACGCGGCGCGGCCCTCACGGCCCCAGCCCCACAGCGCAATGCGCTTTCCTTCAAGCTTCGAAATCTTCACGCACCCGTTCCCACAGCGCAGCCGGAACGCGGTGCTCGCCCTGCAGCTGCAGCAGCGGTGCCAGTTCCAGTTCGGCGGCATCCAGCTGCGGCTGGATCTCATTGCAGAAGCGCTTCACCAGCACGTCTTCCTTCCACTCCGGGCGCTGCGCCAGGGTCGCCATCGCCGCGCGCGATTCGCGGCCTTCGCCCACGCACTCGAACGGCTTGTGGTCCTGGAACTCCAGCAGTGCGTCGAAGCCACCGGCCTGCTCGGCATCGTCCAGCAGGTTGCGGCCGAAGATACGCACCAGGCGCGTCTTGGGCATGAACGGGGCCAGCGCCAGGAACACGAAATGGCACTTCGGGCAGACGCCGCACCAGCGGTTCACCGGGCGCTCGCCGAGGATGTGGAAGTTGCGGTTGCAGCTGGAGAAATGCGCGTCGTAGAAGTCGGTCTTGGCGAACTGGCGAGCCACCGCCAGCTCCGACATCGGGCGCAGCAGCGAGTAGTACTGCAGGTCCGCAGCGACGTGCTTCTGCACGTGGCTGCCGAACGCCTGCTCGAACGCCCAGCCCTTGGACCACTGGTGGTTCACTTCGCCGGTGCCTGGAATCTGGCTGCCGTAGCTGGCCGAACGTTCGTTGGAGAACACCACCTGGTCCACGCCCTGCAGCAGCGCGGCCAGCACCATGATCGCCGAGTTCACCGCGGTAACCGGGATATGCCCGTTCCAGGCGCCCTGGCGGTTGAGCTCGAACAGTTCCGGCGCCAGCGCGCGGCCCAGGTTCAGCGTCGGCAGGCCGGTACGCTCGGCACAGGCGCGGATCAGCTGCGAGCCACCGATCCAGGTCACGGTCTCGTCCACGCCGGCACGGCGCAGCGCTTCAATGCTGACCAGCGAATCCTTGCCGCCACCGATCGCCACCAGCGCGTGCGGCTGCAGGCCCAGCACCGGCGCCTGCACCGCGTCGCCCTGCACCGGCAGGCGGAAGCGCCCGCGCAGGTTCAGGCCGTTGCGGTACGCAAACTCACCCAGGCCGTTGAGGTAGACCGTCTCCACCAGCGCAGCGGTATCGGCATCGATGGTGTAGCTGTCGATGCTGACCGTCTCCGGCACGCCCGCCTTGTAGTAGCTGACACCGGCGATCAGGTGCAGCAGCTGCAACGCGCGCTGCACGGCGGCGCTACGCGCTTCGTCCAGCACGAACGGGGCGCCCGGCACGGTGATGGTTTCCACCATCTCCGGGCCGTCATCAAAGGCGTAGACCAGCCTGGCCACGCCGGTATCCGCGGCGAATTCGCAGCGGACGAAGCGGAAGCGGGAAACCTGGTGTTTGTCGAAAGCAGTCATGGTGTATCCGGTCAGGCACGGGCCCGCGCGATGGCGCGGGGCGTGTCGGTGGGCGGGTGCAGGGCGCGCGCGGTGGTCATTCGATCACGTCTTCGCGCGGCAGCATCCGCTGGTTGTAGGTATTGGCCATCGAATAGCCGTAGGCGCCGGCGTCGGCGATCAGCATCACATCGTCCGGCGCGGTCGACACCGGCAACTTGCGGCGCTTGCCGAACACATCGCTGGATTCGCAGATCGGGCCGACCACGTCGAACGCCGCTTCGGCATAACCGCCCTGGCGGCTGAGGTTCTCGATGTCGTGCCAGGCGTCGTACAGGGCCGGCCGCATCAGCGCGTTCATGCCAGCATCCAGGCCGACGCGGCGCACGCCGTCCTTCTCCACCACCTGGGTGACATGGGTCAGCAGCACGCCGGATTCGGCCACCAGGTAGCGGCCCGGCTCGATCGCCAGGCGGAATGCCGGGTGCAGCGCCTTGACCTCGGCCAGGCCCTCGGCCCAGGCGTCCAGGTCGAACGGCTCATCTTCGTCGCTGTACGGAATCGGCAGGCCACCGCCGATATCGATGGTGTGCACACTGCCGATGCGGCGGGCGAAGCCGGCCAGCTCATCGCACATCAGGCGCCAGTGCTGCGCGGTTTCCACGCCGCTGCCCAGGTGCGCATGCAGGCCGACCACGCGGCTGCCCAGATCGGTGGCCGCGCGCACGAACTCATCGACGCGGGCGATCGGCAGGCCGAACTTGGAATCCTTGCCACCGGTGCGGACCTTGGCATGGTGACCTTCGCCACGGCCCAGATCGACGCGCAGCCACAGCTCGCGGTTGCGGAACAGGTCCGGCCAGCGCTGCAGCGCTTCGACGTTGTCGACGGTGACGGTCACGCCCAGCGCGAACGCGGCTTCGTACTCGCTGCGCGGGCAGAAGCTGGGGGTGAACAGCACGCGCTTGGGCGACAGTTCCGGCAGGTGCTGGAACACGTGCTTCAGCTCACCGTGCGATACGCACTCCAGACCGAAGCCTTCGGCTTCCAGCAGCTGCAGGATGGCCGGGTGGCTGTTGGCCTTGATCGCGTAGTAACGCTGATCGATCGGCTTGATCGCGGCCAGCGCGCGGGCACGGGCGCGCACGGTCGGCAGGTGGTAGACGTAGCGCGGCGTACCGGCGTCGGCCAGCTGCAGCAGGTGCGCACGCTGGCCCCGCCACCACGGCGTGCCACGCGGGCGCACGGTGCCGGCGATCTCGCGCCAGCGCGGGCCGAACACTTCGGTTTCTTCCACCGGCATCGCACCGCTGTCGATCAGCTCGGCGTGCAGGATCGGCAGCAGGCCATCGGCATCGGCTTCGTCGATGACGAAGGTCAGGTTCAGGTCGTTGGACGACTGCGAGATCATGTGCACGCGCTCGCGGCCGAAGGTGGCCCACACGTCCGACAGCTTGTGCAGCAGCGAACGCATGCCACGGCCAACCAGGGTGATCGCCGCGCACGGCACGATCACCTTCACCTTGCAGATCTGCGACAGGTCGGCCGACAGCGCGGCCAGCACATCGGTGTTGACCAGATTCTCGGACGGATCCAGCGACACGGTGACGTTGGTTTCGGCCGAACCGATCAGGTCGACCGACAGGCCATGCTTCTTGAACAGGTTGAACACATCGGCCAGGAAGCCGACCTGCTGCCACATGCCGATGCCTTCCATCGACACCAGCACGATGCCGTTGCGGCGGCTGATCGCCTTCACGCCCGGCACCGGCGCAGCACTGCCGTCGATGCTGGTGCCCGGCAGTTCCGGGCGCTCGGTATCGAGGATGGCCATCGGCACGCCGGCATCGCGGCACGGCTTGATCGAGCGCGGGTGCAGCACCTTGGCGCCGGTGGTAGCGATTTCCTGCGCCTCGTAATAGTCCAGGCGGGTCAGCAGGCGCGCGTCGGGCACGTCGCGCGGATTCGCACTGAACATGCCCGGCACATCGGTCCAGATCTCCACGCGGCTGGCGCCGAGCAGCGCGCCGAAGTACGCCGCCGAGGTATCCGAGCCACCACGGCCGAGGATGGCGGTACCGCCATCGGCATGCCGCGAGATGAAACCCTGGGTGATCAGCAGGCGGGTCGGCTGCGCGCGGAAGCGCTGCATCCACTCCGCATCGGCACGCCACTGGCAGTTCACCGACAGGCGCTGCGACCAGTCGCTCTGGTTCGGCTGCGGCGGCATCGCGTCCAGCCACTGGCGGGCATCCATCCAGCCCATGTCCAGGCCCGAAGCGTGCAGATAGGCCGCGCCCAGCGTGGACGACAACAGCTCGCCCTGGCCCAGCACTTCGGCCTGCCACTGCAGCGGGCGGGTGGCCGCACGCGGGTCGTCGAGCAGGCCCTGCAGCGCCGCCAGGCGCTCGGCCAGTACTTCGCGGCCCAGGCCCAGTTCGGCCAGGAAGCCTTCATGGCGTTCGACAAGCGCGGCCACGCGATCACGGCTGTCCGGCGCGCCATCGGCGATCGCGGTCAGTTCGTTGGTGACCCCGGACAGCGCCGACACCACCACCAGCACACGCGAGCCAGTCTCTTCCGCGCGTTTTTTCGCCAGCTTCCCGATCGTGTCCCAGCGGTGACGACGCGACACCGAAGTGCCGCCGAACTTCAGTACGATCCAACGATCGACAAGGGGGGAAGCTGACATGGATTGGCTATGTAGAATGTGGGGAAGCCGCCCCTGGGGGCGGAACCTTTGATTCTAAGCGCAATATCCCCGTAGATGGCCGTCCTTCGTTACCTGCAGCTCGATGTCTTCGCCCCCCGCCCCGGCACCGGCAATCCGCTGGGCGCCCTCCTGGATGCCGACGACCTCTCCGGCGAGCAGATGCAGGCCCTGGCCGCCTGGCTGAACCTGTCCGAGACGGTGTTCTTCCTGCGCCCCAGCGCGCCCGGCGCCGACTACCACATCCGCATTTTCACCCCGACCCGCGAGCTGGCCTTCGCCGGCCACCCCAGTGTCGGCGCGGCCTGGGCGGCGGTGAGCTGCGGCCTGGCCCAGCCGCGCGACGGCGCCCTGCTGCAGCAATGCGCGGCGGGAGTGCTGCCGGTGCGGGTGAGCGGCCCGGCCGAGGCGCTGCAGATCCAGCTGGCCAGCCCAGCGGCGCGGCAACTGGACACAGCCGCGGACGGAGCACCCGAAACACTGCTGGCCCTCGCCGCCAACGGGCACGTGCCCGAACTCTGGGACAACGGCGCACGCTGGTGGCTGCTGCCGCTGCGCGACGCCGCCGCCGTGCGCAACCTGGCGCCGGACATGGCCGCGCTGGCTGACTGGAGCCTCGCCACCGATGCCACCGGCGTGGCCGTATTCGCCGACGAGGCCGGCAGCGACCACACGCGTGTGGTGCGCGCCTTCTGCCCCGCTGATGCGGCCAGCGTGCCGGAAGATCCGGTCACCGGCAGCGCCAATGCCCTGATCGGTGCCTGGCTGCGGCAGCGCAACGCCCTGCCCGACCGCGAGGGCCACTACGTGGCCAGCCAGGGCCGCGAAGTCGGCCGCGACGGCCGCGTACAGGTGCAGGTCGACGCGCAGGGCACGGTCTGGATCGGCGGCCAGGTGCAGCCGGTCATCGACGGCCACATCCGCTGGTAGCGCACGGAAAAAAGGGGACGGAGGGAATTAAGTCGCTTGTGCCCCATGTGCCATAAGCGACTTAATTCCCTCCGTCCCCTTTTTTGTGCCCCGCGCTACGCTATGCCGCCTGTTTACTGGAGTCCTGCCTGATGTCCACCCGCCGTTTCCTGCAGCTGGATGTGTTCTCCCCGCGCGCCGGTGCTGGCAATCCGCTGGCCGTGGTGCTTGATGCCGAAGGCCTGGACGATGCCAGCATGCAGGCCATTGCGCGCTGGACGCGCCTGCCCGAGACCACCTTCGTGTTCCCGCCGCAGGTCGCAGGCGCCAGCTACCGGCTGCGCATGTTCAGCCCGCAGAAGGAAGTTCCGTTCGCCGGCCATCCCAGCGTCGGGACCGCACATGCGGTGCTGCAGGCCGGTCTGGCCGCGCCGGTCGATGGCGTGCTGGTGCAGGATGGCATTGCAGGTGCGCTGCCGCTGCGCGTCAGCGGTGAGGGCGCACAGCGGCGCATCGCCATCCGCACCCCGCGCGCGCAGCTGGCCGAGACCGTCGAGGCCACCGACCCGCGCCTGCAGGCGGCACTGAAGGACTGGCCGCTGGGCACGCTGCCGCCGGCACGCATGCAGGGCGGGCGCAGCTGGTGGGTGGTGCAGGTGGCCGATGAAGCGGCACTGCGCGCCCTGCGTCCGGACTGGGACGCGGTGGCCGCACTGGCCGAGTCCACCGACAGCATGGGCGTGTTTGCCTACGCCTTCAGCGATGGCAGCGAGGGCTTCGATCTGGCGGTGCGCGCCTTTGTCGGCAATGGCCGCCGCTTCGAGGACGCGGCCTCGGGTGCCGCCAATGCGGTGCTGGCCGCATGGCTGGACCTGCGCGACGCCCTGCCCCGAGGCCGTGCACCGTTCGAAGTCAGCCAGGGCCGCGAAGTTGGCCACGACGCGCGCCTGACCCTGCGGGTCGATGAAGACGGCGAGGTCTGGTCGGGCGGCCAGGTGCAGACGGTGATCAGCGGCACCATCGATTGGTGATCCGCAAGCTGTAGCGCCGAGCCCACGCTCGGCTGCTTTACGGTCAGATCATTGCAGTTGCGTGAGCCGAGCGTGGGCTCGGCTCTACAGGTAGCGGCCGCTCAGCCCAGTTCGGCTTCCAGGCTGATCGGCACCGCGCTCAGCGCCTTGGACACCGGGCAGTTCTGCTTGGCGTCATCGGCAATGGCACGGAACTGTGCGGCGTCGATGCCCGGCACCACGGCCTTCACCTTCAGCCGGATCTGCGACAGCTGCGGGCCGCCCTCCAGGGACAGATCGACCTTGGCCTCGGTGTCCAGCGAGGTCGGGGTGAAGCCCGCCTCACCAAGCTTGGCCGACAGCGCCATGGTGAAACAGCCGGCGTGCGCGGCAGCGATCAGCTCCTCCGGATTGGTGCCCTTCTCGTCGCCGAAGCGGCTGTTGAAGCCGTAGCGGGTCTTGTCCAGCAGCCCGCTCTGCGGCGTGCTCAACTGTCCCTTGCCCGACTTCAGATCGCCTTCCCAGTGCGCGGTGGCGTGTCGCGAGATTCCCATGTGCTGCTCCTGCGTGGCGGTGATGAACGGTCACCCTCGCACGGGACGCGTTAGCCCTGCGTCGCTCCGCCGCATGCCGCACGTCCGCCGGAAACCGGACAGGTGGCCACTTCTTCGCCAGACCGGCGCGCATTTTTCCCTTGTTTTCAGTGGTTTCGCGCATTCCACCGCTGGGCCGGCGCCGGCCATCGCGTGCGCTGCCACACCCCCTTTCCCCACTACCGGCCATGTACTGAATCGGCCTGGATATGAAAAAACATGCACTTTCCGCGCTTCGGGCTATTGGCGGCGCCCGAGAGTTGCCCTACATTGCGCTTGCCGACGGGGTTCGGCGCCGACCAAACAACCAACCGTTCACGGAACAGGAAACCATGGCAAAGACCGCTAAGAAGGCTGCCCCGAAGAAGGCAGTGAAGAAAGTCGCGACGAAGGCAGCCGCCAAGCCGGCCGCTCCGAAGCCGATCAAGGAAGTGCTGACCAAGTCCGGCCTGGTTGCACACATCGCTGAAGCCTCCGGCGTCATCGCCAAGGACGTCCGCGCTGTGCTGGCCTCGCTGGAAAGCGCCGTCGCCTCCTCGGTGCACAAGAAGGGCGCTGGCTCGTTCACCCTGCCGGGCCTGCTGAAGATCACCACCGTCAATGTGCCGGCCAAGCCGAAGCGCAAGGGCATCAACCCGTTCACCAAGGAAGAGCAGTGGTTCGCTGCCAAGCCGGCCACCACCAAGCTGAAGGTGCGTCCGCTGAAGAAGCTGAAGGACGCCGCGCTGTAAGCGCGCGCCCCAACGCGGATTCCGACGGGACGGCTCTGGCCGTCCCGTTTTTTTGTCCGGACCACACCCCCGCAACACAGCGTTGCCGCGGCCCCGGATATCCCCGTACAGGCCCGCCGCCATTGGCTGCCGGCGCTCCGCAAAGGGCGCGGAACGTACCGGGTGGAACACTGCGTGCAGCGCCGGCCATCGCCGCCGGCCGTGGCCTTGCCTATGGTGGGCACATCCTCCACAGCTACGGCGAGCACACCCTCATGGCCAGCCCCTCCACCCGCTACCGGATCTCGGTGACCCCGATCGAAAAGGACGGGCTGCAGTGCACCGGGCGCTGCACCATCGAACTGGAACACCGCGCCAGCCGCGACCTGATGCGCCTGCTGGAGGCGGCCCCGCGTACCGCCGGCATCAGTGGCGACGAGCGCGCGACCCTGGTGATCGCCGCCCAGCTGCTGCGCGACATCGTGCAGCGCCACGCCGAGACAGACGGCCACGCACTGGCCGCCATCGCCGGCCAGGTCCTGCCGGCGCTGGACGCGCTGGAGCAGCTGCCCTCCTCCCGCTGATCCCTGCGCAACCGATACACTGCCGCCCTCCAGGTTGCCTCGGGGAGGAGGCAGGCATGCGCAGGATCCTGTTCCTGATCGCACCACTGATGCTGCTGGGCTGTTCGCGCCCGGCGGCACAGACGACGGATGGCATCGCGGCAGCGTCCGCACCCGTCGCCGCCACCGCAGCAGCGGACACCGGTACCGCCCCCGATTCCGCAGCACTGCAGGCCAGCGATGTGCCGCTGCTGTCCGCCGTCGCCGACGGTGCCGAGCCGCCCTCGACGATGCTCAACCGCTACGTGGCGGCACTGCTCAACCGCGACCGCGCCGCCAGCGACGCCGCCTGGGCGATCCCGCCCGGCGACCCGCGGCATGCGGACGACGCCGCGCTGCGGCAGCTGCAGGACCTGCGCACCCTGCGCCTGCACAGCGATACCCCGATCGCCCGCGACGAGCGGCAGCCACCGCAGCTGCTTGAGGTGCCGGTGCAGATCCGCGCGGTCACCGCCAACGGCACGTTCCGCTTCGGCGGCTGGTACCGCGTGCAGCCCAGCAGCGATGGCAGCGCCTGGCAGATCCAGTCGGCACAACTGCGTCCAACGCTGGACTGAACCGTTGCAGCGGCATGCACGCGCGATTCAGCCTGCGCGGCTACTCTTTGATCCATCCATTTGCTTCCCACCGGTCACCGCCATGCGCCTGCGTTCCCTGATGACCCGCCTCGCGGCCTCCACCGTACTGATCGCTGCTGCGATCGGTGCACAGGCGGCGCCCTCCATCTCCGGCCGCGAACTGTCGGTAGGGGCCAGCGACGTGCAGCAGTACCTCGATGGCAGCTTCCCGCGCACCCAGGACGCCCTCGGCGGCCTGATCGCCCTGACCATGAGCCATCCGCAGCTGAGCCTTCCGGCCGGCGAACGATTGAACCTGGGCATGGACGTCGCGCTGGCCACCGCCGGCGGCAACCCGGCCAGACTGGGCACGGTGAAGCTCAGCAGCGGCCTGCGCTACGACGCGCAGACCCAGGGCTTCCACCTGCAGCAGCCGAGCGTGGATGACTTCACCCCGGCCAACCAGGGCGGCCGCCTCGACTCGCGTACCCGTGGCCTGCTCAACGCATGGCTGAGCGACTACGCCCAGCGCGAACCGATCTACAAGCTGGACCCGGCCGTGGCCGGGGTGCTCGGCGCCCTGCAGGTGCAGTCGGCACAGGTGAAGAACGGCAAGCTGGTGGTCACCTTCAACCAGAACCTGGGCAACCTGGTGCCGGCAGGCGTGCTGGGCAAATAAGGTGGTGCCGGCCGCTGGCCGGCACGCTTTACATGTGTGCCGGCCAGCGGCCGGCACTACCCGCTGCGGATCAGCGCTTGGGCTGCAGCATCGTGCCGGTGCACTTGGGCGAGCCGCAACGGCACTCCCAGATCTTCTTCAGCTTGGCCGTGTGGCGCTCGGCCAGGGTGATGCCGTAGTTGTAGGTCAGCTCCTCGCCGGCCTTGATATCGCGCAGTGCCTCGATGAACACCTTGTCGCCCCGGCTGTCGCCGTCGTCGTCTTCCTCGATCACCGCCTCGCAGTTCGGGTCGCAGCTGTGGTTGATCCAGCGCGCGTCGTTGCCCTTGTAGTTGGCATCGATCACCCAGTCATCGTTGAGGGTGAACAGGAAGGTATGGCCGCTTTCGACGTCGCCGCTGTCATCGGCATCGACATCGCCGTGGCTGCGCAGCAGGCCCTTGTACTGGATCACGCGCTCGCCCTGCTTGATCGGGGCCACGGCGAACACGCCGTTGCCATGGATGGCGGACTTGCGGGCTTGGATCTTCTTCGGCATCGGCACGGGCTGTTTGCAGCGGATGGAACGGGGATTCTCGCCCATTCCGGGTGATTGCGAAAATCACCCCGTTGGCGCAGCATGGCGCCCTGGCAACGGCCCCGGTGTGTCCTCCCGGCCCGGCCCCAGCGCCGGCTGAATGCCCGGGTTGGATGGCGGCGAATAAAAGCGTACAATTTCAGTCCGCTTTAAGAACCACTCGCATCCCCATGTTGCGCGTCACCAAACTCACCGATTACGCCACCGTCGTGCTGACCGTGCTCGCCGCCCGTCCGGGCGAGGTGCTCAGTGCCACCGAGCTGGCCGAATTCACCGGTCTGGAGCCGCCCACCGTCAGCAAGGTGCTCAAGCCACTGGCCCAGGCCGGCCTGGTCGAAGGCCTGCGCGGCGTCCGTGGCGGCTACCGGCTGACCCGCCCGGCCATCGAGATCTCGCTGTTCGAAGTGGTCGAAGCGATGGAAGGGCCGCTGGCCCTGACCGAATGCAGCCACGACCACCATCAGTGCGGCATGGCGCCCAAGTGCGGCGCGCGCAGCAGCTGGCGGCTGATCAACGACGTGGTTTCCGAGGCCCTGCGCGATGTCACCCTCGCCCAGATCCTGCCCCCTCTCCCCCTTGCCGATGACGAACAGCGCCGCACCATCGCTGTCGACGTCGTCTCCTGATCCGTAGGCAGCCCCCCATGGCCACCGAAACCATCGAAAACGTCGCCCACGACGACACCCCCAACCGCGAGATCCACGAGCAGCTCGGCCGCAAGTATTCGGCCGGCTTCATCACCGAGATCGAATCGGACTCCCTGCCGCCGGGCCTGGACGAGGACACCATCCGTGCCCTGTCGGCCAAGAAGGAAGAGCCGGAGTGGATGACGCAGTGGCGCCTGGATGCCTACCGCCACTTCCTGACCATGCCGATGCCCGACTGGGCCAAGCTGGAGATCGCCCCGATCGACCTGCAGGCGCTCAGCTACTACTCCGCGCCGAAGGGCCCGAAGTACGCCTCGCTGGATGATGTGCCGAAGGAACTGCTCGACACCTACGACAAGCTGGGCGTGCCGCTGCACGAGCGCGCCAAGCTGGCCGGCGTGGCGGTGGATGCGGTGTTCGACTCGGTGTCCGTGGGCACCACCTTCCGCAAGGAACTGGCCGAGAAGGGCGTGATCTTCTGCTCGATGTCCGAGGCCATCAAGGAACACCCGGAACTGGTGCGCCAGTACCTGGGCACCGTGGTGCCGGTGGGCGACAACTACTTCGCCGCGCTCAACTCGGCGGTGTTCTCCGATGGCAGCTTCGTGTTCATTCCCAGGGGCGTGCGCTGCCCGATGGAACTGAGCACCTATTTCCGCATCAACGCCGGCCACACCGGCCAGTTCGAGCGCACCCTGATCGTGTGCGAGGACAAGGCCTACGTTTCCTACCTGGAAGGCTGCACCGCGCCGATGCGCGATGAGAACCAGCTGCACGCCGCGGTGGTCGAGCTGGTCGCGCTGGAAGATGCGGAGATCAAGTACTCCACGGTGCAGAACTGGTATCCGGGCGACGAGAACGGCGTCGGCGGCATCTACAACTTCGTCACCAAGCGTGCCGAATGCCGTGGCGCGCGCAGCAAGGTCACCTGGACCCAGGTCGAGACCGGCTCGGCGATCACCTGGAAGTACCCCTCCTGCGTGCTGCTGGGCGACGACTCGGTGGGTGAATTCCACTCCGTCGCGCTGACCCATCACCGCCAGCAGGCCGACACCGGCACCAAGATGATCCACGTCGGCAAGCGCACCAAGAGCAAGATCGTCAGCAAGGGCATCAGCGCCGGTCGCGGCCAGAACACCTACCGCGGCCTGGTCAAGGTCGACCGCAACGCCGACGGCGCGCGCAACTACACCCAGTGCGATTCGCTGCTGATCGGCAAGCAGTGCGGCGCGCACACCTTCCCCTACATCGAGGTGAAGAACCCGGGCGCCACCGTCGAGCATGAGGCGACCACCTCCAAGATCTCCGATGACCAGCTGTTCTACTGCCGCGCCCGTGGCATCAGCCAGGAAGACGCGGTGTCGCTGATCGTCGACGGCTTCTGCAAGCAGGTGTTCCGCGAACTGCCGATGGAGTTCGCGGTGGAAGCCAAGAAGCTGCTGGAAGTCTCGCTGGAAGGTTCGGTGGGCTGACCGCCCGCCCCTGCCCCTCGCAAACGCATTCTCTTTACCGGCGGGCCCTGGCCCGCCCCACGGAAACCCCCACCATGCTGAAGATCGAAAACCTCCACGCCCGCATCGGCGACAAGGAAATCCTCAAGGGCCTGTCGCTGGATGTGAAGCCCGGCCAGGTGCACGCCATCATGGGCCCGAACGGCGCCGGCAAGTCCACCCTGGGCAATGTCCTGGCCGGCCGCGACGGCTACGAAGTGACCGAAGGCAGCGTGCAGTTCGACGGCGTCGACCTGCTGGAGCAGGAGCCGGAAGCACGTGCCGCCGCCGGCCTGTTCCTGGCGTTCCAGTACCCGGTGGAGATCCCGGGCGTGAACAACACCTACTTCCTGCGCGCCGCGCTGAACGCCCAGCGCAAGGCACGCGGCGAGGAAGAACTCGATTCCATGCAGTTCCTCAAGCTGGTGCGCCAGAAGCTGGCCGTGCTGCACCTGAAGGACGAACTGCTGCACCGTGGCGTCAACGAAGGCTTCTCCGGTGGCGAGAAGAAGCGCAATGAGATCTTCCAGCTGGCCGTGCTGGAGCCGAAGCTGGCGATCCTGGACGAGACCGACTCGGGCCTGGACATCGACGCACTGAAGAGCGTGGCCGACGGCGTCAACGCACTGCGTGGCGCCGACCGCTCGTTCCTGGTCATCACCCACTACCAGCGCCTGCTGGACTACATCAAGCCGGACGTGGTGCACGTGCTGGCCGATGGCCGCATCGTCAAGAGCGGCGGCCCGGAACTGGCGCTGGAGCTGGAAGCACACGGCTACGATTTCCTGAAGGACCGGGTCGTGCCCGAGGCGGCGGTCTGATGAGCGCCCTGCTTGATTCGATGGCCCAGGCCTTCTGCGGCAGCGATGCGCGCCGCGAAGTGCTGGATGCGGCCCTGCGCGACGGCCTGCCGGCCGCCCGCAACGAAGCCTGGAAGTACACCTCGCTGCGCCAGCTGGAACGCCGTTCGTTCGCCGCGGCACCGTTGCAGGGCCCGGCGCTGGACGCCGCGCTGCTGGAAGACATCCCGGCCCCGCGCCTGGTGTTCGTCAACGGCCGCCTGGATGCCGCGCTGAGCGACGTGCAGGCGCTGCCGGCCGGCGTGCAGCTGCAGCCGTTGTCGGCCGCACTCGCCGCTGGCGAAGACGCCGTGCGTTTCCTCGGCCGCCGCTACGAGCGCAGTGAAGAGGTCTTCGCCCGCCTCAACGCCGCACTGGCCGACGAAGGCGTGGTGCTGCGCGTGGACGAAGGCGTGCAGGTCGAAGCACCGCTGCAGCTGGTGTTCGCCAGTGTGGCTGGCGAGACCGACCTGGCCTGGCACCACCGCCACCTGATCGAACTGCGTGCCGGCGCCAGCCTCGGCGTGGTCGAGCACCGCTTCAGCGTGGGTGACTCCGCCCACCTGGACAACACCGTGCTGCATGCCCACGTCGCCCGCGATGGCGTGCTCAAGCACGCCCGCGTGCAGGCCGGCAGCGCGCGCCAGACCAGCTTCCTGCGCACCGACGCGGTGCTGGCCCGCGACGCGCAGTACCACCGCGTCGACCTGGAACTGGGCGCCGCGCTCAGCCGCCATGAACTGAACGTGCGCCTGGAAGGCGACAACGCCCAGCTGACCGCCAACGGCGTGCTGCTCGGCAATGGCCGCCGCCACGTCGAAACCCGCCTGGGCATCGACCACATCGCACGCGATACGAGTTGCGAGCTGCTGTGGCGCGGCGTCGCCGCCAACCGCAGCCGCGTGGTGTTCCATGGTGGCATCCAGATCCGCGAAGGCGCCGACGGCACCGACGCCAACCTGTCCAACAAGAACCTGCTGCTGTCGGCCGATGCCGAGATCGACACCCAGCCGACGCTGGTGATCGACGCCGATGAAGTGAAGGCCGCGCACGGCGCGACCGTCGGCCAGCTCGATGCCAACGCGCTGTTCTACCTGCGCTCGCGCGGCCTGCCGCAGGCCCAGGCGCAGGCACTGCTGAGCGCTGCGTTCTGCCATGAACCGCTGAAGATCCTGCCCGATGCGCTGCGTGCGCAACTGGCTCGCCGCCTGGACAAGGCCCTGGCCGAGGCGGGTGTGGCATGAACCTGTCCACGCCGCGCCCGATCGAAGAACGCACCGGCGCCCCCGACTGGGACCGCGTCCGCCTCGACTTCCCGCTGCTGATGCGTGAAGTGCACGGCAAGCCGCTGGTCTATTTCGACAACGCCAACACCGGCCAGAAGCCGGTGCAGGTGATCGGCGCGGTGGATGAGTTCTACCGCCGCTACAACGCCAACGTCAGCCGCGCGGTGCATGCACTGGGCAGCGAAGCGACCGATGCCTACGAAGGTGCGCGCAACAAACTGGCGCGCTTCCTCAACGTGCGCCCCAGCGACCTGGTGCTGTGCAGCGGCACCACCTTCGCCATCAACCTGGTGGCCTACTCATGGGCGCTGCCGCGACTGAAGGCCGGTGACGTGATCCTGATCACGCGCATGGAGCACCACGCCAACATCGTGCCGTGGCAGCTGGTCGCGCAGCGTACCGGCGCCACCATCCGCGTGGCCGAGATCACCCCCGATGGTGCGCTGGACCTGGATGCGCTGCGCGCGGCGATGACCCCGGAGGTCAAGCTGCTGGCGGTCACCCATGTCTCCAACGTGCTGGGCACGGTCAATCCGGTGCGCGAGATCTGCCGCGAAGCGCGCAAGCGCGGCATCATCACCGTGGTCGATGGCTCGCAGGCGGTGCCGCACCGCAAGGTCGACGTGGCCGCGATCGGCTGCGACTTCTACGCCATCACCGGCCACAAGATGTGCGGGCCAACCGGTACCGGCGCACTGTGGGCCCGTCGCGAGCACCTGGACGCGATGCCGCCGTTCCTTGGTGGCGGCGAGATGATCAAGGAAGTCAGCTTCGACGGCACCGTGTTCAACGATGCCCCGCACAAGTTCGAAGCCGGCACCCCGAACATCGCCGGTTTCATCGGTCTGGGCGTGGCTGCCGACTATCTGCAGCAGCTTGGCCAGGAGAACGTGGAAGCGCGCGAAGCCGAACTGCTGGCGCACTTCACCGATGAGCTGCGCCGCGTCGACGGCCTGCGCATCATCGGCGAAGCACCGGAGAAGGCGGCCGTGGTCTCGTTCCTGATCGACGGTGCGCATGCACACGACCTGGCCACCCTGCTCGACCTGGAAGGCGTGGCCGTGCGATCGGGCCAGCACTGCGCGCACCCGCTGCTGCAGTACTTCGGCGTCGCCGCCACCTGCCGTGCCTCGCTGGCGTTCTACAACACGCACGCCGAGATCGAGCGGTTCATGACCGCGCTGGCCAAGGTACGCAAGCTGCTGGGGTAAGACTCCCAGCGCAGCCGGAAGCAACGGAAACGCCGCGGGAAACCGCGGCGTTTTTCATGGCGTCGGCAAGGGCTGGATCGAAGACACGCAGAGCGCCGCAGGCCATTGCCCAAGGTGCCCCTTGCCATAAGGGAAAGCGGGCCGGCCCGCCGCTACGATTCCGGTGAGTTCAACCGCCTGCTCCGACGGCAGCGCCGTGACGGGAATTCCATTCACCCACACGCCCTCGGCCGCCCATGGATCCTGCACCGGCGGCCCCGGGTGCAGCGCGGACATTTCAAAGCTCTCAACGTAGGCTCCACGTACGCGCACGAGCCTCCCGTGATAGCGCATCGGATCGGCCCGCAGCGCCTCCAGCGTGACCGGCAACGCACGGGAAGGACTGAACCCCACGCACCCCAAGCTGTTGGGGGCAATACCGACACCGTCCACGTGCGCCGGAAGGCATGCCAGGGCCACCAACATCCATACGGTCAACGCCAGCGCGATTCCCTTCGACACGTCCACGCCACGACCCTGTATGACAATTGGTGAAGCGCGAGCATACCGTTGCCAGAACGGCCGGGGTGCCCCCATTTGCGCCCGCCCCCGCCCCACCTAGAATGTCCCCCATGACCACCCTGACCTTCCGCGCCGCCACGCCGGCCGACATCCCCGCCCTGATCGCCCTCGTCACCTCGGCCTACCGTGGCGACGCCAGCCGCGTCGGCTGGACCACCGAAGCCGACCTGCTGGATGGCGCCCGCATCGACGCCGAAGGCATCCAGGCCGACCTCGACCGCCCCCGCTCCACCATCCTGCTGGCCGAGCGCGAGGGCCAGCTGGTGGCCTGCGCCCACGTTGCCGATGTCGAGGGCAAGGGCTACTTCGGCATGTTCTCGGTCGACCCGGCCCAGCAGGGCGGCGGCGTTGGCAAGCAGATGATGGACGCCGCCGAAGCGCACGCCGCGCACGAATGGAAGGTGCCGGTGATGCAGATGACGGTGATCGACGTGCGCGACGAACTGATCGCCTTCTACGAGCGTCGTGGCTACCAGCGCACCGGCATCAAGAAGCCGTTCCCGTATGGCGACGAACGCTTCGGCATCCCCAAGCGCGACGACCTGCGCTTCGAGGTCCTGGAAAAGCCATTGGCCGGAGCCGCCGCGTGAGCGAGGCCTGGACCTTTGTCTGTGCCGGCAATGAGCTGCTGCCCGGTGAAATGAAGAGCGTGTTCGACGAAGTGACCGGCACGCCGATCGTGGTGTTCAACCTCGACGGCGAGCTGTACGCGCTGGAAGACCAGTGCACGCACGAGGAGTTCGAGCTGTCCTCGGGCGAGTTCAACACCACCGAAGGCAGCGTGGAGTGCGTGCTGCACGGCGCACGCTTCGACGTACGCGATGGCCGCGCCCTGTGCGCCCCGGCCTACAGCCCTGTGCCCAAGTTTCCGGTGAAACGCGAGCACGACGCCGTCTGGACCCGCGACGACCGCGATTGAGGCGGCGCACGGCCTGCAGGGATCGCCCCAGGGCGTCCCTGTCGAGGAGCATCCACCCCCATGGGGTGGATCTACCAGAGCGTCCTGAGCGGCGCCCCGAGGCCTTTCCGGGCCCTCCAGTTGGCCCGCCCGATTGCGCATATGCGAATCATTATCGTTGATGTTATCCTGCGTAACATCTTCGTAACGATCCGCCCCCCCTGCGCCATGGCTTCGCCCGCGCCCACCGCCACGTTGTGCCAGCTCGCCCGCCAGGGGTGGCCGCTGGCTGTGGCCGTGCTGCTGACGCTGCTGCTGGGCTGGTCGGCCCTGCACGAAGGACGCGGCCACGGGCCGGCCGCCCACGGCTGGCAGGCACACGCTGAAGATCTTCACCAGGCCATGCCGTTGCCGGCCCCGCCGGCGGACGAATGCCCGCAGCACGCCGCACCGGCACCGGAACCCCCGCTTGATGGCGAGGGCACCTCGCCCTGCACCGGCATGGCCCCCGCGCGCGCCACCCTGGTCGCGCATGTCCCGCTGTGGCGCTCCGACGCGCTGCGCTGGCAGCTGCACGATCCCGCACTGCGGTTGAACCCCGGCCACGCACCGCCCGCACCGCACGCCAGCTGAGGCGCCCTGCGGCCATTGCCGTGCGCCTGAAGTCGTCCGCCGTGTAGCCGAGCATCGGCTCGGCTCTACAGAAGAAGCCCCCTACGTGTCGTCGCGCTGCCTGCGCTTCGGCCCTCGCCCTTTCCCGATCCCAGCCACTACCACCCAAGCCATGACCCACATCACGTCCCGCAAGCACGCCCCGCGCGTTTCCCTGCTCGCCACCGCCACCCTGGCCGCTGGCTTCGCGCCGCTGGCCGCACAGGCTGCCGACAGCGCTGACGCTGCCTCCCGCAAGGCCACCGACCTGGACAAGGTGCAGGTGCGCGGCAGCTGGTTCAATCCGTCCTCGCCGAAGTTCACCGCCGAGCTACTGGACACCCCGAAGTCGGTGTCGATCGTCTCGGAGAAGCTGATCGCCGAAACCGGTGCGACCAACCTGCAGGATGCGCTGCGCATGGTGCCGGGCATCACCTTCGGTGCCGGCGAAGGCGGCAACCCGACCGGCGACCGCCCCTTCATCCGTGGCTTCGATTCGCAGAGCAACATCTTCGTCGACGGCCTGCGTGACGTCGGCTCGCAGACCCGCGAAATCTTCGACCTGGAGCAGGTGGAAGTGGTCAAGGGCCCGAGCTCGGCCTACGGTGGCCGTGATTCCGGTGGTGGCAGCCTGAACCTGGTGAGCAAGACGCCGAAGCTGAAGAACGAGACCAGCGCCAGCATGGGCATCGGCACCGACAGCTACGCGCGCGGCACCGTGGATGCCAACTATGTGCTGGGCGATGGCATCGCCGCCCGCCTGAACCTGATGAAGCACGAGTCGGACATCCCCGGCCGTGACGCTGCCAATGTCAGCCGCTGGGGCATCGCACCGTCGATCGCGTTCGGCCTGAACGGCCCGGCGCAGCTGATCGCCAGCCACTACCACATGCAGAGCGATGACCTGCCGGACGCGGGTGGCTTCCCCTATGGCAACCCGAACGGTGCACCGGCCTCGAAGTGGGTCGACGGCCGCCCGATGGTGCCGGACCGCAACAACTACTACGGCCTGGTCGATCGTGACTTCCAGCGCACCCGTGCCGACATCAGCACCCTGGATGCCAGCTACGACTTCGGCGGCCACAAGCTGCGCAACATCGCGCGCCTGGGCAACACCAGCAATGATTACCTGTGGACCCAGCCGGACGACAGCCAGGGCAACCCGAACAACTACGGCACCTTGTGGCGCCGTACCAACACCCGCGCCGTCGACGTCAAGAGCTTTGCCGACCAGCTGGGCCTGACCGGTGCCTTCCAGACCGGCGCGCTCAAGCACAGCTACAGCGCTGGCGTGGAATACAGTGACGAGAAGATGACCCGCGGCAGCTACCTGATCGCCCCAGGCACCAGCAACCCGCTGACCGGCAACAGCAAGTGCCCGACCACGGGCGCGGCCACCGGCTACAACTGCACCGACTTCGCCAACCCGAACCCGCGTGATCCGTGGGCGGCCACCCATTCGGTGTACCGCAGCGACAAGGCACTGGACGTCGAACAGCGCACCAAGACCAAGTCCGCTTATCTGTTCGACACCATCGAGCTCAACGCACAGTGGAGCTTCAACGTCGGCCTGCGTTACGACGACTACAGCACCACCCTGACCACTCCGGTGGCCGGTGCAGCCCCGACCCGCGTGCGCAATGACAACGACTTCCTGAACTACCAGGCTGGCGTCGTCTTCAAGCCGCTGGAGAACGGCAGCATCTACCTGTCGTGGGGCACCTCCTCGACCCCGCCGGGCATGGACGGTGGTGACGGTTCGGACGGCCTGAGCGCCGCCGTGGCCGACCTCAAGCCGCAGGACACCAAGAACCTCGAACTGGGCACCAAGTGGGACCTGTTCGACAAGCGCCTGAACCTGACCGCCGCGATCTTCCACACCGTGATGAACAACGCACGCGTGACCGTCGACAACGGCACCAGCCAGAACGCCGGCAAGAAGGAAATCAACGGTTTCGAGCTGGGCTTCACCGGCCAGCTGACCGACGCCTGGAGCCTGTATGGCGGCTACACCTACCTGGACTCGGAACTGAAGGACAACGGCTTTGTGTGCGCCGTGTCCGGCCGCACCTGCCCGTCCAACGTCTACGTGCCGTCGCCGAACAACGGCAACGTGTTCCCGAACACCGCCAAGCACAGTGCCAACCTGTGGACCACCTACCGCTTCCCGATCGGCCTGACCATCGGCGCCGGTGCGTTCTACTCGGACAAGCAGTACGGTGATGTCGCCAACACCAAGTGGATCCCGAGCTACACCCGCTTCGACGCGATGGCCAGCTACGCGATCCAGGACAACATCAGCCTGCAGCTCAACGTGCAGAACCTGACCGACAAGACCTACTTCACCAAGGCCTATGCCTCGCACTACGCGAGCATCGCCCCGGGTCGCTCGGCCACCCTGGCACTGAACGTGAAGTTCTGATGTAACTTCGCTCCACCACGGCGGCAGGCTCTCCTGCCGCCGTTTTTGTTTCCGGCGATACTCACCCCATGGTTATCCGCACTCCCATCGACAGCGACGCCCTGGCCGAGCTGCTGCAGCACGATCCGCAGGCCGCGTTCGCACGCGTGCGCGACGCCGCGCAGGCTGGACAGGTCGATGCGCAACTGCTGCTCGCGCAGATGCACATGGAAGGCAAAGGCACCGCGCAGGACGCCTCGGCCGCGCTGCTCTGGTACGAAACCGCCGCCAACAACGGCGCGCCGATGGCGATGAACATGCTCGGCCGCTGCCACGAGCTGGGCCACGGCACCGCGGCCAACCCCACGCTGGCGGCAGTGTGGTACCGGCGCGCCGCCGACACCGGGCTGGACTGGGGCCTGTACAACCTGGCCAACCTGCTGGCCACCGGCCGCGGCGTTCCGCAGGACCGCGCGCAGGCACTGGCGCTGTACACGCGTGCCGCGCACCTGGGCCACGCCAAATCGATGAACCTGCTGGCCCGCCACCTCGAAGACGGGCTGGATATCGCACCCGATCCGCAGGCGGCGCTCGCCTGGTACCAGCGCGCGGCCGAAGCCGGTGATTTCCGCGGCCAGGCCAACTACGCCTCGATCCTGCTGCAGGCCGGCCAGATCGAACAGGCCGTGCACTGGCTGCGGCTCGCACTGGCGCACGGCAGCCCAGCGTTCATGGCGCACATCGTGCCGGAACTGGCCGCGTCGCCGCATCCGCAGGTGCGCGCCCTGGTCGCACCGCCGTCCCTCTGAGGAGTTCCGCATGCTGCTGCACATCCCCGACATTCTCAGCGCCGACCAGGTGGCCGACTTCCGGCGCCGCCTCGACGCCGCCGACTGGACCGATGGCCGCGAAACCGTGGGGCATCTGGGCGCGCAGGCCAAGCACAACCAGCAGCTGCCCGAGGCCTCGCCGCTGCGCCGCGAACTGGGCGAGATCATCCTCGTCGCGCTGGCCCGGCACCCGCTGTTCTTCAGCGCAGCGCTGCCGCTGAAGTACCTGCCGCCGCGCTTCAACCGCTACAGCGGGGGCGGCACCTATGGCTTCCACGTCGATGGTGCGGTGATGAACCTGGCCAACGGCGAGCAGCTGCGCTCGGACATCTCCTGCACCCTGTTCCTGTCCGCGCCCGAGGAGTACGAGGGCGGCGAGCTGATCATCAGCGATACCTACGGCGAGCACTGGGTAAAGCTGCCGGCCGGCGACCTGATCGTGTATCCGTCCAGCAGCCTGCACCAGGTGCGGCCGGTCACCGGCGGCGCGCGCGTGGCCTCGTTCTTCTGGGTGCAGAGCATGATCCGCGACGACGTGCAGCGGCGCCTGCTGTGGGAAATGGATGGCTCGATCGAACGCCTGCGGCAGACCGGCGGCGACGCCGAGGCGGTGCTGCAGCTGACCGGCGTGTACCACAACCTGCTGCGGCGCTGGAGCGAAGTCTGAGCCCCGTCGGGCCGGCCTGCGACATTTTGGCAATCATTCTCATTTGCAACGGCTAACAGCTCTCATTACAATCACGCCCCGTTGATGCCGGCCGCTGCCGGCAGACCCTTGGGGACCCCCACTTGCTGCGCCCGCTTCGCCCTCGTCCACTCATCCATCGCAAGATGGGCACCGCCATGCGCGGCCAGCGTCCCGCGCTGGCCAGCCTGCTGGCGTGGGTGGCGATGCTGGCCTTGCTGCTGGGCACCCTGCCGCTGCTGCCACAGGCCCACGCCGGAATGGCCGTGCAGATGCCGCTGGAAGAGCGCGGGGGCGAAGCGCCCCTGCAGGAAGAGGCGCCAGCCAAGCTGCGCCGCTGCGCGTCCGCTCCGGTGAAGTCGGCCGAGAAGGCACGTCCGCCACTGCTGTTGGCCAGCCAATGGCTGCGCACTGAACTCGAACTCGTACCCGCTACGCCGGCCGTGCCCGGCGTGCGCCCGGACTGGCCGCTGGCCGATCCGGACACGCCCTGGGCCGATGCGCCCGGGCGTCGCCAGCAACGCGGCCAGGCGCCGCCGCTCGCCTGATCCACGGCCCGACGTGACCGCCTGCGCGGTCGCGCCCGCACGCCGCTGCCTGCTTTATCCCTGCCGCCCCTGACCGGGCCTTCCGTGCCTGCCGCGCCCTTCGCGCACGGCGTCGCACCACCCTGCATCCTTCGAGGTAACTGCCATGGCCCAGCGCCATCGTGTCCGTTCGTCCCTGTCCCGCTCCCTGCTGACCAGCGCCGTGCTGGCGGCCTTCGCCAGCCCCGCCTTCGCCCACGGTGACGCCGCAGGCGCGCCGCAGACACTGGACAAGGTGGTGGTCACCGCCTCCGGCTTCGAACAGAAAGTGATCGATGCTCCGGCCAGCATCAGCGTGGTCAGCCGCGAGGAACTGAGCAAGCGCCCGTACACCAGCCTGGTCGACGCGCTGCGCGACGTCGAAGGCATCGATGTCGGCCTGGAAGCGACCGACAAGAACGGCCGCGCCACCGTCTCGATGCGCGGCCTGCCGTCCGAGTACACCCTGGTGCTGATCGACGGCCGCCGCCAGAGCAATGTCGGCCAGATCTATCCGAACAACTTCGGCGGCGGCCAGTTCGCCTACCTGCCGCCGCTGGATGCGATCGAGCGCATCGAAGTGGTGCGCGGGCCGATGTCCACGCTGTACGGCTCGGACGCGATGGGCGGCGTCATCAACATCATCACCCGCCGCAACCAGGACAGCTGGCACGGCGCGCTGACTCAAGGCTTCACCGTGCAGCAGGATGACCAGTTCGGCGATGCACGCACCACCGACCTGTACCTCAGCGGTCCGTTGCTGAAGGATCGCCTCAGCCTGGCGGTACGCGGCAGCTACTACGACGCCAAGGCCTCCAATCCCGAATGGGATGCGCTGCCGCTGCCGGATGGCACCCTGTGGGAGCGCAGCATCGGCTTCGGCGGCGGTGGCAAGTCGGTCGCCAACACCAACTGGAACAGCGGCGTACGCCTGGACTTCCGCATCAACGACGACCACGAACTGTGGCTGGACTACGACGTGTCGCGGCAGAAGTTCGACAACAGCGAAGGCCAGACCGGCACCCTCGACAGCCTGGCCAGCCTGTGGCGCGTCGGCAACGCCGTCATTCCCAACCCGAACGGTAACGGCACGCTCACCCGCCGCGTGGTGCAGCCGCGCGTGGGTTACACCGCCTACCAGCGCTACGAGCGCGACCAGCTGTCGCTGACCCATCAGGGCCGCTACAGCTTCGGCACCTGGCAGACCTCGCTGACCCACAGCAAGAGCAGCAACCTCGGCCGCTCGCTGCCGCTGACCCTGGATGAGCGCGCCAACCTGCAGACGCTGTGGAATGACGTCTGCCGCCGCACCGGTGCCGCCAACAACTGCGCGGCCGGCCGAGGCAATGCACTGACCGCCCTCAACCCGAGCGAGATGGCTCGCCTGCAGGCATTCCTGCCGCGTCCGCTGCGCACCATGGAACTGGAAGGCTACGTGCTCGACACCATGCTCGACCTGGACTTCGGCGCGCACAAACTGACCGTGGGTGGCCAGTACAACAACACCGACATGGTCGACGGCGTGTTCGGCATGGACGGCGCCGGCTACCGCAGCAACGTCAAGCAGAAGCACCGCATGTGGGCGCTGTTTGCCGAGGACAACTGGGCGCTGACCGACACCCTCACCGCCACCTTCGGCCTGCGCTACGACGACCACAACGTGTTCGGCAGCCATGTCAGCCCGCGCGGCTACCTGGTGTGGAACGCCAGCGACGCATGGACCTTCAAGGGTGGTGTCAGCACCGGCTACAAGACCCCGCGTCCGGACCAGCTGTTCCCGGGCATCACCGGCTTCGGTGGCCAGGGCGTGCTGCCGCTGGTGGGCTCGCCCAACCTGAAGCCGGAAACCAGCACCAACTACGAGCTGGCCGCTTACTACGAGGGCCAGCGCTGGGGCTTCAACGTCACCGGTTTCTTCAACAAGTTCGAGGACAAGATCGCCAGCGGCGGCACCTTCCCGAACTGCGAAGTGGCCCGCGCCGGCAGCGGCTACTGCGTGGACATCGGCCCCGGCTGGGCAGCACTGGGCTACAGCACCTTCACCCAGAGCGTGAACATCGACAAGGCCGAGACCCGCGGTGCCGAACTGGCCGCGCATATCGACCTGCTCGACAGCCTGCAGCTGCGCGGCAACTACACCTGGACCAAGAGCGAGCAGACCAGCGGCGCGCAGAAGGGCCTGCCGATCAGCGGCACGATGCCGGCCAGGCACATGGCCAACGCCAGCCTCAACTGGCAGGTCAACGAAGCGGTCAGCCTGTCGCTGATCGGCGAAGGCCGCTACGACCGCTACCGCGACACGCTGCTGGACGCCAACGGCGCCAGCCACACCCGCTACTACGAGGACTACACCATCTTCCATCTCGGCGGCAGCTGGAAGGCCACGCCATGGCTGACGGTGAACGCGCGGGTCAACAACCTGTTCGACAAGGACTTCGTCTCGCAGTCGTGCCTGCTGATCAGCCAGAGCGAGTTCAACTGCGTGGACGACTATGCAACCAAGGACCAGCGCCGCAGCTACTGGATTTCGCTCAACGCGAAGTTCTGATCGCCGCGCACCGCGCTGCTTCGGTAGATGCCAACCTAGGTTGGCACCGCCGTGCCCTGGTGGGTGCCAACCTTGGTCGGCACCGCTTCATCCACGCATGGCGTGGATCTACCGACCGGCGGTAACGGTAGTGCCGGCCGCTGGCCGGCAGCCGACAACACCCCATCCGAGCGGTAGTGCCGGCCGCTGGCCGGCAACCGCCAATACCCCGTATGGGATACAGAACGATACGCAATTGCGAGCTATTCTCATCAATGATGTAATGGGCAGTCCCCGTCCGCCTCGAACCGTGCCGTGAGCCGTCCTGCCTCCTCCACCGTGCAGCAGCAACAGAACCGTGGCTTCTGGCTGCGGACGCTGCACCAGTGGCACTGGATCAGCTCGGCGGTGTGCCTGATCGGCATGCTGCTGTTCGCGGTGACCGGCCTGACCCTCAACCATGCGGCGAAGATCGAAGCCAAGCCCCAGGTGCAGAACCAGCAGCTGGAACTGCCGGCCGATCTGCTCGGCCAGCTGGGCACACGCGAAGACGGCAACGCGCCGATCCCGCGTCCGGCCCGGCAATGGCTGGATACGCAGCTGGGCATCGCCATCGGCGGCCGCCCGGCCGAGTGGTCGGCCGAGGAGATCTACCTGTCGCTGCCGCGCCCCGGCGGCGACGCCTGGTTGAGCATCGACCGCGAGACCGGCGCGGTGGAGTACGAATCGACCTCACGCGGCGTGGTGTCCTACCTCAATGACCTGCACAAGGGCCGTAACGCGGGCCCGGCGTGGGGCTGGTTCCTGGACCTGTTCGCCGTGGCCTGCCTGGTGTTCTGCATCACCGGCCTGTTCCTGCTGCACCTGCATGCGCGCCAGCGGCGCATGACCTGGCCGCTGGTCGGCCTGGGCCTGATGATTCCGCTGCTGATCGCCCTGCTGCTGATCCACTGACGTCCCCCCATGAATTCCATCCGTTTCCCCGGAGCCGCCCCATGCGCGTCACCCTGACCATCGCCCTCAGCGGCCTGCTGGCCACCTCGCCGGCCTATGCCACCACCCTCGACATCAACGTCGAAGTGCCCAAGCTCAACGTGGCCGAGTACCACCGCCCGTATGTGGCAGTGTGGCTGGAAGGCGCCGACCAGAAGGTCGCGGCCAACCTGTCGGTCTGGTATCAGCAGACCAGCAACAGCGAAGGCCACGGCACCAAGTGGCTGCCCGACCTGCGCCAGTGGTGGCGCAAGAGCGGCCGCACCCTGCAGGTGCCGGTGGACGGCGTGACCGGCCCGACCCGCCCGGCCGGCAAGCACGCGCTGTCGTTCAACGACAAGCAGCCGGCACTGAAGCAGCTGGCCCCGGGCAACTACACCCTGGTGGTGGAAGCGGTGCGCGAAGTCGGTGGCCGTGAACTGCTGAAGATCCCCTTCACCTGGCCGGCCACCGCCGCGCAGAACGGCAAGGCGCAGGGCGCCACCGAACTGGGCCAGGTCACCCTCGCCGTCAAACCCTGACCGCTCATCCGGGTCAGAGCCCTTCCTGCGGAAGGGGTCCGACCCCGGGGTCGGATCCCTTTCCCGCGGAAAGGGCTCTGACCCCATCCATCCGCATCCACTGGAGTCTTCCGCATGAAGCGCACGCTCGTCCTCGCCGGCGCCCTGGCCGCTGCCCTTCCCTTCTCCGCCCTGGCCCACAAGGCCTGGCTGCTGCCCTCGCAGACCGTGATCGCCGGCAACGCGCCGTGGATCACCGTCGACGGTGCGGTCTCCAACGACCTGTTCTACTTCAACCACGTGCCGCTGCGCCTGGAGTCGGTGGTGATCACCGCCCCGGATGGCAGCACCGTACAGCCGCAGAACGCCGCCACCGGCAAGTACCGCAGCGTGTTCGACATCGAACTGAAGCAGCCGGGCACCTACCGCATCGCTTCGGTCAATGACGGCCTGTTCGCCACCTACGAGCAGAACGGCGAGCGCAAGCGCTGGCGCGGCAGCGTCGCCACCTTCGGTGAACTGCCGAAGGACGCGAAGAAGCTGGAAGTGAGCCAGTCGGTCGGCCGCGTGGAGACCTTCGTCACCAACGGCGCGCCGAACGACACCGCGCTGAAGCCGACCAACCGTGGCATCGAGCTGGTCGCCGTCGGCCACCCGAATGACCTGTTCGCCGGCGAGGAAGCCACCTTCCGCGTGCTGGTCGATGGCAAGCCGACCGCCGGCCTGGAATTCGAGATCGTGCGTGGCGCCACCCGCTACCGCAACGCGCAGGACGAGCTGAAGCTGACCAGCGACGCCAAGGGCGAGATCAAGGTGACCTGGCCGGAAGCCGGCATGTACTGGCTGGAAACCGGTACCGAGGACAACAAGACGTCGGTGAAGCAGGCCGCCAAGCGCCGCCTGAGCTACGTCGCCACGCTGGAAGTGCTGCCGCAGTAATGTGGACCGCGATGCCGGGCAATCCCCGGCATCGCCGCCGCAACGCATCACCATGACCGATTCCCTGCTCGACATCGCCCGCCTCGGTGGCACCACCATGGGCACCACCTGGAGTGTGTCGCTGGTCGCGTCGCGCCAGCGCGACCTGCACCCGCTGCACGCTGGCATCCAGGCGCGGCTGGATGAGGTGGTCGCGCAGATGAGCACCTGGGAGCGCGGTTCGGATCTGAGCCGCTACAACCGCGCCGACGCCGGCCGGTGGTGCGTGCTGCCCGCCGAAACGCGCCACGTCCTGGCCTGCGCACAGGCCATCGCTGCCGCCAGTGATGGCGCCTTCGATCCCACCGTCGGCCCGCTTGTGGCGCTATGGGGCTTCGGTGCACATGCCGGTGAACGCCGCCAGCCCGACGACGCTACCCTGCAGGCCACACGTGAACGTTGCGGTTGGCAGCGCCTGCAGTGGCAGGATGATGCGCTGCTGCAACCGGGCGGGCTGGAACTGGATCTCTCTGCGATCGCCAAGGGCTTTGGCGTCGATCACGTGGCCGCCTGGTTGCGTGGACAAGGCATTGCTGCAGCGCTGATCGAAGTCGGCGGCGAACTGGCCGGCTACGGCCGCAAACCGGATGGCCAACCGTGGCGCGTGCTGGTGGAATCCGCACCGGAAGAGGATGCGCACGCCGATACCGCGCCACGGGTGCTGGCGCTGGACGGCAAGGCGGTGGCCACTTCCGGCGATCGTTGGCACCAGTACCAGGCCGATGGCGAGGCCTACAGCCACAGCCTCGACCCGCGTACGGGCAGGCCGGTGCGGCAGGTCGCCGCGGCAGTAACCGTGGTCGCCGACGACGCCATGCACGCCGATGCCTGGGCCACCGCACTGACCGTACTCGGTCGCGAACAGGGCATGGCGCTGGCCGAACGCGAAGGACTGGCCGCGCGCTACCTGCAACGCGCCGCAGAAGGTCCGCAGGAATTCCTCAGCAGCGCCTTCCAGCGCCTGCTCGACGGGCAGGACGCATGAGCACGCGGCCATCGCGCGCGCTGCTCGGCAACGCACTTGTACTGATCGTACTGGCGCTGATCGCCTGGGCGCTGCTGCGACTTCATCTCGGCGAAGCCTGGTGGCAGGGCGCACCGCCGGCACGGCAATCGCAGTTCGCCATCATCGCCACCGCGCTGTACGCGCTGGCCTGCGCAGCACTGTGGTGGCGCAGTCGTCCGCGCGATGATGCGGCGTCCGGCGATACCGCACCGATCCTGCTGGTCTGGTCCAGCCAGACCGGCTTTGCCCGCGAACTGGCCGAACGCAGTGCCGAGGCCATGCGCGGTGCCGGCATGCCGGTGCGTGTGCGCGGACTGCATGAGGTGGATGCAGCGTTGCTGGCCGACAGCCAGCGCGCGCTGTTCATTGCCAGCACCACCGGCGAAGGCGATCCGCCCGACCACGCCCTGCCGTTCCTGCGCGGGGTGATGGCCACGCCGCCTCCGCTGCAGCATCTGCAGTACGGCGTGCTCGCGCTGGGCGACCGCAGCTATGGCCACTTCTGCGGATTCGGCCACCAGCTGGACCAGTGGTTGCGCCAGCACGGTGCGCATCCGCTGTTCGATGCGATCGAGGTCGACAATGCCGATCCGGCGGCACTGCGCCATTGGCAGCAGTTGCTGGGACAACTTGGCGGCGGCGCCACTGAACTGCCCGACTGGAGCCCGGCCGAGTATCAGCCGTGGACGCTGCTGCAACGCGAGCATCTGAATCCGGGCAGCCCCGGCGGCCCGGTGTACTGGTTGCGCCTGCAGCCACCGCCTGGCGTCGATGTGCAATGGCAGGCCGGCGACATCGCCGAGATCGGCCCGCAGCACCCACGCCACAGCGCGCGCGCCTGGCTCGATGCACAGGGCTTCAATGCAGACACCGTGCTGGATGACGGGCAGTCGCTGCTGGCCCGTATCGAGCGCTCGCATCTGCCCTCGCTGGTTCCTCCGGGTGATCTGCCCGCGTTGTTGGCAACCCTGCAACCGCTGCCCCATCGCGAGTATTCCATCGCCTCGGTGATGGCCGACGGCGCGGTGGAGTTGCTGCTGCGTCGCCAGCTGCGCACCGATGGCACACCCGGCATCGGCAGCGGGTGGCTGTGCGACCACGCCGCACTCGGCGAACCGGTGCAGCTGCGACTGCGCCGCAACGACAATTTCCACGGTGTCGCCGCCGATGCCCCCCTGCTGCTGATCGGCAACGGCACCGGCATTGCCGGCCTGCGCGCGCACCTGCACGAACGCGCCCAGCGTGGCGCGCGTCGTACCTGGTTGCTGTTCGGTGAGCGCACCGCCGCGCACGACTTCCATTTCGGCGAAGAGCTGCAGGCGATGCTGGAAGACGGCACGCTGGCGCGGCTGGATGCAGTGTTCAGCCGCGATGGCGGTGCGCATCGCTATGTGCAGGACCGCCTGCTGGCCGAAGCGGCAACACTACGGCAATGGATCGATGAAGGCGCGACGATCCTGGTCTGCGGCAGCCTGCAGGGCATGGCCCCGGCCGTGGATGCAGTGATCGAGCAGGTGCTGGGTACCGCAGGCAAGGAAGCGCTGCTGCTGGCCGGTCGTTACCGGCGCGATGTGTATTGAGGTCGCCCCATCCACGCATGGCGTGGATCTACAGCGGGTTAGACCCGCCTCCTGGTGGGTGCGAACCTTGGTTCGCACCATGACGCGGTGTCGGTGGCCGCATCCACGCATGGCGTGGATCTACTGAACGGATTCGGTAGGTGCGAACCGCTTTCTGGCGGGTGCGATCCTTGGTTCGCACCATGACGCGGTGTCGGCGGCCGCATCCACGCATGGCGTGGATCTACTGAACGGATTCGGCGGGTGCGAACCGCTCTCTGGTGGGTGCGAACCTTGGTTCGCACCATGACGCGGTGTCGGTGGCCCCATCCACGCATGGCGTGGATCTACAACGGCGTGTCGAGGCATGGTGGCAACCGCATTTGCAGTAGATCCACGCCATGCGTGGATAGCGCCCACCAGCACCCAGGAATCATGCCCCCGCCGCGCTGACCCGTATCGCCAACAACTCGCCACCACCGCTGAGCGCATGCCGTTGCCTCTCGCCCGCCGCCAACCACGCGGTGTCTCCCGCCTGCAGCGCCGGCAGGCCACTATCGGCACCGAACTCCGCCTGTCCGGCCAGCAGATGCAGCGCCCACGCAACGCCCGGTTCGCAGAAGAAGAACATCGCGCCCACCAGTGGCCGGTGCAGCAGTTCGGCCTGCAGCAGGTCGCGCTTCCACATCAGGTTGAAGTCGTGGGTGGTGCCATCGACCAGTTCGCCGTGCAGCGCTTCCTCACCGGCAAACCGCACCCGTCCGTGCGGCGGCAGCACCTCGGCCACACGGCCATCCTCGAAACGCAGGCGCACGCCATTGCCCTGCAACAGCACCAGTTCGCGTTCCACGCCGGGGAAGGCGGAAAACGCAGCGTCCTGCTCGATCTCGGCCACGGACAGGCGCAGCGCCCAGTCATCGCCTTGCGCGGGCAGGCGCAGGATCTCGCGGGTCCAGCCAAGTCCATTCCGCCAGCGTTCGCGGCGATAGTCCAGGTGGGAGATCACCTGGCTCGGAGTGTGCAGCAGGGAGTCGATGTTCATCGGCGCATTGCATCACGCCGCGCGCCGTCGTGCATCACCGCGTGGCGAGCGTGCCCTGGCCACCGCACTCGCCGCCCAGCAGCTGCGAGTGCTTCAGCCAATCCTGATCGGGGTAGTAGGCAAACACCATCGTGCCACCGCGCAAGGCGTCGATCAGCGGCTTGGCCACCGACAGCCGCACCGCCGGGCAGCCCAGGCTGCGGCCGAGCCGCCCCTGCAGCTGTGCGGTGGCCGGGTTCACGTAGGGTGCGCCGTGGATGACGATCGCGCGTTCGCGCGCGCGGTCGTTGAAGCCCGGCTCCAGGCCGGCCAGGCGCAGCGAATATCCATTGCCGCCCATGTAGGTCTCCTGCGCGGTGAACGCGCCGAGACTGGACATGAAACTGCCATCGCGGTTGGAGAAGTGCTCGGTGCGGTTCTCGCCGCTGTTGCGGCCATGTGCCACCCATTCCTCGAACAGCAGGCGCTGGTGCGCCAGGTCGAACACCCACAGGCGCGGCTCGGTGGACGGCCGCGAATAGTCGATCACGCTGAGGCGATCACCGTTGATGCCCAGCTCCGGCCGCTGCAGCGCACAGCGCATGGCATGTGCCGCCAGCTGCAACACGTGGCGGTCGGCCTTGGGCGCACTGCGCGACAGCAAGGCAGCCAGATCATCGGCACTGGTGGCGAGGGCGGGCGTCTGTGCCAGCGCCGGGGCGCTGGCGGAGGTCGCCAGCAGGCCGAACGCGGCCAGCCGGCACAGGCGGGATGCAGTCATGGGCACAACGAGGGGACTCAGTTGCCCTTGAGGGTGGACCCTGGCGGCTCGGATTCCAAGACCGGCTGCATTCCGGATTCAGCCGGGCTTGGGCGGACCGCCGGCAGCGAGGTGACCAGCAGGGTCGTGCCCGGCACCAGCACCTCGTACAGCTGGCGGGCGAAATCGGCCGGCAGCGCCATCGGCAACGAGGGCGTGGCCAGCAGGTCCGGGGTGGCCTGGGCACGGTCCTGGCCCAGCAGCGGATAGGCCGTCCACTGGTGCAGGCGCTGGTTCACGTCCAGCGGGCTGGGCGTATCGCTGTAGCCCTGCCCCATCACGAACAACGTGGTGCCCTGGAAGGCCGGCAGGGCGTCGGCCTTCAGCGGCGACTCGCCGATCATCACGCCATCGCGCAGCACATACAGGCGCTGGTCATGCAGGCTGACCAGGATGCCGACCTGCCCGGCCGGGGCCGCGCTGTCGTCCCACCAGGCCTGCGCCGGCGCCCCGCCCTCGGTCTCCGGCAGGGCCTGGCCACGTGCGTTGACCGGTGCCAGCACCGACGGATAGGCCAGGGTCATCGGCGAACTCTTGGCGTCGGCGACGACCACGGTATCGCCGCGCTGCGTTTCGCTGAACAGCTTCTGCGCGAACGCCTGCGGCAGGCGCACGCAACCGTGCGAGGCCGGGTGCCCGGGCAGGCTGCCGCCATGCAGGGCGATGCCGTCCCAGGTCAGCCGCTGCATGTAGGGCATCGGCGCGCTGTTGTAGAGGTTGGACTTGTGGTCCTTGTCCTTCTGCAGGATGGTGAACACACCGGTCGGCGTCTCGTGCCCGGCCTTGCCCGAGCTGATCGTGGTCAGGCCGATGGCAATGCCGTTGCGGTAGACGTAGGCGCGCTGCTCATCGAGGCTGACCACCAGCACGATCGGTCCGGTCGGGGAAATTTCCGGATGCCACAGGTACTCGCCCGGCTTCAGGTCGGTCGGCCCGCGTACCTCGGCGGTGCTGGCAGCAGCGGCCGTTGGCTTGGCAGCCGCAGCCGGTGCAGCGGCGTGGGCCAGCAGCGGCAGGGCCAGCGCCAGGGCGAGCATCAGGGTCGTGGGGCGGTGCGGAAGCATCCAGCGGTGTCCTTTCCATGCGGAGCGGCCACCGTACACCATCGGCCCGTGGTGACCGCGGCAAAACCAGGCGCCGGAAATGAAACTGCCCGGCGACACAGCCATGTGTCGTACCGGGCAATCGTTACGTCCTTGTCGGCCTGCTGCCGCCCCCTCGCATCCTGCGCTGTGGGGGTAGCGTTGCATCCTGCACGCGGCCGCGTCTGTCCTGTTTGTATCTCAGCCCCTTCCACAGGTCTGTGATGCCACCATCCTGGTGATTGGTGCCGCGTCCTGCGGCGGTCGGTGGTCACGGCCTTCCTGTCCGTGTCCGGTGAACCAGCCTCCTGCCGGTTCCGACGATTCCTGCTGTCAGCGCCTGGGTACGGTCCGCACCGGTACCGATCCGGGTACCGGATCCGCCGGCAACAACCTGTTGCCTACGGTGATCCGCTGTCGATTCCGTTCGACGATCGCTTTCCCTATCCCCCTCACCTGCGTCAAGTCCTCGACGCGATGAAACGGGCCGTGTCTGCGCCGGTGCTCGACGATCGCCTCGGCCTTGGCGGCTCCGACCATCGTCAATCCCTGCTGCAGCGCCTGGGCATCGGCGCGGTTGATGTCGATCGGTTCGGCGGCATGCGCCCCAGCGATCCCCACTACCAGCACCAGTGCCCTCAACACGACAAACCAAGGCACGACGTGTATCTCCTTGTGATTCTGGCCGTCCCGACCGGCAATCCCGTCGGTAGGAACAGTGTCCGTCACCACATGTGCACAGCCTATCGGTTTCCCGGATTTCCGTAAGCCAGCCAAATACCCGACGTGATGTAGGAAAAACCCTACCCTCAGCACAGGCGTAGAATGCGCGGATCAGCCCATGCAACCGGAGTTTCAGATGGACAGCGCCAAGCTCGGCCAATTCGTCAATGACAAGTGGGACAGCGAAATCGTCCCGCAGTTGGTCGACTACATCCGCATTCCCAACAAGTCGCCGATGTTCGACGCCAATTGGGTGCAGAACGGCTACATGGAACAGGCGGTCACCCTGATGGAGAACTGGGCCAAGGCCCAGCAGCTGCCCGGCCTGAAGGTTGAAGTGGTGCGCCTGGAAGGCCGTACCCCGCTGATCTTCCTGGAAATTCCGGCCACCGGCGCCGAAACCGGCGACGACACCATCCTGCTCTACGGCCACCTCGACAAGCAGCCGGAAATGACCGGCTGGGACGACGACCTCGGCCCGTGGACCCCGGTCCTGCGCGGCGACAAGCTGTATGGCCGCGGCGGTGCGGACGACGGCTACGCCATCTTCGGCTCGCTGGCCGCGGTGCTGGCGCTGCAGGCCCAGGGCCTGCCGCACGCCCGCTGCGTGGTGCTGATCGAAGCCTGTGAAGAGTCCGGCAGCTATGACCTGCCGGCCTACGTCGACCACCTGGCCGACCGCATCGGCAAGCCGTCGCTGGTGGTCTGCCTGGATTCGGGCTGCGCCAACTACGACCAGCTGTGGTGCACCACCTCGCTGCGCGGCCTGACCGGCGGCAACTTCACCGTGAAGGTGCTCAACGAAGGCGTGCACTCCGGTGATGCCTCCGGCGTGATTCCGTCCAGCTTCCGCCTGCTGCGCCAGCTGCTGTCGCGCATCGAGGACCAGGACACCGGCCGCATCCTGATCGACGGCATGAACGTGGAGATCCCGGCCGAGCGCCAGGCGCAGGCCAAGCGTGCCGCCGAAGTGGTCGATACCGAGATCTTCGAGAAGTTCCCGATGGTCGACGGCCTGCGCCCGATGAACGAAGACCTGACCGAGCTGGTGCTCAACCGCACCTGGCGCCCGGCGCTGTCGGTCACCGGCGTGGGTGGCATGCCGGCGCTGGAATCGGCCGGCAACGTGCTGCGCCCGCAGACCTCGGTGAAGCTGTCGCTGCGCCTGCCGCCGACCGCCGATGGCAAGACCTGTGGCGAGCTGCTGAAGGAAGCGCTGCTGCGCGATCCGCCGAACGGCGCCCACGTCACCCTGGACCTGGAAAAGGCCTCCACCGGCTGGAATGCCCCGGCCATGGCGCCGTGGCTGACCCAGGCCATCGACGATGCCAGCCAGGCCTTCTTCGGCAAGCCGGCGATGTACATGGGCGAAGGCGGCTCGATCCCGTTCATGGGCATGCTGGGTGAGAAGTTCCCGGGTGCGCAGTTCATGATCACCGGCGTGCTCGGCCCGCACTCCAATGCGCATGGCCCGAACGAGTTCCTGCACATCCCGATGGGCAAGAAGGTCACCGCCTGCGTGTCCAAGGTAATCAGCGAGCACTACGCCGCCAGCCTGCGCGGCGAGACCAGCGGTTCGCCGGTGGCTGCCGACAGCGGCACCCGCCACGGCGACCACGGCTGCTGCTGATCCGGCACCCGTGACGGACGCAGCCTGGCCTTGCTAGGCTGCGTCCACACTCAAGCGGAATCCGCGCGCATGAATGGTCTGTTCGGCAGCAGCAGCTGGCTGTACATCCTGCTGGTTGGCTTCTTCGTCGGCCTGCTCGGGCGTTTCTTCATGCCCGGCAACAACCGCATGGGCTGCCTGCTGACCATCGTGCTGGGCATTCTCGGTGCCCTGCTGGCCGGCTGGTTCGGCCAGTACATGGGCTGGTACGCCCCTGGCGAACCGGCCGGTTTCCTCGGTGCGGTGGTGGGCGCGGTGGCCGTTCTTGCCGTCCTGCGCCTGTTCAGCGGCCGCCGCTGACGCCGCTCCCCCTTCCCTTCCTGTTGCCGACGTTGGCGCGCCCGGCGCGCCCGGATATGCCTGCATGACCGAACCCGCCTCTGATCCCCAGCGCAGCGCGCAGCGCCTGCAGTGGGCCCGTACCCAGCTCGACGATGCCGACGCGGTGGTCGAACGCGCCTCGGTCGATGCCGGCATGCGCAGCTATTGGCGTACCACCAGCACGCGTGGCAGCCACATCGTGATGGACGCTCCGCCGGGACTGGAAGATCCGCGGCCGTGGCTGCGCATGCGCGGCCTGCTGCACGACCACGGTCTGCGCGTGCCCACGCTGCTCGCCCAGGACCTGGAGGCCGGCTTCCTGCTGCTGGAAGATCTCGGCGGCCCGACCCTGGCGAAGATCCTCGACGAGCGCAACGCCGATGAATGGTTCGGTCGCTCGATCGAACAACTGCTGCGCCTGCAGGCGATCCCGGTGCCAGCCGACTTCGGCCAGTTCGGCGAAGCGCTGCTGCAGCGTGATGCCGGTCTGTTCGACGAATGGTTCCTGCAGCGCCACCTGAACCTGGAGCTGGACTGTGGCGAGATTGAAGGCCTGCAGCTGGTGCACCGCCGGCTGATGGACAACGCACTGGGCCAGGCCCAGCTGATGACCCACCGCGACTACATGCCGCGCAACCTGATGCCGGTCGACGACGGCCCCGCCGTGCTGGATTTCCAGGACCTGGTGCGTGGCCCGATCGCCTACGACGCGGTGAGCCTGTTCAAGGACGCCTTCCTGAGCTGGCCGCTGCAACGCGTGGACGAGTGGCTGGCGCAGTACCACGAGCGCGCACGCAGCGCCGGCCTGCCGGTGCCCGACCGCGCCACCTTCCTCCGCGATGCCGACTGGATGGGCATCCAGCGCCACGTGAAGATTCTCGGCCTGTTCTGCCGCCTGCGCTACCGCGACAACAAGGGCCACTACCTGGACGACGCACCGCGCTTCATCACCTACCTGGATGAGGTGCTGCCGCGCTACCGCGAACTGGCGCCGTTGCAGCAGCTGCTGGACGACCGCATCAAGCCGGCGCTGGCCGAACTGTCCGCACCGATGCGCGTGGCCCGATGAAGGCGCTGGTCTTTGCCGCTGGCCTCGGCGAGCGCATGCGCCCGCTGACCCTGCACACGCCCAAGCCGCTGCTGGAAGTGGCCGGCAAGCCACTGATCGTCTGGCACCTGGAACGCCTCGCGGCGCTCGGCGTGCGCGAGGTGGTCGTCAACACCGCGTGGCTGGCCGAACAGTTTCCGGCGACGCTGGGCGACGGCAGCCAATGGGGCCTGCATCTGCATTTCCTGTACGAAGGGCAGACCCCGCTGGAAACCGGCGGTGGCATCCTCAACGCACTGCCGGTGCTGGGCGACGCCCCGTTCCTGGTGGTGAACGGCGATATCTGGACCGATTTCGATTTCGCCTCGCTGCCGCGCGAGCCGCAGGGCCAGGCACACCTGGTGCTGGTCGACAATCCCGCGCAGCACCCTGACGGTGACTACCGCCTGGATGCACAGGGCCTGCTGCACCACGACCGCACGGGGCCGTGCCTGACCTACGCGGGCATCGGCGTGTACCGTCCTTCGATCGTGGCCGATTGGCGCACGGTGATCGGTGATGCGCCAGGCAGCGAGCGGCTGCCGCCGAAGTTCTCGGTGGTGCCGCTGCAGAAGCACTTCATGGCTCAGGGGTTGATGACGGGGCAGCACCATCGCGGGCGCTGGACTGACGTCGGGACGGTGGATCGCCTGCGCGCGCTGGATGCGGAGTTGGCAGCGAACGGCTGAGCCCCTCGTGGCTGGTCGCGTAGAGCGGATCGCGTGTTTGGCCGGACGGGTGGGCCATGCAGGGGACGCTGCAAGTCCCCCTCCGGGGCCCGGCCCAGCCGCTGGCGGTTGTGCGTTCAGGCGCTTGCGAAGCAGTGCTTCGCAAGCAAAGCGCCTTCACCCCTGTAAGCTCGATGGCGCCATCCATGGCGCCAACGCCCCTGCATGGCCCACCCGCCCGGCCTCTGACAGTTTCCGTGTGCGTCCAGCCACGGAAGAAAGAAAGAAAAGCAAAAGCGGGTCGCTTCGCTGCGCTTGCTCTGGTGACGACCAACGGTCGTCACCCACCACAAGCAAGACACGTGTCGACCAAGGTCGACACCCACCAACAGCAGTGCAGTATGTAGTCCCGGCAGATCGCGGGAACCTGTTGAAGGCGGGGTGGCTCAGGTTGCGGGGGCGTGAGCGCCATGGATGGCGCGACCGAGGCTACATGGACGTACTTGCGCCGTCCCCCGCAACCTGAGCCACCCCGCCATCCCACGGATAGCCCGCTTTTGACGTTGACGTTGCTTCGGCTTCGGCGGGTGCAGGGCGCAGCCCTGCAGACAAACCCCACCCTCAGTAGCGGGGCCGGCCTTCTTCCAGCACCTGGCGCAGGAACGGCACGGTGATCCGCCGCTTCGCCGCCAGCGATTCGCGGTCCAGCCAGTCCAGCAGGGTGATCAATCCACCCAGTTCGCGACCGGTGTGCGACAGCAGCCACTCGATGGCCGCCTCGTCGATGGCGAGGCCGCGTCGCAGTGCACGCTCACGCAGCACCGCGGCCCGCCCTTCCTCATCCAGCGGCTGCAGCAGCACGCGCACGCACTGGCCCAGCCGCGAGCGCAAGTCTGGCAGCACCAGTCCCAGTTCGCCCGGCGCCTTCTGTGCGGTGTACAGCACGGTCACGCCCGCAGCGCGCGCACGGTTGTGGAAATCGAACAGCGCGATCTCGTCCTCGCGGTTGCCGGCAACCTCGTCCAGGCCGTCCAGCGCCACCAGTTCGCGCGCTTCCAGCCCATCGAGCGCTGCACGTACACGGCCGGCGGCGCTGGCCAGCGGCACGTAGGTCGGCAGCCGCCCGGCCTGCTCGGCGCTGGAGCACATCGCCAGCGCCTGATGGGTCTTGCCCGTGCCCGCCGCACCTTCCAGGTAGACCCAATCATGGCTGGCGCCGACCGCGATCGCGCGCAGCTGCGCCAGCGCGCCATCCGGCGCGCCGATGAAGGTCTCCAGGCGCTGGTCCCGCGGGTAATGCAGGGCCAGCGGCAGTTGCGGCACACCCATCACTTCAGGTCGGGGCCCTTGTCGTCCGGAACGATGATATGGGGGGCGTCGACCACGCCATCAAGCACGATCGCCGGCTTCTCGCCCACGTACAGCTCGCTCTGGCGGTAGCGCTGGTGGGCATAGCGCAGCAGCACGTTGGTCACCGCCGCCACCGGCAGCGCCAGCAGCATGCCGAGGAAGCCGAACAGCTGGCCGCCGGCCATCACCGCGAAGATCACCGCCACCGGGTGCAGGCCGATCTTGTCGCCGACGATGCGCGGGGTCAGCACGTAGCTTTCCAGCAGCTGGCCCACGGTGAACACCACGCCGACCAGCAGCAGCAGCTTCAGGTCGAAGCCCTGCGCCTGCACCAGTGCGGCCACGATGGCCATCAGGATGCCGGTGGTCGCCCCCAGGTACGGGATGAAGCTGATCAGGCCGGCAATCAGGCCGATCAGCAGGCCCAGCTTGAGGCCGACCAGCGACAGGCCGCCGGCATAGATCACGCCCAGCGCCAGCATCACCAGGAACTGGCCGCGGATGAACGCCCCCAGCACTTCGTTGGACTCGCGTGCCAGCGCACTGATGGTGCCGATCTGGTTGCGCGGGATCACCGAAGCCACCCGCTCGACCAGCTTGTCCCAGTCGCGCAGGAAGTAGAACGCCAGGATCGGCAGCAGCAGGATGTTGACCACCCAGGTCACCATCGCAAAGCCCGAGCGCGAGACGTAGCCCATGAACGTGGTGGCGAAGCCGCCGGCCTGCTGCCAATGGCTGCGCACCCATTCGATCAGGCGGTCCGGATCCAGCCACTGCATCACTTCCAGGCCGGTCTTGTGCTCGAACCAGGGAATGCCGGTCTGCATCAGCCACGCCTGCGCCTGCGGCGCGACCGCGATCAGCGTGGTGATCTGGCGCTCGATCATCGGCACCAGCACCAGCAGCAATGCCACGAGCACCAGCACCATCGCTGCGAACACCAGCACCACGCCGGTCATCCGCGAACGGCCGGTGGCCTCGATGCGGTCCACCAGCGGGTCACCCAGCCAGGCCAGCGCCAGTGCCAGCACGAACGGGGTCAGGATCGGCGCCAGCAGCCACACCACCCAGCCGATCAGGCCGGCGAACAGGATGTACTTCAGCCGGCGCAGGAACTGCGCGATTTCAGCTTCCGGGGTCAGGGTCATCGCAGGCGGTACTCGTTGCTGACCGGCGCGGCCACCGGGGCACCGGTGGTGTCATCGATCGGGGTCGGCAGGGCCGGCAGCGGCGCGCTTGGCACCAGCACGCCGTTGTCGCCGAGCATGCGGTTGAAGCCGGCCAGGCCGGTGGTCATCTCCACGCTCAGCTCCAGCTGGCCGGCCGAGGCGTGCAGCGGGGTGACATTGCGCACCACCGGCACCTCGCGCAGGCCCGCGGCCAGGCGCAGGTAGTCATCGGCGCTGTTGATGCCGGTCACCACCAGGCGGTAGGTGCCGGCCTGGCCGGTGGCCACGCCGGCCTTGGCATAGCGCTTGACCAGCGCATCGGCGGCGCCGTCGGCACCGGCGGCCATCGCGCGCATGGCGTTGGCGTCCTTGCTGGTCCACTTGTTCAGTTCGCGGCCGTTGTCGACGAACACCCAGTCCGCCTGCCAGCCACCATTGGCGCGGTACAGCTTGCCGATCAGCTGCATCGGCGGCGAGTAGCGCGAGGAAGCACGGGCCACGGCGGCACTGTCCTGGCGCCAGATGGCACCGGCCAGGGCCTGTTCTGCAGCACCGCCGCTGGGCAGGCCCAGCTTGTAACCCCGCTCGATGGCGCGGTTCAGCAGCGGGCGGGCGGCATTGGCCTGCTGCACGCTGACCAGGCGCGGACCACTGCCGTCGTCGACGGCCAGCCACAGCACCGGCTTCGGTCGCGGCTGCGGCCACAGCGGCAGGCCCAGCGCCGAGACCAGCGAATCGACGTCATCCTCGCGGAAGCGGGCCACCAGCAGGGTCCGGAAGCTCGGTGCGCCACTGGCGCCCACGCTCTGGTCCTGCTTGTAGTCGTAGCTGGCCACGTAGTCCTTGGCATTGCGCAGCGCCTGCACCACGCCGGGGCGTGACATCACGTTGCGGTCGCCGGACAGCTTGCCCAGCACCACGCTCAGGGCACGGGCCAGGGCGCCGTTGCGATCGGCTTCGGCCTGGCTGTTGACGGGCACTTCGGCCTCATAGGCACCGGAGGCGGTGGCGACATCTCCCTCGGTGCGCAGGCCGCTCTGGGCCATCGTGGCCACCGGCAGGCTCAGTGCAAGGAGCAGGGTCAGAATCAGGCTGCGGCGCATCAGGACATCCATTGGCTCGACGAATCCGGGGGAATTGTTGCCCGAATACGGCCTTTGCGCCAATGCGGCCTGTTAAAATCGCTCGTTCAACCCCTGCCAGCGCCGACGCCCGTGACCAACACCCCGTCTTCCGCCCCCTCCCCCCTCACCTACCGTGACGCGGGTGTCGACATCGACGCCGGCAACGAGCTGGTCGAGCGGATCAAGCCCCTGGTCAAGCGCAGCTTCCGCCCGGAAGTGATGGGCGGCCTGGGCGGCTTCGGCGCCCTGTTCGACCTGTCCAACAAGTACCGCGAGCCGGTGCTGGTGTCGGGCACCGACGGCGTGGGCACCAAGCTGAAGCTGGCCCACCAGCTGAACCGCCACGATACGATCGGCATCGACCTGGTCGCGATGTGCGTGAACGACGTGCTGGTGCAGGGTGCCGAGCCGCTGTTCTTCCTGGACTATTTCGCCACCGGCAAGCTGGACATCGACACCGCCGCAGCGGTCGTGGGCGGCATCGCCAACGGCTGCACCGAGGCCGGCTGCGCGCTGATCGGCGGCGAAACCGCTGAAATGCCCGACATGTATGCCCCGGGCGAGTACGACCTGGCCGGCTTCACGGTCGCTGCGGTCGAGAAGAGCGAGCTGAAGGACGGCGCCAGCGTGGCCGCCGGCGACGTGCTGATCGGCATCGCCTCATCCGGCCCGCATTCCAATGGCTACTCGCTGGTGCGCCGCATCTACGACCGTGCCGGCCGCCCGGCCGACCTGGAGCTGGAAGGCGGCGTGAAGCTGGTCGACGCGCTGATGGCGCCGACCCGCCTGTACGTGAAGCCGATCCTGTCGCTGCTGAAGTCGCACGGCGAGGCCATCCACGGCATGGCCCACATCACCGGTGGCGGCCTGACCGAGAACATCATCCGCGTGGTGCCCGACGGCCTCGGCCTGGACATCCAGGCCTCGGCCTGGACCCTGCCGCCGGTGTTCCAGTGGCTGCAGAAGGAAGGCGCCGTGGCCGACAGCGAGATGTGGCGCACCTTCAACTGCGGCATCGGCTTCGTGCTGATCGTGGCGGCCGACCAGGTCGCCGCCGTGTCCGAGGCGGTCAAGGCACAGGGCCTGGAACACTGGACCATCGGCCAGGTGGTCACTGCTGAAGGCGCCGAACGCGTCCACATCGGCTGAACCCGGCCCCGAGGAGCCCGCATGGACGCAACGCCCCCCCTGCCCCCCGCCCCCGTGCCGCCGCCAACTGCGGCGGTACCGGCGTTCAGCAGCCAGGATGCTGACCATCTGCGCATGCTGTCGATTGCGCACTACGTGGTTGGTGGCCTGATCGCGCTGTTCTCGCTGATCTTCATCGTCCACATCGTGCTGGGCATCACCGCCCTCACCGGCAATCTGCCGATGAATTCCGGCGGCCAGCCCTCGTCGCCGGCCGAACAGCGCCTGTTCGGCTGGGTGTTCACCCTCATCGGCTGCGTCATCGTGTTCGGTGGCGTGACCCTCGGCGCGTTCGTCGCCTATGCCGGCCGTTGCCTGGCCCGCCGCCGCCGTTACCTGCTGTGCCTGATCATGGCCGGCCTGGCCTGCCTGTTCACGCCGATCGGTACCGTGCTGGGCGTGTTCAGCCTGATCACGCTGCTGCGCCCGCAGGTCAAGGCCGCGTTCGACACCGCTGGCACCGCGGCATGACGAGCCCGGGCGCGCCTCCGCCACTGCCGCAGCAGACCCTGGCGCACCTGCAGCTGGCCAGCCACCTGCAGACGCTGAAGGTGCTGTTCTACGCGCTGGCGGGTTTCCACTGGGTGGCCGCGCTGGCCTTCCTCGGCTTCATCGGCCTGGTTGCCAGCTCGCGCGGGCTGGACGATGGCGCGGTACTGGCCACCGTGTACGGCGCCGTTTCAGTGCTGGCTGCGGTGCTGGGCTTCGTGCAGCTGCACACCGCGCGCCTGCTGTCGCGTCGCACCGGGCTGGCCTGGTGCCAGCGCGCGGCCTGGCTGGCGGTGCTGGCCGGCCCGCTGGGCATGGCCCTGACCGCCTATGCCTGGGTGTTCCTGACCAAGCCTGACATGGCCGCACTGTTCGACCGTGGCGACCATCTCAGCGTCTGAGCTTGCCGGCAGACGCCCCGCCCTTTCCTGATCGACTCCCCATGTCCGCGCCTGCCCTCCCCACGACCGCTTCGCCCACCACCTTCCGTTTCTCGGGCCCCAAGAAGCTGGCCTTCGCTGCCGTGCTGGCGGTATTCGCAATCAGCTGGATACACCCGCTGTGGCCCACCGAACAGGCCCTGCACAGCACCCTGACCGTGATCGGGCTGGCTGCCCTGCTGTGGGTCGACCGCCGGGGCGGCTGGCTGGGCAACGGCGCCTTCATCGCGATCTGCGGCTTCATCGCGCTGCACTGCGTGGCCGCCCGCTGGCTGTACTCCAACGTTCCCTACGACGCATGGGCGCAGGCGCTGACCGGCTGGTCGCCGAATGCGGCGTTCGGCTGGCAGCGCAATCATTTCGACCGCCTCATCCACTTCCTGTTCGGCGTCTGTTTCACGCCGGCACTGCTGCAGCTGGCGCGCCATGCGTGGCCGGCGCTGCGCCGCGGCCAGGCCTTCAGCCTGGCGGTGATGACGGTGATGTGCGCCAGCCTGGTCTACGAGTGGTTCGAATGGGCCATCGCGCTCGCCCTGTCGCCGGATGCCGCCGAGGCCTACAACGGGCAGCAGGGCGACATGTGGGACGCGCACGCCGATATGCTGATGGCCACCGTGGGCAGCCTGCTGACCTGGCCGCTGATCCGCCGGAGTACCCAGCAATGACCGCGCCTACCCGCATTGCCGTGCTTGCCTCCGGCCGCGGCAGCAATCTGCAGGCCATCCTCGATGCCATCGCCGCGGGCCGCCTGCCCGCCGAGGTCGTCGGCGTGTTTTCCGACCGCCCCGCCGCCGCCGCGCTGCAACGGGTCGGCGCCAACCTGCGCTGGGCGCATGCACCGAAGGAATTCGACGACCGCGCGGCCTACGAGCAGGCGCTGGGCGACGCGCTGGCCGCGGTCGCTCCGGACTGGATCATCTGCGCCGGTTACATGCGCATCCTCGGCGCAGACTTCGTGCAGCGCTTCGATGGCCGCCTGGTCAACATCCACCCGTCGCTGCTGCCGCTGCACAAAGGGCTCGACACGCATGCGCGGGCGCTGGACGCCGGCGATGCCGAGCACGGTGCCAGCGTGCACCTGGTCGTGCCCGAGCTGGACGCCGGCGCCGTGCTGGCCCAGGCACGGGTGCCGGTGCTGCCCGGCGATGACGCGGACAGCCTGGCTGCACGCGTGCTGGCGGTGGAGCATCCCCTGCTGATCGCCACCCTGCAGCTGTTGTGCACCGGCCGCCTGGCTGAACGGGAGGGCCAGCCGCAACTGGACGGTCACCCCCTGTTTAGCCCGCTGGCCCTAGATTCCGCCGGGAACCTGAACCGGTAACTCCCATGCACACGCCCCGCTGACTGCGGGGCTGGCATCCTGCCCCCTCCTGCGGTCCCTGTCCTCCATGAAGACCACGACCCTGCTGTCCACTTCCCTGCTGCTGTCGCTGGCCGTGTTCCCCGGCGTGGGCTGGGGCCAGGCGCAAGCGCCTGCGGCCCCTGCGCAGCCGGCACCCGTCGTACAGCCGCCGGCGGAACCGGCCGTGCCGATGCCTCCGGCGCTGGCCTGGGAGCCGCCGCCGCTGCAGCCGTTCACCGCCACCTACCAGGCCTTCTACAAAAGCAAGGAGGCCGGCGATGCCAGCATGCAGGTCACCCACACCGGCGGCAGCCAGTGGCGGGTGGACATGCAGGTGGTCGGCCGCCGCGGCTTTGCCAGCGTGCTGGGCCTGAACATCGAACAGAGCACGGTGTTCGAGGAGCGCAACGGCGTCTATGCACCGCTGAGCCAGAGCACGGTGCGCAAGGGCCTGTTCCTCGGCAAGAAGGCGGTCGGCACGTACAACTGGCAGGCCGGCACCGCGCAGTGGACCGGCGACGTCAAGAAGGACCGTGCACAGCCGATTCCGCTGCAGCCGGGCGACCAGAGCGCCCTGCTGATCAATCTGGCGATCATGCGGGATGCCCGTCCGGGTGCCACCATGCACTACCGCTACGTGGACATGGGCAAGGTCCGCCAGCATGACTACCAGGCCGCGCCGCAGACCGAGAACGTCGAGGTCGGCGACCTGTCCTACAACGCGCTGCGGGTCTACCGGACCAACGGCGGCAACAACGAAACCATCCTCTGGATCGCCAACGGTGTCCCCACCCCGGTGCGCATCCTGCAACGCGAAGACGGCGAAGACCGCGTCGATCTGCGCCTGATCGAATACCAAGGAGTCTGAGCATGAGCACCCTGACCCGCCCCCTCACCTGGATCGCTGCAGCCGCGCTGTCGGTGGCCAGCCTGCCGGCCATGGCCCTGCAGCCGTTCAAGGCCGATTACCTGGCCAGCTATATGGGCATGCAGGCCAATGGCAGCATGACGCTGAGCAGCGAGGGAGCCAACAAGTGGCGCTATACGCTGCAGGTGAAGAACCAGCTGGCCGACCTGAGCCAGAGCACCGTGTTCGAAGAGGTGCGCGGCCAGCTGCGCCCGCTCAGCAGCCAGGACCGTTCGGCGCTGCTGGTGAAGAAGCGCAACGTGCAGGCCAACTACAACTGGACCAGCAACCAGGCCACCTGGACCGGCGACATCAAGCCGGACCGCGCCGGCCCGATCGCACTGAAGTCCGGTGACATGGATGCACTGCTGATCAACCTGGCGATCGCCCGCGACCTGGCCGCCGGCAAGCCGCTGACCTATCGCATGGTCGACGAAGGCCGCATCAAGAACATGACCTACCGCGTGATCGGCAAGGAATCGATCACCGTGGGCGGCAAGAGCTACGAAGCCACCAAGGTCTCGCGTGCCGACGGCAACAAGGAGCTGATCGCCTGGATCGTGCCGGAATTCCCGGTGCCGGCGCGCATGCTGCAGCGGGAGAACGACCGCGATGCGCTGGACCTGACCATCAAGGCGATGAACTGACGCGCGAACCGGTAGTGCCGGCCGCTGGCCGGCATTCTCGCGATGCTCCACGAGGTTCATGGGGTTGCCGGCCAGCGGCCGGCACTACCGAAAAGAAAACGCCCGCTTCCGCGGGCGTTTTCTTATTTCTTCGCTTCGGCCGGCTTCTGTTCCTCGGCCGCCTTGAACTCGGTGCGGCAGTCCACGCGGATCTGCTCGCCGGTGCTGCGCCAGACGAAGGTGCGGCAATGGCGGTTGCCATCCTGGCTGTCATTCACTGCAACCGCATAGAACGACTCGATGATCTCGTCACGCGAGACCGTGCCATCGCCGTTCCAGTCCATGTCCTTCTGCTCGATGCCCTGGGTGATGGCGATGTTGGCGTACCAGGCATAGCCCAGCCACGCCAGCACGATCAGCACCAGCGCCAGCAGCGCCTTGCGACGCGGGCTGAACTTGCCGCGCAGGATCATGGCACGCGCCGGATGGTGGCGCCGAGCGAAGACAGCTTCTCTTCGATGTTCTCGTAGCCACGATCAAGGTGGTAGATGCGGTCGATGGTGGTCTCGCCGCTGGCCATCAGGCCGGCCAGGATCAGCGAGGCCGAGGCACGCAGGTCGGTGGCCATTACCGGCGCACCGCTCAGGTGTTCACTGCCACGCACGATGGCGGTGTGGCCTTCCACCTGGATGTCCGCGCCCAGGCGCAGCAGTTCGTTGACGTGCATGAAACGGTTCTCGAAGATCGTTTCGTTGATCACGCCGACGCCGTCGGCCACGCAGTTGAGCGCCATGAACTGCGCCTGCATGTCGGTCGGGAACGCCGGGTACGGCGCGGTGGTCAGGTTGACCGCCTTCGGCCGCTTGCCCTGCATGTCCAGGGTGATGGTGTCGTCGGTGGTCTCGATCTTCGCACCGGCTTCGACCAGCTTGGACAGCACCGCGTCCATGGTGTTCGGCCGCGCACGGTTGACCGTGACCTTGCCGCCGGTCATCGCCGCGGCCACCAGGAAGGTACCGGTCTCGATGCGGTCGGGCAGCACTTCATGGCGGCCACCGGACAGGCGCTCGACGCCTTCGATCACCAGGCGGGCGGTGCCCAGGCCTTCGATCTTCGCGCCCAGCGCGATCAGGCAGTGCGCCAGATCGGTCACTTCCGGTTCCATCGCGCAGTTGTCGAGGATGGTGGTGCCTTCGGCCAGCACCGCGCCCATCAGCACGTTCTCGGTGCCGGTGACGCTGACCATGTCGAAGGTGAAGTGGCCACCCTTCAGGCGCTTGGCGGTAGCCTTGATGAAGCCGTTCTCGACCACGATCTCGGCACCCAGCGCCTGCAGGCCCTTGATGTGCTGGTCGACCGGACGCGAACCGATCGCGCAGCCGCCGGGCAGCGACACTTCCGCCGCGCCGAAGCGGGCCAGCAGCGGGCCCAGCACCAGGATCGAGGCGCGCATGGTCTTGACCAGCTCGTACGGCGCCACGTGCTGGTTGACCGAACGCGGGTCGACCACGATCGCGCTGCCGCGCGACAGCGTGCCCTGGTCGATGGTGACCTTGGCGCCCAACTCGCCCAGCAGCTTCACCGTGGTGACCACGTCGTGCAGGTGCGGCACGTTGGTGATCTCCACCGGCGCATCGGCCAGCAGGGTCGCGCAGAGAATGGGGAGGACGGCGTTCTTGGCGCCGGAGATGCTCACTTCACCGTGCAGCGCAGCGCCGCCGGTCACAACGATCTTGGCCATGTATTCGGGATCTTCTGCGGTTCAGCCGGCTTCGGCCGGGGTCACGGTTTTCAGCGCCAGCGCGTGGATCGCGCCGCCCATCAGGTCGCCCAGGGTGGCATAGACCATCCGGTGGCGGGCCAGCGGCATCTTGCCGGCAAAGGCCTCGCAGACCACGGTCGCTTCGAAATGCACGCCATCGTCGCCGTGCACGTCGGCGCGGGCGCCGGGCAGGCCGGTTTCGATCAGGTTGCGGATGGTGTCGGCGTCCAACGGGCTTTCCTAATAAAATGTGCCTCCATTCTACTTCCGCTGCGTGGCGTCCGCATGGCCGAATCCCTGTTGCCCCCCCGTTCCGTCGACCCTGCCAGCCTGGTCGCCAGTGGCCGCCGCGTCTTCGAGATCGAGCAGCAGGCCCTGGATGCCGTGGCCGACCGCCTTGGCGAAGCCTTCCAGCAGGCCTGCCAGGCGATCCTGGCCAGCCGCGGCCGGGTGGTCGCCACCGGCATGGGCAAGTCCGGGCATATCGCCCGCAAGATCGCCGCTACGCTGGCCTCGACCGGCACTCCGGCGTTCTACGTGCATCCGGGCGAAGCCGGCCATGGTGACCTGGGCATGATCACCGAGGACGACGTGGTGCTGGCCCTGTCCTATTCGGGCGAATCGGACGAAGTACTGATGCTGCTGCCGGTGCTCAAGCGCCAGGGCAACGTGCTGATTTCCATGACCGGCCGCCCGCAGTCCAGCCTGGCCATCGCCGCCGACATCCACCTGGACGTGAGCGTTCCGGCCGAGGCATGCCCGCTGGCGCTGGCACCGACCTCCAGCACCACCGCCTCGCTGGCGATGGGCGATGCGCTGGCCGTGGCCCTGCTCGACGCACGCGGCTTCACCGCTGACGATTTCGCCCGTTCACACCCGGCCGGCAGCCTCGGCCGTCGCCTGCTGCTGCACATCACCGACGTCATGCACACCGGCGAGGACCTGCCCAGCGTGGGTGCCGACGCCAGCCTCAGCGAAGCGCTGATGGAGATGAGCCGCAAACGGCTGGGCATGACCGCCGTGGTGGATGCCGACGGCGTGCTGATCGGCCTGTTCACCGACGGCGACCTGCGCCGCGCGCTGGACAGTGCGCTGGACGTGCGCACCGCGAAGATCGCCGATGTGATGACCCGCAACCCACGCACCATCGGCGCCGACCAGCTGGCGGTGGAGGCTGCCCGGCTGATGGAGACCCACAAGATCACCGGCCTGATCGTGGTCGACGGCCAGGGCCGCGCGGTCGGTGCCCTGAACATTCATGACCTGTTGCGGGCCCGGGTGGTTTAACCGACAGTCCGTAGACCCCATTCAGTCTGTACCGCCCCACCCCGAACCCATCGAGCCTGCCACCCTGATGCCCTGGTCCCCCCTGCCCGCCTTCCCCGCCCACCTGCATGCCGCCGCGGCCCGCGTCCGCCTGGCCTGCTTCGACGTGGACGGCACCCTCACCGACGGTCGGCTGTACTACGACAAGGACGGCAACGAGAGCAAGGCGTACTTCGTGCAGGATGGCCTGGGCCTGAAACTGCTGCAGCAGCACGGCATCCACCCCGTGCTGATCACCGCGCGCAACAGCCAGTCCGCGCTCAGGCGCGGCGCCGACCTCGGCATCGACACCCAGATCGCCGTGGGCGACAAGCTGGCCAGCGTGCAGGCGCTGTGTGCGCAGCACGGCATCGGCCTGGAGCAGGTGGCCTTCATGGGCGACGACCTGCCGGACCTGGCGCCGCTGGGTGCGGTCGGCCTGGCGGTGGCGCCGGCCAACGCCCACCCGTGGATCGCCGAGCGCGTGCACTGGCAGACCCGCGCCGATGGCGGACGTGGCGCTGCCCGTGAGCTGTGCGACATCCTGCTGGCCGCCCAGGGCCACGTGGACGCGGTCCTGGCGAGGTTCGGCGCATGAACCTGCCGACCCTGAACTGGCGCACCCTGCTCGGCATCGGCCTGCTCCTGGCGGCCCTGCTCAGCAGCTGGGCGGCCCTGCGCAACCGCGACAAGGGTCCGGCCAGCGGCGGCCAGGAAGTCGGCGTGGACTACATCCTGCACGACTTCCAGATCGTCGCCCTGGATGAACACGGCAAGGAATCGACCACCCTGCGCGCACCGTTGCTGGAGCGCCAGCGTGGCGACCAGACCATCAACATCGCCACGCCGCTGTTCGAGATGCCGGACAAGGATGGCAAGCACTGGACCCTGCGTGCCGAGACCGGCTGGCTCAGCGCCAAGGGCGACGAGATGAAGCTGCGCGGCAATGTCGCCGGCGACAGCCCGGCCGACCCGGGCGTGGTGCCGACCACCTTCCGCACCGACCACCTGGACGTGTTCCCGAAGGAGAACCGTGCCCGCACCGATGCGCTGGTCACCATGACCCGCCCCGGCATGGAACAGTCCGGCGTTGGCTTCGAGGTGGATTCGAAGAACAACACGTATCATTTCCTCAGCCAGTCCAAGGGCCGTTACACGCCCCGTCGCTGATTCCGCCGCCCTCCTGCGACGTCCCCGGACAGGCGCAAGGCAGGCAGCCCACCCACCCGCCCCCGGTTTCCCGGGCGGCCCCACCGGTAGAACGGACCCCGATGAAGATTCCCTTTGCAGCCGTACTCGCGCTCGGCCTGCTTGTTCCCAGCGCTGCCTTTGCCAAGTCCACCGACCGCAACGAGAACATGAACATCGACTCCGGTGCCCAGTCGGGCGTGCTCACCGGCGATGGCAAGACCGTGCTGTCGCAGGGCGTGACCGTCACCCAGGGCTCGCTGGACATCCGCTCGTCCGAAGCCGAGATCTACCTGAAGGACGGCGAGGCCGTGCGTGCGGTGTTCACCGGCAAGCAGGCCACGATGAAGCAGCAGCTCGACGATGGCACCTGGATGGACGCGGTGGCTGATCGCATCGACTACGACATCAAGACCGAGATCATCACCCTGACCGGCAACTACAAGGTCACCAGCGCGCGCGGCACCAATGCCGGCCAGCGCATGGTCTACAACACCCGCAGCGGCGAGATGAACTCCGGTGGCGATGGCAGCCGCGTGCGCACCGTCATTCCGCCGAAGAACAAGAACCCGGCGGCACAGCCGGCTGCCACGCCCAAGGCGGCGGCGCCGGCCAGCACGCCGGCCAAGCCGGCCGGGAGCAAGAAGTAATGCTCGTCGCCAAGGGCCTGCGCAAGCGCTACAAGCAGCGCGAAGTCGTCAAGGACTTCGGGCTGACCCTCGACGCCGGCGAAGTGGTCGGCCTGCTCGGCCCCAACGGCGCCGGCAAGACCACCTGCTTCTACATGATCGTCGGCCTGGTCGCCGCCGATGCCGGCAGCATCGTGCTCGACGGCAAGGACATCACCAGCGATCCGATGTACACCCGTGCCAAGCAGGGCGTGGGCTACCTGCCGCAGGAGCCGTCGGTGTTCCGCAAGCTGACCGTGGCCGACAACCTCCGCCTGGTACTGGAGCTGCGCGAAGACCTGGATTCGGCCGGCCGCGAACGCGAATTGAACAGCCTGCTCGACGAACTGCAGCTGGGCCATGTTGCCGACCAGCTCGGCGCCAGCCTGTCCGGTGGCGAACGTCGTCGCTGCGAGATCGCCCGCGCACTGGCCGCACAGCCGCGCCTGATCCTGCTCGACGAACCGTTTGCCGGTGTCGACCCGATCTCGGTGGGTGAAATCCAGCGCATCGTCACCCATCTCAAGCAGCGTGGCATCGGCGTGTTGATCACCGACCACAACGTGCGCGAGACCTTGGGAATCTGCGACCGCGCGTATATCCTCGCCGAGGGCACCGTGCTGGCCCAGGGCTCGCCGGAGGCGATCCTGGACAACGCCGACGTACGTCGCGTCTACCTTGGGGATTCCTTCAAGCTGTGACCGCAGGCGCCGGGTCCCTTTCCTTCCGTTCGGCACAGGCATGAAGACTCGGCTGCAGACATCGTTGGGACAGCAGCTGGTGCTCACGCCCCAGCTGCAGCAGGCAATCAAGCTGCTGCAGATGTCCACGACCGAGCTGGAGCTTGAAATCGCCCAGGCCGTGGAGAGCAATCCGCTGCTGGACTGGGCCGACAGCAACGACAGCAGTGCCGCCAATGAAGGCAGCGACAGCACGGATGCCGACGCGCCCGCCGAACGCACCGACAACGGTGACGACTGGGCACCGGCCGAACTCGACTGGAGTGCCGCCGGCAGTGGCGGCAGCTTCGATGATGACGATGACAGCGGCAGTGCCGCCGAGCGCGTGGCCGAAACCGAAACGCTGGCCGACCACCTGCTGTGGCAGCTGCACCTGTCGCATCTTTCCACGCATGACCGCAGCATCGGCGCGGCACTGATCGATGCCTTGGACGACGACGGCTACCTGCGCGAACCGCTGGCCACCATCGCCGAAACCCTGCTGCCGGCGGTCCATGCCGATGAGGATGAAATCCTCGCGGTGCTGCATCGCATCCAGCGTTTCGACCCGGTCGGCGTTGCCGCGCGCACGCTCGGCGAGTGCCTGCAGCTGCAGCTGGACGTGCTGCCTGGTGACACGCCGGGGCTGGCGCTGGCGCGACAGATTGCCGCAGGCCCGCTGGAACGACTGCCGCGCAGCGGCGTCGCCGGACTGGCCCATGAACTGAAACAGCCCCTGGACGAGGTCGAGACGGCGGTAGCGCTGCTGCGCTCGCTGGACCCGCGTCCGGGTACGCAGATCGCGCCGCTTTCGCAGGACACCTACGTGGTGCCCGACGTGGTGGTGTGGCGGCAGAACGGCATCTGGCGCGCAGCACTGGCCGGCCATGCCGGGCCGAAGGTGGTGATCCATCGCGGCTACGAACAGTTGATCCGCCGCTGTGGCGAGGCCGACGCCGGCTACCTGCGCGCCCAGCTGCAGGAGGCGCGCTGGCTGCTGAAGGGCCTGCAGCAGCGCGGCGAAACCCTGCTGCGGGTGGTGCGCAGCCTGATCCTGCAACAAGCCGGCTTCCTCGAATTCGGCGAGCAGGCGCTGCGCCCGCTGACCCTGCGCGAGATCGCCGCCGAGCTGGGCCTGCACGAATCCACGGTGTCGCGTGCGATCGCCCGCAAGCACGTGCGTACGCCGCGCGGCACCCTGCCGCTGCGCGCCTTCTTCGCCTCGGGCATCGATACCGAAGGCGGTGGCGAGGCGTCCAGCACGGCCATCCAGGCGATGATCCGGCGCCTGATCGACGATGAGAACCCGCGCAAGCCGCTTTCTGACGCCAAGCTGGCTGACCTGCTCAAATCGTCGGGAATTCCAGTGGCGCGACGCACCGTGGCGAAGTATCGTGAAGCCATGAACATCTCCGCCTCGCACGAAAGGGTCAGAATCGCTTGACGCGCCGCCGCGCCCGGCGGAGAGGTTCATTGGCACATCCGAACACAGGAGAAACCCGATGCGCATCGAAACGTTTGGCAAAGACGTCGAAGTCACCCCGGCCCTGCAGTCCTATGTAGAGGAGAAGCTGGCCCGGATCGGAAAACACTTCGACCAGCACTGCGAAGCGCGGGTGACCCTCAAGCTGCAGAAGACCGAACACCACGTCGACGCCAGCCTCAACATTCCCGGCCAGACCCTGCACGCCGAGGCCAATGCCCAGACCATGTATGCCGCGATCGACCTGCTTGCGGACAAGCTTGACCGCCTGGTGATCAAGCACAAGGAGAAAAAACAGCAGCACGCACCGCTGCCGGTGGGCGACAATGGTGGCTGATCGCCACCGTTCCCCGCAGACATGCCCCTGACTGACCTCCTGGCGGCCGTGCAGACCCAGCTCTGCACGGCCACCGACCGTGACAGCGTCCTGCAGGCCGCCGCCGGGTTGCTGGCCTGCCGCCAGGCCAACGCCGAACAGATCTATCTGAACCTGTGCCAGCGCGAAGCCCTGGGCAGCACCGCGATCGGCCACGGCATCGCCATCCCCCACGGCCGCGCGCCGACCCTGGACCGCCCCCGTGGCGCCCTGCTGCGGCTGGCGACCCCGGTCGACTTCGGCGGCGATGAGCCGGTGGACCTGGTGTTCGCGATGGCCGTCCCCGCCCATTACACCCACCAGCACCTGATGCTGCTGTCCGAGCTGGCCGAGCTGTTTTCCGCACCGGACATCCGCCAGGCCCTGCGCGAAGCCGGCGATGCCCGGGCCCTGCGCGAAGCGCTGGACATGACCCCACCTGCGAGTGCCGCATGAATACCAGCATCACCGCCCGTGAACTGTTCGAACAGCAGCGCGAGCGGCTGGGGCTGCGCTGGGCCGCCGGCAAATCCGGTGAGAAACGCGAGCTGGAGGCCGGCAACACGGTCTCGCGGCGTCCCTCGCTGGCCGGCTACCTCAACGCCATCTATCCCAACAAGGTGCAGATCCTGGGCACCGAGGAACTGTCCTGGCTGGATGCGCTCGAACCGCGCCAGCGTTGGGAAACCATCGAAAAGATCATGCAGTCGCATCCGCTGGCGCTGGTGCTGACCCGCAACCAGGCGTGCCCGGAAGACCTGCGCGCGGCCGCCGATGAATCCGGTACACCGCTGTGGCTGTCGCCCAAGCGCGGCCACGAACTGCTCAACCACCTGTCCTACCACCTGGCACGCACGCTGGCGCCGCGGGTGATCCTGCACGGCGTGTTCATGGAGATCTATTCCATCGGCGTGCTGATCACCGGCGAGGCCGGATCGGGCAAGAGCGAGCTGGCGCTGGAACTGCTCAGCCGCGGCCATCGGCTGGTGGCCGACGATGCGCCCGAATTCACCCAGATCGCGCCTGATGTACTCGATGGCACCTGTCCGGAGCTGCTGCAGGACCTGCTGGAAGTGCGCGGCCTGGGCGTGCTGAACGTGCGCGAGATGTTCGGCGACACGGCTGTAAAGAAGAACAAGTACCTTCGGCTGATCGTCCACCTGACCAAGCCGATGACCGAACCCACCCCGCATGGCTACGAGCGCCTGACCGGCGACTCGGGCACCCGCCATGTGCTGGACCTGGACGTTCCGCTGATCACTCTGCCGGTGATGCCCGGCCGCAACCTGGCCGTGCTGACCGAGGCCGCGACCCGCCTGCACATCCTGCGCACCAAGGGGATCGACCCGGCGGCGATGTTCATCGCCCGCCACAGCAATCTGCTGGAACGGCGAACACCCTGATTCCCCTGCCCCTCGAAGAGCCTGTCCATGAGCACCGCAACCCCCACCGCCCCGACCCTGATCATCGTCAGCGGCCTGTCCGGCTCGGGTAAATCCGTCGCCCTCAAGACCTTCGAGGACCAGGACTACTACTGCTCGGACAACCTGCCGATCCACCTGCTGCCGGACTTCGTGCGCAGCCTGCTGGCCAACCACGACGGCAGCGCACCGCGCCGGCTGGCGGTGGGCATCGACGTGCGCGGCCAGGCCGACCTGAGCCAGCTGGGCGACTGGCGGCAGCTGGCCGCCGATGCCGGCGTGGAAGTGAAGGTGCTGTTCTTCGAGGCCAGCGACGAAGCGGTGCTCAAGCGCTACGCCGACACCCGCCGCCGCCATCCACTGAGCCAGCTGGGCCTGTCACTGCCCGAAGCGATCGCCCGCGAGCGCGAGCTGACCGCGCCGCTGCGCCGTGAGGCCGACGCGGTGATCGATACCAGCAACCTCAACGTGCATCAGCTGCGGCGGCGGATCATCACCGAGTTCACGCTGGACCATGCCACCGGCCTGTCGCTGCTGTTCGAATCCTTCGCTTACAAGCGCGGCGTGCCGGCCGAGGCGGACTTCGTGTTCGACGCCCGCGTGCTGCCCAATCCGCACTGGGACCCGGACCTGCGCGCGCTCAGCGGCCGCGAGCCCGGCGTGCGCGACTACCTGGAAGCGCAGCCGGACGTGCAGCGCTACCTGACCCAGCTGATGGATTTCCTCGATACCTGGCTGCCGAAGCTGGGCGATGGCACCCGCAGCTATGTGACCGTCGCGTTCGGCTGCACCGGCGGCAAGCACCGTTCGGTGTTCCTGGCCGAGCGCATGGCCCGGCATGCCCGCGAGATGGGCTGGGAAGACGTGGCGACGTACCACCGCGAACAGGATTGAGGGGCTCGGCCGGGCTGCGCCCGGCACCCGCCGGTAGTGCCGGCCGCTGGCCGGCAACAGCAACAGCAACAGCAAAAGCAGAAGCGGCATTCCGTGGGATGGCGGGGCGGGTCCGGTTACGGGGGACGCCGTAAACCCATCCGTGGGGGCTTGGCCGCGGCATCCATGCCGCGGACACCCCCGCAACCGGACCCACCCCGCCTCTGACAGATTCCGTGTGCTGTTGGTGGGTGTCGACCTTGGTCGACACGATGGATCCACGCCATGCGTGGATGAATCCCGGTCAGGCATCGAAAAACGCATGGGGTCGGAGCCCTTTTCCAGGGGAAAAGGGCTCTGACCCCGGTAACGCTGAATACGGGACACAGTGCCCCTCATCTGCTGCTATCGCCGATTCACCTTGACCTGTTAACGTGCAGTAATGACCTGTGGCATTCTCCTCGTAACACATCCCGGGGTCGGGACCGCCCTGCTTGACGTGGCGACCCGGCTCCTGCGGCAATTGCCGCTGAAAACCGAAGCTTTCGAAGTACCGTTCGACGCAGACCTGGACGCCCTGCTCCCGCTCGCCTCGGCCGCCCTGCGGCGGGTCGACAGCGGTGAGGGCGTGCTGATCCTGACCGACCTGTACGGCGCCAGCCCCGCCAACCTTGCCGGGCAGCTGGCCCGGCTGGGGACCCCGGTTCGCCGGGTGTCGGCGCTGAGCCTGCCGATGTTGCTGCGGGTGATGAATTATCCGGAACAGGGACTGGATCAACTGCCCGCCACAGCCGCGGCGGGTACCCGTAATGGAGCGATAGTCGACGATGCTTGAACGAGAACTCACCGTCAGCAACCGCCTGGGCCTGCATGCCCGGGCCACCGCCAAGCTGGTGCAGACCTTGGCGCCGTTCCGCTGCAACGTGACCATGGCCGCCAAGGGCCGTGAGATCAACGCCAAGAGCATCATGGGCGTGATGCTGCTGGCCGCCGGCCAGGGCACCCCGGTCACCGTGCGCATCAACGGCGAAGATGAAGCCGCCGCGATGGACGCGGTGGTCGGCCTGTTCGAACGCCGCTTCGACGAGGACAGCTGAGCGTGCCACGCGCACGCGCCGGCCAGGTCCCTTCCGGCCAGCGGCCGGTACAACTGCTGGCCGGGCACGGTGCTGCCCGCGGCACGGCAATGGGCCGGGCCCGCGTACGCCTGCCGCATGCGCTGGAAGTCGCCGAACAACGTATTGCCGTCCACCAGGTCGAGGCCGAGCTGGCCCGCCTGCACCGTGCGGTGGATGCCGCGCGTACGGAAATGCACGAACTGCGGCAGCGCCTGCAGGGTGCGCTGAACCAGGAAGTGGGCGAGTTCCTCGACCTGCACGCGCTGCTGCTGGATGACCCCGAGCTGCTGTTCGGGCTGGACGAACTGATCCGCAGCGGCCCGTACAGCGCCGGCTATGCGCTGCGCCTGCAGCGCGACCGCCTGGCCAGGGTCTTCGATGGCATGGACGATGCCTACCTGAAGAGCCGCATGGACGACCTCGACCATGTGATCGGCCGCATCCACGCCTTCCTGCAGCCCGAACGCCCTCCGGTGATGAAGGGCCTGGCCGGGGAGATCCTGGTCTGCGACAACATCGCCCCGTCCGAACTGGCGCAGCTGCAGGCGCAGGGCGTGGTCGGCATCGTCACTGCCGCCGGCAGCGCGCTATCGCACAGCGCCATCCTGGCCCGCAGTCTGCACCTGCCCCTGATCGTCAACGTGCCGCAGCTGCTCAGCCGCATCGCCGACGGCGACGTGCTGATCATCGACGGTGCCGACGGCAGCATCACCGCCAACCCGCTGGCCGACAACCTGCGTGACTACCGCGCGCGCCTGAAGGAACACGCGCGCGAGCAGCGCGAGCTTGGCCGCCTGCGCAGCAAGCCCAGCCGTACCCGCGACCAGGTCGATATCGCCCTGCTGGCCAATGCCGAATCGCTGGAGGACGTCACCCAGGCGCATGCGCTGGGTGCTCAGGGGCTGGGCCTGTACCGCACCGAATTCCTGTTCCTGCAGCGCAACGAACTGCCGGACGAAGAAGAACAGTTCCAGACCTACCGTGATGCCGCACTGGGCATGAGCGGTCGGCCGGTGACCATCCGCACGCTTGACCTGGGTGCGGACAAGGCCGATCGCACCGGCCTGACCCTGAGCAACGAAGAGAACCCGGCACTGGGCCTGCGCGGCGTGCGCCTGTCGCTGGCACGGCCCAAGGTGGCCGACACCCAGCTGCGCGCGATCCTGCGCGCCTCGGCCTACGGCAAGCTGCGCGTGCTGGTGCCGATGGTCAGCACCCGCGAGGAACTGCTGGCGGTGCGCCGCCGCATGCTCAAGCTGAGCGAACAGCTGCGCAGCGAAGGCCACATGGTGTCCGAGCACGTGCCGCTGGGCGCGATGATCGAAGTCCCGGCGGCTGCACTGGCGCTGGAGAGTTTCATCGATCTGGTCGATTTCCTGTCGATCGGCACCAATGACCTGGTGCAGTACCTGCTGGCTGCCGACCGCAACAACGAGGCGCTGGGTGAGTTGTACTCACCGTTGCACCCGGCGGTGCTGCGGCTGTTGCAGATGGTGATCGAGACCGGCGCACGCCACCGCATCCCGGTGGCGGTCTGCGGCGAGATGGCCGGTGATGCGCGGATGACCCCGCTGCTGCTGGCGCTGGGCCTGAGCGAGTTCAGTCTGCATCCCGGCACGTTGCTGGAGGTGCGCCGTGCAATCCGCGAAGCCGATCTGGGTGCGCTGCGCGCCCGTGCCCCGAAGCTGCTGGCCGCGCGCGACCGCCGCGCCATCGAACGCTGGCTGGCGCTGGTGGCGGATACGCCCTGAGCACCAGGTAGTGCCGGCCGCTGGCCGGCAACCTCATGGACTCCGGTGGGGACGATTGCCGGCCAGCGGCCGGCACTACCGCCACCCGGCGGCTATGCGTTGAAACATCCCCTTGCGATAATGACGCGCTGAACACCCCTGTTGCCGCATCCTTGCCGGGATCGCGGCTTTTCTTATCCCGCGGGAGCTGCGATGGCTGAAGCTGTACGCCACGACAAGACTGCGCGCCAACTGCGGATGTTGTCCGATGCACTGGACAGCGGCCGGCTGGGCCCGGTACGTCGGCTGGTCAACACCCTGGCCCCGGCCGAGATCGGCAACCTGCTGGAATCGCTGCCGCCAGGCAAGCGCGAGGTGGTGTGGGGCCTGGTCGACCCGGAAGATGACGGCGAGGTGCTGGTCCACGTCGGCGAAGACGTGCGCGAGAGCCTGCTCGCGGACATGGACCCGGACGAGATCATCGCCGCGGTCGAAGACCTGGACATCGACGACCTGGCCGACCTGGTCGAAGACCTGCCGGATACGGTCATCGACGAGGTCCTCAAGTCGATGGACCGCGAGAACCGCGAGCGCCTGGAACAGGTGCTGTCCTATCCCGAGGACAGCGCCGGCCGCCTGATGAACCCGGACGTGGTGACCGTGCGCGCCGACGTCAACGTCGATGTGGTGCTGCGTTACCTGCGCCTGCGCGGCGAACTGCCGGACCACACCGACCACCTGTTCGTGGTCAGCCGGCGCCACCAGTACCTCGGCCGGGTGTCGCTGGCGGCACTGGTGACCCACGAGGACACCACGCCGATCAACCGCCTGATCGACGACGAGCAGCCGGCCATCGACGTCGGCGAGAGCGACCAGGAAGTCGCCCGCCAGTTCTCCGACCATGACTGGATCTCCGCGCCGGTGGTGGACGACAACAACATCCTGATCGGCCGCATCACCATCGATGACGTGGTCGACATCATCCGTGGCCAGGCCGAGCACCAGGCGCTGGGCGCCGCAGGCCTGGACGAGGACGAGGATCTGTTCAGCCCGGTCTGGCGCGCCATGCGCCGGCGCCTGATGTGGCTGTCGGTGAACCTGTGCACCGCCTTCCTGGCCTCCAGCGTGGTCGGCCACTTCGAAGGCACCATCGACAAGCTGGTGGCGCTGGCCGTGCTGATGCCGATCGTGGCGGGCCTGGGCGGCAATGCCGGCACCCAGGTGCTGGCGCTGATGGTGCGCGGCCTGGCACTGGGCCAGGTGGGCGCGTCCAACGCGCGCACGCTGCTGTGGAAGGAAGTGCGGGTCGCCTTGTTGAACGGCGTGATGCTGGGTTCCGTGCTGGGGCTGATCGTGCTGGCCTGGTTCCACTCGCCCGGGCTGTCGGCGGTGATCGCCATCGCGCTGACCTGCAACCTGCTGTTCGCCGCGCTGGCCGGCGTGCTGGTGCCATTGACCCTGAAACGCTTCGGCTTCGACCCGGCGCTGGCCAGCGGCATTTTCCTGACCGCCGTGACCGACTCCATGGGCTTCTTCACCTTCCTCGGCCTGGCCACGCTGGTGCTGCTGCACTGAACCCTGCCGGGTCGGATCCCCGCCACGCGGGGCTCTGACCCGATCCCAACTGGAACACCCATGGCAACAACGATCGAAAACTACTTCCAGCCCGGCTGGCGCGACCAGCAGCACACCTGCCCGGCCTGCGAATGGAAGGGCAGCTCGCGCGCCATGGAGATGGAGCTGGACGAGGACGCCACCGAGTACGACTGCCCGGTCTGCGAGAACCCGCTGCTGGTGGTACTGCACCCGGACATCGCGCAGGTGCAGGCCGCCGCCGCCGACGGCAATGCCGAGGCGCAGGAGCAGCTGGACATCATCGCCAGCTTCCCACGACCGGAGTGACGCGGCGCATGATGCCGCGTTGACCTGCGGCGGACTAGGATGCAGCTGACCTCGCTGCCCCGGGAAACGCCATGCTCCGTTCGATTCCGCGCTGGTTGCCCCTGCTGGCGGTCCTGATGATGACCGGCTGTGCCTCGATGCCGGACAACGCGCGCGGCCGCTTCGAGGGCCGCGCAGTGAAGGTGGACGGCGAGACCGCCTATTACCAGGTCTTCATTCCGGCGGGGGTGCGGGCGGGACAGCCGGCAGGCGCCGGCAACGGCAGCGGCGTCCCGGTGGTCCTGTTCCTGCATGGCTCGGGCGAACGCGGCGGCGACGGCATCAAGCAGACGTACTCGGGGCTGGGGCCCTACCTGCGCGAGCATCCCGACTTCCCGGCGCTGGTGGTGTTCCCGCAGGCACCGCGCCATTCGGAATGGAGCGGCCGCAACAACCGCATGGCCGTAGCCGCACTGGACGCGACCATTGCCGAGTTCGGCGCCGACCCGGCGCGGCAGTACCTGACCGGCATGTCGATGGGCGGCTACGGCAGCTGGAACATTGCGCTGGATGACCCGCACCGCTTTGCCGCGATCGTGCCGGTATGCGGTGCCGTGTTCGCGCCGCGCGCCAAGCGGCCGACCCTGTTCGTCGAACAGGTGGCCCAGGAATCCGATCCGTATGCCGTGATCGCCAGGCGACTGCAGCACACGCCGATCTGGATCTTCCACGGTGCCCTGGACGACGTGGTGCCGCCGGATGACGACCGCAGGCTGCACAGCGCATTCCAGGGCACCCACGCACGCGACGTGCGCTACACCGAGTACCCGGAAGGCAACCACAACGCCTGGGATGCCACCTACGCCGACCCGGCGATGTGGGCGTGGCTGTTCGCGCAGAAGCGCTGACCAAAGCTCCTGTCGGGAAACATCTGTTGGTGGGTGCCGACCGTTGGTCGGCATGGGAGTTGGTGGTGGGTGCCAACCGTTGGTCGGCATGGGAGTTGGTGGTGGGTGCCGACCGTTGGTCGGCACTATCTCTCCGATCCAGGCTGTTCCTCTGCATTGAACTGCCCATCAATCTCCCATCGGCACCACGCATGCGGGTACTCCCCAAGACAGCTCGCCAAGTTCGCCCTGATCGGGTTGGCGACGATGTACATCGCGTGCCGGAACAGCGATTCATCGGAACGAATGGCGTGATCGTGATAGCTCGATTGCCAGAATCGCCCTGATCTACCCAGCATGCGGTTGGTCCGCAATGCACTGCTCGATTTGAAGCGTTGCATGACGTAGTCCAGCGAGAACGCGCGGAGCTCCACAAGCCAATGGACATGATCCGGCATGACCACATAGGCAAGCGAGTGCGTCAGACCGTCAGCATCAAGACGACGGATCACCTCCATCACCACCTGCGCCGCAGTGGCGTCGTCGAAGTAGTGTCGACGGCCCTGGGTGACGGTGGTCAGGATGTAGGATTGCCCGATCCGGGAATGGCGGCCAAGGCGTAGGCGTGCGCGATTCATCGGCACAAGCGTGTGCTTGCCAGCAGTCACCTTCTATCGGGCAACCACTCCGATGCAGGTAGGCCTGTAGCCAATCAATGGCTACGCTCGCCACTTCACTGGACTGATGGCTCTGTGCCGACCAACGGTCGGCACCTACCCAGGCAGTTCAAGGCGAATTCCCATTGTGCCGACCAACGGTCGGCACCCACCCATGCCGTCAAGATTGCGATCAGCCCAATAGGGTTTCCAGCACGGCCATGCGCACGGCGACGCCGTTGGCGACCTGGCGCAGCACCCACGACTGCGGGCCGTCGGCCACCTCGTCGGTGACTTCCACGCCGCGATTGATCGGGCCCGGGTGCAGCACCGCGGCATCCTTGCCGGCGCGCGCCAGGCGTTCGTTGGTCAGTCCGTACTGGGCGTGGTACTGCTCCAGCGACGGTACCAGGCCTTCTTCCATGCGCTCGCGCTGCAGGCGCAGCATCATCAGCGCGTCGACGCCTTCCAGCATCGCGTCGAAATCATCGCCGACGACGCAGCCCTTCAGGGTCTCGTCGTCCGGCAGCAGCGACTGCGGGCCGCACACGCGGATCTCGCCCACGCCCAGCGTGCGCAGCGCATGCAGGTCGGTGCGGGCCACGCGCGAATGCTTCACGTCGCCGACGATCACCACTTTCAGCTTCGAGAAATCCGGGCCCTTGGCCTGGCGCAGGGTCAGCATGTCCAGCAGGCCCTGGGTCGGGTGCGAGCTGCGGCCGTCGCCGGCATTGATCAGCGCGGTGCCCTCGCCCGCCGCTTCGGCCAGCGCGGCCACCGCGCCATCATCGGGGTGGCGCACCACGAAGCCGCGCACGCCCATCGCTTCCAGGTTGCGCAGCGTGTCGCAGGCGGTTTCGCCCTTGCGCGTGGACGAGGTCGAGGCATCGAAGTTGAGCACATCGGCGCCCAGGCGCTGCGCGGCCAGCTGGAACGAGCTGCGGGTGCGCGTGGACGGCTCGAAGAACAGTGTGCATACCGCCGAACCGGCCAGCACGTGGCGCTTGTTGCCGACGCGACCGACCGCAGCGTCGCGGATCTGCCCCGCCCGGTCGAGCAGCTGCAGCAGGGTTTCGCGCGGCAGGCCCTCGAGGGTCAGCAGGTGGCGCAGGCGTCCGGAGGCATCGATTTGCTGGGCGGTCATGGCGGTGTCGGGCAGTCAGGGAATGGGGGTGGCGTCGTCCGGCGACGACAGCCAGCGGTCGATGATCACCGCCGCGGCCACGGCATCGAGGGCGGCCGCATCGCGGCGGCGCTTGCGCCCTTCGGCGCGCTCGACAGCGAAGCGGCGTGCGGCCTCGACCGAGCTGGAACGCTCGTCGATCATCACCACCGGCAGCTTGAAGCGTTCCCGCAGCTGGCGGGCAAAGCCCTGCGCACGCTTGCGGTTGGGCTGGTCCTGGCCGTCCAGGGTCAGCGGGTCGCCGACCACCAGGCCGTCAGGCTTCCATTCCTTGAGCAGGCGTTCGATCGCGGTCCAGTCCGGGCCATTGCCGTGCACATCGACCACCGCCACCGCGCGCGCATGCGCAGCGAAGGCACTGCCGATGGCCACGCCGATCCGCCGTGAGCCGACGTCGAACCCCAGTACGGTGCCGTCACGGCGGATCGCCGGGGCAGCAGGAACCGGTGCGGGCGCGGCCGGCTCAGACATGGCCGCTGTAGTCGGTCAGCCGGAACAGGTCCACGCCGATGCGCGAGGCCGCACCCTGCCAGCGCTGCTCCAGCGGCAGCTGGAACACCAGTTCGGCGTCGGCCGGCACGGTCAGCCAGCTGTTCTCGGACAGTTCGCTTTCCAGCTGCCCTGCACCCCAACCGGCACAACCGAGGGTGACCACGGCATTGGCCGGGCCTTCGCCGCGCGCCATCGCTTCAAGGATGTCGCGCGAGGTAGTCAGGTACAGGCCTTCGCCCACGGTCAGGCTGGAATCCCACGCCCGCGCGTCGTCATGGATGACGAAGCCGCGTTCGGGATGCACCGGCCCCCCGTTGAGCACCATGCGGGCCTGCAGGTCACCGTCGCCGGTGGCGATGTCCATCTGTGCGAGCACTTCACCCAGCGTGTATTCGGACGGCTGGTTGACCAGCACGCCCATCGCCCCGTTCTCGTCGTGCTGGCAGATCAGCGCGACGCTGCGGGCAAAGGTCGCGTCGAGCAGCGACGGCAGCGCGACGAGCAGGTGATCGGCAAGGGAGGTCGGCGTTACAGGCATGCCGCCATTCTAGCGGTTGGGCGCCCCGGGCGCCTCCACCCGACGGTCACGGCGCGCATAATGGCCAGCCCGTACCGCAGGAATTCAACGTGTCCGGCTACTGCCTCATCGCCCCGGGCCATCCGGTGCACGACTACTACCACGCCAACGAATACGGCTTCCCGCAGCGTGACGAGCGCGAACTGTTCGAGCGGCTGGTGCTGGAAATCAACCAGGCCGGGCTGAGCTGGGAGACGATCCTGAAGAAGCGCGAGGGCTTCCGCACGGCCTATGACGGTTTCGAAGTCGACCGCGTGGCGGCCTACGCCGAGCAGGACATCGAGCGCCTGCTGTCGGACGCGGGCATCATCCGCAACCGGCTGAAGGTGCTGGCGGCGATCCACAATGCGCAGGTGATCCAGCAGCTGCGGGCCAGCCATGGCAGTTTCGCGGCGTGGCTGGATGCGCATCACCCGCGCAGCAAGGCCGACTGGGTGAAGCTGTTCAAGAAGACGTTCCGCTTCACCGGCGGCGAGATCACCGGCGAATTCCTGATGAGCCTGGGCTACCTGCCGGGTGCGCACGCCGCGGACTGCCCGGTGCATGCGCGGCTGTTGACGCTGTCGCCGCCGTGGTTGCAGGCTTCCCGGTAGTGCCGGCCGCTGGCCGGCAGCCTCGGGAGGCCACAGGTGTTGCCGGCCAGCGGCCGGCAATACCGTCGAATCGTCACACGCCCATGTAGCGGCCAGGGCGGTGGTTGAACATCAGCACCAGGCTGAGCACCACCGCGCCGATGGCCGAGTACAGCACCTTCGACGGCGACAGCACGAAGAACGCGGCCACCATCAGGCAGGCGTCGTAGGACATCTGCACCTTGCCGGCGCTCCAGCCGCGGGTGCGCTGCAGGTACACCGCCAGGATGCCGATGCCGCCGAGGCTGGCGCGGTGGCGGATGAAGAACAGGATGCCCAGGCCGGACAGTGCACCGCCCACGATCGCCGAATACAACGGGTTGATGTGCGAGAAGTCGATCCAGCGCGGCAGCAGGTCGGTCAGCACGCCACAGGCGGTGACCGCGGCGAAGGTCTTCAGGGTGAATTCCCAGCCCATGCGCCGCAGCGCCACCCAGTAGAACGGCAGGTTGACCAGCACGAATACCAGGCCGAAGTTCCAGCCCATCGCGTAGTGCAGCAGGAACGCCATGCCGGCCATGCCACCGATCATCAGCCCACCCTTGGCGAAGATGGCCAGGCCCAGCGAGGCCACCATCGTGGCCAGCACCATGCCCTGCACGTCCTCGGCGATCGAGTGACGCAGCGCTTTTTCGTCGGCGGTGGTGCCGGCACTGTCGGGCGGCGGGGTCAGCGGACCGGCGGTGACCAGATGGCCGTCAGCGTCGTCGCACGGCGCGGGGCCATGGGAGGGAAGGGACATGCGGGTGGGGGAACAGCAGGTGGGGAGCGGTATTAGACACGATCTGCATGACAGTTGCAGATGAAATCGTTCAGCTGAATGCGCCCGCCCCGGCCCGCTGCCCGCCGCTGATCAACCCTTGCCGGCCAGGTGATGCGCCACCAGCGCGTTGGCATGGCCGTGGCCCAGCCCATGTTCGCTTTTCAGGAAGCTGACCAGCTCCATGTGTTTCAGGCCCTTCTTGCCCGCCAGCAGCCCGAACCAGTGCGCGACCGGCTGCCCGTAGGTCTTCTCGATGGAGGGGAAGTACGAGGCTGGGCCCTTGGGCTTTTCAGTGCTCATGCGGAAGCTCCTTGCGTTGGATGTACCGTTACGACGAACCGGCGAGCCGGAAATCGACAGCTCCGCTCAATCCGGGAGCCGTATCATCCCTGCATGCCCCGTGAAAACCTCAACGACCTGCAGGCCTTCGTCCACGTTGCCCGCGAGGGCAGCTTCACCAAGGCCGCCGCCCAGCTCGGCGTGTCCCAGTCAGCGCTCAGCCATGCCATGCGCGGCCTGGAACAGCGCTTGGGTGTGCGCCTGCTGACCCGTACCACCCGCAGCGTGTCCACCACCGAAGCTGGCGCCCGCCTGCTCGAGACCCTCGCTCCACGCCTGGCCGAGATCGAGGACGAACTGGCCGCGCTGGCCGAGTACCGCGAGCGCCCCGCCGGCACCATCCGCATCAACGCCACCGGCCATGCTGCCGAGTACCTTGCCTGGCCGCGGCTGGCGCCGCTGCTGCAGCGCTATCCGGACCTGAAGGTGGAACTGACCACCGACTACGGCCTGGCCGACATCGTCGCCGAACGCTACGACATCGGCATCCGCCTCGGCGAGCGGCTGGCCCGCGACATGGTCGCGGTGCCGATCAGCCCGCCGCTGCGCATGCGCGTGGTCGGCGCGCCCAGCTACTTCCGCCAGCACGTGGTGCCGCAGCATCCGGACGATCTGGCCGGGCACAACTGCGTGACCCTGCGCCTGCCCACGCATGGTGGACTGATGCCGTGGGATTTCGGCCAGGACGGCAACGAACTGAGCGTGCGCGTGACGGGCCAGTGGACCTTCAACACCATGGGCATGACCCGCGCCGCGGCGCTGGCCGGCAGCGGATTGGCCTGGCTGCCGGAAGACCAGGTGCAGCCGATGCTGGACGATGGTCGCCTGCAGTCGGTGCTGGACGACTGGTGCCCGCACTTTGATGGCTACTACGCGTATTACCCATCGCGCCGCCACGTCACCGTGGCGATGCGCACGGTGCTTGATGCGTTGCGCGGGCCGATGGGGTGAGGGTTGAGGAGTGCGGACCAACGGTCCGCACCCACCACCAACGGTCCGCACCTACCGGCGGTCCACACCCACCGGGTGGTCAGCCCTTGGCCTGCGCCGCACGCTGCGCGTTGTAGCGCTCGCCGACGATCGACACTTCGTCCAGTGCCTGCGCGATGCGCTGCAGGTCCTCCGGTGCCAACTGCAGGTCGGCCGCGCCCAGGTTCTCTTCCAGGCGATGGACCTTCGTGGTGCCCGGGATCGGCACGATCCACGGCGCCTGCGCCAGCAGCCAGGCCAGCGCGACCTGTGCCGGCGTGGCGCCACGTGCGGCAGCAATCGTGCCGATGCGATCAACCAGTGCCTGGTTGGCACGACGTGCTTCCACCTGGAAACGCGGCACGCTGTTGCGGAAATCGTTGGCGTCGAAGGTAGTGTCGGCGTTGATCGCGCCGGTCAGGAAGCCGCGGCCCAGCGGGCTGAACGGCACGAAGCCGATGCCCAGTTCCTGCAGGGTCGGCAGCAGCTCGCGCTCCGGCTCGCGCCACCACAGCGAGTACTCGCTCTGCACGGCGGCGACCGGCTGCACCGCATGCGCACGGCGCACGGTGGCGGCGCTGGCCTCGGACAGGCCGAAGTGGCCGACCTTGCCTTCGGCGATCAGGTCGCGCACGGTGCCGGCCACGTCCTCGATCGGCACGTTCGGGTCCACGCGGTGCTGGTAGAACAGGTCGATATGGTCGGTGCGCAGGCGCTTGAGGCTGGCTTCGGCCACCGCTCGGATGTTCTCCGGGCGGCTGTCCAGGCCGGTATCGACGCGCGCGTCCTTGAAGCCGAACTTGGTGGCGATCACCAGCTTGCCGCGATACGGCGCCAACGCTTCACCGAGCAGGTCTTCGTTGGTGTACGGGCCATACACCTCGGCGGTGTCGAAGAAGGTCACGCCACGCTCGACGGCGGCCTGCAGCAGGGCGATGCCCTGGCTGCGCTCCACCGGCTGGCCATAGGCGTGGGTCAGGCCCATGCAGCCCAGGCCCAGGGCGGAAACCTTCAGGCCGCTGCGGCCGAGTTCACGTGTCTGCATCGTCGTGCTCCAGAGGGGGAGCGCTGACGATACGCCTGCATTGGCGGTGGATTGAACCGGCTGGATGGCAGTCGGTCATGACTGGAATTCATCAATCGGCGGCGCGCCGGTCATTCCATGCCCTGCAGGGTGTCAGTGCACCCCGCCAGTTCCACCATCATCCTGCCAGTGTTGCGGAACGCCGGATCCCGCGGCACCCATCGCGCGAACCAACGCTGCTCGCCGTCCACCACGGACTCGAACATCCACGATGAGCCATCAAGCCCAGCGCTCGAGTCTTCGCCCTGCAACAGCGAAAACGCGGCGGCGATGGCCTTCCATTCCTGCGCACTCAGCGCGCGCGGTGGAGCGCACGTGCCGCCCTTGATGACGCTGGATGGACGCCCGGGCGACGATCCGGGAATCTCGAAATCGCGTGCACTGCGCCCGACGATCCACGCCTGGCCCGCTGCGTTGCGCTGCGCACGTATGACCACGCCCGGGAAAAACGCAGGATCCCAGATGAAGCGATACGCTTGGACCGGTACGCTGCCACAGCGGAACGACGGCTCTGGCAAGTCACCCAGATCCCGCAACCGGGCAACGTAGGTCGCCCTCGCAAACCCGGTGAAATCGATGAAGGGAGGCCGGTCGTCGCTAGGCTCCACCGCAGGCAGCGGCAGCAGATACCAGGCCTGTGCCTGCGGATCACCGCAGCCTTCCATCGCCACAGGAGCCGCGTGCTCGGGCGGGCGGGCACAACCGGCCTGCAGCAGCACGGCGATGGCCAGTATCACGCTCGCAGTCGCACGCATGCAGGCCTCCCTGGCAGGTTCACGCCGGCGTGCATCCGGCGCTGCGGTCATCCCGGAGCAGAGGGCGCCTGCAGGCGCCCGTCCGGTCACCGGATCTCGGAAATCTCCACGCCATCCAGCCCCTGCGACAGGGTGCGGGCATCGCCGCCCTGGCTGAGCTTGATGCGCAGACGTACTTCGTTCTGCGAATCGGCGTAGCGCAGCGCGTCCTCGTAGCTGATCTCGCCGGCCTGGTACAGCTCGAACAGGCTCTGGTCGAAGGTCTTCATGCCCAGCTGGACCGAGTCCTTCATCACTTCCTTCAGCTTGTGGATCTCGCCGTCGCGGATGTAGTCCTGCACCAGCGGCGTGCCCAGCAGGATCTCCATCGCCACCTTGCGCGAGCGGCCATCGGGCGACGGCACCAGCTGCTGCGCGACCACGCCCTTGAGGTTCAGCGACAGGTCCATCAGCAACTGGTTGCGGCGGTCTTCCGGGAAGAAGTTGACGATGCGGTCCATCGCCTGGTTGGCGTTGTTGGCATGCAGGGTGCACAGCACCAGGTGGCCGGTTTCGGCGAATGCGATGGCGTGGTCCATGCCTTCGCGGGTACGCACCTCGCCGATCATGATCACGTCCGGCGCCTGGCGCAGGGTGTTCTTCAGCGCCGCTTCCCAGCTGTCGGTATCGATGCCGACCTCGCGCTGGGTGATGATGCAGCCCTCGTGCTTGTGCACGAATTCGATCGGGTCTTCGATGGTGATGATGTGGCCGGTCGAGTTCTGGTTGCGGTAGCCGATCATCGCTGCCAGCGAGGTCGATTTACCGGTACCGGTGGCACCGACGAACAGGATGATGCCGCGCTTGGTCATCGCCAGCGTCTTGATGATCGGCGGCAGGCTCAGTTCTTCCACGGTCGGAATGCGCGTCTCGATGCGACGCAGCACCATGCCGACCTGGTTGCGCTGGTAGAAGCAGCTGACGCGGAAGCGGCCGACACCGGACAGGCCGATGGCGAAGTTGCATTCGTGGGTCTTCTCGAATTCCTCGCGCTGTGCCGGGGTCATCACGTTGAGGACCAGGTCGCGGCTCTGCTGCGGCGTGAGCGGGGTCTGCGTGATCGGCGAGATCTTGCCGTTGACCTTCATCGCCGGCGGCATGCCGGCGGTGATGAACAGGTCCGAGGCGCGCTGGTGCGCCATCAGCTTGAGGAACGAAGTGAAATCGATGGTGGTCGCGGTGGTGTTCACGGCGGGCTCCCAATGGGGCATGTACCAGGAAACGGTCGGTGGAGGAAACGGCGCGGGTACGGCGGCGCACTGGCGCACGCCGTCCCGTTGCTGCCCCGCCTTACTCGAACAGGCGCTTGTCCTTGGCGTACTCGCGGGCCTGGTTGCGGGTGATCAGGCTGCGCTTGACCAGGTCCTGCAGGTGCTGGTCCAGGGTCATCATTCCGTACTGCTGGCCGGTCTGGATGGCCGAGTACATCTGCGCCACCTTGTCCTCGCGGATCAGGTTGCGGATGGCCGGGGTGCCGACCATGATTTCCCACGCAGCGGTACGACCGCCGCCGACCTTCTTCAGCAGTGCCTGCGAGATCACCGCACGCAGCGACTCGGACAGCATCGAACGCACCATCGGCTTTTCGCCGGCCGGGAACACGTCGATGATACGGTCGATGGTCTTGGCCGCCGAACTGGTGTGCAGGGTGCCGAACACCAGGTGGCCGGTTTCCGCGGCGGTCAGTGCCAGGCGGATGGTTTCCAGGTCACGGAGTTCGCCGACCAGGATGATGTCCGGGTCCTCACGCAGCGCCGAGCGCAGCGCTTCGTTGAAGCCATGCGTGTCGCGGTGCACTTCGCGCTGGTTGATCAGGCACTTCTGCGAGGTGTGCACGAATTCGATCGGATCCTCGACGGTGAGGATGTGGCCGTATTCGTTCTTGTTGATGTAGTCGATCATCGCCGCCAGCGTGGTCGACTTGCCCGAACCGGTCGGGCCGGTCACCAGGATCAGGCCCTGCGGCTGCTGGATCACCTCGCGGAACAGCGGCGGGCAGGCCAGGTCCTCGAGGGTGAGCACCTCGGACGGAATGGTACGGAACACCGCACCGGCGCCGCGGTTCTGGTTGAACGCGTTCACACGGAAGCGCGCCAGCGACGGGATCTCGAAGGAGAAGTCCACTTCGAGGAATTCCTCGTAATCGCGGCGCTGCTTGTCGGACATGATGTCGTACACCAGCGCGTGGACCTGCTTGTGGTCCAGGGCTGGGATGTTGATCCGGCGAACATCGCCGTCCACGCGGATCATCGGCGGCAGGCCTGCGGACAGGTGCAGGTCGGACGCTTTGTTCTTTACGGAAAACGCCAGCAGTTCGGCGATATCCATGAGCGGCTACTCCCCAATAACGGCTTCGACTGGAAGGATCTTTCCCCGGGCGGCAGTATAGCCTCCTGATTCAACGGAACGCGTTACGTGGCCACTCCCCTGCCCCAGATCCTGAGCAACCTGCATGCTGCCGCCGAGGCGGCCGGCCGGCCCGATCCGCGCCTGCTGGCCGTTTCCAAGACCCAACCGGCCGAGGCCGTGGCCGCGCTGGCCGCACAGGGCCAGCATGCCTTCGGCGAGAACTATGTGCAGGAAGCGCTGGCCAAGATGCAGGCGCTGCAGCACCTGGCGCTGGAGTGGCACCTGATCGGCCACCTGCAGTCGAACAAGGCCGATGCCGTGGCCACCCATTTCGACTGGGTGCAGAGCGTGGACCGTCCCAAGCTGGTGACGGTGCTGGCGCGCCATCGCCCGGCCACGCGCGGCCCGCTGAACGTGCTGATCCAGGTCAACATCGACGATGAGTCCAGCAAGCACGGCTGTGCGCCGGAGGCCGTGGACGCATTGGCCGCCGCGATCGCCGCCGAACCCCAGCTGCGCCTGCGTGGCCTGATGGCGATTCCGGCGCCGTGGCCGGAGGCCGAGCGCCGTCGGGATGCGTTCGTGCGCATGCGCGCCCTTTTCCAGTCACTGGCCGCCCAGTACGCGCAGGTCGACACGCTGTCGATGGGCATGAGCAGCGACTACGCCGAAGCCATCGCCGAGGGCGCCACCCTGGTGCGCATCGGCACCGCCCTGTTCGGCGCGCGCCCGCGCCCGGCCTGATTTTCCAAGGAGACTTCCATGGCAGCTGATTCCATCACCTTCATCGGCGGCGGCAACATGGCGCGCAGCCTGATCGCCGGCCTGATCCGCCAGGGCGTGCCCGCCGCGCACTTCCACGTGGCCGAACCGGTTGCCGCACTGCGCGAGTCGCTGGCCACCGATTTCGGCGTACAGGTACACGACAACGCCGCCGATGCCGCCGCACAGGGCCGCACCTGGCTGCTGGCGGTAAAGCCGCAGGTGCTGCGCGAGGTCTGCCAGTCGCTGCAGGCACTGGCCCAGGCGAACCGGCCGCTGGTGGTGTCCATTGCCGCCGGCATCACCAGCGCGCAGCTGGAACGCTGGCTGGGCGGCAACCTGCCGGTGGTGCGTGCAATGCCCAACACGCCGGCCCTGCTCGGCGCCGGCGTGACCGGCCTGTATGCCACGCCGTCGGTGGATGCACAGCAGCACGCGCAGGCCGAGCAGGTATTGGCCAGTGCCGGCCGTACCGTGTGGATCGAGCGCGAGGCGCTGATGGATTCGGTCACTGCCGTGTCCGGCAGCGGGCCGGCCTACGTGTTCCTGCTGGCCGAAGCGATGGAAGCGGCGGGCATTGCCCAGGGCCTGCCGGCCGAGGCCGCGCGCACGCTGGTGGTGCAGACCCTGCTGGGCGCCTCGCGCATGCTGGATGAAGCCGGTGAAAGCCCCGCCGAGCTGCGCCGCCGCGTGACCTCGCCGAACGGCACCACCCAGGCCGCGATCGAGCGCTTCCAGGCCGGTGGTTTCGAAGCGCTGGTGGACACCGCGCTGCGCGCCGCGCAGGTGCGTGGTCAGGAACTGTCTGCGGCGAATGATTGAAACAGGCGTGCCGACCAACGGTCGGCACCCACCACAGCAACTCCAACGGTCGGCACCTACCATCATCCATGCAAGACGTAGATGCTCATTGCCCCAATGTGGCCATGACGAAATCGACGAAGCACTGCAACCGCGGGCGCGGCCGTCGATCCGGCAGGTAGATCAGGTGCATCGGCCGCGGTTCGGGCAGGTAGTCGCGCAGCAGCGGCTTCAACCGGCCGGCCGCGATCTCGCCGGCCAGCAGGGCGGTCGGCTGCAGCACCAGCCCTGCCCCGGCCACGGCGGCCTCGCGCAGCGCAACACCGTCGTTGCAGGTCAGCCGCGCCTCCCAGTCCACCTGTTCGCCGTTGGCCAGCTGCCAGCCATGACCACCACGCCAGGCGAGATGGCTCAGGCAGTCATGCCCTTCCAGATCCGCCGGCGTGCGCGGCGTGCCACGCCGGCGAAGGTATGACGGTGCCGCGCACAGGCTCATCGCGTAGGGAGGCAACGGCCGCGCCACCACCTCCAGCGATGGCAGCGGTCCGACCCGGATCGCCACGTCGAAGCCGTCCTCGATCAGATCCACGCGGCGGTTGCTCAGGTCCAGCTCGATGTTCAACTGCGGCTGCGCGCGCAGCAGACCGGCCAGCTGCGGCGCCAGCACGCAGCTGCCCCAGGTGGTCGGCGCACTGACCCGCAGCAGGCCACGCGGCTGTACCTGCAGGCCGGCCACGTCGGCCTCGGCCTGCTGCACCTGTTCCAGCACCTGCCGGCACCCGGCCAGGTAGGCGCTGCCGGCTTCGGTCAGGCGCTGGCGGCGGGTGTTCCGTTGCAGCAGCGCGGTCCCCAGGTGCGCCTCCAGCTGCTGGATGTACTTGCCCACCATCACCGCCGAGACCTGCAGCTGTTCGGCGGCGCCGGCGAAGCTGCCACGCTCGGCCACGGCAACGAAGGCCTGCATGCATCGGAGGATATCCATTACTAATCCTGGGTTAGGAATCTGCGAAGCATACGCCGCTTACCTAACCCTGCTGTGAGGGCGCAGACTGCGCTCACCCCCTCACGCAAGGAACGGCCATGAAGATCCTCCTCGTCGGTGCCAGCGGCACGCTCGGCCAGGCAGTCGCCCGCCAGCTCGGCCAGCAGCATCAGATTCTCGCCGCCGGCCGCAGCAGCGGCGAACTGCGGGTGGACCTGACCGATGACGCCAGCGTCGCCGAACTGTTCTCGCGTACCGGCCCGGTCGATGCGGTGATCTCCACCACCGGCTCGGTGCACTTCGGCCCGTTGCAGCAGATGACGCCAGCACAGTTCAACACCGGCCTGCAGGACAAGCTGCTGGGGCAGGTGCGGCTGGCACTGGCCGCCCAGCACCACCTCAACGCCGGCGGCTCGATCACCCTGACCAGCGGCATCATCAGCGCGCAGCCGATCCGCGACGGCGTCAACGCCACCGCAGTGAACGCCGCACTGGAAGGTTTCGTGCGTGCGGCTGCATTGGAACTGCTGCCGCGTGGCCTGCGCATCAACGTGGTCAGCCCCAACGTGCTGATCGAATCAATGGCGACCTACGGCCCCTATTTCCCGGGCTTTGAAGCGGTAAGCGCACAGCGCGCGGCGCTGGCCTTCCAGCGTGCAGTGGAAGGCATCCAGAGCGGCGAGACGATCACGGTCTGGTAAGAAAAAGGGGACGGAGGGGATCAAGTCGTTTGTGCACTTGCGACTTAATCCCCTCCGTCCCCTTTTTCATTCCCAGCGCATCGGGCCGTCGCCGCGTTCGCCGAGGACGTCGCCCGGGTTGGCCAGGCGACAATGCTGCAGCGACAGGCAGCCACAGCCGATGCAGCCGGTCAGTTCATCACGCAGCAGCTGCAGCATGTGGATGCGCTCTTCCAGCTCGGTGCGCCAGCGCGCGGACAGCTTGGCCCAGTCGGCCTTGGTCGGCGCGCGGCCTTCAGGCAGGCTCTCGAAGGCACGGCCGACCGCCTCCAGCGGCATGCCCACCCGCTGCGCCACGCGGATCACGGCCAGCCGGCGCAGCACATCGCGGCTGTAACGGCGCTGGTTGCCCGAGGTGCGCAGGCTGCTGATCAGCCCCTTGCGCTCGTAGAAATGCAGTGCGGAAATGGCCACGCCACTGCGCTGGGAGACCTCGCCAACGCTGAGTTCCTGGGATGCCATTGCTTGACCTCAACTACAGTTGAGGTGTCATGCTGCTATCTTCGCCGCCCGTTGACAAGCGCGGCCTGCACCTGACCCGTATGACCCCGACCCTCTCTCCCGCCGACGCCCACCTGCCGGCTGACACCTCGATCCTGTCCGCGCGCTACCGCGCCACCACCATCGGCATGGTTGCGCTGGTCGCGCTGCATGCCTTCGAGGCATTGGCCGTGGCAGCCGCGATGCCCACCGTGGCCGAAGCGCTCGATGGCCTGCGCCTGTACGCGCTGGCCTTTGGCGGCACCCTGGCCACCAGCGTCATCGGCATGACCCTGGCCGGGCGCTGGGCCGATCGCCACGGCCCCGCACGCCCGCTCTGGTACGGCCTGGCCTGCTTCGTGCTGGGCCTGCTGCTGGCCGGCTTTGCGACGCGCATGGGCATGCTGGTGGCCGGGCGCCTGATGCAGGGCCTGGGCGCGGGCGCGATTTCGGTCTCGCTGTACGTGATGGTCGGCCGCAGCTACCCCGAGCACCTGCGACCGAAGGTGTTCGCGGCGTTCTCTGCAGGCTGGGTGGTGCCCTCGATGGTTGGCCCGGCACTGAGCGGGCTGATCGTGCAGCATCTGGGCTGGCGCTGGGTATTCCTGGCGGTGCCACTGCTGGCGATACCGGCGGCACTGCTGCTGCGCCCGGCATTGGCACGCATGCAGTCCAACGTGACTACCAGCGATGACAAAGAGCGCGGCAAGATCGTGCGCTGGGCCAGTGGCGCCTCACTGGCCGCACTGCTGCTCTACGTCGGCGGCCAGCAACAGGGCATGGCCGCCCTGCTCTGCATCGGTGTGGCGATGCTGGCGCTGCTGTTCTGCGTGCACCGGCTGTTGCCGGCCGGAACGCTGATCCTGCGCCGCGGCCTGCCCAGCGTGATCGCGCTGCGCGGCATCGCTGCGGCGGCGTTCTTCGCCTGCGAGGCCTATCTGCCCCTGCTGCTGCAGCGCGAACGCGGGCTTTCGCCCAGCTGGGCCGGCGCGGTGCTCAGCCTCGGTGCACTGGGCTGGTTCGCCGGCTCCTGGCTGCAGGGTCACCAGCAGCGCGGCTGGTCACGCCAACAGCTGCTGCGCGTTGGCACGGTGATGATGACGGTCGGTATCGCCGCCACGCTGGCGGTGCTGTTCAAGCAGATGCCGCTGCCGGTCGCGCTGGTCGGCTGGGCCGTGACCGGTTTCGGCATGGGCATGATCTACGCCAGCCTGTCGGTGCTGACCCTGTCGCTGTCAGCGCCGCATGAGCAGGGTGCCAATACCTCGGCGCTGCAGCTGAGCGAGGCGCTGTCGGTGACCACCGCGCTGGCGGTCTCCGGCGCGCTGTTCGCCCTGTTCGTGGAAAGCGCGCCGCACACCGGCTACCTGCTGTGCCTGGCGATCACTTTCGGCCTGGCGGTGCTGGCCGCGATGATCGCACGGCGGGTGTAGCGCGGCAGCGCTCGGTAGTGCCGGCCGCTGGCCGGCAACCTCCACGCACGCAGGAATGCCGTGATGATGCCGGCCAGCGGCCGGCACTACCTGGTAGCGGCGCCCATGTCATCGATGTCCCGATGCAGGATGCGGCGCACTTCCAGCACGGCCTGCGGGGTTTCCTGCACGCTGTGGCCGGAAATGATCACCTTCTCCGACAGCGCACCCGGCAGGTGCGCGCTCCAGTACGGCACCAGCCCGTCATCAGACTTCTCCACCGGCAGCTCCGGCTTGCGCTGGGCGATGATCGAGTGGTACTTCAGGCCCGCTTCGATCGGCAACTGCGCGGCGGCCTTCACGAACGGGTCGCTGGCCTTGAGATTGTCGATGCTGTTGGGGATCTTCGGCTTGGCGGTGCCATCGACCTGCTGTTCGGCCTGTGCCAGCGCCATGAACACATCCTCGAACTTGCCGAGGATGGTCAGCGGCAGGCGTACCAGGCGCCCGATCAGGCGCCCGACCTTGTTGCCGGCGATATCCGTGCCCTGGTGCGGCGCGGCAATGAAGATCGCGCGTTCCACGTTCGGCTGCGCCTTGAAATGCAGCAGTGGCCCCAGCTTGGTCTGCACCCGCTTCAGCCGCTCGCCCTTCAGGTCATAGTTGGCCAGCAGGTCATCCCACAGCACATCACCGGAGTCGCTCACCAGCAGCCGCGCGAGCACGCCGCCCATGCTGTGACCGATATAGACCATGTCCTTCGATGCACGCGTGCTGCCGTTGGGGTCGAAGTGCTTCAGCGTGTCGTTGAAGGCGTTGGCGATCTCGTAGCGGTTCAAGGCAATCGGTGCGTTGGTCGGGTAATAGACCTGCCACACCTGGAACTGCTGGCGCAGCTCGGGGTCGCCCATGATCTCGTTGGCCAGGTTCACCCAGGCTTCCGGGCTGCTGGCCAGGCCATGCAGCATGAAGATGATGCGGCGATTCGGGTCCCACGGCTGCATCAGGTAGATGTGCGGTTCGCCGATGCCCTCGCTCATGCCGAACAGGGTGCGCAGTGACTGCCGGGCGAAGCCACTCTGCGCCAACCACAGGCCATAGGCGGCAGTGAAATTGCCGGCCAGCGGCACCTGTTCACCGTGCAGGGTGATGCGCTCGGTGGCTTCCGGCGAATAGGCATCGAGCTCGACCCGGCGCGTGCGCATCACATCGTCCAGGCTGCTGCCCTCGAACCGCAGCAACGCGGTGACGTTGATCGAGGACATCTCGCTGAACTCGGGCACCGAATCATCATGGCGGTGGCGGCGGCCACGCCGCGCGTCGTCCTCATCCTCCGGCGGCGTATCGGCCTTCGGGCCATCCGGCGCGATCACCGGCGCGACCAGCTTCGGCGGGTCCATCACCATCACCAGCTCGGCGCCGAAACCATCACGGCGATAGGTGCTGCGCAGGCCGACGAAGCTGACCGTGCCGGCCGGCACCAGCTGCGCAGGAATGCTCTTCAGGCCCAGCTGCTGGTAGTTGGACGCCAGCGACCAGCTGCCGACCGTGAGCGGTTTCGTATAGTCCTCGCCTGCCAGCGCAGCGGCGCGTGCGCGCACGAACAACACCACAGCCGCCTTCTCTGCCGCGTAGTTGTAGTAGTCGCGCACCTGCGTCTGCCGGTCTTCGAAGGCTCGGTCAGACGGTGAGCGGCCGCTGTAGAACAGGTAGGCATAGGCATAGCGCGCGGCTTCCAGCCAGGCGTCCAGCGCCGCATCGCTCATCGGCGGATCGCCGGCGGCGGTCTTCTTCGGCGTCAATGCCAGCGCGGCCTTCACCCACAGTTCGGACAGCGCCGACAACCGCTGCTCGACATTGAGGTCATCGGTCATCAACAACGTGCTGCGGCAGACCAGGAAGTCCTTCTCACACTGCGACTCATCCAGGCCCGCCGCGCTGAGCGTCTCGCGCGCGGCCGGGCTGAGCTTGCCGGTGTTGAGCACGTCGGCGCGCTTGTTGACCAGCGAATCGCTGGATTTGACCTGCTTGACGGTCACCATCGCGCAGCCGCTGCTGCCCAGCAGCAGGAAGGCGGCGAACAACACCGGCAGCGCGCGCTGCCAGCGGATCAGGAAGAGTCGGGTCATTACTGCGGGTCCTGCTCGGTGCCGGGCACGCCCTGGCGGATCACGGTGGAGAAGTGGTCGCCGCTGCCCAGGTCCAGCGCACGCTGGGTGATGCGGCCCTTGTCATGCAGTTCGGCGTACGGCACACCCGGCGTGAGCGCACCCACCTCCTGCGCGTACTCGGCCAGATACCCGGACAGCAGCAGGCGATAGTCCAACGGCAGGCGCGGCGCGATGTGCCGGGCCAGGTCGAAGACGATGGTGGTGCAGTTGCTGGTGAGCGTGTTGTAGAAGCCCGGCTTCGCATCCAGTTCGCGCGCCTGCGCGATGTACGCGGCAAACAGCTCCTTCAGCTGCGCACGGTCCATGCCGTGCAGGCGGTACAGGTAGACATCCTCGCCGCGCGCGTTGGTGCGGGTGCGGATGATGTCAGTCTCCTCCGAGGCCACCAGAGTCATCTCGAACTTGCGGAAGAAGCCGCCCAGCGCCGAGAACGATTCACCACGTTCCTTGCGGATCTCCAGCGAGAACACCACGTGGCGGCCATCCTCGAAACCGAACGAGATGAGGGTGTGGGCGATCGCCGGGCCCATCCAGTACGACAGCACCAGGTCGGCCGAGCGCAGCTGGTCCAGGTCGTATTCGCGGCGGACCCAGCGCGCGTCGTAGTCGGTTTCGCTGCGCCAGGTGAAATCACGCACGTTGTCGAACACTACTTGGCGCCCGTCGAAGGACACCACATGCAAGCGCTGGGCCACGTCATCGGCCCACACGCGGTCCTGGCGCGGGGTCAGCAGCAGCCACCACAGGCCAGCCAGCGCCAGCGAGGCGCCGAACGCCATACCCAGGCGACGATGGCCACGGCCACGCGCGATCCGCCACGACGCCCACAGCGCAAGCAGCAGCCACAGCACCGCAATGCCGTTCGCCAGCCAGCCCGGCCCCGGCATCTGATAGGCCAGCAGCCCGGTCACCCACAACGCTGCCAGCGCCATGGCACTTCCTGTCATCCAACGTCCTGCGGCTCTCACTGGCATCCTGTCGCGGTCCCGAAGCCGCATAGTTAGCCACAAGCGGGTTCACCGTGGCATCTACGGCCCGTTCAGGCACGCCGGCGCACCGTCTGCGGCGGTCCATGCGGCCAGGTTCATCTCACAGGAGCAACGATGGGCATCACTTCCGTGGCCGGCGTTCCGGTCCAACCCCAGCACCGCGCCACCTGCCATTGCGGCACGGTCGAACTGCTGCTGGACCTGCCGGACGGCATCGTCGACCCGCGCCGATGCGACTGCTCGATGTGCCGGCGCCGGGGTGCCATTGCGGCCAGCGTTACCCGCGCGGGCCTGCAGGTGGTGCGCGGGCAGAACCACCTGCAGCTGTACCAGTTCAACACCCATGTGGCCGAGCACTACTTCTGCGGCGTGTGCGGCATCTACACCCATCACCGGCGCCGCTCCAACCCGGAACAGTACGGTTACAACGTGGCCTGCCTGGAGGGCATCGACCCGTTCGCGCTGGGTGTGATCCCGGTCAACGACGGGGTCAACCACCCCGCCGACCGCACCGGCTAGTGGCGCGCGCGCCGCGGCGGCGTGGCGACCTTCTGCTAGGGCGCCATGCCGCTGCGCCCGGCCCGCGCAGGGCGTTTCAGCCAGGGGCGGCGTGGCGGCGCCTGCTGTGCGTCCGCGACCGGGGGAGGAAGTGGTCTACGGCCGGGCCAGAGATGGTCGAGCAGCCACATGGCGGGTCTCCGTGGGGGACGGGGACGATCGAGACTAGGCCCGGATCGGCATAGGCGGCGTGAGCGGGACACGACAACACGATGACGGCGGAGGCGGGATTGGGAACATCCCTGGCCGCCAGCACGGGGGACCTGATGGCAGCGCAGCCGCAAGGCAGCTGGAATGAACACGCCGCTGCCGTGCAGCTGGCCGTATCCCGTGGGATGGGCCTCAACACGCTGGTACAGGATGCGCTTGGACGTAAGGCAGGCATCACCCGGGACTGACTCCGTGACAGTGCGCTGCGGTCTGCGAGGGCACAGGCGACGTCAGCCTCTGCCCGCCTCCAGGAAATTGCCCAGCACCGGCGACGGTGATTCCGGGCGCACGCAGAACTGCAAGGCGAAACGGGCGGCTTCGCTCTCCAGCACGCGATAGACGATCTCCTGCGGGCGGAAGCTCGCCATGCTGGCTGGAACGATCGCCACGCCAGCGTCCACCGCCACCAGCGACAACACCGCATGCATGCCCTGCGCTTCCTGCACCACGCGCGGGGTGAATCCCGCCGCCGTGCACAGACCCAGCACCTGCGCGTGGAAGCCGATGCCCTCGCCCGCCGGCCATGAAACGAACGGTTCGTCGGCCAGCATCGCCACACTGACCTCTGCCGCATCGGCCAACGCATGTGCACGCGGCAGCGCAATCGCAAGGCGGTCGCGGTCGAAGTCGTGCAGTTCCAGCTCGGCGGCGGGAATCGGTGGAATCAGCACGCCGACATCGATGCGCTGCTCACGCAGCCACAACTGCTGCTGGCGCGACGTGGCTTCCTGCAGGTGCAGCTGTACCTGCGGGTACTGCTGGCGGAAGCGGCGGATCAGGCCAGGCAGGCGGCCATACAGCGCACTGCCCACATAGCCTACGCGCAGGCTGCCGGACTGCCCGGCTGCAGCCTCGCGCGTGCGCTGCAGCGCCTGCTCGGCCTGCTGCAGCGTTGCCCGCGCCTCCACCAGCAGCGTCTGCCCGGCCACGGTCAGGCCCAGGGTGCGATTGCCGCGCACGATCAGTTCGCTGCCCAGTTCATCTTCCAGCCGTCGTATCGCCGCCGTCAGCGGTGGCTGCGACATGTGCAGGCGGGCTGCAGCGCGGTGGAAATGCAGCTCTTCGGCCACAGCCACGAACTGGCGTAGCAGGCGCAGGTCGATCATCTCGGTGCCGGCAATGGGAACCTGCCTAGGGTACGCCGTCAGCTGCGCGCGTCCACACTGGCGCGGGCAATGGCCGGCCACTGCAGCGCGACGGATTCAATGCTGTCAGCAGTCACCGCGCGCAGATCCCGTGGGTATGCCACATGCTCGGCGTCCTGCAGGCGCAGTGCATGGAACTGCCCATTGCTGGCACGCAGCGCCCACCCACCCTCCTGGCAGCGCGTGGATGCCAGATAGGCCACCCCTTGCGCAACAGCGTCCGGATGCAGTTCGTCGGGCTCGCCTTCGATACCCCACATGCGGGTCTTCGCCACCGGCGAAACCGCGTTGACCACGATGCCATGCTCGGCGCCTTCCAGCGCCAGCACATTGACCAGGCCAAGCGCGGCCAGCTTGCCCATCGCATAGGCGGACAGTCCGCGCTGTGCGTATTGCGGATACAGCGCGCGGTCGGATGTCGTGATGACGATGCGGCCACCGCCAGCCGCACGCATCGTGGGCCACGCCGCCTGCGCCAGCCACAACGGCGTCTTCGCCGCCAGGCACAGCATCTGCTCCAGCGCCTCGTCCTCGATCGCTTCCAGCGTCTGGTACTCGACCCAGCCCGCGTTGTGGATCAGAAAGTCGATGCGGCCGTGCGCCTGCAGCAATTCCTGCACCAGCGCATGGCAACCGGCGCGATGGTCGATGGGACCGCTTGCAGCCTGCACTGAAAGCCCCTGCACCTGCAGTGCTTCGACGCTGCGCACGATGCGCTGCGGGTCAACGCCTCGGCCATTGGTACCGGCGCCGACGTCATGCATCAGCACCCGCGCACCACGCTCGGCCAGCAGGCGGCTGTAGGCCAGCCCAAGTCCACCGGCGGCACCGGTCACCAGACCCACCTGGCCGTCAAAGGAAATTCGGGAAATCGGCTTCATGCGCCCAGCTTCAACCAAGCACGCAGGCCGCAGCCAATACCGTTCACCGCCCTCCACGATACGCGAACGCTATCGTCGAAAAGGGGACGGAGGGGATTAAGTCGTTTCAGGCACAGTGTGGCCAGTTGCGACTTAATCCCCTCCGTCCCCTTTTTCCTAGTGGCTGAAGCGGCGGGCGCCGGCCACGCAGACCACGGCAGCCACGGTCACCAGCACCATGCTGAGGCTGACCGATTCGTGCAGCAGCAGCGCGGCCAGGGCGAGGCCGAAGAACGGTTGCAGCAACTGCAACTGGCCAACAGCGGCGATGCCGCCCTGCGCCAGCCCGCGGTACCAAAACAGGAAGCCGATCAGCATGCTGAACACCGCCACGTAGCCCAGCGCCCACCACGCCGAGGCACCGACCGCAGTGAACGAGGCCGGGCGCATCAGCACTGTCATCGGCAGCATCACCGGCAACGCCAGCAGCAGCGCCCAGCTGATCACTTGCCAGCCGCCCAGATGGCGGGCGAGTCGGCCGCCCTCGGCATAGCCCAGCCCGCACACCACGATCGCCGCCAGCATCAGCAGGTCGGCCTGCAGCGAGGCCTCGATGCCGTTGCGCACCGCATAGCCGACCACGCAGGCACTGCCCAGCAACGAGAACAGCCAGAACGCAGGGCGCGGCCGCTCGCCACCGCGCAGCACGCCGAATACCGCAGTGTTCAGTGGCAGCAGGCCGACAAACACGATGGTGTGCGCGGATGAGGCGTGACGCAGGGCGAGCGCGGTCAGCAGCGGAAAACCGACCACCACGCCGAGGCTGACCACCACCAGGCCTGGCAGCTCACTGCGGCGCGGCCACGGCTGGCGCAGCAGAAGCAGCAGCCCCAGGCCAAGCACAGCGGCGATGGTGGCGCGTGCGGCGGTGACGAACCCGGCATCCAGTTCAAGCACCGCCAGGCGGGTAGCCGGCAACGAGCCGGCGAAGATCACCACGCCAATGAAGCCATTGATCCAACCACTCGCCGACCGTTCCACGCCTGTAATCCTGAAGTGCCGGGCGATGCCTGGCGGAGCCTGTATGGAAGCATCCAGCGCGGAACCGCCCCAGCTACAATCCAGTACAGTCGTAAAGAACTGTACTGCCCATACTTCCACTACAGTGCTGCCATGCCACGTCCGCTTACACGCATCGAATCGGTCATCCAGGCCGTCCGCAACCGCATCACCGCACGCGTGGATGGTCCCGGCTCGCGCCTGCCTTCGGTGCGCGCGCAGGCCGCAGCGATGGCAGTCTCAGTCTCGACCGTGGTCGAAGCCTACGAGCGCCTCGCGGCTGAAGGCCTGATCACGGCGCGCGCAGGATCCGGCTTCTACGTCAGTGGGCCCGCCGCACCGCTGGCACTGGCCAAGATGGAGCCCCGGCTGGACCGCGCCGTGGACCCGCTATGGGTGTCGCGGCAGTCGCTGGAAACCCCGCCGGGCCACCTCAAGCCAGGGTGCGGCTGGATGCCCAGCGACTGGCTGTATCACGATGGCGTGCGCCGCGGCCTGCGCCGGTTGGCGCGTGCCGATGCCATGCATCTGGCCGACTACGCCGGCCCGCTCGGCCTGCCCGCGTTGCGCCAGCTGCTGCAACGGCGAAGCGCCACGCTGGGCATCGATGCACCGATGGAACAGATCCTGCTGACCGAATCCGGGACGCACGCGATCGACCTGATCTGCCGTTTCCTGCTCAAGCCCGGTGACTGCGTGCTGGTCGATGACCCCAGCTACTTCAACTACCACGCGCTGCTGAAGGCGCACCAGGTACAGGCCGTGGGTGTGCCGTACACGCCCACCGGCCCGGACCTTGAAGCGTTCGAACGCGCATTGCAGGAGCATTCGCCGCGGCTGTACATCACCAACTCCGGCCTGCACAACCCGACCGGCGCGGTGCTTTCGGCCAGTACCGCGCACCGCCTGCTGGGCCTGGCCGAACGCAGCGAGCTGATCATCGTCGAGGACGATATCTTCGCCGACTTCGAACTGCAGCCGGCGCCGCGGCTGGCCGCGCTCGATGGGCTGTCGCGGGTGATCCATGTCGGCAGTTTCTCCAAGACGCTGTCGGCAGCCTCGCGCTGCGGCTACATCGCTGCACGCCATGACTGGATCGAAGCATTGACCGACCTGAAGCTGGCAACCAGCTTCGGCGGTGGCCATCTGGCCGCGCAACTGATGCACATCGCGCTGACCGACAGTGGCTACCGACGCCACATGCAATCGGTGCGTTCGCGCTTGGCTGACGCGCGCCGGGACACGCTGCGCAAACTGCACACGCTGGGCATCACCCCGTGGCTGCAGCCAGAGGCCGGCCTGTTCCTGTGGTGCCAACTGCCGGATGGCCGCGATTCCGCCGCGCTGGCGCGGCAGTGCCTGCGCGAGGGCATCGTGCTGGCACCGGGCAACGCGTTCAGCCAGTCGCAGCGCGCGGCCGACTATCTGCGCTTCAACGTTTCGCAGTGCCAGGACGCACGGATCTGGCAGGTGCTGGCGCGGGCGCTGCGTTGAGCTGGTAATGCGCGACCAGCGCATCCACCACCACGCGCACGCCCGGCAACTGGCCGCGACGATGCGGCAGCAGCACGCTGGTGGTGACTTCGCCGGCATGCCACGCCGGCAGAACCTGCCGCAGGCGTCCGGCCGCAATCGCCGCAGCGCACAGGCTGTGCGGCAACACGGTGATGCCGAGGCCCGCTTCGGCCGCCGCGATCAGCAGCTGCGACTCATTGCCGACCAGCGCCACCTGCGGTTCCACCTGCACGGTGCGGGCGTCGGCGCTGTGCAGCGTCCAGCGCGTTGCGTGGCGCGCGGTCAGCAGGCCGGCATGCGCGCGTAGCTGCTCGGGCGTCTCCACCGCCGGCGCGGCTGCCAGATAGCCCGGGGACGCCACCAGCACGATGCGCTCGCTCCCCAGCGAACGTTGCACCAACCCGGAATCGGGCAGCGGACCGAAGTGGCTGCGCAAGGCGATGTCGATGCCTTCCTGCGCCAGGTCGATGAAACGATCACTCACTTCAACTTCGATGCGCAGCCGCGGATAGCGTCGAGCCAACGCGGGCAGGCATACGGCGAGCTCGCCCTGCACCACCGGAATCGAAGCGCTGATCCGCACGGTGCCGCTGGGTTCGGCCTGGCGGTCACGGACGATGGCCTCGGCCGCCTCAACCTCAGACAACGCCGCGCGTGCGCGTTCGAAGAACTCCTGACCGACCTCGGTCAGCGCGAAGCGGCGCGAACTGCGCTGCAGCAGCCGCACCTCAAGGTGTTCTTCCAGCAGCGCCACACGCTTGCTCAACGTCGAGCGCGGCAGGCCCAGATGGCGCCCGCCTGCAGCGAACCCGCCCTGCTCCACTGCGGCCACGAACAGGGCCAGATCGTTGAGGTTGAGCATGCGCAACGTCCACAGATGTGGACTTCAGGATGCCATCCGAACGGCTTCCGGGGCAATGTCCACGCAGGCACGCTTTCCTCACCCGCCGCATCGCGGCTTGAACCGGAAACCTGCCATGACCCCGATCCTCTTCTATGGCGTGCCCTCGGGCTGCTCGTTCGGCTCCATCGTCGCTCTGGAATGGCTGCGCCAGCCGTATCACCTGTGCCGCATCGACATGCCCGGCCAGGTGCAGGGCGAAGACTACCGTCGCCTCAATCCGCTGGGCGAAACCCCGACCCTGTGCACCGCGCAGGGCGAACAACTCAGCGAGAGCCTGGCCATCCTCAACCACCTGGCCGCGAAGGGCATCGCGCAGGGGCTGGGCTTCGCACAGGGCACGTCTGGCTTTGATCGTCTCAACCACCGGCTGGCCTATCTCAACACCAGCTTCTTCGGTGCCTACGCCCCGCTCTGGCACGCACTGGAGCATGCGGAAGGCGATGAAGGCGATGCGCTGCGTGCCTATGGCACGAACAAGGTGCGCCACGCCCACCAGGCGCTGGAGCAGATGATCGGCACGGGCCCGTGGCTGCTGGGCGAACAGCGCAGCTTTGCCGATGCCTACTTCGCCGGCATCGCGCGCTGGAACGACTATCACCAGGTGGTCGATCGTCGCGAGTTCCCCAGGGTGCAGCAACTGTTCGAGCGTCTGCAGGACGACGCTGGCGTGCAGTTCGCCCACGCCGTCGAAGCGCAGCGGCCGGCAACCAGCAGCGGCGGCTTCCTCGGCGAGGTGCGGCTGCAAGACGTGCTTGAGACAGCAGCGGCCTGAGCCCCGTCCTGCCCGTGCGGCAGCGGCGCGCAATGCCCCTTGCGCGCCGCGCTACAGTGGTATGTCCCCGCCGCAGGAACCCGCGCATGTCCACGTTCTCCGACCCGCAGGCGGTGGCCCGCTATGCCGAAGCGCCGCTGCGCCAGGTGCCCGGCTTCCTCGCGTTGCAGCAGATGAGCCGCCTGTTGCTGGCCGAACGCGTTCCCGCACAGGGCCGCGTGCTGGTGCTGGGCGCCGGTGGCGGGCTGGAGCTGAAGGCTTTTGCCGAAGCGCAGCCGGGCTGGCAACTGCTCGGCGTGGACCCTGCTGCGCCGATGCTGGCCCTGGCCGAACAGACACTGGGCCCGTTGAACGCACGCGTCGAATTGCTGGAAGGCTACATCGACGATGCCCCGGATGTGCGCTTCGATGGTGCCAGCTGCTTGTTGACCCTGCACTTCCTCGATGCCGCGCAGCGCCTGCATACGCTGCGCGGGCTGCACCGACGCCTGCAGCCCGGCGCGCCGCTGGTGGTGGCGCACCACAGCGTGCCGCAGGATCCGGCCGGCAGGCTGCGCTGGTTGCAGCGCTACGCCGCGTTCGCCGAAGCCTCGGGCGTTGCCCACGCCGATGCACAGCGCGCGATCGACGCCATTGCCGAGCGGCTGCCGCTGCTGGCCCCCGAACAGGAAGTCGCACTACTGCAGGAGGCCGGCTTCGACGGCGTGGAGCTGTTCTACGCAGGCTTCAGCTTCAAGGGTTGGGTGGCGTACGCCGGGTGATGCCTACGGCACCACGGTGATGCCGATGCGCTGCATCAACAGCGCCACCTGCTGCACATCCAGCGTGGCGCCGCGCAGGTTGGTGCTGCGCAGGTCCAGCTCACCCAGCTCCGAGTGGGTCAGGTCGCAGTCGGTGAAGTTGGCACTGTTCCAGTCGATGCCCTCGAACTGGCCGCCGGACAGGTCCGAGCCGGCGAAGCTGGCGCCGCTCACGTTCGCACCATCCCAGCGGTTTTCCCACAGTTCGCATTTCTCCAGCGTCACCCGCGAGAAATTGGCATAGCGCAGGTTCGACTTCTTGATGAAGGCGCTGCAGAACCAGCTGCGCGTGGTGATCTGGTTCATGAAGCTGGCGTTGCTGAAATCCGCGCCCTGCGCGCGGCACTCGCTGATCTCCAGGCCCAGCGCCTTGATGAAGTTGAAGTGGCACATGCTGAGGTCGCAACTGCGGAAACTGGCTTCCTTCAGCGTGGCGCCGTTGAAGCGGCAGCCGGTGCGGCTGTCGGCATCGTAGAAGCTGCAGTTGATGAACTCGGTGGCGATCAGGTCGGCGCCGGAAAAGTCGCACTCATGGAACTGCTGGTCGACCACTTTCTGGCCGGTGTACTGGTCCGCGCCGATGCGCAGCTTGCGGTGAACGGTGGGGGACATCAGGGATTCCATGCCAAGTGCCCCGCCATCATGCCGGGCCGCGAGGGCGATCCATAGACGTGGGCGCGGGCGAATTCACCAGCAGTCCAGCCGCCGTGTGTCCCCCCCAACCCCCGCATGCACGTTGTTGCGCGTTAATGCACGAACGTGCAGACTTGCGGCATGAGCTCCGATCCCAGCCCCCTCCCCGCCCAGCGCACCCGGCAGATCCTCGAGGAACTGCGCCAGCAGGGCCGCGTGGTCGCCGCCGAACTGGCGCGCCGCTATGCCGTCTCTGAAGATTCGATCCGCCGCGACCTGCGCGAGCTGGCTGCGCAGGGCCTGTGCCAGCGCGTCTACGGCGGCGCCGTGCTGCCGCCCCCCAAGGAACGCCCGCTGCGCGAGCGCCTGACCCGCGATCGCGGCGACAAGGCCGAACTGGCCGCCCGCGTCTGCGCGCTGCTGCAACCCGGCCAGGTCGTGCTGCTCGATGCCGGTTCAACCAACCTGGCGATCGCCCAGCAGTTGCCGGCCGCCCTCGGCTTGACGGTGATCACCAACGCGCCGCAGATCGCCACCGCCGCCAGCGTGCTTGAGGGCACCTCGGTGCAGTTGATCGGCGGGCGGTTGGCCAGCGGTGGTGGCGCGGTTGGCGCTGAAGCACTGGCCCAGGTGCAGCGCCTGCGCGCCGACGTGTACCTGCCTGGCCCATGCGCGGTGGACGGTGACACCGGCGTGTGGGCGATGGATGCGGAAGAAGCCACGCTGAAGCGCGCGATGGTGGCCTGCAGCAGCCGTGTCATCGTCGCTGCCACCACCGAAAAGCTCGGTGCGCGCGGCAACTGGCAGATCGCCAGCCTGGACGAGATTGACGACCTGGTGCTGACCACCACCGCACCGCCCGCACTGGCGGCTCGCTTCCGCGCCGCCGGTATCGCGGTGCACCCCACGCCTCCCTGACCGTACCGCTCATGTCCCTTGCCAACCGCGCGCGTGCCGAACAGCACGCGACCCGCGCTGCGTTCTTCATTCCCGGCTTCGCCACCGCGCTGTGGGCCACCCTGGTGCCATTCGCCAAGGCGCGCACCGGCATCAACGACGGCACGCTGGGGCTGGTGCTGCTCTGCCTCGGTGCCGGGTCGCTGCTGGCGATGCCCTTGTCCGGCGTGCTGGCCGCACGCCTCGGTTGCCGGCGGGTGATGGTGGCCAGCAGCCTGCTGATCTGCCTGACCGTGCCCGGCCTGGCGCTGGCCGGTTCGGCCTGGTCACTGGGGCTGGTTCTGTTCGTGTTCGGCGCCGCCGTGGGCGCGATGGACTGCACGATGAACGTGCAGGCCGTCATCGTCGAGCGCGAAGCACGGCGCGTGATGATGTCCGGCTTCCATGCCTTCTTCAGCATCGGTGGTTTCCTCGGCGCAGCCATCATGACCGTGCTGCTGTCCGCACAGCTGCCTCCCTTGGCATCGGTGATGATCGGCGTCGGCGCCATGCTGCTCGTGATGTTGCTGTCGGCGGCGTACTGGCACAGCGAACGCATGCCGCACGACACACCGATGCTGGCCCTGCCGCACGGCATCGTGCTGTTCATCGGCGTGCTGGCCTTCGTCGCCTTCCTCGGCGAAGGCGCGATGCTGGACTGGAGCGCGGTCTTCCTCAGCGATGTGCGTCGCGTCGATGCCAGCCTCGCCGGCATCGGCTATGTGACCTTCACCCTGACCATGACCGTCGCGCGCCTGTTCGGCGACGCACTGGTGGCACGCGTAGGCCGTGAGCGCGCGATCGTGTTCGGCGCGCTGCTTGCCGCCGCGGGCGTGCTGGTGTTGACCCTGGTCACGCCGTGGCAGGCGTCGCTGATCGGCTATGTGCTGGTCGGCCTCGGCTGCGCCAACATCGCGCCCGCGCTGTTCTCGCTGGCCGGCCACCAGACCCGCATGCCTGGCGCGCTGGCCATCACCGCCGTTTCCACGCTGGGCTTTGCCGGCATCCTTGCCGGACCGGCGCTGATCGGATTTGCTGCCAACCACTTCGGCCTGATCGCCGCCTTCATCGGCGTGGCCACAGCCTTGTTGCTGGTTGCCCTGTCCACGCGTTGGCTGCGGGTGTAGTCCAGGGCATCAGCGCCGCCTGCGCCGCAGCTTCATCCGCAAACGCCGATAGCCGATCACCGTCGCCGTGGCACACAGCGCGGTGCCAGCAGCGCTCAGCAGCAGCAACACCGCCAGCCGGGCACCTTCCTGGCGCAGCATCGCCGGCAGGTCCCAGCTGTGCAGGAAGTAGAACAACCAGCGCCCGACCCGCTCGCGATGCCCCACTGTCAGCAACGGGTCGCCCGTGGCGAGATCGACGTAGACCCGCGTCGCCTCGGCATCGCCGAAATCCGCCACCGCCACCGGGAAGCGGCGAACTGCTGCACCATTCATGGCCTCGGGCGCACGCGGATAGAAGTAGGCGTCTGCTGCACGCTGCACCACGAAACCCTGCATCGGCGCATCGGACAGCGCACGCACCTTCTGCTGCAGCCACGTCGCCGGCAGCAGGCGCGCCACCTGCAGATGCCCATCGCTGCCGGACACGATGCGGGTATCGCCCTTCCCATCCAACAGCACCGCGAACAGCTCGCCCCCGATGCGGCGCCACTGGATCTCGACCGGTTGGAAGCGCTCAACCTCGGCCACTGCCATGAGCTTCGCCGGCTCACCCAGCGCGCCATCCACCGCCACCACGCCGCCACGATAGCGCCCGCTGTCGATCGCCTCGCGCGTGCTGCTGAAGACCCCCAGTGGATTCATCGACATCAGCCCGCTGAACATCCAGGTGAACACGAAGGCCGCAGCCACCAGCCCGATCAGATGGTGCCAGCGCATCCACGGTTCGACGTACGGTGTCTTCGCACCGGAGCGGTAGCGCCCACGGAAACGCCAGCGCCACACGCCCACCACGATGCCGCTGGCCGCCGCCAACGTGCACAGCGCGGACAACACGATCACCACCCACGTCCACACCGGATCCACCGACTGCATGCGCAGGAAGTACAGCCAGTGCAGCCAGGCGCCCACATAGTTCCAGCGCTGCTGCACATGCGGTGCGTCCAGCACCACTTCGCCGGTACGCGAGGACACATACAGGTCGCCCGGCTGTGTACCGCCCACCTCGACGCGATACAGCGGCCGATGCACATCCAGCGCGCGCGAATGCGTCCAGCGGTCCTCGTCCACGCGCGTCGCACCCACGAACGCCTGGCCGCCGGCGAACTCTGCAGCGGATGCTTCGGCGCGCTGTGCCGACACCGGCAGCAGCGCCTGGCCGGTGTACGCCGACCAGGCGCCTACGTTGCTGCCATTGCGCACCACATACGCAGGCTCGCCACGCAGCGTGGTCAGTGCCACGCTTTCCGGCTCGGCCTGCACAGCGGCAGGCAGTATCGACAGCCCCTGCAGATCGCAGACCTCACCCAGCTCCGGCAATGCCGCCAGCCGCTCACCGGGCGTCAGCTTCGGGTAGCCGATGAACAGCATCACCATGCCGCTGACGAACCACAGCAGCATCAACAGGCATCCGCCGATGCCCAGCCAGCGGTGCACCAGGTAGGTCCAGCGCTTGGCAGTGGATCGCAGCGACATGGTGCGCGTCCTCAGAAGCGATGGTCGACGGTGAACTCAACGCGACGGTCCGCACCCAGCAGCCACTGCGTGCTGGTGTAGTACGCGGTGGCGTAGTACGCCTTGTCGAACACGTTGAACAGCCGCGCGGACAATCGCGTGCGCGGTGCTGCCTGCCACGTCAGCGCCAGGTCGGTGGTGCTGTAACCGGGCAACTCCAGCGTGTTGGCATTGTCGGCGTAGCGCTTGCCGACATAGCGAACGCCACCCGCCGCACTCCAGTCCGTCGCGAACTGCCAGCTCAACCACACACTGGCCAGGCGCTCGGCCACGTTCGGCGGCACGTTGCCATCGCGCGACACCAGCATCGGCGGCGAACCCGTAGTTTCCAGGAAGTCCTCGAACTCGGCCTTCAGCACCGTGGCGTTGGCATCCAGCGTCCAGTGCGGCGCGACGCTCCAGTTCAGCGACGCCTCGATACCGCGCGAGGTCTGCGCACCCACCTGCACGCGGCGGTCCGGCGCCAGTGGGTCGCGGCTGAGCAATCCGGTCTTGCGGATGCGGTACGCCGCCAGCGTCCACTCGCCGCCATCGAAGGCCTGCTTCAGGCCCACCTCGATCTGCCGGCCCTTGGCCAGGTCGAAGGCGCCGTTGGCTGGGCTGATCATCAACAGGCCACTGACCGGGTCCGCCGCCTGCGAGTACTGCGCATACAGGCTCAGCGTCGGCTGCAGCGCGAATACCGTGCCTGCACGCCAGCCGGTACTGCTGTAGGTCTTGGAGAACGCGTTCTGGCCGCTGATCAGATCGGTACGGTCGATGCGCGCACGATCGTGGCGCAGCCCCCCCAGCACCGACCAGCGCTCGCTCAGCGCCAACCGGTCTTCCACGAACAGCGCGTACTGCTCGGCACGGTTACGGTAGCGCGGCAGGTTCGGCGCATCGCTGGCGAACTGGCCCGGCACCGGATCGAACGGATCGACCGGGCCTGAGCTGCCGGCGTAGGTGTTGTTGGTGTGCTTGAAGTGCGCGCGGTTCGCGTCCAGGCCCACCGCGAAGTTGTTCTGCAGGCCACCCGCCGTTCCCTGCACACGCAGCGTCGAGGTCAGTCCGGTCTGGTCCTGGTTGTGGGTGATCTCGGTATTGCCCGAGCGATCGATCAAGCCGGTAGCGCGGTTGTAGACATAGGCCTCGGCATTGCGCCAGTCGCGCTGGCTGTCGATCTGGTAGAGGCGCGTGCGCCATTCCACGTTCGCGTTCGGTGTCCACAGCGCATCAAGCTGGGTCCAGCGGTCGCGGTAGCGGATCTCGCTGTCGTCCACGTTGTAGTTGCGGTGGCGCAGCGCCTCCAGCTGGCGGCCCTCGACCAGCGGCGTGCCGAAGTAGCGCATCGGTTGCTGATAGCCCTGCGCATGGGTGAGCGTCAGCTGCAGGTCCGCACGCGGCTGCCACAGCAACGCACCGGAGAACGTCGCATCGTTGTTGCGGCCACGGTCAACCCAGCCACCGCTGTAGTTGCCACTCACATCCAGCCGGTAGGCCAGCTCGGGCGTCAGCGCGCCACCACTGCCGAAGCCCAAGCGCGCGGTGTCCTCACTGCCCACGGTCACGCTGATCTCGTTTTCGATAGCACCGCGCGAGGGCTTCTTCGGCACGATGTTGATCACGCCGCCGATCGCACCGTCGCCATGGATCACCGAGGCCGGGCCGCGCAGCACTTCGATGCGCTCGATCGACCAGGTATCGAACGGGAACGTAATGCCCACGCCACCGTACTGGCGCAGCCCGTCGTACAGCCGCATCACCGAAGCACCGTCGGTGAAGCCGCGGCTGGACAGCGCGCTCAGGCCGTTGCCCGGGTGCGGCATCGCACTGATCGCACCGGCCCGGCTGATCGCATCGTTGAGGTTGCTGTCGCCGCGCTGCTCCAGTTGTTCGCGCGAAATCACCGTCAGGCTGGCCGGTGTCTGCAGCACGCTCAGGCCCAACGCAGAGCCTGCGCTGGCGGTGGAGGACAGCTCGCCGCTGCGGGTATCGACCACCCGCACGGTATCCAGCGTGGTCGGGGGTGCCGCATCAGCGGCAAGTACGGGGGCGGTGTGCAGGAGCAACGCGCACAGGACAGGCAGCGTCGCCCGGCGCGGGCGCGCGGAGTTGGGGTTCGTTTTCATTTTTTTCACGGCATGCAAGGCCACCCCGCAATGGCAGGGCAGCAATCAGAAAGGGACAAACACGCGCGTGCGGGCACCGGCCGTGGCCGGCAACCTCATGGAAAAATGTTCAATGCAACGCGCGTGCGGCTCAGGCGGCCATCATGGCTGGCGGCCCACGCGCTCCCAATGTGCCGCTGATCCGTTGCGGCAACGCCCGCACCGCACCGCGCAGCGCGCGGCATACCGGTGCCATCGGCGCCAGCAGCAGTACTGCCGCCACCAGCAGGGTGATCAACCGCGCTGCGATCAGGCAGTAATCGCAATCCACGCCCATCTCATGATCGGCGTGTGGATCGACGGCCGGCTTCTTTGCGGCCTCGCCGTGCGGCATCGCCATCGCGTGATGGTCGTGGTGCCCTTCCATCGCGTGCTGCGCATGCTCTGCGTGCATCGCGTGATCCACGGCTGCCACCGGTACAGCGGCAGCCACGTGACCGTGCGCCAGCCAGCGGCTCACCAGCGGGGCGAGCAGCACCAGCAGCATGGCAAGCCATGCCAGGGCCTGGAACCGGCGGTGGAGAGCAGAACGGCGCACGCCGCCATTCTACGGGGCCATAGCCAACCTTGGACCCCGTTCAGGGTTTACCCCCTGCGACACGGTGACGCAGGGGCTCGCCTCGCGCGGCGACATGTGAATGCACCGCACCGCGGTCCCGGCGCTTGCAGGCTCCGCCTCGCCAACGTTAGGGTTCAAATGGCCACGGCAAGGAGCCAGAGGGATCCGCATGACCACCCGCATCACACACCCGCTGCGCATCAGCCTGATCGGCCTGACCGCGCTGCTTGCCGCCTGCGCCGACAAGGGGCCGCCCCCACCGCCAGAGCCGCTGGAACTCTCACAGCCCATCGCCGTGGACGCGCCCGGCCAGCAGGTGCAGTTCGAGTTCGAAACCACGGCGCGCAATTTTGCCAGCTACCACACATATGCGGTGGAGCTGGATCTGCAGCACGTTTCCTCATCGCCAGATGCTGCTTCTCCGCGCGACCTGCACATTCCTTTACGCGTAGGACTTCAGCAATGGTCCGGCGGCACTTGGCAGCCGCTGGCAAGCCCCGACGCGTATCAGATCGCACAGTCGCAATCTGGCCAGCCTCTGCCAGACTGGCACCGCGGTAAGGGACTGAACTACGCCCAGACCCAACGAGGCAGCGGTGGGGCCTATCGACTCCATGTCGCGCTGCTGCCGTTGCAGGCGCAAAGTCGCTACCGCGTACAGATCAGCACGGTTGAAGACATCGCACCACTTCGTGGCGCAAGCGCCAGGATACTGATTCACGAATCGCGTCCGCTCGCCAAGTAGCGCAGCGCCTTCGTACACCTTCCAGGAGGATCACCACGCACATGGACAAGCCACGCTACATCGTCGATATCGTCATTGCGGCACCGGGAACACCGCTTCTCCACCCCGTTACGCAGCAACCGCTGTGCAATCCTGATGGCTCGGCGCAGACGTCCGGGCCGGGACACATGTTCTACGTCCTTCGAGCACCGGGAAAGGATCCGGCAAGCTACGGCTTTGCACCGATCGAGCACGGCAGCATGAATGGCCCAGGTGACATCGTGGACAACGATGCAAAGACCTACAAGAACCCGCATTACACGCGCTCTCTGGAAATCACCGAAGCTCAGTACAACAAGCTCAGAGCGTTCGGCGACGATCCAGTGGCGCACGGCTTCAGCAAGCACTATGCCGACGTGCGCCACAACTGCGTGGACTTCACCTGGGGCGCATTGAATCATGCTGGTATCCAGCGCAAGCAGAGCCTGGACGTGAACAGCATCGGCGGCCCTGTTGGCCAATTGCTGCCAGACGTCCGCATTCCGCTGGGCGTCCAGTCACAGGGCAAGGACGGCTATCGTCCGCTGCGCAACATCCATGGCGTGGACAGCATTGAACCGCCCTTCCCCAACAGCGAACTCAACCGCACCATCACCCATCCCCTGCCCGAGCGCAGCTTGAAGCAGCGTCTGCTCAGCGAAACCGATGGCATTGATGGCTCCTTGGGCGAGCGTCTGGCTGCGGATGCGCGCACGCCGGGGCATAGCCTTTACGCCTTGGACCAGAAGGTGCGTGCTGCGCTCGCCCAGACCGGCGAACAGCGCGGACTGCCTGCCGGGCAGGAGCACGAACGACTGGCCGGCCATATAACCCACGCGGCGGTGCAGGCCGGCTTCAGCGAAAAGGACACGCTGCACGTGGCATTCAGTTCAAACAGCACCGCCGAGGTACCCGGCTACGTATTCCTGCATCGCAGCGGCGACACCGCCTCGCCGGACCCTGCCGCCAATCGCCAGCGCCTGTCCCTGCTCGATACGCAGCAGGGCGACGCGAATACGCTGTATCAGCAGGCCAACGTGCAGCAGCAATTCCGCGACGCAAGCCGGCTGGCGCAGGACGAACAACAGGCACAACAGCAGGCATCGCCGCGCATGGCCTGAGCAAACCGCGTCAGGCGCAGACGCCGTTCCCGCATCAACTCACGTACTGCGCCTGCCCGTTCCCGAACGACCAGTTCTCCTTCTTCACTTCCACCAGATTGATGAACACATCCTCGCGGCGGATACCCACTGCCGCCTGCAGGCCCTCGGCAATGCCCAGGTACAGCGCCTTCTTCTGCTCCAACGTGCGCCCCTCGTTCCAGGTGATCTGGATGCAGATGAAGTCATCGGTGCGGTCCACGCCCAGGTAGCCGGGGTCGTAGATCAGCGTGCCGGGCGCGTGTTCCTGGAAGATCTGGAAGCGATCGTTTTCCGGCACGCCCACCGCGCGCATGGCCTGGTAGATGATTTCGCCGACGCGTTGCAGGTAGTCGGCGGATTTACCTTTGCGAAGATCGATGCGGGCGAGCGGCATGGTGGCACTCCAGAGTGGATGGGCACGGCAACGGGCTGAGACTACGCCTGCCCGGGGCGGCGGGACAGCGCAGGGATGGAACCCTATGCGTCGATCCGTGGCACGGTTCCGCCTCCGCCGCGCGGGGTGACGCGATTGCCGTGGTGGTATCCCTCTGGAGTCGTCATATGCACGATCGGTAGGGGCGGCGATGTGCGCCATCAGTGACGGGCGGCACTACTCGCAGGTGTCGGACGACACACAACGGGAAACGCCTGGCCAGCCTAGGGACAGTTGAGAATTTTCCTTACAGACCGATGTGATTGCCCGGCCTGAAGATCGCCGCGCCGAGGCAAGACGCCTTGGCCGGGATTGGCGTCTCGAATAAACGAACAGGCTTCAAGGACTGCGAGAGAAATCGCAGTTGAGAGAATGCATCGACTGCCCTCAATGGCGGGCGGTGCGTGGGGATCGCAAGATCCGCCAGGCGTTCTTCTCCCTTGAAGCTTGTTTGCCTTGGCACGCCAACCCGCACCGTCCGCCACCTTCACTCCGGAAGGTGGCCCTACGCCAGTGAGGGTTTCGCCATGACCAACCAAACCGCCATCCATCCCCGCCTGCACGCGCTTATCGGCGACGTCGCCGCCGACGTGCCCGAGGACCTTGCGCGTGAGATCGAATGCGCACTGGCGGAGCAACTGCTGCCGCCTTCGCGCCCAACGTTCCTGTCCTGCCTCGACGCCATCCGCGCCGGTGACGACAAGGCCGGACGCGTATGCACCCCGCAGGCACTCAGCGCCACAGGTTTCGGATCGCTCGACCGCTCGCTGGCCGCTTTGAATGCCGTACTGGATCTCCTACATGCCGCCGAACGTGCACGCCTGGCTGGCGATCCACAGGATCAACTCGGCGACTTCCACCGGGACGGCTTGATCGTTGCCGCACGCCAGATCGCGCGGGCTGCACAGGATGGATTGGGTGATGCCCTGGTGCCGGCTGGCGCAAGGCCTCGCTGATTATGCGAGGCAACAAAAAAGCCCCCATTGCTGGAGGCTTCTTTCGTTCTGCAACATGGTGGGCGGTACAGGGATCGAACCTGTGACCCTTGCCGTGTGAAGGCAATGCTCTACCGCTGAGCTAACCGCCCGGTGTGTTGCTGAGCCGCTCATTATAGGGGCTTTTCAGAGGCCGTCAACAGTTTTTCACATTCGTGTTCACGGGTGTTTTCGAGGGCGGCAGTCGAGCATGGCTCGACTCTACAGAGGGGCGGCGTCACGGGCGTTTCGGGGCAAGCAGCCGAGCATCGCTCGGCTCTACCGAGATCACATCGTATGGGTCGGCTTGTCCGAACCGGTCAGGCCGGCCAGCAGGGTCTCGATCTTGTGGCGCACGCCCTCGCCTTCGGCGCCGTCGGCCAGCTGCACGCCGATGCCGGCGGTGCGGTTGCCCTGCGCGCCGGCCGGGGTCACCCAGATCACCTTGCCGGCCACCGGCAGGCGCTCGCTGGAATCGGGCAGGGTCAGCAGCAGGAACACCTCGTCGCCCAGGAAGTAGCGCTTGGGCGTGGGCACGAAGATGCCGCCATTCTTCACGAACGGCATGTACGCGCTGTACAGCGCGGCTTTGTCCTTCACAGCCAGGGACAGGATGCCCTGGCGGGCGTTGCTGGCACTCATCGATTTCCCCTTGCGGCAGGCCGCTCGTTCACCTTGTTCCAGGCGAGCAGCAACTCGACCACCGCAAGGTCTGCGCGCACCGTGGTGCGCAGCAGGTCGCGGGTGCGGTTGGCCGCATCGAACCAGGCTGCAAGCTTGTGCAATCGCTCCGGCGTGGTCAAGGCATCGGTGCTGGCCTGGGCCAGCGCCAGGTCGGCAGCGAAGCGCAGGCGCAGCGCCGCGTTGTCATCGCCACACCACTTCTGCGCCAGTTCCACCGCGCCGGTCTTGCCGGCGGCCAGCTGTTCCAGATCGCGGCCCACGTCGCGGCGCAGGCTCAGGCCGTCTTCGCGCAGCCAGTTGTCGGCCTGGCCGGGGTGGCCGCGCGCCGCGTCCAGCGCTTCGCGCGCCGATGCTTCGCTGTGGCCCTGCTGCTGCAGCCAGGCCAGCGCTTCGTGCTGCGGCGGCAGCTTGAATTCCAGGCGCTGGCAACGGCTGCGGATGGTCTGCGGCAGGCGTGCCGGGTCGCTGCTGATCAGCCACAGGTAGCGGCCGGGCTGCGGCTCTTCCAGCGTCTTCAGCAGCGCATTGGCCGCCGAGCGGTTGATCGCATCGGCCGGGTCGACGATCACCACCTGCGCCACGCCGTATTGCGGGGTCAGCGCCAGTTTGTTGGTGATCTCGCGCACCTGCTCGATCACGATCTCGGTGCGCAGCTTGTCGCCACTCTTGTTCGGAATGAAGCTGACCAGCTGCAGGTCCGGATGGGTGCCGGCGGCGATCAGCTGGCGCGTGCGCGTGGCATGGGCAGCATCGCCGCGTGCCAGCACGTGGTCGGCCAAGGCCAGCGCCACCTCATGCTTGCCCAGCCCGGCCGGGCCGCAGATCAGCAGGCCATGGCCGAGCCGATCAGCATCCAGCGCCGCCACGGTCTGGTCGAACGCGCGCTGCTGCCAGGGCGAGAACGTGCTCATGCGCCCTCCCCGCCCTGCAGCCAGCGCTCGACGCACGCGACCACATCGGCCGCCACGCGTTCCTGCACCTGGCCAGCGTCGACTAGTGCGAAGCGCTGCGGATCCTGCTGTGCGCGGCTGCGGAACACTTCGCGCACGCGCTGGAAGAAATCGTCCTGCTCGCTCTCGATGCGGTCCGGCCACAGGTCGCGCCCGTTAGCGCGTGCGCGGCCGACGGCCACATCCACATCCAGCAGCAGGGTCAGGCCCGGCAGCAGGCCGACCGCGCGGCGCTCCAGGTCGGCAATCCACTGCGGATCGAGGCCACGGCCACCGCCCTGGTAGGCATAGCTGGAATCGGTGAAGCGATCGCTCAGCACATAGGCGCCGCGCTGCAGCGCCGGCTGGATCACCTGGCGCACGTGCTGCGCGCGTGCGGCGAACACCAGCAGCAGCTCGGCTTCGGCGCTGAGCGGTTCGGCGGCGATCTCGGCATCGGGCTTCAGCACCAGGCCGCGGATGCGCTCGGCCAGCGGCGTTCCGCCCGGCTCGCGGGTCAGTACCACCTCATGGCCATGGCTGCGCAGGCAGTCACGGATGGCATTGATGGCGGTGGTCTTGCCCGCGCCCTCGCCGCCTTCCAGGCTGACGAAACGCGGATGGCGAAGCAGCGCGGGACTCATTGCGCCGGGGTCTCCTTGGTACGTTGCTGGCGCAGCTGCTGCAGGTAGCGGGCCACTGCGGCGTTGTGCTGGTCCAGGCTGGGCGAGAACACGTGCGCGCCACTGCCATCGCCCACAGCCACGAAGTACAGCGCGTCGCCCGACAGCGGCTGCGCGGCCGCCATCAGTGCATCGCGGCTGGGCATGGCGATCGGGGTCGGGGTCAGGCCGGCACGGGTATAGGTGTTGTAGGGCGTATCGGTGGTCAGGTCGCGGCGACGGATGTTGCCGTCATACGCAGCACCGATGCCGTAGATCACGGTCGGGTCGGTCTGCAGGCGCATGCCGATCTTCAGGCGGCGCATGAACACGCCCGCGATCTGCGGGCGCTCGCTGGCCAACGCGGTTTCCTTCTCGATGATCGACGCCATCGTCAGCAGTTCGTACGGCGTGTTGATCGGCAGGTCCGGCGCGCGGCTTTCCCAGGCTTCATCCAGCGCCTTTTCCATCGCGGAGTGGGCGCGCTTGAGCACATCGAGGTCGCTGTCGCCGCGCTGGTAAACGTAGGTCTCCGGCAGGAAGCGGCCTTCCGGATGCTGGCCACCGAAACCGAGACGCTGCATCAGCGCGGCGTCATCAAGATTATCGGTGGTGTGCAGCAGCGGCTCGGCGCGCTTGAGCGCGGCACGCAGCTGGCGGATGTTCCAGCCCTCGACGATCGTGACACGGTGCTGCAGCACCTTGCCGGCGCGCATGCGCAGCAGCAGCTCGCGCGGAGTCAGGTCGGCGCTGAGCGCGTACTCGCCCACCTTCAGTTTGCCGGCGGCATCGAGCTGGCGCGCCAGTAGCTGCCACTGCGCGTCCTGGCCTTCATCCACACCGGCATCGCGCAGCTTGCGCAGCACGCTGTTCATGCCATCGCCACTGGCGATGACCATGCTCTCGGCGGTCGGGGTGATCGGGGCGTCGGCGAACCGGGTCTGCTGGTAGAAGAACCACGCGCCCGCGCCGGCCACGACGGCGGCCAGCACCACCACCAGCGTTACCACGAACAGACACCCGCGCTTGGCTCCCGCCATGGACTACCTCTGAACTCGATTCCGTCGTGCAGGATACCGTGCCGGTGGATTGGGGTCATGACCGGGGGCATGCGCCTGTGCCGACCCACCGTCGGCACCCACCACAATCCATGCCTGGCGCGGCGATCAGTAGATCCACGCCATGCGTGGATGAACGGCCATGGAGGACTCCGTGCCGACCAACGGTCGGCACCCACCGTGGGGGAATGGGGTTGCCGGCCAGCGGCCGGCACTACCGGAATACGCCTAGCCCTGCTGGCCCAGCGCGCGCAGCAGGCCGCGGGCCTTGGCGCGGGTCTCGTCCAGTTCCTTGTCCGGATCCGAGTCGACCACGATGCCGGCGCCGGTGCGGAAGCTCACCTCGTGGCCATCCACTTCGGCGGTGCGGATCAGGATGTTCAGGTCCAGGTCGCCATCGCGGTTCAGCCTGCCGAAGGCACCGGTGTAGGCACCGCGCGGCACCTGCTCCAGCTCGCTGATGATCTGCATGCAGCGCACCTTGGGGCAGCCGGTGATGGTGCCACCGGGGAACGTGGCGGCGATCACCTCGCCGGGCGTGACCTCCGGGCGCAGATGGCCACTGACATTGCTGACGATGTGGTGCACATGGGCGTAGCTCTCCACCGTCATCAGCTCATCAACCACCACGGTGCCGGGCAGGCAGATGCGGCCCAGGTCGTTGCGTTCCAGGTCGATCAGCATCACGTGCTCGGCACGCTCCTTCGGGTGGCCGACCAGCTCCTGGATGCGCGCGGCATCATCGTCGCCCTCGAAGCGCGGACGCGTCCCAGCAATCGGGCGGGTCTGCGCGTGGCCGGCATGAACCGACACCAGCCGCTCCGGCGAGGAACTGACCACATGGCGGCCGTGCGAGCTGAACAGGCCGGCGAACGGTGCCGGGTTGGCACGGCGCAGCTGCGCGTACAGCGCCTGCGGGCTGACCGGCGCGGCGAACTGCGCGCTCCAGCGCCGCGACAGGTTCACCTGGAACACATCACCGGCACGCAGGTACTCGATCACCCGGCGCACGCCGTCGGTGAAGCGCTGCGGCGCATCCTCGCCCACCGACTGCGGCGGCTGCCAGCCCTGCCCGGCTTCGGGCAGCGCGGCCGAGGCCAGTGCCACGAGCGCACCCGGCAACGCCTGCTCGCCGGCTTCGGCGATGACGAAGCTGGCCTCGTTGTGATGGTCGTGCAGCACCGCGGCCGGGCAGCGCAGCGCCAGCGCAGTCGGGCGGCCGTCCTCGCGTGCGCGCGCCGGCAGCACCGGTTCGATCTGGCTGGCCACTTCGTAATCGAGCATCAACGCCCAGCCGCCGCGGAACGGCAGGCTGTGGCTGCCGTCATGCGGCAGGCGTTCGCGCTGCCAGGCACGGTCCAGCACCTGCAGGAAGCTGCCGGCGTGCACCGCGTCGTGCTGGTCGCGCACCTGTCCATCGGCATCCAGCCGCAGGCTGTCGCCCTGCGCGGCCAGCAGCAGGCTCCAGCGGCCCTGCGCGGTGCCCGAAGCGGTGGATTCCATCAGCAGCGGGAAGCGTGCCGGGTCGTGCTGCTGCAGGGCCAGCAGATCGATCGGGTGCGGCAGCGGGTGGATCAGCGGTGCGTGGGTCATGGCAGCCAGTTCGGGGATTCAGATGCACGGAAGCCGCCTTGCGGCGGCCTCCTCGTGCGTAATGCACGTTCAGTCGAGCATGGCTCGACTCTACACAACGGCGGAGTCGAGCATGGCTCGCCGCTACAACTCGGTCAGACGCGCTTGAAGATCAGCGTGCCGTTGGTGCCGCCGAAGCCGAAACCATTCGACATCACCACGTCGACCTTGGCCTGGCGCGCTTCGTTGGGCACGTAGTCCAGGTCGCAGCCTTCGCCCGGCTGCTGCAGGTTGATGGTCGGCGGGATGACGTTGTCCTGCAGCGCCATCACCGAGAAGATTGCTTCCACGCCGCCGGCAGCGCCGAGCAGGTGGCCGGTCATCGACTTGGTGGAGCTGACCATCATCTTGTAGGCGTGGTCGCCGAAGGCGGTCTTCATCGCCATGGTTTCGCCCAGGTCGCCCAGCGGCGTGGAGGTGCCGTGCGCGTTGAGGTAGCCCACCTGTTCCGGGGTCACGCCAGCGTCCTTCATGGCCATGACCATGCAGCGGGCGGCGCCTTCGCCGTTCTCGCTCGGTGCGGTCATGTGGTATGCGTCGGAGCTGGCGCCGAAGCCGGCCAGTTCACAGTAGATCTTCGCACCACGCGCCTTGGCGTGTTCGTACTCTTCCAGGATCAGGATGCCGGCGCCGTCGCCCAGCACGAAGCCATCGCGGTCCTTGTCCCACGGGCGCGAAGCCTGTTCCGGGGCGTCGTTGCGGGTGCTCATGGCCTTCATCGCGCAGAAGCCGCCCAGTGCGGTCGGCGACGAGCCACGTTCGGCACCACCGACCACCATCACGTCGGCATCGCCGTACTGGATCATGCGCATCGCGGTACCGATCGAATGGTTCGAGGTCGCGCATGCCGACACCGCCGAGAACGACGGGCCCTTCAGGCCGGTGATGATGCTCAGCTGGCCCGGCAGCATGTTGATGATGGTCTTCGGCACGTAGAAGGGCGAGATCTTCTTGCCCTCGTGGAACTCGATGGTCTGCTCTTCGATGCCGAGCAGGCCGCCGATGCCGGCGCCGACGATGGCGCCGATGCGCTCGGCATTGGCGTCGGTGATGTCCAGGCCCGAGTCATGCAGGGCCATGAACGAGGCACCGAGGCCGTAATGGATGAACGGGTCCATCTTCTTGGCATCCTTGCCGCTGACCCGGAACTTGCCGAACAGTTCATTGTCGGCGGTGATGTCGAATCCCTTGACCTCACCTGCAATCTTGGTGGTGAACCGATCCAGGTAGGCATCCGCAACGTTGGTCAGCGGACCGATGCCCGAACGACCCTGGGTGATGCCTTCCCAGCTGCTGGCCAGATCATTGCCCAACGGCGAGACGATACCCAGGCCGGTTACGACGACGCGACGCTTCATTGCTGATTCTCCTGACCCGGCTGATTTCAACGGGCAACTCGGTTTGCTTCGGTGTGATGCTCAAACACACGGGGCCGCAACTGCGGCCCCATGGGGTGCGGTGCGCGGCGAGCATGGGCCCGCGCGCGCACTGCCGTCTGACATCAGGCCTTGACGTGGGCCTTGATGTAGTCGATGGCGGCCTGCACGGTGCTGATCTTCTCGGCTTCTTCGTCCGGGATCTCGCACTCGAATTCTTCTTCCAGGGCCATCACCAGCTCAACGGTGTCCAGCGAGTCAGCGCCCAGGTCATCGACGAACGATGCGCTGTTGGTGACTTCTTCTTCCTTGACGCCAAGCTGTTCGACGACGATTTTCTTGACGCGTTCTTCGATGGTGCTCATGGGATCTCGCTCCAGATGGAGTTGTGGTTCAAAAGTGGTCGCCATCAAAGGCGATGGCCGTGGGATAGTGTAGTGGAAACCGGCGCGGCCTTGCATTGCAGCAAAAACCTTCGCAGATCAACCACTTGCGGCGCAATCCCTGCGCCCCTTGCTTACGGCATGTACATGCCGCCGTTCACATGGAGGGTTTCGCCGGTGATGTAACCGGCAGCCGGGCCGGCCAGGAAGGCCACCGCATGGGCGATGTCTTCCGGCGAACCCAGGCGTTCGAGGGCGATGTCGTTGATCAGCGCGGTACGCGCTTCTTCCGGCAACGCCTTGGTCATGTCGGTGTCGATGAAGCCAGGTGCGACAACATTGACGGTGACACCGCGCGAACCGATTTCCTTGGCCAGCGACTTGCTGAAGCCGATGATGCCGGCCTTGGCCGCGGCGTAGTTGGCCTGGCCGGCATTGCCGGTCACGCCCACCACCGATGCGATGTTGATGATGCGGCCCTTGCGCGCCTTCATCATGCCGCGCATCACCGCCTTGCTGGTGCGGAACACGCTGGTCAGGTTGGTGTCGATGATCGACGCCCAGTCCTCGTCCTTCATGCGCATCAGCAGGTTGTCGCGGGTGATGCCGGCGTTGTTGACCAGGATCGAGATCGGGCCGAATTCCTTGGCGATGTCCGCCAGCACGGCATCCAGCGCGGCGGCGTCGGTGACGTTCAGCGCGCGGCCGTGACCGCCGTGGGCGGCCAGGCGCTCACCGATCGCGGCAGCGCCGGATTCGGTGGTGGCGGTACCAATGACGGTGGCGCCCTGGGCGGCCAGCAGATCGGCGATGGCGGCACCAATGCCACGGCTGGCGCCGGTGACCAGTGCGATTTCACCCTGCAGGGGCTTGCTCATGATGTTTTCCTCAGGCTGGGACGGCCGCCGTACACATGCCGCTTGCAGCGGCCACCGGTACGGTCGGCAGGAACAGGGAAATCAGGCCGACCATGCCTCGCGGGCGGCTTCGAAGTCGCCCGGCGTGGCCAGCGAACGGCCATCGATGGCCTTGTCGATGCGCTTGACCAGGCCGGTCAGCACCTTGCCCGGGCCGCACTCGGCGATCTGGGTGATGCCACGGGCGGCCAGCGCCTGCACGCACCCGGTCCACTGCACCGGCTGGTACAGCTGCTGGACCAGCGCGGTACGGATCGCGTCGATGCCGCTGTGGATCTGGGCGTCGACGTTCTGCACCACCGGCAGCTGCGGCGCCTGCCAGGACAGGCCGGCCATCACTTCGGCCAGGCGGTTGGCGGCTTCGCGCATGAGCGGTGTGTGCGAGGGCACGCTCACGGCCAGCTTCACGGCCTTGCGCACGCCCTTTTCGGCCAGCAGCGCCAGCGCACGGTCAACCGCATCGGCGTCGCCACCGATCACGATCTGGCCCGGCGAATTGAAGTTGGCCGGCACCACCACCTGGCTGCCTGCGGCTTCGGCGCAGACGTCCAGCACCAGCTGGTCTTCGGCGCCGAGCACGGCGGCCATGGCGCCGACACCGGCCGGTGCGGCTTCCTGCATCAGCTGCCCGCGCAGGCGCACCAGGTGCGCACCGTCATGCAGACTCAGTGCGCCCGCGGCGACCAGGGCGGTGTACTCGCCCAGGCTGTGGCCGGCGAGCACCGACGGGCGCGGACCGCCCACGGCGTTCCAGGCGCGCCACACGCCGATGCTTGCGGCCAGCAGGGCCGGCTGGGTGTATTCGGTACGGTTGAGCATTTCCTCCGGGCCGCCCTGGGACAGCGCCCACAGGTCGACGCCGGCACCATCGGATGCCTCGGTGAAGGCTTCACGCACCTGCGGGTGCAGTTCGGCCAGCTCGGCCACCATGCCCACAGACTGCGAGCCCTGGCCGGGGAAGACAAAAGCGAGGGTGGATACGGTCACGCGGTCATCCGCTTGTTGCAATCGAAGCGGGCCATGATAAGGGGGAACATGCCGTGTCGTCTGTACGTGCGCGTATGCACGCGTATGGTGGGCGGCCGGGCAAGCGCAACGGGGTCAGATCCCTTTTCCGCAGGAAAAGGGATCTGACCCCTATCAGCCATCAGCAGAACAGCTGCAGGACGTCCAGATCGCCGTCGGCGAGGAAATCCACGCACAGGCCCACCAGCATCAGCACGCCGGTGGTGCTGGCGCCATGGGTGATGAAGATCGAATGGGCCAGCGCGCGCGCCGAGCGACCCAGCTTCATGCAGACCCGGGCCAGGCTGCGCAGGCGGCCACTGACCGCATGCACGTGTTCGCGCACCGGCGCCTGGGCATCGCCCATCGCCTCGGCCATCATCGCCTGCAGGTGCTCGGGGCGGTCGGCGTAGTACTTGGCCACGCCGTAACCGAACATCAGCCAGTCGCGGGCCTGCGCTTCGGACAGATCCATCACTTCCAGCGGATCTTCCTCGAAGTCGATGAAGCCGACCTTCTCGCCATCCCAGGTGAGGTTGCGCGGCAACGGCTGGCCGAAATAGGCACCACGGGCATGCGCTTCGGCAATGGCCTGCATCGCCGCCATCACCAGCCGATCGCGCCCGGCCTCATCGGCACTACGCAGGCAGGTATTGAACGAGCTGCCGTTGTCGCCGATCACCAGCGCGGCATGACCGGTGCCCAGGACGTCAGGCACGTTCACCCCCTGTGCCTGCAGTTCCGCGAGGCGGCGGGCTTCGGTTTCGCGTGCGGCGTCGCCACCGCGGTGCGGCGGCGGGCGCAGGGCATCGAGATGGAAACGGCGGGCAACAAAATTGAGCAGGCCCAGGGCCATTGCTCGGCTTCCCTTGCCGTACTGCTTCAGCCAGGCACGTTGCCCTTCGATGACGATGGGCTCAACCATGACAGGTCCTCCTTAAACGCGTTACGGCCCCAGAGGGGCCGCAACGACAAAGCTTCACATTGTCGTAACTTGCACTATCAATAGCGCAACAGGGCCGAACCCCAGGTGAAGCCGCCGCCGAAGGCTTCCAGCAGCAGCAGCTGGCCGCGCTCGACCTTGCCCGAACGCACGGCGGCGTCCAGCGCCAGCGGCACCGAGCCGGACGAGGTGTTGCCGTGCTTGTCGACGGTCACCACGACCTGGTCCATCGACATGTCCAGGCGCTTGGCGGTCGCTTCGATGATGCGCAGGTTGGCCTGGTGCGGGATCAGCCAATCCAGGTCGGACTTGTCCAGGCCGTTGGCGGCCAGGGTCTCGTCCACGACCGAGTCCAGCGCCTTGACGGCGTACTTGAACACGTCGTTGCCCTTCATGTTGATGGTGCCGCCACCGTTGGCGCCGTCCTTGAAGCCGGTCGAAACGCCAACCGGGTTCCACAGCAGCTCCTTCTTGCTGCCATCGGCATGCAGATGGGTGCTGAGGATGCCGGTGTCTTCGTCGGCCTTGAGCACGACAGCGCCGGCGCCATCGCCGAACAGCACGCAGGTGGTGCGATCGTTCCAGTCGACCATGCGGGTCAGCGTTTCGGTGCCGATCACCAGCACGTGCTTGCAGTCGCCGGAACGGATGAACTTGTCGGCCACGCCCAGCGCGAACACGAAGCCCGAACAGGCCGCGTTGACGTCGAAGGCGGGGCACCCGGCCACACCGAGCTTGGCCTGGATCAGGCACGCGGTGGACGGGAAAATGAGATCAGGCGTGGTCGTGCCGACCACGATCATGTCGAGCTGCGAGGCATCGATGCCTGCGGCTTCAAGCGCGCGCAGGGCGGCGTTGTAGCCAAGGTCGCTGGTGGTTTCGCCTTCGGCCGCGATGTGCCGTTCACGAATTCCGGTGCGCGACTGGATCCACTCATCCGAGGTTTCGACCATTTTTTCCAGGTCGGCGTTGGTCAGGACTTTTTCCGGCAAATAGCTACCGGTGCCCGCGATCCTCGAATAGATCCGCTTGCTCATCATGTTTCCTGTTGCGCGGGCCGCCGATCACCGGCACGCCCGGGAAAGAAGGCAAAGGCCGCTGCCCGGAGGCAGCGGCCTTCCCGGCACATCAATCTTCTTCGACGGCCGAGGTCTTGGTCTGGATGACCTTCTTGCCGCGGTAGAAACCGTCGGCAGTGATGTGGTGACGCAGGTGCACTTCGCCGGTGGTCGGGTCGGTCGACAGCTGCTTGGCGCTCAGGGCGTCGTGGGCACGACGCATGCCGCGGCGGGACGGGGTGACACGGGATTTCTGCACAGCCATGGGATTGCTCCAAACTCGGTTCGATTTGCTTCGTCGTATCGTCGCGCAGGACGCCAGCGCCCAGCACACTTTCGCTTTCGCCGCAGCCGCCGACGACAATCCGGCTGCTATTGTTTCTTCAGTGCTGCCAACGCCGCAAACGGGTTGGCCTTCTTCGTTTCTTCTTCGCTCGGTGCCCAGTCCTTGTCGACTGCCTCACCGTCGGGCGACAGCGGCACAACCGGCACTGCCAGCACCAACTCGTCCTCGACCAGGTCCAACGGACGCAGCTGGCCGTCTTCCGGCACCAGCAACGCCTCGTATTCCTCCGGCAGGGACGATTCCTCGTCCTCGTCGCGGATCAGGCCAAGCCTCTGGGTCACCTTCACCGGCAACAGGAATCGCTGCATGCTGCGCTGACAGGTCAGCGGCAACGCGGTGTCGATGGTCAGTTCCACATAGGATACCCGCAAGACGTCGTCGCGACCGAATTCAAGCGAGTAAACACACTCGCCGTCGGTATCTGCGACCAACCCCTGCAGGCGGGTCAATTCAGCCAGGGAGACCTGACCGTCGAAGCGCCTTCGCGCTACAACCATCCGCCAGGCATCCAGCGTTTCGGGCACGTTCGCGGACATAAGCCGCTGAATACTAAGGATCGCGCCGCCCGCTGTCAAATGCCCGCCATACAGGACTTGCCGCTGCCGCCGTGGAGGGGCCAGACTGCCGCGCCCTGCCCCGGTATTGTCACATGTCACTGGTCCTGGCCTCCACCTCCCGCTACCGCCGTGAACTGCTGGAACGGCTGGGCCTGCCCTTCGACTGCGCACGCCCGGACGTGGATGAGACTCCCCTGAATGGGGAAGCTCCGCTGGCCCTGGCCACGCGCCTGGCCGCCGCCAAGGCCGCCGAGGTGGCCGACCGCTACCCCAGCGCCTGGGTGATCGGCTCGGACCAGGTGGCCGACCTGAACGGCCAGCCGCTGGGCAAGCCGGGCACGGTCGAGGCGGCCTGTGCGCAGCTGGCTGCGATGTCCGGGCAGACGGTGCGCTTCCACACGGCGATCAGTCTCAGGCGGGATGGAGAATCCCTCGCCGCCCTGGATCTGACCGAAGTGCGCTTCCGCGTGCTGGACCCGCAGGAAATCGCCCGCTACGTCGCCGCCGAGCAGCCACTGGACTGCGCCGGCAGCTTCAAGTGCGAGGGCCTGGGCATCAGTCTGTTCGAGGCCATCGACAACCGCGACCCGACCGCGCTGGTCGGCCTGCCACTGATCGCGCTGTGCGGACTGCTTCGGCAGGCGGGGTACGCGGTGCCCTGAACTGTAACGTCGAGCCCATGCTCAGCCGCGCTCTTTGTAGAGTCGAGCCATGCTCGACTGTCTTTGGAAAAGCAGTCGAGCATGGCTCGACGCTACAAAAGCAGAAGCCTCAACGAACTTCGAACGGCTGATCCTGCCATTCCTCCACACTGCCGTCGCGCCCGTGCAGGCGCAGGCCAAGCCAATGCCGCCCCGGCGCCAGCGTGGTGGTATCCAGCGATGCGTCGAAGCCCACCGCCGGATGCTGCGGGTCGGTACTGTCCGGCCAGGCCTGGCGGATGTCGAACACGCGCCCGTAACGGGCATCACCGATCGGACGGCCGTCGACCAGCACTTCGATGCGTGCCAATCCGACGCCATCCTTGAATGCCCAGCCCTTGATGGCGAGCGTTCCGGAGACCTTCTCACCGTTGGACGGCGCATCCAGCCAGGCCATCGCCGGCGTCACGCAGGGCCCCTGCGCGCGCTGCACCGGCAGCCGGAACAGCAGGAAGCGCTGGAAACCATGATCGCTGCTGACCACGCGCGGCGCCGGCAACGGCCCCACCTGCTCGCAGATGGCGTGATAGCGCGCCAGCAGATCGCGGTAGCGCTGGTCGCTGGGTGACAGCACCAGCAGCATCGGCGCACTGCGCGGGCCTTCGTGCAGCAGGTCCCACTGCGCCAGCTGTGCGGTCCGCCCATGCTTGTCGTTGAGCGGATGTGGCAACACCTCGATATCACCGTTGCCGAGCTGGAAGCCCAGTTCGGCACCGACCTTGAAGTTGCCCGCCAGCACACGCGTGCCCGGCGGCATCTGCCGCAATTCGTCACGCACCGCCACGGCCAGCGGCTGCCAGCCGGCAAAGTTGCGCGGGTAGTACTTGCTGCCGGCCATCTGCTCGCGCAGCGCCGGCGTGGACGCCATCAGGTAGTAGCCGAAGGCCAGAACGGTGCCGGCAGCCGCCAGCCACCAGCCGGTACGACGCAGCCAGCGCGGCCAGCCGTTGAGGACCACCGGCACCGCCACCAGCAGCGCCAGGTAACCCGGCAACGGCCAGTGGAAACTGATCCGCTCGACATCGGTGAAGAAGCCCAGCAGGAAGATGCCCAGCGTCGACACCCCGCCCACCAGGCCGAAATAGCGCCACTGCACCCGCGCACCACCACCGCTGCGGGTACCGGCCAGGGCGACCTTCCACATCGCGATGCACAGGATCGGCGTCACCAGCATCGGCTGGATCACCAGGAACCACAGTCCGTCCCATTCGAACGTCCACGGGTGGCGCTCGACCACCTGGAACTTCAGGCCGGCATCGTGGTTGTCCGCATTCCAGGCCAGCAACGGCAGCCAGGCCAGTACACCCACCGCCAGCGCCACCCACACGCGCGGGTCGGCCAGCATGCGGCGGCCCTGCGGCAGCGCCAGCAGCGCAATGAAACCGACACCGATGACACCGATGAAACGGTAGTGGCTGAGCGCACCGATCAGCAGGCCCAGCGCGAGCTTCATCGCCGACGACGCATCCACGTTGTGCAGCAGGCGCGCACCTGCATGCAGGCAGATCACTGCGGCCAGTGCCATCGGCACATCCGGCACGGCCAGCAGGCCCAGCGTGGCTGACAGCGGCATCAGCAGGGTCAGGCTGCCCGCCTGCCACCCTGCGACGTTGCCAAACCAGCGTGTGGCGATGCGCGCCACCAGCAACGGCAGCAGCGCACCGATGGCCAGGAACGGCAGGCGCAATGCCAGCACATGATGGCCACCGATCTCCACGCCCAGGCGTGCAAGCCACGCCGTCAGCCCCGGCAGGTCGGAATAGGCAGCGGCCAGGTGCTGGCCTTCCTGCCAATAGAACGCCTCATCGACGAACAGCGGCAGGCGCGCAGCCACCACCAGCTTGGCCGCTGTGATCAGCGTCCATAACCAGAGAAATATTGTCCGCGCGCGCTGTTCGCCTTGCATTGCTCTATGGATAATCGAATGGATTCCAGACCTGAGACGATCATGCCAGCCTCGTCCCCCAATCCCAGCATGCTAACCGATCAACTGCGCCAGGCCCTGCGGGAGGCACAGGATCAGGTGAACGCACTGGTGCTGGGCAAGGTGCCGGAAGTCAGGCTGGCCTTTGTCGCCCTGCTTTCCGGCGGCCACCTGCTCATCGAGGATCTGCCCGGCCTGGGCAAGACCACGCTGGCGCATGCACTGGCCAGCAGCCTCGGCCTCAGCTTCCAGCGCGTGCAGTTCACCTCCGACCTGTTGCCGGCTGATGTGCTCGGCGTGTCGGTGTACGAAGCCGGCAGCCGCCAGTTCCAGTTCCACCCCGGCCCGGTGTTCACGCATGTGCTGCTGGCCGATGAGATCAACCGCGCGCCACCGCGCACGCAGAGCGCGTTGCTGGAAGCGATGGCCGAGCAGCAGGTCACCCTGGATGGACAGACGCATCCGCTGCCCGACCCGTTCTTCGTGATCGCCACGCAGAACCCGGTCGACCTGTCCGGCACCTTCCCGTTGCCGGATTCGCAGCTGGATCGTTTCCTGCTGCGGCTGGCGATGGGCTACCCGAGCGCGCAGGCCGAGCGCGAGCTGCTGCGTGGCAGTGATCGTCGCGACCTGATCGCGCGCGCGGTGCCGAAGCTGGACGACACCCAGGTGCGAGCGCTGCGTGAAGCGGTTGGCCAGGTGCATGCCAGCGACGCGCTGATCGACTACGTGCAGGCACTGTTGACCCGCAGCCGCCAGCATGCCGGCGTACGCGTGGGCCTGTCGCCGCGCGCCGGGCTGGCCCTGCTGCGCGCGGCCAAGGCGCATGCGCTGCTGCTCGGCCGTGGGCATGTGGTGCCCGAAGACGTGCAGACCCTGTTCGTGGCGGTGGCCGGCCATCGACTGGTGGCGGAGGCCGAATCCAGCTCCGGGCCGGCACTGGCGCGGGCGATCCTGCAGACCGTCGCGGTGGACTGAAGGTGGCCACACGCTGGGCACGCATGCAGCTGCTGGCACGCCCACGCAGGCCCGAAGCCTTGCCGCAGCGGCTGGACCGCCATCGCATCTATGTACTGCCGACCCGCTTCGGCCTGTTCGTCGCCACCCTGCTGTCGGCGATGCTGCTGGGCGCATTGAACTACAACAACAACCCGGCCCTGCTGCTGGCCCTGTTGCTGGCCGCAGCGGCGATCGCCAGCGCCATCGCCGCGCACCTGCAGCTGTCCGGCATACAGATCGATGCAATCTCCGCCGAACCGGTTCCAGCGGGGCATCCCCTGCGCCTGCGCGTGGACCTGTCGTTGCGCGACCCGCGCGCGCGCCATGGGCTGCACCTGCAGCTGGGTGCAAGCGAGGCCTGGGTCGCACTGCCTGCACACGGTCGCGGCGAAGTGGAGCTGGATGTCCCCAGCGAGCGCCGCGGCTGGCTGGAACTGCCTCGCATCCGCCTGTCGAGCACGCAGCCGCTGGGGCTGGTGCGGGCATGGTCGTGGGTGTGGCCGGAACAGCCGCTGCTGGTCTATCCACTGGCCGAGGCACTGGCACCGCCGCTTCCGGAAAGTGGCAGCGATCCACTGCACACCCGCGCCCACGCCAGTGGCGATGAGCTGCACCAGCTGCGCCCCTATCGTGCCGGCGACGCCCCGCGCAGCATTGCCTGGAAACACTCGGCACGCCGCGACAGCCTGCTGGTACGCGAGTACGAGAAGCCGATCGGCATCGAAGTGGTGCTGGACTGGCGCGCGCTGGCACCGCAGGGCCATGAAGCGCGCATCGCGCGGTTGGCACGCTGGGTCGACATGGCCGAGCGCGAAGGCCGTCGCTACACGCTGCTGCTTCCGGCCCATCCACCGTTCGGCCCCGGCCAGGGCGCCAGCCACCACCATCTGTGCCTGCGCGCACTGGCGTTGATGCCCCATGACTGAGCCTGCCGTCCTGCTCGATCGCAACGCCCGCAGCTGGACCCTGGCCAGCGCAGCGCTGGCGCTGCTACCACTCCTGCTGCAGCTGCCGCCGGTGCTGGCGATCGTGATCGCGATCGCCGCTGTACTGACCGCTGCGCTTTCGTGGCGGCGGGTACTGCCGATGCCGGTTCGCCTGCTGCTGGTGCTGGCCATGCTGGCCACCATCGTCTGGCAGATGGGCATGGTGCGGCCGGGCCGCGACACCGGCTGCGCCCTGCTGGCGGCGATGCTGGCGATCAAGTCCAGCGAACTGCGCAGCCTGCGCGATGCACGCAGCCTGCTGGGATTCGCGCTGTTCTCGCCGTTCGCGGCCTTCCTGCTCGACCAGGGACCACTGACCACCGGACTGGCGGCGCTGGCCGCGATTGCCGCACTGCTGGCGCTGCAACGCCTGGCCCAGGACGAGGGCCACAGCCCTCGCCTGCCGCTGCACGGGCAACTGCGTGGTGTCGGCCGCCTGCTGGGCATCGGCCTGCCGCTGGCGCTGGCCTGCTTCTGGCTGTTCCCGCGCTTGTCCACGCCGCTGTGGGGCGTACCCGAGCGAGCGGTGGGTACACCGGGCCTGGCTGACAGCATGGCGCCGGACCAATGGCTGGACCTGATGGCCGACGACACCCCGGCGCTGCGCGTGCAGTTTTTCGGCGCGGTGCCCGAGCCCGCGCAGCGCTACTGGCGCGGCCCGGTGCTGACGTCGTTCGACGGCCACCGCTGGAGCCGTGATCGCGCGACGGCCCGGCGCCCCGCTCCGGTGGTCGAAGCCGCCGCACAGGGATGGGACTACCAGATCGACTACGAGCCCACCGACCGTCGCCTGCTGGTGGCGCTGGACCTGCCCAGCCGCGCACCGGAGGGCAGCAGCTTCGATGCGGACATGAGCCTGCGCAGCGACCGCACGCTGTCCGCGCTCAGCCGCTGGCGGTTGCATTCGGCGCCTCCGCAACGGTTCGACACCGATCTGTCACCCTACCTGCGCCGCGCCGCGTTGCAGCTTCCGCCCGGCTTCAATCCGCGCACCGCCCAGCTGGCACAGCAATGGCGCCAGGAGGCCGGCAACGATGACGAGGCCATCGTCCGCCGTGCGCTGCAATGGATCACCCGCGACTTCTCCTACACGCTGGACACCCCGGTGGCCGGGCGCGATCCGGTCGACGATTTCCTGTTCAACTACAAGGCCGGCTTCTGCCAGCACTTCAGCTCGGCCTTCGTGGTGCTGATGCGCAACGCCGGCATTCCGGCCCGGGTGGTGACCGGCTTCGCGGGCGGCACCCGCAACCGCATCGGCGACTACTGGGTGGTGCGGCGCATGGATGCCCACGCCTGGGCCGAAGTCTGGCTGCCGCAGCGCGGCTGGGTCCGGGTCGACCCGACTGCGGCCGTGGCGCCGGAACGCATCCTGGACACGCTGGACGATCGCCTGCAGGCCGGCACGGACACCCCGCTGCAACAGCGCTGGCTGCAGCTGGGGCAGATGGGTGACTGGCTGCGCCGCGGCTGGAACGACCTGGTGCTGTCCTTCGACGCACGCCGCCAGCAACAGCTGCTCAAGCCGTTCGGGCTGGATGATCTCGGGCCGGCGCAGCTGGTGGCCGGCTTCGTGGTCGCGGCGCTGCTGGCACTGGCGTGGATGGCCTGGCTGCTGGCCCGCGGCGAGCGCGAGCGCGACCCGCTGCTGCGCGCCTGGCACCGGCTGGGGCGGCGCTATGCACGCCTTGGCCTGGCCCGCGAACCCAACGAGACGGCATGCGACTGGTCACGGCGGGTACACGCCCAGCGCCCCGATCCGGCCCTGCTCGCACTCAGCCAGCGTTTCGCCGACGCGCGTTACGCTGGAACTTGCACCGACCTCGCTTCATTATTGCGGGACCTGCGCAGGCATCGCCCGACTTCCGGAGCCTCCCCATGAACACCAAGTTCCTCCTCACCGCTGTGGCCACGCTGGCCCTGTCGGCCTGCGCCACGGCCCCCAAGCCGCTGCAGGGACAGTTCAGCCTGGTTTCCCCGCGCGACTCGGTCGCCACCCAGCAGGTCGGCACGCCGGTCCGTTGGGGCGGTCGCATCATCGAAACCAAGCCCGGCCAGGGCGAGACCTGCTTCCAGATGATCTCGCGCCCGCTCAACGCCAGCGGCCGCCCGAACACCACCTCGTCCGACGCCAGCGACGGCCGCTTCATCGCCTGCCGCGCCGGTTTCTACGACCCGGCCGTGTTTGAAGCCGGCCGCGACGTGACCTTCATCGGCAAGATCGACGGCTACCAGAACACCCGCATCGGCGAGTACGACTACCGCCTGCCGAAGCTGTCGGCCGATGTGATCTACCTGTGGCCGGAACAGCGCCAGGTCGATGTGGTGCCCTATCCCTATGGCCCGTGGGGCCCGGGCCCGTATGGCCCGTACTGGGGTGGTTACGGGCGTTGGGGCTGGTGGTGATCGCCACCCGCCATGCGTGATCGAAAAAGGCCGCCTTCGGGCGGCCTTTCTTCATCCACGCATCGCGTGGATCCACGGCGGGCAAGGGTGGATGCCGGGCGCTCAGCGCCCCGGCGTACCGAAATGCCCCAGCGGCGCACCCGCCAGCAGGTGCATGTGGATGTGGAACACGGTCTGCCCGGCATCCTCGCGGCAGTTCATCACGATGCGGTAGCCATCCTGCGCGAAACCTTCGCGGCGCGCGTACTCGGCGGCGGCCAGGGCCAGCTTGCCGATCAGGTGCGCCTGCGACGGCTGCAGGTCGTCCAGGGTCGGGATGATCTCGTTCTTCGGAATGAACAGTACGTGCACCGGCGCCTGCGGTGCGATGTCCTTGAAGCCCAGCACCTCGTCGTCCTCGTAGACGATGGTGGCCGGGATCTCGCGACGGATGATCTTGCTGAAGAGGGTTTCGTTGCTCATGGTCGGCCTCGGCGGGATGTCTTCCGCATTGTAGGCCGGACACGCCGGGCGTTGCCCGGACAGGGCTCAGTCGCGGAATTCGCTGCGCGTGCCGAACGCGTGTGACAGCGTGCCGCGATCAACGTATTCGAGTTCGCCACCGAGCGGCAGGCCCTGCGCCAGGCGGCTGGGCTGCACCTTGCGCGCGCGCGCCAGCTGCGCCAGGTAGTGCGCGGTGGCTTCGCCTTCGACGGTGGCACTGGTGGCGATGATCAGCTCCTGCACCTCGCCCTCGGCCAGCCGCTGCTCCAGCTGCTCCAGGCCCAGCTCGCGCGGGCCGATGCCATCGAGCGGCGACAGCCGGCCCTGCAGCACGAAGTAGACACCGCGGAAGCCGGTGGCGTTCTCGATGGCCAGGCGGTCGGCCGGCGATTCGACCACGCACAGCTGGCTGCGCTCGCGGCTGTTGTTGGCACAGGTCGGGCACAGCTCGGTTTCGCTGAAGTCGCGGCATTGCGCACAGTGGCCGATGCGTTCCACCGCCAGCGCCAGGGTTTCGGCCAGTCGCTGGCCACCTTCGCGCTCGCGCTCGAGCAGGTGGTAGGCCATGCGCTGTGCGGTCTTCTGGCCGACGCCAGGCAGCACCCGCAGTGCATCGATCAATTGTTCAAGCAGGGGTGCGGACACGGCGGCATGCTTTCTTGGCGTCGAGCAGGCTCGACAGCTACGTGTAGAGCCGAGCCATGCTCGACTGTGGGTTGCAGCGGGCGCCTGCGGAGGCAGGCGCCCCGCCAAGAATCAGAACGGCAGCTTCATGCCCGGCGGCAGCTGCATGCCGGCGGTGGCCGAACCCATCTTCGACTTCGACTCGGCATCGATCTTGTTCGAGGCATCATTGAAGGCGGCGGCGATCAGGTCTTCCAGCATCTCCGGGTCACTGGCCAGCGACGGGTCGATGCGCACCTTGCGGCATTCCTTGGCGCCGGTCAGGGTCACGCTGACCATGCCGCCACCGGCACTGCCGGTCACTTCGATCTTGGCGATTTCTTCCTGGGCCTTCTGCAGGTTCTCCTGCATCTTCTGGGCCTGTTGCATCAGTTGGGCGATATTGCCGCGCATAGTGTCTTACTCGTCAAAAGAACGGATGGAATCGGAAACAACCCGGGCACCGTGCTGTTGGATCAGCACCTGCACTTCCGGATCGTCCATGAAAACAGCCTCTGCCACCTGCTGCCGCTCGCCACGCTGGCGATCGGCGCGCTGATGCAGGGTCTCGGCCGGAACGTGTTCGGTTTCCACGGTCTCGACCACGATCTTCGGCGCCTGGCCGAGGGCCTTCTGCAGCATCTCGCCCAGGGCAGCCAGTGCGCGCTCCGAACGCAGGTATTCAAATCCGGGCGAAAGGCCCAGTTTCAAGGTCCCGTGCTGGCAACTGATGAAGGCAGCGTTGGCCGCCAGCTGCCGCGAGGGGCCGCTGAGACCACTGTTGGCGACCAGGTCCAGCCAGTCTTCGGCAGTGGCCAGCTCGCTGACACCTTCCTGCGGCGCGGCATCAGGCGCCGGGACCGGTTCTGCATGTTCAGCCGGCGCAATGGCAATGCCTTCGGCGCGGAACGGGCGCTCGGGCGGTGCAGGCTCGCCGGGAGCCGCGGCGGGAGCCGGCGGTTCGTGCCAGGGCGCAGCCATGGCGGCGTCCGGGCCGGACATCTCGGCCGCCAACGCCTCGTCACGCGCCTCGGCTTCGTCAGTGGCCCACGGCGGCAGGTCGTCGCTTGCCTCTGCAGTGACGGCAGGCGCCGGCGTCTCTGCCGCGGCCTTCACCGGCGGCGGCGACACGGGCTCCTCCACCGGAACCGGCTCGGGCTCAGGCGTCGGATCCGGTTCCGGTTGCGGGGCCGGCTCGGGTTCAGGTTCTCGCGGCGCAGCCTGCACCGGCGCGGCGACCTGCGCCGCCACGGCCGGGCTGGCCGAAGCGGCGGCAGCGGCCGGCCTCGCTTCGTGGCTACCGGCACCGGCGCCACCACCGGCAGCGTTACCGCCCGGCGTGCCACCCACCGCACCGTCGACGGCCTTCGGCACCGGCGGTACCGCTGCGGCCGGACGGAACGCCAACATGCGCAGCACCGCCATTTCAAAGCCCGCACGCGGGCTCGGTGCCAGCGGCAGGTCGCGGCGGCCATTCAAGGCCATCTGGTACCAGAGCTGCACCACTTCCGGGCGCAGGCGCTCGGCGAATGCCGCGACATCCAGGCCTTCCGCGGCGGCGGCGCCCGGCACCAGCTGCTGCACCTGGATGCGGTGCAGCCCTTCGGCAAGCGCTTCCAGAACGCCACTCCAGTCCGGCGAGAACTCGGCCAGCGCGGCCACCACCTGCAGCAGGCGCGGGCCATCGCCCTCGGCCAGCGCATCGAGCATCGCCGCCACCTGGGTGCGGTCCACGGTGCCCAGCATGGTGCGCACCACGTCCTCGCGCAGCGCGCCGCCGGCATAGGCAATCGCCTGGTCCAGCAGTGACAGGCCGTCACGCAGGCTGCCATCGGCGGCCTTGGCCAGCTGCACGATGGCGCTGCCGTCGGCCTCGATCTCTTCCGCCGCCAGGATGCGGGTCATCTGGCCCTGGATCTGGTCTTCATCCAGGCGCTTGAGGTTGAACTGCAGGCAGCGGCTGAGCACGGTGACCGGCAGCTTCTGCGGATCGGTGGTGGCCAGCAGGAACTTCACATGCTCCGGCGGCTCTTCCAGCGTCTTCAGCAGCGCGTTGAACGCCGCCTTGGACAGCATGTGCACTTCGTCGATCAGGTAGACCTTGTACTTGCCGCGCGAGGGCATGTACTGCGCGTTCTCGATCACCTCGCGCACGTCATCCACGCCGGTGTTGGACGCGGCGTCGATTTCCAGCAGGTCGATGTAGCGGCCGGCGTCGATGTCCAGGCAGGCCGCGCACTGGCCGCACGGATCGGCGCTGGTGCCCTGCTCGCAGTTCAGCGACTTGGCGAAGATGCGCGCGATGGTGGTCTTGCCCACGCCACGCGTACCGGTGAACAGGAACGCGTGGTGGACCCGGCCGCTGTCCAGCGCATTGCTGAGCGCACGGACCACATGCTCCTGGCCCACCAGCTCGGCAAAACGCTTCGGACGCCACTTGCGGGCAAGGACGAGATAGGACATCAGGCCACCGTTTTCCATCGGATGTTCCATTGTGCCATGCCTGTCCAGCCCCCTCGCCAACAATGCCCCTGGATGCGTCCCTGATCAGGGTGCTTGTGTCCGGCCGCGCCGCCCGCTAGAATCTGCGCCCCTGCTGAGGCGTTTGCCGACGGCAGGGATCCGGAGAGGTGTCCGAGTGGTTGAAGGAGCACGCCTGGAAAGTGTGTAAGCGTCTAAACCGCGCTTCGGGGGTTCGAATCCCCCTCTCTCCGCCAGATAACTGAAAAAGGCTGCCTTCGGGCAGCCTTTTTCAGTTATCTGGCTGGGGATGCGAAGTGCGCTGCGCGCGCTTCGCCCCAAACGTTGCTGCGCAACGTTCGGGCCCCTCCCCTTGCCGGCCTCTCCCCGCCCCTGTCGGGGCAGCCCCTCAACAGAGGGGCTTGTTGCTCCAGATCCATCAATGGATCTCCGCCATGCAGGGACGTCAGACCCATCAGTAGATCCACGCCATGCGTGGATGCCCGGCCGACCGCCCCGCTTCCACGTTCGACGGCCGTCCAACGCCAGGATCTGCTCCACATCCCGCCCGACCCTCGTGCCCACGCCCTGACCGCTGGCCGTGCCGTGGCGATGCAACGACACGCTGGCACTCACTGCCTGTTGCTATGCTCGGGCCACAGGGGATTGATGCCCGCTAACGGGCCGGATGAGGAACATCAACATGCGGTATTTCATGACGAAGCTAGTGATCACCTCCGCCCTGCTGATCGGCAGCGGCACTGCAGTCGCACAGGGCGGCGGTGCGGCGCAGTTCGGCGCACTGGGAGGCACGCATGCAGGCAACGCCCTGGCGTGCGGTGCAACCCCGGAACAGGCCGCCAAGCTGCGCGCAAGCCACAAGGCGCAGGCAAAAACCGTATTCGGTGCCGAAGCTGGCTTCGACCAGGCGTATGACACCGCCGAAGCACAGACGCAGAAGAAGATCACCGATGCCTGGAAGAAGGGTCAGTACAAGCCCACCAGCGAAGTCTGCAACGAATTGATGAAGCAGGTGCGTTCATGATGCAGAAGCACGGATCGACGATGTCCGCAGTGCGCGCGAGCCTGTTGGCCGCCAGCCTGGTGCTGGCACTGGGTGCCTGCAAGCGCGCTGGTGAAGCGCCCGCAGAGGGTGGCGCTTCATCGGCCGCACCTTCCAGCGCCGCAGCCGAACCATCACCGCAGGCTGCCTCGGCCGCGGATGGAAGCCAGAAGGCCGCAGCCTTCAATGTTGCCGAGCTGCCCGTATCGCAGGCAACCATCGGCAGCTTCCCCTATCTCGGACTGCCACAGGGTTACACCAGCCAGGACGTCGTAGACAGCGAATTTGATCGCGTACCGTTCTGGACCGGTGATCGTGTGGAGTGGATTGAAGGCAAGGTTCATTCGTCGGTACTGCAGAGCAGCAGCGATCACCCGTATTCGCAGCTGGAACTCAGCCGCAATGTGCAGAGCCTGGTCGAGGCCCTGGGTGGCAAGCGTATTTTCTCCGGCACCATTCCTGCCGATGCATCGCGTGACATCGGCAACAGCAAGGCGGCGACCACCTATGTCGGCGGCATCGGCGACATCTACAACGAACCCGCAGAAACCTATGTCATCCATCGCGAAGATCGCGATATCTGGATTCACCTGGGCTCGGGTGGAAACTCCGGCGGCCTGCTCGTCGCAGAGACAAAACCGGTGAAGATCACGGCCAAGGTCATTGAAGCCAACACGCTGAAACAGGCACTGGACAGCAGTGGAAAGGTGTCCATCCAGGTGAACTTCGCAACTGACGCCGCGGAGATCCTGCCCGATTCGGAACCACAGATCACACAGGTCACCCAGCTGTTGGAGGCAGACCCACAGCTTCGTCTTTCCGTGGAAGGGCACACCGACAACAGTGGCAGCCAATCGCACAACCAGACGCTCTCGCAAGCGCGTGCGGAGTCGGTACGCACGCGTCTTGTCGGCAGCGGAGTCGCAGCCGATCGCCTGACGGCCAAAGGCTTTGGCCAGAGCCAGCCGGTCGCCGACAATTCAACCGAAGAAGGGCGTCGTGCCAATCGTCGCGTGGAGCTGGTCAAGCGCTGATATCACCACGACGTTACTGCGTTGAAGCACTCCGGAAAAAGCACATGCCCTGCATGTGCTTTTTTCTTTTCCGCGCTGCATGCCCATCCGCTTCATCGTGAATCCAGCGAAGTAAATACATTCGAATCCATCGTTCGAATTGAATACGAACAAGGCCCTGCACGCGCCTCCGGGATGCGCCAAAAATCCGACACGCCCAGCCGCCTGCGTGACACAAATGTGTCAGTTGAATGTTAATTTCTTCACTGAAAATGGGTGCATCTAGCTCAAATTTGACGTGATTATGTGCAGGTAATTGTTAATCTGCAATACGCATCACATTTTCAAATATTTCATTGCATATCGGAAAAACCTGACTTGTATCGTCAATTTTCTGTCGATAGGCTTGGCCCCGTTCTCGAACAAGCGACAAATTTTCGACGAACCAGGGTGTGAGCTTCCTGTCTTTACCTCGCCCTGCCATTAATCAGGATCCCCCAGCGGACACGCCGAATACCCCGCACACCCGGGAGGATTCCTGCCATCAAGGAGGAAATACATGGAACGCAGCCGTCGTCACATCCGTTTTTCCCGTAAGCAGGCCGGTCAGGGCATGACCGAGTACATCATCATCACCGCGCTGATCGCCATTGCCGCGATCGGAGCCGTCACCTTCTTCGGAGGCACGGTTCGCAGCCAGGTGGCAGGCATGTCGAAAGAACTTTCCGGCCAGAGCGCGACGCAGTCGATCAACCGCGCCAAGAACCAGGCCAACAGCGCCCAGCAGGAAGCTGACAAGACCAAGGGCATGGACGCGTACAAGAACAAGTAATACCCCAGCCCTGGCGGCATGAAGCCGCCAGGGCCCTCCCAGCATAATCTCCCTGCGCGCACCGCACGCGGCGCGCGACGGGCAGCCATGGCCTCCGGCCCAGGAATTCGTTATGCGCAGCGCATTGGCTTTGGCACGAAGCCGTGCGGCCCGGGGCGTTTCCAGACACCGAACGGTCGCCGGCCAAGCAATGGTTCTCGGGCTGGCACTCATTCTGGTTCTGTGCATCGGGATCGTCCTGCTGTTCAACACCGGGCAGGTGGTGAACAAAAAGGTGGAGCTGGTCAACGCGGCGGACGCAGCCGCCTACAGCGTTGCGATCCAGCAGGCACGCGCACTGAACTACGCGGCCTACATGAACCGTGCCCGGGTTGCCAACGAAGTGGCCGTGGCACAGACGATCAGCCTCTATTCGTGGCTGAACCAGATGCACACCACGTCGATCGTCATCCGCACCACGCTGGATGTGCTCTCCGCCATTCCCTACATCGGCGTGGTGTTCAAGGCACTGGCAACCGCCTTCAAGGTCGCCGAACGCATTCTCAAGGTCACCCGCCAGGCGTTCCAGCCTGTCGCGCAGGCGGCCATCATCGCCATCGACAAGCTCAACATGATGTTCGCTGCCTCGGTGCAGCTCGTCATTGAAGGCGTATCGCGACTGGACAGTTACACCATCGCCAAGGATGTGCTGCAGCGGAACTCACCGCAGGCACAGCTGGGCACCATCGGAACCGCGGTGCTCGGCACGCAGCTGGCCACGGCCGAGAATCGGCTGCTGCAGCGCTACAGCATTCCCCGCACCGCCAACGGTGGCTCGGCCACGCAGCGCCAGGGCGCCGACCGCTTCCGCAATGTGGTGATGCAGTCGCGTGATGGCTTCAGCAAGAGCCGCAGCGATGATTTCCTCGGTTTCCTGGTGCAGTCCGGCGGCACCGACATGGTCGACTACAACCGATGGGCAGCGCTGGACACCATGGCCGTCGAGCTCCCGCTGCCGTGGCCGCTTCCTGATATCGATATTCCGGTCGGCTGGGGTGGCGCGCAGGCCGTGGAAAGCTATCGCAACCAGCGCTTCCTCAATGGCTTCGGCAACGGCAACGGCTGGTACTCGGACTGGGACCGCCGCCGCTACCGCCCGTATGGCGAAGCGGTGCGCCGCAACCGTGGCGCGGCATGGATTGTCGACCGCAGCCAGGATGCCAACGTCCGCTTCGCCAATGGCCAGCATCGCAAGGCCTTCTTCACCGGCTACAACGGCCTGCGCGACTATCACGACGTCAAGGCCGGCCAGGCACTGCAGCCCTACGCCGACAATGATCGTGACCGCGACAAGGTCGGCCCGGTCTTCACCATCTATGCCGAGACCGCCGGCACCAGCGCGCGCACCACGTCAGGCGCCGGCATCGGTGCCCCGGCCGGCTCGCAGATGGAACTGCCGGACAAGATGGCCAACAACAAGATCGCGGCGCTCTCCTCCGCACAGGTGTTCTTCGACCGCCCGGTGCAGCTGCGCATGTTCAGCCGCGATGACCGCAAGCGTGAGACCGGAAATCTGTTCAGCCCTTACTGGCAGGCGCGACTGGTCAAGACCGACGCCACCACCAAGGCTGCCTTGGCGGCAGCCGGAGCCTTGATGCCATGACCTTTGCTGTATTCAATCGCCTGCACCTGTCGATCGCCACACTGCTGATCAGCGGCTGTGGCAGCGCGGCAGACAACGGTGAGCCGGCCGCTGCCAAAAACATGCCTGGCATCCATCTTGACCAGATCGCCGAGACCCTGGTGGATGGCCGCAATGCGGCACGCACCAGCTACCAGCAGGCACTGAGCGACTGCCAGGCGGCCGGGTTGCCGACCCGCGCACTGGAAGACGCCGATGTCGCCCGCCTCGGGACCGTCCGTTACGAAGCCTGGCTTTCCAGCAAAGAAGAAGTGTTCCGTACCCGCGAGTGGCGCCTGCTCAACGATGGCCCGTCGACCAGTTGCCAGTTCCGCCTGGAGACCACCGGCCTGCAGGAGACCCAGAGCGCCTCCGGCGTGGAGCAGGTCGATCTGGCAACCGGAGAGCGCAGCCAGTCGCCTGCCGACAGCGACGGCCTCGCCCGCTTTGCCGCCGAGGCCGACGAAGGCACCGCCTCGCCGGGCTTCCAGCGCGCGGGCAACCGCAGGGTCGCCGGCCAACCGTGCAACGCGTGGAAAGACGAGAACGGACGATTCAGCCAGTGCGTGTGGTCGGCCGGTGCCAGCTGGGGCTTCACTCCCGGTGCGCTGAACGACTACCGGCCAAGCCGCTACGCCATTGTCCTGGAACAGGAACCCCTGGACGGCAATGGCACCCGCCTGACCACGCAGCGCATGACGGTGGGCCAGCCCTTTGAACGCGGCGACCTCGAGGTACCGCGCGAACCGTCCTCCCAACGATGACCTGCTGAGGTAGCCATGGACAGGGAACGCCCATTCCGCGGCGCGCGTCGCCAGCGCGGCCAGAGTCTCACCGAAGTCGCAGTGCTCTGCGCCGTGCTGGTGCCGATCTTCCTGCTGATCCCGATCCTCGCCAAGTACATCCACGCCCGCCAGGCCACCCAGCAGGCCGCGCGCGCGATCGCCTGGGAAGCCACCGTATCGCCGGACTACAAACTGCCGGCCAGCGGCCGCCAGCGCGATCTTGCCGTCGACCGCTACTTCGGGCGCGCCAACGACCCCATCGTCAGCCAGGCACAGACCGGCGCACGCGATGCAGCTGTCGGCGATGTTCTGATGAACACCTTCTCCAACCAGCCGCTGGTGCGGCGCGGTGACCTCGCCCTGGTCTCCTACACCAGCACGTCGGCAGGCGGCATGATGAAGAAGATCGGCGACGTGACCTCGATGTTCGGTTCGTTCCCGCCCAACCGCAACGGCCTGACCCAGGCCCAGCTGCGGTTGGATGTGCAGGATCTGAAAAGTGCCAATGGCAGTGCTGCCGCTTACCTGGAACCGTTCGATTCGCTGGGCCTGAAGCTGCAGGCCACCCATGTGGTGCTGGCCGACCCGTGGAATGCCGCCGGTTCCGGGCTCAAGGTCAACTCGTCACGCTCGGTGATGGCGCAGGTCAAGCCGCTGGTGCCGTCCCAGCACATGGCGGGTATCGCCAAGGCCTTCGACGGCCTCTCCGGCATCCCGATGATCGGGACGCTGAGCAGGCTTGATCCCGGTTACATCGCGCCCGACGTGGTGCCTGTCGACAAGTTGCCTGCCTATGCGCCGTCGCGTTGACATCCTGGCGGCACTGGCCGCGCTGCTGTTCGCCTGGCCTGCGCTGGCCGCGTCCTGGCCCGACATTCCCGAGCCCGAGGGTGCGCAGAGCGAGTGGGTGGCCAAGGACATGCTCTACAACGGCCTGCCCATGCGCATCTCGCGCTTCACGTCCACATTGCCGGTGTCGTCCATCGTCAGCTACTACAACCGCGAATGGCCCGGGCAGACCGTGATCAACGAGGTCGGCGGCAAGACCGTGATCGGCCATGCACACGGCGAGTACTACGTGACCATCGAGGTATCGGCCAAGGGCAGTGGCAGCCAGTCACAGATCGGCATTACACGCCTGCTCAAGCGCAAGCCCGATGCGGCGGCCGGCGCCGATTTCCCGAAGCCGTCCGGGACACAGGTGATCAATGACATCACCTACCTGGACACGCCCGGGCGCAGCCTGTCCATGGAAAGCACGCTGTCTCCCTTCCAGACCGATGCCTTCTACGCCAGCCGCCTCCCAGCGGATGGCTGGAGCCGCAGTTCCGGCCCAGCAGGGTGTTCGATGATCGCGCTGCAGTGCGTTGTCCGCTACAGCAAGGGCAGCCAGGAAATGACCATGACCTTCAACCGGCACGAGCAGGGAACCTCGATTGTCGTCAACCAGTCGCAGCACTGAGACCACCGCCATGAGAAAACGCATTCCACCGTCCCTACGCCGCCAGCGCGGGGCCGCACTGATCGAGTACGCCGTGGTCGCTTCCGTCGGTGTCCTGGTCCTGGTCGCCGAGCCGAACATCGTGCTCGAGCTGATCGATTCACTGCGCAAGGCGTACCAGGGGTTCACCTACATGCTGTCGATGGGAGTCGTATGAAGGCGCTCCCGCTGAAAGCCAACCGCAATGTCGTCTTCATCATCATCGCCCTCGCCCTTGGCCTGTTCGCGGCCCTGGTCGCCGTACGCTACGTGCAGAAGGCGGTGAACGAGCGTGCCGCCCCGCCGGTGGAAATGGTGCCGGTAGCTGTGCCCAAGACCGACATGGAACCGGGCAGCATCGTCACCGTTGCCGACCTTGCAGTGCGCGAAGTCCCCGCCGACCTGCCGCCTGCCGATGCGATCACGCCGGACAATGTGTCCGAGTACAGCGGCCGCATGCTGCGCGCGCCGATCCGCGAAGGAGCACCGCTGGGCGCCAGCGCACTGGTACCGCTGTACGACCAGTTCTCGCGCGTGATCGCCAAGGGCAACGTGGGTTACACCCTTCAGGTGGATGAGACGAACTCGATCTCCGGCATGATCGCCCCCGGTGACCATGTCGACATCCTGCTCACCGTCGAGCAGGAACAGACCGGTGCCCGGGTGCTGCCGCTGCTTGAGGACATCAATGTACTGGCAACCGGCAACCGCGTCGGCGAAACGCCGGCCTCGGAAGACCAGCAGGGCTATTCGAACATCACCCTGGAACTGACACCGGCGCAGGCGCAGCGACTCACGGTCGCCGCCAAGGCGGGTTCGATGCGGGTGATGCTTCGCCAGGTGGAGGATCGTGGTGCGTTCGGCCTCAGTGGCATGACGCAGAGGGAACTGCTCGGCAACGGCACGCAGGGTCGTGCTGGCGTGCAATTCATCATTGGGGGCAAAGGGTCGACGAATGCGCAGCAATAATGGAATCCGCAGCCTCATCGCCGCCACCGCGGCCATCGCTGTTGCCACCGCACCACTGCTGGCCGTGGCACAGACCACTGGCACCCAGCTGACCCCGGTGCCGATTACGGTCGCACCGCGCCCCGCCGTCCAGGCACAGCCGCAGGCAAGCACCAACCATGCACCGGTACCGGGCGGGCAGAGCGCCTTCCCGGCGCCGGTTGTCGATCCCGCCTATCGCACCAGCGCATCGGCCATGCCTGCGGTGCCGCTGCCCACCCGCGCCCGGATCTATGCCGGCCAGGCCGCCGTCTACACGCTTCCCAGCGGGCTCAAGCGCGTGGCCGTCGGTAGTGGCGAGATGCTCGAAGTCACCAATGTCGGGCCGCGTGACCTGATCATGATGGGCATGAAGCCCGGCTCCACCACGGTTCACCTGTGGCTGCAGAACGGCAAGCAGCTGCAGGTGCAGGTGGACATTTCCGAGAACGATGCGGTCAGCCTGGCCGAAACCATCCGCACCCTGCTGGCCGATGTGGAAAAGATCAATGTGCATGCCGTCGCCGACCGCGTGGTCATTACCGGCCAGGACATCAATCCGGGCATCGGCAGCCGCATTGATGCGATCCAGAAGATCTATCCGACGGTGTTGAACTTCACCACCGCCGACCCGGTCGGCATGCGTCCGATGGTGCAGATGGACGTGAAGATCATGGAGTTCGACAGCAATGCACTGGAAGAACTCGGCATCCAGTGGGACAACGTCATCCGTGGCCCGGTGGCGGGCATCGTCAAGGATTTCACCAACAACAACTACTACCGCATCAACCCCGAGCAGAGCCCGGCCAACGGCGTGCTGCTGCCGAACAAGCTGCAGGGAACCCAGGCCTTCTTTGGCATCGCCACGCAGATCGGCTCGGCGATCAACCTGATGATGAACAAGGGCAAGGCGTTCCTGCTTGCCTCGCCCCAACTCAGTGCCCGCAGCGGCGGGCAGGCCAAGTTCCTGGCCGGCGGCGAAGTGCCGATCCCGGTTCCGCAGGGTTTCGGCCAGGTCACTGTCGACTACAAGGAATACGGCATCAAGCTCGACATCGAGCCGCTGGTCAACTTCAACCAGGACATCTCCACCCGCATCCTGGCCGAGGTCAGCCGTGTCGATCCGACGGTAACCGTGCAGGGCGTGCCGGGCTTCACCACTCGCCGCACCGAGTCGGAAATCAATGTCCACGCGGGGGAAACCATCGTGATCTCCGGGCTGATCGACTCCAGCGCGCAGCAGGATGCCAAGCGCCTGCCGCTGCTGGGCGATATCCCGATCCTCGGAAAGCTGTTCCGCTCCGATGGCTTCCGCGGCAATCGCACCGAGCTGGTGATGTTCGTCACCCCGCGCGTCGTGACGCCGAGCTCGCAGGAAAACCTCGATGGCCTGGAGCGCGCGCGACAGATCCAGGAGCGCGGCCAGCAGGCCATGCCGCGCCGGAACAAGAATTTCGTGCAGTAACCGGAGCCGGCGCATGTTCAACATCCTCATCGACACACCCAACCGCGACCAGCGCCGTGTCCGCTGCCTGCACCGCGAATGCGGGATCGGCCGCGGTGACGGCAACCTGGTGGTCCTGCAGGGTTGGAGCATCGCCCAACGCCACGCGGCGTTGAAGCGCGAGGATCAGGGCATCTTCATCGAAAGCCTGGGAGGCCGCTCGCCGGTACTGGTCAATGGCGAGCAGGTCAAAGGCAGCCGCGGCCCGCTCACCAGCCGTGACCGCGTGCAGATCGGTGACTACCTGCTGCAGGTGGTGGACGACGACCCTCCGGCCGAGCCCATCGCCGACGCCGGTAGTTTCAATGCAGGCGCAGCCAACGACGCACCGCTGGAGTCCGCGCCGTCACCGGCACCGGCACCGGCGCAGCCATCCAACGAACGCCAGTTGGCACGGCCGGAGCAGCTGCCGCCGGACATGGCCGTCTATCGTGCAAAGCTGCATGCCTCCCTGGTCAAGCAGATGGACCTGCGCCGGCTGGATGTGCGCAGCATGGACGATGAGTCACTGCGCAACGCCACCATCAAGCTGATCGATGAAGTGATGCAACGGGAGTTTTCCGAGCTTCCCAAGACGATCAACCCGCGCAGGCTGGCCAAGGAAGTGCTCGATGAGGCCATCGGCCTGGGCCCGCTGGAAGACCTGATCGACGATGCGACGGTGACGGAAATCATGGTCAACGCGCACGACCAGATCTTCATTGAACGTGCCGGCAGGATCGAACGGTCCCCCATTGTTTTCACCAGTGACCGCGCGGTGCTCTCTGCCATCGAGCGCATCGTGACGCCCCTCGGCCGCCGCATCGACGAAAGCTCACCAATGGTCGATGCGCGACTGAAGGATGGCTCCCGCGTCAACGCCATCATTCCGCCGGTGGCGCTGCGCGGCCCGAGCATCAGCATCCGAAAGTTCGCCAAGCGCAAGCTGGAAGGAAAGGACCTGCTCACGTTCGGTTCGCTCAGCCAGCCGATGCTGGAGTTCCTGATCGTTGCGGTGCGCGAACGACGCAACATCGTCGTTACCGGCGGCACCGGCTCCGGCAAGACCACCCTGCTCAACATCCTTTCCAACTTCATTCCCGATACCGATCGCATCGTCACGATCGAGGATGCGGCCGAACTGAAGCTCGTGCAGCCCAACCTGGTCGCCCTGGAAGCGCGCCCTCCCAACATGGAGGGCAAGGGTCACATTTCCATCCGTGACCTGGTACGCAACGCGTTGCGCATGCGCCCGGACCGCATCGTGGTCGGCGAGTGCCGCGGCGGCGAAGCACTGGACATGCTGCAGGCCATGAACACCGGCCACGAAGGATCGCTGACCACCGCCCATGCCAACAATCCACGCGAGGCGCTGTCGCGCCTGGAAGTGATGGTCATGATGTCCGGCATGGAACTGCCGATGACGGTGGTGCGCGAACAGATCTCGTCCGCGGTGGACCTGATCGTGCACCAGAAGCGCTTCCCCTGCGGTTCGCGCAAGGTCAGCCACATCACCGAACTGACCGGCATGGAAAGCGGAACCATCCAGCTGCAGGATGTCTTCCTGTTCAAGGCACGTTCCAGTGCCGGACGCGATGGCAAGGTGGTGGGCGAGTTCGTCGCGACCGGTGCGGTGCCGGAGTTCTATGAAGAGCTTGCCGAGCGCGGCGTCTCGGTTGACCTGGACATCTTCCGCAGCGGGGGACGGCGGAATGAGTGACATCCTGCTGATCGCCCTGCTGTGTTTTGCCTGCGTGACAGGCTCGGTACTGCTGCTGGCACGCGCCAGCACCGGCTTCATGGACCGGTACCGCGCCAACTTCATGGACCAGGCGCGGGTCAATCTGGCCGACATGTTCCTGTTCGTCGATCCGCGCGTGCTGTTCAGGACCAACGTCCTGATGCTGCTGGCGATTCCCGTGCTGCTGTGGATCGTCACCGGCGGCAACCTGCTGCTGCCTATCCTGGCCCTGATCCTGCTGGCCGTAGCACCCCGCAAGATCTACCTGTGGTTGAAGCAGCGCCGCCTCGACCAGATCCAGCAGCAGTTGCCTGATGGCCTGCTGATGCTGGCCGGCAGCCTCAAGGCCGGCGTCGGCTTCAATCCCGCACTGGAAGCACTCGCCCACGATGGCCTGCCTCCGCTGGCCCAGGAGCTGGCACTGGTGCTGCGCGAGCAGCACATGGGCGTGCGCACGGAGGAGGCGCTGGAGAACTTCGCCGCCCGCGTACCCATCGCCGACGTGAAGCTGTTCGTGGCTGCCGTGAGCATTTCGCGCGAGGTCGGTGGCAACCTCGCCGAGAGCCTCTCCACCCTTGCCGAAACTCTGCGGCGCAAGCTCATCATGGAAGGCAAGGTCAAGGCGCTCACCGCGCAGGGGCGCCTGCAGGGCATCGTCATGGCAATGCTCCCGGCCGGTCTTGTCGGCTTCCTTGTGCTGTTCTATCCGGAAACGATGAACCCCATGTTCCATACCTTCATCGGCTGGTGCGTCATGGGCCTGATCGGGGTACTGGAATACCTCGGCTACCGCATGTGCCGCAAAATCATGACGATCGACATATGAACGCCCTGCTCATCCTGGTCGCACTGCTTGCCGCTGCCGCTGTGGGTCTGCTTGCATTCGCGCTGCGCGGACTGGTGCAGTCGGTCGAGGTGGACCAGCGCAACTACCAGGATCCGCTGCCGCTGCTGCTGCGCATCCTGTGGCCATTGATCACGGTCGCTACGCGCCTGGCCGGGCCGCGACTGTCCTCGGCGCAGCTGGAGCGCGCGCACCGCAGCCTGCAATCGGCCGGCCAGGACTTCGTGCTGTCGCCGGAAGAACTGTATGGCGCGCGCATCGTTTCCGCCGCCGTGGCCAGCTCATTCCTCTTGTTCACCATCATCCTGCTGGGCAAATTCGGATTCGGCTCCGTGCTGATGGCCCTGGCGTTCGGTGCACCCTTCGGCTGGATGTATCCCACGCTGTGGCTGGGCGAACGGCGGAAGGCGCGCTCCAAGCACGTGGTCCGCGACCTGCCCATCTTCCTCGACTTCATCACCATGGCCGTCGAAGCCGGCCTGAACATCACCGGTGCGATCGAGCAGTCCGTCGACAAGGGGCCGCCTGGACCGCTGTCACAGGAGTTCTCGCGCATGCTGCGTGATCTGCGCGCGGGCCTTCCGCGCGCCGAAGCACTGAGACGCATGTCCGATCGCGCCGACATCTCCCAATTGACCAGCTTCACCAGCGCCTTGATCCAGGCCGACCGGGTGGGTGCCAGCCTCAGCGACACACTGCGCTCGCAGGCCATGCAACGCCGCGAAGAGCGCTTCCTCCGCGCCGAGAAGTTGGCGCTGGAAGCCCCAGTGAAGATGATGCTTCCGCTGGTGCTGTTCTTCTTCCCGCTGATCTTCGTCGTCCTGGCCTACTTCATCTTCCTGCAGATGAAGCAGCAGGGAATCCTGTGAGGCCCCGCGCATGAGAACCGGCGCTCTGGTCCGCGGCCACCAGCAACTGCTCAGCTGCGTCTGGCATGCCGATCGCTGGCACCAGCGGCTGCGCGGCCTGCTGTTGCGCGCGCCATTGCAGCCCGGGCAGGGCCTGTTGATAACGCCCTGCTCGAGCGTACACACGCTGGCGATGGGGTACCCGCTCGACCTGTTGTTCCTGGACCGCGACCAGCGAGCCGTTGGCTGGCGCGAGGCCGTACGTCCGTGGCGCGGCGCCTGGTGCCGCGGTGCCTACTCCACGCTCGAGATGCCGGTAAACAGCCTCAGCCATATCGATCCGGCGCTGGGCGAGACGTTCCAATGGTGCCCTTCCCCGCCTGCGACACCGCCATCCACGAGGGCGTTGCAATGAAGCACATCCGCACATCCGTCGGCCGTCAGCGTGGCCAGTCGCTGATTGAGTTCTGCATCGTGGTTCCGGCCTTCATCTTCCTCATTCTGGTCATCTTCCAGTTCGTCCTGATCTATCGCGCCAAGTCGCTGCTGGATTTCGCCACGCTGCAGGCCGCGCGTGCCGGCGCGGTCAGTGGCGTCAATCATTCAGAGATGCGCAGCGCGCTGGAAATGGCGATGGCTCCCCTGTACGCGACCTCACCAGATGCCGCCGGTGCCGTCGCCGCCCGCGCCAAGGTCGCCCTGCTGTGGAAGAACCCCTTGCTGTCGCCGAAGATCGAAGTCATCTCGCCCAGCCGCGCGGCATACAACGAGTTCCGCGAGCGCCAGTTCGATGGACGCTATGCACTGCCGAACGACAACCTTGCGTTCCGCGATGCACGCGTCGGCGGCAGCCGCGTCAGTGTGCAGGACGCCAACATCCTCAAGATCAAGGTCACCTATCCGATGCCCCTGATCGTCCCCTTCGCGGACCGGGTAATCGCCGGCCTCTCGGACCTGGTCAGCGAAGGCGACAGCTTCCGGCCCGCGTCGATGCTGATCGAGGACCCGATCACCGGCCACCGCCGCATGCCGATCGAGTCCTATGCCATTGTCCGCATGCAGAGCCCCGTGCATGACAGCAACAACCTGGCGCGCTGACATGCGGATGCTGCTGGCCAGCCTGTTGATGGCAGCAACCTGGACCACGGCCGCGCAATCCACGGACGCGGCCGACAGCGAACCTGCGCAGGCGCGACTGCTGGCGCGCGCCTATGGCCTGGGCCCGCTCGGTCCCAACGCGCCTGGCGGTGAGGTCGAGGTCGAGATCCGCCTGCGCGGGCCGGCCATCCGCATCGACTTCCGCGGCAGCAATGCGCCCGATGCATGGCTGACCACCCAAGGCCAACGCGGACGGGCATGGCTGGTAAGCGAACGTGGCAACTACACGCTGCCGGTCGCCGACTCCAGTGGGCCCTACTGGTACGACCCCGCCGCCCCATGCCAGACGATCGGCGGGCGCTGCTCACCGGCTCCGGGCGAGTTCATCCTGGGCCGCCTCGCTGCCGGCTGGCGCTATGACAACGCGCATGGCCCCGATGGCACCACCTCCGGCACGTTGTGGATCGATACGCGTACCGGCCTGATGCTGGGCTACCGCGGACGCACCGGTAACCAGCGTACCGAGCGCGGCCTGCGTGTCACCGAGGTCTCTTTCGATGAAGTGCCTTCGAGCTTGTTCGACCCGCCCGCCGGATTGCGTCGACGCAAGCAGGACGCGGCGAACTGAGCGGCCTGAGCGACGCTGCGGCACCGTCGCGCCGCAACAGTAGATCCACGCAGCGCGTGGATCTACCACTGGCCCGCTCCCTTAGAAGCCTACGCGCAGGTTGATCTGCCCACCCACATCGCGGCGGCCATCACCATGCTGGCCCTGCACGAACATCGACAGCTGGCTGTTGCGACCAAGGCCGACCGCCACACCCACCTGGCTGACCAGTGCGTTGCGTGCCATCACCGCGCTGTAGACATCGAAGGCATCGCCACCGACCGCGAAGCGGTTGCGGCTGGCCACGTCGGTATCACCCGATGCATGCTGCCAGCCCAGGCCGACGGTCAGCTGCGCCGGGAAGCGCTCGCCGCTGCCCACGTCCCAGCGGCCGCGCACGCCCACCGTGCTGACGTTGAGCGTGTCCTTGCCGCCTTCCAGCACCAGTGCGGCACTGCCGCCCTGCTCCACCGCACGATCACTGTCGACCCAGTGCCGGGTGAACTGCACATACGGCTGCAGTTGGGTCCTGCCATGGGTCCAGGTCCAGCTGCCTTCGACCTGGGCAATGGTCACGTCCGAATCCTGGCGGCTGTACAGGGTCTGGCTCAGCAGCGGCACCTCACGAGTGGTACGCGTGCGGTAGTCACCGCGCGACACGCTGCCACCAACCGCAAACCCGTTGTTCCATTGTCCCTGTGCGTACAGGCCGAACGTGTTGCCACGCAGGCGGGCCCGCGAACTGCGATCGTACAGGCGCGTGTCCAGCCGTTCGTTGCCGGCCGCCGCACCCAGCACCACGTGTTCACCCAGCCGCCAGTCCACACCCGCCATCACCGCATTGCGGTTGGAACGGATCTCATCACCGTTGCCATCGCCATCCTGCTTGAACACCTTGCCACTGCCGGCCAGCCAGGCCGAGGCGCGCTCGCCACGCACGGTCGGCAGCTCACTGCCCAGGCGCTGGCGGATCCCCTCTTCCAGGTAGTTGTCGTACAGCAGCACCGCGCGGCTGGCCGCGTGCACTTCACCGGAGAGCTGGTCGAATGCGCTGCGCGCAGTGCCGGCGTCATACATCAGCACCGTGTTGTACAGGCCCAGCGCCGCACCACTCTGTGGCAGGCTGTCCAGCGCTGCAGCAGTGTTGTACTGGTTGCGCGTGTTGGCCACGGTGGTGAACGCTGCGGTCTGCGCCACATCGATCTGCAGGTTGGCCGTGTTGGCGGTGTAGACCGGGGTGATGGTCAGGAAGGCCGACGGCGAGGTAGCCGAGGCGAACTGTCCACTCACGCCACCGCCCGCATTGACCACCGTGTACTGCTGGCCCTGCTGGTAGCTGGTGCTCGGCGAAATGGTGTTCACCTGCACCGTGCTGCCGCCCACGTTGGCAGTGCCGCCCACCTGCACCGTGTCGCTGCCGCTGGCACCCAGATCGACGCCCAGCGTGCTGCCCGGCGACAACGTCAGGTTGCCGCCCACCGTGATCGTGCCGGTGCCGTTGCCTGCGCCACTGCCGTTGCCCGGGCCATTGCCCGGCGACAGCACACCGCCGCTGGATACCGTCACGCCACCGCCGGTGCCACCGATGGTGCCGGTGCCGGACAGGGTCGTACCGCTGCCGATGGTCCACTGGCCGCCGATGTTGCCGGTGACATTCAGGCCACCGCCGGTGACCTGGCCGGTACCGCTGAAACCACCGCTGTTGCCGCCAAGGTTCAGACCACCCGGGCCGGCCTGCACGATGCTGCCGCCGCCGCTGATGCTGCCACCCAACGTGGTCGTGCCACCGGTGTTGATCACCAGGCCACCGTTGTTGGTGATGTTGCCGGTGATCGAGCCGCTGGCCCCACCGTTGCCGACCTGCACGGTGCCGCCGGCATTGATGGTGGTGCCGCCGGTGTAGGTGTTGTTGCCGGTCAGGGTCACGGTGCCGGTACCGGCCTGGGTCAAGCCGCCGCTGCCGCTGATGGTGCCGCCGACGGTGGTGTTGCCGCCCACGTTGAACACCAGGCTGCCGTTGTTGCTGACGTTGCCGGCGATCGCACCACTCGCGCCACCATTGCCGACCTGCAGCGTGCCACCCGCGTTGATGGTGGTACCGCCGGTATAGGTGTTGTTGCCGGTCAGGGTCACGGTACCGGCGCCGGCCTGGGTCAGGCCGCCGCTGCCGCTGATGGCGCCGCCGACGGTGGTGTTGCCACCCACGTTGAACACCAGGCTGCCGTTGTTGGTGACGCTGCCACCGACCGCTCCGGTGGCGCCGCCATTGCCCACCTGCAGGGTGCCACCGGCGTTGATGGTGGTCGGGCCGGTATAGGTGTTGTTGCCGGTCAGGGTCAGCGTGCCGCTGCCGGCCTGGGTCAGGCCGCCACTGCCGCTGATGGTGCCGCCCAGCGTGGTGTTGCCGGCCACGTTGGACAGCAGCGTGCCGTTGTTGGTGACATCACCGACGATTGAACCGGTCGCACCGCCATTGCCCAGCTGCAGCGTGCCACCGGCATTGATGGTGGTACCGCCGGTGTAGGTGTTGGTACCGGTCAGCAGCAGCGTACCGCTGCCGGCCTGGGTCAGGCCGCCACTGCCGCTGATCGTGCCACCCAGCGCGGTGTTGCCGGCCACGTTGGAAATCAACGCACCATTGTTGGTGATGTCACCGGCGATGGAGCCGGTCGCACCGCCGTTGCCCACCTGCAGCGTGCCGCCGGTATTGATGGTGGTGCCGCCGGTGTAGCTGTTGTTGCCGACCAGGGTCAGCACACCGCTGCCCGCCTGGGTCAGGCCACCACTGCCACTGATCGCGCCACCGACGGTGGTGTTGCCGGCAACGTCGAAGACCAGGCTGCCGTTGTTGGCGACATTGCCGGTGATCGCACCGGTCGTACCGCCATTGCCCACCTGCAGCGTGCCACCGGCATTGATGGTGGTCCCACCGGTATAGGTGTTGTTGCCGGTCAGGGTCAGCGTGCCGCTGCCGGCCTGGGTCAGGCCACCACCGCCGCTGATCGTGCCACCCAGCGTGGTGTTGCCGGCCACGTTGGATACCAGCGCGCCATTGTTGGTGATGTCACCAATGATCGCGCCGGTCGCGCCGCCGTTGCCGACCTGCAGCGTGCCGCCGGCATTGATGGTGGTCCCACCGGTGTAGGTGTTGTTGCCAGTCAGCACCAGCGTGCCGCTACCGGCCTGGGTCAGGCCGCCGCTGCCACTGACCACCGCACCCACGGTTGCCGTCGTGCCAAGGTTGTAGACCAGGCTGCCGTTGTTGGTGATGTCGCCCAGCACCGAACCGGTGCTGCCACCGTTGCCGATCTGCAGCGTGCTGCCACCGTTGATGGTGGTGCCACCGGTATAGGTGTTGGCGCCACTGAGGGTCAGCGTGCCGGTGCCGCTCTGCACCAGGCCGCCGGTGCCACTGAGCACGCCGCCGAAGGTGGTGCTGCCATTGTTGCCGCCGGTGGTCAGGGTTGCACCACCCAGCACTACACTGGATCCGGTCACGCCGGCCAGGCCTCCGATGCTCTGGCTGCCACCGGCGCTGATGTCCAGCGTACCGGCACCGGCCAGGTTGACCGTGCTGGCACCGGACAGGCTGCCACCGGCCGCCACCGCCAGCGTGCCGCTGTTGATGGTGGTGGTGCCGGTGTAGGTGCTGGCGCCGCCCAGGGTGACCGTCGCCGTGCCATCCTTCAGCAGGCCGCCGGCACCGCTGATCGGGCCGTTCAAGGTCAGGGAGTTGCCGCCGGCCAGGGTCAACGTGCCGCTGGCCAGCTGCACGGTGTTGGCCAGGGTCAACGTGCTGGTGCCGTCCAGGCTGGCGTTGCCGCCCACGGTCAGCGTGCCGGTTCCCAGCGCACCGTTGTCGCCCAGCACCAGGCCACCGGCGTTGAGTGCCACGCCGCCGCTGAAGGCATTGCTGCCGCTCAGGGTCTGCACGCCGGCGCCGTTCTTCACCAGGCCACCGGTGCCGGTGATGTCACCAGCGAACGTAGTGTTGCCCACGCCATTGAGTGTCAGCGTGCTGCCACCCAGCGCCACGGTGCTGCCGGCCACGCCGGCCAGCGAGCCGATGGCCTGCGGGCCACCCGCACTGATGTCGAAGGCGGTACCGGCGTTGGCCAGGTTCACCGCACCGGTCGCAGCCAGGCTACCGCCGGCGCCGATCGCCAGCGTACCGGCGTTGATGGTGGTTCCACCGGTGAAGGTATTGGTGCCAGTCAACGTCTGGGTACCCGAGCCTTCCTTGATCAGGCCACCGGAGCCAGCGACCGAACCACTGAACGTGCCATTGGTGGCGTCTCCGATCGTCAGCGTGTTGGCACCCAGATTCACCGTACCGTTGCCGATCAGGGTACCGAACTGCTGCGTGCCGCTACCCGCCGACAGATCGAAGGTCGCACCCGAGGCCAGGTTGACGATGCCACTGGCGTGCAGGCTCGCGCCGGCACCCAGTGCCAACGTGCCGGCGTTGATGTTGGTGCCACCGGTGTAGGTGTTGGTGCCGTTCAAGGTCAGCGTCGCTGCACCCTCCTTGGTCAGACTGCCGGTACCGCTCAGGTTGCCATTGAGGGTGAGGTTGTTGCTGCCGAGGACGGTCAACGCGTTGTTGAGGATAAAGTTGTTGGCGAGGCTGACCGCAGTGTTCGAATCGAGCGTGGCAGCGCCTCCGACCGTCACCGCACCGGTGCCCAGCGCAGCATTGTTGCCGACCACCAGGCCACCGGCGTTGAGCGCCACGCCGCCGCTGAAGGTACTGGCGCCATTGAGCGTCTGCACGCCCGCGCCGTTCTTGATCAGCCCGCCATTGCCGCTGATCGCACCGTTGAAGGTGCTGTCCACGGTGCCGCCCAGGGTCAGCGTGCTGCCGCCCAGCGCCACCGTGCTGCCGGCCACGCCGGCCAGCGAACCGATGGTCTGGTTGCCCGCGGAGATATCGAGCGTGCCCGCACCGGCCAGATTCACCGCGCCGGTCGCGGCGAGGCTGCCACCGACACCGATCGCCAGCGTGCCGCTGTTGATGGTGGTACCACCGGTGTAGGTGTTGGCACCGCTCAGGGTTACCGTGGCCGCACCGTCCTTGATCAAGCCACCCGTACCCGAGATCACGCCGCCCAGTGCCAGCGCCTGGCTGCCGAGCAGATCGAGGTTGGCACCCGCTGCCAGGTTGATGTTGTTGGCCAGGCTGGCACCGGTCGATGCATCCAGTGTCGCATTGCTTCCGACCGTCAATGCACCGCTGCCGAGCGCGGCGTTGTTGCCGACCACCAGGCCACCGCCGTTGAGTGCGACGCCACCACTGAACAGATTGGCGCCACCCAGCGTGAGGATGCCGGCGCCATTCTTGACCAGGCCACCGGTACCGGAAATCGCGCCATCGAAGAGGCTGTTGCCCACACCACCAAGTGTCAGCGTCTGCGCCCCCAGGCTCACCGTCGAGCCGGCCACGCCATTCAACGACCCGATGGTCTGGCTGGCCCCTGCGGTGGAGATATCGAAGCCGGTGCCTGCAGCGCTCAGCGTCACCGCGCCGGAGGCTGCCAGGCTGCCGCCCGGACCAATCGCCAGCGTACCGGCATTGATGAAGGTGCCGCCGGTGTAGGTGTTGGCACCAGTCAGCGTCTCGATGCCCGTACCGACCTTGGTCAGACCACCCGTGCCTGCGATCGAGCCACTGAAGGTGCCATTGGCGGCGCCGCCGACTTCGATCGAGTTGGCGCCGAGGTTCACCGTACCGTTGCCGACCAGGGTGCCGAACACCTGCGTGCCGCTGCCGGCAGACAGATCCAGCGTGGCACCGGTGGCGAGGTTCACGGTACCGCTCGCCGCCAGGCTGGCGCCGGCCCCCAGCGCCAGCGTGCCGGCGTTGATGTTGGTGCCACCGGTATAGGTGTTGATGCCATTCAAGGTCAGCGTTGCGCCGCCATTCTTGGTCAGGCTGCCGGCCCCGGAAAGAACACCGTTGAGTGTCAGCGCATTGCTGCCGAGCACGGTCAGCCCGGCGTTGAGCGCGATGTTGTTGGCCAGCGTTGCCAGGCCGGTGGTATCCAGCGTGGCGGCACCGCCGACGGTCAAGGTACCCGTGCCCAGCGCCGCATCATTGCCCAGCACCAGCCCGCCTGCGTTGAGTGTCACGCCGCCACCAAACGTGTTGGCGCCGGACAGCGTCTGTACCCCGGCGCCCACTTTCACCAGGCCGCCGCCACCACTGATCACGCCATCGAACGCGGCGTTGCTGGCGGTTCCGAACGTCAATGAATTTCCGCCCAGCGCCAGCGTGCTTCCGCCCACGCCACTGAGTGCTCCGATGGTCTGGCTGCCACTGGCACCGGAGATATCGAAGCCAGCGCCTGCGCCCAGCGTGACATCACCCGCCGCGGCAAGGCTGCCACCGGTTCCCAGCGCCAGCGTACCGGCGTTGATGGTGGTACCGCCGGTATAGGTGTTGGCACCGGACAGCGTCAGCGTGGTGGCACCATTCTTGATCAGGCTGCCGTTGCCACCGATCACACCCGACAGCGTCAGCGCATTGCTGCCCGGCAATGTCAGTGCGACACCCGAGCCCAGCGTGACCGCATTGCCGAGTGTCGCTGCAGCACCCGCATCCAGCGTGGTGCTGGCATTCACCGCCAGCGCGCCGGTACCGAGCGCACCATTCGCACCAACCACCAGGCCACCGCCGTTCAAGGTCAGGCCGCCACCGAAGGTATTGGTGTTGTTGAGGGTCAGCAGGCCCGCACCATTCTTGACCAGGCTGCCATTGCCGGCCACCACGCCACCGAGGGTGACGTCATTGCTGCCACCCAGCGTCAGCTGCGTACCGGCACCGAAGTTCACCGCATTGGCGAGGTTCAGCGCCACCGTATTGTCGAGACTCACCGCGCCACCCACGCCAAGCGCGCCAGTCCCCAACGCACCGGCATTGCCCAGGACCAGCCCGCCACCATTGAGCGCCAGGCCACCGCTGAAGGTATTGGCACCGGACAAGGTCTGGATGCCGGTACCGGTTTTGACCAACCCGCCCGTGCCACTGATCACGCCATCAAACGTGGCGTTGGCATTGGTGCCGAAGGTCAGCGAGTTGCCGCCCAGTGTCAGCGCGGTTCCGGCGACGCCGTTCAAGGCGGCAATGGTCTGGTTGCCACTGGCGCCTGAAATATCGAACCCTGCGCCGGCGTTGCCGAGGGTGACATCGCCGCCAGCGGCGAGGCTGCCGCCAACGCCCAATGCCAGCGTGCCGTTGTTGATGGTGGTGCCACCGGTGTAGAGATTGGCGCCGCCAAGCGTCAAGCGTGTCGCCCCCTCCTTGATCAGCCCGCCGGCACCGAAGACCGGCGCGGTAAGCGTCAGGTCATTGCTGCCAAGCACCGTGAGGTTGGCACCGGCCGCCAGGCCAACAGTGTTGCCCACGGTGAGTGCCGTCATTGCATCCAGCGAGGCGTTGCCCCCCACATCCAGTGCACCGGTACCCAGGGCCAGCGCATTGCCAAGCTGCAGCACGCCCGCGTTGAGGCCAACCCCACCGCTGAACGTGTTGGGACCATTCAACGCCAGCGTTGCCGCACCGTTCTTGACCAGCCCACCGGTGCCGCTGATGACACCGCCCAGCGACACGTTCTGGCTGCCCAGCAGGTTCAGTACTGCACTGGTCCCGAGGTTCACGCTGTTTGCCAGGTTCAGCGCCACCGAACTGTCCAGCGTGGTATTGGCCCCCACCGACAATGCACCCGTACCCAACGCACCGGCATTGCCGAGCAGCAAGCCGCCGCCGTTGACGGTCAGCCCGCCACCGAAGGTGTTGGCGCCATTGAGGGTCAACGTGCTGGCACCGTTCTTCACCAGCCTGCCCGCACCGGACACCACCCCACCCAGCGTGATCGCCTGCGAACCTGGCAGCGACAGCGCGGCACCCGCCCCCAGTGCCACGTCGTTGCCCAGGTTCAGCGCTGCACTGCCATCGAGCGAGACGTTGCCGCCAATGCCCAGTACCCCCGTCCCCAGCGCTCCGCTGTTGCCCAGCAGCAGGCTGCCGGCGTTTGCGTTCAATCCACCGCTGAAAGTGTTGGTGCCGTTCAAGGTCAGTATCGACGCGCCATTCTTGACCAGGCTGCCGGTGCCGGTGATGTTGCCGCCCAGGGTGAGATTCTGGTTGCCCGGCAAGGTCAGCGCCGCGCCGAGGTTGATCGCATTGCCCAGGGTGAGCGCAGCAGTGGTGTCCAGCGAACCGTTGCCACTGACCGTCAGCGCACCGCTTCCCAGCGCACCGGCATTGCCCAGCACCAGGCCGCCGGCGGCCAGGTTCAGGCCACCGCTGAAGGTATTGGCGCCGGTCAGCGTCTGGATGCCGGCCCCTTGCTTGACCAGACCGCCGGTGCCACCGATCACGCCGGCGAAGGTCTGGTTGGTGGCATCACCGAAGGTCAGCGTACTGCTGCCCAGCGTCACCGTGCTGCCGGCGATGCCGGACAGTGCACCGATGCTCTGGTTGCCGCCCAGCGAGATGTCCAGGTCAGCACCCACGCCGGCCAGGCTGACCGCTCCGCCGGCAGCAAGGCTTCCACCGCTGCCCACCGCGACCTTGCCGGCATTGATCGCCAGGCCGCCGCTGAAGGTATTCGCACCGCCCAGCGTCAGCGTGGCAGCGCCGTTCTTGACCAGGCTGCCGGCACCACCGATCACGCCGCCCAGGGTCAGTGCATTGGAGCCCAGCACATTGAGCGAACCGCCTGCGCCGAGCGTGATGCCATTGCCTACGGTCAGCGCGGCGCTGGAGTCGAGCGTGACCGCGCCGCTGACATTCAGCAGGCCGGTACCCAGCGCACCGCCGTTGCCCAACACCAGGCTGCCGGCGTTGAGCGCCAGGCCGCCGCTGAAGGTATTGGCACCGTTGAGTGTCAACGAGGACGCACCATTCTTGATCAAGCTGCCGGTTCCGCCGATCACCCCGTTGAACGTGAGCGGCTGGCCGCCAAGCAGGTTCAGGCTTGCACCCGCACCGAGGTTGACTGCATTGGCCAGCGTCAGCGCCGTGGTGCCGTCGAAGGTGGTGTTGCCGCCGACGGAGAACGTCCCACTGCCCAGCGCGCCCGCATTGCCCAGCAACAGGCCTCCGGCGTTGAGCGCAACACCGCCACTGAGGCTGTTGACCCCCGACAGGGTCTGCACACCGGTGCCGAGTTTGATCAGGCTACCGGTACCTGCAGCGAACGTTCCGCTGTAGCTGGTATTGCCCAGTCCGCCCAGGGTCAGCGTGTGGCTGCCGAGGTTGACCGAACCACCGAGGCCGGCCAGCGAGCCGATGGTCTGGTTGGCCGCCGCCGAAAGATCCAGGCTGGTGCCGACCCCCAGCGTGATCGCGCCGGTGGGCGCCAGGCTGCCGCCCGCGCCCAGCGCCAACGCGCCCCCGGCCAGGTTGAAGTTGCCGGTCAGCGAATTGGCACCGTTCAACGTCAGCGTGCTGGCACCATTCTTGGTCACGTTGCCGGCACCGGAAATCGAGCCACTCAATGTCAGCGCGTTGCTGCCCAGCAGGTTCAGCGAGCTCCCGCCATTGATCACCAGATTGTTGCCCAGGTTGAAGCCGACGGCGGAAGTGTCCAGCGACGCTGCGCCGCCCACGGTCAGGGTGCCACTGCCCAGCGCACCGGCATTGCCCAGCACCAGCCCGCCAGCATTGAGGTTGACGCCGCCGGTGAACAGGTTCGCGCCGCCCAGAGTGACGATGCCGGTGTTGTTGACGGTCAGCCCACCAGCGCCTGAAAGGACACCCCCCAGGCCGAACGCATTGGTTCCGGACAGAGACAGGTTGCCACCGAGGCTGAAAGCGTTGGCCAGGTTCAGACCGGCCGTGGAAGCGGCGATAGCACCGCCGTTGGCGGTGAACAGCCCTGTGCCGAAGGAACCGGCATCATTGAAATTGACCAGGCCGTCATTGAGCGTCGTCGACCCGGCTCCCGTCCATGCGCCCTGCAGGTTCCAGGTACCACTGTTGACAGTAAGCTCCCGGAAGTTGAGGTACTGGTTCCAACCCAGCGTTGTCACCGCTCCACCGGTGCCGGATCCCGTACCGGAAACGCTGTTCTGCAGCACCAGTGTGTTGTTGGTGGCACCGCTGCCGGTACCGGCATCGACCGATCCCGCAGCCGCAACCTTCACCCCGGTAACACCGGTAATCACGCCGGCAATGGCGGTGCCGCCGCCGGCCACAACGCTGGAACCCGACACTGCGGTGAAGGTATTTCCGCCGGTTGAATCACCCAGGTGAACGCTGCCACTGACCGCCCCCGCATTGAGGAACGCGTTCCCGCCAGAAGCACCCAGGCCAACGCGCCCGTCGATGGTGCCTGTGTTGGTCACATTGGCTGCCGCGCCGCCATAGGTCACCACCGTGGTCGCGTCGGAGACGCTACCTACGCCGATCAACGACGTACTGATCAGGCCGGCATTGTTGATGGTGGTGGTGCCGTTGACATTCTGTGCCACCAGCGCCTGGCCACCGAAGCCCAGCAGCGTTGCGATGTTGACGACACCCTTGATCTGTCCGCCGGAATTATTGTTGACGAGGATCGCGCTGTTGTTGGCCAGACCATTGCCGACCACCAGTCCGGGCGACGCGAGGATGATCGAGCTCGGATCGATTGTGCCGCTGTTGTTGACCGTCACGTTGTCGCCGGTCAGCGTTGCTGCGTTGCCGCCACCTACGATCGGTGGCGTACGCAGCAACGCACCCGAAGCGATGTTCAGCGTGAGGCCGTTGGTCGCGTTGGAGTAGTTGTTGATGTTGGTGGTGCCGTCGCAGTCGACGGTGGTGGTGCCTGTGCACGCTGCGAATGCCGATCCGCTGGCCAGCGTGGCGGCCAATGCCACCGCCAGCTGGTGCGCCCGCAAGCGCGGCACCCGCACCGTGCAGACCGCACTTCCGCCGGGATTCTGGGCGACCTCCGATGCAACCTGCATTACGCCGAGGGCGCGATTGAAAACCAGACGGTAAATGCGGTTCATCGGTAAATCTCCCTGAAAAGACCGGATGGCACAGCGGGCAGGTTTTTTTGAAGACGATGCGACCCATCCCGGCTCCCGATACGGGAACAAGGCCTGGCGGCATTAACTTCTGGAAATCCTCACATCTTCACGCGGCAGCACCCGGAACAGGCGCGCCAGCGTATCCGTCAAGGCGAAAACTCCCCGGTTTCGCATGACGAATGGCGGCACTGTGCGACCGATGGCGCCAGCGGCATGTGAATCACGCTCGATATTTTTATGACGTACGTCAAATAAATCGGGCGGACAAAATGATTTTGCCGAAAATGCATATACCTGCAGAAAGCGGAGATTCCTTTCTCCACCATAAGCAAATGAATTCAGCTGCTGGAGAGTTTCATCAGCACCAGGCCGGAAACGATCAAAACCGCTGCACCGATCCGCATCGGGCTGACCTGCTCGCCGAGGAACACGATGCCGACCACGAACGCGCCGACCGCACCAATACCGGTCCAGATCGTATAGGCGGTTCCCAGCGGCAGGCTGCGCATGGCCACCGCCAGCAGCCAGAAGCTGGCGATCATGCCGATGATCGTGACCACGGTGGGGGTGAGCTTGGTGAAGCCTTCGGACTGCTTCATGGACACGGCCCACACGATTTCCAGCAGGCCGGCAAACAACAGATAGATCCAGGCCATGACGGCCCTCCTCTTGGTAGGGCCAGGCCGTCCTGGTCTTTGATTCCCGATGTGGGGGAGGTCGTTCCTCCTGGCCGGCATTCTAGCAACGGGGGCCGGCCCCGGCCGCCGCGGCCGGGAACGGGTTACAGCCGATTCAGTGCGTGAAGCTGGCGTCGATGGTCCCGCCTGCGCTAGAATGCGCGTCTGCCCTCGGACAACCGATGTGCAGTCCGGCTGTGGTCTCCGGCGCGACGCGCGCTGCTTCCCCTGATCCGTGAACTGGCCGCCCAATGGGCGGCCAACGTCTCTATGGTGGCCCCGTCGGCCCCTCGCGACGCTAGGTCGAAAACCCCGCCAGGGCCGGAAGGCAGCAACGGTATCGATCGACGCGGGCGCCGAGGTCAGCCGGCGGGGCCACCGCCTTTTCTGCACTGGGGTCAGATCCCTTTGCCCGGCAGAGGGCTCTGACCCTTATGCCGTTCATACCGGGCAACGCCCGCCGCTACCCTGCCTCGGGCGTGCCCTGGTGGAACACCATGCGCCATCCCTCCCCGTGCCGGCGCCACAGCGAACTGCGCAGCACCCAGCGTTGCGGCCGCCCATCGAGGTGATGGCGGCTGCGGTAGCGCACCTGGGCCAGGTCGCGCGACAGCAGCCAGACCGCGTACTGCTCCGATTCGATCTGCACCTGGGCACGCTCCAGCGGAATCTCCACCAGCGCGGCCGCACGGTCGTAGCACCGGCCGGAGCTGCCGATCTCGCTGAATTCCTCATCCAGCAATGCCGCCAGTTGCTCGCGGCCGGCCCGCACGGTTGGCGCATGCAGTGCACGCTCCAGCGCCTCCAGTTCGGCAGCCAACGCCGCGTCTGCGGGCTGGCCGGTACCACTCACGGCGGGTCCTGGGCCAGCACGTGCGGGGCGGTCGGGCTCGCCAGCGGCACGCACTGCCCCGGCTGCGCCACGCGGTGCCCACGCGCAGCCAGCGCCAGACCATCGGCCGCGCTGGCGTAGTGGTACAGCATCATCCGCGCCTGCAGTTCGGCGCTGTACTCACGCTCCAGATCGTCCACGCCGGTATGCGACGGATTGCCGTGCAGGCCGCAGTCGTGAGCGATCAGTTCGTTGTCGTTGGCGAAGCGGGCCAGCATCTCCGGAATCGGCCGGGTATCGCCGCTCCAGGTCAGCGCGCCCTGCAGGCGCAGGCCATAGGCGGTTTCCGGCCAGTGATGGCGCACCGGAAACACCTCCAGGCGCACGCCTTCATGCCAGAACGCCTCGCCCACCACGATCAGCTGGAACGCATCCCAGAAGTTCGCACCGCCCTCGGCCAGCACGTTCGGGTAATCCCCGATGCGCTTGTGCAGCAGCGGCACCACCGTGGCAGGCACGTACAGGCGCACCTTGCCACGCCGGTGCGCATTGAAGAAGGTATCCACGAACAGGCGCTCGAAGCCGGCCACGTGGTCCAGGTGCACATGGGTGACGAACAGCGCCTGCGGCATGTGTCCGTAGTGCGCCTTGAACGCGGTCAGACCCTCGCCACCACAATCGATGGTCAGCCACGGACGCCCATCCCGCTCGATCACCGACATCGGCGACCCCAGCTCGACCGCGGACGCATTGCCGACGCCGAGGAAACGCAACGACCAGTCCATCAGGTGCCCCGGTTCCAGGCCATGTCATAGGCGCGACGCAGCCGCGCGTAGTCCTTCTGCACGTCTTCCACGCTGCGCTCGCCGCGCAGCTTGATCAGCGAGCGCAGCAGGCGCTTGAGGTTGCGCTCGCGCCAGGCGGTCGCGGGGATGCGGATCACGCCGCGGTCGAAATCGATCAGCCAGCCATGGCCACTGCCATCGAACAGGATGTTGTGCGCGTTGAGGTCGGCATGGTCCAGCCCGGCACGGTGGAAGCGGGCGATCAGGCGCCCGGTCTCCTCCCAGGGAGCACCCCGGCCGGCCACCAGTGCGCGGTCGGCCAGCGAGCGCACGCCCTCGATCCGCTCCATCAGGATCGCCGCCCGGTAGCGCAGGCCCTCGCGCATGTAGAACGCGGCGATCGGCCGTGGCACCGGCAGCTTTTTCTCGCGCAGGGCGCGCATCAGCCGGAATTCGGCGAAGCTGCGGGTCCGGTCCGAGCCGCGCCAGAGGTACTGGTCATGGCTGATACGGGCCGCCATGCCGCCGCGCAGGTAGTGGCGCAGCACGCTGGCACCGAACGGCGCATCGACGAACCAGGCACTGCCACGGCCGCCCTCGCCCACCGGCCGGGCCCTGCTGCCCCAGTGCTGGGGCGAGAACAGGCCGATCTCGGCTTGCCGCAGCCGCTCGCGGTCGAACAGAATGGCCCCGATGCCGCGACCCTCGCGGCATGGCGTCAGCGCTTCATTGGCGTCGAATGCGACCATTTCATTGAGTCTAACAACACATGGCATCAGCGTCCTCCTCCTTGTGCCTCCTGCGCCTGTCCGCACTTGGCGATGTCACCCACGTGGTGCCCCTGGTGCGTACCCTGCAGGCCGCGCGCCCGGACACGCCGATCCACTGGATCATCGACAAGGTCGGCCACAAGCTGCTCGACGGCCTGCCCGGCGTCACCTTCCATGCCTACGACAAGAAGAGCGGCATGGCCGGGGTCAAGGAACTGCGCAGGCAGCTGCCGCCGGGGCGCTTCGAAGCGCTGCTGCAGATGCAGGTCGCGTTCCGCGCCAACCTGCTGTCGGCCTTCATTCCGGCCGAGCGCCGCATCGGCTACGACCGCAGCCGCTCGAAGGACCTGCATGGGCTTTTCATCAACGAACGCATTCCCGACCGTCCCGGCATCCACGTGCTCGATGCCATCGGCAGCTTCTGCGAACCGCTGGGCCTGCGCCAGACCGAGGTCAGCTGGGACCTGGCCGTGCCGCAGTCCGCATATGAGTGGGCCGCCGCGCAGTGGCAGGACGATGGTCGCCCGGTGCTGATGATCTCGCCGTGCTCCAGCCACGTGCGCCGCAACTGGTACGCCGACCGCTACGCCGCAGTGGCCAACCACGCGGTCACGCGCGGCTGGCAGGTGGTGCTGTGCGGTGGCCGCAGCGAACTGGAGCGCAGCATGGCCGACGCCATCCAGGCACAGCTGCACACACCGGCACTGGACCTGGTCGGCAAGGACACGCTCAAGCAGCTGCCTGCCCTGCTGGCCCGCGCCAACCTGGTGATGACGCCCGATTCCGGCCCGATGCACATCGCCAATGCGATGGGCACCAAGGTGCTGGGCCTGCATGCGGCCAGCAATCCGAACCGCAGTGGCCCGTACTCGGACCGCCGCTACTGCGTGGACCGCTACGACGATGCGGCACGCAAGTACCTGGCCAAGCAGGCCGCCGATCTGAAGTGGGGCACCAAGATCGAGTTCGATGATGTGATGGAACTGATCACCGTCGAAGACGGTATCGCCGCCTTCGAACGCTACGTCGCCGATCACCTGGGGTGAGCGGCAGGCTGCCCGGGATTACGCGCGCTGCGCGTAATCCTGATAGGACTTCTCTTCCACGTACGCCGAACCCAGCGCCAGGTTGATCGCCTTCTTGATGCGCGCGCGTTCGTCGTTGCGCAGGTAGACGCTGCGCGCCAGGTCGATGAAGCCCTGGTCGAACGCCTGCGCCTTCTCCTTCAGCCGGATGTCGTCCTCGATATCCCACAGCTGCTCGTTGACTGCCTTCAGCTCGGCACGCAGCCTGGCGACATCCTTCACCGCCGCCGGGTGTGCCATCCAGGTCTGCTCCAGCGCCGAGAGCTCCTTGCGCACATTGGCCAGCTTGCCCTCGTCACTGATGCGCTCGGACTTGATCTGCAGGATCGAGATCTTGTCCAGCAGCTCGCCGAAAGAAACGGGGACGAGGATTTCAGCGGTCATCGGGGAAAGCTCCAGCAAGTGATGTGCACATGGTAACCCGCACCTGCGCGATCGCTGGCAGACACGGGCGCAGCACCTCCGCCTGAACCGGCAACGGCACGGCGACCGCCAGTAACTTCCATATTTGAAGTTACTGGATTACGCTGCCCGCATGAGAACGACCCGCTTCGCCACGATGGAATGCCCGACGGCACGGGCACTGGACTGCATTGGCGAGTCCTGGAGCATGCTGATCCTGCGCGACGCCTTCCAGGGCTGCCGGCGCTTCGACGACTTCCAGCAGAGCCTGGGCATCCCCGCCAACACCCTCACCCGCCGCCTGAAGCATCTGGTCGACAACGGCCTGCTGCAGAAGCAGGCCTACAGCGAACGCCCCCCGCGCCATGAGTACGTGCTGACCCCCAAGGGCCAGGAGCTGTTCCCGGTGCTGGTCGTGCTGTTCGACTGGGGCAGCCGCCACCTCACCCCTGAAGGCACCGCCGTTTCGCAGATCGACCGCGGTAGCGGCGCGCCGCTGCAATCGATGGTGGTCGACCGCCACACACGCACGCCGATCACCGTCGATCGCGTCCTGCTGCAGCCGGGCCCGGTGGCCTCCGAGCAGGTCAGGCAACGCGCCGCACAGGTCGAAGCGCTCTGGAAAGACGTCCCCCTGCCCGAATGAACCCCACGGTCCCTGCCACCATGAACACCGCTTCTGTTTCTCCCCCGTATCCGCTGGGCTATCGCCGCGTTGTGGTCACCGGCATCGGCATGATTACGCCGCTGGGCATGAACGTGGCGACCAGCTGGCGCAACCTGCTGGACGGCCACAGCGGCGTGCGCCCGATCGATCGCTTCGATGCCACGCACCTGCCCTGCCGCGTCGCCGGACTGCTGCCGCACGGCAACCGCGCAAGCGGCGGCTTCGATCCGACCGACTGGGCCGACAGCAAAGAACTCAAGAAGATGGACGACTTCATCGTCTATGCGCTGGCCGCTGCGCATGAAGCCATCCACGATGCCGGCTGGTTGCCGCAGGACAACGCACAGCGTGACCGCACCGGCGTCATGGTCGGCGCCGGCATCGGCGGGCTGCCCGGTATCGAAGCCACCGCGCGCGTGCTTGAGCGAACCTCTGCGCGGCGCATCTCGCCGTTCTTCATCCCCTCCACGCTGATCAACCTGGCCGGCGGGCATATCGCCATCCAGTACGGCTTCCGCGGCCCTGCGCATGCCGCCGTGACCGCCTGTGCGTCAGGGGCCCATGCCATTGGCGATGCCGCGCGGATGATCGCGCTGGACGACGCCGACGTCATGATCGCCGGTGGCACCGAAGCAGCGGTGTGCGAACTCGGCATCGGCGGGTTCTGCGCGGCGCGTGCGCTGTCGACGGCCTTCAATGACACACCGGAGCGCGCGTCGCGGCCCTGGGACGTGGATCGCGATGGCTTCGTCATGGGCGAAGGCAGCGGCATCCTGGTGCTGGAGGAATACGAGCACGCGCGCCAGCGTGGCGCCCACATCCATGCCGAGATCGTCGGCTATGGCATGTCCGGCGATGGCTACCACATCGTATCGCCGCCGGAGGACGGCAATGGCGCCGCCCGCGCGATGCAGGCCGCCCTGCGCCGCGCCGGCGTCGCCCCGGAGCGCATCGACTATCTGAATGCCCATGCGACCTCAACCATGGCCGGCGACCTGGCCGAGATTGCCGCCATCAAGAGCGTGTTCGGCACACACGCCACCACGGGTGCGATGTCGATCTCTTCAACCAAGTCCTCGATGGGCCACCTGCTGGGCGCCGCCGGCAGCGTCGAAGCCATCCTCTCGATCCTCGCACTGCGCGACCAGGTTGCACCGCCCACCCGCAACCTGGACACCGCATCAGAGGCCTGTGCCGGGCTCGACCTCACCGCGAAGGTGCCGCGACACCGCCGCATCGATTACGCGCTGTCGAACTCGTTCGGCTTCGGCGGCACCAACGCCAGCCTGGTGTTCCGCAGGTTGCCGGAACAGGACATCCCCACTACGGCGTAACTCCCGCTGTGCATCCACGCATGGCGTGGATCTACTGGTCCATCTGGAGGAACAAGCCCCACCAGGAAGGGGGCCCACACGTTGCGCAGCAACGCGTGGGGCGACGCGCAACGCGCGTCGCATCCCGCGCCAGATAAAGAAAAAGGGCTGCCTTTCGGCAGCCCTTTTTCTTTATCTGGCGGAGAGGGGGACTGCCATAGATCCGTCCAAGGAAATCCAGTGGCATCGCAAATAGCATATATTTGACATTTAATTTCAATGGCTTACAAGTGACATCATCCAGCACCGTCCAGCAACGCCCATCACCACCCAACGCGAAATGGCATACCAGATGGCATACTGGATGGCATACCAGATGGCATACCAGGCACGCATGGCACTGCTAACCGACATCAAAGCTCGAAGCATCACTCCCGGAAGCGCAGCACTGCCACACGGCGGAGTTACCGGCCTGAGTCTGCTTCCTTCACGCACCCAGAAGGGCCAAGGCAAGTGGGTCTTGCGCTACGTAAGCCCTGTCACTGGCAAGCGGCGCAACGCCGGCCTAGGCAGCTACCCGCACGTGGGCGTCGCTCTTGCCGGCAAGCTGGCTCGCGAGATGCGCGAAGAGATTGCACTGGGGCAAGACCCCCTGGCGATCAAGGAGACCCCTGTGGCCGCACCGGTGATGCCATCCTTCCAAGAGGCAGCAAAACAGGTACACGCCGAACTGAAGCCAGGCTGGAAGAATGCCAAGCACGCACAGCAGTGGATCAACACACTTACCGAATACGTTTTCCCCAAGATCGGCTCCCTACCGATGGATCAACTTCAGCCTCGTCATATGGCCGATGTCTTGCGCCCGATCTGGCTGGAAAAAGCAGAGACCGCTTCCAGAGTAAAGCAGCGTTTGCATGCCGTGATGGCCTGGGGCTGGGCACACGGGTTCAACCAAGCCAACCCCGTGGATGTAGTCACACATCTGTTGCCGGTACAACCCAGCAAGACGGTCAGACAAGAGCATCAACCGGCCATGCCTTGGGCCGACATCCCGGCGTTTGTAAAAACCAGACTGGCGGATACAAACGAGCTAGATGTCACCAAACGTGCGCTGCTGTTTTTGATCTTGACCGCTGCGCGCTCTGGCGAAGTCAGGGGAATGACTTGGGATGAGGTCAATTTGCGCAACAAAGTCTGGATCATTCCTGCCGATCGCATGAAAGCCAGCCAGACCCATCGTGTCCCACTCTCTGAGCAAGCCATCACTTTGCTGCAGGTACAGGCAGGGAAGCACGATCATCTGGTCTTCCCATCGATCCAGTCCCGAACAGTCCTCTCGGACATGACCCTAACTGCGCTATTGCGCCGCCTGAAGGCCCACAGCGATAGCGACAAGCGGATAGCCACCGCGCACGGCTTCCGGTCAAGCTTTCGCGACTGGTGCAGCGAGGAAGGCTATGCTCGGGATCTTGCTGAACGCGCGCTGGCCCACACTGTCAAAAACAAGGTCGAAGCTGCCTATCACCGCACTGATCTGCTGGAGCAACGACGCCCCATGATGCAGGCATGGGCTGATTTCATCCTTCCCAGACCTGGTCCGGACTGCTCCAGTCAGCCCATAGACCGACACAAATAGTGTTCGAGACATCCGGCCTCAACTCAATCTCTGGATCTACCACGACAAGTTGAACAGGGCTCTACTCCCATCTCACTTGGATGAGTGTGGACAGCCCGGCAGATGGGAAGTAGTAATATCACTAACACCACTCCCATCGCGCCACAGCTCACAGCTGTGGCCATCGACGCCCATGAAAACCTTGCCTGTGACAGTCTGGCCTGTCCGGGACGCCTCATCGTCCCTACCTCTCCCCGTTCTGGGTAGCACTGCCGCCTGCGGCTTCCCCAGTCCTGCTGAAGACTTCTTCCGGGGAGAGGATCGCTTGGATCTCAATGCCAAGCTGGCACCCAACCCACCAGCAACGTTCCTGGTACAGGCCGACTGCGGCGGCGCTGCACCTTCGAACGGCAGGTAACGGAGCTGCAAGTACGGGACGCACTGATCAACCGCTCCAGCCAATTGGGCGGACCGAAGATGCAACAAAGCCTCACGTCGATGCAAAACAGGCATGGCTACCTAAATCTGCTTTGGGATCCCCCAAAAAACGGAATCCCCCCCTTCCATTCATCATTGATGCTATTCTTTCAAACAATTTTGACGAAAAGTCAAAGGCGTGAAAGGAAACATCAGGGGGGATGCATGTTGGAAAAGGATTATTACGAAGTGCTGGGAATCCGCCCCAGTGCGTCAATCGACGAAATCGATCTCGCGTACAAGGGACGGAGGAGCCAGTATCACCCAGATCGTTATGCCAGCTCCGATTCCGAGACCCTCGCTTGGGCCACGGAAAAAATGAAGGAACTGAACGCGGCCTACGCCATTCTTAAAGATCAGAGTGAGCGGGCTCGGTTTGATCAGCAGCGCGGGAAGCAATCTGCCAAACCGGCCGCTTCACCACCACCTATTCCGGAGCAAGACGAACACAGGTCGTTGCTGGAATTTCTTCAGCGGCATGCACCGGACAACGAGTTCTTCCAGAAGATACATGTCGCTCCCAACATCCCGCAGAAAAAGCTGGGTGGTGCTCTGGAAAGCTACGGCAGAGGGCTAAACCCACGCAATGTCATCGCGCTGATCGACGACACCGTCTTTGGAAGTGCCAAAGAGGGCGTGCTTATCACAGAGCATGAGGTCAGATTCAAGGCGGTCTTCGAATCCCTCTGCTCGGTCCAAGTGGAAAAGATCGAAAGCATCGAGGCTTATAAGAGCAGGATCAAAGTCAATGGGCATGATTTTGGGAAACTGAACGTACCTGACTCAGATGAAGTCCATCATTTCTTTGATCTCTTCAATGCCTTTTGTCAGCAGCGCCGTGCCAATGCGCCGCGCGAGACCAGGTACAAGCGCCCGGCTTCTTCCGGAACAGGACATAGAGCCATCACGCTGCTGGAAAAGGGCTACTACAAGACTTTTGAGCAAAATATAGGAAAGAAAATCAGGGCCACTGAAGGAGCGGAGCAAGCGGTCATGCAGCTTGCCAACCTGCTGCTGCCGATATCCCTCTCGCTTGGAGAATGGATTGAATCAGACAGCGCGGTTCCTCGCGACGTGCGTTCACTCTGGACGAGCGACGCCATTCGCTTTGAGCTCCTTACATACTCAATCGCCGCCGCTGAGCATTTGATCAGAGCAAACATTCCGGACGCGCGTGATTATGCGGATGAGATCGCAGCAGCTACTGCGACTGCCATGCTGATCGAATGCATCATCGATGTCAGTGGCCTCAAGGCCATCAGAGGCCTCCACAAGATGGAGATCATCCAGCAGGAGCTAAGGAATTCGGGATTCTTCAACGAATTCATGCGTAGATGGAGCCGATACAAGCTCCTGATATCAGAACGGGATGCCTCCGGCTTGATTGATGAGTTCGAGCATTCCATCCGCTCGCCCGCGCTTATGGAGCTCTACCCAGTGACCGCGTTCGGCAACGAGTTCCTGGTCTTCATGCGCGAGGCAACAGACGCATATCTGCCCACGGATGCCATTCCCGGATTTCTGGATGAAGTTGACGATAATATCGAGAGCGCACTTCTTGAGTGGATCGCCTAGTATCTAAGAAACAGCTTAAAAATCAAGGAATGACCGTGAAGAAACTGGCCGTAATTTATTTCATCATTGCAATCATCTTCGCTTTCTACGGAAACTGGTGGGGCGACGACGCTTACAGGGGCTTTGCATACAACCTGGGCAAATCATTTGTCTGGCCTGTAATCATCTTCCCGTCGCTTGGAAAGATACTCGGCGGCATTGTTCTACTTGGCGTACTGGGTCTGGTATTGGCATCGAAAAGGTGAACTAAATGGCAAAGAACACAACAATCATCATCATGACGATGATCCTTTCGATGCTACTTGTGGCATGCGATGGAAAATCGCGAAGCAGATATGTGGCCAGCTGTTCCGCTCAGGGCATCCCGAAAGAACTGTGCTCGTGCTCGTACAAGGAACTGAAAGGAAAGTTCAGCACCAAACAGATCGACGACTATGTTCGGGGCGAGAAGCTTCCGGACCGGGAATGGAATGGGGCACTGGTCGACACGCTGGAGAGCTGCGGGGTCGGTAAAGAAGCCGCTTTCGTGGTCAGACGCGCGCTCGGGCTTGACCTGCCGGTAGATCTTCCAAATCCGTCACTTGCCACGCCCCCCGCAATGCAGCAGCAGGAATCTCAGCTCCCTTTGCAAGAGCCGGAATTCTCGCAATGCGGAAAGGATACTGACTGCAAGGGTGACCGGATATGTGAGTCTGGTCAGTGTATTGCACCTTACAGTGCCGGCTCCATGCAGTCACCTGTGGAGCCTGCATACACATCGCTATCAACTGATGCGACGACATGCACAAACGCTGAGCGGCTGATCTTTAGCTGCACCACCACGAACCAGAAGCAGGTAGCGCTTTGCGATTCTGGCTCGGAGCTGCGATACATCTTCGCGCGACGTACGCAGAAGCCCGAGATGAACCTCTCTGTCCTCCACAGCATGGTTTCAGTGGCGCGAACCTCGTCGATGGAAACGGTCAGGATTCCTACGGGAAATACGGTCTACAGTATCTTCGACCAGACTAGTGAGAGTGGCGCCAGGGAGGCGGGGGTCAATGTCGAGATCAATGGCCGTCACGCCGCAACAGTTCAGTGCGAGCCATCGTCAGTCACAAACCTAATCGACAACCTTCGTCCATAGGTGAGCGTGTGCAGGGTTTTTTGTGTAACTGAACCGCTCCGACTTTCTTGGAGGCACTGGATTTGATTCAGGCCAATTTGGCCTGACCGGCTTGCTGCCGATAGTAAGCCGCTTCGGCTTCCGCTGGCGGGATGTTCCCGATCGGCCCCAGCAGTCATTGGTGGTTGTACCAGTACACCCAGTCGAGCGTGGGGCCAGCTCCACCTGATCGCGATTGCGCCACGAATGCCGATGGATCACCTCGGCCTTGTACAGCCCATTGGTCGTCTCGGCCAGCGTGCTGCCATAGCTATGGTGCACGCTGCCCGCCGACAGTTCGACCCCGGCCTCGGCTAGTTGTGTAGCGACCCATCGGTTCCTGCTCAGGTCATGCTACTAACAACCAAGCAGTTGGACAGCGCCGCCAAACGAAGTGGTCACAGCAGCCAGCCAGTTGGACTCTTGGCATGGCACCGATGTCCGCTTTCGGCCAGAAGCGGACATGGCGATCCTAGTCAGGCCGCCCCGATAAGGACGGCCGCGGCCGACTAGCAAGCCGACGTGCAGCTCGACCCTATTCTGGACCTGCGACGCTGGTCGGCTCTTCACATGGCGGGTCTTCTACTTCATCTGGGCCGGGCACGTCGGCAGCCCTGGTCCGGAGCAAAAGGGGAACCCAGAGCTGCGGCGGGAACGGCGTCCTGAAGTGACGACATGCCATCGCGATCACCACCCAAGATTTACCGCGGAGAGCGTATCCAGCCTGACTATGGCCTCGGACTCAGCCTTCTTCATCTCTGCTCGTAGCAGGTCGCCAATCTTCTCGGGGAACTTGAGAAGTGCCTCGGTCGTGCCGCTTTCATACTGCGCCGGCTGGCGGTAGATCAGCGACTCGGTGAGGTCATCGGCGTACCAGAGCTGCATGCAGACCCCTTCGAAGGCCGAGCCATAGCGCTCGCGCAGGAGTTGGTAGACCTCATCGTGACCCAAGATGAGGCTCCAGTACATCAGTGTCGGCACCAGGGTACTAAGCTGACGCAGCTTCTCCACCTGGTCCTCAGAGAGTTCGCCCACCTCCATCGCGACGAGGTCATCAAACGAGTCGGTCGCAACGGGGAAGTGCTGCTTGACCTTGAACGCGAACGACACGCGGGCAGCCAAGTCATCCAGCCATTGTTTCGCCGCCTCACGCTTGTCAGTGATAAACAGCAGCAAGAAGGCTAAGGATAACTCGATCGCATTGCCATCGTAACGAGGCGACCCCGAGGACGCATTGTTCTTGATGACCGCGATCAGCGTATCTGCAACCACATCAGCATTGGCCGCCGTCACGGCCGCCGCCTCTTCGTTGCCTTCTTCCAGTGCCATCTCAGCATGGTGTTGTTGCATGAGACCTATCTCAGCCAGGATCCCGATTTGCTCGAGAACCTTCTCTGTTACCAACGCATTCTCGCTAGCGAAACCGGATAGCCCGTCCCTTGCCCTGAAGAATTGCTCAAGCTTGGCGAAGTAGGCCGCACAGATGCGTTCGTGGATCTGACAGATATCGCGAAAAGCTGAAATAGCAGGGCGATACTTGAAGAGGTTCCGGGCCCGGATTGCCTCCCACGCCCAAAGGCAGCAGCGCTCTCCCATCTTGAACGCATTAAGCAGGTTGCCCTCCTCATTTGCCCAGCGAAAAACAATCTCCAGCACCAATGCCACGGTTTTCAGCTGACGAATGAACAGCTTCCGCCGGGTGTTGTTTAGCGTCTGCGTCCCGTCGTGGCTGTCGATCAGCAGTACCTGGGCGATCTTGTACGCGTGCCTCAGGTCATAGTCCCTTGAGCCAATCAAGGCAATGGCACGACGAAGCTCCGCCCGCTGTGACGGATCGATCGCATACTCGTCCAGCAAGTGCGTATCGACCATGTCCGCTAGGTCGTCACCGGACCAGAACTCAAACCCCAGGTTAGACGTGGTGTGTCGATTGATGTAACCCGTGTAGTCCTGCTGCACTTCCTGCTTAAGCTCGCCGGTGGAGCAGATGACCACCTTGACCGGCAATCCTTGGTGCTCTTCTCGCACCGAGGTATGCAGGTAGGAGTCCTGAATCTGGTTCAACGTTGCACGAACCGCATTGACGCCGTCATCCCAGTCCCGACGACCCAAATCGCCGACCTTAAGCACGAACAAATAGAGCGTCTTGACGCCGTCCCTGTCCTTGCCGACGGCTGCTATGTCCACTCCATTCTGGCGCACACCGACCTGTGCTCGACTTATGGGGATAAGCTTCATGCGGGCGAGCAGATCCGGAAGCAGCCGGTCCAGCTCTCCCGACTCCCTGAGCTGGCTCAGGAACTCCTTAATGATGAGCCTCATGCCCGGTCATCCTCCAGCTTGCCGAAGATGAACTGACGGCGCTGCATATCGCTGCCGACTTTATCGATCGTCTCGCTGCGTGGCACCGCTACTGAGTGTGATGCCGACATCATCGGCGTGTCTCTCCTATTTCGCCGTCTCTCATGAAGAACATGGAGCGCCCGGCTTTAAGCGGAATCGACTTGGCGATCTGGCGGAATAAGGAATCTTTACTCGCTTCTTCGAAAGCCTCATTCATCAATCTCCCTCGCTCCTTCTCAACCTGATCATTTGCTCGGATGAGGGCCGCAGCTCTTCCGCCACCGGCAGTGCCTTTAGCGGGTCGTAGTAAGCGCGCATAGCCTCAAGGATCTGCTGAGCCAGTCGAGTCTGCGGATCCTCTACGCCCGTCGCGACTAACGGCTCCAGATGTTCCCTTGTTGCTACGGGATAGTCGTGCCCGTTGAACCTAACCATCACTTCGAGAACCAACGGAAACACCCTCGTCTCGGCATCGTGCGTGCGTATCATTGACCAGACCAGTGAAACACGCTGTTGATCACGAAACACATTGGCCAGCGTTCGCCGCAAGAGATGAAGCAACCCGCCCGAGGTAAGCGCATCCAGAGCAGCTACCGGAAAGGCCATATCCCGCGCGTCCCTCAGACTCAGCTCATCTAGAATCTTTCGGGCCATGCTTTGGTAACCACCATCTTCCAGAGATGCCCCGGATGAACAACCTACTGGGAGATCACATCTAGTCAGCCCATAGACCGGCACGAATAGTGTTCAAGACATCCGGCCTCAACTCAATCTCTGGATCTACCACGACAAGTTGAACAGGGCTCTACCCCCATCTCACTTGGATGGGGGTGGACAGACGGGCAGATGGGAAGTAGTAATATTACTAACACAACTCCCATCGCGCCACAGCTCACGGCTTTGGCCATCGACGCCCATGAAAACCTTGCCTGTGACAGTCTGGCCTGTCCGGGACGCCTCATCGTCCCTACCTCTCCCCGTTCTGGGTAGCACTGCCGCCTGCGGCTTCCCCAGTCCTGCTGAAGACTTCTTCCGAGAAGAGGATCGCTTGGATCTCAATGCCAAGCTGGCACCCAACCCACCAGCAACGTTCCTGGTACAGGCCGACTGCGGCGGATCGATGGCCGATTTTGGGATCCACGACGGCGATCTCTTGGTCGTCGATCGCTCGATCAGTCCACGACCTGGGCACACAGTCGTGGCTCTGTGGGAAGGTGGCTTCGTCTGCAAGAAGCTCTACATGCGTAACAACTGCATGGTCTTGGCCAGCGGTAGCGGATATCCATCCATCGTCGTGCCAGAGGATGTCGAGCTGGAAATCTGGGGTGTGGTTCGCTGGTCCATCACCCAGCACCTCTGATCTCAGCTCCTGATACATGAGCCTCGTACCGTGCCCGCATGCGCTACGGACTTATCGACGGCAACACCTTCTACGTCTCATGCGAGCGGGTCTTCGACCCCAAGCTGCGAGGCAAACCCACTGTTGTGCTTGGCAATGGCGATGGATGCTGTATAGCCCTGTCGCCAGAGGCGAAGGCCTTGGGATTGAAGATGGGTATGCCCATCTTCCAGGTCCCCAAGGACATCAGAAAGCAGGTCTTCGTCAGGTCAGCCAACTTCGCGCTGTACGGGGATCTGTCAGCCAGGATTGTGACGATTCTTCAGGATCTCTTCCCCAGGGTGGAGATCTATTCGATCGATGAAAATTTCGTCGGCCTGGAAGGCCTCAAAGACCCTGTTGCGGCCTGCATTGAGGCACGCGAACGTATCCTGCAATGGGTGGGCATTCCCTGCTGCGCTGGCCTGGGTGCCACACGCACCCTGGCCAAGGCAGGCAACAAGCTCGCCAAGGACCAGTCCAAGCGTGCCGTCCATGCGGGCTCCTTGGCCGTCTTCCATGCCACCGCACAGAACGTCAACGCTCTGGCCGTCGAGGATGTGTGGGGAGTGGGCAGGCGCTACGCCGAACGCCTGGCAGGCGAAGGGGTAAGAACTGCTGCAGATTTGGCCGCACTCCCCACCGACCATGTTCGTGCGCACTATGGGGTAGTTCTGGGCCGCACCCAAATGGAGCTGCGGGGAATTCCCTGCAGCGATCTGGAACTGGAAGAACCCGAACGCCAGCAGCTGGTGGTCAGCCGTACTTTTGGTCGTGACGTGACCGACCCGATGGAGGCCTTGGCCACGTTCTGCAGCGTGGCCTGCGAGAAGTTACGCAAGCGAGGCCAAGCGGCAGGTGCACTGTGGGTCTGGCTGGTCGGCAACCCCTTCAAGGGCGATTCGTTCCATGCCAGCAGAGCCACACCTTTCCCCTTTCCTACGCAGGACACAGGGGAAGTCCTACGGACAGTGCGACGCCTGGCCAAGTCGATAATGGATCAGGCAGACCGTGGCCAAGGCATCCAGGCCTATAAACGTGGAGGTGTGGGTCTGACCAACTTGGTACAGGCTGAAGCCCGTCAGGCAGACCTCTTCGTTAGCCCTAACGAGAAAGCCGAACGCACCATGGCCGTGCTGGACCAGATCAATGCGAAGTTCGGCAGAGGCACTGTGGGAGTAGGCAACGTGGGCTGGCGGGTTGGTGGAGCCAGACTTGGAGAGCAGTCCAACGTGACTATCAACGCTCAATGGCGACCCATATTGCATTCGTTGTCGCCCAGCTATACAACGAAGTGGGGCGACCTTCTGCAGGTGCGCTGACAAGGATCGGCGAAATAGCGATCATCAAACACTAGACACAACCAAAAGGATGGTGGCTGAAAATGGAAAACAGCAACATCGAATCAGGGAAGTACAAGCCGCGCTTTGACTTCGAAAAAGATAAAAAAACAGATCCGTCTGAGACTGGAAGTATCAGCGAGCTTTTGGAAGAGCTCAACTACGAGATGGCGCATGCGTCAGATGGCAGCAAAACCAAACACTCTAATACCTCGGGGAAAACAATAACCCGCAAGGAGCTTAAAGGAGTCATTGACTTCATAAACTCCACATTGGGACAAGAGATTCCTACTGGGAACTGTACACTTCCACTCTCCACCCTAAAAACAATTAAGCTCCTTTACATCAAGAACGACTCCAGCGACACCCAGCTGCTTCAAAGAATATCGAAACCAGGAACCATTAAGGCCACCTTCGAGCACTGGATAGAGCGCAACACCCCCAGAAACGAAAAGACCATAAAAGCAGCGTCCTATCTCATATCCACACTTGAGCGTGAGATTGACGAAGAAAGACGCAGCCACATCCACACCAACAGACTCACACCATCGAAACTCCTTGAATACTACGCCAAACACATCAAGGAGCTTATAGAACCCATCTACATGGCTTTCGATGGCAATGATGAAGCCATAGCAAGCGCCTTTATGTTTGGCGCACATCAAATAGAAAGCTATCAACCCTCAAATGCCTTACCCGGCAAAGAAGGCGCCCCCGTACACGAAAGGCTATACATCTATTTGCTGACTCTCCCATTCCTGCACTTCGTTGGAGAGTATCAGCAGGTTGTCGAATCAGAAAACGACGAGTTGAGCAAATACAAGATAGAGCCACTCTTCGCTCACACCATCTCCTCACCGACGGAGTGCGATGCCCTATTGCGACCTATCACATCACTCGCAGCTATTCACTCCTTCCTGCAAACCAATGCAAATGAGCTGGCACGCTTGGTTCACCAAGCCACTGGTTATGATTTGAGATCCAGCGAGATCACAAACATAGCCGACGAAACGCAGAAGGTTCTGCATGCCTATGTCTTCCACGAATGGCACAGAACAGATCATGACGTCGTCAACATTTCGATGGCCGACTGCGTTGCAGCCCTTTCAGCCATTACGATACAAAAGAAGATCAAAACGAAGTACACGCCCTCCTGGAAAGGGCAGAGCTCAAGCGAGAAAGCTGTATCTCGCCTACTGAGTCACCTGGACACATCAAGAGACATCGAAGAGCTATATGAAGAGGACTACATCCCGCAAGGCGCGATGCTCACCCTCTATCATCGATATTGCATCGCCTACGCATTACTTTTCGGCCGCAACAACCGAATGGAAGCGTTTATGAGATTCCAGATCGCATATCTGAAGCACATGACCATAGCTCACTCTCATTTCGATCTTGAAGCAGGCAACGAATACGAGGTAAAGATCAACATGTTTTGCGAATACCTTATTCAACACATCGAAGATCAAGCCACTTCGCATTCAGTGTAATTTTTAACTTGCATCACCCTTATACATATGTAGAAACTCACTCACGTCCTTCGAAGCAGCAACACGAAGAACGAAAGGCATCGAAGTAAATAGAAATAAAATAGAACTGACGATAGATTACAGGCAGGGTGTGGTACGCGCACTTACCCTTTCTATCTAATCACAACAATCTTCGATCATGAGTATCTACCGGTAGCCGACAAGAATCACTCTTGTCGGCTTTTTTATTCTCCTTAGAGAAAGGGTGATACAGCAATGGCAAGCTTCCATTACAGCATCAAAAGTGGAAAGAAAGGCAGCGCACGCAGGCACGCCAACTATATCGATCGTAAAGGATCTCATAATGACAAGAAGGACCTTATCCAAACAGGACATGGGAACATGCCCGAATGGGCAGGAGATGATCCGAAACGGTTCTGGAGCGTTGCTGACAAGCATGAGCGTGCCAACGGAGCAGTGTACCGAGAACACGAAATCACTCTTCCAAGTGAGCTCAGTACTGAACAGCAGGTCGAACTTGCCGACCGGCTTGCAAAGAATCTCGCAGGGATCAAACCCTACCAGTACGCGCTCCATGCACCTGAAGGAAAACTCGGTGGGGATCCGAACCCGCACATCCATCTGATGTGCTCGGACAGACTGCCTGATGGCATCCCCCGTACACCTGAACAGACCTTCGCCCGCTACAACGCCAAGAATCCTTCCGCAGGCGGATGCCGCAAGGATAGTGGCGGAAAGAGCCCAATGGAGTTGAAGCAGCAGGTGACTGCACAGCGAAAACTTGTAGCGGACACCCAGAATCAGTTCCTTGAAGAAAACGGTTATTCAACCCGCGTAGACCACCGCAGCTTGCGTGATCAAGGCATTGCCAGGTCCCCTGAGCGCCACCTCGGCCAACGCTTCGTCAAGGAGATGGCGGACGCCGAGAAGTCGCAGTATGCTCAATGTCGTAAAGCCGTGAAGGCAGCTTCAGCAGTTAAAAATCTGGGAGAGGTAAGTACCTAACCCAGCGATTCTGCGACAAAGTCGCAGAATCGCAATGGCACCTACTAAACACAGCAGAAAAGCCCCGACCTATCGCCGGGGCCCTCTTGGCATCAAGGCCGCTTACAGCGTCCTCCGGTCAAAGTAGTGATTCATCAAGCGCAGATACGCCCTCTTGTCCCGGTACCCACTGCAGATCTGGATTGCCCCCTGGGCTTGAAGAAGCGAGATAGCTGCATTCAGCCTTGCTCGGTCACGTACAGGCCCACAGCGCAAAACTTGGTTCTTGGGTGCGCATGTATCGGAATAACGCCCCTGCCACCACCTTGTGGCGAGATAGCTCTCCAATGCTTGAGCATCAATCTGATCTTGAGCCAGCGCAAACGCGGGCGAGAACAGATGCTTGTACTCCTCAACATGCCATCGAACGATGTCGAAGGCACGATTGATCGTATCGAGGGTGATGTCACCACCCTCTCCACTGAAGTACTGCATCGACGCAGCGAGTCGAGCAACGATCTCCATGATCTTTGACGCGAAGTCATTGATATCACTCAAGTACTCCCCGTCGCGCAGCAAAGACTCAGTTTCTGATGCCAGTGCTACCCAGCGTGCCCTGGCATCGATGGAGAAGGACACCACTTCACGAGTAATGACTCCCGAAGCTGACAGCTCCTTGTACTTGTACAAAAGCTCAGAGATCCGATCATGGAATGCCGGCAGATGTTCCCATACCGGCTCCACGTCCTCGATTCGCCGGTAGCCCATCATGGAGCGAGGCCACGCAACCAGATAGCGTGCCCAGTGTCCACTCCCCTTTGCGACAGAGCCTCGCCTATTGAGGAACTGCTTGAGCGGTTCGTACTGGGTCATGATGCTCACAGAAACGCGCGGATTCATCGCAATCAGATGCTCGTTATCCGCACGGTCTAACGGCATCATTCCTGGCGAATCCCAGAGACGATTGAGCAGGCCCACATTCGCCATTGCCTCGCTCTTGAACAGCATATGACCTTCGTCAGTCGTGATGGCGATGGACTCACCATCACCCTGAACGGCCTCCATGATGGCCTTGGCCGTGATGTCCTGCCTCAGGAAGCAACGCAGGCGGGGCTGCAGAGGTTTCTTTTCTGAAAACCCCTTCAGCTGTGCCTCCAGTGCTTCGACGGACTTGCCAGCAGCAACTGCTTTACTGATCGCGCTCCTCAGCCCCTTCATCTTGGACGTCCAGAGTCCATAGTCGATCTCATAAGCCTCAGTCTGCTGCTTGAACGCAGCCATCGCCTTCGTGTCTGCATCGCGGAAAGGCGCCTGCAGCAGCTCGAACACCGTGGACTTGCGCTCACCAGACTCAGCCACAAGCATCAAGTTCTGGGTTACAGGCTTGATCTGTCCGGTCGGCAACTTGACATCAATCAGACCTTGGCACGCCATCGAAATGGCATTGATAAGACCCATACCAACCATGGCGTCGGGAACTTGAACGTTGCGAAGGAGCTCAAGGCCTGCCTCACGAGCAACATGGTGAAAGGTTTCCAGGGGATATTTGGGGGCATAACGCTGCCAATTGGTTGTCATCATGCATCCTCCTCTGTCGAGCCAACCGCGGTCTGTTCTTCAACCTCAACCAACAGATGGCCACAGCTCTGGCACCGAGCAGCATCGCCCTCCGCATGGCGACGAAAACGCTCCTCCTTGAGCAGCTTGCGGAACTGAATCAGGTTCAGATCATGCTTGTACGCAGCATTGAACTGCTCTACCAAGATCTTCTTGCGCATCTTCTTTGCGATGTGCTGTTCCAGGATCGGATAGGCCTGCCTGAAGTCCTGCTCCAGCTTGCCCTTCCCCTTGGTCGAATGTTCACTCAAAGCGTGCGTGAGCGCGTCAAGCGGCGAAGAGTGGACTGAAAAATTAGCCATCATCACTTCTCCTCCTTCGCACGACGGAACTTCACTGCACGGCCTTCTACCCATGCCATTGCCTCATGCGTCCAGTAGAACTTCGGGGACAGTTCGCTGTCATAGAGCGGAATGCCCTTCGGGAAGTCCGGATCGGTCTTCATCAGCTCGTATGCCTTGCTCCTGCTGACGCGGAGCAGCTTGATCAGCTCCTTCAGACGCAGCGTCGGACTATCCGGCCAACCTGCTTTCCCAGCACTGTTGTTCTCTTCGGCCAAAGTCATGCTTTTGTCTACGCCCTGGCGCAGACTGGACGTCATGTGCTTCATTTGTTGATTCCTTCGTTATGTTGAACGTTTCAGGAAGGAATCCGGCCGGTTTCCTATCGAAGGTGATTGGCCTCCGACGTGATCAGTGTCGATATGCTGCTGTTGGGGGTACAGGGAAAAAAAATCCAGGTTTTTTCCAGGGACGCGCACAACCGACCAGATCAATGAAAAATCAAACACTTACATGCCAGGGAGCTTTCGCTCCCTGGCATGTCTCGTCCTCTGCGCCCACAAACCGGCCCGTTCCATCCGATGTCCGCTCAGGACCTGAACTGCCTCTTGTCCGTACCTGATACAGATCCGTACCGGTACTGCTCCCCTACGACGCCAACCGGGACGCTTGTGCTTCCAGCCTATCCTTGAGACTTTCCTTCGCAGGAGCCTGTGCGACCTCGCCATGCCCTGACGGATAAAACTCCTCGACCACGGCCGGCACGTCTTCGTCCAGATCCTCGAAGGCTCCATTTGCGAAGCCCTGTCTCGCTGCCTCATCCAGTGCAGCTTGGTCGATCCCCGCTGCAGCTCTTGTTGCGTGTCGCTCAACCGCCTCTGCGACCGCCGACTCGAGCGTCAGCCCGCTCCGAACCACCAGATCGACGTAGTAGATCGCTGATCGGTAGCTCATCGTGGTGGACTTACCTCGTAGTTTCAGCTCTAGGGGCAGACAAGACAGCCGACGACCTGACACCGCACTGAGGTAGTGCAGTCGCGCTGCGAGTGTCCGGATGGTGTTGTAGGAGGTAGTGCGCAGAACAAAGCTGCCCATCGCATCCCCCTCCCCGTCCCCAATGACCACATTCAAGCGGGCATAGGCTTTGCAGCCACCACTGGCAAACTGGCACCCATCCGGACCAGGACAAGGCAACGTCTCCGTGCCTTCAGGGCCTTGTCGCCGGCAGGTGTCTCCGTTGCCTACACACAGCGGTCTTCCGTTCTCGCGATTGAACAGCGAGTAGTCAGCCCGGAGGTTCAGGGTTGGATCGTCGAAGAGCAGGCGCACCGGGATGGATCGCAGCTTGTTACCCTCCGATGCCTTCCGCAGCTCTTCATCCAGCGGGTGCAGCACCCAGCCCTCACGGTTCTGTACCTGGCTGGTGAGGGTGAACTGGTCGTCCTTTTCGGGCAGCCGCTTGCCATTGCGCTCTGCTACCCGGCCGATGGAAATACGCCCAATCACGGGCGGCGTTATGGCCAGTCCCTTCAGCATGATGTGACCTCTTTGATCGTGGTGTTGATCCGGAATCGGCGCGACCCCGGACGGACTACCGTGTAGGCCGCAGCGATCTCCGGGTGCTCGGCTGCGAGCCGCTTGGTATCCAGTGACGTGCCGTCCTTACTACGGCGGTAGATGACTTCTCCCAGTGAGCCGAACCGGGCAATGGAAGCGTCCCCCATGGCTTGCTGCAGTGTCTGCTTGAGCAGTTCTACCTGCTGTTCCTGCTCTGCAACTGCCTCAGTGAACGAGACCAGGTTGGTGAAGGTCTCGACCAATTCCGGGTCCTGACTGAAATCGACAACGGTGTCCTTGCCTGGGTACAAGCTCCGCAACGCCCTGGCCGCTGACTCCGAGCCATCGGCTGGAGGCTCGATGTCATTGATGACGTGCTCCCAGAACCGGGCCTCCAATACCACCAAGCGGCTGATGATCTCTTCGTCTCGCTCAATACGGTGGATCCTTAGCGCCTGGCCACACAGCAGCACTGCCACATCTGCTGCCTGCTTCCCCGTCACTGCCAACTGATGCTGTACCTGCAGCTGCACGTACTCGGGAACCCCGTCGTTCCACAGCCGAGAGCCGAACTCCCCTGCTGTCTTGCACTCAAGGATTTGGACCCCCGGGGAACCAATTACCTCTCGATCGAGGTTGGCCAGCATGTACGGAAAGGTCGGGTGCTGCAGAACGGCGTTGACCCGGCGTACCCGGTTCCCCGTGCGCTCCTGATAAGCCGTGGCCACCATGGGTTCGAGCAGGGTTCCCCAGTAGCGGGGATCGTCTTGCCCAGGCAGAACCTCTTCAATCGGCTTGCGCCCCGTCTTCGCCTGCCACAGCTCCAGCTGGCTCTTGTAGGGGTTCAACCCGACGGCAGTGGCAGCATCTGAGCTCCCGATGCCGCAATTGCGGACCTCCAGCCACTGCTGGCGATCCAGTGAACGCGTATCAACCAAACGCAACGCGGTGTGCTTACTCATTGGCAATCTCCAGAATAAAAAAGGCCGCCCAGATGGGCGGCCTTGGTCAGGTCATTAATTTCAAGCTATCAGTGAGAGCAAGACGAAATGGGCTAAAAACAGCCCTACTCGGAACGGGGCCGTCAGACCATGCCTTGCGAGGCCATAGATATAACCTCGTGACTGGTCACGACGAAATGGTCCAACAGCCGGACGTCCACCGTATCCAAGGCCAGCTTCAAGCGTGCGGTAACCGCCCGATCAGAAGCTGACGGCTTTGAGCTACCACTTGGATGGTTGTGAGCCAGCAGAATAGCTGAAGCGTTATGAGCAAGCGCCCGCTGTACCACTATCCGGGGATACACCTCGGCTGCATCGATCGTTCCGGAGAAAAGCCGCTCAACGGTGATGAGCTGGAACTGCGTGTTGAGAAAGGCGACCTCGAAATGCTCGCGATCCTCACCGCCCAGCCTCAACTGAAAGAACAGCGCACTCTCTGTCACACCACCCAGTACGTCTTTGGGTCGTGCAGCGCGTCTTTCCAGGATCTTCAACGCCCTAGCAATTGCCCTGTCCTCTCGTATCCGGATCCTGTTGTCTTCCTCGTTGGATCCGGCCTCAGATGCACTCATGTGATAGGTATGTGCGTCCATCAAGCCACCAACTTCATGACTTCATCCCACGCGCGCTGCTTGAGCTGAGCTCCGGCACCGAACCATGCCGCATCACGACGATGGTCATCACTGCGAGCTCGGCGGTGGTGGTCAACGTACTCTGTGACGCTGTTGAATACGCCCCAGGCCGTTGCACGACTGGAAGGCAACAACGCGCCACGACCGCCGCCCTCATACAGGGCACGGACACTGGCCAGCGCCTGCTCATTGACGACCTCAGCGGTGGTGCCCTGGCCTTGGTAGGTAAGCACCCGTCGCAACAGACCATCGACCGTATCGGGGTCAACTGGACGGTCACAGAGGGCTTTCATGCGAGCCACGAAGCTGTCCCAGGTCGAGACGGTGATCCCCAACTGGCGCTTCACAGCATCCGGGTCGAACTGACTACGATGCGGGACCTTGATGGCTCCGCTGCTGTCTCCCAGAGCGATCTGCAGTGTGTTGTTGCACACCACGCGAACCGAGGTGAACTGCGCCGTGGTGGCCAACGTGCCGTCACAGGCAGTAGCAAGCAAAAGATAGCCATCCACCCGGTCACGCCCCTTGAGCGACGTGCTCTGGCCCGTCCGAGCCATGGCCCAGAACTTCTTGCCACCCTTGAGCACCCCCGCCGTCTCCAGCTCAAAGCCACTGTGCTGCGTCAGGTCACGGTAGAACTCCAGGATCTCTCCCGGCTGGACCACCTTGAACCGCTTGGAGACGACTGCCAGCGGCTCCCTGGTATCGGAGCGATAGAGCACCTTCTGCTCCGGGAAGGAGTGGATGGCACCGATGGCATTGCTACCCGTGATGAAGCGAACCTCGGAGTCCTCGATCTGCCAATCCATGTCTGCCTGACGCTTCCAGACCTCAATGGGCTGGTGCTTTTCAAGCTTGTTGCCCAGACCATGCCACGGCTTAGCACCCGCATAAGCCATTGTTTCGACAAGATGCATAACAATCCCCTCATTAATTAAGGCACAAACGCACAAGGCCCGGACTATGCCGGGCCTTGTGCATATGCAGATGACGTTTCGAGTGAAGAACTATGCACTCTCAGATTCACCAGACAGGACGCATTTGGCGACCGCCGTGGCAATGGAGGCAATGACAACAAAAATACAGTAAAGACAATCGGATTTTTCACTCATCAACCTACCCTCGAAGCAGATGCGTCAGAGCGGAGCATCTACACGCGAAGCCAGAAGCCACTAGCTTCATCAGGGTGATATGTGTCTGAATTTTTTTTAATAAATGCTTATATAATCGCCACAACGAGTAGCCATCGTCATGCAACATTTCTATCGACCGTTGATAGCCAACTCCCATCAAACGTCAATTGGCGTCGTCTTCCAGACTTCCTGCGCCAGCGCGATCAGCAGCGCGTGGCGCTTCTCGATAGACGCGGCATTCCACGCAGAAAAAGATTTCAGCTTGGCGTTGATCCGGGAAATCGATGTGTTCTGGCCGACCTCGGTCAGCGCCACCAGACTGCGCGTCAGGTAGTTGCCGCTCTTGCCGTACTCTGCCTGCTTGGCATTGTAGAAATCATTTCCCGCGACGATGTTGATCGGTTTTTCCAGCAAGGTCAGATTGCCGAGGCGATTCTTGTAGTCATCGTAGACCGCATTCGGGTTCTCTGCTGACCACGTGGCGCGCAGTTCTGCCTTCGGGTTGTCGGGCAGGATGTGCTCGATTTCCAGCTTGGTGAAGGGCTCCAGACTGCCTGGAGTCTTCAGGCCGCTGAACGCCATCTCGACGTGCTGGGTCAGCCGCGCCAGCAGGTAGCGCGTGCGGTACTGCTGCATCGAATACAAAGTGAAGCGTTTGAGGGCATCGGCCAGTTCCTGTGACTTGCCCGCCATGTTCTTCTCAAAGCGGTCGGCAACGAAGGCGTTCAGCTGAACCTTCTGTTTCACCGGGTCAGTCGTCTCCGCAATCGCACGCAGCTCGTCGGCCCATTGGGAGAAGCTGCGTTCGAGATCTTTGGTCGGCGTCTTGGTGAAGATGTAGTAGAAGAGGAAGCTCTCGAGCTGCGCCACGAAGTGGTCGAACAACGGCTTCGGAAAGTTCGCCGCTGCCAGCAACAGGACGTAGTGCAAGCTGAACGCCCCACCGGCCAGTCGCTTGAGACTGTCCATCGCCAGGCTGGGCTTGCCGTCATTACCCAGCCCGTTGGCGAAGGCCAAGTAGTGCTCGACGTTGCGAATCACCTTGCGGACGAACTCGAAGGGTTTGCCTGCGTAATCGCAGAGCGCCGCGTTGTCTTTGGCGATGAACCAGTCGTAGATCTCGTCCTCGCGCACCACCGCATCACCGCGCTCGTTCTTGATGACGTAGTTGGCCATCAGGAAGTAGCGCAAGAAGCGCAGCGGCTTTTCCTTCTCCTTCTCCAGCGGATTGGTGATCTTCTTCCACTCGTCTTTGAGCTGAGTGAACTGGGTCTGCTTAACCTGCGTGAACAACAGGTTCTTGAGCAAGTCCATCGGGTTCAGACCGACGCCGCGCTCGTTGATGGTCTCGAAAATCTTCAGCGCGCTGCTGACGTCGGTCGAGATCTGGATGAACACCACGTTGTTGGCCAGATAGCCCCAATACTTCTTCAGCTTGGCCGTGTCGTCGTAGTTGTCCTTCAGATAGCGGTACAGCGTGCTGTAAGCATTGACCAAGTTCTCTAGAGACCCGAAGCTCGTGATGCCAGCAGACTGGATGCCGGCGCGCACGGTCTGTGGCTCGGCATCCAGCTCTACCAGTTTGGCCATCACTTCGCCTGCGCTCTCGTAACGAGGTTCCAGCTTCAGTGTGGTGCGCACCTCGCCGTCGCTGTCAACGTAGCTGGTCGAGATCAGCCCGGCAATCATCTGGCGCTGTGGCTCGCCCTGGAACAGATGCTTGAGCGCGCAAAGCAGCAGGAAAAACGTGGTCAAGCGCTGCTGGCCGTCAATGACCTCGTAATGGTTCTTCTGCTCGGTTGGCGACACCAGCACGGTGCCAATGAAGTATTCCCGCGTCGTGCCCGCATCGATCTGCTCGCCGATGTCCTCCAGCAACTGATGCACTTCCTTGTCCGTCCAGACATACTCACGCTGGTAGTCCGGGACGATGTAGAAGCACTCCCTGAATGCCTCCTCGATGCTGTACTTGTGGTTTTCGATGCGGGCCATATTCTTACTTCTTCCTCAAATCGCGGAGCGCAAAGCGACAAACTGATTACTCGGCCCTTCCGACCGAAGGATCAGGTTTGCACTGCTCGACACCACGTAGGCCAGGGGCCGCGTAAGGGTGAACGGGAACAGCACGGGCAATGACTGCAGGCTAGGCACGGAAACCGGCTTGCCGGCGTAGAGGACAGCAGCTTCGATCAGCCACGCTGTGAGTTCGTCGTCATCAATCGAGACCGCTTGACGTTTGATGACACGTTTGGCCGTTTCGTCCCGAGTTAAGGCTTGCCAGCTCGTCTGCGTCTGCACCACCCTGGTTACAGCCCTCTCGATCCCACTGCGATCGCCGTACTGTTCTGCCATACGCCGCTGAAGCTCTTTGATGGAGCAATCTCCTTGTAATGCAAGCAGCCGGCCTGCCGTTTCAGAGGTTTTTCCGAAGAATGGATAGCTGGCTATGGAAGCGCCCCAGACCAGCGGGAGCACAACGCATTGCCCCAGCCTCTTGTAGATGGCGATGCCTCTGCTTATGAAATCAACCAAGTGCTCAAAGGGCTTAGTGCTCAAGCGCTTGAGAACATCTAGTGTCTTTCGCTGTGACTCAATACCCGGCAGCATCGTCGCAACCTGATCCCTGACAACCTCAACGGAGCTTTGAGTCGCAGCGGCATCAAGGGCACTTCGACACCAGTCAAGGTCTACATACCGATCAAAGCCAATGAGTGGCACCTTTGTGGTCATGCCACATCTCCTGAATAACTAATTCTTACAAAGGGCACGATCAACTCTTCGACCGACACCCCGCCGTGGACTACCACCTGCTCGCCTTCGGGCACAAAGGCCGTTCGTCCCCCTGCGAATAGGGGCATGAAGTTCGTGGGCAGTCCAGCGATGTCCAACCTGACTGTGGTGGGATAGGCCACAGCGGAATCGACCAGCAATGGCTCACTCCGGTAGACCCGCACCCGCTCTCCACGCGTCTCGGCAATGACGCCCTGGTTGGGCCTGCCGACGCCGGTAGACTCCACGTTGCCGTGGTCCGCCGTGAGGTAGATATGGTAACCCTTGTCCAGCAACAGGGAGAACAGCCGGTCGACGAAGCCGGTATTCAGCCAATTTCCGATCCACATCGCCACGTCCTTCTTGGACCGCTCCTTGTGGAGCCGATCGTCCACCTCATCGATGACCAGTCCCACCACCTTCGGACGCCGCTCGATCAAATCCGCTTCCAGGGCGTCGAGCTGATGGATCTGGCGCAGTGCACGTCGATACATCACCTCATTCGAGTTGATGCCTTCGTTCTGCCAGAACGTCTTCCACAAGGATTCCTCCTTGTCCGTCCTGTCGATGGAGTCGTCGAATTCGCGCGGCTTCAGGCCTGAGAACAGCGCCTGGCGCGACACCGATGTCACGGTTGGCAGCCATGCAAACGCGGTTCCCTCGTCGAACGCGAAACGCTTGGTGGTGGCGATCAGGCGCTCACGGATCTGCACCCACTGATCGAAGGCCAGCCCGTCGAACACCAATAGAGCGACCTTGGTTTCCCCTGCAGACCGCCGATGGCGCAAGAAACGCGGCACGTGGTGCACCATCACCGGACCTTTGGTTACCGGCTGCAGGATCAGGTCGGCGTAATGCTTGGCTGCGACCCAGGCTTGCAGATGCTCGTCTGATTGCTCCTGTAGGGTCTTGATCCGCTCCCGAATCACCGGCAAGTGTTCACTGCCTTCCGTGCCTGGCAGACCATGCGTGCGGGCCAGGATCTCACCGTAGCGTTTGGCGAACTCGCTCCAGTCCTTGTGTGAAGAGGCCGCCGTTGGGGTCGTCTCGATCAGGCCATCGATGCCTTTGAGCACCAAAGCCTGCAACGCCGCCGGGTCCTGGACGATGCCGGCCTTGATCCAACTCGGCATCCCTGCCGGAACACTGTGCACCGCGAGCGGATGCAAGCTGCCGTCGAGGAACATGGAATCGACCAACACCTGCACATCGGAGTGGTCGAACGGAATCTCGATCTTGGCGAGGTAGTCTGGCGGCGTCGTTTCACCCGTGCGCGTGCCATCCAGCCCCAGGGTCTTCAGATAGCGGTACCACGCACCCTGCACCACGCGCAGCAGCGCGCTCTTGGATGCCAGCCATGTGGCGACGGGCAGGCCCGCGAACAAGCCTTTACCCTGGATGATGCCTGCCGCGTGCTCGGCGAACAGCGGTGGCAACGAGCGGTTGGCAAAGTGCATGCGCAGCAGCTCCCGCCAGAAGTCGACCGGGTTGCGAATAGATCGCGGCGTCAGTTGGTAGACGTGCTCGAGAATGAAGTCCTTGGACTCGTTCTCGCCGCGCGCTGACTGCAATTCGGTCTGGTGGGCATGAAACAGCCCTGCCAAATGCTCCGGCTCGACTTGCTGTACCGCGCTGTATGCCAGCCTGGGGAAGAGCTCCGCAAGGCTGAGCCGGACCACACGTCCGTGGTGCACGATGTCCCACGGCAATTCATTCGCATCGGCGCTACGCAGATGCAGAACCAGCGAGGGCGCGGGGCCCGGCTCACCGCGATCCCATGCGACGCGGTAGCGTTCCTCATATTCCGCGCGGAAGGCGAACGGTTCTTCGTACACCATCAGCTCGAAGCCGCGATCGCGCAGCTCGGTCAATAGCTTCTCGTCGAGCAACACATCGTCAGGGTCGCACGCCACCCACAGCCGGGTGAGGTCGGCCGTGAAGTGGCTCAGGATGCGTTCCGTCCAAAGGCTCACGCATCACCTCCGACGCGCACCATCATCACGGCATTCAAATCCGGCACGCTGGCCTCCATGTCATCGAGAGCGGCCATGCGTGCATCGTGTTCTTGTTGCAGCCGCTTGCGCCGATGCTCGCGCACGGCGGGCAAGCCAATTCGCCCAATCGCCTGGCTTCGTGCCTCGAAGGCATACACCGCACGCTCGCGCTCTTCCTTCAGCCGGGCGCGGTGTTCGGTCAGCAGTTCAGTGAAGATTCGTTCACCCTGGGTACTGGCGGCGGCATGCGATGCCTCGAACCATTTAACCGACTCCTCGGCACCGGTCACGGCAAGCACATGCACGGTTTCAGTCAAGAGTAGATCCCAGACGCGCTTAGCGGTCGGCACAAAGGGGCGGCCTTCCTCGTTGATGAACACGGGCAGGAAGCGCTTCCGGCTCAGGCCTTCGGCCGCCAGACTGATCTCCCACAGCGACCAGATGCCGCGTACCGAATCCGGCAGTCCGGTCACGCGGATCACCGGCAGTGGCTGGCCGGCGACAAAGCGCGGCAGCTCGCTGATCACAGCACGGGCGCGTGGATCTTCCATCGTGACCCATTCCAACTCCGGGTTCTCATCCGCAGTGCGGGCGTCAAAGCAGGCCTGTGCCGACTCGCTGCCGTCCGCCCACTTCACCCGCCATGCATTGCCCGCCTTGATGGCGGAGCCACCGCGCGCAGCCAACCCGCTGGTGATGGCGCGCTCCAGCCAGAACTGCGCCGGGTGGTCGCGCCACTTGCGGGCATCGTCGGCGTCCAGATCGTGTTCGGTGGTGAGCAGATCGCTGTTCTTCTTCGACTCCGCCAGGGTGGATCGCAGTTGCGAAACCACGGCGTCGCATTCCTGTTCGATGGCATCCGGGTTCTGCAGACCATGCACGAACAGCTCGTCGAAGATCGGGTCGGCCTCGACCGAGTCCATCACGTCGGCCGCCTTGTCGACGCCAAACTCCTGTGCGATGACTTCCAGCTTTTCTTCCAGCACCTGGCGCACGCGGTGCTCCACGGTGTCTTCGAGCACGAAGTTGATGGCGCGGACCACATGCTTCTGTCCAATGCGGTCTACCCGGCCAATGCGCTGCTCGATCCGCATCGGGTTCCACGGCATGTCGAAGTTGACGATGACGTGGCAGAACTGCAGGTTCAGACCTTCACCACCGGCATCGGTCGATATCAGCACGCGTACATCCTTGGAGAACGCCTGCTGCGCACGGGTACGGGTTTCCAGATCCATGCTGCCGTTGAGCGTCGCCACCGAAAAGCCACGGCTCTCCAAGAAATCGGCCAGCATCGCTTGGGTTGGCACGAACTCGGTGAAGATCAGCACCTTCAGCGCCGGGTCACCTTCCTCCTGCTGCAGCTTGTAAATCAGCTCCAGCAGCGCCTCGGCCTTGGCGTCTGTACCTGCGGCCTCGGTTTCCCGCGCCAGATCCAGCAACATCTCGACTTCAGACTTCTCCAGTTCCCAGCCGCTGGACTGCATGGCCAGATCCACCTGGGACTGACCATCGAGATCAGCCCACTCGTCGGCGCTCATGTTCTCGACAAAATCGCCGGGAGCGATTTTGGACAGCCGCCAGGCTGGCCCCGCAGGGGCTGGGTCCAGGGATGGACCCAGCAGCAGGTTGGCCTCCGGCTGCGGTGCTTCCAGCAGGGCCTGGCGCTTCTCCAGCGTGGTGCGGATGGCTGCCGTGCTGGAGGTCACCAGCCGCTGCATCAGGATCATCAAGAACCCGATGTGGCGCTGCTTGGCCGCCATGGCCTGGTTGTAGCCATGGCGCACATAGTCGGTCACCGCCTCGTACAGGCGCTGCTGCGAACCGTGGCGTGCCTGCCAGGCAACCGCCTGCAGCCGGGTGACGCGCGGCTTGAACAGCGGCTGGCCTTCGGCATTGATCGATGCGCGCTTCTCGGTGCGGATTACGAAAGGCCGCACTCGGTCACGGCTGACGCTGCTCTCGTCTGGGAAGGCTTCGCGGTCCAGCAACTGCATTAGCCGCATGAACTGGTCAGTCTTGCCCTGGTGCGGTGTTGCCGACAGCAGCAAGAGATAGGGCGACGCCTCCGCCAGCGCTGCGCCCAGCTTGTAGCGGGCCACCTGCTCGGTGCTGCCGCCCATGCGATGGGCTTCGTCGATGATGACCAGATCCCACGACGCTGAGATCAGGTCCTCGAAGCGCTCGCGGTTGTAGGTGTTGAGTTGCTCCAGGCTCCAGCCGCGACGGCCTTCCAGCGGCTTCACTGAATCCAGCGAGCAGATCACCTGGTCGTGCATGCGCCACAGGTTTTCTTCCTCGCCCGCGCCGCCGCTGCGCCACTGCCGGAAGGCCGCCAGCTCGGATGGCTCGATGAACTGGAACCTCTCACCGAAGTGCAGACGCATTTCCGCCTGCCACTGGCGCACCAGCCCCTTGGGCGCCACCACCAGGATGCGCTTCACCCGGCCACGCAACTTCAACTCGCGCAGCACCAAGCCAGCCTCAATCGTCTTGCCGAGTCCAACCTCGTCAGCCAGCAGGTAGCGGATGCGGTCGCGGCTGATGGCTCGGTTCAGCGCATAGAGCTGGTGCGGCAGCGGCACCACGCTGGACTGGATGGGTGCCAACAGCAGGTTGTCCTCCAGTGCATCCAGCAGCTTGGCTGCTGCCGTGGTGTGCAGAATCTGCTCCACACTCGGACGCACGCTTTCCAGCGCGGCCAGGTCAAGCGCCCGAGCGCGCACCACCGCGTCCTTGGCGGGCAGCCACACGCGGTAGGCCAGCTCGCCCCACACGTCCTGCCGCTCGATCACCCGGCACGGCGATGCCTGCCGGGTGAACCAGCACCAGTCGCCGATGGCGAACTTGATTCCGCTGCTCATTGCCCGCCCAGCTCGCGTTCGATCTGCTCGATGCCGGGCAGATTGTGGCCCCAGGGCAATTGTCGAACAGCCTGTTGGACAATTACGGCATCCGGCCAAGCCTCGGCAAACGCTCGCACATACATCAGGTTGGCGCGCAAAAACCCCGTCATGTCCGGAAACTCCACCCGCCGCACTTCGGGGGTGACTTCAGGGGTAGCTTCGGGGGTGACTTGGTCCCGACCTGGTCCCAACTTGGCCCCGACTTGCTCCTTGGCCTGCACATCCGCCTGCTCCGGCGCCAAATTCGCCCGCAGGGTTTGGCGCAAGCGCTGCATGGCCGGGCTCATCAAATTCCGTCCTCGGTACGAGTCAGCGCCATGTCGTACAGGGTGAGCAGCTTTTCGTCCTCTTGCAGCGTGGCTTCCGGCAGCTTGTTGGCGATGGCGAGGATCGTGGCGTAATCCTTGCCCGCCCATGCGGCGCGGAAACCGGCGCGCAGCACTTCCAGGCGCGACTCCTTGATCTTGCGACCGGTAAAGGTTTTGTACTGCTCGAACTCCTTGAGCAGTGCCTTTTCGCGCTTCTTCTCCAAGTCCTGCGCCTTGTTCGGGTCAGGCACATACCAGCGGTCCTGCGCCTTGGCGATCAGGCGCGGATCGTTCTTCTCCAGCCCGCGCAGATCGTGGTAGTTGGTGGAGAGGTAGCGGTGGATCTGGCTGGGCACTTCGCCGGTGCCTTCAAAGCGCAGGAAGTTGGCTTCCAGCAGCGCGGACAGTTCCGGGCGGGTTTCGTGCTTCTTCCAGCCCGCGCCCAGTTGCTTGATGAACTCGGGGTGGATGTCCTGATAGGTGGATGGCCGCGCTTTCAGGTAATCCGCCGCCCAGTCGATGGCACTGCGCTCGTCAGAGACGAACAGCTCCATCTGCGGTGCTTGTGCGGTTTGCGCGCGCTTCTTGTCGTATTCGGTCACTTGTTCGGCCAGGAAGACCATGCCATCGCGTTCGGGGAAGCGGGCGCGCAGGCTGGAGAGAAACTCGTCGGTGGACAGCGGCACCGGCGCGTCATGTCGCACGAACCACGCCACCAGCCGGTCGTAGATACGACGCGGGTCGCGCTCGACGATGAACTCCAGCTCAGCATCCTTCACCTTGGTGACGGAGAGATTGCGCAGATGGGTTTGAACGAAATCCCAAGCCGATTCCACCGTCGCGCCGCTTTTCTTGAAGCGGTCTTCCAGCCCACCATTGGGCTTGTAGGCCGAAATCACCAAATCCTGCTTCACAGCGGTGGTGGAGGTGACTTGCCGGTAGCTGCCCTGCACCTTGTCCAGCGCGGTTACCTCGGCCACCACGAAGCCCGCCTGCTGCAAAGCAACCTGAATGGCGTTCCACACCGCCGCCTTGCTGTTGGAAAACACCACCGTCATCCAGCGACCGGGCTTCAGCACGCGGTTGTATTCTGCGAAGCAGCGTTGCATCAAGTGCTGGTAGTCGGGCAGCGCCTTGTGCTTGAACTTGTCGATGATGGCCTCGGGCTTGGCATCGGTGGTGACGCCGTGCCAAGCCTCGACCAGAAAGTTCAGGTCGGCGTAGTAGATGTTTTCGCCGAAGGGCGGGTCGGTGAAGATGTAGTCGATGGAGCAGTCCGCCAGAGGCAAACACGCCGCCGTGCCGGTTGTTACTCCGACAGAAGGGACTGGCTTGAACGCCTGAAATGTTTTTGCCAGGCGATCTAACTTGCCATCCAAGATGTACCAAGGGCTGCATTCAGCGTGCTGTGAAGCGACGTAGTAGACGCCAGTCAGATACTGATTGACTTGCGAGAAGCCAGTGGGTCGGTACCGGTTCAACAGAGTGGCCGTCCAAATCGCTTGCTCCACGAAGAACTCTAGAAACAAGCGAATGCGCGCATCGGGATGCGTTTTCGCCTTCGCCCACAACAAACCCATCGCCTGTGCGGCGCGTGGCAGATAGAAGTGATGCACATGGGTGAAACCCTTGGGCGCAATCCGCGAGCCGTGATACATGTCCTCGATGGGGAAGCGGCTTGTCGGCATGGATGCGGGCAGCGGCAAGGTTTCGATTTTTGCCAGCGTTGCCAAGTCCGCTGCATCCGGTGCTTTCTCGTAGCGTGCCTTGCCGACCGTGTAGGCAATGATGGATGGCTGGAATTTCACGCGCTGCCACGATTGCCCGGTGGCCGGGTCAGTACGCGTTTCCAGCACGCGCTCCAGCCTGTCTTTGTTCAGTTCCGCGCCGCAATGCGGGCACGGGAACACGTCGCGCACGCGCTTGCTTTCGTCTTCCAGCGCCTCATCGAGAAAGTTCACCGTGCCCGCACATTCCGGGCAACTGAACACCTCGCTCCACACCGTGTATTCAATGCGGCCCTTGGTCTTGCCATCGCTGTGCAGGGTTTCATACATCCATCCGATGTCCTGCTCCACGGCGTTGAGCAGTTGCTTGCCCGCCTTGGCGAAGGCATCCGCATTGAAGGGAATGTTGTAGTTCGCGCCGATGAAAGTGGCGGCGGGCGACAGGTCGTTGAGCACCGCGCGGCGCGCGCCCCACTTGGGCGCGGCACGGCCTTCCTTCTTCCACGCCTGTTCCAGCTCAAACCGGTAACTGGCCGGCGCCGTGCCGCACCACTGCGCGGCCACGCCGGTCATGCCGGAGCCGGAAAAACCGTCCAGCACCAAGTCGCCCGGCTGGGTGTAGTGCAGGATGGACGGCACTATGGCCAGGTGCGGCACCTTGGTGTGGTAACTGTGCGCCTTGTAGATGGCGTCGGTCTTGCCCACGCTCACATCAATCGCCAGCGGCTCGCGGCTGTATTTCACTGCCGGGTCGTAGGGGCTGCCGTAGTGCGCCACGAACTCCGTCAGCCACGGATTCGGGCACGCGGTGTAGTACGGCGGATCGGACATGGCGAGGATGGCTTCGTCCGTGCCCTGCGGGAAGCCTTCCTGCTTACGGAATGCCGGGTCTTTCAACTTCTCGGCCAGCAGCCCAAGAAAATGCGCTCGGCGCGCGTCGTCGCTGGCGAAGGTCTGGCCGAGGCATTCGACGGGGCCGGTGGCTTCGGCGCGCTGGTGGTGTAGTAGGTCATTCATATTCGTATCGTTCCCCGCCACATTCAGCAGCGCAAAGTTAAGAGTTCGCATTGAGCAGCGTGCCAATTTTCTTGCACTTGCGGCTCAGGTTTACAGGTGGCGTCTTTGTCATACTCGCCTCACATGAAATTGAGCAGGAGCCGACCAATGGAGTTGGTCAGGTCACGAGCAAAGACGGCAAGCCACCGTTGGGAGTCGTCACCAAAATGTGACTCACTGAAGCCATTTCTTGAATTTGCAATTGCGCTGGTCAACGTCGGCATGGCGTTGACAATCTCGACAGGAAACGGGCCTTGAGCCTGAAGTTTCTTGATGATGTCGTCTTTCACCGCTTTGCATAAGGGCATCAAGTCTGTCAGTGCGGCTTGATCAGGGGCGTGCTTGCGAACATAGGCTTTATAGAGCCCTTCGAGGCATGTGTAGCTCAGCGTCGTTGCCCGGTTGTAGTGGTGAGCATCAATAGCATGATCAATATCCTTGAGGCTATGGTTCAGCTTCTCCGAGTTCCAGAGATCGACAGGTACAACCGTTGTTGGTACCGCATAACCACCGCCAAAAACGATGCTCCTGATGGCATCAACTTCGTTCTTGGCATGGGGCGCAAGCGCATCAATAAACAATCTGAACAACTGGAACCGCTGCTGCTCAGGAAGATCGCGAATCACATCCCAGTAATAGTCCTTGCGGGATGTGCTCTTTCCCTGTTGCTGCCTCATTGGAATTAGCTGGTTATAGCTGGGCGAGCCAGGATCAACCTGTTGCACCATGCGCAGAAAATCTCCCCCACTGCTGTAAGTCGGAGAGTCTTTCCTGTCCAGCAAGGAAAAAAGCTGGTTGTATGCCGCTATCCAGTTGATCGAAGTATTCATGGCGCGGCCTCTTGTTGTTCGTGCAGCAGCTTGAGCTGGATGCCCGCTTCGGTCAGCACATACCGCTGAACCGGCGAAGTGGGCTTGTCCGGCACGGTCATGCGCAGGATGCCACCGGCCAGCAACGCATCCAGATGCTGGCTCTTGAAGTGGGCACGCTGTTTCAGGCCGACGTGACTCAAAAGTTCGGTGATGGAGCGCGGCGCGTCGGTGAAGGCCACGACCTGCCACTGGATGGCGGACAACTGCACAAGCGACTGCACAAGCGTTGTCTGCCCCGAGGCGGCTTGTGCAGTCGCTTGAACGATGGCTTGTACAGTCGTGCCGGTTGCCGCCACTTCCGCGCCAGGGTGTTGATTTTCTTCACTAATTTCAGTCTGATCGGGCGTTTCTGGCAGGAAACGGGTACGCAGGTGCTCGGCCAGACTGAACAAGTTGCCGGTTTCGCCTTGCGCCACTAGCAGGGCTTGTACAGTGAGCCGCTGCACAAGCTGGCGGGCGTCCGAGCCGGACAGGCCGGTGAGCGCCTTCACGTCGATCAGGTCGATCTGACCCTTGCGAGTGAGGTAGGCGAAAACGTCGGCTTCCTGCGCGGACAGGTGTACGCCCAGGTTTGCCTGCGCCAGAAGCTGGGCTTCGGTGATGAGCTTTTCCTTGCGCAGCCGCAGACGGAAGCTCTTTTCGGCCTTGTGGTTCTCGATCTCAGGCGGTAAGTAGCCCAGCCTGCGCCAGCCGTCGAAGATGGCACGGACACCGGTGCCGCCCTGATCAGATAGGCCTATACGGCGGAAGGCATTGACGATGCTGGGGTTACGTACGTCCTTGTCGCCCGGATCAAGCAGCTGCTCGCGCGTGGCGAAGGCGTCACCGGGATTAAAGAATTCGGTCTGATCGCGGAAAAAGCGGATGACAGGCACGCGGGTGGTATCGCCGAAGTCCTGATGAATCAGCAGATTGATGGCGGATTCACGGAAGGAGATGTAGTCAGGCGGATCGTCGTCGCGGCGCAGGGTGCTGGCATCCACGGCAAAGGGGCGCTCGCTGTGGCGGAAATAAAACTCGACGATGGCCTGCCATGCCTTGATGAGGTTGTCCTCCACGGTAAGGCGGTCAGCCCAGCGCACTGCCGAGTCGTACTCTGCGCTGGCATTGCGATAGAACTGGACGTCCACCGCCATGCGCGGCAACACCTGACGTACGTATTCTCCGCTACCCAGCACCAGGATGGCAGCACGCGTGGGACGGAGTACACCGCCTTGCTCGACGAGGAAGCCCCAGTTGCGCAGGAAGACGGTGTCATCGACAGCGGTATCCTTGCCGGGGTTACTGACGGCGAAACGCGCGCGATACCAGCGCACGGTGGCTTCGTCGAAGCAGCGGCTGATATCGACATCCAGCGGTTCGGCATCGAAGCGAGTGCCGGACGCATCGCGGATGAAGCGCAGCAGTTCGTCGCCGGTGCAAGTGTCGTCGCGCCCGCCCCGGCGGACATGGGCCTTCTTCGGATTGCCGTCGAGATAGACAGGTTTCTCCTGACGAGATGCCTCAGGGATGTAAAACGCTAGGACGATACCTTCGGGCAGTTGGTGCACCGTGCCGTTGATAGGTAATCGAATGCTGACTTTGTTGGTATCACGCACTTGCCCCAGGAAATCATTTTGCATCTTGTCAGCATCGGTGACTCCGGTGACGGTAAACGTGCCGTTGGCCTGTTTGACGCCAAATACCAAGTGCCCGCCCGCCGTGTTGGCAAAGGCACTGACGGTGGACAACGCATCCTTGGGCACGGCCCACGCTGCCTCCTTGAACTCGATGTCGCTCCATTCAATCGACTGGAGGCGGGTGATCAATTCGTCTCTAGTCATGGCATCACTCGATCACGAAGCGCAGCTTGGTGGCATCCTTGCCTTTGCAGCGTTCGTTCATAAAGGCATCGAAGCGCTTGCGCAGCTCATCCGGCATGGCCGGCGAGCCGCCTTGCAGCAGTGCCTGCTTGATCTCGTCGCCCTTGACAGCGATCTTCTCCAGCCCCGACAGGGCCTCTTGCACGGCGTTGGCGAACTCTTGAGTCAAGGGCTCCGGCAGCTTGCGTGAGGTCAGGAAGGCGTCGATCAACTTCTTGCTTGCTGCGGGCAACAGGCCCAGGCTGTCCTGGGTGAACGGGTCTTCCAGGTTTTCCAGCAGGGTCTGCTGCCAGTTGGCCAGCAACTCATCCAGGTCATCGTCCAGCTTGTGCAGGCGGTTGGCGGCGGGCAGCAGTTCCAGTTGCTCAGCAGCCGGGCGGAACTGGCAGTGCGGGCAGACCGCGGCCGTGACCAGCGTCGGCTCATCCAGCGATGAGCAGCTCTTCAGGCCGTTGAGGGATTCCTCGAAGGCGGTGAGCTGGCTGGTGGGCATCAGCGATACGCCGGCCAGCACGCGCAGTGCCAGCAGGCGGTCGTCCTTGCGCAGGGCATTGCGGGTCTTGTCCTCGGCCACGCCGAGGCGCGCCTTGCTGTGGCTGGCGATGTAGGCGGTGATGTAGTCCTTCTTGAGCTGGGCCAGTGTCTGCCGGCCATTACCCAGGATCAGGACGGCGTGCTCGGCGCTGCGGTCCTGGCTGATCTTCTCGAAGATGGCCTTGCGGGCGGCTTCAGCCTGTTTCAGCCACGGGTGCTCGGCGGGCAACACCATCTCGGCCTGCGAGAGGTAGGACGCCGTGCTGCCCAGCTCCGCCACCAGTTCGAGCAGACGCTCGACGGCAGCCAGGATTTCCAGGTTCTTTTTCTGGCCGTCCAGGTCTTCCTCGGTGACGCGCAGGTTCTTGAGTTTGCCGACGGTGTTGTAGGGTGTCAGCGACTCGGTGAATTTCTTCAGCGAATCGAGCCGGGCGTACCAGTCCTTGGCTTCTTCCTCACGCAGCAGGTTCTGGCCCCAGAAACCGAGCTTGCCTTGCTGCAGGTCGGAGCCGGCCTTGAGCACGCGCGGCACCAGCACGCTGACTTTCTCCTGCAGTTTGATGACCGGTTCAATGTCGCCCTGGCTGGCCTTCTGGGCCAGGCCGGACGGCAGGTCGAACAACTCGAACAAGGCGCGCAAAACGGCGAGGTTGATCTCCTTGGGCGCCTCGATGTGTTTGAACTGCTTGAGTTCCTCCAGCGAGCGTTCTGCCAGTTGGCTCAGCTTGCCGGAGTCGATCTTGTCGCCGGTGATCGACAGCACGATGTCACCGGAATAGACCAGTCCACCCAACACGGTGACCAGCAGGTCGGGTTCCAGCCGGTACTTGATCGGTGCGAAATACTCAATGTCGGACGAGCCTGACAGCAGTTCGTTGCGGTTGAGCACCTGGCCGTGGCCCTTGGCTTTGAGCCGGTTCAGCACTTCCTGCGCGTAGCGGGAGTTGGCCGGATCGACACGGTCGCCATCAAGCAGTTCCAGCGCATCAAGCATGGCCGCAGCATCCTTGGTGCGCGTACCGCCGGCCAGAGCGCGCAGTGCGTTGCCGATCAGTTGCTTGCGGTTGGCCTCGGTGACCAGCACCGAGAAGCTGGGGTATTCCGGCGCGAGATCGCCGAAACGCTGGCCCAGTACCAGGCCCGAAATGACGTTCACTACGTCGCGGAAGTTGATGCGCTCTTCCGGGCCGAGACGGGCCCGCTCGCGCAACGATACGCCCTTGGCCCAGTCCTGCAGCGTCTTGGTCTTGCCTTGGTGTGTGACTTCGAAAGCGGTCATCTGCTTTTCTTGCAGCCACTTGCTCATGGACCGCAGCGAGTCCTGGGCTTTGGATAGGTAGACGGCCTTCGCGCCACCGCTGGCGGTGGATGCCAGATCCAGTGCCGCCGCGTATTGCGACAGGTAGCGCTTGTAGTCTTCGTCGGGTGACTTCAGACGGAAGAACACCTCGTCCGCCAGGTTGGCATCGCTGAACTTCGGCCTGTCGAAAGGCTGGATGAAGTAGATGTAGAAGTCGCGCTCAGGCTGTGCCGTGGGCCGGTCATTCGGGGCGCCAAAGAACAGGTAGCCCATGCGCTCGACACGGCGCTCCTGCCATTCGATCTGGTACTGCCAGATCTGGAAGCCGGGGTAACGCAGGTCGTCGCTGCATTCCATCAGCGCCTTGATGGCGCTGTAGTAGGCGCGGTCCAGCGCGTCGTCGGACAGGGCTTCGGCGCGCTTTTCAATCTGCGCGTCGTAGTCAATGTCCTTCTTGAGGTCGAGGTAGTACTGCTCGGTGTCCGGCGCCTTGGAGATGAACTGGCCGTTGACGGTCTTCAGCACTTCCCGCATCACTGTCTGCACCATCGACAGCAGGTTCTCGGCCGGGTCGCCCGGCATGTCCTCCACACCCGGCTGGAACAGGCACAGGGCGTCTCGCAGCTCGGCAGCCGTGGGGCCAATGGGTACATGGATATCGCCGCCCGTGGTCAAACGGTGCACGGCCAACGCGTTGATGACGCGCAGTGCCATTGCCTTGTAGGCCGGGCGCGTGAAGGCCTGCTGTACGCGGGACTCCAGCACTTCGGAGACGCGCATGACTTCTTTGATGTTAGGGTCGGCGCGCAAGACCGAGTTGGCCTTGATGGTGTTCCAGAAACTCTCGTAGCTGATGAACAGCGGCTTGTCGGCGGGCACTTCCTGGTCGAGGATGGCCAGCATGGCAGCCTCGATGGTCTTGAGCGCGCCGCGCTTCTCGGTGAAGTGGATCTGCTCGAAGGTCTTCAGGTAGTCCGGGTGCACCGGGAACAGCCGAACGTACTCGTCCATGCGCTCGTTCATGGAGCCGTAGAACTTGGCGAACGGCGTAAGGTATTCGCGAATCTTATTTTGCTGGTCAGCGGTCTTCTTGAGCAGGCGTGCAGAAACGACGAAGCTCACGTCCTGGCGATCGATGAGGATTTGGGTGAAGCGTTCGTTGACGCGGCGCATGCTGTCGGCAACGTGCTGGAAGCGCACGCTGTCGAAGATGGCTTCCTGCACGCCGGCTACGAAGCGGAACTTCAAGTGCTTGGTGACTTCGCCGATCTGCCGCAGGATGGCCAGGTCCTGCACCAACTCGTGGTCGCGACGGGATTGCAGGTACTCCAGGAACTCGTCGACCACCAGCAGCACGCCCTGGTCCGGGAATTTCTCCGCGAACGCGGCCATCATCTCCTCGAAGGAGTCCTTGTTGTTGAGCTCCTTGTCGGCGGTCGGGAAGGTGTAGTCGACGCCGATCTTTTCGAGGAAGCGCTCAAGCTTCAGGGTGATGATCTGGCGCAGCGGCATCTGCAGCCCACCCACCTCGATGCGCAGCACCTTGAAGCGGCCAGCGATCGGGGCAACCGCTTCGGCGACTTTCGGGTGGCGGATCATCGGCGCGTAAGCGGCGTCTTCAGCCACCAACGACAGCACCGACATCAAGTGCGATTTACCGGTGCCGTAGTTGCCGACGATCAGCACGCCCTTGTGATCGACCGAGTCGTCAAAGCTGAGCTGGGGAACCATGAGCTTGGAGATCCGCTCGGCCATGTCATCGGAGATGACATAGGTGGCGACGAGCTTCTTGGCTTCGTCAGGGCGCCCGGCATCGAGCAGCTGAATGACTGACTCGATCTGCTCGAACTGGATCAGATCTCCGTATTTCATGTTCTTGGCCATATGGTTCTCTCTTCCCCGTAGCTTCAAATTTCGAGTACGACCACGCCATCACGGCTGTAGTCACGATGTTCTGGGTGGCTCATGTCGGCGTACACCAAGCGATCACCGCGCAGCTCGCCAGGCCAGACGGCCACGACGCGCTTGGAATGAGCCAGCCGCCTGACGAGGTCAAGCGGATTGATCTGCAGGCTGGGCTCGAACAACAACTCGAGGTTGTCGAGCAACAGCGGGTCTTCCGTTCGTTCCTTGTCCGCAATCTTCCGCAGCAGTTCGCCTGCCGAGAAGCCGCGCTTGTTGTTCGGCGTGGCGGCCAAACGGCGCCCCAGCTCCAGGCCAACGTTGAGCGGCTCGATGTTGAGCTTGGCGCCGAGCTGGCGCAGCAGTTGGGTCTTCCCACTGCGGCTGGGTCCGACCAGCAGGATCAACTTGCTGTTGAGGTCGCCGATTTCGCCAATGAGTCGTTCGAGTTTTGTGAGCATGCTCATCCCCTCAGTCCGTCTCGGCTTCGAGCCGTTGTTGATCAGGGGAGCGGTAGCCCGGCGCCAGCACGGCGTTGCGCACGCCGTAGATGGCCAGGTGGTCCTTCAGCCATAACCGGTACTCGTGCCCACGCAAGCTGTGGTCGGGTGTGCAGTCCACACTCCATTGGCGAAGGATGTAACCGGCGGTGGCTGCCCGCAGCTTCATCCGCAGCACGCCACCCTGCATGCTGTAGTCCATCTCGGTGATCTCCGGCCGGGGCTGGTCTGGGTGTGGCACCAGCTCCAGTTCGACGATCCGGGTCCACTGAATGTCTTGATCACTGGCCTCGTGGGGCGCCACGGGCTGACCCTTGAGCACCACCGGGCGCTTGATCCGAGTGATGACGAAATCCCGGAACTCCTGCGACTTTCGGTCGAATGCACGGACGTGCCAACGGAGGCCGTTGTCGATCAGCGCGAACGGGACGATCTCCCGTTCAGTGCGGCCACTGGAGATGGAGTGGTACTCGATGCCGAGCGGACACTCCTGGTGAATCGCACGGGTCACGCTCGCCAGCACATCCAGATCCGGATGCGTGAGCCGTGACGGGCTCTCGCTCATCACCCACGCCTTGAGCCGCATCGGCTCACCATCGCCAAAGCCCTGGGTCAGCCACGACAGCACCCGCTCTGGGGGAAAGTCGAATACGGGCCGGAAGTCCGGCCCCAAGACGTAGGACTTGCCCTTGGGGTCGTAGTCGATGTTGCCCGGGGCCAACTTCTTGTACAGCGCCAGATCCCTGGATGCGGCGGCGGACTGGATGCCAAACCGCGTGACCAAGTCCTGACGGCGTATCTCCCCGATGAAGCGCACGCGCAACTCCACAAACGCGAGCCGGTCGCGTTGTGGCTGGGTTAGATCTGCAAGCTGTTCGTTCGTCATCCGTGCGATACCGGGGAAAGATCACTCATCCGGGTCAGTAATTCCTTGTACGAACTCTAGGGGAAAGCCTGCGGTCTACCGGCAACCCCCGAACACTACCATCATGATCACACAAGGGCTGCATTTTAATAACCATCTCCGTTCGAGGCAGCCCATCCACCTGCAGATCTCTGCAGAGCGGCCATCAGGACGCTACGGCACCAAGATCACCACCATAACCAGCTGCTGCCGATGGCCCTCATCGCAACAGGGAGTCTTGAGCTTGTAGAAAAGTTGAAGCGATCGTACAGCACGCTTTGCAGCACAGATCCAACGCATCTGTGTGCCACATCGATATAAGTGCTTCGAGGGACCGCGTCCTGCCCGCTTGGCTCCTATGGCATCCAAACGCTCTGACCAGCAAGGCAGACGCGCCCCCGTCCAGATGGATCCAGCAGCAGCCAGCCCCCGATGGCATACCAGATGGCATACCAGCCAGGCCACAAATGAAAAAAGCCCTTGAAATTCAAGGGCTTAGTTCAAGTATCTGGCGGAGAGGGGGGGATTCGAACCCCCGAGGCGCTATAAACGCCTGCCTGATTTCGAGTCAGGTACATTCAACCACTCTGCCACCTCTCCGGGTGGTCCCCGGCGGACCGGGGACGCGCATCATACGAGGAAGTGAGGCCGACGACAAGTCATTCCGGTCAACGAAGTGAAAATTTCCTGAGTGCATGCCTTGCCGGATGCCTGCAGCCCCCCGATGATGCCTGTCTCCCCAGCAATACCCCGCCCCCGCACACCATGATCGAATTCGGACACCTCACCCACCCCGGCCTGCGCCGCGAGCTCAACGAAGACACCTACTACGGTGACAGCGAGCTGGCCCTGTGGCTGGTGGCCGATGGCATGGGCGGCCACGCCTGCGGCGAGGTGGCCAGCGCGCTGGCGCGCGAAACCATTGTGCGCGAGATCCGCCGTGGCGCGCCGCTGGCCCACGCCATCCGCACCGCCGACGAAGAGATCATCCGCGCCTCGCTGCGGCGCAACGACACCCTGCCGATGGGCACCACCGTGGTCGCCGCACGCGTGCAGGGCAATCGCTATGAAGTGGCATGGGTCGGCGACAGCCGTGCCTATCTGTGGCGTGACGGCCAGCTGGCCCAGCTCAGCCAGGACCACAGCGTGGTGCAGGAACTGGTCGCGCAGGGCAACCTGACTGCCGAACAGGCACGCGCGCATCCGCATCGCAACGTGGTCACCCAGGCGCTGGGCGTAACCGATCCGGCACATCTGAACGTGGCCACCACCAGCGGTGAGCTGCGCCCCGGCATGCAGCTGCTGCTGTGCAGTGACGGCCTGACCGAGGAAGTGGACGACCGCGGTATCGCCCGCACCCTCGCCTTCGAGGACGCAAGCGCGCAGGAATGCGTGGACACGCTGGTCGCCGCCGCGCTCGACGGCGGTGGCCGCGACAACATCAGCGTGATCCTGGTGCGCTGCCACTGACGTCCAGTAGATCCACGCCATGCGTGGATGCGGCACTGCCGGCCGCTGGCCGGCTCACCGGGAAAACGTGTATCGCGCAGAGGCCGGCCAGCGGCCGGCACTCCCCCGATACATTACGCGCTGGCGGCTTCTTCCACCTTCGGGCCATCCCACAGTGCGTGGCCGGCCTTCTTGCGCAGCCGCTCCAGCCGTGCGGCATGTGCTTCCAGCTCCGACGGCGTCGCCACCACGCGCGGGCGCGGCAGCAGCTTGCTGGTATCGAAGGCCTGCAGCGCCGCACCGGCGCCACCGCCATCGTCATCGCCCAGGCCGAAGCCGATTTCTTCCTGGCCCGAGGTCAGCGCGATATAGACGTCGCCCAGGATCTGCGCATCGAGCAGGCCGCCATGCAGCGCACGGTGCGAGTTGTCCACGCCCAGTCGCTTGCACAGCGCATCCAGCGAATTGCGCTGGCCCGGGAAGCGCTCGCGCGCCATCACCAGGGTATCGATCACCGTGCAGCGATCGGTGATCTTCCCGTACTGCGGGCCCAGCAGCGACAGCTCGTTGTCGAGGAAGCCCAGGTCGAACGCCGCGTTGTGGATGATCAGCTCGGCGCCATCGATGAAGGCCAGGAACTCATCGGCAATCTGCGCAAAGTCCGGCTTGTCAGCCAGGAACTCCAGGGTCAGGCCGGTGACCTCCTGCGCGCCCTGTTCGAACTCGCAGTCCGGCTTGATGTACTGGTGGTAGTTGTTGCCGGTCGGGCGGCGCTTGAACAGCTCCACGCAGCCGATTTCAACGATGCGGTTGCCCTTCTTCCATTCCAGGCCGGTGGTTTCGGTATCGAGGATGATCTGACGCATGGGCTCAGTTTACCGGGCTGGAGTCGCGGATCTGGATGGCCGCGTTGCGCGCCAGGGTATCCACTCGTTCGTTGTCCGGGTCACCGGAGTGGCCCTTCACCCAGCGCCAGTCGATCTGGTGCCGCAGCGTGGCCGCCTGCAGGCGCTCCCACAGCTCGCGGTTCTTCACCGGGTCGCCGCCGGCAGTCTTCCAGTTCTTGCGGATCCAGCCAGGCAGCCACTGGGTCAGGCCCTGCCGCACATACTGCGAATCGGTGTAGAGCACGATGTTGCACGGCTCGGTCAGCGACTCCAGGCCGGAGATGGCCGCCATCAGCTCCATCCGGTTGTTGGTGGTGTGCGCTTCGCCACCGCTCAGTTCACGTTCGTGGCCCTTGTAGCGCAGCAGCGCAGCCCAGCCGCCGGGGCCGGGATTGCCAAGGCAGGAACCGTCGGTGTGGATTTCGATGGTTTTCAATACAACTCCAGATCAGGTAGCAACGGTGCCGTGCCAACGCACCGGCAACGGTTTCGGCCCGGGCAGGGCCAGCGTGCGCTTTTCAGCATGGAACAGGCAGGCCGCGCGCAACGGTGCCCAACCGTCCGGGCGGCGGCTGCCGGCGCCGCGCCAGAGCGGGCCGAGGTAACGCATATCGTCGCACTCCAGCCCGTGGCGGCCGAGCAGCAGGCGGATCCGCTGTGGCGTGCGCACCACCAGTCCGTGCTGGCGCCAATGCGTGCGGTAAGGGCTGAACGGGTTGAGGCTGCTCAGCCACAGGTGGCCACCCGGCATCAGCACGCGCTCGCATTCGTCCAGCAGCTGGTCGGCATCGCCCGTGGTGACATGCTGCAGCACGACCGCATTGACGCTCTCGTTGGCCAGCGGCAGCGGCAACGCACAGCGGGTGTCACCGGCATAGCCCTGTCCCTGGCGGAACAGGCGCAGGCCGCGCCCGCCGAGCTGCGCATCGTCCAGCCAGGCCGCACTTGGCGCGATCCACAACCAGGGCTGCGTTGGCAGGACAGACAGCTGCGGCAGCAGCAACTGCCGCTCCAGCACGCGCAAGGAGTCCGCCGGTTCAGTGTCGAACCACGGGGTCTGGCTCGCTTGACGGGTGCTCTGCAGCGCGGGCATGGTCCAATTCTATGCGACTGACTGCCCTGCCCGCATTTGCGGACAACTACATCTGGACGTTGATCGACGACGCTGGCGCCGCCGTGGTCGTCGATCCCGGCGATGCCGCGCCGGTGCTTGCGCTGGCCGATCAGGGCCTGCGCGTGGACACGATCCTGCTCACCCATCACCACGATGACCACATCGGTGGCGTGCCCGCGCTGCAGGCACGTTTTCCCGGAGTCCGGGTCATCGCGCCGGTCGAAGAGCGCATCCCCACGGCAACCGAGCGGGTCGGCGAAGGTGAACGCGTTCAGGCACTGGGCCGGACGTTCCACGTACTATCCGTGCCCGGGCATACCCGCAGCCACATCGCGTTTCACACTGCTGAACATCTTTTCAGCGGAGATTCGTTGTTCAGCCTGGGCTGTGGACGCCTGTTCGAAGGTACGCCGTCCCAGCTTCTGGCATCGATGCGCAAGCTGGGTACCTTGCCCGCGCAACTGCTGCTTTGTTGCGCCCATGAGTACACCGTGTCAAATGCCGTCTTCGCGCGGCATGTCGACCCCGCCAACGCTGCCTTGTGGCAGCGCCAAGAGGAGGCTTTGGCCATGCGCCGCGATGACCGTTCCACCCTGCCGGTAACCCTGGCCAACGAATTCGAGTGCAATCCGTTCCTGCGTGTGCACACTGCGCCGATCCGCGCAGCAGTGTCGGCGCACCTGGGCCGCGACGTCGTTGACGACGTCGACGTCATGGCCGGCCTCCGGCACTGGAAAGACGGCTTCCGCGCATGATGCGCCGAAGTCTGCCGCTGGCCCTGGGCCTGGTCCTGGGGCTGGCCGGAACCGCCGGTGCCCAGTCGCTGGGCGCCGGCATCAGCCAGAACCTGACCGCCGCCGCGGCCCTGCCACTGGATCCGGCCGCGTTGCCGGCTGCCTCGGTGCGCAATGGCCAGGAGATCTTCTCCAGCTTCCGCGACGGCCTGGCCGAGCCCACCTGCGACGCCGAGGCCACCAGCCCGCGCTGGCAGAAGCAGTTCGCCCACGCTCCGTCGCGCCTGGCCAACCAGGATGACGATGCGCTGGTGCTGTTCGGCTACGTGGTCGAAGAGCTGCGCAAGGCCAACCTGCCTACCGAATTCGCACTGATTCCGTTCGTGGAAAGCGGCTATCGGCCCAATGCCCGCAACGGCAGCGGCCCGACCGGCCTGTGGCAGTTCATCGCCACCACCGCGCGCAACCACCGCGTGCCCATGGCCAACGGCTACGACGGCCGCCTGTCGGCGGTCGATTCGACCCAGGCCGCAGTGCGCTACCTGAAGACCCTGCACGGCATGTTCGGCGGCGACTGGCGCCTGGCCACCATGGCCTACAACGCCGGCGAGTACCGCGTGCTGCAGTCGCTGCGCAAGGCCGGCATGAACGCGCAGAACGCCAAGCCGGCGGCGCTGCCCGGCCTGTCGCCGGTCACCTACGCCTACGTCGAGAAGCTGCATGCCCTGGCCTGCGTGCTGGAAGACGTGGAAGACCAGCCCGGCGTGATGGCCTCGCTGGACCGCACCGTGCCGGTGCTGAAGGACCACACCCTGCCAGCTGGCACCAGCGTCCAGCAGTGGGCCGCACAGCGCGCCCTGGACCCGGCCAGGATCGCCCGCCTGAACCCCGCCCTGGCTGGGGGTGGTCGCGCCTCGTCGGGCACCACCCGCGTGCTGGCACCGGTCTCGGCCGCCAATGCGACTGTCGCGGAAGCGGCCACTGCGCTGGTGGCCAGCGCCGCACCGGCTGCCGCCGCCACGCCAACGCCGCAGGTCGCCAAAACCGTCGCCGCGATTGCCGATCGTCCACGCAGCCGCCGCCACACCGTACGTGATGGCGAGTCGGCCTGGACCATCGCCCGCCGCTACGGCATGCCGGTCAAGGCCCTGCTGTCGCTGAACGGTCTGAGCGGCAGCAGCGTGCTGAAGCCGGGCGCCGTGCTGCGCGTGGAAGACTGAGTCAGGCGCGGCACCACCGCGCCCTGCCCTGTTTCCTGTAGAGCCGAGCCCATGCTCGGCTTTTTCATGCCTGCGCCCAGCAGACGCAGTCGAGCATGGCTCGACTCTACAAAAGGCGGTCGAGCAAGCTCGACCACTACCAAAGCTCAAGCGCGCCACAAACGAGGCGAAGGCACAAAAAAGGCCCGGCATTGCCGGGCCTTTTCCTACCTGCTGCCGGCGAGGCTTACAGGTTCGCTTCGGTGGTCTGGACCACGAACTTCTTGCGCATCGCCTCGATGTAGGCCTTGGCCGCGGCCATGCCGTCGATCTGGCTCAGCTGTTCCTTCAGCTGCTTCTGCTGCTCTGCAGTCACTTCCTTGATGTCGCCCGGATTGATCTTGTTCACCGCGAACAGCAGCGCGTGGCCATTGACGTCAACCTTGCCATAGCTCGGCTTGCCTTCGGCCGGCACCGGCGCACTGAAGATCGCGCGGTTGATTTCCGGGGTCGGCACCGGCTGGCTGCGCGGCAGGCCCGGCATCGGGCTCAGCTGCAGCTTCTCGCTGGCAGCCAGCGACTGCAGGGTGGCACCTGCCTTCAGCTGGGCCAGGATGGCATCGGCGGCCTTGTCGCTGGCCTGGCGCTGGCGGTCAGCACGGATCGCGGCGATCACCTGCTCACGGGCCTTGTCCAGCGGCAGGGCCTGTTCCGGGGTGTGCGCAGCCACGCGGATGACCACGCTGTGATTGGTCGCGCCACCCAGGGCGATCGGGTCGCTGGCGGTACCGTCCTGCACCAGCACGTCGGAGAACGCAGCACGCAGCACAGCCGGGTCAGCGGCAATGCCACTGGCGGTCGCGCGGGTGATCGGGCCCAGCGTCTGCAGCGGCAGGTTCACTTCCTTGGCCGCAGCGGCCAGGTCGCTCGGGCTCTTGTTGATGGCATCGACCAGACGGCCGGCCAGCTCGTTGAAGCCGCGCTCACCGTCGGCCTTCAGCTGCTCGGCGGCCAGCGTGTCACGCACTTCCTCGAACGACTTGCCCTGGCCACCGCGCACAGCGACCACCTTGATGATGTGGTAGCCGAACTCGGTCTTCACCGGGCCGATCACGTCACCGGCCTTGGCCGCAAACAGTGCGTCCTCGAACGGCTTCACCATCGCACCGCGTTCGACCCAGCCCAGGTCCCCGCCCTGGTCCTTGGAGCCCGGATCTTCCGAATTGGCCTTGGCCAGCGCGCCGAAATCGGCACCGGCGGCCTTGGCTTCGGCAGCGATCTTGTTCGCCTTGGCTTCGGCGCCGTCACCGGTGATCAGGATGTGCGAGGCCTGGCGCTGCTCCGGCGAGGTGAACTTCGCCTTCTCGTCTTCATAGCGCTTGCGCAGGGTCGCTTCATCGGCCGCGGTCGGTGCCGGCAGGTTCGCGCCGTTGATCTCGACGTACTCCAGCGACACGCTCTCGGCCTGGCGGAAATCCTTGCCGTGGCTGTCGTACCACTTCTTGATCTGCTCATCGGTGACCGGCGCGGTATCGGCCGGTACCGGCGGCAACGCGGCCAGCTCGACGTCGCGGGTTTCGCCCAGCAGCTTCAACAGGCGCTCGGTCTCGGCCTGGGTGACGAAGCCGGAGCTCTGCAGGCCCGACGGGATCACCGACTGCTGCAGGCTCTCACGCACCAGTTCCTGGAACTGGGTCGGCGTACGCGGCGGGTTGCTGCCGGCCAGCGCCAGGCGATAGTTGTTCTCGTTGAACTTGCCGTTCGAATCGAGGAACGCCGGCATGGTCGCGATGTACTCGCGCACCGCGCCGTCGCCGATCACCACGCCCGCCTGTTCTCCGACCAGGCGCACGACCTGCTCGTCGATCAGCTGGTCAAGCACGGCCATCTTGTTCTCGGTGCTCTCGAACGCGCGCGGGTCGAAGTCGTCGCCCTGCTGCTGGCGCTCACGCATGCGCTCCTGCTCGAAACGCGTGCGGAAATCCTGCGAGCTGATCTCGTGGTGCTGCCACAGCATGCGCACCGGCCACCACGACGGCGCCGAACGCCACCAGGTCGGCGGCGCGGAAACCTTGGCCACGTTCTGTGCGCCAACGCCACCGAGGTAGCTGTTGTCGATCACGAACAGGAACGGAATCATCAGCAGCCCCAGGATCACGGTGACGATCCAGCCTGAGGTCTTGTCGCGGAGTTTCTGCAGCATGGTGAGGAATCACAAGGCCTGATTGGCGAGCCCGGCAGTGTAACCCGCTTCGCCGCAGGGACCAAAAGCAGCACCGGCGCGGCCTGCGCCACCTCCGCCGGCGATATGCCACGCACGGCATCGGCAACGTTCGGCGCGCCACAAAGAAAAAGCCCCCGGCTTGCGCCGAGGGCTTTTGAAGTTGGCGGAGCGGACGGGACTCGAACCCGCGACCTCCGGCGTGACAGGCCAGCATTCTAACCAGCTGAACTACCGCTCCGCGCTGAAACTTTGCAGGCGCCCAGTATATCCGAAGATTCCCTGGAAACCCAGCCCGATGAACACTTTTTTCAAAGTTTTTTCACAGGGACTTAAGAATTCTGCAATGGCGGAGCGGACGGGACTCGAACCCGCGACCTCCGGCGTGACAGGCCAGCATTCTAACCAGCTGAACTACCGCTCCGTTCTTGCAAAAACCTTTTCGTCTTCCTCCCGAACCTGTCGGTGAGAAGACAAGGCCCCCAGCTTTAGGCCGGGGGCCTCGATGTAATGGCGGAGCGGACGGGACTCGAACCCGCGACCTCCGGCGTGACAGGCCAGCATTCTAACCAGCTGAACTACCGCTCCGCGTTGCTGCTTTTTTTGCTTTCAGCCGGCCTGGACCGGGGAGAAAACAAAGCCTCCAGCTTTTGGCCGGAGGCCTCGTTGAATGGCGGAGCGGACGGGACTCGAACCCGCGACCTCCGGCGTGACAGGCCAGCATTCTAACCAGCTGAACTACCGCTCCACACTCAAACTTTTACCGCGGTGCTGTGGTGGGTGCTGAGGGTTTCGAACCCCCGACCCTCTCCGTGTAAAGGAGACGCTCTACCGCTGAGCTAAGCACCCCAGCGAGCCGCTTAGTTTACAGCATCCTTCAGGGTCTTACCAGCCTTGAACGACGGATTCTTCGAAGCAGCGATCTTGATGGTGTCGCCGGTCTTCGGGTTGCGGCCGGTGCGGGCAGCACGGTCGCGGACCTGGAAGGTACCGAAGCCAACCAGGGTGACCGCATCGCCGTCCTTCAGCGCCTTGGTGACGGCAGCAACGACGGCATCGACAGCGCGGCTGGACTCGGCCTTGGTCAGGTCTGCAGCTTCAGCAACGGCATCGATCAATTCGGTCTTGTTCATTCTCTACAACTCCTTTGGCGGTGGGTTCCGCTTATTCGACAGGGAAGCAACCGCACGCGCTCTGCATGCGGCCGCCATGTGGAAACGGTTCGCCGAATTCAGCGATCGCCAGACTGCGATCACTCATTCGCGAGTGCTGCTTTTATACCAGCGGCCCTACCCCCACGCAAGCTGGAAAGCCAGCAACGACGCGGGTTTCGGGCCATTGGACAGCGCGCGTCAATGCTTGACGCGCGCGTTTCCACTCGGTTTGGCCTTGCTGCGCACCGTGACACGTTGCGCACTCTTGCGCGCCTTCTTCGGTGCCAACGGACGCTCCAGCGCCAGGTCCAGGACTTCTTCGATGTACTTCACCGGCACGATCTCCAGATCGCGGGTGACGTTGGCCGGGATGTCGGCCAGGTCCTTGCGGTTCTCTTCCGGGATGATGACCGTGCGGATGCCGCCACGCAGTGCGGCCAGCAGTTTCTCCTTCAGGCCACCGATGGCGGTGACGCGACCACGCAGGGTGATCTCGCCGGTCATCGCCACATCGGCGCGCACCGGCACCTTGGTCAGCATCGACACCAGCGACGTGACCATCGCCGCACCGGCACTCGGGCCGTCCTTCGGCGTGGCGCCATCGGGCACGTGCAGGTGCACGTCGTGCTTCTGCAGGAAGTCGCTGTCGATGCCGAAGCCGACCGCGCGCGAACGCACCACCGACAGCGCCGCCGACGCCGATTCCTTCATCACGTTGCCGAGCTGGCCGGTAAGGATCAGCTGGCCCTTGCCCGGCACCAGCGTCGATTCGATCTGCAGCAGATCGCCACCGACTTCGGTCCAGGCCAGGCCGGTGACCAGGCCGATCTCGTTCTCTTCCTCGGCACGGCCGAAGTCGAAGCGACGCACGCCCAGGTACTTGTCCAGGTTCTTGCTGGACACGCTCACCAGCGCCTTGGACTTCTTCGCGCCCTTCTTCGCCTTCACCGGCTGCGGCCCGGCCAGCGCGATCTCCTTCACCACCTTGCGGCAGATCTTGGCGATCTCGCGTTCCAGGTTGCGCACGCCCGATTCGCGCGTGTAGTAGCGCACGATGTCCTGGATCGCATCACTGCCGATCTCCAGCTCTTCCGGCTGCAGGCCGTTGGCCTTGATCTGCTTCGGCACCAGGTAGCGGGTGGCGATGTTGAGCTTCTCGTCCTCGGTGTAGCCGGGGATGCGGATCACTTCCATGCGGTCCAGCAGCGGGCCCGGAATGTTGAGCGAGTTCGAGGTCGCCACGAACATCACTTCGGACAGGTCCAGGTCCACTTCCAGGTAGTGGTCGTTGAACGCGTTGTTCTGCTCCGGATCGAGCACTTCCAGCAGCGCCGAAGACGGATCGCCACGGAAGTCCATCGACATCTTGTCGATCTCATCGAGCACGAACAGCGGGTTCTTGCTGCCGACCTTGTTGAGGTTCTGCACGATGCGGCCCGGCATCGAACCGACGTAGGTACGACGGTGGCCACGGATCTCGGCCTCGTCGCGTACGCCGCCCAGCGACATGCGCACGAACTTGCGGTTGGTGGCCTTGGCGATGGACTGGCCGAGCGAAGTCTTGCCCACGCCCGGCGGCCCGACCAGGCACAGGATCGGGCCCTTCATCTGCTTCACGCGCGACTGCACCGCCAGGTATTCAAGGATGCGTTCCTTGACCTTCTCCAGGCCGTAGTGGTCGGCATCGAGGGTGTCCTGCGCGGCCTTCAGGTCCTTGCGCACCTTGCTGCGCTTCTTCCACGGCACGCCCAGCAACCACTCCAGGTAGTTGCGCACGACGGCCGCTTCGGCCGACATCGGCGACATCTGCTTGAGCTTGTTCAGTTCGTTGCGCGCCTTGGCTTCAACGGCCTTCGGCATGCCGGCTTCGGCGATCTTGCGGGCCAGTTCTTCCAGCTCGCCCGGCGCGTCGTCCAGGTCACCCAGTTCCTTCTGGATGGCCTTCATCTGCTCGTTGAGGTAGTACTCGCGCTGGCTCTTCTCCATCTGCGACTTCACGCGGCCGCGGATGCGCTTCTCCATCTGCTGCACGTCGATCTCGCCGTCGACCAGGCCGACCAGCATCTCCAGGCGGTCACCGACGGCCAGCGTTTCCAGCAGGCGCTGCTTGTCGGCCAGGCGCACGCTGATGTGCGCGGCGATGGTGTCGGCCAGGCGCGCCGGCTCATCGATGCCCGACAGCGTCTGCAACAGTTCCGGCGGCAGCTTGCGGTTGGTCTTCACGTACTGCTCGAACAGCGACATCAGCGAGCGGGCGATCGCCTCGACCTCGCGCGCTTCGCGCTCGTCGCTGGCATCGATCTCCACGGCCTGGCCGTGCAGCGAGCCGTTGCGCTCGTCGACGTGGGTGACCTGCACGCGCGACAGGCCTTCGACCAGCACCTTGATGGTGCCGTCGGGCAGCTTCAGCAGCTGCAGCACCTGCGCCAGCGTACCGACCTGGTAGAGGTCGGCCGCATGCGGGTCGTCGGTCTCGGCCGACTTCTGCGCCAGCAGCAGGATGCGCTTGTCCGCTTCCATTGCCTGTTCGAGCGCGTGCATGGACTTGTCACGGCCGACGAACAGCGGGATGACCATGTGCGGGAACACCACTACGTCGCGCAGCGGCAGGACCGGCAGGTCGAGGGTTTCACTTGGGGAACGGGCCATGGGGGCTCCAGGGAAGGGGAAAACCGCCTCCGGGAGGGCATCTTCCGGAGACAAAAAAAGCCGATGGCCCCGTTATGGGGCCATCGGCTTTCAGATGCAAGGCATTCCTTGAAAATCCTTTCCAATCAACAACCTGGAAGGATCACTCGGCGCCTGCGGCCTTCTGTTCAGGGGCCGCCGGGGTCTGGTAGATCAGGTACGGCTCGGACTTGTGCTCGATCACCGACTCGTCCACCACCACCTTGCTGACGTTTTCCTGCGACGGCAGGTCGTACATGGTGTCCAGCAGGACCGATTCGACGATGGTGCGCAGGCCACGGGCGCCGGTCTTGCGCTTGAGCGCCTTCCTGGCGATGGCCGACAACGCGTCCGGACGGAACTCCAGTTCCACGTTCTCCATCTCGAACAGCTTCTTGAACTGCTTGGTGATGGCGTTCTTCGGCTCGGTCAGGATCTTGATCAGGGCTGGCTCGTCCAGCTCCTCCAGGGTCGCCACCACCGGCAGGCGGCCGACGAACTCGGGAATCAGGCCGAACTTGATCAGGTCTTCCGGCTCGACTTCGGCCAGCACCTTGCCCACTTCCTGCTTGCGCTCGCTGCTCTTCACCTTGGCGCCGAAGCCGATGCTGCCGACGTCGGTGGAACGGGCCTGGATCACCTTGTCCAGCCCGGCGAACGCGCCGCCGCAGATGAACAGGATGTTCTTGGTGTCCACCTGCAGGAATTCCTGCTGCGGGTGCTTGCGGCCGCCCTGCGGCGGAACGCTGGCCACGGTGCCTTCGATCAGCTTCAGCAGGGCCTGCTGCACGCCTTCGCCGGACACATCGCGGGTGATCGACGGGTTCTCGCTCTTGCGCGAGATCTTGTCGATTTCATCGATGTAGACGATGCCCTGCTGTGCCTTCTCGACGTCGTAGTCGCACTTCTGCAGCAGCTTCTGGATGATGTTCTCCACGTCCTCGCCCACGTAACCGGCTTCGGTCAGCGTGGTGGCGTCGGCCATGGTGAACGGCACGTTGAGCAGGCGGGCCAGGGTTTCGGCCAGCAGCGTCTTGCCCGAACCGGTCGGGCCGACCAGCAGGATGTTCGACTTCGCCAGTTCGACGTCGTCGTTCTTCTGCCGGCTCTCGATGCGCTTGTAGTGGTTGTACACGGCCACGGCCAGGGTGCGCTTGGCACGGTTCTGGCCGATCACGTACTGGTCGAGGACCTCGAGGATCTCGCGCGGCTTGGGCAGCGAACTGCGCGCCGACTGCGCCTTTTCCTCGAGCTCCTCACGGATGATGTCGTTGCACAGCTCCACGCACTCATCGCAGATGAATACGCTCGGACCCGCAATCAGCTTGCGCACTTCATGCTGGCTCTTGCCGCAGAAAGAGCAGTAGAGGATCTTGCCGGTGTCCGTGGAACGACCTTGGCGGTCTTCGCTCATGCTTCGCTTACCCAGTTACCCCACCCGCTGAACGGGGGTTCGATTCGAGAATAGCACAGGGCCGAGGGGACGCCAGTCCCGCCCGACCCTGCAGGAACGGGGCCTCCATGGCCCCGTGAAGGCCGGTCAACCGGCCTGGATCGACTCATCCGGACGACGCTCCAGAACCTGGTCGACCAGACCGTAGGCCTGCGCCTCGAAGGCGCTCTTGAAGTTGTCGCGCTCGGTGTCGCGGGCGATCGTCTCCAGCGACTGGCCGGTGTGCTTGGCCAGCACCTCGTTCAGGCGCGAACGCAGGGTCAGGATCTCGCGCGCGTGGATGTCGATGTCGGTGGCCTGGCCCTGGTAGCCGCCCAGCGGCTGATGGATCATCACGCGCGAATTCGGCAGCGCATAGCGCTTGCCGGCTTCGCCCGCGGCCAGCAGCAGGGCGCCCATCGAGGCGGCCTGGCCGATGCAGGTGGTGCTCACATTCGGCTTGATGTACTGCATGGTGTCGTAGATCGCCATGCCGGCGGTGACCACGCCACCCGGCGAGTTGATGTAGATGTTGATGTCCTTTTCCGGGTTTTCCGATTCCAGGAACAGCAACTGCGCCACCACCACGTTGGCCATGTGATCGTCGATCGGGCCCACGAGGAAGATCAGGCGCTCCTTCAACAGGCGCGAATAGATGTCGTAGGCACGCTCGCCGCGGCTGGTCTGCTCGACCACCATCGGAACCAGGTTCAGGGCTTTGGTTCGGTTGTCCATTACGTGAGGTACCTATCTTGGGGGGCAACAACCCCGCGCCGGCAAAGGCGCGGGGCATCCGGTGATCCGCCCGGGATTACTGGCGGATCGCGTCCTGGAACGACAGCTTCTCTTCGGTGTGCTGGGCACGCTCGGCGATCCAGTCGATCACCTGCTCTTCCATCACGCGGTTCTGCAGGCCAGACATCAGCTGGGGGTCGTTGCGGTACATCTCAATGACCTGTTCCGGCTCTTCGTAGGTCGAAGCGATCAGACGCATCGTTTCGTTCAGGCGCTTGGCTTCCAGGCGCAGGTCGTTGATGCGGGCCACTTCACCGACCAGCAGGCCGACCAGCACGCGCTTGGCGGCGGCGTCCTTGAAGCCTTCATGGGCATCTGCCGGGATTTCGCCGACGTTCTGGCCATTGCGGCGGATCTGCTCGACCTGCTGGGCCAGCATGGCGCGGGCTTCGTTCTCGACCAGGCGCGGCGGCATTTCCACCGAGGCGTAGGCGGCGATCAGCTGCTCGCCCACTTCACGGCGCAGGCGGTTCATCAGCGCGCCCTTCAGCTCGCGCTCCAGGTTGGCGCGGATGTCGCTGCGGAACTGCTCGACGTCGCCGCCCTTCACGCCGAAGCTCTTGATGAAGGCTTCGTCGACCGCCGGCACGACCGGCTCGGACACTTCGGCGACCTTGACGGTGACCTGCACGGTCTTGCCGGCCAGCACCGGCACGCGCCAGTCAGCCGGGAACTCGACGTCCAGGGTCTTTTCTTCGCCCTTGGCCAGGCCGACCAGGCCCTTTTCGATGGTGTCGAACATCATGCCCTGGCCGAGCACGATCGACCCCTTCTCGGTGCCTTCGGCCGGCAGGCGCTCTTCGCCGGCCTGCGACCAGGTTTCCACCGCGACCAGGTCACCGTCCTGCGCGCCACGGCTGACCGGGGCCCAGGTACGACGCTGGTTCTGCAGGTTCTCGATCATCTGGTCGATGTCGGCGTCGGTGATCTCGGCGCTGTGGCGCACGACGGTCAGCTTGCTGACGTCGATGTCGCCGAAGTCCGGCACCACTTCCACGGTGGCCACGAAGGAGAACTCACCCTCGTCGCCCTTGTCGATGCGCGGGCTGCCGACGATGCGCAGGTCGTGCTCGCGCACGGCGGCATCGAAGGTCTCGCGCAGCAGTCCGTCCAGCGCCTCGCCACGGACCTGCGCGCCGAAGCGCTGCTCGATCACCTTGGCCGGCACCTTGCCCGGACGGAAACCCTTGATGCGGGTGGTGCGGGCGATTTCGCCCAGGCGGCCGACGATGTGGCTCTGCAGACGCTCTTCCGGCAGCGAGAAGCTCAGGCGGCGTTCCAGGTTGCCGGTGGATTCGATCGAAGCTTGCATGTTGACTCCTGCCACCGGTGGCCCAGGCCCCCGGCTCGATGATTGGGATGAAACGGTTGTAAGGACACGACGTCTGGGACGCGCCTGCTTGCCGCAGCCCTTTAGTTTCGCCCAATTCGGTCTGCACTGCCAGCGCGTGCCGGTCAAGGGGGCGCCGATGGCCCGATCAGGGCGGGGACAGGCCGGCACTGGTGCGAAAGGGGGGACTCGAACCCCCACGCCTTGCGGCACTGGAACCTAAATCCAGGGCGTCTACCAATTCCGCCACTTTCGCGTGGCCGGCACAGGTGTTCATTGTCGCAGGCGGCGACTGGAATCGGAAGGCCTGCACAAAGCTGAATCCACGACGCTCCGCGCCATCGCTGCGTCGCAGCCACCCCGGCGGGCGCGCGGCCCGCCGGGGCGGTTGCGGCTCACTGCTGCGGGACGGCGCGGGCCGGTGCCACGCCTGCGCCTGAGTCGACGGCCGCATCCACCTTCCGGACCTCCACGCCCCCATCGTCGGTACGACGCAGGGCCACCGACTCCGGCGCAGCCTTGCGCACATCCACCGAACCGTCCGCATTGCGCTGCATGTCCACCGCGTCGGGCAGAACCTCCCCCTCCGCGGGCTGGGCCGGCTTCATCTGCATGGCGTCACCGACCGGGCGCGCCGGAATGCTCTCCACGCCCGCATCGCGCTCGACGGTCTGCGCGGGATCATCGCCCGGCGTGCAGGCCGCCAGTGCCATCAACGCGAAGGGAACCCACAGCGTGCGGTGCAATCGAGTGATCTCAGCCATCAACATCTTCCTTCGTGCATGCGCCATCGGCGCGGAAGGTCCATTGGGTGCGATGCAGGACGCGTGCGGTGAGAAGCAGCGCACAGCATTGAAAACACTGATGACGCGTATGCCCCTGATTTCAGCACCGCTTCAGTAGATCCACGCCATGCGTGGATGACGCGCAACCCGGCGCGCAGACAAGAAAAAAGTCACTTGGCGAACCAAGTGGGAAGCTGCCGCGCATTCGCGCCGCAGCCCCACGCTCTGCGCGGCAAAGCGCGGGCCCCACTTCATCAGCCCCCACATCCCCGCGGCTTCGCCGCGCCCCCTTGACTCAAGGGGGCTCCACACCAGCCAGCGCACTGACATCCGCACGCGCAGCCCGGCGCGCAGGCAAGAAAAAAGCCACTTGGCGAACCAAGTGGCTTTCGTCTGGTGGGCTGTCAAGGATTCGAACCTTGGACCTATTGATTAAGAGTCAACTGCTCTACCAACTGAGCTAACAGCCCGAAATCGGGCGCGAATTATGACCCGATCCGCTCGGTGGGTGCAAGCACTTTCTTCAACATCGTTGAAACCAGCACTGCGATCCCGATACGTTGCAGATCCACGCCAGGCGGGGCCCTGCAACGTGTGACCCATCGAAACGAAAGGGTCACACTTATAAGAAAAAAGCCACCTGGCGTACCAGGTGGCTTCCATCTTGGTGGGCCGTCAAGGATTCGAACCTTGGACCTATTGATTAAGAGTCAACTGCTCTACCAACTGAGCTAACGGCCCGTGAAACTCAGACGCACATTGTAGCGTGCTTTCTGTTTATTGCAATACCGTTTCGGCTGCGCCGATGCGGTTGAATCAGTGGGGTGGCTGAGGGGATTCGAACCCCCGACCACCGGAATCACAATCCGGTACTCTAACCAACTGAGCTACAGCCACCACTGAAACTTTCGTTCCCCGCCGATGCCGCTGGCGATGGAACCTCAAACCTTTGCCTGGAGACTGTCACCGAAGTTCCGGTCCGCCGAAGCGAGTCCGATATTCTGGTGGAGTCTTTACGCTTTTGCAAGCACTTCTTCACATCCGCCGATGCGATCCCGCTGTCCCGCCGATGGCGCGCCCGACAGGAATCGAACCTGTAACCGCCGGCTTAGAAGGCCGGTGCTCTATCCAGTTGAGCTACGGGCGCCCGAACCGGAACGGTGTCCAATCCGACGTGACGTGGGATTGGTCGGGGTAGAGGGATTCGAACCCCCGACATCCTGCTCCCAAAGCAGGCGCGCTACCAGACTGCGCTATACCCCGGTCTTGCAATCCCCTCGGGCCAGGCCCGGGGAGTCGTTCATTGTCGCCAAGCACATCGCGAACTGTCAACGCGGGCGGCTCCAGCCTGAAGTCTGCCACAGCGCCGTGCGTGGTCATCGGCTATGCTCGCGGTCATCGGCCGGATGGCCGTCCCGACCTTCATTCGCACGGAGAACACGCATGCGCAGCGGCAACCCGGCTCTTTCCGAGTCGACCTTCCTCGACCTCGCCAGCGGTTCGGTGGTGACCAGCCCCGACCAGGTGATGACCCTCAACGGCACCGCCAACAAGACCGGCATCCTGCTGCTGTTGACCGTGCTGACCGCGGCGTTCGCCTGGAGCCAGTCGGTCGACGAGTACGGCCAGATTTCCGGCAGCGCGAGCCTGTACGCCATTGGTGGCGCGATCGGCGGCCTGGTGCTGGCGCTGATCACCATCTTCAAGAAGGAATGGTCGCCGGTCACCGCGCCGATGTACGCGCTGGTCGAAGGCCTGTTCCTGGGCGCCGTGTCGGCCCTGTTCAACATGAAGTACCCGGGCATCGTGTTCCAGGCCGTGCTGCTGACCTTCGGCACCCTGGCCGCACTGCTGTTCGCATACCGCAGCGGCGTGATCAAGGCCACCGAGAACTTCAAGATGGGCGTGGTCGCTGCCACCGGCGGCATTGCCCTGCTCTACCTGGCCTCGTTCGTGCTGGGCTTCTTCAACATCAATGTGCCGGTGATCCACGACTCCAGCTGGCTGGGCATCGCCTTCAGCCTGTTCGTGGTGGTCGTGGCGGCGCTGAACCTGGTGCTGGACTTCGACTTCATCGAAACCGGCGTGGCCCAGCGCGCGCCGAAGTACATGGAGTGGTATGGCGCATTCGGCCTGATGGTGACCCTGGTCTGGCTGTACGTGGAATTCCTGCGCCTGCTGTCGAAGATCCAGCAGCGCTGAGTCCAGCCACGCCGAAAACGACAAGCCGCGATCCGCAAGGGTCGCGGTTTTTTTTGTGGGCCGCGCCTGCTCGACTGTTTCAGGCGGTAGAGTCGAGCACGCTCGACGCTACGGAACACGCCCCCCATGACCAACACCTTCCACAGCTACCGCCCGGCTGAAGGCCACCGCCTGCCGCATGACCCGTTCAACGCCATCATCGGCCCACGCCCGATCGGCTGGATTTCCAGCTGCGACGCGCAGGGCACGTTGAACCTGGCGCCCTACAGCTTCTTCAACGCCTTCAACTACACCCCACCGATCATCGGTTTCTCCAGCCAGGGCCGCAAAGACTCGCTGCGCAACATTGAAGCGACTGGCGAGTTCGTCTGGAACCTGGCCACGTTCGACCTGGCCGTGGCCATGAACGAAAGCTGCCGCGCGGTCGCACCGGATGTCGACGAGTTCACCCTCGCCGGCCTGACGCCGCTGGCATCCACGCAGGTCGCACCCCCACGTGTTGCACAGAGCCCGGTGAGCATGGAATGCCGCTGCACCCAGATCGTGCGCCTGCGCGATGCCGCCGGCCAGGACACCAACGGCTGGCTGGTGCTGGGCGAAGTGGTGGCGGTGCATATCGATGCACGGTTGCTGGTCGATGGCATCTACGACACCGCGGCAGCGGCGCCGATCCTGCGCGGTGGCGGGCCCGCCGACTACTTCCGCATCGGCGCCGAACATCGCTTCCGCATGTTCCGCCCGGCCTGAAGCTCAACCGGTTACGGTCACGCGAGCAGCACCGGCAGCGACGACGCTAGCAATGCGATGCCCGAGGCGGTCAACAGGCTCAGCACGATCTGCCGGAAGCGCGCCTCGCTGATGCCGATGTAGACGCGCGCACCCAACAGGGTCGGCACCAGCATGGCCGGTGCCACGATGGCGAAGTACGGCAGCATCTGCCGGCTCACCAGGCCGCTGCCGACATAGGTGGCCATGGTCACTGCCAGCATTGCCAGATTGAAGTTCTGGATGACCGCGCGCTGCTCGTCCTTGCCGAAGCCACGCAGCGTGCTCCACAACGTCGGCACCGGTCCGGCGAAACCGCCGATGCCGCTGAGCACGCCACCTGCCATGCCGGCGATCGCGTCACCGATACGACCACCCACGCGGATCGGCGGCAATGATCGCGCCATCAGCATCACCGGGCACCACAGCGCAAGGAAGCCACCCAGCAGCGCCTTGAACCAGTCCATGTCCAGCTGCGGCAACACCATCACGCCCAGCGGAATGCCCGCCAGCCCACCCAGCACGAACGGCAGCAGCAGGCGCAGATTGAATCCACGCCGCACGGTGAACACTGCCACCAGCTGACCGACCAGCGCGCCGAACACCGACAGCGTAGCCGCCAGGCGCGGCTCCAGCCCCCACGCCCAGAACGACATCGCCACCATCCCGAAGGCGAAACCGGACAGGCCCTGCACGAATCCGGCGACGATCGCGCCGAGCGCGACCAGCAGATACACCGACTCCATCACCACCTCGGCTGCAACCGCGCGACTACCCTGCCGCGCTCACCTGTGCAGCGTAGTGCGCCGCGAGATGCTCGACCAGCGCACGCACCTTGGGCGCCAGCGCACGTGCATGCGGATACAGCGCGAAGTAGCGTCGCTGGCCGGCATGCCAGGCCGGCAGCACGCGGATCAAACGACCGGTGCGCAGGTCCTCCTGCACGGTCAGCGCGGTGAACAGGCTGATGCCCATGCCGGCCAGCGCGGCGGCGTACAGTGCGGGCGTGGCATCCACGCGCAGGCGCTGCCCGGCTTCGATGTTCACGGTTGCGCCGCGCGGCCCCTGCAACTGCCAGGGCGGCATTGACGCCTTGGGACTGAAACCCAGCAGCGTGTGCTGTGCCAGGTCCGCTGCCTGCCGCGGCAGGCCGTAGCGCGCCAGGTAGGCCGGTGCGGCGACCAGGATGCGCGGGCAGCTGGCCAGTTCGCGCGCGACCAGCTGGCTGTCCGGCAATGAAGCCGCGATGCGCAGGGCCAGGTCGAAACCACCACCCACCACATCGACCAGCTGATCATCCGCCGACAGGTCCAGCGTGACCTGCGGGTAACGCTGCAGGAACGACGGCAGCCAGTGCGGCAGCTCCTGGCTGGCCACTACCTGCGGCACGCTGATCCGTACGCTGCCGCTGGGTTGCGCCTGCCCGGCACGGGCACGATCGTCGGCTTCCTGCAGGCGGTCCAGCAGCGTTGCCGCCTCACGGTAGTAATCGCGCCCGGCCTCGGTCAACGACAGCCGACGGCTGTTGCGATCGAGCAGGCGCACCTGCAGGTGTTCTTCCAACTGCCGCAATTGCCGCGACATCGCCGAGTGGGTGGTCCCCAGGCGTTCGGCGGCCGCAGTGAAACTACCCGCGTCGACGATGGCGCGCAGCGCACGCAGGGCGGCGAAGTGATCCATCGGCGGGCAGCTCCAGTGGCGGGGCCCGCGGCATGCGGGCCCCGCCAGCTTATCAAGCGCCGTCGCCAGCCTTGCGCACCGGCAGTGCCAGGATCGCGTCAGTCGTCATGACATCGCCGAAAGTGTCCTCGATCTGGGCCAGAGAGGCTTCATGCAGCGCGCGATGGCCGATGCGCTGGCCGCCGGCCAGGTCCAGGTCACGGCTGGCGCTGGCATCGGACGAGACGATCACCCGGTAGCCACGTGGCGCGGCCGCCGCATCGCGCGCAGCGCCGGCCACGCAGGCATGGGTCTGCAGGCCGGTGACGATCAGGGTGTCGATGCCGGCGCTCTTCAGCACCTGGTCGAGCACGGCGGCGGACGCGCCGGCGAACACACTGACGTTGTCCTTCTGCACCACGGTCTCGCCCTGGCGCGGCTGCAGGTCGCGATGGAAGGCAGCATTGACGCTACCCTGCGCGAACAGGGGTGCGCCGGCCGGAAGCACGTGCTGCACATGGATCACGCGGATGCCGTGGGCGTCGGCAAATTCGACCACCCGCTTCGCCTGCCGCAGCGCGGCCACGCCATCGGGGATGACCATGCGGCCACCGGCAAAGCCCGGTGCGGCCTTGGCATCGAAGTACTCATTCTGGAAGTCGATCACCAGCACGGCGGTCTTCGCCGCATCCAGCGAGGTCGCGACCGGCGCGCCGGCCATGTGGCGGATGGTGGGATGGGCCGGCTCGGCGGCGGCGACCGGGGCGGTGGCGGCCATGCCGATCAGGCTGGCCAGACCAAAGGCGGTGAGGTTCATGTTCAAGCTTCTGTGCGGTGGAAAGTGGGCACATGATGCGGAGCGCATGACGCACGAACCAGCCGCCTAGCGGCACATGATCTGTGCGAATTCTGGACAGACCGACGTTGTAGAGTCGAGCCATGCTCGACTGCTTTTCACGGCTACCCCGATCGAAGAGCCGTCGAGCATGGCTCGACGCTACAAGGGCGGGAAAACGCAACGGGGCGCCCGAAGGCGCCCCGCTGTGGATCCAACCGAGGTCGGCCGGCCGCTTACAGGCGGCTGGCGATGGCCTGGGCAAAGCTCATGGTGGTGCCGGTGCCGCCCAGGTCGCCGGTCAGCGAATCCTTGGCTTCCATGGTCGCCACGATGGCCTTGCGCAGGCGCTCGGCGTTCTCCGGCTGGCCGACATGGTCCAGCATCTGCGCGGCTGCCAGCAGCAGCGCGCACGGATTGGCCTTGCCCTGCCCGGCGATGTCCGGCGCGGTGCCGTGCACGGCTTCGAAGATCGCCGCGTCCTTGCCGATGTTGGCACCCGGGGCCAGGCCCAGGCCGCCGACCAGACCGGCGCACAGATCGGAGATGATGTCGCCGAACAGGTTGGTGGTGACGATCACGTCGAACTGTTCCGGACGCATCACCAGCTGCATGCAGCAGTTGTCGACGATCATTTCCTGGAATTCGATTTCCGGGTACTGCGCGGCCACTTCACGGGCGACGTTCAGGAACAGGCCCGAGGTCGACTTGATGATGTTGGCCTTGTGCACGGCGGTGACCTTCTTGCGGCCGGTGCTCTTGGCCAGCTCGAAGGCGTAGCGCACGATGCGCTCGGAGCCCTTGCGGGTGATGCGGGTGCCGGAGAAGGCGGTCTCGCCGTCGGCCGACACTTCCTGGCCTTCGGCCAGGTAGGCACCTTCGGTGTTCTCACGAACGGTGATCAGGTCGACGTTGTCGAAACGCGACTTGGTGTTCGGGAAGGTGTGGGCCGGACGCACGTTGGCGTACAGGTCGAAGTGGCGGCGCAGGCTGACGTTGATCGAGGTGAAGCCACCACCGACCGGGGTGGTCAGCGGGCTCTTCAGCGCGACCTTGTTGCGCGCGATCGATTCCAGGGTCACCGCCGGCATCAGGTCGCCGTGCTTTTCCAGGGCCACCAGGCCGGCGTCGGCGTCTTCGTACTCCAGGCCAGTCTTGAGCTGGTCGAGCACGAACAGGGTGGCGTCCATGATTTCCGGGCCAATGCCGTCGCCGCGGATGACCGTAATTTTCTGCGTCATTGATCGATGTTCCGAACAGGGGGAAAAACGCCGTCCGGACGTGCCCGGAAACGCCGGCGCAAAGGAAGTTTCACCGGCAATTATGCCTTAGCCGGGGCCGGCTACCCAAGTAGACCATGGTCCTGACCCCGGCAAAGGCATAATTGCCCGCGCATTCTTCCTCTACCCCCGCCTGTCGGCGCGCCCCTTCAACAAGAAGGGGCTCCTGGGCTGTTGGATTGCGGGGAAAGCCTCTCGCACGTTCGGTAGTGCCGGCCGCTGGCCGGCAACCCCGGCCATGTCGGGTTCAGGGGATGCCGGCCAACGGCCGGCACTACCCTCAATGCGCGTGCGCTTCCGGGGCGGCGGCGCCACCTTCGAGCTGGTCGAGGAAGTCGACCGCGCGGCGCAGGTGCGGGATCACGATGGAACCGCCGACCACCAGGCCGACCGAGAAGGTCTCGAAGAATTCCTCGCGGGTCACGCCGGCCTCCTTGCACTGCGCCACGTGGTAGCTGATGCAGTCGTCGCAGCGCAGCACCATCGAGGCCACCAGGCCCAGCAGTTCCTTGGTCTTCACGTCCAGCGCGCCGGCCTGGTAGGTCTGCGTGTCCAGCGCGAAGAAGCGGCGCACCACCTGGTTCGGCTCACCCAGGATCCGCTCGTTCATGCGCTTGCGGAACTCGGTGAACTCGGCGATACGGTCCTTGCTGCCGTCGTCGGCCGCGCTCATGCCTGGCCCTGCCCGGCCAGCAGCGGCTCGAGCTTGCCTTCACGGTGCAGGGCCATCATGTCGTCGTAGCCGCCGACATGGACGTCGCCGACGAAGATCTGCGGCACGCTGGTGCGGCGGGTCAGCGCCATCATCTTTTCGCGCTCGGCCGGGTCCAGGTCGATGCGGACCTCGGTCCACTGCTGGCCCTTGCTCTTCAGGAAGTTCTTGGCGGCCACGCAGTACGGGCAGACGGCGGTGGAATAGATGGTGATGGCGGGGGCACCGCCGGCGGTCTGGGCTGTCACGGGAAACTCCACGATGGATCGACGGTCTACATATGGTACCGGTGCGCTGGAATTTCCACGCCACGGCCGCAACACTGTGGATTAACGAATGGTTGCCCCCTGCCCTGCCACGCTTGGCGCGCCCCGCCCGAGGAACCCCTGCTTGCGAGCCCTGCTGCTGACTACCGCCGTCACCCTGGCCCTGGCCATGCCGCTGGCCCAGGCCCAGGAGAAGCTGCCCGACATCGGCTCCTCGGCCGGCGAGCTGCTGACCCCGGCCCGCCAGGCCGAGTACGGCGCGATGATGCTGCGCGAGCTGCGCAACTACGGCTACCTGCTGGAGGATCCGCTGGTCAACGACTGGCTGCAGACCATGGGCACCCGGCTCGGCTCCAACAGTGACCAGCCGCGGCAGCCATACACCTTCTTCGTGATGAACGACCGCCAGATCAACGCGTTCGCCACGCTGGGCGGCTACATCGGGGTCAATGCCGGACTGGTGCTGACCGCCGAGCGCGAGGACGAGGTCGCTGCGGTGCTGTCCCACGAAATCGCCCACGTCACCCAGCAGCATGTGCTGCGCGGTGTCGAACGCGCCCAGCGTGACCAGATTCCGATCCTGCTGGGCATGCTGGCCGCGGTGGTGGCCGCCCAGGCCAGCAACAGCACGTCGTCCGGCAACGCGACGATGGCCGCGATCAGCTCGGGCATGGGCCTGATGCAGCAACGGCAGATCAACTACACCCGGTCCAACGAGTCCGAGGCCGACCGCCTCGGCATCCGCACCCTGTCGCGCAGCGGCTACGACGTGGATGCCATGGCCGGCTTCTTCGAACGGATGTCGGCGGCCATGCGTGGCAACGAGGGGGGCTACAGCGTGCCCGAGTTCCTGCGCACCCACCCGGTCAACATCACCCGCATCAGCGAGGCCAAGGCCCGCGCCGAGCAGATGAAGAAGGATACGGTGCTGCTGACCACCAGCACCCCCACCGGCGAGCGCAAGGAGCGGGTGGACCCGGCCGATCCCAGCCTCGGCGAGCCGCTGCTGCGCGGCAACAACCCGCTGCTGCCCAGCAGTGTGCTGCGCCTGCCGATCGGCCAGCTCAACCGTGGCGCCAGCGGCGACTTCGACTGGGCGCGTGAGCGCCTGCGCGTGCTCAGCGCGGATTCCACCCCCGAGCTGGAACGCGAGTATGCCGACCTGGCCAAGCGGCAGAAGGACGGTCTCAACGATGCGCAGCGTTATGGCCAGGCACTGGCCGTCATGCGCGGTGGCCGCGCCGGCGCCGGCCAGGCCCGGCAGACCCTGGCCGGCCTGCTCCAGACCCATCCCGGCAACCTGTGGCTGGCGCTGGGCCTGGGCGAAGCGGAGTCGCGGGCGGGCCAGACCGCCCAGGCCAACAGCCGCTTCGAGCAACTGCTGCGCGAACACCCCAACAGCCGCCCGGTGGCACTGACCTATGCCGAGATCCTGAACGAACAGGGCAACCGCGAGGCCGGCCAGCGCGCGCAGGCGATGCTGCGCCCCCTGTTGTCGCAAAGCGGTAACGATCCGGTCTTCCAGCAGCGCTTTGCCCGCGCCAGCGAGCTGGCCGGCGACAGCGTACGTGCCAGCGAGGCCTATGCCGAGGCGGCCTTCCTCAGCGGGCGGCCGGAACAGGCGCTGATGCAGCTGCAGGCGCTCAAGCGCAATCCGGCGCTGGATTACATCGGCCGCGCGCGGGTCGACGCCCGCATCGAATCGATCACCCCGACCGTGCTGGAGCTGCGCCGCCAGGGCGTGCAGGACCCGGACCTGGACCGCCGCTGAGCGCTGCATGACCGGCCGATGGCAATCCAGGCCGGTTCCGGCCGGGTAGTCACAAACATGTCATCAAACCGTAGTCTACTGGCACCACTCCAGTAACCGAGCCCTACGGTGTCCTCGTGCAGAAACGCATCCTGATCGTCGATGACGAGCCCGCGATCCGTGAAATGGTCGCCTTCGCCCTTCGCAAGGGCGATTACGAACCGGTCCACGCCGGCGATGCCCGGGAGGCCCAAACCGCGATCGCCGACCGCGTTCCGGACCTGATCCTGCTGGACTGGATGCTGCCCGGCACCAGCGGCCTGGACCTGGCCCGCCGCTGGCGCAAGGAAACGCTGACCCGCGAAGTGCCGATCATCATGCTGACCGCCCGTGGCGAAGAGAACGACCGCGTCGGTGGCCTTGAAGCCGGCGTCGACGACTACGTGGTCAAGCCGTTCTCGGCGCGCGAACTGCTGGCCCGCATCCGTGCGGTCATGCGCCGCGCCCGCGAGGATGACGAGGACGGCAGCGTGGCGGTCGGCCCGATCCGCATCGACGGTGCCGCGCACCGCGTGTTCGCCAACGACCAGCCGGTGCCGATCGGCCCTACCGAATACCGCCTGCTGCACTTCTTCATGACCCACCCGGAGCGCGTCTATACCCGCGCGCAGCTGCTGGACCATGTGTGGGGCGGCAGCGTGTACGTGGAGGAGCGCACCATCGACGTGCACATCCGCCGCCTGCGCAAGACGCTGGAACCGTTCAACGCCGAGAACATGGTGCAGACCGTGCGCGGCGCCGGGTACCGCTTCTCTACTGCCACCTGAGTCTCGTCGTGCCGGCACCGCGCACCTGCGGGTGCCGGTGCCGGCAACTCTGCTATAACCCTCGGTTCACCCCAGTGAACCGCCGCACCTCAACGACGAGACCGCAATGCCCCGCCACATCCGCTCTGCCTGGTTGAAGACCCTGGCCACCGTTGCCGCGGTACTGCTGTTCGCCGGACTGGTGGGGTGGTTCACGGGCCATCTGTGGTTGTGCATCGCGCTGGGCGCGCTGGCCACCCTGGCCTGGCATTACTGGCGCCTGCGCAGCGTGCTGCGCCGCCTGACCGCACGCCAGCGCTGGGACACCGCCGAAGAAGGCACCGGCGTCTGGAACGAACTGGACCGCCTGCTGTACCGCAACCAGGTGGAAATGCGCGTGCGCAAGCGCCGCCTGCTGGACATGCTGCGCAGCTACCGCGCAGCCGCCGCCGCACTGCCCGATGCGGTGGTGGTGCTGGACCGCAACAGCCAGCGCGTGCAGTGGTTCAACGAAGCGGCCACCGCCCTGCTCGGCCTGCACCATCCCGGCGACCTCGGCGAAGCCCTGGTCGAACGCCTGCAGCCGATGCCGCTGGCCCACTGGCTGGCCGGGGGCCGCAACGCCGAACCGATCCTGGACGTGCCTTCGCCGGTCGACCCGGCGATCCGCCTGAACCTGCGCCTGATTCCCTATTCGTCGGATTACTGGCTGCTGATCGCCCGCGACGTCAGCAAACTGCTGCGCCTGGAACAGGTGCGCCGCGACTTCGTGGCCAACGTTTCACACGAACTGCGCACGCCGCTCACCGTTGTCCACGGCTACCTGGACATGATGGACCCGGAGGATTTCCCGGGAACCGGACCGATGCTGGAAGAAATGCGCAAGCAGAGCCAGCGCATGGCCCAGCTGGTGGAAGACCTGCTGACGCTGTCGCGCCTCGAATCGCAGGAACACAGCGAGGAAGAGACCGTGGCCATGCAGCCGATGCTGGCGACGCTGCGCCGCGAGGCCGAGGCGCACAGCCAGGGCCGCCACCAGATCAGCATCGACGACCTCGCCGGTGTCGACCTGCAGGGTTCGACCAAGGAACTGCACAGCGCCTTCTCCAACCTGGTCACCAACGCGGTGCGCTACACCCCGGCCGGGGGCCGCATCGCGGTGGAGTTCCGCCGCGAAGGCGACGGCGCGGTGCTGGCGGTGCGCGATTCCGGCTACGGCATCCCGGCCACCCACCTGCCGCGCCTGACCGAACGTTTCTACCGCGTGTCCAGCAGCCGCTCGCGCGAGAGCGGCGGCACCGGGCTGGGCCTGTCCATCGTCAAGCACATCCTCGGCCTGCATCACGCACGGCTGGAGATTGAAAGCGAAGTCGGCAAGGGCTCGGTGTTCTCCTGCCATTTCGATGCCGACCACGTGCGCCCGCGCGAGTCCGCCCCCCTGACCTCCATCGAAGAATGACGCCATGAGCAGCCTCGGATCCCTCCCCCTCCCCGTGAGCCCGGACAACGATCCGTTGCGCGACCCGGCGCTGTACATCAACCGCGAGCTGTCGCAGCTGGATTTCAACTTCCGCGTGCTGGCGCAGGCGATGGACCCGCAGGTGCCGCTGCTGGAACGCCTGCGCTTCATGTGCATCTCCTGCACCAACCTCGACGAGTTCTTCGAGATCCGCGCCGCCGCCGTGCGCCACGCGCAGGAATTCGGCCTGCCGCCGGCGCCGGACGGCATGAGCCCGCAGACCATCCTCACCGCCATCCATGACCGCGCTGCGGAGCTGGTGGACCAGCAGTACCGCTGCTGGAACGAGACGCTGCGCCCGGCGCTGATGGATGCCGGCATCGGCGTGCTCGGCCGCCATTCCTGGACCGACCGCCAGAAGCGCTGGCTGCGCGCCTACTTCCGCAACGAGATCATGCCGGTGCTGTCGCCGCTGGGCCTGGACCCGGTGCACCCGTTCCCGAAGATCCTCAACAAGTCGCTGAACATCGTGGTGGTGCTGAAGGGCACCGACGCGTTCGGCCGCGCCGGCCACCTGGCCATCGTGCGTGCGCCGCGCTCGCTGCCGCGCATCATCCAGCTGCCGGAGAAGCTCGGCGGGCCGCAGAACTTCGTATTCCTGTCCTCGGTGCTGTCGACCTTCGTCGATGAGCTGTTCCCGGGCATGGAAGTCCAGGGCGCCTACCAGTTCCGCGTCACCCGCAACTCCGAACTGGTGGTGGACGAGGAGGAAGTGGAGAACCTGGCGCTGGCACTGCGTGACGAGCTGGTCGACCGCGGCTACCGGCCGGCGGTACGCCTGGAGATCGCCCACGACATGCCGCGCGAGATCGTGCGCACCCTGCTGCAGAATTTCGGCCTGACCGAGAACGCGGTGTATCGCATCGACGGCCCGGTCAACCTCAACCGCATCATCCAGCTGTACGACCTGATCGCGCAGCCGGACCTGAAGTACCCGCCGATGACCCCGCGCACGCTGCGCGACAGCGACGGCATCTTCGAGACCACGGCGCGCCAGGACCTGCTGCTGCACCACCCGTTCGATGCCTTCACCGCAGTGCTGGACCTGATCCGGCAGGCGGCGATCGACCCCAACGTGCTGGCGATCAAGCAGACCCTGTACCGCACCGGCAAGGATTCGCTGATCGTCGACGCACTGATCCAGGCCGCGCGCAACGGCAAGGACGTGACCGTGGTGGTCGAACTGCGCGCACGCTTCGACGAAGAAGCCAACCTCGGCCTGGCCGATCGCCTGCAGGAGGCCGGCGTGCAGGTGGTGTACGGCGTGGTCGGCTACAAGACCCACGCCAAGATGCTGCTGATCGTGCGCCGCGAAGGCCGCAAGCTGCGCCGCTACGTGCACCTGGGTACCGGCAACTACCACAGCGGTACCGCCCGCGCGTACACCGACATCAGCCTGATCACCGCCGATGCGGACATCGGCAACGACGTGCACCTGCTGTTCCAGCAGCTGTCCGGGCTGGCCTCGAAGATGAAGCTCAAGCGCCTGCTGCAGTCGCCCTTCACCCTGCACACCGGCATCCTCGGCCGCATCGAGCGCGAGACGCGCATCGCCGCCGCCGGCCGTCCGGCGCGGATCATCGCCAAGATGAACGCACTGAACGAACCGCAGGTGGTGCGCGCGCTGTATGCCGCGTCGCAGGCCGGCGTGCAGATCGACCTGATCATCCGCGGCGCCTGCACCCTGCGCCCGCGCGTGCCGGGTGTATCGGACAACATCCGCGTGCGCTCGATCGTCGGCCGCTTCCTGGAGCACAGCCGCGTCTACTGGTTCGGCAACGACGGCGCGCCGGAGATGTACTGCGCCAGCGCCGACTGGCTGGAACGCAACCTGCTGCGCCGGGTCGAGACCTGCTTCCCGATCCTCGACCCGGAACTGGCCAAGCGGGTGTACCGCGAGGTCCTGCAGAACTACCTGGACGACAACCTCAACGCCTGGGAACTGGACGCCGACGGCGTCTACCACAAGCGTGCACCGGCCCATGACGAGGCACCGCATTCGGCACAGATGGCGTTGATGCAGGGTCTGTAACCCGGTGTGTCGACCAAGGTCGACACCTACCAGGAGCGGTAGGCACCCACCATCAGGTCGCAGAGAACTGTCGAAGGCGGGGTGGGTCCGGTGGCAGGGGTGTGAGCCGCATGGATGCGGCGACCAAGCCCCCATGGACGGGTTCACGGCGTCCCCTGCCACCGGACCCGCCCCGCCATCCCACGGATAGCCCGCTGTTGCTGTTGCTGCTGTTGCCGTTGATTCGGCGGGTGCAGGGCGCAGCCCTGCCGCACTCCCCTCCTACAAAATGTGAAGGCCGCGCGGTGACGAGTACACCGCCCCTTCGGCTAACATTCGTCCATGCCGCATACCACCACGACTCCGCCCGCATTGCAGGATGGCGACCTGCTGGCCGCCATCGACCTTGGCTCCAACAGTTTCCACATGGTCATCGCGCGCTACACGCTTGGCCAGCTGCGGGTGATCGACCGCCTGCGCGAGACCGTGCGCATGGCCGATGGGCTGGATGGCAAGGGTGGACTCTCCGCCGCAGCCCGCCAGCGCGCACTGGAATGCCTGGCCCGCTTCGGCCAGCGCATCCGCAATGTGCCGCCGCACCGGGTGCGCGCCCTGGCCACCAACACCGTGCGCCAGCTGCGCTCGCCGCAATCGTTCCTGGTCCCGGCCGAAACCGCACTGGGGCATGCCATCGAAGTGGTCAGCGGCCGCGAAGAAGCGCGCCTGATCTACCTGGGCGTGGCCCACGCGCAACCGCCCAAGCCCGGCCAGCGCCGGCTGGTGATCGACATCGGTGGCGGCTCCACTGAATTCATCATCGGCATGGGCATGCAGACCCTGGAGCGCGAAAGCCTGCAGGCCGGTTGCATCGCCAGCACCCGGCGCTTCTTCCCCGGCGGCAAGCTGAGCAAGAAGCGCTGGAAGGACGCGCTGGCCGAGATCGGCCGCGAGTTCCAGCCCTTCGCCAGCAAGTACCGCGCGCTGGGCTGGCAGGAAGCGCTGGGCTCTTCGGGCACGCACAAGGCGATCAGCGAGATCTGCGCGACGATGAAGCTGAGCAAGGGCGCGATCACTGCCGAGGCCCTGCCGCAGCTGCGCGATGAACTGCTGAAGGCCAAGAAGATCGACGACATCCAGTTGCCGGGCCTGTCCAGCGACCGCCGCCCGATCATCGCCGGCGGCATCCTGGTGCTGGAAGCGGCGTTCCAGGCGCTGGGCCTGCAGAAGCTGCTGGTCAGCAAGGCGGCGATGCGCGAAGGCATCCTGTATGACATCGTCGGCCGCGCCGCCGAGAACGACCTGCGTGATGAATCGGTCGCTGCGCTCAGCCAGCGCTATGGCATCGATACGGTGCAGGCCGACCGCGTGCAGGACACCGCCCTGTCACTGCTGGAGCAGGTACAGGAACGCTGGCGGCTTGATGCCGACGATGCGCGCATGCTCGGCTGGGCCGCGCGCCTGCACGAGCTGGGCCTGATGATCGCGCACAGCGGCTACCACGTGCATGGCAGCTATGTGCTGGAACACTCGGATATCGCCGGCTTCTCGCGCCAGGAGCAGCAGATGCTGGCGGCACTGGTGCGCAGCCACCGCCGCAGCGTGACCAAGACCGCTTTCGACGCCCTGCCCGAACGCCTGCTGCTGACCGCACGCCGGCTGGCGGCCCTGCTGCGCCTTGCGGTGCTGCTCAACCGCGCGCATGAGGACGACCCGCTGCCGGTGCTGGAATTGACCGCCGACGACAACCGGCTGTCGCTGATCGTGCCGCAGGCCTTCATCGATGCCCGTCCGCTGCTGCGCGCCGACCTGATCGGCGAGACCGACGGGATCGCCGGGCTGGGCATCCAGTTCCGTCCGTTCGTGGCCTGAATACGCTGTCCCCTGTTGTCCACAGGACAGCAGGGGTGACGCACTTCGCACCCCTACTTTGCGCAGTCTGGCGGTTTTTTGTGCTGCTTCGCAACACAACGGCGCGGTACGGGGAGTCGCCACCATTACGTAAGCGCCTGCTTTTGTTCACGTTTCGTGAAGGGGAGCGGTGCGCTGTGACATAAATGGATACGAACCCTTTACAGAGCATTAACTAACGAGACTACTATCGGGTCACCGGCTCGGTCATCGACCCTGCTGGCTCCTTCGACGCCCACTTTGGCGTCCTTTGCACGACCTGAGAGAGAGAGAGCTCGCCATGACTTCACGCACCACCGCACTGGGGCAGGCCATCCGCTACGCCCTGGCTACCACCGCAGCGCTGGCCGCCCTGCCCGCGTTTGCCCAGGACGGCAGCAGCGCCACTCCCACCAACCTCGATCGCATCGAGATCACCGGCTCGCGCATCCGCCAGGTGGACGTGGAAACCGCCCAGCCGGTGTTCGCGATCACCCGTACGGCCATCGAGCAGCAGGGCTTCAGCTCGGTCGCCGACATCCTGCAGAACGTCACCGCGATGGGCAGCCCGGCGATCAGCCGCGCCAACGCGCTGACCGCCGGTGAGAACGCGGGTGGTTCGTACATCGACATGCGCAACCTGGGCACCCAGCGCACGCTGGTGCTGATCAACGGCAAGCGTCTGGGCATCAGCACCTCCGGTTACCAGGACATCTCCACGATCCCGGTCTCGGCGGTGGAGCGCATCGAAGTGCTGAAGGATGGCGCGTCGGCCATCTACGGTTCCGATGCCATGTCCGGCGTGGTGAACATCATCACCCGTTCCAATGTCACCGGTGTGACCGCCAACGTCTACCACGGCCAGTTCAGCCAGGGCGACGGCGCGCGCGACCGCTTCGACGTGGTGGCCGGCTGGAGCAATGACCGCATCTCGCTGACCGTCGCGGCCGAACATGCCGAAGAAAAGGCAGTGTGGGCCAAGGACCGCGGTTTCAGCGCCTACGGCCTGACCGACCGCCATGCCGACAACCTGACCAACTGGACCACCATCAGCCAGTACGGCCAGTTCACCGGCCTGAAGGGTCGCCCGGGCTGCACCAACGCGAAGGACGGCTGCAACTACTCGCTCAACCGTGGTGCCGACCCGACCAACCCGGCCAACTACCACATCACCGATCCGTCGGCGTTCACTGGCGATGTCAGCAACGCCAACGACCAGATGCACCTGAACTTCCCGCTCAAGCGTGATTCGGTGTACTTCGACGGCCGCTTCAAGATCACCGACAACGTCAACTTCCGCACCGAGCTGGGCTACAACAAGCGCAAGGCCGTGCGCCAGATCGCCGGCTACCCGCTGCAGTCCAGCACCGCTGGCGTGGGTTCGATGTCGATCGACAGCTACTTCAATCCGTTCGGCCGCCAGCACGGCTACGCCACCCCGACCGCCGTCGCCTGGAACCGCCGTACCTGGGAAGTGCCGCGCGTGACCACCAGCGAGCTGAAGACCTACCGCGCGGTGGCTTCGTTCGACGGTTCGTTCGAGATCGGCAGCCGCTTCTTCGACTGGGAAGCGGGCTACCAGTACAACCGCAACGAGCTGGAAACCATCGCCACCGGCAACCTGCACAAGGCGCGCGTCGCCGGCGGCGTCGGCCCGTCGTTCTACAATGCGGCCACCGGCAAGGTCCAGTGCGGCACCGCTGCCGCGCCGATCTCCTATGACGTGTGCAAGCCGTGGAACCCGCTGGTGCCGTACGGCACGATCGATCCGAACGGCATCGATGGCAACGCCGACCTGCAGGCCTGGCTGTTCCCGCCGGAAGTCACCACCGGCAAGACCACCAGCAAGAACTTCTTCGCCAACATCGCCGGTTCCATCGTGACCCTGCCGGCCGGCGACCTGGGCTTCGCGTTCGGTGTGGAAAGCCGCAAGGAAACCGGTGAATACCGTCCGGATCCGCTGGCGCAGGCCGGCGCCACCACCAACCTGGCCGCAGGCCCGACCGGTGGCGGCTACAAGGTCAACGAGGCGTACCTGGAAATCAACGTGCCGGTGCTGGCGGACCTGCCGGGCGCGAAGGAACTGACCTTCAACGGAGCCACCCGCTTCTCCGACTACGACACCTTCGGCAACACGCTCAACAGCAAGTTCGGCTTCAAGTGGAAGCCGTTCGACCAGCTGCTGGTCCGTGGTACCTGGGCCGAAGGCTTCCGCGCCCCGACCATCAGCGATCTGTACGGTGGTGGCTCGCAGACCTTCGCCCAGTTCAGCGACCCGTGCGATACCGTGTTCGGCTCCTCGCGCACCAGCGCCGAAGTCCGCGCCCGCTGCGCCCGTGACATCGCCAACGCTGCAACCTTCCGCCAGCTGCGCCAGGGCAACCAGCCGGTCGCCACCTCCGTCGATGCGACGCCGGTGCCGTTCGTGTCGGGCTCCAACCCGACCCTGACCCCGGAAACCTCGACCAGCAAGACGCTGGGCCTGGTCTGGAGCCCGAGCTTCATCAAGAACTTCAACGCCTCGCTGGACTGGTGGAAGATCCGCATCGACAACACCATCGTTGCCGACAGCCCGACCCAGATCCTGATCGACTGCTACGAGCAGGGCATCGACGCACGTTGCCAGCGCTTCACCCGTGACAAGTCGACCGGCCCGACCGCCGGCATCGTCGACACCCTGCAGTTCGGCAGCCGCAATGCCGGCTTCATGGAAACCGAAGGCTACGACCTGGACCTGAACTACCGCCTGGATACCAGTGTCGGCAAGTTCAACGCCGGCTGGGCCACCACCTATGTCAGCAAGAGCGAGTTCCGCTCGACCAACGACAGCACGGTGGTGCCGACCGTTTCCAACGGCATCGGCAGCAACTTCCGCGTCCGTTCGAACCTGGTGCTGGGCTGGGACCTGGGCAACTTCGGCGTCAGCTGGACCGCGCGTTACTACTCCGGCGTGAAGGAGCAGTGCGTGGACATCCGCGCCTATCCGGACGAGTGCTCCGATCCGGGCGTGTATGCCCCGTGGTACAAGGGCGCACGCAACTACAACGAGCGTGGTTCGGTCACCTTCCACGACGTGCAGTTCCGCTACTCGCTGCCGTGGGATGCCACCGTCTCGGTCGGTGCCAACAACGTGTTCGAGAAGACCGGCCCGATCATGTACACCAAGCCGAACTCGGCCTTCTCGTACTACGGTGGCTACGACATCGGCCGCTTCGTCTACATGAAGTACCAGCAGCGCTTCTGATCCATCGCGCTGTGACATGAAGCACCACGACCACGGCCCTTCGGGGCCGTGGTTTTTTTGTGGGTGCCGGCGTCCATACGGTGGCTGGCGCCGCCGTCATCTGATGGTCGCAAAGTGGTCATGTCGGCTACATCGCCAGGCCCGAGCATGCCGGAAACCCGGAGGCCCGCCATGCGCTATGCCATCGTCACCGAGACCTATCCGCCGGAAGTGAACGGCGTTGCCCTCACCGTGCAGGGCCTGGAACAGGGACTGCGCAATTCCGGTCATGAGATCGACCTGATCCGGCCGCGCCAGTCCAGCGAAGCGCTGGACTCCGCACCTGGCACCCTGCTGGTTCCCGGCGCCGCCCTGCCACGCTACCCCGGGCTGCGCTTCGGCCTGCCGGCACCGATCCGTCTCGGCCGCCATTGGCAGCAACAACGGCCAGATGCCGTGTATGTCGCCACCGAAGGTCCGTTGGGCTGGTCGGCCGTGCGCACCGCACGGCGTCTCGGCATTCCGGTCGCCAGTGGCTTCCACACCCGCTTCGACGAATACCTGCCCGACTACGGCGTGGCCTGGCTCCAGGCAGCCGCGATGCGCTGGATGCGCCGCTTCCACAACCAGGCCGATGCGACCCTGGTGCCCACCCGCGAGCTGCAGCAGTTCCTCGGCGAGCAGGGCTTCGAACGCGTGCGCCTGCTGGCACGTGCAGTCGACAGCCAGCAGTTCGATCCGGGCCGGCGCGATCCTGCGCTGCGCGAGGAATGGGGCGTGGATGGCAATGGCCTGGTGGCGATCTATGTCGGCCGCATTGCCGCTGAAAAGAATCTTGGCCTGGCAGTGAAGGCGTTCCGCCGGCTGCAGCAGATCCGGCCCAAGGCACGCTTCGTGTGGGTGGGAGATGGCCCGGCCCGCGAGAAACTGGCACATGAAAATCCCGACTTCATCTTCTGCGGCATCCAGCGCGGCGATGCGCTGGCCCGGCACTTCGCCAGCGGCGATCTGTTCCTGTTCCCCAGCCGCAGCGAGACTTTCGGCAACGTGACTCTGGAAAGCATGGCCAGCGGTGTAGCCACCGTGGCCTTCGACTATGGCGCCGCCCGTGAGTACCTGCGCAGCGGTGAGAATGGCGCGGCGGTGGACAGCGACGAGCAGTTCATCGAAGCCGCCGTGCAACTGGCGGCGGATGACGCGCAGCGGCAGATGCTGGGCGGCAACGCCGCGCGCGCGATGAAACGCCTGCATCCACAGCAGGTGGTGGCCGAGTTCGATGCCCTGCTGGCCGAACTGGCGCAGTCGCGGAGGAGCGGCCATGCGCACCACGCGGCTTGAGCTGCTGGCCGATCGCGAAGCACGCCTGTGCCGACGGGCCAACCACTACTGCCGGCGCCGTCGCGTGCGCCGCCTGTTCTCGGTCATCAGCCGGCTCGGCGATGGCGTGTTCTGGTATGTGCTGATGGGCGCGCTGGTGGTGCTGGACGGCTTCGGTGGCCTACGCGCCTCGGTGCACATGGCCGCCACCGGCCTGGCCGCGCTGCTGCTGTACAAGGGCCTCAAGCGCTGGACCCGGCGCCCGCGGCCCTATGCGGCCGACCTGCGCATCCGCGCCTGGGTGGCACCTCTGGACGAATTCAGCTTCCCCTCCGGGCACACCCTGCATGCGGTGTCGTTCACCATCGTCGCACTGGCCTACTACCCTTGGCTGGCGCCGCTGCTGGTGCCGTTCACCGCCGGCGTCGCGCTGTCGCGGGTGGTCCTGGGCCTGCACTACCCCAGCGACGTATTGGCCGCGACGGGCATCGCGGTGCTGCTGGCGTCGGCCAGCCTGGCCTGGCTGCCGTTGCCGGTGTAGCCCGGGGTCAGATCCCTTTTCCTGCGGAACAGGGATCTGTCCCCCACAATGCCGGCGGCGCTACCGTCATCGTTGATGGCCTAGAATGCGGGCATGACCACGCTGTTCATTTCCGACCTGCATCTGGACCCCAGCCGTCCGGAGATCACCGACCTGTTCCTGCGCTTCCTGCGCGAGCAGGCGCCCGGCGCCGATGCGCTGTACATCCTCGGCGACCTGTTCGAGGCCTGGATCGGCGACGACACGCCCTCGCCCGCCGCCGATGCGGTGGCCGATGCGTTGAAGGTGCTCTCCGACAGCGGCGTTCCGGTGTACTTCATCCGCGGCAACCGTGACTTCCTGCTCGGTGAGGACTACGCGCGCCGTGCCGGCCTGCGCATCCTGCCCGACCCGTGCATGATCGAACTGTACGGCCGCCCGGTGCTGCTGCAGCACGGTGACCTGCTGTGCACCGATGACATTCCTTACCAGCAGTTCCGTGCACAGACGCGCGACCCGGTTTTCCAGGCGCAGTTCCTGTCGCAGCCGCTGGCCGCACGCATCGCCTTCGCGCAGAAGGCGCGCGAAGCCAGCCAGGCGCGCCAGACCGAGATGAAGCAGGACGATCGCGCGCAGTTCGAGTCGGTGACCGACGTGGCCCCTGCCGAAGTCGATGCCACCTTCGTGCGCCATGGCGTGGACACCATGATCCATGGCCATACCCATCGGCCGGCGATCCACACGCTGCAGGCCGGTGGACGCGAGCGCACCCGCATCGTGCTGGGTGACTGGTACGAACAGGGTTCGGTGCTGCGCGTGGATGCCAGCGGCTGGACACTGGATACCCTGCCGCGCGAATAATGGATCGCAAGGTGCCAACCAAGGTTGGCATCTACCAGAGCAGGTGCATCCGCCCGGGTAGACGCCGCCCTTGGTCGGCGCTTGGACTCAGCGGAAGGCCGCGATGGTGGCCTTGGTGTTGACCAGCACGCGCTGGTTGTCGGCGGTGCTGGCATTGCCCATCGGGATGCCGTTGTAGCTGATGTTCGGGTTGGACCAGTAGTTCAGGCGCGGGCAGCTGCGGGTGCAGTTGTAGGCCATGATCGTGCGCCAGCCGGTGCCGGTGGCCGGCTCGTAGCGGTAGCCGTGGCCATAGGCATACGGCGAGGTGCTCGAGTCGGTGGCGATGTCATGCCGCGCACTCTGCAGATGGCCGATCTCGTGCGCGAACGAGTAGTAGCCGGTCGCGCAATCCCAGTACACCGCCGCGAACGCGGTCGACGCCGTCGAGCCGATGCCCGAGGCCAGGCCGCAGTAGGCGGTGTTGTTGATCAGCAGCACGCCGACGTCGGCGGCGGTGTTGTTGCGGCTGGTATGGATGCTGTCCATGTAGCCATCGCTGGTGCCACGGAAGCGCGCCAGGTCGGTGTCGAAGCTGCCCGACTCGGTGTAGCTGGTGGTCTCGTAGCCGGCCAACTGCATGGTGATGCCAACGTTGCTGTTGACATAGCCCTGGTTGGATTCGGCCACCGCCAGCTGCACCAGCGACTGCATGTTGCCGCCATAGGCCGCGACGGCGGCATTGGTCGCCACCACCAGCACGCGGATGGTGGCCGGCGTGCCGGACGAAGCCTGGGCGATACCGAGGCGATCGTTGTTGCCCATCGGGATCTTCGGCAGCTGGTTGTAATCGGCCGGATGGTCGGCCGGCATCCGCGACTCATCTACTTCCACCAGCACGTGGCGGTTGCCCAGCGGGCGCAGGCGGTACAGCTTTCCATCCTTGCGGATCGAGCCGGTGATGGTATCGCCCGAGCGCACCAGGATCAGCGAATTGCCGGGATCGTCCTGGCCGTTGGAGGTGGCCGCGGTCAGCTTGTCCGAGGGCGAACGGAACTGGCCGTACCAGATGCTGCCGCCATCGGGCAGCGCCTGGACCTTGCTGCGCACCGCCTGCACGCGCTGGCCGAGCAGTTCGAATTCCAGCTGCGGCTGTGCAGTGGCGGCTGCATCGACACGCACTTCCTGTACCGTCGCCGTGGACGGGGTGGCCAGCAGCTTGCCGAGTGCGGGCTCACTGCTTGCCGATGCGCGGCTGATGACCGTCACCGGCTCGAACAACGGTGCCGCCTGCGCGGCCGCTGCCACCGACAAACCCAACACCAGGCCACCTGCCGCTTTACCAATCGATCTGGACAACATTGCGTCGCTCCTTGAATGATGTGAACAGCGTTGATGCAGCACGACCCGGTTTGCCGGGTTTGGCCATATGGCCTGCGCGGGTCGTGTGAATTCAATAGGCGAGTGGAATGAAAGTCAGGATTTGTGATCGACCGCATCTACGTTCAGTCAGGTCAAAAGCGTCACTACACTTCGCCAATACACCGCTTTCGCGCTACCGTGACGCAGCCACGACGGGGAATGCACATGGCACCATCGCAGGACACGGACGAAGATGTCGGCTTGCTGCGGATCGGCCTGTTCTTCGATGGCACCCGCAACAACGCACGCAACCTGGCGCGTGGTCGACCACAGCTGCCGCAGCCGCGCCCGGCGCAGCTGCGTGCCGATGATGATTCGACCTACCAGAGCCGGCTGACCAGCAGCTACGACAACGGCCTGACCAACATCGCGCGCCTGCAGCAGCTGTACCCGGACAGCCGCCGCGATGCGATGGCCGCGCCTTCGCTGTCGATCTATGTGGAAGGCGTGGGCACCCGCGATGATGCCGATGATGATCTGATCGGCCTGGCCTTCGGCATCGGTGCCAGCGGCGTCCGCGCAAAGGTGCAGCGTGCGCTGCAGGTGCTGCTGCCGGCTGCGCTTGCAGAACTGTCCACGCGTTGGCGGCAACCCCTGCGTCGCGTGCAGCTGGATCTGTTCGGGTTTTCGCGAGGCGCTGCCGCGGCACGTGATATCGCCAACCAGCTGCAGGGCTGGGATGCCGCTCGCTGGCGGCAACTGCTGCAGTCGTCCGGCCTGGCCTGCGCGGCGGAATTCGCTCCTGTCCTGCCGGGGCTGCGTTTCATCGGCCTGTTCGATACCGTGGTTGCGGTCAGCGGTGGCCGCTCCGACGAACAACCGCAGCTTGCCCTGCGCAGCGGCATCGCCGCACGCGTGGTGCAGCTGACCGCGCGCGACGAACATCGCCAGCACTATCCGCTGACCACGGTGGCACCCCCGTTCACCGAGATCGCCCTGCCCGGCGTGCACGCCAACATCGGCGGCGGCTACAACCAGCTGGAGGAAGGCCCCAAGCTGCTCAGCCGCCCACGCCGCCAGCAGCTGCGCCGCCCCGCCGTTGCCGACTACCAGATTCCCCCGCTGGCGATGCTGCAGGCCACCACCGCCTACGCTGAAACGCAGGCCGATGCCGAACGCTGGCGGCAGCAGCTGGGCGTGGACGAAAAAGAAGTCTGGGTGGATGTCTGGCACCAGTGGCAGCAGCAGCGCCGCGCCGGCAGCCGCAGCGTGCTGCTGTCGCCGGTGCTGTACGTCACCGCCGCCGTGGTGCTGCGCCGGCGCATCGATTGGCGCTACCAGTTGATCGCGCTGCAGGTGATGCAGCAACACGCACGCGATGCCGGCGTGCAATGGCGCACCGACGCCGCCGGGGTTCCCGGCTGGGAGCTGCCCGCCACCCTGCAGCCGATCGCACGGCGGCTGGTGGCCGGACAGGCGCTGACCCAGACCCAGGAGGCGCTGCTGCGCCGACGCTACCTGATGCAGTCGGCGCACTGGAATTTCGATGCACTGGGCGATACCGCACTGACCTACGCCGCCGATGCCGGCGTCAGCGAACTGCCCTACCGGCCCGGTCCCGGCCTGTTCTACATCAACCGGCCCACCGTGGATGGCAAGCGCGTGGTGTTGCCGAACGCATGAAAGAAGGGGACGGAGGGGATCAAGTCGTTCATGCATGAACGACTTGATCCCCTCCGCCCCCTTTTTCTGTCAGCCGGCCTGTTCGACCAGGCTGGCGAGCTCGTCGGCATCGAAGCCGGCCAGCAGGCGCGCTTCGATGTTGAACGGCCCATGCAGGTAGCCGCCGGCGTATTCCACCAGCAGTTCCTTGAAGCGCGCACGCGGCTCGACGCCGGCGCGATCGCAGTACCAGCGGTACCAGCGCGAACCGGCGGCAACGTGCGCCACTTCCTCGCGCAGGATCACTTCCAGTACGTCGGCGGTTTCGCCATCGCCGACATTGCGCAGCTTCTCGATCATGCCCGGTGTCACGTCCAGGCCGCGCGCCTCCAGCACGCGCGGCACCAGTGCCATGCGCGCCAGACCGTCATGCGCCGTCTTTTCGCACATTTCCCACAGGCCGTTGTGCGCGGGGAAATCGGCGTAGTCGTGGCCGTGCACCAGCAGCCGCTCGCGCAGCAGCATGAAGTGCCGTGATTCGTCGTCGGCACAACTGACCCAATCGGCATGGAACGCCGGCGGCAGGCCGCGGAAGCGGTATACCGCATCCCAGGCCAGGTCGATCGCGTTGAGTTCGATGTGGGCGATGGCGTGGATGAAGGCGGCGCGTCCTTCCACGCCGCCCAGGCCGCGCCGAGGAACTTCGCGCGGATGCACCAGCACCAGCCGAGCCGGCCGGCCCGGCATGCGGATCGGTTCCGGCGGCGGCGCATCGGCGGCCACCTTCAGGCGACCGGCACGGAACGCGGCCGCATACGCCTGGGTCAGCGCGACCTTGCGCAGCGGGTCGGCTTCGGCCAGGCACTGCTGCGCCGCGCGCAGCAGGTCGCCTCCAACATCGGGCACCGCAACCACGCCTGGACCTCAGGCGCGGCGCTTGTGCTTGGCGTCGTCCGAGCGCAGCTGCTGGATGCGCTCGAAGTAGCCCGGCTCGATACCCGTCGGGTAGTGGCCGTTGAAGCAGGACGAATCGAAGTTGCGCAGCGCCGGGTTGCCCTCGCTCACCGCCGCTTCCATGTCTTCCAGGTCCTGGTAGATCAGCCAGTCGCAGCCCAGGTGGGCCTCGATCTCTTCCACGGTGCGGTTGTGCGCAACCAGCTCTTCGGCCGCCGGCATGTCGATGCCGTAGATGTTCGGGTAGCGCACCGGCGGTGCCGCGCTGGCCAGATAGACCTTGCGCGCGCCCGCATCACGGGCCATCTGCACGATCTGCTGGCTGGTGGTGCCACGCACGATCGAGTCGTCCACCAGCAGCACCACGCGGTTGCGGAACTCCAGGTGGATCGGGTTGAGCTTGCGGCGCACCGACTTCACGCGTTCGCCCTGGCCCGGCATGATGAAGGTGCGGCCGATGTAGCGGTTCTTGATGAAGCCTTCGCGGTACTTCACCCCGAGCACGTTGGAGATCTCCAGCGCGGCATCGCGCGAGGTATCCGGGATCGGGATGATGGTGTCGATATCGTGGTCCGGGCGCAGGCGCAGGATCTTCTCGCCCAGCTTGATGCCCATGCGCATGCGCGCCTTGTGCACCGAGACGTTGTCGATCATCGAATCCGGGCGCGCGAAGTACACGTATTCGAAGATGCACGGGGTGTGCTCGGCCGGCTCGGCGCAGATTTCCGAGAACAGCTCGCCGCGCGCGGTGATCACCAGCGCTTCGCCCGGCTGCACGTCGCGCACGCGCTGGAAGCCCAGCACGTCCAGCGCGGCCGATTCAGAGGCCACGATGTACTCGTCGCCCTCGGCATGGCTACGCTTGCCCAGCACCAGCGGACGGATGCCATGCGGATCGCGGAAGGCGACCAGGCCCAGGCCCAGCACCACGCTGACCACCGCATAGCCGCCCTTGCAGCGGCGGTGCACGCCGGCCACCGCGCGGATCGCGGCTTCCGGGCTGAGCTGGCGCTGCTGTTCCAGCTCATAGGCGAACACATTCAGCAGCACTTCGCTGTCCGAATCGGTGTTGACGTTGCGGCGGTCCTGCTCGAACACCTGCTGGCGCAGCGCCTCGGTGTTGATCAGGTTGCCGTTGTGGGCCAGCGCGATGCCGTACGGCGAGTTCACGTAGAACGGCTGCGCCTCGTCCATGCCTTCCGAGCCGGCGGTCGGGTAGCGCACATGGGCGATGCCGACGCTGCCTTCCAGGGTGGACATGGTGCGTGCATCGAACACATCGCGGACCAGGCCGGTGGCCTTCTGCACCCGCAGGCGGCTGCCATTGGCCGTGGCGATGCCCGCCGCATCCTGGCCGCGATGCTGGAGAACGGTCAAGCCGTCATACAACTGCCCGGCGACGTTCTGGTTGCCGACGATTCCGACGATGCCACACATGGTGCGAGGTCTCCGCTGGGCTGTGCCCAGTTACAAGGAAGGTGGCCGTACCTGGCCGCGGTGGTCGCCGCGCCTGCGGTCGACATTGGCCGGATCGCCCGGCTCGATACTGTCTGGCAGTGCTGGGGCGTCCGGGCGCACTTCGGCCGGATCGTATGCGTCGCCCTGTTCCGCTTTCGCGGGCCGCAGCCATCCGCCGCCCGCCACTACCTGGTTGAGGATGCCATTATCGCCTGCCGCGCCCGGCTTTCCCAAATCGGCGCCTGCGCTCTTTCCCAGCTCCATCAATGCAGATGGGGACAGCATGTCGGTCGGCAAGGTCTTGGGCAGCAGGTCGGCGCCGGGCACCTGCCAGTGCGGCAGCTTCCCGTTCATCCAGGCCACGGCCGGGTTCAGCACCGGGCGGACCGCCGAGCGCTTCCAGGAGGGTTCGGCGGTCAGCGGGGTGAAGCTGGCCAGCAGCACCAGGATCGCCGCGATCAGGCCGCCACGCACGGCTCCCAGCACGCCGCCCAGCAACCGGTCCAGGCTGGTCAGCATGCTGCGGTGGATCATCGCCTTGATGACCATGCCGATCACCGCGACCACGATCATCACGCCAATGCCGACGCCCAGGTAGCCGCCGACGAAGTGCTCGCCGCCGGGCGCGGCCGGGGCCGCCCACCAGCGTGCCGCATCGTTGCCGAAGGCGAAGGCCGCCCACGCGGCCAGCAGCCACGACAGCGTGCCGATGACGATTCCAACAAAGCCACGCAGCATCCCGAGCAGGGTCGAGGCGGCGATCACGATCAGCAGCACCACGTCGATCATGGCGCCCCGCTCCTTCGGCGGCGCTGGCAACGGGCCTGCGCGTGGGTCATGGGTGCGGTCGGACCATGCCGGCCACGCCGACCTTGGCGGCGACCTGCGCCTTCAGCTGCTCGGCGTCAGCGCGGTTGGCCACCGGTCCGACGCGGACGCGATGCAGGGTGCCCTTTTCCGTGCGTACCTGCTCGACGAAAGCACTGAAGCCGGCGGCACGGACCTTGTCGCGCAGCGCATCGGCATCGTTGGCCTGGCCGAACGCGCCCAACTGCACGGCGAAGCCGACGCCACTGGCCGCCGGTGCGGCCGGCGTGGCCGGGGCCGTCGCCGGCTTGCTGGCAGTAGCCTCCGGCTTCGGCTCGGGCTTGGCCTCCGGCTTCGGGGTCTCGGGCTTCGGCGCCGGCTTGGGCGGCTCCGGCCTGGTGGTCGCCGTCGGCGTGCTTGGCGGCAGGCTTTCGCTGCGCACCGGGTTGCTGGTGGCCGACGGCGTGGTGGCCGCGGCCGGGGTGCTGGTGGTCGGCGCCGGCGTGGCAGCGACCGCCGCAGTGCTGCCTGCCGCCGCGTCCAGCGTGATGACCTCGGCCTTCACATCGGCGCGGATCTTCACCGCCTGCAGCCGGGCAGCCTCGGCCTGGGCACGGTCGGCATACGGCCCGACGCGCACTCGCCAAGCCTGGCGCCCGCTGATGGTGGTGGTTTCGGCGAAGCCCGGCATCTGCGAGCGCTTCAGGTAGGCGATCACCGCATCGGCGTCGGCCTTGCTGCCGTAGGCGCCGAACGTGACGGCGTAGTTGCCGGCGGCAACCGCCGGAGACGTGTCCACGGTCGGCGGCGTGGCCGGCGCGGCGGCCTCCTGCAGTGGCTTTGCCTGCCCGGTCTGCAGGCCGGTGGCACCACCGGCCGGAGCAACCAGCGGCAGCTCACGGGTTTCGAACTGGCCATCGGCCGGTGCGTCCGGCGCGGCGATCGGCACCGAGGCCACACCGCTGTCCGGCGCCGGTCCCTTGACCAGCATCGGCAGGAAAATCACGGCCAGCGCCACCAGCACGATGGCACCAATCAGACGCTGTTTCAGAGGCGTATCCACGTGAGGCGGCAACTGTCCGGAGGTTGCGGTCGATTATACGGGTGCCGGACCGGACGGCGTCGGCATTGGCTGAACGCGGATCAGGCGGCGCCCTGCAACCACTGCAGCGCGGCCGCAGCGGTATGGAAGGAGCCGAACACCAGTACGCGGTCACCGCGCCCGGCCTGGGCCAGGACCTGTGCCAGTGCCTGTTCGACGGTATCAGCCCGCTGGGCCTTGGCCGCCGCCGTGCCGGCCAGGCGTTCCTGCAACTGGGCAGCGCTCTGCCCGCGCGGGCCGTCCAGGCCAGCCAGGGTCCACTCGCCGACCACGTCCTGCAGTGCCTGCACCACGCCCACCGCGTCCTTGTCCTGTAGCGCGGCGTACACCGCCAGGGTGCGCCCGGCCGACGCTTCGGACTTCAGCGCGCGCGCCAGCTGGCCCGCCGCCTGCGGGTTGTGGCCTACGTCGACGCGGATCTGCACACCGTCACGCTCGAACGCCTGCAGGCGGCCGGAGATGCGCGCCGCCGCGATACCGGCAGCCCACGCCGCACGCGGCACCGGCTTGTCCAGCGCGCGCAGCGCAGCAATGGCGGCACCCGCGTTGGCCAGCTGGATCGGGCCGGCCAGCGCCGGTGTCGGCAGTTCCATGCGCAGGCCGACGTCGCGCCAGCGCCAGCGCTGGGCATCGATCGGCTCGTAGAAATAATCGCTGCCGCCCCGGATCGCATTGGCACCGACCAGGTAGGCACGTGCGAGCACGCTCGACGGCGGATCGGTCTCGCCCAGGATCACCGGCTTCCAGCCACGGATGATGCCGGCCTTCTCGGTGCCGATCGCTTCGCGGTCCTCGCCCAGCCATTCGGCATGGTCGATGTCCACGGTGGTAATCACCGCCACATCGGCATCGATGATGTTGACCGCATCCAGTCGACCGCCCAGGCCCACTTCCAGTACCGCCAGGTCCAGCCCGGCGTCGGCGAACAGCTGCAGCGCGGCCAGCGTGCCGTACTCGAAATAGGTCAGCGTGATGTCGCCGCGTGCGGCTTCAATGGCGTTGAACGCAGCGACCAGCGCAGCATCGTCCACGTCCTGGCCGTCGATGCGCACGCGCTCGTTGTAGCGCAGCAGGTGCGGCGAGGTGTAGGCGCCAACCTTCCAACCCGCAGCACGGCCGATGGCCTCGATGAAGGCCACGGTCGAGCCCTTGCCGTTGGTACCACCGACCACGATGGTGCGCTGGGCCGGCGTACCCAGGCCCATCGCTGCAGCCACGGCGCGCACGCGCTCCAGGCCCATGTCGATGGTCGCCGGGTGCTGGCGTTCAATGTAGTCCAGCCAGTCGGCCAGGGTGGTCGGGGTGTTCGTCACGGCAGCAGTTCCAGCAGAAGCAGTTGATGCGAGGGGATGGATCAGAGAGCGCGGTGCTTGGCTTCGCCGAAGAACGGCGTGTGGTGGGCGCAGTCGTTCAGGCGCACCACTTCCAGGCTGTCCAGGTCGGCGCCTTCGAGCAGGTTGAGCGTGGTCGGTGCCTGGCGGAAGGTCCACAGGCGGGAAATCGGCAGGCCCAGCACCTTGCACAGGATCACGCGGTTGACCGCGTCGTGGGCGACCACCAGCAGGGTGTCGTGCTCGCCAAGGCCTTCGGTTGCGCGGGCCAGGCCGCGCCAGCTGCGCTCCAGCACCAGGCGCAGCGATTCGCCGCCGGGCATCAGCACGGTATCCGGCTCCTCGCGCCAGGCCTGCAGGCGCGACGGATCCTTTTCATTGATTTCGCTGGCCAGCAGGCCTTCCCACTCACCGTGGGCGATTTCCTGCAGCTCCGGCTCGGTCAGCAGCATGTCGGCACGGGCGGCGCCGAGCGCCAGCTGCGCGGTGCGCTGCGCGCGCGACAGCGGCGAGGCGACGGCACGGGTGATGTCCACCGAGGCCAGGCGGGCACCCAGTGCCTGGGCCTGGGCTTCACCGATCGGCGAAAGCGGAATATCGATCTGGCCCTGGTAGCGGCCTTCGGCGTTCCACGGCGTTTCGCCGTGGCGGGCAAGCAGGATGCGCATGCGTGCAAGGGGTCCTGGGGGGAGGAGGTTTCCGCGTTTCGTTCACATCCTGTGAAGTACGCGGAACAGGGATGATACCTGTTCGGCGCACCCGGCCGGGCCGGGCATGAAAAAACCCCGCGACCTGCGTCGCGGGGCTCCGGAGTTTCCAGCCATCGGGTCGAGGTTGCCGGCCAGCGGCCGGCACTGCCGCAACCGGGTTACTTGGCCAGGTTCAGTTCCTTCAGCAGCTGCGGCGCCGGTGCCACTTCCTGCATGATCCACTGCATGTAGCGGCTGTCGACCGCGATCATGCGGGTCATCACCGGGTCGAACACCCAGTTGGAGCTGACCGATTCCCAGTTGCCATCGAAGGCCAGGCCGACCAGCTTGCCGTTGGCATCCAGCACCGGCGAACCCGAGTTGCCGCCGGTGATGTCCAGGTTGGACAGGAAGTTCACCGGTACCGAGCCGACGCGTTTGTCTTCCAGGCCGCCGTAGCGCTTGGCCTTGACCGCGTCGAGCAGGGCCTTGGGCGCATCGAACGGATCGACGCCGGTGTCCTTGGCGACGATGCCTTCCAGCGTGGTGAACGGGGTGTAGGCCACGCCGTCCTTGGGCTCATAGCCCATCACGTTGCCGAAGGTGATGCGCAGCGACAGGTTGGCATCCGGGTACACGAACTCACCCTGGCTCTTCTTGTAGTCAGCCAGTGCCTGCAGGTACAGCGGACGTGCGGTCAGCGACTCGCCTTCGCGGATCTTCTTCTGCTCTTCCTGCTTCAGCAGCGACGGCATGATCGCCACCGCGTACTGGATGGCCGGGTCGGTGCTGGCTTCGAACGCGGCGCGGTCGGCCGTGAACCACTTCAGGCGTGCATCCAGGCTGCCCAGCTCGGTGCCCGACAGCTTGCTCACCAGCGCCTTGACGGCGTTGGCATCGCTGCCGCCCAGCCATTTATTCAGCACCTCGTTGTTGCGCTGCGCGGCCGGCAGCGCGACGTACTGGTCCAGCCAGTAGGTCTGCAGCTGCTGGTCCATCTTCGCCACATAACGGCGATCCATCTGCTTCAGGCCGCCTTCCAGGGTCGGCAGGTCGCGCTGCTGGTAGCCGACCTCACGCTCGGCGTCCGGCTTGGCACGCTCGATCGACAGGCGGTACAGACCGATGGCGGCGTTGACTGCCGAAGTGTTGTTGAACTGGCCGACGAACAGGTCGCGCTCGCGGGTCGCCTTGCTGGTGTCCAGGTGCTTGACCAGCTGCGCGTGCGCTGCCAGGGCCGGCTTGCCGGTGGCGCCCTGCTTCTTCAGCCAGGCCAGCACGGCGGCTTCTTCAGCCTGCTTCTGGCCAGCAGCGTCGATGCGCTTGAAGCCTTCCAGCTGGCCGGCGTAGTTCTTGGCCACGTTGTTCATGCTGGCCGCGGTGGCGGCGTACTTCACCTTGACGTCGGCGTCGGCCTTGCCCGCCTCATCGATCATCTTCAGCACTGCGTTGTAGTGCTTGGCGATGGTCGGGTAGGTCCAGCTGGCGGTTTCGTTGAACTCGCCGGCCAGTGCGTAGCGGTTGGTGCGGCCCGGATAGCCGGCCACCATCACGAAGTCTCCGGCGCCCAGCGGCTGGTCGGTGAACTTCAGGAAGTGCTTGGGCTGGTACGGCACGTTGTCGGCCGAGAAGGCGGCCGGCTTGCCGTCCTTGCCGACGTAGGCGCGGTAGAACGAGAAGTCACCGGTGTGGCGCGGCCACATCCAGTTGTCGACGTCGCCGCCGTACTTGCCGACGCTGCCCGGGGGCGCGTAGACCAGGCGCACGTCCTTGATTTCCATGTTGCGGAACAGGCGGTAGGTATTACCGCCGGAGAACGTGTACAGGCGGCAGCGGAAGCCGTCCTCGGCTTCACACGCGGCGACCTGGGCCTTGTCGAAGGCGTCCAGCGCGCGGCTGCGGGCCAGCGGGTCGTTGCCGGCGGCGGCAATGGCGGCCTTGGCCTGAGCGGTGACGTCGGTGATCTGGTCGAGCACGTAGACGCGGGCGTTCGGGCCGGCACTCAGTTCATCGCTGTGCTTCGGCGCGTTGAAGCCGTCCTTGATCAGGTTCTTCTCGGCGGTCGAATTCAGCTGGATCGCACCGTAGGCGCAGTGGTGGTTGGTGACCACCAGGCCCTGCGGCGACACGAAGCTGGCGGTGCAGCCACCGAGGGCTACGACCGCGCCCATCGGGTCGCCGGTGAGGTTGGACAGCTGCTCCGGGGACAGCTTCAGGCCAGCCTTCTGCAGCGGACCGGCGATTTCCGGCAGCTGCTGCGGCACCCACATGCCTTCAGCGGCATGGGCGACCTGGGCCAGCCCGAGGCTGGCGACGATGGAGAATGCAAGCAGGTTCGAGCGCATGGAGCGGCCCCTGGTAGTGGAACCCTCGATTGTAGCCCGCCGCCCTGCCCCGGCCCGAACCCCGGAAGTCATGGGCCTGCTTCTTGCTCTGCCACGCGCACGTCGGCCGCGCACACGGAAATCGTCCAGAGGGGGCGTGGTCACCCTGGACGGGACCGTTGGCGCCATGGATGGCGCCATCGAGCACCATGGATGGGCTTTTGCGTGTCCCGGCCAGGGTGACCACGCCCCCTTTCCCGGATCAGGGAGGCGCCGCTGTTCGCAGTACGTTCGAAACGCCCGCCGGCGCACGCCTTTCGTTCCGCCACTGCACCCGCAGCGCAACATGGGAAATCCGCGCGGCACCCTATAATCCGCGCTTTCCCCCTGACGAGTTCCACCCCGATGGCGCAGCAAACGATGAAGGCCCTGGTCAAGCGCGAAGCGGCCAAGGGCATCTGGCTGGAAGAAGTTCCGGTTCCGACCCCGGGCCCGAACGAGGTCCTGATCAAGCTGGAAAAGACCGCGATCTGCGGCACCGACCTGCACATCTACCTGTGGGACGAGTGGAGCCAGCGCACCATCAAGCCGGGCCTGACCATCGGCCACGAGTTCGTCGGCCGCATCGCCGCGCTCGGCTCGGCGGTGACCGGCTATGAGATCGGCCAGCGCGTCTCGGCCGAAGGCCATATCGTCTGCGGCCACTGCCGCAACTGCCGTGGCGGCCGCCCCCACCTGTGCCCGAACACCGTCGGCATCGGCGTCAACGTCAACGGCGCCTTCGCCGAATACATGGTGATGCCGGCCAGCAACCTGTGGCCGATCCCGGACCAGATCCCGTCGGAACTGGCCGCGTTCTTCGACCCGTACGGCAACGCCGCACACTGCGCGCTGGAATTCGACGTGATCGGCGAAGACGTGCTGATCACCGGCGCCGGTCCGATCGGCATCATCGCCGCCGGCATCTGCAAGCACATCGGTGCGCGCAACGTGGTGGTGACCGACGTCAACGACTTCCGCCTGAAGCTGGCCGCCGACATGGGCGCGACGCGCGTGGTCAACGTCGCCAACCAGTCGCTGAAGGACGTGATGAAGGAACTGCACATGGAGGGCTTCGACGTGGGCCTGGAAATGAGCGGCAACCCGCGCGCGTTCAACGACATGCTCGACTGCATGTACCACGGTGGCAAGATCGCCATGCTCGGCATCATGCCCAAGGGCGCCGGCTGCGACTGGGACAAGATCATCTTCAAGGGCCTGACCGTGCAGGGCATCTACGGCCGCAAGATGTACGAGACCTGGTACAAGATGACCCAGCTGGTGCTGTCCGGCTTCCCGCTCGGCAAGGTGATGACCCACCAGCTGCCGATCGACGAGTTCCAGAAGGGCTTCGACCTGATGGAGGAAGGCAAGGCCGGCAAGGTGGTATTGAGCTGGAATTGACCCTTCGGGTCAATTCCCCCGCAGGTTTCCTTATCCCCGCGCCGTCGGCGCGCCCCCTTGAACAACAAGGGGGCTCTCCCCCAGCCGGGGTAAGGCATGCTGCTGGAATTGAAAAAGGCGCCCATTGGGCGCCTTTTTCGTGGACATCAGCGAAGGCGCATCAGTTACCGATGGCCACGGTCAGCAGCACGCGGCTGTGTGCCAGCTTGCCCGAGTTCTCGCGGCCATTGCCGTCGGTACCGTAGTAACCCAGGCCGACGTTGAACAGGCCGAACTGGCGGCTGACGCCGACGTTCCAGTCGGTGTAGTCCTTGGCCAGGCCCTTCTCGAAGCTGCTGCGGCCGACGTTGGCGTTCAGCATGAAGTCCTGCGGCAGGCCCCACTGGCCGCCGACGCCGTAGTACCAGCCATCGGTGCCGCTGTTCCACTGGTCGTTGGTGTAGGCCACGGTCAGCTTGTAGGTGTCGTCGAGTAGGTGTCGTCGAGCGTGGTGGTGGTCACCAGCTCGTTGTAGTTCTGGTGGCTGGCACCGATGTAGGTGTAGCGGTTCAGCAGCACGTCGAAGTTGACGCGCGAAGTGACGTCCACGCCGTAGCCGATCTGGTAGTCGATCTCGGTGTTCGGATCACCCGGACCGAAGTCCACGCCCGAACCCCAGACACCGGCGTACAGGCCCACCGGCGAGGTGTAGGTGAAGCCCGCCTGCAGGGTCGGCTTCTCGTCGGTCTGCGACACGCCACGGAACAGGTAGTCGGAAACGGCGGTGACATTCCAGCTGTACGGCGATTCGTTCTCCTGCGCGCTGGCGGCGAACGGGGCGGCCAGGGTCAGGGCAGCGGCAATGGCGAGGCAGGCACGGGCGTGCTTCATGAGCGTCTCCGGTGGGGGCGGTGGCGTGGCGTGGAAGGCGGGTGCGGCCGGAGCGCGACAGCTCCGGTTCACGAATTCTTAACCACTTTGCTATTGCGATGCAACATGTGCCGGCCGTGGCGATGCCCCATCCGGCCCGGTTGGTGACCGACGATGCCCGGTAGAATCAGCGGTTTCCCGTTCAGAGCCGTGCCCACGCCATGACCGACGCCTCCTCCGCCCTGACCCGCCACTACGCCGAGGAACTGGACGCCATCCGCGCCCAGGGCCTGTTCAAGTCCGAGCGGATCATCACCAGCCCGCAGTCAGCCGAGATCACCCTCGACGACGGCCGCAAGGTGCTGAACTTCTGTGCCAACAACTACCTGGGCCTGGCCGACCATCCGGACCTGATCCAGGCCGCCAAGGACGCACTGGATACCCACGGCTTCGGCATGGCCTCGGTGCGCTTCATCTGCGGCACCCAGGACCTGCACAAGCAGCTGGAGAAGCAGATCGCCGATTTCTTCGGCAAGCAGGACACCATCCTGTACGCGGCCTGCTTCGATGCCAACGGTGGCCTGTTCGAGCCGCTGCTCGGCGAGAACGACGCGATCATTTCCGACGCGCTGAACCATGCTTCGATCATCGACGGCGTGCGCCTGTGCAAGGCCAAGCGCTTCCGCTACGCCAACTGCGACATGGCCGATCTGGAAGCCCAGCTGCAGGCCGCCGATGCCGCCGGCTGCAAGACCAAGCTGATCACCACCGACGGCGTGTTCTCGATGGACGGCTTCATCGCGCCGCTGGACGAGATCACCGCGCTGGCGAAGAAGTACAACGCGCTGGTGCACATCGACGAATGCCACGCCACCGGCTTCCTTGGCACCACCGGCCGTGGTTCGGCCGAGGTCAAGGGCGTGCTGGAGAAGATCGACATCATCACCGGCACCCTGGGCAAGGCCATGGGCGGCGCACTGGGCGGCTTCACCTGCGCCAGCGCCGAAGTGATCGAACTGCTGCGCCAGCGCTCGCGCCCGTACCTGTTCTCCAACTCGCTGCCGCCGCATGTGGTGGCCGCCGGCATCAAGGCGTTCGAAATGCTGGCTGCCGCCGACGACCTGCGCAGCACCCTGGCCGAGAACACCGCCTACTTCCGCGAGAAGATGACCGCCGCCGGTTTCGACGTGAAGCCGGGCGTGCATCCGATCAGCCCGGTGATGCTGTATGACGCACCGTTGGCGCAGAAGTTCGCCGAGCGCCTGCTGGAAGAAGGCATCTACGCGATCGGCTTCTTCTTCCCGGTGGTGCCCAAGGGCCAGGCCCGCATCCGTACGCAGATCAGTGCCGCGCACAGCCGCGAGCACCTGGACCGCGCGATCGATGCCTTCACCCGCATCGGTGTCGAGCTGGGCGTGGTCAAGGGCTGATCATGGCCGGGGTCGGAGCCCTTTCCTGCGGAAAGGGGTCCGACCCTATCAAAGCGTGCCGACCAAGGTCGGCACCCACGGGCGTCACTTCTTTTTCTTCTTGCCCTTCGGCTCTTCCTTGCTGGCCACCACCACCGGCTTGGCGGCAGCGTCCTGGCCGTTGCCCTTGGCAACGCGGATGCCGTTTGCCTTCATCCAGGCATCGAACTCATCGGCGGTCATTTTCTTGTCGCCGTCGCTCATCAGGAAGCGGTAGCTGCCGCGACCATCCAGCTCCGGGGTCTTCACTTCCACCACCGGGGTCTCGGCAGGCGTTTCCGCCTTGGCCACCTTCTTGTGGCCGCCACAGGCGGTCAGCAGCACCATCGGCAGCAGCAGGCCTGCACAGCGCAGGGTTTGGTTGAGGGTCGGGTGGTACATGGCAGGCTCCGTTCGGGAAATTCAACAACCAGGCGCCCCCTACGCCTGGAACGGTGGCCGGCAACTGCCGGCCGCGGGCGATGATCAGCCCGGTGCAGCGGCCCCCAGCCGCTGCTGGTCGCTGACCTCCAGCACCCGCCATTGCCCCTTGCCGAGATCGCCGAGCAGCAGCCCACCGATCGCGACCCGGACCAGGCGCAGCACCTGCAGGTCGAAGGCCGCCAACAGGCGGCGGATATGACGGTTGCGGCCCTCGTCGAGGACCACCTCCAGCCATGCGGTCTTGTCGCCACTGCGCAGCACGCGCACGGCCTGGGCGACGAGGAACTCGCCCTCGTCCTCGACACCGGCGCGCAGCGCAGCCAGGGTGTCCTCGTCGGGCAGGCGATCCACCTGCACGTGATAGGTCTTCTGCGGGCCGGTCTCTGGATCGGTCAGGCGCGCCGCCCACTGCGGATCATTGCTGAACAACAGCAACCCTTCGCTGGCCTTGTCCAGGCGCCCGACCGGCGCGATCCACGGCAGGCCGGCACCATCAAAGCAGCGATACACGGTATCTCGGCCACGCTCATCCTGCGCGGTGGTCACCACCCCACGCGGTTTGTTGAGCATCAGGTACAGGCGCTGCGGCGCGCCCATGGGCTGGCCGTCGACCTCGATCGGCGGCGCCGGCTGGCCAATCGGGAATTCGGGATCACGGACGATGCGGCCGGACACGCGCACGCGGCCCTCGGCAATCCAGCGCGCGGCCTCGCTGCGCGAGCACACGCCGGCCTTGGACAGCACGCGTGCCAAGCCATGGCGCACGCCACTGGAGACATTCGGAACCGCACGCCCACGCGGTGCGTGGGAGCGGGCGGCGGGGGCGGCAGGTGGGCGGCGCGTGCGCAAGCCTCTGCTCCCCGCAGCGCTTACTTCTTGTCGACCGGCTTGGTCTCAGCCGGTGCTTCGGCCGCAGCCGGAGTAGCGGCCGGAGCCGGACGCGCCTTGACCACGCGCACACCGCGCGCCTTCATCCAGGCGTCGAATTCTTCAGCGGTCATGCGCTTGCCGTTCTGGCTCATGTCGAAGCGCCACGGCGTGTTGTCGAACTCGGTCTGCGGCTTGTAGGCCGCCGGATCGTTCGGCTTCACTGCCGGCGCGCTCGGGATGGCCTTGGCGATGTTCTGGCAGCCATCGATGCGCAGGCGCTGCAGCACCTGGTCCAGCGACTGCGACGGATCGTAGTTGCTGCTCAACACGCCAGCCGGCATGCCCAGCTGGTTGCCACGGATGTACAGCTCGTCGGCCACCGGTGCGATGGTCGTGGCGGGCAACGGCAGCGGCGACGCGCTGGTGTTGACCGAGCAATCGACCGCAGCGTGGGCGGCGGGAACCAGGGCCAGCGCCAGGACGGCGGCCGATGCAGAGCGCAGCATGAGGGGCATCCACGGAAGGAAGTGACGCGGCGAGTTTAGCAATGCCGCGTCAGCTTTCAAGCGCCACTTTCAATGAATACGGCAACTCATTGGTTTTACGGGCAAAATCCTGACGAACGGTTACCCTTGCGCATGAATCGCCGGCTTCCGGGCCGCAGAAACAACAAGACCCGGCCGAAGCCGGGTCCTGCTGTGTCCTACTGGCGGAGCGTCAGAACTTAGTTCTGGACGTTCAGCTCGGTACGACGGTTCTTGGCGCGACCTTCCGGGTTGTCCGAACCATCCGGGTTGGTGTTCGGAGCAATCGGACGGCTCTCGCCGTAGCCGATCGGGCCGACCAGACGACCGGCGTCAACGCCGTTCTTGGTCAGGTAGTTGTACACGGCGGTAGCGCGACGCTCCGACAGCTTCTGGTTGTAAGCGTCGGTACCCTTCGAGTCGGTGTGACCGGCAACTTCAACGCGCAGATCCGGGTAACGCTTCAGGATCTCGGTGGCTTCGCTCAGGATCGCCACGGCGTCCGGACGCAGGTTCGACTTGTCGAAGTCGAAGTTGACGCCCTTCAGGTCGATGGAGACCGGAACCGGGCAACCGTCCGGACCGATGGTCTGACCCGGCTGCGAGTTCGGGCACTTGTCGTCGCAGTTGTTGACGCCGTCACCGTCGTCGTCCAGGTCGGCGCAGCTCGGGGCAACCGGAGCCGGAGCCGGAGCAGCCGCGACCGGAGCCGGGCCCAGCGGGATCACGACGCCGACCGAAGCCAGCACGTCGCCGAACCAGCTTTCGTCCTTGGCGGCGATGCTCTGGTCGTCGAAGTCAGCGCGGTAGGCCACTTCGGCGCGGACAGCAACACGCTTCTCGAAGGTGGTCTGCAGGCCGACGCCCAGCTTGGCGGCAACGTTGCCGTCCTTACGCTTGCGCGGACCGTTGTTGTCCAGGGCAGCGTACTGCTCTTCCGACTTCTGGTAGCCCAGGCCACCGACGATGTACGGGTTCCAGCCGCGGCCTTCCTTGATGAAGTGGCGACGCAGGTCCAGCGAGACGCCGTACTGCGACCAGTTCAGGTCCTGGTTGCTGTCGAAGTTCGGGTTCTGGTAGTTCAGCTCACCGTCCAGCGACCAGTTCGGGCTGATGAACTTACCCAGGCCCAGGGTCACGAACGGAGCGTCATTGGTCAGACGGTCGCTGTCCTGGAAGTTGAAGCCGGCCGAACCGGTCAGGTACCAGCGGTCATCGAACTCCTGCGCCGAAGCTGCCTGGGCAAAAGCCAGGCCGCCCAGCAGCGCGGCAGTAAGGATCTTCTTGTTCATTGAGTACAGCTCCTATTTCGGGGGTATGAAACCGGTAGAGGCATGGGCCAGCACTAGTGCGTCGATGTACGACAGCCGATTCAGCACGCCACCGCCGCGAACATTATGCTCAGGCGGGTGAAGGCCATGTTAACAGTCCCGTAACATGTGAAGTGTTGCGCCCGACCGTCCACCGGTCCGACGTTGAAACCCTATACAGGATGATGAAAATCCGCAAGACCCACACGCTGCAAGGGTTTGACGGGGTTTAAGCGGCAAAAACGACATATTGCGCAACACACTGCATCACGCGGTTCAGCAGGTTTGCGGAAACGTGAGGAACCTTATGATGGGATCACGAACCCAGCCGGAGCCGTGATGAAAGCCGTCGCCCTGAGTCGTGAATACGCACCTGCCCTGCGTGATGTCCTGCTGCCGCCGCCGCTGCCACCACGCGGCCGCGACCTGCTGGTCCGGATCGAAGCGGTATCGGTCAACCCCGTCGACGGCAAGCAGCGGGCCGCCACCGATCCGACCACCCTCGAGGTTCCCCGGGTGCTGGGCTGGGACGCCGCCGGTGTGGTCGAAGCCATCGGTGACGAGGCCAGCCTGTTCGCCTCCGGTGACGAGGTCTACTTCGCCGGCGACGTTACCCGGCCGGGCTGCAACGCCCAGTACCAGTGGGTGGACGAGCGCCTGGTCGCCCGCAAGCCGACCACGCTCGATTTCGCGGAAGCCGCCGCGCTGCCCCTGACCACGCTGACCGCCTGGGAGCTGCTGTTCCAGCGCATGCCGCTGCACCTGGATGATCGCCGCCATGGCGGCCAGCACCTGCTGGTGATCGGCGGCGCGGGCGGCGTGGGCTCGATGGCGATCCAGCTGGCCCGCCATGCCGGCTTCGAGGTGATCGCCACCGCCTCGCGCGAGGCCTCGATCGACTGGTGCCGGCAGATGGGGGCCACGCATGTGATCGACCATCGGCAGCCGCTGCAGCCCCAGCTGCAGGCGCTGGGCATCGATACGGTGCAGGTGGCGCTCAATCTGGCCGACACCGATCACTACTGGGACGAGCTGGGCCAGCTGCTGGCACCGCAGGGCCATGTCGGCCTGATCGTGGAGCCGCGTGGCGCACTGCGCATCGGCGATCCGTACAAGGCCAAATGCATCGGCATCCACTGGGAATTCATGTTCGCGCGCTCGCGCTTCGCCACTGCCGACCGCATCGAGCAGCACCGCATTCTCAGCCGCACCGCCAGCATGATCGATGCCGGCCAGCTGCGTGGCACGCTCAGTGAAACGCTGGGCGCGATCAATGCGGCCAACCTGGACATCGCGCATGAACGCCTGGCCAGCGGGCGCACGGTGGGGAAGCTGGCGCTGGTGGGCTGGGACGACTGACGCTTCATGTAGCGCCCCACGTGCAGGATCGGCGCTGCCTGTACCGGCGGATTGACCGGCATCTGTATCTATGGATGAAGCGAAAACGGGGATACGGTGGAAACAGATTCCCTCCCCTGTGCCCGCCATGCCTACCGCCCTGCCCCTGCGCCTGCTGCAACTGATCACCGGCCTGTTCCTGTATGGCTTCGGTGCCTCGCTGATGATCCGTGCCGCCATCGGCGTGGCACCCTGGGACGTGTTGTCACAGGGCATCGCCGCACAGACGCCGCTGTCCTTCGGCCTGGCGACCAATGTCATCGGTGCGCTGGTGCTGTTGCTGTGGTGGCCACTGCGCCAGAAGCCGGGCGTCGGCACCGTGCTCAACGTGATGCTGATCGGTCCCTCCGCACAGTTCGGGCTGTGGCTGCTGCCGCCGGCCGTCGGCGTGGGCTGGCAGCTGGCGATGTTCTGTGCCGGCATGCTGCTGGTCGCGCTGGCCACCGGCCTGTACATCGGCGCCCGCCTCGGCCCGGGACCACGCGATGGCCTGATGACCGGCCTGCATGCCCGCACCGGCTGGCCGATCTGGAAGGTGCGCAGCCTGATCGAAGGCAGCGTATTGCTGCTGGGCTGGTGGCTGGGCGGCAATGTCGGCCTCGGCACCCTCGCCTTTGCCCTGCTGATCGGCCCGCTGTGCGGGGTCACGCTGGGCTGGTTCGGCATCGGCCGCACCCCGGTAGTGCCGGCCGCTGGCCGGCAGCCGCAGTCGCCCTGAGCTGGCCGCCATGCCGGCCAGCGGCCGGCACTACCGCCCCCCGGAGTTCGGGGGCAGCGCCGCAGGCGCGATCCAGCGGCCCTTGCCCCGGCCGCCGTTTCGCGGCACGCTTCGCGCTTCCGTACGCAAGCGTATCGACCATGTCGCCAGCCAACGAAAGCGCCTATCCCCATCTGTTCGCCCCGCTGGACCTGGGCTTCACCCAGCTGCGCAACCGCGTATTGATGGGCTCGATGCACACCGGCCTGGAAGATCGCGCCCGCGATTTCCCGCGGCTGGCGGCCTACTTCGCCGAGCGCGCCGAGGGCGGCGTCGGCCTGATCGTCACCGGCGGCTTCGCGCCGAACGTGGTCGGCTGGCTGAAGCCGTTCGGCGGCAAGCTGTCCTGGCCCTGGGAAGTGCGGCCGCACCGCCAGCTCACCGCCGCCGCGCACCAGCACGGCGCGAAGATCTGCCTGCAGCTGCTGCACGCTGGCCGTTACGCCTACCACCCGCTGTCGGTGGCGCCGTCGAAGCTGAAGGCACCGATCAACCCGTTCACCCCGCGCGCGTTGTCGGCCAGCGGCGTCGAGCGCCATATCGCCGACTACGCACGCAGCGCGAAGCTGGCCCGCGAGGCCGGCTACGACGGCGTCGAAGTGATGGGCTCGGAGGGCTACCTCATCAACGAGTTCATCGCCCCACGCACCAACAAGCGCACCGACCGCTGGGGCGGTGACGCCAGCCAGCGCATGCGCTTCGCGGTCGAGATCGTGCGCCGCATCCGCGAGGCCTGCGGCCCGGACTTCATCATCATCTATCGCCTGTCGCTGGTGGATCTGGTCGACGACGGCAGCAACTGGGAAGAGATCGTGCAGCAGGCGCAGGCAATCGAGGCGGCCGGCGCGACGATCATCAATTCCGGTATCGGCTGGCATGAAGCGCGCATCCCGACCATCGCCACCTCGGTGCCGCGTGCTGCATTCGCCGGGGTCACCGCCAAGCTCAAGCCGCATGTGAAGGTGCCGCTGGTGGCGACCAACCGCATCAACATGCCCGAGGTCGCCGAACGCATCCTCGCCGATGGCGGCGCCGACATGGTGTCGCTGGCGCGCCCGCTGCTGGCCGACCCGCAATGGCCGAACAAGGCCCGTGCCGGCCGCGCCGAGGCGATCAACACCTGCATCGCCTGCAACCAGGCCTGCCTGGACCACGTGTTCGAGAACAAGCTGGCCAGCTGCCTGGTCAACCCGCGCGCCGCGCACGAAACCGAGCTGGTCTATCGCCCCACCGCCACGCCGAAGAAGGTTGCCGTGGTCGGTGCCGGCCCCGCCGGCCTGGCCTGTGCCACTGTCGCTGCCCAGCGTGGTCACCAGGTCACCCTGTTCGATGCCAACGAGGAGATCGGCGGCCAGTTCAACGTAGCCAAGCGCATCCCCGGCAAGGAAGAGTTCCACGAGACCCTGCGCTACTTCCGCCACACGCTGGCCGAAACCGGCGTGCAGCTGCGCCTCGGCACCCGCGCCGACGCCGCCACCCTGGCCGGCTTCGACGAGGTGGTGCTGGCCACCGGCATCACTCCGCGCAAGGTCGACTTCCCCGGTGCCGACCACGACAAGGTGGTCAGCTACCTGGACGTGCTGCTGGGCCGGGTCGAAGTGGGTAGCAATGCGGCGATCATCGGCGCCGGTGGCATCGGCTTCGATGTCGGCGAGTTCCTCAGCCATGCCGGTGAGTCACCCTCCCTCGACCCGCAGCGCTGGATGGCCGAATGGGGCGTGGACAGCACCTTCGAGGCCCGCGGCTCACTGGCCAGGCCCGAGGTTGAAACCTCGCCGCGCCGGCTGTGGCTGCTGCAGCGCAGCCCGGGCAAGCCCGGCGCGCGCCTGGGCAAGACTACTGGCTGGATCCATCGCGCCACGCTGAAGGCCAAGGGCGTGCGCATGCTCGGCGGCGTCGAGTACCTCGGCGTGGATGACGAAGGCCTGCGCATCCGCGTGGACGGCAGCGAACAGCTGCTGCCGGTCGACCATGTGGTGATCTGCGCCGGGCAGGAACCGAACCGCATGCTGCAGGCCGAATTGCAGGCGGCCGGCATCAACGCGCAGCTGATCGGCGGTGCCGATGTGGCCGCAGAACTCGATGCAAAACGCGCCATCGACCAGGGCAGCCGGGTCGCTGCCGCGCTCTGATGAGCGCCTGAATGGGGAACGGAATGTGATTTCCGTCACCCCCGTTGAACCTGAATGTCAAGCCGAGCGGTTCACGATGCGTTCGGCTATGCCCCCCTACCTTGCGCCATCTTTCCGCTCACCAGCCAGTTTCCGGTGAGCCGGCGCAGCCCCCTCGATCGGTACTGATCGTTTCTTTTGGGGCTGCCCACGGGGCGGCCCCGATGGCCGCCTCCCCATGACGCCAAGTCGTCCCCCGCCTCCTGTCGCCCCGCGGCCGGAACCGGAGGGTGCGGCCCATACGGAGCAAGGAGTTATATGAAACTGGCCTGGATTCTCTGGCTGTCGCAGTTGTTGCCGCAGCCGGCCGCTGATTCACTGTGTCTGAGCACCACCGTTTACCTGGAAGCCCGCGACCAGACCCTGCGCGGCCAGCAGGCCGTCGCCGAGGTCGCACTGCGCCGTCTCGACAGTGGCCTGTGGGGCGACTCGATGTGCCAGGTGGTCACCGCACGCAAGCAGTTCGCACCGACCATCGTCTCCCCCGGCACCCAGCTGGGCAACGACGCGGCGTGGAGCGAGGCGATGAACGTGGCCTTCGACGCCGAGCGCAACTGGGCGCTGCCGGCCGGCGAGCGCCGCGAGATCGTACCCGGTGCCAGCCATTTCGCTGCGCTGTCCATCGCCAGCCCGAACTGGCGCAATGCCTACCAGGTGGCCACCATCGGCGATCACACCTTCTATAAGGTGCAGAACCTCAAGCCGCGGCAGTCGTAACGATCCGTGCTGGCGGCAGCGTTGCCGCCCGCCGCCAGGCTCTGGGATAGTGGGTGCTTCCCGCCCGCATCACCTGGAGTTCCCATGAAGCTGTACAGCAAGCCCGGTGCCTGTTCCACCGCCGACCACATCGCCCTGCAGTGGACCGGCCAGCCGTTCGAGGTTGAACTGCTGAACAAGGACACCCTGAAGGGTCCGGAATTCCTCAAGATCAATCCGGCCGGCGCCGTTCCCGCACTGGTCGACGGCGACTTCGTGCTGCTGCAGAACGCCGCGATCATGGGCTACATCGCCGACAGTTTCCCGCAGGCCGGCCTCGGCGGCGACGGCAGCCCGCGCCAGCGCGCCGAAGCCACCCGCTGGCTGGCCTTCGTCAATTCGGACGTGCATCCGGCCTTCTCGCCGCTGTTCGCGCCGGGCAAGTTCATTGCCGACGAAGGCCAGTACGACGCGATCCGCGCCGCCGCACACAAGCGCCTGCGTGGCCTGTTCGAGACCGCCGACAAGCAGCTGGCCGACAAGCCCTGGCTGGCCGGCTTCCGCAGCTTCGCCGACCCGTACTTCTACATCACCCTGCGCTGGGCCGCCGGCACCAAGGTCGACCTGTCCGGCCTGGACAACCTGGCCGCCTACAAGGCGCGCATGGACGCCGATGCCGGCGTGCAGGCCGCACTGAAGGCTGAAGGCCTGGCCTGAGGCTTACCCGGGCTCAGAGCCGTTCGCGTGGCGAACGGATCCGACCCCACCGCCCCGAGGCGTCGGGGTCGGATCCGCCTGCGCAGCAGGCGGCTCTGACCCCCTCGGCTCCAACCGGGTGATCAACCGATCTGGCGGATCACTTCACCCTTGGCATCGCGCAGGTAGGTCGGCACCACTTCGATGCGCAGCGCCCCGGCCACCGGATAGATCCCGCGCTCGGCACGCACGCCTGCCAGGGCCTGCAGGCCCGTCTCGTCCAATGCCCAGCGCGCGCTGTCGGCCGATACCTCGCCGGTTTCACCGCGCGCGGCCGGAATGAACTCCCACTGCCGCTCGCGGCTGACCAGTTCCAGCGATTTGCCGTGGCGCAGGCGCAGCGGCAGCAGTTCGCACACGCTGGCGACCTGGCCGGCGCCGAGCACCAGCGTGGTGACGCCCGCCTCCTGGCGCCAGTCCAGGGTCTCGATGAACAGCATGCCGGTGCTGGAGCCCTCGCGCTCGCTGCCGGCCTGCACCTGTGCGGCCAGTGCCGGATCGTCCAGCAGATTGCCGCGATGCAGATCGCTGATCCACAGCGGCATCGCCGGCAGGAGCGCCTGCAGCACGCCACGCGTCGACCAGCGCTTGACCGCCTCCATCTCCTCATCGGTCAAGCCGACCAGCTGCAGGAACTGCAGATGGCCGTTGGCCGTGTCCCGTGCCGGCAGCTGCGGGTCGGCAATGAAGGCCAGATGGCACAGCCGCGTGCCGGTCTCCAGCGCGATCGGGCCGTTGGCGTTGAGGTGATGGCCATCCTCGAACACGTTGCCACTGCCGAACACGTAGCGCGCGAGGTTCTGCAGCAGGTTCATCGGCCACACGGGTGGCGCGCTGCCGGCGTTCTCACCGGCTTCGGCGGCGAGGCGGAAGGTCAGCTCGAAACCATAGCCGCTGGCGGTCGCATCACTGCTCTCCTTGGCGTACAGCTCGGAGAAACCGTAGGTGATGTAGTGCCAATGCGATACCGGCGCATCTGCCCAGTACACGCTGATGCCATCCAGCGGATCCTGGCCACCCAGCGTATAGGGAAGCGCGGTGCCGAAGTGGCGCGGCTCCTGGCCGGCATACAGCGGCGCCAGCGCCGCATTGATCGCGTCCCAGCCTGGGGTGTCGGTGTCGTCGTGGTCGTCCTGCACGCGGGACTCCTTGTGGGGAAGTGAACCGATCACTTTACGCGGTGGCTCAGGCCTGCACGACCTCACTGCCAGCGTTCACTACGGCCGCCTGGGTTTCCTGCCACCAGCGCTGCGCCAATGCCGGGCTGCGAGCCTTCCCCACCGCCGCCAGCAGTTCCGGGCACAGGCGCTCCAGCGCCAGCGCATCGGTGCAGCGTTCGATCTTCAACTGCATGAAGTAGCCCTTCAGGCCCAGGTGGCGGCGCACCGCCTCGCTCATCGCGTCGTACAACTGCTGGTACAGCGCCGGATCCTGTTCGCGGCCGGTGCTGATGCCGCGCGCCGGTGCGGTTTCGGCACTTCCGCCGATCACTTCAATCAGGCCCTGCGCTGACAATTGCTCCAGTGCGTCCGGTGGTGCGCGCAGGCCTTCGAACAGGCCACGCAGTTCGGTGTCGTCGCGATGGCCATCGACCATCAGCAGGATTGAACGCAGTGCCGCCGGCAGGCGCCGGCTACGGTCTTCGATTTCCTGACGGCCAGCAGCCGTCTTGGCGTGCAGCAATGCCATTGCCTCCCCCTCCCTTGATGCGCAATGCCAGCGCCCCCTCACGGGCACGCCCCCCTGGGTGCCATCCCCGGGCGGCACGCGCGTTCCCCGGCGCGCGCCGCGTGTTGCAGGTCGATGACAGGCCGAGCTTAGCGCAAGTGTGCAGGGTAGTGCCGGTCGCTGGCCGGCAACCTGCGGATTGATGGGGGTGCCGGCCAGCGGCCGGCACTACCAGGTCAACGGCCCAGCGCCCGGCGGATCTCCTCCAGCGCGCTGGGGTCGTCCAGCGTCGACAGGTCACCCGGGTCGCGCTGCTCGGCCAGCGCCTGCAACGAGCGCCGCAGCAGCTTGCCGGATCGGGTCTTGGGCAGCGCATTGACCACGTGCACGTGCGCCGGGCGCGCGACCGCACCGAGCGAGGTGGTCACCGTGGCCATCATCTCGGCCACCACCGGTGCCGGATCCTCGCCATCCAGCCCCTGCTTGAGGGTGACGAATACCAGCGGCACCTGTCCCTTCAGTTCATCCTTGACCCCGATCACCGCCGCCTCGGCCACGCGCGGATGGCTGGAGATGGCCTCCTCGATCTCGCGCGTGCCCAGCCGATGCCCGGCCACGTTGATCACATCGTCGGTGCGGCCGAGGATGAAGGTGTAGCCATCGTCGTCGCGGATCGCCCAGTCCAGCGAGCTGTACAGCAGTTCCTTGAAGTGGCTGAAGTAGCTCTGCAGGAATCGGCTGTCGTCGTTCCATACCGTGCTCATGCAGCCCGGCGGCAGCGGTGGCGACACCACCAGTACGCCCTTCTGCCCCGGCGCTACTTCCTCGCCGGTGTTCTCGTCGATCACCTTCATCCGGTAACCAAGGTTGGGGAAGCCCGGTGAACCGAAACGCACCGGCTTCATCTCCAGGCCCGGCAGCAGGGTCAGCGCCGGCCAACCGGTTTCGGTCTGCCAGTAGTTGTCGATGATCGGCTTGCCGAGCGCTTCGCTGATCCAGTGCGCGGTAGGTTCGTCCAGCGGCTCGCCGGCCAGGAACAGGTACTTCAGCGCGCGCAGGTCATGGCGATGGATGAAGTCCGCGTCGTGCTTCTTCAGCACGCGGATGGCGGTGGGCGACGAGAACATCGTGCGCACGTTGTACTGCTCGCACAACGCCCACCAGATGCCCGGGTCCGGGTTGGTCGGCAGCCCTTCGTACAGCAGCGAGGTGCAGCCGCCGATCAGCGGGCCGTACACATTGTAGGAATGGCCTACCGCCCAGCCGACATCGGACGTGGAGAACATCACCTGTCCCGGCCTGCAGTCGAACACGGTCTCCATCGACTGTGCCATCGCCACGGCGTAGCCGCCGACATCGCGCTGCACGCCCTTCGGCTTGCCGGTGGTGCCGGAGGTATACAACAGGTAGCTCGGCTCGCTCGCTTCCAGCCACTGCACCGGCACGTCGACCTCACCGATCTGCGCACGCAGCTCGGCGTACTCCACATCGCGGCCTGTCACACGTGGTTCGGCGGCATCCAGTCCGCGCGACACGATCAGCACGTGCGGCGGTGGCGAGGTGGCTTCTGCGCAGGCGGCGTCGACCATCGGCTTGTAAGGAATCAACTTGCCACCGCGCATGCCGGCATCGGCCGCGATCAGCAGCTTGGGCTTGGCATCGTCGATGCGCAGCGCCAGGTTGTGCGCGGCAAAGCCACCGAACACGACTGAATGCACGGCGCCGATGCGCGCACAGGCCAGCATCGCGAATACCGCCTCGGCCATGTTCGGCATGTAGATCACCACCCGGTCGCCGTGGCCGACACCCAGGTGCTTGAGCACGGCGGCGAAGTCATTCACCTCGCGATACAGCTGGCGGTAGGTGATCTCGCGGGTGCTGTTGGTCTCGGTGGAAATGGCAACCAGCGCGAGCTGGTCGGCGCGTTCGGCCAGATGGCGGTCGACGGCGTTGTAGCAGAGATTGGTTTCGCCGCCGACGAACCAGCGCCGGAACGGCGGATTGCTGTAGTCGAGCACCTGCTGCGGCGGTTTGTGCCAATGGATGCGCTTGGCTTCCTCGCCCCAGAAGGCCTCCGGCTCGTCGATCGAGCGACGGTAGGTTTCCTCGTAGTTCATGACGCAGCCCTCCCAGACAAAGTCATGGGTTCGAGGATAGTCCGGCGCTGCCGCGCGGGCCGCCCTACCTTGGTAGGGGGTGGGTTTGTTCTGCAGGGCTTGCAGCCCTGCACCTGCCCAAGCCGAAGCAACAGCAGAAGCGGGTTTCCTGAGGGTTGGCGGGGCGGGTCCGGTTGCGGGGGACGCCGCAAGTACGTCCCTGTAGGCTCGGTCGCGCCATCCATGGCGCTCACGCCCCCGCAACCGGACCCACCCCGCCTTCGACAGTTTCCTGCGAGCTGTCTGAACAACGTAGTGCCCTGGTGGGTGTCGACCTTGGTCGACACGGTAGATCCACGCCATGCGTGGATGCATTTCGATTTCAATTCGAAATATTCGATTCCGATTGAGATTCATCCACGCATGGCGTGGATCTACTGGCCGCCGGCCAACTGTCGAAGGTGGGGCACTGTGGGTTTGCGGGGTGTGAGCCGCATGGGCCCGAGGCATGCCTCGGGCGGGTTGGGCAGGACGCCCAACCCCGGTCTTGCCGTGTGCGCAGGACTGCGCACACGAGCAAGCGGCGACCAAGCCCCCATGGACGGGTTTACGGCGTCCCTGCAAACCCACAGTGCCCCGCCATCCCACGGATAGCCCGCTTTTGACGTTGACGTTGATTCTGCAGGTGCAGGGCTGCAAGCCCTGCCGAACCCCTAGAACGGAGTCGCGGACTCGAACGCGAGCGCCGCGCCCGTCACCGGATGGGTGAACCGCAGGCTGCGCGCATGCAGATGCACACGCTGCGCCGGCGCGGCGTCATACAGCACGTCACCGACGATGGGATGGCCCAGGCTGGCCATGTGCAGGCGCAGCTGATGGCTGCGGCCCGTGATCGGTTCCAGCTCCACACGGGTGCGCTGCGCTTCAACATCACGCGCCATTACGCGCCAGCGCGTCAGCGCCGGCTTGCCGCGTTCGTGATCGATCATCTGCTTCGGCCGGTTCGGCCAGTCCACGATCAACGGCAGGTCCACTTCGCCGGCATCGCCCGCGAGCAGCCCCTGCACCACCGCTTCATACCGCTTGCCGACCTGGCGCTGCTCGAACTGCATCGACAACGCCGCCTGCATGTCCTTGCCACGCGCATGCAGCAGCAGCCCGGAGGTCACCTGGTCCAGGCGGTGCACGGTCAACGCATCCGGATACAGCGCCTGCAGGCGCGCGACCACGCAGTCCTGGTTCTCGGCGCTGCGGCCGGGCACGGACAGCAGGCCGGCCGGCTTCTCGGCCACCAGCAGCGCGTCGTCGATGTAGTGCAGATGGATCATGCGGTTCCGTATCCGTCCAAACAAAAACGGGGAAGCCGAAGCTTCCCCGTTTTCTGCGTACCGACCAACGGTCGGTACCTACCTTGATGGAAGACGTACCGACCGGAGCCGGTACCGCCTGCATCAGCCCAGCAGGTGGGCGACGCCGGCGCGCTCTTCTTCCAGCTCGGCCAGGGTCTTGTCGATGTACTTCTGGCTGAAGTCGTCGATCGGCAGGTCCTTCACCAGGGTGTACTTGCCGTTCTCGGTGGTCACCGCGAAACCGAAGATCACGCCTTCCGGAATGCCGTAGGAACCGTCGGACGGCACGCCCATGGTGACCCACTTGCCGTTGCTGCCCAGCACCCAGTCACGCACGTGGTCGATCGCTGCGTTGGCGGCCGAAGCAGCCGAGGACGAGCCGCGGGCTTCGATGATCGCCGCGCCGCGCTTGCCGACGGTCGGGATGAAGGTGTTGGCGTTCCATTCCTGGTCGTTGATCGCATCGGCGATCGACGCACCGTCGGCGGTGGCGAAACGGTAGTCCGGGTACATGGTCGGGCTATGGTTGCCCCACACGACCAGCTTCTCCATGCCACCGACCGGCTTGCCGAGCTTGGTCGACAGCTGGCTCAGCGCGCGGTTGTGGTCCAGGCGCAGCATGGCGGTGAAGTTTTCCGGCTTCAGGTCCGGGGCCGACTTCATGGCGATGTAGGCGTTGGTGTTGGCCGGGTTGCCGACCACCAGCACCTTCACGTCACGGCTGGCGACCTTGTTCAGCGCCGCGCCCTGGGCGGTGAAGATCTTGGCGTTTTCCAGCAGCAGGTCCTTGCGCTCCATGCCCGGGCCACGCGGACGTGCGCCAACCAGCAGGGCGATGTCGGCGTCCTTGAACGCGACTTCGGCGTCATCGGTGCCGACCATGCCGGCCAGCAGCGGGAAGGCGCAGTCTTCCAGCTCCATCATCACGCCCTTCAGGGCGGCCTGGGCCTTGTCGACCGGCAGTTCCAGCAGCTGCAGGATGACCGGCTGGTCCTTGCCCAGCATTTCGCCGGAGGCGATGCGGAACAGCAGGGCATAACCGATCTGGCCGGCGGCGCCGGTCACGGCAACACGAACGGGTGCTTTCATGGGGGTTTCCTCTTGCTTGCAAGCGTTTGATGGGACGCCGCGGGCATGGCCACGCAGGCCGGGCGGGCGGCGGGGAACAGGGAAACGGCCACCCGTGGGTGGCCGTTTCGAAGGGGATCAGGCGGCGAGGTGCTTGTTCCACTCCGCGACGCGCTCGGCCTGGGCGGCCAGCACGGCGTCGACGTCGCCTTCCAGGGTGATCGAATGGATCACGTCGCCCTGCTTGACCGAATCGACGATGGCCTGGCCTTCCAGGACCTTGCCGAAGACGGTGTGGCGGCCGTCCAGCCAATCGGTCTTGATGTGGGTGATGAAGAACTGGCTGCCGTTGGTGTTCGGGCCGGCGTTGGCCATCGACAGCGAGCCGACCTCGTGCTTCACGCCATTCTTCTCGTCTTCGAACTTGTAGCCCGGGCCGCCGGTGCCACGACCCTGCGGGCAGCCGCCCTGGATCATGAAGTCGGCGATCACGCGGTGGAAGATCAGGCCGTCATAGAAGCCGTGCTTGACCAGGTTCACGAAGTTGGCCACGGTCAGCGGCGCCTTGTCGGCGAACAGCTCGACCTTGATCGGGCCCTGGGTGGTGTCGAAAGTGGCGATGAGGGACATGAAGATCCTTGATGCAAAGGGGAATGCGTCTAGCCACCTAGTTTACACCTGCCTCGTGGCAGCGGCGGCTTCGACCATCGGCGCAGAGCCCGGCTTCAGCCGCCGGAAGGGAGCCCCGCCGACCGGCGCTGGCGACCTCGGCCGGCGCGGCGGACAGCCAGCTGAATGGGCCCCGTGTCCGGCGTGAAATCGACCTTTTCGCGAATCGTCAAGTTCGACGTATAATGTTGGACTTCTTTTTCCAAATCCGGCGCCGACTGGCCCCCTTTCGTATGTCCATCGAAAATCTTCGCAACATCGCCATCGTCGCCCACGTCGACCATGGCAAGACCACCCTGGTCGACCAGCTGCTGAAGCAGTCCGGCACCCTGTCCGAGCGCACCGTCCTCGCCGAGCGCGTGATGGACAGCAACGACCAGGAAAAGGAACGCGGCATCACCATCCTGGCCAAGAACACCGCCATCACCTGGGAAGACAAGAAGACCGGTATCAAGAACCGGATCAACATCGTCGACACCCCCGGCCACGCCGACTTCGGCGGTGAGGTCGAGCGCGTGCTGTCGATGGTCGACACCGTGCTGATCCTGGTCGATGCGATGGACGGCCCGATGCCGCAGACCCGCTTCGTGACCCAGAAGGCCTTCGCGATGGGCTTCAAGCCGATCGTCGTGGTCAACAAGGTCGACCGCCCGGGCTCGCGTCCGGAGTGGGTGATCGACCAGGTCTTCGACCTGTTCGACAAGCTCGGCGCCACCAATGAGCAGCTGGACTTCCCGATCGTCTACGCCTCGGCCCTGAACGGCTACGCCGGCCTGGAAGACACGGTGCGCGACGGCGACATGACCCCGCTGTACGAAGCGATCATGCAGCACGCCCCGCGTCCGGAAGTGGACCCGGAAGGCCCGTTCCAGATGCGCATCAGCCAGCTGGACTACAACAACTTCGTGGGCGTGATCGGCATCGGCCGCATCCAGCGCGGCACCCTGAAGAAGAACATGCAGGTCGCCGTCATCGACCGTGAAGGCAAGAAGCGCAACGGCAAGGTCGCCCAGGTGCTGGGCTTCCTGGGCCTGGAGCGCATCGAGCAGGACACGGCCGAGGCCGGTGACATCGTGGCCATCTCCGGCATTCCGGAGCTGACCATCTCCGACACCCTGTGCCATCCGGAAAATCCGGAAGCCCTGCCGGCACTGACCGTCGACGAGCCGACCATCTCGATGACCTTCCAGGTCAACAACTCGCCGTTCGCCGGCAACAAGGACCTGTCCGGTGGCAAGTTCCTGACCAGCCGCCAGATCAAGGACCGCCTGGACCGCGAACAGGTCCACAACGTGGCCCTGAAGGTCGAACAGCTGGAAGACGCCGACAAGTTCCTGGTCTCCGGCCGTGGCGAACTGCACCTGTCGGTGCTGATCGAGAACATGCGTCGCGAGGGTTACGAGCTGGCCGTGTCGCGCCCGGAAGTGATCATCAAGGAAATCGACGGCCAGATGATGGAGCCGATCGAGCAGCTGGTGGTGGACATCGAAGAAGTCCACCAGGGCGGCGTGATGGAAAAGCTGGGCACCCGCAAGGGCCAGCTGAAGAACATGGAACCGGACGGCAAGGGCCGTGTGCGCCTGGAGTACCAGATCCCGGCCCGTGGCCTGATCGGTTTCCAGAACGAGTTCAAGACCCTGACCCAGGGCTCGGGCCTGCTGTTCCACGTGTTCGACCATTACGGCCCGAAGGAACAGGGCGCCATCGCCAAGCGCATCAACGGCGTGATGATCGCGAACGCCCCGGGCACCACCCCGGCTTACTCGCTGGGCCCGCTGCAGGAGCGCGGCAAGCTCTTCGCTGCTGAAGGCGACAACGTGTATGAAGGTCAGCTGGTCGGCATCCACTCCAAGGACAACGACCTGACCGTCAACGCGATCAAGACCAAGCCGCTGACCAACATGCGCGCTTCGGGCAAGGACGATGCGATCCAGCTGACCCCGGCGATCAAGTACTCGCTGGAACAGGCCCTGGACTTCATCGAAGACGACGAGCTGGTCGAGATCACCCCGAAGGAGATCCGTCTGCGCAAGAAGTTCCTGACCGAAAGCGACCGCAAGAAGGCTTCGCGCGGCGGCTGAGCCAGCACCTCGTGAACCAGAGCGGCTACAACCCGGATCCGCACCGGCATCCGGGTCTCCACGTCATCGCCCTGCTCGAAGCGAGCAAGGCGATGCTGGCGCTGTTGGCCGCCACCGGGCTGGAAGTGCTCGGACCGCAGCCGCTGCGGCACGGCATCATGGTCCTGATCCGGCGTTTCAGCCTGGATCCGGACCATGGCACCCTGCCCTCGCTGCTGCACATGATCAGCCCCGACGCGGTGCACCTGGCCGCGGCGGGGATGATCGGCTACGGCCTGCTGCACCTGGTCGAAGCCTGGGGCCTGTGGCGGGCCAAGGCCTGGGCCTCCTGGCTGGGCTGCCTGACTGCCTCGCTGTACCTGCCCTTCGACATCTTCGCGATCATCCGTCACCCCGGCTGGCCGTCGTGGACGATCCTGGCGATCAACCTGATCGTGGTCTACGTCCTCGCCCGCGACCTGCGCAAGCGCCACCGCTGAGCACCGGCTACACTGGGGATTGGAGCCGACCAAGCCGCCCCATGCGCCCGTCCTTGCCGCCTCTGCTGACCTGCCTGCTTGCCGCGCTGCCTGCGCTGCTTTCGGCTGGCTGCAGCCCGGCCACGTCCAGCGCGCATGCGGCCGAACCCGCGAGCCGCAACGTGCCGTTCCCGTACGCCGAAACCGATGTCGCCGACCTGCAGGCGCGGATGACCGCCGGCGAGCTGGACAGCACCACCCTGACCCAGGCCTACCTGCAGCGCATCGCCACTCTGGACCGCACCGGGCCGCGCCTGCGCGCGGTGATCGAGCTCAACCCGGATGCACTGAAGGAAGCCGCTGCGCGCGACCGCGAGCGCCGTGATGGACGCCTGCGCGGCCCGCTGCACGGCATTCCGGTACTGCTGAAGGACAACATCAACGCCGCCCCGATGGCCACCAGCGCCGGCTCGCTGGCCCTGCAGGGGTTCCGCCCGGACGACGCCTACCTGGTGCGCCGGCTGCGCGACGCCGGTGCGGTGGTGCTGGGCAAGACCAATCTCAGCGAGTGGGCCAATTTCCGCGGCAACGATTCGGTGTCCGGCTGGAGCGCACGAGGTGGGCAGACCCGCAACCCCTATCGCCTCAGCCACTCGCCCTGCGGCTCCAGCAGCGGCAGCGCAGTGGCGATCGCCGCCAACCTGGCCAGCGTAGCGATCGGCACCGAAACCGACGGCAGCATCGTCTGCCCTGCGGCGATCAATGGCATCGTCGGCCTCAAGCCGACCGTCGGCCTGGTCAGCCGCGAAGGCATCATCCCGATTTCCTTCAGCCAGGACACCGCGGGGCCGATGACACGCAGCGTCGCCGACGCTGCAGCCGTACTGACTGCGATCGCCGGCCGCGACGATGCCGACCCGGCCACGGCCACCATGCCCGGCCGCGCGGTGTACGACTACACCGCGCGCCTGGACCCGCAGGGCCTGCGTGGCAAGCGCATCGGCCTGCTGCAGACACCGCTGCTGAAGTACCGCGGCATGCCGCCGCTGATCGAACAGGCGGCCACCGAGCTGCGTCGGGCCGGTGCCATCGTGGTGCCAGTGGAGCTGCCCAACCAGGGCGCGTGGGCCGGGGCCGAACGCACGGTGCTGCTGTACGAATTCAAGGCCGGGCTGGAGCGCTACTTCAGCACCCATCGCGCGCCACTGCGCAGCCTGGCCGACCTGATCGCCTTCAATCAGGCGCACAGCAAGCAGGAACTGGGCCTGTTCGGCCAGGAGCTACTGGTGGAGGCCGACGCTACCGCAGGACTGGCCGACCCCGCCTATATCCGCGCACGCAGCGATGCACGCCGGCTGGCCGGCCCGGAAGGCATCGATGCCGCCCTCGCCGCCCACCAGCTCGATGCCCTGGTGGCGCCGACCACCGGTGTGGCATGGCCGATCCGCAGCGAAGGCGACGACTTCCCCGGCGAGAGCTACGGCGCCGCCGCCGTCGCCGGCTATCCCAGCCTCAGCGTGCCGATGGGCCAGATCGATGGCCTGCCGGTCGGCCTGCTGTTCATGGGCACCGCATGGAGCGAACCGAAGCTGATCGAAATGGCCTACGCCTATGAACAGCGCACCCGCGCGCGGCGCCCACCGCACTTCGACACCGACACCCTGATCGACGCCGGCGAGCCGTGATCCGGTAGTGCCGGCCGCTGGCCGGCAGATCCGGGGTCGCCGGCCAGCGGCCGGCGCTACCGTTCGGGTTCCGGCTCCACCGGCACGATTGCCGCCTCACCATCTTCCGCCCCCGGCGAACGCACATCTGCAGTGCGTGCACGTGGACCGCGCGGCATGTCCAGTTCGTCTGCATGCTGCAGCCGCGCACGCACCTGCGGCAGCGACTGCGGATGCTCGCGCGCCAGGAAATCAAGCATGCGTTCGCGTACCAGGCAGCGCAGATCGAAGGCATCGCCTGAGCTGCGCGCACTGACCAGCAGGCGCACCCGGATCGCACGCTCGCTGGTCTCGGTCACCTGGGTCACGCAGACCCGGCCATCCCACAGCGCTTCGCCACGGCAGATGCGCTCCAGCTCAGCGCGGATCGCCGCAATCGGGGCACGATAGTCCAGCCACAGAAACGCCGTGCCGAGCAGGTCAGCACTGCGTCGCGTCCAGTTCTGGAAGGGGTTCTCGATGAACCAAGTCAGCGGCACCACCATCCGCCGCTCATCCCAGATGCGCACCACCACATAGCTGCTGCCGATCTCCTCGACACGCCCCCACTCACCTTCGACGATCACCACGTCATCCAGCCGGATCGGCTGCGTCACCGCGATCTGCAAACCAGCGATCAGGTTGCCGAACACCGGCTTGGCCGCGATACCCGCCACCAGGCCGATCAGACCGGCCGAGGCCAGCAGCGCGGTACCGATCTTCTGCACCATCGGGAAGGTCAGCAACACCAGCGATGCGCCCAGCACGATGATGGCGCCCATCAGCACGCGGCTGAGCACCCGTGTCTGGGTCTGGATGCGGCGCGCCTCCAGGTTGTCGGAGACATCGATGGGATGGCTGCGCAGGATTGCCCGCTCACCCGCCGCCACCGCCCGCACCAGCAGCCAGATGAAACAGGCGGTCAGCGCGATGTGCAGCACGTGCTGCAGGTTGCCCAGCAGCGGATCCTGCAGCGGTGTGGCCTGCAATGCAGGGATCAACAGCAGCAGCGGCCATGCGGTGGCCATCGGCAGCCCGAGCACACGGCCGATGCGCGCGCGCCGGCGATCACGCCCTTTCAGCCGATGGTAGATCCACAGGATCAGCCACGCGCCGATGCCGCCCACCACTACGGCCAATCCCAACGGCCATGCGTATGCCTGTGCGCTTTGCCAGTGCACCGTTGCCACCTCCACTTGAACAGCCAAGCGGACAGCCTCGCGCATGGCGCATGAGCGTCACGTCAGTCGTTCGTAAGGAGGGTGTTGCTCGGCAGGGCTTGCAGCCCTGCACCCTGCGGTAGTGCCGGCCGCTGGCCGGCAATCTCAACATCAACAGCAAGAACAACAGCAACAGCGTGCATTCCGTGGGATGGCGGGGTGGGTCCGGTTGCGGGAGACGCCGTAAACCCGTCCATGGGGGCTTGGCCGCGGCATCCATGCCGCGGACACTCCCGCAACCGGACCCACCCCGCCTTCGACAGTTTCCCGCGATCTGCTGGAACAGATCTGACCCCATTTGTGTGTATCGATATCTGACAGATGTGCCGACCAACGGTCGGCACCCACCGACAGATCGCAGCAATCTGTCAGAGGTGGGGCGGTGTCGGAGTGCGGGGTGTCAGCCGCATGGATGCGGCTGCCAAGCCCCCAGGGACGGGTTCACGGCGTCCCCGCACTCCGACACCGCCCCACCAAACCACGGAATGCCGCTGCAGCTTTTGACGTTGCCGTTGATTGCAGCAGGTGCAGGGCTGCAAGCCCTGCCGAAAAACCCTTACCGCACTTGTTCCTGCTTGCGCACGATCGCCATCGCGATCTCCAGCGACTGCTCGTAGTTCAACCGCGGGTCCACGGTCGAACGGTATGCACGCTCCAGGTCGCGCTCGGTCAGTTCGCGCGCGCCGCCGGTGCATTCGGTCACGTCTTCGCCGGTCAGTTCCAGGTGCACACCGCCCAGTCGCGTGCCTGCGGCCGCATGCAGATCGAACGACAGCTCCACTTCGCCACGCACGTTGTCGAAGCGGCGCGTCTTGAAGCCATTGGCGGTGCTTTCGGTATTGCCATGCATCGCGTCGCACACCCACAGCACGCGGCGGCCATCGCGCTTGACGGCATCCAGCAGCGGCGGCAGCTTCTCGGCAATCTGCGCTGCACCCATGCGATGGATGAAGCTCAGTCGACCCGGCTCGTCATGCGGGTTCAGCACATCGATCAGGCGCAGCAGCTGATCCGGCGTCACCGACGGGCCCACCTTGATCGCAATCGGGTTGCGCACGCCACGCAGGTATTCCACGTGCGCGCCATCGAGCGCGGCCGTACGCATGCCGATCCACGGGTAATGCGTGCTCAGGTTCAACCAGCCCTGCTGGCGCGGCACCTGCCGGGTCAGCGCCTGCTCGTAGGGCAACAGCAGCGCTTCATGCGAGGTGTAGAAGTCGATGCGGTTGAGGTTGTGCACGCGAGCCCCGGCCAGGGTTTCCATGAAGTGCACCGCATCACCGATCGACGCCACCATCTTCTGGTACTCGGCGGCCAGCGGCGAATGCCGCACCCACTCCAGGTTCCAGTACTCCGGATGGTGCAGGTCGGCGAAGCCGCCATCGATCAGCGCACGCACGAAGTTCATGGTCATCGCCGAATGTGCATGCGCCTGCAGCATCCGCTTCGGGTCCGGCAGGCGCGCCGCCTCGGTGAACGCCGGCGCATTGATCACATCGCCGCGGTAGCTGGGCAGGGTCACGCCGTCGCGGGTCTCGGTATCGGCCGAACGCGGCTTGGCGTACTGGCCGGCAAAGCGCCCAACGCGGATCACTGGCTGGCGCAGGCCGTGCACCAGCACCAGGCTCATCTGCAGCAGCACCTTCAACCGGTTGGAAATGGTGCCCGATTCGCAGTCGCTGAAGTTCTCGGCGCAATCGCCGCCCTGCAGCAGGAAGCGCTTGCCTTCCTGGGCCTCGGCCAGCTGCTGCTTCAGCGCCAGGATCTCCCACGAGGTGACCAGCGGCGGCAGCCGCTTCAGCTCGTGCAGGGCAGCGTCCAGCGCCACCGGGTCCGGGTAGGTCGGCATCTGCAGCGCGGTCTTGCCACGCCAGCTCTCCGGCGACCAGGCAGCGCCAGCGGCGGTCGCGGCAGGATCGGGGACAGGCGAAACGGCGGACAGGCTCATTGCAGGCTTCCGGAGGTGGGGGACGATCATGGTCGCAGAGCCGACCGCTGTCGCAAAGGGCCGGGCGTCGTCTGCACATGGCTGAACGCCGGGAAAAGCGCATCGCGATCGGCCACAAACCGCATGGCCACGCCCGCCCGGACAGGCGCATGATTCGCCACGCACTGTTACGAAGTAACACTCCATCCCTACCGGCCCCTTCCACAGCCCATCCGCCATGAAGCCTTCCCTGCTCGCTACCGGCATCACCTTCGCCCTGACCCTGGCCAGCCTGCCCTCCCTCGCCGCGGCTGCCGATGCCACCCCGGTGAAGGACCTCGACACGGTCACCGTCAGCGCCCAGCTCGACCAGGCCCGCAACGCGCTGTCGCCGGACATCGGCAGCAGCCAGTACCAGATCACCGCCGAGGACATCCAGAAACAGCCGCTGGGAGCCTCTGCACCGCTCAGCCAGGTACTGCTGCAGGCGCCCGGCGTGGTCCAGGATTCCTATGGCGGCGTGCACGTGCGCGGCGACCACGCAAATCTGCAGTACCGCATCAACGGCGTATTGCTGCCCGAATCGATCTCCGGCTTCGGTCAGACCCTGGACACCCGCACCATCAAGAGCATCCGCCTGATGGATGGCGCACTGCCGGCCCAGTTCGGTGAGCGCACCGCGGCGGTGGTCGACATCACCACCCGCAGTGGTGCCGAGCTCGGCAATGGCGGCAGCGCCGGACTGACCGCGGGCTCGTTCGGCAAGATCAATCCGAATGCCTCGTGGTGGGGCAACCAGGGACGCTGGAGCTGGTTCCTGACCGGCAACTACGACCAGAACGAGGTCGGCCTGGAGAATCCGACCAGTTCGCGCAAGCCGCTGCATGACGACACCCACCAGGGCAAGGCCTTCGCCGACCTGACCTATCTGGTCAACGAGAACACCCGCCTGAGCGTGTTCGCCGGCTTCGCCAACAACCGCTTCCAGATCCCGGTCAACCCCGGGCAGACCCCGCAGTTCGGTTACCTGGACACCACCACCTTCGACTCCAGCCAGCTGGATGAAACCCAGCGCGAAACCACCCGTTTCGGCATGCTGGTGCTGCAGGGCACGCTGGGCAGCACCGCCTACCAGCTGTCCGCCGGGCAGCGCTACAGCGATGTAGCGTTCAACCCGGATGTCATCGGCGATCTGGTGTTCAGTGGCGTCGCCTCGCAGGTCCAGCGCAGCAACCGCGCCAACACCCTGCAGGCCGACTTCTCCACCCCTCTGGGCAACGACCACACATTGCGCTACGGCCTGTACGGCAACTACGAGAACGCGCGGGCCAGCAACAGCAGCTGGGTGTTCCCGGTCGATGACGCCGGCCAGCAGTCCAGCACCACGCCGCTGCTGATTCCCGACCGCAGCGCCTTCCATGCCAGCACGCTGGCGTTGTACGTGCAGGATGAATGGAAGATCGGCGACGACTGGACCGTGAACTACGGCCTGCGTGGTGATCGCTACAAGGCCTTCGGCCACACCGAGGGCCAGCTCAGCCCGCGCGTGGGCGTGGTCTGGAATGCGAGCGAAAGCACCACCGTTCACGCCGGCTATTCGCGTTACTTCACGCCACCGGCCAGTGAGCTGATCGCCAGCAGCGATATCGCCCTGTATGACGGCACCACCAACCAGCAGCCCAGTGGCGGCAACAACACCCCACTGGCCGAACGCAGCGACTACTACGACATCGGCATCTCGCAGCAGCTGGGTGACCACCTGACCCTGGGCCTGGACGCGTACGACCGCCGCGTTACGCGCCTGCAGGACGAAGGCCAGTTCGGCGCCGCCTACATCTACTCGACGTTCAACTACCGCCGCGGCCATATCCGTGGCCTGGAGTTCAGTGCCGACTACAGCAACGGTCCGTTCAGCGCCTACTTCAACGCGGCGTACAACAAGGCCATCGGCACCCAGGTCATCACCAGCCAGTACAACCTCGATCCGGACGCGCTGGCCTATGTGGCCGACCACTGGATCCACCTGGACCACGACCAGAAGCTGACGTCGTCGGGGGGCGTCAGCTACGCCTTCGCCGGGCACAACCGGATCGGTGCCAACTACGTGTTCGGCAGCGGCCTGCGTTCGGACATCGAGGGCGTGCCCAACGGTGGTGAGCTGCCGTCCTACCTGCAGGTGAACCTCAGCGCCGGCCACGATTTCAATGCCGACAGTGGCCATCCGCTGCACGTGCAGCTGGCGGTGATCAATGCATTGGATCGCAGCTACCAGCTGCGAGATGGCGGCGGTGTCGGCGTGTTCGCCCCGCAATGGGGACCGCGTCGCGGTGCCTACCTGAGCCTGCAGCAGGATTTCTGAGGAGACAGGGGTCGGATCCCTTTGCGATGCAAAGGGATCCGACCCCGTTTCGCTCTCAGCGCTTGACCTTGCGCAGCGACACCACCAGCGCCCACAGCGCCAGCAGCACGAACCACACGCCCGACCACATCGGCATGGTCAGGCCCAGGAACGTCCAGTCGATGTTGCCGCAGTTGCCGGTGCCGGTCAGCACCGTGCGGAACACTTCCAGCGGCCCCATGGTCTCGCGCAGGAAGCTCAGCGGCGGGCCGCAGGTCGCGCCCATCTCCGGCGGCAGCATCTGCACGTAGACGTGGCGCGCAGCAATGCCAACGCCCACTGCGGCGGCAATGAAGGCCAGCACGCCGTAGGTCGCGCGGCCGGGGCGGTTGGACGGCCCATGCAACGCACCGATCAGGAACAGCAGGCCCAGCGCAGCGAACGCCAGGCGCTGGAAGATGCACAGCGGACACGGCTCCAGGCCCATCTTCAGCTGCAGGAAGATCGCGTAGCCGAGCAGGCCCGCGCAGATCAGGAAGCCCAGGAAGAACTGGGCGCGGAAGGGCCAGCGCAGTGGATTCATCGTCAACGCTCGAATGGATCAAGGCGCCAAGCGTAACCGAGAGTGCGCGCCATTCGAACCGCTACAGGTGACGCCTGTCGGAACGGTGCGGGTCAGATCCCTTTGCGCACGCATAGGGCTCTGACCCGCGATACCCCCTGCATGGGGTCAGAGCCCTGTCCTGCGGAAAGGGATCCGACCCCGAAAATGCAAAAGCCCGGCAGAGGCCGGGCTTTCGCTGTGTCGCGTTGGAGCGGTCCGATTACTCGGCCACTTCCTCGGCCACGACCGGACGGTCAACCAGCTCGACGTAGGCCATCGGCGCGTTGTCGCCGGCGCGGAAGCCGCACTTCAGCAGGCGCAGGTAGCCGCCCGGACGGTTCGCGTAGCGCGGGCCCAGGATGGTGAACAGGTTGCCCACGGCTTCGTTGTCGCGCAGGCGGGCGAAGGCCAGACGGCGGTTGGCGACGGAGTCGACCTTGGCCAGGGTGATCAGCGGCTCGGCAACGCGGCGCAGTTCCTTGGCCTTCGGCAGGGTGGTCTTGATCAGCTCGTGCTTGAACAGCGAGGCGGCCATGTTCTTGAACATCGCTTCGCGGTGGGCGCTGGTACGGCTGAACTTACGGCCAGACTTCTGGTGACGCATGGTGATATTCCTTGGTTAATGATGAGGCTGTGCGGATCGTTGTCGCCATCCTGGCGTTGCTGCGCGGACTGCGGATGGTCCTGGCCGTCCGTCCTGGACGACCTGCCCCGCGAACCTGCGGTTCGTCGTGGCATGGTGTGGTGCGTTGAAGGCCCCACCGCGAACGGTGGAGCCTCCAGGCATTACCGATATCAGCCCAGCATGCCGTGGCTGGCGACGCCGGCCGGCGGCCAGTTCTCCAGCTTCATGCCGAGGGACAGGCCGCGCTGAGCCAGCACTTCCTTGATCTCGGTGAGCGACTTCTTGCCCAGGTTCGGGGTCTTCAGCAGCTCCACTTCGGTCTTCTGGATCAGATCGCCGATGTAATAGATGCTTTCAGCCTTCAGGCAGTTGGCCGAACGCACGGTCAGCTCCAGATCGTCGATCGGGCGCAGCAGCACCGGATCCACGCCGTTGTTGGCCGGCTTGGCCGCACCGCGGTCGCGGTGGGTGAAGTCACCGAACACCGACAGCTGGTCGCTGAGGATGTCGGCGGCGGTGCGCACGGCTTCCTCGGCGTCGATGGTGCCGTTGGTCTCGATATCGATGACCAGCTTGTCCAGGTCGGTACGCTGTTCGACGCGGGCCGCTTCCACGGCATAGGCGACGCGGCGGACCGGCGAGAACGAGGCATCCAGGACCAGGCGGCCGATGGCACGGGTTTCTTCGTCCGGACGACGACGCGCGGCGGCCGGCTGGTAGCCGAAACCACGTTCGATCTTCAGACGCATGTTGATCGCCGTATCCTTGGTCAGGTGGCAGATCACATGGTCGCCGTTCAGGATCTCCACATTGTGGTCGACCTTGATGTCGGCAGCGGTGACAACGCCCGGGCCCTGCTTGGACAGGGACAGGGTGGCGCTGTCGCCGGAGTGCATACGGATTGCCACGTCCTTCAGGTTCAGCAGGACTTCGAGCACGTCCTCCTGCAGACCCTCGACCGTGGTGTACTCATGCAACACGCCGTCGATTTCGACTTCCGTGATGGCGAAGCCCGGGATGGACGACAGCAGCACGCGACGCAGGGCATTACCCAGCGTATGCCCGTAACCCCGCTCCAAAGGTTCGATAACGACCTTTGCACGGGTGTCGGTAAGGCGTTCGATCTGCGGACCGCGAGGACGCAGAACCTGGTTGGCGGTAACCGTCATGTTGCGGGTTCTCCTAGTGAACCCCCGGCCGTCGCCGGGGGCTCTCCAATGATGAATTACTTCGAATACAGCTCGACGATCAGCGCTTCGTTGATGTCCGCAGGCAGATCCGAACGATCCGGAACAGCCTTGAAGATGCCGGTGAACTTGCCGGAATCCACTTCAACCCACGACGGGCTCAGGTCATGCTGGGCGGCGACGGTCAGGGCTTCCTGGACGCGCAGCTGCTTGGCAGCCTTTTCAGACAGGGCGATGGCGTCGCCAGCCTTGACCTGGTACGAAGCCAGGTTGACCGACTTGCCATTCACGGTGACGCCGCGGTGCGACACCAGCTGACGGGCAGCCGGACGGGTCACGGCGAAGCCCATGCGGTAGACGACGTTGTCCAGGCGGGTTTCCAGCAGCTGCAGCAGGTTCTCGCCGGTGTTGCCCTTCTTGGTCGAGGCCTTCTTGTAGTAGTTGCGGAACTGACGCTCCAGCAGGCCGTAGATACGCTTGACCTTCTGCTTTTCACGCAGCTGGGTGGCGTAGTCGGACAGCTTGCCCTTGCGGGCAGTGGCGCCGTGCTGGCCGGGCTTCTGCTCCAGCTTGCACTTCGAGTCCAGCGCACGCGCCGGGCTCTTCAGGGACAGGTCGGCGCCTTCGCGACGGGCGAGCTTACAGGTAGGACCGATATAACGAGCCATTTCTTATCGCTCCCTTTAGACGCGACGCTTCTTCGGCGGACGGCACCCGTTGTGCGGGATAGGCGTCACGTCGATGATGTTGGTGATCTTGTAGCCGACGTTGTTCAACGAACGCACGGCCGACTCACGGCCCGGACCCGGGCCCTTGATGCGGACTTCCAGCGACTTCACGCCGTAGTCCAGCGCAGCACGACCGGCCTTTTCAGCAGCCACCTGGGCAGCGAACGGGGTCGACTTGCGCGAACCGCGGAAGCCAGCGCCACCGGAGGTCGCCCACGACAGAGCGTTGCCCTGGCGGTCGGTGATGGTGACGATGGTGTTGTTGAACGAAGCGTGGACGTGGGCAACGCCGTCGGTGACGACGCGCTTGATCTTCTTCTTGGTCTTAGCAGCGGGCTTAGCCATTTCTCAGTCCCTTACTTCTTGATCGCCTTGCGCGGACCCTTGCGGGTGCGGGCGTTGGTACGGGTGCGCTGGCCACGCAGCGGGAGGCCACGACGGTGACGCAGGCCGCGGTAGCAGCCCAGGTCCATCAGGCGCTTGATCGCGATACCGATTTCACGGCGCAGATCGCCTTCCACGATGTACTTGCCGACTTCGGCGCGCAGGCGCTCGATTTCCGGCTCCGACAGATCGCGGATCTTGGTGGTCGAAGCAACGCCTGCGACTTCGCAGACCTTCTTCGAACGAGTACGGCCGATGCCGTAAATGCTTTGCAACCCGACCCAGACGTGCTTCTGGGCTGGCAGGTTGACGCCTGCAATACGCGCCATGACGCGGTTCTCCAGCTGAGTGATGGCCGACAGCGCGCCTCGGGCACGCCAATCCGGCAGGATGGATCAAAAAAGTGAACTAGCGATACTAACAAGGTTCCGGTTTACATGGAAGCCCGTGAAACCATTGGTTTCATGAACCCGGCCTGGGGAGTGTGCCCAGGCTCCGGCGCCGGATGGGGTTGGACCAGGGGGTTCCCCCGGGGCCGCCCGCGCTACTCCAGCGCGGGACCACCTCATCACACCCCCACCCGGAACCGCTGCGGGGGCCGCCCTTCGTTTGTGTGGCCGGAGTCCGCGAAGCGGAGGGACCATCACGTCAGGAAGACGAAAGTATAACAGACCTATCAGCCGCGGGCAAAACCGCCGCGGTTGCCACCCTTCAGGTTGGCCTTCTTCAGCAGGCTCTCGTACTGGTGGGACATCAGGTGCGCCTGCACCTGGGCGATGAAATCCATCACCACCACCACCACGATCAGCAGCGAAGTACCACCGAAGTAGAACGAGGCGTTCAGCTGCGTGCGCATCAGTTCCGGCAGCAGGCAGACGATCACCAGGTACGCCGAGCCAGCCGCGGTCAGGCGGGTCAGCACGCCGTCGATGTAGTCGGCGGTCGCCTTGCCCGGACGGATGCCCGGAATCAGCGCGCCGGACTTCTTCAGGTTGTCGGCGGTTTCCTGCGAGTTGAACACCAGCGCGGTATAGAAGAACGCGAAACCGGTAATCAGCGCAGCGAACACGATCATGTGCAGCGGCTCGCCCGGGCCCAGGGCGTTGGCGACCTTCTGCAGGATCTGGCCGAAACTGCTCTGGTTGGCGGCCTGGCCGGACCACATGGCCAGGGTGGCCGGGAAGGCCAGCAGGCTCGAGGCGAAGATCGCAGGGATGACGCCGGCCATGTTGAGCTTCAGCGGCAGGAACGAGGTCTGGTTCATGTACGCGTTGCGACCGCCCTGGCGGCGCGCGTAATTCACCGTGATCCGGCGCTGGCCACGCTCGACGAACACCACGAAGAAGGTGAAGGCGAGCACGACGATGGCGATCAGCAGCAGCTGGATGAACTGGATGTTGCCGTCGCGGTAGGCGTCGAAGGTGTGGATGACCGCACCCGGCAGGCCCGCCACGATACCGGCGAAGATGATCAGCGACACGCCGTTGCCGATGCCGCGCTCGGTGACCTGCTCACCGACCCACATCAGGAACATGGTGCCGGCGGTCAGTGCGACCACGGCAGTGAGCACGAAGCCCATGCCCGGCGCATACACGACCGGAGCGCCCGACGGCGAGACCTGGCCCTGCAGGGCCAGCGCGATCGAGCCGCCCTGCACCACTGCCAGCAGCACGGCGCCGATGCGCGAATACTGGGTGATCTTGCGGCGACCGGACTCACCTTCCTTCTGCATCGCCTTCAGGGCGGGGAAGATGTGCACGGCCAGCTGCATCACGATCGATGCCGAGATGTACGGCATCACGTTCAGCGCGAAGATGCTGAAACGGTGCAGGGCGCCGCCCGAGAACATGTTGAACATGTCCACGATGCCGCCGCCCTGCGTTTGCATCATGGCAAGCATGGCATCGGGATTGACGCCCGGCACCGGCACGTAGCAGCCGATGCGATAGACGATCAAAGCCCCGACGACGAACAGCAAACGTTGGCGAAGTTCAGTGAACTTGCCCATTCCGCCCGCGAGGTTACCGATGCCAGCTTGCGCCATGATTTTCTTACTCCGTTACGCTGCCGCCGGCAGCTTCGATCGCGGCCTTGGCACCAGCCGTGGCAGCAATACCCTTCAGGGTGAACGCCTTGGTCACTTCGCCCTTGACGACGACCTTGGCCTTCTTGGCAGTGCTCGGGACCAGCTTGGCAGCACGCAGGGCGGCGAAGTCGATCTCACCGGCCGGCAGCTTGTCCAGCGCGTACAGCAGCACTTCAGCGGTGTCCTTGGCGATCGGCGAACGGAAGCCGATCTTCGGCAGACGACGCTGCATGGGGGTCTGGCCGCCTTCGAAGCCAGCCTTGATCTTGCCGCCACCCTTACGGGCGAACGAACCCTTGTGGCCGCGGCCGGCAGTCTTGCCCAGGCCCGAGCCGATACCGCGACCGACGCGGGTGCGCTCGGTGCGGGCGCCCGGTGCCGGGCTCAGTTCATTGAGACGCAGAGTCATGATCGATTACTCCTCAACCTTGACGAGGTAGTGAACGGTGTTGATCAGACCGCGAACCTGCGGGCTGTCCTTCAGTTCACGCACATCGTTGAGCTTGTTCAGGCCCAGAGCACGCACCGACAGGCGGTGACGCGACTGAGTACCACGCAGGCCACGCACCAGGCGGACCTTCACAGTCTTGTTGGACTCATTAGCCATGGTTGAGTTCCTCCACCTTCTTGCCGCGCTTGGCCGCGATGCGAGCCGGCGACTGCGCAGCAGCCAGGCCCTTCACGGTGGCACGCACCAGGTTGATCGGGTTGCGCGAACCGGTGGCCTTGGCCAGCACGTTCTTCACGCCAACGGCTTCCAGCACGGCGCGCATGGCACCGCCGGCGATGACGCCGGTACCTTCCGAAGCCGGCTGCATGAACACGCGGGCTGCGCCGTGACCATCCTTGATGGTGTGCCACAGGGTGCCGTTGTTCAGGTCAACGCTGACCAGGTTCTTGCGGGCCTGTTCCATCGACTTCTGGATGGCGACCGGCACTTCGCGGGCCTTGCCATAACCGAAACCGACCTTGCCTTCGCCGTCGCCGACAACGGTCAGGGCGGTGAAGGTGAACTGGCGGCCACCCTTGACGGTCTTGCTGACGCGGTTGACCGCGACCAGCTTTTCGATCATGCCGTCGTCGATCTTCTCTTCGCGGTTACGGTCGCGATCGCGACCCCGCTGCTGACGCTCTTCTGCCATGTTGATTCCTTGGTTGTTTGGGTATGTACGGCTCGGGGCCGCTTATGGTTGTGGAGTGACGCGTCGTTCCGGTGGACCGCTGCAGAAGAGCGGCGCCGTCCAGCCTCACTCAGGCTGGCGAGCAGGCGGGCAGGAGGCCATCGGCCCCCTGCCCTTATCCCTTAGAACTGCAGGCCGGCTTCGCGGGCGGCTTCTGCCAGGGCCTTGATGCGGCCGTGGTAGCGGTAACCCGAACGATCGAAGGCAACCTTCTCGACGCCGGCGGCCTTGGCGCGCTCAGCGACGATGCGGCCAACCTTGGCAGCGGCATCGGCGTTCTTGCCGTTCTTCAGGCCTTCCATGACGTCGGTCTGGGTGGTGTTGGCAGCAGCCAGCACCTTGGAACCGTCGGCGGTGAAGACCTGGGCGTACAGGTGCTGGCCGGTGCGCAGCACCGACAGGCGGGCGACGCCGAGCTCACGGATGTGGGCGCGGGTCGACTTGGCGCGACGCAGGCGGGCGATGTTCTTGTTCATGATGTTTTTCCCTTGAAAGCGGAAGCGCCTATTAGGCCTTCTTGGCTTCCTTACGGATGATGACTTCGTCGGAGTACTTCACGCCCTTGCCCTTGTACGGCTCCGGCTTGCGGAACGCACGGATCTTGGCGGCAACTTCACCGACGACCTGCTTGTCAGCGCCCTGGACCAGGATCTCGGTCTGGGTCGGGGTGGTGATGGTGATGCCTTCCGGCGCCACGAACACGACCGGGTGCGAGAAACCGAGCGACAGGCTCAGGTCCTTGCCCTGCATGGCAGCACGGTAACCCACGCCGACCAGCTCCAGCTTGCGCTCGAAGCCTTCGGACACGCCCTTGACCATGTTGGCCAGGATCGCACGCACGGTACCGGTCAGCGCGACCAGGTCGGCGCTCTCGGTGCTCAGGGTGGCAACGCCGCTGTCGACGTTGATGGCAATACCGGCCGGCTTGACCAGCGACAGGGTGCCCTTCGGGCCCTTGACGGTGATGCTTTCCGACTGGACGTTCAGTTCGACCTTACCCAGGGTGACGGGCTTCTTGGCTACGCGGGACATAGTTCTACTCCTTTCGCCTTAGGCCACGAAGCACAGGACTTCGCCGCCGACGCCCAGCTGGCGCGCCTGCGCATCAGTCATGATGCCCTTGGAGGTGGAAATGATGGAGATACCCAGGCCATTCATGACCTTCGGCAGCTCGCTCTTGCCGCGGTACTGGCGCAGGCCCGAACGCGAGAAGCGCTTCAGGGTCGCGATGACCGGCTTGCCTTCGAAATACTTCAGCACGATTTCCAGCTCGGACTTGTTGTTTTCCAGCTGGGTCACGCGCAGGTCGGTGATGTAACCCTCGTCCTTCAGGACCTGGGCGATCGCAACCTTGATCTTGGACGACGGGGCTTTCACCGTCTGCTTGCCAACCGCGGCCGCATTCTTGATGCGGACCAGCAGGTCGGCGATGGGATCAGTCATGCTCATATGAGTACCTTTGAGTGCACCGATATCCGCTTTCGCGAAAATCTGTTGTCTCCTGGAAACGGGCCAGGTCCCTTGATGCAGCGGGCCGAGGGCCCACTCCTACAACCCCGTCTGCACAGGGCAAGACGCGGGAGTATACGCCAAAAGAGCCCGACTTGCGTCGGGCTCTTCGGGTTTTTTCACAGAAAGGAAGCTGAACGCCCCCCTCCCCGGTTCAGCGGCCCCCACAGGGGCTGCTGATCGCAGGGCCGGCTGGGATTACCAGCTGGCCTTGCGCAGACCCGGGACGTCGCCACGCATGGTGGCTTCGCGCAGCTTGTTACGGCCGAGGCCGAACTTGCTGTAGACGCCACGCGGACGACCCGACAGTTCGCAACGGTTGCGCTGGCGGCTCGGCGACGAATCGCGCGGCAGCTTGGACAGCTTGGTTGCGGCGTCGATCTTCTCTTCGTAGGTCGCGTCCACGGAGGACACGATCTTCTTCAGAGCCGCACGCTTTTCAGCGTACTTCTTTGCCAGCTTTTCCCGCTTGATGTCGCGGTTGACCATGGAGGTCTTTGCCATTTCGGTTTCCTCGACAGATCAGTTACGGAACGGGAACTTGAACGCTGCCAGCAGCGCCTTCGCTTCCGCGTCGGTCTTCGCAGTGGTGGTGATGGCGATATCCATACCGCGGATCGCGTCGACGGCGTCGAAGTCGATTTCCGGGAAGATGATCTGCTCCTTCACACCCATGTTGAAGTTGCCGCGGCCGTCGAAGGAACGACCGGAAACACCACGGAAGTCGCGCACGCGCGGCAGCGAGATGTTGATCAGGCGATCCAGGAACTCGTACATCTTGTGGCGACGCAGCGTGGTCTTGCAGCCGATCGGCCAACCATCGCGGATCTTGAACGACGCAACCGACACACGCGACTTGGTGACAACCGGCTTCTGGCCGGAAATCTTGGTCATGTCGCCGACGGCGTTTTCCAGGATCTTCTTGTTGGTGGCCGCTTCGCCGACACCCATGTTCAGGGTGACCTTGACCAGCTTCGGCACTTCCATCGGATTGGTGTAGCCGAACTGCTTCATCAGCGCCGGCACCACTTCGTCCTTGTAGAACTTTTCGAGACGGGAACTCATCTTCTCATTCCTCAGGCGTCGAGCGCCTCACCGCTGGAGCGGAACACACGCAGTTTGCGTCCATCCTCCAGCACCTTGAAGCCAACGCGTTCGCCCTTGCCCGAAGCCGGGTTCAGAACATTCACGTTGGAGATATGGATCGAAGCTTCGCGCTCGACCACGCCGCCGGCAACACCTGCCTGCGGGTTCGGCTTGGTGTGGCGCTTGACGATGTTCACGTTGGCGACGACCACGCGGTCGCCATCGACGCGGACGACTTCGCCCTGCTTGCCCTTGTCCTTGCCAGCGTTGACGACAACCTGGTCGCCCTTCTTGATACGGTTAGCCATGATTATCTCCTGTCGCTCACAGCACTTCGGGAGCGAGCGAGACGATCTTCATGAACTTCTCCGAACGAAGTTCACGGGTCACCGGCCCGAAGATACGGGTACCGATCGGCTCCTGCTTGTTGTTCAGCAGGACGGCAGCGTTGCCGTCGAAGCGGATCAGCGAACCGTCGGCGCGACGCACACCCTTGCGGGTACGCACCACGACGGCGTCATACACTTCACCCTTCTTGACCTTGCCGCGCGGAATCGCATCCTTCACGGTGACCTTGATGATGTCGCCGATGCCGGCGTAACGGCGCTTGGAACCACCCAGCACCTTGAAGCACATCACCTGCTTGGCACCCGAATTGTCCGCGACGTCAAGGTAGCTCTGCATCTGGATCATGATTCAGACTCCTTATTCAGCCGCACGCGTGATGACTTCCACCACGCGCCAGTTCTTGGTCTTGGACATCGGAGCAATCTCGGTCACGCGGACGACATCGCCTTCCTTGCAGGCGTTGTCGGCATCGTGGGCGTGCAGCTTCGTCGAGCGCTTGATGTACTTGCCGTACAGCGCGTGCTTGACCTGACGCTCAACCAGGACGGTAACCGTCTTGTCCATCTTGTTGCTGACGACACGGCCTTCGACCGTGCGCAGCGTCTTCTTTTCAGTATTGTCGCTCATAGCGGCCATCCTTACTTCGTGCTGCCGAGCAGGGTCTTGACGCGAGCAATCTCGCGACGGACCCGGCGAATGTCGTGGGTCTTCGGCAGCTGGCCGGTGACCTGCTGCATACGGACAGAGAACTGTTCCTTACGCAGGTCGATCAGGTGGGCCTTGAGTTCGTCAGCCGACTTTTCACGGAGAGTTTTGATATCCATCAGCGCACCGTACGGGTCACGAAAGTGGTGGTGACCGAGAGCTTGGCGGCGGCCAGGCGGAACGCCTCGCGAGCCACTTCCTCGGAAACACCCTCGATTTCATAGATCATGCGGCCGGGCTGGATCTGGGCCACCCAGTATTCCACGTTACCCTTACCAGAACCCATTCGGACTTCGATGGGCTTCTTGGTGATGGGCTTGTCGGGGAACACGCGGATCCACATCTTGCCGCCGCGCTTGACGTAGCGGCTGATCGAGCGGCGGGCCGCTTCGATCTGACGCGCGGTCAGCTGACCGTGTGCGGTTGCCTTCAGGCCGTATTCGCCGAAGCTGACAGCGTTGGCGCTCCAGCTCAGGCCATCGTTACGGCCCTTGTGTACCTTGCGGTACTTGGTTCGCTTGGGTTGCAACATTGTCGTTACCTCGCTTCACGGGCCGGGCGCTGACGGTCACCACGGTCGCCGCGATCGTGACGATCGTTGCGCGACGGGGTGTCGTCCTGCTTTTCCTGGCCAACCTGGGAGAAATCGAAGACCTCGCCCTTGTAGATCCAGACCTTGATGCCGATGATGCCGTAGGTCGTCTTGGCTTCAGCGAAGCCATAGTCGATGTCGGCACGCAGGGTGTGCAGCGGCACGCGGCCTTCGCGGTACCACTCCGAACGGGCGATTTCTGCACCGTTGAGGCGGCCACCAACGTTGACCTTGATGCCCAGGGCACCCAGGCGCATCGCGTTGCCGACCGAGCGCTTCATTGCGCGGCGGAACATGATGCGACGCTCCAGCTGCTGGGCGATCGACTCGGCAACGAGCTGCGCGTCCAGTTCCGGCTTGCGCACTTCGGTGACGTTGATGTGCGCCGGGACGCCCATCATCTCGCTCACTTCCTTGCGCAGCTTCTCGATGTCCTCACCGCGCTTGCCGATCACCACGCCCGGACGGGCGGTGTGGATCGTCACGCGAGCGGTCTTGGCCGGACGCTCGATCAGGATCTTGCTGATGCCGGCCTGAGCCAGCTTCTTGCGCAGCATTTCGCGCACTTTCAGGTCGGCTGCCAGGTAACCAGCGAACTCGGCCTTGTTGGCGTACCACTTGGAGTTCCAGCCCTTGGAAATGCCGAGGCGGATACCAATCGGATGAACTTTATGACCCATGGTCTTTTCCTTATCCGCTTACTTGGCGGCGCCCACAACCACAGTGATGTGGCTGGTGCGCTTGAGGATGCGGGTACCGCGGCCTTTCGCCCGCGCCATGAAACGCTTCAGGGTCGGACCTTCATCAACCATGATGGTCTGAACCTTCAGCTCGTCGACGTCAGCGCCCTGGTTGTTCTCGGCGTTGGCAATTGCCGACTCCACCACCTTCTTGATCAGGTGGGCAGCCTTCTTGTCCGAGAACTTCAGCAGGTTGACCGCACGCTCGGCCGGCAGACCGCGCACCTGGTCAGCGACCAGACGAGCCTTCTGCGGGGAGATGCGCGCAGTGCGCAGGATGGCTTTCGCTTCCATTGTCATCTCTCCTTACTTGCCCGACTTCTTGTCACCACCGTGACCCTTGAAGGTCCGGGTGATGGCAAATTCGCCGAGCTTGTGGCCGACCATGTTCTCGTTGACGAGAACCGGGATGTGGTTCTTGCCGTTATGCACGGCAATGGTGACGCCTACCATGTCAGGCAGGATCATCGAACGGCGCGACCAGGTCTTGATCGGCTTCTTGCTGCCCGCAGCGGCCTCCACCTTCTTGACGAGGTGGTGATCGACGAACGGGCCCTTCTTGAGTGAACGTGCCATGGTCGATTAGCCCCTACGATCGCGGACGATGAACTGCTGAGTGCGCTTGTTATGGCGCGTCTTGTAACCCTTGGTCGGGACACCCCACGGGGTGACCGGATGCGGATTACCCTGGCCGGCCTTCGCCTCACCACCACCGTGCGGGTGGTCAACCGGGTTCATGGCAGCACCACGAACGGTCGGGCGGACGCCGCGCCAACGCTTGGCACCGGCCTTGCCCAGCTTTTCCAGGCTGTGCTCGTCGTTGCCGACTTCGCCGATGGTGGCGCAGCACTCGACCGGAACCTTACGCATTTCACCCGAGCGCAGGCGCAGGGTGGCGTAGATGCCTTCGCGAGCCACCAGCTGCACGGCCGCACCAGCGGCGCGAGCGATCTGAGCGCCCTTGCCCGGCTTCAGTTCGATGCAGTGAATGGTGGTGCCGACCGGGATGTTGCGCAGCGGCAGGGTGTTGCCGGCCTTGATCGGGGCGTCCGAACCAGCGATCACCTGATCACCAGCCTTCAGGCCCTTCGGGGCGATGATGTAGCGACGCTCACCGTCGACGTAGCACAGCAGAGCGATGTGGGCGGTGCGGTTCGGATCGTATTCGATGCGTTCCACGCGCGCCGGAATGCCCAGCTTGTTGCGCTTGAAGTCGATGATGCGGTAGTGCTGCTTGGCACCACCACCGACGTGACGCACGGTGATGCGGCCATGGTGGTTACGACCACCCGAGCGGCTCTGCGACTCGACCAGTGCGGCGTGCGGAGCACCCTTGTGCAGGTCGGGGGTGACCACGCGCACGGCCGAACGGCGGCCGGGGGAGGTGGGCTTGAATTTCATCAATGGCATGGGATGTACCTCAGGCCTTGGCCGTTACATCGATCGACTGGCCGTCGGCCAGGCGAACGTACGCCTTGCGCCAATCGCCGCGGCGGCCAGCACGGTTACGGAAGGACTTGTTCTTGCCCTTGACGTTGACCACGTTGACGGCTTCGACCTTGACGTCGAACAGCTGCTCAACCGCGGCCTTTACATCGGCCTTGGTGGCTTCGTTCGAAACTTCGAAGACATACTGATTGGAGAGTTCCTGCAGGCGCGCGGTCTTTTCGGAGACACGCGGGGCACGCAGCACGCTGAAGATTTTTTCGTTGCTGTTCATGCCAGCCACTCCTCGACCTTCTTGACCGCGTCAGCGGTGATGACGACCGTGTCGGCACCAACCAGCGAGACCGGATCCAGACCCTGGACGTCACGCACCTGCACGTACGGCAGATTGCGGGCGGACAGGTACAGGTGCTCGGACGCTTCTTCGGTGACGATCAGCGGGCGCTTGCCCACTTCCAGGCCGGCCAGCTTGGCGATCAGACCCTTCGTGTTGGTCACTTCGACATCGAAGGACTCCACGATGGTCAGACGGCCCTGACGGTTCAGCTCGGACAGGATCGCGCACATGGCGGCACGGTACTGCTTACGATTGACCTTCTGCTCGAAGCTGCGCGGCTTGGCCGCGAAGGTGACACCGCCGCCGACGAAGATCGGAGCCGTCAGTGCGCCATGACGCGCGCCGCCGCCCTTCTGCTTCTTCGACTTCTTGGTGGTACCAGCCACTTCGGAGCGAGTCTTCTGTGCCTTGGTGCCGGCGCGACCGGCGTTGCGGTAGGCAACGACGACCTGGTGGACCAGATCTTCGCTGAAATCACGACCGAACACGGCGTCGGAGACCGAGACCTTGTTGTTGCTACCCGTGATAACGAGTTCCATCGTCATCTCTCCTTATGCCTTGCTCGCCGGACGGACGATCACGTCGCCACCCGCCGCGCCCGGAACGGCGCCGCGAACGGCGATCAGACCGCGCTCGACGTCGACCTTGACCACTTCCAGGTTCTGGGTGCTCTGCTGCACCGCGCCCATGTGGCCCGACATCTTCTTGCCCGGGAAAACGCGACCCGGGGTCTGGCGCTGACCCAGCGAACCCGGCGCGCGATGCGACAGCGAGTTACCGTGGGTTGCATCGCCCATACGGAAGTTGTGGCGCTTGATGGTGCCCTGGAAGCCCTTACCCTTGGTGACACCCTGGACGTCGACGATCTGGCCGACTTCGAAGATGTCCGCCTTGACTTCGCCGCCGACGGCGAAATCGCCGAGCTGCGCGTCTTCAACGCGGAATTCCCACAGGCCACGACCCGCTTCCACCTTCGCCTTGGCGAAGTGGCCGGCTTCCGGCTTGTTGACCAGGGCAGCGCGACGCGCGCCGACGGTCACCTGCACGGCGCTGTAGCCGTCGGTTTCGACGGTCTTGATCTGCGCGATGCGGTTCGGGGTTGCTTCGATCAGGGTCACCGGGATGGAGCGGCCATCTTCAGTGAACACGCGGCTCATGCCAGCCTTGCGGCCCACGAAGCCCAACGAATACTTCTTCGTCATGGTCGTAGTCCTCAGGTCAGCTTGATCTGAACGTCGACGCCGGCAGCCAGTTCGAGCTTCATCAGCGCGTCCACGGTCTTGTCATTCGGGTCAACGATATCGAGCACGCGCTTGTGCGTGCGGGTCTCGTACTGGTCACGCGCGTCCTTGTCGACGTGCGGGGAGACGAGAACGGTGTAACGCTCGATCTTGGTCGGCAGCGGGATCGGGCCACGCACTTGCGCGCCGGTCCGCTTTGCCGTTTCAACGATCTCGCTGGCCGAACGGTCGATCAGACGATGATCGAACGCTTTCAGCCGGATCCGGATCTTTTGGTCCGCCATGGCGGTAGGTTCCTTCGTTAAAAGAGCGACAGACAAAGCCTCTGGGTTGCTTTGTCCCATGAAATTCCTGAATACAGACGGCCCGCACTCCTGCAGGCCGCCAAGGTCAATCCATAGACCTCAAAAACGTAGGCAGACCAGTTTCCCGGCCTGCCCAGACGTAGAAGCATAATGGCACGCAAGGCAGCTGTCAACAGTCGCCTGTTGACGCCGCCTGAATGGCATTGACCCTTCCTGGTCCGGGGAACACAAGGCACATCCTGTGCCTGCTTTCCCATTTGATACGCCCCGATGCCCTACCCAGGCAACATCGGGGCGCAGATACTACCAGATTACTCGATGATCTTCGAGACCACGCCGGCGCCGACGGTACGGCCGCCTTCGCGGATGGCGAAGCGCAGGCCTTCGTCCATTGCCACCGGGTTGATCAGGGTGACGACCATCTTGACGTTGTCACCCGGCATCACCATTTCGACGCCTTCCGGCAGAGCAGCTGCGCCGGTGATGTCGGTGGTGCGGAAGTAGAACTGCGGACGGTAGCCGTTGAAGAACGGGGTGTGGCGGCCGCCCTCGTCCTTCGACAGGACGTAGACTTCGCCTTCGAACTTGGTGTGCGGCTTGATCGAACCCGGCTTGGCCAGCACCTGGCCACGCTCGACGTCGTCACGCTTGGTGCCGCGCAGCAGCAGGCCAGCGTTGTCGCCTGCCTGACCCTGGTCCAGCAGCTTGCGGAACATTTCAACGCCGGTCACGGTGGTCTTCTGCACCGGACGGATGCCGACGATTTCGATTTCGTCGCCAACCTTGATCACGCCACGCTCGATACGACCGGTCACCACGGTGCCGCGGCCCGAGATCGAGAACACGTCTTCCACCGGCATCAGGAACGGCTTGTCGATCGCACGCTCCGGCTCCGGGATCCAGCTGTCCAGGGCGTCGACCAGCTTCAGGATGGCCGGCACGCCGATGTCGCTCTGGTCGCCTTCCAGCGCCAGACGGGCCGAACCGGCGATGATCGGGGTGTCGTCGCCCGGGAAGTCGTACTTGCTCAGCAGCTCGCGCACTTCCATCTCGACCAGCTCGAGCAGCTCGGCGTCGTCAACCATGTCGGCCTTGTTCAGGAACACGACGATGTACGGCACGCCGACCTGACGCGACAGCAGGATGTGCTCACGGGTCTGCGGCATCGGGCCGTCAGCGGCCGAGCACACCAGGATCGCGCCGTCCATCTGGGCGGCACCGGTGATCATGTTCTTGACGTAGTCAGCGTGGCCCGGGCAATCGACATGGGCGTAGTGACGGACCGGGGATTCGTATTCGACGTGCGCGGTCGAGATCGTGATACCACGAGCCTTTTCTTCCGGCGCGGCGTCGATCGAGGAGTAGTCCTTGAACTCGCCACCGAAGCGCTCGGCACCGATCTTGGTCAGTGCGGCGGTCAGCGTGGTCTTGCCGTGATCGACGTGACCGATGGTGCCGACGTTGACGTGCGGCTTGGTGCGCTCGAACTTACCCTTTGCCATTGTTCTATACCTTGATTTTGTAAGTGGTTTTCAGGAGAGGCTGAGCGAGGCTCAGCCCTTCTTCATGACGGCTTCGGCGATGTTGTTCGGCGCCGGCTCGTAGTGGTCGAATTCCATGGTGAAGGTGGCACGGCCCTGGGTCTGCGAACGCAGCGCAGTGGCGTAGCCGAACATTTCACCCAGCGGGATCATCGCGTTGATGATCGAAGCGGAGCCGTCACCGGTGGTGTCGGAACCCTGCAGCACGCCGCGACGACGGCTGACGTCGCCCATCACGTCACCCTGGTAATCCTCCGGGGTCACGATCTCGACCTTCATGATCGGCTCCAGCAGCACCGGCTTGGCCTTGGCGAAGCCCTGCTTGAAGGCCATCGACGAAGCCAGCTTGAACGCCATTTCCGAGGAGTCGACGTCGTGGTACGAACCGAACACCAGCTTCACCTTGACGTCCACGACCGGGAAGCCAGCCAGCGGACCGCTGGTGATGGTTTCGCGCAGGCCCTTTTCAACCGACGGAATGAATTCCTTCGGGATCACGCCGCCGGTGATGTCGTTGATGAACAGGAAGTCGTCCTTGATGGCCGGAGCCAGCTTCGGATCGGCACGGTCTTCAGCGGTGATCGGCGACAGCTCGATCACGACGTGACCGTACTGACCCTTACCACCGGACTGCTTGGCGTGCTTGTAGTCCGACTTGACGTCAGCCAGGGTGATGGTTTCGCGGTACGCAACCTGCGGCGCGCCGACGTTGGCTTCAACGTTGAACTCGCGCTTCAGGCGGTCGACGATGATGTCCAGGTGCAGCTCGCCCATGCCCGAGATGATGGTCTGGCCGGATTCTTCGTCGGTCTTGACGCGGAACGACGGATCTTCCTGCGCCAGGCGACCCAGGGCCAGACCCATCTTTTCCTGGTCCGACTTGGTCTTCGGTTCGACGGCCATCGAGATCACCGGCTCCGGGAACGTCATGCGCTCCAGGATGATCGGCTGGTCGATCGAGCACAGGGTGTCACCGGTGGTGGTGTCCTTCAGGCCCACGGCAGCGGCGATGTCACCGGCCAGAACTTCCTTGATTTCTTCACGGTTGTTCGAGTGCATCTGCAGGATGCGGCCGATGCGCTCCTTCTTGCCCTTCACCGAGTTCAGCACGGTGTCACCACCGTTCAGGGTGCCCGAGTAGACACGGAAGAAGGTCAGCGCGCCGACGAACGGATCGGTGATGATCTTGAAGGCCAGCGACGAGAACGGGGCCTTGTCGTCGGACTTGCGGGTCATGGCGACGTTTTCGTCGTCCACGTCGGTACCGGTCACGTCCGGCACATCGACCGGCGACGGCAGCAGCTGGATCACGCCGTCCAGCATGGCCTGCACGCCCTTGTTCTTGAACGCCGAACCGCAGTACATCGGAACGATTTCGGTGGCCAGGGTGCGGGTACGCAGCGCGTTGATGATTTCAGCCTCGGCCAGCTCTTCGCCGCCCAGGTACTTTTCCATCAGCTCTTCGCTGGCTTCAGCCGCGGTTTCGATCATGTAGGTACGGGCTTCTTCAGCCTTTTCCTGCAGGTCGGCCGGGATTTCGCCGTACTCGAACTTCATGCCCTGCGAGGCTTCATCCCAATGGATGGCCTTCATCTTCAGCAGGTCGACGACGCCCTTGAAGCCGTCTTCGGCGCCGATCGGCAGCTGCATCGGCACGGCGACGGCGCCGAGCTTGGCCTTCAGCTGGTCACGGACCTTGTAGAAGTTGGCACCGGTGCGGTCCATCTTGTTGACGAACGCAATGCGCGGCACCTTGTAGCGGTTGGCCTGGCGCCACACGGTTTCCGACTGCGGCTGCACGCCACCGACGGCACACAGGACGAAGACGGCACCGTCGAGCACGCGCAGCGAGCGCTCCACTTCGATGGTGAAGTCGACGTGCCCGGGGGTGTCGATGATGTTGAAGCGGTGCTCCGGCAGGGACTTGTCCATGCCCTTCCAGAACGCGGTGGTGGCAGCGGACTGGATCGTGATGCCACGCTCCTGCTCCTGCTCCATCCAGTCCATGGTGGCGGCGCCGTCGTGCACTTCACCGATCTTGTGGCTCTTGCCGGTGTAGAACAGGATGCGCTCGGACGTGGTGGTCTTGCCGGCATCGATGTGAGCCATGATGCCGAAGTTACGGTAACGCTCGATGGGAGTGGAACGGGCCACGGGAGCCTCTCAGATTTCTTGGATTTCGGATGGCCGAACGCCGCCTTTCGGCGGCCTTCGGATTGGCGCAGTCCTTCTGGGACCGCGAGGCAGCACGCACCGAAGTGGTGCTGCCCTGCCTGTTTTACAAGGCCGTCAAACTCACCAGCGGTAGTGGGCGAATGCCTTGTTGGCTTCGGCCATGCGGTGGGTTTCTTCGCGCTTCTTGATGGCGCCACCACGGTTTTCCGAGGCGTCGATCAGTTCAGCAGCCAGCTTCTTCGGCATGGTGTTCTCACCACGCTTGCGCGCGGAGTCGATCAGCCAGCGCATGGCCAGAGCCATCTTGCGCGACGAACGCACTTCGACCGGCACCTGGTAGGTGGCACCACCGACGCGGCGTGACTTGACTTCGACCGCCGGAGCGACGTTGTCCAGAGCCTTCTGCACCAGTTCAATGGCGTTGGCGCTGCTGTTCTTCTCGGTGATCACGTCCATGGCGCCGTACACGATCTTTTCGGCGACGGACTTCTTGCCGCTCTGCATGACCATGTTGATGAAGCGGGCGATGGTTTCGCTTCCGTGCTTCGGATCGGGCAGGACGGAACGCTGCGGAGTATTACCCTTACGCGACATAGTGCTCTCTCCTTATGCCTTCGGACGCTTGGCGCCGTACTTGGAACGGGCCTGGCGACGCTTGGCAACGCCGGCGGCGTCGAGCGAGCCACGAACGGTGTGGTAACGCACACCCGGCAGGTCCTTGACGCGACCGCCGCGGATCAGGACCACGGAGTGCTCCTGCAGGTTGTGGCCTTCACCACCGATGTAGGAAATCACTTCTTCCTGGTTGGTCAGGCGGACCTTGGCAACCTTGCGCAGAGCCGAGTTCGGCTTCTTCGGAGTGGTGGTGTAGACACGGGTGCAGACGCCACGGCGCTGCGGGCACTTGTCGAGCGCCGGCGAGGCACTCTTGTAGGTGGTCGCTTGCCGCGGCTTGCGGACCAGCTGGTTGATCGTCGCCATCAGTAGGTTCTTCTGATTGGTGGCCGGAAAATCCGACCAGAGATGCGGAAATGTTAAAGCAGGCCGAAATTTTGGCCTGCTGAGACAGACGATTGTAGCAACCTGCCAGGAAAGCAGTCAAACGCCTCCTGTCAAGCCCGTCCCTGATCCCGGGACGTTACTGGGGGGCCTCCATGTACCCCGTTCAGGTTGACAGGGTCGATCGCGGACGATCTCCCCTGCCCTTTCCCAATCCCATCGATGGACCGATGGGGTGGTCCGGCCTTGCGGCCGGACCGGATACCTCATTCTTCGCCCGACGCCTGTTCAGCTTCGGCTTCAACCACCGGCGCCTCGACCGCAGCCGGGGTACCGGCCAGAGTCTGCATTTCCGACTCGGTGAGACCGGAAGCGCCGCGGCGGCGGTTGCTGTGGTACGCCAGGCCGGTACCGGCCGGAATCAGGCGACCCACGATGACGTTTTCCTTCAGGCCACGCAGGTTGTCCGAGGTGCCGCGGACGGCCGCTTCGGTCAGCACGCGGGTGGTTTCCTGGAACGAAGCGGCCGAGATGAACGACTCGGTCGCCAGCGACGCCTTGGTGATACCCAGCAGGACCGGATCGAAGTGCGCCGGCAGCTCGTTGCGGGTCGACAGGCGCGCATTTTCCTCGATAACGCGCTGACGCTCCACCTGTTCGCCGTTCAGGAACTTGCTGCTGCCCTGGTCGGTGATCTCGACCTTGCGCAGCATCTGGCGGGTGATCACCTCGATGTGCTTGTCGTTGATCTTCACGCCCTGCAGGCGGTACACGTCCTGGATTTCCTTCACCAGGTAGGCCGCCAGCGGTTCGACACCCAGCAGACGCAGGATGTCCTGCGGGCTCGGCTCGCCGTCCACGATGGTTTCACCCTTGGTGACATGCTCGCCTTCGAACACGATGACCTGGCGGTACTTCGGGATCAGCTCTTCGTGCTCCGAACCATCGGTGTCCTTGATGATCAGGCGCTGCTTGCCCTTGGTGTCCTTGCCGAAGCTGATGATGCCCGAACGCTCGGCCAGCACCGCCGGATCCTTCGGCTTGCGCGCTTCGAACAGGTCGGCCACGCGCGGCAGACCACCGGTGATGTCGCGGGTCTTCGACGCTTCCTGCGGGATCTTGGCGACGACGTCGCCCACGCCCACCGGGGCGCCGTCCTGCAGGTTGACGATCGAACGCGGCGGCAGCAGGTACTGCGCCGGCAGGTCGGTGCCCGGGATCGACAGGTCGTTGCCCTTGGCGTCGACGATGCGCACGATCGGGCGCAGGTCCTTGGCCTGGGTACCACGACGCTTCGGATCGGTGATTTCGCGCGAAGCGAGGCCGGTCAGCTCGTCGGTCTTCTCGATGACGGTGATGCCGTCGACGAAGTCGATGAAGCGGATGAAGCCGGCCACTTCCGACACGATCGGGTGGTTATGCGGATCCCAGTTGGCCACGGTCTGGCCAGCCTTGATCGCATCACCGTCCTTGGACGTGATGGTCGCACCGTACGGCAGCTTGTAACGCTCACGCTCACGGCCGTGGGCATCGAGCACCGAGATTTCGCCCGAGCGCGACACTGCCACCAGCGAGCCGTTGGCGTGCTCGACCGACTTGAGGTTGCTGAACTTCACCGAGCCGGTGGTCTTGACGGTGATGTTGTCGACCGCAGCAGCTCGCGACGCCGCACCACCGATGTGGAACGTACGCATGGTCAGCTGGGTACCCGGCTCACCGATGGACTGGGCGGCGATGACGCCGACCGCTTCACCGATGTTGACCAGGTGGCCACGGGCCAGATCGCGGCCGTAGCAGCGACCGCAGACACCGAAGGCCGATTCGCACGAGATCGTCGAGCGCACCTTGATGCTCTGCACGCCGGCGTCTTCCAGCTTGGCGACCCAGGCTTCGTCCAGCAGGGTGTTGCGGGTGACGATCGGATCTTCGTCGTTGCCCGGCAGGAACACGTCCTCGGCAACCACGCGACCCAGCACGCGATCCTTCAGCGGCTCGACCACGTCGCCGCCTTCCACGATCGGGGTCATGATCAGGCCTTCGGTGGTACCGCAATCCACCTCGGTGATCACCACGTCCTGCGCGACGTCGACCAGACGACGGGTCAGGTAACCCGAGTTTGCGGTCTTCAGCGCGGTATCGGCCAGACCCTTACGGGCACCGTGGGTGGAGTTGAAGTACTCCTGCACGTTCAGGCCTTCGCGGAAGTTCGCCTTGATGGGCGTCTCGATGATCGAGCCGTCCGGGCGGGCCATCAGGCCACGCATGCCGGCCAGCTGACGGATCTGCGCCTGCGAACCACGCGCACCGGAGTCGGCCATGATGTACAGCGAGTTCATCGACTTCTGGTCGATGGTCTCACCCTTGGCATTGACCACCTTCTCGGTACCGATGGTGTCCATCATCGCCTTGGCGATGCGCTCGTTGGTGCGCGACCAGATGTCGACCACCTTGTTGTAGCGCTCGCCGGCGGTGACCAGACCCGACTGGTACTGCTCCTGGATTTCCAGCACTTCGGCTTCGGCCTCGGTGAGGATGCCCTTCTTCTCGTCCGGGATCAGCATGTCGTCGATGCCGATCGAAACGCCGGCGCGGGTCGCGTAGGCGAAGCCGGTGTACATCAGCTTGTCGGCGAACACGACCGTGTCCTTCAGACCCAGCTGGCGGTAGCTGGAGTTGATCAGGCGGCTGATGTTCTTCTTGGTCAGCTCGGTGTTGGCCAGCGCGAACGGCAGGCCTTCCGGCAGGATTTCAGCCAGCAGGGCGCGGCCGATCGTGGTGTCCACGATCGAGGTCTTGTTCTGCTTGACGCCGTCTTCGTCGGTCACCACCTCGGTGATGCGGACCTTGACGCGCGCGTGCAGTTCCACCACGCGGTTGTCGTAGGCACGCTTCACTTCGGCGATGTTGGCGAAGGCCATGCCCTCGCCCTTCTTGTTTTCCAGCGAGCGGGTCATGTAGTACAGACCCAGCACGACGTCCTGCGACGGCACGATGATCGGCTCGCCGTTGGCCGGCGACAGGATGTTGTTGGTCGACATCATCAGCGCACGCGCTTCCAGCTGGGCTTCCAGCGAGAGCGGCACGTGGACGGCCATCTGGTCACCGTCGAAGTCGGCGTTGAACGCGGTGCAGACCAGCGGGTGCAGCTGGATGGCCTTGCCTTCGATCAGCACCGGCTCGAACGCCTGGATGCCCAGACGGTGCAGGGTCGGTGCACGGTTCAGCATCACCGGATGCTCGCGGATGACCTCTTCCAGGATGTCCCAGACTTCGGCTTCTTCGCGCTCGACCAGCTTCTTGGCGGCCTTGATGGTGGTGGCCAGGCCACGACGCTGCAGCTTGGCGAAGACGAACGGCTTGAACAGCTCCAGCGCCATCTTCTTCGGCAGGCCGCACTGGTGCAGGCGCAGGTACGGGCCGACCACGATGACCGAACGGCCCGAGTAGTCGACGCGCTTGCCGAGCAGGTTCTGGCGGAAGCGACCCTGCTTGCCCTTGATCATGTCGGCCAGCGACTTCAGCGGGCGCTTGTTGGTGCCGGTGATGGCACGGCCACGACGGCCGTTGTCCAGCAGCGCATCGACCGATTCCTGCAGCATGCGCTTTTCATTGCGCACGATGATGTCCGGCGCGCTCAGTTCGAGCAGGCGGCGCAGGCGGTTGTTGCGGTTGATGACGCGGCGGTACAGGTCGTTCAGGTCGGAGGTCGCGAAGCGGCCGCCATCCAGCGGGACCAGCGGGCGCAGGTCCGGCGGCAGCACCGGCAGCACGGTCATGACCATCCATTCCGGACGGTTGCCCGACTCCAGGAAGGCTTCGATCAGCTTGATGCGCTTGGTGAGGCGCTTGAGCTTGGTTTCCGAACCGGTAGCGGCGATTTCCTCGCGCAGGCGGGTCATTTCCGACTGCAGGTCGATCGTGCGCAGCAGTTCGTACACGGCCTCGGCGCCCATGGCGGCGTCGAAGTCGTCACCGTGCTCCTGGCGGGCCTGCAGGTACTGTTCTTCGGTCAGCAGCTGGCGGCGCTCCAGGGCGGTCAGGCCCGGCTCGGTCACCACGTAGGCTTCGAAGTACAGTACGCGCTCGATGTCGCGCAGGGTCATGTCCAGCATCAGGCCGATGCGCGACGGCAGCGACTTCAGGAACCAGATGTGCGCGACCGGCGACGCCAGGTCGATGTGGCCCATGCGCTCACGACGCACCTTGGCCAGGGTCACTTCGGTGCCGCACTTTTCGCAGACCACGCCGCGGTGCTTCATGCGCTTGTACTTGCCGCACAGGCACTCGTAGTCCTTCACCGGGCCGAAGATGGCGGCGCAGAACAGGCCGTCGCGTTCCGGCTTGAAGGTACGGTAGTTGATGGTTTCCGGCTTCTTCACTTCGCCGAAGGACCACGAACGGATCAGGTCCGGCGAGGCCAGCGCGATCTTGATCGCGTCGAAGTCCAGCGTCTGGCGCTGCTGGTTGAAGAGGTTGAGCAGGTCTTTCATGGTGTTCTCCAGAAGGAGGAATGCTGTGTCGATGGGCTTTCAGTTGACTGCCAGCGGCGCGGCGGCGGAGGCCGCCGCGCCGGCATGGATCAGTTGTCTTCCAGTTCCATGTTGATGGCCAGCGAGCGGATTTCCTTCACGAGCACGTTGAAGGATTCCGGCATGCCCGCGACCATCTCGTGCTCACCGTCGACGATGTTCTTGTACATCTGGTTGCGGCCCTGCACGTCATCGGACTTCACCGTCAGCATTTCCTGCAGGGTGTAGGCCGCGCCGTAGGCTTCCAGCGCCCAGACTTCCATTTCACCGAAGCGCTGGCCGCCGAACTGCGCCTTGCCGCCCAGCGGCTGCTGGGTGACGAGCGAGTACGGACCGGTCGAACGGGCGTGCATCTTGTCGTCGACCAGGTGGTTCAGCTTCAGGTAGTGCATGTAGCCAACGGTGGTGTGGCGATCGAAGGCTTCACCGGTGCGGCCGTCGTACAGCTGGGTCTGGCCACTGCTCGGCAGGTCGGCCAGTTCCAGCATGCGCTTGATTTCCGCTTCGGTGGCGCCGTCGAACACCGGGGTGGCCATCGGCACGCCGTCGGTCAGGTTGCGGGCCAGGCGCAGCAGTTCCTCGTCGCTGAACTGCGACAGGTCGACACGGTTGGCCACGTTGGTGTCGTCGTGGTTGTAGATGTCGTCCAGGAACTTGCGCAGGTCGGCAACCGCCGCCTGGGCTTCCATCATCGCCTGGATCTTGCGACCCAGACCCTTGGCGGCCCAGCCCAGGTGCACTTCCAGGATCTGGCCGATGTTCATACGCGACGGCACGCCCAGCGGGTTCAGCACGATGTCCACGGTTTCGCCCGAGGCCATGTACGGCATGTCCTCGACCGGCACCACGTTGGAGACCACACCCTTGTTGCCGTGGCGGCCTGCCATCTTGTCGCCCGGCTGGATGCGGCGCTTCACGGCCAGGAACACCTTGACCATCTTCAGCACGCCCGGGGCGAGGTCGTCGCCAGCGGTGATCTTGCCGCGCTTGTCGGCGAAGCGACGCTCGAATTCCTTCTCGTGCGCCTGGATCTGCTTCTGGGCGCGCTCGATGGCTTCCGAAGCGTCCTCGTCCTTCATGCGCAGGGCGAACCAGTCAGCCTTCTTCAGGCCATCCAGGAAGGCGTCGGTGATCACGTCACCCTTCTTCAGGCCAGCACCACCGTTGACCACCTTGCCCACGATCTGCGAACGCAGACGCATGTAGATGGCGGCTTCCAGGATGCGGAACTGGTCGTCGAAGTCCTTCTTGACGCGCTTGATTTCAGACTCTTCGATCTGGCGGGCGCGCTTGTCCTTCTCGATGCCGTCGCGGGTGAAGACCTGCACGTCGATGACGGTGCCGTCCATGCCCGGCGGAACGCGCAGCGAGCTGTCCTTAACGTCCGAAGCCTTCTCGCCGAAGATCGCGCGCAGCAGCTTCTCTTCCGGGGTCAGCTGGCTTTCGCCCTTCGGGGTGACCTTGCCGACCATGATGTCGCCGGCGCGGACTTCCGCACCGATGTACACCACGCCGCTCTCGTCCAGGCGGTTCAGCGCCTGCTCGGAGACGTTCGGGATGTCGGCGGAGATTTCCTCCGGCCCCAGCTTGGTGTCACGCGCGACGCAGGTCAGCTCTTCGATGTGGATCGTGGTGTAACGATCCTCTTCCACCACGCGCTCGGAGAGCAGGATGGAGTCTTCGAAGTTGTAGCCGTTCCACGGCATGAACGCGATCAGCATGTTCTGGCCCAGGGCCAGTTCGCCGATGTCGGTGGACGGACCGTCGGCCAGCACGTCGCCGCGGGCGATGACGTCACCCACCTGGACCAGCGGACGCTGGTTGATGCAGGTGTTCTGGTTCGAACGGGTGTACTTGACCAGGTTGTAGATGTCCACGCCTGCGTCGGTGGCGCCAACGATCTCTTCCTCGTTGACCTTGACCACGATGCGGGCCGCGTCGATCTGCACGATCTCGCCACCACGACGGGCGTTCACGGTCACACCGGAGTCACGCGCCACGGCGCGCTCGATGCCGGTACCGACCAGCGGCTTCTGCGCACGCAGGGTCGGCACGGCCTGACGCTGCATGTTGGCGCCCATCAGTGCGCGGTTGGCGTCATCGTGCTCCAGGAACGGAACCAGCGCGGCCGCGATCGACACGGTCTGCATCGGCGAGACGTCCATGAAGTGGACTTCCGCCGGCGGCTTCAGCAGCGATTCGCCCTGGAAGCGGCACGGAACGAACTGCTCGGTCAGCACGCTGTCGGCATTGGTCAGGGCGTTGGCCTGCGCAATGACGTACTCGTTTTCTTCGATCGCCGACAGGAACTCGACTTCGTCAAAGACCTTGCCGTCCACGACCTTGCGGTACGGGGTCTCGAGGAAACCGTACTGGTTGGTGCGGGCGTACACGGCCAGCGAGTTGATCAGGCCGATGTTCGGGCCTTCCGGGGTTTCGATGGTGCAGACGCGGCCGTAATGGGTCGGGTGCACGTCGCGCACTTCGAAGCCGGCGCGCTCACGGGTCAGACCACCCGGGCCCAGGGCCGAGACGCGACGCTTGTGCGTCACTTCCGACAGCGGGTTGTTCTGGTCCATGAACTGCGACAGCTGCGAGGAGCCGAAGAACTCCTTGATGGCAGCGGCGACCGGCTTGGCGTTGATCAGCTCCTGCGGGGTCAGGCCTTCCGACTCGGCCATCGACAGGCGCTCCTTGACCGCGCGCTCGACGCGGACCAGGCCGACGCGGAACACGTTCTCGGCCATTTCGCCGACCGAACGCACGCGACGGTTGCCCAGGTGATCGATGTCATCGACCACGCCGCGACCGTTGCGGATCTCGGTCAGGACCTTGATCACGTCCAGGATGTCGGAGCTGTCGCCGTGGGCAGCGACCAGGCGCTTGGACTCTTCGTCGTTGCGCTCACCGAAGTACTTGCTGTCGTACAGCACGGCTTCGCCGGTGGTTTCCTTGCGGCCCACGCGACGGTTGAACTTCATGCGGCCGACCGCGGACAGGTCGTAGCGCTCGAAGGTGAAGAACAGGTTGTGGAACAGGTTCTGCGCGGCATCCTTGGTCGGCGGCTCGCCCGGACGCATCATGCGGTAGATTTCGACCAGGGCTTCCAGCTGGGTCTTGGTCGGATCGATGCGCAGGGTGTTGGACAGGTACGGGCCACGATCCAGGTCGTTCACCCACAGGGTGCCGACCGCATCGACGCCAGCCTTGCGGAAGTTCTGCAGCTGCTCGTCGCTGATCTCGTCGTTGGCCTGGGCCAGCAGTTCGCCGGTCGAGGCGTCGACCACGTCGTGCGACAGGATGCGGCCGACGATGTAGTCGTCCGGCACGGCCAGGGCGGCGATGCCCGAGGCTTCCAGCTGCTTGATGTGGCGCGCGGTGATGCGCTTGCCGGCTTCCACGATGACCTTGTCGCCGTCGGCGAGGTCGAAGCCCAGGGTTTCGCCACGCAGGCGCTCCGGCACCAGCTCCAGCTGGACGCCTTCATCCGGGTTGATGTGGAAGGTGTTGATCTCGAAGAACTCGGCCAGCATCTCTTCGTTGCTGTAGCCAAGCGCGCGCAGCAGGATCGACACCGGCAGCTTGCGGCGGCGGTCGATACGGGTGAACAGCGCGTCCTTCGGGTCGAACTCGAAGTCCAGCCAGGAACCGCGGTAAGGAATGATGCGGGCGCTGTACAGCAGCTTGCCCGAGCTGTGGGTCTTGCCGCGGTCGTGGTCGAAGAACACGCCCGGCGAGCGGTGCAGCTGCGAGACGATGACGCGCTCGGTGCCGTTGACGATGAAGGTGCCGTTTTCGGTCATCAGCGGGATTTCGCCCAGATAGACCTCCTGCTCCTTCACGTACTTGATGGCCTTGGTCGACGACTCACGGTCGTAGATCACCAGGCGCACGGTCACGCGCAGCGGGGCGCCGTAGCTCATGCCACGCTGGCGGCACTCACGCTCGTCGAAGACCGGTTCGCCCAGCTTGTAGCCGACGTATTCCAGGGCGGCATTGCCGCTGTAGCTGGCGATCGGGAAGACCGACTTCAGCGCAGCGTGCAGGCCGTGGTCCGTGCGCTTGGCCGGATCGACGTTTTCCTGCAGGAATTCACGATAGGAATCCACCTGGATGGCGAGCAGGAACGGCACTTCGAGAATCGAGCGCTGCTTGCCGAAATCCTTGCGGATACGCTTTTTTTCGGTGAACGAATAGGACGTCATGAGGTCTTCCACCTTGTTGTGCGGATCGTGCGCCCACGATCCGAAGGGAACTTGAAATTGTCAGTTGGAAGTCGCTGGTATTGCCGGCACCAGCACGCCTTCTCCCGCTACTTCCAACTGCCAACTCGTCTGCTACCACTCCCCCGCTGCCGCGCCGTGCGCTGGCCTGCCGGGGTTTGACTGCAGCCCGTGTTGGGCTTTTTCCTGCTTTTGAAACAGTCGACTAACAGTCGACCCTACCGGTACTGCAACAACGACCAAAGGCCGGGGGCTTACGCCCCCAGCCTTGGCTGCATCGCCGTGAATCGGTGACGATGCAAGGTAACTGCTTACTTGACTTCGACAGTCGCGCCAGCAGCTTCCAGGTCCTTCTTCATCTTCTCGGCTTCGTCCTTCGAAGCGTTGTCCTTCAGGACGCCGCCGGCTTCGGCCAGGTCCTTCGCTTCCTTCAGGCCCAGGCCGGTGATGGCGCGGACGGCCTTGATGACTTCGACCTTCTTCTCGCCGGCAGTCTTCAGGGTGACGACGAATTCGGTCTGCTCTTCAACAGCAGCAGCCGGGCCAGCGGCAGCAGCCACGGCGACCGGAGCAGCGGCGGAGACGCCGAACTTCTCTTCGATGGCCTTGACCAGCTCCATCACTTCCATCAGGGACTTCTCGGCGATGGCGTCGACGATCTGTTCGTTGGTAAGGGACATGATTAATACCTTTGGATGATTTTCTGGGTTGAGGTTCCGTCAGGAACCACGGTAAGTCGAAACTCAGGCGGTCTCGGCGGCCGGCTCGGCAGCGTCGGCGGCGACATCGCCACCACCCTGCTTCTCGCCAACGGCCTTGATGGCGCGGGCAAACATCGTGACCGGCTCGGTCAGGACGCGGGCCAGCATGGCCAGGGCCTGGTCGCGGGTCGGCAGCGATGCCAGCACGTCGACGTGGCTCGCCGGGAACACTTCACCACCGATGGCGACGACCTTAGCCTTCAGCTTGTCGTTGCCCTTGGCGGCTTCCTTGATCAGGCGACCGGCAGCGCCGGGCTCCTCGAGCGAGAACGCGTACAGCAGCGGACCAACCATCTGGTCCTGTGCGACTGCGAACTCGGTGCCTTCAACGGCGCGCGAAGCCAGGGTGTTCTTGACAACCTTCAAGAAAACACCGGTTTCACGAGCCTGCTTGCGCATCGCGGTCATCTGGGCGACCGTGGTGCCAGCGTATTCGGCTGCGATCAAGGAGTGGGCCTTGGCGGCGACGTCTGCCAGCTCGGCGACTACTTCTTGCTTCTGGGACAGATTGAGAGCCATTGCACTCCTCCTATTGAACTCCGCTTACGGCTCCTGCCGTGTGCGGTCCTGTGCGGCATCCGTCCTGGACGCCGGGAACATCGGGATGATGTTCCGGGGGTGGGCCGTTCTAGACCTGGAGTGGGCCAACCTGGGAAACCCAGACGTGCGTGAACCAGAAAAACTCCAGAAGGGCACCATCTACGCAGGGTGATTCCGGGGAATCGATTAAGCGCTCATGACTGCTCCGGCGGCGACTCCTTGCCAGATCGAGCTTCCGTGCCCGTCGCCGGTATTGCCACGACCGCGCCTGCGGTCTTTGACGGCTACCGCGGGCGATGCACTGCCAGCGATGCCTTCAAATGTCACGGTCACGGCACCGAAGGCACCGTGACCGCTTGAAACAATTACTTCAGGGTCAGCGACGACTGGTCGACGGTGACGCCCGGGCCCATCGTCGAGCTAACCGAAACCTTCTGCAGGTAGGTGCCCTTCGAGGTGGCCGGCTTGGCCTTGATCAGGTCCAGCAGCAGTGCGGTCAGGTTCGACTTCAGCGCGTCTTCGGCGAAGTCGGCCTTGCCGATGGTGCAGTGGATGATGCCGGCCTTGTCGGTGCGGTAACGGACCTGACCCGACTTGGCGTTCTTCACGGCTTCACCCGGGTTCGGGGAAACGGTGCCGACCTTCGGGTTCGGCATCAGGCCGCGCGGGCCCAGCACGGTGCCCAGCTTACCGACGACGCGCATGGCGTCCGGGGTCGCGATGACGACGTCGTAGTTCAGATCGCCGGCCTGCATCTTCTCGGCCAGATCGTCCATACCGACGGCTTCGGCGCCAGCGGCCAGGGCTTCGTCAGCCTTGGCACCGGCCGGAGCGAACACGGCGACGCGGACCGACTTGCCGGTACCAGCCGGCAGCACGGTGGAGCCACGGACCTGCTGGTCGGACTTCTTCGCATCGACGCCCAGGCGCACGGCAACGTCGATCGACTCGACGAACTTGGCCTTGGTGGCGCTCTTCAGGATGTTGATCGCGTCCTCGAAGGCGTACGCCTTGCCCGGAACGACGGCGGCCTTGATGGCCTTCTCACGCTTGGTCTGTGCCATCTTATTAACCCTCCACCACGAGGCCCATGGAACGGGCAGAGCCAGCGATGGTACGCACGGCGGCGTCCAGGTCGGCGGCAGTCAGATCCGGTTCCTTCGCCTTGGCGATCTCTTCCAGCTGCTTACGGGTGACCTTGCCGACCTTCTCGGTATTCGGGCGCTTGGAGCCCGACGAGATGCCAGCGGCCTTCTTCAGCAGGGTGGTAGCCGGGGTGCTCTTGGTGATGAAGGTGAACGTACGGTCCGAGTAGGCCGTGATGATCACCGGAACCGGCAGACCCGGCTCGAGCTTCTGCGTGGCAGCGTTGAACGCCTTGCAGAATTCCATGATGTTCAGACCACGCTGACCCAGCGCAGGACCGACCGGCGGCGAGGGGTTGGCCTGACCGGCCTTCACCTGCAGCTTGATGTAACCGACAACTTTCTTTGCCATGTGAGTGCTCTCCGGGTGCTAGCGCCTTTCGACAACAGGCTCCCCATCGGACCGGGAATCACGCGTCCCGGCATCGCGTTTTGAAATCATGCTGAAGGCCACCTTGCGGCGGCCTCGTCCTGCTGGCTTTCCCAGCGGGGAGCCGCGCACTATAACAGGTTTTTTCTTCACATGCCTGAAGCGGCAGGTATACGAACGAAACCGGGCCGGGCCCGGTTTCTGGTCCGGAGTCGAGCATGGCTCGACTCTACAGACGGGTCAGACGGCCTTTTCGACCTGCCCGAACTCGAGCTCGACCGGGGTGGCACGACCGAAGATCAGCACCGAGACGCGCAGGCGGCTCTTCTCGTAGTTGACTTCTTCGACGACGCCATTGAAATCGTTGAACGGACCGTCGGTGACGCGGACCATCTGGCCCGGCTCGAACAACACCTTCGGACGCGGCTTCTCGACACCTTCCTGAACGCGGTTCAGGATGGCCTCGGCCTCGGAATCGGCGATCGGCAACGGACGATCGGCAGTGCCGCCGATGAAGCCCATCACGCGCGGGGTTTCCTTGACCAGGTGCCAGCTTTCGTTGTCGATGCGCGGGATACCGGCTTCTTCGTGGGTCTCGATCTGGACCAGCACGTAACCCGGGAAGAACTTGCGCTCGGAACGGCGCTTCTGGCCAGCGCGCATCTCGACCACTTCTTCGGTCGGGACCAGGACGTCGCCGAAGCGCTCTTCCATGCCGTCACGGACGATGCGATCGCGCAGAGCCTGCGCCACCGACTTCTCGAAGCCCGAATAGGCGTGAACGACGTACCAACGCTTCATGCAATTCTCCTTAGCGGCTCAGGAACCACTGAGTCAGTTTCTGGATCAGGAAGTCGAAGCCACCCAACAGCAGGCTGAGGATGAGCACCACGACGATCACGACCCACGTCATGCGGATGGCTTCCTGGCGCGTCGGCCAGACCACCTTGCGCAGTTCGAAGCGCGACTCGGAGAGGAATTCGCGGGTGTCGCGCCCCTTGCCGGTCAGCATGAACACGCCGATACCGCCAACCAGACCGACCACGACCGCCAACGCACGCAGCTGACCTGCCCACGCACCCAGCTGGGCGGCGCGACCAGAGTCGGCGGAGAACCAGAACCAGACGAACAGACCGGCCAGCACCAGCAGCGATGCGGCGACATACTTGACGATATCCCCACCGTGGGTGGAGTTGTCCTTGGAGTGTTCGATCTTGCTATTCATCCGGCTGTGTCTGCTTTAGCGGCCCAGGCCGCTGGATAAGGTGGGCAGATGGCACGCCAGGAGGGACTCGAACCCCCAACCTGCGGTTTTGGAGACCGCTGCTCTGCCAATTGAGCTACTGGCGTACGTTGAAAACTTGCCTTCCCTTAGACGGCGAAGGCGGACCGAGGTTCCCGGCCCGCCATTCGCGTAACCGGCGGCGCTATGCAACCACCGGTACTGCAGGCTTACTCGATGATCTTCGAGACCACGCCGGCGCCGACGGTACGGCCGCCTTCGCGGATGGCGAAGCGCAGGCCTTCGTCCATTGCCACCGGGTTGATCAGGGTGACGACCATCTTGACGTTGTCACCCGGCATCACCATTTCGACGCCTTCCGGCAGAGCAGCTGCGCCGGTGATGTCGGTGGTGCGGAAGTAGAACTGCGGACGGTAGCCGTTGAAGAACGGGGTGTGGCGGCCGCCCTCGTCCTTCGACAGGACGTAGACTTCGCCTTCGAACTTGGTGTGCGGCTTGATCGAACCCGGCTTGGCCAGCACCTGGCCACGCTCGACGTCGTCACGCTTGGTGCCGCGCAGCAGCAGGCCAGCGTTGTCGCCTGCCTGACCCTGGTCCAGCAGCTTGCGGAACATTTCAACGCCGGTCACGGTGGTCTTCTGCACCGGACGGATGCCGACGATTTCGATTTCGTCGCCAACCTTGATCACGCCACGCTCGATACGACCGGTCACCACGGTGCCGCGGCCCGAGATCGAGAACACGTCTTCCACCGGCATCAGGAACGGCTTGTCGATCGCACGCTCCGGCTCCGGGATCCAGCTGTCCAGGGCGTCGACCAGCTTCAGGATGGCCGGCACGCCGATGTCGCTCTGGTCGCCTTCCAGCGCCAGACGGGCCGAACCGGCGATGATCGGGGTGTCGTCGCCCGGGAAGTCGTACTTGCTCAGCAGCTCGCGCACTTCCATCTCGACCAGCTCGAGCAGCTCGGCATCGTCAACCATGTCGGCCTTGTTCAGGAACACGACGATGTACGGCACGCCGACCTGACGCGACAGCAGGATGTGCTCACGGGTCTGCGGCATCGGGCCGTCAGCGGCCGAGCACACCAGGATCGCGCCGTCCATCTGGGCGGCACCGGTGATCATGTTCTTGACGTAGTCAGCGTGGCCCGGGCAATCGACGTGGGCGTAGTGACGGACCGGGGACTCGTATTCGACGTGCGCGGTCGAGATCGTGATACCACGAGCCTTTTCTTCCGGCGCGGCGTCGATCGAGGAGTAGTCCTTGAACTCGCCACCGAAGCGCTCGGCACCGATCTTGGTCAGTGCGGCGGTCAGCGTGGTCTTGCCGTGGTCGACGTGACCGATGGTGCCGACATTGACGTGCGGCTTGGTGCGCTCGAACTTACCCTTGGCCATGGCTGCTTATCTCGAATTCGTCTGAGAGGTGATGCTTAAGATGGTGCTCACGAAAGGAATCGAACCTTCGACCTCTTCCTTACCAAGGAAGTGCTCTACCGACTGAGCTACGTGAGCCGAGTTTTGCATTATGACATGAACTCGATAAGATTCAAAGTTCATTCAATGGAGCGGGAGACGGGAATCGAACCCGCACCATCAGCTTGGAAGGCTGAGGTTCTACCATTGAACTACTCCCGCGCCGGGAATGTCACAACGTGAAACTGGTGGAGGGAGGTGGATTCGAACCACCGAAGGCGTAAGCCAGCAGATTTACAGTCTGCCCCCGTTGGCCGCTTGGGTATCCCTCCTTACCACCCCATTCCGTTGCCGCCGAAGCGTTGCGGTGTGTGGTGGTGAGCCGCTTATTCTGCTGATGGGACGGGGGGCTGTCAACGCTTTTTTCCATCTTTTTCACACGTTGTCGCAAACCCATTGATACGCAAGGTTATTGCCCGGGGACCGGCAGGGTCTCGCTGGCGAAAATTGCGACATGAGGGACACCGTCGGCGCCGATCCAGCCCCGATACATGCCCTGGGTGTTGAACGGCGTGGCCATTTTGCCGTCTGCGGCGAGCACGATCGCACCGCCGTCACCGCCCATCTGCGGAATCGTGTCGTTGATGACGCCCTTGCCGGCCTGCTCCGGGGTCTGCCCCTGGTAGCGCATGCGCGCACAGATCTCGTGCGCGGCCGCGGTGCGGATGTAGTACTCGCCCCAACCGGTGCCCGATACCGCACAGCGCGCATCGGCCCAGGTGCCGGCGCCGATGATCGGCGAGTCACCCACCCGGCCATAGCGCTTGTTGGTCATGCCGCCCGTGGAAGTACCGGCGGCCAGCTGCCCCTGCGCATCCAGCGCGACGGCACCGACGGTACCGAAGTGCTTTGCGGTCTCCAGGTCGGCATGCGCCTGGCCATTGGCCTCTTCCTTCAGCGCACGCTGCAGCTGCTGCCAGCGCTTCTCCGTGCGGAAGTAGGAGGGATCAACCAGAGGAATGCCCTGCTCCACCGCGAAGGCTTCGGCGCCCTGCCCGACCATCATCACGTGCCTGGACTTCTGCATCACGGTCTGCGCCAGCAGGATCGGGTTGCGCACCCGCTGCACGCCGGCCACCGCACCTGCCGCCTGGGTGGCGCCGTCCATCACTGCGGCATCCAGCTCGTTGTGGCCGTCATGGGTGAACACCGCGCCCTTGCCGGCGTTGAAGGTCGGATCGTCCTCCAGCACGGTGATCGCCGCAGTGACTGCTGCAAGCGCCGGGCGACCGGCCGCCAGTTCGGCATGGCCCTTCAGCAGTGCGGCGCGCAACGCTTCGCGCGCGGCCTTTTCTTCTGCCGGCGACAGGTCCTTGCGCTCGACGCCGGCGCCGCCATGGATGACCAGCAGCGGCAACGTGGCCGGTGCGGCCTGGGCGAGCAATGGCAGGGACAGCAGCGCGGACAGCGCCAGGCGCAGTTTCATCGGGTACGTCTCCAGCAGGTGTAGTGAAGGGATTGCACGGGTGGCGCCGGCCGCTGGCCGGCACCGGTCGCATCAGGGAAGGTGAGTTGCCGGCCAGCGGCCGGCACTACCGGGAGGGAAGATCACTGGCGCACGACTTCAATCTCGCCGTCACTGACGTCGGCCACGGCCTGGTAGTCGGCCTCGGCCTGGAAGTCATCCAGGCGCATGCGGCTGCCGCTGGCGACCACGGTCACCGGAACGGCATGGAAGCGCAATGGTTCGCCCTCGACCAGGCGGTCGGCATCACGACCGGGGCTGACCACCCAGACCTTGCCTTCGCCATCAGCGCTGTAGACCTGCGCCTGGCCATCGGGCTCCACGCACAGGGCAGTGTCCTCATCAACGCCAATGCCGACGATGTCGGGGTCGCCGCTGTCCTGCGCAGCGCGTGCCACGAACACGATGAGGCGGCCAAGGCGGTCACGCTTGTCGAAATGGGTGTCGGTGACCACGCGCTGCAGGTAGGGCATCTGCAGGAAGCCACTGTCCATGGTGACTGCGCTGCCCATCGGGTCGGCCAGCGCACCGGCCGAGCTGATGCTGCCGCCATCCATGGCGCCATAGGCATAGCCGCCGAGGATGGCCAGGCCAGCGCTGGTACCGGCAATCGGCTTGCCGGCGCGCACATGGGCGTTGAGCGCGCGGTTGAGTGCGGTGCCCTTCCAGAAGCGGATGTAGCGCGACTGGTCGCCGCCGGCGATGAAGATGGCATCAGCCGCAGCGACCACGCGCAGCACGGCTGGATCATCGGCGCCGCGGCGGCTGTCGAAGACCAGGGTCTGTACCGCGGTGGTGCCGCCGATCTCGCGGTACAGGCGGTCCTGCAGTTCATCGCCGCCGGAGGCGCGCAGGATCAGCACACGGCCATTGCCGGCCTGCTTCAACCACCACTGGAAAGCATCTGGCACCCACTCGCCACCGCCCATCAGCATCATCGCGGGCGCACGTGGGCCGGGGCGTGGGGCCTCCAGGTCGCCGACTTCGTAGTAGGCGAAGCCGGGGCCCTGCAGGTCCTGCGCGGGCGTGGCCAATGGCCAGGCCAGCACCAGCAGCGCCAACCAGGCAACGGGGGTACGCAGGGTCCGGTGAAGGCGTCGCATCTTGATCTCCCTGAACAAAATCGACTTGCAAGCGTTTTCACTCTTTGCCAGATAGGGACCCAGTAGTCAAGGACATAAAAAAGGCGTTAAATGCGCGCGCCCATTCCGGAAATCTGAATGGGGGACAGGGCCCCTCCTCTGCGGGCCGGCTTCATTTCCGAGAATTCCTCATGCGTAGAAAGGCGATGGCGTGGTCGATCCAGCTGGCGTTGATGGGTGTGGCTGCTTCCGCGGCCGCCCAGGCTCCGGCTTCCTCTTCGGTACAACAACTGGACGCGGTGCAGGTCACCGGTTCGCGCATTCCGCGCGCCCAGGTGGAAGGCCCCGCCCCGATCACGGTGATCAACGCCGAACAGATCCGCTCCAGTGGCTTCACCAGCGTGCCGGACGTGCTGCGTGCGATGACCCAGAACGGCGGTGAGACACAGAGCCAGCAGTCTTCCAGTGGCGCCGACTTCTCGCCGGGCGCCCAGCAGGTGGACCTGCGCGGCCTCGGCCCGAACCACACGCTGGTGCTGGTCAATGGCCGCCGTATCGCCGACTTCCCGATGCCGTTCAAGGGCCGCAGCAACTTCACCGATGTCTCCAACATTCCGCTGGGGATGATCGAGCGCATTGAAGTGCTGACCGGCAGCGCCTCAGCCATCTATGGTTCGGACGCGATTGCCGGCGTGGTCAACTTCATCCTGAAGAAGAAGGCCGACGGCACCACCATCGACATGCGCATGGGGACCACCACCGAAGGCGGTGGCGAGTCGTTCGACATGAGCATCGCCAGCGGTTTCAGCCGTGGCAACTTCAACGCGGTGTACAGCGTCGAACTGCAGTCGCAGACCCCGCTGTGGGCCTATGAGCGCGACATCCAGGACTCGACCCAGGACGGCCCCACCGAGGGTTCACGCATCGCGCGCCGTGCCTACCTGCGCACCGACTACAACGATGACTACCTGGACCCGGGCGCCGCCACCTGCGAAGCGCTGGCCGGGCAGAACCAGGGCAGCACCTACCGCGCCTATCGCCCGAAGTACGGCTACTACTGCGGCAGCGACAGCTCGATCGGCTACGGCACCATCCTCAGCAAGCGCCGCGGTGCCAACGGCTACGCGTCGCTGAGCTACGACTTCGACAATGGCCAGCAGTGGTTCGCCGACGTGCAGCTGGGCTACCACACGATGTCGCTGATGCGCGACGTCACCAAGTGGGGCCGCATGGATGCCAACGGCGATGAGTCGGGCTACTTCAACAACGAAGCCACCGGCGAGATCGAGTTCTGGCAGCGCCAGTTCTCGCCCGAGGAAATGGGTGGCCTGCGCAACGCCATGGTGCGCAGCACGCAGAAGACCTTCAGCGTGACCACCGGCTTCAAGGGCAACCTGGCCGGCAACTGGGATTACGAAGCGGCGCTGAGCCATTCGCAGTACCAGTCGCGGATCAGCTGGGCCCAGATCATCGCCGCCAAGGCCAATGACCTGTTCCTCGGCCCGCAGCTGGGCGTGGATGACGACGGTTTCCCGATCTACAACGCCGACCCGTCACGCCTGTACCGGCCGCTGACCCGCGCCGAGTACGATTCGATCGCCGCGCGCACCACCTACACCCCGAAGTCGCGCACGGAGACCGCCGCCTTCACCCTGACCAATTCGGCGCTGTTCGGCCTTCCGGGGGGCGACGCCGGGTTTGCCGCGACCGTGGAAGTGGGCCAGCAGGCCTACTCGCTGAACCCCGATCCGCTGGCGACCGAGTACTACTACTACAGCTGGAAGGATTCGGACGGCAAGGGCTCGCGCAACCGCTGGGCGACCGCTGCGGAGCTGCGCATGCCGCTGCACGAGACGGTCAACCTGAGCGTGGCCGGCCGCTACGACCAGTACCGCTATTCCGGCCACACCATCGGCAAGGCGACCTGGAGCGGTGGCCTGGAATGGCGCCCGATCGACACGCTGCTGGTCCGCGGTTCGTACGGCACCGCGTTCCGTGCGCCGGACCTGCACTACGTGTTCGCCGGCCCGGGCAACGATGAGACCACCGCCGAAGACCTGTACAGCTGCCGCGCCGACGGCGCCACCGATTGCGCCGACTACGAACGCAACCTGATCCGCAGCCGCACCGGCAACCGCCAACTCGACCCGGAAACCAGCACGTCGTGGAGTGCCGGCTTCGTCTGGTCGCCGGCGATCGGCCTGGACCTGTCGGTGGACTGGTTCGACATCGACATGCGCAACCAGGTGCAGGACATGGACGTGCGCACGATCCTGGCCAACGAAGCGAACTGCCGCCTGGGCAGCGCCGACATCACCTCGCCGACCTGCGTGGATGCGCTCGCCCGCATCACCCGCAGCAACGACGGGCGCCTGTATGGCGTGCGCGTGGAGCCGATCAACGTCGCCCGCGAGTCCACCTCCGGCATCGACGTCGGCCTGCGCTACCGCCTGCAGACGGGCATCGGCGACTTCATCTTCAACGGCACCCACACCTGGGTGAAGAAGCATGATTTCCAGCGCTACCCGGGTGACCGTACCGAAGACCAGTTCGCAGTGAACAGCGGCTTCGACATCCCGCGCACCAAGACCAGCCTGAGCGTGACCTGGGAGAAGGATGCGTGGTCGGCAACGGTGTACGGCTCGCGCCTGGGCAAGCTGCCGACCTCGGACAGCTACGACCAGGTGTTCGACTGGGACAGCGGCGACAGCCCGTACGTGAAGGCAACGTATCGCTACAACGCCTCGCTGCAGTACCGCTTCGACGACCACTCGCGCCTGTCGCTGTCGGTGGTCAACGTGTTCAACAAGATGCCGCCGAAGGACCGTACCTACACCGCCTACCCGTACTACGACGTGTCCTGGTTCGACAGCGTCGGCCGCACGATCAACCTGCAGTACACGCACAAGTTCGGTGGCAGCGCGCTGTAAGCGCCCGGCCAGCGCCGATACAGGAGACCCCCCGCTTCGGCGGGGGTTCTTTTTTTCCGCCGCCTGAACGGTTTCCAGGCAGGAGCGGCCGCCTGGCCGGTCCACGTCGGCTTTTTAGGAAACGGCTGATTCCGCGCCATCCGCGCCGCTCCCTAGCATGTTGCATGTTCCGCTTCCCCCGCCCTTCGCTGCAGCAGGCCGTGCCACCGACCACCGCGTCGGTGCTGCTGCGCTGCCTGACCGTATGCGTCTTCATCTGCCTGGCCGCCGCGGCCGGCTTCTACCTGCTCACGGCATTCACCGAAGACATCTCGACCCATCGCCGCGAAATGAATGCAGCGGCCTACAGGGCACAGATCTATTTCGACCAGCGCGAAGCGATGCTGCGCTACCTGGGCGATTCGGTGGTGACGGGCAACCCGGATGCACCTACGACGGACAGCGAAGGCATGCGCCAGGTGCCGCTGGATGGAGCTGGCGGCCAACCGGGCCAGCGGCTGCTGCTGTCAGCGCGCGCCGAGCACACGCTGCAGGCGCTGCAGACGCACCTGCTGCTGGTCGACGCACGGGGCGCGCATTGGCTGGCCGGTGGCGAGGTCGATGTCGACCTGGCGCGCCTGCCATCGCTGCGTGTGCTGCAGGCGCGCAACGGCGGCGTGGAGGGGGCCGACCCGGTGTACTGGCTGCGCCCGGGTGACAGTGGCGTTGCATTGGCCCAGCCGGTACAGGCGGGGCCCCATCCGACGCAGTGGCTGGTGCTGTTGCTCGATGGCGCGGCGGCGGCGAGCATGATCGACGGCCAGGGCATCGGCGGCTATGCGCTGCTCGACCGTGCGGGGCAGCCCGCCTTGTCGAGCCAGGCGCCGCGGCTGGATGGTGCGGGCTGGAAGACCCTGCGGGAGCGCCAGGACGACAGCTTCGGCACGCTGTGGAGCGGCGGGCTTCCGCGCGGCGTAGCGCTGGTGAAGGGGGTTGGCAATGATGGCTGGCGGCTGGTCTACCACCTGCCGCCGCAGCTGCTGCTGGGCGACCTGGCGGTGCCCCTGCTGATCTGCGTGCTGTTGCTGCTGCTGGCCGGCCTCGCGCTGCGCCTGCTGCGGCATCGGGTGGACCTCCAGCTGATCCAGCCGGCCCTGCAGCAACACCGCCGGCTGCTGGAGAACCTGGATTTCAGTTCGACGGTGATCGACATGGCGCCGGTCGGCATCTGCGTCCTGCGCCGCAGCGACCGCGCGCTGCTGCTCTCCAACCAGCTGCTGCGCGACTGGCTTGGCGAAGAAGGCGAACACAGCGACTGGCAGGCGCCATGGCGCGGACATGCCGGCGAGCGCGGGCGTGGACTGGAATTCACCACCCGCGATGGTCGTCAGCTGCAGGTGCTGCACGCGGCCTGCCGCTACCAGGGCGACGACGTGCTGCTGTGCGTGTTCCATGACATTTCCCGGCATCGCCAGGCACAGGCCGCGCTGTCGTCGGCACGCCAGGCCGCGGATGCGGCCAACCAGGCCAAGAGCGCGTTCCTGGCCACCATGAGCCATGAAATCCGTACTCCGCTCTACGGCGTGCTGGGCACGCTGGAGCTGCTCGGGCACACCTCGCTGGACGCCCGGCAGTCACAGTACCTGCGCACCATCGAGAGTTCCTCGTCGGTGCTGCTGCAGTTGATCAGCGATGTGCTGGATGTTTCCAAGATCGAGTCCGGGCAGCTCAGCCTGGAGCCGGCGGCGTTCTCGCCGCGCGAGCTGACCGAGAGCGTGCTGCGCAGCTTCGCCGCATCGGCCACCTGCAAGGGCCTGCAGATCCTGGTCTGTACCGATCCGCGCCTGCCGACGCGGGTGCTCGGTGATGCCGACCGCATCCGCCAGGTGCTGGGCAACCTGCTCAGCAACGCGATCAAGTTCACCGAGCATGGTCGGGTGGTACTGCGCGTGCGCCAGGTGCAGCGCGAAGGTGAATCGAGCGTGCTGGCCTGGCAGGTCACCGACACCGGCGTGGGCATCGCTGCGGAGGAACAGGCGCGGTTGTTCGAACCGTTCCGCCAGGTCCGTGGCGCGGCCAGTGCGCAGGGCACCGGGCTGGGCCTGTCCATCAGCGACCGCCTGGTACGCCTGATGAGCGGCGAGCTGCAGGTGGTGAGCGAACCCGGCCTGGGCAGCAGCTTCAGCGTGCGCCTGCCCTTGCCGGTGCTGGCCGCCGCCGAGGATGGCCCGACCCTGCAGCCGGAGCCGCCGATCCTGGTGCGCGGCCGTGATCGCGAACTGGTCGAAAGTGCCTGCGGCTGGCTGCGTCGCTGGGGCGCCAACGCGCAGCCCCTGCAAGGCGACCCTGCACTGCTGGACCACGACGGCGCGATCCTGATGGACGGCGAGGCCGGGATGCCGCTGGCCTGGGCAGGCCCCCGCGTGGTGGCATCGATCGACGGCGGTGACCAGCCCACCGTTGCCGCCGATGGCAGCCTGGTAGTGACCCTGCACGGGATGACCGCGATCGGCAATGCATTGGCCAACGTGCAGCAGCAACGTGCGGCGCTGCCGGAAACATCGCGCGCGGCAACGCCGATGCCGCTGGGCCTGCACGTGCTGGCCGTCGAAGACAACCCGATCAACCGGGTGATCCTGGCCGAGCAGCTGCGCACCCTCGGCTGCGACGTGGAGCTGGCACAGGACGGCGTGGAAGCCCTGCAGCGATGCCGCGAGCAGTCTTTCGACCTGGTGGTGACCGACATCAACATGCCGCGCATGGACGGCCACGCGCTGGCCCGCCAGCTGCGCGATGACGGCAACCCGGTGCCGGTGATCGGCGCCACCGCCAATGCCACCGCCGAGGAGCGCGAGCGCTGCCTGGCCGGTGGCATGCAGGGCTACCTGAGCAAACCCATCGACATCGCCCGCCTGCGCAAGGCGCTCAACGCCCTGCGCCAAGGAGACCCCGCATGACCCAGCGTGTCCTGATCCTGGAAGACCAGCCCTTCCAGCGTGGCTTCCTGGCCAACCTGTTCGGCAGCCGCGCCGGCGTGCAGGTCGACGCCTGCGAGGACGTGGATGCGGCCATCGCGCTGTGTGCGTGCCAGCCCTACGACCTGGTGGTCAGTGACCTGCTGATGCCCGGGCAGGACGGCATCCAGTTCATCCAGGCGCTGGCGGCACAGCCGCGCCCACCCCGTCTTGCGGTGGTCAGCGCCGCACCGCGCCGGATGATGACCTCGGCACGGCTGATGGCCGAATCGCTGGGGCTGGATGTGATCGGCCTGCTGCCCAAGCCGGTGGCGGCCGCCGATGTGGACGCCCTGTTCGAGGCCCTGGCGCAGGCGCGTCCGGCCGCCGGCGAGGCCCCCACGCGCGCGGCAGCTGCGCCCGAACCGGATGCATCGCAGCTGCGCCAAGCCATGGCCGATGGCAGCCTGACAGCCTGGTTCCAACCGAAGAAGTCACTGCAGTCAGGACGGGTCGTGGCGGCCGAGGCACTGGTGCGTTGGCGCCACCCGCAGCTGGGCACGCTGGCCGCTGGCAGCTTCCTGCCGGCAATCTGCCGCTACGGGCTGGAGGGCGATCTGCTGCGGATGATGCTCAAGGCCAGCATCAGCGCACAGGCACGCTGGCGCAAACAAGGCTTCCGGGTACCGGTATCGATCAACCTGCCCCCTCACCTGCTGGAGCAGTCGGACCTGCCCGACGAGCTGCTGGCGCTGACCCTGGCCAACGGCGGTACGCCCAGTGAATTGTGCTTCGAACTGATGGAAAACAGCACCACGCGGCACGTCAGCGACTTCTATGCCGGCGCCTGCCGTCTGCGCATGAAGGGCTTCGGCCTGGCCCAGGATGATTTCGGGCAGGGCCTGAGCTCGGTCCACAACCTGGTCAATACCCCCTTCACCGAGGTCAAGATCGACCGCGCCCTGGTCAGCGGATGCGCGCGCGACCCAGCCCTGCACCTGACCCTGTCGACGGTGATCGCGCTGGCCAACCAGCTGGGCCTGACCATCGTGGCCGAAGGCGTGGAAAGCGATGCCGACCTGGCCGCACTGCGGCAGCTGGGGTGCAGCCAGGTGCAGGGTTTCCTGATCTCGCAGGCGCTGCCGTCGGATGAATTCACCCGCCTGCTGGACGAGGAAGCGCCCCAGTTGGACGAGTCGCCGCGGGCCGCCCTGCGCTGACACGGATTCCACGTCGGCTTCACGAAATCATCAAGTGGCATTGACGATCCTGTCTGTGCAGTGGTGGCGGACTTTGCGCTGCCGCCACCGGTGCCGCTGACCGCCCCCTGCTCCGAGACCTGCCATGCCGGCCGAGGCCGCTCCTGTACGCCGACTCGCTCGCCGCTCGCTGCGCGTCCACGCCCTGCTGATCGGCGTGGTGGTGCTGGCGACCCTGCAGGCTGGACTGCTGCTGTCGGCCGGCTCGCAGCTGGTGAACGAAGAGCGCAGCAAGATCGAATACCACTTCCGCCGCCTGGACGGCACGCTGCGCGAGCAGGAGCGCTTCCTGCGCCAGTGGCGGCTGCATGATGTCGGCACGCGGGGGCAGCCGGTGGCCGATGCCAGCGTGGAGCTGCAGCGCGGGCCGTTGTTCGCCAACTTCGCAGTGATCGGGAGCGACGGGGCCAGCCTTTCGCCACCGACCGAACTGGGCGACCGCTTCCTGCGCTTCTACGGCACGTTCTGGTCGGCCTCGCGCTATCCACCGCCACAATGTCTGCTGGTCGATGGCCAAGGCACGCGCGGGCTGCTGGCACCGGTACAGATCGCCGGTACCGATGCGAACCAGAACAGCCCGCATCACCTGCGCCCGGCGATCACCGGCATCCATCAGGTCATGGGTACGCGGCCGGCGCTGCAGCGCGGTGGCATCGTCTGGGTGGGCGTGCCATGGCGCGACCGGCAGACCTGGCTGCTGGCCATCGCCCACGCCCCGCAGGATGCGCGCCTGTGGGGTGAGGACGACAAGGATTCGCAGGCGGCGTTGGCCTGCCTGCTCGATCCCGGCCGTGTCGATGACTATCGGCAGGTGCTGGGCGTCCCGGTGTTCCAGCGGCTGTCGCTGTTCGATGCCAATGGCCAGCGCCTGCTGGGCGATGCGGCCGATGCCAGCGACGCCGGCACCTCCTGGCAGGCCGGTCTCGATGGCCTGCAGTTCCGCATGCGCAGCGAGCGCGGCTGGCTGGCGGTCTACCACGTCGGCTGGCGGCAGGTGTTCCAGCACCCGCAGGGGCCCTTGCTGGGCGCGACCGTGGTCGCCCTGCTGCTGGCATTGGGTGGCACGCTGGTGCTGCGCGCGTACCGGCGTTCGGTCATCGAGCCGCTGCGCAGCAACCACGCGCGCCTGCTGGAAAGCGAAGCCTTCAGTCGCACGATCCTGGACAACGCGCCGATCGGGCTGTGCCTGCTGCGCCGTACCGATGGCAATGTGCTGCTGGACAACGCCCTCGCTCGCCGCTGGCTGGGCGAGGACTACCATGCCGGTGGCTGGCATGGCCCGTGGCGGCGCAGCGTACTGGCTGCCGGCGGCACCACGCTGGGCGATGGCCTGGCCTACGCCACGCCCGAAGGCCGCCACCTGCTGGTAACCGCGACACCGGCGCGCTATCGCGGCGAGCCGGCGGTGCTGTGCCTGTTCATTGACCTGAGCAGCCAGCATGAAGCCGAGCAGGTGCTGCAGCAGGCGCGCCGCGCCGCCGACCAGGCCAACCGCGCGAAGAGCCAGTTCCTGGCCACCATGAGCCATGAGATCCGCACGCCGCTGTACGGCGTGCTCGGCACGCTTGAACTGCTGGGGCTGACGCCACTGGATGCGCGGCAGCAGGACTACCTTGCAACGATCCAGCGTTCGTCCTCGACCCTGATGCAGCTGATCAGCGACATCCTGGATGTCAGCAAGGCCGAGGCCGGGCAACTGAGCCTGGAACCCAGCCCGTTCGATCCGGTGCGGCTGACCGAAGACGCGCTCGACTCGTATGCTGCCGCGGCCGCCAACAAGGGGCTGCAGTTCTACGCCTGCATCGATGCCGACGTGCCCCCCATGGTGTGTGGAGATGCCGCACGGATCCGCCAGGTGCTCAACAACCTGATCAGCAATGCGCTGAAGTTCACCGACAGCGGGCGCGTGGTGGTCCGCGTTTCGGCACGTTGGCAGGAGCAACGCTGCTGGCTGCAATGGCAGGTGGCCGACACCGGTATCGGCATTGCCAGCGAACACCAGGCGCATCTGTTCGAGCCGTTCTTCCAGGCCAACCCGGGCACCGATGCGATGCGGGGCACCGGCCTGGGCCTGGCCATCTGCGCGCACCTTGTGGCGTTGATGGAGGGGCAGCTGCGCGTGGTCAGCGAGAGCGGCCTGGGCAGCAGTTTCAGCGTCGAACTGCCGCTGCCATCGGCGCCGGCGGATCCGCAACAATCCCCCCCGCCGCAGCTGCCCGCCGGCCTGCAGGTACAGGTGCGGGGCAACGTGCGCGAACTGGTGCAATCGCTGTGCGAGCGCCTGCAGCAGCGCGGTGCACAGGCCAGCGTGTACCGGCAGGACAGCGCAGCAGGCCTGCCATCGTCCGCCGTGCTGCTCGAGCTGGTCCTGGACGACTCGCTGCCCGCGCGGACCGGTGGACCGCGCGTGGTCGCCTGCCGCGAAGGCGGCGTGCGGCCACGGCAGGTCGATGGCGCCTGGCAGGTCGGCCTGCATCGGTTCGACGCGATCGTGCTCGCCCTGGCCGCGGCCAGCGGCCAACCGCTGGCCGCCAGCGCCGAAGGGCGCCTGCCGGCGACGCGCCATTTCGGCCTGCAGGTGCTGGTCGCCGAGGACAACCCGATCAACCAGGCGATCCTGCGCGACCAGCTGGAACAGCTCGGCTGCCGCGCCGTGGTCGCCAGCGATGGCAACGAAGCGCTGGGCTACTGGCAACAAGGGGCGTTCGCGCTGGTGCTGACCGACCTGAACATGCCCGGGCTGGATGGCTACGGCCTGGCCCGCGCCTTGCGGGCACGTGGTGTCAGCGTGCCGATCCACGGCGCCACCGCCAATGCCGACCCGGCCGAACGCCAACGCTGCCAGGAATCCGGCATGCAGGGCGTACTGGTCAAGCCGATCACGCTGGAAGCCCTGCAGCGCCTGCTGACCCGGATCACCGACGGCGATGCGCCGGCCCCTGCGATGCAGGAGCGCCCTGCCTCCACCGCGTCGCACGACAAGGATCCCCCGCTGCAGGTCCCGGCGAAGATGCAGTCGCTGTTCGTACAGACCATGCAGGCCGACCTGGACAGCCTGCGCCAGGCGATCACCGCTGCCGATCCCGACCGCGTGGCGCAGGTTCTGCACCGCATCCGCGGCGCACTGGTGATCGTCGGTGCACCTGCGCTGGTGGACAGTGGCCTGCAGATCGAACAGTGCCTTGCCGGCGGTGATGACCTGGCCACCCAGGCGGCCGCTCTTGCCGGCTTCCAGCAACGCCTCGAACAGCTGCTGCATCCGCTGCTCGACGCTGCATCCCCTTCCCTTCCTGACGACCCGACCCTGCCATGACCACACGGATCCTCATCGCCGACGACCACCCGATCGTGCTTGCCGGCATCCGCGACGTACTGGCCGGGGAACTGGACCTGGACATCGTGGGCGAGGCGGCCGATCCGGCTACGCTGATCGAGCTGATGACCCGGACCCGGCCACAGGCGGTGATCACCGACTACAGCATGCCGGGGGGCGACCGCTTCGGGGACGGCATCAAGCTGATCTCGTTCCTGCGCCGCAGCTTCCCGGAGACGCGCCTGCTGGTACTGACGATGGTGTCCAATCCGTCGTTGGTTGCGGCGATGTATGCCGCCGGCGCGGGCGGCGTGGTGCTCAAGAGCCATGGATTGGGCAGCCTGGTACAGGCCCTGCGCGTAGTGCTGGCCGACCGCGTCTACCGCCCCCCGGGGCTGCTGCCGGTAGCCGCGAGCGAACCGGCCGATGCCGATGCGGTCCGTGCGCGCCTGTCGCCGCGCGAGCTGGAGGTGATCCGCCTGTTCACCAGAGGCATGAGCGTGGGCGACATCGCACGCCAGCTGCAGCGCAGCGCCAAGACGGTCAGTACGCAGAAGATCAGTGCGATGCGCAAGCTCGGCGTGGACAGCGACCAGGCGCTGATCGAGTACTGCCTGCAGGCCTCGCTGTTCGGCTGAGGCCCACTCCCGGCTGAACCCTGCGGCCCTGCGACGGGGCCTGCAATGGCTTTAGGAAACGCCTGATTCCATCGGACAGTGCCGATTTCTAGGCTGGAGACATCCCGCCAAGGTGCACCTGCTGGCTGTTGCCGCATCGCCGTGGGGGACGGAAGTCCGATGGCGCCTGCAGGCGCCGTCGCGTGGGACTTCCGCAGCGACGCGGCCCTGCCGCGTCAGTCCGCGCAGCCTCGCTGCGCCCTGCCACAGGAAGTCCATCAGCATGAACGCCTCCCCCACACGGCATCGCCGTGCGTACGGGCGCGCGCGCGCCACGCGTGTGCCCCTCATTCCCAGCCTGCTGGCCACTGCCCTGTGGGCAGCCCTGCCGGCGCATGCCGCAGACCTCACCGGCCCGCTGCTGGTCAACGACGGCGACAGCCTGCAGCTGGGTGCCGACGATGTCCTCAACCACAGCGCGGGCAGCTTCGCACTTACGGTCACCGGTACCGGCAGCAATGCGCTGATCGACGGCAGCCGCATCCACGTGACCGGCAATGGCAGCGGCGTGTCAGCCGCCAATGGTGGCCAGGTGCAGCTGCGCGGCGCAACGCTGTCGATCGCACCGGCGACCGGCACGGGCTTCTATGCGCTGTATGCCAATGGCGCCGGCAGCGTGATCGACGCACGCGATGTCGACATCGATACCACCCGCAACGGCAGCGGCTATGCCAGCGTGCAGGCATCCAACGGTGGCGTGATCCGCTACACCGGAGGCCGCATTGCGATGACCGGCGGCGTCGGCACCCTGGCCGGCGCCTCCGGCAAGGGCAGTGAGGTGCATCTGGATACCCTGCAGATGAGCGCCGACAGTGGCGCACGCCTGCGCGCCGAGAGCGCCGGCCTGCTGACGATCCGCAACAGCCGGATCACCCTGGCGCCCGGTGGCATCCTCGCCGGCGTCGCCGTCGATGGCGCGGGCAGCCGCGCCGAGTTGTACGACACCTACCTGGACGGCGGCTGGTTCGACATCGGCAGCGGCGGCAGCGTGCTGCTGGAGAACGTGGAAGCACACTCCGTGGGTGGCAGCATGCGCCTGCTCGGCAGCAGCATCAGCAAGACCTATTCCAGCGCGGTGATCAACGGCGGCAGCTTCTACACCGTTGGCGGCTATGGCGTGAACATCAACAACTGGGGCCAGCTGACCGCCCGCGATGCGGCGTTCGATGTCCGCGATGGCTACTCCGGATTCTGGCTTGCCAGCGATGAGTCGCGCCTGCAGCTGACCAACAGCACCATTGATACCTGGACCGACACCTATGGCTATGGCGTGGAGATCGCCGGCGGCGTCGCCACCGTGCAGGGTGGCCGGATCACCACGCATGGTGATGCGACCTACGGCGTGCGCGTGACCGGCTCCACCGGCAGCACCGCCAGCCGCATCGAAGCCAACGGCAGCGTGATCGACGTGCGCGGCAACGGCGGCGGCGGCGTGTTCATCGGCGGCTCCACCGCCACCGCGCTGCTCGACAACGTTGCGATCCGCAGCGACGGCGAGAACGTGTTCGGCATCGTGCACATGAACACCGCGCGGCTGACCCAGGCCGACCGCCTGGACATCCGCATGACCGGCAGCAACAGCGGCGGCTACCGCTCCTACCTGACCGCGTTCGGCCCGTACTGGAACCGTGCCACCCTCAACGACAGCCACATCGAGACCGCCAGTGGCGCCGCGTTCTGGCTGCAGGGCAGCAATCACGCGCTGACCGTCAATGGCAGCGACGTGACCGCAGGCAACGGCACCGGCCGCTTGCTGCGGGTCAGCGACACCGTGTTCACCGACGGCAGCAGCGTGGCGACCAGCCGCATCGACTTCAGTGCCGACGCCAGCACGCTGCGTGGTGACGTGGTGGTCGACAGCGCAACGGCCGACGTGCACATGCTGCTGGGCAACGGCACCACGTTCAGCGGTGCCCTGCGCAACGACTCCGGCTACCAGGTCGCACAGCTGGCGCTGGATGGCAGCAGCCAGTGGAACGTACGCGCCAGTTCCAGCGTCGGCACGCTGGAACACGCCGGCACCATCGCCTTCGATGCGCCGGCGGCGGACGGCTTCAAGACGGTCACTGTCAGCGGCGACTACGTGGGCAACGGTGGCCACTGGATCTTCAACCGCGCCCTGGGTGACGACACATCGGCGGGCGACCAGCTGGTGATCAACGGCAACAGCAGCGGCACCGCCAGCGTGAGCGTGCGCAATGCCGGCGGCGCCGGTGCGCTGACCCAGGAAGGCATCCGCCTGATCACCGTGGCCGGCCAGTCGGATGCACAGTTCAGCCTGCAGGGCCGCGCGGTCGCCGGTGCCTACGACTACTTCCTGTTCAAGGGCGGCGTGTCGACCCCGGATGATGGCAACTGGTACCTGCGCTCGGAATACGTGCCGCCGGTCGATCCGCCGCAGCCGCCGGATCCTCCGGTCGACCCGCCGCAGCCGCCGGAACCGCCGGAACCGCCGGTCGACCCGCCGTCGCCGCCGGGACCGCCGATCGATCCGCCGTTGCCGTCGGAGCCGCCGATCGATCCGCCACGCCCGCAGGTGGAACGCCCGGAACCGGCGGCCTACCTGGCCAACCGCAGCGCCGCGCTGGGCATGTTCCGGCACAGCCTGCACGACCGCGCCGGTGATCCCGCCGCCCAGGCCGGCGCCAGCAGTGACGCCGTGGCCTGGATGCACCTGCGCAGCGCGCAGCCCGACAGCCATGACCGCAACCGCCAGGTGCAGGTCGATGGCCAGATCAGCAGCGTGCTGGTCGGCGCCGGACGCCGCTTCGAGGTGGGTGGCACGGGTGAACTGCAGGCCGGTGCGATGCTCGGCCATGGCCGCGCGCGCAATGACAGTCGCTCGCAGGTGACCGGCTACACCGCGCGTGGCGTGGTCACTGGCACCAGCGTGGGCGCCTATGCCACCTGGCTGCAGGATGCGCGCATGGAAGGCGGCGCCTATGTGGATGGTTGGCTGCAGTACGGCCGCTTCCGCAACAGCGTGCAGGGCGAAGGCCTGCAGAAGGAGCGCTATGACGCCCGCAACTGGAGTGCGTCGGCCGAGGCTGGCTATGTGCTGCCCCTGCGGCGCACGGCGCAGCGCGGCATCTACCTGGAACCGCAGCTGCAGGTGGTGCACAGCCGTTATGACAGCGACCGCGTGGTCGAGGCCAACGGCACGGTGGTCGAAGACCGCGGTGGCGGCGAGACCAGCACCCGCCTCGGCCTGCGCCTGTACAGCCGCGGGTTGAGCGCGGCGCAGGGCCAGGTGCACCCGTACGTGGCGGTGAACTGGTGGTCCGGCAGCAATGGCGCGGGCTTGGCAATGGACGGCGAGCGGCTGCAGCGGCAGCTGCCGCGCGACATCTACGAAGCCAAGGCCGGCGTGCAGGTGGATCTGTCCGGCGCCTGGCGCGGCTGGGGTGAACTGAGCCGGCAGAGCGGCGGCATGGGCTTCCGCGACGTCGGCGCCCAGCTGGGCGTGTCGTACAACTGGTGATGCGGGACGTGCCCGGCAAGGGAGTGCCGGGCACTTTTTCCACATGCGGCGTGGAAAGCGATGGGGGTTTGGTGTGGACAAGTGCCTGCGAACCGCACGTAGCAAGCGTTTCAGCATGTGGCTGTTTTTTGTCCATGCCCCTTCGCGGTTTTCCACACCCGTCGTGGAGAGTGGTTGGGATTTGATGTGGACAAGTGGGTGGGAGTGTTGCACCGCAAACGTTTCAGTATGTGGTGAAATTTTATCCATTGCCCGGGGTCGGATCCCATTCCACAGGAATGGGATCCGACCCCACCGGTTTTCCACATCACGCGTGGAAAGCGGTGGGGGTTTGGTGTGGATAAGCGCCTGCGAGCCTTGTGCAACAGCTGTTTCCCCACGTGGCACTTATTTGTCCAGCCGCGAAAACGCGAACGCCCCGCACAGGGCGGGGCGTCCGGGGTCGATCCAATGCCGCGGGATCAGACGTTGAAGCGGAAGTGCAGGATGTCGCCTTCCTGCACGCGGTATTCCTTGCCTTCCAGGCGCAGGCGGCCGGCTTCCTTGGCACCGGCTTCGCCCTTGTACTTGATAAAGTCGTCATACGCGATGGTTTCAGCGCGGATGAAGCCCTTCTCGAAGTCGGTGTGGATGACCGCGGCAGCCTGCGGGGCGGTGGCGCCCTTGCGCACGGTCCACGCACGGACTTCCTTCACGCCGGCGGTGAAGTAGGTCTGCAGGCCGAGCAGGCTGTAGGCCGCGTTGATCACACGGTTCAGGCCCGGCTCGCTCAGACCCAGGTCGGCCAGGAAGGTATCGCGGTCTTCGTCGTCGAGCTGGGACAGCTCTTCTTCGATCGCGGCCGACACCGGCACCACCTGCGCGCCTTCAGCGGCAGCATGCGCACGCACGGCTTCCAGGTGCGGGTTGTTCTCGAAACCGTCTTCCAGCACGTTGGCGATGTACATCACCGGCTTCAGGGTCAGCAGGAACAGGTCGCGCACCAGCGCCTTCTCTTCCTCGTCCAGGCCCACCGAACGGCCGGACTTGCCATCCGACAGCGCGGCCTGCAGCTTGGCCAGCACCGGCTTGCGCGCCGCGGCGTCCTTGTCGCCGCCCTTGGCCGCGCGCTCGGCACGGTTCAGCGCCTTCTCGACGCTGTCCAGGTCGGCCAGCGCCAGTTCGGTATCGATGGTTTCGATGTCCGAGATCGGGTCGACCTTGTTGTTGACGTGGATGACGTCGGCGTTCTCGAAGCAGCGCACCACGTGGGTGATCGCATCGACTTCGCGGATGTGCGCCAGGAACTTGTTGCCCAGGCCTTCACCGCTGGCGGCACCGGCGACCAGGCCGGCGATGTCGACGAATTCGACCGCGGTCGGGATGACCTTCTGCGGGTTGATGATCGCTGCCAGCTCGTTCAGGCGCGGATCCGGCACCGGCACGATGCCGACGTTCGGCTCGATGGTGCAGAACGGGAAGTTCGCCGCGGCGATACCCGCCTTGGTCAGCGCATTGAACAGGGTCGACTTGCCGACGTTGGGCAGGCCGACGATGCCGCATTTGATACCCATGGGTGACAGCTCTCTGGGGTGAAAGTGATTGGGGAAACAGCGACATGGGCGCTGCTTTTCCAATCATTCTCCGTACCGACCAACGGTCGGTACCTACCGGCCTGGTTGATTCCGTACCGACCAACGGTCGGTACCTACCGGGCCAATTATTTCGGAGTATGAAGCCGCTTCATCGCTTCGCTGAAATCGCCCTGCACCGCCAGCGGCAGCACGTCGATGGCATCGTCGATGGCGCGCGAAATCAGTACGTCATCATCCTTGGAAGGGCGTCCCAGCACCCAGCCCACCACGCGGTCCTTGTGGCCGGGATGGCCGATGCCCACGCGCAGGCGATGGAACTTGCCGTGGCCGAGCAACCGGATGGTGTCGCGCAGGCCGTTCTGACCGCCGTGGCCGCCATCGAACTTCAGCCGCGCCACGCCGGGCGCCAGGTCCAGTTCGTCGTGGGCCAGCAGGGTTTCTTCCGGCTCGATCTTCCAGAACCGCTGTGCGGCGGTGACCGACTTGCCGCTGAGGTTCATGAAGGTGGCGGGCTTGAGCAGCCACACCGTCTGCCCGGCGATCTCGACCTTGGCGGTCTCACCGAACAGCTTGCTGTCCACGTTCCATCGCGCACCGGCTTTTTCCGCCAGGGCCTCAACGAAATGAAACCCGGCATTGTGCCGGGTCCGGGCGTGTTCCGATCCGGGGTTGCCCAGACCGACGATCAGTCGCAGTCCTGCCATGGTTCCTTCCAATACGGTGCCTGCCCGGGGGCAGGCACCGTAGCGGTATTACTCGGCGGCAGCCGCTTCTTCGTCAGCCGCGTCGGCCTTGCCGGCCTTGGCGGTGACGATGGCATCGTCGTGGTCCTTGCCCAGCGCCAGGGCCGGGATTTCCACGCCCTTCGGCAGCTTGATGTTGGACAGGTACACCACGTCACCGGCCTTCAGCTCGCCCAGGTCGACTTCGATCGACTCCGGCAGGTCCTTCGGCAGGCAGGTGATGGTCACTTCCTTCAGTTCGTGGGTGACCACGACGTCGGCAGCCTTGCCAGCCGGCGAGGTGTCTTCGTTGATGAAGTGCAGCGGGACCGAAGCGGTCAGGGCTTCGTTCTCGTTCACGCGCTGGAAGTCCAGGTGCATGATCAGCTGCTTGTACGGGTGGCGCTGCATGTCACGCAGCAGGACCTTCTGCACCTGGCCGTCCAGGTTCAGGTCCAGGATCGAGGCATAGAACCACTCGTTCTGCTGGGCCAGCCAGATTTCGTTGTGGTCCAGGCTGATGGCGACCGGCTCGGCGTTGCCGCCGTACACGATGGCCGGGATCACACCGGCGTGACGCAGGCGGCGGCTCGCACCCTTACGCTGCAGTTCACGCTTGGTGACCTTGATTTCATGGGTCTTCGACATTTTCGACTACTCAGGTTGTTGCCTTGCCTTGCGGCGTGGCGGTTGAAGATGCTTCCGCGACCAGAAGCACCCGGGGTATGTCCCCGCCGTTGCCGGCAGGGACGAAAAACTCAGTCGACGTACAGCGAGCTGACCGACTCGCCGAAGGCGATGCGGCGCATCGTTTCGGCCAGCATTTCCGCCACGCTCAGCTGGCGGATCTTGCTGCATACCCGCGCGGCGTCCTTCAGCGGGATGGTGTCGGTCACCACCAGCTCGTCGAGCTGGGAATTGGTGATGTTGTCCACCGCCGGGCCCGACAGCACCGCATGGGTGCAGTAGGCGGCGACCTTGAGCGCACCGCGCGCCTTGAGGGCAGCGGCAGCGGCGCACAGGGTGCCGGCGGTATCGACGATGTCATCGACCATCACGCAGGTCTTGCCTTCGACGTCACCGATGATGTTCATCACGGTGGAGACGTTGGCGCGCGGGCGGCGCTTGTCGATGATCGCCAGGTCGGCGTCATCCAGGCGCTTGGCCACCGCACGGGCGCGGACCACACCGCCCACGTCCGGCGACACAACGATCAGGTTCTCGGTGCCGTAGGCGCGCCAGATGTCGGCCAGCAGCAGCGGGGACGCATACACGTTGTCCACCGGAATATCGAAGAAGCCCTGGATCTGGTCGGCGTGCAGGTCGACGGTCAGCACGCGATCAGCGCCAGCGGTGCTGAACATCTTCGCCGCCAGCTTGGCGGTGATCGGCACGCGCGAGGAACGCATGCGGCGGTCCTGGCGCGAGTAGCCGAAGTACGGCACCACGGCGGTCACGCTGGCCACCGATGCGCGCTTGAGCGCGTCGATCAGCACCAGCAGTTCCATCAGGTTTTCCGCGCTCGGCGCGCAGGTCGGCTGGATCACGAACACGTCCTGCTTGCGGACGTTCTCTTCGATTTCCACCTGCACTTCACCATCGGAGAAGTGCGAGACCAGCGCCTTGCCCGGGCGAACCCCCAGTTCCTTGCAGATGTTCTGCGCCAGACGTTTGTTGGCGTTGCCGGAAAAGACCAGCAGGTTCGGGGACTCTTGCATCATGATTGTCTCGGGCGGGGACGAGTGGCGGGGATCCGGAGTCGGCAAGGACCCGATGGACCCTTGCTGCTGACAACACCGCGGTTGTTTCCACGTCCCGCGCAGGTGATGCGCTGGAAGGCGCGGACACAGCCGCTATTGGCAGGGGCGGTAGGATTCGAACCTACGAATGCCAGGATCAAAACCTGGTGCCTTGGGCCTCTTGGCGACGCCCCTGCATTGATAAATCAGTGTTGCTCGAGTGCATCCAGCAGTGGCGAACGCGCAACGCCCGCTGCCACCCTTGCCCGCAACTCCTTCGGCAACTTCGACCGTCCCTGCTCTGCAGCAGCCTGCGATGCGAACTCGACGAAACAACCACTTCCCGAACCGGTCAGCCGCGCCGCGCCGATGTCGCTCAACGCGGCAAGCGCCGCCTCGACGGCAGGCTCACGGCGGCGCAGCACCGGTTCGAACGCGTTCCCGACCAGGGTCCCGGAAGCGAAGTCCTCTATTTTCGCCACTGGGCTGTCGCGCGTCAAATCCGGGTCTGCAAACAGGACCGGCGTAGGAACATGAACGCCCGGTTCAACCACCACATACCAGGCCGGCGCCAGCGTGATCGGCTGCAGGCGCTCGCCCACCCCTTCAGCCCAGGCATTGCGGCCACGCACGAACACCGGCACGTCGGCGCCCAGGCGCAGGCCCAGCGCCGCCAGCGCATCCTCGTCCAACCCGGCGCGCCAGAGCCGGTTCAGCACCACCAGTACGGTGGCCGCGTCGGACGAACCACCGCCGAAGCCACCACCGGCAGACACATGCTTTTCGACGATGATGTCCGCGCCTTGCGCGACATTCGCCACCTCTTTGAGCAGGCGCGCGGCGCGCACCGCCAGGTCATCGGCCTCGGCCACGCCGGCCAGGCCCTCGCCCTGCCGACGCACCTGGCCGTCTTCACGCAGGCGCAGGCCGATGCGGTCCCCCCAGTCCAGCAGGCGGAACACGGTCTGCAGCTCGTGGTAGCCGTCGGCCCGGCGGCCGGTGATGTGCAGGAACAGGTTCAGCTTGGCTGGGGCCGGCCACCAGGACCAGCCCGCGTCGTCGACTGCCCCGCTCATGGCGTGCCCTGCCCCCACTGGTCCACCAGCAGGCGCACCTTGGCGTCGCCATTGCTGGCCTCGATCCGGCGCGGCAGCGCCGGCCGTCCGGCGTCGGCCGGGTACCAGTCCAGGTACTGCACCTGCCAGCCCATCTGCTGCATGCGGCGCGGCCGGCCTTCACCGTCGCGCTCGACCTTCTCCGGACCGGCAGCATCGCCGGCCACCAGGCCACGGATCCACTCCGGCAGCTGGTTGACCGGAATGTCCCAACCGGTCGCCTCGAGCAGCAGCTGCTGGGCGTCCTCACCGTCACGGGTGCCACCGGCCAGCCCTTCCAGGCGACCGGCTTCGGAATGGGTATCGCCGGTCAGCTTCCAGCTCTGCCGGGTCACCGGCGCGCTCAGCTCGACCACATAACGGCGCCCGTCCTGCTTCCAGTCGATGCGACCGCTGCCGCCGTCCTTGCCCTTGCTGACCGCGACCCGACCCTGGAAGGCCCAGTCCGGCTGTGCCTGCAGCGCGGCCACGCGCGCCGCTTCGGCCTGCGCCGCTTCGGCGGAAACGATCTCGACCACCGCCGGCGCCGGAGTCTTCTGCGTGCCCACGCTGGTGCAGGCGCTGACCGCCAGGGTCGCGGCCGCCAACAGCAACGGCCGGATCAGGGAAACACTCATGGATTGAATTTCTCGCGGGCGCGCAGCAGCGCGCGGTTTTCAGGGTCGAGCTTGGCCGCTTCCTCGAAGAAATGACGGGCCTCATCGTGCTTGCCCAGCACCCACAGCACTTCGCCAACGTGCGAAGCGATCTCCGGGTCCTTGGCCAGGGTCCAGGCCCGGCGCAGCTGCACCAGCGCTTCTTCCTTGCGGCCCAGGCGATACAGCACCCAGCCATAGCTGTCGACGATGGCGGCGTTGTCCGGCTCGGCCACGCGGGCGCGGTCGATCAGCTCCAGCGCCTCCTGCAGGCGGCCGGTACGGTCAGCCAGGGTGTAGCCCAGCGCGTTCAGCGCCGGCACGTTTTCCGGGTCGGTCACCAGGATCTTGCGCAGGTCGGCCTCGGCGCGCGGGATGTCGTCGCGGCGCTCCCAGGTAAGCGCACGGGCGTACAGCAGGCCGTTGTCATCCGGGTAGGCGGCCAGGCCGCGTGCCAGCGCATCCAGTTCACCGGCACTGTCGTCACCGCGTTGGCGCAGCTCGGCCTCCAGCAGGTAGGCGTCGCGGCGTACATCGTCATCGACCACCGCATCGGACTGGATCGCATGCACTTCGTCCAGCGCCAGCGGTAGGCGCCCGGCCAGGGCCTGGGCATTGGCCGCGCGCAGGCGCGCTTCGCTCAGTTCATCGCCACCGGGCACGCTGTGGTACCACTGCACCGCCTCGGGGTAACGCTTCAGGTATTCGGCGATCTTGCCCAGCAACAGGCGCTGCGCCGGATCCGGCTTGGCCGCCTGCCGCGACAGCTCGTTGTAGAGATTGGACAGCGCTGCCTTGTCGCCCTGCTTGGCCAGCAGCGAGGCGCGCATGCCCCAGGTCTGTACGTCCTGCGGGCCGAACGCCAGTACGCGCTCGGCCGCAGCCGGCTGTCCCAGGCTGTCGTAGGCGATGGCCACCGCATTGCGCAGCTCGGGGTCCTGGCGGGTCTTTGGCTCGACGTCGTGCAGCAGCGACAATGCCTTGTCGGTCTCGCCCGCCTGTTGCAGCTGGCTGGCACGCAGCAGCGCCACACGCGGCTCTTCCGGGAAGCGCTTGACCACTTCATCGATCATGCGCCGCGCCAGTTCGGGCTTGTCCATGCGCAGGGCCAGGCGACCGAACTCCTGCCAGGCCTCGATCTTCGGTGGAATGGCGTTGGCATCGACCAGCTCACCCAGCACCTGCGCCGGCACCGCCGGATCACGGCCACCGCCGATCAGCGCGGCAAGGGCGAACTTCCAGCCGCGCTCGTCGGGGTCGGCCAGCAGGGCCTGCAGTTCGGTGCGGGCGGCCTTCACATCGCCCTGGCGCATGGCCAGTGCACCGGCGGCGCTGCGCATGGTCAGCGAGCGTGGGGCGCGTTGCTGCCACAGGGCCAGGCCCTTGGCGGCGCTGGCGTCATCGTTGGCCAGCATGGAAATACGGGTCGCGCGCTCGGCCAGGCCGGCGTCGCCGTCGGTCTGCTGCGCGGCCTGCAGGTACCAGCGCGCGGCCTCGGCCAGCTTGCCGGCCTGCAGGGCGAATTCACCGGCCATCACCGGTTCCAGCGCCAGTTCCTCAGTGGCCGCGGCCCGCACGGGGGCCTTGGCCGGCACCGCCGCCAGGGCCTGGGCGCAGGCCAGGGACAGCAGCAGAACACTGGGGATGCGAATCAATGCGGGCATCGTCGGCATCGGGGCCTTAAAATGTCGTCCAATGGCCAGCAGCTTATCGCAAGCAACTGAACAATGACCCTGTGGGTGCTCGGACTGAATCACCAGACCGCACCGGTGGAGCTGCGCGAGCGCGCGGCCTTCGCCGGTGAGGCGTTGCCGCGTGCGCTGGGCTCGCTGCGCGATACCCCGCAGATCGCCGAGGCAGTGCTGCTGTCTACCTGCAACCGCACCGAGCTGTACGCCGTGGCCGAGTCGGCACAGGCGCTGGACCAGTGGCTGCACAGCCAGGCCGGCGACCTGCAGGGCTACCTGTACCAGCATGCCGATGCCGAGGCCGTGCGCCACCTGTTCCGGGTCGCCACCGGGCTGGACTCGATGGTGCTGGGCGAACCGCAGATCCTCGGCCAGGTAAAGGATGCCTGGTCGACCGCGCGTGACCATGGCCTGCTCGGCCAGCGCCTGGACCGCCTGTTCCAGCAGACCTTCTCGGTAGCCAAGCGTGCGCGCACCGATACCCAGGTCGGCGCCAACCCGGTGTCGGTGGCCTCGGCGGCGGTGCGCCTGGCGCAGAACGCCTTCGCGCGCCTGGATGACTCCACCGTGCTGCTGGTCGGTGCCGGCGAGACCATCGAGCTGGCTGCACGCCACCTGAGTGAGGGCAAGGTGCGGCGGCTGCTGATCGCCAACCGCACCCTTGCCCACGCGCAGGAACTGGCCAGCCGCCATGGCGGCGTGGCCCTGCCGCTGACCGAACTGGACCGCCACCTCGGCGAGGCCGACATCGTGTTCTCGGCCACCGCCGCGCGCGAACCGGTGATCCATCGCGAGATGGTGGCCAAGGCCCTGCGCGCGCGCCGGCACAAGCCGATGCTGCTGTTCGACCTGGCCGTGCCGCGCGACATCGAAGCCGAGGTCGGCACGCTCAACGACGCCTTCCTCTACACCGTCGATGACCTGGAACGCGCAGTGGAAGACAACCGTCGTGGCCGCCGCGAGGCCGCCGCCGAGGCCGAGGCGATCATCGACCTGCAGGTGTCGCGCTTCGTCGAGACCCAGCAGGCCAGCGCCCACCAGGCGCCGCTGCGGCAGCTGCGTGCGTTCGGCGAAGCCACCCGCGCCGAACTGCTGGAGCGCGCGCGCCAGCAGCTGGCCAACGGCAAGCCGGCCGACGAAGTGCTGGAACTTCTGGCCCATGGCCTGACCAATCGACTGCTGCATCCGCCGACCGCCGCACTGCGCGCCGCCGCGCTGAGTGGCGATGCTGACCTGACCCGCGCCGCCGAGCGCCTGTTCCCGGCCACGCCGGGTTACCGCCACCCACCCGTGAGACCCGATGACGCCGACCCTGCGCCGTAAGCTGGAAGCGCTGGCCGAGCGCCGCGAAGAACTGGAACGCCTGCTCGCCGAACCCGATGTGGTCGCCGACAACACCCGTTTCCGCGACCTTTCGCGCGAATTCGCCCAACTTGAACCGGTCGCCACTGCACTGGCCGATGAAGCCCGTGCCAAGGCCGACCTGGCCGCCGCCGAAGGCATGCGCGCCGACCCCGACCTGCGCGAGCTGGCCGACGAGGAAATCGCTGCTGCGCAGGCGCGCCTGCAGGAACTGGAGCAGGAGCTTGCGCTGCTGCTGGTACCGCGCGATCCGCGCGACGAAGGCAACCTGTTCCTGGAAGTGCGCGCCGGTACCGGCGGCGACGAAGCCGCGATCTTCGCCGGCGACCTGTTCCGCATGTACGCCCGCTATGCCGAGCGCCAGGGCTGGAAGGTCGAGATCGAATCGGACAATCCCGGCGAGCATGGCGGCTACAAGGAAGTGGTGGCGCGCGTGGTCGGCCGGGGCGCGTTCTCACGCCTGAAGTTCGAATCGGGCACGCATCGCGTGCAGCGCGTGCCGGCCACCGAGTCGCAGGGCCGCATCCATACCTCGGCGGCCACGGTGGCGATCATTCCCGAGGCCGACGAAGTCGACGACATCGTCATCAACCCGGCCGACCTGAAGGTGGATACGTTCCGCTCGTCCGGTGCCGGCGGCCAGCACGTCAACAAGACCGAGTCGGCGATCCGCATCACCCACGTGCCGACCGGCGTAGTGGTGGAGTGCCAGACCGAGCGCAGCCAGCACGCCAACCGTGACAAGGCGATGAAGCGGCTGAAAGCGCAGCTGCTCGATGCCGAGCGTCAGCGCCAGGACGCCGCGCAGGCCGAATCGCGGCGGCTGCAGGTCGGCAGCGGCGACCGCAGCCAGCGCATCCGCACCTACAACTTCCCGCAGGGCCGGATCACCGACCACCGTGTGGAAGGCCTGACCCTGTACGACCTGCCCAACATCCTGGCCGGCGACCTCGACCCGCTGCTGCAGCGGCTCAGCCACGAGCACCAGGTCGACGCCCTGGCCCAGCTTTCGGCGGGCTGAGCACGATGTCGGCCTGGCAACAGCGACAGCACCTGCAGCAGGCGATCGCACGCCAGCCCGGCGATTTCGTCGCCTGGGTGATGCTGGCCGACCTGGAACTGGAAGCCGGCGACATCGCCGCCGGCGAGCAGGCCGCACGACGTGCGCTGCAGCTGCGCCCGAACCACCCCGAAGCACTGGCACGGCTGGGTCGCGTGGCCTGGATGGCCGGCGCGCATGCCGACGCGGCCAAGCTGCTTGGCCAGGCCTCGGCACTGGCCCCGCAGCACCCGGGCATCGCGCTGTGGCTGGGCCATGCGCTGGAAGATGCCGACGATGCCGAAGGCGCGGCGGCGGCCTATCGCCGCGCACATACGCTGATGCCGGACGAACCCTACATCGCCGCCCAGCGCCTGGCCTGGCAGCGCCGCCTGTGCGACTGGCAGGACGTGGACGCGTTGTCCACGCAGGTACGTGCCGCGCTCGCTTCCGGCCAGGGGGCGGTGGAGCCGTTCGCCTTCCTCAGCGAAGACGCCAGCGCTGCCGAGCAGCTGGCCTGCGCACGTGCGCGCGCCTCGCTGATCGCCGCCTCGGTTCGGCCCTTGCCGGCGGTAACGGTACGCGCGCGCGGCCCGTTGCGCGTCGGCTTCCTCTCCAATGGCTTCGGCGCCCATCCCACCGGGCTGCTGACCGTGGCCCTGCTCGAACACCTGCGTCATGACCCGGCGCTGCAGCTGCACCTGTTCGCGTTGAACCGCGCCGATGGCAGCCGCATCCGCGATCGCCTGCAGGCCGCGACACGGCTGCATGAGGTAGCCGCACTGCGGCATGCCGACATCGCGGCCCGCATCCGCGCACAGGGCATCGACCTGCTGTTCGACCTGCGCGGCTGGGGCGGCGGCGGCACGCCCGAGGTGCTGGCAATGCGCCCGGCCCCGTTGCAGCTGAACTGGCTGGCCTACCCCGGCACATCAGGTGCGCGCTGGCTGGATGCCGTGGTCGCCGACGAATTCGTGCTGCCCGCATCGCTGGAACCTCACTTCAGCGAACGCGTCCTGCGCCTGCCACGCGCCTTCCAGCCCTCGGACAATACCCGCGTACTGGAACCGGCACCGTCCCGCACCGAGTGCGGGCTGCCCGAACACGGCGTGGTGTTCTGCTGCTTCAACAACAGCTACAAGCTCAACCCGCGCAGCATGGGCCGCGCCTTCGCAGTGCTGCAGGCCGTGCCCGGCAGCGTGCTGTGGCTGCTGTCCGGCCCCGGCCAGGCCGACACCCGCCTGCGCACCGCCGCGCAGGCTGCGGGCCTGGACCCGGCCCGCCTGGTGTTCATGGCCAAGCTGCCGCATCCACAGTACCTGGCCCGCTATCAGCTGGCCGACCTGTTCCTCGACACCCATCCCTACAACGCGCACACCACCGCCTCCGATGCGCTGTGGGCCGGCTGCCTGGTACTGACCTGCCCGGGCGACACCTTCGCCGCGCGCGTGGCCGGCAGCCTCAACCACCATCTGGGGCTGGCCCGGATGAATGTCGCCGACGACGCGGCGTTCATCGCCACTGCCAGCGCGCTGGGCAATGACCCTGCGGCATTGGCCGCGCTGCGTGCCGAGCTGGCGCAGGCGCGCGAGCGTAGTGGACTGTTCGACATGGCCGGGTTTGCCCGCGACCTGTCGGCGATGCTGCAGCAGCTGGCTGGCGAACAGGGCTGGCAGGGCGTCGACAACGCCTGAGCGATCCCTGCGTTACGCTCGGGCTTCCTCCCCGCGTGGTGTGATGATGGCCAAGCTCAAGCGCAAGGACTACGACGAACTGCTGCTGCCGCTGCAGCTGGAACTGACTGCGATGGCGCGTTGGGTGCAGCACAGCGGGCAACGCCTGCTGGTGCTGTTCGAAGGACGGGATACGGCAGGCAAAGGCGGCGCGATCCAGGCCATCAGCCAGCATCTCAACCCACGCCAATGCAGGGTGGTGGCACTGCCCAAGCCTACCGACCGCGAAGCCACCCAGTGGTATTTCCAGCGTTACGCCTCGCATCTTCCCGCCGCCGGCGAGATCGTGCTGATGGACCGCAGCTGGTACAACCGCGCCGGCGTCGAGCGGGTGATGGGCTACTGCAGCGAGACCGAGTACCAGCAGTTCCTGCGCCAGGCGCCGGTGTTCGAACAGCTGCTGGTGGATGACGGCATCCTGCTGTTCAAGTACTGGCTGTGCGTGGACCAGGAGCAGCAGGAGAAGCGCTTCGCCGAGCGCCATCTCGATCCACTGAAGGGCTGGAAGCTGTCCCCGGTCGACCTGAAATCGCGCAGCAAGTACAGCGCCTATACCGAAGCCCGCGAGGCGATGCTGCGTGCGACGCATCGCGAGGCGGCGCCGTGGACGCTGGTGGATTTCAACGACCAGCGGCTGGGGCGACTGACCCTGGTGCGCAACCTGCTGGACCGGTTGCCGGACACGCGGGTCGATGCGCCGTTGCCGGAGCTGCCGAAGCTGAAGGGCAAGCTGCATCGCGAGCACTACGATGTACTGAAGCCGATCGAGGACTTCCCGATCGAGGAATAGGGTTGTTCGGCAGGGTTGCACCCTGCACCTGCTCAACGCAACGGCAACGGCAACGGCAACAGCGGGCTATCCGCGGGATGGCGGGGCGGTGTGGATGGGCAGGACACGCCGTAACCCCCCTCCGGGGTCCGGCCCAGCCGCTGGCGGCTGGGCGTTCGGGCGCTTGCGAAGCAGTGCTTCGCAAGCAAAGCGCCCTCACCCATGGGGGCTCGATGGCGCCTTGCTCGTGTGCGCTGTCCTGCGCACACGGCAAGACCGGGGTTGGGCGTCCTGCCCAACCCGCCCGAGGCATGCCTCGGGCCCATGGCGCCAACGGTCCTGCACACCCACACCGCCCCGCCTCTGGCAGATCCCTGCGGCTGTTGGTAGGTGTCGACCTTGGTCGACACATCTGTCAGATATCGAGATTCATTTGGGGTCAGATCCGTTTTCCTTCGGAAAACGGATCTGACCCCATGCCGTCCCGACAGATCGCGGAAATCTGTCGAAGGCGGGGTGGGTCCGGTTGCGGGAGCGTGAGCCGCATGGATGCGGCGACCGAGCTTACATGGACGTACTTGCAGCGGCCCCCGCAACCGGACCCACCCCGCCATCCCTCAGGAGACCCGCCTTTGCTTCGGCTGTTGCCGTTGCTGTTGCTCTGGCCTCCACGGGTGCAGGGCCTCAGGCCCTGCCGACCAACCCACTACTTGGCAGCCGCGATCTGCTTTTCGATGTCGGCGGCGGTCACCGGGCCAAGGAAGGTGTGGGCCAGCTTGCCCTGCGGATCCAGCAGGTGCGTCAACGGCAGGCCTCGCGGCGTGGCGAAGTCCGCCGGCGGATCGAACGGGTCCACGATCACGATCGGATAGGTCACCGGATGCTTGGTCAGGAACGACTGCATTTCCGGCGCTTCGATGTCCTCGTAGGCCAGGCCGACCACCTCGATGTTGCTGCGCATCGCATGCAGCGCCGACAGTTCGGGCATTTCCTTGCGGCACGGGGCGCACCAGGTCGCCCAGAAGTTCACCACCACCCACTTGCCGCGATGCGCGGCCAGGTCGTAGTCGCTGCCATCCACCGCCTTCATCTTCAGCGTCGGGAACTCGGCGGTGGTGCGCTCGGCCGGGGTTTCCTCGACCGGCGCCGGAGTGGCCGGCGTCGGCGCCTGTGCCGGCGGCTGGCTGCTGGCCGGGGCCGGCTCCTGGGCCGGCTTGCAGGCCGCCAGGGCCAGCAGCAGGGTCAATGGGAGCAGCAGCGGCAACGGGGTCTTGCGGGTCATGGCATATCTCCGGAATCGGTGTAGATGTCACTGACCTTGCGCTTGAGGCGTTCACGCAGGGGCAGTCGCAGATCGTCCAGCGCCGCCAATGCGGCACGGCCCAGGCTGTCGTCGCGGTACGGCAGATGCTGCTCGGCCACTGGGATGCGCAGCTGGGTGCATTCGTACAGATCGGCCAGGCTGACCTGGTCCAGGTCGCGCGCGAGCAACCACTCGCCGCGTTCATCGCGGCGCAGCAGGCCGATCGCCTGCAGGTTGCAGGCCAGATCCTGCAGCAGCGAGTCGGTCAGCAACGGTTCCAGGCGCAGGATTTCATCGTCGGCCAGGCCCTTGCCTTTGGCACGGGCATGGTGGAAGCGGCCGAGCAGGCGCAGCAAGCCGTAGAACTCGTACCCCTGCGGCAGGCGCAGCTCAACCGGCTGGTAGCGGAAGGCCGCCATCGATGAGGCCAGCGACGCGCCCAGCAGCACCGCCACCCAGCACAGGTAGATCCACAGCAGCAGGATCGGCACGAAGGCCACCGTGCCATACAGCTTCTGGTAGGACTGGAAGCTGCCCAGATAGGCGCCGATGCCCCACTTCACCAGCTCCAGGATGACCGCCGCCAGGATCGCGCCAGGCACGGCGTGCCGCCATTTCACCGTGTGATGCGGCACCACCCGGAACATCAGCGTGATGCAGACGAACTCGATCAGGATCGGCGCAAGCCGCAGCGCCAGCTCGGCCAACCAACGGCCCTCCTGGGTACCGAACAACGGCATGGCGAACACCCGCGCCGATACCGCAAGCGATGCGGCGGCGAGCATCGCGCCCAGGGTCAATACGGTCCAATAGACCAGGAAACGGGTCAGCTTGGGCCGGGTCGAGCCGACCCGCCAGATCTGGTTGAAGGTCTCTTCCACGCTGTTGAGCGTGATCAGCAGTGAGACCACCAGTGCAATGAAGCCGGCCGCCGTCAGCTGGCCGGCACTGGCCGAGAACTGCCGCAGGTAGCCCTCGGCCGCACGCGCCGCGGAGGGCACGAAGTTGGAGAACACGTAGTCGCTGAGCTGATCGCTCCAGCGGTCGAAGACGGGGAAGGCCGACAGCACGCCGAATACCACGATCGCCAGCGGCACCAGCGCGAACACCGTGGTGTACGCCAGCGCCGCCGCTGCCTGGAACAGGCGGTCGTCGAGGAAGCGATGCCACAGGAAGCGGCCGAAACTGATGGCCCGTGCGCGATCCCGCGCGCGCTCCATCCACAGGTTGAGCGTATCCAAAGGTTCCATCGGCGAAAGGGTACCCGATGCGGAATGCTCGCAGGATAGCCATACTGGTAGCCACACGACGAGGAGAAGCGGGCACGATGGGCGAGATTCTGGTGCTGTACTACAGCCGGGGCGGTTCGGTGGCACGGCTGGCGCGCCAGATCGCGCGGGGCATCGGCGAAGTGCCGGGCATGACCGCGCGCCTGCGCACGGTACCGCCGGTGGCCGCCGTGACCCAGACCGCACAGCCGCCGGTACCCGACGATGGCGCCCCCTATGTGAGCGTGCAGGACCTGGTCGAGTGCCAGGGCCTGCTGCTCGGCAGCCCCACCCGCTTCGGCAACATGGCCGCGCCGGTCAAGCACTTCCTGGACGGGTTGGGCGCCGAATGGGTCAATGGCACCCTGTCCGGCAAGCCGGCCGGCGTGTTCACTTCCACCGCATCCATGCATGGCGGGCAGGAGTCGACCCTGCTGTCGATGCAGGTGCCGCTGCTGCACCACGGCTGCGTGATCGTCGGCATCCCGTTCACCGAACCGGCGCTGAGCCACACCACCAGTGGAGGCACGCCGTATGGCGCCAGCCACGTGGCCGGCGCCGCCGACGACCCGCAGCCGACCGACGACGAAGCCGTGCTGGCGCGCGCACTGGGGCGCCGGGTGGCCGACATCGCGCAGCGGTTGGCCCGATGAGCCGCGCGCCGCGCACGGTCCTGCTGCTGGCCCTGATGGGGCTGGCCGCGCTGTTCGCAGGCTGGTTCATCAATGACAAGCACTGGCTGGCGACCCAGCTGGTGTTCACCGCACCACCGCTGGCACTGGCCATCGCCGTGCGCCTGGGCTGGCGCAAGGCCGGCTTCTGGGCCTCGGTGCTGGCCCTGGGCTGGTTCAGCCACGGCGTGATGAGCGCCTGGAGCCACCCGGAAACGCGCTGGCTGGCGTTGATCGAGATCGCGCTGGCGCTGCTGGTGATCTTCAGCGCCAGCTTGCCCGGCCTGCGCGCCCGCTTCGGCAAGCGACGCTGACGCTGCGACCGCAGGGCCGTATCATCTGCATTCCTGGCCCCGCGCCGCAGTACCTGTCCTGGTTTCGCGCATGCACATGATGGAAGAGCTCCTGGTCGTCACCACCGGTGGCACGATCGACAAGATCTATTTCGACGACAAGTCGGACTACCAGATCGGCGATCCGCAGATCGGCATGATCCTGCGCGAGCTGGGCGTGACGTTCCGCTTCAACGTGATTCCGATCCTGCGCAAGGATTCGCTGCACATCAACGATGAGGACCGCGAACTGATCCGCGCCACCATCGCCGCGCAGCCGACCCGGCACGTACTGGTGACCCACGGCACCGATTCGATGGTGCAGACCGGCAAGGTGCTGGCGACGATCCCGGACAAGACCATCGTGATGACCGGCGCACTGAGCCCGGCACGCTTCCGTGGCTCGGATGCGGAGTTCAACATCGGCTGTGCGATCGGTGCGGTGCAGTCGCTGCCGAGCGGCGTGTACATCGCGATGAACGGGCGGATCTTCGACCCGCAGCACGTGCGCAAGAACGTGGCGGCGAATCGTTTCGAGTCGGTCTGAGGAACAGCGTGCCGACCAAGGTCGGCACCCACCCGGACAAAAACGCCCCGGCCGAAGCCAGGGCGTGCCCTTGGAGAGGGACTTGGGCTCAGTACTGGGCGTTGAGGGTCAGGCCCGAGAAGGTGCTGTACGCCTTCACCCGCACATACCAGGTGCCGGCGGCAGGGCTGTTGATGGTGCAGGTCTCGCTGTTGCCGCTCAGGTACGGACGGCAGGTGTAGGTGGTATCGGTCGGGGCACTGCCCTGGCGCACGTACAGGTCGGCATCACCGCTGCCGCCACTGATCGCCACGCGCAGCTGGGTGCTGCCGGCTGGAACGGCGACGGTGTAGTTCAGCTCGGCACCGGTCGCGGCGCCCAGGCCGGTCACCGGCACGTTGTTCTGCAGCACGTTGCCGCCCGGGTTCGGGCCACCGCCATTGATCGCCGCAGCCACGGCCGCGTTGGCGTCGACGATGCCGGCGCCGCAGCCACCCGAGCAGGCGCCCGGCAGCGGGCGGGCGGTGCTCTTGATGGTGCTTTCGACCTGTGCCGGACTCAGCGGGCTCGGCGCTACCGACTGCATCAGTGCAACCACACCGGCCACATGCGGCGCCGCCATCGAGGTGCCGTTGTAGGACGCATAGGTGGCGCTGCCCGGCGTGGTGGTGCCGGTGTTGAGGGTGGACAGGATGCTCTGGCCCGGGCCGGAGATATCGATGCCGGCACCGTAGTTGGAGAAGCTGGCACGTGCACCGGCCGAGGTCGTGGCCGCCACCGCGATCACGTTCGCGCAGTTGGCCGGCACCGACGAGGACACGTTGGTGTTGCTGTTGCCGGCGGCGACCACCACGGTGGTGCCGCGGCTGACCGCGCCGTTGATCGCATTCTGGTAGGTGGCCGAGCAGGTGCCGCCACCACCCAGCGACATGTTGATGACTTCGGCCGGGTTGGCATTGGCCGGCACGCCACTGACGGTGCCGCCGGAGGCCCACACGATCGCGTCGGCGATGTCGGAGGTGTAACCGCCGCACTTGCCCAGCACGCGCACCGGGACGACCTTGGCATTGAACGCAGTACCGGCCACGCCGGTGCTGTTGTTGGTCACCGCCGCCACGGTGCCGGCGACGTGGGTGCCGTGCCAGCTGGAGTTGGAGGCCGGGATGCCCGAGCCGCACTCGTTGGCGCCGTACCAGTCGCCTTCGTCGTTCGGGTTGTTGTCGCGGCCACCGCCATCGCGTGCCATCGCGGCGTCGCTGATGAAGTCATAGCCGGGCAGGATGTTGGCGTTGAGATCGGGATGGTTGGTGATGCCGGTATCGATCACGGCCACCACCACGCCGGTGCCGGTGGCCTTGTCCCAGGCCGGCTGCACGTTGATCGACGCGTTGGAGGTACCGAAGCCCCACTGTTCGCTGAAGCGGGTGTCGTTCGGGGTCAGCGTCGCACGCATGATCTGGTCGACTTCGACGTATTCCACGTTCGGGTCGGCGGCGAGCTTGCGCATCAGCAGCTCGGATTCGGCCTGGTCCAGCGGACGATCGGTTCTGACCAGGGTCGGGCCGACGGCCAGCTTGCGGACCTCCTGCAGGCCCAGCGCACGGCCCTGGCTGCTGGCCAGGCCGGCGGCGGCACTCTTCAGCGAAGAGGCCAGTGCGGTGGTGTTGGCCACCGGCGCACTACCGTCACGGTACTTCACGATGAAGCGCTGGTGCGTCGGCGCGGACTGCAGGCCGCTGAGCTGGACGTCACCGGCCAGCGCAGGCGTGGCCAGCAGCAGCGATGACAGAACGGACGCACCAAGGACCACCCACACTCGACGCACACGCGGTTGCGTTACCTGGGACATCGTATTTCCCTTTCTAGTGGTGTGAATGCCGGAATCGGCAGAAGCACCGGCCCGAACCATGGGCTGGCTTGCGTTGGCGAGGTTCGAAGTCCGGCGAGTCAGCGGATCCCCCTATCGATCCGCCGTGCAGATGACGCTAATGACCAAAACCGGACACCACAAGATTTTCAGCGTCTTTTCAGCAAGATGAAATGTCTGATCTGAGACTTTTCGGGTCGAGGGTTTGTGAAGGTGAAGGAACTTTCTCGCGGCCTGCACGCACCTGACTGGGCAATGTCATGTCTGCGGATGACTTTGCCGACATCGGCGTCCACTTCCACGCCAATGGCCGCGCAGCACCGGCGCGGCCATCGTGCTGCCCCGTTCGAGTGCAGGGACTATTCGGCGTGCGCAGCGTCGGCAGGGCGGATGTGCTGCCCCTTGACCGGTTCGCCGCGCGCGACCGGCCGGCCATCGGCCACATAGTCGGAAAACTGCGCCGGCAGCGCTGCGCTGACGCCGAACGCAGGCCCGGCCTGCAGCTGGTAGTGCAGGTGCGGCTCGGAGGAATTGCCGCTGTTGCCACAGTCACCGAGGTGCGCACCGCTGCGGACAACCTGCCCCTGTGCAACGCGCACGCTGCCCTGGCGCAGATGCGCCAGCACCGAATACTCGTCATTGCCGTGATCGAGGATGACACGGTTGCCGGTGAGCTGGGCGGAATTCATCTGGCCCGGACGGTTGTCGGCGACGCCCTCCACCACCTCCACCACCGTACCGTCGGCCGGCGCGAGGATCGGCCGGCCAAAGCAGAAATAGTCCTCGTTGCGCTGACCCTCGCCACGATGGGATCGGCCATCGCGGACCACCAGCAGGTCCATCGCGAAGCGCTGGCCGGCGTGGGCGGCGTGGTAGTTCTGTTCGACACTGCGCCCGCCCCAGAACACGAAGTATTCATCGTTGAACGGCAGTTGCAGCCGTGTGCGGTTCTGGTAGTCGAGGAATCCGCTCGCAGCGGCCTGCGGCGGCGTGGTCTGTAGCGGGCGGATGTAGAAGCCGCCAATCCGCCCGTCGGCATCGATGGCCCACAGCACCTGGATGAGGTCCGCGCTCCTGGCGAAGCGCGCCTGCCGCAGATAGGTGTCGAATCCATCAACCTTCTCCACCTTCTCACTGACCAGCTCGGTTTCTGCGCCCCAGCCAGCGAGCACCTGCTCGCGCAGCGCCACCAGGTTCTGCGGGGACTTCAGCCCCGCCTGCATCTGCGGCGTCATCCGTTCCCACAGGGCGTCGATGTGCCCTTCGTAGAACTGCGTGGTCAGCGTGGCTCCCTGTTGGCGCGGATCTGCGGCCGTGGCCGCGCCGATGAGAACTGAGCAGGAAACAACCAGAACTGCAAACAGGCGCGGGAGCAATGTCATGTCAGGCGTCCTTTCGATCCGGATCAGGAATGCCGGCGACGATCGCCGCCAGCTGCGTGCGGTACTCGGCGAGTGCGTGGCGCCCCACCGGCGTCAACTGCAGGGTGGTCAGCGGGCGCTTGCCACGGAACGACTTTTCGATGGCGACCAGTCCGGCTGCCTCCAGCTTGCTCAGATGGCTGGACAGGTTGCCCTTGCTCAGCCCGCTGAGATGTTCAACAAAACCGAACTCGGCAGACTCGGCGCCGGCCAGGATCGACAGGATCAGCAGGCGCGCCGGTTCGTGGATCAGGCGGTCGAGCTGGAGCAGCGCGCGCGGATCAGGCAGGCGGGTCATTCGACGAACGTCCGCCCGGCCATGAACGCGCGCATTTCCGCCTGCAGACGGTGGAACCGCTGGTGGTCACGCCAGCCGACCACGATCAGCGCAATGGACGCCAGCGGGAACACCGCAGTGCTCAGCCCGAAACCATAGGCCTGCCCGGTGAAGGCCAGCGCGGCCTGGCAGAGCAGGAACACACCCACGATGAACTCCAGCGGTGTACGCAGCCAGCGCCACACCACCCAGGGCAGCAGCGCCACCACGGCCAGATAGCCGATGGCGCGCAGATCCCAGGGCAACTCGCCCATCGGCGCCAGCCTGGGCAGCACGCTGCCAATCACCAGCACGCTCACCAAGGCGGTGAAGGCGATGAAGAAGCGCTGGAAATTGCGCTCGGCCGGCGTCACCTGCTCCTCGACCTGGCCCAGACGCTGGTAGTAGCGGCGCGCCAGCCACTGCTTGCCGACGATCCACAGCACCGGTACGGCGATCAGCACGACGCGCAGCGCCAGGGTGGTCGGCAACAACGCGCCCGCAAGGAAAGAGGCCAGACAGGCAACACCACCCGCAATCGCCGACAGGCCACCGGCACTGCGCGAGTAACGCGAGTATTCACGGGTCAACGCCTGCAGGCGCGAGGAAGGATCAATGACGGACGGCTGCTGCATGACATGCTCCATCGGGGTCGCTTGAATTTAGTTTGCATTGCAAACCTATTTGCGTCAATCACTCCCCTGCAGCAGCCTGGCGGCCCCACAACGCAGAAAGCCCGTCACAGGGACGGGCTTTCCGGAAGAGCCGTCGAGCATGGCTCGACGCTACAGTTCAGTGCGGGCGATCAGCCCAGCTTGACCAGCCAGTTGTGGCGGTCCGGCAGGCGGCCGTACTGGATGTCGGTCAGTTCCTTGCGCAGCGACATGGTCACTTCGCCGGCCGGCGCGTTGATGTCGCCCACCGAGAAGCCCTCGCCCTTCAGCTGGCCGATCGGGGTGACCACTGCCGCGGTGCCACAGGCAAACACTTCGCTGATCGCACCGGAGGCCACGCCGTCCTTCCACTCGTCGATGCTGACCTTGCGCTCTTCGACCTTCATGCCACGGTCGCGCGCCAGCTGCAGGATGCTCTCGCGGGTGATGCCCTCGAGGATGCTGCCGGACAGTTCCGGGGTGACCAGCGTGCCGTCCTTGTAGACCAGGAACACGTTCATGCCGCCCAGTTCTTCCAGGTACTTGCCCTCGACCGGGTCAAGGAACAGCACCTGCGAGCAGCCCTGTGCCTGTGCCTTCTGCTGCGGCAGCAGCGAGGCGGCGTAGTTGCCACCGCACTTGGCCGCACCGGTGCCGCCCTTGGCCGCACGCGCGTACTCCGTCGACAGCCAGATCGACACCGGAGCGACGCCCTTGGCGAAGTACGGGCCGGCCGGGCTGGCGATGACGTAGTAGCCGGCCTTGTGCGCGCCACGCACGCCGAGGAAGGCTTCGTCGCCGATCATGAACGGACGGAAGTACAGGCTCGACTCATCGGCCGACGGCACCCAGGCGCTGTCGACGGCAATCAGCTGCTTCAGCGATTCGACGAAGATCTCCACCGGCAGTTCCGGCAGCGCCAGGCGCTGCGCCGAACGCTGCAGGCGACGGCCGTTGGCGTCGGGGCGGAAGGTCCAGATCGAACCGTCGGCGTGGCGGTAGGCCTTGATGCCTTCGAAGATTTCCTGGCCGTAGTGCAGGACTGCCGCGGCCGGGTCCAGCTGCAGCGGGCCGTAGGCACGCACGTTGGCGTTGTGCCAGCCGGCATCCTTGTCCCAGCGCACTTCCACCATGTGATCGGTGAAGTGCAGGCCGAAGCCCGGCTTCTCCAGGATCTTGGCGCGCTCTTCAGCGCTGCGCGGGTGGTCCGAACGGGTGACGGCGAAGCTGGGAATGGACTGGGACACCGGAGGATTCCTGTTCTGGTTGCGGGTAGTGCCGGGCCCGCGTCACTGCGGGCCCTGGGTCAAAGCATGCCGGTCTCGAGCCGCGCCGCCTCGGACATCATGTGCTGGTTCCACGGCGGGTCGAACACCAGGTCGACGTCGGCCTCGGCCACCGTCGGGATCATTTCGAGCTTGCTGCGCACGTCGTCGACCAGGATCTCGCCCATGCCGCAGCCCGGGGCGGTCAGGGTCATCTTCACGTCGATCTCGCGCTTGCCTTCGTCCAGGTGCTTGATCTCGACTTCATAGACCAGGCCCAGTTCAACGATGTTGACCGGAATTTCCGGGTCGAAGCAGGTGCGCAGCTGCTGCCACACCAGCTGTTCCACCTGCTCATCGGTGGCGTCGGCCGGCAGCTCGAGCGGTGCCGGCGCCTCCTTGCCGATGGCGTCGCCGTCCTTGCCGGCGATGCGGAACAGGTTGCCCTCGACGAACACCGAATAACTGCCGCCCAGCGCCTGGGTGATGTACCCATAGCTGCCGGCAGGCAGGGTCACGGTATCGCCCTGCGGGACCATCACGGCCTCGCAATCGCGTTCGAAGTGGACAGGTTCGCTGCTACGGGAATACATGGGGACCGATATGGGGCCGTGGCCGGGGCCACGCAAGACGGCATTCTAGCCCAGCCGCCCCGGCACCGCCGGTGCACTGCGGCAAACCACAGTATCCTGTGGGTGATCTTCAGGGAGCTTCGATGTCCTCCAATGCCGCGCGTGCCAGGACCGTCACCTGGCTCTGGCCCCTCATGCTGTTGCTGGGTCTGCTTGTTGCTCCCCTCGCCTGGATGGTCCTGGCGCTGATGACCGGCCGACAGGTCGGCTGGATGGCGGTAGTGTCCGCCCTGGAACTGGTGTTCATGCTGCGCCTGGGCACACTGGGCCCGGGCCGGTTGCGCATCGCCCTGGTCGTGCTGGGCACCCTGCTGGTGGCCGCCGTGGCCAACTGGGCCATCGCCAGCGCCTGGATGGGCGGCTCGATCGGCCTGGACCTGTGGGACGCCACCACGCGGATGGGCCCGCACCTGGCCTGGACCCTGGTCACCCTGGCCAACGGCGCGATGGAATGGCTGTGGCTGGCCGTGGCCGTGATCGTGGGCGCCTGGCTGGCGCGCTGAGCGCGCAGATCCACGCCACGCGTGGGATGCGGTAGTGCCGGCCGCTGGCCGGCAGAAGCGTGCGGACCAAGGTCCGCACCTACCAAGTGCAGCCGCCCCTCAATGCCCGCCGTCGAGCGCCTTCAGCTCGCTCACCAGCGATGCGGCCGCTTCGGCGCCGTCGCCATACAGCATGCGGGTGTTGTCGGCGTAGAACAGCGCATTCTCGATACCGGCGAAGCCGGTGCCCTTGCCGCGCTTGATCACCACCACGTTGCGCGCATTAACCACATCCAGCACCGGCATCCCGTAGATCGGGCTGGCCGGATCGGTGCGTGCCACCGGATTGACCACGTCGTTGGCACCGATCACCAGCACCACGTCGGTGTTGGCGAACTCCGGGTTGATGTCATCCATGTCGGCGATCAGGTCGTAGGGCACGCCCGCTTCGGCCAGCAGTACGTTCATGTGCCCGGGCATGCGCCCGGCGACCGGGTGGATGGCGAACTTCACCTTCACCCCGCGCTGGCCCAGCCGCTGCGCCAGCTCCCAGATCTTGTGCTGGGCCTGGGCCACGGCCATGCCGTATCCCGGCACGATCACCACGCGTTCGGCGTAGGCCATCATCGCCGCGACGTCCGACGCCTCAATCGGCTTCTGCGCGCCGGTGATCGCCTGCGCTTCCCCGCCGACGCCGCCGCCGAAGTTGGAGAACAGCACGTTGCGGATCGGCCGGTTCATCGCCTTGGCCATCAGCCGGGTCAGCAGGATGCCAGCCGCGCCGACCATCATGCCGGCGATGATCAGCGCCTCGTTGCCCAGCACGTAGCCCTCGAACGACACCGCCAGGCCAGTGAACGCGTTGTACAGCGAGATCACCACCGGCATGTCGGCGCCACCGATCGGCAACGTCATCAGCACGCCCAGTGCCAGTGCCAGCACGAAGAAGGCGACGATCGCCCAGGTGTCGAGCGTGCTGGCCGCGATGATCGCCAGCACCACCACCGCCAGTGCCACCACCAGGTTCATCACCTGCTGGCCGGGCCAGGTCACGCGCTTGTCGAGGCGGCCATCAAGCTTGGCCCAGGCGATCACCGAGCCGGACAGCGACACCGCACCGATCGCCGCACCGACCACCGCCAGCAGCAGTACCGTGCCCGACGGTTGGCGTGCGGCCAGGTCGGCCAGCGCCTGCGCACTCCAGTGGCTGGTATCGCGGTTGGCCAGGAAGGCATAGCGCAGCAGTTCCACCGCACCGATCGCCGCCGCCGAGCCACCGCCCATGCCGTTGTACAGCGCCACCATCTGCGGCATGTCGGTGATGGCGACCTTGCCGGCCGACCACCAGGCCAGGCCCGCGCCCAGCAGCAGTGCCACCAGGATCAGCGGCACGTTGTGCAGTTCGGGCAGGAAGAAGGTCGCCGCGGTGGCCAGCAGCATGCCCAGCCCGGCCCAGCGGATGCCACTGCGCGCGGTCAGTGGCGAGGCCATGCGCTGCAGGCCCAGCAGGAACAGCGTGGCGGCGACGAGGTAGCTGGCCTTGACCAGCCAGTCGAGCAGTTCGACGGTGCTGATGTTCAAGCCTGCGGCTCCTTCGGTTCGTCCTTGCCGCCCTTGGGCGCGCTCGGCTTGAACATTTCCAGCATGCGCGCGGTGACCACGTAGCCACCGGCGGCATTGCCGGCACCGAGCACCACGGCGAGGAAGCCCAGCGCCTTCTCCAGCGGCGTCTGCGCATGCCCCAGCACCACCATCGCGCCGATCAGCACGATGCCGTGGATGAAGTTGGAGCCCGACATCAGCGGGGTGTGCAGGATCACCGGCACCCGCGAAATGATCACGTGGCCGGCGATGGCCGCCAGCATGAAGATGTACAGCGCCACGAACCCGTCACTCACTGGCAACGCTCCCGCTCTGTCTTCGTCGCCCCATCATAACCACGGGCTGAACCCGTGCGCACCCGGCGTCAACCGCGGTGGCGCTCACGCGTTGTCGATGGTGACCCCGAGCGAGGAACCGTACCCTGTGCTGGTGAGCAGCCCCCTCTCCCCGAGCGCCGAGACCGATGCCCTGCCGGCATCGCTGGAAGCGTTCCTGGCCAGCGTCGGCCCGCGAGCGTTCCGCTTCGCCGAGGCCGGCCTGCGCCAGCGCGAAGACGCCATGGATGCGGTGCAGGATGCGCTGCTGCGCATGCTGGATTACGCCGACAAGCCGGCCGCCGAATGGGCGCCGCTGTTCTGGAGCATCCTGCGCCGCCGGGTGATCGACATGCAGCGCCGGCGCCGCTTCCGCCTGCCGTTCTGGCGCGACAACCAGGACGCGGAAGGCAGCGAGATCGACTGGGCCGACCCCGGCCCGGACCCGGCACAGGCGCATGAGCAGCGCCAGCAGTACCAGCAGCTGGTGGACGCGTTGCGCACCCTGCCCGCCCGCCAGCGCGAAGCCTTCACCCTGCGCGTGCTGCAGGACCTGGACGGGGCCACCACTGCCCGCGCCATGGGCTGCAGCGAAGGCGCGGTAAAAACCCATCTGGCACGCGCCCGGCAGGCGCTGCAGGACTATCTGGAGACCCACCCGTGAACCGCTCCCTGCCTTCCGATGACACCCTGCGCAGCCTGCACGCGCAGTCGCTGCAGGCGCTGTCGCCGGCCACGCTGGCACGGCTGCGCCTCGCGCGCCACGGCGCCACCGCCGCCCATCGCGGACGCTGGCGCTGGTGGCTGGCCAGCACCTGTTCGCTGGTGGTGGCCCTGGGGATCGGCCTGCAGTTCACCGGCCATGGCAGGCTTGCCGGCCCGGCGCCGGCCCCCGTGCTGGCCTCGGTGGAAGACAACAGCGCGCTGTACGACGAGAATCCCGATCTGTACCTGTGGCTGGGCGATACCGACCTGGCGATGGAGTGAACCATGTTCCGACTGCCTATCCTGCCGCTGCTGTTGACCCTGTCGCTGCTGCCGGCCGTCCCGGCGCTGGCACAGAGCGCTGCGCCCGCCCCTGCCACACGCCCCGCACCGACCGCACCCTTGCCGGCGTGGGAGCAGCTGAGCGAATCCCAGCGCGAATCCCTGCTGGCGCCGCTGCGCGACCGCTGGAACAGTGCCGATGCCGGCCAGCGCCAGCGCATGCTTTCGCATGGCCAGCGCTGGCAATCGATGAGCCCGGAGGAGCGCGACAAGGCCCGCCGCGGCCTGCGCCGCTTCGAGCACATGAGCCCGGAACAGCGCGAGCAGGCACGGGCCCTGTTCGGGCAGATGCGCACGCTGAGCCCAGCCCAGCGTGACGCGCTGCGCGAGCGCTGGTCGCAGATGACGCCCGAAGAACGCAAGGAGTGGGTGCGCGACAACCCGCCGCCGGCGAAGCCGCGGTAAGGCCCCGGGGAACGGGGTCAGAGCCCTTTGCTGACGCAAAGGGATCCGACCCCTGGCAGATTCCCGGAGATCGGGGTCAGACCCCTTTGCCAGAGGCAAAGGGATCTGACCCCGTGTCACTCACGCCTGCCAGCGCGTCTTCGCCAGCAGCTCGTCGTCCCAGTCGAAACCGAGCTGCCCCTCGCGCACGAACAGCGCAACGAAGTTGAGCAGGTTGCGCGCATACATCTCACTGGCCTGGGTCGCGCCGCGACTGGCCAGGCCCAGCGGGCCATCGATGGTCACGCCCTGGTGTTCGATGCACTGCCCCGGCTGGGTCAGCGCGCAGTTGCCGCCACTTTCGGCCGCCAGATCGACGATCACGCTGCCGGTGGCCATGCCCTCCACCATTGCGGCGGTCACGATGGTCGGCGCCGGGCGGCCCGGCACCGCAGCCGTGCAGATCACCACGTCCACGCTGCGCAGGTGGTCGGCCAGCCGACGCTGCTGCTCGGCGCGCTCCTCGTCGGTCAACGCGCGCGCATAGCCGCCCTCGCCCGCCGCGCTCACCCCGAGGTCGAGGAAGCGCGCGCCCAGTGACTGGATCTGCTCGCGGGTTTCCGGGCGCACGTCGAAACCTTCCACCTGTGCACCGAGACGACGTGCGGTGGCGATGGCCTGCAGGCCTGCCACGCCGGCACCGATCACCAGCACCTTGGCTGGCCGCACGGTGCCGGCGGCGGTGGTCAGCATCGGGAAGAAGCGCGGCGCGCGTTCGGCGGCGATCAGCGCGGCCTTGTAGCCGGCCATGCCGGCCTGCGAACTGAGTACATCCATCGCCTGCGCACGGGTGGTGCGCGGCAGCTGCTGCAGCGGGAACAGCTGCAGGCGATCATCGGCCGCCAGCGAGGCCAGCGCCGGATCGTTGGCCGGGGCCAGCAGGCCGACCACGCTGGCACCGGGCCTGAGCTGCTCCAGCACCGTCGCAGGAGGCGCCTGCACGCACAGCAGGATATCGATCTCGGACCAGCGGCCCGCATCGAAGGCACGTGCTCCGGCATCGTCATAGGCGGCATCGGTGAAGCCAGCGGCCAGCCCGGCGCCGGCCTCGTACCAGACCGTAATGCCGAGGGCACCGAGCTTGCGCGCGGTTTCCGGCGTCAACGCCACGCGCCGTTCACCCGGCGCGGTCTCCTTGATCCCCAGCAACGCCACGGCCATGCAGGTCCCCGCTGATCGGTGAGTTTTCCCGATCCTAGCAGGCAGCCCGCACTCAGTGCAGGGTGGCGCTGCCCGGGTCGAGGCGGTCGATCACGCCCTGCATGGCGCTGTCGAAGGCCCCATCATCAACGTGGGCACGCAGGCGGCCCAGCCGCACCATCACCGCCAGCTCTTCCGGCGAGGCCACGCAGAAGCGCACGCCGCGACGGTTGACGAACAGCAGGCGCGAGGAAATCGGGCTGACCCAGGACAGCTTGCCCGCCTGGACCTTGCCGTCCTTGTCGACGAAGTCCAACCAGTTGCCGATTTCCATGCGTCGGAAACGGTCGGCATCGGCATTGTCGAAATCGTCGGCGTCGATCTGTCCGCTGAGCTCCACCGCTGGCGATTCAGCCACCGGCGGCGCCGGCAGCGCGACCTGCGGCAGCTCGGGCAGCGCGCGCTGCAGTTCCGGCCGCGACTCGGCGATGCCCTGCAGCGTGTCATGCAGGGCGTCGATCGCCCCGGTAGCCGCATCGCCGTGCACGCCGACGCTGGCAAACACCTTGGCCAGCACCGGCTGCCAGGCCTGCAGCCACGGCTTGCCGACAATCTGCCGGCGGGCCTCGGCCACTTCCTCCAGCAGGCCGTCGCCAAGGCTCAGTGCCTCGGCCACCGACGCGCCTTCTTCGCCCTCGCGCAGCAGCGCCAGGGTCAGGTGGTGCTGCCAGGGCTGGCGCAGGAACTCGGCAATGGCCGGCGGCAGGGTGGCATCACCGATGCGACGATCCAGTTCCGCACTGGCCCGGCTGCGGGCCATTTCCAGCTTTTCCTGCCCACGCTGCGTCTCCGCGGCACGGCGCTCGGCGATTTCCACGCGGCGGCGATGCTGCACCAGGAACTCGCGGAATTCTTCTTCCAGGGTCAGGAAGATCGCCAGGTTCTCGTTGAACTCGGCCACCAGGCGCTCGATGATCTCCTCGACCTTGGCCATCAGCATGCGCTCGGCCTGGCTCTCGCCGGTGTTGCCCTCGCAGGCCTCGGCCAGCGAGTTGAGCAGCTTGCGCGCCGGGTGGGTCTTCTGCACGAACATGCGGCGGTCGAGCATGGCGACCTTGACGAAAGGCACCACCAGGCGGCCGATCAGTTCGCGCGAGCGGCCTTCCAGTTCACGTTCATCCAGCATCACGTCGAACAGCATGCCGACCAGGTCGATCGCATCCTCGTCCTGCGGATCCAGCCGGGTCTGGCCAGGGTCCACGCCAAGCTGGGTGGCGCTGGACAGCACTTCACTCTTCAGCCGTTGTGCCAGCGATTCGCCGTCCTCGCCGATGGCTGCACGCAGCGTCGCACTGGGCGTGGCCTGCAGCAGCGACAGCACCGACATCATTTCGCGCTGGCTGAGCGGACGCTGCTGGCCGATCGCCACCTGTGCGGCCGACGTCGCGTCCTCACGCACATGGCGGGTCTGCTGCAGCAGTTCGTGCAGCGCTTCCAGCAGCATGCCCTGCTGGCCTGCGTAGGCCTCGCTGGCGCCACCTTCCTCGCCACCCAGGTGCTGCTGCATGTGGCCGCGGCGCTCGGACCAGCGCGCGGCAAAGCGCTGCGCCCAGGCCGGTGCAGCCTGTTCGTCATCGCTGAATCCGGAATCGAAGCCTGCAGCCTGTCGCTGTTCGACCAGATCATCCAGCACCCCGGCCATGCGCGGATCCGGCGCCGCCGACAGCGGGCGCTGCGGCGCCCCCATCTGCGACATCACCCCGGCCGCGGCCAGCTGCTCGTCCAGCTTCTCGTAGATGCGGCCGACCGGTGCGCGCAGGTCGCGCTCGCACAGCTTGATCAGCACCAGATGTACTTCCGGGGCCAGCTCGCAGCCGGCAAAGGCCTCGTGGATGGCCACGCCCAGATGTTCGGGGCTGATCGGATTGTGGTCAGCGTCCAGTTCCGCGCCACCGATCAACCGGCCCAGGCGACGGTCCAGCCGCGCCAGCACCGGCTTGAAGTCGCGCAGCAGCACGGTGGCGAAATTGCGCACCGCCAACCGCGATTCCAGCACGTGTTCGGCCAGCAGGCTCAGGCCATCCTCGGCCGGCCCGGACAGGGTCGCCTCGGCCGACAGCGGCTCACCGGCCGCCAAGGCGGCCCAGGCCTGCTGCAGGTGGCCGGCAAAGGCCGCAGCGATGTCCTCACGGCGGCGGCGCAGTTCGCGCATCGCGTCCAGGAACAGCAACTGCGACGAGCCGGCATTGCCGGCGCGGTCGAACAGGGCATCGTCGAAACGCGCCAGTGCAGCCCCGAAGGCCTGGCACAACGCCGGCAGGACCATGTCCCGGGCAAGCTGGAGCTGGGCCGGGTCACGGCCCGGCGATCCCATCGGTGTGGGCACGCTCATCATTCGGGAAGGCTCCCCACCTTCTCTGGCACGACAGACAGCATGGACATCGCGACGACCGGCACACCCCATGTACCGGAACGTCGATGGTAGGCCGGCCAGCCCGTCACGGACAGTGAAACAGTCCTCACTTCAAACCTCATGACCGGCGGCCCGGCAAGACAGATATCGTAAGCCGTGCAAGGCCCACGAGGCGAGGGGAAGCGGCTGTCCGTTTCCCGCCAGTGGCATGATGTTCATCACAGTTTGGTATTCAGGGGCCGGACGCGACACAGACGGCGTCATTGACCACCCCGACTATAATCAAACACCCGTGATGACCGGTTCAGACTCCATGCCCGACCCCGCTGCCCTGCTCGCCCTGGATGCCCGCCGCTCGGTGCCCTCGCGGCAACTGGGCGAGCCCGGACCGGACCCGGCCGCCCTGCAGCGGATGCTGGCCTCGGCGGTGCGCGTGCCCGACCACGGCAAGCGCGTGCCGTTCCGCTTCCTGAAAATCGCCGGCGATGCACGTCACACTCTGGGCGACTTCCTGGCCGAACGCAGCCGCCAGCGTGACCCGCATGCCGGCGAGGCCGTGTTCGAGAAGGACCGCCAGCGTTTCAGCCACGCCCCGCTGGTGATCGTGGTGGTCGCCAGCCCGCGCCCGGACCCGAAGGTGCCCGAACAGGAACAGCTGATGACCGCCGGCTGCGTCTGCTTCGCCCTGCTGCAGGCCGCGCAGGCGCTGGGCTTCGGCGCGCAGTGGCTGACCGCCTGGATGGCCTTCGATCCGGCCGTGCACGCCTATCTGGGGCTGTCCGAGGGCGAAGGCATTGCCGGTTTCATCCATATCGGCACGCCGAAGGCCGCCGTCCCCGAACGCGAGCGCCCCGACCCGGCGGCCCTGCTGCGCGACTGGACGCCGCCGGCATGACCCTGCCGGCTCCGCCGCCGTCGCTGTACCTGGTCGACGCCAGCATCTACGTGTTCCGCGCCTGGCACTCGCTGCCGAACCAGTTCCAGGACGCCCAGGGCTGGCCGACCAATGCAGTGCACGGCTTCGCCCGCTTCCTGCTGGACCTGCTGGAGCGCGAGCGCCCGCGGCACATCGCCATCGCCTTCGACGAAGCGCTCGACAGCGGCTTCCGCCACCGGCTGTATCCGGCCTACAAGGCCAATCGTGATCCGGCGCCGGAAGCGCTCAAGCGCCAGTTCGTGCATTGCAAGGCCCTGTGCGCGGCATTGGGCCTTGCGGTGCTGGCCCACCACGAATACGAGGCCGACGACCTGATCGGCAGCGCCCTGCACGTGCACCGCGGCAGCCATCGCGGGGTGATCATCTCCGCCGACAAGGACCTGTCGCAGTTGCTGCTCGACCACGACGAACAGTGGGACTACGCCCGCAACCAGCGCTGGGACGTGGCCGGCGTGAAGGCGCGGCACGGCGTGCACGCGCACCAGATCGCCGACTACCTGGCGCTGTGCGGCGATGCGGTGGACAACATTCCGGGTGTCAGTGGCGTCGGCAGCAAGTCCGCCGCCGTGCTGCTGGCCCACTTCGGCAGCATGGATGCGCTGTACGAACGCCTGGACGAAGTGCCGTTCCTGCGCCTGCGCGGCGCTGCACAGATGGCAGTGCGCCTGCGCGAACAGCGCGAGCACGCCCAGCTCTGGCGCCAGCTGACCACCATCGCGCTGGACGCGCCGCTGGAGGGCAGCCAGCCCGGGCTGCTGCGCCAGGCAGCCGATCCGGAGCTGCTCGGTGGCCTGTGCCAGACCCTGCGCTTCGGCCCGATGACCCGCCGCCGGCTGTTCGATGCCGCTGGCGTGGCCGATCCCGTTCCCACTCCATCCTTTTCCAATTCCAGCGAACCCGCATGAGCCAGCGCAACACCGAAGCCCCGCGCGTCGTCTATGAAGGCAAGTACCAGCGCATGCTGGTGCGCGGCACCTGGGAATACAGCGAACGTACCCATGCCGGTGGCCTGGCCGCGATCATCATCGCCGTCACCCCGGAGGACAAGGTGCTGTTCGTCGAGCAGTTCCGCGTACCGCTGCAGGCCCCCACCATCGAAATGCCGGCCGGCCTGGTCGGCGACATCGATGCGGGCGAATCGATCGAAGTCTCGGCCGTGCGCGAGCTGGAAGAAGAAACCGGCTGGACCGCCGACCACGCCGAAGTGCTGATGATCGGCCCGACGTCCTCCGGCGCCAGCAGCGAGAAGATCGCCTTCGTGCGTGCCACCGGCCTGCGCCGGATCGGCGAAGGTGGCGGCGATGACAGCGAAGACATCACCGTGCACGAGATTCCGCGCGCGCAGGCAGCGGCGTGGCTGGTGCAGAAGATGGGCGAAGGCTACGAGCTGGATGCCAAGCTGTGGGCCGGCCTGTGGATGATCGAGCACCACCTGGACGGGCGCCCGCGTGGCTGACGCCGGCCTGCACGCACTGCCGGCGCTGCTGGACGCTGACGATCCGGCGATCTACACCCTCCACCGGCCGCAGGGCGCCTCGCCGTACCTGCTGCTGGCTGACCACGCCGGCCAGCAGGTGCCGCGAGCATTGGAAGGCCTTGGCCTGGCGCAGGCCGAACTTGACCGCCATATCGGCTGGGACATCGGCATTGCCGGCACCACCCGTGCACTGGCCGAACGTCTGGATGCCTGGGCGATCGAACAGACCTATTCGCGGCTGCTGATCGACTGCAACCGTCCGCTGGCCTCGCCGACGCTGATTCCGGAAGTAAGCGACCACACCGTGGTGCCGGGCAATGCCGAACTGTCAGTGGCGCAGCGGCAGCAGCGCATCGATGCGATCCACGCGCCGTACCACGCACGCATCGACGCGGAACTGGATGCCCGCCGTGAAGCCGGCCGCCCCACCCTGCTGGTGATGATGCACAGCTTCACCCCGGCGATGAACGGCATGCAGCGGCCGTGGCATGCCGGCGTGCTGTACCACCAGGACACGCGTTTTGCGCACGCACTGCTGCAGGCACTGCGCGACGAAGGCGACCTGGTGGTGGGTGACAACGAACCGTATTCGGTCAGCAGTACCAGCGACTACGCGGTACCGGTGCATGGCGAAGGGCGCGGCCTGGTGCATGTGGAACTGGAAATCCGCCAGGACCTGATCGCCGATGCCGCCGGGCAGCAGGCATGGGCGGAGCGGCTGGCGCGGATCTTCAGCGTGTTGCAGCCGCAGTTGCTGGCCCTGGCATGATCCCATCCACGCATGGCGTGGATCTACCCAGGATCGGTAGTGCCGGCCGCTGGCCGGCAACCGCAATGATCCAACGACCCCGGGGTTGCCGGCCAGCGGCCGGCACTACCGCAATACGGGAACATCCATCCACGGGAACGGCTTGAAACCGCGCACCTGCAGCGTTGCGCCAATGGTGGCGAAGTCATCCTTGATCGCCTGCGCACGCTTGCGGTCCAGTGCTTCGCCCAGCATCAGCGGCAACCCACGACAGCGCGGCAGCGCGTCGCCCACCGGAATCTCCAGCAGGCGTGCCACGCGCTGGGCCACTGCCTTGACCTGCCCCTCCGGGCACGCAACCAGCACCAGATCGAACGACGCGAAGATGCCCGCACCAATGCCGGCCTCGCGTGCCGCCGCCTGTTCCTCAACACCCGCTTCGCCCAGTGCCTCGTCGATACCTTCAACCTGCTGGAAGGCATCGTACTCGGCGTAGTACGCCAGCGCCCGTGCATGGTCGGCCAGCGTGGACAGCGGCCGCTGCCGCTTCTGCACGTCGAGCACGTCGGCGAAAGTCGCCGGTTCAAGAAAGGTGGACAGGCCCAGCGCGCGCGCTTCGGCGGGGACATCACCGCCGTCGTCGAACGCCGCGTCTTCATCCGCCGGCAACCAGAAACGCGCCTGCAGCAGATCGCCCCCGGTGGCGTGCACCCAACCGAAGGAGGCGTACACCGCATCGTCATCGTTGCAGGCCGCAAAGGCGCACAGAGTCTGTTGCAGGTCCAGCAGTTCGATCATGCGTCGTTGCCCAGGCAGGCGGTCACTGCCGAGTCTACCGGTGCCGGGCGCAGGCCCAGCGCGATCACCACGCCGAACGCGGCGAACAGCGCGGCGCCGTACTGTGCATTGACCATGCCCTGCAGCGCATCAGGACTGGTTGCCGCCTGCGTGCCGCGCGCGGCGTTGGCCACCATCACCAGTACCGCCAGTCCCAACGCACCACCGATCTGCTGTGCGGTGGCGGCCATGCCGGACGCCACACCCTGCTGCGGCCCCGGCACGCCCTGCCCGGCCACGATCCACATCGCCGTCCAGCTCATGCCCTGGCCCACGCTGAGCACCACGATGCCCGGCAGCAGCGGCCAATAGCTGGCGCCATGCGGCATCGCCAGCGCCACCGCGCTGATGCCGATGGCACCGGCCGCGAAGCCCCAGGCCAGCACCTGCCGTGGCGAACGGCGCCGCAGCATGCGTTCGGCAACGCGGATGCCGAAGGTGCACACCAATGTCGGCAGCAGGAAGGCCAGGCCGGCCTGCAGCGGGCTCCAGCCATAGCCATCCTGGAAGTAGAGCGCCAGGAAGTAGTACTGCACGCCATAGCTGCTCATGAAGGCGAAGGTCAGGCCGAGAGCCGCGCGCAGGCCAGGCAGGCGCAGCAGCGCGAACTGCATCAGCGGGTCACGGCTGCGCTTTTCGATCTGTACGAGCACCGTCAACAGTACGGCTGAAAGCAGCAGGCAGATGAGCGTGGCCCGCGCCGTCCAGCCCCACTCCGGGCCCTGCACCAGGGTGGTGACCAGCAGGCTGCCGCCGGCGGTGACGGTGAGGCAACCGGCCAGATCGAAGGAACGGCCCTGCACGCGCGGGCCATCGGCCGGCAACCATGCACCGGCTGCGACCGCACACGCCGTGGCCAACGGCACGATCACCGCCAGCACCGCCGGCCAGCCGAACGCCTGGGTCAGCACGCCACCGAGCAGCGTGCCCAGCGCCAGGCCGACCGCGCTGGCCATGCTCCAGATCGCCAGCGCGCGGTTACGCACCGGGCCTTCGGCGTACAGCGTGTTGATCAGCGCCAGCGTGGCCGGGAACAACAACGCGGCACCGACGCCCTGCGCCGCGCGCGCGATGATCAGCAGGGTGGCATTCGGCGCCAACGCACCGAGCAGCGACGCCAGCGCGAACAGCAGCATGCCCAGCCGGTAGAAGCGGCGGCGGCCGATCAGGTCGGCGGCGCGCCCGCCCAGCAGCAGGCTGCCGCCGAATGCCACGGTGTAGGCACTGACCACCCATTGCAGCTGCTGCGCGTTGATCTGCAGCGCGCGGCCCATGTCGTGCAGGGCGACGAAAATGATGGTGGCGTCCAGGGCGATGATCAGCTGGGCGGTGGCCAGCAGGGTCAGCGCCCAGCGCGGGTACTTGAGGGGAGGCATCGGCAGTCTGGCGCGGTGGGGGAGCGCAGTCTCATTGATGCGAAGCAATCAATAAACCCCCTTCCAGCCATATCTGTCATGATTTTCAGCATGAATGGAACCTCGATGGACCTCAATGCGGTACGCATGCTGGTGCAGGTAGCCGAAGCCCGCAGTTTCACCGTCGCCGCCGGACAGCTGGGCCTGAGCCAGTCCGGCCTGTCGCGCGCGATCGGTCGGCTGGAGGCCACGCTGGGGGTGAAGCTGCTGCAGCGGAACACCCGCAACGTGGCGCTGACCCCGGATGGCCGCCAGTTCGTCGACCAGGTCGCTCCGCTGCTGTGCGGCTTCGAGGATGCCGAACGCCAGTTGGCCGACCGTCCCTGCACGCCCGCGGGCACCCTGAAGATCAGCGCGCCATCGATGTTCGGGCGCAAGGTGCTGGTGCCGATGCTGGCGCCGTTGCTGCAACAGCATCCGCAGCTGCAGGTGGAAGCCGTGCTCAGCGACCGCCTGGTCGATCTGGTCGAGGAAGGTTTCGATGCCGCGCTGCGCACCGGCGTCATCGCCGACCAGCGCATTGTCGCGCGCCCCCTGCGTCCGCTGCGTTGGGTGACGGTGGCCAGCCCCGCCTATCTGGCGCGCTGTGGCGCACCGGACGATGTGGCCGCACTGCAGGATCACGCGTGCCTCGCGGTGCGCAACCTGCGCAGTGGCCGGCTGGTGGACTGGCAGTTCCTGCAGGACGGACAACTGCGCGAGTTCACCCCACCGACGCGGATGGTGTTCGACAGCGGCGATCCGCTGGTGGAAGCGGCGATCGCCGGCATCGGCATCGTGCAGGTGATGGATTTCGCGGTGGCCGATGTCCTGGCCGACGGCCGCCTGCAGCGCGTGCTGCAGCCGTTCGAGGGCCGCAGCCGCGAACTGTCGTTGATCTATCCGCCCTCGCGGCAGCATTCACCGAAACTGCAGGTGCTGGCCGACGCGTTGCTGGCCGGGGAGTGGTAGCGCCGGCCGCTGGCCGGCGTCTACGCCGATCCAATCGTTTCGGGGTTGCCGGCCAGCGGCCGGCACTACCAGGCTGCGGTAGATCCGCGCCATGCGTGGATGAGGGCCGGTAGCGCCGGGCATGGCCCGGCGCTACCGATCAGGCGAAGCTATCGGTGGCGCGCACCAGCGCGTCCACATTCTCCGCTTCGAACGCCGAGTGACCCGAGGCCGGGGTGATCTCCAGCTTCGCCTTCGGCCACACTTTGGTCAGGTCCCAGGCGTTGGCCAGCGGGCAGACCACGTCGTAGCGGCCATGCACGATCACGCCGGGAATGTCGGCGATGCGGTGCGCGTCGCGCAGCAGCTGGTCTTCCACCTCGAAGAAGCCGCCGTTGACGAAGTAGTGGTTCTCGATGCGGGCAAAGGCCAGCGCGAAGTGCGGGTCTTCGTGGCTGTTGATGAAGTCGTCATCGACGTGCAGGAAGCTGGTCGCGCCTTCCCACACCGCCCACGCCTTGGCCGCTTCCAGGCGGGTGGTTTCGTCGTCGCTGGTCAGGCGGCGGTGGAAGGCCGAGATCAGGTCATGGCGCTCCACCGACGGAATCGGCTTCAGATAGTGCTCCCACGCATCCGGGAACAGGCGGTTGGCGCCTTCCTGGTAGAACCATTCCAGCTCCCAGCGGCGCAGCATGAAGATGCCGCGCAGGACCAGTTCGGTCACGCGCTGCGGGTGGGTTTCGGCATAGGCCAGGGCCAGGGTCGAGCCCCAGCTGCCGCCGAACACCTGCCAGCGATCAACCTTCAGATGCTCACGCAGCTTCTCGATATCGGCGACGAGGTCCCAGGTGGTGTTGTCCACCAGGTCCGCGTGCGGGGTGGAACGGCCGGCGCCGCGCTGGTCGAACAGGATGATGCGGTACTTGGACGGGTCGTGGAACTGGCGCATCTTGTCGCTGCAACCACCGCCCGGGCCACCGTGCAGCATCACCACCGGCTTGCCGTCCGGGTTGCCGCACTGTTCGAAGTACAGCGTGTGGCGGTCGTCGACCTTCAGGGTGCCGACGTCGTAGGGGGTGATGGCGGGGTACAGCGTACGCATGCTTGCAGCTCCAGGGTGATGCCCTGCCGGGGCAGGAGAACCTCCATTCTAGGCCGGACGCCGGCCCAGGGTGATCCGGTCGCGCTGCTCCAGGTCCTGCACGGTCTGCACCTCCGCAAAACCCGCGGCGTCGAACAGCGCGCGGATCGCCGCGCCCTGGTCCCAACCATGCTCGATCAGCAGCCAACCGCCGGGCAGCAGGTGGGCCTGGCCACCGTCGACGATGCGGCGGATGTCATCCAGCCCGTCCACGCCGGAGGCCAGCGCGGTGGCCGGTTCGAAGCGCAGGTCGCCCTGTGCCAGGTGCGGGTCGTCGCTGGCGATGTACGGCGGGTTGCTGGCGATCAGGTCGAACCGCACGCCCTGCAGCGGCGCATACCAGTCGTGCCCGCCCTCGGCGAAGCGGACGTTGCGCAGTTCATGGCGCGCAGCATTGCGCGCGGCCACGGCCAGCGCGCCCGGGCTGGCATCGGTGGCCAGCACCTGCGCCTGTGGCCGTTCGCTGGCCAGCGCCAGCGCGATGGCGCCGCTGCCGGTGCCCAGGTCGGCCAGCCGCAGCGCACGGTCCTGCGGCAGTCGCTCCAGCGCCAGCTCGACCAGCAGTTCGGTCTCCGGGCGCGGGATCAGCGTGGCTGGATCGACGTCCAGGTCCAGCGTCCAGAAACCGCGGCGGCCGGTCAGGTAGGCCACCGGCTCGCCGGCCACGCGGCGGGCCAACAGCGCTTCGAAGGCAGCCTGGTCGGCGGCGGCCAGCGGATCGGTGGCATGCGCGAACAGCCAGCTGCGTGGGCGTTCCAGCACGTGCAGCAGCAGCAGCTCGGCCTCGTGGCGGGCTTCGACGCCGCCGAGGCGGGCACTGGCCTCGGCCACGATCTGGCGCAGGGAGGGTTCGGGTTGGAAAGACATTCCGCAATTGTAGAGCCGAGCCCATGCTCGGCTGCTTCTGGCGCAGTCGAGCATGGCTCGACTCTACAAAAAGCTGGAAATCGTTCAGGTTCCGTCGAAGGGGATAAGGAGCGGCTATTGGCCCCATTCAGCCGTTCCGGAAGATTTTCCTTGTCACACAGGCAGTTGCAGGATGAAAGCGGCCGGGTTCAGTGCCTGCTCATCGGCTTTTGATAGTCTGCATCTATCAAATAGATGCAATCAATGGATTGTTCTTATCGCGAGCGAATCGGTAACCTAGCTCCTGTCGATTCACCCACTCCCCTTCACCAGAGGAAAAATGATGTCCCTCATCAACACCCAGATCCAGCCGTTCGAAGCCAACGCTTACCACAATGGCGAGTTCATCAAGGTTTCCGACAACAGCCTGAAGGGCCAGTGGTCCGTCCTGATCTTCATGCCGGCCGCCTTCACCTTCAACTGCCCGACCGAGATCGAAGACGCCGCTGACCACTACGCCGAGTTCAAGAAGGCCGGCGCCGAGGTCTACATCGTCACCACCGACACCCACTTCTCGCACAAGGTGTGGCACGAAACCTCGCCGGCCGTCGGCAAGGCCCAGTTCCCGCTGGTCGGCGACCCGACCCACCAGCTGACCCGCGCCTTCGGCGTGCACATTGAAGAAGAAGGCCTGGCCCTGCGTGGCACCTTCATCATCAATCCGGAAGGCGTGATCAAGACCCTGGAGATCCACTCCAACGAGATCGCCCGTGACGTCGCCGAGACCCTGCGCAAGCTGAAGGCTGCCCAGTTCACCGCCGCCAACCCGAACCAGGTCTGCCCGGCCAAGTGGAAGGAAGGCGAGAAGACCCTGACCCCGTCGCTGGACCTGGTCGGCAAGATCTAAGGCAGTACCGGCCTGCCGTGGCCCCACGCCACGGCGCGCCTTTCATCCCCGTGCCGGTCCCCCCGCCGGCGTGGGGGTGAACCCAAGACAGCCAACGCACGCCAGCCTTGGCCAGCCAGCCCCTTCCACGGTCGCTGTCTTGGGTTCACCCCTACCCCCTGCTGGTCCGCTACCTTCTACAGCGGTGCCACGCCCCCTGTTTGCCTGAAGCCAGGAGAAGACCCGATGTTGGACGCCAACCTGCAGTCGCAGCTGAAGACCTATCTGGAGCGCGTGACCCGCCCGATCCAGATCACCGCGCACGCCGACGACGGCGCCAAGTCGCAGGAAATGCTGGAACTGCTGCAGACCCTGGACAGCCTGTCGGACAAGATCTCGCTGCAGGTCCTGCGCGACGGCCAGGGCCGCGTGCCGTCCTTCGACCTCGGCACCCCGGGCCAGGACATCCACCTGACCTTCGCCGGCCTGCCGATGGGCCACGAGTTCACCTCGCTGGTGCTGGCGCTGCTGCAGGTCGGCGGCCACCCGTCCAAGGCCACCGCCGAGCTGATCGAGCAGGTGCAGAACCTGGAAGGTGACTACAAGTTCGAAACCTACTTCTCGCTGTCCTGCCAGAACTGCCCGGACGTGGTGCAGGCGCTGAACCTGGCCGCGGTGCTCAACCCGCGCATCCAGCACGTGGCCATCGACGGCGCCCTGTTCCAGGACGAAGTCGAGCAGCGCGAGATCATGTCGGTGCCAACCGTGTACCTCAACGGTGAAGTGTTCGACCAGGGCCGCATGACCCTGGAACAGATCGTGGCCAAGCTGGACACCAATGCCAGCAAGCGCGATGCCGAGAAGATCGCCGCCAAGGACGCTTTCGACGTGCTGGTGGTCGGCGGTGGCCCGGCCGGCGCTGCAGCGGCGATCTATGCCGCACGCAAGGGCATCCGCACCGGTATCGCCGCCGAGCGTTTCGGTGGCCAGGTGCTGGACACGATGGCGATCGAGAACTTCATCTCGGTGAAGGAGACCGAAGGCCCGAAGCTGGCCACGGCGCTGGAACAGCACGTGCGCGAGTACGAGGTGGACATCATGAACCTGCAGCGCGCTAGTGCGCTGGTGCCGGCCGGTGAAGACGGCCTGGTGCAGGTGCAGCTGGAGAACGGCGCGGTGCTGAAGTCGCGCTCGGTGATCCTGTCCACCGGCGCGCGCTGGCGGCAGATGAACGTGCCGGGCGAAGACCAGTACCGCAACAAGGGCGTGGCCTACTGCCCGCATTGCGATGGCCCGCTGTTCAAGGGCAAGCGCGTGGCGGTGATCGGCGGCGGCAACTCCGGCGTGGAAGCGGCCATCGACCTGGCCGGCATCGTGTCGCATGTAACCCTGCTGGAGTTCGATTCCAGCCTGCGCGCCGATGAAGTGCTGCAGAAGAAGCTGCGCAGCCTGGGCAACGTCACCGTGCTGACCAGCGCGCAGACCACCGAAGTGCTGGGCGACGGCAGCCGCGTCACCGGCCTGGTCTACAAGGACCGCGTCGGCGGCGATGCCCACCGCGTCGAGCTGGAAGGCATCTTCGTGCAGATCGGCCTGCTGCCCAACACCGAGTGGCTGAAGGATGTGGTGGCGCTGTCGCCGCGTGGCGAGGTCGTCATCGACGACCGCGGCCAGACCAACCTGCCGGGCGTGTTCGCTGCTGGCGATTGCACGACGGTGCCCTACAAGCAGATCATCATCGCCATGGGCGCCGGTTCGACCGCCGCACTGAGCGCGTTCGACCACCTGATCCGCTCGTCGGTGAGCAACAGCAGCGGTGCCGTTGCTGAAGCAGCCTGATCCATCGTTCCCAGATCACCGGGAACATTGTCTGCCTGTCGGGTAACCACGCCGTCAGCCGGTCCGTTACCCCTGGGGTGTAAGGATGAACCTACGTGATCTGAAGTACCTGGTAGCCCTGGCCGACCACAAGCATTTCGGCCGGGCTGCCGCCTCCTGCTTCGTCAGCCAGCCCACGCTGTCGACGCAGATCCGCAAGCTGGAAGAAGAGCTGGGCCTGCCGCTGGTGGAACGCGCACCGCGCAAGGTGATGCTGACCCCGGCCGGGCAGGAAGCGGCGGCACGGGCACGGGTGATCGTGTCCGAAGTGGAACAGCTGAAGGAAGCGGCGCGACGCAGCCGCGATCCGGAAGCCGGTACGGTGCGCCTGGGGATCTTCCCGACCCTCGGCCCGTACCTGCTGCCGCATGTGATCCCGCGCATCCGCGAGCGCTTCCCGGAGCTGGAACTGCTGCTGGTCGAGGAAAAGAGCGACGTGCTGCTGGACCGCCTGCGCGAAGGCAAGCTCGACGCCGCGTTGCTGGCCCTGCCGGTGATCGACGACCAGCTGCATGCCGAATTCCTGTTCGAGGAACCGTTCCTGCTGGCCGTGTCCGGACGCCACCCGCTGGCCCGCCGCGAACACCTGGACGTGCAGGAACTGGCCACGCAGAAGCTGCTGCTGCTGGAAGACGGCCATTGCCTGCGCGACCAGGCGCTGGAAGTCTGCCGCCTGTTCGGCGCCAACGAGAAGTCCGAGTTCCGCGCCACCAGCCTGGAAACGCTGCGGCAGATGGTCGCCGCCGACGTCGGCATCACCCTGCTGCCGAGCCTGTCGGTGCAGCCGCCGGTGCCGCGCTCGAACAACATCCGCCTGCTCGATTTCACCGGCGAAGGCCGTCCCAGCCGCCGCATCGCCATGATCTGGCGCCGCAGCTCGGCCATGAACGACTTCCTGTTGGAGCTGGCCGACCAGTTCAAGCGCCTGCCGCAGGCGCTGTTCACCCTGGAGGCGCTCGATGCCGGCAGCGATGCACCGGCCCTGCCCGGCCCCGCGCTGAACGGCTGAGCCCCCGCAGTACCGGCCCGGAATCGGCAGGAGTCGATTCCGGCCGCATTTGTCCCCACAATACAGACAGGCGGCGCCAGCAGGTGCCGCCTTTTGCATGGCTTTCAACCAAGGAGCTTCACCATGAACACCGCCAGCGGCCTGCCGCCGTCGATCACCGTTTCTACCTTCGACATGGACCGCCTGGACGCCATGCTCGAATCCCCTGCGCTGAGCCAGACGCCTGCCGCGCTCGCGCTTGCTGAAGAACTCAACCGGGCCACCGTGCTGGCGCCGGACCAGATTCCCGAAGGCATCGTCATGATGCATTCGCGCGTGGAGTGCGAAGATGAAGTGTCGGGCGAAAAGCACGTCCTGACCCTGGTCTTCCCCCGCGAAGCCAACGTCGATGAAGGCAAGGTGTCCGTGCTGGCCCCGGTCGGCAGTGCCCTGCTTGGCCTGGCCATCGGCCAGAGCATCGACTGGAACGCGCCCGGCGGCCGCAAGCTGCGCCTGCGCGTGACCGCGGTCCACAACGACCGCCCCTGATTACCGCTGCGCACCGCGCGCGATTCGATCCCCCTGCACCAGGAGCCGTAATGAGTACCCCGTCCAAACTGTCCCAGCTGCGCGAACTGTCCGTGGTCGTTGCCGATACCGGTGACTACGACGCCATCAAGCGCCTGCAGCCGGTGGACTGCACCACCAACCCGACCCTGGTGAAGAAGGCGCTGGACCTGCCGGTCTACGCCGAGCTGATCGAACGCGAACTGGCCTGGGGCCGCCAGCAGGCGGGCGACCGCGAAGCCGTGGTGCACGCCGTGGCCGACCGCCTGACCATCGGCGTCGGCGCGCTGCTGAGCACGCTGGTGCCGGGCCGCGTGTCCACCGAAGTGGACGCCGACCAGGCCCACGACACCGCCGCCACCGTGGCCAAGGCTCGCCAGTTCATCCAGATGTACGCCGATGCCGGCGTGCCGCGCGAGAAGATCCTGATCAAGATCGCCGCGACCTGGGAAGGCGTGGAAGCGGCGCGCATCCTGCAGGCTGAAGGCATCGACTGCAACCTGACGCTGATCTTCAACCCGACCCAGGCGCTGGCCTGCAGCGAAGCCGGCGCGTTCCTGATCTCGCCGTTCGTCGGCCGCATCCTGGACTGGTACGTTGCCAACGGCCAGGCCCCGGCCAGCATCGACGAAGACCCGGGCGTGAAGTTCGTGCGCGGCGTGTACGCCGAATTCAAGCGCCGCGGTTCGCCGACGGTGGTGATGGGCGCTTCGTTCCGTTCGACCGCGCAGATCGAAGCGCTGGCCGGCTGCGACCGCCTGACGATCTCGCCGGACCTGCTGGAGAAGCTGGACGCCGACCACGGCGAGCTGCCGCGCAAGCTGGTGGCCGGTGCGGCCGATGGCGCGGCGGTGACCCCGATCGATGCGGCGAAGTTCGCAGCCGACCTGGCGGCCGATCCGATGGCCACCGAGAAGCTGGCGACCGGTATCGATGCATTTGCCAAGGATCTGCAGGCGCTGCGCGAGCGCATTCGCTCGGAACTGTGAGGATTTCGGCCAACGGCTGAGCCCCTCGTGGCGGGGGCTCAGAGCAAAAGCCGCGCTGGGTCGGGCGGGTTGGGTTCGCGGGAGACGCCGTGAATCCATCCCTGGAGGCTTGGCCGCCGCATCCATGCGGCGGACACTCCCGCGAACCCAACCCGCCCGCCCTCTGACAGTTTCCGGTGGCCGCCCGCCACGGAAGAAAGAAAGAAGAGCAACAGCGGGTCGCGCGCTACGCTTGCTCGCAGCCGAGCATGGCTATGCCGGTCGTCCTGGCCGGCACCCTCCGGGCCGTCGCAAGCGACGTTGGCAGCGGCTCCTGCCGCTGCCTTCGGCTCTACAGGAAGCACTGCATACAAACAAAAAGGACGCGGCGAAGGCCGCGTCCTTTTTGTTTTCCATCAGTTCGTCACCAACCACTGCTCTTGCCCACCGTCACCGGGAAACTCTCGGAGGTGGGGCGGTGTGGGTTGGCAGGACCGTTGGCGCCATGGATGGCGCCATCGAGCCCCCAGGGACGGGTTCACGGCGTGTCCTGCCAACCCACACCGCCCCGCCCAATCCGCAGAAACCCAGAGCCGCTTTGGCTTTGGCAGTTGCTTTCAGCTTCTGCCCGCCGCAGGCGGACCACCGCGCGTCAGCGCGGCGCCTCCACATCCAACCCGATCGGGCAGCTCACGCCGGTGCCGCCGATGCCGCAATAGCCGTTCGGGTTCTTCGCCAGGTACTGCTGGTGATAGTCCTCGGCGTAGTAGTACGCCGGTGCCGGGTACACGATCTCGGTGGTGATCGGCCCGTAGCCAGCCGCATCCAGCTGCGCCTGGTAGGCCTCGCGGCTGGCCAGCGCAGCGGCGTACTGTGCCTCGTCGGTGGCGTGGATCGCCGAACGGTACTGGGTGCCAGTGTCGTTGCCCTGGCGCATGCCCTGGGTCGGGTCGTGGCTTTCCCAGAACAGCTGCAGCAGCCGCTCCAGGCTCACCACCGCCGGGTCGAACACCACCTGCACCACTTCGGTGTGGCCGGTCAGCCCCGAGCAGACCTCTTCATAGGTCGGGTTCGGGGTGATGCCGCCGGCATAGCCGACCGAGGTGCTGTACACGCCCGGTTCGGTCCAGAACTTGCGCTCGGCGCCCCAGAAGCAGCCCAGCGCGAAGCGGATCTGCTGCAGGCCGGCGAAACGGTCCTTCAGCGGATGGCTGTTCACGAAGTGCTGGTTGCTGTGCAGCGGCAGCGGTTGCTCGCGCCCCGCCAGTGCTTCTTCCGGGCGCGGCAGGCGCTGCTTGAAGGCGCCGATGCCGAGGATGCCCTGGCCAATTCCCAACATGATGCGCTCCTACGCCGGAAGGCCGGCTATGTCGTCTGCATCGGAAATGGGGTCGGCGGCGGCCTGGCCCAAGTCCAGCGCCGCGATGATCTCCTCTGCCTGCGGCCGCGCTGCGTCGGGGATGCCGACCCGCAGCACGCCGAACAACGGCAGCTCGCCCATCCCGCCCAGCAGCTGCTCGCCGAACACGAAGGCCGGGATGCCGGCGTTTTCCAGCGCGTGCTTGACCAAGTGGGCGTCGAACAGGTTGTCGGCCTTGTACACGATGTGCATGCGGCAGCTCCTCGGGGCAGGGATCCAGCATACGCCCCGGGACTGAATGGTGGCGCTGTGCTCGCCGGCCAGCGGCCGGCACTACCGGAAGCGGGGTTGGTAGTGCCGGCCGCTGGCCGGCATTCCCAACCCCGCCGGGCAACCCCGCCCCTTACGCGCTAAACTGTTGGTCTTTCTGCCTTTCTCTTCGCCGACTCATGTCCGAGCACACCCCCGCCAGCCCCGAGACCCCCGCCGACAGCCACGAAAAGCGCGATTTCATCCGCCAGATCGTGCGCGAGGACCTGGCCAGCGGAAAGCACCAGGCGATCAAGACCCGTTTCCCGCCGGAGCCGAACGGCTACCTGCACATCGGCCATGCCAAGTCGATCTGCCTGAACTTCGGCATCGCCGGTGAATTCAGCGGCGTCTGCAACCTGCGCTTCGACGACACCAACCCGGCCAAGGAAGATCCGGAATACGTGGCCGCGATCCAGGACGACGTGCGCTGGCTGGGCTTCAGCTGGAACGAGCTGCGCCACGCTTCGGATTACTTCCAGACCTATTACCTGGCCGCCGAGAAGCTGATCGAACAGGGCAAGGCCTACGTCTGCGACCTGTCGGCCGAGGAAGTGCGCGCCTACCGCGGCACCCTGACCGAGCCGGGCCGCCCGTCGCCGTGGCGCGACCGCAGCGTCGAGGAAAACCTCGACCTGTTCCGCCGCATGCGCGCCGGTGAATTCCCGGATGGCGCGCGCACCCTGCGCGCGAAGATCGACATGGCCAGTGGCAACATCAACCTGCGCGATCCGGCGCTGTACCGCATCAAGCACGTCGAGCACCAGAACACCGGCAACGCGTGGCCGATCTACCCGATGTACGACTTCGCGCATGCGCTGGGCGACTCCATCGAAGGCATCACCCACTCGCTGTGCACGCTGGAATTCGAAGACCATCGCCCGCTGTACGACTGGTGCGTGGACAACGTCGATTTCGCCCACGACGACGCGCTGACCCAGCCGCTGGTCGACGCCGGCCTGCCGCGCGAAGCGGCCAAGCCGCGCCAGATCGAGTTCTCGCGCCTGAACATCAACTACACGGTGATGAGCAAGCGCAAGCTGATGGCGCTGGTCACCGAACAGCTGGTGGACGGCTGGGAAGACCCGCGCATGCCGACCCTGCAGGGCCTGCGCCGCCGTGGCTACACCCCGGCCGCGATGCGCCTGTTCGCCGAGCGCGTGGGCATCAGCAAGCAGAATTCGCTGATCGATTTCAGCGTGCTGGAAGGCGCGCTGCGCGAAGACCTGGACAGCGCCGCACCGCGCCGCATGGCCGTGGTCGACCCGGTCAAGCTGGTGCTGACCAACCTGCCGGAAGGCCACGAAGAACGGCTGACCTTCAGCAACCACCCTAAGGACGAGAGCTTCGGCAGCCGCGAAGTACCGTTCGCACGCGAAGTGTGGATCGACCGCGAGGACTTCGCCGAAGTGCCGCCGAAGGGCTGGAAGCGCCTGGTGCCGGGTGGCGAAGTGCGCCTGCGCGGCGCCGGCATCATCCGCTGCGACGAAGTGATCAAGGATGCCGACGGCACCATCACCGAGCTGCGCGGCTGGCTGGATCCGGAATCGCGTCCGGGCATGGAAGGTGCCAACCGCAAGGTCAAGGGCACCATCCACTGGGTCAGCGCCGTGCATGGCGTGCCTGCCGAGATCCGCCTGTACGACCGCCTGTTCTCGGTGCCGAACCCGGACGACGAATCGGAAGGCAAGACCTACCGTGATTACCTCAATCCGGAATCGCGCCGCACCGTCACCGGCTATGTCGAGCCGGCCGCGGCCAGCGCCGCCCCGGAGCAGTCGTTCCAGTTCGAGCGCACCGGCTACTTCGTCGCCGACCGCCGCGACCACACCGAGGCCAAGCCGGTGTTCAACCGCAGCGTGACCCTGCGCGATACCTGGTCGGCCTGAGGACCTGCGTGGGCGCCAGGACGGCGCCCACATGACCACGACGATGATCACCGCCCTCTCCGCCCTGCTCTGGTTCATCTCGCAGCATCCGCTGCTGACGTTCTTTTCGGCGATGGTGCTGGCCGGTCTGGTCTCGTGGTGGCGGCGCTTTCCGGGCTACGCCATCGTGGTGTTCCCGCTGGCGATGCTCAACATCTTCCTCGGTCACTTCCTCAACGCCGCTTTCCTCAACGTGGTGGGCGAGCGCGGTGAAGCGGTGATCGTCAAGGCCGAGGAAACCAGCTCCACGCTCAACGAGCAGTCCATCTGGCGCTACGAGGCGGTGCTGCGCACGGCCGAAGGGCGCGATGTGGAAGTGGTGTTCCACACCAACACCGCCTCGCTGTGGCCGCTGGAAAACGCCATCCGCATCCCGGCGCGCGACCAGCCATTCGTGGTGAAGTACACGCCGGGCTTCCCGCGCAACTTCGTCATCCTCACCAACGAATCGCCGCACGGCATCGCGCAGGCCCTTGCCAGTGCGCGCGAGCGGGTGGAGGTGGCGGCGCGCAAGCTGCATTTCAGCCCGGGCAATGCCGATTTCCGCGCGGACTATCGCCGCGAACTGGAAACCTGGCTGCGCGATCATGGCAGCGACCCGCAGCAGCAATCCGACGCGCAGCGATATCGCGCCGAACTCGACGCGCTCGAGCGCTAGTTCCAGGCCCTGCCTGGATGTTCCGCCCCATCCATCCACAGGCCTGACATGACCACGACCTCCACCGCCCTCCTCCCGCTGCTGCAGCAGGTCCTGCAGGGCGCCAGCATCGCCAGCCGCGCCGACGGTGGCGCGCTGCTGCTGGACAGCGGCCTGCGCCTGACCCCGCATGCGATGGCCGCGCACGCGCGCGACAACGGCGGCTGGCAGACCTCCACCGTCATCGAGGCCCAGCATCCGGTGTTGTTCGCCGATGGCCTGTTCGAGTACCAGCACGCCAACGGTGCCGATGAGCATGCGTCGCTGTTGTCCGGCTTCCAGGCCTGGGTGCGGGTGGACCTGGCGACCCTGCAGACCGCGATCGGCGCCGAAGATGCACAGGGCCTGCCGATGATGGGCCTGACCTATCCGGCCGGTGACGATGGCGAGGAACATCAGCGCACCGTGGTGCTGGGGCCGTTGGCGCACTACCGTGCGCAGGAAGTGGATGCCTCCACCTGCAGCGAGGACGATCATGGTTCCTGCCCGTGCTGCCTGTTCACGCGCAGCATGGAGGCCTTCGACGCGCTGCTGAAAGCCCGCCAATTCCTCGCCATCCGCCTGTTCGCCTCGCGCGATGCCGACGGCCTGTGCGAGGCCGATTGCCGGGTCAACGGTCACGACTTTGCCGCCGCCCTGCCCCTGCTGCGCGCCTATGCCGCCAGCTGGCCGCAGGCCGGGCTCGAGTTCCGCAAGCAGTACGTGGTGATCCGCACCGGCTCGCCGGGCTGACCCACCGCCACACCCGATACAGGCCGGTGCAGCTACACTGCGCGCCGGTTTCCCAAGCAACCGCACTTTCTTCCATCCCACTACGAGGCACCCCCGCGATGCTGTACGCGCAAGTCCACCTGACCCTTCCCGCCTGGATCCACGACCAGATCGACCTGGATCGTCGATATCCGGGCGATGAGGCCAAGGTCGCGCTGGCGATCGAGCTGTCGCGGCTGAATGTCGAACACGCCAGTGGCGGCCCTTTCGGCGCGGTGGTGTTCGGCCCGGATGACAAGGTCATCGCCGCCGGCGTGAACCGGGTGATGCCGCACGCGACCTCGCTGGCGCACGCCGAGAACATGGCCTACATGCTGGCCCAGCAGCGCCTGCAGACGCCGCGCCTGAACGCAGTGCTGTCGCCGGTCACCCTGGCCACCAGCTCGCAGCCGTGCTGCCAGTGCTACGGCGCCACCGTGTGGGCCGGCATCGACCGCCTGCTGATCGGTGCCAACTCGGCCGACGTCGAGGAACTGACCCCGTTCGATGAAGGCCCGCTGCCGGCCGACTGGGTGGGCGAACTCAACAAGCGCGGCATCGAAGTGGTGCAGGGCCTGAACCGCGACGCCGCACGCAGCGTGCTGCGTGCCTATGGGGAAAGCGATGGCGCCCGTTACTGAGGCCGGCATCGGCCTGCTGTGCCTGTGCCGGCAGGGCTTCGAGCCCGAGCTGGCCGGCGAACTGCAGTTCCGCGCCGGTGAAGCCGGTTTCGCCGGCTACGCGCGCACCCAGCGCAATGACGGCTACGTGCTTTTCATGTGCGACGAAGCCGCCGCCCTGGCGCCGCGCCTGCGCTGGCGCGAGCTGATCTTCGCGCGGCAGAAGCTGGTGGTGCTGGCCGAGCTGCCGCAGCTGGACCCGGCCGACCGCATCACCCCGATGCTGGAGGTGCTGGCCGATGCGCCGCGCTTCGGTGACCTGTGGGTGGAGCACCCCGATTCGGACGCCGGCAAGCCGCTGTCCGGTCTGGCCCGCGCCTTCGGCAACGCGCTGCGCCCGGCGCTGCGCAAGGCAGGCAAGCTCAGCGACAAGCCGAACAACCGCCTGCCACGCCTGCACGTGGTGTTCGTCGACGGTACCCATGCCTTCGTCTGCGTGGCAGACCCGGCAGACAGCGCGCCGTGGGCACTGGGCATTCCGCGCCTGAAGCTGCTGCCCGAAGCACCTTCGCGTTCGGCGCTGAAGCTCGACGAAGCGTTGCTGACCCTGCTGACGCCGGAAGAGCGCGAGACGCTGGCCAGGCCGGGCATGCGCGCGGCCGACCTCGGCGCCGCACCGGGCGGCTGGACCTGGGTACTGACCCGCCAGCACATGCACGTGCTGAGCATCGACAACGGCCCGCTGCGCCAGCACGTACTGGACACCGGCCTGGTCGAGCACCTGCGCGCCGATGGCTTCCACTGGCACCCGGAACAGCCGCTGGACTGGATGGTCTGCGACATGGTCGAGCAGCCTCGCCGCGTGGCCGAACGCATGGCCACCTGGTTCCGCGAGGGCTGGTGCCGGCATGCGATCTTCAATCTGAAACTGCCGATGAAGAAGCGCTGGGACGAGACCCGGTTGTGCCTGGACCTGTTCCAGGACCAGGCCGGCAAGCCACTGGTGGTCCGCGCCAAGCAGCTCTATCACGATCGTGAAGAGATCACCGTACTGGCTTCGCCGCTGCGCTGACCCGTCATCGGCGGCACAGGTTGCCGGGAGTACGCTCCCGGTACCCTCTGGCAAGGAGCCTGTCATGAACATTCCGCGTTCCGCCCTGCTGTTGGCCGCCCTGCTGGCAACCGTGCCGGCCATGGCCCAGCACGGCCCGTCCACGCCGGCGCAGAGCCAGCCGCTGGGCCCAACCGGCGGTGCCATCCGCCAGCAGCCGCTGGGCGCCGGCCAGGTCACCGGCAGTGTCGAGATTCCGCAGCCCGCCGGCGAAGCACACGTCACCGTTCGCTCGCTGGAGCCGAGCAGCGTGATCGGCCAGTACCGCATCCGCTTCAGCGACCTCGACGTGAACGGCGATGGCTTCATCAGCCGCCAGGAAGCACAGGCCAACCCGGCACTGGCCGATGAATTCAATTCACTGGACCGCAGGCACCGCGGCAAGCTGGACCGTGCCGACCTGGCCGGTTGGCTGGTTGATTGATCCGCCGTCGCGATCCTCATCCACGCATGGCGTGGATCTACTGAATCAACGCCGGTAGCGCAGCCCGCTTTGGAACTGAAAATGGGGACGGAGGGGATCAAGTCGTATGTGCACATACGACTTGATCCCCTCCGTCCCCTTTTTGTGTCAGACGCCGGCGGCGCGCTTCCAGAACGCCTGCACCAGCGGCGGCCATCTGCCGACGCAGCCCAGCGCGCGGCCGCGGGCCAGGGTCAGGTGCATTTCGTCGTTGGAGAACAGGCGGTTGATCGCATCAAAGCTGTAGGCGGCGATCTGGTTGTCGCTGCGCCGTTCGCGTGCCCAGCGCTGCAGGCGCTGCGGCGACAGCCGCGGCTGGCCGCGGCGTTCGGCCGACGGCGCCAGCCACTGCTGCAGGGCGGCGACATCGCGCAGGCCCAGGTTCACGCCCTGCCCGGCCAGCGGATGCACCACATGCGCGGCATCACCCAGCGCCAGCACGCGGCCGGCCACGTAGTGACGGGCCAGTTGGCGACGCAGCGGGAAGGCCGCACGCGGTGACGCCAGCCGCAGTTCGCCCAGGCGCGCAGCGAAGGCGCGGGTCAGTTCGCGGTTGAACGCATCTTCGTCCAACGCCAGCACGCGCGCCGCTTCGTCTTCGGGCAGGGTCCAGACGATCGAACTGCGGCGCTCGGCCACCGGCAGCAACGCCAGCGGCCCGGTCGGCAGGAAGCGCTGCCAGGCCGTGGCCTGGTTCGGCAGCTCACTGTCCACGTAGGCCACCACGCCACGCTGGTGGTAGTCATGCCGCTCGACCTCGATCCCGGCCAGCTGGCGCAGGGTCGATTCGGCGCCGTCGGCCGCCACGGCCAGCGCCGCTTCCAGGCGGCGCCCGTCATCCAGCCGCAGGCGCACGCTGTCCTCGTCCTGCTCCAGCGCTTCCACCCGTGCCGGGCAATGCAGCTGCACGCCCGCCGCCGGCAGCGCCGACCACAGGCGATCCTGCAGCAGGCCGTTCTCGACGATGTAGCCCAGCTCACGCCGACCGAAGCGGTCAGCGTCGAACAACAGATCCTCGCCACCGGCCGCATCCCATACCTGCATGCGCCGGTAGGGCCACGCGCGGGCCTGCGCGATGGCCGGCCACACACCCAGGCGGTTCAACAACTGTACGTTGTCGGCGGCGAAGGCGAACACCCGCAGGTCCGGCTGCGCGGCCTGCCACGGTGCCGGTTCACGGCCCTCCACCAGCGCAACCGACAGACCGGCATCGGCCAGCGCCAGCGCACAGGCGGCACCGACCACGCCGCCGCCGACAATGGCCACGTCCAGGCGCGTGCGCCGGCTCATGCGGCTTCTCCACGGCACAGGCGCGGCACTTCACCACGGAAGCCCATCGCACCACCGACCAGCATCGACTGCACCGAGGCGCGTTGTGCGGCCACCAGGCCAAGGCTGCGCAGCGGCCGCATCAGCGGTGCCGGATTGCTGGTCAGGCGTGCCAGGCCACCCGAGAACGCCACCGTCTGCCGGCGGTCTTCCTCGCGGCGCGCGACATAGGCCTGCAGCAGCGCATCGCTGCCGGCATCCTCATGCTCATGCGCATCCTCCAGCAGCTCGGCCAGGGTCAGCGCATCGCGCAGGCCCAGGTTGAAGCCCTGCGCACCCAGCGGATGGATGGTCTGCGCGGCATTGCCGAGCAGCACCGTGCGTTCGCCGGCCAGCGCGCGCGCCAGCACCTGGATGAGCGGGTACGCGCTGCGCGGGCCGGATTCGAGCAGGCGGCCGGCACGCCAGCCGATCGCATCCTGCAGCCGCTGCAGCCAGGCCACGTCGTCCAGCGCCATCACCGCATCGGCCTGGTCGCGCGCCACGCCATGCACGGTGCCGAAGTGGCGGTCGCCGCGCGGCAGCAGGGCGGTCGGGCCGGTATCGGTGAAGCGCTCCCAGGCCGTGCCATCCGGCGCGCGCTGGCTGCGCACGCGGGCTACGAACAGGGTCTGCTGGAAATCATGCCGGTCGACCTCGATGCCCAGTGCGCCGCGCACACCGCTGGTCGTGCCATCGGCACCGACCACCAGCCGTGCCAGCAGCACGCGCTCGCCGGTCTCGTCGGCCACCCGCACCTGGCGGTAGCCGTCGACCACCTCGCCCAGGCCCAGGAACCGCATCGGCCGGTAACGGCGCAGCTGCGGCAGCTCCTGCAGGCGCGCTTCCAGCGCCTGGCCGAAGTCACGCGCCACCACCACCTGGCCGAACCACGGCCGGTCGTAGTCGGCCGCCTCCAGCTGCACGCGGCCGAAATCGCCGGCGCGGCTGACGTGGATGCGACGGATCGGGCCTGGCGCCATCGCCAGCTTCTGCATGACCCCCAGCGCGGTCAGCGCGTTGACGGTGGCCGCGGCGAAACTGAGGTTGCGCTGGTCGAACACCGCCGGCAGCTCGCCGGCCGGGCTGGCTTCGAGCAGGCCCACATCGCGGCCCAGCCGGTCCAGGGCGATGGCCAGGCTGGCACCGACCAGGCCGCCACCGACGATCAGCACGTCATGTCGTTCACTCATGGTGTTCATGATACGCGCTCGCCCCGCCCGAACACCCAACGCCCCCCCGACCTGCGCCAACCGGCGTGGCGGGCTAGAATGAAACCTGAATCCGCTCCGGGCCCGCTGCCATGTCCGCCACCGCCAACCGTGCCTTCGTCCTGTCCGTACTCGTGCTGTTGCTGGCGGCGACCCGGGTCAACCACTTCGCGGCAATCCCCGATGCCTCCTGGGCGGTGTTCTTCATCGGTGGCTTCTACCTGGCCGGCTGGACCCGCTGGGCGTTCCCGCTGCTGATGGTGTTCGCGGTGCTGGTGGACTGGATCGTGATCCGCAGCAGCGGCCTGGATTTCTGGCAGCACTACTGCGTGTCGCCGGGCTACTGGCTGCTGCTGCCGGCCTACTTCTCGCTGTGGGCCGGCGGCATGCTGCTGGGCCGCAACTACCAGGGGGCACGCTGGCCGGTGCTGGCCAAGGGCGCGCTGCTGCTGGTGGCCTCGGTGGCGGTCTGCCACCTGCTGGCGCAGGGCGGCTTCTACTGGACCAGCCGCAACGTGGCCGAACCGACGCTGGCCGGCTGGGCACAGAACTACGCACAGTGGTTCGGGCCGTACCTGCGCACCACCGCGATCTACGTGGCGCTCGGCGCCGCCCTGCAGCTGGCCGTGGAGCAGGTACTGAAGCTCCAGCAGGCCCGCCGCGACATCCGCCACTGAGCCGCGCCATGGGTCATCGCCTCTCGCGCATCTACACCCGCACCGGCGACGACGGCAGTACCGGCCTTGGCGACGGCCAGCGCGTGGCCAAGGACGACGCCCGCGTGGCGTCCTACGGCACCGTCGACGAAGCCAATACCGCGCTCGGCCTGCTGCTGGCCACGGCGCTGCCCGAGGATGTCCGCGCGCTGGTGGTGCATCTGCAGCACCAGCTGTTCGACCTGGGCGCCGAACTGTGCATCCCCGGCCACGCCGCGATCCACGCCGCCGATGTCTCGGCGCTGGAACAGCAGCTGGACCACTACAACGCCAGCCTGCCGATGTTGAAGGAATTCATCCTGCCGGCCGGTGGCGAGGCCGCCGCACGCTGCCACCTGGCCCGTACCATCGTCCGCCGCGCCGAGCGCGAGACGGTCACCCTGGCCCGCCACGAGGCTGTGCGCAGCGAGGCGCTGCAGTACCTCAACCGGCTGTCGGACCTGTTGTTCGTGCTGGCCCGGGTGCTGGCCCGTGCCGATGGCCACGGCGAAGCGCTGTGGCAGCCACAGCAGCGCCAGCGCTGAGTCGGCACGATGCTGGTCTTCACCCATCCGTCCTGCCTGCTGCATGACCCCGGCCCCGGCCATCCGGAGTGCCCGCAGCGCCTGCAACATGTGCTGGATGCCCTGCACGCCGCATTCCCCGGCCAGCTGGACTGGCGCGAGGCGCCGCCGGCCAAGTTCGGCGAACTGACCCGGGTCCACGACAGCGCCCTGCTCGACTTCGTGCTGCAGCCGCAGACCGTGCCGCTGCGCCAGCTGGACATGGACACCTGGACCTCGCCCGGCTCGGCCAGTGCCGCCGTGCATGCCGCCGGTGCCGGCGTGGCGGCGGTAGATGCGGTGATGCTGGGCGACGACCCGCTGGCGTTCTGCGCGGTGCGGCCGCCGGGCCACCACGCCACCAGCAGCACCGCGATGGGCTTCTGCCTGCTCAACAACATCGCCATCGCCGCCGCCTACGCCCGTGACCGTCATGGGCTGGAGCGCATCGCGGTGGTCGATTTCGATGTCCACCATGGCAACGGCACCCAGGACATCTTCCAGCACGACGCCCGGGTCTCGTACTACAGCACCCACCAGGCCGGCCTGTTCCCCAACTCGGGCCTGCGCCGCGACCGCGGTGCCGGCAACCTGATGAACATCCTGCTGCCACCCGGCAGTGGCGGTTTCCGCTTCCGTAATGTGTGGGCCGACGAGATGCTGCCGGCCATCGACGACTTCCGGCCGCAGTTGCTGCTGATCTCGGCCGGCTTCGATGCCCACCTGCGCGACCCGCAGGCCGACCTGATGCTGGAAACCGACGATTTCGCCTGGATCACCCGCGAACTGCATGCGCTGGCGCGCCGCCATGCGGCCGGCCGGGTGGTCTCGATGCTGGAAGGCGGCTATGACCTGCAGGCCCTTGCCGAGTGCAGCGTGGCCCATGTCCGGGCCCTGATGACGGCCCCTCCAGGCAACGTCTCCGGATGAACCCGAACCGGCAGGATCCGACGCCCTTCATTGCCCCTATGCAAGGGATGGGGCAAGCTACCGTCCGTTTTCGCCCGAATCCGAACCGCGTGCGCCGAGCCCTCCGCCTGCTTCCCCTGCCTCTGAGCATCGCCATCTGCCTGCCGGCAATGGCCGATGAAAAGCCGCTCAACTGGGGCCTGTGCCCGGCTACCGACGTGATTCCCGCGTTCACCGATGCCCCTGTCCCGGTCCCGGGGCAGGACAAGGCCGCCGCCAGCGCCGCGCGCGAGCAGCAGCCGACCGACATCGAGGGCGACCAGCTGCTGGGCACCACCACCGTGCCGCAGTACGAAGGCAACGTGGCCCTGCGCCGCGGCGACCAGTTCGTCGGCACCGACAAGCTCAGCTTCGATACCGAGACCGGCAACTACATCGCCGACGGCAATGTCCGCTACCAGGACTCCTCGATCCGCATGGTCGCCAAGCGCGCCGAGGGCAACCAGGAAAGCGACACCCACAAGATCACCGACATCAAGTACCAGCTGGTGTCGCGCCGCGGCAACGGCGATGCCGAATCGGTCGACCTGCAGGGCGCGGTCGGCCAGATGCACCGCTCCACCTACACCACCTGCGACCCGTCGCAGCCGGTGTGGAAGCTGTCGGCGCCGCAGATCGAAGTGGACAACGACGAAGGCTTCGGTACCGCCCGCAACGCCGTGCTGCGCATCGGCAAGGTGCCGGTGCTGTGGGCGCCGTACTTCAAGTTCCCGATCGACGACCGCCGCAAGACCGGCCTGCTGTTCCCGCAGCTGGGCATGTCCGGCCGCAACGGCTTCGACTACACCCAGCCGATCTACCTGAACCTGGCGCCGAACTACGACGACACGCTGATGCCGCGCTACATGAGCCGGCGCGGCCTGATGCTCGACAACGAGTTCCGCTACCTCTACAACGGCGGCCGCGGCGAGCTGCTGACCGCCTACATCCCCAACGACAAGCTGCGCGACCGCGACCGCGGCCGGGTGATGTTCAGCGGTTACCACAACGTGGACAGCCACTGGCAGGCCCGCGCCAACCTGGCCTGGGTCAGCGACGAGCGCTATGTCGAAGACTTCGCCAACCGCCTGGTCGGCGTGACCGCCTCGAACCTACAGAGCACCGTGGGCCTGTACGGCACCGGCAAGAACTGGACGGCCGGCATCATGGCCGACCGCTGGCAGCTGACCGACTACACGCTCAATGAAAGCGCGCTGCCCTACAACCGCCAGCCGCGCCTGTACTTCAACTGGGACAAGCCGGTCCTGCCGTGGCTGGAAACCGGCATCTACGCCGAAGCCGTGCGCTTCACCCACGACGACATCAACTACAAGTACGACGCCAGCGCCGGCCCGGACCTGCAGTACACGCGCAATGGCCAGACCCTGCGCATGTACGGCGGCTCGCGCCTGGACGTGAAGCCGTATGTGTCGTTCCCGATCAGCGGCGCGGCCTGGTACGTCACTCCGACCCTGGCCTACCGCTACACCGGCTATGACCTGGACCAGGGCCTGGCCGACAGCGTCCGCCGCAACGTGCTGGTTTCGCAGGGCATCGACCCGAACACGGCCACGCCGGAGCAGCTGCGCGGCAACAAATCGCCCAGCCGCAGCCTGCCGATCGGCAGCATCGACGCCGGCCTGTTCTTCGATCGCGAGACCACCATCGGTGGCAAGTCGTTCCTGCATACGCTGGAGCCGCGCCTGTTCTACCTGCGCACGCCCTACCGCAACCAGGACGACCTGCCGATCTTCGATACCCGTGACTTCACCTTCAGCTGGGGCCAGCTGTTCCGCGACTCGCGCTATACCGGCGCAGATCGCCAGAACGATGCCAACCAGCTGACCCTGGCACTGGGTACCCGCTTCATCGACCAGACCACCGGCAAGGAACGCTTCTCGGCCGCCATCGGCCAGATCCAGTACTTCGACGAATCGCGGGTGACCGTCACCCCGGGCGGCGCGCCGGTGGAAAAGGGCAAGTCGGCCTGGATCGCCGACGGCAACTACATGATCAACGACCGCTGGACCCTGGGCGCCACCTACCAGTGGGACCCGAAGTACAAGCGCGAGGATCTGGCCAGCGTACGTGCCCGCTACCTGATGCCCAACGATGGCGTGATCAACCTCAGCTACCGCTACCGCATCAACTCCGGCGCCCCGGCCACCGCCAACAAGCATGACCGGACGCTGCTGGAACAGGCCGACCTGTCGTTCCTGTACCCGCTGAATGCGCGCTGGAGCCTGGTCGGCCGCTACTACTACTCGCTGCAGGACAAGGAACCGCTGGAAATCATCGCCGGCGTCCAGTGGGACAGCTGCTGCCTGGCCGTGCGTGTGGTCGGCCGCCGCTACGTCCGCAACCGCGAAGGCGAGATGAACAACGCCATCCAGCTGGAGTTCGTGCTCAAGGGCCTGAGCTCCCTGGGGCAGGACACGGACCGCACCCTGCGCCGTGCTATCCTCGGCTACAACCGCGACGACCTCTATCTCGTGCCGCCGAGCAACACCGGGGCGACCCGGGATGACTACGATCCGAACCTGATCCCATGACCAAGCGCTTCCCCGTTCTTCTCGCCTCGCTGCTGGCGGTGTCCAGCGTGTCCGCCCCCCTGCAGGTGCTTGCCCAGGAGGCGCAGCCGCTTGACCGCATCGCCGCCGTCGTCGATGAGGATGTGATCCTGCAGAGCGAGCTCCAGCGTGCGATCGCCAACATCAAGGCGCAGTACGCCGGCCGTGAAAACCAGCTGCCGCCGGAAGACGTGCTCAGCCGCCAGGTGCTCGAACGCCTGGTGCTGGTCAAGCTGCAGGTGGCCCGCGCCCAGGGCAGCGGCATCCGTGTCAGCGACCAGGAGCTGAACCAGGCGATGAACTCCATCGCCCAGCAGAATGGTTCGAACCTGGACGCGCTGCGTCAGCGTCTGGCCCATGACGGCATCGACTTCAACGATTTCCGTGCTTCGGTGCGTGACGAGATCACCGTGCAGCGCCTGCGCCAGAGCTTCGCGCAGAGCCGCATCAGCGTCAGCGAGGGTGAAGTCGACGCCGCGCTGAAGCAGCAGGCCACGGTGGGCAACCAGTACCACCTGGCGCACATCCTGATCGCCCTGCCCGACGGCGCCAACGCCGACCAGATCGCCACCGGCCAGAAGAAGGCCGATGGTGTGAAGACCCTGCTGGACAAGGGCGAGCTGGACTTCAACGCGGCGGCCGTGCGCTATTCGGACAGCCCGAATGCACTGGAAGGCGGCGACCTGGGCTGGCGCAGCCTGGATGAAATCCCGCAGGCCTTCGCCCAGATGATGGAAAAGATGAAGCCGGGCGAAGTGGTCGGCCCGATCCGTGGCCCGAGTGGCTTCCAGCTGCTGAAGCTGGTGGAAGTGCGTGACAGCAGCTCCGCCGCCGCCGGCGAGCACACGGTCACCGAGTTCCACGGCCGCCACATCCTGGTGCGCGTGGACGATCACCAGACCGACGCCGCCGCCAAGGCCAAGATCGACACCCTGCGTGCCCGCATTGCTGGTGGTGCCGAGTTCCAGACCGTTGCCAAGGAGTCCTCCGAGGACAACAACAGCAAGGGCCAGGGCGGTGACCTGGGCTGGTTCCCGGCCGACGCGTTCGGTCCGGCCTTCGGCCAGCAGGTGGAAGGCCTCCAGGACGGTGGCGTCAGCCAGCCGTTCCGCACCGATGCCGGTTGGCACATCGTGCAGCGCGTGGCGACCCGCCAGACCGACGTGACCACCGACAACCAGCGTGCCCAGGTCCGCGAGACCATCGGCCGCCGCAAGCTGGAAGACGAGTACAACCGCTTCCTGCAGGAACTGCGTGGCGAAGCCTACGTCAGCTTCCGCAGTGGCGACCGCGCGGAAAACACCGCCACCCCGCCGCAGTCCTGACCGATGCGCCCCGAGCTCGCTCTGGTACCGGGCGAGCCCGCCGGGATCGGCCCGGAACTGTGTGTCCGCCTCGTCCAGCAGCCGCGTGAAGATTGCCGGCCGCTGGCCTTCGCCGACCCGGACACCCTGCACGCGGCCGCGGCCGCGCTGAACCTGCCCCTGCAACTGCTGCCCGAGGACGCCGAAGCCCGCGTCCCCGGCGATCTGCGCCTGCGTGCCTTCCGCAACGCCGCGCCCAGCCGCTTCGGCCAGGCCGATCCGGCCAATGCCGGCGCGGTCATCGGTGCCCTGCTCGGCGCCGGCCAGGCCTGCCTGTCCGGCGAACTGCACGGCGTGGTGACCGGCCCGGTGCACAAGGCGGTCATCAACGAAGGCGGCATCGCCTACAGCGGCACCACTGAACTGCTGGCCGACCAGGCCGGGGTGAAGGTGGTGATGATGCTGGCCAACCACATCGTGCGCGTGGCCCTGGCCACCACCCACCTGCCGCTGCGCGAGGTGGCCGATGCGATCACCGCTCCCGGCCTGGAGCACACGCTGCGCACCGTGCATGCCGCACTGCGCCGTGAGTTCGGCCTGGCTGCGCCGCGCATCGCCGTGCTCGGCCTGAACCCGCACGCCGGCGAAGACGGCCACCTGGGCCGCGAAGAACTGGATCTGGTCATCCCGCTGCTGCAGCGCCTGCGCGCGGAGGGCATGGACCTGGTCGGGCCGCTGCCGGCCGATACCGCCTTCCTGCCCGCCAAGCTGGCCGGCTTCGACACCGTGCTGGCGATGTACCACGACCAGGGCCTGCCGGTACTGAAGTATTCCGGCTTCGAACAGGCGGTGAACCTGACCCTGGGCCTGCCCTACCCGCGCGTGGCGGTGGACCATGGCACCGCGCTGGACCTGGCCGGCCGCGGCATCGCCGATCCCTCCAGCCTGCAGGCGGCAACGACGCTGTGTGCGCAGCTTGCGCGGCAACGTACACTGGGCGCATGAATTCCCCGCATTCCCCCTCCGGCCCGGTGTTCACCGCACCGGCCAAGAAGCAGCTTGGCCAGCATTTCCTGGCCGACCGCCACTACATCGACAAGATCGTGATGGCGGTCAATCCGAAAGACGGCGACCGCCTGGTCGAGATCGGCCCCGGCCAGGGCGCGATCACGCTGCCGCTGCTGCGCGTGCACCCGAAGCTGACGGTGATCGAGTTCGACCGCGACCTGATCGCGCCGCTGACCGCCGCCGCCGAGCCGCTGGGCGAGCTGACCATCGTCCACCGCGACGTGCTGCGCGTGGACTTCACCGAGCTGGCCGCCGGCCAGCCGATCCGCCTGGTCGGCAACCTGCCCTACAACATCTCCTCGCCGATCCTGTTCCACGCGCTGGAGCACGCCGCGGTCATCCGCGACATGCACTTCATGCTGCAGAAGGAAGTGGTCGACCGCATGGCCGCCGGCCCCGGCAGCAAGGTGTATGGCCGCCTCAGCGTGATGCTGCAGGCCTACTGCCAAGTGACCTCGCTGTTCGTGGTGCCGCCGGGCGCGTTCCGGCCGCCGCCGAAGGTCGATTCGGCCGTGGTGCGGCTGGTGCCGCGTGACCCGGCCACGATCAACATCAACGACCACAAGCGCTTTGCCGAAGTGGTCAAGGCCGCCTTCGGGCAGCGCCGCAAGACCCTGCGCAATGCCCTGAACAACGTGGTGTCCGCCGAGCAGTTCACTGCCGCCGGCGTGCGTCCCGATGCCCGCGCCGAACAGTTGGACGTGGCCGAATTCATCGCTTTGGCCAATGCCTCCTGATTACACTGCCGGTATGGAAGACGCTGACGTTTATGCCATCTCCGTCGAAGTCGCGCCGCGCTTCCTCGACGATCAATCCGCGCCAGAAGACGGTCGCTTTGCGTTCGCCTACACGATCCGCATCCACAACCAGGGGCGGGTCGCGGCACGCCTGGTCGCACGCCACTGGCGCATCACCGATGCCAATGGCCGTGTCGAGCATGTCGATGGCGACGGGGTGATCGGCGAGCAGCCGCGGCTGCGCCCCGGTGAAGACTTCCGTTACACGTCCGGTGTCATGCTGGGGACCGATCACGGGACCATGCAGGGGCACTACGACATGGTCGCCGACGATGGCACCGAATTTGCCGCGCCGGTCGCACCGTTCGTGCTGGCCGTCCCGCGTACCCTGCACTGACACGGAGGCCGAACGATGAGTGTGTGGGCGATCGGCGACCTGCAGGGCTGCTATGACGTCACCCAGCGATTGCTGGAGAAGATCCGCTTCGACCCGGCGCAGGACACCCTGTGGTTCTGTGGCGACCTGGTCAACCGTGGCGGCCAGTCGCTGGAAACGCTGCGGCTGGTGCATTCGCTGCGCGAGCACAGCGTGGTGGTGCTGGGCAACCATGATCTTTCGCTGCTGGCTGTCGGTGCACGCACCGAAGAGGAACAGCGCAAGGTCAACCCGGACCTGCTGCGCATCGTGCAGGCCGAGGACCGCGACGAACTGCTGGACTGGCTGCGCCTGCAGAAGCTGGTGCACGTGGACCGCGAGCTGGGCTGGATGATGGTGCACGCCGGCCTGGCGCCGAAGTGGACCACGCAGATGGCCGAGAAGCATGCCGCCGAGGTCGAGGTGCAGCTGCACGGCGCCGGCTACCGCAAGCTGTTCCGCAACATGTACGGCGACAAGCCGAGCTGGGCCCCGAACCTGTCCGGCTACGACCGCTCTCGCGCGATCATCAACGTGCTCACCCGCATGCGCTACTGCACCCCGCGGGGGCGCATCGGCATCGAGGACAAGGGCACGCCGGGCACGCAGGAACAGGGGCTGTATCCCTGGTTCGAAGTGCCGGGCCGGGTCGAGCGCGACCTCAAGGTCGTCTGCGGCCACTGGTCGGCGCTGGGCCTGACCATCACCCAGGGCGTGCACGCCATCGACACCGGTGCGGTGTGGGGCGGCAAGCTGACCGCGATCCAGCTCGACACCGACGAGCTGCGCGTGGTGCAGGTGCCGGGCCGCGATGTACCGGCACCGGTGCCCAACGCCCGCCCGCCGGCGCGACCGGCACACGAGCGCCCCGCCGCTGCGGCGCAGGGCAAGGAACAGGGCGGTGGTAACGCCGCTGCTGCCAACCCGGGCAACCGTGGCCCGCGCCGTCGTCGCCGTCGTGGTGGCGGTGGCGGTGGCGGTGGCACGGGTGGCGGCAACAACAACAGCACCCCGCCGCAGGCATGACGCGGCGCGGCTGGGCACCATGGACGGTGCTGCTGCTGACGCTGGCCCTGGCCAGCGGCTGCCAGCCCGGCTCGCCGCCTGCTCCCACGGCTGCGGATAGTGCTGCACATGCGCCGACGCAGCCGCAGGCCCCTTCGCCACCACTGGTGGCCGCAGCGCGCGCGCAGATCGGCGTCACCACCCGTTACGATCCTGCTTACCAGGTGCTGGCCTATCCCGGCGGCGACGTGCCACTGGATCGCGGCGTGTGCACCGACGTGGTGGTGCGCGCCCTGCGCGATCTGGGCCTGGACCTGCAGGCACGCGTGCATGAGGACATGCGCGGGAATTTCAGTGCCTATCCGGCGATCTGGGGCCTGTCACGGCCAGACCGCAACATCGATCATCGTCGTGTACCGAACCTGATGCGCTGGTTCGAACGGCAGGGCTGGCAGCAACCGATCACCGCCCTCGCCACCGACTATGCGGCCGGTGACATCGTTGCCTGGAAGCTCAACGGCAACGGCCTGCTGCACGTGGGCATCGTCTCCGACCGGCAGCTGGCCGATGGCACGCCGCTGGTGCTGCACAACATCGCGCGCGGCACCCGCGAAGAGAACCTGCTGTTCCAGCACGCGATCATCGGGCATTACCGGATGCCGTAGGCAATCCTGTAGAGCCGAGCCATGCTCGGCTCCGGGATGTGTCCGCGGAAAGCAGCCGAGCATGGCTCGACTCTACAGGTGCGTTGCGATCAGCGGCGCACGTAGTGCACAAAGCAGAACGCGTACGCATGGCGTTCGTCGGCCGGGTGCGGCTCGCTACTCACTTCCTGCCAGTCCTGCGCATCGACTTCAGGGAAATGCGTGTCGGCGGGCACTTCGGCATCCACCCAGGTCAGGTACAGGTCACTGGCCTGGTCGAGCAGCTGGCGGAAGATCTCGCCGCCGCCGATGATGCACAGCTCGCTGGCGCCCTCGCCTTCGGCAATCGCCTTCGCCTCGTCCAGCGACGCCACCGCGCGCATGCCCTCGAACGGCACCTGGCCGCTGCGGGTCAGCACCAGGTTGGTCCGCCCCGGCAGCACGCGGCCGATCGATTCGGCGGTCTTGCGCCCCATCAGGATCGGCTTGCCGAGGGTCAGCGCCTTGAAGTGCTTGAAGTCGTCCGGCAGGTGCCAGGGCATGGCATTGCCCTGGCCGATGCCGCGGTTGCGGTCCAGCGCCACGATCATCGAGAGCTTCATTGCGCTCACACCGCCACCGGCGCCTTGATGGCCGGGTGCGGGTCGTAGCCGTCGATGCGGATGTCGTCGAACTGGAAGCCGAACAGGTCGGTCACCTCCGGATTCAACCACAACTTCGGCAACGCGCGCGGCTCACGCGACAGCTGCTCGCGGGCCTGCTCGAAGTGGTTCGAGTACAGGTGCGCGTCACCCAGCGTATGCACGAAGTCGCCCACGCCCAGGCCGGTGGCCTGCGCCACCATGTGGGTCAGCAGCGCGTAGCTGGCGATGTTGAACGGCACGCCGAGGAAGATGTCGCCGCTGCGCTGGTACAGCTGGCAGCTGAGCTTGCCGTCCACCACGTAGAACTGGAACAGGTTGTGGCACGGCATCAGCGCCATCTGCGAAAGCTCGCCCACGTTCCAGGCACTGACCACCAGCCGGCGCGAATCGGGGTTGCGCTTGATCTCGTCCACCAGCCACTGCATCTGGTCGATCTTGCCGCCGTCGGCGGTGGCCCAGCTGCGCCACTGCTTGCCGTAGACCGGGCCGAGGTCGCCGTTCTCGTCGGCCCACTCGTCCCAGATGCGAACCTGGTTGTCCTTCAGGTAGCCGATGTTGGTGTCCCCCTTCAGGAACCACAGCAGCTCGTGGATGATCGAGCGCAGGTGCAGCTTCTTGGTGGTGACCAGCGGGAAGCCTTCGTTGAGGTCGAAGCGCATCTGCCAGCCGAACACGCTGCGGGTGCCGGTACCGGTGCGATCGCTCTTCTCCGCACCGTGTTCCAGCACGTGCGAGAGCAGGTCCAGGTAAGCCTTCATGCCTTGCCCTCGGCAACCACCGGCAGCTGCGGCTGCAGTACCGGCGCACGACGCGACATCACCAGCAGCACCAGGCCGAAGGCGATCAGCGGCAGGCTGAGGATCTGGCCACGGGTCAGCCAGTCGAAGGCCACGTAGACGCCGTTGTCGGGCATGCGCACGAACTCGACGGCGAAGCGGAACAGGCCGTACATCAGTGCGAACAGGCCACCGACCAGATAGCGATGACGCGGCTTGGCCGACACCGTCCACAGCACCACGAACATCACCAGGCCTTCCAGGAACGCTTCATACAGCTGGGAGGGATGGCGGGCGAACTGATTCAGCGCGCCGGTCGCGAACTGCGCCTGCAGCGTTGCGTGGTCGAGCTGGTTCAGCGGGGCCGGCAGGCCGGACGGGAACACCACGCCCCAGGTACCGTCGGTGTACTTGCCCCACAGCTCGGCACCGATGAAGTTGCCGATACGGCCGAAGCCCAGGCCCAGCGGCACCAGCGGCGCCATGAAATCCATGGTGTCGAAGAAATGCAGCTTGTGCTTGCGCGACCACCACCAACAGGCGGCGATAACGCCCAGCAGGCCACCGTGGAAGCTCATGCCGCCGTCCCATACCTTGAACAGCAGCAGCGGGTTGTGCAGGAAATCGCCCAGCGCGTAGAACAGCATGTAGCCGATGCGCCCGCCCAGCACCACGCCGAGCATGGCGTAGAAAAGCAGGTCGGAGAAGCCGTTGGCATCGACCCCCGGCAGGCGCCCGTCGGCGATGCGCTTGCGGCCCAGCAGCCAGGCCGCAGTGAAGCCGAGCAGGTACATGATGCCGTACCAATGCACCTTGATCGGCCCCAGCGAGAGGGCGATGGGGTCGATGTCGTGGAAATAGATCATGGAAGGTGCCTTGCGGTTGAACGCCTATTCTCGGGCCAGTGCGGCCCCGGCTCAACCAAGGAGCTGGGGCGTGTTGGGCAGGCCGTCATCGTCTGACCGCATCGAGGCCGGAAAGTGCCCCTCCACCAGGGTCGAGACCTCTTCGATGGCCCCACGCAGCGCCTCGACCGGGTTCGGCCCGCGCAGCCCCTCGCGCAGGTGGGTGCAGACCCGCTGCCACTGCGCCTGGCTGACCCGGCCCTGCAGGCCACGGTCGGCGACAATCTCGATCGCGTGGTCGGCCAGCAGCAGGTAGATCAGTACGCCGTTGTTGTGGGTGGTATCCCAGGTGCGCAGGCGCGCGAAGGCATGCTCGGCGGCCTGGCGCGGGGTCACCCTGTGCCACAGCGCACCCAGCGGCAGGTCCGCTTCCACTGCGAACATCACCTGCCCGCCATGGCGCTGCTCACCAGCGGCGATGGCCTCGGTGATCGCCTGCAGCGTGGCGGGTGGAAACGCGCGCCGCACCGATGGCGAAAACACGTGGCGACACAGACGTTGGATCATCACCAGCCTCCCGAAGCACCGCCGCCGCCGGAACGGCCACCACCGCCGCCCCAGCCACCACCACCACCGAATCCACCGCCGCCGCCGAAACCGCCTCCCCCGCCCCAGCTGCCGCCGCCCCAGCCGCCGCCACCGGCGAAACGGCCCGGGTGACCAGAGAGCATCGCCACGATCAGGCCGACGATGCCGGCCAGGCCACTGGCCAGCAGCGTGGAGGTGAACAGGAACGCCGCCAGCGCCGCACCCGCGCCGCCGAGCAGACCGCGCAGCGGACGTGGCACGCGCGAGAACACGCCGCGCAGGATGCTGCCAGCGAACACGCCGATGAACAGCGCCAGGAACCAGGTATCGCCGCCACCGCCGGGTTCCCGCCCGCGATGGCCGCTGACCGGTGCCGGCAGCGTTTCGCCGTCGATCAGCTTGACCAGCACCGCCGTGGCATCGGTGATGCCGCCGGCGTAGTCGCCACTGCGGAAGCGCGGCACCAGGTATTCCTGGATGACCCGGTTGGCGATGGCATCGGGGATGGCGCCTTCAAGACCATAGCCCGGCTCGATGCGCACGCGCCGGTCATCCTTGGCCACCACCAGCAGCACGCCGTCATCCACGCCCTTGCGGCCGATCTGCCATTGGTCGAAGACCCGCGTGGTGTACTGCGCGATGTCCTCCGGCTGGGTGGTCGGCACCACCAGCACCTGCAGCTGGCTGCCCTTGCGCTGCTGCAGGTCAGTCGCCTGCTGCACCAGCGCCTGCTTCTGCGTGGCGTCCAGCGTGCCGGTGGTATCGACCACCGGCGAATCCAACGCCGGAATCGGCGCCAGCTGCTGCGCCTGCGACGCCAGCGGCAGCCACAGCAGCAGGGCCAGCAGCGCAGTGGCCAGGCGCATCGGTCAGTGGCCCGGCTGCGGTGCCGGCTGCTGCTGCGGCGCGTTGCCGAAATCGACCGCCGGTGCGTTGGAGATCTGCGCTTCGTTGTCCACGGTGAAGTTCGGCTTGGTCTTGTAACCGAAGATCTTGGCGGTGATCACCTGCGGGAACGAGCGGATGTAGGTGTTGTAGTCCTGCACCTGCTGGATGTAGCGGCCGCGCGCGACAGTGACGCGGTTCTCGGTGCCTTCCAGCTGCGCCTGCAGGTCGCGGAAGTTCTGGTCGGACTTCAGCTGCGGATAGTTTTCGGAAACCACCAGCAGCCGCGACAGCGCGCTGCCGAGTTCGCCCTGGGCCTGCTGGAACTGCTTGAGCGAGGCTTCGTCGTCGGCGTTGACGTTGATCTGGCCGACCCGCGAGCGGGCGTTGGTGACTTCGGTCAGCACGCGCTCTTCCTGGCTGGCGAAGCCCTTCACGGTCTGCACCAGGTTGGGCACCAGGTCGGCGCGGCGCTTGTACTGGTTGATGACCTCCGACCAGCTGGCCTTGACCGCTTCATCCTTCTGCTGGATGGCGTTGTAGCCGCAGCCGGACAGCAGGGAGGCCAACAGCATCAGGGGCAGGACGCGGGTGAACAGGCGCATGGCGGAGGTTCCGGGTGGGCTTGGCGCCGAGCATGCCATGGTTCGGGTGAAAGACCGGCCATCGGGCGCCGCCCCCTCCGCGGTGGCCATGCTCATGGATCGCCTGAGTAGTCCGGGCGGGTGGGCATGGCGGGGGACGCCGTGAATCCGTCCCTGGAGGCTTAGCCGCGCCATCCATGGCGCGGATACCCCCGCCACGCCCACCCGCCCGGCCTCATACGGTTTCCTGCGCACCGCGGGAAGATCAAAAGAAAAAATCAAAAGCAAAAGCCGGTTCTTCAGGCATTCGTGTCGACCAAGGTCGACACCTACCAGAGCGGAACGCCGTTGCGACAGATCGCGGAAAACTGTCGAAGGCGGGGTGGGTCCGGTGGCGGGGGTGTCCGCGGCATGGGCCCGAGGCATGCCTCGGGCGGGTTGGGCAGGACGCCCAACCCTGGTCTTGCCGTGTGCGCAGGACCGCGCACACGAGCAAGCCGCGGCCAAGCCTCCATGGACGGGTTTACGGCGTCCCCCGCCACCGGACCCACCCCGCCATCCCACGGAATGCAAGCTGTTGCTGTTGCAGTGGCCTCGGCGGGTGCAGGGCTGCAAGCCCTGCCGGAATCCAACACTCCTCAGCAAGCCTCGGCCACCGCAGTGCGAGTCCGCCCCAGCCATGCCAGCAGCAGGCCCGATGCCGCCAGCAGGCCACCGGCCACCGGAATCGCGGCATAGCCCAGACCCGAGCTGATCACCGCACCGCCCAGCGCCGCACCCACGGCATTGCCCAGGTTGAACGCACCGACGTTGATCGACGACGCCAGGCCCGGCGCCTCGCTGGCCGCCTGCATCACCCGGATCTGCAGCGGCGGTACGAGGGCGAAGGTCGCCGCGCCGAACAGCAGTACACCGAGCGCCGCGGTGGCGTGGCTCATGAAGGCCAACGGCAGCACGAACATCAGCACCGCCAGGACGGCCAGCAGGATCCGTGTGGCGCCATCCAGCGACCAGTCGGCCATGCGCCCACCGATGCCGTTGCCGAGGGTGAAGCCGATACCGATCAGCGCCAGCGACATCGCGATGAAGCCGTTGGAGGCACCGGTCAGTTCGGTCAGTACCGGCGCCACGTAGGTGTAGAGGGTGAACATGGCACCCGCGCCGAGCACGGTGGTGGCCATCGCCAGCAGCACCGGCGGTTGCAGGATCGCCTTCAGTTCGCGGCGCACGTCCGGGCGCGGCCCCGGTGCGGACGCCGGCAGCGCGAAGCCCAGTGCGGTGATCGCGATCAGGCCCAGCACGGCCGTACCGGCGAAGGACAGGCGCCAGCCGAGCTGCTGGCCCACCCAGGTGGCCAGCGGTACACCGCCGATGTTGGCGATGGTCAGGCCCATGAACATGGTGGCCACGGCTGCGGCCTGCTTTTCCTTCGGCACCAGGCTGGCGGCGACCACCGCACCGATGCCGAAGAAGGCACCGTGGTTGAGGCTGGTGACCAGGCGCGACAACAACAGCAGCCCGTAGTTCGGGGCCAGCGCCGACAGCAGGTTGCCGACCACGAAGATCGACATCAGCAGCATCAGCGCGGTGCGCTTGCCGAAACGGCCCATCAGCAGGGTCATCACCGGTGCGCCCAGCATCACGCCCACGGCGTAGGCAGTGATCAGCATGCCGGCGGTGGGAATGCCGACACCCACGCCGTCTGCGATGACCGGCAGCAGGCCCATCGGGGCAAACTCGGTGGTACCGATGGCGAAGGCGCCGACGGCAAGCGCCAGCAAGGCGGCTCTGGAATTCATGAGGGTTTCCTGGGGGGCGGGAATCGGGAGTGCGTAGCCTGCGCGCTTTGCCACACCGGATTAAGCCTCGCCCCGGGAAAACACTGTTGATCCTGGTTCACAAGTGGAGGCCGGAACCCCGCCACAAGTGCAAAAACCGCAGTGCCGTTGCAGAACCGGGCCCCACAACGCAGAACCCCCGGCCAGGCCGGGGGTTCTGGGTGACACACGTGCCAGTGGCGCGCTTACCAGTTGCCGGCGCCCGGCACGTTGTGTTCGCGGGCGCGGCGGCGCATCAGCAGGTTCAGCCACTCCACCAGCACCGAGAAGCCCATCGCGGCGTAGATGTAGGGCTTGGGCACGTGCACGTCCAGGCCATCCAGGATCAGCACCGCACCGATCATCAGGATGAAGGCCAGGGCCAGCATCTTCACGGTCGGGTTGGCGTCGATGAAGCGACCCAGCGGGTTGGCGGCCAGCAGCATCACCAGCACCGACAGCAGGATGGCGGCCACCATCACCGGGATGTGGTCGGCGATGCCGACAGCGGTGATCACCGAGTCCAGCGAGAACACGATGTCGATCACCGCGATCTGGGCGATCACGTAGCCGAACACGGCCGAGGCCTTGGTGGTGCTGGGGTCTTCGTCCTCGCCACCGCTGATCAGTTCCTTGATCTCCATGCAGCCCTTGATGATCAGGAACAGGCCACCGACGATCAGCACCAGGTCGCGGATCGAAATGCCCATGCCGGCCACGGTGAACAGGTTGGCCGCCATGTGCGCCAGGTAGGCCAGCGACACCAGCAGGCCGATGCGGGTGATGCAGGCCACCGCGATGCCGAGCTTGCGGGCGAACGGGCGGCGCTCTTCCGGCAGCTTGCTGACCGCGATGGAAATGAACACCAGGTTGTCGATGCCGAGCACGATTTCCAGCGCGCTGAGGGTGAACAGGGTCACCCAGGCATTGGGGTCGGCGAGGAACTCAAAGGACATGGAAACTCTTCAAGGCAGTGGGGGAATGGGGTTTCAGCCGTAGCTGCCGGCCAGCGCGTGCGGAACCACGACCAGCGCCCAGCACAGCAGCACGTTCATCATCAGCACGAACACCGCCGCCGAGCCCATGTCCTTGGCGCGGCCGGCCAGCTCGTGGATCTCGCTGCCGTAGCGTTCGATCACCGCTTCGATGGCCGAGTTGGCCAGCTCCATCGCCAGCACCAGCAGCATCGAGCCGATCAGCAGCGCGCGTTCGACCGGGGTCTGGCCCAGCCAGATCGCGACCGGAGTCAGCATCACCAGCAGGTACACCTCCAGCCGGAACGAGGACTCGTGCAGCCAGGCGGCGCGCAGGCCCTGCCAGGACCAGCGGGCGGCCTGGAAGATGCGGCGCGGGCCGCGGGGCATGTGGCCGAACTGATCAGCCACGGGTGGAACATCCAGCAACAGGGGCGCGGCGCAGCGACCGCTCAGACGCACGGCAGGGAATCATGGGTGCACAGGAATAGGCAGATGGCCGCCATTTTGCCACAAGGCCGCCAACCGCACCCCGCGCCGGCCCGCTGAACGGCCTGCCAGGGGCAAGCACCGGGCTGGGCCGTGCTCCTATGATGGAAGCCCCCTTGCCTGCTGGAGCGCCTGATGTCCCGTCGCCGTACCTGCCTGCTGATGCTGGGCCTGCTGACTGCCGCACCGCTGGCCCAGGCCCTGAGCCCGGCCAGGCCGCCGCAGGTGCCCGAACAGGTCTCCAACGTGGCCTGGGCCGGCGACATGGCCCGCTTCGCCAGCGCCGACCAGTCCAACCCGCCGCCGCGCGGTGGCATCGAGTTCATCGGCAGCTCCTCGATCCGCTTCTGGGAGAGCCTGGCCACCGACTTCCCCGGCCAGCCGGTGTTCAACCGCGGCTTCGGCGGTTCGGAAGTGCGCGACAGCACCTGGTATGCAGACCGCATCGTGGTGCCCTATGCGCCGTGCAAGGTGTTCTTCTACGCCGGTGACAACGACCTCAACAGCGGCCGCAGCGCCGTGCAGGTGCGCGACGACGTGGTCGCCTTCGTGCAGCGCGTGCATCGCGACCTGCCGAAGACCAGGGTGGAGTACCTGTCGATCAAGCCGAGCCCGTCGCGCGCGCACCTGCTGCCGGCGATCAACGAAGCCAACACGCTGATCAAGGCCGCGCTGGCCAAGCTGCCCAATACCGGCTTCACCGACATCTACACGCCGATGCTCGGCGCCGATGGACAGCCCGACGAGACGCTGTTCCGCGAGGACATGCTGCACATGACCCCGGCGGGGTATGCGATCTGGACCAGGGCGTTGGCGCCGAAGGTGAAGTGCGATTGACGCAGGCGTGCGTCGGGCATGGCCCGGCGCTGCCGCAACTTCATCCACGCATGGCGTGGATCTACTGAATTCATCCACGCATGGCGTGGATCCACTGCGGATCGCGGGGAACTGTCGAAGGCGGGGCGGTGTGGGTGTGCAGGACCGTTGGCGCCATGGATGGCGCCATCGAGCCCCCATGGGTGAGGGCGCTTTGCTTGCGAAGCACTGCTTCGCAAGCGCCCGAACGCCCAGCCGCCAGCGGCTGGGCCGGACCCCGGAGGGGGATTTACGGCGTGTCCTGCACACCCACGCCGCCCCGCCACTCCTCGGAATGCCCGCTTTTGATGTTGATGTTGCCTCGGCGGGTGCCGGGCGCAGCCCGGCCAAAGCCCTCTACCGGAAGATCACCGTGGCTTCGGTGCCCTTGCCCGGCTCGCTGGCCAGGCTGACCTTCCAGCCGAAGCGGTCGCACAGCCGGCGCACGATCGACAGGCCCAGGCCGGTGCCCTGCGGGCGGCTCGGCTCAGCACGGTAGAACGGTTCGAACGCGCGCGACAGCGCTTCAGCGGACATGCCGATGCCGGTATCACGCACCACCACCCGGTCATTGAGCACCTGCACGTCGATGCGCCCTTCGTCGGTGTAGCTGCAGGCGTTGCGCACCAGGTTGCTGACCACCACCTGCAGCACCCGCGGCGGCGCGTGCAGCTGCACCGGGCCTTCGCTGTGCAGGTGCACCGACACCGGCCGGTTGCCCAGCAGCTCGTTGGCGTTGTCCACCTCGTAGCGGACGATGTCGTTGACGTCGAACAGCTCGATCTGCGGTTCGACGTCGGCCTCGCGGGCCAGGATCAGGAACGCATCGATCACCGCCTCCATGTCACGGCCGGCACGCTGGATGCGCTGCAGGCTGCGGCGCAGGCGCGGCTGCAGGGTTTCATCGCCCAGGGCCATGTCGCTGGCCACGCGGATGACGGTCAACGGCGTGCGCAGCTCGTGGCTGGCATCGCGGGTGAAGTTGCGCTCGCGGGCCACATGCGCGCTGACCCGGTTGGCCAGCGAATGCAGCGCGGCCGCCAGCTGCCGGGTCTCGCCCTGCATGTCCGCCGGCAGCTTGTTCGGCTCCAGGTCGGCCGCCTCCGGGTGGCCCGGGTCCCAGCGCGACACGCGCCGCGCCAGCCAGTTCACCGGCGACACCAGGCGCTTGGAGGCCCGGTAGGTGACCCAGCTGGCGCCATACACCGCCAGCAAGGTCAGCAGCACCGGCACGATGCCGAACCAGAAGGCCAGCATTTCCGCGCGCGAACGCAGGAATACCAGGTACAGGCGGCCGGCCGGGCGCACATCGACCAGCACCAGCTGGTCATCCTTGGGCAGCTCGTGGAAACCGGGCTCCAGGTTGCGCAGGTTGGCCGGCAACGACAGCGCAGACTGCCCGCTTTCCAGCAGGTAGCCGCGGATGTTCTGGGTGTTGGGTGGCGGCTGCACGGGCGACGCCTCGTGCAGCGTCCAGTAGTACGCCGCTTCCTCGCGCAGGGCCGCGCCGACCAGGCTGTGCTTGATCACCAGCGAGACCAGCCAGGCACCGAGCAGGATGCCCAGGCTGGCCAGAACTGCCTGCAGGATGAAGGCGATACGGATCTTGCGCGGCAGGCCGTGCGGCATTGCGGGGTCCCGGTCAGAGCGCTGCGATTATAGGCAGCGCACCGCGCCGTAGTCGTGCACGGACGATGACCGGCGACAACGCCGGCCGGTCATCCCCTGCTCCGTGCATGGCCATTGCCCGGCCGGCCTTGCAGCTGCACCGGCACGGGCCTCGATCAGGCCATCGGCTGGGCAATATCGGCAATGCGGTAGCCGGCGCTCTGCACGGTGTGCAGCAGCGGACGGTCGAACGGCTTGTCGATGATCTTGCGCAGGTTGTACAGATGGCTGCGCAGGGTGTCCGAATCCGGCAGGCCATTGCCCCAGATCTCGCGTTCGATCTCCTGGCGGGTGACCACGCGCGGCGATTCGCGCATCAGGATGGTCAGCAGGCGCAGGCCGATCGGCGACAGCTGCAGCTCGGTGCCGGCACGGGTCGCCCGCATGCTGACCGGGTCGAGCACCAGATCGGCCACCTTCAGCACCTCCGAACCGACCTGGCGACGTTCGCGACGGATCAGCGCGCGCAGGCGGGCTTCCAGCTCCTGGATCGCGAACGGCTTGGTCAGGTAGTCATCGGCGCCGAAACCCAGGCCGGTGAGCTTGTCGTCCAGGGTGTCGCGTGCCGTGAGCATCAGCACCGGTGTGGACTTGCGCGCATCGTTGCGCAGGCGACGGCATACTTCGATGCCATCCAGGCGCGGCAACATGAGGTCGAGCACCACGACGTCATAGCTGTTCTCCGCCGCGAGGCGGTAGCCATCCAGGCCGTCCTGTGCATAGTCGACTTCGAAGCCGCGACCTTCCAGGTATTCCCCGATCATCTCGGAGATATTGCGGTTGTCTTCGACCACCAGCACCAAGCCGGAAGTCTCCTTCGTCTGACGCATGTGATTCCCTCTAACTTCAGCTTTGTGAAACATGCCGGATCGACGGTGGACGTGATGTGAAGTTCCGTCAAGAGGAAATCAAAACGATTCAGAGCAGCGGCCTGAGCAGCGGCCAGACATTGTCCAGCACCTTCGGCTGCGCCTGTGCCGTGGGGTGCAGGCCATCGGCCTGCATCATGCCCGGCTGCAGGGCCACGCCCTCCAGCAGGAACGGCAGCAGCGGCACCTTGTACTGCGTGGCCAGCGCCTTGTAGGCCGCTGCCAGGCGCTGGCGATACGCCGGCCCATAGTTGGGCGGTACGTCGATGCCCAGCAGCAGCACCTTGGCACCGGCCTTCTGGCTGGCCTGCACCATCTTCTCCAGGTTGCCCTGCACCTGCGCCGGGGTCAGCCCGCGCAGCGCGTCATTGCCGCCCAGCGCGATCACCACTACGGTCGGCTTTTCCCTCGCCAGCAGGTCCGGCAGGCGGGTCAGCGCGCCGGCAGTGGTTTCCCCGCTCATGCTGGCATTCACGATGCGCGCCGGGGTTTTCGACTGCTGCCTGACCCGCTGCTGCAGCAGGCTGACCCAGCCGGCGTCGACAGGGATATTGTGGGCAGCACTGAGGCTGTCGCCGAGCACCAGCACGGTGCCGGCCGGACCTTTGGCACAGGCCAGCCCGGGCAGCAGCAGGAACCCTAGCAGCAGCACCATCATCGCGCCGGCTCGCCGGCTCCATCCCGTCTTGCGCATTGGAGTCTCCTCATCGACAGCCTGTCCCCCCGCAGCGCGCCCGTCGCCATCGCCGTCGACCAGGTCGGCAAATCCGTGCAGGGCCCGGAGGGTGAAGTCCACATACTGGACAACATCACCCTGACCGTCCATGAAGGGACCAGCGCGGCCATCGTCGGCGCCTCCGGTTCCGGCAAGACCACCCTGCTCGGCCTGCTGGCCGGGCTGGACCAGCCCAGCCGCGGCCGCATCGCCCTGTCCGGCCAGGATCTGGGCGATCTCGATGAAGAGGCGCGCGCCCAGCTGCGCGCGCGCGAAGTCGGCTTCGTGTTCCAGAGCTTCCACCTGCTGCCGGCACTGACCGCCGCCGAAAACGTCGCACTGCCGCTGGAACTGGCCGGGCGCGAGGACCGCGCGCGGGTGGACGAGGTGCTGGCGCAGGTCGGCCTGGCCCATCGCGCCCGCCACTACCCGCGCCAGCTGTCCGGCGGCGAGCAGCAGCGCGTGGCGTTGGCACGTGCCTTCGTCACCCGCCCGCGCATCCTGTTCGCCGACGAACCGACCGGCTCGCTGGACCACGCCACCGGCCAGCACATCAGCGACCTGCTGTTCGAGCTCAATGCCGGCAGCGGCACCACCCTGGTGCTGGTCACCCACGACCTGCGCCTGGCCCAGCGCTGCCAGTACATCCACCGCATCGACGACGGCCGCCTGTTGCCGGTCGAGCGTGGGGCCCAGGCATGAACGTGCTGCGGCACGCGTGGCGCGCGCTGCGCCGCGAGGCCCTGGCCGGCGACCTGCTGACCGTGTTCGCCGCGCTGGTGCTGGGCGTGGCGGTGATGACCGCCGTAGGCACGCTGGTGAACCGGGTCAACCTGGCGCTGACCGGCAGCGCGGCGGAAATGCTCGGCGGCGACCTCGGCATCGCCGCGCGCGATGACCCGCCGCAGGCGTTCGCCGACGAGGCACAACGGCGTGGACTGGCCTACACCCGTATCGCCAGTTTCGGCAGCGTGCTGTTCAACGGCGATGCCAGCCAGATGGCCAGCATCAAGGCCGTGCAGGCGGGCTACCCGCTGCGCGGCACGCTGCGGGTACGGGCCACGCCCGGCGGTGCGTTGATCGCCGATGCCGGCATGCCGCCCAAGGGCCAGGCCTACGCCGACCCACGCCTGCTGCAGGGGCTGGGGCTGAAGGCCGGCGATGACCTCGAATTCGGCGCCGGCACGCTGCGCATCGCCGGCATCATCGAGGCCGAGCCGGACAGCGGCGGCGACCTGCTGACGCTCTCGCCGACCCTGCTGGTCAACCGCGCCGATGTTGAAGGCACGGGACTGCTCGGCCCCGGCAGCCGCATCAACTACCGGCTGATGTTCGCCGGCGCGGCGGAGCCGATCGCGGCGCTGCGCCAGTGGCTGCTGCCGCAGGTGAAAGGCCTGCGCCTGCTGAGCGTGGACGACACCCAGCGTGGCGTGCGCCAGGCCTTCGACCTCGCCGGGCGCTTCCTCGGCCTGAGTGCACTGCTGGCCGTGCTGCTGGCCGGTGTGGCCACGGCGCTGGCGGCCAACCGCTTCGCACTGCGCCGCATCGACCAGGTGGCGATCCTGCGCTGCCTCGGCGCGCGCCAGCGCGACATCCTGCTGGGCCTGGCGCTGCAGCTGCTGATGCTGGCGGTACCGGCCTGTGCGCTCGGCATCGGCCTGGGCATGGCCGCGCAGGAAGGCCTGGTGCAGGTGCTGGGCAGCCTGGTGCCGCAGCGGCTGCCGCTGCCCGAGGCGATGCCTGCGCTGACCGGCGCTGGCATCGGCCTGTTGCTGCTGTTCGGCTTCGGTCTGCCGCCGCTGCTGCGCCTGCGCGGGGTGCCGCCAATGCGCGTGCTCAACCGTTCCTTCGCCGCGCTGCCGCCGGCCTCGTTGCTGGCCTATGTGGCGGCGTTGGCCGCCAGTCTGCTGCTGGCGGTGCAGGTCACCGGCGACCTGAAACTGGCGCTGTGGGTGCTGGGCGGCCTGGCCGCACTGGCGGTGGCAGCCGGTGGGGCCGGCTTCGTGCTGCTGCAACTGCTGCGCGGCCTGCAGCACCGCCTGCATGGCAACTGGCGGCTGGGCCTGGCCGCGCTGACCCGACGCCGGCTGCTGGCGGTGATGCAGCTGGTCGGGCTGTCGCTGTCGCTGTGCGCGCTGTTGCTGCTGGCAGTGACCGGACCCGGCCTGCTGCAGCAGTGGCGCGAGCGCCTGCCCGCGGATACCCCCAACTACTTCCTGATCAACATCCAGCCCGAGCAGCGCGACAGCGTGCTGGCCACGCTGCGTGGACTGGGCGCCAATGACGCCAGCATCGAACCGATGGCCACCGGCCGCCTGATCGCGATCAACGGCAAGCCGCCGCTGCGCGTGGACCGCTCGCCTGAACAGAACGGGCAGCCGGCGTCCAGCGAGGCCCAGCGCGACGACGATGACGAGAACCGGCCGTTGAACTTCAGCTGGCGCAGCACCTTCCCGCCGGCCAACACGCTGGTCAACGGCACCTTCTGGAAGGCCGACAGCACCGCGGCAGAGGCGTCGGTGGAAATCGGCTGGGCCAAGCGCTACGGCGTGTACCCGGGCGACCGCATCAGCATTGCAGTGGGCGAACAGGAACGCGAATTCACCGTGACCAGCGTGCGCAAGGCCGACTGGAACACCTTCCGGCCGAACTTCTTCGTGCTGCTGAACCCGAATGCGGTGGGCGACACCCCGCACAACCTGCTGTCCGCGTTCCATCTGCCGGCCGGCAAGGCGGCCGGACTGGGCGAGCTGGTACGCGCGCAGCCGAACCTGTCGCTGCTGGACGTGGACGCAGTGATCTCGCAGGTGCGCGATGTGATGGAACGGGTGGCGCAGGCGGTGCAGCTGGTGATGGTGTTCAGCCTGCTGGCGGGCGTGCTGGTGCTGCTGGCCGCGCTGCAGGCCACGGCCGGCGAACGCCGCTACGACAGCGCGGTGCTGCGCACGCTGGGCGCGACCCGGCGCCAGCTGCGCGGCGCGGTGCTGGTCGAGTTCGGCGCGCTGGGCACGCTGGCGGCGTTGCTGGCGGTGGGCGCCGCCGCCGCCATCGGCGTGGTGGTCTCGCAGAAAGTGTTCGAGCTGCCGTTGCTGCCGCCGTGGCCGGGCCTGCTGATGGGCGGCGTGGCCGGCATCGGGTTGAGCCTGCTGGCCGGCTGGTGGGGCACGCGGACGATCCTGCATACGCCGCCGGCACTGGCGCTGCGCGAAGCCTGACGCGGCCATGACACCCACGGGGTGGGGCCGGCGCTATGCTGCGCGCCCCACCCCACGAGATCGCCCGGATGCCCGGCACGTCGTTCGCCGCTTACCTGTACCCGGTGTTGCTGCTGCTCGGCAGCAACATCTTCATGACCTTCGCCTGGTACGGCCACCTGAAGTACAAGAGCGCGCCGCTGATGATGGTCATCCTGGTCAGCTGGGGCATCGCCTTCTTCGAGTACTGCCTGCAGGTGCCCGGCAACCGGCTGGGCAGCGCGGTGTATTCGGCGCCGCAGCTGAAGGGCATGCAGGAGGTGATCACGCTGCTGGTGTTCGCGGTGTTCTCCGCGTTCTACCTGGGCCAGCCGCTGAAGTGGAACCACTACGCCGCGTTCGGATTGATCGTGGTGGCGGCGTTCCTGATGTTCAAGGAATAGCAATGAGACACGGCTTCTGCCTGCGCGCGCTTCTCGTCGGCGTGCCGCTGCTGTTGGCGATGCTGCCCGCATGTGCCCGCACTGCGGTGGGCCATGTCCCGGACCCGGTGCAGGCCTTCGTGCTGGAAACGGTGCTGGCCGATGAGGTGCGCGCTTTCCATGAGGGCCGCCAGACCTATCTGGTTCCCGCCGATGCAGCGCACGCGCGTGGTGATGCCGAGGTGCTGGCCGACCTGCGCGCGGAGTTCGACCGGTTCTACCGGGGGCAACCAACGCCGAGAAAGGAAGTCGCGCACATGGCGATCCTGGTCGCGCAGACCGCGCTGCTGCTGCCCGACCCGCAGGCGTGCAGCACGGACCGCGCGCGCTGCAGCGACGCCATCATGGGCGTCCGCACACGCGATGACGAGGCGAGCCTGCAGGCCACCCTGCGTACGTTCCAGGACGCCGGGCTGGACCTGACCACGCTGGGTGGACCGGTGTCCTGAGTGCGAGGCAAAGGTCAGTAGATCCACGCCATGCGTGGATGCGGTGCCGGGCAAACCCGGCACCCACCGGCACCGTGGCGATCAGCCTTCCTTCGGTGCCTTCTCAACGTACTTGGCGAACACCTCGTCGATCTGCGTGTCCTTCACCTTCTTGCCGGACTGGATCTCTTCAGCCTGGGTGAACAGCGGGATGATCATCGCCATGCCATCGAGCTTGGTCTTCAGGTGCACGCCCGGGGCCTGGCCGAGGAAGCCGTCCCAGCGCTGGCGCACCTTGGCCCAGTAACCGGCGGTGGCCTTCCAGTAGTCGCGGGCCGGAGTGAAGTCGATCTCGGTGGTCTTCACGTAGTCGTTGAAGCCGAACTCGCGGGCGATCTCCACCTGGCTGCCGTCGGCGTTGCGCTGCACCTTGGTGTTGAACTGCTCGTGGGTCCAGCCATTGGGCGTGAGCGTGTGGCGGTTGACCACGGCCAGCGCGTTGTAGTCGCTGCGCTTGGTGTATTCACGACGCGGCAACGGGCGCCAGCTGAGGTCGCTGGTCCAGGTCGGCACGTTGTTGGTGTAGGTCCAGGTGCCGGTGCCGCAGTAGCGCGGTGCATCGCTCACTTCGTACACGCACTGGGTCCAGGCGCCCTTGTTCACGGCCGCCGGAATGCTGCGCACCTGCCAGGTCTGGTCGGCACTGAACTCGAAGCGGTTCGGCGCTTCGTAGACCCAGTCCTGGCGCCAGTGCTTGGTGATGTGGCCGCTCTTCTCGTCCAGCAGCAGGTGCTGCAGCACGATGCGCCTGGGGGTGTCCTCGACCACGATGACCAGCTCGTTGCCGCCGCTGCGCATCGCCGGCGCACGCTCGTAGCCGGGCTTGAGCAGCACGGTCTCGTCGAAGGCGAAATCGACGGTGTATTCGCCCTGCATGGCAAGGATGCTGTCGTGGTCGCGGGCGATGTCGGAGGGCTGCGCGCCGGCCGCGCCGCTGGCGGCGAGCAGCAGCATCGCGCTGGCTGTCTGGAACTTCATCAGGGTCTTCCTTCGGGGTTGCAGGGTCGTTGAGAGGCCATCCGTGGCCGTCGGGCGTTCCATCAGGAAAGGATCACAGGCGGATCAGCGGCAGGTCGCCGGGAACCTGCGGTGTCGGCCGGCGTGCAGCGTCGGCGCAGCAGCAATCGTCGATCGCCAGCTCGCCTTCGGCACCTTCCAAGCGCGCGATGCGACGCGCGGTGGCTGCGCCCAGCGAGGACAACGTCGACAGGCTTGCAGCGAGGGTGCGGCCATCGTCGGCGGCATGCAGGCGCAGCGTGCACAGGCGCCAGCGCTGGCCGCCGAGGTGCCCGGCCAGGCGCCGCCACAGGCGTTCGCCGACACTGCCATCGCTGTCATGTTCCGGGCCCGGCGGCAACGCCGCGACCAGCCGGTCCCAGGCCAGGAAATCGCTGTCGGGCAGCAGGTACAGGCGCCACACACAACGGCCGCGGGCATCGAGGAAACACAGGCTTTCGCGCACGCCCTCGCTGTCCACGCCCTGGCAGGCATGCACGCGTACTGCCTGGCGCCAGCCACCGAGCTCGTTGCCGTCAGCCCGGTACAGGCACAACACGGTGCCGAGCGTGGCCAGCTGCGCCGGCGTCGGCCAGGCCGCGCTGCCCTGCGCGGCGATGGCGTCGTTCCTGCGTGCGGACAAGGCTCGGCTCATGAGGTCACCAGGAAACGGCAAGGCTTGCGGAGAGGGTGCGGCCCGGGCTGGTATAGCGGTCCAGCACGCGGCTGGTCGGCGACAGCGTCGAACCCACGTTGGACCAGTCGATGTAGCGCTTGTCGCCCAGGTTGAACACGCCGACGTTGAAGGTCGCGCCCGGGGCGAAGTTCCAGTGCGCCATCAGGTCGGCCACGCCGTAGCCGGCCGGGCGGTACACCGTGGCCGCAGTGACGCGGTCCTTGCGCTTGACGAAGGTACCGGCCAGTTCGACGCCCCAGGTATCGGTGTCGTACATCAGGCCGACGGTGCCACGCAGCGGGTCGACCGAATCCAGCGGCGTGTCTTCGGTCTTGTTGTCACCGCGCGACCAGGCCACCGAACTGCGCAGCGCCCAGCCCTGCAGCGCCGGGCTGATCTGGCCGAAGTCGACGCCGGCCTTCATCTCGGCACCGTAGATGCGCGCATCGGCGATGTTGCGCGACTGGAACACCATCAGGCCCTGTGCGTTGGTACCGACCAGCGACTGCGACTCGATGAAGTCCTTGTACTCGTTGTAGTAGCCGCTGACGCTGACGTAGGCCGCCGGCGACAGGAAGCGCAGGCCCAGTTCCATGCCGTCACTGGTTTCCGGCTTCAGGTCCGGATTGGGAATGGCGGTGTAACCGAAGGCGAAGTTGGTGAAGCCCAGGTTGACGTCGTTGTACGGCGGCGAGCGGAAGCCATGCGAGTAACCCGCGAACAGCGACCATTCGTCGGTGAAGCGATAGACCATGCCCAGCTTCGGCGACACGCTGGTCTTGGTCAGCTTGGCCACCGCAACGCCGGGGTTGTCTTCGGCGAAGATGCTGTCCACCTCCGGCTTCAGTTCGTAGCGGTCCACGCGCACGCCCGGCACCAGCGACAGCTTGCCGTTGGCCATGCGCATCTCATCCTGTGCGTACAGGCCCAGCTCGGTGGTCTTGCTGATCGGGAAATCGCGCACCGGGAAGGCGTCGGGCAGGATGGTGGTGCTGGTCTGGCCATTGGCCAGCACCTGGTAGCCGTCGCGCTTCTGGCGGATCTCGGTGCGCGCGCCCTCGAAGCCGTAGGTCAACGCGTGCTCGACGCTGCCGGTGCTGAACGCCTTGTTGAACTGCGCCTGCAGGCCGTACACGCGCTGGTCGAAGTTGAACTCGCGGTGGCGGCGGCTGCGGTTGGCGCGGTCCTCATCGGTGATCTGGGTGGTTTCACTGTGCTGGGTATACAGCTGCCAATGCAGGCTGTCGGCGAAGCCCTTGTCCAGCGCATCCATTTCATGGGCGAACGACACGCGGGTGCGGTTCTGCGTGTCGCGTGCCTTCATGCCAGTGGTGGTGGTGCGGTCGATCGAGGACAGCACGTTGGTATCGGTGTTGTCTTCGTTGCCTTCCACGGTCAGCCGGAAGCGCTGGTCCTCGCTGGGTGCATAGACCAGCTTGGCCAGGCCACTGCGGCCATCGCGGTCCTGCGGGTTGGGCGCGGTGCGGGTGTTGTCGAGGCTGCGCACGTCGCCCTTGTTGCCGGTTTCCTGGCCCTGGCGATGGTTGATGTTGACCATGCCGCTCCAGTGTTCGCCGCCGAACGCACTGGTGACGCCGCCGAGCAGGCCTTTCCACTCGCCGTCATAGCCGAACTTCAGGCCGACGTAGCTGTCCTTGCCGTCCTTCAGGTAATCGGCCGGATCCTTGGTGACGAAGGCAACCACACCACCGAGCGCATCGGACCCGTACAGCGAGCTGGCCGGGCCGCGCACGATCTCCACGCGCTTGAGCGTGTCCAGGTCGGTGAAGTTGCGGTTGGCGTTGGAGAACGAACCGATATTGAAGCTGGTCGGCATGGCGATGCCATCGGTCTGCACACGCACGCGGTTGCCGTCCAGGCCACGGATGCGGATGCTGCCGAGGCCGAAGCGCGCGGCGCTGCGGCTGACCGACAGGCCCGGCTCGTAGCGCAGCAGATCCTTGATGTCCTGCACCAGGTGCCGGTCCATCTGCTCGCGGTCGATGACATCGACGGTGGCCGCCACATCGCTCACCGCCCGTTCGGTACGGGTGGCGGTGACCTGCACGCGGTCGAATTCGCGCGCATCGGGTGCGGCGGAGGCCGCGGCAGCAGCATGGGCGGACAGCGGCAGGGCCATCCAGACGGCAAGGCAAAGGGCGGTAGGGCGGGTCATCGGGTTCGTTCGGTCAGGCAGGGGAACCCCCGGTTACCGGCACACCCGGAAGGTGCACGCGGTAGACCGAGGGGGAGAGAGCGGGAGCGGACGGGTCGCCCACCCTGTCGGCGCAGCCGGCAGGAGGGAGGGGGGCGGGCGACCAGGCCGCGATTACTTGGTCAGGATCAGCTTGTCGTTGCTGGTGTGCCGCAGGCGGTAGAAGCGATCGCCGTGCTGGATCAGGATTTCACGACGGCCCTTGAGCAGGGCTTCGCTGTCGATGACCTCTTCCGGCGGAACGACACGGACCGGACGATCGCGGAGGGTCAGCGTTTCGGGGCGCAGCAGTACAGGTTGAGCATTCATGAGCATCTGGACTCGTGCGAGGGACGAGTTAAATGATAATGATTCTCAGTTGACAATCAACAACCATTCTCAATTTCATTGATGAGATTAATGATCGAATTCGAAAATTCGATAGACCTCATCAATCAGAATGGCGTAGCGCCCTTGTAGCGTCGAGCCATGCTCGACTGCTCTTGGCGCCGTCGCCTGGGAACTCCCGCGCTGCGCGCGGAGTCGAGCATGGCTCGACTCTACAGAGAGCTGTCAGGCGAAGACGGCTTCGACCTGCGCCCAGCCGGCGGCGTCAACCTGCTCCAGCACGTCCAGCGCCTGCAGGTTCTGCAGCAGCTGGCTGACCCGGCTGGCACCGAGGATCACGCTGGAGACGTTCGGGTTGCGCAGGCACCAGGCGATGGCCAGCGTGGCCGGGGCGTGCCCCAGTGCGCGCGCCACCTCGCTGAAACGGCGCACCTGGGCCAGGCGGGCCCCAGCGTCGTCACCCAGCACCAGCGCCTGCAACCATTCCATGCCCTCGCGGCCCAGCCGCGCGTCGGCCGGAATGCCCTGGTCGTACTTGCCGCTCAGCAGGCCCGAGGCCAGCGGCGAGAAGATGGTGGTGCCCAGGCCGGCACCGGCATACAGCGGCGCGTACTCGACCTCGACCCGTTCGCGGTGCAGCAGGTTGTACTGCGGCTGTTCCATCGACGGGCCCTGCAGGTTGCGCGCCTCGGCGATGTCCAGCGCCTGCTGGATCTGCACCGCCGACCACTCCGAGGTCCCCCAGTAGAGGATCTTGCCCTGCCGCACCAGGGTATCCATGGCATGCACGGTCTCGGCGATCGGCGCGTCCGGATCCGGGCGATGGCAGTAATAAAGGTCCAGGTAATCCACCCGCAGGCGCTTGAGCGCAGCGTGGCAGGCGTCGGTCACATGCTTGCGCGACAGGCCGCGCTGGGTCGGCCGCGGGTCCTTGGCGCTGCCGAAGAACACCTTGCTGGAGACGCAGATGCCGTCGCGCGGCAGGTGCAGGTCGGCGATCACATCACCCATCACCTGTTCGGCGCGGCCGTTGGCATAGCCCTCGGCGTTGTCGAAGAAGTTGACGCCATGGTCCCAGGCGGCAGCCACCAGGTTGCGGGCCTCGTCGCGCGGGATCTGGTCACCGAAGGTCACCCAGGCGCCGAAGGACAGGGCGGAAATCGGCAGGCCGGTGGAGCCCAGGCGACGGTATTGCATGCGAATCTCCTGCTGCGGGCCCGCATCCGGGCCGGGATCGAGCCCCATTCTACCTGCCGCCGCCGGCCGCAAGCCCTTGCCGTTGCTGGCCTGATCGGTACCGATGGGTGCGCGCACGCTGCTTTTTCTTGCCCCGGCCCCTGCCCTGCACTAGGCTTCCCGTTTTTCGCGACGCCCCAGGGGAGTCACTCACATGGTCGAAGGTTTGGGCAGGATCGGCTTCGGCCTGTTCGGGTTGGCGGTGCTGATCGGCATCACCTGGTTGTTTTCCAACAACAAGCGTGCGGTTGACTGGAAGCTGGTTGCCACCGGTATCACCCTGCAGATCGCGTTCGCGGCGCTGGTGATCCTGGTGCCGGGCGGGCGCGACGTGTTCGACGCGCTGGGCAAGGGCTTCGTCAAGGTTCTCAGCTTCGTCAACGAGGGCTCGGGCTTCATCTTCGGCTCGTTGATGGACACCAAGAACTACGGCTTCATCTTCGCCTTCCAGGTGCTGCCGACCATCATCTTCTTCTCGGCGCTGATGGGGGTGATGTACCACCTCAACGTCATGCAGGCGATCGTGCGCGTGATGGCGTGGTCGATCACCAAGGTGATGCGCGTGTCCGGCGCGGAAACCACCAGCGTCTGCGCCAGCGTCTTCATCGGCCAGACCGAGGCGCCGCTGACCGTGCGCCCGTACATCGCCAAGATGACCCAGTCCGAGCTGCTGACCATGATGATCGGCGGCATGGCCCACATCGCCGGCGGCGTGCTGGCGGCCTACGTGGGCATGCTCGGCGGTGGCGACCCGGCGCAGCAGGCCTTCTACGCCAAGCACCTGCTGGCGGCGAGCATCATGGCCGCACCGGCCACCCTGGTCGTGGCCAAGCTGCTGATCCCGGAAACCGGTACCCCGCTCACCCGCGGCACGGTGAAGATGGAAGTCGAAAAGACCTCCAGCAACATCATCGACGCGGCCGCCGCCGGTGCCGGTGACGGCCTGAAGCTGGCGCTGAACATCGGCGCGATGCTGCTGGCCTTCATCGCCCTGATCGCGCTGCTGAACGCCCCGCTGACCTGGATCGGCGATGTGACCGGCCTGGCCGCTGCCATCGGCAAGCCGACCAACCTGTCGACCATCTTCGGTTACGTGCTGGCCCCGATCGCCTGGGTGATCGGCACCCCGTGGGCTGATGCCACCACCGTCGGTTCGCTGATCGGCCAGAAGGTCGTGATCAACGAGTTCGTGGCCTACACCGAGCTGTCGCAGATCGTGAACGGCCAGGTGGCCGGCGTGAGCCTGTCCGAGGAAGGCCGCCTGATCGCCACCTACGCGCTGTGCGGCTTTGCCAACTTCAGCTCGATCGCGATCCAGATCGGCGGCATCGGCGGCCTGGCGCCGGAACGTCGCCACGATCTGGCCAAGTTCGGCCTGCGCGCGGTGCTGGGCGGTACCATTGCCACCTTCATGACGGCGACCATCGCCGGCGTGCTGACGCACTTCAGTTGAACCCTTGGTTGAGAAAAGATTCCCTATGAGCAGCAGTGTCGTTGTCGTCGGTTCCTTCAATGTCGATCACGTGTGGCGGTGCGAGTCGCTGCCGGCACCGGGTGCGACCATTGCCGGCCGTTACAGCACCGGCCCCGGTGGCAAGGGCTTCAACCAGGCCGTGGCCGCCTGCCGCGCCGGCGCCGACACCCACTTCGTGTGCGCGTTGGGCGATGACGCCGGTGGCGCCACCGCGCGCGAACTGGCCGCACAGGATGGCTTCGCGCTGATCGCCGAGGCCAGCAGCGAGCCGACCGGCACCGCAGGCATCTACGTCGATGCCCGTGGCCGCAACACCATCGTGATCGGCCCGGGCGCCAATGCCGCGCTGAGCACCGACTTCCTGCAACAGCAGCAGGCCCTGCTGACGGCCGCCAAGGTGGTGCTGGTGCAGCTGGAATCGCCGGTACCGACCATCGAAGCGGCGCTGGCCACGGCCCGCGAAGCCGGTGTCACCACGGTGCTCAACACCGCACCGGCCGACGCACCCTCGACCATTGGCCTGCTCAAGCTGGCCGATGTGATCACCCCGAACGAGACCGAGTTCGCCGCCCTGCTCGGCCGCCATGTCGGCGAGCGCGTGGAAGCCAACGACGTCGCCGCGCTGGATGGCGCCAGCCTGCACGCGCTGTGCCGCAAGCTGGTCGGCAACGGTACCGTGGTGGTGACCCTGGGTTCGGTGGGCGTGTTCGTGTCGCATGCCGATGAGAACCTGCGCGGCGATACCCAGCCGTACTACCGCGTGGGTGCCGAACAGGTGCAGGCCATCGACACCACCGGTGCCGGTGATGCCTTCAACGGTGCGCTGGCCGCATCGCTGGCGCAGGTGGCCGACGCCCCGTTCTCCCGCCACGTGCGCTTCGCCAACCAGTTCGCCGGCCGTTCGACCGAGAAGGAAGGTGCCGCTGCGGCGATGCCGCGCTTCACCCCGGCTGATTCCGAAGCAAAGTAGATCCACGCCATGCGTGGATGAGAGGGCCCGGGTGTGCAGGCACCCGGGCCTTTCTTTTGCCCATTTCCCAGCGGCTGCGACCGCCTGTCGCATTGCCCACACCCTGCCCCTCGCCCACCATCCGCGCAGCTTCCTTGCACGGGCAGGACATGGACGGATTCCCCTGGTTGCTGGTTGCGGCCGCCGGCAGTGCCACTGCGGCCCTGCTGCATATCGGCTGCATCGCCTTCGGCGCCGCGTGGTACAGGTACTTCGGTGCTGGCCCGCGCATGGTCCGGCTGGCACAGGCCGGGCATTGGTGGCCGCCGCTGATGACCGCCGGCATCACCGCCGTACTGGTGGCCTGGACCCTGTATGCACTGGCAGCCGCGGGCTGGCATTCGCCGCTGCCGGGCAGCCGCCTGGTCCTGCCCGGCATTGCTGCATTGCTGCTTCTGCGTGCGGCGATGGGTTTCGGCCTGGCGCTGTTCCGGCCCGGCTACAACGGCGCGCGCTTCTGGGCGGTCAGCTCGCTGGTCTGCCTGGGCCTGGGGCTGGCTTTCGCCGTGGGGACCCGCCAGGCCTGGCAGAGCCTGGGGTAGCCGCCCACCATCGCCCGCCCCTGGGGGCGGCGGAAGCAACCGTCAAGCATCTGCTGATGCCGGTACGGCATGAGGTCGGTGCCGATCGGCCTGAACCGGACCGTGCCCGACACGGCCGTACCGTCGCCCGCGCCCTACAATGGGCGCATGCAGATCGGCCCGTACACCATTGCCCCCAACGTCGTGCTGGCGCCCATGGCCGGCGTCACCGACAAGCCCTTCCGCCTGCTGTGCAAACGGCTGGGTGCGGGACTGGCCGCCTCGGAAATGACCATCAGCGACCCGCGCTTCTGGAACACGCGCAAGTCCATCCATCGCATGGACCATGAGGGCGAACCGGCACCGATCAGCGTGCAGATCGCCGGCACCGAGCCGCAGCAGCTGGCCGACGCCGCGCGCTACAACGTGGACCACGGCGCGCAGATCATCGACATCAACATGGGCTGCCCGGCCAAGAAGGTGTGCAACGCCTGGGCCGGCTCGGCACTGATGCGCGACGAACAGCTGGTGGCGCGCATCCTCGAAGCCGTGGTCAACGCGGTGGACGTGCCGGTCACGCTGAAGATCCGCACCGGTTGGGATTGCGACCACCGCAATGGCCCGGTGATCGCCCGCATCGCCGAGGCCAGCGGCATCGCTGCGCTGGCCGTGCATGGGCGCACCCGCGACCAGCATTACACCGGCCAGGCCGAGTACGGCACCATCGGCGAGATCAAGGCGGCGCTGCGCATCCCGGTGATCGCCAACGGTGACATCGACTCGCCGCAGAAGGCCGCGTACGTCCTGAAGGAAACCGGCGTGGATGCAGTGATGATCGGTCGCTCCGCGCAGGGCCGGCCGTGGATCTTCCGCGAGGTGGCGCACTACCTGGCCACCGGCGAGGAACTGCCGCCGCCGTCGCTGGCGGAAGTGCGCGACATCCTGCTTGGCCACCTGCATGCGCTGCATGCGTTCTATGGCGAGCCGCAGGGGGTGCGCATCGCGCGCAAGCACCTCGGCTGGTACGCCAAGGACCGGCCGGAGAACGCCGCCTTCCGCGCAGTGGTCAACCGCGCCGAAGACCCGCAGAGCCAGATCGCACTGACCACCGAGTACTTCGACCGCCTGATCGCCGGGGAACCGGCGTTGTCATCTGCTGCCTGAGCGTATTGCCACGCCGTCGAGTCGAGCTTGCTCGATTCCTCAAACCGTAGCGTCGAGCTTGCTCGACTGAATTCCCGGAGCCGTCGAGCACGCTCGACGCTACAAGAGCCCGCCCCCATGACCCCGCCGATCTCCTCCCCGACCTACCTGCACGGATTCTCCGGCACCGAACAGCAGCGCCTGATGACCCAGGCCCGGCTGTTGGAATCGAGCATCTTCGGCCAGATCGACTACAGCGGCGCGCGGCGCCTGCTGGAAGTCGGCAGCGGCGTCGGCGCACAGACCGAGATCCTGCTGCGCCGCTTCCCCGAGCTGCACGTCACCGGCGTGGACCTGAGCGAAACGCAGCTGGCCACCGCCCGCGAGAACCTGGCGCGCACGCCGTGGTGCAGCGACCGCTACACCCTGCAGCAGGCCGACGCCGGCGAGCTGCCGTTCGAGGCACGCAGCTTCGACGCGGCGTTCCTGTGCTGGGTGCTGGAGCACGTGCCGTCACCAGCACGCGTACTGAGCGAAGTGCGCCGCGTGCTGGCGCCGGGTTCACCGGTGTACATCACCGAGGTGATGAATGCCTCGTTCCTGCTCGACCCGTATTCGCCGCATATCTGGCGCTACTGGATGGCCTTCAACGATTTCCAGTACGACCACGGGGGAGACCCGTTCGTCGGCGCCAAGCTGGGCAACCTGCTGCTGGCCGGCGGCTTCCGCGACGTGCATACCGAGATCAAGACCATCCACCTGGACAACCGCGAACCGGCCCGTCGGAAGACGATGATCGCGTTCTGGGAGCAGCTGCTGCTGTCGGCCTCCGACCAGCTGCTGCAGGCCGGCTCGGTGGACGAGGAAACCGTGGAAGGCATGCGCCGCGAGTTCCGCCTGGTGCAGAACGACCCGAACGCGGTGTTCTTCTATTCGTTCGTCCAGGGCCGCGCCACGGTGTATTGATCCGTACGGTGTTGATTCGGTAGAGCCACGCCATGCGTGGCTGCCTTCGCCGATGCCCACGCCATCCACGCATGGCGTGGATCTACGGGTGCGACACTGCGCTGCCGATGGAGGCAGTAGAGCCACGCCATGCGTGGCTGCCTTCGCCGATGCCTACGCCATCCACGCATGGCGTGGATCTACGGGTGCGCGGCACCCGTCGCGGAGGCTGCCGGCTCCTGCCAGATCCGCTGCCACATCGCGGCCAGGCGGCGACCAGCGTCAGCGCGCGCGGCAGGACTGCTGTAATCCACGCGCACCTGCTCGGGCGTGATCGCCCGCCACTGCCCATCAGCCTGTTCGGCCACGACGAAGTTGAAGGTGTAGTCCGGCTCCAGGCCCATGCGCAGGTCACTCAGCACCAACCGGCCGTCAACCACCTGCGCACGCATGAAGCCACGGTTGAACCACTGCAGCTGCTGCACCGCCGGAATGGCCTGCGCTTCGCGCAATGCCTGCACGTTGGACGCATGGCCTTCGAACCGCATCGGCCCGTGGTCGGCCATCAGCGAGCGGTCACCCACCACGTAGCCATTGGGCGTCATCGCCACCACCCGCCACAGCAGGGTGTTGAACGGCATCGGTACCGAGAAGCGCGGCGCATCGCCCAGGCCCATCGCGGCCAGGCTCTGCTGTGCGGCACGGTCGACCTGTGCCTTTGCGATCAGGCCCCAGCCCAGATAGCCACTGCTGAGCAGCAGGGCCACGCCCAACACCTTGCCCGCCCAGGGCCGGGCGCGACCGAACCAGGCCAGTGCGCAGCCCAGCAGCAGCCACACGGTGTAGCCCGGATCGATGATGAAGACGCTGGAACCCATGGTCGGGTGTGGCCGCAATGGCCACCACAGCTGTGTGCCATACACGGTGAACGCATCGAGCAGGGGATGAGTGACCAGCGCCAGCTGGATCGCCCAGAACCAGCGCACCGGCGACTGCGCGACGCGGCCGTTGCCGAAGCGCTTGAACAGCCACCAGATCAGAGCAGCCACCCACGGCAGCACCAGCAGTGAATGGCTGAAGCTGCGGTGCTCGATCATGTTCGCCACCGGGTCGGCGGCGGTGAAACCAAGCCACAGGGCATCGAGGTCCGGCAGGGTGCCAAGCGCGGCACCGGCCAGCAGGGCCGCACGGCGATGGCCGGGCGGGGCGATGGCAGCGGCGACGGCGCCACCGAGCACGATCTGGGTCAGGGAGTCCATGGGCCGATGCTAGCGGCTTGTGGGGACGCCGTCTCGATGGCACACCTGCTGAAGAGCGCCGCTCGCGCTTTTTTGTAGCGTCGAGCCATGCTCGACTGCGGTACGCGGGGCAGTCTGAGAAGAGCAGTCGAGCATGGCTCGACTCTACAAGAGAGGGTCAGGCCGCTTGCTTGATGCGCGCGCCCGGCAGTTCCACCAGCGTCTGGCCGTTGTGGTCGAGCAGGCGCAGCGCGCCATCATGGTCTTCGGCCAGTGCGGTCAGGCTCTCCACCCAGTCGCCGTCGTTGGCGTAGACCAGGCCATCGCGTTCGACCAGCGCCGCGCGGTGGATGTGGCCGCAGACGATGCCGTCCAGGCCGCGCCGACGCACGTCATCCAACCCGGCCTGCACGAAACGCTCGATGTAGCGTTCGGCGGCACCACTGCGCTTCTTCAGGAACTCCGACAGCGACCAGTAGCGCATGCCCAGCCGGCGCCGCACGGCGTTCAGCGCCTGGTTGCCGGTCAGGATGCGGTAGTACAGCCAGTCGCCGAACTTTTCCTGCAGGCCGCCGAAGTGGGTCACGCCGTCGTAGTCGTCGCCGTGCGCGACCAGCAGCCGGCGGCCATCGGCAGTCACGTGGATGGCGCGGCGGCGCACCTGCATGGCCGGCAGCATCAGCCCACATACGTGGCGCAACGATGCGTCGTGGTTGCCGGGAATGTAGATGATCTCGGTCCCGGCACGGCGCAGCGCGTGCAGGGCCTGGATGACTTCGCTGTGCGACTGGCGCCAGTTGGCGCGGCGATGCGCCATCCACCACAGGTCGATGATGTCGCCGACCAGGTACAACCGTTCGCAGCGCAGCTGCGAGAGGAACCGCGCCAGCTCGGTGGCATGGCAATGACGTGAGCCCAGGTGCACGTCGGAGACGAACACTGCGCGCCGGTGCGGCGACAGGTTCGCCAGCGTGCTCATGCCGGCGTCCCCGCGTCGCGCAGGTAGCGTTTGCGCTTGTTTGGCCGTATCGCACACAGGTCCACTTCGATCAGGCCATCGATCGAATCACTGAAGTCAGGGTCGACGCCGAAGGCGAGGAAGCGCGCGCCGCCGGGTTCGCACAGATCGGTGTACTGGCGGTACAGCGTCGGCACGCCCGTACCCAGTGCGGCCAGGTTGGCCTTGAGCACATCGAACGCGGCACCTGCATCCAGCTCGCCGAAACTCGGCGGCGCGGCGAAGTACTGGAAGGGGCGGTTCGATTCGGCCAGTCCCGCGGTACCGCTGTAGTAGCGCTGGTAGTACGCCACCAGCTGCTCGCGTGCATCACGCGGCAGCGCCGCGCTGATCGACACTGCGCCGAACAGGTAGCGGATGCCCGGCCGGCACTGCAGGTAGGCACCGATGCCCTGCCACAGGTAATCCAGGCTGCGGCTGCCCCAGTAATCGGGCACCACAAAGCTGCGGCCCAGTTCCAGGCCTTCGGCAATGTGGGTGATGGCATCGTCGGAATAGCGGAACAGCGACGCGCTGTAGAGCCCGGACAGGCCGTGCCGGGCCAGGGCCTGCGCACCGCGCATGATGCGGTAGGCACCGGCGACGCGCTGCGCGGCGGCGTCCCAGATCACGATGTGCTCGTACTGCGGATCGTAGTCGTCCAGGTCGCGGCTGCGCCCGGTGCCCTCGCCCACCTGGCGGAAGGTCAGCTCGCGCAGGCGGCCCAGCTCCAGCAGCAGCGGCGAATCGGCGGTACAGGTCGCCAGCAGGATCTGCTTGCCGTCGGCGGTCTGGCCCAGCTGGGTGGCGGCAGCGATGCCGGCGGCGACCTGCGAAGGTGGCACCGGGGACGCCAGCGGCTCGGGGCCTGCAACAGCAGCGGCATCGCCCGCCGCCCCGTTACGGCCCAGCGCATACAACGCGCGGCGCACCGCCAGCAGCTGTGCGCCCGGGTCGCCGCCCTTGCCCAGCTGCATCGGCTCACCGATGCTCAGCCGCAGCGGACGGCCACGACGGGTGAACATCTCGCGCGCCAGCAGCGCGGTACCGGCCGGCTTGAACAGGGTCGAGGCGCCGTAGAACAGTGCCGAGTTGCGCGCCTCCACCCGCACCGGCAGCACCGGTGCACCGGCCGCGCGGGCAAAGCGGACGAAGCCGCGCTGCCAACGGCCGTCGCGGATGCCGCGCAGCGACAGCCGCGAGACCTCACCGGCCGGGAACACGATCACGCACTGCTCGGCGGCCAATGCTTCCTCGACGGCATGCAGGCTGCCGCGCTGCGCCTTGCCACCGAGGATGCGCACCGGCAGCAGCAGGTCCTGCAGTGGCGCGATCGCCCCCAGCAGGTCATTGGCCACGATCCGCACGTCGCGGCGGATGCGGCCGACCGCGTCCAGCAGTGCGAGGGCATCCAGTGCCCCGGAAGGGTGGTTGGCAACGATCAGCAGGCGGCCGGTGGCCGGGATCTTCGCCAGCGCGGCCGGGTCCACCTGGTACTGGCCGTCGATGAATTCCAGGCCGGCGGCGACGAAACCGAAGCCACGCAGGCCTGAGCTGCGCTGCAGGAAGGCTTCGATCTGGTCCAGCCGCGACCAGCGACCGACGCTGCGCAGCAGTGGCCGCGCCAGTTGGCCACGACGGCCATGGAACCAATCGGGGAAGCGTTGCTGGAGACGCTGTTCAAGTTCCTGCATGGCAGATCCACTCATGCCCGGCGGCCGGATTGGCCGACAGCCTGCGCCCGGCAGGCGGCAGCCAGATGGCGGTTTTGGGGCAGAACGATGACGGCCGGACAGCCGCTGCCGGGCGTTGCGGCCCGCGCAGTCGGGGCCGGTAGCAGCCCGGTGCGTTGTCACGCTGGTGGAACACTGGGCCTCGAGGCTGGGCCCCAATCCCGGCCGGACGGCCCCTGCCGGGCCTACGCGGGCTTAACCACCGGCAACCGGTACAGGTTCACAATGCACAGGCGGCGCACCCCGTGTATCATTCGCGCCCATCTTTCCATCCGAATCAAGGGATATTACGCCTGATGTCCAGCTATCTCTTCACCTCCGAGTCGGTCTCCGAAGGCCATCCGGACAAGGTTGCCGACCAGATCTCCGATGCGGTGCTGGACGCGATCCTGACCCAGGACCAGCGCGCCCGCGTGGCCTGCGAGACCATGGTCAAGACCGGTGTTGCCATTGTGGCCGGTGAAATCACCACCAGCGCCTGGATCGACCTGGAAGCGCTGACCCGCAAGGTCATCACGGACATCGGCTACGACAGCTCCGACGTCGGCTTCGACGGCGCCACCTGCGGCGTGCTGAACCTGATCGGCAAGCAGTCGCCGCACATCGCCCAGGGCGTGGATCGCAAGAAGCCGGAAGAAATGGGCGCTGGCGACCAGGGCCTGATGTTCGGCTATGCCACCAACGAGACCGACAGCTACATGCCGGCCGCGATCCACCTGTCGCACCGCCTGGTCGAGCAGCAGGCCAAGATCCGCAAGAAGAAGAACTCGCCGCTGTCGTGGCTGCGTCCGGACGCCAAGAGCCAGGTCACCCTGCGCTATGAAAACGGCGTGGTCTCGGCCATCGACGCCGTTGTCCTGTCGACCCAGCACGCCCCGGGCATCAAGCAGAAGGACCTCATCGAGGCCGTCCGCGAAGAGATCATCAAGCCGGTGCTGCCGGCCAAGTGGCTGCACAAGGGCACCAAGTTCCACATCAACCCGACCGGCAAGTTCGAGATCGGCGGCCCGGTGGGCGACTGCGGCCTGACCGGCCGCAAGATCATCGTCGACACCTACGGCGGCTGGGCCCGTCACGGTGGTGGCGCCTTCTCCGGCAAGGACCCGTCCAAGGTCGACCGTTCGGCTGCCTACGCGGCCCGCTACGTCGCCAAGAACGTGGTTGCCGCTGGCCTGGCCGACCGATGCGAAGTGCAGGTCTCCTACGCCATCGGCGTGGCTGAGCCGACCTCGATCTCGGTCACCACCTTCGGCACCGGCAAGATCAGCGACGACAAGATCGAGAAGCTGATCCGCAAGCACTTCGACCTGCGCCCGTACGGCATCATCAAGATGCTGGACCTGGTGCACCCGATGTACCAGCAGACTGCGGCCTATGGCCACTTCGGCCGCAAGCCGAAGGAGTTCAGCTACCTCAACGGCGAAGGCGAGACCGTCAACGCCACGGCCTTCTCCTGGGAGAAGACCGACCGCGCCGCCGCCCTGCGCGCCGATGCGAAGCTGAAGTAAGAAACACGAAGGGCCGCTGTAGAGCCGACTGTTAGTCGGCTGACCTTCAAGAAGGGCCGCGCAAGCGGCCCTTCTCTTTTCTGGTAGAGCCGGCCGCTGGCCGGCTTTTTCATGGCCTCCGGAAACAGTCGCGTGGTCGCCGGCCAGCGGCCGGCACTACCGGTTGTCGATACAATCGCCGCATGTCGACCGAACTGAAAACCCACCAGCTGTCCATGACCGTGCTGATGTCGCCGGAGATGGCCAATTTCTCCGGCAAGGTCCACGGCGGCGCCATCCTGCGCCTGCTCGACCAGGTCGCCTACGCCTGTGCCAGCCGTTACGCCGGCAGCTACGTGGTCACCCTGTCGGTGGACCAGGTGATGTTCCGCCAGCCGATCGCGGTGGGCGAGCTAGTCACCTTCCTGGCCTCGGTGAACCATACCGGCACCTCGTCGATGGAGGTCGGCATCAAGGTGGTGGCCGAGGACATCCTCAAGCGCAGCGTGCGCCACGCCAACAGCTGCTTCTTCACCATGGTGGCCGTGGATGAGGAAGGCCGGCCGACGCCGGTGCCGCCCTTGCAGCCGGTCACGTCGGACGAGAAGCGCCGCCAGGCCGCCGCACTGATCCGCCGCCAGCTGCGCCAGGAAATGGAGCAGCGCCATCTGGAACTGCTGGCGTCGAACCCGCCGTCGCCGGAGGAATGAGCGTGAACCCGGTAGTGCCGGCCGCTGGCCGGCACTACCATTTCGAATTCGCCGGGCCATGCCCGGTGGATGCGGATCAACCGGTGTTCTGCACGCCCTGCGAAACGCCGTTTACGCAAGCCACCAGCGCGCGCAGCAAATCGTCATCCTCGCGTCCGCTGGCCCGCCAGCGTTGCAGCAGATCCACCTGCAGCACGCTGATGGGATCAACGTAGGGATTGCGCAGGCGGATCGACAGTGCCAGCCGCGCATCGTGGTCGAGCAGCGTCTGCTGGTCCATCAGCGCCAACAGCCAGTGCCGGGTCAGTTCCAGTTCGCGCTGCACCTGCGGGAAGAAACGCTCGTGCAGATCACCCGACAACAGCGAGAACTGCTCGGCAATGGTGATGTCACCCTTGGACAGCACCATCGCGATGTCGTCCAGGAACGTACGGAAAAACGGCCAGTCTCGCGCCATGTCGCGCAGGGTCTGTTCGTGGCCGGCATCAACCGCGGCTTGCAGGCCACTGCCCACGCCATACCAGCCGGGAATCACCGCGCGTGCCTGGCTCCAGGCAAATACCCACGGAATCGCACGCAGGTTGCCCAGTGCCGCGTCCTGGCCGAGCCGGCGTGACGGCCGCGAGCCCAGCGTCATCCGCTCGATCACGTCGATCGGCGTGGCGGTGCGGAAGTAGTCCATGAAGCCGGCCTGGCCGACGAAGGCGCGATATACCTCGCTGCTGGCAGACGCCACCGCGTCCATCACCGGCCGCCAGTCATCTTCGCGTGGTTCGGCGGCACGCGGCCGCAGGCTGGCGCGCAGCACCGCGCCGGTGGCCTGCTCCAGCGAGCGCAGGGCCAGCGCACGAATGCCGTACTTGCGATGGATCACCTCGCCCTGCTCGGTCACCCGCAGGCGGCCATCGATGCTGCCGCGCGGCGAGGCATCCACCGCGTGCGTGGTCTTGCCGCCACCACGGCTGATCGAACCACCACGGCCATGGAAGAAGGTCAGGCGGATGCCGGCCTCGGCCGCCACCTCCAGCAGTTCCACCTGCGCACGCTGCAGGCCCCAGCGCGAAGCGGCGATGCCGCCGTCCTTGCTGCTGTCCGAATAGCCCAGCATCACCATCTGCACGTCGTCGCGTGCGTGCAGGTGTGCGCGATAGATCGGATCGGCCAGCAGGTCGCGAAGGGTCGCGGTGCCACGCTTGAGATCGTCCACCGTCTCGAACAGCGGCGCGATATCCAGCGGCACCGTCCCGCCCGCTTCCACCAGGCCGCCGCGGCGCGCCAGCGCCAGCACCGCCAGCACATCGCTGCGGTCATGCGCCATCGAAATGATGTAGCTGCCCAGTGCATCGCCACCATGGCGCGCACGCGCATCGGCCAACGCCGCGAACACGGCGTCCAGTCGCCGGTTGCCTTCGTCGTCGCCCTTCGGCAACGGCGTGTCACCACTGGCATGCGGCGCCAGCAGGCGCGCGCGACCCAATGCATCCAGACCGTCCCATGCTGCGTCGCCGCCCAGCACGGTGGCCAGCGCGCGCGCGTGCACGCTCGATTCCTGGCGCACGTCCAACCGCGCCAGGTGGAAGCCGAAGGTCTTCACCCGCCACAGCAGGCGCTGTACGGCGAAGCCACCGGCATGTTCGCCGCGGTTCGCGCGCAGGCTGTCGAGGATCAGCTGCAGGTCGTCGATCAGTTCGTCCGGGCCGGCGTAAGCGCCCTCGCCATCGTCCAGCGTCGCCTGCAGGCGGGCGCGCATGCGGTCGTTGAGCAGGCGGTACGGCATGTCGGCATGGCGCGGGCGCGACTGCACATGCGGCAGCAACTGTTGGTACTGCACCACGCGCGCCTGCAGCGCATCGCTCACGCCCACCCGCTCGGTGGACTGGCTGAGCAGGCTGGCCAGCTGCAGCAGTTCCTTCTGGTAGCGCGCGAGTACCGCCTGTCGCTGCGCATCCAGCGTATTGCGGATGGTGTGGGCATCCACGTTCGGATTGCCGTCCATGTCACCGCCCACCCAGGTGCCGAATCGCAGCAGGCGTGGCAGCGGCAGTTCCTCGCCATAGGTATCGCGCAACGCCTGCTGCAGTGATTCGTACAACACCGGAATCACCCGGTACAGCACCTGCACCAGATAGAAGCCGACGTGCTCGCGTTCGTCATCGACGGTGGGCCGCACCGGCGAGGAATCGGTGGTCTGCCATGAGGCGGTCAGCGCCATGCGGAAGCGCGCAGCATCGGCGGCGGCTTCTCCGGGCGTGCGCTGGCCGTCGAGGTTGTCGACCAGGCTGGCCACCATCAGCTGCTCTTTCTCAAGCAGCGCGCGGCGCACGGCCTCGGTCGGGTGCGCGGTGAACACCGGCTCGATGTCGATGCGGGGCAGCCACTGCGCCAGCTCGTCCAGGCCCACGCCCTGCGCCTTCAGGTGCTGCAGCGCATCCTGCAGGCCGTCGGGCTGCGCACCGGCGGTACCGGCACGCTGGTAGTCACGGCGACGGCGGATGCGATGCACGCGCTCGGCGATGTTGACCACCTGGAAGTAGGTGCTGAAGGCCCGCACCATGGTTTCTGCCTGCTGCGGCGTGCGCCCGGCCAGCCCTTCGGCCAGCTCCGACAGCGGCGCCTGGTTCTCGCGCCGGGCGATGGCGCGGGTGCGCACGTCCTCGACATCGTCGAGGAAGGCCGCCGATACCTGCTCGACCAGCAGGTCACCGACCAGTGCGCCGAGCCGGCGCACGTCGTCGCGAAGCGGAAGATCGGGGGAAGCAAACTCGATGCTGCTGCGGTACTCGTTCATCGGCGACGCACAGGCCTCGGTCAACGGATCCAGACCCCAAGCCTAAACCAGAACGGGCGTCGTGCTGCGATGCAAAAATGGTTTCATCTGCACGTATCCATGGCGGACGCAGCCGAGCATGGGCTCGGCTCTACAGGCGTCATGGCGCGTGACACCGTGTAGCGCCCGAGCCCATGCTCGGGCGGCGGCGCAGCCGCACAGGCGGCCCCTGTTGCAGGGGCCACCTCATGCACGTATCAGCGCTTCTTCTTGGCCTTGCCCTGCTCGGCCGGGCCGATGGTCTGCTCCAGCCAGCGCTCGCTTTCAGCCAGCATGGTCATGATCGATTCGCGTGCGCGATAGGCATGCGACTCGTTCGGCAGCATCACCAGCCGCGCGGTGCCCCCCAGGCCCTTCACCGCCGCGAACATGCGCTCGCTCTGGATCGGGAACGTGCCGGAGTTGTTGTCGTCCACGCCGTGGATGAACAGGATCGGATCCTTGATCCTGTCGGCGTAGTTGAACGGCGCCATCTTCTGGTAGACGTCCTGCGCCTGCCAGTAGTTGCGCTCCTCGGCCTGGAAGCCGAACGGCGTGAGCGTGCGGTTGTAGGCGCCGCTGCGCGCGATGCCCGCCTTGAACAGGCGCGTATGCGACAGCAGGTTGGCGGTCATGAACGCACCGTAGGAATGGCCACCAATGGCGATGTGATCGCGATCGGTCACGCCACGGCGCACCACTTCATCCACGGCGGCCTGCGCGTTGGCCACCAGCTGTTCGATGTAGGTGTCGTTCGGCTCCTTGTCGCCCTCACCGATGATCGGCATCGACGGGCTGGCCAGCACCACATACCCCTTGGCCAGGAACGCCTGTGGGCCCCAGTAGCTGACCGCATTGAAGCGGTACGGCGAATCGGTCACCTGGCTGGCCGCGGCCGCACTCTTGAACTCGCCCGGGTAGGCCCACATCAGCAGCGGCCGCGGGCCGTCGCGCTTCGGGTCGTAGCCCGGCGGCAGCAGCAGGGTTGCGGTCAGGTCGACGCCATCCTTGCGCTTGTAGCGGATCTGCTCCTTCTGCACGCCCTTCAGCTGCGGCAGCGGATGCGCGAAGTGGGTCAGCGCACGCGGCGCAGCACCGGCATCGGCCAGCGACTGCACGTAGAAGTTGGCCGGCTCGTCCGGGCTTTCGCGGCTCAGCAGCAGCGAGCTGGCCTGGTTGTCCAGCAATGCCACCGGCAGCGCATAGCTCGGCGCCTGCGAGTGGAACAGGCGCGTCGCCTTGCCCGTGGCGATGTCGAAGCGGTCCACGAACGGGCGGTCGCCTTCCGGCGAGGCACCGGCGCCGGCCAGGTACAGGCTGCTGCCATCGGCGCTGGTCTGCAGCAGCCAACGGCCGCGCTCGTCGCTGGCCAGCAGCGGCCGGCCCGGATCGGCATAGCGGTCCTGCGCGTCACGATCCCACAGCAGGCGCGGTTCGGTGCTGGCATTGTCCGGGGCGATCAGCCAGGTCTTGGTCCTGCGGGTCTTCCACCACGATTCGGTCAGCAGGGCCAGGTCGCCACGGCCCCAGCTGATGCCGGCCAGGCGGCTGCCAAGCTGGGCCAGTGTCACCGGCGGCCTGTCGAACGGCGCGGCCTGCATCAGCACCGCATCACGCACCTTGGCGTCCTTGTTGGGGTCGCCACCATCCTGCGCTTCGGCCCAGACCAGGGTCGCTGCGGCATCACCACGCCAGCCGATGTCACGCACGCCGGTCACTTCGGCGTCGTTGCCGGTGGGCAGGCCTTCCACCAGCGGTCGCACGGCCACGGTATGCACCAGCTTGCCGCTGGCACGATCGATCACTTCAATGCGGCGCGGGAAACTGCCCACCGGCACCACGTAGGAATATGGGCGCTGCACCGGCTGGCGCAGCACGAAGCGGCCGTCGGGCGACACCGAGAAGCCCATGAAGATACCGGCCGCGCCGATCGCACGGGTATTGCCATCCAGGCTGACTTCCACCGGCTGCGTGGTGGCGTAGTAGTCGAACTGGCGCGCGTCGGCTTCGTTCTTCAGCAGGTCCTGGTAGGTACGGATCGACACCACGCCATCGCCCTGGCGGGTCTGCTGCACGGCCGGGCCGGTCGGGATGCCGTCGGTGGCCGGGGCGGCACCGAGGTTGGCCGGGCGGGTGAACACCACCAGCCCGCGGCTGTCCGGCAGCCACTGGTAACCGCTGCCGATCACCGTGTTCAGGCCGGCAACCAGGCGGCGTGCACTGCCACCGGCCACGTCCACCAGCCACAGTTCGTTGGCGCCGCTGGCGGCCTCGACCTGGTTGAAGGCCAGCCACTTCTGGTCCGGCGACCACATCACGCTGGCGATCGACAGCTTGGCCGGCAGTCCGCTGATCTGCCGTTCCTTGCCATCGGCCACGTTCATCAGCCACAGCTTCTCGCCGAAGCTGAAGCGGCTGTCGGAGAACGTGCGCGGGTTGATGCGCAGGCCGGCCATCTTCAGTTCCGGCTGCGCCACCACCTGGATCGACGGCAGCGACGGCATCTGCATCAGCGCGGCCACGTCGCGACGAGGCGACAGGTACAGCGACGGCGCGCGTGGCGCATCGACCACCGCCTGCAGCGCCGCCGAGGGCAGTTCGTAGCCATTGACGCCCTGGGCCTGTGCCGCTGCGGGCTGCGGGGCTGCGGCCCAGGCCAGCGGGGCCACCGCCAGCAGTCCCATCGACAGGACCAGGCCGGTCCAGCGCCGCGTACGGCGCACGTGCATGCTCATCGTTCTACCTGCGTGATGCGTGAAAGCATCGACCTTAACAGGCCGTGCACGCGCCCCCATCTGCCGATGGTTGGGTCATCCGGATGTCATGCCGGGGCCGCGATATAATGGGGGTTCTCCCCTGCCGAGGGGCGCTGCGACCGGATCCCATGAGGCCCGGCCAGGCTCGGTAAGGTGGCTTTGTAACAACGGCGCCCGGCTAGATGCGAGCACCCGCTCGCCCACAACCGGAGCACACGAATGAACGCTGTTGCCAAGACCTTCTCCACCGAAGGTGATTACAAGATCCGCGACATCACGCTGGCCGACTGGGGCCGCAAGGAACTGGACATCGCCGAGCACGAAATGCCGGGCCTGATGTCGATCCGCCGCAAGTACCAGGCCGAGCTGCCGCTGAAGGGCGTGCGCGTGACCGGCTCGCTGCACATGACCATCCAGACCGCAGTGCTGATCGAGACCCTGAAGGACATCGGTGCCGACGTGCGCTGGGCCTCGTGCAACATCTTCTCGACCCAGGACCACGCGGCTGCCGCCATCGCCGCCACCGGCACCCCGGTGTTCGCCTGGAAGGGCGAAACCCTGGAAGAGTACTGGGACTGCACCCTGGACGCGCTGACCTTCACCCTGGCCGACGGCACCCTGACCGGCCCGGAGCTGGTGGTCGACGACGGCGGTGACGTGACCCTGCTGATCCACAAGGGCTACGAGCTGGAAAACGGCAGCGACTGGGTCAACACCGCTTCCTCCTCGCACGAAGAACAGGTCATCAAGAATCTGCTCAAGCGCGTCGCCAAGGAGCGCCCGGGTTACTGGGGCCGCGTGGTCAAGGACTGGAAGGGCGTCTCCGAAGAGACCACCACCGGCGTGCACCGCCTGTACCAGCTGGCCCAGGCCGGCACCCTGCTGATCCCGGCAATCAACGTCAACGACTCGGTCACCAAGAGCAAGTTCGACAACCTGTACGGCTGCCGCGAGTCGCTGGCCGACGGCCTGAAGCGCGCGATGGACGTGATGCTGGCCGGCAAGGTGGCCGTGGTCTGCGGCTACGGCGACGTCGGCAAGGGCTGCGCTGCATCGCTGCGTGCCTACGGCGCGCGCGTCATCGTCACCGAGATCGACCCGATCTGCGCCTTGCAGGCGGCGATGGAAGGCTATGAAGTCAACACCATCGAATCGACCCTGGGCCGTGCCGACCTGTACGTCACCACCACCGGCAACAAGGACATCATCCGCATCGAGCACCTGAGCGCGATGAAGGACCAGGCCATCGTCTGCAACATCGGCCACTTCGACAACGAGATCCAGGTCGACGCGCTGGTGTCGTTCGCCGGCGTCAAGCACGTCAACATCAAGCCGCAGGTGGACAAGTACATCTTCCCGAACGGCAACGCGATCTTCCTGCTGGCCGAAGGCCGCCTGGTGAACCTGGGCTGCGCCACCGGCCACCCGAGCTTCGTGATGTCCAACAGCTTCGCCAACCAGACCCTGGCACAGATCGACCTGTGGGCGAACAAGGACAGCTACGAGAAGAAGGTCTACCTGCTGCCGAAGAAGCTGGACGAAGAAGTGGCCCGCCTGCACCTGGAAAAGATCGGCGTGAAGCTGACCACCCTGAGCCAGGAACAGGCCGACTACATCGGCGTGCCGGTGGAAGGCCCGTTCAAGCCGGACCACTACCGCTACTGATGCCCGCGGGGTGCCGGCCAGCGGCCGGCACTACCGGCGTACACGGGGTCGGATCCCTTTCCGCTGGAAAGGGCTCTGACCCCGGCAACAGATGCAGACAGAACGGGCGCCTTCGGGCGCCCGTTCTGCGTTCGCGTGTGGCCGTACACCACGTATCCACCCGCAATAGCTTCGGTCAAGGCAACACCCCCGCCCCGCGCTACGATTCACCCATGACCCCGGCCATCAACCTGCTCAAGCGCGAGAAGATCGCCCACACCGTGCGCAGCTACGTGCACGACGCCCACGCCGAATCCTATGGCGGCGAAGCCGTCGACAAGCTCGGCCTCGACCCGGCCCAGGTGTTCAAGACCCTGCTGGCCAGCACTGAAGCACACGAACTGCTGGTGGCAATCGTGCCGGTCGCCGGTCAGCTCGACCTGAAGGCGCTGGCCGAAGCCGCCGGCTGCAAGAAGTGCGAGATGGCCGCCGCCGATGCCGCACAGCGCGCGACCGGTTATCTGGTCGGTGGCATCAGCCCACTGGGGCAGAAGAAGCGTCTGCGAACCTTCCTGGACGCCAGTGCCGAAGCGCTGCCCACGCTGCATGTCAGCGCCGGGCGCCGCGGCCTGGAAGTGGAATTGGCACCGGCCGATCTGCTGCGCCTCACCGCCGGCCACTACGCTGCCATCGGCAAGTCACGCTGATGCGCTGGCCGTGGTCTGCAGCGCCGATACCCCGGCTCGACGATGCACAGGCCGACGTGCTGCTGCAGGACCTGTTGTCGCGCGACGGCACGCGCATCACCGACGCCGCACGCACGGTCGCACGGCTGTTCAGCGCGCCCTCGCTGGATGCATTGGCCGCATACGCGGAATTGATTGAACAGCGCTGCCAGGGCGTCGCGCTCGGCGGCATGCTGATCAGCAACCAGGCGCACCTGAAGGGGGCCCTGCGTCGGCTGCATTACTGGCACGCGCGCGAGGGGTGCCTGTGCGCACTCAATCCCGGCTACCCGTTCTTCGATCCGCGTCGTCTGGTTGAACAGGGGCAGATGCGGCTGCTTTCGGTGGGCGAAGCCGAAGGTGGCTGGGGCGAGTGCCACGCGGTTGCCTGCGCACAGTGTGGCCGGCACTGGCAGGCCATCGACCGCGAGTACCACTACCCGTGGTGGGAGTGGATAGCCGTCTGACGGGACTGCAGCCACGCATGGCGTGGCTCTACTGCGGTCCGGTAGACCCACGCCATGCGTGAATGGCATGACCACGCGGAACAGCCTCCTCATCAACCGCATTGCCACATGTAGATCCACGCCACGCGTGGATGGCGGTCACTCCACCAGCGCGTACCGCATCGGCACGCGCACGATGGTCAACTCTGGCACCGTGCTCTTCGCGTCGGCGCGGACGAAACGCCAGCCGCGCAGTTCTTCCACCGCCGCTTCATCCAGCAGCGCGTAGCCGCTGGAGGTCTCCACGATCACCGCGGCAACGGCCCCTTGTGCATCGATCAGCGCCTTCAGCTGGCTGCGTCCGGAAAGCCCCTGTTGCATGGCCTCTGGTGGGTAGCGCGGCGATACGCCGCGTGGCTGCATCCACGGGATGCCCTCGCCCGCGAACAGGTCCCGACCGCCGCGCGCCGCGCAATGCTTCGGCAGGCGCAACGTTAGGGACATCTGCGCGCCGTCCACAGTCACCTCCGCAGGCGCTGCACAGGCGTGCTGCGCCAGTACATTCAGGATCTGCTGCTGCCGAAGCAGCGCCTTGCCGTCGGCAGCGGTCACCTCGACCACGCAACGACCGCCCTCGGGCCGCATCGACAACGCGGTCACGCCCCTGTCGCGCAGACCTGGAACCGCCGCCAAGGGCGCACAGGCCGTCTCTGCAACCGGCGCTGCCGCCAGTGCTGTGGTGGCCGGCAGCAGGCCAGCCAGCATCATCAGGATCATCCTTGCCAAGCCAGCCATGCCCCGCCCTCCGTGCGTTGGTCTGGCCCGATCATAGATCAGCCGGGCATGGCGCGTGCGCATGGGGTCGAATGACCCGGTCAGCGTCCCGCGATACGGGGATCCGAGTCAGGGCCGCCAGTTGGCGTTGTTCTCCCAGAACGCCACCGAGCGCTGGTAGGCCTCCCGGTCCAGTGGCACGCCGGAACCGCCCTCCTCCACGCCCAGCGCATTGCGCATCATGGTGATCGGCGCCATCGGCACTTCTTCCGGTTCGGCGGTGTAGATGCAGCCGACGATGCCCCAGTCGGCCTCGATCGGTGAACCTTCCTTCGCCAGCTGCTCGGCGCTGTACAGGATCACCACCAGGTAGTTCGCACGCGGCGATTCCACGCCCTCGAACCAGCGCACCAGTACCGGCAGTTCCTCGCGGTTGCGCGCTTCGTAGCCGCTGCGCAGCTGGTGGCGGTTGGCCTCGGTGACCGGCACCGTCAGGCAGCGCGTGCTGGTCCAGTTCTCGTAGACGAACAACTTGCAGAACGGCGCGTAGCCGTCGAGCACCTTCAGCGGCGCGTGTGCATTGAGGTGTGCCTCGAACTGCTCGGCAGTGCAGTCCTGGATGGTATTGCCGCGCGGCACGCGCGGGAACAGGCGGGGACGGGCGAAATCGGTGAGGACGATGGACATGGCATGGCGTGGTCAGGAGTTCCACCGCACAGGGTAACCGCCCCGGAGGCAGGCAGGGCCGGATGCCGATGGTCACTGGCGCCCGCGTCCGGCTTGCAGCACTCTGCAGGCGACCCAATGCAAGGATCGCCGGCTCATGGATGCAGCATGCGCGTTGCCCCGTTCCGCCCGCCGTCGGCGATGGCCGATCGCCCTGGCCACCGTCCTGCTGGCGCCGCCAGTGCTGTTCGCCGCCGCCCTGCTCTGGCCGCTGTCGGCACCGCCATTGCCCGAGCCGGGCAACAACCGCGTGATCGTCAATGCCCGCGTGGTGGATGTCGAGCGCGGCCACGTCAGTGAACCGACCACGGTGACAGTGCGCAATGGCACGATCACCGCCATTGGCGAAGTGCCACGGGACACCACAATGCCCGTTCTTGATGCCGGTGGCCGGTGGCTGCTGCCCGGTTTCTGGGACATGCACACCCATGCACTGCAGGTGTCGCCGCAACTGCAGTTCCCGCTGATGCTGGCCAACGGCATTACCGGCACCCGCGACATGATGGACTGCCCACAGGCCGCCGATCCGCTGATCGCCTGCGTCGCCGACAAGCGCCGCTGGACCGCACAGGCCATTGCCGGGCAGCAGGTTGCACCGCGCTTCGTGCAGGTCGCCAGCTTCTACTTCGAAGATCCGTCACTTGCACCGGAGGCCGCCGCTACGCGTGCACGCACGTACAGCGCGCGTGGTGTTGATGCGTTGAAGGTCTACAACCGGCTACGTGCGGATACCTACCAGCGGCTGGCCACCGAGGCGCAGCAGCTGCGTCGCCCGCTGGTCGGCCACCTTCCCAAGGCCGTGCCTCTGGAAGACGCGGTGCAGGCAGGCCAGCGCAGCTTCGAGCATGCCCATCTATTCGTACGCCACTGCTTCGACAACGCGGCGGCGTGGCGCGGCGGCACGCTCGACAGCGAGGATCCAACCGCGCTGGCCGAACGCATGGTCGGCGGCTACCAGCCCGCGCTCTGCAACGAGGCGTTCGGTGTGATGCAGGCCAGCGGTGCCGCGTTCGTGCCGACGCACGTCACCCGCGAGGAAGACGCGCGCGCACGCGACCCGGCCTTCGTCGACGATCCGCGCCTGGCCTATCTGGATCCACTCTCACGCTGGGCGTGGCGTGATGACCTGCAGGCCACCGTGGCGCGCTACCCCGGCCTGCGCGGCGAAGACGCACTGAAGGCCTACTTCGAGCACGGGCTGGCGCTGACCGGCGCCGCGCATCGCGCCGGCGTCACCGTGCTGGTCGGCACCGATACCGGGCTGGGCGGCCCCCGCTACCACGATGAACTGCAGTGGCTGCGGCAAGCCGGCCTGAGCCAGGCCGACGTATTGCGTGCTGCCACGCTGCAGGCTGCGCGCCATCTTGACCTGCAGGCATCGCATGGCAGCGTCGAGGTCGGCAAGGTGGCCGATCTGGTGCTGCTCGATGGCAACCCGCTGCACGACACCGCCAGTACCCGCCGCGTGCATGCGGTGCTGCTGGCCGGTCATCTCTACGACCGCCCGCGGCTGGATGCACTGCTCGCCTACGCCCGCGCTCAGGCACGCTCACCGGCAGTGATGACGCGCCTGCTGTGGGGCTTCCTCACCAGCCCGGTCAGTGCCGAGCTGTAGCGGCAGCTACAACGCCATCCGCTCGCGCAGTTCACGCGCCTGCCGCCGCGACACTTCCACCTCGCTGCCGTCGTCCAGCGCCAGGTCATAACCATCGCCGATGCTCGGCGTCACGCCACGGATGCGGCGCAGGTTGACCAGCGTGTTGCGGTTGGCACGGAAGAACAGTTCCGGGGGCAGGCGTGCCTCCAGCGCGCTCAGGCTGCGGGTCAGCAAGGCGTTCTGGTCGCGGAACCACAGCCGCGTGTAGTTGCCATCCACCACCAGCCGGCGGATCTCCGAGACCGCCACGAACCAGCAGCGTTCGCCCTCGCGCACGAACACCTGGTCCTGCGCGCCCAGCGTGCCGCGCGATTCCGGCACGTCGGCCGCCACCGCCTCGCGCTGCCGCGCCCGCTCGAGCGCTTCCAGCAGCCGCGGCGCTTCCACCGGCTTCACCAGATAATCCAGCGCATTGGCCTGGAACGCGCGCACCGCGTAGGTGTCGTAGGCGGTGACGAAGACCACGGCCGGCACCGTCTCCAGTCCATCCAGCACATCGAAGCCGCTGCCGGAGGGCATCTGCACATCCAGCAGCACCAGGTCCGGTGCCAGCGTGGTGATCGCCTCGCGTGCGGCGGGCACATCGTCGGCCTCGCCCACGCACTGCACCCAGGGCAGCGCCGACAACAGCGTGCGCAGCTCCTGCCGCGCCAGCCGTGCGTCATCAACGATCAACACGCGCAGCACGCCACTCATTGCGGAATCTCCAGCAGGGCCTGCATGCGGTCACCGACCGGCTGCAGCACGAATCGGCCACGCGTGCCCAGCTGTGCGCGCAGGTAGGCCAGGCCGACACCATGGCCATGGGTGGGTTCGCTGCCGGTTGAAAGTGGATTGTCCACCTGCAACCGCAGCACGTCATTGTCCAGCGTGGCGCGGATCTGCACCTCGCCGCCGCCGGGGCGACTGGCGATGCCATGCTTGATCGCGTTCTCCACCAGCAACTGCAACGCCATCGCCGGCAGCTGTGCCTGCGTGGCATCGGCATCGATCTGCCGCCGCACCTGCAGGCGCTGTTCGAAATGGACCGCCTCGATGGCCAGGTAATCGTCGACCACCGCCAGTTCCTCGGCCAGCGTGACCTGCTCGCTGCGGTTGTGGGCCAGCGCCTGGCGCAGCGTGCGCGACAGGCGGGTGACCATGTCACGGGCCCGTTCCGGGTCTTCCAGGATCAGCGCACGCAGGTTGTTCAGCGCATTGAACATGAAGTGCGGGTTGAGCCGCGCACGCAACGCATCGCGCTCCAGCGCGCTGCGTTCGGCCTCGGCGCGCAGGCGGGCCAGCTCACTGTGGCGCGCCCGCCGCAGGCCGTGCAGGCCCGCCCACAACCCGGTCCACATCAGCAGGAACAGCGCGGTGTTCATCCAGTACACCAGCACCGAAGACCACTGGTAATCGGCATGGCCACCAGGCAGCTGCACCCAGCCCAGCGCCAGTGCCGGCAGCAGCAGCGCCGCCGTTACCGCCTGCGCGACGCTGGCCCCGACCACCACGCCGGCGGCCAGTTTCAGCACCAGGCTGCCCAGGCTCCCCTCCCACCAGCGCTGGCGCAGTGCAACCGAACGCAACGCGCCGCTGCACAACCAGAGTGAGACCGCCACGCTGACGGTGATCAGCACGATGCCGCTGAACACCACGCCGCCACCGATCCGCATTCCCACCCACAGCCCGTACATCGCATAGCCGGCCCATGCCAGTGCATTGAGCGTCCAGAATCGGCGGGAAGGCGTGGTGGCGTCCATGCGGGCTCTCGGCGGTGGCAGGAGGGCGGACAAGGGTCAGGGATGCGCGGCGAGGAAACGCTGCACCTGTTCCTGCAACCAGCGCGGATCATCCCACATCAGGAAGTGGAAACCCTGCGCGCTCATCGCGATCTGCACACCCTGCAGTTTCGCGTACTGGGCCTGGAACACCGCCCGGGTGCCGTCCTCGGTGCCACCCATCGGCTGGTAGCCGGCCCAGCTGCCGAGCACCAGCGTCGGCGCGGTGATCGAAGCGATGCTGTCGCGCAGGTCGGTGGTCATCACCGCATGCATGGCATCGGCCGTGGTCTGGCGGTCGCTGACTTCGCCCCAGCGGCCCAGTTCGGCCTGGCGCTGCGGATCGCGGGTCATGCCCGGCAGGCCCGCCTTCAACTGCGCCTGCCATTGCGCGGCGTCGGCGGCCAGCATGCCCTTGCGCAGCTGGTCGGCCACCGGCCGCACGCTGTCAGTGGTGGCCTTGGGGTCACGCGCAGCCGGCAGGAATGGCAGGGCGTCGACCACCACCAGCGCGCTGACCGCCTTCGGCTCGGCCTGCGCCATCTGCAGGCCCAGCAGGCCACCGAGGCTGTGGCCGACCACCACCACCGGGCCCAGGTGCTGGTCGTGCAGGTAGGCCAGCAGCTGCCCACGCATCGCCGGCAGGAAGTCGACCGGGCGCGGATCGGCCGCTGCCGCGCCGGCAAAGCCCGGCAACTGCACGAGGTGACACTGCACATCCTTCAGGGCCAGGCAGGTCTCGCGCCAGACCTCGGCGCTGCTGTTGAGGCCGGGGATCATCAGCAGCGGGCGGCCCTTGCCGACCACCTCGACCTGCACCCTGCCAGCGGTCGAGCCGGTGGCGGCATGCGCGGAACCGGAGCCGAGCACGGCCATCGCCATGCCGATCATCGCCAGCCGGGCCAGGGCCTTCATCGCGTACCAGAGTGCCAGGAAGATCTTCATCGTCTGCTCCTTCATCAGGTGGGTGGTGCCGGGATGGGATAAGCGTGCCGCCGGCCGCGGCATCCGGGTTGCGATTCCGGAGCAGCGGCCGGTCAGCAGGGCGAACGGTCGCGCACCACGGATGACCTGCCCTCACGCCTCAATCGCACATCCATCTTGATGAAGCGATATACTGATCCGCACCCGCCGCCGCCGCCCGTGCCATGACTGCCATCAGCTTCGAGTTCTATCCGCCCAAGACCGACGAACAGCGCAGCCAGCTCGACCGCGCCGCGGCCAGGCTGAAGGACTACGGCCCCGAATACGTGTCCTGTACCTTCGGCGCCGGTGGCTCGACCCTGAGCTATACCTCCGAGACCGTGCGCCACCTCAACCAGCACCATGGCTTCGAGGCTGCACCGCACCTGTCCTGTGTCGGCGGCACCCGCCAGGAAATCCGCGAACTGCTCAAGCTGTACCGCGCCATCGGCTGCCATCGCCTGGTCGCGCTGCGCGGCGACCTGCCCTCCGGCATGGGGTTCCCCGGCGACATGCGCTACGCCGCCGAGCTGATCGACTTCATCCGCGCCGAACACGGCGACGCCTTCCGCATCGAAGTCGGTGCCTACCCGGAGACCCATCCACAGGCCTCCGATGCACTGGCCGACCTCAAGCACTTCAAGGCCAAGATCGATGCCGGCGCCGACGCGGCGATCACCCAGTATTTCTACAACCCGGATGCGTACTTCCACTTCGTCGATGCCGTGCGCCGGCTCGGCGTGCAGGTACCGATCACGCCCGGCATCATGCCGATCGCCAACTTCAGCCAGCTGCGCCGCTTCTCCGAGCAGTGCGGTGCGGAAATCCCGCGCTGGATCAGCCGCAAGATGCAGGCCTATGGCGATGATGCCGAATCGGTGCGGGCGTTCGGTACCGAAGTGGTGGCCAAACTGTGCCAGCGCCTGATCGAGGGCGGCGCGCCGGGCCTGCACTTCTACACCTTGAACCTGGCCAAGCCGACCACGTCGGTGTTGAAGCTGCTGCACGGCTGAAAGCACGCCATGCCACCGCGATCGGCGCTACCCTGCGCCGATGAAACGGTTTTCCTTCCTGCTGTTGCTGCTGTCGTTGTGTTCGGCATCGAGCGTGGTCCATGCGCAGTCCCCACGCCTGAACCGCTGCACCGACGCGCAGGGACAGAGCGTGTATACCGACCGCCCCTGCGACAGCGTCGGCGCCCAATCGCGATTGCCACCGCCCGCGCCCACCGGCAGCACCCTGCCGCGCGACACCCTGGGTGCGCGCTGCCCACGGCGCCTGAGCGAGCTGGTGGAAGCACTGCGCACCGGCATCGTCAGCAACGATGTGAACCGGCTGTCCTCGCTGTACCTGTGGGGTGCGGTCTCCGATGCCGGCGCGCAGCGCATCCTCGGTCAACTCGAATCGCTGGCACGACGGCCGCTGGTGGACGTGGTGCCGGTGTATCCGTCACAGGGGCTGGCGTCCTCGCAGGAGGAGGGTCAGAGCCCTGCGGCGCAGGGATCCGACCCTGAGCCGCCAGCAGCACGGCATCCGGTCGGCCTGCGCCTGGAGCAGACCTTGCCCGGCAGCGTGTCGCGCGCTTCGACCGTGCTGGGGTTGCGGCGGCAATACGGGTGTTTCTGGATCACGCTGTGATCGGGAGGGGTTCATCCACGCATGGCGTGGATCTACTGCATCCGACCCTGCGTGCGCGGCGTTACGCTGGCCACAACCCGCGAATCGCAGCGATGCCCTGCCCGCCATGCCGGCGTGCTTCGGCGATGTGGCCGGCGGCCATGCCGCCCAACGCGTAGATCGGCAGCGACACCTGCGCGCGCAGTGCGGCGAAGGCCTCCCAGCCCAGCGGCACCGCTTCGGGATGGCTGGCCGTGGCCTGCACCGGGCCGAGCACCGCGAAGTCGCAGCCCAGCCGCTGCGCTGCCTGCAGCTGCTCCAGATCGTGGCAGGACGCGGCGACCAGCTGCCCTTCCGGCAAGGGCCGTTCCTGCAGGGCCAGCAATTGCTCGCTGCCCAGGTGCACGCCCACGCCCAGTGCGCGTGCCAACGCGATATCGCGGTTCAGCAGCCACTGCACGCCGCGGCGATGCGCGCGTACGGCCTGTTCGATCATGGCCTGCCGCTGCGGATGTTCCGGCGGCAGGCGCAGCTGGATGCGCTGCTGGCCGGCCGCCACTGCCTGCTGCAGCCGGTCATGCCAGTGCTGCACGCCGCCGGCATCGTCGGCCGGCGCCGGCGTGATCAGGTAGCGGTCCGGTTGGCGCAGTGCGGCCACCACCGGCAGGTCGGCCGGCGGCATCGAATAGCGGCCCAACTTGTCCTGCGCCACCCAGGTGATCGCCTGGCCTTCGCGCCCGCGCGGTGTGCCCTTCCAGCTGCGCACGTGGCGCACTTCCAGGGTCAGGTGCTTGTCCGGATAGCGCTGCGGCACATCCATCAGCCAGGGCCCGACATCGGCCTCGATGCCCAGCTCTTCGCGCAGTTCACGCACCAGCGCCTGTTCGGAGGTCTCGCCGGATTCGCGCTTGCCGCCGGGGAACTCCCACAGGCCGGCCATGTCGCGGTTCTCGGTACGGCGGTTGAGCAGCACGCGGCCACGGGCGTCGGTGATGACGGCGGCCACGACGTGGATCGATCGGGTGGGGGAAGGCATGGGGCAAGCATGCCCAGAACAGGGCGGGCCACGCAATCTCGGATCCGGCCGGATCAGCCCCGCGAAACAGCCGCCATGAAAGAAAAGCCCCGCTTTCGCGGGGCTCTTCGGGGTCAGCTCAGCTGGCCGTGGCAGTGCTTGTACTTCTTGCCACTGCCGCACGGGCACGGATCGTTGCGGCCGATCTTCGGCTCGTCGCGCTGCAGCGTGGCCACGCCCTGCTGGGCGGCTTCGACCTGCGCGGCTTCCTCGTCGGCGCTGTAGCCGCCCGCATCCTGGTGCTGGAACTGCGACTGGCTCAGGCGCGCCTGCACCTGCTGGCGCTCGGCCGCTTCCAGGGCCTGCACTTCCTCGTCGCTGCGGATGCGCACGCGGGCCAGCAGGGTCACCACTTCGCGCTTGACGTTCTCCAGCATGTCCGAGAACAGCTCGAAGGCTTCCTTCTTGTATTCCTGCTTCGGCTGCTTCTGCGCGTAACCACGCAGGTAGATGCCCTGGCGCAGGTAATCCATGCGCGCCAGGTGCTCCTTCCAGCTCTGGTCCAGCACGGTCAGCATCACGTGCTTCTCCAGCGCGCGCATGGTCTCTTCGCCCAGGCCGGCTTCCTTCTCGGCGAAGTGCTGGTTGACGCGCTCCTGGACCTTGGTGGCGATGGCCTCGGCGTCCAGCTCTTCGTGTTCCTTGACCAGGTCGGTCAGCGACATCTGCAGGCCGAAGTCCGACTCCAGGGTCGCTTCCAGGCCGCGCAGGTCCCACTGCTCGTCGATCGAGTTCGGCGGCACGAAGCGCGCAACGATGTCGAAGATCACGTCGTCGCGGATGCCATCGACATTCGCCTTCACCGACTCGGCATCCAGCAGCTCGTCGCGCTGGGCGTAGATCACCTTGCGCTGGTCATTGTTGACGTCGTCGAAGTCCAGCAGGTTCTTGCGGATGTCGAAGTTGTGGGCCTCGACCTTGCGCTGCGCCTTTTCGATCTGGCGGCTGACCAGGCGGTCCTCGATGACGTCGTCTTCCTTCATGCCCATCATGCGCATGGCCTTCTGCACCCAGTCGGAGGCAAAGATGCGCATCAGGTTGTCTTCCAGCGACAGGTAGAAGCGGGACGAACCCGGGTCACCCTGGCGGCCCGAACGGCCACGCAGCTGGTTGTCGATACGGCGCGATTCATGGCGCTCGGTGCCAACGATGTGCAGGCCGCCCGCGGCCTTCACTGCATCGTGGCGCTTCTGCCATTCGGCCTTGACTGCGGCCTTCTGCTCGTCGGTCGCGTCCTCGCCCAGGGCGTGGATTTCGGCTTCCAGCGAACCGCCCAGCACGATGTCGGTACCACGACCGGCCATGTTGGTGGCGATGGTCACGGCGGCCGGACGGCCGGCATTGGCGACGATGGTCGCTTCGCGGTCATGCTGCTTGGCGTTGAGCACTTCGTGCTTCACGCCGGCCTTGCTCAGGTGCTCGGACAGCATTTCCGAGGTTTCGATCGAGGTGGTACCCACCAGCACCGGCTGGCCGCGCTTGGCGCACTCTTCGATGTCGGCCAGCACCGCATTGAACTTGCCCTTGCGGTTGAGGAACACCTGGTCCGGGCTGTCCTTGCGGATGGTCGGGCGGTTGGTCGGGATCACCACCACTTCCAGGCCGTAGATGCTCTGGAACTCGAACGCTTCGGTATCGGCCGTGCCGGTCATGCCGGACAGCTTCTTGTACATGCGGAACAGGTTCTGGAAGGTGATGCTCGCCAGCGTCTGGTTCTCGCGCTGGACCGGCACGCCTTCCTTCGCTTCCACCGCCTGGTGCAGGCCGTCGGACCAGCGGCGGCCGGCCAGGGTACGGCCGGTGAATTCGTCGACGATGACCACTTCGCCGTCGCGCACGATGTAGTCCACGTCACGCTGGTAGATCGCGTGCGCGCGCAGGGCGGCGTTGAGGTGGTGGACCACGGTCAGGTTCTGCGCCGCGTACAGGCCTTCGGTCTCGCCGTCGAGGATGCCGGCGTCGACCAGCAGCTGCTCGGCGTGTTCCATGCCCGCTTCGGACAGGTGCACCTGCTTGCCCTTCTCGTCCACCCAGAAATCGCCTTCGCCGTCTTCCGCTTCCTGCTTGACCAGGTGCGGCACGACGCGGTTGACGCGGATGTACAGCTCCGGGGAATCATCGGCCGGGCCGGAGATGATCAGCGGGGTACGCGCTTCGTCGATCAGGATGGAGTCGACTTCGTCGACGATGGCGTAGTGCAGGCCGCGCTGGTAGCGGTCGGCCTTGGACAGCGCCATGTTGTCGCGCAGGTAGTCGAAACCGAATTCGTTGTTGGTGCCGTAGGTGATGTCGGCCGCGTAGGCTTCGCGCTTGTCGCTGTGCGGCATGCCCGGGTACACCACGCCCACGCTCAGGCCCAGCCAGTTGTACAGCTTGCCCATCTGCGCGGCATCGCGGCGGGCCAGGTAGTCGTTCACGGTGACCACGTGCACGCCCTTGCCTTCCAGCGCGTTGAGGTACACCGGCAGGGTCGCCACCAGGGTCTTGCCTTCACCGGTGCGCATTTCTGCGATCTTGCCCAGGTGAAGCACCATGCCGCCGATCAGCTGCACGTCGTAGTGGCGCATGCCCAGCACGCGGCGACCGGCTTCGCGGCAGACCGCGAACGCTTCCGGCAGCACCTTGTCCAGGGCTTCACCGCCGGCGATGCGCTGCTTGAACTCCGGCGTCTTGGCCTGAAGCTGCTCGTCGGAAAGCTTCTCGATCTCCGGCTCCAGCGCATTGATCTTGGCGACGATGCGGTTGAGCTGGCGCAGCTGTCGTTCGTTACGACTGCCAAATACGCGGGTAAGCAGGCTGTTGATCATTGAAGGAACCGGGTTGGATGGACACGACGCCCGGCCTCCCCCTTGGGATCCGTCCGCCGCAAACGAAACAGGGCGCCTGGCGCCCTGTCGATGGCAACACCCATTGTAGCTTGGGACGGCCGCGAGGGGTTTCAACCCCGTGGGGTAGTGCCGGCCGCTGGCCGGGTACGCGTCAGCGCATGCGCGCTGGCGCTCCCACGCTTCGCTGCGCGAACCGCGGGCCCCTCTTACCTGGCCTCCACACCCCCGCGCCTACGGCGCTGCCCCCGTACTCCGGGGGCGGTAGTGCCGACCGGCGGCCGGCACCCCAACGCGGCATCAGCCGCGGCTGATCCGCCCGACCGGCGTGTTGCCGCCGTCGCCGAGGAACTTGCGCGGGTTGACCACGTTGCCGTTTTCCCACACCTCGAAGTGCACGTGGGCACCGGTCGAACGGCCGGTGGAACCGGCCTTGGCCACTTCCTGGCCGGCACGGACCAGGTCACCGGCCTTCACCACCAGGCGCGAATTGTGCGCGTAGCGGGTGACATAGCCATTACCGTGGTCGACATCGACGACGTTGCCATAGCCGCCCTTCACACCGGCGAAGCTGACCACGCCTTCGGCCACGGCCATCACCGGGTCACCGACCTTGGCGTGGAAGTCCATGCCCTTGTGGGTGGCGGCACCGCGGCCGAACGGGTCGGCACGGGTACCGAAACCGGAGGTCACGTAGCTGTTGCGGATCGGCATGCGCGACGGCACGGCGTTCTGCTGCAGCTGGTGGTCGAACATCAGCGATTCCATCACCGACAACTGGCGGCCTGAAGCAGCAAAGCGCTGCTCCAGCACCTGTAAGTCGGCGTTGACGTCCTTGACCGGGATGTCGCTGGTCGGGCCGCCGGCGTCGCCGTCACCGAGGCCGGGGGTCTCGTTGAAGTCGAACTCGCCGTCTTCCAGCTTGCCCATCTGGGTCAGTCGTTCGCCGAGGGCGTTCAGGCGGGTGGCCTGGGCCTGCAGCTCGCCGAGACGGGCGGCCAGCGCGTTGACCTGGGTCTGCGCATCGCGCTTGACCTTGGCCAGCTCCGCGTCCTGCCGGTCGACCTTGGCCTGCAGCCGCGAATCATTCAGCGCACTGGCGCCAATGCCGCCGGCAAGGCCGATAATGCAGCCTACCCCGAGCACGCTGCCCAGCAGGGCGCGGGGGCGGTCCTCGAAATAGAACCGCAAACGCGCGATGGGCGACGCCTTGGCCTGTCCTTCACGCGTTTTGATTACGATCTTTTTGAATGCCATCAGTGAGTTTTCATGTCTGAGCCGAAATCCAGCGTTCGCCCCGCGTCAGTGCCGAAACCGGCGCTGGATGCGGTGATGGCGGACAAAAGCGGGAACCCGCTGCGGCGTGCCTTGTGGCTCGACGCGCTGGACCGTCAGTTGCGCCCCCAGTTGCCGCCACCTCTGCGCAGCCGTTGCCGGCTGGCCAATGTGGACGGGGAACACCTCGTTTTTCTCGTCGAGTCCCCGGTCTGGCATGCCAAGTTGCGGCTTGCCGAAGCCCAGTTGCTCGACGCGGCCCGTTCCATCGGGCTGAAGGCCACCAGGGTGACCATCAAGACTGCGTCCACCACTCCCTCACGCTCCCCAGCGATCGACAACCGGAATGGCCCCCACGCAGTTTCAGCCGCCACGCACAAAGGGCTACGCGACGCCTTGGCTTGCCTGCAGGACATTCCCTCGAAGCCGAAGAAACGGTCCTGACGACAACGGAGCATCCGGCTCCGCTCCCCGTCGCGCGTGTCACCACGGCGTGAAACATTTCGGGGGCCGGGTCGCATCCTAGCTGCCATCCGGGGGCCTGTCGTTAGATTGGAGTTAAAACTTCGTTAAATTCAGGCTTCCGATCCAACAGGTTCACAAAACCGTGACCTTGAACCGGCCTTGACGCGTTTCAAGCGCGCTGAATGCGTCGCTGGCGCCGGAAACAACAACGCCGCCCTGGAAGGCGGCGTTTTTATTTTTAAATTCAATAACCTACAGGATCAGGCGTAGGCTGGGGTGGCGTATTCCACCGGATCCGGGGTGGCCGGCGAGTCGAAGCTGACCCATTCCCAGGCGCTGGCGTCGGCCATCAGGGCCCGCACCAGCTTGTTGTTGAGCGCGTGGCCGGACTTGAAGCCCTCGTAGGCGCCCAGCACCTGGCCACCGGCCAGGTAGAGGTCGCCGATGGCGTCAAGGATCTTGTGGCGCACGAATTCGTCGGCGTAGCGCAGGCCGTCTTCGTTGAGCACGCGGAACTCGTCCAGCACGATGGCGTTGTCCATCGAACCGCCCAGGCCCAGGTTGCGCTCGCGCATGTATTCCAGGTCGCGCATGAAACCGAAGGTGCGCGCGCGGGAGATTTCCTTGGTGTAGGCCAGCGTCGAGAACTCGATCTCCTGGCGCGACTGCTTGGCCGGGATCATCGGGTGGTCGAACTGGATGGTGAAGCCCAGCTTGTAGCCCTCGTACGGGGTGAAGCGGGCCACCTTGTCGCCCTCGGTCACTTCCACGGTCTTCAGCACGCGGATGAAGCGCTTGGGCGCATCCTGTTCCACGATGCCTGCCGACTGCAGCAGGAACACGAACGGGCCGGCCGAACCGTCCATGATCGGCAGCTCGGCCGAGGACAGTTCAACGATGATGTTGTCCACACCCAGGCCGGCCAGCGCCGACATCAGGTGTTCGACGGTCTGGATCTTGGCGTCGTTGCAGGTCAGGCCGGTGCACAGGGTCACTTCGGTGACCAGCTCGGCCTTGGCCGGCACTTCCACGACCGGGTCCAGGTCCACGCGGCGGAACACGATGCCATGGTTGACCGGTGCCGGGCGCAGGGTCATGTAGACCTTGTCACCGCTGTGCAGGCCAACGCCGGTGGCGCGGATCGTGTTCTTGAGGGTGCGTTGCTGGATCATGGGGGATGGACCGGAAGTGACACATTAGATTAACACGCGCACTCCCCTACCCTGGCTGAAACGCCAGTTGCAGCCACCGGCAGGACGCACCGGCACGCCGCTGGGAAGCGCGTGAAGCAGGGCGGCCGGGCCCATCCTGGCCCGGCGCCCGCGTTTTCAGGACATGGTGGCGCAACCCGGGGAGGACAACCCCGGGCCGCCCCGCTTAGTCCGCCTGGCGGCGCAGGAACGCCGGGATGTCCAGGTAATCGTTCGGCAGTTCCGCCGCCGCCGGGGCCGAAGCGGCCGGGGCCGACGGTGCGGAGGCCGCCGCGGTATCGCTGCTGGCGCGACGCAGGCCCAGGCCCATGCCGCCCACCGCCTTGGAGACGGCATCGCCGCCGTTGTCGAACTCGCCGAACTCCGGCTGGCCGGTGGTGGCGTTGCGGACCAGCTTGATCGGCGCACGCTCGCCCGGACGCTGGGTCTTGCTGGCCGAGACGCGGTTCAGGCCCGTGGCCACCACGGTCACGCGCACTTCGTCCTGCATGTCCGGGTCCAGCACGGTGCCCACCACCACGGTGGCATCTTCGGAAGCGAAGCCATCGATGGTGCGGCCGATCTCGTCGAACTCGGCCATGGTGAAGTCGGCACCGGCGGTGATGTTGACCAGGATGCCGTTGGCGCCGGCCAGGTTCACATCGTCCAGCAGCGGGTTCTGGATCGCCGATTCGGCAGCGGCCTGGGCGCGGTCATCGCCACGGGCGGTGCCGGTACCCATCATCGCCAGGCCCATTTCGGACATGACGGTGCGCACGTCGGCGAAGTCGACGTTGATCAGGCCCGGACGCACAATCAGGTCGGCGATGCCCTGCACGGCGCCCTGCAGCACGTCGTTGGCAGCGCGGAAGGCCTGGATCATGGTCGCATTGCGACCCAGCACGGTGATCAGCTTCTCGTTCGGGATGGTGATCAGCGAGTCGCAGTGCTGGCTCAGTTCCTCGATGCCCTTCAGCGCCACCTGCATGCGGCGACGGCCTTCGAACGGGAACGGCTTGGTGACCACGGCCACGGTCAGGATGCCCATTTCCTTGGCCAGCTGTGCAACCACCGGCGCAGCGCCGGTGCCGGTGCCGCCGCCCATGCCGGCGGTGATGAACACCATGTCGGCGCCCTGCAGCGCGTCCATGATGCGCTCACGGTCTTCCAGCGCGGCCTGGCGGCCGACTTCCGGGTTCGCGCCTGCGCCCAGGCCCTTGGTCACGTTGGTACCCAGCTGCAGCTGCAGCTTGGCACCACAATTCTTGATGGCCTGCGAGTCGGTGTTGGCGGTGATGAATTCCACGCCATCCACCGCCGAGTTGACCATGTGCGCCACGGCATTGCCGCCGCCGCCGCCCACGCCAACCACCTTGATCACCGCATTGGGTGCCATCTTTTCGATCAGTTCAAAATGCGCCATGTCCGTGTCCTCGTTGTATCCGCTTTGGCTGGCATGGGCATTCGGGCGTCCTGCCGTCCTGCTGCATGCCGACGTTGCGGCTGTGTGGGTTGTGTGTTGCCGGTACTGCGTTGTGATGCGGGTACTGCGGGTACTGCGGGTGTTGCGCCCGGGCGAGGCCCGGGTTTACGGGTTCCGCGTCAGAACTCGCCGCGGAACCAGGTCTTGAGTTTCTTGAACATGCTTCCCGCGCGTCCGGTCGGCAGCGACGGCCGCCGCGGGTGCTCGATCTGGCTGCCCATCAGCAGCAGGCCCACGCCGGTGGCGTGCACCGGGTTGCCGACCACTTCGCCCAGGCCGGTGACGTGCTGCGGGATACCCACGCGCACCGGCATCTGCAGCATTTCCTCGGCCAGCTCGACCACGCCTTCCATCTTCGACGCGCCACCGGTCAGCACCATGCCGGCGCGCACCAGTTCCTCGAAGCCGGAGCGGCGCAGTTCGGCCTGCACCATCTCGAAGATTTCCTCGTAGCGGCCCTGCACGGCCTGCGCCAGCGAATGGCGCGGCATGCGGCGCGGCGGGCGGTCGCCCACCGACGGCACCTGGATGCTCTCCTCGGCCGTGGCCAGCTGGGCCAGGGCGCAGGCATAGCGCACCTTGATCTGCTCGGCTTCCGGGGTTGGCGTGCGCAGCATGTGCGCGATGTCGTTGGTCACGTGGTCGCCGGCGATCGGCAGCGAAGCGGTGTGGCAGATCGCGCCCTGCACGAACACGGCGATGTCGGTGGTGCCGGCGCCCATGTCGACCAGCACCACGCCCAGCTCGCGCTCGTCGGCGGTCAGCACCGCCACGCTGGAGGCCAGCGAGGACAGCACCAGGTCGTCCACCTGCAGGCCGCAGCGCTGCACGCACTTGCTGATGTTGGCCGCGGCCGACTGCGCGCACACCACCAGGTGGGCATGCACTTCCAGGCGCACGCCGGTCATGCCGACCGGGTTGCGGATGCCTTCCTGCGAATCATCCAGCACGTACTCGCGCGGGATCGCGTGGAGGATCTTCTGGTCGGCCGGGATCGCCACTGCCTTTGCCGCGTCGAGCACGCGATCCAGGTCGCCCCAGGTCACTTCACCGTCGCGGATCGGCACGATGCCCGGCGAGTTCTTGCACTGCACGTGGTTGCCGGAGATCGAGGCGTACACCGAGCGGATCTCGCAGCCGGCCATCAGCTCGGCTTCTTCCACCGCGCGCTGGATCGACTGCACGGTCGATTCGATGTCCACCACCACGCCACGCTTCAGCCCGCGCGATTCGTGCGAGCCGATGCCGATCACTTCGATCGGGTTGCCCGGCGAATACTCGCCCACCAGCGCCACCACCTTGGAGGTGCCGATGTCCAGGCCAACGATCAGCGATTTGTCACCCTTGCGATTCATGTCCTTTCCTGCGTGCTTCTGGCCGGGGTCGCCGGCGTTTTCGCCGGCGTGGCCGGGGTACCCCAGCTCAGCGTGAAACCATTGGTGTAACGGAGGTCGGCGCGCTCGATCGGCGCGTCCTGACGGTTGAGCTGCGGCAGTACCTTGACGAAGCGCTGCATGCGCGAGCGCGCGTCGTCACGGCCGACCACCACTTCGGTGCCGTTGCTCAGCACCAGCGACCAGCTGCCGCGTGCATCCATCGTCACCCGGCGCACATCGACGCCGGCCGGTGCGAACAATGCACGCGAGTCGCTGTACAGCTTCATCACTTCTTCGGTCTGGCTGTCCGGACCATCCAGTTCGGGCAATGCCAGGTCGGACAGTTTCTTCGGCGTGGGGAACAGCTTGCCCTGCTCGGACACCAGGCGGTCGGTGCCCCAGCGTGCGAACGGCTTGTGCTCGACCAGGGTCACTTCCAGCACGTCCGGCCACTGCTTGCGGACCTGTGCGCTTTCCACCCACGGCAGTTTTTCCAGGGCGTCCTGCGCGTCCTGCAGCTTGACCGCGAAGAAACCGGCGCGTGCATACGGCAGCAGCACCTGCTGCAGCTGTTCGGCCGGCACCCGCTTGAACTCACCATGCACGCGCAGCTTCGCCAGCGGCCAGCGCTCGGCGCCGACCCAGCCATTGACCACGGCCACCACCGGCAGTGCAACCACCGACAGCGCCAACAGCCAGACGAAGATGCGCAGCACCGCGTTCATGCGTGCGAGGCCTCCAGGGTCTGTTCCAGCACGCGCCACACCAGTTCCTCGAAACCGATGCCGGCCTGGCGGGCCGCCTTGGGCACCAGCGAATGGCTGGTCATGCCCGGCGCGGTGTTCACTTCCAGCAGGAAGAAACGACCGCTGGCACGATCACGCATCACGTCCACGCGGCCCCAGCCACGGCAGCCAGCAGCACGGAACGCGGCCAGCGCGATGCGGCGGATCTCTTCTTCGTCGTCACCGTCCAGGCCCGGGCACAAGTACTGGGTGTCCTCGGCGATGTACTTGGCGTTGTAGTCGTACCACTGGCCCTTGGGCACGATGCGGATCGACGGCAGTGCGACGTCGCCGAGGATGGCCACGGTCAGTTCGTCGCCGACCACCATCTGCTCCATCAGCAGCTGGCCGTCGTAGCGCGCGGCCAGCGCCACCGCTTCATCCAGGCCGGCGTCATCGGTGACCCGGCTGATGCCCACGCTGGAGCCTTCGTTGGCCGGCTTCACCACCACCGGCAGGCCGAGTTCGGCGGCATTGGCGTGCACGTCCTCGGCAGTGACCTTGCGGTACTGCGGGGTCGGCAGGCCCAGCGACAACCACACCTGCTTGGTGCGGATCTTGTCCATGCTCAGCGCCGAACCCAGCACGTTCGAGCCGGTGTACGGCACGCCGAAGGCGTCCATCAGGCCCTGCACGATGCCGTCCTCACCGCCACCGTTGTGGCCGTGCAGGATGTTGAAGACGCGGTCGATGCCACCGGCGGCGAGCGCCGTGGCCAGTGCCGGGATGCCGTCCACCGCGAACGCATCGACGCCACGCGACTGCAGGGCTTCGAGCACGTTGCGGCCGGAATCCAGCGACACCTCGCGTTCGCTGGAACTGCCGCCCAGCAGCACGGCGACGCGGCCGAACCCGGCCGGGTCGGTCACGCGCAGCGGCGGGAAGGTCAGCGTGCTCACGCCTGGCCCTCCCCCTTGAAACCTTCCACCGCGATATGGGTGGCCACCGCACCGATGTCGCCGGCGCCCATCATCAGCAGCAGGTCACCGTCCTGCAGGACGTCCGGCAGCACGCTGGCCAGCTCGGCGGCCTTGCCCACCACCACAGGCTCGCTGCGGCCGCGCGCACGGATGGCACGGGCCAGCGCGTGCGAGTCGGCGCCAGCAATCGGCTCTTCACCGGCCGGGTAGACCTCGCTCAGCACCAGCGCATCGACGCTGGACAGCACCGCGGCGAACTTGTCGAACTGGTCGCGGGTACGGCTGTAGCGGTGCGGCTGGAAGGCCACCACCAGGCGCTTGTCGGCCCAGCCACCACGGGCGGCGGCGAACACCGCCTCCAGCTCGCTCGGGTGATGGCCATAGTCGTCGATGATGCGGACCTTGGCACCGCTGGCGGTGGTCACCTCGCCCAGATCGTTGAAGCGACGGCCGACACCGGCGAAACCTTCCAGCGCGCGCGCGATCGCGTCCGGTGCCACGCCCAGCTGCCAGCCCACCGCAGCGGCGGCCAGCGCGTTGAGTACGTTGTGCTTGCCCGGCAGCGCCAGCACCACTTCCTGGCTGGTGCCCTGCGGCAGGCGCAGGGTGAAGCGCATGCGCGACCCTTCCTGCACCACGTTCTCGGCGCGCACGTCGGCCTGCGGGCTCATGCCGTAGCTCATCACGTGGCGCGGGGTCTTGGCAGCCAGTGCCGCCACTTCCGGATCGTCGATGCACAGCACCGCCAGGCCATAGAACGGCAGGCGCTGCAGGAACTCGGCGAACGCCGCCTGCACGCGGGCGAAGTCGTTGCCGTAGTTCTCCAAGTGATCCGCATCAATGTTGGTGATGATCGACATCAGCGGATTCAGGCGCAGGAAGCTGCCATCGCTTTCATCGGCCTCGGCCACCAGCCACTGCCCACCACCCAGCTTGGCGTTGGCACCGGCGGCCAGCAGCTGGCCACCGATCACGAACGTCGGGTCCAGGCCACCTTCGCTCAGCACCGCAGCGGTCAGGCTGGTGGTGGTGGTCTTGCCATGGGTACCGGCCACGGCGATGCCGCGGCGGAAGCGCATCAGCTCGGCCAGCATCGCCGCACGCGGCATGATCGGAATGCGCTGGCTGCGCGCTTCCATCAGTTCCGGGTTGTCTTCGCGGATGGCGCTGGAGACCACCACGCAGTCGGTGCCCAGCACGTTGGCCGCGGAGTGGCCGCGCATGATGCGCGCACCCAGGCTGGCCAGGCGGCGGGTCGCCACGTTGTCGGCGTTGTCCGAGCCGGACACTTCATAGCCCAGCGTCAGCATCACTTCGGCGATACCGCTCATGCCGGTGCCGCCGATGCCGACGAAATGCACGCGCGGGAACGCGCGCACCAGGTCGTTGGTGTCGTGCAGGCGACGGATCATGCGCGGCCTCGCGCAGGGCAGGCGCGGTGGCATGCCTTCTTCATACAGCTTCCTCGAGAATGATATCGGCGATGCGCTCGGCGGCATCGACCTTGGCCAGGGCACGCGCGGCTTGCGCCATCTGCATGCGGCGGGCGGGATTTTCGGACAGATCGCGCAGCAGTGCGGCAATGCCGTCGGCCAGCGTTCCGTCCTGCTTCAGCAAAACCGCCGCGCCGCGCTCGACCAGGTACTCCGCATTGCGGGTCTGGTGATCGTCGACGGCGGCGGGGAATGGCACCAGCACGCTGCCGACACCGACCGTGCACAGCTCGGCCAGCGTGGATGCGCCGGAGCGGCATACGACCAGGTCGGCCCAGGCAAAGGCTTCGGCCATGTCGGCGATGAACGGGGTGATTTCAGCCTGCACACCGGCCTTGGCGTAAGCCTCGACCGCTTCGGCATGCATCTTCTCGCCGCTCTGGTGGCGCACCTGCACCGGCACGCCGGCGCCCAGCGCGGCAATCGCCTGCGGCACGCCGGTATTGAGGGCACGCGCGCCCTGGCTGCCGCCCACCACCAGCACGCGCAGCGGGCCCTGGCGGCCGGCGAAGCGCCGTTCCGGCGGCGCGATGGCAGCGATTTCCGCGCGCACCGGGTTGCCGACGAACTCCTCGCGCTGGGCGAAGGTGCCCGGGAAACCGGTCAGCAGGCGGCGCGCATAGCGCGACAGGATGCGGTTGGTCAGGCCCGGTGCACGGTTCTGCTCATGCACGATCAGTGGCAGGCCATGCAGGCGCGTGGCCATGCCACCGGGGCCGGAGGCGAAGCCACCGAAGGCGACCACCGCGCGCGGCTGGCGCTGGCGGATGATCAGCCCGGCCGCGCGCAGCGCGCGCATCAGCCGCCACGGCGCCGCCAGCAGGGCCAGCTTGCCCTTGCCGCGCAGGCCGGTGATGGCCAGCGTGTCGATGGCGATGTCGTGCTGCGGCACCAGGCGGGTTTCCATCGCACCGTCGGCGCCCATCCAGGTCACCGGCACGCCGCGCTCGCGCAGCACCCGGGCCACGGCCAGGCCGGGGAAGATGTGACCGCCGGTACCACCGGCCAGGATCATCACCGGACGTCCACTCTCGGTGGCTGCACTCATGACAGCCTCCCGAAGGTGGGTTCGATGCGCGACTGCAGGCGGCTGGTGCCACGTGCGGCGTTCGCTGCAGCGGACGCGGATGCGACCGGCTCGGCACTCATCGGCACGCTGGCGGCCACCGGTGCGGTGGGCTCGTCCATCGGCTCGGCAGCGGCGTCTTCGGCGCCACCGATGCGCACGGCCTGGCGGCGCTCGGCGCGCTTGAGTTCATACGACACGCGCAGCAGCAGGCCCATCGCCACGCAGGTCATCAGCACCGACGAACCGCCGGAGGAGATCAGCGGCAGGGTCAGGCCCTTGGTCGGCAGGATGCCCAGGTTCACGCCGATCGAGACGAAGGTCTGCATGCTGATCCACAGGCCGATGCCGAAGGCGATGTAGCCGGAGAAGTGGCGCTTCATTTCCACGCAGCGCATGCCCAGCCAGAAGGTGCGGCCAACCAGCAGCGCGTACAGCGCTACGATCACGCAGGTACCCAGGAAGCCGAATTCCTCGGCGGTGACCGAGAAGATGAAGTCGGTGTGCGCTTCGGGCAGGTAGTAGAGCTTCTGCACGGAATTGCCCAGGCCGACGCCGGTCCATTCGCCACGGCCGACCGCCATCAGTGCGTTGGACAGCTGGTAGCCGTCACCCTGCTGGTCGGCCCACGGGTCGAGGAAGGAGGTGATGCGGCGCATGCGGTACGGCTCGATGATCGCCAGCGCGCTCATCCCGACCAGGCCGATGATCACCGGCATCGACATGCGCGGCATGTTCACCCCGCCCAGCACCAGCATGCCGGCGGTGATCGCCAGCAGCAGGGTCGAGGAACCGAAGTCCGGCTGCAGCAGCAGCAGCACCACCAGCGCACCGGCCACGCCCAGCGGCTTGAGCATCGCCGGCCAGGTCGCATTGACCTCGTCGCGGAAGCGCACCAGGTAACTGGACAGCCAGACGATGTAGAGCACCTTCACCGCTTCGACCGTCTGGAACTTGGAGATGCCCAGGTTGATCCAGCGGCGCGCACCGTTGACCGTGCTGCCCAGGCCTGGCGTGAACACCGCCAGCAGCAGCACGAAGCAGCCCAGCAGCAGCATCTGGTTGTACTGCTCGATCGACTTCAGCTCGGTGCGGGCGGCAATGACCGCCAGCACGATGCCCACCGCCAGGAAGATCAGGTGGCGATTGAGGTAGTAGAACGGGCTGCTCATCAGTGCGATCGAGCTGGACGCCACCATCACCACGCCGACACCGGTGAGCGCGATGATCGCGCCCAGCAGCCATTTGTCGTAGCTGCCTTCGATGGCTTCAAGGCGTGTTGCCTGGCGGGACAGGTCGTTCATCTCAGCGCACCTTCAACGTGGCCAGGCCGATCAGCACGAGCACGACGGAGATGATCCAGAAGCGCACGATCACGCGCGGCTCCGGCCAGCCCTTCAGTTCGAAATGGTGGTGGATCGGCGCCATGCGGAACACGCGCTTGCCGGTCAGCTTGAACGAAGCGACCTGGATCATCACCGACAGCGTTTCGATGACGAACACGCCGCCCATGATCACCAGCACCAGCTCCTGGCGAGTGATCACCGCGATCGTGCCCAGCACCGCGCCGAGCGCCAGCGCGCCGATGTCGCCCATGAAGACCATGGCCGGATAGGTGTTGAACCACAGGAAGCCCAAGCCCGCACCGGCGATGGCCGCGCAGATGATGACCAGCTCGCCGGCGCCCGGGATCTGCGGGATCTGCAGGTAGTTGGCGAACACCACGTTGCCCGAGGCATAGGCGAACACACCCAGCGCGCAGGCCACCAGCACGGTCGGCATGATCGCCAGGCCGTCCAGGCCGTCGGTCAGGTTCACCGCGTTGGAGAAGCCGACGATCCAGAAGTAGGCGATGGCCACGAAGCCGATGCCGGCCAGCGGCAAGGCGATCGACTTGAACATCGGGATGTAGAAGGTCAGCGCTGCCGGCACGTCGGCCGTGTAGAACAGGAACAGGCCCGCGGCCAGGCCGAAGATCGACTGCAGCAGGTACTTCCAGCGCGACTTCAGGCCGTTCGGATCACGGCGGACGATCTTGATCCAGTCGTCATACCAGCCGATGGCGCCGAAGCACAGCATCACCGCCAGCACCAGCCACACGTAGCGGTTGCGCAGGTCGGCCCACATCAGCACCGACAGGGTGATGGTGAGCAGGATCAGCGAACCGCCCATGGTCGGCGTGCCGGCCTTGGAGAAATGGGTCTGCGGACCGTCCTTGCGGATCGGCTGGCCGCCCTTGAACTGGGCAAGCTTGCGGATCATCGCCGGGCCGAGCCACAGCGACAGGAACAGTGCCGTCAGCGCGGCAAGGATGGCGCGGAACGTCTGGTAGTTGAACAGCCCGAACAGGCTCTCCAACTGCTGCAACCATCGAGCCAGTTCATACAACATGCGGGGATTCCTCTCCTTGCGCCAGCAGCGCTTTGACAATCGTGTCCATGGCGCTGCCACGGGACCCCTTGACCAGGCAGCGCACGCCGGCGTGCAGCTCGTCCTTCAGCGCCTGCGACAGCGCGTCATGGGTAGCGAAATGACGGCCGCCGTCGCCGAAGGTGGCAGCAGCAGCGGCGCTGAGCGGACCCAGCGCATACAGGCGCTTCAGGCCAGCGGCGCGTGCGCGGAGACCGGCCTGCGCGTGCAGCGCCTCGGCATCCGGGCCCAGCTCACGCATGTCGCCCAGCACCAGCCAGCCCTCTTCCGGGGCGGCGGCCAGGGCATCGATGGCGGCCGCCAGCGAACCGGGGTTGGCGTTGTAGCTGTCGTCCACCAGCACCGCGCCGTTGCGCAGCTGATGGGCGATCTGGCGACCCGGCACCGGCTGCGCTTCGGCCAGGCCAGTGGCAATCAGCGCCAGATCGATACCGGCGGCCAGCGCCAGGCTGGCAGCGGCCAACGCGTTGCTGACGTTGTGGCGACCCGGCAGGCCCAGCACCACGCGGGCTTCGCCGGTCGGTGCGACCAGGGTGAACTGGCTGCCCTGCGCACCGGCGCGGATGTCGCGCGCGGTCACGTCCGCCGAGTGTTCCAGGCCGTAGCGCAGCACGCGGCAGCGCGCCGGGGTGCTGATGAAATGCTGTTCGAACCAGCGGCCATAGGCATCGTCGGCGTTGATCACCGCCACGCCATCGGCCGGCAGCGCGGCATAGATCGCGCCCTTGGTCACCGCCACGCCGAGCAGGCTGCCCATCCGCTCCAGGTGGGCGGGGGCGATGTTGTTGACCAGCGCATAGCGCGGGCGGGCGATGTCGGTCAGGTAGGCGATGTCACCCGGCTTGCCGGCGCCCATCTCGTAGACGGCGTAGTCGGCATCTTCCGGGGCATCGATCACCGCCAGCGGCAGGCCGATCTCGTTGTTGCGGTTGCCCGGGTTGGCGTAGACCACCTTGTGCGCGTGCTGGGCCACCTGCTGCAGGATCGACAGCAGCAGGCTCTTCACGCTGGTCTTGCCGTTGCTGCCGGTGATCGCGAACACCTCGGTCTCGCGGTCGCGCTGCATGCCGGTGGCGATCTTCGCCAGCGCCAGTTCGCTGTCGGCCACCAGCACCTGCGGCAGTTCGATCGGCAGCAGGCGCTCGACCAGCAGCGCACTGGCACCGCGCGCCTGCGCGTCGGCAGCGAAGTCATGGCCATCGAAACGCTCGCCACGCAGCGCCACATACAGGCTGCCCGGACCCAGGTTGCGGGTGTCATTGCTGACCGCATCGATGGCCACGTCGTCGCCATGGATCTCGCCGCCGGCCCAGTGTGCGATCAGCGAAAGCAGGGTGCGCTTCATGCAATGCCCTCCCCGGCCTGCGCGGCCAACACGCCAGCCTTGGCAGCCAACGCCGCCGCGGCCACTTCGGTGTCGTCGAAGTCATGGCGCACGCCATTCACTTCCTGGTACGGCTCGTGGCCCTTGCCGGCGATCAGGATGATGTCGCCGGCACCGGCGCGCTTCACCGCCAGGCCGATCGCGCGCGCGCGGCTGCGCTGCACGGTCACGGCATCGGCGTTCTGGAAGCCGGCCAGGATGTCGGCCACGATCACGTCGCCGTCTTCGCCACGCGGGTTGTCGTCGGTGACGATGACCTGGTTGGCCAGGCGCTCGGCGATCGCCGCCATCTGTGGGCGCTTGCCGGTATCGCGCTCGCCACCGCAGCCGAACACGCAGAACAGCGCGCCGTGCAGGTGGCCCTGCAGGCTGTCCAGCGCCTGCTCCAGCGCGTCCGGGGTATGTGCGTAGTCGACCACCACGGTCGGCAGGCCGTCTTCGCCGCCCAGGCGGTTCATGCGGCCACGGATCGGCTGCAGCGCCGACAGCACGTCGGCGATGCGCGGCAGCGGCTGGCCCTGCGCGTGCAGGGTGCCGGCCACGGCCAGCAGGTTGTCCACGTTGAAGCGGCCCAGCAGCGGCGACTGCACCGCCGCACGCTGGCCGTCGATGACCAGCTCGAAGGCGATGCCACGGCCGTCCAGCTGCAGCGCCTCGGCGCGCACGCTGGCGTCGCTGGCACCGCGCGAGCTCAGGCCGATCGGCTGCACGCCGGCCGGCAGGCCAGCGAACAGCTGGCGACCGAAGGCGTCGTCAAGATTGATCACCGCGGCCTTCAGGCCCGGGCGATGGAACAGCCGCGCCTTGGCCGCGCCGTAGCTGGCCATGTCACCGTGGTAGTCCAGATGGTCGCGGGTGAGGTTGGTGAACACCGCCACGTCGTAGTGCACGGCATCCACGCGGCCCTGGTCCAGCGCATGCGAGCTGACTTCCATTGCCACCGCGCGTGCGCCGGCGTCGCGCAGCTGCGCCAGCAGCGCATGCATCTGCAGCACCAGCGGCGTGGTGAAGCCGGTCGGTTCGACCGCGCCATAAAGTCCGGCGCCCAACGTGCCGATACTGCCACTGGGCGTTCCGAGCAGGTGCCAGGCCTGGGCCAGCAGCTGCACGGTGGAGGTCTTGCCGTTGGTGCCGGTCACGCCCACCATCGCCATCGCCCGCGACGGTGCGCCATGGAACTGGTCGGCCATCGCACCCATGCGTGCGCGCAGGCCCGGCACGGCGATCGCATCGCCCGGTGCCGGCAGCTCGGCGGGTGCCGGCGGTTCGAACAGAATGGCGCTGGCACCGGCGGCGCGGGCCTGCTCGGCAAAGCCCAGGCCATGCGCGCCGAATCCGGCGATGGCGACGAAGGCATTGCCGGGGCGCACGGCACGGCTGTCCAGCACCAGGCCGGTCAGAACGGGGTCGTGCCCTGCCAGGGCCACGTCCGGAAGCAACTGCGAAAGCAACATCGAAGGACTCATTGCGTGCCTCCCGTAGCGGGCGGCGTCTGGGCTTGCGCGCTCGGCAGCGCAGCATCGAATTCGGCAGCGGCATCGACAGGCAGCGCGGCCTCGGCCGGCGGCGCCGGCAGGATCGACGCCGAATGGCCGACCTTGCCCGACTGCTGTGCGGCCAGCCACGACTGCAGGTCGTCCAGCGGCACGTCCATCAGGCGCAGGGTGCCTTCCATCACGTTGTGGTAGACCGGCGCCGAGACCAGGCCACCGTAGAACTTGCCGGCCTGCGGGTCGTTGATGACGATGACGGTGGCGAAACGCGGGTTGGTGGCCGGCACCACGCCAGCGAACAGCGCGTTGTAATGGCCGCGCTCATAACCGCCCGGGCCGGCCTTGCGCGCGGTGCCGGTCTTGCCGGCCACGCGGTAACCCAGCACCGCCGCCTGCTTGGCGCCGCCCTGGGTGACCGCCGTTTCCATCATCGCCACCACCTGCCGGGCGACGTTCTCGTCGATGATCTGCTGGCCTTCGTTGCGCTGGCCCTTGACGAAGGTCGGCGCGATCAGGCGGCCGCCGTTGGCCAGCGCCGAGTATGCAGTGGCGATCTGCAGCGGCGTGACCGACAGGCCGTAGCCGTAGGACATGGTGGTCTTGGTGGTGCCCGACCAGCGTGCCGGGCGCATCACCACACCGGCCGATTCACCCGGGAAACCGCTGTGCGGCGCCGAGCCATAGCCGAAGCGGCGCACGCCGTCATAGAAGGTCTGGTCCGGCATCTTCGCCGCGACCTTGGCTGCACCCACGTTCGAGCTGCGGGTGATCACGCCGGTCACGTTCAGCACGCCATTGTTGCGCGGCACGTCGCGGATGGTGAAGCGGCCCAGGGTCATGTAGCCCGGGTTGGTGTCGATGATGGTGTCCTTGGTCACCGCACCGGCCTGCAGCGCGGTGGCGATGGTCAGCGGCTTCATCGTCGAGCCCGGCTCGACCAGGTCGGTCACCGCGCGGTTGCGGCGCGTATCGGGGATCGCGCCGGTCAGCGAATTCGGGTTGTAGGTCGGCAGGTTGACCATGGCCAGGATCTCGCCGGTGGTCACGTCCATGATCACCATCGAACCGCCGGCTGCCTTGTTGGCCACCAGCGCGTTGCGCAGCTCCTTGAAGGCCAGGTACTGGATGCGGCGGTCGATGCTGAGGGTCAGGTCCTTGCCCGGCTCGGCGGCGCGCAGCAGATCGCTCTCGACCGTCTCGCCCTTGCGGTTGCGGATCACCCGCTTGGCGCCGGCCTTGCCGCGCAGCCATTCGTCGAACGCCAGTTCCAGGCCTTCCTGGCCGCGGTCGTCGATGTTGGTGAAGCCCAGCACGTGCGCCATCGCCTCACCCTGCGGGTAGAAGCGGCGGAACTCGCGCTGCGCGGCCACGCCCGGAATCTTCAGCGCGACCACCTTCTCTGCCTCGTCCGGATTGATCCGGCGGCGCAGGTACATGAATTCCTTGTCCGACTTCTGCGACAGGCGGCTGCTCAGCTCATCCACCGACATGCCGACCGCCTGGGCCAGCTCCGGGATGCGCTCGGGCGAGCGCAGCAGGTCCTGCGGGTTGACCCAGATCGAGGCAACCGGCGTGGACACCGCCAGCGGCTCACCGTTGCGGTCGGTGATCATGCCGCGCGAGGTCTTGATCGGCAGCTCGCGCAGGTAGCGGGCCTCGCCCTGGCGCTGGTAGAAATCGCTATTGATGATCTGCACGTAGGCCGCACGCCCCACCAGCGACACCGAGCACAGGCCAAGCGCCAGCGCGACCCAGCGCAGGCGCTGGCGCAGGTTGAAGGCGTTGCGCGGGCGGTTGCGGCCGGTCTTGCTCATGGGCGCACCACGACGATGTCACCGGCCTCGGGGAACTTCATGCCCAGCTTCTCGCGGGCAATGCGGTCCACGCGGTTGGCTTCGGCCAGGGTCGCCTGCTCCAGCTGCAGGCGGCCGAATTCAAGGTTGATGTCATCGCGCGTGCGCTCGGCACGCGACAGTTCGATGAACGTCTGCCGATGACGGTGACGCACGAACACGACGCCGATCGCCGAGGCCACGGTGCAGGCCAGCAGGATGATCAGCAGCAGCCGGCTCATGCGTCGGCCTCCCGCTTCTGTGCCACGCGCAGCACGGCGCTGCGGGCACGCGGGTTGGCGGCCAGCTCTTCGTCGGTGGCCTTGATGGCGCCACCGATCAGGTCCAGCGTCGGCACGAACGCAACAGCCTCGGGCAGGCGGCGGTTGGCCGGCGGCGCCTTGGCCAGGCGGTTCATGTACTGCTTGACGATGCGGTCTTCCAGCGAATGGAAGCTGATCACCGCCAGGCGGCCACCGGGCTTGAGCCGTTCCACCGCCGCATCGAGACCGGCTTCCAGATCGGCCAGCTCGCGGTTGATGTGGATGCGGATGGCCTGGAAGCTGCGCGTGGCCGGGTGGATCTTGTCCTTGCCACGCGGCATCACCGAGGCGATCAGCTCGGCCAGTTCGGCGGTACGGGTGAACGGCTGCTTCTCGCGGCGGGCCACGATGGCGCGGGCGATGCGCCGGCTCTGGCGCTCTTCGCCGTAGGTCCACAGCACATCGGCGATCTCGCGGTCTTCAACGCGGTTGATCCACTGCGCGGCGCTTTCACCGCTGTCCGGGTCCATGCGCATGTCCAGCGGGCCGTCCTTGCCGAAGCTGAAGCCACGTTCGGCCACATCCAGCTGCGGCGACGACACGCCCAGGTCGAACAGCACGCCGTCCAGGCCTTCGGCCGTCGCATCCCACTGCAGCAGCTGGGCGAAGCTGCCACGGAAGATGGACACGCGCGGGTCCGGCGCGAAATCGCGCTCGGCAACGGCGATGGCTTCCGGATCCTTGTCCATGACCAGCAGGCGCCCCTCGGGACCGAGCTGGGTGAGCACGCCACGTGCATGACCGCCACGACCGAACGTGCCATCCAGATAACGTCCGTTTTCGATCACCCTCAGGCCTTCAAGGACCTGGGTGTACAGGACCGGCAGGTGCACCGCCGGCGACTGCGACACCGGAAGGTGACCGGCCTGCGCTTCTGGGCGCATCCGGGCACCCCGGCTCACAACTTCAGGTCGAGCAACCCATCACCCAGATCCTCGTCAGACAACGTCTGCTGGATCAGGGCCCGATGCGCCTGCTCGCTCCACAATTCGAACTTGTCGCCCATACCGAGCAATACCGCCTTCTTCTCAATGCCCACCGCACCGCGGTGGCTGGCGGGGATGCTGATGCGACCGTTGCCGTCCAGCTCCAGATGGGCGGCCGAGCCGACCAGCTTCTGCTGCAACAGGCGCACGACGCGCTGGGTGTTGGGCTTGGACATCACATCGTCGCGGACCCGCTCCCATTCCGACTCTGCGTACAGCCACAGGCAGCCGGCTTCGAACGGGTTGTAGGTCAGCACGAGACGGTTGTTGCTGGCGCGCGCGACGAGGTCGCGGTAAGCGGTGGGAACCGCCATGCGCCCTTTGTCGTCAACTGTGATGGCCGTCTCGCCCTGGAACACGACGCCTGCACCTTGTCCTTCGCCCGGTGAAACATTGAACCACGAAAACCCACAAAACACCCGGATTTCCCTCTGATGCCCACCTTAGCAGCGGGCCGAGGGTTGTCAACAACTTTTCAGCAGGGAAATCGCCAGCCGCATCAATGGCTTGCAACAACCTTTAGAGAATTGTTCAAGGCTTATCCACAAGTTGCTGATCCGTCTCAATTTTTGAGATTGAACGGAAGTTCAGGGGCGTGGACGGGGCGTGAAACATCGGCCGCGCATTCATCCAGAACGGGCCGGAAACGGCGCCAGACTGCGCAAACCGTGCACAATGAAGCCATGTGCCTGCTCGCTCTTGGCTGGATGCACCACCCGCGCTGGCGGCTGGTGATGACCGGCAACCGTGATGAGTTCCACGCCCGCCCGACGGCGGCGCTGGCCCCCTGGCAGGATGAGACGTCCGTCATCGGGGGGCGCGACCTGCGCTCCGGCGGTGGCTGGGCCGGCGTCGGCGCCTCGGGCCGGATGGCGGTGGTCACCAATGTCCGCGACCCGCTGGCGGCCCAGACCGGCCCGTCGCGGGGCGCGCTGGTGGCCGACTTCCTGCGCGGCCGCGACCCTGCCGCTGTGCATATCGACCGATTGGCGACCGTGGCTGGCGCCTATGCCCCGTTCAATCTGTTGCTGGCCGATAGCGACAGCCTGGAGTACCTGGGCAACCATCCCGCCGAACGGCAGACCCTCGGCCCGGGCGTGCACGGCATGTCCAACGGCGCGCTGGACGCGCCCTGGCCGAAGACCCGGCGGCTGATGGCGGCGCTGTCGGCATGGCTGGAAGAAGACGGGGTCAGATCCCTTTCGCAACGCGAAAGGGATCTGACCCCGGATCTGGCCCCGCTCTGGGCCGCGCTGGCCGACGAACACCGCCCTGCCGACAGCGACCTGCCCGACACCGGCATCGGCCTGGAACGCGAGCGCTGGCTGAGCCCGGCCTTCATCCGCGGCGACGACTACGGCACCCGTGCCAGCACCGTGCTGCTGATCGACGCCGACGGCCACGGCGAGATCCACGAACGCCGTTTCGGCCCGCAGGGCGCACCCAGCGGACAGAGCCACGTCATTTTCTGACCGGGTCCTGCCGGCCGCTGGGCGGATTCTCTTGCCAGCGGGGTAGTGCCGGCCGCTGGCCGGCAACCACTGGATCTTCGGATGCGCCATGAAGCTGCCGGCCAGCGGCCGGCACTACCGGGCATCGCGTTGTCGCGATCCACGCGACGGTGGTCGTCATCGCAACGGACTCGAAACGTCATTCAGCTTCCAACCGCGACCGCGATCCGCCCACGCCACAGGGGCTCCGGCGTCGCAGTCCGCGCACTGTGCCCTTTTCGCATCCGGCACTGTGTCTATAAATGTCGGCCCTGACCTCCCAGGGTGGTCGTGCCCGGCACCGCGCCGCGCGATCGACCGCAACCACACGGAGGCCCCATGCGCCGCATCCTCATCCTGCTCGCCACCCACCTGCTTACCCTCGGCCTTGGCTTCGGCCTGGGCGTCTACCTCCTGCCCATTCTGATCGCCCCCGATGACCCGCCGGTCGCGCAGGTGCAGACCGCCATGAAAGACGCCACCTACCGCACCACCTTCCGCCGCGACCTCAAAGGCAGCGACGCGGTGCACTGGGCCGAAGGCAAGGTCAGCGTCAGCGCCACCCAGGTCGCCTTCGACGGCAAGATGGGACCGGGCCCGGACTACAAGGTCTACCTGGTCCGCGATTTCGTCGACAACAAGGCCGACTTCCTGAAGATCAAGGCGCAGGCCCAGCGCATCGGCGAGGTGAAGACCTTCAACCGCTTCCTGGTCGAGGTTCCCGCGAACGTGGACGTGGACGACTACACCACCGTGGTGGTGTGGTGCGAGCGCTTCTCGCAGTTCATCTCCGCCGGGCAGTACCGTACGCCGGGCTGACCGAGGCATGGGGTCGGATCCCTTTCCTCCGGAAAGGGATCCGACCCCGCAATCACGAAGCTGCCGGCCAGCGGCCGGCACTACCGATGCGCGGTTCACGCATATAGAAGAAAGAGGCGGAGCCGGCCGATAAGCCGGGTTCTGTCGTGGACAGTCATTCCTCTAGGCGTTACGTCACCGCAACGCTCAAGCAACCTACCCGGATCCAACGCGGGCCGCGCCAAAGGATCCCTATTTGGTCTTGCTCCAGGTGGGGTTTGCCGTGCCGGTCTGTTGCCAGACTCGCGGTGCGCTCTTACCGCACCATTTCACCCTTACCGGCCTTCCGAAGAAGACGTAGGCGGTATCTTTCTGTTGCACTTTCCGTCGGCTTGCGCCGCCCAGGCGTTACCTGGCACCTTGCCCTATGGAGCCCGGACTTTCCTCGGCACCCCCGAAGGGATGACGCGACTGTCTGGCCGGCTCCGCCAGCGCGTATTCTAGCGTACGCACGCTTTTCCTGCCGTGCTGATCGCGGCATCCGGTTCATCCATCCACGCATGGCGTGGATCTACCTGGATTCGGGGCCCCTATCCACGCATGGCGTGGATCTACTGCAGTAGCGCCACGCCATGCGCGGCTGCAGCAATCGATCAACTGCCGTACAACGCCTTGCGCGGCGCGCCGGTCAACTCGGCGGCCAGCTTGGCGGCGGTCGACGGCGGCAGGTGCTCACTCAGCTTGGCGTACACGCGGCGGCCATGGGCCAGCTGCGCTTCTTCGTCATCACCCGCGCCCTGCACCATCACCACGAACTCGCCCTTGCGCTGGTTGTCGTCGGCCTCGACCTTGGCCAGCAAGCCGGCCAGGTCGCCATCAAGCACGGTCTCGAACAGCTTGGTCAGCTCGCGGGCCAGCACCGCCGGGCGTTCGCCCCCGAAGATCGCCGCCATGTCGGCCAGCGATTCGGCAATGCGGTGCGAGGATTCGTAGAACACCATCGTGCGCACTTCGCCAGCCAGCGTCTGCAGCCGGTCGCGGCGGCCGCTGGCCTTGGCCGGCAGGAAACCCTCGAAACTGAAACGGTCGCTGGGCAGGCCGGCCACGCTCAGCGCGGCGATGGCGGCGCAGGCACCGGGAATCGGGCTGACCTTGATGCCCGCCGCGCGCGCGGCACGCACCAGCCGGAAACCGGGATCGCTGACCAGCGGGGTGCCCGCATCGCTGACCAGCGCCAGCGACTCGCCGGCCTGCAGGCGCGATACCAGGCGCTGCGCCAGGGCCTCTTCATTGTGTTCGTGCAGGGCCACCAGTGGTTGCTGGATGCCGAAATGGGACAGCAGCTGGCCGCTGCGGCGGGTGTCCTCGGCACAGATGGCCGCCACCGAACGCAGCACCTCCTGCGCGCGCGGGCTCAGATCGGCCAGGTTGCCGATCGGGGTGGCGACGACGTACAGGGTTGGGACACTCATTTCAGCGGTACTCACGGGGCAAGGGTAGAATCGTAGCGTGTACCCGGCCAAGGCCGCTGCCCTCATCGCATGGACCCGATCATGAACAAGCCCGCCGCACGGATCTCCGCCCTGTCGTTGTCGCTGATGCTGCTGGCCGGTTGTGCCACCACCAGCCTGACCAGCACGCCCGATTCGCCGGCCCAGAGCCAGGCGCTGGCGCTGATCGAACAGGGCAAGCCGCGCGACGCCGCACTGCAGCTGGAAGGCCTGGCCGCCACCCTGCGCGGCGGCGCCCGCAGCAACGCACTGGCCGACGCGGCCTGGGCCTGGCACCTGGCCGGCGACAGCGCCCGCGCGCGCAGCCTGCTGGGCCAGCTCACCGCGCGCCAGCTGTCCGGCGCCAGCCTGCAGCGCTACCAGCTGACCGGTGCCGAGCTGGCCCTGGCCGACAAGCAGCCGGCGCAGGCGCTGGCCCTGCTGAAGGACCATGGCGACAACGTGCTGCCGGCCCTGCGTACGCGCTGGTACCTGGCCCGTGCCGGCGCCCTGCAGGGCACCGGCGATGCCTTCGGCGCCGCCACCGAGCGCGCCCGCGCCCATGCCAGCCTGACCGGCAGTGCGCGCAGCGATAACCAGGCCGCCATTGCCGGCCTGCTCGGCACCCTCGACGACGCCACGCTGCGCAGCCGCGCCGCCGCCCTGCCGGCCAACGACCCGCTCTACAACTTCGCCGGCCGCGCACTGATCGCGCGTGGCCTGCCGCTGCCGCGCCCGTTCGACCGCGATGGCGCGGCCCAGTTCGACACCAGCAAGCGCCCGCCGGCGATGAGCGACGGTTACCGGCCGCCGGCCAAGCTGGCCGTGCTGCTGCCGCTCAGCGGCCGCCTGGCCACCGCCGCACAGCCGGTGCGCGATGGCCTGTTGAGCGCCTACTACGGTGAAAGCCGTCGTCGCCCGGACATCAATTTCTTCGACACCGCCGGCACCCCGGCCGGTGCCCTCGCCGCCTACGACAAGGCCGTCGCCTCCGGTGCCGACTTCGTGGTGGGCCCGCTGGGCCGCGACGAGGTGGACGCGGTGTACGGCCGCCAGCAGCTGCAGGTGCCGGTGCTGGCCCTGAACCGTGGCAAGGACGCACCGCCGGCCGGCAGCGCCGGTTTCTCGCTGGCACCGGAAGACGACGGCATCGTCGCGGCCGAGTACCTGCGCGGCCGCGAGCGCGGCAAGGCGCTGGTGATCAACAGCGCCGACGACACCGGCCGCCGTGCCGCCGCCGCCTTCGCCCAGCGCTTCGCCCAGCGCGGTGGCCAGGTCGTGGCCACGGTCGGCGTCAGCGATGCGGTGGGCGACGTCAGCGCCCAGGTGCGCAACGCCGGCCAGGTCGATGCCGTGTTCCTCGCCGTGCGTGCGCCGCAGGCCCGCCTGCTGGCGCCGCAGCTGGCGCTGGCCGGTGCCGGTGGCGCGACCCGGGTCGGCACCTCGCAGCTGACCGTCGGCAGCGGCAAGGTGGAAGAAGACGTGGCGCTGGACGGCATCGTCTACCCGAACGAAGCCTGGAACGTGCGCAGCGTGTCCGGACTGCCCTCGGCCAGCCAGGTGGCCAGCACCCTGCCGAGCGCACGCGGTGCGGCCGGCCGCCTGTTCGCCTTCGGCGCCGACGCCTGGAAGATCACCGCCTATCTGGACAAGCTGTCCAACGAGGGCGGCCTGGACGGTGCCACCGGCACCCTGTTCCTGGACAGCAACGGCAACATCCTGCGCCAACCGGCATGGTCGACCTTCAATGGTGGCCGGCCGATGCCGATCGTCGGTGGTCGCTGAGCGCAGCCAACGCGGCTCGGCGGTGGAAGCCGCCGCCGAGCAGCATCTGCAACAGGCCGGGCTGCAGCCGCGCGCGCGCAACGTGCGTTATCGCGGCGGTGAACTGGACCTGGTGATGGACGATGCCGGCACCGTGGTGTTCGTGGAAGTGCGCTACCGCGCGCGCTCCGATTTCGGTGGCGGCGCCGCCTCGGTGGATGCGCGCAAATGCCGGCGCCTGGCGCATGCCGCGCAGCTGTTCCTGCAGGACAACCCGGCGTTGGCCGATGCGCCTTGTCGCTTTGATGTGGTGGAAGCCACGGGTGAACCGCCGCAGTTGAACTGGCTGCGCGATGCGTTCCGGCTGGATGACTGCTGATGGGTCCCCTTTGCCGGCCAGCGGCCGGCACTACCATGGTCCATGACTGATGCCTTCGATCATCACCCATGCCGCTGTGCCGCTGGCGCTGTGGTGCGCCGCTGATCGTGGCCGCATCCCACCGCGCCTGCTCGTGGCCGGCGTGATCGCGGCGATGCTGCCCGATGCCGATGTGCTGGCCTTCGCCCTGCACATTCCCTACGCCGATGCCTTCGGCCATCGCGGCGCCAGCCATTCACTGCTGTTTGCCGCCGTACTGGCGGTGTTGGCCGCGGTGTGGGCGTTCTTTGGTAGTCGCCGACCTTGGTCGGCGGGTGTGCGCCAACCATGGTTGGCATCTACCGTACAAGCCGCTGTATTCGTCTTCGTCTGCGCGGCCAGCCATCCCTTGCTCGATGCGATGACCTCCGGCGGCCTCGGCGTCGCCCTGGCCTGGCCGTGGAGCGAACACCGCTTCTTCGCACCGTGGCGACCCATCCGCGTTTCACCGTTCGCGCCGCAGTTCTTCAGCGCGCGCGGCTTGGCCACCCTGCTCTCCGAACTGCGCTGGGTGTGGCTGCCGCTGGCTACCGCCGTCGTCGCCTGGAAACTGATCCAACCCGCTCCTGCTGCCCCACGAGATCCGTCATGAGTCCTACCCTGCCCGCCACCCTGGTCGCCGAACTGTCCACCCTGCTGGGCGCGGAGGGCTGGCGCATGGATGACAGCGCGCTGGAAGCCAACGCGCAGGACAACTCATGGCGCCGCCAGCGCCCGGCCGCGGTGGCGCTGCCGGCCGACGTCGAACAGGTGCAGGCACTGGTACGTGCCTGTCGCACGCATGGCGTGGCGCTGGTCGCGCGCGGTGCCGGCACCGGCACTACCGGTGCAGCGGTCCCGCAGCCGGGCAGCATCGTGCTCTCGTTCACCCGCATGGACCGCATCGTCGAGATCCGCGCCGGTGATCGCTGTGCGGTCGTGCAGCCCGGCGTGCTCAATGGCACCCTGCAGCAGGCACTGGCCCCGCATGGCCTGTTCTGGGCACCGGATCCTTCCAGCGCCGAGATCTGCAGCATTGGCGGCAACCTGGCCTGCAACGCCGGCGGCCCGCGCGCGGTGAAGTACGGCACCAGCCGCGACAACGTGCTGGGTCTGGTGGCGGTGACCGGCACCGGCGACGTGATCCGCTGCGGCGGCGCTTACACCAAGGACGCCACCGGCTACGACCTCACCCACCTGTTGGTAGGCAGCGAAGGCACGCTGGCGCTGATCGTGGAAGCCACGCTGAAGCTGACCCCGTTGCCGGTCAGCCAGGCCGGCCTGCGCGTGCTGTACCGCGATGCCGATGCTGCTGCGGCCGCCGTGTCGCGGTTGATGTCGCAGCCGATGGTACCCACCCGCCTGGAATTCATGGACGCGCGCAGCCTGGAGCTGCTGCGGCTCAATGGTGCTGACGTGCCGGAGGCCGGTGCGATGCTGCTGGTCGAGGCCGATGGTGACCACGACACCCTGCCCTATCTGCTGCAGGCCCTGGCCAGTGCCGCCGAAGGCAACGGCGTGATCGAACTGGACGTGGCGATGGAAGGCCGTGCACGCGACCAGCTGTGGGCGGCGCGCAAGGCGCTGTCGCCTGCACTGCGCAGTGTGGCGCCGGGCAAGATCAATGAAGATGTGGTGGTCCCGGTGTCGCGCATTCCAGACCTGGTGGCCGGCGTGCAGGCGCTGGCACGCGACTACACGCTCACCATCGTCACCTTCGGCCATGCTGGCAATGGCAACCTGCACGTCAACATCCTCTACCACCCGGACGATGCCGACGAGAACGCACGCGCGCATGCCGCGCTGCCAAGGATCTTCGAGCTGACGCTGGCGCTGGGTGGCACGCTGTCGGGTGAGCACGGGATTGGCCTGGCCAAGCGTGATTTCATGGCGCAGGCGTTCACTGCGGAAACGCTGGCGACGATGCGCGCGATCAAGGCCGCGCTGGACCCGGACGGCATTCTCAACCCGGGTAAGGTGCTGCCGCCGGCATAGGCGCGCGCCTACCTGTAGAGCCGAGCCATGCTCGGCTCACCGCGCGCAGCGCGGGCTTCCTGCCTGCGGAACGCAGAGCAGCCGAGCATGGGCTCGGCTCTACACCGGCTTGTCGCTCGCGATATCGATCAGCGTCTGCCGGAAGCTGGGCAACAGCACACGGTTGCCATGCCCGCTCAGGTGATCATTGTCGAAGAACAGCGGTTCACCGTCTTCCACCGCCGAACAGGTGTCTGGCCCGCACAGCAACGGCATCGGGTCCCACACAGTCAACGCGGGATACCGCGCTGCCAACTCGGCCAGCAACGCCATCTGCGGCACGCGCAGCCTCTCCAGATCCGCGCGCGGCATGCTCAGGCCTCCGGCGCATGCCGGATTGTGGCGGTTGAACCAGTCCGAACAGCGGTACGCACCGGCCTTGAACAACGGCAGCGGTGCATCCACAACCACATGCACGCCCAGCTTCTGCAGACGCCCAAGAACACGATCAGCCTCATCACGCGCGGCCTGCGCATTGGTCGGCGTGCGCTCGGCAAGCAATTGACGATAGATCTGCTGCGCATCCTGCTGTTGCCAGTCGAATCCACGCAGCTCCGGCATGCGCAATGCCGCCAGCAGCACGATGTCACCGGGACGTGCCTCGCGCTCGATGGTCGACAGCGCGTCTTCGATGAAGTCCTGGCAGTCGGCCGGGCTGGCCCGCAGCAGGTTGACGAAGCTGCAGCCGCCGCGATCCTGCTGGCGCACCTCCATGCCCGTCTGCCGCGCGACCATGCTGGTCATGGTGCGATACGCCGCCGCGTGCGAATCACCGGCCACGAACAGGCGCCGCCCTTCAAGCGCCGGCGCACTCACCGGTTCCAACGGGCGCCACGCCGGGTAGCGGCGCGCCTGCCATGCGTAGCCGTCGCGGGTCACGCTGAGCGAGACCTGCTCGTGGTATTCCACCGTGGCCCAGGCACCCGCGCCGCATAGCGCGACCACGGGTAGCGCCATCGCCAGCACCTTGGCCGGTGCCAGGCGCAGCAGCGGCGCCGCACTGCGCAGCGGGCGCTCGATGAAGTGATACGACACGGCGGATACCGCCAGCAGCAGTACCGGATACAGCCACAACGCGGCACCGTGCAGGCCGTAGGTCCAGCGCAGCAGCACCAGCAGCGGCCAATGCCACAGGTACAGCGAATAGGACAACCGGCCCAGGTAGGCCAGCGGTGCGCAGCCCAGCACACGGGCGATGCGCGATGTCCCCACTGTCGACACGCTCGCCAACAGCAACAGGGTACCGGCCACGGTGGCCAGCACGCCCGGCACCGGCATCGCCAGCTGCGGGGCGATCACCACACCTGCGGCCAGCAGCACCAGGCCGGCCGCTGCAACCGCGTCACCGTTCTGGCCGGGCGTACGCGTACGCATCCACTGGTACAGCAGCGCGCCCGCGGCCAGCTCCCAGAACCGTGCCGGCAGCAGATAGAACGCTGCCGCCGGTGCCGATTGCGCCTGCCAGCCCGCCCACGTCAGCGACAGCACGGTGAGCACCGGCAACAGCCAGCGCGACCACGGCCAGCGCTCACGCCCGCGCAGCCACACGAAGAACAACAGCGGGAAGACCAGGTAGAACTGCTCTTCCACACCCAGCGTCCATGTATGCAGGAACGGATTGAGTTCAGCGCCGGGTGAGAAGTAATCGTCCTGCTGGCCGGCCAGCACGATGTTGCTGAAGCCGACCAGCGCGGCCCAGCCGGTCTGGTCGAACTGCTCATTGCGCCACGCGCGGGGAATGAACAGTGCCGACAGTACGAAGGTGGCCATCAGCATCACCAGCAGCGCCGGCAACAGGCGCAGCACGCGGCGCCGGTAGAAGTCGAGCAGCATCGCGCCCAGCGACGCATGGGCGCGCGAGGCCAGCGACTGGCTGATCACAAAGCCGGACACCACGAAGAACAGGTCGACGCCGGTGAAGCCGCCGGGCAGCCACGTCGCGTTGGTGTGGAAAAGGACGACGGCCAGCACCGCCAGTGCACGCAGGCCATCGATGGCGGCGTTGTGGGAACGTTCGGGAGAGGACACGCGGGCAACCGGCAGAAGACAGGGCGGCAGCATCGCCACCGTTTGCGCAGTCATTCAATGGACAATCGCGACAGACGTGGACATGGTTCAGGTCCGGCCCCTGCTCGACGCGGTTGTAGAGCCGAGCCATGCTCGGCTGCCCTTCGTCCAGAGCGCTGTGAGCCGAGCATAGGCTCGGCTCTACAGCAGCCGTCGGGTCGGATCCCATTGCCATGGCAAAGGGATCCGACCCCGCTTCACGCGCTTACCAGGCCATGCGCAGGCCCAGCTGGCCGCTCACGTTGCGGTAGCCATGATCGCCGCGCTGCACGCTCATGCCACCCCACGCACCCCAACGCTGGCCCAGCCTCAGCTCGCCACCGGCCTGCACTTCATAGCGGTTGCGCGGCACGTCCGCACCCAGCGTGTCGCCGTTGAACTGCAACGTACTGGTGCCGCTGCCACGCAGCCAGTTCACGCCCAGGTACGGCTGCACGGTGTTGCCGGCGGCCGTGCCATGGCCGAACACACGCACGCCCAGGCGCCCGCTCAGGCCACCGGCGTCGGCGTGATCGACCACCGTGCCGTTGCTCTCCACGTGGCGATCGGCGCGGAAATCGACATGGCTCAGCTGCAGCTGTGGCTGCACATACAGTGCGCTGGCGGTGCCCTGCCACACATTGAATGTGTAGCCGGACTCCAGTGACGCAGTGGCCATGCGCGAGTCGTAGTGCTCCGGCGCCAGGCCGATGCCCTGCACGCGGTTATCGAAGCGGCCGTACTGCAGGGCTGCATCCACATACGCGCCCCGCGTGCCGTCCGCTTCCTGCATCCAGGTGCCGTACACACCCACGGCGCTGCCACGCACCCGGCCCTTGGCGCTGTAACCGGTCAGATCGGACACTACGCTGCTGTCGGCGCGGCCGCTGCCCAGCATCACACCGGCAACCGCGTTGCCACGCTGCAGCAGGTCAGTGCCGATCTGCAACATCGAGGTGTTGCCATCAATCGACAGCTGGCCGCCGACCGCGCTGAAATCCGCCTGCTGCCGACCCACGCGTGCCCAGGCCTGGCGCTCGCCGTCCATCGAACGTGCGCCATTGCGCTCGTGCATGCGGTGCGCGAACAGGTTGATCGCCGCCGACTGGTTGGCCAGGTAAGCCCCCGCTTCCGGGCGCAGCACCGGTGGCGGCAGGATCGGATCGCCCGGATCGCCCGGATCGCCCGGATCAGTCGGATCAGTCGGATCAGTCGGATCAGTGGGATCGGTTGGATCCGGATCCGGGCCCGGATCGACCACGCACCCCGGTGCGGCCGGGTTGTCCTGGCAGATATCGAACCACTGCGAACGCAGATACCAGTTGCCATCGGCAGGATCCGCCAGACCGCCCTGGAACAGGAAGTACTCGTACGATCCGCCCACCGCGCGGCCGCTCAGCGCGTAGCTCGCCAGTGATGCGCCGTCGACCTCAATCAACGGAATGCCATCGACCGTCGGCCCACCCACGCCACCGATGTTCTTCACCGCGATCAACGCGTCGCCGGAAGTATCGCCGCGCACGTGCAGGCGGTCCATCGCGCTGTCATCGCCGACCAGCGCGCCCTGGAACAGGAACGTCGCACCCTCGCTGTGCAGGTCGCCGTCCACGGTGAGCGTGTTGAAGCGACCACTGCCGTCTGACAGCGCCACGCCGCTGTTGAGCACCTGCAACTCGCCCACCGTGGCATCACTGGTCAACGTCCACTGGCTGCCGCTTTCAATTGCCATCGTCTGCACCAGATCCGACGAACCCTGCCACAGCGATCCATCCGACAGCCGTACATGCACGTCCGACTGTGGCGGTAGTCCAGCGTCCTCGTCCTCCGGCGTGATGACGACGTCGCCGTCCATCCGCGAGCGGCCCTCCAGCACCACATCGAAGCGCCCGGCCACTGCGGCATCCAGTGCCAGCGCAATGCCATTGCCGCCCGATACCAGTACGCCGTTGGACAGCGTCAGGCCAGGGTCGCGGCTGCTGCGCAGCCACACGCCGCCATGCTGGGCACTTACCAGCGAGCCGCCGTCGATACGCATCCGCCCGTTGTCATTGATCACCGCCGCCCACGCGCCCTCGCCTTCGGCGCGCACATGGGTATTGGTCAAGGCGATCTGCCCAGCCCCACCGGCAATGACACCGTGCGAAGATCGGCCAAGGGTCTGCAAGCGGCTGTCGACCAGCGTGACGGTCCCGCCGGTGCGCGCAATCGCCGCAGCAGACCCATCACCTTCGGTCAGCACCTGGGTATCGACCGCCTCGATCCCGGGCGGCCGCCCCGCGCCGCCCTGCGCATACAGACCATGGGCAGAACGCCCCTCTGTGCGCAGGTTGGTACTGAAAAGCTGCGCGCTGCCCCCTCGTGCATCAAGACCGAGTCCACCGTCGCCCTGGGCCGCCACCGAAGAATCGCGCAGCACCAGCGTGGAATCGTTGGGCATCCAGATGGCGGTACCCGCAGACGCCGCAAGCGAGCTGCGCTCCACTGTCACGACGTTGCCTCGGCCATTGATATCCAACGCGACCAGCTCGCTGCGGACACTGCTGTCGCGCAGGTTCACGCTGCCATTGTCCCTCAGCATCAGACCCGTGTTGCCGGACAGCTCGCTGCTCTGAACGTCCAGTGCACCACCCGACTGATCGACAGTGCGACCGTGGGCACCGTGCACGCTGATGCGGCTGTTGGAAACCTCGACGCTGCCTCCCATCGCCAGACCGACGGCGGTGTCACCGCGCATGTCGATGTCCACACCCGTCATCACCAGGCGCGCGCCGCGATGTGCCGTTGCGGCTACGCCAGAATGGCCAACGCGTCCAATGCTCGCGTCCTGCAGGATCACCTCGGCCGTGCCGGTCGCCAGAACGCCACTGCCCGCGTCGCCCGCCACATCGATGTGGACCGCATCCAGCGTTGCTGTACCCGCATTCGCATATAGACCGTAGGTGCCGTAGCGGTTCACCTGCAGGTGGGCGCCCTGCACCTGCAGCGTGCCTCCCATCAGTCGCAGCGCATCGCCGCCACTGCTGCGGACCTGCACGTTTTCCAGCACAGCATCCGCGTCCTGCACCTGCACCCCGTGAGCACTGTTGCCGCGTGTCTCGATCACTACGTCGGCGGCCTGCAGTCGGGCACCTGCCGCAACCGACGCGCCTGCCGCCGAAACGCCGGTGGTGGTCACCATTCCACCCTGCAACGAAATCAGGCTGCCCGCGCCTTCAGCGTGCGCCGCGTGGGCGCCGCGTCCTTCGGTAGAGAGATTGACCGGCCCTGTCGGAAGAATACGGCCGCCGTTGATTGCGTAGAAGGCATGCCCCGACGGGTCCCCCGGCAGCACCGGCTCCGTGGTGTGGTAATCGCCTTCGGCAGGCATCTGGTCGTCGCCGTCGGCCACGATCTGCTGGGCCGAGGCGGGAATGCTGGCAAGCAGTGCAATGGCGAGGGCAGCTGGCAGCGCATGGTGGCGTGGGGTGGAAGTGTGCATGGGGTTGTTCCTGAAAGGAGGCGCCATGCTCGGCATCTCCCTTCAATGCCTCCATCGAATCACTTGCAACCCACCTGCGACGGGTTGTCGCAGTGCTGGCTGGCGGCTGAAGGCACGACGGACGTCCAGCGTGCTTTACAACTTTTTGCATGGGACAGCCGGCCCCGCTCGCGGAGACTGCCGCCAGTGGAGACACGAGATTTCGCAATAAGCCCACTCCATCACGCCATTTTCACGATGGAGCGGCTTATACGGCGCTTCGTCTGAATGCGGTTGCGTGGTGTCGCGTGTCTTCCCCTTTTTCGACACAAGGAATTCCGATGAAGCGCATCACCAACGCCACCGCCTCCCGTCCTCCGACGCCGCGCCTTCTCTTCCGCAGCGTGCTGCTGGCACTGGCATCCCTTCCCACCGGCATCGCATTTGCCGGTGATCTCGACGGGCAGACCGCGGATGTCGGCGCAACCGATCCGGTCGAAGCGTGGACGTTGAAGAACGGCTCGCTGCTGACCGTGACCGGTGGTGCCACACAGACCATCGTTGCCAGCGATTCCCGCGTGACACTCGACGGCGCGACGGTATCGCGCAAGCCATCGGGCGACTACTCGGAGAATGCTGCAGTACTGAATGGCAACTCGCATCTGAACGCGCAACGCACCACGCTCGAGGGTTCTCTTCGCATACATGACTACGCGCAGGCCGTGCTCACCGACTCCCATATTGATGTCACGCCTGGCTCCGGCCTGGAGCCCGGTGATGCCACATCCGTGGGCCTGAACTTTGCATCGGTGATGAACACCGGCAACGCACGTGTCCTTCTCGATAACAGCACCGTCAGGGTTGACGCGATTCCCGGTGGCAGCGCCTACCCGACGTCCAACGGCGTGGGTGCGTTGATGTCCCACGGAACGCTTGAGCTCACGAACGGTTCGCGTATCGATGCCGGAAACCATGGCGTTGTAATCCTGCCAATGGACACTGGCCAGACGTTCGGCGTGCACTTGAACCGGTCCACCTTGTCGGCAGACAGCGCGGCCGCCATCTGGGTTCGTGGGCGTGCCAGCGACGCTCATGTCGATGTTACCGTAGCCAATGGCAGCCAGTTGCGCGGGGGGGATGGCATCCTCCTCCAGCTGAAGGGACAAACGTCCGCTGTAGCCGGACGTACCGAGGTCGATTTTACCGTCGATGATTCACGCATTTCCGGTGACCTTCTGCTCGATACAGCAACGGTTCCCAACGGCACGATCAACGTAACCCTGCGCAACAAGGCGCAGATCGACGGTCGCTTCCTCAACGTCACCTCGGCCAGCATCGACAGTGACAGCACCTGGCTGATGACCGGCGACAGCAACGTCGGCCATCTGGCGCTGGGCAACACCGGCACCGTGGCGCTGGGCAATGGCAGCACCTTCAACACGCTCACCGTGGACACCTTCGACGGCGCTGGCGGCACCCTGCTGTTCAACACCCAGCTGGGCGACGACAGCTCGGCCACCGACAGGCTGATCATCAAGGGCGATGCCAACGGCCAGGCCAATGTGCGTGTGCTCAACGCCGGCGGCGCAGGCGCCAAGACCGACAAGGGCATCGAGCTGATCCGCGTGGGTGGTGCGTCCAATGCGCAGTTCGATCTGCAGGGCCGCGCGGTGGGCGGGCAGTACGAGTACTTCCTGTTCAAGGACGCGACCAATGGCGGCTGGTACCTGCGCTCGGAGCTGGCCGGCACGCCGGCCCCGTGTGTGGTGGATCCCACGCTGCCGGAATGCACACCAATCGATCCGGTGGACCCGGTCGATCCGATTGATCCGATCGACCCCACGCCGGTGCTGCGCCCGGAAGCCGGCGCGTACCTGGCAAACCAGTTCGCGATGGACCAGATGCTGCGCCACGGCTGGCGCGACCGCCAGGGCGGCAATACCTCCGCCGTTGACGGCGTGCGTGGCTGGGCGCGTGTGGACGGTACGCAGAGCAAGCTGTCGGCGGTGGAAGACCAGCTCGACCTGCGCGTGGACCGCTCGCGCCTGCAGCTGGGTGCGGACATTGGCGTGTTCGACAACGGCCAGGGCCGCGCCGGCGTGATGGGTACGTTGGCCAAGTCCGATGCCACCTCGCGTTCGCAGCTGACCGGCTACAGCGCACGTGGCAAGGTCAACGGCGGCGCGCTGGGCGTGTATGGCAACTGGAGCAACGATGCGTTGTATGTGGATGCCAGCGTGCAGCGCGGCCAGTTCCGCAACCGCGTGCAGGGCGAAGGCCTGGCCGAGGAACGCTACGACTCGGATATCTGGCAGTCGTCGCTGGAAGCCGGCTACCGCATCGGCATCGGCCAGATCGGCAGCACGGCGCTGAGCCTGCAGCCGGAACTGCAGCTGGTCTACACCGACGCCAACACCGATCGCCACGAGGAAGCCAACGGCACCGTGGTGCGCAGCCTGGGCGACAGCGGCCTGTCCGGCCGCGTGGGCCTGCGCCTGCAGGGCGAAGGCCGCAGTGCCGCCGGTGCATCGGTCAGCCCGTATGTGGTGGCCAACTGGTACCGCGATGGTGCCAGCAACGGCATGGCGTTCGACGATGAAGCGCTGAAGGCCCGCGTGCCGCGCAACCGCTACGAGTTGAATGCCGGTGCGCGTGTGGACTTCCGTTCCGGGCTGAGTGCCTGGGGTGGCTTTGGTGTGATGCGCGGTGACCATGGGTATCGCGAAGCGACAGCCAATGCAGGCGTCGCATACCGCTGGTAATCCGTCTTGCCCCCCATCGCGAAGCGACGGGGGCTTCCCCTCTTTCCATCCGCTCGATAGCGCCATGCTCAATCCATACCCCACCTCCATCGCAACGACGCCCCGCGTTCGCCCGCTGAGTTCGTGCCTGCTGCTGGCGCTGCTCGCCCTGCAGAGCAACGCCGCATTCTCCCGTGAACTGGTAGGTGAGACGGTCCTTGTCTCCGCCGGAGACCCGGTAGAGGCCTGGACGCTGCGCGCAGGTTCACGCTTGCACGTACAGGGTGCGGAAACGCTGGGCATCGAGGCCTTCGATGACAGCACGGTCGAACTTGATGGTGCCACCCTCGGTGACCCCAGCTTCTGGGAACGAGGCTCCGTGCTGCTGGGCGATACCGCTTCATTGACCGCACGTGCCTCTACGTTCCGCGGCAAGGGCGTGATCGTGATGGGCTCAGCGTCGGTGCACCTGACCGGTAGCCGCGTTCTGGTGACGCACAGCGAGGGCCTGGACCCTTTCGCCACGCAATCCATCGGTGTAGATCTGAGTTCGGCAATCAACCCGGTGTTCGATGGCTCAGCGGTCATCGATTCAACCCTCATCCAGGTCGATGACGCAGGATCTACGCCCCAGGACAATCACAGCGGTCTTGGGTTGCGCCTGGGTCATGGCCAGACCTCGATCCGGAATGGATCCCACATCGAGGCGGCCAACGTCGGTGCGCTGCTCTATGGTGACGATAACGCTACAGCTCCGGTGCGACTGGCAGTAGACGCCTCGACGCTGATCTCCGGCCGGGGAGCTGCCATCCGGGTTGCCACGCTGGGCGTACAGGACCAGTTCGAGATCACTCTTGCAAACAGTACGCGCGTTCACGCAGGAAACGGAACGCTGCTGCAGGTGGATGCGTATCGCCCTGGTCGGCCTGGTCCTGCATCGATCAGGTTCGCCGTGGATGATTCACGTGTGGCCGGTGACATTGTCTTGGACAGGGCAGGCATCAGCCACGGTGGACTGGATGTTCGCTTGCGCAACAAGGCACAGATCGACGGCCGCCTCCTCAACGTCACCTCCGCCAGCGTCGACAGCGACAGCACCTGGCTGATGACCGGCGACAGCAACGTCGGCCATCTGGCGCTGGGCAATACCGGCACCGTGGCGCTGGGCAATGGCAGCACGTTCAACACGCTCACCGTGGATACCTTCGACGGCGCTGGCGGCACCCTGCTGTTCAACACCCAGCTGGGTGACGACAGTTCGGCCACCGACAGGCTGATCATCAAGGGCGATGCCAACGGCCAGGCCAATGTGCGTGTGCTCAACGCCGGCGGCGCAGGCGCCAAGACCGACAAGGGCATCGAGCTGATCCGCGTGGGTGGTGCGTCCAATGCGCAGTTCGATCTGCAGGGCCGCGCGGTGGGTGGGCAGTACGAGTATTTCCTGTTCAAGGACGCGACCAATGGCGGTTGGTACCTGCGCTCGGAGGTTCCAGCAGGTCCGGATCCGTGCGACACCGATCCCGGGCTGCCGGAATGCTCACCCGTGGACCCGATCGATCCGGTCGACCCGGTCGACCCGGTGGATCCGTTCGACCCCACGCCGGTGCTGCGCCCGGAAGCCGGCGCCTACCTGGCAAACCAGTTCGCGATGGACCAACTGCTGCGCCACGGCTGGCGCGACCGCCAGGGCGGCAACACCTCCGCCGTTGATGGTGTGCGTGGCTGGGCGCGTGTGGACGGTACGCAGAGCAAGCTGTCGGCAGTGGAAGACCAGCTCGACCTGCGCGTGGACCGCTCGCGCCTGCAATTGGGTGCGGACATCGGCGTGTTCGACAACGGCCAGGGCCGCGTGGGTGTGATGGGCACGCTGGCCAAGTCCGATGCCACCTCGCGTTCGCAGCTGACCGCCTACAGCGCACGCGGCAAGGTCAACGGCGGCGCGCTGGGCGTGTATGGCAACTGGAGCAACGATGCGCTGTATGTGGACGCCAGCGTGCAGCGTGGCCAGTTCCGCAACCGCGTGCAGGGCGAAGGCCTGGCCGAGGAACGCTACGACTCGGATATCTGGCAGAGCTCGCTGGAAGCCGGCTACCGCTTCGGGATCGGTCAGATCGGCAGCACCGCGCTGAGCCTGCAGCCGGAACTGCAGCTGGTCTACAGCGACGCCAACACCGACCGCCACGAGGAAGCCAACGGCACGGTGGTGCGCAGCCTGGGCGACAGCGGCCTGTCCGGCCGCGTGGGCCTGCGCCTGCAGGGCGAAGGCCACAGTGCCGCCGGTGCATCGGTCAGCCCGTATGTGGTGGCCAACTGGTACCGCGACGGTGCCAGCAACGGCATGGCGTTCGACGATGAAGCGCTGAAGGCCAGCGTGCCGCGCAACCGCTACGAGTTGAATGCCGGTGCGCGTGTGGACTTCCGTTCTGGCCTGAGCGCCTGGGGCGGCTTTGGTGTGATGCGCGGTGACCATGGATACCGCGAAGCCACCGCCAATCTGAGCGTGGCGTACAAGTGGTGATGTAGTTGAAAGGACGGCGCCGGAGCAATCCGACGCCGTTCTGCATTCTGTAGAGTCGAGCCATGCTCGACTTCTGTTGGCCGCAGTCGAGAAATGCAGTCGAGCATGGCTCGACGCTACAGGGAATGTCGCATTCGGCAGGCATTGCCATCTGCTGCCTGCCAGCCAGGAAATTGCAACGTTTTCGAATTTTCAAACAATTCTCATTGGCAGCATTGGCGCTTCATGCAAATCATGTAGCGCCACCGACAACGGGTGGCACGGGCTTCCAATCCCGTTTGGAGTATCTGTTGTTTACGCTTGTCTGCCGGCGTCACCCTTTCCTTGTTGGGTGGCGTCGGCAGGCATTCTGTCCGCGCTTACATGGCGGGCGGTGCGTGGGGGCCTTGTGCCCGCCGGCGTTTTGCAGATATTCCACCGGTATTGGAACCACGCACCGTCCGCCACCCTTGCTGTTAAGCGGGGTGGCCCCTTGCCGCTTGCACAAGGACGCCGCCATGACCGCTTCCCCCTACCCGCACCTGTTCGCCACCCTGGGCGACGCCGCCACGCGCCTGCCCGATGACCTGGCCCGCACGCTGGAAGACACCTTCGTTGCGCTGCAAAGCGGCAACAGCGCCGGGACCATCACCTTGCAGGCCTGCCTGCAGTACATCCGCCAGGGCGATGCCGCCGATGGCCAACCTTGGCCCGGCAGCAACCGTACACCCGGCCAGCGCCTGGCATTGGCGCGCATCGACCGCGCCAATGCGGGGCTGAGTTTCCTGCTGGAACTGCTGCACGCCACTGAACGTGTACGCGTGGACGGTGATATCGATCAGCAGATGGGCGATGGTGCGCGCGAAGGACTGCTGTTGGCCTGCCGTGGGCTGGCCGAGTATGTGGATGTGCAGCTGCGGGCGGCGTGAGCATCCAACGAAGAGAAGTGCGGGTGAGCGCTCAGTTCAGTTACGCGCTGCGCGCAATTGCAACGATTCCGATGGCTCATCATCACAGGAGCACCAATAGTGCGCACTTCTTTTCAGGGAGTGCCCAGATGCACAAGATGATGATTCCGCTTACCCGCTACACCCAGTTCAGCGGGCGCGCCAGCCGCAGCGAGTACTGGTGGTTCCAGTTGTTCATCGTGATCGTTTCGATCCCGTTGTACATCCTGAGCTTCTATGCCGGTTACAGCGGTTCGCAGGGCCTGGCCCTGGTATCGACCGGACTGAGCGTGGTGATGTGGCTGGTATTCGCCTTGCCGTGCATTGCCGCAACCATCCGCCGCCTGCACGATACCGATCGTTCGGGCTGGTGGCTGCTGCTGGGGTTCGTGCCGTTTGCGAGCCTGGTGCTGCTGGTGTTTCTGGTGCTGCCCAGCGCGCCGGGCGACAACCGCTTCGGTGCGCCGGTTCCGCACGTGTAACCACCCCGCTTTGGTAGGTGTCGACCTTGGTCGACACGGTGTTGCCACCGGCCGCTGACACATTCGTGCCAACCAAGGTTGGCACCTACCAGAGCAATGCCGAGGTGCCTCCGCCACCGTGTGAGCACCGGCGTCTGACACATTCGTGCCAACCAAGGTTGGCACCTACCAGAGCAATGCCGAGGTGCCTCCGCCACCGTGTGAGCACCGGCGTCTGACACATTCGTGCCAACCAAGGTTGGCACCTACCAGAGCAACACCGAGGTGCCTCCGCCACCGTGTGGGCACGCGCGGCTGACACATTCGTGCCAACCAAGGTTGGCACCTACCAGAGCAATGCCGATGTGCCTCCGCCGCCCTGCTGCCACCGGCCGCTGACACATTCGTGCCAACCAAGGTTGGCACCTACCAGAGCAACATCGATCTGACCCCACCCCGAAGGTTGGCACCCAGCGGGGCGGTACCGCTGCGGCTACGCGAAGTGCTGGTAACCGCCGTCGGCGGCTTCGCCATCCACGTGTACGCCCTGCCCTTCGGCAATACGACCGATGCGGGTGAGCGGCACGTCCAGCGATTCGGCCAGGTAGTGCAGCGCGTCGCGCTGGTCGGCGGCGGCGGTGAAGCACAGCTCGTAATCGTCGCCACCGCGCAGTGCGCAGTCGCGTGCACCGTCGCGGCCGAGCAGTTCACGCAGCGCGTGCGCGATCGGCAGCGAATCGGCATCCACATGCGCGGCCACGTTACTGCGCGTGGCGATATGGCCGAGGTCGGCCAGCAGGCCGTCGGACACATCCACCGCCGCGTGCGCGAAGGCACGCAGGCGCAGGCCGAGGGTCACGCGCGGTGTTGGCCGCAGCAGGCGCAGGCGCAGGCTTTCGTAGTCGGCCAGCAGCGTGGCGGTGGTTACGCTCAGCGCACCCTGCTGCCACAGGCGCAGCGCGCCGGCGGCATCGCCCAGCGTGCCGCTGACCCATAGGTCGTCACCCACCTGCGCGCGGTCGCGGCGCAGCGCCTGGCCACGCCCGACCTGGCCCATCGCGGTCACCGACAGCGACAGCGGACCGCGCGTGGTGTCACCGCCGATCAGCGCGATGTCGTGCTGGTCAGCCAGGGCGAAGAAGCCATCGGCAAAGGCCTCGATCCAGTCTTCAGACGCTTCCGGCAGCGACAACGCCAGCGTGCACCACGCTGGGCGCGCGCCCATCGCGGCCAGGTCCGACAGGTTGACCGCCAGGGTCTTCCAGCCGATGTCGAAGGCCGGGGTCTCCACCGGGAAGTGCACGCCGCTGTTGAGCGTATCGGCGGTGACCACCAGCTGCTCATTGGCACGCGGCTGCAGCAGCGCGGCGTCGTCGCCGATGCCGAGCAGGATGTCGTCGCGCTCGAGGGTGCGGGCGCGGATGCGGTCGATGAGGGCGAATTCGGCCAGGGACATGGGGCGCTCCCGCTGTTGTACGTGCCGCGCAGGGCGCGGTGGGCGGTAGTGCCGGCCGTTGGCCGGCAACCTCAGGATCCCTGCAGCTGCCGGCCGGCGGCCGGCACTACCACGGGTGGGTCAGTGACCCGATTCGACCTTGCGCCATTCCACGGCGGCACGATCCAGCACGCCGTTGACGTAGGTGTGGCCGTGTTCGGAACCGAAGCGCTTGGCCGATTCGATGGCTTCGTTGATCACCACGCGGTACGGCACGTCCAGGCGGTAGCGCAGCTCGTAGGCGGCCAGGCGCAGCACCGCGCGTTCGATCGCGTCCACTTCTTCGATGCCACGGTCCAGGTACGGGCCGAGCGCTTCGTCGATGTCGCGACGGTTGTCGAGCACGCCGTGCAGCAGCGCCTCGAAGTACGCCAGGTCAGCGATCTCGCGGGCCTGCTCGTGGGCGAACTGGGCGATCAGCGACTGGGCGTTGCCGCCGGAGATCTGCCAGGCGTAGATGGCCTGCACGGCACGACGACGGGCGCGTGAGCGCAGCACCGGATCGACGCCATCGCGGCGGACGGGTTTACCGGAGGGCTTGCCCTGGGTGTTCTTGTTCATGGCAGCTGCTCCAGAAGATTGACCATTTCCAATGCGGCGAGTGCGACTTCCTCGCCCTTGTTGCCGTGGCTGCCGCCTGCGCGGGCCTCGGCGTCTTCAACGCGTTCCACCGCCAGCACGCCGTTCAGCACCGGCACGCCGAAATCCAGCTGCACGCGCATCAGGCCTTCGGCGCAGCGGTCGGCCACGTGTTCGTAGTGGCGGGTGTCGCCACGGATCACGCAGCCCAGGGTGAGGATGGCGGCGTGTTCATGAGCGGCGGCCAGGCGTGCGGCCACCAGCGGCAGTTCCCAGGCTCCCGGCACGCGGATCACGTCGATGTTGGCTTCGGTGATGCCGTTGCCGGCCAGGCTCAGGCGGGCGCCTGCGACCAGCGCGTCGGTGATGCGGGCGTTCCAGCGGCTGGCCAGGATGGCGAAGCGCGCCGATTCGGGAGTGCGAAGATCGCCTTCGTAGTGGCTCATATGCGGCTTGGGGGACTCGATAAGGGGGTAATTCTAGCGTGGATGGGCCCCGGCCGTGGCTGGCGGGGCCTGCAGGGTGTGCCGACCAACGGTCGGCACCCACCGGTAGTGCCGGCCGCTGGCCGGCAATCCCGGGGGATGCGGTTGCCGGCCAGCGGCCGTGGCCGACCAACGGTCGGCACCCACCAGAGGGCAGACGGTGGGTGCCGACCGTTGGTCGGCACGCCAAGCGGCTTACAGGGTGACCGTCTCCACCACTTCCAGGCCGTAACCGGCCAGGCCGATCTGGCGGCGCGGGGTGCCCAGCACCCGCAGCTTGCCCAGGCCCAGGTCGGACAGGATCTGCGCGCCGGCACCGTTGCGGCGCCACTGGCCCACATCCTTGTCCTTGCCCGGCACCACCGGCGCCGGCTGCTGGCGCAGGCGGGCCAGCAGGGCTTCGCCGTCGCGTGGGGCCGACAGCACCACCATCACGCCCGCGCCCTCGGCATCGATCGCACGCAGGGCATCGGTGGCCGCCACGCCGAAGTCGTCACGGCGCCAGTGCAGCAGGTCGGCCAAGGGGTTTTCCACCTGCACTCGAACCAGGGTCGGGGTATCCGCATCCGGGGTGCCACGCACCAGGGCGAAATGCAGGTCGTGGGCGATGCGGTCGCGGTAGGTGACCAGCTTGAACGGGCCGAATTCAGTGTCGATCTCGCGCTCGTCGACGCGTTCAACGGTCTTTTCGGTGGCCAGGCGGTAGGCGATGAGGTCGGCGATGGAGCCCATCTTCAGGCCGTGCTCGCGGGCGAACACTTCCAGTTCCGGGCGGCGCGCCATGCTGCCGTCCGGGTTGAGGATCTCCACCAGCACGCCGGCCGGTTCCAGCCCGGCCAGCATGGCCAGGTCGACGCCGGCTTCGGTGTGGCCGGCACGGGTCAGCACGCCACCCGGCTGGGCGATCAGCGGGAAGATGTGGCCCGGCTGGTGCAGGTCCGACGGCTTGGCATTGGGCTTCACCGCCGTGCGGATGGTGTGGGCGCGATCGTGCGCCGAGATGCCGGTGGTAACGCCCTCGGCGGCCTCGATGCTGACCGTGAAGTTGGTCTGGAACTGCGCGGTATTGGCCTGCACCATCGGCGCCAGGCCGAGGTCGGCGGCGCGGGTGCGGGTCAGCGGCAGGCACACCAGGCCACGGCCGTGGGTGACCATGAAGTTGATGTCCGACGGCTTGACCAGTTCGGCGGCCATGATCAGGTCGCCTTCGTTCTCGCGGTCTTCGTCATCGACGATGACCACCATGCGGCCCTGGCGGATGTCCTCCAGGATGTCCGGAATCGGGGCGAAATTCATGCTGCATCTCCCTGTGGGTGCTGACCGTTGGCCGGCACACTGATCAGCCGCTCCACATAACGGGCGACCAGATCGATTTCAAGATTGACCGCGCTGCCCACGCCTGCGGCGGAGAAGGCGGTGTTGGCCACGGTGTGCGGGATGAGGGCGACTTCAAAGCCTTCCTCGTCCACTTCGTTGACGGTGAGGCTGACGCCGTCCACGCAGATCGAGCCCTTCTTGGCGATGTAGCGGCGCAGCGAGGCCGGCGCGGCGAAACGCCAGCGCTGGGCGCGTGCGTCTTCGTGGATGGACAGCACCTGGCCGAGGCCATCGACGTGGCCGCTGACCAGATGGCCACCGAGGCGGTCGGTCGGGCGCATGGCCCGTTCCAGGTTGATGACCGCCCCTTCGCCCAGCTGGCCCAGCGTGGTCAGGCCCAGGGTCTCGGTGGAGGCATCGGCCTGGAAGCTGCTGGCGTCGAACGCGATGACGGTGAGGCAGACGCCGTTGATGGCAATGCTCTCGCCCATCTGCACGTTGTCGAACGGCAGATTCCCGACATTGAAGGTGAAGCGGACATCGCCGCCGATGGATTCGCGTGCGGCCAGACGGCCGACGCCTTCGATGATTCCAGTAAACAAGAAACGTTCTCCGCGAAAAGTGAGCGAAAAACGCCGCAAGGCAAACAGGCGCACGCAGGGCAAGAGCCCTGTGGCACCGTCTTCTTTCATCCGGACTATGACCGTCGGCTCCGGCATTGGACCGGATCTGCTGACCCCCGGCCGTGGGCCGGGGCGCTCGCGGGCTCGTGCTTGCGCACCTACCGCCGGTGGGGAATTGCACCCCGCCCTGAAGACGTTTGTGTACCGGCGAACCGGCCCGCGTAGTGTACCAGCCCGGGCTGAACGGGGTCGGATGACCGGGGTCGGATCCCTTTCCGCAGGAAAGGGTTCTGACCCCGGCCAAGCCAGACCAGCCTGTGACGGCCGTCTCTCGCATTTTGTAAAACTTTCATTAAAATTCGCGGTGGACGACATGAGGTCGCCACGGGCAGCCGCGAGGGCAGGCCCGCCAATGGACTGAAATTCACAGGAATTCCCATGCGCAAGATCCTGATCGTGGCCGCCCTGCTGGCCGCCGCCCCGTTTTCGGCTTCGGCCGAAGCCCTGAGCTACACCTACGTTGAAGGCGGCTGGACGCAGGTCCAGGTTGACGACAACGCACTGGACGACCCGAAGGTCGACGGTGGCTACCTGCGCGGTTCGGTCGCGCTGGCCGAGCAGGTCTACGTGTTCGGTGGCTGGTCGCGCACCAGCAAGACCCGCCACTACGGCGAAGACTCGCTGAAGCTGGAACTGAACCAGCCGGAGCTGGGTATCGGCTACCACATGCCGTGGACCGACCGCCTGGACTTCACCGCCGATGCCGCCTGGGTGCGCCAGAACGCCGAATCGACCCTGCGTTATGACGGCGTGCGTTACCACGGCAAGGACCACACCAACCTGGGCCGCGTCACCATGGGTATCCGCGGCAAGCCGTCGCGCATGACCGAAGCCTGGGCCAAGGCCGGCTACATGGATGGCGGCAACAACTACAAGGGCACCTGGGTCGGCACCGTCGGCGGCCAGATCAACTTCACCAAGACCTGGGGTGTGGTGGGCGAAATCGCCGGCTACCGCGACGTCACCCAGTACTCGGTCGGCGTCCGCGCCAGCTTCTGATTGCCGATCCTCGTCGTGCGATCTGACGGGCCCCGCAAGGGGCCCGTTTTTTTGGCCCGCGCGCACCGGCGCGTGATCACATGGCGCCATCGGGCCTGCGCAAAGATGCGCTAGGCTTGCGCGCCTCTGGAACAGGAAACACCGTCATGAAGACCCCCTTGCGTACCCTGCTGGCCAGCGCCCTGCTGGCTGCCCCGCTGCTGGCCAGCGCCACCCCGGCCACGCTGACGCCCGAACAGGCGTTCGACCTGTACGCACGCGTGCTGCTGGAGGACGACGCTGCGGCGACCCGCACGCTCAACGATGCACTGAAGCCGGCGTTCGACGGCCAGGACGCCGTGACCCCGAACCCGGGTGCGCTGGCCAAGGCGCTGGCCGAACCGTGGCAGGTCGTGCTTGCCAGCACCGGCGCAAAGGCCGACGCGGCCGCCACCGAGGCGCTGTATGCCAAGGCCCTGCGTGATTCGAAGTGCCGCGCCAGCAAGAGCGTGATTGAAGACAACGAGTACGTGGAAGACCAGAAGCTGGCGCGCATCACCTTCAGCTGCCAGGTGCCCGACCTGGGCAAGGTGCGCCCGCTGTTCGCCGCCAGCCTTGCATCCGACGCCAGCCCGGCCTCGCGCAAGCAGTTCACCGACGCTTACACCCAGGCGCTGCAGAGCGGTGCGCGCGTGCCGGTCAGCGGTACTTTCACCCTGTACCCGGCCAAGGACAATGGCTACTGGTACAGCGGCAACTTCGACGACCTGGTGGGCACCGTGACCGGCGCGCTGGCACCGTTCGAGGACTGGATGCAGGACGCGCAGGCGGCCAACGCACCGAAAGTGACCGGCGTACCGGGCTGCGACCTGCTGCTGCAGCAGCACCGCGCCTGCGTGGCGAAGATCGCGCCGGACCAGATCAGCGGCGTGGATGCGATGGCCGAAGAACTGAAAGCCAAGGCCCAGGTGCAGTCTGCCGATGAGATGACGCAGGAATGCAAGGCACTGCGCCCGATCGCCGAGATGATGTGGACCGACGAGTGCGCGTGAGGTGGTTGCACTGAAACCGCTGGGGCTGGCGGCGCTGCTGCTGGCCCCCGGCAGTGCGCCGGCCGGTACCGGGGCGGCATCGCCGGCGCAGCTGTTCGATCTGCATGCGCAGGTGATCGTGCACGGCGATGCCCGTGCGCAGGCCGCACTGGCCGCGCAGCTGGGTTCGGATGACGCGCCAGCCTTCGTTGCCGCGTTGGCTGCTGCAAGCCAGCTGGATGAAGCACCCGAGCTCGCTGGATGGCCGGCTGCTGCACAGGCCCTGCGCACGCGGCAGGCCTCGGCACAGTGCAAGGCCGATGGCGTGCGTTGGCCGCAGGGCCATGACGGCGACGTTGCCGAAGTGGCTTACCGCTGCCACCTGCCGGATCTGTCGGGCCTGCTCCCGCTCTATCGCCAGCACCGTGTGCCCTTCAATGGGCCGCATCCGCCGCAGATGTCCGCACCCCTGGCGGCCGCCTACACGACGGCGATGCACAACGCGCCAGACCGCGTTCGCAGCGGCACTCTGACCTTCCAGCGCAGCGGCGACCACCGCGCATGGCGCGTGCGCGACCCGGGCCCGCTGATGGCGCTGGTGGCCGATGCCTTCCTGCCGTTCTTCGAATGGAACGAGCACCTGCCGGATGAGGCTGACTGACCTGCAAGCCGATGCGGTTCGGGCAGGAGGTAGCGCTTGGCCCCTGCCCGGTTCCCGATCGCGGGACATGCAGGCATCCGCATTTTCAGAACCGTTGCATGGCCCTGCGCGGCCTGCATGGTCAATGCTGTTGCCCTCTTCCAGCGGGGCAACCGCATGAAACACCGCATGACGTCGACCGCGATCATGCTGCTGGCGCTGATGGCGTGCTGGCAGGCCGACGCGTCCAGGTTCAAAGCCACCAAGATTTTCGTCGTGCAACCCTCGGTTGCCTTCGAGTCAACCCAGCTGAGCGACAGGCACCTGGATGCGTGGATGAGCGAGGACGACGACTGCCACGCGTTCCTGATGTACCACGATCAATGTGCCGTGCTGGTGCTGCCGGATGAGTACGACAACGGTTTCACCCGTCACCAGCTGCGGTTGAAGACCAGGCAACTATCGGGCGAGGCACTGGGTGCGTACTGCCGCGACCTACATGTGCTGTGGAAGCAGCAGTGGAAAGGACAATGCCCCGTCGGCGAAGACGACGACGAAGGCGCCTGATGTCGGCGGACCAACCTTCGCCGCGTCATTGCCTCACGGGCGCAGCAGCAGCCTGATGTCCTCGCCGACCTGGCGCTGATCGACCACGCGCAGGCGACGCTGCTGGTCCATCGCCTCGATGCCGAGGCCGGCCAGCAGCGGGCGGCCGTTGTCGCCCAGCAGCGTGGGCGCTTGATAGAGCAGAAGCTCATCGACCCAGCCACCGCGCAGCAGCGCACCGGCCAGCGTCGCGCCGGCTTCGGTGTGCACTTCATTGATGCCGCGCTCGGCCAGCAGCGCCAGCACCGCGCCCAGATCCAGGCGATCATCGATGCTCGGCACGCTGGCGAATTCGGCATCGGCCGCGTCCGGTGCGCTCACCGCCGCAGCGTGCAGGTACAGCGTCGGTGCCCCGCCCTCGCGCACACGGCTGCACTCCAGTGAGCGCAGGCGCGAATCCAGCACTACGCGCAGTGGCGGCATCACCTCGGTATCGGCCAGCCGCACGGTCAGCATCGGGTCGTCGGCCAGCACCGTGTCGGCGCCGGTCAGGATCGCGCCAGCGCGCGCGCGCCAGTGCTGCACGTCCTCGCGCGCGGCCGGGCCGGTGATCCACTTGGAGCTGCCATCGGCCATCGCGGTACGGCCATCAAGGCTGGCCGCCAGCTTCACCCGCAACCAAGGACGATTGCGCTCCACGCGCGACAGGAAGCCCTTGTTGAGCTCGCGTGCCTGCGCCGCCATCAGCCCTTCGGCGACGTCGATGCCGGCATTGCGCAGCAGATCGAAGCCACCGCCATCGACCTTCGGGAACGGATCACGCATCGCCGCGACCACGCGCGACACGCCGGCTTCGATCAAGGCCAGCGCGCACGGCGGCGTGCGCCCGTAGTGCGCGCAGGGTTCCAGGGTGACGTAGGCGGTGGCACCGCGTGCTTCGCTGCCGGCTTCGCGCAGCGCGAACACTTCGGCGTGCGGTCCACCGGCGCGCTGGTGCCAGCCCTGCCCGACCACGCGTTCGCCGTGGGCGATCACGCAGCCGACCATCGGGTTGGGGCGGGTGGTGTAAGCGGCACGCTCGGCCAGGCGCAGTGCGTTGGCCATGTGCAGGTGGTCGAGGACGGAGAACGGGGTGGTCATGCGGCCATGGTAGCGCCGTTGGTGTGGATCCACGCCATCAGTGCCAACCAACGGTTGGCACCCACCGAAGCAGTTATCTGTGCCAACCAACGGTTGGCACCCACCAAAGCAGCTATCGGTGCCAACCAAGGTTGGCCCCCACCAAGGCAGAGGCGGTCAGCCCTTCTTCTTCTTGGTCAGGGCGATCACATCGCCCAGCAGCTGCAACTGCTCGGTACTGGACGGCAAATCGCGCTCGAGCTTCTCGATCTCCTCGCGGAAATCGGCCACGTCCTCGAAGCTGCGGTAGACCGAAGCGAAGCGCACGTAGCCGACATGATCGAGCTTGCGCAGTTCGTTCATCACGAACTCGCCGACCTTGATCGAGGGCACTTCGCGCTCGCCACTGATGCGCAGCTGGTGAACCACCGCACGCACCGCCGCTTCGATCTTGTCTTCGGCCACCGCACGCTTCTGCAGCGCGCGGTCAAAGCCGGCGCGGACCTTGCGCTGGTCGAATGCCTCGCGGGTGCCATCGCTCTTGACGATGGCCGGCAGCTTCAGCTCGACCGTTTCCAGGGTGCTGAAGCGCTCGCCGCAGGCTTCGCATTCACGCCGACGACGGATCGTCGCGCCGTCTTCGGAGACGCGCGAGTCGATGACCCGGGTATCGGCATGTTGGCAGAAGGGGCAGTGCATGGAACGCCTGGCTCAGGAAAGTACCTATTGCCACGGTCATGGCAGCGTCGCAAAGGTACCTGAGAAGGGGCGCAGCAGCAAATGCTGTCTGCGCGCAAGCGCCTGCATTTCGGCCAATCAGAGCATCCAGTGCAGCCAGGACAACCCGCTCAACCGGGAGCAGGTGGCGCCGATGCCGCGGGTGCCCAGCGCAGCCACGCCAGATGTGTCGCCGGCAGCAGCAACGGCGGGCCGAGGAAGAGATAGGCCAGCACAATCAGGTCCGGATCAGTAAACACCCGATGCACCGCGACGGCGACCATCCCCACGGCGGCCAGCACGCCCAGCCCGAGGCCTCCCCAAAGGGGCCAGGGTGCCGCGCACAGCGCGGCCTGACCGCGCCACAGGAACAGGCCAGCCAACACCCCCCAGGCAAGCAGCCCGATGAGCCCAGCACCTGCCCACAGCAGCTCGATGGCAGTCAGGTAGTCGGGAGCCACCACCAGCCCAAGCACCGCCAACGTGCCTGCGGCGGCGATGATCGGGATGCCCAGCAGCAGGGACAGCCCGACCCGGCGCTTGTGCACGGCTTCATCCACGGTGAGAGGACTCCTGGACAGGGCGCCGCCCACGCAGCCACAGAAGCATCAGCATGCCAGCAGGCACCCACAGGGACGGCCCGGCGAACAGCCCGCTCAGCACGGATGGACCAAGCTCGGTGAAGTAGTACAGCGCCATCGCCAGCAACGGCAGGGCCGCCAGCACACCCATGCCCAGCAGCCACCACCAACGGCGCGATGCCATGCGCAGGCCCCGTGCCCCATCGCGCAGCCAGAAGTTGCTGAGTGCAACCCAGGCCACCAGACCGGTAATCGCGGACACGCCCCACGCGAACATGCCGGCGGCAAACCAGAGTTTGTCCGCGTCCAGGGAGATCAATCCGATCACGCCCATGACCAGGGCGATGCAGGCGCCCGCGCCGCCGAAGAACAGGCTGGGCAGGCCGAACAGCACCGCCAGGGCGGTGTACAGGTACTTGAGGTGGCGTTCATCCATGCGCGGTTGCTCCGATACCGGGGTCAGAGCCCTTCCCTGCGGGAAGGGATCCGACCCCTGCGTCGACTGGGTGGCGGGGTCGGATCCCTTTCCGCAGGAAAGGGCTCTGACCCCACTCTCAGATCAGCCGTAGACCGGGTACTTGCGGCACTGCGCGCTGACGGCGTCGCGCACGCGGGCGATGACCGCGTCATCGTTCGGTGCGTCGAGCACGTCGGCGATCCAGTTGGCCAGGTCCACGCAGTCCTGTTCGACGTAACCACGGGTGGTCACCGCCGGGGTACCCAGGCGCAGGCCCGAGGTCACGAACGGCGAACGCGGGTCGTTCGGCACCGAGTTCTTGTTGACGGTGATGTGGGCCTTGCCCAGCGCGGCTTCCGCGTCCTTGCCGGACACGTCCTTGCCGATCATGTCGACCAGCATCAGGTGGTTCTGGGTGCCACCGGAGACGATCTTGTAGCCGCGCGCAATGAGCGTGTTGGCCATCGCCTGGGCGTTCTTCACCACCTGCTGCTGGTAGGCCTTGAAGCCCGGCTCCAGCGCTTCCTTGAAGGCCACGGCCTTGCCGGCGATGACGTGCATCAGCGGACCGCCCTGGATGCCCGGGAACACGATCGACTGCAGCTTCTTGACCAGGTCTTCGTCGGCGCCCTTGGCGACGATGATGCCGCCGCGCGGGCCGCGCAGGGTCTTGTGGGTGGTCGAGGTGACCACGTGGGCATGTTCCAGCGGGCTCGGGTAGACGCCAGCGGCGACCAGGCCGGCGACGTGGGCCATGTCGACGAACAGGTAGGCGCCGACCTTGTCGGCGATGGCGCGGAAGCGTGCCCAGTCGATCACCTGCGAGTAGGCCGAGAAGCCGGCCACGACCATCTTCGGCTTGTGCTCCAGGGCCAGGCGCTCGACTTCGTCGTAATCGATCAGGCCCTGGTCGTTCACACCGTACTGCACGGCGTTGAACAGCTTGCCCGAGGCGTTGACCTTGGCACCGTGGGTGAGGTGGCCGCCGTGGGCCAGGCTCATGCCGAGGATGGTGTCACCCGGCTGCAGCAGGGCGAAGTACACGGCTTGGTTGGCCTGCGAGCCGCTGTGCGGCTGCACGTTGGCGTAGTCCGCGCCGAACAGCTGCTTGAGGCGGTCGATCGCCAGCTGCTCGGCGATGTCCACGTATTCGCAGCCACCGTAGTAGCGCTTGCCCGGGTAGCCTTCGGCGTACTTGTTGGTCAGCTGGCTGCCCTGGGCTTCCATCACCGCCGGGCTGGTGTAGTTCTCGCTGGCGATCAGCTCGACGTGGTCTTCCTGGCGCTGGGTCTCAGCGGCGATGGCCTTGGCCAGTTCGGGATCGTAGGATTCGATGCGGACGTCACGCGGGAACATCGGGTACTCCAGCAGGCAGGGAAAGGGGTACGACTCAGCCCTCGATTGTAGCCCCGCACCGGCCTGCTGGGGCCGAAACAGACGGGGCCGGCATCCCCGAAGGAATCCGGCCCCGTATGGTTTCGATTGATGGTGTGGGGTCAGAGCCCTTTCCGTTGGAAAGGGATCCGACCCCGGCCGCGATCCTCAGCGGCCGCTGAGCACGTACTGGGCAATCACGCCGGTGGCGATGGCCACCAGCAGCATGTTGCCGCGGTCATCGCGGATCCAGTGGTGGCCATACGGCGGGCGACGCAGGTGGTAGCGCGGGTAGTCGTTCACCACGTAGACCGGGCCGGAGTAGTAATTGCGATAGGGCGAGCCGACCCGCCAGCCGTAGCTGCCGTAGCGCGGCGGCGGCGGTGCCGGGCGATAGACCACGCGCGGCGGCGCGGGGCGGTAGTAGCGGTCGTGGTCACGGTGCCAGTCGCGGCGGGCCTCGCGGCGGTTGCGCTCCCAGTCACGGCGATCCTGGCGCCACTCGCGGCGGTCGTGGTCGCGGCGATGATCGTTGTCGGCGAAGGCCGGAGCGACGGCGCCGAGCGCCAGCACAGAGGCCACAGCGCCGGCCATTACTCGATTGATACGCATGTCAGACCTCTGCTCGGGTGGGTGGTGAGCCCATATTGCGCACCCGATCTGAACCGTTTCCGGCTGGAAACGCTTCCCGCTGCAGGACTGTGACGAGGTATTCAGGCCGCGGCCAGCCCCGCGCCCCCCGCCCGGCGCGGCCGGGAACCGGTTCCGGCTATAATTGGCGGTATTCCTTTTCAGTCTGTGCCCGCTGCCGCAACGGGATGTTCCCGTGACGGGCCGGGCGCAGGGCCGCGCCTACGGAGACCTCATGTCCTCGCAATACATCTACACCATGAACCGCGTGTCCAAGGTGGTCCCGCCCAAGCGGCAGATCATCAAGGACATCTCGCTGTCCTTCTTCCCGGGCGCGAAGATCGGCCTGCTGGGCCTGAACGGCGCCGGCAAGTCCACCGTGCTGAAGATCATGGCCGGCGTGGACACCGATTTCGAGGGCGAAGCCCGCCCGCAGCCGGGCATCAAGGTCGGCTACCTGGCGCAGGAACCGGAACTGGACCCGACCAAGACCGTGCGTGAAGCGGTCGAGGAAGGCGTGGGCGAAGTGCTGCAGGCCCAGGCCGCGCTGGACGCGGTGTACCTGGCCTACGCCGAGGAAGGCGCCGACTTCGACGCGCTGGCCAAGGAACAGGAGCGCCTGGAGGCGATCCTGGCCGCTGGCGACGCGCACACCCTGGAAAACCAGCTGGACGTGGCCGCCGATGCACTGCGCCTGCCGCCGTGGGATGCCATCGTCGGCAAACTGTCCGGTGGTGAGAAGCGCCGCGTGGCACTGTGCCGCCTGCTGCTGCAGAAGCCGGACATGCTGCTGCTCGACGAACCGACCAACCACCTCGACGCCGAGTCGGTGGAATGGCTGGAACAGTTCCTGGCGCGCTACACCGGCACCGTGGTGGCGGTCACCCACGATCGCTACTTCCTGGACAACGCCGCCGAGTGGATCCTGGAACTGGACCGCGGCCGCGGCATTCCGTGGAAGGGCAACTACACCGACTGGCTGACCCAGAAGGATGAGCGCCTGAAGCAGGAAGACAACCAGGAAAAGGCTCGCCAGAAGGCGATCCAGAAGGAACTGGAGTGGTCGCGCCAGAACGCCAAGGGCGGCCGCACCAAGGGCAAGGCCCGTCTGGCCCGCCTGGAAGAGCTGCAGTCGGTCGATTACCAGAAGCGCAACGAGACCAATGAAATCTTCATCCCGCCGGGCGAGCGCCTGGGCAACGCGGTGATGGAGTTCAAGAACGTCTCCAAGAAGTTCGGCGACCGCCTGCTGTTCGACAACCTGAACTTCCTGGTGCCGGCCGGCGCCATCGTCGGCATCATCGGCCCGAACGGTGCCGGTAAGTCGACCCTGTTCAAGATGATCACCGGCCAGGAAAAGCCGGATACCGGCGAGATCGTGGTCGGCCCGACCGTGAAGCTGTCCTACGTGGACCAGAGCCGCGACGCGCTGGAAGGCAACCACAACGTCTTCCAGGAAATCGCTGGCGGCCTGGACATCCTCAACATCAACGGCATCGAGATCCAGTCGCGCGCCTACATCGGCCGCTTCAACTTCAAGGGCCAGGACCAGCAGAAGATGGTCGGCTCGCTGTCCGGTGGTGAGCGTGGCCGCCTGCACATGGCCAAGACCCTGCTGCAGGGTGGCAACGTGCTGCTGCTCGACGAACCGTCCAACGACCTGGACATCGAAACCCTGCGTGCGCTGGAAGATGCGCTGCTGGAGTTCCCGGGCAACACCTTCGTCATTTCGCATGACCGCTGGTTCCTGGATCGCATCGCGACCCACATCCTGGCGTTCGAAGGCGACTCGCACGTGGAGTTCTTCCAGGGCAACTACCGCGAGTACGAAGAAGACAAGCGCCGCCGCATGGGCGACGACGCAGCGCCGAAGCGCCTGCGCTTCAAGGCGCTGAAGTAAGGCAACCGGAAAGGCCGCGCTCGCGCGGCCTTTCTCCTTTCGGTAGGTCACCACCGTTGGTGGTGACTCGTTACCACTTTTCCCGCGCAGTCCGGCGCTTTTCCACGCTGCCGCCGCCATTTTCACGCCCATCAAGCACGCCTAACGCCTTGTCGCATATAGCCCATTGGCAGCTTGCAACTATTTGTATGTTCCCCCGCACCGACTTCGGTTTTCCTACGCCCCCGCTTCATCCCCCAACGTAGGAAACCGCAATGAAAGCACTGATCATCACCACGGCAGCCCTGCTGCTGTCGGGCACCGCAACAGCCGCGACCACCGACTGGGACGGCTTCTACCTGGGTGCCCAGGCCTCGCATGGCGAGGGCCACAGCAAGGACCGCAGCAATGCCAACGCCTCGGAAAAGAGCGTGCGCGGCTTCACCGGCGGCGTGCAGGGTGGCCGTCGCTGGCAGTTCGACAACAACGTCGTGGTCGGCGTTGAAGGCGCGCTGTCGTTCGGCGGCGTCACACGTGACTGGAAGGATCGCGAGCAGCACCGGTACAGCCCGTACTACGGCAAGGACGCGGTGACCCGATCCGGCACCTTCGATGTGACGCTGGGCCGCGCGATGGGCCGCTGGCTGCCCTACGTCGGTGCGGGCGTGACGGTGGCCCAGCAGGAATTCACCTTGGGCTGCGACAGGTCGCTGGTGGAAGCCACCAACGGCTGCCGCGTGGCCGAGTTCGAGACCCGCGCCTCGCACCTGTCCACCGGCGCCCACGCCACCGCAGGCGTGCTGTACCGCTTCAACGACCGCCTCTCGGCCGGTGCCGAGTACCGCTACACCCACCTGGGTTCCAGCCCGGTGACCCTGGAAGACCCCAACTACCCCGCTGCGGCCCGTCGCAGCTTCCATACCGACTACAGCAGCGTTACGCTGAAGTTGAACTACCACTTCTAACCGCCTGACGACGCACCCGCAGGTCCCCCGGGGCGGCAGGGCGCGCAGGCACGAGAGATCTGCGATGTCCCTGTTCGAGCGCCTGTTCCAGCTGCAGCAGCACGGCACCACCGTGCGTACCGAGCTGCTGGCCGGTGTCACCACCTTCCTGACGATGTCCTACATCGTCTTCGTGAACCCCGAGATCCTCGGCACCACCGGCATGGATGCGGGTGCGGTGTTCGTGGCCACCTGCCTGGCCGCTGCGCTGGGTTCGGCGGTGATGGCGCTGGCCGCCAATTTCCCGGTCGGCATGGCACCGGGCATGGGCCTGAATGCGTTCTTCGCCTTCACCGTGGTCGGTGCCGCCGGCCTGCCGTGGCAGCAGGCCCTGGGGGCGGTGTTCATCTCCGGCCTGGTGTTCCTGGTGCTGTCGCTGACTGGCGTGCGGGCGTGGCTGGTGTCGGGCATTCCTTCGTCGCTGCGCTCGGCGATCGTGGCCGGCATCGGCCTGTTCCTGGCGATCATCGCGCTGCAGAAATCCGGCGTGATCGTCGGCAATGAAGACACGCTGGTGGCGCTGGGCCCGTTGAACACCGCGCCACCACTGCTGGCGCTGGCCGGCTTCCTGCTGATCGCGGTGCTGGAAGCACGCCGGATCCGCGGTGCGATCCTGATCGGCATCCTGGCGGTGACCGGCGCTGGCTGGGCATTGGGCGACGTGCAGTACCAGGGCCTGGTCTCGCTGCCGCCGAGCCTGGCACCCACCTTCCTGCAGCTGGACCTGCCGGGCCTGCTGCACCATGACGGCGGCGCCCCCATCGCAGTGCTGCTGCAGGTGGTGCTGGTGTTCGTGCTGGTGGAAGTGTTCGATGCCACCGGCACCCTGTACGGCGTGGTCGGCCGCGCCGGCCTGCTGAAGCTGCCGGGCGCGCAGAAGCGCTTCGGCCGCGCGTTGCTGGCCGACAGCACGGCGATCGTGGCCGGTTCGATGCTCGGCACCAGCAGCACCACGGCCTTCGCTGAAAGCGCCTCGGGCGTTCAGGTGGGCGGCCGTACCGGCCTGACCGCGCTGGTGGTGTCGGCGTTGTTCCTGGCCGCGCTGCTGTTTTCGCCATTGGCGGCGATGGTGCCCAGCTATGCCACCGCGCCGGCGCTGCTGTTCGTGGCCGGCCTGATGCTGCGCGAACTGGTGGAAGTGGACTGGAGCGACCTGACCGAATCGGTGCCGGCCGCGCTGTGTGCGCTGGCGATGCCGTTCACCTACTCCATCGCCAACGGCCTGGCGTTCGGCTTCATCGCCTATGCCGCGCTGAAGGCCGGCACCGGCCGCTGGCGCGAAGTGCATCCGGCGGTATGGCTGGTGGCGGTGCTGTTCACCCTGCGCTACGCGTTGGAATAAGCGGTAGGCGATGCCGGCCAGCGGCCGGCACTACCAGAGCACGCTTCGGCCTGCGCCCGGTGTGGTTCACCTGCCGCGCACGGTGCTCTGGGATGATGCAGGCATGGTTCCGCCTGTCCTTCCCGCTGATCCGTCTTCGCCGTTGCGCCGCCGGTTGCTGCGCGCGGCAGTGCTGGCACCGCTCGCCGGTACGCTCGCCACCCTGCCCGGCTGTTCGCTGCCGGTGCAGGTGGATGGCACCTTCCTGCAGCCCTGGCGCAGCCACCTGCAATGGGGCCTGGCCGACTGGCAGCGCTCGTTGAAGCTGGCCCATACGCTGGGCTGCCGGCAGCTGGTGCTGCAGTGGACCGGCATCGTCGGTGGCAGCGACGGCGACTGGTCGTTGCCGGACAGCAGCCTGCAGCAACTGTTCACCGCCGCCAACGAGAACAGCCTCCGCATCCGCGTCGGCCTGCCCTTCCAGCAACGCTGGTGGCAGGCCATTGGTGCCGACGATGCCACGCTGCAGGCCTTCCTTGCCGACAGCCTGGCGCAGGCACGCCAGTGGTTGGCACAGGCGCCCTGGGCGCAGCAGCCGGCCTTCGGGGGCTGGTACCTGCCCTACGAACTGGAGCAGTACCACTGGGCCGATCCGGCACGCCAGCAGTGGCTGGCACAGTGGCTGCACGGGCTGGTGCAGGCCGCCGGCGCACGCGGCGGTGACTGTGCGATGTCCTGCTACTTCAGCCGCCTGCAGACCGACGGCGACCTGGTCGCACTGTGGCAGGCAGTGCTGGCACAGGCCGCGCTGCGGCCCATGGTGCAGGACGGCGTGGGGGTTGCCGGCGCCGGCAACGTGCAGCAGCTGCAACCGCTGCTCCATCATTTCCACGCGCACGGCATCGGCTTCGATGCGATCGTCGAACTGTTCCGCGAACTGCCCGGCACCGCCGCCGACGGCAGCGCGTTCAAGGGCGAAACCGCCGATGCCGCGCGCATCCAGCGGCAGCTGGCGTGGGCACGCGACAGCGGCGCGCAGCACGTGCTGGTCTATGCACTGGAGCCGTGGCTGACCCAGGACACGCCGCAGGCCGCGGCGCTGCGACGACGTTGGGGCCTGCCTCAGTAGTAGAGGATGGCGGTGGCGAACAGGCCCTTGGCGCGCTGCGTATCACCGCCGCCGATCGCGAAGCGGTACTGCACGGTCAGGTCCAGGTAGGAGCGCGGTGTGTTGTAGTGGTCCTCGCGAAACCAGTAGCGCACGCCCACGCCCGGGCCCGCGCCAAGGGACCAGCTGCGCTGCGTATCGTTGAGCGCGAACGACTGCGCCGGGAACAGCGGATAGCGGATGTCGCGCACGCGCGAGCGCTGGTCCAGCCAGTCCGCCCCCACCACCACGTACGGCGTGACCACCCAGTGGGTCCGCCCGGCACCAAAGCGGAAGCTGCGGCCGGCGCGCAGTTCACCGGCAGCGAACCACTGCTCGCGATGCAGGCGCCCGTTGGCATCGCCGATCCGCCGCACGGGCGTACCGTTGGCATCGAGCGCGTCGAGGGTGAAGTGGGCGCTGTTGTCGTCCCAGGTGTAGCCGCCCTGCGCGTAGCCGCTGACCATCCACCACTGGTTCACGTCGGTGCGCAGGTCGGTGCCGTGGTAATAGCCGTAGGTCAGGTAGGACATCCAGCCGCCGGAACCACTGGCCAAGCGGTAGCGGGCCAGTGTGCTGGCTTCCAGTGGTGGGTTCAGGGCCAGCTGCAGGCTGCATTGCACGGCCGCCGATGCGGGATAGACATCGCCCGTGCGGGTGGCGCTGCCGAGGAACTGGCGGCGCTCGATGCCGGCGCTCAGGCCGGTCTGGCCGAAGGCGTAGCGCATGCCGAACGAGGCGATGGTGGACGGCCAGCCGGTGGTGGAGCGCGAATGGCTGAGACGTTCAGCGCGTGCGCGTGCATCCGGGGTCGATTCACCAGTGCACGGATCCACCGCGCGGATCGATTCGTAGGTGCCGCCCTGGTCGTACAGGGTGTTGAGCAGGCGTGCATAGAGTTCCAGCGTGCCGTGCTGGTCGTTGAAGGCCGGGGGCCGCCAGAACGCCTCCAGCGTACTGAACACCGAATCACCCGGCGTGCTGATCGCCGCGCCGCCGACATTGGTCGCGGCCTGGCGCGCCCCCCGGAAACCGGCCGAGGCGATCACGCCCCACTCGCGCGAATAGTTGGCGATGGCATTGCGCACGTTGTAGCGTTGATGCTCATCCAGCGGCAGCTCACCGGCGTCGGCGCGGTCGACGGCGCTGCGCAGCAGTGACACCGCCTGTGGATGATCGCCGTTGGCCGCACTCGCGTATGCCTGGTCGAGCACCACGCTCTTCGGTGCCTTGCCGGTGGCCTCGGCGGCACGGAAGTCGGCCAGTGCCTGTGCCGGTTCGTGCGCTTTCTGATTGAGGTAGCCGCGCTGCATCAGCGCCTCCGCATCGTCAGGGCGCTGTGCCAGCGCCGCATCCAGGCGCTGCCGTGCTTCGTCCTGCTGGGCGCGGTTGCCCGACGCCAGCGTGGTGGTCAGCAGGCCTTGCAGCTTCGCGTCGTCCGGCGCGAGCTGCACGGCCTGCCGCGCCTCACCGATGGCCTCGGCGTAGTCCTGGCGCGCGTAGGCAGCGTAGGCACGCTGTGCGGCACCGCCATCGCCCTGCAGGTCGGCCGGCATCAGCTCGCAGCGGTTGCCGGTGTCGCCCGACTGGCAGTGCTGGAACGGCGCCGGGTAGGTCTGTGCGCTGATGCGGGGGAGCGCGCGACCGGAGCGGATCGCCCGGCCGCGCTGCTCGATGCCCTGCTGCAGCAGCTGCTGCGCGCGTGCATCGCCCGCATCCGTTGGCAATGCCGACTGCAGTGGTGCCAGCAGCGCCTCGGCGCGCGTGCGGTCGGCACTGGCCAGCGCCGCATCCACCGCCAGCAGGCGCACGTTGCGTTGCTGCGTTGTTGACCCCGGCGCAGCGAGTGCGGTGTCGAAGTCCTGATTGGCGAGCACGGTATTGCCCTGGCGCTGGCGCAGGTAGCCGCGCATCACCCGTGCATTGAGATCCTGGCCGTCGGCCTGCAACGCCTGGTCGGCACTGCGCTCGGCGTCGGCCAGCTGCCCCTGCTGCAGCTGCGCGGTAATCAGCAGCAACCGGTACGTCGCCACCTCCGGTGCCAGCTCGACAGCGGTACGCGCCTGCGCAACGGCCGCGGCATCATCCTGCGTGGACAGCGACCGATACGCCTGCTGCGCCTGCAGCAGCGCGCGCTGGCGATCCAGCGCCACGCGCCGGGCCTGCAGCGCCTCGGCATTCGGCGCGCCCAGCTGCAGTGCGGTGGCAATGGCGGCGTCGGCCTGTTCGGGCTGCTGCTGTGCTTCCAGCGCGGCCACCCACAGCAACGCCCAGGCCCCCTGCGTCGGCTGCTGCCGGAAGGCCTGTTCGGCCTTGCCGGCCGCCTCTCCCATCCGCCCGGCGTCATAGGCCGCGTAGGCCTCGGTGGCCAGCGCGTAGGCCTTCTGCCTGCTGCGGTCCGCGGCACTGCCGACCGGACGCGATGGGGATGTCGTGCGCGCACCTTCGCCGCCAGTCGCCGCGCTACGTGCAGCGATGGCAGCCGCCAGCGCCGGCAACGCCGGATCCTTCAACCCCGCATCCAGTGCACGACGTGCCTGCTGCTGCGCCTCCGCACCCCGCCCCAGTTTCTGCAGCGCATAGATCTGCAGCAGGCGCAGCCGAACCACGTCCGGGCGCAGCCGGATCGCTTCCGTGGACTGCTGGTAAGCCGCCGGGTAGTCGCCGCGCTCATAGGCAGCAAACGCCTGCTCGGCGATGCGGTAGGCCGCACCGGACAGCGGCAGTGCTGCATCGGCCTGTGCCAGCACCGGCGCGGCGGCGCTGGCCAGTGCCACGGCAATGACGGTGGACAGCAGCGTGGTCTTCATGCCGGCAAGGCTCCGGGAGGCGGTGACTGCAGCGCGGCCGCACGCCGGCGCTGTTCCTGCATGGCCTGGGCCACCGCGTCTTCGGTGGTGATGCCCTGCTTGACCAGGTAATCGCCAATGCGGCCATCGCGCTGCGGCTTGTACGCGTCCAGCGCGATCTCGAAGCGCGCGTGATCGATCAGGCGCATCTCCACCAGCAGGTCACCCAGCAAGGGCACGTTGTCCAGATGCCACTGCCGGTCGCCGCCGATCAGGCGCAGACCGGCGTTGATTTCGCTTTCGCGGGCAATGCTCTGTTCGATGTGCTCGCTGCGGGTTTCCTGCTTCAGCAGTGCCAACGCCTCTTCGGGCAATGGGTTGGCCACGGCCAGCCGCAGGGTGCCCTGCTGGCGCGGTGGCAGCGGCAACATGCGCCATTGCACGCAGGCATCGGCACTGACCGGGAACTGGCACGCGCGCAGGTAGTCCACATCGATCACCGCGCGTTGCAGGTCGCCCTGGAAGGCGATCGCCTCGGCCAGCGTTTCATCATCCAGCCAGCCCTGGGTGAGCAGGATGCGGCCCAGTGGCTGCTGCCGGCCGGCATGCTGCTGGTCCAGCGCCTGCTGCAGCCGTTCCGGTTCCACCGCCTGCCAGGTGGTCAACAGCTCGCCCAGCTGCTTGCGGGTCTGCACCAGCTGCGCGGCATCCGGGAAGCCGTGCATGGTCTTGTCCCAGACCATGCGCTTGCCGAACAGCAGGTAGGCCAGGAACACCTTCCACGCGCGTGCGGTGGCCATGAAATTGATCATGTTGCCGACCACCATGCGCGGGATCGACATCAACGCATGCTCCCAGCCATACAGCCGATTGACGAAATAGAAGCGCTGCACGACCCGGGTCGCCAGTGCCGCGGTGGTCAGCAGCGCCACGTTCATCTGCCAGGTACCGGCCTGGAACACGCTGGGGAACTGCATTGTCCATACCCCGGTCATCTTCAGCACCCAGAACAGCAGCAGCTGCAGGAAGATGAGGTAGGCGATGATGCTGACGAACGAGGTGATGATGCCCTTGCGGTCGCGCGCCAGCAGGTACTTGGTGGCCAGCGAGCCGCGCCAGCCCAGCGATTCCCAGCTCTGCAGGCCGATGCCGAGCACCCAGCGTGCCTTCTGCCGGTACGAGGCACGAAAGTTGTCGGGGAAGTATTCGCGCACGCACAGCGCCATCTGCTGGGTGCGCTCGCGTACCGGCCCCCAGCCGAACCATGACGGCCGACGCACGCGGAACTGCACCGGGAAGCGCGCGAAGATCGACTGCATGCCCATCGCCGCCAGCCGCGCACCGACGTCGTAGTCCTCGGTGAGGCTGTCGGTGTTGAAGGGCTGGTTGTCGGTCTGCGCGCTCAGTGCCAGCAGCGCGCGCCGCGAGAAGCAGGTGCCGACGCCCGCCGACGGCACCATGCCGGAAACACTTTCACGCACCACCAGATCCTTGGCGTGCCATTCGGCGAACTCGTCCATGTAGACACCGGCCACCAGCTCGTACCACTCGCGGTCCAGCGAGGTGACCGGCAGCTGGATCATGTCCTTGCGCGGCAGCAGGTAGTTGTAGAAGCGCAGTTCCATCGGGTGCAGCACGTCCTCGCTGTCGTGCAGGATCACCCCGGCGAACTCGATGTCGTGGCGCTTCTCGTAATCGAAGATCGCCAGGATCAGCCAGTTCAGGCAGTCGGCCTTGCTGGTCGGACCGTCGTGCGGCACCTCCACGCGGCGCAGGCGCTTGTAGCGGCGGCGCATGCGCTCGACTTCGTCGATGGTCTGCTGGTCGTTGGGATAGGTGCCGACGAACACGACGTACTCGCGGTAGTCGAGCACGTTGATCATGTTCTCCACCATCTGCGCGATGACGTCGTACTCCATCCACGCCGGCACCATGATCGCCAGCGGCTGTTCCGGCCGCTGCAGCAGGTCGTCCTGGGTCAGCGGCCGGTACGCATCGCGGCGCTTGATCGTCACCGCGCGCCAGCTCTCGCGTAACCAGTACCAGACATCGATGAACAGGTCATCGAGGCTGGAGATCAGGATCAGCACGGCCACCGCCGCCGCCGTGGCTTCCAGGGCGGCGTAGTAGTTGGCCAGCTGGATGTTCCAGAACAGACCGTCCACGGTGGATCAGTGCCCTGCGTTGGCGGACTTGCGGCGGCGCACCTGGGTGACGCGGGCGGCCAGCAGCGCGAATACGATCACGCCGACCAGCAGCAGCAACCAGACCATGTGCCGTTCCCACTTCGATTGCGGATTGCCGTCCTGCGCGATACGCGTGCCATAGGGATCCTGGCGATCGAATTCGCGCACGGCATCACTGCCGTCAAGCACGGCAAGATCGCCGCGCAGCAGCCGGAACGGCGCGCCGAACGACGGTGCCTGCGCACCGAGGTCGCTGTAGAGAACACCCAGCTGGCCGCCGGATGACCCCACCTGCACCACCGCGGCGCGATCCAGGCCGCTGACATCCAGCAGCGGCTGCGAGGTGCCACCGATCAGCAGGTGGCCGTCCTTCAGGCCGGCCATATCGACACCGGCCGGTGCCACCCCGAAGGCCAGCCACGGCGCGCCCGGGCTGACCGCGGCACCGGCATCGACCACCTTCAGTTCCGATGCCTCCGGCGACGCGCCCACCGCACTGGCCACCGCGATGACCTTGCCCAGCGAGGCCGGTGCATCCTGCAGCCAGGTGCCGGGCACGAACACCTGGTTGCCGCGCGACAGCTGGCTGCTGGCACCAACGAAGTCACTGCCCAGCGAACGCTTGGCCAGGGTCAGGTGGCTGCTGGGCAGGATCGAGACCGGGTAGCCGGTGGCCGGATCGTGGCAGTACGGCCGTGCCGGCTGGCGCAGGAAGCTGACACGGATCTCGTTGCGCGCCGACAGGGCGTAGGTCGGCACCTTGGCCACCAGCCGTTGCGGCTGGCCGTTGGCCGACAACACCTTGCCGCCCAGCAGGTAATCGTTGAAGTAGATCGTCGCCACCGCGCCCTGCCCGGCCGCGTTGGGTGCCGCCGAGACATCGATCACCACTTCCTCGGGCAGGCGCCCATCGGCCGACAGCGCGCCGAGGTCGAAGCTGGCGCTGCGATCGGCGCGGGTCACCACCTCCATCGTGCCGGCGATGTTGCCGAGCCGGCTCAGCAGCACCTGGTCACCGTCGAGCTTCGGCGTGCCCGCTTGGCTGACCTGCAGGCTGCGCCCCAGCGCGTAGCTGCGCCACTGTTCGGCGAACAACCCGGCGACCTTGCCTGCCGCGGCCGGGTCGACCACCAGCGTCGGACGGCCGGCAACGGCGACCACGCTGACCGAGGCGTTGGCGGTGGGCTTTTCCAGTCCAGCCATGTCGGCACTGCGCCAGGCACCGAAGGCCGTGCCCGCATCGGCTCCCGCGGCGCCGACCTGGGCAGCCAGCGCATCCAGCGCCGCGCGTACGCCGGCACGCAGTGCGTCACTGCCGATCATCACATCGGCCGCCAGCGGCCCACTGTCACGCAGCGACAGCAGCGCGCCCACTTCGGCCAGGTCCTTGATCGCGTGCGCGCGCTCGCCCGTGGCCAGCGCGGCGTAGGCCGGCACGCCCTGCAGGCTGGCCGGGATGCTGATGCCGGCCAGGTCGACGCTGTCACCGACCTTGGGCAGTGCCACCACCTGCACCTGCTTGCCGCCGGCCTGCAACGCGCTACCGATGCGCCAGGCGGCATCATAGGTTGGCGCCTGCAGCGCCTTGCCATCCACCAGCAGGCGCACCTGCGGTGGCAGCGCGCCCCAGGCCTTGGCCACGGTATCCACGGCACGCCCGTCGAAGCGGTAGCTGAAGCGCGAATCCGGCGACAGCCGCAGCACGTTGGCCGGTGCGCTCTGGTCGGCACACTGGTAGTCAGACACGATCGACCACCAGCCGACGCCGACCCGCACGAAGCCGTTCTGGCGGGGTTCGCCATCGATGGCCAGCAGCTGGCTGGCATCGCCCTGCGCGTCGGTGATCGAGCGCGCGACGATGGGATCACCATCGACCGACCACAAGCCCGAGGTGCGCCCTGCGTGGCCGCGCACATAGCGCCCGTCCAGCTGCAGCTGCGCATCGCGGGTGGCCACGCCGGCCGGCACCGGCAGGTAGACCTCGCGCTGGCTCTCCTGCCCGCTCAGCACCAGCGGCTGGCGGAAGCCGAGTTCGCGCAGGGTCATCTGCCGGTTCACCGTGCTGTCGCCGCTCCATTCGGCGAACTGGCCAGCGACGCTGTCGGCGGCATGGGCTGTGCCAACCGCGCCCGACAGGACGAACGCGGCAGCGGAAGCAAACAGGGGAGAGCGGCCGGTCTGGGTCATGGCGTCACTTCATGCGGATGGAGGTGGGCGGCACCGCCACTGCGGAGACCGGGCGAGAATTCGGGAAGGGGCGCTCCGCGCAGGGCGGCGACGATGCGGGCGCTGGCGCGGCCATCGCCGTAGGGGCTGGCGTCGGGATCGAAGCGGGTCGGCTGCGGGGGGTGTGCCAAGACCGCGCTGACCGCATCGACGATGCGCGAGGGCGTGGTGCCGACCAGCGTCACCACGCCGGCCTCGACCGCCTCCGGCCGTTCGGTGACATCGCGCATCACCAGCACCGGTTTGGCCAGCGCCGGCGCTTCTTCCTGTACGCCACCGGAGTCGGTGAGGATGACGTCGGCGCGCTGCATCAGGCGCACGAAGCGCAGGTAATCCTGCGGTGGCACCAGGTGCACGTTGTCGAGGTGGCCGAGGTGGGCGTTGACCGGCCCCTGCACGTTCGGGTTGAGGTGCACCGGGTACAGCACCTGCAGGTCCGGCCGCCGCGCCAGCTCGGCCAGCGCACGGCAGATGTCCTCGAAGCCCTGGCCGAAGCTCTCGCGACGATGGCCGGTGACCAGCAGCAGGCGGCGCGCGGGGTCGAGCATGTGGAAGGGTTGGTCGGCCTGCGCGCGCAATGCCGGATCGGCATCCAGCCGCTGCACGGTCTGCTGCAGGGCATCGATGACGGTGTTGCCGGTGACCAGGATCTGCCCGCCCAGATGCTCACGGGCCAGGTTGGCGCGAGAACCGGGAGTGGGTGCATACAGCTGATGGCCGACCACATCGATCACCCGCCGGTTCATCTCCTCCGGCCATGGCCGGTTGATGTCGCCGGTGCGCAGGCCGGCCTCGACATGGCCGATCGGGATGCGGTGGTGGAACGCGGCCAGGGCCGCGGTCATCGCCGTGGTGGTATCGCCGTGCACCAGCACACGGTCGGGGCGGACCTGCGTGTACAGCGCGTCAAGCCGCTCGAACAGCCTGGAACACAGGCCATTGAGGGTCTGGTTGGGCACCATGACATCGAGGTCATGGTCGGCGGTGATCTCGAACAGCGACATCACCTGGTCGAGCATCGCCCGGTGCTGACCGGTGATGCAGACCACCGATTCGATGTCCGCGGCCTGTGCCAGGGCCCGTACCAACGGCCCCATCTTGATCGCTTCCGGTCGGGTGCCAAACACCGACAGGACCTTCACCGGGGCGCTCCCGAAGGCCGGCGCGGGGGGAGACAAACAGCAATGGCCACGTCTGGATCCTTTCGGCGTTCCCGTCCAATACCCGAAGGCAGGAGACGGTCACCTCATGAGGGAACTCCAAATTCGCGACGTACATCACACTCAGTTGACGGTACGTGCGTCGTGGCATCGATCTTCATCGTTGGAAGATCAAGACGCAGTCAACGCCGCCCGTGGAACGGGCGACGTTGCGGTGGAACGCAGCAGTGGCGCGGCCTGGAGCCGGCTTACTCGTACTGGATGGTGAACGTGGCCTGGCCGTTCGCGACACCGGCGCCGACCGTACCGGCCTGGGTCTGCACGTAGCGCGCGCGCAGCGGCAGCGCCATGACGCTGGTACCCGGCGCCGTGGTGCCGACGTTGATGGTCTGGCCGAAGCGCACTTCACGCTCGGTGCTGCCATCGCGCTGGACCATCTGGATGCCGATGCGGGTGGCGCTGTTGCTGGCCGCGCTGAGCTTCAGCACGCCCGGCATGTTCGAGCTGTCCTGGTCGGCATCGAGGCGGATGCCGATCTTGCTCTGGTAGGCGGCGACGTTGCTGCCCTGGCAGTTCAGGCGGATCTCGAAGTCGCGATCAACGGCCTTGGAGCCGACACCGGTGAAGGTGGTGTTGGGCACGCTGCCGAAATCGACGGCAATGTTGCGGCTGCCGGCCTGCACTTCGCAGGTCGGGCTGACCACGGTGGTGCCCGAGCCCTTGAAGGTCGAGGTCAGGACCGGGCGCCCGGGGCCATCGCCGTCGAAGTAGTACGTGGTGAAGCGGCCGTTCGGCGCGATCACGCCCGAACCGGTCTGCGCAGCCGTCTTGATCAGCTGGATGCGGAACTGGCCACCGATGAGGCTGACCACGGAACCGCCACCGAAGTTGATCGAGTGCGGGTAGTAGGTCTGGATCGCACCCGAATCGCGGTACAGGCGGATGCCGACGCCTGCCACATCGGTTTCATAGACGTTCGAGAAGCCGGCCACCGGGCGCTTCTGCGCTGCGTTGACGTACTCACCGATCGAACGGCCGCCGGTCCAGGAATCGCAGCGGGCAACGCTGTTCTGCTGGGTGATCGGTTCGCTGATTTCCTTGATCACGCCGCCGACCGGGGTGCTGGGCAGGATCACGATCTGGCCCATGTCCATGGTCACGTCCTGGGCGATGAACCAGCTGTTCTGGATGCGGCAGGCGGCGCTGGCCTGCTGTGCCAGCAATACGCCGCCCAGTACGGCCAGCGCGGCCAGCGCCTTGCGGCCACGGGAAGAAATCATCGGCATGCTGCCTCCAGCGGGATGAAGCCGGTCTTGGACGCATCGGCGCCCGCCGGAACCTGGTAATCGATGGTGCAGCGCTGGTCGGCACCGGCGCCCCACTCCACCAGCAGGCGGCCCTGGTTCTTTTCACTGCGCACGTACAGGCGGCCGCCCTGGCTGACCATGCCCACCGGCTGGCCCTGCTCATCCTTGACCTGGGCTCCGAACGGCATGCTGCGGCCATCGGCGTTGCGCACCTGGATCAGCAGCGCGTTGCCCTTGCGGGTATCGAAGCGCAGGTAGCTGATGGCACCGGCGAACGGCGCGATCGACTGGCTGGTGCTTTCCAGTTCGACGTCGTGGGCCATGCCCTGCGGATCGAGGGTGACGGTGTTGAGACGGTACGGCGACACGTACGGCACCACGGCGTAGCCGCGGCCATCGACGCGCAGGCCCGGCGCGTTGCTGACGATCGCATCGCGCGCGCCCGGCGCTTCGACCAGCACCATGGTGTCGCCACGCTGCGGGGTGAAGGTGAAACCACCCGGATGCACCACCACGCTGCCGTTGGCGCCGACCGACGCCTGGCGGAAATCACGCGAGTGGCTGTAGGTGGCGTTCAGCGCGGAGTAGCGGCTGCGGTACTCGGCATTGCCGACCGCGGTGGTGCCACCCTCGCGGGAATCGGACAGGGCCACGCCGTAGCTGAAGTTGTTGTCGACGCCCGCCGAACCGGTGATGCCGACGCGGCTGTTGTCGTAGCCACCGCGGTCGCGAGCGCCGAGGTCGGCGCTGAACGACACCGGGTGGGTGCCACGGCCCAGCGGCACGCTCATCGACAGCAGGTACTGGGTGTCGGAACGGCCGAGCACGCCTTCTTCGGTGCGCAGCGCCGAGAAGCCGTAGTTCACCGAGCGCCAGGCGTTGTTGTAGCCCACCTGGTACTGCTTGGAGGTGCCGGAACGATCGTAGAAGTCACGCACCGAACCGGTCACGTACAGCGCACCGCCACGGCGGCCCAGCGGCTGGTTCAGGGTCACCTGGAACTGGCTGCGCTGACGGCCACGGGTGGTCGGATCGATGCCGCGCTTGTCCGAATCACGGCCATACAGCGCGTCCTGCAGGCTGTAGAAGCCTTCGGTCGAATAGCGGTAGGCGGCCAGGGTCAGGTTGGTGCCGGTCTCGCCGATCATGTTGCTGTAGCTCAACCGCACGCTGGCGCCGGTGTGGTCGCCGTAGTGGTCGAACGAGGTCCGTGCGTGGGTGACGTCGGCGGCGAAAGCACCGATGCGCGTGGACAGGCCCACGCCGTACAGCAACGACAGGTAGCCTTCGCTCAGCGCACTGCCGCCGTACAGGGTCAACTGGTTGCCGATGCCACGCTGGTAGGTGCCCTGCACCAGCCACGGCTCATCGGCCAGCAGCTTGTTGCGCACCTGGCCGGCGGTCAGCGAGTAGCGCGACACGCCTTCGCGCAGCATCTGCGGCACCGAACCGAACGGCACCTTGAATTCGCGACGGCGGCCGTCGGCCTCGATCACGCTCACTTCCAGGTCGCCGCCGTAGCCGGTCGGGTACAGGTCGTCGATGACGAAGCTGCCCGGCGATACGGTGGAGGAGTAGATCAGCTGCTGGTTCTGGCGCACTTCGATGCGCGCGTTGGTTTCGGCAATGCCGCGCACGACCGGCGCGTAACCGCGCAGCGAGTCGGGCAGCATGCGGTCGTCGCTGGCCAGGCTGGCACCACGGTAGCCGATCGAATCGAACAGTTCGCCGGTGGTGTAGGCCTCACCAATGGTGAGCATGCCGCGCACCTGCGGGATGCCGCGCTGCGCATAGGTGGCAATGCTCTGCCAATGGCGCCCGTTGCCTTCGGACCAGGTCAGGTTGGAATCGTGGCGGAACTGCCAGCCCCCCAGGTTCAGGCCGGCGTTGAGGCCGAGGTAGGCGCTGCGGTTGCGCTGGCCACCTTCGACGCGGCTGTCGCTGTCGATGGCATTGAAGCTGTAGCCGACGAAGCCGGCATTGATGCCGCGGTCCCACAGCGACGGATTGACGTAGCCGCGCGCCTCGCGGCGCAGGAACACCTGCGGGATGCTGAGGTCGTAGCGCAGGTTGCCGCTGTCATAGATGCCGTAGGCATTGGCCATGCGCTGCTGCACCGGCACGCAGCTGGTCTTGTCGGTCGGCAGCGTCGGGTCCTGCTGCAGCAGCACGGCCTCGCTGTCCACACCCATTTCTTCCAGCATCGGCAGCGGCAGGCAGGCGTCGACGCGGCCCTGCTCATCGGCCTTGAACTGCAGATCGCGACGGCCCTGCCAGCCACCGTTGACGTAGACGTCGACGCGGTAGGTGCCGGCCACCATCGGGTTGCCATTGGTGAAGGACGCCAGATCGACCTGCTTGGCCTGGCCGGAGAGGAAGCTGGAGTTGAACTGGGCCGACTCGGGTGCACGCGCATTGGCCGCACCGCTCTGCGCCATCAGCGCCTGTTCGCCGAGATTGGCCGGTGCAGCCAGCGCCCATCCTGGGCAGGCCACGCCAGCAACCAGCAGGCAGATCGCCTGGTGGATCGACAATGTCAATCTGTTTCCGATCACACTGACATTCCTTCAATTCGCCGCACGGCGGCGGTGGCGGGATGCGCAGGCCCAATGGCCGGCGCGGCGCGTTCAGCCCCCGGTACTGCCGAGGCGGACCTTGTGCTCCACCCGACCGCCGTAATCGTTGATGGTGATGAAGCGCACCTGGTCGGAGCCCGCCGGTGCGGTGAACTCCATGCTCTGCTTCGGCGCGACCATGGCGCCCTTGTCCTCGACGGTCTTTTCACTGCTGCCGGTCACGGCATGCACTTCGGCCAGCGTGACGTGGAAGGGGCTGGGGTTTTCCACCCGCAGGCGATCGCCAGTGCGGGTCCAGCGCAGCGCTGCCGGCGCGTCGTTGGCGACGCCCTTCAGGCCCTGCGGCCGGTAGAACAGTTTCAGGCGCGAACGGAACGCGACCTGCAGGTAATTCTGGTCGCCGCTGTCGGCGTTGTCGGGCGACGGCGGCACATCCAGCACGTTGAGCCAGAACACCGACTCACGGTCGGTCGGCAGCTGCGCACCGGAGAAGATCACGCGCAGCGCCTGGCTGCGGCCCGGTTCGACGCGCGCGATCGGCGGCGTCAGTACGAACGGGGCATCGCTGTTGTCGGCGGTCTGGTTGGCGTCGCCGCTGTCGATCCAGGCCTGGACCAGCGCCGGCGAATCGCCCACGTTGTCGACCTGCACGGTGACTTCGCGCGCCTGCGCCGGATAGATCACTCGCGTGCCGTTGACCACCACGCCGGCCAGAGCGTTCTGGCAGAAGGGCAGCGTGAACGCTGCCAGCAGCAGCGCCCGGGGAAAGATTGCTTTCATCGGAAGTACTACGCTCGAGGGGTGTGGCCAGGGGCCGCGAAGCACTGGCCGGCGCGTACGCCGGCCAGTGCGGGTACGACGACGATCAGTTGTAGATGATCGTGTACTTGACGCTGCTGGTGACGTCGCCCGGGGTGGCGGCGGCAGTGGCGTAGTACTCAGCGTAGTAGTTCAGATCGGCCGAGCCGTCGGTGCCGACGGTGACCCACTGCGAGTTGGTCTGGGCCAGGCCAGCGCCGGCAGCCTTGATCGGCAGGAACTGGTTGTTCGAGCCCAGCAGCTGCAGCTGCACGTTGGTGGCAGCGTTGGCCGAGGCCTGGTTGACCAGGCGGCCGCTGTTGAAGTCGACGGTCGAACCCGGCTCGAAGTAGGTGGCGACGTTGCCGGCGCTGCACTTGGTCAGGTTGATGGCGAACGGGGTACGGCCCGCAACGGCACCGGCGGTGGCCAGGGTGTTCTTGGACACGGTCGGCAGGTTGACGGCGAAGTCCTTGCCGCCCGGGGTCGAGATGGTGCAGGTCTTGTCGGTCACCTTGCCATTGAAGGTGATGGTGCCGTCGGCGGCGTTGGCGGCCAGCGGAGCGGCGGCCAGCATCAGAGCGGCAATGAGATTGATCTTGTGCATTCGCTTTTACCTAACCCTACTGAAGAGATGAGAAGTAGAGGAGGAAGCAAGGAGCACTGCCGGGCTAACAAGACCCATCCTTGCGTCTCACCTGTGGCCGGACTCGGACATACCTTCCCCTGAATCCGTGACGCAAGTATATGCACAACTGTGATGAAAGTCTCATTATTTTTCTGAACGCCAATTCATTGACGCCCTAAATGTGACGTGATAGGCGGAATCGGGGTCAGGGGCGCGTGGAGGATTTGACGGTGGGGCGGCCAGGTCACAGACGACCGTGGATGACGCGTTGAGCGGCGCGTTCGGCAGGCGCAGAAACAGGCCTTTTTCAGGTGGAAATCAGCTTATTTGATGCGCATCACTCTTTCTTGGTGATGGCCCTAGCAGATTCGGATTTGTCCTATTAAAGGCGGATCGAACCTGTCGCTAACTAGGACACACCGAACCAGAGAACGTGTCATGAGGAATTCCATTCTGCTGTGCGTGGCCCTGATGTCCGTCAGCGCGCTGGCTCAGGCCAGCAGCGGCAGCATCCGCTTCAGCGGCCGCATCGCCGAGCCGGGCTGCACGACGAACCTGTCCCAGGGTGAGCTGAGCCTGGCGGCCTGCCCGCCGTCGGCCAAGGGCTCGACGGTGGCCGTGACGGCGCTGGCCGATGGCCAGGCCGCGACGCTGCGCGATGGCAAGCGCCAGGGCCAGAAGCTGTCGGTGTCGGCCAGCGCGATGCGTGCCGGCGATATCGCCTTCTCCGAGCGCTACAGCGTGCAGGCTTCGAAGCAGCAGCCGCTGCAGGGCGCTTACCTGGTGGTCGTCGACTACCTGTAAGCCCTGCAGGCCGGTCTTACTCCGGCTGCGGCAACTCGAAGACCTGGCGCAGGTAGGCCAGGTAACCCGGGTCGTCGCACATGCTCTTGCCCGGCGAATCGCTGAGCTTGGCCACCGGCTGGCCGTTGCAGCGGACCATCTTGATGACGATGTTAAGCGGCGTCGGGCCCAGATCATTGGTCAGGTGGGTGCCGACGCCGAACGCGACCTGGCAACGTCCGCGGAAGTAGTCGTACAGGCGCATCACCTTGGCGATGTCGAGCCCATCGCTGAACACCAGCACCTTGCTGCGCGGATCGACCCGGCGCTGCTGGAAATGCGCCAGCATGCGGTCGCCCCAGTCGAACGGATCGCCGGAGTCATGGCGCACGCCGTCGAACAGCTTGCAGAAGTACATGTCGAAGTCGCGCAGGAACGCGTCCAGGCCGACCACGTCGGACAGCGCGATACCCAGATCGCCGCGATACTCGCGCGCCCACGATTCCAGTGCCGCCACCTGCGAATCACGCAGGCGCGGGCCGAGGGCCTGGAACGCCTGCAGGTACTCATGGGCCATGGTGCCGTGCGGCGTCATGCCGTACAGGCGCGCGAAGTGCACGTTGCTGGTACCGACCAGCTGCGGGCCGAGCGCGTCGCGCAGCAGCGGCAGCAGACGGGCATGCCAATCCCGCGAGTAGCGGCGGCGGCTGCCGTAGTCGGCGATGCGGCACTGTTCGAAGCCGGGGGTATCGCGCAGCAGTGCGGCCTTGGCCTGCAGGCGGCGCTCGCCTTCGGCGAAGTCGGCCGTGGTGGTGTTGCGGAACCAGACTTCGTTGATGATCGCCAGCAGCGGCACTTCGAACAGGATGGTGTGCAGCCACGGGCCGGTGATGTCCAGTTCGATCTCACCGGGCACGGCCTTCGACGCGCGCAGCTGGATGTACTTGCGGTCGAGGTGGAACAGGCCGAGGAAATCGGCGAAGTCCGGCTTCACGAAGCGCAGGCCACGCATGTAATCCAGCTCTGCGTCGCTGAAACGCAGGGCGCACAGGTGGTCGATTTCTTCGTCGATCTGGTCGATGTAGCTTGCCAGGTCGATACCGGGCGTACGGCACTTGAACCGGTACTGCACCTGGGCGCCGGGGTGCTGGTGGAGCACCGCCTGCATCATGGTGAACTTGTACAGGTCGGTGTCGAGCAGGGACTGGATGATAGGCATGGGGCGGATTATGCGCCCGGCGGAGTGAACCGTGGGCGCGCTCGCCTTCCGTAGAGCCGAGGCTGGATTTGCCTGAGCCGAGCGTGGGCTCGGCTCTACAACGACCTGCGCAGCAGCCTCGGCACCAGCATCAGCGCATGCGCCCAGATCGCAGCCCATACCGCCGCGCGCACCGGCAGCGAGCGCTGCCCGGCCTCGAACTTCTGGAAGTAACGCCACAGGCCCCTGTGCTTGTGCCATTCCACGAAAAACGGCCGTGAGCGGCTGGAGACACCACGCACATGGGTGACCTGCAGGTCGTTGGCGATCGCCACCACCGCGCCGGCCTCGCGTGCGCGCCGGCACAGGTCCAGGTCCTCGGCGTGCAGGCGATAGCCCGCGTCCCAGCCGCCGATACGGTCGAACAGCGCGCGCGGCATCATCAGCAATGCGCCGGACAGCGCAGGGACCCGCTGCAGCGCCCGGTGCGGCTCACGCGGAACCGCCAGCTTCGAGCCCTTGCCCGGCGAACGCAGCATCATCAGGAAATCCGGATCGCGGCGGCGCACTGCCTCGTCGGCAAGACCATGCTCGTCCACCTGTTCAACGCCCAGCAGGCAGTCGCCCAGCGCTTCGGCGCGGGAGCGCAGTTCGGCCAGCGTGTCCGGCTCGACCATCAGGTCCGGGTTGATGAAGGCCAGCCAGGGGCTGTGCGAGTCGGCCACGCCCTGGTTGTTGGCGGCGGCGAAACCGGGATTGTCCGGGTTGCCGACGAAGCGTACGCGCGGATCGTGGCTGGCATGCCGCTGCACGATGTCCAGCGTGCCATCCAGCGAACCATTGTCGATCACCCGGATCTCGGCCACATCCTGCGCCTGGCGGAGGCGTGAGAGGCAGGCATCGATGGTGCTGCCACTCTGGTAGGTGACGACGATGGCGGCAATGGCAACATTCAAACGGGTGGCTCCGGCGCGGACGGGACGAACAGGTCGCCCTGTTCCTTCGGCATTATCGCCTGCCGCATGCGCTGCTGCAGGTCGGCGCGCAGCCCGTGCAGCGGGTCGTGCATCAGGAAATCGGCCAGCCGCGGGACCCAGGCCGGCCAGCGCGCGGCCAGGGCCTCCAGATCGCCATCGCGACTGATCGCCTCCCCTGCCCGGCTGACGAAGGCGGTCTCGCACAACACGTTGCGCCACCCCAGGCCGGCCATGCGCAGGCTGAGGTCGACCAGTGCCGCGTTCCAGCCGGCATAGCTGTCCACGTCCAGGCCACCGGCACGACGGCGCGCGTTGCCGCGCACCAGTACCGCGTGGGTGACCGCCGATGGCAGCTCCGGGTGCAGCGTCGGCAACGTGGCACAGGTGTGCGCCAGCAGGGCCGGGTCCTGCGGTTCGGGATTGATCTCGCCCAGCCGTGGCCACGCGGCGGTCTCGCCGGCATTGCACCAGGGGGTTGCGGTGGCGATCGCGGCATCGCGGGCGAAGGCATCCTGCAACTGCTGCAACCAGCCGGGTGATGGCACGCTGTCCGGCGCCAGCACGGCCACGTCCAGGCCATCGCAGGCGCGCAGCATCTCGTCCAGATGGGCGACTTCGCCCAGTGGCCGCGCGCGCCGGGTGTACTCGGCCTGTAGCGGCGTATGCGCCAACCAGTGTTCCACTACCGCCTGCGCGCGCGGCCCGGTCTGTGCGTCATCGGCCAACCAGACCGCGGTCCCTGGCGCCGTGCCGGCATCCAGTGCGGCCAGGCAGCGGTCGAGCGCGGCATCGTCCACGCACAGCGGCAACAACACGATCGCCCCCATCCCGCCTCCGTGGTTGTCGGTGGCCACAGCGTAGCACCGGGAGGGTATCGGCCGGGTTGCACCCGGCACCTGCGGTAGTGCCGGCCGCTGGCCGGCAACAGCAACAGCCGAAGCAGAAGCCGGCCATCCGTGGGTTGGCGGGGTGGGCCCGGTTGCGGGGGACGCCGTAAATACGTCCATGTAGGCTTGGCCGCGGCATCCATGCCGCGGACACCCCCGCAACCGGACCCACCCCGCCTTCGACAGATTTCTTCGATCTGCCAGCAAAGCCTGGGGTCAGATCCGTTTTCCAGAGGAAAACGGATCTGACCCCATTTTCTGATCTCGAAATCTGACAGACAGTCATCCACGCATGGCGTGGATCGTGTCGACCAAGGTCGACACCTACCAACGGCAAGCAGGAAACTGTCGAAGGCGGGGCACTGTGGGTTTGCGGGGTGTGAGCCGCATGGATGCGGCGACCAAGCCCCCATGGATGGGTTTACGGCGTCCCCGCAAACCCACAGTGCCCCGCCATCCCTCAGTAAACCCGCTGTTGCTTTGGCTTTGGCTTTGGCTTTGGCTTTGGCTGTTGCCGCTGCTGTTGCCGGCCAGCGGCCGGCACTACCGCGGGTGCCGGGCGCCGCCCGGCCGTAAACCCCTTACTTCTTTGCGCGCGGCTGGTTCAGCGGCTCCATCGCGCGGAAGCGCTTGCTGTACTCGTCGGTCAGGTTGCGCGACTCCTGGCTGTTGCGGACGATGGTCGGGGTCAGCAGCACGATCACTTCCGAACGACGGCTGGTGCGGGTCTTCTGACCGAACAACGCACCCACCACCGGAATCTTGCTCAGCCCCGGGATGCCGCTGCTGCCGTCGGTGGCCGAATCGGTGATCAGGCCCGCCAGCATGATGGTGTCGCCGCTCTGCACCGCCGCTTCGGTGGACAGCTTCTTGGTCGAGATGCGCGGGTTGCAGTTGCGCTCGGTCGGGTTGCAGGCCTCCGGCACGTCCGAGGCGCTGCTGACTTCCTGCACGATGTCCAGGAACACGGTGCCGTCGCGGGTCACGCGCGGGCGCACCTTGAGGATCACGCCGGTGTCGATGTACTGCACCGAGCTGTAGGTGCTGGTGCCCACACCGGTGTTCACCGTGGTGGTGTTGATCGGCACCTTGTCGCCGACGTTGAGCGTGGCTTCGGCGTTGTTGCGCACGAACACCGATGGCGTCTGCAGCAGGCGCAGGTCGGTCACCTTGTCCAGCGCGCTGACCACGGCGGCGGCGTTGTGGCCGGTGAATGCCCAGCCCACACCGTCATTGCCGGTCACGCCACCCGCGAAGGTATTCCAGGCGCCCGCAGCGGCCGGCGGCAGGGTCAGGCCGCTGAGCGCGCCGGTCAGTGTGCGACCGGCCACGGCATTGTCGAAGAACCAGTTCACGCCGTACTTCAGGTCACCGGTCAGCGCCACCTCTGCCACCTGTGCCTCGATGTGCACCTGCAACGGCATCACGTCCAGCTTCTCGATCACCTCGCGGATCGAGCGCCAGGCCTGCGGCGTCGAGCGCACCAGCAGGGTGTTGGTTTCCTCCACCGCCGACACGCCGACGCGGTCGCCTTCCACTTCCAGGCTGACACTGACGTTGCCGGGCTGGCGCTGCGGCAGGTTCAGGCTGCCATTGCTGCTGCCACTGCCACTGCTTCCGCCCAGCGTCGAACCCAGGTTGCTGCTGTTGTCCATGCCACGGTCGCCGTCACCGCCCAGCTGCGACGGAATGGCGCCCGGCGCCAGCGAGGCCGGGCTGGAGCCGCCTCGGTTGCCACTGCTGGCGAAGGCCTCGCTGAGGCGCTCGGCCAGGTCGCGCGCCTTGATGTAGCGCAGCTCGTAGGAGAACAGGCGGGCGCTGCCACCAGCGGTGTCGATGCGATCCAGCCACTGCTGGATCTGGTCCAGGTAGCGCACCTGCGGCGTGATCACCAACACGGCGTTGGCATTCTCCAGCGGCAGGAAACGGAACATGCCGGCGCTGGGCGTCTTGCTCTCTTCGCCGAACACCTTTTCCAGGTCGGCCGCGACCTGCTCGGCCTTGCCCGACTGGATCGGGAACACGCCCACCGACATGCCGGACAACCAGTCGACGTCGAAGATCTCGACGGTGCGCAGGTAGTTTTCCAGTTCGGCGCGGGTACCACCCAGGGTGATCACGTTGCGGCCACTGTCCACGTTGACGATGGCGTTGGGGCGCGCGTACGGCTCCAGCACCTTCTTCATCTCGGTGGCGGAGATGAACTGCAGCGGGACCACGCGGACTTCGAAGCCGCGCGCGCTGGCTGCCGGTGCCGTGCTCGGCGCGACCGTGCCGGCCAGCGCCTGGTCGGCGGCGACGATGTTGTAGCGCCCACCGCTGTAGACCATCCGCGCGTTGTTCCAGCCCAGCACCATCTCCAGCAGGTTCAGTGCCTGTGCCGGCGAGACCGGCTTGGGCGTGGCCAGGGTGACCGTGCCCTGCACGCCCGGTGCGATCACGTAGTTCTGGCCGAGCATGTCACCAAGGATGGCCTTGACCACCGCATGCAGCGATTCGCCTTCGAAGTTGAAGGTCGCCTCGCCGGTACTGGCACCGTGCAGCGCCGGTGCCGGCGCACGCGCGGCCTCGCGGTTGATCATCGTGCCGGTGCCGCGACGGATCACCGCCTGCGGAGCCCCTTGGCTTTCACGGGCGGCATCGGCAGCGACGTCGGCCGCCTGGCCGGCGTCGGCGCTGGGCGACAGGTTGCCGTTGCGCTGCACGTGCGGCGCGGACACCGTACTGCAGCCGACCAGCAGCGCGAGGGCAAAGGACCAGGGAAGAAAACGCAGGTTCATGCATTCACTCTATCGGTTGGTGCCATCGCCCGGGGGCGGCGACGGTTGTTGCTGCTGTTGCTGCAGCTGGCGGCGACGGGCCTGGATGCGTTCGCGGATGGCCTGCATCTGCGCTTCGCTGGGACCGTTGTTGTTGGCCGGTGGTGTTTTTGCAGCGGCCGCCGCAGGCGCTGGTGCATTGCCAGCGGGCGACGGCGATGGGGTTGCCGCGGCCGGGGGCGGCGCCGGCGGGGCGCCCGCCGGGGGCGGCACAACGATCGCGCCTGCAGGCGGTGCACCATTTGCACCGCGCAGCACGGTCGGCGGTTCACCGCCCTGGCCGTTGAACACCGCCAGTTCGAGGACCTGGTTGCCACCGGGGCCGATCACCGTGGCCTGGCGCGGCTGCAACGCCACCAGCTGCCAGCCATCCACGGCTTCGCCGTTGAGGCGCAGGCGCAGCGAGCGGTTCTGTTCGGTGGTGAACGTGGCCATGCCGAAATCGCCGGTCAGCAGCACACCGGTCAGGCGCAACGCGGCGCTGGCCGCCGGTTCGCTGCCACCCAGCAGATAGGGCCGCGGCCTGCGGTCTTCGGCGAACAGCGGGCGCTCACCGATGGCGCTGTAGCTGTCGGCGCTGGCCATGCGCTCGGCCGCCAGCGGCGGCAGCGTTGGCAGCGATGGCGCGGCGTCGGCATCACCGCCGGCACCCGGCAGATGGCTGCCCAGCCCGAAGCCGGTCGCCAGCCAGACGGCGGCCGCCCAACCGGCCAGCGCCAGCAGGAAGCCGGTACGCAGGCTGATCTGCTCAAGCTTCATCGGCCACCTCCTGTCCTTCGGACGGGGGCGCCGGATGGGGCACAGGTGGGGCCTCGGCCGGCGACGCGGGCGGTGCCGGTGCCGGTGCCGCCGATGGTGCCGGTACCGTGCCATCGGCGGCGGCGCCTGGCAGCAGGTAGCCGGCCAGCTCGAAGGACACGTCCAGGCCCAGCCCCGATTCGTTCGGCGATTGCTGGAAGCGCTGCGCGATCAGGTTGAGGTTGTCGACGAACAGGCGTGGGCTGCCGGTTTCCAGGCTGTGCAGCACGGTGGCCAGTTCGGCCACGCCACAGCGCAGGCGCACCTGCATGGCGACGCGCACGAACTCGGCGTCGCGCCGGTTGTCGGTCAGCGGCGTGCGGTTGCTGATGGTGCAGCTGCGGTTGCCTGGGCTGGCCATCGCCACAGCATCCTGCAGCCGCGCGCCCAATGCAGCGGCGGCAGCTTCGGCAGTGGCTTCGCGCAGGAAGCCCGGCCGCTGCTGCAGTGCCTCGCGGGTAGCGCGAAGGCGCTGTTCGATCTGCGGCTGCTGCTGCAGCTGTGCCTGCACGCGCGACTCGCGTTCGCGCAGGGCGGCGACATCGGCATCGATCGCACGCAGCGGCTGGGTGAACCAGGGGTGCACCAGCAGCAGATAGGCCAGGCCCAGCACTGCCAGCAGCAGTGCCAGCGCCAGCCAGCGGTCACGGCGTGCGCTTGGCATCGGCATCGGCCGCCTCCGGGGTCGGTGCGGCGGCCGGCAACGGCTGCAGTTCGGCGGTCATGGTGAAGCGGTCGCGGCCACTGGCGGCGCCATCGGCCTGCAGCACCCCGGTCAGGTTGACCTTGCGCCACTGCGGTGCGTCCTGCAGCAGCTGCACCAGCTGCGATGCCTCGCGGCTCAGGCCGATCAGCTGCAGGTTGTTGTTCTCGATCGCCAGCTTTTCCAGGTAGGTACCTTCCGGCAGGCGCCGGGTCAGTTCGTTCCAGATCTCGACGGTACCGGCGCGCTGGCTGCGCTGCTTCTCCAGGAACGCGGCGCCATCGATCAGCGCCTGCAGCTGCGCGCGTTCGCTGGCCACACCACGCGCACTGCGCGCGCTGCGCTCGACCTGTGCACGCAGCTCATCGGCTGCGGCCTGGCGGTTGTCGAGCAGCTGCACCGCGGCCAGTACCAGCATCACGACGGCCGCCACGGCCAGCAGCAGGTTCCAGCGCCGCATCGGGTCTGGCCGCAGTTGGCGCTGCGCGGGCGGCAGCAGGTTCACCTGCAGCACGTTGCCCTGCGCATCGACGGCATCGACGCCCGCCAGCGCATCGGCCCATGGGCCCACACCGGTGCGCCATGCTTCCAGTTGCCGCAATGGCCACGCCACCAGTTCGACCTGCAGCTGGCCTTCGCCGCCCGCGCCGAGTTCACGCACGTCATAACTGACCTGGGACGATTCGAACGGGGTCTGCCTGTCGATCTCGAAACCAACCACGGCACGCAGGCGGTCGGCCGCTGCAGCGGGCAGGCGCAGGCTACGCCGCAGGACATCCGCCGCCGGCAGCAGCCACACCCGCGGCAGAGTGCGCAGGCGAGGCTCCAGCACGCGGTCCAGGTCCGCCGGTGACAGCGGCCACGGCAAGCGCGCCACCGCTTCGCGGCGTTCGCCGGCTTCACGCCAGACCTGCAGCTGGTCGCCCTCGTGCTGCAGCAGCAGGCGTGCCTGGCCCCAGCCCAATGCCCATTGCCAGCGCACCGGCACCCAGGCCAGCAGCGACTGCCGCCACCAGCGCAGGAAACGGCCAGCGCCCGGGCCGATCCGGCCCTGCACCTGCCGCAGACTGTCCTGCCACGCCGTCATCTTGCTGTCATTCCCTGCTCCCAGCGAAGCACTGTGTAGGTCCGCCCGGGAACCCCGCCCGAGCCACTGCGTACCACTGCCTGCAACACCGACCTGCGTCCACTGCTGTCGATGGCACCGGACTCGATACTATAGGTGCCGCTGCTGCTGGCAAGCGTTGTCGTGCCACCAGCGGAATCTGCATCACGCTCCTGCTGTGCGCGCTGCGCCATCACCATGTCCGCATCCAGGCCCAGCGCGGTCAGCACCGGCGCGCTGGCGAACTGCGGATCCGGCCGTGCCTGGCGGCTGTACAGGGTCAGGTGCGGCAGCATCGCCCGGTACAGCGGGCCGCGCATGCCCAATACCCGCTGCAGCTCGCCCAGGGTCTCGAACCGCTTGTTGCGCGGGCCGTAGGGCAATCCGGCTGCGGCGTAGTCCTGCGCTTCGGCGCCACCGCCCGGCTGCAGCAGGCTGTCCTCGTCGCGCCAGTCGATGATGGCCCCGGCCAACTGCCGGGCCTGTGCATCGTCTTCGCCCAGCGCCTTGAGGAAGGCGGTCAGCAGCGCCGCATCGGCCAGGTTCAGGTTGATCTTGCCGTTCTCGTCCAGCACCTTGATCTCGATGCTGGCGTCGTCGAACTGCCAGCGGTAGGTGCGGCCATCGGCACGCCAGGGCGCCCGTTGCGGATCGGCTGACAGACGCAGCAGGGCATATTCGAGGCCGGCGCGCGCACGTTCCTGCCCGCGTGCATCGTCATCCAGCACGCGCTGCTGCAGGTGCTCGACCCGTGCGCTCAGCGCGAACGCACCGACCAGCGCCGTCATCAACGCGATCAGCCACAGCACCAGCACCAATGCCGCCCCGCGCTGACGGCTCATCGCGCGCCTCCACTGCCACCGGCACGCGGCGCCACCACCAGCGGCGGCCACGGCGCGCCCCGGGACGGCACGATCTGGATTTCCACCAGCATCGGCAGGCGGCGGGTGTCATCCCAGCGCGGCAGCCAGTCGGTCACCTGCCCGGTGCTGGCATCGATGCCGCGATAGCGCAGCTGCACCGACTTCAGGTTCTCCACCAGCACCTCCGGCGGGCGCGGCGGATTCTCGGCGATGCGCTCGCCTTCCTGCAGCAGTACCAGGTCCAGCAGCAGGCGCTGCCGGCCATCGCGTCCGTCCACCTGCAGCGCGTGCAGGTAGGGGCCGCCACGGCCGAGGTAACCGGGCAGGTCGGCAGCGAACAACATGCGTTGCTCCTCGCCCTGGAAGAAGACCGGTTCGCGGGTGGGGTCCGGGACCTCCAGCGGGATGCGCAGCGCGCCCGCCAGCTGCCTGCGCAGCAGCGACTCAACCGCGCGCATGCGTTCGCTTTCGGCGGCGATCTGCTCGCCGCGCTGGCTGACCGCCATCGCCGAGCGCACGCTGGCAAAGGCCAGTGCCAGGCCGCCGGCCAGCAGCACGGTGGCCAGCATCACTTCGACCAGGGTGAAACCTGCGGCGCGGCGCCTCACCGTGCATTCTCCAGGTCGGGCGGCAACAGGCGCAGGCTGCGCCAGCGCAGCTGCTCGCGCTCGCCGTCGCCCCAGCGTACCTGCAACTGCAGCTCCGCCAGCCATGGGGTGCCGGGTGACGTTGCCTGCACGACGTTGCCGGCGCGTGGCTCCACCCACGGCTGAACCTGCAGTTCCCAGTGATAGCGCCCCTGTTCCCAGTCACCCTGCTGGCTACCCACCTGCAGCGGCGCGTCGACACCGGCCCCGGCCAGCAACGACTGTGCATGCAGCACCGCGCGCGTGCGCAGCTCGGCATCACGTACCTGCTTCGCGCCGCCGGACAGGCTGCCCAGCAGCAGGGTCAACGCCAGGCCCAGCAGGGCGAAGGCGATGATCACTTCCAGCAGGGTGAAGCCACGCGCGCGCCGCTTCATTGCGCCCGCCAGGGGCCGGAGCGGACCTCGCCGGTCAGCCAGCCAACGTCGACGCGCCATTCGGCACCGTCGCGCTGCAACCGGATGCGGCCACCGCTGGAGCCGCCATCGGGATGGAATTCGATCACCCCCTGCCCCGGCGCGGTGGCCAGCTGGGCGGCACCTTCGAACTGCACCTGCAGCTGTGCCGGCACCTCACCGTGGCGATTGTTGGCCCCCTCCCAGCGACGCCGTGCCGGTTCGATCACGAAGCGCTGCGGTTCGCCGCGGGCAATTGCCTGCGCGCGCACCATGCGCAGCTGGTTGGCGATGTCCTTGCCGGCGCTGCGCAGCTGCATGCCGGCGAAACCACGCGACAGGCCGGCGGCGGTGATCAGCCCGATCGCCGCGATCAGGGCGATCACCAGCAGCATTTCCAGCAGCGACAGTCCGGCCGCGCGCCTGCCGTGCAGGCGCGGGCGTGGCAACCGGCGCGGCAGGAAATACGTCATGCGTGGTTACGGCTGGTAGCGGATGTCAGCGTCGACGCTGCTGCCGCCGGCCTTGCCATCCTTGCCCAGGCTGACCAGCTCATACGGCTGGCCTTCGCCCGGCGCGCGGTACTCCAGCGCGTGGCCCCACGGGTCATTCAGGTCGGCCGGCTTGGCGTACGGGCCGAGCCAACCGCCGACACCGGCCGGTGCCGTCACCAGGTCGTTGAGCGTGCCCGGCAGCTTGCCGGTGTCGATCTGGTAGTTGTCGATCTTGGACGCGACGGTCTGCACCTGCGCCTTGGCGATGTTGGCCTTGCCACGGTCGGCGCCGCCCAGCACGCGGCTGGCGACCAGGGTCAGTACCGCGCCGATCAGCACGATGACAATGATGATTTCCAGCAGGCTCATGCCCGACTGGTTGCGCGCGGCGGTGAAGGAAAGGCGGATCGGTCGGCGACGGGCAATCATGGACGGTCCTTTCAGTTGCGGAGTGTCGGGGTTGCAGGGAGTGCCATCGTCAACCGATGGCGTTGGTCAGGTCGTACAGCGGCACCAGCACGGCCACGATCACCGCGCCGACCACCGAGGCCAGCACCAGGGTGATCGCCGGCACCATCGCCGCCAGCATGCGGTCGATGCGCCGGGCGCTGTCCTGTTCGAACGTATCGGCGGCTTTCAGCAGCATGGTATCGAGCGCGCCGGATTCCTCGCCGACCTGGATCATCTGCAGGGTCAGGCGCGGGAACCGCTTGCCGCGCGACAGTGCCAGCGACAGGCCGGCACCGTTCTTCACTTCATCGGCAGCTGTTTCCACGTCGGCGGCCAGCGCGCGGTTGCCCAGCACGTTGCGGGCGATGCCCAGCGCACCCAGCAGCGGTACGCCATTGCGCAGCAGCGTGCCCAACGTACGCGCCAGCCGCGCGGTTTCCAGCTCGCCGACGAGGCGGCCGATACCACGCCGCTGCAGCAGCCAGCCATCCAGCGCCAGCCGGAACGCGGGTTGCCGTGCCTTGCGCTCGAAGAACAACGCCACCAGCGCCGGCACCACCAGCAGCAGCACCCACCAGTCGCGCACGAACAGGCCCAGCTGCAGCACGGCGTTGGTGAACCACGGCAGCGCCACGTCCAGGCTCTCGTACATCTGCGCGAACTGCGGCACCACATAGCCGAGCAGGAACAACAGCGCACCACCGACCACCACCAGCAGGATCGCCGGGTAGACCAGTGCGTTGATGACCTTGCCCTGCAGCGCGCGGCTACGCTCGAGGTAGTCGGCCAGGCGCTGCAGGGTTTCATGCAGGCTGCCACCGGCCTCGCCGGCACGCACCATGTTCACGTACAGGCGCGAGAACAGCCCATGCTGACGTTCCAGCGCGGTGGACAGCGGTGCACCTCCGCGCACTACGTCGCGGATGTCGGTGATCGCGCGGCGTGATCGTTCGTCCTCGGGCAGGCCCAGCAGGATCGACAGCGCGCGATCCAGCGGCTGGCCGGCACCAAGCAGGGTCGCCAGCTGCTGGGTGAACTGCAGCAACGCGGCACCCTGCAGCGGGCGCTGCTGCAGCAGGTTGCGCCAGCTGCTGCCACCGATCGCGCCGGCATCGGCCAGCTGCGTCTCCATCGGCAGGTGGCCCTGGTCCTGCAGGCGCGCGATCAGCTCGGCCTCGCTGGCCGCTTCCATCTGCCCATCGAAGACCTCGCCATGCGGATTGAGCGCCTTGTAGCGATAGTTCGGCATGTCAGCCCCGGCGTCCTGCGCGCATCAGCTTTCCTCGGTCACGCGCAGTACTTCCTCGATGGTGGTCTGCCCGCTCAACGCCTTGGACAGGCCATCCTCGTACATGGTGCGCATGCCCGCCTCGCGGGCGATGCGCTCGATCTCGCCCATGCCATCGCGACGCATCACCGCGCGGCGCAGCGCATCGTTCATCACCAGGAATTCCATGATGGTGGTACGCCCCAGATAGCCGGTCGGCGCCAGTGCCGACGGCTTCGGGCGGTACAGGTGGATCGGCCCTTCCGGCTGCAGGCGGCGCAGCTCGAACCGCTCGATCTCTTCCGGCGAGGCTTCGTAGCGCTCGGCGTGGGTCGGTTCCAGCCGGCGTACCAGGCGCTGCGCCAGGATGCCGTTGATGGTGGAAGTGAGCAGGTAGTCTTCCACGCCCATGTCGAGCAGGCGGGTGATGCCACCGGCGGCATTGTTGGTGTGCAGGGTGGAGAGCACCAGGTGGCCGGTCAGCGCCGACTGGATGGCGATGCGCGCGGTTTCCAGGTCGCGCATTTCGCCGATCATGATGATGTCCGGATCCTGGCGGACGATGCTGCGCAGCGCGTTGGCGAAGTCCAGGCCGATCTGCGGCTTGGCCTGGATCTGGTTGATGCCCTCGATCTGGTACTCGACCGGGTCTTCGACCGTGATGATCTTGACGTCGGCGGTGTTGAGCTGGCTCAGCGCGGTGTACAGCGTGGTGGTCTTGCCCGAGCCGGTCGGGCCGGTCACCAGCAGGATGCCGTGCGGCTGTTCCAGCACCTTGCGGAACTGCGGCAGGAAGGCGTCGGTGAAGCCGAGCCGGTGGAAATCGAACACCACCGTTTCGCGGTCGAGCAATCGCATCACTACGCTTTCGCCATGCGCGGTCGGCACGGTGCTTACGCGCAGGTCCAGCTCCTTGCCCTGCACGCGCAGCATGATGCGGCCGTCCTGCGGCAGGCGGCGCTCGGCAATGTTGAGCCGGGCCATGATCTTGATGCGGCTGATCACCGCGGCGGTGAGGTTGGCCGGCGGGCTTTCACCCTCCACCAGCACGCCATCGACGCGGTAACGGACCTTCAACCGGCTCTCGAACGGTTCGACGTGGATATCCGAAGCGCGCAGCTCCACCGCACGCTGGATCACCAGGTTGACCAGGCGGATCACCGGCGCTTCCGAAGCAAGGTCGCGCAGGTGCTCGATATCGTCGACCGCACCACCCTCGCCATCCGCGGTTTCCACGATCGCGCCCATCGCGCTGCGGCCCTGGCCGAACCAGCGCTCGACCAGGTCATCGATCTCCGCGCGCATGCCCAGCACCGGTGTCACCGGAACCCCAAGGGCCAACTGCACGGCCTGCTGTGGATAGGCGTCATGGGCATCGGCCAGCCACAGCCGCACCCCGTGTTCATCCAACTCCAGCGGGCACACATGGAACTGCTTCAGGAAGCGCAGCGACAGCGGCAGTCCCTCGGCCAGCGCCTGCGGCGGCGCCTCCGGCACCTGCTTGCCTTCCAGCAGCGGCAGGCCCAGCACCTCGGCGCTGGCCTGTGCCTGGTCGCGTTCAGACACCAGGCCCAGGCGCACCAGCAGGCCCAGCAGGCTGCCACCGGCCTCGGCGTGCAACGGCCGCGCGCGTGCCAGGTCTCCTTCCTTGAGCCGGCCGCGCGCCAGCAGCGCATCCAGGATGCGGCCTTCGGCGTCGTCGGTAACGGTTGCAGCGAGCGCGTTCACGTGACTCTCCTGTCAATCGGCCCGACTTTAGCAGTTAAGCCGTGATTTCCGCCGCCCTGCGGCCACCTTTCGTAAAAAGACGAAGCCCGTCACACAGGATGACGGGCTTCGGCCATTCAACTACGACACAAGGTACTTACTGCGTGGCGAGAATGCTCACACCGTTGTAGGCGGCTTCGCCCACCACCTTGATGTAGTAGGTGCCGGCGGTCGGTGCCGTCACCCGCACCGTTTCCGAGGTGCCCGGACGCGTCGAGCGGGCGTCGCTGTCAGTGGCACTCGGCTCGCGGCCCTTGGCCAGGTATACCGAGACGTTGCCGGTGCCACCGTAGGTGATCACGCTGAGCTGCTTGCCGGCGACGGCTTCGAAGCTGTACAGCTTGCTGCTGCCGGCGGCGCCGTTCAGGCCACCGATCGCGGCCTTGTTGGTCAGCGGCGTGGCCACCGGCCCGCAGTTCTCGGTGCAGGGCTCTTCCAGTGCCTTGGCCAGCGCGGCCTTGGCATCGACGATACCGGTGCCGATCGGGGTGGCGGCCGGGATCGCGACCGGGAACGGACGCGCGGTTTCCTTCAGCAGGGTACGCATCGCGGCCGGGGTCAGCGGATCCTTGCCCTTGGCGATCAGCGCGCTCTGCACCAGCGCAGCGACGGCCGCGACATGCGGCGACGCCATCGAGGTGCCGCCCAGGCCCATGTAGCTGGGCGTACCCGACTCCGGCGTGGTGGCGGCGTTGGAGCCGGCCTGCCAGATGTAGCCGCCCGGGTTGCCGTCGACGCTGCCGCCACCGCCCGGACCGGACAGGTCCACGCGGGTGCCGTAGTTGGAGTAGTAGGTGATGCCGCCGGTGATGCGGGTGGCTCCGACGGTCACCACGCCGTCGCAGCTGGCCGGCTGGTACTTGGACGCGTTGTCGGTTTCATTGCCGGCGGCCACCACCACCGTGGTACCGCGCGAGATCGCGCCGCTGATCGCATCCTGGTAGGTGCTGGCGCAGGCGCCACCGCCACCCAGGCTCATGTTGATGATCTCGGCCGGATTGGTGTTGGCCGGGATGCCCGATACGGTGCCGCCGGAGGCCCAGGTCACGGCGTCGGCGATGTCGGAGAGGTAGCCACCGCACTTGCCGAGCACACGGACCGGCAACACCTTGGCCTTGTGCGCGACACCGGCCATGCCGACACCGTTGTTGGTCTGCTCGGCGACAGTGCCGGCCACGTGGGTACCGTGCCAGGAGCTTTCCTCGGCCAGCGAGCCGTCATAGCACTCGTTGTCGTTCTCGACCCAGTCACCGTAGTCCTGTGCGCCCGGCACGCGATCGTTGGTCGGGCGCCGCGAGGTCTCCGCATCGCTGATGAAGTCGTAGCCTTCCAGCAGGTTGCCGACCAGGTCGGGATGCTGCGGCAGGATGCCGGTGTCGATCACCGCCACCACGATGCCCTCGCCCTTGGAGACATCCCACGCCGACGGCGCGTTGATGCCGCCAGTGGCGTTGTAGTAGTGCCACTGGTACTGCTGGTACAGCGGGTCGTTGGGCACCAGCGCCGGCTGCACGTCACCGGCACGCAGCTCGGTGCGGCGCAGCTTCACGTCCGCTTCGGCGTACTGCACCGACGGATCGGCCTTCAGTTCCTTCAGCACACGCTGTAGTTCGGCAGGCGCCAGGCGGCCCTGCACACGGATGAGATCCGCACCGGTAGACAGCTTGCGGACCACCTGCGGGCCGAGCGTGCTGGCGCGGGACGTACCGCCGGAGAGGCTGGCACGGCTCAGTGCGGACTGCACGGTGGACAGCTTCGCCGAGCGGTCGGTGGCGGCAGCAGCACCGGCCCGGTACTTGACGATGATGCGCTGGGTGCCCGGCTCGGCGGTGCTGGCCTGGCGCACCGGTTCACGGGTCGGCAACCCGGCGGCGTGGACGGCACCGACCGCGGTCATCGACAGCACGGCGGCGGCAAGCACATTGATGCGAAGGTTCTGCTTCTTGATCACGTCGAATTCCTCTTCTGGGTCATGGATCGAACCAACACTGCGGCCATCATTCCTTGACGACTCCCGGCCGGCCCAGCCGGGATTGCCGTGACCTCCCCCCAGGCCCTCACTGCAGGTACGGCGCCGGCGTGGGTGGCCGCCGGCGCAATGGAGTGGCTTACCAGCCGAAGCCAGCACCGACGCCGACCGAACTGTCGTCGCTGCTGAAGGCGCCGCCGAAGGTGACCGTGGCGCGATCGCTGATCGCACGCTGGTAACCCAGCGACAGCGCCGATTCGCCGCCCTGGAAACCGATGCCGACACCGACACGGTTCTGGGTGCGGATACCGGCGGCACTGGTGGCCATGTTGAGCATCGCTGCGCTCATCGCGCCCTGGCGGTCGATGCGGCGGTCCATGTGGCGCAGGCGTCCATCGATCTCGCCCTTGAACACATCGAAGCTGTCGGCGACGGCTTTGACGCGGCTGTCGGTGTAGCTGTTCGCCGTCGCCATGCCACGGTCCAGCTGGCCCTTGTTGACGGCGTCGGTGGCGGTGGTGCCAGCGGCGACGTTGGTGACCTGGCGTTCGTTGCCTTCGCTGCCCACCGAGACCGTGTTGGCACGATCGGCAACCGAGCCCTGGCCCAGCGCCACGGCATTCGCTGCAGTGGCATTGGCGCCCTGGCCGATGGCCGTGGACGAAGCACCGCTGGCCACTGCGCCATCGCCCATGGCTACGGCGTTGAAGCCGGTGGCCGGGGTGCCGACCGGAATGCCCGCCCCCGCCGCAGCCACCGTCGGCGTGCCCTGCACGCGTGCGGTGCCCGCAGGTGCGGCGGCCGGTGCGGCATCGGCCGCCGCGGTTGCGTCGGCAAGGCTGGCCGAGGTGTCATCCAGCGACGCACTCATTGCCCGCAGGCTGGAGGTGCCGGCACGCGTTCCACCAGCACTGCGGCGGTCGATCTCGCTGACCTTGCGGTCCAGCGCACCAAGTGCATCGCCGACGTTGCTGTACGTCGCGCCCTGGATCACGTAGTTCGGCGCCACGAACACACCCTGCATGCCGACACTGGCGCCACCGCCGAGGAAGCTGGCGGCATCACTGAGCGACTGGAACAGCTGGCCGCCATTGATCGCCTGGCGACTGCCGGCGGCGATGCTGCCGGCACCGACGTTGTCGATGGTGGTGCCCTGGAAGCCGGACAGGGTCAGGCGATCACGGCTGGCGTCGTCATAACCGACTGCGCTGGCCGCGGTGGTTTCAACGGTGGCGATACGGGAATCAAAATCGCCCACACGGGTTTCCACCGCCCCCACCCGCTGGTTGGTGACGTTGAGCTGCGAACCGGTGATCGCATCGGTGCTGCCGGCGGCGATGCGACCGTCGGCCACATTGACGATGCGACGCGTGGCTGGGCCATCGGTGGGGTTGCCACTGCCTACCGACACAACATTGGCATCCAGCGCACGCGCTCCAGCACCGATTGCAACCGAATTGACGCCGACCGCACCCGCGCCGGCGCCAACGGCCAGTGCGCCGGAGGCAGACACCGTGGCATTGGCACCCAGCGCGATGCTGCGTGCGCCAGCCGCGTTGGCCACCGAGCCCATCGCTACCGAATCGGTACCGATGGCGTTCGCGGTTCCCGTGCCATTGGCGCGGAAATATCGGTTGGTGGTGTTGGCGGTGAACGCAACGGCGTCCAGCTGCCCGCGATTCACTGCGTCATTGATTTCGGTACCGTTGGCGACATTGGTGACCTGCCGGTTGTTGACGGCACTGCCGACGGACACGGTATTGGCACGATCGGCCACCGAGCCTCCACCCAGTGCGACACTGCCGGCAGCCGAAGCGTTGGCACTGACACCCACCGCGGTGGCATTCAAACCGGTGGCCTTGCTGCCGTAGCCGACCGCGGTACCGAGGCGGCCGCTGGCTTCGGCATAGCTGCCCAGCGCCGAGGCGCCATCGGCCGAGGCATTGGCGCGGAAACCACTGGCCTGCGACTGCGTGCCGCTGGCCGTGGCCTGCGCACCGCTGGCGGTGCTGTAGGCGCCCTTGGCCTGGGCACCGGCGCCGCTGGCGCTGGCGCCGAGTTCGCTGGCGCTGGCACCACTGCCTACCGCCACACTGTCGACACCACTGGCCTGTGCGTTGGTGCCCAGTGCCGCCGCGTTGTTGCCGGTGGCCAGGGCATCGACGCCGACGGCGGTGGCGTTGGTGGCCATGGCGTTGGCCCCGCTGCCCAGCGCGGTGGCGCCGTTGCCGATGGCGTTGGCCGCGTTGCCGGCGGCCAGCGCATTGTCACCATCGACCAGGGCACCGGCCTCGCCATCGGCATTACCGCTGGCCTGGAACTGCCGGCTGGTCTTGTCGGCGACGCTGGCGACCGCATCCAATTGGCCCCTGTTCACCGCATCGGTGGCTTCGGTACCAGCCGCGACGTGCGTCACCTGGCGCTCACCGCCGGCCTTGCCGACGGCCACGGTGTTGTCACGGTCAGCCTTGGAGCCGGCGCCGAGTGCAACGCTGTTGCTGCCATTGGCGGTGGCGTTGGCACCCAGCGCGGTGGCGCTGCTGCCGGCTGCCCACGAGTTCCAGCCAATCGCGGTCGCGTAGTCTTCGGTGGCCCATGCACCGGCGCCGAAGGCCGCCGCACCGGTGCCACTGGCACGCGACGGGATCAAGCCGAAGAAGGTGCTGCCGCCGATGGCCACGCTCTCCTCGCCACTGGCCTCGCTGGACTGACCCACGGCAACGGCACCGGTACCGGCCGCAGCGGCACCGAAGCCGACTGCAGTGGTGTTGGCACCGCTGGCTGCCGAGCCGTAGCCCAATGCGGTGCCGAGGCGGCCGCTGGCTTCGGCGTAGCCACCCACTGCGGTGGTGCCATCAGCCGAAGCCGCGCTGCGGAAACCGCTGGCGAGCGCCTGCCCGCCGCTGGCATTGGCTTCTGTACCCGTGGCCGTGCTGTAGGCGCCGCTGGCCTGTGCACGCGCACCCACCGCGCTGGCGCCGACCTCGCTGGCGCTGGCGCCGGTGCCGAGCGCAAGGCTGTCTTCACCGGTGGCCTGTGCGGTACTGCCCAGTGCTGCGGCGTTGTTGCCGGTGGCCAGCGCATCGATGCCGACCGCCGTGGCGTTGGCCGCCAGTGCATTGGCGCCGCTGCCGAGTGCGGTGGCACCGTTGCCGATCGCGTTGGCCGCATCACCGGCCGCCAGCGCGTTGTCGCCCTCGACCAGTGCGCCGGTTTCACCATCGGCGTTGCCACTGGCCTGGAACTGCCGGCTGGTCTTTTCCGCTGCGGCGGCTACGGCGTCGAGCTGGTTCTTGTTGACCGCATCATTGCCCTGCGTGCCATCGGCCACGTTGGTGATCTGGCGGGTGTTGCCGCCGCCACCCACCGACACGGTGTTGTCACGGTCCGCGATCGAATCGGCACCCAGCGCCACGCTGTTGGCACCGCGCGATTCAGCGGCGTTGCCCAGCGCGGTGCTGTTGATGCCACCGGACCAGGCGCCGCCACCGACGGCGGTGGAGTAGTTGCCCGAGGCCTCGGTGGCCAGCACGCCGAACAACGAACCGCCGACGGCAACGCTGTTGGTGCCGGTGGCCAGGCTGCCCTGGCCGGTGGCGGTGCTGTAGGCGCCGGACGCCTCGGAGTCGCCGCCCAGCGCCACGCTGTTGGAACCGGAGGCATTGGCGAAGTTGCCGAAGGCGGTGGCGTTGAACGCCGATGCCTGGGAATAGCCACCGATGGCGGTGCTGTAGCCACCGGTCGCTTCGGCGCCGATGCCGAAGGCTGCCGACGCGGCGCCGCTGGCGACGCTTTCGCTGCCGACCGCGGTGGAGCCGCTGCCGCTGGCGTTGCTGAAGTAACCCACCGCCACGGCCTCCTCGCCGGAGGCTTCGGACAGCACGCCGCTGGCGGTACTGCCGGCGCCACTGGCGATGCTGGCTGCACCGAACGCCGCGCTCTGCTCGCCGCTGGCCTCGCTTTCCGCACCTTGCGCGGTGGCATACTCGCCAGTGGCCTGTGCGTTGGCACCAATGGCGCTGGCGTTGGCTGCGGTCGCCAAGGCGTTGAAGCCCAGCGCCTGCGCATTGTTGGCCAAGGCGTTGGCGCCGCTGCCGAGTGCGGTGGCACCGTTGCCGATGGCGTTGGCCGCATCACCGGCGGCCAGCGCGTTGTCACCGTCCACCAGTGCACCGGCCACATCACCGCCATTGCCGCTGGCCTGGAAGAAGCGGCTGGTGGTGGCTGCTGCGCCTGCCACGGCATCCAGCTGCGCCTTGTTCACCGCATCGGTGGCCTGGGTACCGGCCGCCACGTTGGTCAACTGGCGCTCGTTGCCGGCGCTGCCGACCGAAACGCTGCGAGCGCGGTTGGCAACCGAGCCGGCGCCCAGTGCAACGGCGTTGCTGGCGCTGGCGTTGCTGCCGGCGCCGAGTGCGATCGCGCTCTCACCACCGGCCACCGTGTTGGTGCCGATGGCGATGCTGTTGAGGCTGTTGCCCAGCGCCTGGAACCCCAGCGCCACGCTGTTGTCGCCATAGCCGAAGGCACCGCGGCCGACCGCCGTGGAGCTGGCACCATTGGCCCAGCTGTTGTAGCCGATGGAGGTGGCGCCACTGCCGCTGGCCCACGCCGCGTTGCCGAACGCCGAAGCGTTGGTGGCCGTCGCCCATGCACCGGAACCGAAGGCACTGGCACCACTGGCCGTGGCCCAGCTGTAGCCACCGACAGCGGTGCTGTCGTCACTGCTGGCGAAGGCGCTGTCACCGACCGCGACCGCGTAGCCGCCGGTCGCACGCGATTTGCCGCCGGCCGCGAAGCTGTTGTCCCCGCTCGCCTTGGCGGCATTGCCGAACGCGCTGCTCGCAGCACCGGTGGCCTGTGCACCACTGCCCACTGCCGTGGCATCGGCAACAGCGGTAGTGCCCACCTGCTGCGCCGTGCCGTCGGCACCGATGATCGGCTGGTTGAACTCGTCGTAGGCCTGGCCGAGGCCACCGATGGCGACACCGCCATTGCCGGTGGCGCTGCTGTTGCGCCCCACCGCCACGGCATCGTCACCGACGGCCGAAGCCGCTGCGCCATGCGCAACTGCGCCGGCGCCGATCGCATTGCTTGACGAACCGGCCGCCACCGCGCCTTCGCCCTCGGCGAACGCACCGGCATCACTGCCCGCTTCCGGTTGTGCCTGGAAGAAGCGCGCGGTGCTGTCGGCGGTGCTGGCCACGGCGTCCAGCTGCGCCTTGTTCACTGCATCGGTGGCTTCGCTGCCAGCGGCAACACTGGTGATCTGCCGTTCGTTGCCGGCGCTGCCGACCGCCACGCTGTTGGCGCGGACGGCTTCGGAATTCGCGCCCAGTGCAACGCTGTTGGCGCCACGTGCGGTGGCGTAGTACCCGACGGCGGTACTCTGCGCGCCGCTGGCCCAGGTCTGTGCGCCGAGTGCGCTAGCATTCTCACCCGGGGCATAGGCGAAGTAGCCGACGGCAGTGGATTCCGCACCGGAGGCTTCGGTCAGGCTACCGTTGGCCACCGCGCGATCACCGCTGGCGATGGCGCCGGCGCCGACCGCGGTGGCCGCTTCGCCGCTGGCCTGGGTCTGCACGAAGAAGCCCAGGCCCGGAATCAGGTCGGCCGGGCCACCGATGGCCACGCTGCTGGTGCCGGTGGCGTTGCTCTGCGTACCCAGCGCGGTGGAGTAATCACCGATGGCATTGGCAACGGCACCGAACGCGGATGACTGCGCACCGGCGGCATATGCACCAACGCCGTAGGCCGACGCGGCAAAACCACCGGCCTCGGCACTCGCGCCCACGGCCGTCCCACCGACACCGGCACTGGTGGCGCCGGTTTCCACCGGCACGCCGCCACTGGTGATCAGCGGATTGCCATCGGCATCGACAGCGGCACCACCCACAGCGACACTGCCCGGGCCGTTGGCCTGTGCGTTGTTGCCGAACGCGGCGCTGTTCTGGCCCGACGCCAGCGCGTTGTTGCCAACGGCGGTAGCGTTCTGCGCAACGGCAGTGGCGCCCGCACCCACGGCGGTGGCGCCCGTGCCGATGGCATTGGCCGCCTCGCCCGCTGCCAGCGCCTCGTCACCTTCGGCCAGCGCGCCGGCATCGCTGTTGCTGCTGCCATTGGCCTGGAAACGCTTGGCAGTGGCGTCTGCAACGGCGGCAACGCCCTTCAACTGGCCGACATTGACCGCGTCGGTATCTTCAGTGCCCGCAGCGACGCTGGTGATCTGTCGGGTCAGGCCATACGCGGCCGCACCGACCGACACGGTATCGACACGGTCAGCCAGTGAGCCGGCGCCCAGCGCCACGCTGCCGGTGGCGACCGCCGCCGAATTGGAGCCCAGCGCAGTGCTGTATTCACCCACGGCGGTGCTGAACGCACCCACCGCGATCGATGCTTCGTTGGCGGCGGTAGCGCCGCGGCCCAGCGCGGTGCTGCCCGGGCCCATCGCCACGGCACCGCCGCCGACAGCCGTCGCGCCATCAGCGGTCGCTTCGGACAACGCACCAAGTGCGGTGGCCGCGCCGTTCTCGCTGGCTGCGGTAGCGCTTGCGCCGACTGCGGTGTCGCCGAGACCGAATGCCGCCGCGCTCTGCCCGACCACCACGCTGGCGTCGCCGATGGCCAAGGCGCCCTGGCCGAAGGCACTGGCACCGAGACCGGCGGCAATGGCCTGCGTGCCAATGGCGGTGGTGGCGTTGGCCAGCGACTGTGCACCGGCGCCGGCCGCGACTGCGCCCTGCCCCTCGATCTTCGCCGCGTCGCTGTCATCGCCTGCGCCGTCGGCCTTGAAATAGCGGTTTCCATCCGCGGCGACATCCGCCAGCGCGGCCTGCGTGGCGCGCGCCTGCGCATCCAGCTGCGCCTTGTTCACCGCATCGGTGCCCTGGGTACCAGCAGCCACGTTGGTGATCTGCCGCTCCTTGCCGGCATCGCCGACGGACACGGTGTTGGCCCGCGTGGCCTTGGAGCCAGCGCCCAGCGCCACGCTGTTGGCGGCGCTGGCGCTGCTGTTGCTGCCGATCGCCACCGCGTTGCTGCCCTTGGCCGTGGCCGAGCCTTCGATCAGGCACTTTTCCAGCAGCTTGCCGCTGAATGCAACGCAGGTGGCGCTGCCGCCGATCTGCACCGACTGTGCCGTCGCGCTGCCGCTCATGCCCAATCCCACTACCAGGCCCAGTGCCACCGCCAGCAGAGCGGGCGTGGCCTGTGTCGCATTGCGGCGCTGGTCGACGACCCCGCCACTGCTGCTGTCGGAGGAGGCCAGTTCCGAGGCCACCACCAACTGACCCAATGCTTTGTTCCAGACCTTGCGATAAATCCGATTCATCGGTACGGCTCCTGATTGGACTGGTTTTGGGCAAAGCAACGCCACCGCTGGGCTTTCCGGCCCAACGTCCCCTGGGGGCGTTTATTCGCGTGATTTACTGCGGGGTATTGCCGAACGGCGCGCAGCGACAGAAAACCGAGCGCGTGCGCCAACCGGTTACTGCGAAATGAATGATTCTGAAACGGGGTTCAAGTGTTAACGGCAACTTTGCAGATCGTCAAGACTTTGACACGACAAATCCTATTGCCGTGAAGCAGTTCACTATTTCACGTGTTTATAAAAGCATTTTGTTAGGTATACGTGACGAACTGTTGGCGCATGAAAACGGATGTAACTAGCGGGCAGATCAGGAATTTCACGCGCGCAAAGAAAAACCCGCCGACACAGCGGCGGGTTTCTCCATACGCGATGGCATTGCGGCCTGCGCGGAACGACGCGATCAGCCGCACCACACCCGCGCGTTGCGGAACATGCGCATCCACGGCGAATCACCCTGCCACTCGGCCGGGGCCCAACTCATGTTGAGCGCGCGCGGGGTGCGTTCCGGGTGCGGCATCATGATGGTCACGCGGCCGTCGGTGCTGGTCAGGCCGGTGATGCCGTCCGGCGAACCGTTCGGGTTCAGCGGGTACTGGCTGGCGACGTTGCCATGGCCATCGATGTAGCGCAGCGAGACGCGGGCGGCAGCCTGGTCGACGGCATTGTCGAATACGGCCTGGCCTTCACCATGCGCCACCGCCACCTGCAGGCGCGAACCGGCCATGCCACGCAGCAGGATCGACGGCGATTCCACCACTTCCAGCAGTGCGGTGCGGGCTTCGAACTGCTCGCTGGCGTTGCGACGGAACTGCGGCCAGTGCTCGGCACCCGGGATGATGTTCTTCAGCTGGCTCATCATCTGGCAACCGTTGCACACGCCCAGTGCGAAGCTGTCTTCGCGCGCGAAGAACGCGGCGAAGGCATCACGCAGTGCGCCGCGCTCCAGGATCGAGGTGGCCCAGCCACGGCCCGCACCGAGCACGTCGCCGTAGCTGAAGCCGCCGCAGGCGACCAGCCCGGTGAAGTCCTGCAGTGCCACGCGACCTTCGATCAGGTCGCTCATGTGCACGTCGAAGGCGCGGAAGCCGGCACGTTCGAAGGCGTTGGCCATTTCGATCTGGCCGTTGACGCCCTGCTCGCGCAGCACGGCCACGCGCGGGCGCGCACCGGTGCTGATGAAGGGTGCAGCCACGTCTTCGTTGAGGTCGAAGCTGAGCTTGGGCTTCAGGCCCGGCGCAGTGAAGGCACGGGCGACCTCGCGCTCGGCATCGGCGTTGGCCGGGTTGTCGCGGCGCTTCTGCATCGCGTGGGTGACCGACCACCAGGCGTCGAACAGCGCGTCCCAACGCCATTCGGCCAGGTTCTCGCCGCCCAGCGACACGCGCACCACCGGCGCGGTGGTCGGCTTGGCAATGCGCTGTGCGCATTCGGTCAGTGCGTGGCGTTCGACCAGGTCGGCGAACGCAGCGCGGTCTTCGCGCGCGATCTGCACCACCGCACCCAGTTCTTCGTTGAACAGGCTGCGGAACGGATCATCGCCCCAGGCATCGAGAGTGATGTCCAGGCCCAGGCGCGAGGTGAACGCCATTTCGCACAGGGCGGCGAAGGCACCACCGTCGCTGCGGTCATGGTAGGCCAGCAGCAGGCCGGACTGGCGCGCATCGCGGATCAGTTCGAAGAAGCCACGCAGGCGCTGCGGGTCGTCCAGGTCCGGAGCGGCACCGGCGAAGGCCGGCAGCTCACCGTGGTCGGCATGCACCTGGGCCAGGATCGAACCACCCAGGCGCTGCTTGCCGGCACCGAGGCCGATCAGCCACAGCTCGCTGTCCACGTCGCGGTCGAGCAGCGGGGTCAGCTGCTGGCGCACGTCGGCCACCGGCGCGAACGCCGAGATCACCAGCGACACCGGCGACACGCTCTTGTGCGCTTCGCCCTGGTCGTGCCACTGCGCCTGCATCGACAGCGAGTCCTTGCCTACCGGAATGCTGATGTCCAGCTGCGGGCACAGTTCCATGCCCACTGCCTTCACCGCGTCGTACAGCAGCGCGTCTTCGCCCGGGTGGCCGGCCGCGGCCATCCAGTTCGCCGACAGCTTGATCTCGTCCAGCGCATCGACCGGGGCCGCGCACAGGTTGGTCAGCGCTTCGCCCACCGCCATGCGTGCCGACGCAGCGGCGTCGAGCAGGGCCAGCGGGGTACGCTCGCCGATCGACATCGCTTCACCGGCCACGCCATCGAAGTCGGCCAGGGTGATCGCCACGTCGGCCACCGGCAGCTGCCACGGGCCGACCATCTGTTCGCGCGCGGTCAGGCCGCCGACGCTGCGGTCACCGATGGTGACCAGGAAGTTCTTCGAGGCGACGGTCGGGTGCGCGAGCACGCGCAGCCCCGCTTCCTGCAGGTCCAGGCTACCGGTCTTCAGCGCCGGCCAGCGCGGGGCCGGCGGGTGCGCGGTGTCGCGGTGCATCTTCGGCGGCTTGCCGAACAGCACGTCCATCGGCAGGTCGATCGGCGCATCGGCCGGGGTGTGGCCCGGCACGGCACCGTAGGCCACCACCAGGTGTTCCTCGGCGGTGGCCACGCCAACCGCAGCGAACGGGCAGCGCTCGCGGGCACACAGCGCGGCGAACTCGGCCAGGCGCTCCTGGGCCACGCCCAGCACGTAGCGCTCCTGCGACTCGTTGCACCACAGCTGCATCGGCGACAGCGACGGATCGTCGGTGGGCACCTTGCCCAGGTCGATGACACCGCCGACCTTGGAGTCGTGCAGCAGTTCCGGGATGGCATTGGACAGGCCACCGGCGCCGACGTCGTGGAAGAACTTGATCGGGTTGTTGGCGCCCATCGCCACGCAGCGGTCGATGACCTCCTGGCAGCGACGCTCCATTTCCGGGTTGTCGCGCTGCACGCTGGCGAAGTCCAGGTCCTCGGCGCTCTCGCCCGAAGCCACCGAACTGGCCGCACCGCCGCCCAGGCCGATCAGCATTGCCGGACCGCCCAGCACGATCACCGCGTCACCGGCCTGCAGCTGGATCTTGTCGACCTGCACGCGATCGATCGCGCCGAGGCCACCGGCCAGCATGATCGGCTTGTCGTACGCACGCACCAGATCGGCGCCCTCCGGCAGCTCGAAACTGCGGAAGTAGCCGAGCAGGTTCGGGCGGCCGAACTCGTTGTTGAACGCAGCACCGCCGAGCGGGCCGTCGGTCATGATTTCCAGTGCCGGTGCCATGCGCGGGTTCAGCGCGCGCGGCGCTTCCCACGGCTGCGGCAGCTCGGGAATGCGCAGGTGCGAGACCGAGAACCCGGACAGGCCCGCCTTCGGCTTGCCGCCGCGGCCGGTCGCGCCCTCGTCGCGGATCTCACCGCCGTTGCCGGTCGATGCGCCCGGGAACGGTGCGATCGCGGTCGGATGGTTGTGCGTTTCCACCTTGATCTGGAACGCGCTGGGCACCTGCGGCTCGCGGCGGTATTCGCCACTGGCCGGATCGGGGCGGTAGCGCGAGGCCGGATGCCCTTCGATCACCGCGGCATTGTCGCTGTACGCGCTGAGCGTGTGCTGCGGAGTCTGCTGGTGGGTGTTCTTGATCATCCGGAACAGCGAGCGGTCCTGTTCCTGGCCGTCGATGGTCCAACTGGCGTTGAAGATCTTGTGGCGGCAGTGCTCGGAATTGGCTTGCGCGAACATCATCAGTTCGACGTCGGACGGCGCGCGGCCGAGCGCGGTGAAGCGTTCGCGCAGGTAGTCGATCTCGTCCTGGGCCATGGCCAGGCCGAGGCGCTGGTTGGCGGCCTCCAACTGGTCCACCGGCACGCGCTCCAGTTCACCCCGGGCCGGCGCCGAGAACAGCGCCTGGCCCTGTTCCACGGTCTCCAGCACCGACTGCGTCATCGGGTCGTGCAGCGCCTTGGCCAGCGCCTGCTGGGCGGCGGCATCGGCCGGCCAGCCCTGCACGTCGATACGCAGGCCACGCTCGACCCGGATGACCGGCTGGCCGGCACCGCGGACCAGTTCGGTGGCCTTGCTCGACCACGGCGACAGCGTGCCCAGGCGCGGCACCACGATGCGGCTGACCGCGCCCTCGGCCACGGCTTCGGCCTGCGGCGCAGCTTCGAGGATGCGGCACAGGGTGGTCAGGTCGGGGGCGGCGCTGCCTTCGGGCTGCACGAAGTAGACGTGCCAGGCGCCGCTGATGCGCAGGGAGGGAGCGATGGACTGCAGGCGGGATTCAAGACGTTCGCGGCGGAACGGCGACAGGGCGGGCGCGCCCTCGAGGACCATCATGTCCGGGGAACCGTAGTTGGGAAACGGGCCCGACATTGTACCGGAAGCGGGGGGTGGGCTTTGGCCGGGCGGCGCCCGGCACCCGCCGAAGCCAAGGCAACGGCAACAGCAACTGCCAAAGCAAAAGCGGGGTTCCCGTGGAATGGCGGGACGGGTCCGGTTGCGGGGGACGCCGTAAATACGTCCTTGTAGGCTCGGTCGCGCCATCCATGGCGCTCACGCCCCCGCAACCGGACCCACCCCGCCTTCGACAGATCTCTGCGATCTGCAGTAGATCCACGCCATGCGTGGATGCTCCGGTAATGCCGGCCGCTGGCCGGCAACCAAGGAACATCGGAAATCAGGCATTGAAGAGCGCAGCGACCGGCTTCTGCCTTTGATTTTTTGTTCTGTCTTTCGTGGCTGGCCGCGCAGGAACCTGTCAGGGGCCGGGTGGGTGGGGGCAGGCGGGGTGTCCGCGGCATGGATGCCGCGGCCAAGCCCCCAGGGACGGGTTCACGGCGTCCCCGCCTGACCCCACCCGCCCGGCCAACCCCCATAAATCCGCTGTTCGCGGAAAGCCCCAGCCACGAGGGGCTCCGCCGATGGCCGCCGACCGCGCGCAGGCCGCCCTCCGCCCGAATCCCCGAACCATGCGCTTGCTCACGGATTGACCACGCGATTGATGACAACGTTGTCCCCACCTGGCGCCGGACTCTCTCCCCGGCCTCCCAGGTACCCCGTCCGCCCCCTCCGTCGCCTTCCCGGGCGACGCCCGGACCTGCGTCACGCGCGGCGCCATCGGGGCCCGCGCGCCCTTTGATCGGAGACTTACCCATGTACGACCCGATTGTGCGCAGTGCCGAACGTGCGACCCGAAGCTGTCGTCCCCGCCGCCTGGCCTGGCTGCTTGCCCTGGCCGCCGGTACCGCCGCCCTGCCCGGCCTGGCGCAGGCCGCCAGCTGTGCCGGCGTGGCCCAGTGGGACCAGGCCAAGATCTACCGGGCCGGCGATACCCTGCAGAAAGGAGGCGTCCTCTATCGGGCGAACCAGGACATCTGGAACGCGCCGCCGGACCATCCGGCCGGTGCGCCCTACTACACCAACCTCGGTGCCTGCGATGGCAGCGGCAGCAACCAGCCGCCGGTGGTCAGCCTGACCTCGCCGGCCAACGGTGCCACCTTCAGCGCCGGCAGCACCGTCAACGTGACCGCCAACGCCAGTGACCCGGACGGCAGCGTCGCCAAGGTCGAGTTCTTCCGCGACGGCAGCTCGCTGGGTGTCGCCACCAGTGCGCCCTATGCGGCCAGCTGGGCCAATGCCAGCGCCGGCAGCCACACCCTGCGTGCGGTCGCGACCGACAACAACAACGCCACCACCAGCACCCCGACCATCACCATCACCGTCAACGCCGCCGGTGGCGATACCACCGCGCCGAGCGTGCCGGGCGGGCTGGTGGTTGGCACCCGCACCGCCAACAGCATCGCGCTCAGCTGGAGCCCGTCCACCGACAACACCGGTGGCAGCGGCATGGCCGGCTATGACGTGTACCGCAACGGCAGCCTGGTCGGTTCGCCGTCCAGTGCCAGCTATGTGGATGGCGGGCTGACCGCGTCGACCACCTACCGCTACCGCGTACGTGCCCGCGACAACGCCGGCAATGCGTCGGCACAGAGCACCGAGATCAGCGCCACCACGCTGGCCGGTGACGGCGGCACCACCGGCAAGCGGGTCATCGGCTACTTCACCCAGTGGGGCATCTACGGCCGCAACTACCGGGTCAAGAACATCGACAGCAGCGGCTCGGCCGCACGCCTGACCCACATCAACTACGCGTTCGGCAACGTGCGCAACAACCGCTGCGAAGTGGGCATCACCCAGCCGTCGGATCCGAACAGCGGTGCCGGTGGCGATGCCTTCGCCGACTACACCAAGGCCTTCAGCGCCGCCGAGAGTGTCAGCGGCAGCGCCGATACCTGGGACCAGCCGCTGCGCGGCAACTGGAACCAGCTCAAGCAGCTCAAGGCCAAGTACCCGGGCATGAAGGTGCTGATCTCGCTGGGTGGCTGGACCTGGTCGCGCGGCTTCTCCAGCGCGGCGCGCCCGGAAAACCGCCAGGCCTTCGTCGCCTCGTGCATCGACGCCTACATCAAGGGCAACCTGCCGGTGACCGACGGTGCCGGTGGTGCGGGCGCCGCGCTGGGTGTGTTCGACGGCATCGACATCGACTGGGAATACCCGGTCGCCTGCGGCATCGAATGCGGCAAGCCGGAGGACAACGCCAACTTCACCGCGCTGATGGCCGAATTCCGCCGCCAGCTCGATGCGGTGCGCCCGGGCCTGTTGCTGACGGTGGCGGTGGGTGCCGGCATCGACAAGATCCGCGTCACCGATCCGGCCGCGTACCACCCGTACCTGGACTACATCAACGTGATGACCTACGACTTCCACGGCGCGTGGGATGCGAAGACCAATCACCAGTCGGCGCTGTTCGATTCGCCGAATGATCCGTCCACCGGCGACCAGAAGCTCTACAACAGCAACGACGCCATCGAGGCCTTCATCAGCCGTGGCGTGCCCGCCGCCAAGCTCAACCTGGGCATCGGCTACTACGGGCGTGGCTGGACCGGTGTGGCCAACGCCAACAACGGCCTGTACCAGACCGCGACCGGCGCCGCCCCGGGCACGTATGAAGCCGGCATCGAGGACTGGAAGGTACTGAAGAACCTGGCGTGGCCGGGCTACACCGACAACACCGCCGGTGCCACCTGGATCTACAACGGCAGCACGCTGTGGAGCTTCGACACCCCGGCCAACATCACCCGCAAGATGGGTTACGTGAAGACCCAGGGCCTGGGTGGCGCGTTCGTCTGGGAGTTCAGCGGTGACGATGCGCAGGGCACGCTGACCAAGGCGGTCAGTGATGGCCTGAAATAAGCAAAAAGCCGGGGATGCGACACGCATCCCCGGCCTCGAATCTGTAGAGCCGAGCCATGCTCGGCTGCCACATGCGGAACCGCAGTCGAGCATGGCTCGACGCTACAGGTCCGCGTCAGCGCTTCTCGGACAGTTTGTCCAGCGCCGCACGCAGCTGTGCCGGCGGCAGGTAACCGCCCAGCTGGGTACCATCCGGCGCGAAGATCGCCGGCGTGCCATTCACGCCCAGCTGCTGGCCCAGCGCGTACTGCATCGCCACCGGGTTGGTGCAGTTCTTGGCCGGCACGCTGCCACCGCGCTTGGCGTTGGTCAGGGCCTGGCGACGATCCGCTGCACACCAGACCGAAATCATGTCGGTGTAGTCCTTGCTGCCCAGGCCCATGCGCGGGAACGCCAGGTACTCGACGGTGATGCCGTTGCGGTTGAGCTCGGCGATGTCCTGGTGCAGCTTGCGGCAGTAACCACACTCGATGTCGGTGAACACGCTGATGGTGTACTTGGCGTTCGGCGCGGCGAACACGATGCGATCGCCGTGGTTGGCCTTGGCCAGCAGGCCACGACGGTAACCGAGCAGGCCTTCACTGTTGGCCGGGCCCTTGGCGCGGGTGTCGTAGGGCTGCGACTGGAACAGGTAGCGACCGTCATCGGACACGTACAGCAGCTGTCCGGAGACCACCACTTCGCGGAAGCCGGGGAACGGCGCGGCACCGATGTAATCCACCTGGAAACCCGGATTAAGCGCGGTCAGCGCGGCACGTACCGCCTGGTCGGCCGGCGCGTTGGCGGCCGGGCCGGCCTTGGCCGCAGCGGCAGGTGCCTTGGCGGCCGGCGGGGCCGGCTGGGCGCAGGCGGTCAGGCTGAGCGCACCGAACACGGCGGCGATGGCAAATCGGAGCATGGAGCGATCCGCAACAGAAGAAGATCCCGGATTCTGACACAGCCACCGGAACCGGGCCGCGACGCCCGGCACGGCCCCGGGCAGCGATTCAGCCCGGTGCTCAGCCGCGCGGATGGTGGCGGGCGTGCAGCTTCTGCAGATGCTCGCGCGCCACCAGGGTGTAGATCTGGGTGGTCGACAACGAGCTGTGGCCGAGCAGCATCTGCAGCGCGCGCAGGTCGGCACCGCGGTTGAGCAGATGGGTGGCGAAGCTGTGGCGCAGGCCATGCGGGCTGATCCGCGCCGGGTCGATGCCGGCCACCTGTGCGTGACGTTTGACCAGATGCCAGAAAGACTGGCGGGTCAGCGCATGCAGCGTCGGCTCGATGAACAACGGGGTCTGCCCATCGGCCAGGGCGTGCACCTTGCCCTTGCCGACCAGCAGCGGGCGCGACTGCTGCAGGTAACGCTCCAGCCAGTGCTGCGATTCCTCGCCCAGCGGCACCAGCCGTTCCTTGCTGCCCTTGCCGGTGACCCGCAACACGCCCTGGCGCAGGTTGACTGCAGTCGCCGGCAACAGCACCAGCTCGCTCACGCGCAGGCCGGCGGCATACATCAGTTCCAGCATGGCGCGATCGCGCAGGCCCAGCGGGCTGTCGATGTCCGGTGCCGCCAGCAGCGCATCGATCTGGCTTTCGGCCAGCGCCTTGGGCAACAGCCGTGGCAGCTTCGGCGGGTCGAGCAGCGCACTAGGGTCTTCGCTGCGTTCGCCACGGCGCACGCCATCGGCGAAGAACGCCCGCAGCGCCGACAGCAGTCGCGCATTGCTGCGCGGCGACCAGCCATGCCGGGTGCGCCAGGCCAGGTAGTCGAACAGCCCGGGCCGTTCGATGCCGGCCAGGCCGCCGTCGCGCCCATCCATCCAGCGCGCCAGCCCTTCCAGGTCACGCCGGTAGCTGTCGAGGGTGGCGCGGGCCAGGCCGTTCTCGGCCCAGATCGCATCGAGGAAGCGCTGGATGCGCACGCTGTCGTCGGCGCGAAGCTCGGGCAGTTGCTGGACCAGCTGGCGGCGTTCGGCGGGGGTGGAAACAAGGGCCATGCGTGCAGGATACGAGGGCCACTGCGGGCACGGCCAGCTTTGCGTATGCTCGGCGCATGTCCCGCCCTGCCACCGACACGGCCCCTGCGGCCGCTACCGAAATGCCCCGCCCACGTGCCTTGTTGGCCTGGCGCGTGCTGGCGATGGTCTACGACGCACTGCCGGTGCTGGCGCTGTGGATGCTGGCCGGCACGCTGTTCACCCTCGCCTACACCTTCAGCGGCCACGCGCAGCGCGAGAACATCGCACCGTTCAGTGCCTGGCAGTGGCTGCTGTGGGCGGTGTGCTGGGGAATCACGGGGTGGTACGCCACGGCCAGCTGGCGCCGTGGCGGACAGACGCTGGGCATGCGCCCGTGGCGGCTGAAACTGCAATCGAGCGATGGCACACCGCTGCGGCGCGGCCAGCTGTGGCTGCGCTACGCAGTGGGCACGCTGTCACTGCTGCTGGGCGGGCTGGGATTCTGGTGGGCCTGGGTCGACCGCGACCGCCTGACCTGGCATGACCGCGCCAGCAGCACCCGCGTGGTGCGCCTGCCGAAGCGGTAAGGCGCTGTCCGTAGAGCCGAGCCCGTGCTCGGCTGCTCTACAACAACCAGAATCAGCCCGATTTGCGCCGGAACAGCAGGCCGGACACCGCCAGCATCACGATCGGAGGCAACGCATAGGCGATGCGGTAGTCGAACTTCAGCGCACCGGCCATGCGGCCGAAGAACAGCTGCAGCAGCCAGAAGCCCAGGGCGAACAGGATGCCCAGGAACAGGCGCTTGCCCATGCCGCCGCTGCGCAGCGACCCGAACGCGAACGGCACCGCCGCCAGGCACAGCGCTAGCACGTTCACCGGGTAGAACCAGCGGCTCCAGTACACATCCTCGAAATCGCGCGCATCCAGCCCGTTGCGCTGGCGGTAGGCAATGCTGGTGCTCAGTTCGGCCACGCTGAGGTTTCGCGGCTTGGCGATGCCGGTGGCCAGCGCCGCCGCATCCAGCTTCGAGCTCCATGGCTCGCGCGCCACTTCCTGGCGGGTCGCCGAGCGCTCGCCGAAGGTGTCGCGGCGTACCCCGGTCAGCACCCAGCCGTCCTTGTCGTGCTCGGCGGTGGCGGCATGGGTCAACGAGGCGATGTTGCCGTCTTCGGCGATCCGGTACAGGCGCACGTCCCGCAGGATCAGCCGCGTGCCCTTGTCGCCCACCAGCTGTTCCTCGCCGCTCTGGGCGTTGAGGAAGGTGTCGCCTTCGCGTGCCCATAGGCCGGAGTAGCGGGTGGTGGAGATGTCCCGTCCCCACTTGGCACTGGCCTTCAATGCGTCGGCACGGTCCTGGCCCCACGGGCCGAGCGTCTCGGCGCTGAGCACCATCACTGCGGTCAGCAGCGACAGCGCGATCGCCACCGACACGCTCAGGCGCTTGCGCGACAGGCCCAGCGCACGCAGTGCGGTCAGCTCCGAGGTCGCGGCCAGCTGGCCCAGGCCCATCAGTGCGCCGATCACCGCGGCCGTCGGAAACATCGTGTAGGCGCGGCGCGGCACCGTGTACAGCACCCACGCGGCGGCATGGCCCAGGGTGTAGCCGTTCTTGCCGATGTCCTTGAACTCGCCGGAGAAGGCCATCACCACGTCCAGGCCGACCAGCACCGCCCAGGTCAGCAGCACCGTGGTGAACACCGACTGGCCCAGGTACAGGTCGAAACGCATCGGGCGCAGCCTCATGCGCGGGCTCCCTTCGGGCGGCCCAGGCGGCCATCACGTGCATACATCCAGATCGACAGCGCCAGCAGCGGCAGGGTCAGCCACCACAGGCCCAGCGCAGGGGGAATCTTGCCGTTGGCGATCCAGCCACTGCCGATGAACATGAGGTTGGTGCCCACCATGTAGGCCATCAGGGCCAGCATCATGCGGCCGTAGCGCTGCTGGCGCGGCGAGCTGCGGCCCAGCGGCACGGTCAGCAGGGCAAAGGCCAGCGCGATCAGCGGCGGTGCCAGGCGGCGGTGCAGCTGCGCCTGCGCCTGCGGGCGCTCATCGCCGATCAGCTTCAGGGTCGGCATCAGTTCCGGGTCGTCCTCGGTGCGGGTCTGTGCGCCATCGGGCAGGGCCACGTCGTTGCGGGCAAAGGTGGCCAGGCGGTAATCCAGCGCGCCGGCCACCGGGCCTTCCACCTGGTGGCCGTCGTCCAGTTCCAGGAAGCGCTGGCGGGTGCCCTCGAAGTACATGCGGCCGCTGTTGGCCGACACCACTTCCAGGCGGTCGTCCTTCTGCCGCTGCAGGAACACCTTGCCCAGCTCGGTGCCGTCGGGCGAGATCGAGGACAGGTAGACCACGCCACCGTTGGGCAGCGGCGTGAACCGGCCCGGCTCCAGGCCGGCCATCAGCACGCTGCGGTTGGCCTCGATGATCATCTGCTCGGCCACCCGGCCGGCCCACGGGCCCAGCCACAGCGAGCAGGCGCCGACCAGCAGCACCACCGGCACCACCAGCATCAGCAGTGGCCGCAGCAGCCGCTTGGGCCCCACGCCGATGGCGGTGATGACCGCCATCTCCGAGTCGCGGTACAGCCGGGCCACGGCCAGCAGCAGGCCCAGCATCAGCGCCAGCGGCAGGATCAGCGGCAGGTAGGCGATGAACTGCAGGCCCAGCTGCGAGAACAGCAGCTTGGCCGGCAGGCGCCCGTCGGCGATGTTGCCGAGGATGTCCACCAGCACGCCGCCCACGCTGACCACCAGCAGGACGATCAGGGTAGCCAGGAAACTCTGGACGAAATCGCCCAGCAGGTATCGGTCGAGCTTCAGCATGGGGCGGTGGTTTAAACTCTGGGGTTCGTTCGCGGTGCCGCCCAGTCTACTGTCTGGGCGTAAACGGCCTGCGATTGTACGGACTCGCCAATGGAATCTGCTCAATGGCCCTCGAATTCACCCTGAACCACGTTGCTCCGGCCGCCGCCACCGTTGATTGCCTGGTGGTCGGCGCGTATGCCGACCATACCCTGACCCCGGCCGCGCAGGCCCTGGACGCCGCCAGTGGTGGCCGCCTGGCCGCCCTGGCCCAGCGCGGCGACCTGTCCGGCAAGACCGGCGCCACCACCCTGCTGCACGACCTGCCGGGCGTGACCGCCCCGCGCGTGCTGGTGGTCGGCCTCGGCGAAGCTGCCCGCTTCGGCGTGCCGCAGTACCTGAAGGCCGTCGGCGACGCCGTGCGCGCGCTGAAGGCCGGTGCCACCCGCAGCGCGCTGTTCACCCTGTCCGAAGTGGCCATCAAGGACCGCGACGCGGCCTGGGCGATCCGCCAGGCGGTGATCGCCGCCGATCACGCTGCCTACCGCTACACCGCCACCCTGGGCAAGAAGAAGGCCGACGATGCCGGCCTGGCCCAGCTGGCCGTTGCCGGTGACGACGCCCAGGCGCTGGCCCAGGGCCAGGCCATCGCCGCCGGTGTCGAGTTCGCCCGCGAACTGGGCAACCTGCCGCCGAACTACTGCACCCCGGCCCATCTGGCCGAGGTCGGCGTGAAGTTCGCCGGCGAGCACGATGGTGCCGAAGCCGAGATCCTCGACGAGCACCAGATGGAAGCGCTGGGCATGGGCTCGCTGCTGGCCGTGGCCCGCGGTTCGGCCAACCGCCCGCGCCTGGTCGTGCTGAAGTGGAACAATGGCGGCGACGCCAAGCCGTATGTGCTGGTCGGCAAGGGCATCACCTTCGATACCGGTGGCGTCAACCTGAAGACCCAGGGCGGCATCGAGGAGATGAAGTACGACATGTGCGGTGGCGCCAACGTCATCGGCACCTTCGTCGCCGCGGTCACGGCCAAGCTGCCGCTGAACCTGGTGGTGGTGGTGCCGGCGGTGGAGAACGCCATCGACGGCAACGCCTACCGTCCGTCCGACGTGATCACCTCGATGTCGGGCAAGACCATCGAAGTCGGCAACACCGACGCCGAAGGCCGCCTGATCCTGTGCGACGCGCTGACCTACGCGCAGCGCTTCGAGCCGGCCGCGCTGGTCGACGTCGCCACCCTGACCGGTGCCTGCATGGTCGCCCTCGGCCACCAGACCGCCGGCCTGATGAGCAAGCACGACGACCTGGCCAACGAGCTGCTGGCCGCCGGCGAACACGTGTTCGACCGCGCCTGGCGCCTGCCGCTGTGGGACGAATACCAGCCGATGCTGGATTCGACCTTCGCCGACGTCTACAACATCGGCGGCCGCTGGGCCGGCGCGATCACCGCCGGCTGCTTCCTGTCGCGCTTCGCCGAAGGCCAGCGCTGGGCCCACCTGGACATTGCCGGCGTCGCCAGCGATGAAGGCAAGCGTGGCATGGCCACTGGCCGTCCGGTCGGCCTGCTGAGCCAGTGGCTGCTGGACCAGGTCGCCCGCGCCTGATGCCGTACCCGACCCTGGCCGGCCTCTGCCGGCCAGGGCCTCGCCCGGCACTGCCGGGCCCCTGCCTGACCCGGACCCTGCCATGCCCCGCGCCGACTTCTACCTGATCGCCAAGCCCCGCTTCCTGACCGAGCCGTTGCGCCTGGTCTGCGAACTGGCGCGCAAGGCCAACGACGCCGGGCTGTTCACCCTGGTGCTGGCCCGTGACCAGGCCCAGGCCGAGGAACTGGACGAGCTGCTGTGGGCGTTCGACAACGATGCCTACATCCCGCACCAGATCGCCGGGGAAGACATGGACGAGGAAGAGGCCCTGGTGCTGATCGCCGTGCCCGGCACCGAGGCACCGGCGCGTCCGCTGGTGATCAACCTGCGTGACGAGCCCTGGCTGGGCCAGTGCGAGCGCGTGCTGGAAGTGGTTCCAGCCGATCCGGAAGCACGCGAACCGCTGCGCGAGCGCTGGCGCCAGTACAAGGCCGCCGGGTACGACCTGAACAAGCACGACATGTAAGCCCAGCGAGGACCCCTTGATGCGCCTGCTGATCGCCCTGATCCTTCCCTGGCTGTCCTTCTTCACCATCGGCCGACCGCTGGCCGGCATCGTCTGCCTGATCCTGCAGATCACCCTGATCGGCTGGCTGCCCGCCGCCATCTGGGCCGCCTACGCGGTCAGCCAGTACCACACCGACCAGAAGATCCGGCGCGCCCTCGGGTCGCGCTGATCTCCCTTCCGCCTTGATTACCGGTTCCCCCGCATGACCCAACTCGCCTCCAGCTACGACCCGAAGTCCTTCGAGACCGACCTCTACGAGGCCTGGGAGAAGGCCGGCCACTTCAAGCCGTCCGGCACGGGCGAGCCGTACACCATCCTGCTGCCGCCGCCGAACGTGACCGGCACCCTGCACATGGGCCACGCCTTCCAGCAGACCCTGATGGACGCGCTGGTGCGCTACCACCGCATGCGCGGCTACGACACGCTGTGGCAGGTCGGTACCGACCATGCCGGCATCGCCACCGAAATGGTGGTCAGCCGCAACCTGGCGCTGGAAGGCAAGGGCGAGACCCGCGATTCGCTGGGCCGCGAAGGCTTCATCGGCAAGGTCTGGGAGTGGAAACAGCAGTCCGGTGACACCATCGAACGCCAGATGCGCCGCCTCGGCACCTCCGCCGACTGGTCGCGCAGCACTTTCACCATGGATCCGCAGCCGTCGGCGGCGGTCAACGAAGCCTTCGTGCGCTGGTACGAGCAGGGCCTGATCTACCGCGGCCAGCGCCTGGTCAACTGGGACCCGGTCCTGAAGACCGCGATCTCGGACCTGGAAGTGGAGAGCGCCGAGGAAGACGGCTTCCTGTGGTCGATCGCCTACACGCTGGATGAGGGCCTGAGCTACGAGCACGTCGAGCGCGATGCCGACGGCGTGGAAACCCTGCGCGAAACCCGCGACTACCTGGTCGTTGCCACCACCCGCCCGGAAACCCTGCTGGGCGATACCGCGGTGATGGTGCACCCGGAAGACGCACGTTATGCGCACCTGATCGGCAAGAGCGTGGTGCTGCCGCTGACCGGCCGCCGCGTGCCGGTGATCGCCGATGACTACGTGGACCGTGCGTTCGGCACCGGCGTGGTCAAGGTCACCCCGGCGCATGATTTCAACGACTACGAAGTCGGCGTGCGCCACAGCCTGCCGATGATCAACCTGTTCACCCCGGTGGCGGCGCTGAATGAAAACGCGCCGGAACGCTTCCAGGGCCTGGACCGCTATGCCGCGCGCAAGGCCGTGCTGGCCGAGCTGGAAGACCTGGGCATCCTGGTCGAGACCAAGGCGCACAAGCTGCAGGTGCCGCGCGGCGACCGTACCGGCCAGGTGATCGAGCCGTACCTGACCGACCAGTGGTTCGTGAAAATGGACGACCTGGCCAAGCGTGGCCTGGAACTGGTCGAGGACGGAAGCATTTCCTTCGTGCCGCCGAACTGGATCAACACCTACCGCCACTGGATGAACAACATCCAGGACTGGTGCATCAGCCGCCAGCTGTGGTGGGGCCATCGCATTCCGGCATGGTTCGATGCCGCCACCGGCAGCTGCTACGTCGGTCGCAGCGAAGAGGAAGTGCGGGCAAAGAACAACCTGGGCAGCGACGTGGTGCTGAACCAGGAAAGCGACGTGCTGGAGACCTGGTTCTCCTCGCAGCTGTGGCCGTTCTCCACCCTGGGCTGGCCGAACGAGCAGGCCATGGCCGAGCGCGGCTTCGACCGTTACCTGCCGTCGTCGGTGCTGATCACCGGCTTCGACATCATCTTCTTCTGGGTGGCGCGCATGATCATGGCCACCGACAACCTGGTCGGGAAGATCCCGTTCAAGGACGTCTACTTCACCGGCCTGATCCGCGACGGCCAGGGCCAGAAGATGTCCAAGAGCAAGGGCAACGTGCTCGACCCGCTGGACATCATCGACGGCATCACCATCGACGACCTGGTCGCCAAGCGCACCGGCGGCCTGATGCAGCCGAAGATGGTGGAGAAGATCGAGAAGGCCACCCGCAGGGAATTCCCGGACGGCATTGCCGCCCACGGTGCCGATGCGCTGCGCTTCACCATCGCCGCGCTGGCGACCCACGGCCGCGACATCAAGTTCGACATGAACCGCGCCGAGGGCTACAAGAACTTCTGCAACAAGCTGTGGAACGCCAGCCGCTTCGCCCTGATGAACACCGAGGGTGCTGCGTTCACCGGCGTGCCGACCCCGCGCACCGATGCCGAACGCTGGATCCTCGCGCGCCTGGCCGCGGTGTCCACCGAGGCGCAGGGCCACTACGCCAACTACCGCTTCGACCTGCTGGCGCAGTGCCTGTACGAGTTCGCCTGGAACGAGTTCTGCGACTGGTTCCTGGAGCTGAGCAAGCCGGCACTGAACGGTGCCGACGCCGCCGACGCCGAAAGCACCCGCCACACCCTGCTGTACGTGCTGGAAGCGCTGCTGCGCCTGCTGCACCCGCTCACCCCGTTCATCACCGAACAGCTGTGGCAGCAGCTGGCCCCGCGCCTGGGCCTGGCCGAAACCACGCTGTCGCTGCGCCCGTACCCGACCGCCGCCGAGTTCGAAGGCGATTTCGCCCAGGCCGAGGCCGACGTGGAATGGCTGAAGGCGGTGATCAGTGCGGTGCGTCGCGTGCGCAGCGAACTGAACGTCGCCCCGTCCAAGCAGGTGCCGCTGCGCCTGCAGGCCGGGCTGGAGCAGGACCGCGTGCGCATCGGACGCTTCAGCGCCTCGCTGTCGTTCCTGCTGAAGCTGGACAGCATCCAGTGGCTGGCCGAGGGCGAAAGCGCACCGCCGGCGGCCGCCGCGATCGTGGGCGAGCTGAAGCTGCTGGTGCCGCTGGAAGGCCTGGTCGATCTCGATGCCGAGCGCGCGCGCCTGGACAAGGAGATCAAGCGCGTGGAAGGCGAGCAGGAAAAGAGCGAAGCCAAGCTGGCCAAGTTCACCGACAAGGTGCCACCGGCGGTGGTCGAGCAGGAGCGCGTGCGCCTGGTCGACTGGAACACGCAGCTGGCCGGCCTGCGCGAGCAGCGCGCGAAGCTGTAACGCCGCGCTCGGGTGTGTGCCAACCAAGGTTGGCACCTACCGCGCCGGGAGAGGTTGGCACCCACCGAAGCGGAATCGGAAACGCCGGGCGATGCCCGGCGTTTCCATTTGCCCCGCATGGCATCATCGACGGATGCCGCTTTCCATCTTCCTGCTTGTTCTCGCTGCCGCGGCGCTGCATGCCAGCTGGAATGCGATCGTCAAGCGCGGGCCGGACAAGTTCCTCGGCACCGTACTGGTGACCGGCAGTGCCGCGCTTCTGTCGGCCGCTGCCCTGCCTTTCCTGCCCTTCCCGGCCGCGCACAGCTGGCCCTGGCTGGGCGCATCGGTGCTGTTGCAGGTGACCTATTACGGGCTGGTCGCACGCTGTTACCAGCAGGTCGACATGAGCCTGGCCTACCCGCTGATGCGTGGCAGCGCGCCGATCCTGGTCGCGCTGGCGGGCACCCTGCTCGGTGAGCCATTGCCCGCCGCAGCGTGGCTGGGCGTGGTGCTGGTGAGCACCGGCATCCTGTGCATGGCACTGGGGGCGCGCGGCGGCCAGCTGCGCCTGCCGCTGCTGACCGCGGCGATGATCGCCACCTACACCCTGGTCGATGCACAGGGCGCGCGGCAGTCAGGCAGCGCGCTCAGCTACACGCTGTGGCTGTTCCTGCTGTCGGGCATTCCGCTGCCGCTGTGGGCGTTGTACACGCGCGGCGGCGCGGTGCTGGACTATGCGCGGCAGCATTGGCCACTGGGCCTGGCCGGTGGCGTCGGCACCACGGCCTCCTATGCGATGGCGCTGTGGGCCATGACCCAGGCGCCGGTGGCGATGGTCTCGGCGCTGCGCGAATCCTCGATCCTGTTCGCGCTGCTGATCTCGGTGTTCCTGCTGCGCGAACGCATACCGCGCGCGCGCTGGCTGGCAGCCTGGCTCATCGTGGGCGGCGTGCTTGCCCTGCGGATGGCGTGAGGAAAGCGTGCCAACCAAGGTTGGCACCTACCGCGGCAGGCGATGTGTCGATCACAGCGGAGACCCGTCGGTAGTGCCGGCCGCTGGCCGGCAACCAGTCTGCGTTACAGCGGCGGCATTGCCTGCAGGTCGCCGTCGACCAGTTCGATCGCCATCACCACCGCATCCTCGCGGCCCTGTGCCGCCGGGTAGTAGCGCGGGCGGCGGCCGATCTCGTTGAATCCTTCGCTGTGGTACAGCGCCAGCGCCGGCGCGTTGGACGGACGCACTTCCAGGAATACGCGCTGTGCGCCGCGGTCGGCGGCCAGCTGCACCAGCGCGCGCAGCAGCTGGCGACCCAGCCCGCGCGACTGTGCCAGCGGATCGATGCAGATGTTCAGCACGTGCGCTTCATCGGCGGCGATGCTGAGCACGCCATAGCCGATCAGCAGGCCATCGCGCTCCATCGCCAGGCCGGGATAGCCGGCGCGCAGGCAGTCGATGAAGATGCCGCGGGTCCAGGGGAAAGGGTAGCCCCGCAGTTCGATCGCCATCACCGCATTGAGGTCGCTCTCGCGCAGCGCGCGCAGGCTGACCGGGCCGGGACGGGCGACCGCACTCATGGCGTGCCTCGCTTGCGCAGGGCACGCAGCTGCGGCCACAGCGCACGCTTGGCGGCCGGGTCGTGGCGCAGCTGCTCCAGCGGCCAGCTGTCCATCAACCGCTGCGTAGCCGGGTCATTCGGGTTGCAGCCGGACGCACGCAGCAGCGCGATCTGCAGGCGATCCGGCAGGCGGACCACCGGCTGGCGTGCGTTGCCGCTGGGCATCGGGCGCTCAGCCGCCGGCACGGTGTCCGGGGCGCTGACCGGCGTTTCGCGGCGCGGCGGTGCCGGGCGTTCCTGGCGGGCTGCGGGCGCCGGCCCGGCATGCTGTTCGCGCGACGGCACGGCGGCACGCACCGCTTCCGGCGCGGCGACGCTGGCCTCGGCTTCGGCCACGCTCAACTGCAGCGCGGCATCCAGCTCGGCAGCCAGCTGGCCGTCGTGATAGACGGTGTAGCCCATGGCCTGCAGCCAGGCCTGCTGGGCCGGTGACCACAGCACGGGCAGGTCCTCGCTCACGCGGCCTCGGGCTTCTTGCGCAGGCGCTGCACGGCCCACATCACCGGGCCGGACAAGGCGTACAGGATGCCGACTGCGAACAGCACGCGCGGCAGGTCGATGACCGCAATGGCGATGGCCACCGGCACCAGTGCCAGCACCAGGAACGGCACGCGGTCCGAACGGGTGCCCTTGGCAGCGCCGCCCTTGAAGCTCCAGAAGCGGATGCGGCTGACCATCAGCAGCGCAGCGATGATCGTAACCGCCAGCGCCACGTAGCGCAGCTGGTTGCCGTCCCAGCCCAGGTTGCCATCAGCGAACGCCCAGACGAAGGACATCATCAGGCCCGCTGCGGCCGGGCTGGCCAGGCCGACGAACCAGCGCTTGTCGACCACTGCCACCTGGGTATTGAAGCGGGCCAGGCGCAGTGCCGCGCAGGCCGCATACAGGAAGGCCACGGCCCAGCCGACGCGGCCGAGCAGCGGATCGTCGAACTTCAGCCACGACAGCGACCAGTGGTACATCACCAGCGCCGGGGCCATGCCGAAGCTGACCAGGTCGGCCAGCGAGTCGTACTGCACGCCGAATTCACTGCTGGTGCCGGTCAGGCGCGCCACGCGCCCGTCCAGGCCATCCATCACCGCCGCCACGAACACGGCGATGCTGGCGTTGACGAAATCCCCGTTGGCCGCGGCGATGATCGCGTAGAAGCCGGCGAACAGGCCGGCGGTGGTGAACAGGTTGGGCAGCAGGTAAATCGTGCGCGAGCGCGGCGGCGGTGTGATCGGGTCCATGGAATCCAGTTTAATCGACTTGCCAGTGCTCGGCGCCAATGCTGCAATCGGCGTTCTACGCCCATTCCGTGGAGTTTGCCATGCGTGCCCTGTCCTGCCTTGGATGCCTGCTGCTGTTGGCCAGTGCCAACGCCGTGGCCGGTCCCGTCTACAAATGGAAGGACGCCCAGGGCGTGACCCAATACTCGGAGACCCCACCGGCGGGCAAGAAGTACGAGACCCGCGAGCAGGCCCGCACCCCGCAGGCCGCGGCCAGCACCGAGATCCCGGCCGCGCCGGTCCCCGAGCAGTGCAGCACGGCCCGGGCCAACCTGGCCCTGCTGGACGGTGGCGGCCAGGTGATGCAGGACACCGATGGCGATGGCAAGCCCGATACCCCGTTGACCCCGGAGCAGCACACCGCGCAGAAGGGATTGGCGGAGGCGGCCATCAAGGCTTACTGCCCACCGGCGGGTTAAGGGCTCGGCAGGGCTGCGCCCTGCACCTGCAGAAGCTGCAAGCAACGGCAATGGCAACGTCAAAAGCGGCTCTGGTTTCCTGCTGGTTTGGCGGGGCGGTGTGGGCTGGCAGGACACGCCGTGAACCCCGCTCCGCGGTCCGGCCCAGCCGCTGGCGGCTGTGCGTTTGGGCGCTTGCGAAGCAGTGCTTCGCAAGCAAAGCGCCCTCACCCATGGGGGCTCGATGGCGCCATCCATGGCGCCAACGGTCCTGCCACCCCACACCGCCCCGCCCCTGACAGACCACTAGTGACGGTCAGTAGATCCACGCCATGCGTGGATGAAATCTGTCAGATCTCGAATTGAATCCGGGGTCAGATCCGTTTTCCTCCGGAAAACGGATCTGACCCCCACCGGCATGTCCAACAGATCGCGGGGTCTGTCAAAGGCGGGGTGGGTCCGGTTGCGGGGGCGTGAGCCGCATGGATGCGGCGACCGAGCCTACATGGACGTATTCACGGCGCCCCCGCAACCGGACCCACCCCGCCATCTCCCAGGAAACCCGTTCTTGCTGTTGCCGTTGCAGCTGACGTTGCTTGAGGCGGGTGCAGGGCGCAGCCCTGCCGATACCCCTCCCCCCGGCCGGGCTGGCAGAATAGAGGTCTCTGCCGTTATCCGAAGCCGACGATGCGCCTCTCCCAGTTCCACCTGCACACCACCAAGGAAACCCCCAGCGACGCCGAGCTGACGAGCCATCGGCTGATGCTGCGCGCGGGCATGATCCGCAAGCTGGCATCGGGCCTGTACACCTGGTCGCCGCTGGGCCTGCGCGTGCTGCGCAAGGTCGAACGCATCGTGCGCGAGGAAATGGACCGGGCCGGTGCCGTGGAATTCCAGATCCCGACCATCCAGCCGAAGGAACTGTGGGAGCAGACCGGCCGCTGGCAGAAATTCGGCCCGCAGCTGCTGAAGATCAAGGATCGCAAGGACCAGGTGTTCTGCTACAGCCCGACCGCCGAAGAAGCCGCCTGCGACTTCGCGCGCAGCGAGCTGTCCAGCTACAAGCAGCTGCCGGTGAACTTCTACCAGGTGCAGACCAAGTTCCGCGACGAGATCCGCCCGCGCTTCGGCGTGATGCGTTCGCGCGAGTTCCTGATGAAGGACGCCTATTCGTTCCACCTGCACGATGAGTGCCTGGTGCGCGAATACGAGAACATGAAGTCGGCCTACAGCCGCATCTTCACCCGCCTCGGCCTGGATTTCCGCATGGTGCAGGCGGATTCCGGTGCGATCGGCGGCGATGCGTCGCAGGAATTCCACGTCATCGCCGATTCCGGCGAGGACGCGCTGGTGTTCTCCACCGGCTCGGACTACGCAGCCAACATGGAAGCGGCGATCGCTGCCGATCCGGCACCGCGTGCGGCCGCCACCGAAGCAATGCGCAAGGTGGATACCCCCACCCAGAAGACCTGCGAGGACGTCGCGGCCCTGCTCGGCATCGACCTGCAGCGCACGGTGAAGTCGGTGGCGCTGATCGCCGGCGAAGGCAAGGCACAGCAGTTCGTGCTGGCGCTGGTGCGTGGCGACCACGAGGTCAACGAGATCAAGCTGGCCAAGGTCGCCGGCCTGGACGAGCAGCGCTTCGCCAGCGAGGCAGAAATCGCCGAGCACCTGGGCAGCGTGCCGGGCTTCCTCGGCCCGGTCGCCCCGGCCAAGGCCATCCGCGTGGTGGCCGATCGCGAAGTAGCGGCGATGGCCGACTTCGTCGTCGGCGCCAACGAAGCCGGTTTCCACCTGGCCGGCGTCAACTGGGGCCGCGACCTGCCGGAACCGGAAGTGGCCGACATCCGCAACGTGCGTGCCGGCGACCGTGCCGTGGACGGCGGTGAACTGAAGATCGCCCGTGGCATCGAAGTCGGCCACGTGTTCCAGCTCGGCCGCAAGTACGCCGAAGCGCTGGATGCCACCGTGCTGGACGAGAACGGCAAGGCGGCGGTGATGGCGATGGGCTGCTACGGCATCGGTATCTCGCGCGTGGTGGCTGCCGCGATCGAACAGAACCATGACGATGCCGGCATCATCTGGCCGGACGCGATGGCGCCGTGGCAGGTGGTGGTGTGCGTGATCAACCCGAAGGGCGATGCCGCCGTGGCCGACGCCGCTGCCAACCTGCTGCAGGAGCTGCGCGACGCGGGCCTGGACGCTGCACTCGACGACCGCGGCCTGCGCCCGGGCGCGATGTTCGCCGACATGGAACTGATCGGCATTCCGCACCGCGTGGTGGTCAGCGAACGCGGCCTGGCCGCCGGCACCTACGAGTACCGCTCGCGCCGCGCCAGCGACGCGGAGAGCCTGGACAAGGCGACCCTGCTGCAGCGACTGCAGGGCTGACGTGGAAAGACCGGGGCCTGCCCCGGTCTTTTTTTGCCTGCGCCAGCGCGGGCCGATATTGCAGCGGACATAATCCGGTCAAAATCACCGCGACAGCGTCGGCATGCCGCCACGGCATGTCCTGCCTGCATTTGTGCTTGGATTAATTCATCTCTATTCTGTCCGCCGACGCCATGGACTGGCTTGTCCCGTCCACTTATTAGTTTCCGGAGTAACCGTAAATGAGCATTGACCTGACCGGCCTGTCGGCGCGCGAGCTGGGCGCCCTGATCCGCACCGCGAAGAAGCAGCAGACCATCGTCGCCAAGCGCCGGCCGATCACCAAGGTTCGCGCCCAGCTGACCAAGCTGGCCAAGACCGAGGGTTACACCATCGAGGAACTGTTCGGCGACGCCCCGGCCCCGCGCGCGCGCAAGGTGGCCAAGGTCGCCAAGGCACCGTCGAAGACCGCTGGCCGCAAGCTGGGCAAGGTTGCCCCGAAGTACCGCAACCCGGCCAACCCCAAGGAAACCTGGACCGGCCGTGGCAAGCAGCCGCGCTGGATGGCTGAACTGACCGCCAAGGGCAACAAGAAGCCGGAAGATTTCCTGATCAAGAAGGCCTGAGGCCGGATCGGGATGCACTGAAAAACGCCGGCGAAAGCCGGCGTTTTTTCATTCCCCGGAAAGGAAAGGTGTGTGGACCAACGGTCCACACCCACAGGAAGCAGCCCAGAGGGCGATTACAGGGTTTTGCGGGCCGGCATCAGCAGGTTGCCGAACAGCAGGCCCGCCACCAGCGCCATCACCACGTTCAGTACGGTGAGGAACACGCTCTGGCCGGCGCCCACGTCCTGCTGCTGGACCAGGGTCAGCACGCCGCGCAGGCTGGTACTGCCGGGCACCATCATGATGATGCCCGGGAGGCGGATGATCGCGCCCGGACGCCCGACCAGGCGACCGAACAGGTTGCCGCCGGCGGTCAGCAGCATCGCCGACAGGAAGATGCCGGCCGGCGCGCCCCAGGCGTGGCCGCCGAACTTGGAGATCGCATAACCGGCCACCGAGGCGGCGATCACCCACGGGTAATCGCGGCGATTGGCCTTGAACAGCATCGCGAAGGCGAACGCCGCGGTCAGCAGCGAGCCCCACTCCACCCATGGCCCCTGCGGCCGCGTGGCGCGGATCACCGGATCCAGCCCGAGCACGTCGGCCAGGGTCACCGCGATCATCGCGCCGACGCTGAGCTTCATGATGGTGGTCAGCGCGCCGGCAAAGCGCGCGGTGCCCGACACCCAGTGCTGGCTGGCCAGCTCATTGACCGCATTGGTCAGCGACATGCCGGGCAGCAGCACCACCAGCGAGGCGATGATCACCGTGTTGAGGTTGAGCGCGCCAATGAAGGACGCCACCAGGGTGGCGACCATGCCGGCCAGCAGCGCCGCCAGCGCCTCGGCCGCTTCGCGGGTGGCCGGGCGACGATCGGTGACCATGCCGAGCAGGCCGATCATCAGGCCGATGACACCGGCCGTGGCAATGTCCAGCCACGGCAGCTTCCACATCCCGGCCACGCCGGCCGCGCCGAGGCTGAACGACAGGATGGTGCGCAGCTTGCCGCGCCGGCCCGGATCCTTGTCCAGCTGGCGCAGTGCAGTGTGGCCCTGGGCGATGCTCATCCGCCCGTTGGACACTTCTTCGGCGATATGGTCGGCGACGCTGAGCTTGTGCAGGTCGTTCTCACCGGGCGCCAGGCGGATCACGCGGGTGATGTCGCTGGAGCCGATCGCCTGCGCCGGATCGCTGAAGCTGAGGATGATTCCGGTGGGATTCGACCACGGTTCACAATCCAGATCGAGCTGGCGGGCCAGTGCCACCACCGCCGTTTCCAGGCGCTGGGCCGTGGTGCCATAGCTGTGCAGGCGTCCGGCGATCTCGGAAACAAAGGCCACGCGCTGTGCGTAGGTGGCCTGGGGCGTGGGGATCGTGTGAGCGTCTGCGGACATGCGCCGTAGTATTACCTACGCTGGGCCCCACCGGAGAAATTCATCCGAGTTCGACGCGAAGCCCGATACAGAACGGTTATGCTGCGATCCGAATGGCCCAAGTGACCCCGAACCACGCCCCCCAGCTCGAACAGGATGCCCACGACCCGGGCCTGATCCGCCTGTCCGGCACCTGGACCTTGAAGACCGCGCTGGCCGCGGCCGAGGTCCTGCACGGCGTTCCCGACAAACTGACCGGCATCGATGCCACCGGCATCGAACAGCTGGATTCGGCCGGCGTGCTGCAGGTGCTGCGCGTGGCCCATCGTGCCGATCTGCACGAAGACGCACTGCAGTTCCGCGCGGACCACCAGGCGCTGGTGTGCACCATCGAGGAAGTGGCCGACGACCGGCCCAAGCCCAAGCGCGATTTCGGCGTGCTGGCCGCGCTGGAACGACTGGGCGTCAGCGTCCACACCACCGGCCACAACATCAAGGCGCTGTGCAGCTTCCTCGGCGAGAACCTGGTCAAGGCGGCCCGGCTGGTCAAGGAACCCCGCCGCTTCCGGCTGACCGCCACCGTGCACCAGATGGAGCAGGTCGGGCTGGACGCGGTACCGCTGGTGGCGCTGCTGTCCTACCTGGTCGGCGCGGTGATCGCGTTCCTCGGCTCGACCATCCTGCGCGACTTCGGCGCCGAGATCTACGTGGTCGAGCTGGTCAACATCGCCTTCCTGCGCGAGTTCGCGGTACTGCTGACCGCGATCGTGCTGGCCGGCCGCACCGCCAGTGCGTTCACCGCGCAGATCGGTGCGATGAAGGCCCGCGAGGAAATCGACGCGATGCGCACCCTGGGCCTGGACCCGGTCGACCTGCTGGTGCTGCCACGCCTGCTGGCATTGCTGGTCACCCTGCCCCTGCTGACCTTCATCGCGATGGTCGCCGGCCTGGCCGGCGGCATCACCGTCGGCGCGTTCGACCTCGACATCCCGCCACAGATGTACATCGCGCGCATGCACGAGACGATGGAAGTGCGGCACATGCTGGTCGGCCTGTCGAAGGCACCCGTGTTCGCGCTGGTGATCGGCCTGATCGGCTGCCTGGAAGGACTGAAGGTCGAAGGCACAGCGCAGTCGGTCGGCGAGCGCACCACCTCCAGCGTAGTGCAGACGATCTCGCTGGTGATCATCATCGACGCCTTCGCGGCGTTGTGGTTCATGCACATGGACTGGTGACATGAGCACATCCGCCCTCCCCGAACCCATCGACATGCGCGACGACCAGGGCCACGAACTGGCCATCCGCGTGCGTGGACTGGTCAACCGCTTCGGCAGCCAGACCGTGCACGAAGACCTGGACCTGGACGTGCGCCGCGGCGAAATCCTGGGCGTGGTCGGCGGCTCCGGTACCGGCAAATCGGTGCTGATGCGCTCGATCCTCGGCCTGCGCGTGCCCGATGCCGGGCAGATCGAAGTACTCGGCCGCGACGCGCGTGCCGACGATGCCGAGAGCCGCCTGCACATCGAGCGCAACACCGGCGTGTTGTTCCAGGACGGCGCCTTGTTCTCCTCGCTGACCGTGGGTGAGAACGTGCAGGTGCCGCTGAAGGAACACCATCGCGAACTGCCCGAACGCTGGCACTACGAACTGGCACTGCTGAAAGTGAAACTGGCCGGCCTGCCCGCCGACGCGATCAACAAGCTGCCCTCGCAGCTATCAGGCGGCATGCGCAAGCGCGCCGGCCTGGCCCGGGCACTGGCGCTGGATCCGCCGCTGCTGTTCCTGGACGAACCCACCGCCGGGCTCGACCCGATCGGCGCGGCAGCGTTCGACCGCCTGATCAAGACCCTGCAGGAAGCGCTGGGGCTGACCGTGTTCCTGATTACCCACGACCTGGACACGCTGTACGCGATCTGCGACCGGGTAGCGGTGATCGCCGACCGCAAGGTGGTGGCCAACGCCCCCTTGCCTGACATCGAGAAACTGGATCATCCGTGGATCCAGGAATACTTCCACGGACCGCGCGCGCGCGCCGCGCGTGGCGAACAGATCGAGAGTGCCTGAGCCATGGAAACCAAAGCCAACTACGTGCTGATCGGCGCGTTCACCCTGATCACCGGCCTGGCCCTGCTGGCCTTCGGTCTGTGGGCCGCCAAGTACTCCTCCGACCGCACGTGGCAGGAGTACCGCGTGGTGTTCCGCGAAGCGGTGACCGGCCTGTCGGTGGGCAGCCCGGTGCAGTACAACGGCATCGCGGTCGGTTCGATCACCGAACTGAACCTGGTGCCGGACGACCCGCGCCAGGTGGTCGCGCGCATCCGCCTGAACTCCAACACCCCGGTCAAGACCGATACCCGCGCCAAGCTGGCGATCACCAGCCTGACCGGCCCGTCGATCATCCAGCTCAGCGGCGGCACGCCGCAGTCGCCGGCGCTGACCACGGTCAACAAGGATCCGGCACCGATCATCCCGACCACGCCCTCGGCGCTGCAGAACATCACCGACGTCGCCAACCGCATCGTCGAGCGCATGGACCAGATCCTCAGCGACCGTAACGTGGCCTCGATCAACGCGACACTGGCCAATCTGGAAACGATCAGCGGTGGCCTGGCCGATCGTGACCAGGGCACGCAGGCGCTGCTGCTCAGCGCACGCGATGCCGCCCGCAGCCTGGACACCACGCTGAAGACCACCAACGGCACCATCGAGCGCCTGGACAAGAATCTGGTGCAGCAGCTGCCGGGCATCATCGACAAGCTCGACGGCACCCTGGCCAAACTCGATTCGGCCGCCGGCAACGCCGATTCGATCCTTGGCGAGAACCGCGCCGCGATCAACAGCTTCGCCAACGATGGCCTCGGCCAGCTGGGCCCGACGCTGACCGAGCTGCGCGGCCTGATCCGCGACCTGCGCCGGGTCAGCGACCGCCTCGAGAACAACCCCGCGCGCTACCTGCTGGGCCGCGACGCACCGAAGGAGTTCGAACCCAAATGAGCCCGACCACCCTTCCGCGCCTGCTGCTGGCCGCTTCGATGGTCCCCCTGCTGGGCGGCTGCTCCATCCTCGGCAGCAGCGAAAAAACCGCGGTAACGCTGTACTCGCCGTCCGTGCAGGTCAAGGCGGACCCGGCGTGGCCGCAGGCCAGCTGGCAGCTGGTACTGGCCAAGCCCAGCGCCGCGCGCATGGTCGACAGCCCGCGCATCAATGTACGGCCGACACCGTCGCAGCTTGAGATCTACAAGGGTGCCAGCTGGGCGCAGCCGGCCACCGACATGATCGAGGACACCCTGCTGCGTGGCTTCGAGGATTCCGGCCGCATCCGCGGCGTGGCCCGCAGCACCGCCGGCATCCGCGCCGACTACAAGCTGTCCACCGACGTGCGCCGCTTCGAATCGGATTACCAGGGCCAGGCCACGCCGACGGTGGTGATCGAGGTCAATGCCAAGCTGATCCACGTGGCCGACCAGCGCGTGGTGGCTGACCGCACCTTCCGCCAGGCACAGCCGGTCGGCAGCACCGACGTACCGGCGGTGACCGCCGCGTTCGAGCGTGGCCTGCAGCAGCTGGCACAGGACATGGTGGGCTGGACGCTGCAGAGCGGGCAGGCTGACCAGCCGACCGTTGCACGCTGATCGCGCCGAAGCCGGGGCCCTTCCCAGCGGGAAAGGGATCCACTCCCCGAGCCCATGCGAGGTCCTTGTGGCGCCGTGCCAAGTCTGGCGGGGCGCCAGCGGGTGCATGCGATAATCACAATCCACGGCCCCTTCCCATCGCTGATGCCCGCATCCGTTTCCATCGCCGTCTGCACGTATAACGGCGAGCGCTTCCTGCAGGAGCAGCTCGACAGCCTGCTGGCACAGACGCGCCGCCCCAACCAGATCGTGATCCGCGACGATCTCTCGTCCGACGGCACGCTAGCGCTGTTGCAGGCCTTCGTACCACGTGCCGAAGCCGCGGGCATCGCAGTGGACCTGCAGGTGAACCCACAGAACGTCGGCTATCGACGGAACTTCGATGGCGCGTTGCGCGCCTGCACCGGCGAGATCATCTTCCTGTGCGACCAGGATGATGTTTGGCATGCCAACAAACTCGCGCGGTTCTGCGCAGAGTTCGATGCTCGCCCAAGGCTGCTGGCTCTGAACTGCGACGCCCAGTTGATCGATGAGGCAGGCGAATCACTTTCGAAAAAGCTGTTTGCTGCATTGCGCCACAGGAAAGCAGAGCGTTCGAGAATGCGCGCGGGCGACGGCTTCCGCGTGACGCTCAAGCTCAAGATGATGACGGGAGCCACGATGGCATTGCGCCGTGAGGTTCTTGCCGATGCGCTTCCGCTGCCAGATTCGGAATGGGTACACGACGCTTGGATTGCCGCCTGGGCGGCCGCGCGCGGAGATATCGATAGCCTGGCCGATACGCTGATCAGCTATCGGCTGCACAGCGGAAATCAACTGGGTTTAGGCGGAAACGATCCAATTCCTCGCCCCGTGCGGCGTCGACTTCAACTGGACTCCGAACAGGCACAGTGTGTGCAGTTTCTAGCGCGCGGACGCGAACGAGGCCTACCGGCATCACTGCTGGCCTGGGTGGAGCGCAAGCAGCGCCATCTCGCTGTGCGCGCACGCTTGCCAGCACCGCGCCTGCGACGCGTTCCTGCAGTTCTGAGGGAGCTGCTCGTCGGCAACTATGCTCACTTCGGGCGCGGCCTGCTGTCGGCCGGCATCGATCTGCTTCGCAGCTGAGCTCTGATTGCACCTAATTCATCCGGGATGAATCCAGCGGAAAGTCAGATTGATGCGTTCGCCCACCGGCCGGTGGGTCTTGGGCAGCGCATGCTGGTAATGGCTCTGGGTCCCCCCGCCCATCACCAGCAGATCGCCATGCCCCAGCAGAACCTCGGCCTTGCGCGCGTGATCGTCGCGGCGACGCAGCAGGAAGCGGCGTTCGGCACCCACACTCAATGAAGCAATCAACGGCGCCGGCCCCAGTTCGGGTTCACTGTCCCGATGCCAGCCCATGCCATCCTCGCCATCGCGATAGCGGTTGAGCAGCACGCTGTTGAACCGCGCCCGACAGAATGCCTCCAAGCAGTCACGCAGGCGGAGCAGCGCCGGATGCCATGGGGCAGGGACGAAATCAGTACCGGAATACCGGTAGCGCGCATCAGCATCGCCCATCCAGCAGCTCAACCGTGGCGAATCCACTTGCCGCCCAAAGATGCGGATGCGGTGCACCTCCCACGGCACCACCGCACGCAGATCGCGCTGCAGCGCGTCGGCCGCAGCGTGCTCTAACCAGCGTCGGTGCCAATGCACGGTGGCGTCGTTCAGATGCAGGTCCATGTTCGTCCGTTGCTCGTACGGCACCGGTCCTCGCGACAGGTGCCGTGCAAGGTTTCAGCCGCGCTGGAACGCGACGCCGGTCTTTTCCTTCAGATCTTCATCGCTGACACCCGGCGCAGCTTCCACCAGCAGCAGGCCGTTGTCAGTCACGTCGAACACAGCCAGGTCGGTAATGATGCGGTCGACCACGCCCACGCCAGTCAACGGCAGCGTACATTCGGCGAGGATCTTGTGCTCGCCACTCTTCGCGGTGTGCTCCATCAGCACCACCACACGCTGCACGCCGGCCACCAGGTCCATAGCGCCGCCCATGCCCTTGACCATCTTGCCGGGCACCATCCAGTTGGCCAGGTCGCCCTTGTCGGTCACCTGCATGGCACCGAGGATGGCCAGGTTGACGTGGCCACCGCGGATCATTGCGAAACTGTCGTGGCTGCCGAAGTAGCTGGCACCGGCACGTGCGGTGACGGTCTGCTTGCCGGCATTGATCAGGTCGGCGTCAACTTCAGCGTCGGTCGGGAACGGGCCGATGCCGAGCAGGCCATTCTCCGACTGCAGCCATACGTCCACGCCTTCGGGAATGTGGTTGGCCACCAGCGTCGGCAGGCCGATGCCCAGGTTCACGTAGGCGCCATCGGTCAGCTCCTGGGCGGCGCGGGCCGCCATCTCGTCACGGGTCCACGCCATGTCAGTTGCCCTCCGCGCGGATGGTGCGCTGTTCGATTCGCTTCTCAGGATGCGCGTTGTGCACGATGCGGTGCACGTAGATGCCCGGCAGGTGCACCTGGTCCGGGTCGATGGCACCGACCGGCACCACCTCTTCCACTTCCACGATGCAGACCTTGCCGGCCATCGCGCAGGCCGGGTTGAAGTTGCGCGCGGTCTTGCGGAACACCAGATTGCCAGCCTCGTCGGCCTTCCAGGCTTTTACCAGCGCCACGTCGGCGCGCAGCGCGGTCTCCATCACGTAGTGCTTTCCGTTGAACTCGCGGGTTTCCTTGCCCTCGGCCACCACCGTGCCGTAGCCGGTGGCGGTGAAGAACGCCGGAATACCCGCGCCACCGGCACGCAGGCGCTCGGCCAGGGTGCCCTGCGGGTTGAACTCCAGTTCCAGCTCACCGGCCAGGAACTGCCGTTCGAATTCCTTGTTCTCGCCCACGTAGGACGAAATCATCTTCTTGATCTGCCGCGTTTCCAGCAGCTGGCCCAGGCCGAAGCCATCGACGCCGGCATTGTTCGAGATCACGGTCAGGCCCTTGGCGCCGCTGTCGCGCAGCGCAGCGATCAGCGCCTCGGGAATGCCGCACAGGCCAAAGCCGCCCACGGCCAGGGTCTGGCCATCGGCGACCACCCCCTGCAGGGCCTCCGCCGCACTGGCGAAGCGCTTGCCGCGCTTTCCACCGGAAGTCGATTGCTGCATTGCTGTAGTACCCTGCGAATGGATAAGCGCATTCTAGCCGCAGCCCTGCATCCGACGGGTTTGCGGCGCAGCAAACCGCGCGGACGCAGCGGCCCGGGGCCGGGATGCCGCTTTCTGGCCCATGCCCCAACGCGGATACAATGGACGATCCCGCCGCGTCAGCCCGCGAACGATGCCCCCAGCGCCTCCTGCCCCCTCTCCTGCAGCCCACGAACGCGCCCTGTGCGTGGACCTGGATGGCACGCTGCTGGACACGGACCTCCTGTATGAATCGCTGCTGGTGCTGTTGGCGCGCAATCCGCTGTACCTGTTCCTGCTGCCGTTCTGGCTGCTGCAGGGCAAGGCCGCACTGAAGCGGCAGATCGCCGCACGCGCCACCGTCGATCCACGCCACCTGCCGTACAACCCGAAGGTGCTGGAACTGCTGCGCGACACGCCGCAGCGCCCGCGGGTGCTGTGCACCGCCTCGGACCAGCTGCTGGTCGCGCCGATCGCCGCACATCTGGGCCTGTTTGAACAGGTCATCGCCAGCGACGGTCAGCGCAACCTGTCCGGCCCCCAAAAGGCCCAGGCCCTGGTGGATGCGTTCGGCGAGCGCGGTTTCGACTACGCCGGCAATGGCACGGTCGACCTGGCAGTCTGGGCGCGCGCCGCAGGCGCCTGGGTGGTCAACAACGGCAGCGCACTGGCGGGCGCCGCAGCGCAACGCACGCAGGTACTGGGGCATTGGCCTGCGCCGTCCAGGCCGCAGGCGTGGTTGAAGGCGCTGCGTCCGCACCAGTGGCTGAAGAACCTGCTGGTGTTCGTTCCGCTGTTGACCGCCCACCGCTTCCTGGAAGCACCGGCGGTGGCCAATGCGCTGCTGGCCTTCACTGCCTTCAGCCTGTGCGCCTCCGGTGTCTATGTACTCAACGACCTGCTCGACCTCGATGCGGATCGCCGCCATCCGCGCAAGCGCCATCGCCCCTTTGCCGCCGGCCGCTTGCCGCTGCTGCACGGCCTGGTTGCGGGCCCGCTGCTGACGCTGTGCGGGCTGGCCGTGGCACTGGCCTGCAGCCCGGCATTTGCCGCCGTGCTGCTGGGCTACTACGCGCTGACCCTGGCCTACTCGCTACGCCTGAAGCGCATCGTCATGCTCGATGTGGTGCTGCTGGCAAGCCTCTACACCCTGCGCATCATCGGCGGCACGGTGGCCATCGGGGCAGAACTGTCGTTCTGGCTGCTGGCCTTCAGCATGTTCATTTTCCTCTCACTGGCTCTGCTCAAGCGCTATACCGAACTCCACGCGGTGCTGGCCCGTGGCAAGACCCGCGCCAACGGCCGTGGCTACGGCGTGGAAGACCTGCCGCTGCTGCAGTCGCTGGGCGCTGCCGCCGGCTACTGCGCTGTGCTGGTGATGGCGCTGTACATCAACAGCCCCGACAGCGTGGAGCTGTACCGCAACCCAAAGCTGCTGTGGTTCATCTGCCCGATCCTGCTGTACTGGGTCAGCCGCGCCTGGGTGATCGCGCATCGCGGCAACATGCACGATGACCCGATCGTGTTCGCTGCCACGGACCGGGCCAGCCAGGTCGTGGCCGCGCTGTGCGCCGGGTTTGCCCTGGTGGCGATCTGATGCGGGCCGGCGCGTATTCCTGGGGGCGGTATCCGCGCGCGCCACAGTCGCTGGTCAGGGTGCACGATCGGCTCGCCGCGCTGCCGGCCTTCGAGGGCACCGCGCTGCCGCATGGCAATGGACGCAGCTATGGCGACAGCTGCCAGAATCCGGGTGCCACCCTGCTCGACTGTCGCGGCCTGGACCGCTTCATCGCCTTCGATCCGGCCAGCGGGCGACTGCACTGCGAAGCCGGCGTCACCCTGGGCGAGATCATCGCACAGGTGCTGCCGCAGGGCTGGTTCCTGCCGGTCACCCCGGGCACGCGCCATATCACCGTGGGCGGTGCGATCGGCAATGATGTGCATGGCAAGAATCACCACCTGGCCGGCAGCTTCGGTCACCACGTGCTGTCCTTCGAGCTGCTGCGCAGCAACGGCGAACGCCGCGTGTGCCGTCCTGGCGATGGCGACGGCTGGTTCGAAGCCACCGTCGGTGGGCTCGGCCTGACCGGACTGGTCACCCATGCCGAGCTGCAGCTGCGCCGCGTGCCGGGCAGCAGCCTGGAGGTGGAGAACATCCGATTCTCCAGCCTGGCCGACTTCTTCGCACTGTCACAGGACAGCAGCGAAAGCCACGAGTACAGCGTGGCCTGGATCGACTGCCTGGCGCGTGGCCGCGGCCTTGGCCGCGGGCATTTCACGCGTGCCAACCATGCCATGCAGCCGGCCGACGAACGCCCGGCCATGCCCCGCCGGCAGTGGAAGATGCCGCTGACGCCACCGATATCACTGGTCAACCGGCTGACCCTGCGCCCGTTCAATACGCTCTACTACTGGCGCCAACCGACGCAACGCCGGCGCCACGCCTCGCACCTGCTGCCCTTTTTCTATCCGCTCGATGGCATCAGCGGATGGAACCGGATGTATGGTCCGGCTGGCTTCGTGCAGTACCAGTGCGTGCTGCCACCGCACGCGGCAGCAGACGGCGTTCCCGCCCTGTTGCAGGAAATCGCCCGCAGTGGCCAGGGTTCGTTCCTGGCGGTGCTCAAGCAGTTCGGCACGCGGCCGTCCCCTGGCATGTTGTCCTTCCCGCGCCCGGGTACCACCCTGGCCCTGGATTTCCCCAACACCGGCGAGACGCTCTGGGCCCTGCTGCGGCGCCTGGACCGGATCGTCGATGCCGCCGGCGGTGCCCAGTACCCGGCCAAGGATGCGCGGATGACCGCCGCCTCGTTCCAGCAGGCGTACCCGCGCTGGCAGGACTTCAGCCGATTCATCGATCCACGTTTCTCGTCCGGCTTCTGGCGCCGGGTGACGGAGTAAGCATGCAGAACGTCCTCATCATCGGCGCCACGTCCGCGATTGCCGAAGCCGTCGCCCGGCGCTATGCCGCGCGCGGTGCATCACTGTTCCTGGTCGGGCGCCGCGCCGACCGGCTGGCCGCCATCGCCGACGACCTGCGCGTGCGCGGTGCGCGTGCCACGCACACCCACTCCATGGACATCAACGACCTGGCTGCCCACGCCGATCTGCTGGCACAGGCCTGGCAGGCGCTGGGACGGGTGGACGTGGTGCTGGTCGCGCATGGCACGCTGCCCGATCAGGCTGCCTGCGAGGCCTCGGTGGAGACCTGCATGGCCGAGTTCGCCACCAACGGCACCTCGACCCTGGCCCTGCTGGGGCCCGTGGCCAATCGCCTGGCCGATGCTGGCAGCGGCGCGCTGGCGGTGATCACCTCGGTGGCCGGCGACCGCGGCCGCCAGAGCAACTACGTCTACGGCGCCGCCAAGGCGGCGGTCAGCACCTGCCTCAGTGGCCTGCGCCAACGCCTGGCCAAGCAGGGTGTGGCGGTGGTCGACATCCGCCCCGGCTTCGTCGACACGCCGATGACGGCTCATCTGCGCAAGGGCCCGTTGTGGGCGACGCCGGACCAGGTCGCGCGCCGCATCATCGCTGGCATTGGTCGCGGCACCCCGGTGCTGTATACCCCGGGCTTCTGGCGGTTGATCATGATGGTGATCCGCCTGCTGCCCCAGGCCCTTTTCAACAGGATCTCGCTGTGAGCACTGCAACGGACTCCGTGCTGGAGCAGAAGATCATCATTCCCGGCGGGGCCGGCCTGGTCGGCCAGAACCTGGTCGCCATCCTCAAGCGCCAGGGCTACCGCCGGCTGGTGGTGATCGACAAGCACGCCGCCAATCTCGCGGTGCTGGCACGCATGCATCCGGACGTGGTGACCGAACACGCCGACCTGGCAGAGCCAGGCGCCTGGGAGCACCATTTCGCCGAAGCCGATGCCGTGGTGATGCTGCAGGCGCAGATCGGCGGCACCGACCCCATGCCATTCGTGCGCAACAACATCACTGCCACCGACCTCATCCTCGATGCCATCGAGCGCCACGCCGTGCCCTACACGGTGCACATCAGCTCCTCGGTGGTCTGTTCGGTGGCCGACGACGACTACACCCGCACCAAGCGCGAGCAGGAACAACTTGTAGCCGCGCGTGGCATCCCTGCGGTCATCCTGCGCCCGACCCTGATGTTCGGCTGGTTCGACCGCAAGCACCTGGGCTGGCTGTCGCGTTTCATGCGCAAGGTTCCGGTGTTCCCGATTCCCGGCGATGGCCGCTACATGCGCCAGCCGCTGTACGCCGGCGACTTCGCCACCATCATCGCCAGCTGCCTGCGTTCGCGGATTGCTGGCCAGCGCTACAACATCACCGGCCTGGAGAAGGTCGACTACGTCGACATCATCCGCCAGATCAGGCACAGCACGCGTGCCCGCACCCTGCTGCTGCACATCCCCTACCGCCTGTTCCACCTGCTGCTGAGGATCTGGGCGCTGTTCGACCGCGACCCGCCATTCACCGCTGCGCAGCTGCAGGCACTGGTGGCCCATGACGAGTTCGAAGTCATCGACTGGCCTTCCATCTTCGATGTACGGCCGACGCCCTTCGCGCAGGCCATCGACGCCACCTTCAACGACCCCGAGTACGGCGATATCGCCCTGGAGTTCTGATCATGAGCGAGCGCATCGCTGTTCTCGGCGCGGGCCCGATGGGCCTGGCCGTGGCCTACCAGCTGGCCCGAGACGGGCACCAGCCCGTGGTATTCGAGGCCGATGACCGCGTCGGCGGGATGACCGCGAGCTTCGACTTCGGCGGTATGCCGATCGAACGCTATTACCACTTCCACTGCACCTCAGACCATGATTTCCTGACCGTGCTCGACGAGCTGGGGCTAGGCGCACGCATGCGCTGGACCGAGACCCGCATGGGCTACTGGTTCGGCAAGCGCCTGCAGGCCTGGGGCAACCCGATCGCCCTGCTGCGCTTCAAGGGCCTGGGGCTGGTGGCGAAGATCCGTTACGGCCTGCATGCCTTCCTGTGCACGCGACGCAACGACTGGCGCCCGCTGGACCACGTTGAGGCTTCGTCGTGGATCCGCCGCTGGGTCGGTGCCGAAGCCTATGAAACGCTGTGGCGCCGGTTGTTCGACTACAAGTTCTACGACTATGCCGGCAATCTGTCCGCGGCATGGATCTGGAGCCGGATCCGGCGCATCGGCCGCTCCCGCTACAGCCTGATGCGCGAAAAGCTGGGGTATCTGGAAGGCGGTTCATCCACCCTGCTCGATGCCCTGCATGCGGACATCCAGCGCCATGGTGGCGAGGTGCGGCTGTCCAGCCCGGTGCAACGCATCGTGATCGAGGAAGGCCGCGTGCGCGGCGTCCAGGTCGGCGGCGAGCATCTGGCCTTCGACAAGATCATTTCCACGGTACCGCTGCCGTTCGTGCCACGCCTGGCGCCGGATCTGCCGGAGGCGATCCTGGCGAAGTTCCGCGCACTGAACAACATTGCCGTGGTCTGCGTGATCGCCAAGCTGCGCAGGCCGGTCTCGGCCAATTTCTGGGTCAACACCAACGACCCGGACATGGACATCCCCGGCATCGTCGAATACACCAACCTGCGCCCGATGGATGCGCATATCGTCTACGTGCCGTTCTACATGCCCGGCGAGCACGAGCGCTATGGCGACAGCGACGACGTGTTCGCTGACAAGGTGCGCCGCTACCTGTGCATGATCAATCCGCAGCTGGGCGCAGATGACTTCATCGACGTGCGGGTCAGCCGCTACCGCCACGCGCAGCCGATCTGCGAACCGGGCTTCCTGGACCGGCTGCCGCCGCGCCGGCTGCCGGTGGAAGGACTGTGGGTGGCCGATACCTCGCACTACTACCCAGAAGACCGCGGCATATCCGAGAGCATCGGCTTCGGGCGTGCCATGGCCCGTGAGGCGGTGGCGTGACCCTGTCCCGCCCGTTTCTGCTGTTCCTGCTGGCCGGCGGCATCGCTGCGCTGGCCAACATCCTGTCGCGGATGCTTTACAGCCACTGGATGTCGTTCACCCCGGCGATCATCGCCGCCTACATCACCGGCATGGTCACCGCCTTCGTGCTGACCCGCTGGTTGGTGTTTTCCGGCAGCACCCGCCCCCTGCACCACTCGGCGTTCTACTTCGTGCTGGTCAACCTGTTCGCGGTGGCCCAGACCTGGCTGGTTTCCACCGTGCTGGCCTACCACCTGCTGCCATGGCTGGGCGTGGACGTGCTGCGCCTGGAGATTGCTCACGTGGTGGGCGTGGCGGTGCCGGTGGTCTCCAGCTACTTCGGCCACAAGTACCTGTCGTTCCGATGACTGTTCCCGGGGCGGCGTTTCCGGAAAACGGTTCCCACACATCCATGGCCGTAAACTACGGCGCTGACCTCATCCAGGATCCGATCGATGCCCCTGCCCGCCTTCAAGGCCTATGACATTCGCGGCCGCGTGCCGGAAGAACTGAACGAAGACCTGGCGCGCCGCATCGGCGTGGCACTGGCGGCACAGCTTGCGCCGGGCCCGGTGGTACTGGGCCACGACGTGCGCCTGACCAGCCCCGCGCTGCAGGACGCATTGGCCGCAGGCCTGCGCGGTACCGGGCGCGAGGTGATTGACATCGGCCTGTGCGGCACGGAAGAAGTCTATTTCCAGACCGACCATCTGGGCGCGGCCGGCGGCGTGATGGTCACCGCCAGCCACAACCCGATGGACTACAACGGGATGAAGCTGGTCAAGGAAAACGCGCGCCCGATCAGCTCAGATACCGGCCTGTTCGCGATTTCCGATGCGGTCGCCGCCGATACGTCCGAGGCGCAGCCGCCGCGCGCCGGGCAGAGCGCCCAGCACGACAAGAGCGCGTACATCCAGCACCTGTTGAGCTATGTCGATGCCGGCAAGCTGCGGCCGCTGAAGCTGGTGGTCAACGCCGGCAACGGTGGCGCCGGTGCCATCGTCGATCTGCTGGCACCGCACCTGCCGTTCGAGTTCATCCGCATCTGCCACGAGCCGGACGGCAGCTTCCCCAACGGCATTCCCAATCCGCTGCTGCCGGAGAACCGCGCCGCCACCGCCGATGCGGTGCGCGAACACGGCGCCGATTTCGGCATTGCCTGGGATGGCGATTTCGACCGTTGCTTCTTCTTCGACCACACCGGCCGCTTCATCGAGGGCTACTACCTGGTCGGCCTGCTGGCCAAGGCGATCCTGGCGCGCAACCCGGGCGGCAAGATCGTGCATGACCCGCGCCTGGTCTGGAACACCGTGGACATGGTCGAGCAGGCCGGCGGTGTGCCGGTGCAGTGCAAGAGCGGCCACGCCTTCATCAAGGAAAAGATGCGCGCCGAGGACGCGGTGTACGGCGGCGAGATGAGCGCCCACCACTACTTCCGCGAGTTCGCCTATGCAGACTCCGGCATGATCCCGTGGCTGCTGATCGCCCAGCTGGTCTCCGAAAGCGGGCGCTCGCTGGCCGACTGGGTCGAAGACCGCATGGCCGCCTACCCGTGCAGTGGCGAGATCAACTTCAAGGTTGCCGATGCCAAGGCCGCTGTCGCGCGCGTGATGGAGCATTTCGCCACGCAGTCGCCCACGCTGGACCACACCGATGGCATCAGCGCCGACTTTGGCGACTGGCGCTTCAACCTGCGCAGCTCCAACACCGAGCCGCTGCTGCGCCTGAATGTTGAAGCCCGCGGCGATGCAGCGCTGATGCAGGCACGCACTGACGACATCTCCCGCCTGATCCAGCAGTAACCGAGGAACGTATGAGCAGCATCCAGCCCGTCATCCTGTCCGGTGGATCCGGTACCCGCCTGTGGCCACTTTCGCGCGAGGCGTATCCGAAGCAGTTCCTGCCCTTGGCGGGCGAACTGACGATGCTGCAGGCCACTTGGAAGCGCGTCGCCCCGATCGCTGCGCGTGGACCGCTGGTGATCGCCAACGAAGAGCATCGCTTCGTCGCCGCCGAGCAGCTGCAGCAGGTTGGCGCCGAGCCGGCCGCGATCATCCTTGAGCCGGTCGGCCGCAACACGGCCCCGGCGATCGCGGTGGCCGCGCTGGAAGCCACCCGCGACGGTGCCGACGCTCTGCTGCTGGTGCTGCCCTCCGATCATGTGATCACCAACGAGACTGCGTTCCGCAGCGCCGTACAGGCCGCCGCTGCCGCCGCCGAAGCCGGCAAGCTGGTCACCTTCGGCATCGTGCCGACCGGCCCGGAAACCGGCTACGGCTATATCAAGGCCGCCGATGGCCAGGGCTTGCGCGCGGTCGAGCGCTTCGTTGAAAAGCCGGACCTGGATACCGCCACCGGCTACGTCAGCAGCGGCCAGTACTACTGGAACAGCGGCATGTTCCTGTTCAAGGCCTCGCGTTACCTGCAGGAGCTGGAACGTTTCCAGCCCGCCATGCTGGCCGGCAGCCGCCAGGCCTGGCAGCAGGCCCGTCACGATGCCGATTTCACCCGCCTGGACAAGGACGCCTTCACTGCCGTTCCGTCCGATTCGATCGACTATGCGGTGATGGAAAAGACCGCCGATGCGGTGGTGATTCCACTGGATGCAGGCTGGAACGATGTCGGTTCGTGGACCGCGCTGCGCGATGTCTCGCAGCAGGACGGCGATGGTAATGCCCACCAGGGCGACGTGATCGCCATCGACTGCCGCAACACCTATGCCTACGCACAACGCCTGGTGGCGCTGGTCGGGCTGGACGATGTGGTGGTGGTGGAAACCGACGATGCCGTGCTGGTCGGCAAGGCCGACCGCATGCAGGACGTCAAGACGGTAGTCGCGCAACTCAAGGCCGAAGGCCGCAGCGAGGCCACCTGGCATCGCAAGGTCTATCGCCCGTGGGGTGCCTACGATTCGATCGACAACGGCGAGCGCTTCCAGGTCAAGCGGATCACGGTCAAGCCCGGCGGCACGCTGAGCCTGCAGATGCACCACCATCGCGCCGAGCACTGGATCGTGGTCAGCGGCACCGCCGAAGTGACCCGTGGCGATGAAGTGATCCTGCTCAGCGAGAACCAGAGCACCTACATTCCACTGGGCGTGACCCATCGCCTGCGCAACCCGGGCAAGCTGCCGCTGGAACTGATCGAAGTGCAGTCCGGCAGCTATCTGGGTGAGGATGACATCGTGCGGTTCGAGGATACCTACGGGCGGAGCTGACCCGGAACCCGCTGGTGCATGCCGACCGGTGGTCGGGGTGCATGCCGACCGCTGGTCGGGGTGGGTGCCGACCGTTGGTCGGGGTGGGTGCCGACCGTTGGTCGGCACGTCACCTGCCGGGTCAGGCAATCTCCGCCATCACCCGCTTCAGACCGTCCTGCCAAGCCGGCAGAACGATGCCGAAATCCTGCTGCAGCTTGCGATTGTCCAGCACCGACCAAGCCGGGCGCTTGGCCGGTGTCGGGTACTCGGAACTTGCAATCGCTTCAACCGACGGCACCTTGGCCAATACTCCCGTCGCCAGCGCCTCGGCAAAAATCGCTTCGGCAAAACCGTGCCAGCTGGTCTGGCCGCTGGCGGTCAGGTGCCAGGTCCCGGACAGCTGCCCCGGATGCTGCAGCGCCTGCAAGGTGACATCGGCGATCAGCGCGGCCGGCGTCGGCGTACCGATCTGGTCGGCCACTACCCGCAACGCATCGCGTTCGGCGCCCACGCGCAGCATGGTGCGCAGGAAGTTCGCACCGTGCGAGGCGTACACCCACGCCGTCCGGAAGATCAGATGGCGGCCACCGGCCGCACGCACCGCGTCTTCACCGTCACGCTTGCTGGTGCCATACACGCCCAGCGGTGCGGTCGGCTCGTCCTCGCGGTAGGGCACGCTGCCCTGACCATCGAACACATAGTCGGTGGAGTAATGCACGAACGGCACGCCGTGCGCCGCGCACCAGCGCGCGATCACGCCCGGCGCCTGCGCATTGGCAGCGAAGGCAGCATCAACGTCCTGTTCGGCGCGGTCAACGGCGGTGTAAGCGGCCGCATTGACCACCAGCGACGGCTGCACGCGGTCCAGCACTGCCGGCAGGCTGTCGGGCTGGTCGAAATCGGCTGTTTCGCAGGCACTTCCGTCGGGCAGTTGACCGCTGCGGGTGGTCGCGACCACCTTGCCCAGTGGTGCCAGCGCGCGCAGCAGCTCTTGGCCGACCTGGCCGTTGCCACCGAACACCAGCACGGTCATGGCAGGTAGACCGGCAGGCGATCCTCGGCGATGTCCTTCAGGAACGGCGCATTCTCGTCCTTGGCCGACAATGTCGGTGCGCTGACCGGCCAGTCCACGGCGATGTCGGCATCGTTCCAGCGTATACCTGCATCCGCTTCCTTGACGTAGACATCCGTGCACAGGTAGCTGAACAGTGCGCGCTCGGACAACACGGCAAATCCGTGGGCGAAGCCTTCCGGAATCCAGAACTGCTTCCTGTTTTCAGCGCTCAGCACCACCGCTTCCCAACGGCCGAAGGTCGGCGAGCCGCGGCGGATGTCAACCGCGACGTCGTACACCTCGCCTTCCAGAACGCTGACCAGCTTGCCCTGGGGATGCGGCCACTGATAATGCAATCCGCGAAGGACGCCGCGCGCGGAGGAAGAGACATTGCTCTGCACGAAACTGCCTGGCAACCCCTGCTCCTGAAAGCGTTCCGCGTTCCAGATTTCGAAGAAGAAACCGCGTTCGTCGCCGAATACTGCTGGCTCGATCACGCAGCATCCCGGCAATGACGTTTCAATGATCTTCACGGCACCACGCCCCGTTCAGCCAGCTTGTTCAAGTACTGGCCATAGCCATTCTTGATCAATGGTGCGGCCAAGGCCTGCAACTGCTCAGCGTTGATCCAGCCCTTGCCGAACGCGATTTCCTCGGGACAGCAGACCTGCAGGCCCTGACGGGTCTGGATGGTCTCGATGAAATTGGACGCCTCCAGCAGCGATTGGTGGGTACCGGTATCCAGCCAGGCATAGCCACGGCCGAGCGCTTCCAGGTGGAGGTTGCCTTCGGCCAGATAGCGCTTGTTGAGATCGGTGATCTCCAGTTCGCCACGCGGCGACGGCTTCAGTTCGGCCGCGTAATCGCTGGCCTTGCCGTCATAGAAGTACAGGCCGGTCACCGCATAATTGGAGCGCGGCTTTTCCGGCTTCTCCACCAGGTCGATCACCTTGCCGCTCTGGTCGAACTCGGCCACGCCATAACGTTCCGGATCATTCACCCAGTAGCCGAACACGGTCGAGCCGTCGACGCGTTCGTCGGCGCGCTTGAGCACTTCGCGCAAGCCGTGGCCGTGGAAGATGTTGTCACCCAGCACCAGGCAGCTCGGCTTGCCGGCGACGAAGTCACGTCCGATCAGGTAAGCCTGGGCCAGGCCATCCGGGCTCGGCTGCACCGCGTACCGGATGTCCATGCCCCACTGCGAACCGTCGCCCAGCAACTGCTGGAACAACGCCTGCTCGTACGGGGTATTGATGATCAGCACCTCGCGGATGCCCGCCAGCATCAGCACGCTGAGCGGGTAGTAGATCATCGGCTTGTCGTACACCGGCAGCAGCTGCTTGCTGACGCCCTTGGTGATCGGATAAAGCCGGGTGCCGGAACCACCGGCGAGGATGATGCCCTTACGCTGGGTCATGGTGTCTCCTGGGTTCAGGCGGTGGTGCCAATGCGCTGCAGGCGGTAGCTGCCATCCAGCACGCCGTTGACCCATTCCTGGTTGTCCAGGTACCAGTCGACGGTGAAGGTGATGCCCTGCTCGAAGGTGTAGGCCGGTTCCCAGCCCAGATCGTTCTTCAGCTTGGAGGCATCGATCGCATAACGGCGGTCATGGCCGGGGCGGTCGGTGACATAGGTGATCTGGCTACTGCGCGGCTGGCCATCCGCGCGCGGACGGCGCTGGTCCAGCAGAGCGCAGATGGCCTGCACCACCTCGATATTCTGCTTTTCCGAGTTGCCGCCGACGTTGTAGGTCTCGCCGACCTGGCCCTTGGCCAGCACGGTGCGGATGGCTTCGCAGTGGTCGGACACGAACAGCCAATCGCGCACCTGCTTGCCATCGCCGTACACCGGCAGCGGTTCGCCAGCCAGGGCCTTGGCGATCACCAGCGGGATCAGCTTCTCCGGGAAGTGGTACGGGCCGTAGTTGTTGGAGCAGTTGGTGGTCAGCACCGGCAGCCCGTAGGTGTGGTGGAACGCGCGCACCAGGTGGTCCGAGGCCGCCTTCGACGCCGAGTACGGCGAATTCGGGGCGTAAGGGGTGGTTTCGCTGAACTTGCCGGTCTCGCCCAGGGTGCCGTACACCTCGTCAGTGGACACGTGCAGGAAGCGGAAGGCGGCGCCCTGCTCGGGCGGCAGCGACTTCCAGTAGTCGCGCACGGCTTCCAGCAGTCCCAGAGTGCCCACCACATTGGTCTGGATGAACGCACCCGGGCCATCGATGGAACGGTCGACATGGCTCTCGGCGGCAAAATTCAGCACTGCATCCGGCTGGTGTTCGGCCAGCAGCCGCGCCACCAGCGTGCTGTCACCGATATCGCCGTGCACGAACACATGGTTCGGGTTGCCGTCCAGGCTGGCCAGGGTCTTCAGGTTGCCGGCGTAGGTCAGGGCGTCGAGATTGACGACCGTGATGCCACGGGCGACCGCTTCGAGAACAAAGTTACCGCCAATGAATCCGGCACCGCCGGTGACAAGCCATGTGGGCACTACCTGATCTCCTGTTGATCAATCATGTGGGTCGCAGCAGCAACCTAATTCAGCTGGACAGGATACATCGGGGCCACCTTCACGACTGCCTTCACACCGTGAACGAAGCGCAGCACTCCGAAAGTTTTTGCGGCACCGCAGCACAACCATACGCATTCGCATGGTCCCCTCAAGCCAGCTAGAATCGGGATCCCACCCCCGAACCGGTTGCTGTGCGAGGACCGGACGTTCTCTCCGTTATTGAAGGACCCCGTACCAGATGAAAATCCTCGTCGCGTACAAGCGCGTGGTGGACTACAACGTCCGCATTCAGGTCAAGCCGGACGGTTCCGGCGTGGTCACCGACGGCGTCAAGCTGTCCCCCAATCCCTTCGACGAAATCGCCCTGGAAGAAGCCCTGCGCCTGCGCGACAAGGGCATCGCCAGCGAAGTCGTGGTCGCCACCATCGCCCCGGCCGACGCCCAGGCGCACCTGCGCAACGGCCTGGCCATGGGTGCCAACCGTGCCGTCCATGTGGTCACCGACCAGGCCATCCAGCCGCTGACCGCCGCCCGCACCCTGCTCAAGCTGATCGAGAAGGAACAGCCGGACCTGGTGATCCTCGGCAAGCAGGCGATCGACGACGACGCCAACCAGACCGGCCAGATGCTGGCCACGCTGTGGGGCCGCCCGCAGGCGACCTTCGCCAGCAAGCTGGACATTGCCGACGGCAAGGCCACGGTGACCCGCGAAGTCGACGCCGGCCTGGAAACGCTGGAAGTCGATCTGCCGGCCGTGGTCACCACCGACCTGCGCCTGAACGAGCCGCGCTTCATCAAGCTGCCGGACATCATGAAAGCCAAGGCCAAGCCGCTGGAGACCCTGCAGCTGGCCGACCTCGGCGTTGAAGCCGCCGATACCTTCAAGACCACCCAGTACGCCGCGCCGTCCAAGCGCAGCAAGGGTGTGATGGTCAAGGACGCGGCCGAACTGGTTGCCGCACTCAAGCAGAAGGGGTTGCTGTAATGAGCAGGATTCTCGTCATCGCCGAGCACCACGACGGCAAGCTCAACGCCGCTACCGCCAAGACTGTCAGCGCTGCTGCCGCCATCAGCGGTGCCAGCATCGACGTGCTGGTGCTGGCCGCCGACCCGACCGCCGTCGCCGCCGAGGCCGCGAAGATCGCTGGCGTCGCCAAGGTCCTGACCGTGGCCAACGCCGCCAACGCGCAAGCCATCGCCCAGGTGCTCGCACCGCAGATCGCGCAGCTGGCCAAGGGTTACACCCACGTGTTCGGCCCGTCGACCACCTTCGGCAAGGACCTGATGCCGTGCGTGGCCGCTCTGCTCGGCGTCAACCAGGTCTCCGACCTGATGACCGTTGAGGGCAGCCATACCTTCAAGCGCCCGATCTACGCCGGCAACGCCATCATCACTGTGGAAGCCCCGGCCGGGCAGATCGTGGTCGCCACCGTGCGTGCCGCCTCGTGGCCGGAAGCCGCCCAGGGCGGCACCGCCGCCATCGAAGCGGCCAGCGTCGATGCTGCCCTGCCGACCCACACCCGCTTCGTCGGGCTCGCCGCTGGTGCCAGCGACCGCCCGGACCTGCAGAGCGCCAAGCGCGTGGTCTCCGGTGGCCGCGGCGTCGGTTCGGAAGAGAACTTCAAGGTCATCTTCCAGCTGGCCGACAAGCTCGGTGCCGCCGTCGGTGCCTCGCGCGCCGCAGTTGACGCCGGCTACGTGCCCAGCGACCTGCAGGTCGGCCAGACCGGCAAGATCATCGCGCCGGATCTGTATGTGGCCGTAGGCATCAGCGGTGCGATCCAGCACCTGACCGGTATCAAGGATGCCGGCACGATCATCGCGATCAACAAGGACGGCGATGCGCCGATCTTCGAGATTGCCGATATCGGCCTGGTCGGGGATCTGTTCGCGATCCTGCCTGAGCTGGAAAAGGCGCTGTAAGGTTACGCTGTGAAATAGTAGGCTTTGCTGCATCGGCCGCCTAGTGCGGCCGATGCTCTTCCCGCTCCGGCCATTGGACCCCTTACCAGCGTGTCTCCGCAACCGTCAAAGCCCATGTCAAAGACCGTCCTGAATCAGGCACCGTCTCGGGATTTCTCATTCGTCCCGGACGTATCCGTGGTCATTCCGGTCTACGGATGCTCAAGCTGCCTGGAAGAGCTGACCGAAAGGGTCCTGGCTGCGGTCAAGAATGAGAGCAGAACAGTCGAAATCATCTTCGTCGACGACAACAGCCCAGACCAGGCATGGGAACGCATCCTGGAGTTGTCTCAACTCCATGCCGAGGTACGAGGGCTCAAGCTTTCACGGAACTTTGGGCAACACGCCGCGATAAGCGCTGGAATCGCACGAGCCCGAGGCAGGGCCATGATTGTGATGGACTGTGACCTGCAGGACATACCTGAGGAGATTCCCACGCTTCTGGCCGAGCTTAAGGAAGATGTCGAGATCGTCCTCGGACAACGCATTGAACGTCAGGACACCTGGTTCAAGCAGGCAGGCTCGCGCACCTTCTACCGTACTTTGGGCTGGTTGACCGATACCAATTACGATCCAAGCACCGCCAACTTCGGCGCCTACAGCCGCAAAGTCATCGACGCGATGAATGCGATGCCGGAAACGGACAGATTCCTTCCTCTGCTTGCCAGATGGACGGGCTTTCGGACGGTTCGTACCCCCGTGGTACACGGGGAGCGCACCGTGGGCAAGAGCAGCTACACGCTGAGCAAGCTGCTGCAGATGGCGACCCGGATCGCCCTTTCATTCTCGGACAAGCCGCTGAGACTGGTCATGTCCGCTTCTTTCGCACTCGCTGGCGTGGGCCTATGCGTTGCAGCATTCGCCGTGTATCGCTACCTCATGGGCGATGTTCGAGTCGCCGGATTCACCAGTATCCTGGCTTCGGTCTGGCTGGTGGGAAGCTTCCTCATGGCCAGCATCGGGGTGGTCGGCCTTTATGTCGGTCGCATGCACAACGAGACCAAGAGACGCCCGCAGTACCTGATCTGGCGTGACTCCTGGAGCAACGACAATGCCTGAACAGACCTTGCTCAACTACTCGCCCTTGGACTCGAATCGATTCGCGATCCACGTCGAGCGCGCGAACCTCGGGATCGATACGCCTGCGGCGCCCATGGTCGAGGCCATTATCGCCTCCCCGGCCGACCTCATCATTGCCCGCTTTCCGGCGGGCAGCAACGAGGTCCCCAATGCGCTGATCCAGCAGGGCGAAGTACTGCTCCACGCTGACACCCTTGTCTACTATGAAGTGCGGCTGCCAGCTTCTGCGGGAAAAGCGGCTCCCAATGTTCGCCGCGCGCAACTGAGCGACCTTGAGGCAATTCGCGGCATCGCCTCCGCAGGCTTCCAGAACTACCGGGCCCACTATGCGGCCAATCCGCTATTGCCCGCTGCACAGATTCTGGACGGATACATCGAGTGGGCCCAAAGCCGTGCCGACCCGTCCGACACAACCAGCGATACCTGGCTGGTGTTCGACGGCGACGATGCCGCTGGTTTCGCTACCTGCGATGTCCAGGACGGTGGCGTGGAGATCGTACTCAATGCAGTCCACCCCGCTTTCGAGCGACGAGGTCACTACGGCACGCTGCTGCGCCACCTGCTGCACCACTATGCAGAAGCTGGCCTGGTGCGCCTGAGTATCTCCACCCAGATCTGGAATTACACCGTGCAGCGACAATGGGCGCGTGCCGGGCTGTTGCTGGCGAGAGCGTACGATACGTTCCATATCGACCGCCGCCTGGCTGCACAACGGAGCAGGCCGTGAACCCCGCAACTCCTTTCTTTCCCTGGTTCATGGTCGCCGCAACGATTGTGCTGACCAGCTATGGTCAGCTCGTCATCAAATGGCAGGCAAGTTCGTACCAGGCAACGACGGCCGGGTGGCTGGGCAAACTCCCTCCTGTCATCCAGTTGCTCCTTCAGCCCTGGGTGATTTCCGCCTTTGTCGCGGCGTTCGCTGCATCCCTTTGCTGGATGCTGGCGGTTTCGCGACTGGAACTTAGTCGTGCCTATCCATTCATGGCACTGAACTTCCTGATCGTCTGCGTTGCGGCCATTCCGCTGTTTGGCGAAGCTTTCACCCTATCAAAGGCGATTGGCCTGGCGACCGTTGTCGCCGGCCTGATCATCATCAGCCAAGGCTGATATCAACTGCTCACACCAAAGAGACCTCATGATTCCGTTCAATCGCCCGTTCATGACCGGCAAGGAACTTCCCATGATCGGCCAGGCGCACGCCAATGGCCATCTTTCGGGAGACGGTCCGTTTACAAAGAAATGCCACCAGTGGATGCGGGAACGCACGGGCGCTGCGAGTGCTCTGCTCACCCACTCGTGCACTGCAGCACTGGAAATGGCCGCTCTTCTGCTGGATCTGGAACCCGGTGATGAGGTGATCATGCCCTCCTTCACGTTCGTGTCGACGGCAAACGCCTTCGCACTGCGTGGTGCGGTGCCGGTATTCGTCGACATACGGAGCGACACTCTCAACATCGACGAGGCCCTGATCGAAGCGGCGATTACTCCGCGTACCCGCGCCATCTGTGTTGTCCACTATGCGGGCGTGGCGTGTGAGATGGATACGATCATTGAGATCGCGCAACGACACGGACTGAATGTTGTTGAGGACGCAGCCCAGGACATCATGTCCAGCTACAAGGGACATGCGTTGGGGACGATTGGCCAACTTGGCGCGTTCAGTTTCCACGAAACGAAGAATGTCATTTCCGGCGAAGGCGGCGCTCTACTGTGCCGTGACGCCGCCTTCGGCGAGCGTGCGGAGATCATCCGCGAGAAAGGTACCAATCGGAGCCGCTTCTTCCGCGGACAGGTCGACAAGTACACATGGGTCGACGTGGGCTCATCCTATCTTCCCGGCGAAATCATCGCGGCATTCCTGAATGCCCAGCTGGATGACGCCGAAGAAATCACTGCGCGCCGGCTTGCCATCTGGGACCGCTACCACGCGTGGGCCGAGCCCTACGAAGCTGCGGGGCAACTGCGTCGCCCGATCATTCCGGCCGAGTGCACGCACAACGCACACATGTACTACCTGCTGCTGCCAAGCCTGGAGGCGCGCACTGCTTTCATCGCCGGAATGCGCGAGCGCGGAGTGCAAACGGTCTTCCACTACATCCCACTGCACTCCTCTCCCGCCGGAGAACGCCTGGGACGCGTGGCTGGAACGATGGAAGTAACCGACGACATCAGCAACCGCCTGGTACGCATGCCGCTCTGGCTTGGCCTCGAGCAGCAGCTGGATCAGGTCCTGGCAGCAGCGGATGCCACGATCGCGCAAGGCACCTGACGATGGCGCACGAGAGCACCACTGCGCACTCCAGCCCGATGCTGGACGAAGGACAACACGCCCTGCCACCGGTTGTTGGCCAACTGCGGGCAGGGACGCTGTTCCTGCTTGCCTACTATGCGTTTTTCCTGGTATCGAAACTCGTAGGTTTCATGCCGGGCTACTCTTTGGATGACTATGCGATCGTCCGGGCGGCCGGGGACAATAGCCTTGCCGGATTCTTCATCTCGCAGGGACGCTACGGCAGCGCACTGATGGATGTGATCCTGCATGCCTGCAACCTGACGATGTCGAGCTTCTCCACCATCGGACTGGCTGCGACAGCAGTGTTCAGCGGTTTGTTCTTCAGGGATGCGCTTGATCTTCCGCCCAAGGGCACGGCCACCATCGCCATCGGCCTCGGCGCCCTGCTGGGCGCCCATCCCTACTATACGGAGTACGTTTCCTATCGCCAGGCCGCGCTGCCGATGTCGCTGACTTTCCTCGGCATGTGGCTGGCACTCCGGCTGTACCGGGGCGCGCTCGGGGCAGGAACGGTGAGGGTCTCCCATCTCATTGCCAGTGTCCTGGTGGCCACTCTGGTCATGGGGTTCAACCAGCTTGCAGTCTGCTTCCTGTCGATTGCCGTGCTGTGTGTGCACGTCCGCCGCCTCCAGCACGGGCTTCCGCCAGGCCTCGGCCTGGGATTCCTGCGGAGACAAGGCTGGCTCGCGCCGCCTGTCCACGCCGCAGTGGCGGGCATTGTGCTGATCCTCTGCAACATGCTCGTGGCCAAGCTGGTGCTCGTCACGGCTGGTGTTCCAGCAACGGGGCGTTCGGAGCTGATTCCCGTGGAGCTGCTGACCCAGCGCTGGACCGAGCTGACGCACTTGGTTACCGTTCTCTGGGCACAATCCGAAACTGTTGCCGCATGGCCCGCAAAAGCACTCGCAGCCGCCGGCTTCATTGTCCTGTTGGTGGCCCGCCTGGGCACGGCCAAGGGTTCAGCCTGGCTGGCAGTCGTTGTTCTGATTGCCGCCACCGTCGCAGCGCTCATTCCCATCGCTGTCACGGTGACCTGGTGGCCCGTTCCCCGCACCCTGATCGCCGTCCCCTTCGCTCTGGCAGCGGCTGTTTCAGTGCTGATCCCCACCAGCAATCCCCGCGTCACTCTCGCCGGCATTCTTCTCATCACCAGCGGCTGCATCTTTTCCGCGCACAGTCAGTCGATTCTGTTCAATCAGCAACGGCTCAATCGTTGGGACCAGATGCAGGCAAGGGAAATGGCGCTCCTCGCGACCGAGAAGTATCCTGAGGCGGCTTCGAAGCTGGCAATCGTGGGTCCGACCTGGTCGCATGAAATCGCCCAAAGTATCGCTCAGGGCGACATGAACATCTCGGCACTGGGCGTTGATTGGGCACTGGATCCACTGTTCGACGAAGCGACCGGCCGCGACCAGAACGTCCGCCTGGCGCCCGAGTTCTCTGGACTGTGTTCAACCTCGGCCAAGTATCCTGCACCCAGCTCCCTGCACAAGCAGGGAGACGAGGTCGTGATATGCATGCACTGAGCTGCTCCTGCTGCAGACTCAGGTGCAAGCCCCGATTGAATGCAAGCTGATCCACTCTGATAGGTATTTCAAGATGAATGTGTTGGTTACTGGAGGAACCGGCTTCATCGGCTCCCACACTAGTGTGGAGCTGCTGGCATGCGGGCATGAAGTGACAATCCTGGACAACCTCGCCAACAGCGGTGTCGAGGTACTTGCCAGCATCGAAACCATCTCGGGGAAGGTGCCCGCTTTCGTCCAGGGAGACGTTCGCGACCGAGCGTTGCTGGAGCGTGTGATCCGCGAGCACTCCATCGACTCGGTCATCCACTTCGCCGCATTGAAGTCCGTCGGTGAATCCTGGGAACGCCCGCTCGACTACTTCGACAACAACGTAACCGGCACGATCTCGCTTCTTCAGGCCATGCAGGCCTGCGGTGTAGACAGGTTCGTATTCAGTTCGTCGGCCACCGTCTACGGCGAGGCAGATCAGTGTCCCATCCCGGAGTCGGCCAATACCCGCACCACCAATCCCTACGGGCGATCCAAGCTGATCTGCGAGCACATGCTCGAAGATCTCGCGGCGTCCACCCCAAGCTTCAGCGTTGCCTCACTGCGCTACTTCAATCCGGTGGGCGCCCACCCCTCCGGATTGATCGGCGAGGCCCCCCACGGCATTCCCAATAACCTGATGCCATACATCTCTCAGGTCGCAAGCGGGAAGCGCGAGTATCTGCGGGTCTTCGGCAGCGACTATGCGACCGTCGATGGCACGGGCGTGCGTGATTACATCCACGTGGTCGACCTCGCGCAGGCGCATGTCAAGGCGCTCGAGTTCCTCGCGCGCAACGAACGCAGCATCACCGTCAACCTGGGCACCGGGCAAGGTCATAGCGTACTGGAAGTGGTTGCGGCCTTCGAGCGCGCCAGCGGCCGTCAGATTCCGCTCAGGATCGTCGAACGCCGCACGGGTGATGTTGCCTCGTGTTTTGCCGACCCATCCGTTGCCCGTGAGCTCCTTGGATGGACGCCATCGCTGGGCCTTGACCAGATGTGCGTCGACGCGTGGCGATGGCAGATGCGGGTCGACTCCATGAAGGCGTGAATGGTCGATGCTGCCCACTACCCTCCATGACGTAACAGCAATCATCACCTTCCACCGCGAGGCGCTGTTGGCTCACAAGAGTCTTCTTTCGCTGCAGCGCTGCCGGATGGCTGCAAACAGCGCAGGCATCTCGCTGGAAGTCGTCGCGACCCTGGATCGCGCAGACGAGGAAACCACGCGCATCGTCCATTCTCACCTCGCCAACGGGTGCGTGGACCGCGTCCTGCATCTGGATTGCGGAGATCTGGGGCTGTCACGCAACCAAGCTGTGCTCGCCTCGTCCGGCGCGCGAATCCTGATCTGCGATGGGGACGACTACCTATCCGCCGATTTCCTCATCCGCTGCCATCAGCGCGCAGAAGCGCTTCCCGGATCAGCCATCCTCCATCCCGAACTGATCGTGACGTTCGAGGCAGAGACCGGCTTGTGGTGGCAGACCGGCAGCGACGCGGTGGACTTCGATCCAGCCTGCATGCTTACCGTCAACCCTTGGAACGCCTGCAGTTTCGCGCGCCGCGAGATCTACCTCGAGCTGCCCTATGCGAAGGCGCGTCCAGGCGAGTCGGGTTTCGGGTTCGAAGACTGGCACTGGAACTGCGAAACCTATGCCCGGGGGCATGCTCACGTGATTGCCGAGCGGACAGTCCACTACGTCAGGAAAAAGCGCTCTGGCTCGTTGAACAATGCGCATGCCAGCCAGAATGCGCTCATTCCTCCAACACGCCTGTTCGATCTGCAATGAGCAATATCCGCCATCTTCTCCGGGACGCCTACACCCTGACGGACCGGCTGTTGTTGACCAGGTTGCCGGAAAGCGCGAGAAGCTCCCTGGTTTCATGGCTTCTTGCATGTGCCCGGTGGATTCATCCATCAGGACACTGGCCAACCTCTGCGGCGTCATTGCTGGTTCGTCGAACATTGCGAGCACCGCAAAAGCATATGCAGATGCTGCCCAGCTGGGCGGTTCAGGATCTGCGCGACCTCTCGGTCACAGTCGACCCCCTGCTCGCCCCGGAGATAGTTCTCGATCAACGTCCACAGGCATTCCTGACCCCCGTGCACTGGACGCAGGCGGGTCATGCCTATGAACAGTTGCGGCGCAGCATCGGCAACCGACAGTTTGATACGGTTCTGCTGATTCCATGGCTCAAGCGGGGGGGGGCCGATCTTGGCGCTCTACACCATGCCCGAGCATTGCACGAAGCCTTCGGCCAACGCGTCCTGGTACTTGCGACTGAGCCCGGCGACTCTCCCTGGGCCAACCGTCTGGATGACGCCACGCCCTTTGTGGAATGCGGCCACTCACTGGCAACGCTGAGCCTTCCCCATGGTGAGCCCGAGGTCGTGCTGGCACGCCTTCTTGTCCAGTTGGCCCCCACCAGGATCCATATCATCAATTCACATACCGGGTGGCGGATGCTGCAGCGATTTGGCAAGGCCATCCGGCAGAAAACACGAGTGTTCGCCTCCCTGTACTGCGATGAGTTCGAAGCGGATGGTCGCCGTACCGGTCTTGCCCAGCAATTCCTGCCCACGTGTCTGCCGTGGCTGGATGCGGTCATCACCGACAACGCTGCGTCACCGACCGCATGGTGCGACTCGATCGGCGTCGATCCATCGCTGTTTCAAGTGGTTCATTTCCCCGCACCGGAAGTACCATCATTGCCCCCCAACCGGAGCATCAACCCGAAGCGTCTGCTCTGGGCCAGCCGCCTTGAACGCCAGAAACGTCCGGATCTCCTTGTGGAACTCGCGTCCTCCATGCCGGAGTTTCACTGGGATGTCCATGGCGCAGCACTGTCCGTGGATGACGAAAACCTGCGTCGGCTGAAAGCGCTGAGCAACGTGAGCATTCGCGGCAGCTATGAGCGGTTCTCGGACATTGTTGGTCCGGAGCACTTGGCGTACATCTACACCAGCTGCTGGGATGGTCTTCCGAACGTGTTGCTCGAAGCAACGGCATCCGGCATTCCGGTGATTGCGCCGCAGATTGGCGGCATCAGCGACTTGATTCCGACAGACATGCTGGTCCCGGCCAACGCTTCCGCGGTGGACTATTCTGTAGCAGTACGCAACCTGATGGATCCCGCTACCCGGGCGAAGTGGATCCAGACACAGTCGAACGCCGTCAGCAGCTTTACCTGGGAAAGGTTCGTCGCGTCATTGCAGCAGATTCCGGGCTACGCGCACTGACGCCGCTCCGCACCAACCCGGATCACGAACTCAGCTGATCTTGCGTGCAACCACCAGCCTGCTTCCACCAATGGGAAACCGGATGCCGGACTTGATCAGGCCCCGCTCCACGGCCATCACGCCCAGCAGCAGTTGATTGAGGATCCGGGGCAGACGCATCTCCGCATTGGCGTCCTGCTCCGGTACATCCTTCCTGGAGAGTCGCGACGCGAGCATCATCGGCAGCAGCAGACTGACAAAAGACGTCTCCAGCTCTACCTGGAAGCCCGAACGAATCAGCTTCTCCCGCAACTCACCGGTACGGTAGCGCCGCACATGACAGGCGTGCTCATCAATACTGCTCCACAGCCACTGATGCTGCGGCACGGTAAAGATAGCGGCGCCCCCAGCCACCAGCGCACGATGTATTTCAGAGAGGACAGACTCATCCTCTTCAATATGTTCAAGGACATCGAATGCACCGATGACATCGAATTCAGTGTCGAACGGGACCCGCCGCGCGTCCATCTGGAACAGGTCCGCCGATGCCATCCGCCGCGCAGCGAAGGGCAGGCCAGCGCTGAGGATCTCGCTGCCGGCAATCCTCGCTCCGGGAAATGCTTGGGCAATCCCATCGAGAACGAAGCCGGTTCCGCAGCCTATCTCCAGGAAGCTACGCAGATCCGGAGAATGGCGGCGCAACGCCCAGACGAGCAGCTGATTGCGCGCCCGGAACCAGAAGCTGCCTGATTCCAGACTGGCGAGCTCTGCAAACACTTCCGGCCTGTACCCACTTGTCGAAATGGCGTATTCAGAGGCGAACGCTGGCCAGCCATCGATGATTGGAGGCTCGAAGCTGCATTCAGGACAAACCCACTCCGATGCGTCATATGCGAAAGAACACCGTATACACCGCTTCATGCCATGTCTCTCCGAGCCATAGGGACAGAATGCGTCGGCACTCGGCCGAGGTATTCAATACTGATGTAGTTTTCCCGCCAGAATCAAGTTCCCGAACGCCCCTGCCTTGCCGCGCCCCCGAGCAGCCGGGAGGCTGGAGCTGCCGTGTTCCTCCCGGCGCGCTGCCAGCCGGGAACATGGCAAGGCAGCCGTCCTGCAAGGCATTCGACCGGGCCGTCAGCACGCACGGATGCAGGACGTTGGCGAAGTGTCAGCCTCTCCGCAAGCCGCGGAGGTACTTGCCCAACCGCAATCTGACCGGGGCAGGGATGGGCAACTTGCCAGCGACACGCCGCGCGGCTTCAAATAGCCCCACTTCTCCCTGTGCATCGAAGCGGCGCGTCTTCATGAATCGATTGACCACGCGAACAGGCAACGTCCACTTCCAGGATCGGCTCTGCATGACCTCCTGTAGCACAGCAGTGGCGTTCCGCTCCGCTTGGTTTGCACGCAACCAGTTTGCATGCTCATGCTCGGCTTGTTGCCTGTACTGCCGAGCCTCCGCGCCGATGTGTGTGAGGCGCTCACTGTAGACAACCAGCCGATCTTCGAGGGATTGCCTGTCGCCATCCACAGTAGTCCGCTGCCCCTGCACTTCTTCAAGTTCCGCGTTGAGGCGCGAAACGTCCTCCCGCAGCCCGAGCACGGCGGCCCAGCTTTCATTCAAACGGGTTTCAAGCCGCGGTTCGCCCTTGAAGCAGAACGAACGATGCTCGGTATCGTTGCCCAACTCATCCCAATGCATGGCATTGTCTATGGGAAGCAGTTCGCCAAGACGGGATTCAAGAACGCTCGTCCACGCCGCCCGTTGCTGCAGATTTTCGGTGTGGTCCACCATCGGCATCTGCTCAAGGAAGGCCTCGAAGGTCCCTTCCACCCCTAATGCCTTGCGCTTCTGGTCGTAATAGGGGTTGCTGCTCCGCAACCAGCAGGGAATGCCGTTGAGCTGGAGCCACATGGTGACATGATAAGAACAGATGTATCCGTACTCGCCCTTCAGCAGCATGGGCGACATCGCATCGCCACCCTTCATGATGAAGGACACCAGCATGATTGTATTCAGATCAACGAAGGGGAGCCCCCCTTCCAGCCGCTTGACGGTTTCGATCGAGTCAATCACTTCTTCCCGTGCATCCTGGAAAGCCTGGAAAAGTACGAGATCGCGAGTACCGGATCGTCGGGAGAGCACGTCCATGTGCGCGGAAATCTCTTCGATCTCGGCGCTGTTCCCTGTGTAACCAGAGGAATTAAGATGGAGGAAGGCACCGGTGTCAGCCCGCGTGGGAGTGAGCACCCGCGACAGTTCATTCAGAGGTTCAATCGCATCGTCGAACGAGTAACGCGCGTCCACACCCAATGACTGCATGGTTTGCAGCGAGTCGTGATCACGGGCACCAAAAAGCATCGGCTTGAATGCAGCGCAATGATGCTGGACGACCTCCGCAAAACCTGCGGAGATCTGCTGACCCGAAACGAAGTAGGCCGCACCAGGCAGATTGCGCAGGAAGAACTCCGTCACCTGCAGGACGAAGCCACCCCACATCTCATTGAGGAATCCGCCGCCGTACAGTTGCACACACGCGACGTTGCGCAGCGACCGGATGCGTGCAAGACCCAGCTGCGCCGCCTTCTCATTGCTCAGCGGCGCCGAGGACACAAACATCTGTGCATCAACGCCATATGACTGACGAAGCGAACCCACGCCCACATGGCGCGAGATGGCGTCCAAAGAAAGCACGGAAACAACCGAGAGCGTGGAAGATCGCTTGATCCGGCTGATACTTCCCATGTGCTGGAGGAGATCACCGAAGTTGCCATAGCCGAAATCACTGCCGATCAGGATCGCCTTGCTCTCCCCCGAGGCGAGGACATCGATGCTGTGCGAATCCGCATAGAAGTGGAGGTGCTGCATTAAACAACCTTGCTACTTTTCTCAGGGGCCAGACATAGCACGTCACGGACCTGACCGGCAAAAGCACCGGCGCCATGGCGTGTCTCAATCAGACTGCGACACGCCTCGGACATCCCCTGCCAATCCGCCCCCTCAGCGTACAGCGAGAGAACGGCCTCGACATAGGCCTCAACCAAGGCGGCATCGTCATACATGGACGGAATCAGGCGCCCAGTTACGCCATTCTTCACTACTTCGCTGATTCCGCCGACATCAGGCGCAATGATAGGCAGCCCCGCACCCGCCATTTCGAGCAGAATATTGGGGAGCCCATCAAAGGAACTGGTGTAGAGGAAAGCGTCGTACTCGCCCAAGGGCAGCTCGCTGAACGAGCTGAATCCGCCACGATACCGGATTCGGCCCTGCCCCTGGTCAAACACCTGTTTGGCATTCACTCCCGGATCAGCCGTGCCGAAAGCGTCAATCTTGACGTCCACACCCTGGGCCGCCAATCGCTCTGAAATAGCAGATAGCAGCTCGGGGCGCTTTTCCGGCGCCACCCGTGATGCCCACAACAGCTTTCTACGCGTCCCGAGACGGCCCGGGGCCCCGGCAACAATGGCGGCCGAACTCACGTCGCAACGTGCGTAGATCGGATGGTAGGAAGGTAGCGGTCCGAGGAGGCTGCGATCGGCTTCGATGATTGCCTCGCAGTCGGTAAGTACCCGCCAGAAACCGGGAAGATGCCTGCGAAGGACGCCCATGCCCCAAGGGCCTCGCAGAACCATGTCTCGCCAACGATACGTGGCGTCGCTGAAGCGGTAGTAGACAATGCGGAACAGGCGCGTCAACACCGGCGCATACGCGTCCAGCAGCCGGTGGGCAAATGGAGACGACTTCACGTGCAGCCTTGCATCCCCCTCACGAACGGCCAGCAGCATCCTGATGGTCAATGCATCCTGATCGGCGCTGTCCAGGTGGGGGAATGCATTGCAGATGTCGATGAATACCGAGCCCTTGGGAAGCTTGGCAACCCAGTCGTGGCGCTTCGCGGCCTGACCGGCAATCACAAGAATCCGCGCTTCAGGCTGCTGAGCGGCGATCTCATGAAGCACCTGCAGAATGTACTTCTCCGCACCCCCAGCGATGAGCCAGGGCAACAGCACGATGTCGGTGAAGCGGCCTTTGCCGATCATCCCGTAGAGGTGCTCCAGCTGCATTCCCCAGTGCTCGGGATTCCAAGGCATAGGGCTGTAGCTGCCCGCAACCTCCACCCGATGCGGTTCAATTTCCGGCTCCAGCTGGATCGCTTCCCAAAGCGATTCCTGCAGGGACTCCGATTCCATGAACAGGCGCGTATTGTCCTGGGCGAAGATCGCCTTCCGATCGGCCAACATCTCATTCCAGTCACCGGCCCGGCGACGACTCTCCCGCATGTCTGCGAGAAATACCTCCGGATCGAACAGTCGACTATGGGGAATCAGTCGGACCGACGCCGCATTGGCTTGGCGCAGCAGGCTCCCTGGGCGCTGGCGATAGAAGATCACCGTATCCGGGGCGACGATCATGTCGTAGCCAGCTGCCCGCAGTTGGCAATTGAAGTACCAGTCTTCGTATGCAAACCCCGTAGTGACGCGCAGATCATCGTACTTCAGCGAATCGAATGCAGAACGGCGAATGAAGATCCGCGAAACATACGGGTGCTGGAATGCAAAGTCGCCTGCAGTCAGGAACTTTGAATCAACATAGCGCACATTGTGGTACTGCTCACCGAACGCGCACAGGTACTCGAGGAAGACGGCAACCTCGGCTCGGTCATGCCCGCGCGCCGCCGCGAGCAACGCCACAATGGCATTGGACGAAACGAGATCGTCGGCGTCGGAGGTCCATACATACTCGCCGTCAGCGCGCCCGATGCCTGCGTTGCGGGCCAGACCCAGCGAACCAACATCGACGTCGACCTCCTTGACGGCGACGAAAACAGAAAGATCGTGTGCCCGGAAAACCTCCCGGGTTGCGTCATCGGCGCGATCGAACACCGCGACAAGCTCCACGGTGACACCTCCATCCCGGGCCCTGGCCGCGCATTGCACCAGCGACTTCAGAGTGGGCACGAGGTAGAGCGCTTCCCTGTGCATGTTCAACACCACGCTCACATCAATCATCAGTAACTCACCTTGAAGGGCATCTTGAACTTGAACCACATGGGCTGATCCACATCCGCCATTACATCGAACACGGCAGCCAACTCATCCGCATAGATGGTCACATTGTCACTGCGATCCCAGCGGCTGACCTGATTGACTCGAAGTGCGATGGAGTAGGACTGGCCACCACGCAACTGATTGGAGGAAGTGAATCGCACCCTCAACGATTGTCCAGCAACCACATCGGTACCTTTGCGCTGCGAATTGAAGATGCTCTCGCCGGTAAGGTCCTGGCCGAACTGGTCCTTGATCAGGAAACCGACACTGATGTTCTTCAGGTCCTTGTAGAACCGTACATCCACGGCTAGCGTGAGGTCCTCCCCCTGCTCGATCTTCCGGCACGGACGGCCGTCCGCGTCCACCAGCCCGACCTGCTCGATGCGCAGCACAGCACCATCCGCAAGCTCCTCCTCCGACGAAGTCGCGCCATCCGCATCGACCGGAGATGTCTGCGCCATTCGTTCAATTTCCGCAGCGGGGGCCTGATCCGGCAGACCATCCACCGTTACATCGTTGGCCTCCAGAATGATCTTGTTGTGCTCGACGAACACATCATTCATGTAGGCATTGGTCACCTCGGTGACATTTCCCTGCATCTTGAGGGTGCCACCATCGATCCAGATGGCGTAATCACAAAGTGCCCGCACTGCGTCGATGGAGTGACTGACGAAGAGCACGGTGCAACCGCTTTCCATGAGCTTGCGCATTCGCGCCATGCTCTTGTGCTGAAACCAGGCGTCACCAACGCTGAGAGTCTCATCAACAATGAGGATGTCTGGATCGACATGGATGGCTACAGAAAATGCCAGTCGCGCGAACATGCCGCTCGAATAGGTCTTGACCGGCTGGCTGACATGATCGCCGATGTCGGCAAAGCTGATGATCTTGTCCAGCTTGCCGTCAACTTCCTTGCGGGTCAGGCCCAGCAGCTGGGCGTTCATGTAGATGTTTTCGATACCCGTGAACTCGGGATTGAACCCCGAGCCGAGCTCCAGCAGAGCCGAGACGCGACCAGCGACCCTAGCCTCGCCGGACGTCGCCGCCAAGGTACCGCAGATGATCTGCAGCAGCGTCGATTTGCCCGCGCCGTTCTTGCCAAGGATGCCGTACACCTGCCCCTTGGGAATCTTGAACGACACATCACGAAGAGCCCAGAACTCCCGGTAGAAACGCCGCTCGTCATTGCCCAGCAGCATCTGCATCAACCGGTCGCGGGGCTTGTCGTAAATCTGGTAGCACTTGCTGAGGCTCTCGACCTCAATGGCGTTTTCAGATGACATCGGCGAAACCCTTTCTGGTCTTCTGGAACCATGCAAAGCCCAGTACCGCGACCGCAATGGAAACACCCATCATCTTCAGCCACATGCCCCAATGCATACTGCCGTGCCAGATGAGGAGCTCGCGGGACTGTTCAATGAAGTAAGTGATCGGACTGATGTACAGATAGGGCCGAAATTCCTCCGGCATCGCAACTGCCGGGAAGAACACGGGCGACATGAACATGAGCGCGGTCGTGACGACCACGATCACCTGGCCAACGTCACGCAGGTAGACCCCCAGCGACGCAAGAAACCATGACACGCCAACGCACAGGATCAGCAGCGGCACCATCACGATCGGCAGCCAAAGCGCCTGGATCGAGGGGATACCAAACAGGATCAGGTAGAACAGCACCCAGACCACCATGCTGATGGCAAAGTGGAACAGCGCCGCACCCAACGACACCACCGGGAGAATCTCCAGGGGGAAGATCACCTTTTTCACGTAGTTCGCATTGGACAGGATGAGCGATGGCGCCCGATTGATGCATTCAGAGAACAGCCCGAAGATCATCATGCCCACGAACAGGACCACCGCGAACTCAGTTTTCGAGCCAGACCCCCCAGCCCAACGCGCACGAAACACGACGCTGAAGACAAAGGTGTACACAACCAGCATGAGCACTGGGGTAAAGAACGACCACAAGAGCCCCATGACCGATCCACGATAGCGCCCGATCACTTCCCGCTTCACCATCTCCAGGATCAGCGTTCGATAGTGGAAGATGGAGCGCAGCGCCGTGATCGGCGCCATGCTCATCGCTTGATTTGAGTTGAACATGTTTGGACTTCCTGGGTTCATGCCTTGCCTGCCCCTTTGGGTGGACAGGTCGATACAGCGCTGGGGCGCGACCTCGGTCAGCCGCCCAACGCCCTTTCCAGATCCACCTGCAGATCCCCCAGGTCTTCCACGCCCACGCTCAGCCGCACCAGCGCGTCGCGGATGCCCAGCTGTTCGCGGCGCGCGACCGGGATCGAGGCATGCGTCATCACCGCCGGGTGGTTGACCAGGCTTTCCACGCCGCCCAGCGACTCGGCCAGGGTGAACAGCTCGGTCTTTTCGCAGAAGCGCTTGGCCGCCTCGAAACCGCCCTTGAGCACGATCGAGACGATGCCGCCGTAGCCGGCCATCTGCTTGCCGGCCAGCTCATGCTGCGGGTGCGAAGGCAGGCCCGGGTAGATCACTTTCTCCACCGCCGGGTGCTTGTCCAGCCACTGCGCCAGCGCCAGCGCGTTGGCGCAGTGGGCCTTCATGCGCAGCGGCAGGGTCTTCAGGCCACGCAGGGCCAGGAAGCTGTCGAACGGGCCCTGCACGCCACCCACCGAGTTCTGCAGGAAGGCCATCTGCTCGGCCAGTTCGGCGTTGTCGCCGACCACGACCATGCCACCGACCATGTCCGAGTGGCCATTGAGGTACTTGGTGGCCGAATGCAGGACCAGGTCCGCACCCAGTTCCAGCGGACGCTGCAGCATCGGCGAGGCGAAGGTGTTGTCGACCACCACGATCAGGCCATGGCGCTTGGCGATGGCGGCGACCGCGGCGATGTCGACGATCTTCAGCATCGGGTTGGTCGGGGTCTCGATCCACACCATCTTCGTCTTCGACGTGATGGAGGCTTCAAATGCAGCCAGATCGGTCAGGTCGACGAAGCTGAAATCCAGCCCGGCGGTGCGGCGACGCACGCGCTCGAACAGGCGGAAGCTGCCGCCGTAGATGTCATCCATCGCCACCACGTGGCTGCCGGCGTCCAACAGTTCGATCACGGTCGAGCTGGCCGCCATGCCCGAGGCGAAGGCGAAGCCGCGGGTGCCGCCTTCCAGCGAGGCCACGCAGCGCTCATAGGCGAAGCGGGTCGGGTTGTGCGTGCGCGAGTACTCGAAGCCCTGATGCTCGCCCGGGCTGGACTGGGCATAGGTGGAAGTCGCGTAGATCGGCGGCATCACCGCGCCGGTGCTGGGATCGGGCGACTGGCCGCCATGGATGGCCAGCGTGGCCAGGGCCAGCGCGCGGTCCGGGGAAGAAGCGTTGGACATGTCGTTTCCTGATTGGCGCCGATGACCGGCGCCGTCGAAGGAGCGGGAGTCTATCAGCGCGGCCTTAACGAGCTTTGACGCGGATAAACCGGGATTCAGCAGCGATCTGCGGCGATAAACGCCTTACTGAACGCGCCGACGCAGGTAATTCAGCAGGTCGATGCGGGTGATCAGGCCGAGGAAGGCGTCGCCGTCCATCACGATCGCCACCTGGCCACGGTCGAACACCGGCAGCAGGGCCTCGATCGGCGACTTCACGTCCAGCCGGTCCAGCTTGCTGACCATCGCGGTGGCGACGGTGTCGCGGAAGCGCGCTTCATCGCCATAGACATGCAGCAGCACGTCGCTTTCGTCGACGATGCCGACCAGCTGCTCACCGTCCATCACCGGCAGCTGCGAGACGTCGTACAGCTTCATGCGCTGATAGGCGGTGGTCAGCAGGTCGTTCGGGCCGATCACCACGGTGTCGCGCTGGCCGTACGGGCGCAGGATCAGGTCGCGCAGGTCGCCGTGCTGCGGGCGCTGCAGGAAGCCGTTGTCCAGCATCCAGTAGTCGTTGTACATCTTCGACAGATACTTGTTGCCGGTGTCCGGCACCAGCACCAGCACCTTCTTCGGCGTGGTCTGCTCGCGGCAGTACTTCAGGCCGGCGGCCAGCAGGGTGCCAGTGGACGAACCACCCAGGATGCCTTCCTTGCCCAGCAGCTCGCGCGCGGTGTGGAAGCTCTCGGCATCGCTGATCGCATAGGCCTTGGTGACACGGCTGAAGTCGGAGATCGACGGCAGGAAGTCTTCGCCGATGCCTTCCACCAGCCAGCTGCCCGACTTGTCGTTGAGCACGCCGTCATTGATGTATTCGGCCAGGATCGAGCCGACCGGATCGGCCAGCACCAGCTCGGTCTTCGGCGACAGTTTGGCGAACGCGCGCGACAGGCCGGTCATGGTGCCGGAGCTGCCGCAGCCGAACACGATGGCGTCGAGGTCACCACCCATCTGCTCGAGGATTTCCGGGCCGGTACCGAACTCATGCGCGGCCGGGTTGTCCGGGTTGCCGAACTGGTTGATGAAGTAGGCGCCCGGGGTCTGCTCGGCAATGGTCTTGGCCAGGTCCTGGTAGTACTCGGGGTGGCCCTTGGCGACGTCCGAACGGGTCAGGCGCACTTCGGCGCCCATCGCCTTCAGGTTGAAGATCTTTTCCCGGCTCATCTTGTCGGGAACGACCAGGATCAGCTTATAGCCCTTCTGCTGGGCCACCAGGGCCAGGCCCAGGCCGGTGTTGCCGGCAGTGCCCTCGACCAGGGTCGCGCCCGGCTTCAGGTCGCCACGCTGCTCCGCCGCCTCGATCATCGACAGGCCGATGCGATCCTTGATCGATCCGCCCGGGTTGGCGCTCTCGAGCTTCAGGTAGAGCTCGCAGACACCGGTGTCCAGGCGCTGGGCCTTGACGATCGGGGTCTGGCCGATGAGTTCGAGGACGGAAGAATGGATGGGCATTCGGAGGACTTTCGATTCGCGCCACACAGGGCCGGACCGATGATTATCCGACGGATGGCGCTGAATGTCAGGTCGGTGCGGGCATGCCGCCCGCCTGCCCCATGAAGGGATGCGGACGGCCCCGGATCGACGAGGAGACCGGTACCGCCCGCATCGGTGAGATGTACCTGCTGGCCAAGGCACCACCGCCTGTGGTGCCTTGGCGCGGCCGCCTCATCGGCGGTGCCGCGATGCCGGGGCAGAAGCGCCCGACGGGGCCATCGATGGCCAGGTCACGCCGTTCCGGGCGCGACGGGGTGCGTCAAAGCGTGGGGGACGTCGTTGGGAGCGGTGTTTCGTACATTCGCAGAAGTCGTTGCTTGGCCAGCAGCTTCTCACGCTTCATGCGACCCAGGGTGACATCATCGATCGGGAGTACACCCAACTCCGCGTCCATGCACTTCTTGTTCAACTTGCGGTGCTGGTCATGGAGTGCCCTGAACTCCGGATCACGCGCGCGACGGGCGTCGATCTCGCTCTGGGGCTGATCTTCAAACATGATGGACCTCCTTCGACAGATACACGAACGCCCCGGCCGCAAGGCACGGGGCGTTGTTCATGGAGGAGCGCCGGTCGATGGCCACCTGGACGCCTGCAACGACCTGCGGCACTGGCCTGCGCACGTCGATCTGCTGCGGTTCGCGCCCTGCTTGCATCGGCCCGGCCCTCCCATCGTCCGGTCCGCGGCATTGCGTCCCGGACGATTGACCCTACGCCTGCTCAAGGCGGGGTACAAGACCCCTGCGTCAAAAAGACCGAACCCCGCCGGGGCGGGGTTCAGGCTGAATGCTCATCGCAACGAAAAACAAACAATATCAATGCATTACGGGGCGATGATGACCTCGGCCGAGCGCGCCCGGGTGGAGGCGGCCTTCTTGCCACTGACCTGGATCCGGTTGCTGGCGACACCGGCCGCGACCAGGACATCGCGCAGCGCTTCGGCACGCTTCTGGCCCACGCCATTGGCGTTGTCGTAGGCCTCGATGCGCAGGCGCCCCTTCTTGCCGATGTTCAGGTACTCGGCCAGTGCCTTGGCCTGGTTGCGGGCGCCGCCGGACAGGCTGGAGGCGCCTGCGGCGAACGCGTCACCATTGAAGGTGAAGACTTCGCCACGTCCATCGAACTTCGACCCCGGCAGCTTCTGCCCGGACACCAGTTCGGCTTCCTCGCGGGCCAGCTTGGCGGCGTTCTGCTGTGCGGCACTGAGGCGCTGCTGCTGCTTGCCGGCCACGCTGGTCAGGGCGTTCTCGGCGTCCTGGCGGGCCAGGGTTTCCGCTTCGGCCGCCTGGCGCAGGCGTTCGGCTTCCTCGGCCTGCATCTGCGCCTGCATGCGCAGCTGTTCGGCCTCCTGGCGGGCACGGGCGGCGTCGCGGCGGCTGGCCTCGATCAGCAGGTCGCTGCGGGTGCGCTCCAGGCGGTCGACCTCGCGCGCGGCCATCGCGGTGCGCACGGCGGTCTCGGCAATTTCCACCCGGCGCTCGGCCAGATAGGTGGCCAGCTCCTGGTCGCGGCGCTTGGCCTTGTCCAGGGTGGCGATGGCCTGCTGGGCCTGCATGCGCTCGAAGGCGCCCAGCTCAGCGGTGTCGGGGTTGGCCTGGATGGCCATCAGGCGCTGGCTCAGCTGCGCCACCATCGGGTTGTCGGCGGCCACGGCCAGGGTCGGCAGCGCCAGCAGCGCGGCCAGGGTTGCGGCGGTCATCGGCTTCACCGGCGGTCCTCCCCGGTCGACAGCTGGCGTTGCAGCTGGTTGACCTCGTTGCGGCGCAGCTGCAGCTGCGCGGTGACGGTGGCTTCCTCGCTGCGGACGCGGGCCAGGTCGGCATCGGCGGCGGCGCGCAGGGCCATCGCCGGGGCGTTCTTGCGCTCGCGGCGGTCGCCGGCGGCGCGCTGGGCCTGCTCCAGCCCCTGCCGGGCCAGCCCGATCAGGTCCGGGGCGTACTGGTCGGCGTCGGCCTGGGTGGCCTTGTCGACCGCCTGCCGGGCCTGCGCCAGTTCCAGGGCGGCGTCCTGCGCCCAGGCGGGGGCAGACAGTGCGAATGCAAACGCCATCACATACAGGCCATGGCGCATTCGTGCGAAGCTAAGTCGTTTCATTGGGGAGGCCGTACCGGTTGTCGGTTCACGGCCATTGTCGTCAAGCCGACACCGTGCTGGCAACGGGCGTCGGCCGTTTCGTTGGGGAAAATTCGCAATGGATATCGGCTACTTCCTGAAGCTGATGACCGAAAAGAACGCTTCGGACATGTTTCTGACCACCGGGGCACCGGTCTACATCAAGATCGAGGGGAAGCTTTATCCGCTGGGCAACACCGGCCTGCCGCCGGGCATGGTCAAGAAAATCGCCTACTCGCTGATGGACGAAGGCCAGGTGCCGCAGTTCGAGCGCGAGCTGGAGCTCAACATGGCCATCGCCCTGCCCGATGCCGGGCGCTTCCGCGTCAACGTGTTCAAGCAGCGGGGCGAGGTCGGCATGGTCATCCGCGCCATCCGCAGCCGCATCCCGAGCATCGAGGAGCTGAACCTGCCGCAGGTGCTGAAGGACGTCATCATGACCCCACGTGGGCTGGTGCTGGTGGTGGGGTCCACCGGTTCCGGCAAGTCCACCTCGCTGGCGTCGATGATCGACCACCGCAACAGCACCACCACCGGTCACATCCTCACCATCGAGGACCCGATCGAGTACCTGCACAAGCACAAGATGTCGATCGTCAACCAGCGCGAGGTCGGGCTGGATACCCATGCCTTCCACAACGCGCTGAAGAACGCGATGCGTGAAGCGCCGGACGTGATCCTGATCGGCGAAATCCTGGATGCGGAAACGATGGAGGCGGCGATCGCCTTCGCCGAAACCGGCCACCTGTGCCTGGCCACCCTGCACTCCAACAACGCCGACCAGACCATCGAGCGCATCCTCAACTTCTTCCCGGAAAGCGCGCACAAGAACGTGCTGATGAACCTGGCGCTGAACCTGCGTGCGGTGATCAGCCAGCGCCTGGTGAAGAACAAGGAGGGCCGTCGCCTGCCGGCCACCGAGGTGCTGATCAACACGCCGATGATCCGCGACCTGCTGCGTCGCGGCCAGGTGCACGAGATCAAGGCGGCGATGGAAGGCTCGCTGGAAGAAGGCATGGAGAGCTTCGACCAGTGCCTGTTCCGGCTGGCCAAGGCCGGCATCATCGAGCAGGAGGAAGCCCTGCGCGCGGCCGACTCGCGCGATGGCCTGGCCCTGAAGTTCCGCCTGTCCGAGGGCAGCAGCGGCGAGCACGACCCGTACGCCGATTTCTCGGCGGGCGCGCCCAGCATCACCCACGGCTTCTGACCGCACGAAAAAGGGGACGGAGGGGATTAAGTCGTATATGCACTTACGACTTAATCCCCTCCGTCCCCTCTACTTTCAGGCGGCGTCAGGCTGGTTTTCCGGGCGTGCGCGGACGAAGGCGTCCACTGCCTGGCACGCCGCTTCGATGCGGCGCAGGGTCGGGTACGGCGTCAGGTCCAGACCGAAGCGATGCGCGTTGTACAGCTGCGGCAGCAGGCAGATATCGGCCAGGCTGGGACGGTCACCGTGGCAGAAAGTGCCGGTGTCCGTGCTGTTGGCCAGCAGGGCTTCCATCGCAGCGAAGCCCTCGGCGATCCAATGCAGGGTCCACTGTGTGCGGGCATCGGCCGGCAGCTGCAGGGTGCGCTCCAGGTACTGCATCACCCGCAGGTTGTTGATCGGGTGGATGTCGCAGGCCACCAGCTGGGCCAGCGCCCGCACCCGCGCGCGGCCAGCGGCGTCGGCCGGCAGCAGCGGCACCTGCGGGAAGCGCTCATCCAGGTACTCAAGGATCGCCAGCGACTGGGTGAGCGCATGCCCGTCATGCAGCAGGGTGGGCACCAGCTGCTGCGGATTGAGCGCGCGATAGGCGTCCAGGTGCTGTTCGCCGCCCTCGCGCACCAGGTGCACCGGCCGTGCGTCCCAGGCCAGGCCCTTCAGCTCCAGGCCGATGCGCACGCGGTAGGCGGCGCTGGATCGCCAGTAGGTGTACAGCACGATGCCGTCGTCGACCGGGATGTCCATCGCCGCCTCCATGCTCAGGACTTGGCCGCCTGTTCGATGCGCTGCTCGATCGCACCGAAGATGCTGTTGCCCGCGGCATCGAGCATCTCGATGCGGACCACATCGCCGAAGGACATGAACGGCGTGCTCGGCTTGCCGTCACGCAGGGTTTCGACCACACGCTGCTCGGCAAAGCACGATGCGCCCTTGCTGGTGTCTTCGTTGGCGATGGTGCCCGAGCCGACGATGGTGCCAGCACCCAGCGGACGGGTCTTGGCCGCATGCGCGACCAGCTGGGCAAAGTTGAACTGCATGTCCACGCCTGCTTCCGGCGCACCGAACCACTGGCCGTTGATGTGGGTCAGCAGCGGCAGGTGCACCTTGCTGTCCTGCCACGCAGCGCCCAGCTCATCGGGGGTGACGAACACCGGCGACAGCGCCGAACGCGGCTTGGACTGCAGGAAGCCGAAGCCCTTGGCCAACTCGCCCGGGATCAGGTTGCGCAGCGAGACATCGTTGACCAGGCCGACCAGCTGGATATGGCCGGCTGCCTGTTCCGGGGTGGCCGCCATCGGCACGTCGTCGGTGATCACCACGATCTCCGCTTCCAGGTCGATGCCGTAGTCCTCGCTGACCACCTTGACCGCATCGCGCGGGCCGTAGAAGCCCGCGCTGGTGGCCTGGTACATCAGCGGATCGGTGTAGAAGCTCTCCGGCACTTCGGCGCCACGGGCACGGCGCACACGCTCGACATGCGGCAGGTAGGCACTGCCATCGACGAACTCATAGGCACGCGGCATCGGTGCGGCCAGCGCCTGCGGGTCGAGGTCGAACACGCCATCGGCATCGCCGGCGTTGAGCGATTCGTACAGGGCGTTCAGGCGCGGCGCGATGTGGCTCCAGTCCTCCAGTGCCTGCTGCAGGGTGGCGGCAATGCCGGTGGCGCGCACGCCGTGGCGCAGGTCACGCGAGACGACGATCAGGGTGCCGTCGCGGCCGCCTTCCTTCAAAGAACCAAGCTTCATGGGTGGGTGTCCGGAGTCGTGGGCAAACAAGTTTCAAGTGTAATCAAATCTGCGGCGGCGCCAAGCTGCAGCGCGGCATCGGCCCACCCTACCGCAGGAGGGGGTTCGGCAGGGCTTGCAGCCCTGCACCTGCTCAATGCAACGGCAACGGCAACGTCAAAAGCGGCTCTGGCTTTCTGCTGGTTGGGCGGGGCGGTGTGGGTAGGCAGGACACGCCGTAAACCCGTCCCTGGGGGCTCGATGGCGCCATCCATGGCGCCAACGGTCCTGCCCACCCACACCGCCCCACCCCCGACAGATCCCCGCGGCGGCTTTTGGTGGGTGCCGACCGTTGGTCGGCACATCTGTCAGATATCGAATGAAATTCCGGGGTCAGATCCGTTTTCCTGCGGAAAACGGATCTGACCCCAAGAGCATTTCCGACAGACCGCAGCAAACTGTCGAAGGCGGGGTGGGTCCGGTGGCAGGGGCGTGAGCCGCATGGATGCGGCGACCGAGCTTACATGGACGTACTTGCAGCGTCCCCTGCCACCGGACCCACCCCCGCCATCCCACAGGAAATCAGCTTTTGCCGTTGCTTTAGCCTCCGCGGGTGCAGGGCGCAGCCCTGCAGAGAGATCCCCTACCTGAACAGGCCTTTTTGCGCGAAGTCTCGAACATCGTTTAGGCTTGTAGGGTCTGCAGCGGCCGTCCGTTTCCCTCCGGGATCGCCGGCGACCAGGGTCCGCCCTCTTCGCCCGCCCCCACTCCGACGCCGTTCGTCACGCATTCCAGCCTGCGCTTCGTGCCGGCTGCACCCAATTCTCGCAGCGCGGTTCACGGGAACGCTCCGAGTCAGCCGATCAGTTTGATCTGCCCCCGTCTGTCCGTTCGGACAGGCGTTTCTTGTACTTGGAGCAAACTCAATGTCTTTTGAATCGCTGGGCCTGGCGCCCTTCCTGCTGCGCGCGCTCGCCGAGCAGGGCTACGAAAACCCGACCCCGATCCAGCAGCAGGCGATCCCGCTGGCGCTGGCCGGTCGCGACCTGCTGGCCGGCGCACAGACCGGTACCGGCAAGACCGCTGCCTTCGGCCTGCCGCTGCTGCAGCACCTGGGCACCGCCTCGCAGGAAGTACGTGCCGGCCCGCGCAAGCCGCGTGCGCTGATCCTGGCCCCGACCCGCGAGCTGGCCACCCAGGTGCATGACAGCCTGCGTGGCTACAGCAAGTACCTGCGCATCCCCAGCGCCTGCATCTACGGCGGCGTCGGCATGGGCAACCAGCTGGACATCCTGCGCCGTGGCGTGGACCTGCTGGTGGCCTGCCCGGGCCGCCTGATCGACCACCTTGAGCGTCGCAGCGTCGACCTGTCCGGCATCGAAGTACTGATCCTGGACGAAGCCGACCGCATGCTCGACATGGGCTTCCTGCCGTCGATCAAGCGCATCCTGGCCAAGCTGCCGAAGCAGAACCGCCAGACCCTGCTGTTCTCGGCCACCTTCGAGGACAACATCCGCCAGCTGGCGCTGGAGTTCATGCGCAACCCGGAACAGATCCAGGTGACGCCGAAGAACACCGTGGCCGAGACCATCACCCACCGTGTGCACCCGGTCGATGCCGGCCGCAAGCGCGACCTGCTGCTGCACCTGCTGGCGCAGGACAGCCGCGAGCAGACCCTGGTGTTCGCCCGCACCAAGCACGGCAGCGACAAGCTGGCCACGTTCCTGGAAAAGTCGGGCATCAAGACCGCGGCGATCCACGGCAACAAGAGCCAGGGCCAGCGCCTGCGTGCGCTGGGTGACTTCAAGGCCGGCCGCGTGACCGTGCTGGTGGCCACCGACATCGCCGCGCGCGGCATCGACATCAACGAGCTGCCGAAGGTGATCAACTTCGACCTGCCGATGGTGGCCGAGGACTACGTGCACCGCATCGGCCGCACCGGCCGCAACGGTGCAACCGGCCAGGCGATTTCGCTGGTGGCGCAGGACGAAGTGAAGCTGCTGCGCGCGATCGTGCGCCTGCTGGGCCGCGACATGGATATCCGCGATGTGCCGGGCTTCGAGCTGCAGACGCCGATCCGCTGGGGCAACAGTGCGCCGGGCAAGGCCGAGCACGATACCGGCGAGCGCGCACCGCGCAAGAGCCACGCGCGCCGTCCGCACGGCGATGCACCGCGCCATGCGCATGCCGGCCCGAAGAAGGCCGGTGGTGGCCGTCGCGAGGGTGGTGGCAATGGCCAGCAGCGTGCAGGTGCCGGTCAGGGCCAGCGCCGTGGCGGTGGCGGCAATGGTGGCGGCCGTGGCCGCGGCCAGGGTGGCAACGGCGGCGGTCGCGCCGGCTGATCCCAGCTGACATGGATGGCGCTTCCCGCTGCGCGGGGGCTATCGAGGGACGGCGCTGACGCGCCGTCCTTTTTTGTTGCTGGCTACCCGGTGTTAAAGCACGCGGTGGCAGTACCGAGGGCGGATGGGCATGGGGGCAGCGCAGAACACGCTGTAAATACGTCCATGTAAGCTCGATGGCGCCATCCATGGCGCCAACGGTTCTGCGCTGCCCCCATACCCATCCGCTTCAAGCATTGCCTGCACCTTCTTCTCCCGCCGGGTAGCCGGGAGAAGAAAGATCAAATTCAAAGGCAAAAGCCGAAGCCGCAATTCCTTGCTTTGCTTTTGCCCTTGCTCCCGCCTTGGGGTTCGATGCATCCGCGCCCGCAGGAAATTGTCGAGGGGAGGCCCGGAGGCCCAGGCAGGACCGTTGGCGCCATGGATGGCGCCATCGAGCCCCCATGGATGGGTTTACGGCGTGTCCTGACTGGGCCTCCGGGCCTCCCCCAGCCAGGTAAAATCAAGGCGCCAAACGCCTCAACCCCGCGCTTTACTCGGATTCACCAGATTCCCGAAGAAGATCGCGTTGATCAGCAGCCGGTCCGTGCCGTGCCAGTACTTGCGATGCGCCGGATCATCGGCGAACAACACCACGTTGCCCTGCCCCTGCGCCGACACCAGCAGCCACGCACTGCCGGCCACCCGCGCGCGGTTGCGCTCGGACAGATAGCCGTTCACCCGCGGTGGCGTATCAATGCGCACCACCGTCGAGAACGGATTCGCACTCGGCTGCAGCGTCACCGTGTTTTCCTTGTTGATCGCCAACTGCCGGCGTGGCACGCCAAACGCCAGCGGATGGCTGGTGTCCACGTCGGCACTGAGGATGTTGCCGCTGACCCGCTCGATCGCGGCAATGTCGCGCTGGTCGCCGAACGCGCGACGGCTTTCGTCAGCAGTCTCTTCCTCCTTGCCAGGCTTCTCGCCGTCGGCCAGCTTCTGTTCGATCGCCCACTTCGAGGCACTGCCGTAGGTCACCAGTGAACCACCGGCCTGCACCCAGCGCTTCAGTGCAGCCACCGCCGTGGCATCGATGCCTGTGTAGGTTCCACCGGACAGCACGATGGTGGTGTAACGATCCAGCGGCGCTTTGCCCAGCTGCTGTGGATCCAGCTTGCTGGCGGGCAACCGCAGCTGCTGGTCCAACAGGAACCAGGCCGAGCCGATCTCGGTGGCGGCCACGCCCTCGCCCATCACCAGCGCAACCGCGGGCTTGCGCAGCGCTTTGACGCCATCACTGCCGAGGTCGATGCCCTCGCGGCTGCGGCCGCTGGACAGCGCGTGCACCTGCACACCGGCAGCACGCGCGGCAGACGTCACGGCTTCAAGCAACGCCGTGCCCTGCAGTGATTGCCCGGCCACCGGAATCACCAGGCTGCCGGCGGCGAAGCTGACCTCGCCCTGCGTGGTCGCGGTGGTGAACGGCTGGAATGCCGCGCGTGCATTCACGCCCTTGTCCTGCAGCGCGGCCAACGCGCGTCCGGCGTTGTAGTTGCGCCAGTCGATCGCGTAGGCGAATCCGGCCTGGCCGCCCAGCACGGCGCCCTGCTCCGCCGGCAGCGCGGCCACGCGTGCGCCGCCGTCGATGCGACTGCGGCTGCCCGCAAAGGCCACGCCGTAGGCCGGTGCGATCGCGTAGCTGGTGCTGCCGTAGAACACATCGCCCTTGATCGGCGGCGTCTCGGCAAAGATCGAATGCACCAAGCGGAACTGCGCCTGCTGCACCGGCACCACGTAGGCGCTGCCGGCATCGAAGCGCTGGCCATCGACAGTGACATCACGATCCAGTGCGCGCACCTCGATGCGATGCAGCAGCAACAGTTCCAGCAGGCGGCGAGTCAGTGCCGGATCATGCGCATCGCCAAACACGAAGCTCTTCACCGGCTGCTGCGCGGCCTGCTTCAGTGCGCTCTGGAAGAACTGCTTCTGCAGGTCGAACAGGCCGCTGCGCTCGGTCACTGCACCACGCACCGTGCCCAGCCCGGTAGCCACCTGGTTGCGGATGGTGAACGGGAAGGTCAGCAGGCCATTCACCGATTCCTGCACGCGGCCGCGCGAGCTGGCCTGCTCGACGGTAACGCCGACCGCGCCATGGAAGTCCGGGTAGGTGGAGCCGTAGACCGGCGAGAAGTTGTCGAAGTTCTCGCCGGTGTAGTACAGCGAGCCCAGCGCATCCAACGCCTGCGCGTGGTACTTGGCCAGGGTCTTGTTGAATTCATACGACGCCGCTGGAATCAGCGGGCTGTGCATGCTCTTCGGCGACGGTTCGAAGTAATAGGTGCTGTCCTTGCCCATCTCGTGGAAGTCGATCTGCACGTTCGGGTACCACTGGTGGAACACCTCCACCTTCGGCCGCGAGTCCTGCTGGGTCAGGGCCAGCCAGTCGCGGTTGAGATCGGTGAAGTAGTGGTTGGTGCGGCCCTGCGGGAACGGCTCGACGTGCTCCTTGTCGGCCGGGTCGGCCGAGGCCGGTTCGGAGGCCCAGGCGTTGTGCCAGTTGGCAGCACGATCGCGGCCGTCCGGGTTCTGCGCCGGGTCGAACAGCACCACCGCCTGCTGCAGCCACTGCTGGGTTTCGGCGCTGCGGTTGGCTACCAGATAGTACGCCGTCAGCATCGCCGCCTCGGCACTGGAGGTTTCGTTGCCATGCACGCTGTAGCCCAGCCACACCACCACCGGGCTGTCGCCCGCCGCGCTGCGCGGCTGTGCCGGATCGGCCAGGGTCGCGTGCTGCTGGCGGATCTGCTCCAGCCGCGCATGATTGCCCGCAGCAGTGACGGTGGCGATCAGCAGCGGACGACCTTCATAGCTGCGGCCGATCTCGCGCACGCTGATCTTGTCCGAGTGTCTGGCCAGCTCCTGGAAATACGCCACCAGCTGGTCGTGCCGGGTGTAACGGCTGCCGATCGGATAGCCGAGGAACTGTTCCGGCGTGGGCACGGCGGTATCGAACGCCGCTGCGTCGGCCACCTGCGGAAAGAAGTAGGCGCTCTGTGCCTGCACCGGCTGCGGTGGGAACAGTGCGGTGGCGGCGGCGATCAGCAGCGGAAGAACGGCACGACGATGCAAGGACACGGTGACTCCCTTGGAACACAACGGCAGGCGGTCGCGCGGCCGGTCCCTACAGGTGACCGGCCGCGGCGGATGGATCAGAAGCGGTAATCGAAGCCCAGCGTGAAGTAGCGGCCACGCAGGTCGTACTGGCTGAAGTCGTACGGCGCGCGGATGCCCGGGAACGAAGCGTCGTACGGCGGCGTCTTGTCGGCCAGGTTCTGCACCTTGGCGTACACGGTCAGCTTGTCGATGCCGGTGTAGGCCAGGTACAGGTCGTACTGGCTGTAGCTGCCGACACGCTGCTGCACGGCCTTGGCGGCAGTGCTGGCTTCCTGGCGGTAGCCGCTGGTGTAGTACCAGGTCACCGCTGCGTTGAAGTCGCCGTACTTCCAGTCCAGCGTGGTGGTGGCCTTGTCCTTGGGCAGGGTCGCGCCGAGGTTGCTGCCGGCGTAGTCGACCAGCGGGCCGCCGACCACGGTCGGGCGACGGTAGTCGCGCACGTGGGTATAGGCCGAGGACACGGTGAAGTCGCCCAGCGCAGCGGTCGGGATGCGCTGGCGCAGCTCGACGTCGATGCCCGAGGTCTTCAGCTCGCTCAGGTTCTGGTAGCGGTTGTAGACCGCCTGCAGCTTGCCGCGCTCATCGCGCTGCACGGCGCCGGCCACATTGTCGTTGACCAGGGTCTGCGTGTTGTTGGTTCCGACCAGGTTGTCCAGCTGGATGCGGTAGTAGTCCACGCTCAGGTTGGTGTTGGCCCACGGCGACAGCACCACGCCGAAGTTCACGCTCTTGGTGCGCTCGGGCTTCAGTTCGTTGTTGCCAACGGTGAAGAAGGTCGGGTTCTGGCGCGAGCCCGGCACGTCCGGATCGCGCGGGTCGACCACGCTGCCGTAGGCGATGCTGGTGCTGTTGGAGTTCTCCGACAGCGACGGCGCACGGAACCCCTTCGACGCCGAAGCACGGACCAGCAGGAAGTCGAGCGGCTGCCAGCGCAGGCCGATCTTCGGCGAGAACGCATCGCCGAAGTCGTCGTAGTGATCGGCACGCGCGGCGGCGGACAGCTCCAGCGTCGAGGCCAGCGGGACGTTCACTTCTGCGTAGGCCGCACTGACCTGACGCTGGCCGTGCACTTCGGCGATGGCCGGGCGCACCTGCAGGCCGGCATCGATCTGCCACGGGTTGTTGGAATCGAGCTTCTCGCGGCGCCACTCGGCACCGGCGGCGAAGCCGATCTCGCCGGCCCAGGTGTGGCCCAGGCTGCCGGAGATCTTGGCGTCGATCCCCTGCAGCTTGGACTCGGCCGGGCGCAGCGTGGCGATGTTGATCGAATCGCGCACCGACTGCGGCGTGGCGGCAGGATTCAACAGGTTGTAACTGCCGGTGGCCAGTGCATCGGCCAGCGCCCAGCGGTTGGCGAAGCCGCCGGACACAGTCTCGCGCTCGCTGCTGCGCGCACCGAACGCGGCCACTTCCCAGTCCCAGTTGGCAGTGGTGCCGCGCAGGCCGAACACGCCGCGATAGGCGGTGGAGCGGTTGGTCTTGATCGTGCCGCCGAGGTCGAAGAAGGTGTATTCGATCGGGATCGCGCGGCCGTACGGGTTGTACGGATTGTTGGCCGGCAGCAACGATGACACCGGCTCGGCCAGGCCGCTGTTCGCGTTCAGTGCGAAACGGCCACTTTCCAGGGTGAAGAACGGGCTGCTGCCGAACCACGCGGCACTCTTGATCTGGCTGTACAGCACTTCGCCGAAGGCTTCGACATTGTCGTTCAGGCGGAAGGTGCCGTTGGCATAGGCCTGGTAGCGTTTGGTCGAGGGGATCAGCGTGGTGAACGGTGCCTGGTTGAAACCGCAGGTATCGCCGGCCAGACCGTCGATCGGCGCGCTGGCGACGCGGGTGGTACCGGCCGGGCAGTTGCCGTTGGCGTCGAGCATCGGCACCGACACGCCGTTGACCAGATAGCGCGCGCCCTTGGCCGACCAGCCGTTCCAGCGGCCACCGGGCTTGTCGGTGTAGATGCCGCTCTTGGTCAGGTTGCGCTCGTCCTGGTCCAGGCGCTCGCGGTTGTAGCCCTGCAGGCTGAAGAGGATGTTGTAGCCATCGGTATCGAGATCACCGAGGCCGCCGACGAACTTCAGGTTCTGCTCGTGCAGGCCGCCCTGGTCGGCACCGCCGAAGCTGCCGCCGATCTCGGCACCTTCGAAATTCTGACGGGTGATGATGTTGACCACGCCGGCCACGGCGTCGGAGCCGTACACCGCCGAGGCGCCGTCCTTGAGCACTTCGATGCGCTCGACCGCAACCAGCGGCAGCGCGTTGAGATCGACGAAGGTGTCGGACAGGCCACCGGCCGGGAAGCCGTAGTTGGCCAGGCGGCGGCCGTTGAGCAGCACCAGCGTGTTCTTCTGCGACAGGCCACGCAGGCCGATGCCGGCCGAGCCGGAGGCCCAACCGTTGTTGGTGGTTTCGTTGCTGGCGTTGCCGGTGTTGGCCGAGATCGAACGCAGCACATCGGCCACGGTGGCCTTACCGGTCTGTTCCAGCTGCTGGCGACCGATCACCTGTACCGGGTTGGAGGCTTCGGTATCGGTGCGCTTGATGTTGGAACCGGTGACGCGCACGGCGGCCAGGGTGCTGGCTTCGCCACTGGCGTCGGCGGAGGTTTCGGCGGCGGCGGACAAAGGCGCGGCCAGAGCGACGGCCAGGGCCGCCACGAGCAGGGTGTGCTTGGGCATGACGATGTGGGGGAGGTGGTAAGGGCGACGAAGTTCCGCAGTAGTCCATGCCTGGCCGTGGTCCGGCCAATAACATCTCTTCATACGGATATAAGAGAAATTATCATCTCTTCATCCGGATGGAAAGACTTTCTTCACGAAAGCCCAACCTCCGCTCAGGCTGCCCGGCGGCCTGCGGCGTACAATCGCGGCATGGAAATCTTCAAAGTCTTCATGCTCGAGGCGGCGCACCGCCTCCCCAACGTGCCGCCGGGGCACAAGTGCGCGCGCCTGCACGGCCACTCGTTCCGGGTGGAACTGAAGGTCGAGGGCGAACCCGGCGCGCAGACCGGCTGGATCATGGACTTCGGTGACGTGAAGGCGGCCTTCCAGCCGATCTACGACCGCCTGGACCATCACTACCTCAATGACATCCCCGGCCTGGAGAACCCGACCAGCGAGAACCTGGCGGTGTGGATCTGGAACGAGCTCAAGCCCAGCCTGCCGGCGCTGAGCGAGATCACCGTGCACGAAACCTGCACGTCGGGGTGCCGTTACCGCGGCCCGACGGCCTGATCAACCCATTGATCTGAAAGGTGTTTCAAAGGCGCCTTGGGCGCCTTTGTTATTTTTGTTGCATTGCCGCATCAAGGGCGTATGCTGCATTGCATCAAGCCACTCCCTGATGCCCCATGGCCGCCGCCTTCAGCGATCGCTTCAGTGATGCCACCCGCCAGCTCGCCGCCGCGGCAACGCGTGCGAACCGGTTGGCGTTGGAGAACGCGGAAAGCATGTTCGGCGTGCAGCTGAAGGTGATGGAGCGCAACCTGACCGCGACCGGCGGCTGGCTGGGTGAACTGGCCCGCGGCGAGGATGCGGCCGGGACGCTCTCCAAGGGTGCGCAGCTGTGGCAGGACAACCTGCAGCGGCTGGGCCAGGCCCAGCAGGACGTGGTCGGTCTCAGCCTGCAGGCCAGCAAGGCCTGGTCCGAACTGGTGCAGGGCTACAACGAATCAACGGCGGACGCGAACAACCACTGACGCGACGCAATGCTCATTGCGTGGGTCCCTCCCCCCACGCAATCCGGACCCGGCAGATCCCTCCCTCTGCCGGGTCTTTTTTTGCCTGGCGTCTGCACTGAAGAGCGCTTCCTCGTCTGGATTCGCCGCGAACTGAAGGGCCCCGCCGGGACAGGCAGGGGCCTGGGCAAATGTCCCCCGGCGCCGGCCGCTGGCCGTCACCTCCTCCTTTACTTTGCCCAGCCCCCTGCCCGCCCCGACGAGGCTCGGCGTGCAGTGAGAAGAGCGCAGTGCGCGCGGCAGCCTTCCAAGGAGGCGCCGACGAACTCCGAACGCAGGGCGGATGCCCTTGCGTACGAAGTAAAGGGGGAGGTGACGGCCAACGGCCGGCGCCGGAGGACATTCGTACGCAAGGGCATCCGCCCTGCGCCACGCAGAATGAATCCGCCACACGCGTGTCTTCGTCCGACGTCTCTGCGGGCTGAAGGGCCCCGACAAGGCTCCGCGTGCGGTGAGGAGAGCGCAGCACGCGCGGCCGCCTTCCAAGGAGGCGCCGACGAACTCCGAACGCAGAGCGGATGCCCTTGCGTACGAAGTAAAGGAGGAGATGACGGCCAACGGCCGGCGCCGGAGGACATTCGTACGCAAGGGCATCCGCCCTGCGCCACGCTAATTCAGTCCGCTGCACGCAATGCAGGAACGACTCAGCGCCCGCGACCACCGTGCCAATGCTGGTGCCACGCCTGGAACATCAGCACGTTCCACAGGTGCGTGTGCCACTTGCGCTCGCCACGCAGGAACGCCTCCCAGATACCGCGCACGCGTGCCACATCGAAGCAGCCCTGGTTGCGCAGCAGCTGCGGGTCCAGCAGCGCCTCCGCCCAGTCGCGCAACGGACCGGCCAGCCAGCGCGCCATCGGCGGACCGAAACCGCGCTTGGGGCGATACACCAGCGGTTCCGGCAGGTAGCGCGCCAGCAGGTGCTTCAGAATCAGCTTGTGCTCGCCATCGTGGTACTTCAGGTGCTGCGGCAGCCGCCAGGCCAGGCGCACCACCTCCATGTCCAGCAGCGGCGCACGGGTTTCAACGCCCGCCGCCATGCCCGCGCGATCAACCTTGGCCAGGATGCCCTCGGCCAGGTCCATGCGGAAATCCAACAGCTGGATGCGCGCCTCGGCCGGCAGCGCCGTGTCCTGCTGCTGGAAGATCGTCACCGGCTCGCGCGCGCCCAGCACCACCTGCGCCGGTTGCCGCCAGCGGGTCACGCGCTGCAGGTAATGACCTTCCACATCGTTGGCAGCCACCTCGGCCACCAGTGCGCGCCAGCCACCGAGGCGGCCACGCTCGACGTTCATGCGGTTGCCGCTGCGCCGCGCCAGATCGCGTACCCAGTCCGGCAGGCCACCACACAGGCGCGCATTGCGCAGCGCGCGGCCATAGCTGGGGTGGCCGAAGAACAGTTCATCGCCACCGTCACCGGTCAGTGCAACCGGCTTGCGCGCCCCCAGCAGTTCACTGGCCAGCAGCGTCGGCAGCTGCGAGGCGTCGGCGAAGGGCTCGCACCAGACCTGCGGCAGGCGCTGTAGCAGGTCCAGGCCCTGGCGCGCGTCCATCCGGTGCAGGTGGTGCTGCACACCCAGGTGGCGCGCGACCTGCGAAGCCCAGTCGCTCTCGTCATGCCCCGGATCGTCGAAGCCGACCGTCCACGCTTCGATCGGTAGGGTCGATTGTGCCTGCATCATCGCCGTCACCAGCGAGGAGTCGGTGCCGCCGGACAGGAACGCGCCGCACGCCAGGGGCGAGTGCATGCGTGAAGCGATGGCCTTCTGCAGTACCGCTTCGAGCTGGTCGGTGGCCTGTTCCAGGCTCGGCGCCGGCTGCAGCGGCTCCTGCAGTGCGCTCTGCATCGCGTCGCGTGCGCACCAGTAGCGCGTTCCCCCCTGCGCAGCCTGGCTGGAGCAACCCGCGGCATGGTCGCTGAGATCGATGCGCAGCATCGCGCCCGCCACCAGCTTGTGGATGCCACGGTAGATGGTGTGCGGCGCCGGCACATAGTCGTGGCGCAGCAGCAGGCTCAGCGCATCCTGGTCGATGCTCGGCGCGAAGCCGGCGAAGGCCTGCAGCGCCTTCAACTCGGAGGCGAACAGGAACTGGCCCTGGTACCAGCCGTAATACAGCGGTCGCTCGCCCACCGGATCACGGGCCAGCCACAGCACGCGCGACTCGCGGTCCCAGACACTGAAGCCGAACGCACCTTCGATACGGGACAGTGCCCGCTCCACGCCCCATTCGACGATCGCCTGCAGCAGCAGCCGCGCATCGCTGCAGCTGCGGGGCAGATCGCGCAGCTGCGCCTGCAGGTCGCCGCGGTTGTACAGGCGGCCGTCCAGGCACAGCACGTAGCGACCGCAGTCCGAGCTCAGCGGCTGCAACGGCGTATCGGTCGGCGCCCGGCAATGGCCCAGCGCGAGGCCGGCCTCGGCGTCGGTCCAGTAGCCGATGCGGCCGCGCCCACGCTGCTGCAGGGCGCGCAGCATCGGGGCCAGCTGCTGCAGCAGTTGCTCGTCTTCGGCGGGCGGCAGCCAGGCCCCGACCACGCCGCTCATCGGAAGCCTCCGCACTGGCAGCGGCGGGACGGGTTCGGCAGACAGGGGGCGGCGGGCGACATGGGGACGGCACGCGGAGCGGAGGAGACTCCATGCTCGGCCCCGGGCTGCGCGGCGTCAGTCGCTTTGCTGTCAGCGATCGTCACCAGCCGTATCACGAAGGTAACGTTTTGTAACAGCAACAGGCTATGCTGGACGCCAAGTTGTTGCCGGGACTGAGACCCGGCCCGTGCGCCAGCAACCCCGGCTGAATGGCGCCCGCCCCCGGGACCCGGGCGGCCCGAAGGCTGGGATAGCATCGCCGCGCTCGTGCCGTGGCGGTACGTTTGCGCCCACGGAGGCCTTGGAAATGCTGGATATCGTACTGGTCGAAGACGATGCCCGCCTGGGAACGATGGTCAGCGACTACCTGCAACGGCATGGCTACCAGGTGGCCCACGAGCGCAGCGGCGAGCGCGCAGTGGCCCGGATCCTGGCCGAAAAGCCGGCCCTGGTGCTGCTCGATGTCGGCCTGCCCGACCAGGATGGTTTCGAAGTGTGTCGGCAGATCCGGCCCCACTATGACGGCATCATCTGCGTGCTGACCGCCCGCACCGACAACATCGACCAGGTGCTGGGCCTGGAACTGGGGGCCGACGATTACATCGGCAAACCGATCGAACCGCGGGTGCTGCTGGCCCGCCTGCGTGCCCACCTGCGCCGCCACCGCCGGGTCGAACCGCGTGACGGCAGCCTGCGCTTCGGCGAGCTGAACATCGACCCGTCCACCCGCAACGTGCACCTGCAGGGCGGCCTGCTGGAGCTGACCACGGCCGAGTTCGACCTGCTGTTCCTGCTGGCCAGCAACGCCGGCCAGATCCTGGACCGCGACGCGCTACTGCGCGGCCTGCGTGGCATCGCCTTCGACGGCCTGGACCGTTCGATCGATGCCCGCATCTCGCGCCTGCGCCGCAAGCTGGGCGACAACCCCGAGCAGCCGGAACGGATCAAGACCGTCCGTGGCCGCGGCTACCTGTTCAGCCGCTCGGCATGGGGATGAAGCGCACGCCCTCGGCGATGCGCGGCCACGCCTTCCACTTCCTGCGCTACGGCATCGGTTTCCTGGTCGCCCACCTGTTGTTGATCGTGCTGGGCTTGTGGGCCTGGGATGCTCTGCTGGAAGACCGCACGGAAGCCGGTCTTCAGGCCGAGATGCGCGGTACCCATGCGCTGCTGCAGCACCGCTTCGCCGAAACCCCGCGCGGGCAGTGGCCGGCACTGGCGCGCGAACTCGACGCCGATTTCGCCTACGCGCTGCGCATGGTGCCGCTGGCCGAGGCGGTGAAGGAGCTGCCGGCCAGCCAGCGCCCGCCGTTCAACAACGGCCGCGTGCAGATCGACCTGGAGCACATGCGCAGCCTGCAGCGGATCGGCGACAGCGACTACGCGGTGATGCTGGGCCCGTTGGATGAAGCGCTGCCGGACGAGGGCTGGCAGGACAGCGAAGTATCCGGCGTGGCGATCCTGCTGCTGATCCTGATGGTGGCGGTGGCACTGCCGATGTACGTGATGGTCTACCGGCTGTGGCGCGACGTTTCGCAGTTGGCCCAGGCCGCGCGGCAGATGCGCGACGGCCAGCTGGATACCCGCGCGCCGCGTGCCGGTACCGCGCTTGTGCGTCCGTTGGCCAACGCCTTCAACCACATGGCCGAGCAGCTGCAGCAGCTGCTGGAAAGCCAGCGCGTGCTGGCCCAGGCGGTGGCGCACGAGGTGCGCACGCCGTTGGCACGGATGCGTTTCGGCCTGGCCGACCTGGAAGACACCGCGCTCGACGATGTGCAGCGCGATGCGCTGGGCGGTCTGCGCACCGATGTCGATCGGCTGCAGCACCTGACCGATGCCGGCGTCGAATACGCCGCACTGGGCCGCTGCCATCAACTCACCCGCCAGCGCCTGCAGCTGGCGGCGCTGGTGCGAGGCGTGGTGGCCCAGTTCGCACCGTTGCCGATGCCGGTGCAGCAGGCGTTGTCACCCGTGGGCCTGGTCAACGTCAACCGGCACATGCTGGAACTGGCGCTGCGCAACCTGCTCGGCAATGCGCTGCGTTACGCGCGTCGGCAGATCCGCATCGCCAGCACGGTCAATGACGGCTGGCTGTGCGTGCAGGTGGAGGACGACGGCCCCGGCATCGCGCCGGAACTGCGCGGCCAGGTGCTGCAACCGTATGTGCGGCTGGACCCGGGCAGCCCCGGTTTCGGCCTCGGCCTGGCGCTGGTGCAGGTGGTGGCCGACAAGCATGGCGGCCATGTCGAGGTGACCGATTCGGAGCTGGGCGGCGCCTGCATCCGCCTGCACCTGCCGCTGGAAACCGGCGGTGTCGTGGAGGGCGACGCGGTCTGCTAGACCGCCGGTTCCGCGCGCGGTAGTGCAAACACGAACAGCGCGCCTCGTTCGCTGTCGCGCAGTTCGATACGGCGGCCATGCAACTGCACAATGCGCTGCACGATCAACAGGCCCAGTCCGCCGTTGTCGCCACGCCGCGCGCCGAGCGCGGCCGGTGCCTGGAACAGCTGGGTACGCAGCGCCGGCGCAACCCCGGGGCCATCATCGGCAACACTGACCTCCACGCTGTCGGGGGTCGCGCGCAGGCGCACCTCGATCTGGCCACCGTCGGGCGCATGCCGCAGCGCGTTGTCGAGCAGATTGGTCAGCACCCGCTCGACCAGGCCCAGGTCGGCGCGGACCAGCGGCAGGCCGGGCGGAAACGCTGCGTGCAGCTGCTGGCCACGCGCCTGCGCCGCCAGTTCGAACTTCTGCAGCACGTCCTGCAGCAGCTCCGGCAGCGCGAACACCTCCCACTCCAGCCGCACTTCGCCGTGCTCCAGCCGCGCAAGTTCGAACAGCGCGCGTGCCAGCCGGCCGACCTTGGCGCTCTGCGCCAGCGCAATGCCGAGATAGCGGCGGCGCTCGTCCGGTGACAGCGTGGCGTCCTTCAACGCCAGCGTTTCCAGGTAGCCGTGCAGCGACGACAACGGCGTGCGCAGGTCGTGCGAGATGTTGGCGACCAGTTCACGGCGCTGCAGGTCCTGCTGGCGCAGCTGCTGCCACTGCTCGCCCAGCCGCTGCGCCATCTGCGCGTGTGCATGTTCGAGGATCACCAGTTCGTCGCGCTCCCCGGGGCGCAGCGGCTCCGGCGGCGGCAGTGGCGTGGGCGCATCGATGTCGAAGGCCTGGATCCGCCGGGTCAGCCGCCGCAACGGGCGCGTCACCCAGTAGAACGCCACCAGCCCGGCAAACAGGCCGAGGCCGCCGACCAGCACCACCGACCACAGCGTGGTGTTCCACTGGCTGCCGGCGGCAAGATCATCGGAGAGCATCTGCCGGTGCTCGCCGACCAGCACCACGTACACATAGCCAGCCGGCCGGCCCTGCACGATCAATGGTGCGGCGCTGAACACCTTGCGGCCGTCCGCGCTGCGCGGGTCATCGCCGAGGATCGGCAGTGGCGCACCCGACAGCAGGCGGCGCAGCGGTGCCACGTCCACCCGGTTGCGCACCAGATGGCCACTGGGCGCATCGTGACCGAGGATGCGGCCCTGGTCGTCCAGCAGGTAGACCTCGACGCTGGGGTTGACCGCCATCAGCTGGCCGAACAACGCGCGCACCGCGGCATCGCGCATGCCACTGGTGTCCATCAGTTCGCTGCGCTGGGCGATGTGCTCGGCCAGGCCCAGCGACAACCGCTGCACCACCTCCTGCTCGTGGCGGGTGTTGGCACGCATCTGCAATGCGAGCAGCGCCATGCAGCACATCAGCATCAGCGCGGCGGTCACCACCGCCAGCTTCTGCCACAGGTTCGGCTTGATCATGCCGCCGCCCCGGCCGGGTCGACCAGCTTGTAGCCGCGGCCCCACACCGTCAGCAACCGCCGTGGGTTGGCCGGGTCGGGTTCGATCTTGCTGCGCAGGCGGTTGATGTGGGTGTTGACCGTGTGCTCGTAACCATCGTGCTGGTAGCCCCAGACCTGGTTGAGCAGTTCCATGCGCGCGAACACCTGGTCCGGATGACGGGCGAAGAACAACAGCAGATCGAACTCGCGCGGGGTCAGCTCCAGCGCGTTGCCATCCACCGAGGCGGTGCGCGCGACCGGATCGAGCTGCAGCCCACCCAGCTCGATCGCGCCGGCATCGATGCGCGCGCTCTGCGCCATCGCCTCGGCGCGGCGCAGCAGCGCGCGCACCCGTGCCACCAGTTCCGGCATCGAAAAGGGTTTTGCCAGGTAATCGTCCGCGCCCAGTTCCAGGCCGACGATGCGCTGCGTTTCGCTGCCGCGCGCACTGATGATGATGATCGGGACATAGCGCGCCATCGCGCGTGCACGCTGGCACACCTGCAGCCCGTCCACGCCGGGCAGCATCACGTCCAGCACCAGCGCATCCCACGGGCCGTCCTGCTCGAGCAGGCGCAGGCCGGCATCGCCGCTGGCGGCATGGGCGACGTCGTAACCCTCATCGCCCAGATGCATGCGCAGCAGGTCGGCGATGTGGGCATCGTCTTCAACGATCAGCACGCGTTTGGTGGACATCGGCAGCTCGGGGCCAGTGGGGAGGCTGGCTGCATTGTGGCGCGGGACGGCCGCCGATACCTCACGAAAAATTGAATCCTGCGTGAGGATTCGTTGACCCGGGCGGGCGCAGCATGGCCCCGTCGCCCCTTCCCGGAGTCCGCCATGTCCCTCTCCCGCCGCCATCTGCTGGGTCTGGGCGGTGTTGCCACCGCCGCCGGGCTGCTCGGCCTGGGGGCGTGCAGCCGCGCCGCCCCGGCCGCCGCCGAAGCGCGTCCGTCGCGACAGTTCGAGGTCATGCACAGTGATGCCGAGTGGCGCCAGCGCCTGACCCCGGCGCAGTACGCGGTGCTGCGCCAGCAGGCCACCGAACGGCCGTGGAGCAGCCCGCTCAACAAGGAACACCGGCAGGGCACCTTTGCCTGCGCCGGCTGTGCACTGCCGCTGTTCTCCTCCTCCACCAAGTTCGAGAGCGGCACCGGCTGGCCCAGCTTCTGGGCGCCGCTGCACAACGCCATCGGCGAAGACCGCGACGTCACCTTCGGGATGCTGCGGGTGGAGGTGCATTGCCGCCGCTGCGGCGGCCATCTCGGCCATGTGTTCAACGATGGGCCACGCCCGACCGGGCTGCGCTACTGCATGAACGGTGCGGCGATGGTGTTCGTTCCCGGTGCCACTGATGGCACTGCCGACGGCTGGCGGGTGCCGGTCGGTTCTTCCACTGCTTCCGGAGCCTGACCATGCTGCTGTTGCTGCTTGCCTATCTGGGGGGCGCGCTGACCCTGCTCAGCCCCTGCATCCTGCCGGTGCTGCCGTTCGTGTTCGCGCGTGCCGACCGTCCGTTCCTGCGCAGCACGCTACCGCTGCTGCTGGGCATGGCGCTCACCTTCACAGTGGTCGCCAGCCTGGCCGCGGTGGGCAGCCAATGGGTGGCGCAGGCCAACCAGGTCGGACGCTGGATCGCCCTGCTGCTGATGGCGCTGTTCGCGATCGCCCTGCTCTGGCCACGGCTGGCCGACCACCTGCTGGCACCGTTCCAGCGCGTGGGTGCCCGCCTGAGCGCGCGCGCCGACGCGGCGGATGCCGCGGGGCACGGCGGCGCGTGGACCTCGCTGCTGATCGGCATCGCCACTGGCCTGCTGTGGGCACCGTGCGCCGGGCCGATCCTTGGCCTGGTGCTGACCGGCGCCGCCCTGCATGGCGCCAGCGTCGGCACCACTGCGCTGCTGCTGGCCTATGCACTGGGTGCGATCACCGCACTGGCGCTGGCGGTGTGGATCGGCGGTCGGGTGTTCCGCGCGATGCAGGCGCGGCTCGGCCTCGGCGATGTCCTGCGCAAGGTGCTGGGTGTGGCCGCGCTGCTGGCCGTCGTGGCGATCGGCCTCGGCTGGGATACCGGCCTGCTGACCCGCTTGTCCACGGTCAGCACCGCGCGCATCGAGCAGAGCCTGCTGGACGCAGTACCCGGCGCGCAGCCGATGGCACCGCCGATGATGATGATGGCCGGCGCCAAAGCCGGTGCCGATGCACCGCTGCCGGTGGAGGGCACCCTGCCCGCGCTGGACGGTGCCACCGGCTGGCTCAACAGCCCGCCGCTGAGTGCACAGCAGCTGCGCGGCAAGGTGGTGCTGGTCGATTTCTGGACTTATTCCTGCATCAACTGCCTGCGCGCGATGCCGTTCGTGCACGAATGGGAGCGACGCTACCGCGACCACGGCCTGGTGGTCGTCGGCGTGCATACGCCGGAGTTCGCCTTCGAGCGCGACCCACGCAACGTGATGAAGGCGGTGCAGCAGCTGAAGGTCGAGTACCCGGTGGCCCTCGACAACCAGTACACGATCTGGCGCGCCTTCAACAACCGCTACTGGCCGGCGCAGTACTTCGTCGACGCGCAGGGCAACATCCGCGGCCACCAGTTCGGCGAGGGCAACTATGCGCGCTCGGAACAGATGATCCGTCGCCTGCTGGCCGAAGCCGGGCAGACGAATCTGCCGCCACCGGCCGATCCCGCTGCCGCCGACCTGAAGGGCGTGGCCGTGCAGGCCGACATGGGCAACCTGCGTTCGCCGGAAACCTACCTGGGCCACGCCCGCGCCGAGCAGTTCGCCTCGCCCGGCGGGCAGCGCAGCGACACCGCGTTCGACTACACGCTGCCGGCCGCCCTGGCGTTGAACCAATGGGGACTGTCCGGGCGCTGGACCGTCACCGACGAGGCCGCACAACTACACCAAGCCGGTGGCCGCATCGCCTTCCAGTTCCACGCACGCGACCTGCACCTGGTGCTAGCACCGAGCGAGGACGGCAAGCCAGTGCGCTTCCGCGTCTGGCTGGACGGCAAGCCGCTGCCCGCCGCCGATGCCGGCAGTGATGTCGGCACCGATGGCAGCGGCGTGGTCGACGAGCACCGCCTGTACCAGCTGGTCCGCCAGCGCGGCACGGTCGGCCCGCACCGCTTCGAGATCGAATTCCTCGATGCGGGCGTGCAGGCCTATGCCTTCACCTTCGGTTGAACCGGGAGGACATGATGAAACTCTCCTTTGAACAGGGCATCGCCGCCGGTGTCGCCGGATTGGTCGCTGCCGCATTGATCACCGGCGTGCTGCTGGTCGACCACAGCGCGGTCGCGGCACCGGTCGAGGCCAGCGCGCAGGTCAAGGCGCTACCTGCGCCCAGCGGCGACGCCGCGTTCCGCGATGACGCCACCCATGCCAGTGTGGTGTTCGCCGGCGGTTGCTTCTGGGGCGTGCAGGGCGTGTTCCAGCACGTCAAGGGCGTGAGCAATGCGGTATCCGGCTACATCGGCGGCAGCGCGGCCAACGCGCGCTATGAGCGTGTCAGCAGCGGCCAGACCGGTCATGCCGAAGCCGTGAAGGTCGACTATGACCCGCGCCAGGTCAGCTATGGCCAGCTGATGCAGGTGTTCTTCTCGGTGGTGCACGACCCGACCCAGCTCGATCGACAGGGCCCGGACCATGGCAGCCAGTACCGCTCGGCGATCTTCAGTGACGACGCACGCCAGCAGGCTGCCAGCCGCGCCTACATCGCCCAGCTCGGCCAGGCCGGCAGCTACCGCGCGCCGATCGTCACCCAGCTGGTCAGCGGCCAGCGCTTCTACCCGGCCGAGAGCTACCACCAGAACTACATGACCAATTACCCGCAGGCGGCCTACATCCGCTACTACGACGCACCGAAGCTGGCCGCACTGGGCAAGCAGTTCCCGGCGCTGTACCGGCGCGACGCGGCGCTGGTGCCGATGCGCTGACGCTCCGGGTGGTGCCGGCCGCTGGCCGGCAACCGCGCCGTTCCGGATCCGGGGATTGCCGGCCAGCAGCCGGCACTACCTGAAAAAAAAGACGCACGGCCATCCAGCCGTGCGCTTGGGAAGTATCGGCCGTGCCCCGATCAGGCCCGGCCGACAACGACATGCTAGGCTCGCCATCATCATGGGTACAGCACCAGATGGTGGGAAATTCGATGGATACAGATAACCAGAGCGCGATGATCCCACCCCGCTACCAACGGCTGTCCGACGAACTGGCCGAGGCCATCCACGGCGGACGCCTCCCGGTCGGCAGCCGCTTGCCTTCGCTGCGGCAGATGGCCTTGCAGCGCAGGCTCAGCCTGAACACGGTGATTGCCGCCTATCGCCAGCTGGAGGACGCCGGCCTGGTCATTCCGCGGCCCAAAGCCGGCTTCGAGGTGGCGCCGCGATTGTCGGTGCCTGAGCGTTCGCTGCGTGATACCCCGTCCGCACCCACCGCACCACTGCAGCAGGTGCTGATGGCCCGCGTGCTGGAAGCACAGCGCCGCCCCGGTGTGATCGACCTGGCCTTTGCCGGTCCGCGCGGGCGCCAGTTCTATCCGGGCGCGCAGCTGGCCCGGCATACCGCGCAGGTGCTGCGCCACGGCCAGCAGACGGTGGAGACCTACGCGCGCCCCAACGGCTCGCCACGGCTGCTGGCGCAGATCGTGCGGCGTGGGCCACGCATGGGCCTGCATACCCACTGCGAACGCCTGCTGCTGACCCATGGTGCGATGGAGGCCCTGCAGCTGGCGCTGCGCGCGGTCACCCAGCCCGGTGATGCGGTGGGCATCGAGGCGCCGTCCTACTTCAACCTGTACCCCCTGCTGGCCAACCTCGGCCTGCAGGCCATCGAGCTGCCCACCCATCCGCAGCACGGCCTGGATGTGGATGCGCTGGATGCGCTGCTGGAACACACGCCGCTGGCCGCGCTGGTGGTGATGCCGACCGTGCACAACCCGCTGGGCTGCACCATGCCGACCGCCGCCAAGCAGCGCTTGGCCGAGCTGGTCAACGCACGGCAACTGCCGCTGATCGAGGATGCGGTGTACGCCGAGCTGCAGTTCTGCGAACCGCCGGCGCCGTTGCTGAAGGCCTTCGATCGCGATGGCTGGGTGATGGTGGTCGGAGGTTTCTCGAAGACACTGGCACCGGATTACCGCATCGGCTGGCTGGATGGCGGCCGCTTCGCCGAGCGCATCGCGCTGCTGAAATTCCAGTCCACCGGTGGCGAGCCGCAGCTGCTCGGCGATGCGGTGGCGGCGTATCTGGAAGCCGGCAGCTACGAGCATCACCTGCACCGCATGCGCCGGCTGTACCGCGAACAGGTGGGACGGCTGCGCCAGCTGGTGGCCGAACACTTCCCGGCCGGCACCCGTGCCACCGAGCCGCAGGGCGGCTTCCTGCTGTGGCTGGAACTGCCCGGCGTGGATACACGCGAGCTGTTCGAGCGTGCATTGCAGGAGGACATCGTGTTCATGCCCGGCCAGGTCTATTCACGTGGCGCGCGCTACCGCCACTGCCTGCGGCTGTCGTGCTGCCAGACGCTGGACGCACGCTTCGTCGGCGCAGTGGAGCGGCTGGGTGCGATCGCGCGGGAGCTGGCGGCTGCAGCACGGTAGTGCCGGCCGCTGGCCGGCAACCCCGGGATCGCCAGGTGGATGCAGTTGCCGGCCAGCGGCCGGCACTACCCAGGATCACTCGAGCAGGTGCGCCGCCAGCGCTTCGCCATTCGCACCCGGCAGATGCGGCAGCCGTCCCCAGCACGGCATCGGCAGGCGCTGCTGCAACGTCGCGATGTTCTCGTCCTGGCGCTGCATCGCCGGGTCGATGTGGTTGCCGATCCAGCCCAGGCACTCCACGCCACTGGCCTGCAGCGACTGCGCGGTCAGCCGAGCATGGTTGACGCAGCCCAGCCGCATGCCGACCACCAGCAGCACCGGCAGCCGCAGTGCACGTACCAGGTCCAGCTGGTCCAGCGTGGCCGAGACCGGCGCCAACCAGCCGCCAACGCCCTCCACCACCACGACATCGGCCTGCGCGCGCAATCGCGCGAATGCGGCCACGATCGGCGCCAGCTCCACCTGCACGCCATCCTCGGCAGCGGCCAGCTCCGGTGCCAGCGGCTGCCGCAGCGCGTACGGATTCAGGTCGGCATAGTCCGGCACCGGCCAGCTGGCTGCCTGCAGGGCCAGCGCGTCTTCGTTGCGCAGGCCCTGCCCCAGGTCTTCGCTGCCGCTGGCCACCGGCTTCATGCCCACCGCGCGCAGGCCGCACCGGCGCAGCGCATGCAGCAGCGCGGTGCTGGCCGCGGTCTTGCCGATCTCGGTATCGGTGCCGGTAACGAACAGGGCGGGCGGCAGCGTAGCGGGCAATGGCATCGATGGGCTCCAACGGGACGACAGAGCGTGCATTATCGCCGGCCCGGCGTGCTTGCTAGACTGCGGGCATGTTCGCCAATGCCTCGCTTACCGGCAGCAAGCCGGAACAATACGCCCAGCTGCTGGAACAGGCCCGTGGCCTGGTCTACGCCGAGTCCGACCGCATCGCCAACGCGGCCAACCTCTCCGCACTGGTCTACCACGCCCTGCCCGACCTGAACTGGGTGGGCTTCTACCTGTACGACGGCAAGGAGCTGGTGGTCGGCCCGTTCCAGGGCCTGCCGGCCTGCGTGCGCATCCCGCTGGACAAGGGCGTGTGCGGTGCCGCCGCCAGCCAGCGCGTGACCCAGCGCGTGGACGACGTCGATGCCTTCCCCGGCCATATCGCCTGCGATTCGGCCTCGCGTTCGGAACTGGTGGTGCCGCTGCTGCGCGGCGATGAACTGATCGGCGTATTCGACATCGACAGCCCGAAGGTCGGCCGCTTCGATGCCGATGACCAGGCCGGCCTGGAAGCCATCGCCCGCGTGTTCGTCGAGGCGCTGGGATGAGCGCGCCAAAGCTGCGCAACATCGGCCCCAAAAGTGCAGCTTGGCTGCGCCAGGTCGGCTTGCGCAGCCGCGAGGATCTGGTTGCGATCGGCGCGGTCGGCGCCTTCGTCAAGGTCAAGCGCGCGGGCTTCAAGCCCAGCCTGAACCTGTTGTACTCGCTGGAAGGCGCGCTGCTGGACTGCCACTGGCAGGAACTGAGCGAGCCGCAGCGTGAGGCGCTGGTACAGGATTACGAAGCGCGCATCGCCGCGCATCCGCTGAAGGCGGCCGGCCCCGCTTCGGGTCCGGTGCATGAGCAGCGTTTCGATGCCGACGATGACGCGGAAGACAGCGTGGCCGAGCACGCCGACGAGGATTGAGGCCTCCGCGTTCCTGGGGATGCCGGCCAGCGGCCGGCACTACCACTGTGATGCGGGATCGGTAGCGCCGGGCCATGCCCGGCGGGTGCGCTCAGGGCTGCTGCAGTTCCAGCAGCTCGCCCACCAGCCCGACTTCGCCGCGCTCCAGCCACACCCGCAGACGGGTACCGTGGTCGATGCGCAATGCCCAGCACAGCGACATCGGCAGGCCACAGACCTGCGACAGCACCATGCGCAGCGGGCCGCCATGGCTGACCACCAGCGTCGGCACCGGGTCATCATCATCGAGCAGGCGATCCAGCGCGCGCGCGATACGCCGCTCGAAGTGGCCCCAGCTTTCACCGTTCGGCGGCGGGAATGCATGCGGATCGGCATGGAAGGCCGCCAGTGCGTCCTCCGGCAGGTCGAACAGCGACTGCCCGTCCCAATCGCCGAAATCCAGCTCTTCCCATTCCTCGTCCGCTTCCACGTCCAGCCCACGCGGGGTGGCCAGGGCCATCGCCGTGTGCAGCGAGCGCAGCCGCGGCGAACTGATCACCCGCTCCCAGGGCTGCGCAGCGTAGGCGTCGACCAGTTCCTGCGGCAGGCGGGCCAGCTGCGGTGGATCGCTGCGGCCATCGAGGAACTCATCGCGACCGTTGCCGGCATGGCGGACCAGGTCGAGGATCATGCGTGCGTCCTGTACAGGCAACGCGGGAACAGCGGAAAACGGGCGGACATCGGCAACGGCACCACGGGATCGAGGGACCATTCTAAGGGCTCAGCAAAGGCAGTCGAGCAGGCTCGACGCTACGGGCCACCTGCGATGCCGTAGACTGCGCGCACTTCCAGGTGACCTGCGGCCACGGCCGGCAGGTTGAAACGGGAAGCCGGTGACGCGTGATTCCACGCCAGGCCGGCGCTGCCCCCGCAACGGTAAGCACGTCAGTTCCAGGCAACAACGCCACTGTGCCGCAGGCATGGGAAGGCGCCTGGACGGTGGCCTCGCGCCACCCGGCGGCAAGCCCGGAGACCGGCCAGGAAGCCTCAGGTCGCGATGCGGTGGGCATGGCGCTGGATGACCGCAGCCTGCGCTGCGGCGTCGGCGCATGCCTGCCTTCGCGACTCCTCCCCTTCGCCACGCGGGCGTGCGTGGCACCTGGAGTCCCCCATGAAGCTGCAGTCCCGAATGCTGTCCTTGGCCGTGCTGGCCGCCCTGCCCGCGCTGTCCCAGGCCGCCGATGACACCACCGCGCTCGACCAGATCCTGGTCACCGCTACCCGCACCCCGATCGCCCTGCAGGACAGCATCGCACCGGCCCAGGTGATCGACCGCGCGCAGATCGAATCCAGCCAGGCCACCTCGCTGCAGGAGCTGCTGCGCGGCCGTGCCGGCATCAACCTGACCAATGCCGGCGGCCTCGGCAAGCAGAGCTCGCTGTTCCTGCGCGGCACCAACTCGGGCCACACCGTGGTGCTGGTCGACGGCGTGCGCATCAACAGCGCCGACCTTGGCCTGGCCATGTACCAGGACCTGCCGCTGGCGCAGATCGAACGCGTGGAAATCGTGCGCGGCCCGCAGTCCAGCCTGTACGGCGCCGACGCCATCGGCGGCGTGATCCAGATTTTCACCCGCCGCAACCAGGGCGATTTTGCTCCGCACTTCCAGCTCGGTGGCGGCAGCAACGGCCTGCGCGAAGCCAGCGGCGGCATCGGTGGTGGCACCGAACGCGGCTGGTTCGGCGCCGACATCGCCTACCAGCATTCCGATGGCATCGATGCCTGCCGTGGCTCGGCGACGCTGTTCACCGGCTGCTTCGCCGACGAACCCGACCGCGACGGCTACCGCAACCTGTCCAAGAGCCTGCGTGGCGGCTACACCTTCAACGACCAGTGGAACGTGGAAGGCAGCGCGCTGCGCGCCGACGGCAAGAACCACTACGACGGCTATTACAACTACTCGGAAACCCGCCAGCAGGTGCTGGCCGGCAAGGTGCGCTACACCCCGTCCGAACACCTGGCGTTCACCGCCAACGTCGGCCGCAGCGACAACGAGTCGGACAACTTCGGCGACTTCGGCGCACGCGGCAGCGCACAGACCCACCGCGACAGTGCCTCGCTGCAGGGTGACTTCACCTTGGCCGAAGGCCAGCTGCTGAGCACCGGCGTGGACTGGAGCGAAGACAACCTGGATGGCAGCAGCGCGGGCTACATTGTCGACAGCCGCCGCAACACCGGTGTGTTCGTGCAGTACCAGGGCCGCTTCGGCCGCCACCAGCTGCAGGCCAGCGCACGCAACGACGACAACCAGCAGTTCGGCAACCACGCCACCGGCAGTCTCGGCTGGGCGATGCAGCTGGACCACGGCCTGCGCGTCAACGCCAGCTACGGCACCGCGTTCAAGGCGCCGACCTTCAGCGACCTGTACGACCCGTGGAGCGGCGTGCCGACGTTGAAGCCGGAGAAGTCCAAGAGCGCCAACCTCGGTGTTTCGCAGCAGGGCCAGGGCTGGCATTGGGGCCTGGACGTCTATGAGACCCGCATCGATGACCTGATCACCTACGACGCGGCAACCTTCAAGATGCAGCAGGTGGAGAAGGCACGCATCCGCGGTGCCGAGCTGACCGGTGGCGTGCTGCTGGCCGGCTTCGACATCAACGCGCAGCTGAGCTACACCGACCCGCGCAACCGCACCCACGGCAGCACCCAGTTCGACAACTGGCTGCCGCGCCGTGCACAGCAGACCGCACGCCTGGACGTCGACCGCCGCTTCGGCGATTTCCGCGCCGGCCTGACCGTGCAGGGTGCGGGCAAGCGCTATGACGATGCCGCCAACGCAGTGAAGGTTGGCGGCTACGGCACGCTGGACCTGCGCGCCGAGTACGCGCTGACGCCGGAGTGGTCGCTGCTGGCGCGCGCCGCCAACGTGTTCGACCGTCGCTACGAGACGGTGGCGTGGTTCAACCAGCCCGGCCGCGAGTACCAGCTGAGCGTGCGTTACCAGCCGAAGTGAGCGCGACGGTCATGGTAGTGCCGGCCGCTGGCCGGCAACATCATGACCGTCGGCAGCGCATCCCGGGTTGCCGGCCAGCGGCCGGCACTACCCATTGCGTCGGCCCGGGTTACCGCCCGGCGACCAGGGATGTCCGTTGCATCAGCCCTGCAACCCCGGCAACTCACGCAGGTCGTCAATCACTGCCACGGCGTGCGCGGTGGCCAGGTCCAGGCCACGCGGATAGCCGTAACGCACCAGTGCGATCGGCATGCCCGCATCTTCGGCGGCGCGGTAGTCGGTCAGCGAATCACCCACCATCAGGCAGGCATCGACCGGCAGCCCGAAGTGCGCAGCGATATGCCGCAGCGGCTCACCGCTGGGCTTGCGCTGCGGCAGCGAATCACCACCCAGCACCAGCGCGAACGCATCACCGATGCCCAGGTGCTGCAGCAGCGGCGGCACCAGCGCCTCGGGCTTGTTGGTGCAGATCGCCAGAGGAACAGCGCGTGCACGCAGCTGCGCCAGTGCCTCGGCCACGCCATCGAACAGGCGCGGGCTGCGCAGCAGGCACTCACGGTAGTGCACCATGAACACCGGCATCACTTCGGCCAGGTCGACCTCGCGACCGGCGGCATGCACGGCCTGCTCGACCAGGCGGCGCACACCATCGCCGATCCAGCCCAGCACCGTGGCTTCCGGGACGCGTGCCACACCGATGTCCTCCAGCGTGCGGTTCAGCGCTTCAGCGATATCAGCCGCGCTGTCGACCAGCGTGCCATCGAGGTCGAACACGACCAGCGGATAGGGATACGACAAGGGACGGCACCTATGGAACGTGGGGCCGTCCATTGTACGCCGCCGCTTTTTCCGCAGATCCTCCTGCCGCTGCGCCTCAGCCGATCCTGCGTGCGCGGGTGGCGAGGAAGGTGGGCAGATAGCGGTCGATCAGGAAGCGCGGCTGCGGCTGCCAGTCTTCCATGAAGCGATCGATGACGAAGCCGGCATCCAGCTGCCCACCGATCAGTTCGGTCAGGCTGTGGCCGAAGGTCAGCGCATCGCCGCGGGCCAGCTTTGCCTCGCGCTCGGCTGGCGCCAGGTCTTCCAGGTCCGAATAGGGAATGGCGTACTGCGGCCGGATCAGACCCTGTACATCCAGCTGCGGATCACGCGCACCGACGAACAGCACCGGGTTGTAGAAGCTCGCCATCAGCATCCCGTCGCGTGCCAGCACACGGCGGCATTCGGTCCACACCGGGCGCACGTCGGGCACGTACAGGTTGGAGATCGGATGGAACACCACGTCGAAACTGTCGTTGGCAAACACGTGCAGGTCGCGCATGTCACCCTGCACGGTGCGCAGCTGCAGGCCATCGCGCGCGGCGACCCGGCGGTCCTGTTCCAGCTGCCCGTCGGACAGGTCGAACACGGTGACGTCGGCGCCGGCCGCCGCCAGCACCGGCGCCTGCTGGCCACCGCCCGAGGCCAGGCACAGGATGCGGCGGCCGCGCACATCGCCCAGCCAGTCCAGTGGCAGCGCGCGTGGGGTCAGGTGCACCTGCCAGCGGCCTTCGCGCGCGGCGGCAATGGTTGAACTTTCCACCGGGCGCGACCATTCGCGCACTTCGCTGGCCTGGCGGTCCCAGGCAGCACGGTTGTGGTCGATCAAGGCCTGTCCATGGTTCATGTGTTCTCCTTGCCCGGTGGGCGCCAATCCAGATCCTGGAAGGCCGGGCTGGCGAAACACTCGGCCAGGTGGTCCAGGAATCGCCGCATGATAGCGGGCTGCTGGCGCCGTGATGCGTACACGGCATGAATGCCGAGTTCGTCCAGACTGAATCCGGGCAGCAGTTCGATCAGCTCGCCACTGCGCAGCAGCGGCGCCACCTGGTAGGTCGGCAGCATGGCGATGCCGGCACCGGCGCGCACCGCCTCCAGCAGCAGCGAGGCCTCGTTGGCACTGATGTTGCCGCCTACCGCCACCGACAGCGAACGACCGTCGCGGTGCAGCTGCCACAGGCTCTTGCCGACGTAGTGATGGGTCAGGCAGTTGTGCGCGGCCAGATGCTCGGGAGCGGTCGGCGTGCCGCGTGCCTGCAGGTAGGACGGCGTCGCGCACAGCACCGAACGGCAGGTGGCCAGCCGCCGTGCGATCAGGCTGGGGTCGATCTGGCGCGCGATACGCACCGCCAGGTCCACCCGCTCCTCCACCAGGTTCACCGTGCGGTCGACCAGCAGCAGTTCGATGCGTGCCGCCGGATGACGCGCAACAAAGCCGGCCACCGCCCGCGCCAGGTGACTCTGCCCGAACGAGACGCTGGCAGTCACCCGCAGCGTGCCGTGCGGCTCGGGATCATCGCTGGCCAGCTCGCCCTGCAGTTCTTCGCCGATCGCCAGCATCTGCCGGAAGCGCGCCAATGCCGCTTCGCCCGGACCGGTCAGGCTGATCCGGCGCGTGGTCCGGTGCAGCAGCCGTGCACCCAGCCAGCCCTCGACCTCGGCCAGGTAGCGGCTGACCATCGCCCGCGACATGTCCAGCACCTCGGCAGCGGCGGTGAGGCTGCCGCGCTCGGCCACCTCGACGAACACGGTCATGGCGGTCAATCGGTCCATATGCTCGATCCATGCAACAAACAAGCGCGTTATACGCTGTTTTTCGAGCGACTGCAGCGGCCTAGAGTGGCCCCATTCCCACCCCACACCGCCCCACGGAGTCATGCCATGAAGATCGCCCTCGTTGGTTCCACCGGCAACATCGGCCGCCAGATCGCCCGCCACGCGCTGGCCCGCGGCCACGAACTCACCGTCATCGTGCGCAGCGCACAGGACCTTCCGGCTGAACTGGCCGGTGCCCACCCGGTGATCGCCTCGCTGGATGACCAGGACGCCCTGGTCGCCGCCATCACCGGCCACGACGTGCTGGCCAGTGCCTACGGCCCGCGCCCGGGCGATGACATCGGCCGCGTCGGCGAGGTCGCCGCGCAGCTGGCCGCCGCCGCACGCAAGGCTGGTGTGCCGCGCCTGGTCGTGGTCGGTGGCGCCGGCAGCCTGGAAGTCGCGCCCGGCGTGCAGCTGGTCGATACCCCCACCTTCCCGGACGCCTACAAGCCGTACGCACTGGCCCACCGTGAGGCATTCAACCGCCTGCAGGCGGTGGATGACCTGGACTGGACCTTCTTCTCGCCGGCCGCCGAGATCGGCCCGGGCGAAGAGCGCGGCCAGTACCGCGTGCAGCCCAAGGCCTTCCTGGCCGACGCCAGCGGCCACAGCCGCATCAGCTACGCCGACTACGGCGCGGCGTTCGTCGCCGAGCTGGAAGCGCACGCGTATCCGAAGCAGATCATCACCGCGGCGTATTGATCCACGTGCGTCCCTTGTAGCGCCGAGCCCGCGCCCGGCGCTACGCGAACCTGCAGCCGGGCATTGGCTCGGCTCTACACAAGGAATTCCGATGCGTACCGCTGCCCTGCTGCTTCCCCTCGCCCTGGCCGCCACCTTCACCAGTGCGCCGCTGCTGGCCGCGCCGGCCACCGCAGCGCCCGCCACGGCGACGAAATCCCAGCTGCACCTGCAGACCTTCCATCCCGGCCCGCAGGCGATGTTCTCGGTGTCCTCGGTGCTGATCGAAGGCCGCCACGACGCGATCCTGGTCAATGCGCAGTTTGGTGCCAGTGACGCGCGCAAGCTGGTCGAGCTGATCCGTGCCAGCGGCAAGCAGCTGACCACGATCTACATCAGCCACGGCGATCCGGATTACTACTTCGGCCTGGCCACCGTGCAGGACGCGTTCCCGCAGGCACGCATCGTCGCCACCGCGCAGACCGTCGCCCACATCCAGCAGACCCAGGCCGGCAAGCTGGCCTACTGGGGACCGAAGATGGGTGCCGACGTGCCCGCGCGCATCGTGGTGCCGCAGGTGCTGGACGGCGATGCCCTGCAGCTGGAAGGCCAGCGCCTGCCGCTGATCGGCCTGGATGGGCCGACGCCGGACCGCACGGTGCTGTGGGTGCCGTCACTGCGCGCGATCGTCGGTGGCATTCCGGTGGTGGCGGGCGAGCACGTGTGGATGGCCGACACGCAGACCCCGAAGTCACATGCCGACTGGCTGCAGACCCTGCAGCGGCTGCAGGCGCTGAAGCCGAAGGTGGTGGTGCCGGGGCATTACGCGCCGGGTGCGGCACTGGATGCCAGTGCGCTGCGCTTCACCGCGGACTACATCCGCGCATTCGACGCCGAGACGGCAAAGGCCAAGGACAGTGCGGCGCTGGTGAAGGCGATGCAGGCGCGCTACCCGAAGCTGGCCGGCGTGGCGTCGCTGGAGCTGAGTGCGAAGGTGGCCAAGGGCGAGATGCAGTGGCCATGAGCTAGGGGGTTTTCTTTTGCAGGGCTGCGCCCTGCACCTGCTCAATGCAACGGCAACAGCCGAAGCAACAGCAACAGCTGCCTATCCGTGGGATGACGAGGTGGGTCCGGTTGCGGGGGACGCTGCAAGTACGTCCATGTAAGCTCGGTCGCCGCATCCATGCGGCTCACGCCCCCGCAACCGGACCCACCCCGCCTTCGATAGTTTCCCGCTATCTGTCGGAACCTGCTGCTGATGGTGGGTGCCGACCGTTGGTCGGCACGGGGTCGGATCCCGTTGCTGCGCAACGGGCTCTGACCCCGACTTTGACGATCAGATGGATGCGGAATCGTTCGGCCCGTGCTCGAACAATTCCCCCTGCACCACCGGCTCCTTTTCGCGGAACCCACCGAGCCCGACACCCACCAGCCGGTAGCGGGTCTCCGCCGGCAGGTCGACGCGGGCGCGCAGGGCCAGGGCGATGTCGCGCAGTTCTTCCATCGACTCGGGCGGGCGCTCGGGGGTGAAACTGCGGGTGAGGATGCGGAACTGCGCGGTCTTCAGTTTCAGCACCACGGTGTGGCCGACGCGCTCGGTCTTGCGCGTGGCATTCCAGGTTTTCTCCGCCAGCTGCACGATCGCCTCGCCCAGGTCTTCCAACGGACGGTCCTCGGCGAAGGTGTCTTCCGAAGAGATCGACTGCACCTGCTGGTCCGGTTCCACCGGCCGCTCGTCGATGCCGCGTGCGCGGTTGTACAGGCTGCGGCCGAAACTGCCGAACGCCTCTTCCAGGTCGATCAGTGCCCACTGCCGCAGGTCGCCGCAGGTGACGATGCCGCGCGCGGCCAGCTTGCCTTCCATCACCTTGCCGACGCCGGGCACGCGGTTCACCGGCAGTGGCAGCAGGAAGGCGTCCACCCGCTGCGGTGGAATCACGAACTGGCCGTCGGGCTTGCGCCAGTCCGAGGCGATCTTGGCCAGGAACTTGTTCGGTGCGATCCCGGCTGAAGCAGTCAGCCGGGTTTCCTCGCGGATCTGGGTGCGGATGGTACGGGCGATGTCGGTGGCCAGTTCGATGCCGCTCTTCGGCTCGGTCACGTCCAGGTAGGCCTCGTCCAGCGACAACGGCTCGACCAGGTCGGTATGGCGCAGGAAGATCTCGCGCACCTGCTGTGACACCGCTTTGTAACGTGCGAAGTCCGGCGGTACGAAGATCGCATCCGGGCACAGCCGCTCGGCACGCACGGCCGGCATCGCCGAGCGCACGCCGAACACGCGTGCCTCGTACGACGCCGCGCACACCACCGAACGCGCGCCACGCCATGCCACAACCACCGGCTTGCCGCGCAGTGACGGATCGTCGCGCTGCTCCACCGACGCGTAGAACGCGTCCATGTCGACGTGGATGATCTTGCGCAGTCGGGTCATGTCAGGCGGAAAGGGCGGGGGCGGGCCGGGCGGGCCACACGCCGAAGTATGGTCGTTGCACATCAACAGGATGCGCGTATTCCCTTGAAAACACTACGGTTGCGTACGGTTGAAATGTTTGATCGGGGCAGTTTCCACGGGCATCCTCGAGCGCTTGTTTCCCGTTTCCCCGCTTCCAGGATTGTGCTTCATGACCCGTCTCCACGCGTTCAACCGCGAACAGCTGCTGGCCAGCACACGCGGTGAACTGTTCGGCACCGCTGCCGGCCGTTTGCCCAACGACCCGATGCTGATGTTCGACCGCATCACCGACATCCACGAGGACGGCGGACCGCACGGCAAGGGCATGGTACGCGCCGAGCTGGATATCCGCCCGGACCTGTGGTTCTTCGGCTGCCACTTCATCGGCGACCCGGTGATGCCCGGCTGCCTGGGCCTGGACGCCATGTGGCAGCTGACCGGCTTCTTCCTGACCTGGCTGGGCGCCCCCGGCAAGGGCCGCGCACTGGGCTGCGGCGAGGTAAAGTTCACCGGCCAGGTACTGCCGGACGCCAAGCTGGTGCGCTACGAGATCGACATCAGCCGGGTCATCAACCGCAAGCTGGTGATGGCCCAGTCGGACGCCCGCATGTACGTGGATGACCGCGAAATCTACAGCGCGCGCGACCTGCGCGTCGGCCTGTTCACTGAAACCGGGAGCTTCTGATGCGTCGCGTTGTCATCACCGGCATGGGCATCACGTCCTGCCTCGGCAATGATCTGGATACCGTTTCGACCGCGCTGCGTGAAGGGCGCTCGGGCATCACCCTGCTGGCCGACCATGCCGATGCCGGGCTGCGCAGCCAGGTTGGCGGCCGTGTCGACCTCGACCTGGACGCATTGATCGACCGCAAGCAGAAGCGCTTCATGAGCGATGCGGCAGCCTTCGCCTACCTGTCCATGCGCGATGCCATCGCCGACGCCGGGCTCAGCCCCGAGCAGGTCAGCAACCTGCGTACCGGCCTGATCGCCGGTTCCGGTGGCGGCTCCAGCGAGTGGCAGATCGGCGCTGTCGACCTGCTGCGCGAACGTGGCGTGCGCAAGGTCGGCCCGTACATGGTGCCGCGCACGATGTGCTCGACGGTCTCGGCCTGCCTGGCCACGGCCTACCAGATCAAGGGCGTCAGCTACTCGCTGTCGGCCGCCTGCGCCACCTCGGCGCACTGCATCGGCGCCGCCGCGGACATGATCCGCCACGGTGCGCAGGACATCATGTTCGCCGGTGGTGGCGAAGACCTGCACTGGTCGATGAGCGTGATGTTCGACGCGATGGGCGCACTGTCGACCAGCTTCAACGAAACCCCGGCCAGCGCCTCGCGCCCGTACGACAAGGACCGCGACGGCTTCGTCATCGCCGGTGGTGGCGGCATGCTGGTGCTGGAGGATTACGACCACGCCGTGGCCCGCGGTGCGCACATCCATGCCGAGCTGATCGGCTATGGCGTGACCTCCGATGGCGCCGACATGGTCGCACCGTCCGGTGAAGGCGCGGTGCGCTGCATGAAGATGGCGCTGCAGGGCGTCGATCGCCCGCTGGACTATCTCAACACCCACGGCACCTCGACCCCGCTGGGCGACGTCACCGAGCTCAACGCGATCCGCGAAGTGTTTGGCGACGCGGTGCCGCCGCTGTCCTCGACCAAGGCGCTGTCCGGCCATTCGCTGGGCGCGGCCAGCGTGCACGAGGCGATCTACTGCCTGCTGATGATGCGCGATGGCTTCGTCGCCGGTTCGGCCAACATCGGCGAGCTGGACCCGAAGGTGGTGGATTTCCCGATCCTGCGCGAGAGCCGCGAGCAGCAGCTGGACACGGTGATGTCCAACAGCTTCGGCTTCGGTGGCACCAACGCTGCGCTGGTGTTCGGGCGCGTGTGACTGGGCAGGTGTGCCGACCAACGGTCGGCACCCACCGGAGATTTGTGGCGCGCCGACCAAGGTTGGCACCCACCAAAGCAGTAAAGAGTGCCGGCCAACGGTCGGCACCCACCTTATTTCGGCAGCAGCGGCAACAGCAGCGCGTGCGCGTCCACCAGCGAGCCGACGATGCGGTGGCCCAGTGCGCGCAGCTCTTCATCCGGATGCACCAGGTCCGGCACCTGGATCACGGTCATGCCGGCCGCCAGTGCGGCCCGCGTGCCGGCCGGTGAGTCTTCCAGCGCCAGGCAGCGCTCGGGCACCTGGCCAAGCCGCTGCGCGGCCAGCAGGTAGATGTCCGGCGCCGGCTTCGGCCGCGCGACGTCACCACTGGTGATCACGGCATCGAAGTACGGCAGCAGGCCTGCGGCCGCCAGCTTGCGGTTGGCGCGCGGCTGCCGCGTGGTGGTAGCCACCGCACGCGGTACCGCGTGCGCCTTCAGCAGTTCCAGCAGCTCCAGGATGCCCGGCCGCAGCGGCAGCCCGGTCTGCGTGCGTGCTTCGTACAGCTCATGGCAACGTGCCGCCACTGCATCGATCACGCTGTCCTCGATGCCCTGCGCGCGCAGCAACGCATGCGTATCGCGGTCGCCGAGGCCGACCATGCGCAGGAACACCGCTTCCTCCAGGCCCAGCCCGAATTCGTCGGCGGCCTCGCTCCAGCAGGCCAGCGAGACCCGCTCGCTGTCGATCATCAGGCCGTCCATGTCGAAGATGACAGCGTCGGGGAGGAACGGCAGCGCAGCGATGGTGGTCATGGAGCGAACAGCGTGTCCAGGTCGGTGGAAGTGAGCTGCCGCCATTGCCCTTCGTCCAGCCCCTGCAGGTCCAGCCCGCCGACGCGGCTGCGGTGCAGGGCCTGCACGTGGTTGCCGGTGGCGGCGAACATGCGGCGTACCTGATGGTAACGGCCCTCATGCAGTACCAGGCGCGCACGACGGGCCTCCAGCACTTCGAGTTCAGCCGGCAGCAGGGGGGTCTTCTCGGACTCCAGCATCAGCGTGCCGCTGGCGAACAGCGCCACTTCGTCGCCGCGCAGGTCGTCGCTCAGTTCCACTTCGTAGACCTTCGGCAGCTTCGACTTCGGCGAGATGATCCGGTGCAGCAGGCCGCCATCGTCGGTCAGCAGCAACAGGCCGCTGGTCTCGCGGTCGAGGCGGCCCACGGTGGACAGCACCGGATCGCGGTCGCGGAAGCGCGGCGGCAGCAGGTCGTAGATCAGGCGGCCGGTGTCCTTGGTCGAACAGGTGTAGCCGGCGGGCTTGTGCAGCGCGATCGACAGCCCCACCGGCGGATCCAGCGGCTCGCCATCGACGCGGATCGCCTCGTGCGGCACCTGGTCATCGGCGTACAGCACTTCGCCGTCGGCGTCGGTGACGCGGCCTTCGCGGAACATCCACTGCACCTGCTTGCGGCTGCCATAGCCCAGGTTGGCGATGTGCTTGACCAGCTTCACTTGCCCTTCCCCTTCACTGCTTCAACCAGCTTGAAACCGTCGCGCTCGGCAACCACGCGCACCGCACCGAAGCTGTCGTTGAGGGTGTGCTCGTACGGCAGGTGGCGGTTGGCCACCACGTACAGGCGCCCACCCGGGCGCAGCGCCTGCGCGGCCACGGCGATGAAGCGCTGGCCGATGTCCGGGCGGTCGGCACGCGACGGCGTGTGGAACGGCGGGTTGCTGATGATGACGTCGTAGCCCGGCTCGATGCCGGCGGTGACGTCCTGCCACAGGAAGCGCAGCGGCAGCGCGCGCGGCGGCGGCGCCAGGTTCAGTTCGGCCAGGGCCAGCGCACGCTGCTCGGCCTCGTACAGGTCGAGCGCGGTGATCTTCGGGCAGCGTTCCAGCAGCTCGCGCGACAGATAGCCGTAGCCGGCGCCAAGGTCGGCGGCGCGGCCGGCCAGGTCGGCCGGCAGGTGCTCGGCCAGCAGCGCCGATGCCGGATCGATGCGGTCCCAGGCGAACACGCCCGGGCGGCTGAGGAAGCGGCCGCCCATGATCGGGCGCACCGCATCCAGCGCCGACCAGCGCTTGGCCAGGTCGGCGTCGTGCTGGCCCTGCAGCGGGGCGGTCCAGTACACGCGGCAGTGGTTCTTGGTCAGGCAGCCACCGAGGCCGGTCAACTGCTTGAGATCACCTTCACCGGAGCGCGCGCCTTCGTTGTTGGACTGGCAGGCAACGATACGGCCGCCTTCGGCAACCAGCGCCAGCGCGCGGGCGAACAGCGCACGGGCTTCTTCACGCTGGCGCGGTGGCAGCACCAGCACCAGCGGGTAACGGCCCTTGCCGGCCACATCGTCCAGCTGGCCGCTGACGGTCCAGCCGGCGGCCTGCTGCAGCGGCTGCGCGAACGGGGCGAAACTCTGTTCGCAGTGCACTTCGCGGTTGCCGGCCGCTTCGCGCAGCGGCCAGCCATCGCGGGCACGCAGGAAGGCCACCGGGCCCTCCGGCCAGCGCAGGGCGCCTTGGGAGAACGGCAGGAGCAGGGTCTGCAGGGGGGCGTCGTCGCTGGAGGCCATCGGCGCGGGTACTTCAAGCGTGAGGGCCGTCCATTGTACCGGCTTGGCCGGGCCCGCCCCGGCAGGCCGCTTTGCGAAACCCGAACGGGGCCTTGATCTGCCAGAAACATTGAAACGTTCAGGGTAGAGGCTCCCCCGGAAACCCAGGAGAACCTGCATGCGAGCCTTGTTCGTCGGTGGCGTGGTCGACAACAGTGAAATGGACCTGGAAGGCAGCCATCCGCCCGTGCATTACCCCGAGGACACCGGCGGCGGCCACTCGCGTTACCGGCTGCACCAGGTCGGTCATGGCGCCGACGGCAGCGTGGCCTATGCGGTGTACGGCGCGCCGGACCTGGCCGATGACGAGGTGGCCCGGGTCGCTGAAGAACGCGCCTACGCGCGCCGGTTCGAGGCGACGCCGACGTTGTTCGAGCATTGACACATCTGTAGCGCCCGAGCCCGCGCTCGGGCGACGGCGCAGCCGAGCGTGGGCTCGGCTCTACATCGGATCAAGGCGCCTTGGGTGGGAGGCGGTTGATGCTGGCGATCTCGTCCAGCCACACGTGGTGCTGCTGCACCGGCGTGTCGTAGTCATCCAGCCGCAACTGGCCGTTGCTGCCTTCGTCGCCAGCCTCGTTGCGGTACTGCTGCACCGTCGGTTTCACCGCGACGGTGCCGAGCAGGCGGCGACCATCGTGCAGGGTCAGTTCCACCTGCGTTTCGCCTTCCAGCTGCGGCAGCAGGGCTTCCAGGCGCGCGATCTGCGCCGGATCGGTATGGATACGGGGAGCTATGCGGGACATCGGCGACCTCCTGCATACAGGGTCGCCGATCGGCCGTGAATGCTCAGTGCAGCGCGCTGTCCGCGCGGGGTACCTGCACCTTGCGCACCGCAGCCACCAGCTGCGCCACCGAGTACGGCTTGGCCACGTGCTCCTGGAAGCCCGATGCCAGCGCACGGCGACGGTCATCGGCACGCGCCAGCGCGGTCACGGCTACCGCCGGCAGGGTCATGGCATCCACGCCCATGTCCTCGCGCAGCGTGCGCACCAGGCCATAACCATCCATGCCCGGCATGCCGATGTCGGTCAGCATCACGTGGTACTGCAGATGGCCGGTGTCGGCCAGCAACGCCAGTGCCTCGCCGGCCGAACTGGCCGCGGACACGCTGGCGCCCTGCTCTTCCAGCATGCGCCGCAGGTACTCCAGCACTTCCGGCTGGTCTTCCACCGCCAGCACGTGCATGCCGCGCAGCGGATACGGCTCGACGATCACCGGCTCCAGGATCGGCCCGCTGATCACTTCGCGCAGCGGGCGCCGCTCGGCATCGGGAATGTGCTGCGGCAGGCGCACGGTGAACGTAGCGCCGTGGCCGTGGCCCTCGCTGGCGGCGGTGACCGTGCCGCCATGCAGTTCGACCAGCTGCTGCACGATCGCCAGGCCCAGGCCCAGGCCGCCATGGCGTCGGGTGGTGGTGCCATCGGCCTGGCGGAAGCGGCTGAACAGATGATTGAGGAATTCGGGCGCGATGCCATCACCGGTATCGCGCACGGTGATCTCCCAGTGGTTGCCGTCGGCCCGCAGCTGCAGGTCGATGCGGCCTTCAGCCGGGGTGAACTTGATCGCGTTCGAGAGCAGGTTCCAGAACACCTGCTGCAGGCGCGTGGCATCGCCCAGCACCAGGCTCGGTTGTTCGGGCAGCTGCAGGTGCACGTCCAGCGCCTTGCCTTCGGCCACCAGCTCCTGCGCGCCGATGGCCTCGCCCAGCAGCGTGCTCAGGTCCAGCACTTCCACCTCCAGCTGCACCTTGCCCAGCAGCATGCTGCTGAGGTCGAGCATGTCCGAGATCAGCCGCTTCTGCGCACCGGCGCTGTTGGCGATCACGTTCAGGCCCTTGTACAGCGGGCTGGTGTTGTCCACGCGCTGCAGCAGCAGCTCGCTCCAGCCGAGAATGGTGGTCAACGGCGTGCGCAGCTCATGCGACAGCGTGGCCAGGAACTCATCCTTCAGCCGCGCCATGTTTTCCGCAGCACTGCGCGCAGCACGCTCGGACTGCAGCAGTTCCTCGCGGGCCAGTTCGATCTCGCGGCGTTCGGTCACGTCCGGGCTGCTGCCGGCCAGGCCGATGAAGCGCCCCATGCGCGAGAAGCGCGGGCGGGCGTTCATCTCCAGCCAGCGCCACTGGCCATCGGCACGGCGCGCACGCACCAGCGCATGCATCGAGCGCTGCGCCTTCAGCGCTTCCTGCAGTTCGTACTCGAATACCGACGCATCGTCCGGATGCACCAGGCCACGCCAGACGTCTTCCGGCACACGCGTCTCGTCACCGCCGAAGAATTCGCTGAAAGCGCTGTTGACGAAGCGGGCATGGCCGCGCTCGTCGAGCACCCACACCGGCATCGGCAGGCCATCGGCCAGCGCACTGAAGCGGGCCTCGCTCTCGCCCAGCTCCACTTCCATCTGCTTGCGCGCGGTGATGTCGAAGAACAGGATGCCGACCTTGTCCTCGCCCGGCCGGCCCACGCGCACCGCGTCAACCGCGAACGAGCGGCCCAGCGCGCGCGCTTCCATCTCGAACTGGGCGGGGCGACCGCTGCGTGCGACCTCGCCGTAGATGCGGAACCAGTCTTCCTCGTGGTGCGGCTCCAGCAGGCTCATGCGCTGGCCGCGCGCGTCCTTCAGGCCGGTGTGGCGCTCGAAGGCGTCGTTGACCTCGATGAAACGATAGTCGACCGCACGGTCGCCCTCGAACAGCACCTGGATCACGCAGAAACCGGCGTTGATGCGCTCAAGCACGCCATGATGCAGGTCGGGTTCGGGCGCCGGCACCATCATCGGTGGGCGCTCCACGAGGGGCGGCAGTGTGGACAAGGGCGTCTGTGCAGGCCGGGTTGGAGGCACAGCATCTTCCAAAGGGCGTATTCACAGCGTCAAGCGCCGTCAGTCATGGTTGACGACGATGAATTGGCGGCAACCACTCTTGCGGATGTCGCAATCGGCCGTTGCGGCGACGGGAAAGCGGGATCACACTCGATCTGTAAACCGCATCGTCCCCATCGAAGGGGCGCAGGAGACCGTCATGAACCGCTCATTGGCCACTGCCCTGCTGCTGGCAGGCGCCCTCATGGCGGGCAGCGCGAACGCCGCGCCGCGCGCCGTCACCGATCCGGATGCGCCCCGTGCGCTGCAGGCCAATGGCCCGGTCAGCGTGAAGTGGGACGATCCGGCCAAATTCACCGAAATCCGCCAGAGCACCAACCGTTTCGAGGCCGAACGCGGCAACTGGGTGCAGCAGCTGGCCAGCTACGTGCAGACCACGGCGGCCAAGCCGCTGCAGCCCGGGCAGACCCTGGACGTGACCCTGGTCGACATCAAGCGCGCCGGCGACTACGAGCCCTGGCACGGCCCGCGCGGCAGCGACATCCGGATCATGCGCGACATCTATCCGCCGCGGATCACGCTGCAGTACACGCTGAAGGACGCCAGTGGCCGCATCGTCGATGAGGGCGAAGCCAAGCTCAGCGACACCGGCTACCTGCACAACCTGGGGCTGAAGAGCGACAGCGACCCGCTGCGCTACGAGAAGCGCCTGATCGACGACTGGGTGAAGCGGCAGCTGACAACGCAGGCCACTGCTGCACGCTGATTCCGGGCGGCGCGACCCACCGGTAGGTGTCGACCAGTCCCTACCGGCAGGTGTCGACCTTGGTCGACATGCATTCAAAGCGCCGACCAAGGTCGGCCGCTACCAGAGCCGAGCGTGGGCTCGGCGCTACACGTACACCTTCGCCACGCGCTTGACCGCACAGGGCAGCTGGTAGGCGCTGACGCCACAGCGCGGCGCCAGTTCCGACAGCGTCGGCGCAGAACCCCACAGTTCCACCACGCTGCCGATGCCGGCCTGCGCATGCGCGGTCAGGTCCACGGTCAGCATGTCCATCGACACGCGGCCGATCAGGGCTCCGGGCTGACCATCGATCAGCACGGGCGTGCCATTCGGTGCGAACTGCGGATAGCCATCGGCGTAACCCAGCGCGACCACGCCCACGCGGGTGCGCGCCTTGGCAACGAAGCGGGCGCCATAGCCCACCGGCTCACCGGCCTCGATCCAGCGCTCGGCGATCACCTTGGACTGCATCGTCATCACCGGGCGCAGGCGCTCGGTCAACGCGGTGTTGTCCGGCAGCGGATTGGCGCCGTACAGCATCAGGCCTGGGCGGACCCAGTCGCTGCGCACGTCCGGCCAGCCCAGCAGTGCCGGCGAGTTGCACACGCTGGTCTCGCCGTGCAGGCCGTCGATGGCCCGCGCGAAGGTCGCCGCCTGCTCGTGCGTGCGTTCGCTGTCCAGCTCGTCGGCGCGCGCCAGGTGGGTCATCAGCACGATGCGCTCGACCTGCGGCAGCGCCGACAGGCGTGCATGCGCCGCGCGGAAGCTGTCCACGTCCAGGCCGAGGCGATGCATGCCGCTGTCCAGCTTCAGCCACACCGTCAGCGGGCGCGGGCTGTCGAACGCGACCAGCGCTTCCAGCTGCCACGGCGAGCCCACCGCGAACCAGAAATCGTGTTCGGCCACCAGCGCCATGTCACTGGGCTCGAAGATGCCTTCCAGCAGCAGGATCGGCGCACGGATGCCGGCCTGGCGCAGTTCCAGCGCCTCTTCGATGGTGGCCACGCCGAAACCATCGGCCTCGCCTTCCAGCGCCTGCGCACAGCGCACCGCGCCATGGCCATAGGCATCGGCCTTGACGATCGCCAGGGCCTTGCCACCGCCCAGTTCACGGGCGAGCCGGTAGTTGCTGCGCAGGGCGCCCAGATCGATCAGCGCGCGGGCAGGACGCATGTGCGGTTCTCATGTTGCGGGGCGTGACCGTACTGGCCGTAGCGGAAAATATCCAGGCCTTCGGTGCTGATCTGCGGCTGGCGCGCGCTCATCAGGTCGGCCAGGTAGCGACCGGAGCCGCAGGCCATGGTCCAGCCCAGGGTGCCGTGGCCGGTATTGAGGTACAGGTTGCGGAACGGCGTGGCGCCGATCACCGGCGTGCCGTCTGGCGTGGCCGGGCGCAGGCCGGTCCAGAACTGCGCGCGCGACAGGTCGCCGCCCTTCGGGTAGAGGTCGCTGACCACCAGTTCCAGGGTCTCGCGGCGGCGCTGCGACAGCGACAGGTCGAAACCGGCCACTTCGGCCATGCCACCGACACGGATGCGGTCGTCGAAGCGGGTCACCGCCACCTTGTAGCTCTCGTCGAGGATGGTCGAGGTCGGCGCCATCGCCGGGTCGGTGATCGGCAGGGTCAGCGAATAGCCCTTCAGCGGGTACACCGGCAGGCGCATGCCCAGCGGTGCCACCAGCGCCGGCGAATAGCTGCCCAGCGCGACCACGAAGCGGTCGGCGGTTTCCAGCTTGCCGTCGATGCGCACGCCGGTGATGCGGTCGCCATCGAACTCCAGGCCAGTGATGTCCTGGTCGAAGCGGAATTCGACGCCGGCATCCACGCACATCTGCGCCAGGCGGCGGGTGAACAGCTGGCAGTCGCCGGTCTGGTCACGCGGCAGGCGCAGCGCGCCGACCAGGCCATCGACATGGGCCAGGGCCGGTTCGGCCTGGATGATGCCGGCGCGGTCCAGCACCTCGTACGGCACGCCGTACTGGGCCAGGATCTCGATGTCCTGCGCCGAGGCATCCAGCTGCTGCTGGGTGCGGAACAGCTGGGTGGTGCCCAGGTCGCGGCCTTCGAACTCGATGCCGATCTGCGCGCGCAGCTCGTTCAGGCAGTCGCGGCTGTACTCGGACATGCGCACCATGCGCGCCTTGTTGATCGCGTAGCGCTCGTGGGTGCAGTTGCGCAGCATCTGCCACAGCCAGCGGTACTGGGCCAGGTCCATGCCCGGCTTGATCGCCAGCGGCGCGTGCTTCTCGAACAGCCAGCCGATGGCCTTCTTCGGCACGCCCGGGGCGGCCCAGGGCGAGGTGTAGCCGAACGACAGCTGGCCGGCATTGGCGAAGCTGGTCTCCAGCGCCGGGCCGGGTTGGCGGTCGATGACCGTGACTTCAAACCCGGCCTGTCGCAGGTACCAGGCACTGGTGGTGCCGATCACGCCGCTGCCGAGAACTAGGACTCGCATGGGACTTCTCCAACCCGATCATTCCCTGCACTGGAGCGTGCCGGGACCATAATTGGGGAAGTATAGACAGCCAATACCAGTTGATTTGCCTGATTTGAAATCAACCGGCAGGATGTTCTCCTGCAATTCATTCCCCAAGGTTGACGGCCATGGCCACCCGTACCCGCGAACTGGACAAGATCGACCGCAAGATCCTGCGCATCCTGCAGGCCGAGGGCCGTATTTCCTTCACCGAACTGGGTGAGCGGGTCGGGCTGTCCACCACCCCGTGCACCGAGCGCGTACGCCGGCTCGAGCGCGAAGCGGTGATCACCGGCTACCACGCCCACCTGGACCCGGCGGCGGTGAAGGCCAGCCTGCTGGTGTTCGTGGAGATCAGCCTGGCCTACAAGTCCGGTGACATCTTCGAGGAGTTCCGACGCGCCGCCCTGAAGCTGCCCAACGTGCTGGAGTGCCATCTGGTGTCGGGCGACTTCGATTACCTGCTGAAGGCGCGGATCAGCGAGATGGCCTCCTACCGCAAGTTGCTTGGCAGCACCTTGCTGACACTGCCGCATGTGCGTGAGTCGAAGAGCTACATCGTGATGGAAGAGGTGAAGGAGACACTGAGCCTGCCGATTCCGGATTGAGACCGGAAAGGGTTGGGGTCGGAGCCCGCTGTGCGGGATCCGACCCCGGTCGGGGGGCTGCAAGGGGTCAGATCCCGCAACGCGGGCTCTGACCCCGATTCCGTCAGCGCTGCTGCGGGTGTTTCTGCGAACGCTGTTCCTGCTGCTTGCCACCCTTGTGCGGCTGCTGCGGCTCCATCTGCTGCTGTTGCTGCTGTTGCTGCGGGTTGCGGCCCTGCGGTTCCTTGCCGGGATGACGGTTCTGCTGGTTTTTCATGATCGCGATCCAGTGGACGAAGGACATGCGGCGGCGGAATGCCGGCGCAGGGCCACGGTGGTCCCGGAACGGTTAATCGCAGGCGAAAAAGCAGTGATCGGCAGGACGTTGTTTTCGTGCGTTCAGGCCGTACAGCGTGTGGTGGCTGCCAACCCTGCCTGGCATCCGAGGTCAGCGCTTGATCTGCTGCCCATCGCCGGCCGGCACGCTGTCGTAATAGCGGCCGGTGCGCGAATCGAACACGCGGTTCGGACCGGCCGGGCGCACACCGGGCACGATACGGCCATTGCGGTCGTACACCTTGTCAGCCGGCTTCGGCATCGGTGTGGGCGCGACCTGGGCAGGCCCGGTGGACCTGATCGGCTGCGCCGGCTGCGGCGACGGCAGCACCTGCGGCTGCGGGCGGGCCGCCTGCGGCGGCGGTACCACCGGCGCCGGTGCCACGGTGGTCGCACTGCGGGTGGCGGTCGGGTCGGCGGTAGGCACCTGGGCCAGCGCCAACGTGGGCAACAGGGCCATCAACAGCAGGGGAAGGGTTGGTTTCATGGCACGCTCCGGCGTGGATCACATTCACCATGCGCCTGCGCCTGTGTGCCGCCCATGAACGGCCATCACACTTGCAAGCGCGCGCCGGCACCCCCACGTTTTCCCGCATCCCCAGGCCATCGACCCCACGGAGAGCCGGCATGACTGCCTTCGACCTGACGCCCCCCACCGCCACCCAGACCGAGGCGCTGATCGCTGGCCTCAGCAGCGAAGAGCGCCGCGTGCTGCTGCAGCACGGCACCGAAGCGCCGTTCTGCGGGGTGTTCCTCGACAACAAGCGCGAGGGCGTCTACTGCTGCCGGCTGTGCGCGCTGCCGCTGTTCCGCTCCAGCACCAAGTTCGATTCCGGTACCGGCTGGCCCAGCTTCTTCGCCCCGTTCGACCCGGCGCACGTGCGCGAGATCCGCGATACCAGCCATGGCATGGTGCGCACCGAGATCACCTGCGCGCGCTGCGGCAGCCACCTGGGCCACGTGTTCCCGGACGGTCCGCCGCCCACCTACGAGCGCCACTGCCTGAACTCCGTCTCACTTTCGTTCACCGGCAATGGCGAGCCCTGGCCCGACCCGTTGCAGCGTGGCGGCGCAGAAAGCGGCGTGGCGGGCTGAAACACCCCGCTGACCGATTTCACAGAATTCCCTCTTCAGAAAACCGGGCGACGGGCCGACAAGGAGATATCCCCTCTCCTTGCGTCGCCCCATGCTCATCATCGTTGGATTCCTGGTCGTCATCATCAGCGTGATCGGGGGCTACCTCGGTGCCCACGGCCGCCTGGGTGCCCTCTGGCAGCCCTACGAACTGGTCATCATCGGCGGCGCCGCGCTCGGCGCCTTCCTGGTCGGCACCCCGGCCAAGACGGTCAAGCAGACCCTGCAGGCCATGGTGGGCGTGTTCAAGGGCCCGCGCTACAAGCAGCAGGACTACATCGATGTGCTCAGCCTGCTCTATGAACTGCTCAACAAGGCCCGCCGCGAAGGCTTCATGGCGCTGGAAGACCATGTGGAGCGGCCGGCCGAGAGCGCGCTGTTCGGCAACTACCCCAAGGTGCAGGCCGACCACCACCTGATCGACTTCATCACCGACTGCCTGCGCCTGATGATCGGCAGCAACATCGAGCCGCACGAGCTGGAGCCGCTGCTGGAACTGGAGCTGGAAAAGCACCATGCCGAGGCGATGGCACCGTCGCAGGTACTGACCAAGGTGGCCGACGGACTGCCCGGTTTCGGCATCGTCGCGGCGGTGCTCGGCATCGTCATCACCATGGGCTCGATCGGCGGCGACATCGTCGAGGTCGGTGGCCACGTGGCCGGCGCGCTGGTCGGCACCTTCCTCGGCATCCTGCTGGGCTACGGCTTCGTCGGCCCGATGGCCGCCGCCATGGAAGCGCGCGCCGAGCAGGACAGCCGCATCTACGAATCGGTGAAGACCGCCCTGCTGGCCTGCCTGCGTGGCTACAACCCGAAGATCGCGCTGGAATTCGCCCGCAAGACGCTGCCGTCGAACGTGCGTCCGGCCTTCTCCGATTTCGAGCAGCACCTGAAGACGGTCAAGTAAGCCATGGCCGAGACCAAGCCCACTGTCATCGTCCGCCGGGTCAAGAAAGCCGGCCACGCCGCCCATCATGGCGGTTCGTGGAAGGTGGCGTATGCCGACTTCGTGACCGCGATGATGGCGTTCTTCCTGGTGCTGTGGCTGATGGCCACCACCAACAAGAACGACCGTGCGGCCATTTCCGAGTACTTCCGCAACCCCAGCCCGCTGAGCGGGCAGAACGCCACGCCGGCGCCCGGCATGGCCGGCCCGGGTGGCGCCAGCACCTCGATGATCAAGCTGGGTGGTGCCACCGACATCTCGCGGGGCAGCAGCAACGATCCCTTCCAGAACCAGAAGGAAGCGGTGCCGCAGCCGGTGGACCAGCAGCAGCGCGACAAGCAGCAGCTGGAAGCACTGATGAAGGAACTGCAGGAAGCGATCAGCAAGAGCCAGGCACTGGAGCCGTTCAAGGACCAGCTGCTGCTGGACCTGACCCCGGAAGGCCTGCGCATCCAGATCGTGGACAAGCAGAACCGGCCGATGTTCGACCTCGGCAGCGCCACGCTGAAGCCCTATACGCAGCAGATCCTGCACGAGCTGGCCAACTACCTGAACCACGTGCCGAACCGGATCAGCCTGACCGGCCACACCGACATCACCGCCTATTCGGCCGCGCGCGGCTACGGCAACTGGGAACTGAGCGCCGATCGTGCCAACGCCGCACGGCGCGCACTGGTGGACGGTGGCCTGGAGGACAGCAAGATCACCCGCGTGGTCGGCCTGTCTTCGTCGGTGCTGTTCGACAAGGCCGACCCGCAGAACCCGATCAACCGCCGCATCAGCATCGTGGTGATGACCCAGGCCGCCGAAGCGGCCGCCCTGGCCGGTGCCGGCCCGCAGGTGGGATTGTCGGCCCCCGCCGCCGACCCGGACGTGCAGGCCGCGCAGGGGCCGGCGCGCTGAATCGGGGTCAGATCCCTTTCCACGGGAAAGGGATCTGACCCCACCTGCACGCGGCCGCTACAATGGCGGTCTTTCCGTTTCCAGGTGACCCCACCCCATGTCCCAGAACTCCAAGGCCAAGCGCGACAAGCGCAAGAAGCAGCAGGCCAAGCGCCCGTTCCTCCGCCTGAACGCCCAGCAGCAGGTGCAGAACCATGCCGTGCTGACCAACGAAGACGGCCAGGTGGTTGCGGCCATCGGCCTGCAGGGCCGTGAGTGGCTGCTGGCCATCGGCGGCCAGACCATGGGCAACGCCGAGAACCCGGTGCCGATGCTGGCCATGCTCAAGCACCTGGCCAACGTGCAGGAGAAGGAAGGCCGCAAGGTCAACCTGGAGTACTCCGAACTGCTGCAGAAGCTGCTGGACACCCTGGCCGCCGAATCCGAGCAGACCGCTGACGAGTACCTGGACAAGCTGGTCGCCGAGTTCGAAGGCGTCGACGCTGCAGAGGGCGAGGAAGGCGAAGCCGCCGAGGGCGACGTGGCCGAAGACGCCGCTGCCGAGGCCACCCCGGCCGCTGACAGCGACAGCAAGCCGCAGGCCTGAACCGGCCGCGGCGGTGACGGTCTACGTCGATGACGCGGTGCATCCCTGGCGCGGACAGCGCTGGGCGCACCTGATGGCCGACACCCTGGCCGAGCTGCACGCGATGGCGGCGCAGCTCGGCATTCCCCCGCGGGCCTTCCAGAACAAGGCCAGCGGCGCCCACTACGATGTCACTGCCGAGCTGCGCGCGCAGGCGATCGCGCTCGGTGCGCGGGCGATTTCCCGGCACGCCGACCGCGAGCTGGTCAAAGCAGTGATCGCCAACGCCAGGGCGCAATACCGGCCGTAGGCAGCCGTGGGTGGCTACCGCTTGCTGTGCTGGGTGGGGCTATCACTTGCTAAGGTTGGCATCCCCCCATAGGCGGGCTGCGCACCCACCTGCCCTGCTCAGAACGGGTCGCTGCCCAGCCGGATTTCCACGTTCAGCAGCGAGCACAGCGCCAGCATCGCGTCGTCGTCGCGGGTCAGCGCCATCACGCCGGTGAAACCGTCGCTGCCGGCATCCACGCTCCACAGCGTGTAGTTGTGCTCGCGCAGGCGGTCGAAGGCGGTGGACATCAGCTGCACGCCGTCCAGGTCTTCGGTGAAGTCCTCGTCGTCCAGGTCGCCGCCCCAGTCCAGCTGCAGGTTGAAGCGCGCCGACAGCTCGTTCACCGCCGACTGCAGCGATTCCAGGTCGTCACGCTCGACCTCGAAACCGGACTGCCAGGCAATGGCCGTGAACAGCGCCGGCAGCCAGTCGCTGTCCGCTTCCAGCGGCTGCCCATCCTCGGACAGGTGCTCGCGCCAGCGGTTGAACTGCTGCAGGGCCAGCTCTTCGTCGCCCGGGTTGATCAGCACCAGCAGGTTCCAGACCCGCGCCTCGAAGCCCTCCTCGTCGAAGTCGTGGATGTCTTCCTCGAAGTCGAAATAGTCGCTGTTGTCGGGCATGGCGGAACTTCCTCTGGGGCAGGCCGGCATTCTACGGTTTATCCTGTGCCGCTGAAGCCGGCCTTGGTGGCCGTCACTGTGAACGAAGCGATGAGCGATACCCCTCCCGACCACCTGGCGATCAACCCGGCCAGCCCCTTCCATGATGCGCAGGCGCTGGAGCGCGGCGTCGGCGTGCGTTTCAACGACGTCGAGCGCGACAACGTCGAGGAATACTCGGTCAGCGAAGGCTGGATCCGCGTGCAGGCCGGCAAGGCCCGCGACCGCCGCGGCAACCCGATGACCATCAAGGTCAAGGGCAAGGTCGAGGCGTATTTCCTGGAAACGAAGCCGGAATAAGTGGCTTTTGTAGAGTCGAGCCATGCTCGACTGCTTTCCGTTCCGGGTTCATGACGCCGGGGGCAAGAGCAGTCGAGCATGGCTCGACTCTACAGATGTACGCTGGTCATTCGCGCTTGCGCGATTCCAGCAGGTCCAGGTTGCGGATCAGGCGCCGCGAGATCTCGTCGGAGATCACCCCGCGCCGGGTCAGCCGGAACAGTTCCTCGCGCTCGGCATTCAGGCCCGCGCTGCGCAGCTGGCGGTAACCCAGTTCCATGCGCCGCACTTTCTCCGGGTCCACGTCGGGCCCGTCGTTGTCCTTCTCCAGGTGCCGCTGGTACAGCAGGCTCACCCGCGAGGCAGCATCGTTGTACAGCTGCACGTTCTCGGTGTTCTGGTTCATCACCAGCTGCTGGCGCATGCGTTCGACCCCGGCCAGCGCGGCCTTGGAGGACAGCTTGCGTGCCAGGTCCTCTTCCTTGCGCTCGCCCGAATCGGCTGGCAGCTGCAGGCCCTTCAGCAGCTGCGGCAGCGCCACGCTGGCGCCGATCAGCGAGAACAGGATCACCGCCGCGGCCAGGAAGATCACCAGGTCGCGTGCCGGGAACGCGCTGCCATCGGGCAGGAACAGCGGCAGGGTCAACACACCGGCCAGGGTGATCGCACCGCGCACGCCGGCCACCGAGGTCGCCACCACGATGCGCCAGTTCGGCGCCTCGCCCCGCTCCAGGCCGCGGCGGCGCGCGCGCAGCAGGTTCCAGCGCAGCGACAGCCATACCCACAACAGGCGCAAGGTGATCAACGCCAGATTGATCACCACCACGTACACCACCAGCCACCACGCACTCTGGTGGCCGGACTCGTTCATGGTGGTGGTTGCGCGTTCGACGATGCCCGGCAACTGCTCGCCGAGCAGCACGAACATGATGCCGTTGAAGCTGAACTGCAGCATGTTCCAGACCCCCGCACGCTGCACGCGCATGCTGCCGGAAACACGGCCGGTCAGCTCGACGTAGCTCATCGCGATACCGGCGGCGACTGCGGCCAGGATGCCCGAGGCATGGATTTCTTCGGCCAGCAGGTAGGCCGCGAACGGGATCAGCAGGTTGACCAGCATGGCGGCACCCGGCTCTTCGCCGAAGCGGCGCCACAACCAGCGCTGGAACGTGGATACGCCGAGGGTGACCGCCACGCCCACGGCAAGGCCGGCCACCGCCACCCACAGGAAGGTCAGCGAGGCCGTTGCCAGCGAGAAGGAGCCGGTCATCACCGCCGCCACCGCGAAACGGAAGCAGACCAGGCCGGACGCATCGTTGAGCAGTGACTCGCCTTCCAGGATGTGCATCAGTCGCTTCGGGATCGGTGCCTTGGAGGCAATCGCCCCGACCGCTACCGGGTCGGTCGGCGAGACGATGGCCGCCAGCGCGAAGCACACCGCCAGCGGCATCACCGGAATCATCCAGTGGATCAGCAGGCCGGCGCCGATCACGGTGAACACCACCAGGCCGAACGCCAGCTCGAGGATCGCGCCCTTGTCGCGGAACAGGCCCTGCTTGGGAATGCGCCAGCCATCGAGGAACAGCAGCGGCGGCAGGAACAGCAGGAAGAACACCTCCGGCTCCAGCGCATGGCCGCGGTTGAACACGCCGGCGATCACCGCGCCCAGGCCGATCTGCACCAGCGGCAGCGGCAACGAGAACGGGAGGACGCGAACCAGGTAGCCGCTGGCGACAACGGCCACCAGCATCGCCAGGACGACTTCAATGGTATGCATGCTTCTTCCAGGAAGCGGCGCGCGGGGAGGCTCGAGGGCCAGCGCCGGAAACCCGGAAAAAACTACCACATGCGGCCGTGACCGCGACGGCCGGGGCCGCCGCGCGTCAGCCCCGGCTCATGCCCCGTCGAAGCGGTACAGATCCATGGCGAGGAAGCCGGCATCGATGCCGGCGTCGATGCGGCGTGCACCGAAACCGCCCTCGCCGGCCGCGCCCATCGCGAAGAACAGCGGCAGCAGGTGCTCGTCGGTCGGGTGCGCGCGTTCGGCGAACGGCGCCTGCCGGCGGTAATCGAGCAAGGCCTCGCGGTCGTCGGCGGCCAGGCGCTGCTCCACCCACTCGATGAAGGGCCGCACGTACGGCGCTTCCTTGCCGTCCTGGTAGTCGCCCCAGTCGTGCAGGTTGTGGGTGATGCTGCCCGAGCCGACCAGCAGCACGCCCTGCTCGCGCAGCGGCGCCAGCGCGCGGCCCAGCGCGAACTGGTGCTCGGGACCGAGCAGCGGCTGGATCGACAGCGGTACCACCGGGATGTCGGCCTGCGGGCGCAGCAGCCGCAGCGGCACCCACGCGCCATGGTCGAGGCCACGCTGCGGGTCGAGTGCCACCGGCAGGCCGGCAGCGGCGATGCGGCCGGCCACCTCTTCGGCCAGCGCCGGATCACCCGGCGCCGGGTACTGCAGTTCGAACAGCGCGCGCGGGAAGCCACCGAAGTCGTGGATGGTGGGCGGCTGCGGATGCGCGCCGACCAGCGGTTGCCGGCCCAGCCAGTGCGCCGAGGCCATCACGATGGCACGCGGCGTCGGCAGGTCGCGCGCCAGCTCGGCCAGACGCACGCCGACCTGGCCCGGATGCAGGGCGGTCATCGGCGAACCATGGGAGATGTACAGCGAAGGCAGGCGGGACATGGAATTCTCCAGTTGCAGGATCAGGCGGCGATCAGCGCGAACGCAGGGTCCACTTGCCGTCGCCGACCAGGAACAGCACTACCAGCGCCAGTGCCCAGAACGCCGGGTATTCCCAGCCACCGCCGGCATTGGCGAAACCGAAGCCGTTGGCGCCGTGCACGGTGACGATGGTGCCCAGCAGCAGCGGCACGCCGACCAGGCCCACCCAGCGGGCGTAGATGCCCAGCAGGAGCGCGACGGTGATCACCAGCTCGACGCCGATGGTGAGGTAGCCGAGCACGCCGGGCAGGCCCAGCGACTCGAAGAACGCCGCCGTGCCGGCCGGGGTGAATACCAGCAGCTTGGTCAGCGCATGGACCAGGAACAGCACGCCCAGGGCCAGGCGCAGCAGGGTGGCGCCGTACGGGGCCAGCGGCGAAACAGGAGCGGTCGTGGTGTGCATGGGGAAACACCTTGAAGGGAGTGGGAACAGGTTATTGCGCCTTCGTGAGCCAATAAATACGATGGATTGACCGTATTTATTTCAAAAGGCGCAACAATGGACACCCTCGAGGCGATGCGCGTGTTCGTGGCGGTGGTCGAGCGCAACGGCTTCAGTGCCGCCGCCCAGGCCCTGGACATGTCCACCGCCGGCGTCACCCGCCAGGTCGCCGCGCTGGAAAAGCGCCTGTCCACCCGCCTGCTCCACCGCACCACGCGCCGGGTCAGCCCGACCAGTGCCGGCGCCGCCTACTACGCCCAGTGCGTGCGCCTGCTGGCCGAGTTCGACGCACTGGAGGCCAGCATCGGGGCGCAGGCGCTGGAGCCCTCCGGCACGTTGCGCATCAACGCACCGGTCAGCTGGGGCATCGCCCGCCTCGGCCCGTTGCTGGCCAGCTACCGCGAACGCTACCCGCAGGTGGAACTGGACCTGGCCCTGTCCGACCGCCTGGTGGACATGGTCGAGGAAGGCTACGACGTGGCCATCCGCATCACCCGCGAGCCCGGGCCCACCCTGATCGCCCGTCGCCTGGGCGAGTCGCGGGTGAGCCTGTGCGCCGCGCCGGCCTACCTGGCCGCACGCGGTACGCCACAGACGCCGCAGGAGCTGCAGGCCCACGCCTGCCTGAGCTACAGCTACTGGGCCGCGGGTGACCATTGGCCGCTGCAGGGGCCGGGCGGCGAAGTAAAGGTCTCGGTGAGCAGCCTGCTGCACGCCAACAACGGCGACGTGCTGCGCGAAGCGGCGATCGCCGGCATGGGCGTGATCCTGCAGCCCGACTTCCTGCTGGAAGACGCACTGGCCGACGGCCGACTGGTGCGTGTACTGCCCGAGTGGGAGGCCTCGCCGATCGGCATCTTCGCGGTCTATACCAGCCGCAGCCACCTGGCACCGAAGGTGCGCAGTTTCATCGACCATCTGGTGGAAGCCGGGGTATAGCCGAGTCTGGCGCCTGCCGGTAGTGCCGGCCGCTGGCCGGCAATCCGACACATCCCGGTCCTGGGCGAATGCCGGCCAGCGGCCGGCACTACCACTTAGGCGGCCACTTCATCCAGCGCGTCGATGATCCGTTCCAGCGGCGCCGGCCGCCCCAACAGGTAGCCCTGCACCTGGTCGCAGCCGTGCGCAGCCAGCCAGTCCAGCTGCCCCGGCGTTTCCACGCCCTCGGCGATGATGGTCAGGCCCATGCTGTGGCCCAGTGACAGCAGCGCGCGGCAGATCGAGGCATTGCGCGGATTGGTTTCCACATCGGCGACGAAGCTGCGGTCGATCTTCAGGATGTCCAGCGGCAGGTGCTGCAGGTACGACATGCTGGAATAACCGGTGCCGAAATCATCCAGCGACACGCTGATGCCCTGCTCGTGCAGGCGCTGCATGGTCTGCATCGCCTGCGCCGGCTTTCGCATCAGGCTGCTCTCGGTCAATTCCACGTGCAGCGCACCGCGGGCCAGGCCGAACTCCTGCTGGGCGCGGGTGAACTCGGCCACCAGGTCGCTGTTGAAGAACTGCACCGCCGATACATTCACCGCGATCGGCAGCTCACCCCAACCGGCCTCGACCAGTCGACGCTGCGCCTTCGCCGCCGCGCGGATCACCCAGCGGCCCAGCGCCAGGATCAGCCCGGTGTCCTCGCACAGCTGGATGAACTCGTTGGGCGGAATGAAGCTGCCGTCGGCCTGCGGCCAGCGCAGCAGGGCCTCCAGCGCGGCCGGGCTGCCATCGCTGGCATGCCGGATCGGCTGGAAATACAGCTGGAATTCGTTGTCGATGGCGGCGTGGATGCGCCCGGCCAGGCGCAGGCGATCGGCCAGGCGCGTGGTCACCGCCGCGTCGAACCAGACCACCACGTTGCCCTCGGCGCGCGCCGCGTGCGCGGCCTGTGCAGCCATGCCGATCACCTGCTCGGCGCTGTGGCCGTCACCGGCGATGTGCACGGCCACGCCGATGCGCGGCTCGAACTGGTGCAGCGAATCCTTGCCGCGCATCGGCGCAGACACGATCTGCAGCAGGTCGTCCAGCACGCGCTGGGTATCGTGCTCGGTACCGATGGCGAACACGAAGTCCTCCGCCGGCTGGAATGCCAGCGTGCCACAGCGCGCGCCCAGGCCACCGAGCCGGGTCGCCATCGACTGCAGCACCGCATCGCCGATCTCGCGGCCCAGCGTATCGGCCACCAGCTGCAGGCCGCGCAGCTGCACGAAAGCGATGGTGTAGCCTTCCTGCTGCTCGTCCAGCTGCTCGGTCAAGGCGCGCACGTTGAGCAGGCCGGTGGCCGGGTTGTGCCGCGCCTGGTAGGCCAGGTCACGCTCGTAGGCCAATCGTTCGCTGACATCCTCGGCCAGCACCAGGCATGCGGGCTGTCCGTCGAAATCGAGCCTGGACAGGTGGGCGCGCACTTCGAACACGCTGCCGTCCTTGCGCCGGTGCAGGCGCACGGTGGCGTCCTGAAGCTCGCCAACGCGGGCCTTGGCGATCGCACCTTTCACCTCATCCCAGCCTTCGCGCGGGCGGATGTCGAGGATGCTCATCGCCAGGAACTCGTCGCGGCTGTAGCCGTACTGGCGCACCGCCGCATCGTTGACCTCGATGAAGCGCAGCGTATCCGGGTCGAACACCCAGAACGGCGCCGGGTTGCGGTCGAACAACAGGCGAAAGCGGCGTTCCACCTCGCTCACCTGCTCGCGCGCCTGGTAGCGCTCACTCAGGTCGGTCAGCGCACCGATCATGCGCCGCTCGCTGTCGGCCACTTCCACCCGCTGCCCGCGCGCGCCCACCCAGCGCACCTCGCCCCCGGGCAGCACCAGGCGGAACACCTGGTCGAGCACGGCGCTGCCGGCGAAGGCCTGGTCAAAGGCCTGCTGCAGGCGCGCGGCATCATCGCGATGCACGCGTGCGAAGAAATCGGCAACCGGCAGGGCATCGGTCTGCACCCCGAAGATCTCGCGCGCCAGCGGTGACCAGCGCAGCAGTGCGGCATCCTCGTCCACGTACCAGGTACAGACACGCCCGACCTGGTGCGCAAGGCGCAGCTCGGCGTGGCCTGTTTTCAGCTCCTCGGCCATCGCCTGCTGGCTGCGGGTGCTGCGGCGCACGGCGTACAGCAGCACCAGCAACACCGCGATGTAGGCCAGTACGATCGCCACCGACGCCTGCAGGTACGGCCACCACGGCGCCAGTACGTCTTCGTCGGCCAAGCCGACCTGCACCGCCAGCGGGCTGCGTTCCAGCGTGCTGATGGTGATGATGCGCGGCACGCCGTCGACGGCACCGGGCAGGCTGCCCAGCTCGACCACCGCCTGCTTGCCGAGCAGGTCACGGCGCGGCAGATCGTAGCGGCGGCCCACCGTGCCGTGTGGATCGGGCACGCGGGCCAGCATGTAGCCCTCGGCATCGCTGATCGAGACCAGTCCGTTGGGGCCGACATCGAGGCCGCCGACGATGCGCTGCAGTTCGCCACAGCGCAGCCGCGCCAGCAGCCAGCGGTCGCCGGCCATCGGCAGCGCCAGCGGGACCACCCAGCCACCATCACTGGCCCGCTGCGGCGGGCCGATGTACAGCGCGCTGCCTTGGCCGCGGCGCTGCGGGTCGGTCCACAGCGGCAGCTGAAGGTCGCCCTTGCCGGCCGTCAGCGGCCGGCCGTAGCTGTCGAGCACGACGATGCTGTGCAGCTCGGCATGCCGGCGCAGCACGCCGCCGATGGAGGCATCCAGCAAGGCCGGCGCCTGTGCCGGCACGCTGCGGAACAGTTCGGCGGCGTCGGCGGCGATGCCGGACATGGCCCGCTCCAGGTTGCGCAGCTCCAGCGCCAGCAGGCGCTCGCTGCCCACCGCCAGCGCACGGCTCTGCCGCTGCGCCGCTTCCAGGCGGCGGTGGTGGTCATTGACCAGCATGGTGGTCAGGCCGGCCACCAGCAGCACGCCCAGCAGCACGCCGCCCCAGGTGATGGCGCGCAGCGGCCGGGCCAACGCCCGTTTCAGCGCGGGCATCGGTTGATCTTCCTTGTGCAGTCGGCTGGCTTCATGCGCGAACGAATCCTCCACGTCCCCGACCTCAACGGCCGGCGGACGCCATTCTTGACGCCTGACCCCGTCCTGCATGGCCACCTCCCCGTGTCCGCGCAGGGCTCCAGGGTCCAGCATGCACCACCCCGGTGACGGCGTGAAGATCGCGTCTGCGCGTTCAGCCAGATCCTGCACAGGGCGGGCCGCCCAAGGGGGCGGCCAGTGGCGCTGGAGCGGATTAGACTTGGGGTTTTCCGCTGCAAGAGAAGTCCATGTCCAAGCTGCGCCGTCCCACCCTGGCGCTGGCCATCGTTGCCAGCCTGTCCCTGGCCGCCTGTGACCGCCCGGCCGACCCGGCCGCCGGTGCCACCGCGCCGGCCGATGCCGCCCCCGCTGCGGCCAAGCCGATGCTGGGCAGTTTCGGCTTCGATGCCAGCGGCATGGACCGCAGCATCGCCGCCGGCGATGATTTCTTCGGCTTCGCCAACGGCACCTGGGTGAAGAACACCGAGATTCCGGCCGACCGTTCGCGCTTCGGCAGCTTCAACGTCATCGCCGAGAAGACCCTGGCCGATACCCGCGCGATCCTTGAAGGCGCCGCCGGCAATACCCAGGCCAGCGATGACGACAAGCTGATCGGCGATTACTACGCCGCCTACATGGACGAAGCCGGCATCGAGCAGCACGGTCTTGCGCCGGTGCAGCCGCAGCTGAAGGCCATCGATGCGATCGCCGACAAGGCCGGGCTGGCCCGTGCCCTGGGTGGCGACCTGCGCGCCGACGTCGACCTGCTCAACGCCACCAACTTCTACACCGACCGCCTGTTCGGCCTGTGGGTGTCGGTGGACATGCTGCAGCCCGACCGCACCGCGCCGTACCTGGTGCAGGGCGGCCTGGGCATGCCCGATCGTGATTTCTACCTGGGCGATGGCCGCATGGCCGAACTGCGCAAGCAGTACCAGGCCTACATCGCGCAGATGCTGCAGCTGGCCGGCGTCGCCGACCCGGCCGGCAAGGCGCAGCGCATCCTGGCGCTGGAAACGAAGATCGCGCAGGCGCACGCCACCCAGGAAGAAACCAACGACGTGACCAAGGGTGCCAATCCCTGGACCCAGGCCGATTTCGCCGCCAAGGCGCCGGGCATGGACTGGAACGCTTTCCTCGACGCGGCCGCGCTGGGCAACCAGCAGGACTTCATCGTGTGGCAGCCCAAGGCCGTGGCCGGCCTGTCCAGGCTGGTCGCCACCGAGCCGCTGGACGCCTGGAAGGACTACCTGGCCTTCCACGCGCTGGATCGTGCCGCCGCCTACCTGCCGAAGAAGTTCGCCGATGCCCGCTTCGCCTTCCACGGCACCGCGCTGAGCGGCACGCCGCAGCAGAGCGACCGCTGGAAGCGCGCGGTGGACGATGCCAACCATGCGGTCGGTGAAGCGATCGGCAAGCGCTACGTCGAGAAGCACTTCGACGCGAAGACCAAGGAGCGTGCGGACGAAATGGCGAAGAACATCATCGCCGCCTTCGCCAAGCGCATCGATGCACTGTCGTGGATGTCGCCGCAGACCAAGGCGCATGCCAAGGCCAAGGTCAACGGCCTGACCGTGGGCATGGGCTATCCGGAAAAGTGGCGCGACTACACCGGCCTTGAGATCCGCCGTGATGATCCGCTGGGCAATGCACAGCGCGCCGAGCTGTTCGAGTATCAGCGCAACATCGCCAAGCTGGGCAAGCCGGTCGACCACAGCGAGTGGGCGATGCTGCCGCAGACCATCAATGCGATGAACGTGCCGCTGGAAAACCGCCTGGTGTTCCCGGCTGCGATCCTGCAGCCGCCGTTCTTCGACGGTGCGGCCGACGACGCGGTGAACTACGGTGCGATCGGCGCGGTGATCGGCCACGAGATCAGCCACGGCTTCGACAACGCCGGCGCCCTGTTCGACGAGACCGGCAAGCTGCACAACTGGTGGACCGCCGAGGACCTGAAGCAGTTCAATGCTGCCGGTGATGCGCTGGCCGCGCAGTTCAGCAGCTACGAGCCGTTCCCCGGCGTGCACGTGAACGGCAAGCTGACCCTGGGCGAGAACATCGCCGACGTGGCCGGCCTGGGTACCGCCTACGACGCTTACCAGCTGTCGCTGCAGGGCAAGCCGGGCCAGACCCTGGAAGGCTTCACCCCGGACCAGCGCTTCTTCCTCGGCTTCGCCCAGGCGTGGCGCAGCAAGAGCCGCGAGCAGGCGCTGCGCAATTCGCTGCTGACCGATGTGCATGCACCGGGCCAGTTCCGCGCATTGACCGTGCGCAACATCGACGCCTGGTACCCGGCGTTCGAAGTGAAGGAAGGCCAGAAGCTGTACCTGGCCCCGGACAAGCGGGTCAAGGTGTGGTGATGTAACCGGAACGGGCGCCGCAAGGCGCCCGTTTCATTTCCGGGTAGCCGTCAACCTTGGTTGGCAGGCTTCAGGCATCCACGCATGGCGTGGATCTGCTGACCTTCCCGGACAGGTACGCATTGGTAGTAGTAGATCCACGCCATGCGTGGATGAAGCCTTACGCGCAACGCGTGCCAACCAAGGTTGGCACCTACCGGGCAACCGTGGGCCACTCGCGCAACACCGCCACCGGCACGCCCATGCGCGCGCAGGCGCGGCTGGCCAGGCCATCGGGTAGCGCGCGGCGGAACAGCGGCGCCATGCCCTGCATCAGCTTCGCCGACGCCGCCGCCTGCGCGCGCTGGCGCGCACTGCGTTCAAGCATGCCTTCGGCCCAGTCCGGCAGCAGTGCCGCGCCCGCACCCAGGAACACTTCGCGCGACAGCCCCGGCACCGGTACCGGCAGGCGCACCCCGGACAGCACCTCCAGCACCTCGCGCGAGCGTTCGTCGACGCGCAGCTCCGGCTGCCGCGCACAGAAGTACGCCGCCACTTCCGCTTCGCTGCGCGGCACGTCCACCGCGCCCAGCGCCTCGGCCACGCAGCGGTATTCGTCGTAGTAGCGATCGGCGATGTGCGCCGGCACCTCGCGTCCGTAGCGGCGGAAGCCCTGCAGGAACCCGAACGCCTCGGTCACATGCACCCAGGTCAGCAGCTGCGGATCATCGGCGGCGTAGGGTTCGCCCTGCGCGGTCTGCCCGCGGATCTGCGCATGGATGCGGCGCACCTTGGCCACCAGCGCCTCCACCTCGCCGCTGGGCGCATAGCTGGTGCCGGCAACGAAGGCCGTGGTGCGGCGCAGGCGACCCACCAGGTCCTGGCGGAAATTGGAGTGGTCGTAGACCCCGGCCAGCGCGCGTGGGTGCAGGGTCTGCAGCATCAGCGCGCACAAGCCACCGGCCAGCATCGAGGGGAATTCGGCGTGCAGCCGCCAGGTGACGCTGTCCGGGCCAAACCAGCCCGGGTCGCCCTGCGGATGGTCGTAGTCGATGCCGCTCTGGCCACGTGGAAAGGCCTCCAGTACCCAGCGCCGGATCGGCGCGGTGACGGGGCGGGAGAGTCGCTGCAGCAGAGCCGGCATCGCAGGTCCAGGAAAGGCGGAAGAACGGCCGCAGGTTGCGCGGTCGCCCCCGATTCTGGGCGATCACGACGGCGGCGGCGAGTCTCCGCGCTCAGCCACGGTTCCATGTGCAGCCGCAGCACGTTTCACCCTGCGACATCCTGTCGCAGGCTGCGACCACGATGCTGCGCCGCACCAAGATTCACCCATTCAGACAAAACCCTTACGCCGCTTGGCATTGCGCCCATTGCACGGCTCGCTGGAAGTGCTAGAACTGAACCCGCCACACCGTCCAACGCTGATCGACGCACGTTCCACAAGGAGCCAGCCATGATTGCTTTGTTCAAGGGTTTGGGACTACTGCTTCGCGACAACGAGCTCTACAGCAGCCCGTTCGAAAAACAGGTCGCGCACTGGCGCAGCCTCAGCGAGCAGCAGATCCGCGATGAAGTGGCTGTGCTGGCCCAGGCCAAGTGCCAATGGCTGATCGCCTCGATCGTCGGCTGGCAGGCGGCCTCGCTGCTGATCCTCGGCCTGATCACCAACTACCTGTGGCGCGACGATTACCACATCACCTTCACCCGCGTGGTCGTGGTGTTCGGTTCGTGGATCTCGATCCTGTTCGTGATCTGGTTCATGGCCAACATGTTCGACCGTACCGCCGGTTTCGAGCGCTGGATGAAGGCCTTCAACAGCCGCGCCCGCATCAGTTCCAAGGCTGACAGCGTCGAGCACGTGGCCGAGGCGCTGGACCTGGCCGAGCACTACCCGGAAGTGCTGGACTACAAGCAGGCGGTCACTGCCAAGCGCGAACTGCGCCATGAAGACATCCGCATCATGACCGAGATCGGGCGCATGAAGCAGCACTCCGAACTGGTCGGCCGCCTCAACCATGTGGGCGAGACCGAACACCACCATGACCTGACGCTGCAACCTGCCTACTGACCCTTCAGGGAAGCGGGGGGACCCACAATGCCACCGTGATCACTCACGGTGGCATTGTTCTATCGGGTCCTGGCTGACGCACTGGCGGAAGCCGTTGGGCAGGCCACGCATGGCCTCGGTCTTTCCCACTGCCACCGCGAACCGGCGCAGCGGCGGCGTGGCACACGCGGCGTCAGGGCTGCAGGCCGGATCAAGCACCAGGTAGTGGCAGGCGCCACTGCTGCTGGCAATGCACTGGAAGCGTGCCTCGCCATCGACGACGGTGCCCTTGCTGTACAGCGTATCCACGCCGTTGGCCTGGGTGCGGGTGATCGAGGTGTTGCGGGATTTTTCGCAGCCGGCCAGCGCCAGCACGACGACGCACGCAATCAACAGTCGGGGCATGTTCGTTCCTCGGTGCAAGGGCGATGCTGCTGCGGCTACATGCCGCGGAACAGGCTCATGAACGGCTGGCTGACCACCAGTGTTTCCGTGCGCCCGCGCAGGCGCAGCACGCCGCGCCCGGTATCGTCGCGGCTCACCGCCGCCACCGCCTTCATGTTGACGATGGTGGAGCGATGGATCTGGCGGAAGTGCTGCGGATCGAGCACTTCCAGCAGCTCACGCAGCGGTGTGCGCAGCAGGCTTTCGCCGGCGGCGGTGACCACGGTGGTGTATTTGTTGTCGGCGCGGAAGTAGGCCACGTCTTCCAGCATGATCAGCTGCGTCTCGCGGCCGTTGCTGGCGGTGATCCAGGCCAGCGGCGGACGCTCCGCTGCGCCCTGCGATGGGCCCAGCCGCTGCAGCAGGCGCTCCAGCACGGCATCGTCCTGGCGCGTTGATGGCAGCCGCGACAGGATGCGCTCGCGGGTGGCCAGCAGGCGCTCGTCGCTGACCGGCTTCAACAGGTAATCCATTGCGCCCTGCTCGAACGCATCGATGGCGTACTGGTCGTAGGCGGTGACGAACACCACCTGGGTGCGCGGGCTCAGTTCGGACAGCGAGCGCGCGACCTCGATGCCGCTGATGCCGGGCATGCGGATGTCGAGGAAGGCGATGTCCGGCTGTTTCTCGGCCAGCTGCTCCAGCGCGCTGGCACCGTCCTCGCACTCGGCCACCAGTTTGAGGTCCGGCCACAGCCGGCCCAGCTGCTCCACCAGTGACTGCCGCAGCAGTTCTTCGTCTTCGGCGATCAGGGCTTCAAGCGGCATGGCTGCGCTCCTTGTGCGACTGCGGCAGGGTCATGGTCGCGGCCACGCCGCTGGGAAAGTTGGCAACGATTGCCACGCCGGCCTGCTCGCCGCAGGTCAGGCGCAGGCGTTCGCGCAGGTTCTTCAGGCCGATGCCGGTTCCGCTGGTGCCCTGGCCGAAGCCGAGCCCATCGTCGGCCACGGTCACGGTCACGTGGTCATCGAAGCCGCGCGCCAGGATCCAGATCGTGCCACCGCCGGGCTTGGGTTCCAGGCCGTGCTTGATCGCGTTTTCCACCAGCGTCTGCAGTGCCATCGCCGGCAGGTGCACGCCGTGCAGTTCGTTCGGCACCTGCACTGCCACCGCGAGGCGTGCGCCCATGCGGATGCGCAGGATTTCCAGGTAGGCGCGGGTGCGGTCCAGCTCCACGCCCAGCGTGGATACCGATTCGTCCACCTGCGGCAACGAGCTGCGCAGGTACTGGATGAGGTGGCCGAGCATCTGCTCGGCACGCGCCGGGTCGGTGCGGGTCAGCACCTGCGCATTGGCCAGCGTGTTGTAGAGGAAGTGCGGCTCCACCTGCGCGTGCAGCAGGTTCAAGCGCGCCACCGACAGCTCCTTTTCCACCTGGGTCTGTTCGGCGGCGGCCTGCTCGTCACGGCGCTGGTCGGCAACGCGGCGGCTGATCGCGCGGGTGACCGCTTCGGCGTTTTCGTAGTTGCTGCCTTCGTCCAGCGCCAGCAGGTCGGCCCACCAGCCGGCATCGGGTTCGAACAGCAGGGTGACGGTGCTGGTGCCCTGCCCCGGCGTGACCGTGGCCAGCACGCTGTTGCGCTTGATCGCCAGCCGCGCCGGCAGGTTCCAGCGCGACGGCTGGCGGCCGTTCCAGAGGTCGACGCGGCGAACATAGGCGCGCACCTGCAGGCTGCCGGCCGAGCTTTCCACATCCTCGACGCGCGGCAGTTCGGCGATTGCCGCTTCCACCACGGCGTAGGCCTGGCCGGCATCCATCGGCAGTTCCACCTGGCGGCGCTGGCGCCCGGACAGCGTGGTCGAATCCAGCCGTCCGGCGACCAGCCAGACCCGTCGTACATGGGTGATCGCGCTGCCCAGCGCGGAGATCATCAGGAACATCGCCAGCAGGCCGAAGACCCAGCCGGGGCCATCGTTCATGCCGCTGAAGATGCCGCTCCAGACCATGCCGGCGACAACCAGCGCGGCAGCCCAGGCCAGCAGGTGGCGGATCAGGAGAGAGAGGCTGGCGAACACGGCGGCGCCTTGGAGGAAGGGGGTGAGCCGAGCATAGGGCGGCCCGCCGGGCAAGCAAGCGGGCTGCGACGAAGGCCGGGAAAGTGGGGATGGAAGCCATTCTGGTAGAGCCGGCCGCTGGCCGGCTCCCCATGACCTCCGCAAGCATCACAAGGTTGCCGGCCAGCGGCCGGCACTACCGAGCGCCCTTACCTGCGCTGGTCGGCGCTAGCGTCACGCACGGCGCGGAACGACTCGTCCTTGCTCCAGTTCGGCCAGCTGCGCGAGTTGGCCAGCTGGTTGCCCAGCGTGTACAGCACTTCCAGGTCGCGGGCGGCACCGGCGAACACCCAGTCCGGCTGCCACTCGTCGCCCTGCTGGTGGTAGCGCTTGGCGGTGTAGTCCTCGGAGGCCTTCTTGCCTGCGGCCACGCCACCGTCCACCCAGTCCTGGCCGGCTGACCAGGACAGCGCCGGCACGCCACGCTTGGCGAACGGGAAGTGGTCGGAGCGGAAGAACAGGCCCGCTTCCGGCTTCGGGTCCGGCGTGTAGCGGATATCCCAGCCCTTGGCCACGTCCTTCAGCTGGTCCAGCAGCTCGAAGCGCGCGGCACCGTAGATGCCGAAGTCACGCGACGGGCCGAATGGCGCCATGCCATCCATGTTGATCACCGCCACGGTCTTTTCCAGCGGGTACAGCGGGTGGGTGGCGTAGTACTCCGAACCCAGCAGGCCCTTCTCCTCGGCGGTGACCGCCAGGAACAGCAACGAGCGCTGCGGGCGCTTTTCCTTGGCGAAGCCACGGGCCAGTTCGATCAGCGAGGCAGTACCGCTGGCATTGTCCAGTGCGCCGTTGAAGATGCGGTCACCGCGCGCGTCCGGCTCGCCCACGCCGATGTGGTCCCAGTGCGCGCTGTAGATGATCGTCTCGTCCGGGTGGCGGCTGCCTTCCAGGCGTGCGGCCACGTTGTGCGAGGTGATCACTTCGGTCTTCACCGCGTACTTCGCGTCCAGGCTGGCACCGGTCAGCGGCACCGGGGTGAAGTCGCGCTGCTGCGCCTTCTTCTTCAGCGCCTCGAAGTCCTGCCCGGCGGAGCGGAACAGCTCCACCGCCAGGTCGCGCTGGATCCAGCCTTCCAGCAGCGGATGGCTCTCGGCCGGGTTGTCGCGTACCACGTCGAACATGGTGTTGGTGTTGGAACCGGCCACGGTGGCCCAGCCATACGACGCCGGCGCGGTCTCGTGCACGATCAGCACGCCCAGCGCACCCTGGCGGGCGCCTTCCTCGTACTTGTAGGTCCAACGGCCGTAGTAGGTCATGCCCTTGCCGTCGAAATCACCCTGTCCGGTTTCGAAGTCCGGATCGTTGATCAGCACGACAGCGATCTTGCCCTTCAGGTCCACGCCCTTGAAGTCGTCCCAGTTGCGCTCCGGGGCCTTCACGCCGTAGCCGAGGAACACCAGCGGGGCCTTGCTGATGTCGACGTTGCTGGCGCCGTTCATGGCGGCACGCACGGCGATCTGCTTGCCCTGCTCCAGCGCAACGGTCTTGCCGCCCTGGTGCAGCGCCAACTGCGGTGCGCCGACGATGTCGCCCTTGCGCAGCGGCACGGCCTGGGTCCACAGGCGCTTGCCGTCCTTGAGGTCGCCGCCCGGCTGCAGGCCGGCGTCGGCGAACTGCTTGCTGAGATAGGCGATGGTCTTCTCTTCGCCGGCGGTGGCCGGCGAGCGGCCTTCGTAGGCGTCGGAGGCCAGTTCCTTGACGTCGGCGGAGATCCGCGCGCCATCGAATTTCGGGGTGGCCGCCATCAGTGCGCTCGACACCGACAGGGCCAGCACGCCCAGTACCACTCGTTTCATTGCTCTCTCCAGCAGGGAAATCCTTCTGGAGTGTAAGGGGTTCGGCAGGGCTGCGCCCTGCACCTGCCGAAGCCAGGGCAACAGCAATAGCCGAAGCAACAGCGGTATTCCGTGGGATGGCGGGGTGGGTCCGGTTGCGGGAGACGCCGTAAACCCCGCTCCGCGGTCCGGCCCAGCCGCTGGCGGCTGTGCGTTCGGGCGCTTGCGAAGCAGTGCTTCGCAAGCAAAGCACCCTCACCCATGGGGGCTTGGCCGCGGCATCCACGCCGCGGACACTCCCGCAACCGGACCCACCCCGCCTTCGACAGGTTCCCGCTGCTGTTGGTAGGTGTCGACCTTGGTCGACACGAACGGAAACAAGAAGGGGTCAGAGCCCTTTCCCGGCGGGAAAGGGATCTGACCCCATCGGTGTGTTGCTTGAGCCTGTTACCAGTTCGGGTCTTCGGCGGGGGCGGCGGGCTTGGGCTTCGGCTTGGCCGCCGGGCGCGCGGCGGCGGCCGGTGCAGCCGAGGCCGTTGCGCCAGCAGCGGCGGCAGCCGGCTTGCTGCCCAGCTTCTGGCGCAGTTCGATCTGGCCCGGACGGAAGCCGCCGCGCATCGCGTCGACGCCGTCTTCAATGGTGCCGTACGAGGTCTGTGCAGCAACGCGGTCGATGCGGATGGTGCAGCATGGGTGTTCACTGCGGCCCAGCGAGCGGCCGGTCTGCGGGTCCTTCAGTTCCTCGCCCAGGCGCACGGCCTGCCAGCGCTGGCCGGCCTGCAGGGTTTCGCCCCCCTGGCTCAGCACCACCTGGTCACCGTCCACCGACACCACCGACACCGGGAACAGCGTGGTGACGATGGTGGTACCAATCTGGCCGGACAGCGATTCCATCATCGCTGCGGCCATGTTGCGGCCGTTGACCACGCGCGGCAGGGTGCTCGGGCCGGTCGAGGCCAGCTGGTGATCGAAGCTGTCGGACATCACCACCTGGCCGGTGGTGGCGTTGATCAAACGCAGGGTGATGCGGCCGCCACCGGAGTACGAGGTCACCTGGCGGTCGGACATGCGCAGGTTGCGCACGCTGCGCGGGTACTCGAAGCGTTCGATGGTCGGGATCAGGATCAGGTCGGTCGCCAGCTGCTGGCCGACGCGCGCGGTGTCCTGCAGGCGTACGTTGCCGCTGTTGATGTGGTCGATCTCGGCCTGCAGTTCGTCGCCGAACTCGCGGTCCAGCACGATGAAACGCTGGGTCTGGGTCAGCGTGTCGGACAGGCGCGCTCGGATCGCGTCGGCCACTTCATCGGCACTCACGCGACCATCGCCCACGGCATAGCTGCCGGCCTTGGTACGCGGCAGCGCGACCACGATCTTGGGCTTGCCCTGCTCGTCCGGTGCGCGGTACTGGGCGATCTGTGCACGCACGCGCACCTTCCAGTAGCTGCGCATGCTGCGGTGGGTCACGTCGGAATCGAACGAGCTGGCGCCGCGCTTGGCATCGACGCTGACCTTCTCGTCGTAGCTTTCCTTGACGCTGGCCGAGCCGCCGGCACCCTTGGCCGTGGCTTCGCCGGAAGCGCTGGCAGATGCCGAGCCCTTGAAGCTCCAGCCTTCATCGCTGGCGCGCACGCGCGCGATGGTCTCCTCGTCCAGCTGCCGCACTTCGTCCTGCGACAGGATTTCATAGCCCAGCACCGCGCCCTGCGAGCCGGCGATCATCTGCTGGGTGAACGCGTCGGCGCGGATATCGCCGACGTGTTCGTCATCCACATCCACATGCAGGCCTGCACGCAGGCTCTGCATCTGGCTGGCCACGCGTACGCCGTTGACCTGCGCCACCGCCGACTGCAGCGCCGCCAGCACCGCCAGTTCCGGGGTGCTGCCGATGCCGTCGGCCTCGCGCGCGACCTGGGTGGTACCGCCGAAATCCGGCGTGCCACGCAGGGGCGCTGCTTCCACTGGCGCATTGCTGGCCAGTGCACTGGTTGCCTTGTCCTTGGCGGGTGTGGGCGCATCGGCGGCCGGGGTGTCCTGCTTGCCGCAGGCTGCAAGCAGCACGGCAGCCAGGCCCAGGCCGATCAAACGGGGGGTCGTACGCATGGGGATTCGCCTCGGATCAGTTCATCTTGTCCAGCTGGCCCAGCATCGAGTCGGCGTTGGACGGCACCTTGACCTTGCTCTTCTTGGCGAAGGTCACGGCCGACTTGGTCGAACCGTACAGGCCCTGGATGAAGCCCGGCGATTCCTTGGCCACCCATGCACCGGCGGCCAGCTTGCGGCCAACGGTAGCCATCTGGGTCGCGCCCAGGTTCTTCATGCCGGCGGTGAAGTTGCTGGCTTCGCCACCCAGCTTCTGCGCTTCGGCAGCCGAGGACAGCAGCGAGACCAGGCCTTCGGCGTAGTGCTGCTTGGATTCAGCGTTCAGCTCCGGCTGCGCGGCCTGGCGCTCGTCGATCGCGGCCTGGGCGGCTTCGCTGACCGACACCGACTTCTTCATCGCATCGACGCTGACCGAACCCGACGACAGCGCCTGGCGCTCGGCTTCCAGCAGCTGCACCTGCTCGGCCAGGCCGAAGGCACGGGCGAACGAGGTCTGGGCCTGCAGCGAGTGCGACTGCGAGCTGACGAAACGACGCACCAGCGCTTCCTGCGCGGCTTCGTTCGGGGCAGCGGCGCTGGAGGTGCTGCTGGAGGCGCCGGTGGAGGCACCCGTCAGGTCCTTCAGCTTGCCCAGGCCCGCATGGGCCGGCATCGACAGGGTGGCGGCCGCGATGGCCAGGACAAGAGCGGTATTGCGGATCATGAGAGAGTCCTTTGGGAGAGACGGCCGCGGTGCGGCGCGTGGAAACACGGGGGTAGCGCCGGGCCTGGCCCGGCGCGAACGGCCAGGGATCAGCGGACCGCCTTGACGTTCAGTTCGTTGATCATCTGCTGGGCGGCCTTCTCGGCAGCCAGCTGCAGGGCGTTGGTACGGGCCACGGTTTCATTCGGGCCGGTGCCGGAGAACTGCACCGGGCCGACCGAGGACACCGTGCGCGGGAAACGGCCGGTCACGTCCAGCACCTTGCCGGTGACGGTGACGAACACGCGGGTGTTGCCACTGGCCGGATCGCGGTCACGCATGCCGACGTCGAGGGTGCCGACGGCGATGTACGGAATGTTGGCCGCACGGATGCCGTTGGCGGTGTCGCGCAGGGTGGCCGGGGCCAGGTCGTTGCCGGTGCTGAAGTCCTTGCGGATGCGCTCGATGCTGAGCAGGCCGCGCGACTCGCCTTCCACGTATTCGGCTTCAACCACTTCGTAGCCGGCGGCACTGAAGGCACCGGTCATCGCAGTGTTGACCTCGGCGGCGTTGGCCACCTTCCAGGTGATGTTGTCGGCACGCGCGGTGGTGCTGCCGCCGCTGGTGACCGACACCGAACCGTTCTGGTTGATGCTGCCGTTGGTGCTGACCGAGTTGCCGCGGAAGCTGTCGCCTTCACGGGTGTTCTCGCTGTAGCTGCTGCTGGCGTCGACGCGGCGGTATTCCTTGTCCTGGAACGACTGCACGGTGTCCTGCGAGCGCGCCATGAACAGGAAGGTCAGCAGCGAGCGCTGCGCGGCGGTGGCACCGGCCACGGCCGAACCCGCATCCAGCTTGGTCTGCAGCAGGGTGGTGTTGATCTCGGCGCGGACGGTGACGCTGTAGGTCTTGGCCTTCTTGTCTTCGGTGTCCGACAGCTGCACGGCACTGAGCACGTAGCGGTCGATCTCGCCGATGAACTCGGCGCGGCGCGCTTCGAACAGGCGCAGCTTGGCTGCACCGGTTTCGGCGATGTACGCCTCCAGGGCATTGACCTTGGCCTTGTTCAGGGCCTGGGCGCGGGTGTCGGCACTCAGGCGCAGGCCGTAGCTGGCCGAGCCGGTACCGCGCGAACTCGCGGTCTGCGCAGCGACCGGCGAGGCCACCACCAGCGCGATGAGGATGAGCAGGATGGTACGCATCAACGACATGACTTGATCAACTCCTGGAGGGCTTGGGTCTGCTGCTGCAACGGGCGGCCGCCCGGCTTCTGTTCGTCCAGCCAGGCGCGCGAATCGGCACGCTTGGCGGCGGCGCCGGCGAAGGCGTCGAAGCCGGCCAGCAGGGTTTCGTAGCTGGCCGACCACTGGTCGACCTGCCACTGCGTCACCGGCACCACCTTGGTGGCACCCTTGCGCAGCGGCTGTTCGAAATAGACCTTGCCCGAGAACGGTTCGGTCACCTTGGCGGTGAAGAAGGCGCCGAACAGCATCGTCTTCATTGCCGGGGTTTCCTCGATCACACCGTTCTTCAGTGCATCGACCTGCAGGTTGATGACGTAGTCGGGTTCGGGAATCTTCAGCTGGTAGACCTTGCCGTCGGCAAAGCGGGCGGCCATCGCACCACCGATCGCCTGACCCGAGGCCGGCGGCAGCAGGCCGACGCCGGTGTTGGACGACAGCGTCTTGGACAGCTCATGGGCCAGGGTGGCGCGCAGCGGCGCATCCCACTTCGGGTCGGGCAGCTTGGCGCGCACCGCGTCGGACAGGGTCACCCCACCCACCTGCAGGCGACGCATGGCGGCGTCGGGCAGCCGGGCCTGCGCCAGGCTGGCCGCCAGTACCTGCGACAGGCTGGTATCGGCGCCGCCGTACAGCAAATCGGCGACGATCGCGTCGATATCGTCGTTGTCCGGACGGTAGTCCTGCACGTCGATGCGCTGCAGGGTGAGCGGATAGGAGGCGATCACCTGGCGCTCGCGGAAGTCGAAGAACAGCGCCTGCAGCGCCACTTCCACCAGCACCTTGTACTGGTCGCCGATCGGTTCGACCGAGACCAGCTCGCGATCCAGCGCAGCGGCCAGCACGGTGGCGCTGGTGGTGCCGTCGAGCATCGCCACCGGCTGGTCGATCAGCTCCAGGTGCGCCGGTGCACGGCGCTTGAGCGACTGCGCCAGCGTCTGGTTCAGCGGGACCAGGCCACGCCGTTCCAGCACCGCATGCGCATGCGGCGTGGTCGCCTGCACGGCGGCAGCGTCAGCGGTATAGGCAAAACCGGCCCAATAGGCCTGCTGCGATTTGTCCGCGGCCTGCACGGCCATCGGCCATACGGCCAGGCACAGGGCACAGGCAAGCAGGCGCGCAAAAGCGCGCGATGCGCTCTTCGTCCTTGAATACATCCAACCGCTCCTCGGTCAATACGCACGGGTCGCGGACGCTCATGCGTCCGCTGGGCGCGAAACATAGCCGCTCACGGGCCCGCCGACAAGTGCTGCCTTTGTCGGTTCACTCCGTGGGGGACAGGCCCGCCCGTTGCCGCAGCAGTCCGCGCTCGGCCTGGTTCTGGCTGAGCCGGGCGGCTTCGGCAAATGCATCGCGCGCGTCCTGCTCCCGTCCCAGTGCCTGCAGCAGCTCGCCGCGCACCACCTGCAGCGGCGCGTAGTCGCGCAGGCGCGGCTCGACCAGCAGTGGCTGCAGCTGCGCCCACGCGGCGAAGGCACCATCGCTGCGCAGGATCGCCACCACCCGGTTCAATGCCACCACCGGCGAAGGTTGCACCTGCAGCAGCTGTGTATAGAGCGCAGCAATGCGCGGCCAATCGGTGGCATCAGCGCGACGCGCAGCCGCATGGCAGGCCGCGATGCGCGCCTGCAGCACATAGGGGTCCTGGTCGCCACCGATGGCCAGCGCGCGCGCCAGCACCTGCTGCCCGCGGCCGATCTGCAGCCAATCCCAACGCGCGCGGTTCTGCTGGTCCAGCAGCACCGGTGCCCCCTGCGCATCCACGCGCGCCGCTGCGCGCGAGGCCTGCAGTTCCATCAACGCCAGCAGGCCCAGCACCGGCGGCACCGGCAACCGGTGCGCCAGGATGCGGGCCAGCCGCAGTGCTTCCTCGCACAGCGCCGGGCGCATCCAGTCATCACCGGCACTGGCCGCATAGCCTTCGTTGAACACGAGATAGATCGCCTCCAGCACCGAGGCCAGGCGCTCCGGCATTGCCTCCGCGCGTGGCACTTCATAGGGCACCTGCTTCTGCGCCAGGGTGCGCTTGGCGCGCACGATGCGCTGGGCGATGGTCGGCTCCGGCTGCAGGAACGCACGCGCGATCTCGATGGTGGTCAGGCCACCAAGCAGGCGCAGGGTGAGTGCCACGCGCGCATCGGCCGGCAGCACGGGATGGCAGGCCACGAACATCAGCCGCAGCAGGTCATCGCCCAGGTCATCCTCCAACGCCTGGCTGTCATCGGGTGCTGGCAGCGCCGCCGGATGCAGTTCCTCGCCCCATTGCGCGTGCTGCTGCGCCACCCGCTGGTGCTGGCGCAGCACATCGATGGCACGGTTGCGCGCGGTGGTCATCAGCCAGGCTCCGGGGTTGTCCGGGATGCCCTGCTCCGGCCAACGCTCCAGCGCGGCCAGCCAGGTGTCCTGGGCCAGTTCCTCGGCACGGCCGACATCGCCACCGAGCAGCCGCGCCAGGCGCGCGATCAGCACTGGCGACTCCATCCGCCAGAGGGTTTCCAGACGCTGCGTCAGTGCGGGCTCGAGCATGCGCCGATCACAGCACGCACGCCCGGCCCGCACAAGCGCCGCAGCTCACGCTTCAACAATCGGCTTGAAGCCGCCCCAGAACATGCGCCGGGTATCGAACGGCATGTCCTTCGGGCCCAGCGACGCCAGCCGCGGGTCGGCCATCACCTTTGCGTTGATGCGGTCGCGTGCCGCGCGCGAGCGGAACACCACGAAGGCGACGATCACCGTTTCGCCCGGCTTCGCCTTGACCGCGCGCGGGAACGAGGTGCTCTTGCCCGGTTCCACATCGTCGGCCACGCATTCCATGTACTGCAGCGCGCCATGGTCCTTCCACACCGCGCCGGCCTTGCGGGCAAGGCGGCGGTAGGCCGCCACCTTGTCCTGCGGGCACGGCAGCACGTAAGCATCCACGTAAGCCATGCGGGTTCTCCCTGCGGCGGCCGTCAGCCCGGCTCGCCGTCCATGTGCGCGATTTCCCAGAGGTGCCCATCCAGATCCTGGAAGCCCCGCTGGTACATGAAACCGTAGTCGCGCGCGGGCTGCGGTTCGCTGGCGCCGGCCGCCAGTGCCTTGTCCACCATCACATCCACCGCCTTGCGGCTGTCGGCCGACAGGCAGGTGATCACCTCGGTCTGGCTGCGTGCATCGGCGATCGGCTTGGTGGTGAACTGCTTGAAGAACGGTTGGGTCAGCAGCATCAGGAAGATGCTCTCGCTGATCACCATGCAGGCCGCATCGTCATTGGTGAAGGTCGGGTTGAAGCTGTAGCCCAACGCGGCGAAGAAGGCCTTGGACGCGTTCAGATCCTGCACGGGCAGGTTGACGAAGATCATCTGCGGTTGCGGTGCACTCATCGGTGAAGCTCCTTGTGGATGAAAAGAAGAGGGATCAGGGCTGCTTCATGCAGTTGACCATCCACGGCTTGCCGTAGCGGTCGATCAGCATGCCCCAGCGGTGCGCCCAGAACGTTTCCGCGATCGGCATCTGCACCTGGCCACCCTCGGCCAGCGCGGCGAACACGCGTTCGGCTTCTTCGATGCTGTCGACGTCGACATTGATGGTGGTCGAGCCACCCTCGCCGCCGCCGGGGCCGTCGGCCGCCATCATGATGGCGTTGCCGATCTCCAGCTGGCTGTGCGCAACGTGGTCCAGGGTCTGCGCCGGCATCTCGTTGCAGCCGGGCATGCCATCGGACGGCGGCATGTCGCGGTACTTCATTTCCGAGGTGACCTGGCCACCGAGTGCCTTGGCGTAGAACGCCATCGCGTCGTGGGCCTGGCCGCTGAAGCCGAGGAAGGGAATCAATCTCATGGCAATACTCCGTGGTGTGGTTCAGGGCGGTAGCGCCGGGTCGAGCCCGGCAGGGAGATGAATCGGATCAACCTTCCAGCTGTGCACGCAGACGCTGTTCCTGCTGCTGTAATTCGGGGGTGAAGGCTTCGCCGAAGTCTTCAGCGGAGATCAAGGGACGCAGTTCGAGGGTGCCACCACTGCCGAACGGCGCACGGCTGGCCCACTCGACGGCCTCGTCCAGCGACCGCACCTCCCACAGCCAGAAGCCGGCGATCTGTTCACTGGCAGGACCGAACGGACCGGCCTCGACCTTCGGTGCCGCGCCGCCGAAGTGAATGCGGCGGCCGCGCTGGGTGGCGTGCAGGCCTTCACCGGCCAGCATGATGCCGGCGGCCACGAGTTGTTCGTTGAAGGCGCCCATTTCGGACAATTCCTGTTCACTGGGCATGCGGCCGGCTTCGGAGTCGGCGTTGGCCTTCACGATCACCATCACTTTCATTGTGGTCTCCCGTGGGGACGCGTGGTGCGTGCCCTTCACTGGGTACAACGAACCAGGGGGCTGGGAATCGACACGTCTGTTGGAAATTTTTTCTTCCGCGGAAAGCGCGCCTTCGGCGGAGGTCGGCGAACGGCGGAGCCCCTCCGTGGTGGATTTGGGTTGGTCGCTGAAAGCTCGGGTTCATGGGTTTGGCCGGGTGGGTAGGCGGGTCGGGGGACGCCGTAAACCCATCCATGGGGGCTTGGCCGCGGCATCCATGCCGCGGACACCCCCGCCCCGCCTACCCACCCGGCCCTGGACAGTTTCCTGCCTCCGGTACCCACCACGGGAAGATCAAGAGAGAAGGCAAATGCAACAGCAACGGTGGTTGGCTGGCGACCTCGGCTTTGCGAGCGAAGCGACCCGCTTTCGCTCTTGTTGTTGATTTCCCGTGGTGGTTCGGCGACCGGAATCTGTCAGGGGCCGGGCGGGTGGGATTGGCGGGGTATCCGCGCCATGGATGGCGCGGCTAAGCCTCCAAGGACGGATTCACGGCGTCCCCGCCGATCCCACCCGCCCGACCCACCCTCTGAAACCCAGCTTTCAGCGACCAACCCACCCCACCACGGAGGGGCTCCGCCGTTCGCCGATCCCCGCCGAAGGCGCGCCTCCCGCGCTGCAACATGCCCACGCGCCATCCTGCGCCATCATGGGCACCCCGCCCCCGCCAGGACCGTGCCATGCAGCAGTACCTGCTTCTGATCTACATCGAGCCTGCCCTGCTGCAGGCCCTGCCCATCGAAGAATTCAACGCGCTGATGCGCGACTGCCTCGCCCACGCCGACAAGCTGCAGGCCGAAGGCACGCTGCTGGCCGCGCAGAAGCTGCAGCCGGTCGACACCGCGCAGACCCTGCGCGTGCGCGATGGCCACAGCCGCGTGCTCGATGGCCCGTTCGCCGAAACCCGCGAACTGCTGGCCGGCTTCAACCTGATCGTCGCCCGCGACCGCGACGAAGCCATGCGCATCGCCCGCGACTTCCCCTGGGCGCGCTTCGGCAGCATCGAGGTGCGGCCGCTGGAAGACATGGACGCCGAGCGCGAGCGCTGCGGCGCCCCGGCTGCCGCTATGGCAGCAGCCGTACTCTGATCTCGCGCGGGCCGACGCCTTCGTTGCCGCTGTAGTCGCGCACGCTGGCACGCACGGTGTACTCGCCCGGCGGCAGCGCCGCCGGCTGCCAGCGCCCGGTTTCCATCAGGCCGTCACGCACGGTGTTGGTGGCCAGGTAGCGGAAACGGGTCACCGCGCTGCCATGCACGGTGATGCCGCTGTCGGGGGCGTAGGCCACCCGCACCGCTTCCTTCTGCGGCGGCATGCGGTTGAACACGATGTTCCAGCGCGGCTGCTCGTAGCCCTGCAGCGGCTGCCCAGCGGCATCGAGGATCTGGTAGCCCACCTGGTACATGCCCAGGCGACGGCGCGGCAGGTTGTTGTCCACCTGGTCCCAGGCCTCGACCACGATCTGCACGCCGCGCCCCTGGCGCGCCACCATCACCACGCCATCGCCGCCTGCGGCCATCGGCTGGTCGTTGTCGTCCAGCAACGCTACATCGGTGATGCGCGGCGCGAAGTGGTCGGCGTAGCCTTGGAAGCCCAGCGCCACCGCGTTGGTCTCGAAGCCGCCGGTACCCACCGCCAGGTGCACATGCGCCTGGTTGTTGATGCTGCCCAGGCGATCGCCGACGTGGATGCGCATGCCGCGACGCACGCGCATCCGCTCCAGCTTGCCCTGCTCGTCATACAGCGCCTGCCAGCGCGCATCGTAGGGTTCGTCGCGCGGGGTGCGGCCTACCCGCATGTGGATGTACTTGAGGCGATCCACCGCCAGCCCTTCGGCCTGCTCACCCAGGTTCCAGGCGGCCACCGGGCTGCTGATCTTGCCTTCGGCGATCGCCAGCACGGTCTGGCCCACATCACCGCGCACGTCGAAGCCGCCATGCAGGTGGTGGCGGCTCTCTCCGGTGAAGTTGCCGCGTACTTCGCCCAGGGTGCCGACCACTTCGTGCCAGCCGTCCTGCGGTGCCAGCGGCCAACGGCCCCCGGTCTTCGGCAACGCGGCATCGGCGGCCGGGCCGACCAATGCCGGCGCCGGCAGGTCGCCCACCGGCAACGGGCGCAGGCGGTGCAGGCGGTAGCTGGCGGCGTCGGCCACCAGCACGCTGCCATCGGCATCCATCGCCAGGCCACTGGGGCGGGCCAGGCGCGGCAGGCGGCCGTTGCCGACCAGCGCGATCTGGTGGCCCTGCGGCGTCACCTGCACGATGCGGCCATCGAGGTCACCCACGTACAGCACGCCGTCGTGCGTGGTGGCCAGTGACAGCGGCCCATTGATCACGCCACCGGCGGCGACCACGGTGCTGACCGTGCCATCGGCCCCCACCCGGCGCACCGCGTTGTTGAACAGGTCGGCCACCAGCAGCGCACCGTGTGCATCGAAGGCCAGCGCCACCGGCGTATCGAAACGCGCGGCGCCACCCACGCCATCGGCAAAGCCGGGTCGATCGCCACCGGCCAGGGTGCGCACGCTGCCATCGGTGCCGATCACCCGGATGCGGTCATTGAAGGTGTCGGCCACGTAGACCTGGCCCTGCGCGTCCACTGCGATGCCCATCGGCGCATCGAAGCGTGCCTGCGCAGCCGGACCATCGGCATGGCCCTGTTCGCCACCGGCCAGCGTGGTCACCTGGCCATCGGTGCCGATGCGGCGGATCGCATGGTTGCCGGTGTCGGCCACGTACAGGTTGCCCTGCGCATCGGCAGCAATGCCCGAGGGCGTATTGAAGCTCGCCTGCAGCGCCGGGCCATCGACGCGGCCCTCGCCCTGCCCGGCCACGGTTTCAACACGGCCATCGGGCAGGCGGCGGCGGATCCGGTTGTTGTCACCGGCATCGGTGAAGTAGACGTTGCCATCGGCGCCGCGCAGCAGTGCATACGGGTCGGCGAAGCGGGCCTGCGCGGACGCACCGTCGCGGTCACCGGGGTGGCCATCGCCGGCCAGCGGCTCGATCTGCGCGGTCCAGGCCAGGGGCGTGGGCACCGGGCCTGCGGGGCCGGCCAACGATTTCAGCGGGGTGTCCCACCAGGTTGCAGCCAAGCCCACTGCCGTTGCCAACGCCACCCCTGCCGCCATCCATTGCCACCGTGCCATCGTGTTGCGCTGCCTCTGCCTGCTGCTTGAAGAGGCACCGACAATAGACGCTGCGCGTGCGATCCGCCACGGCCGATCGTGCGGCTGAACGCCAGAATTCCCTTCCTCGTGCTTGTCCTCGCTGGCTGCAGCAGGTTCAATGCGGTTCCCACGGATGGAGATTCTCCATGCCCCGCGTTCTCCCCCTCACCGCCCTGCTGCTGGCCGCATTGGCCATCGCGCCCGCCTCCGCCTCGATCACGGTGGCCCCGCAGAAGCCATCAGCCACCGCCGACGCAGTACACGCGGCGTACGCCACGCGCTGGGATGAAGCGATCCAGCAGGCACGCAGCGGCAATACGCTGGGTGCGCTGATCAGCATGGAGCGGCTGATGGAGGATCCGTTGCTGGACGACTTCGATGCCGAGCATCGTGGCCGCGCCGCGCAGGTGGCCGGCTGGACCGCGCTGATGCAGAAGAAGCCGGACCAGGCCCGCCGCTACCTGCAGCGGGCGCAGGAGGCCCTGCCGGAGGATGCCCAGGTCCTGCTCACCCAGGTGTCGGTGGAACTGTCGGACAACCAGCCGGCCGCAGCCACCACGTTCCTGGTGAAGGCACTGCAGCATGCCGACGCACCGCTGCCGGTCGATCACCACGCCATCAACTACCTGCAGTACCGCCTGCGTGACCAGCCACAGAAGCGCATGGACCTGCTGCAGGCGCTGTTCGACAACGGCTGGAAGAGTGGCGGCCTGGAGCCCACCGGGCTGTGGCTGGCGCTGGCCACGCTGCAGGCCGACAACGGGCGTGGTGACGGCATCCCAGCCACGCTGGCGCGCATCGACAGCCCGGCCGAGATCATCCGCCTGCGCAGCGACAAGCGCTTCGACCGTTATGTCGATCGCGGCGATGCGCGCTTCGATCCGGTGCAGGCGGCACAGCGCCACCTCGATCAACTGCGCGTCTCCGGCCTGCTCGACCGCGCACTGGATGCGCGCATGGCCGAGTTCAGCACCACCCTGCTGATGCTGGACCGCAACGAGGAAGTGCTGTCGTTGACCGAGGGCATGGCCGGTGCGGCGAGCAACGGCGAATCGCCTTCCGCCGCGGAAGCGGAATGGGTAGCCTGGCTGCTCAACAGCCGGCTCACCGCGCTGCGCCGGCTGGGCCGCACCGATGAGGCGCTGGCCACCGCAAAGCAGGCCGCACGCATCGGCGCGCTCGGCCCGGATGGTGTCGAGCACCAGATGAATGTCGGTTTCGTGTTCAGTTCGCTGGGCCGCATGCAGGACGCTGCGCAGGCAGTGAATGACATGCCGGGCCTCGCTGGCTACGGCAAGGCCGCGCAGGCGCTGCTGCAGTTCGCCGCCGCCCGCGAGCGTGGCGATGCCAAGGCACGCGATGCGGCGCGCGCGGTGATCCTGGCCCAGCGCGATGACGCCCGCCTGTTCCATCGCGAAATGCTGCTGGAGGAAGGCAACCTGGACGGTGCCGCCGCCGTGCTGATCGAACAGCTGCGCTCGCCGGTGGAACGCGGTGAAACCCTGGCCAGCCTGCAGGACATGCGCACCTACCCTTCGCTGCCGGGCGACGTACGCATCGATGCCGCCTGGCGCGCACTCAAGCAGCGTGCGGATGTACAGGCCGAGGTGGCACGCGTCGGCCGCATCGAGCGCTACGACCTGGTCAGCACCTCCACCTCGCGCTGAGCAGACTCCCTGTAGAGCCGAGCCCATGCTCGGCTGCTGGCACCTCAGCCGAGCATGGGCTCGGCTCTACAACGCCACGTGCGGGCAGCACCGTCCGGCTAACGCGCCGGCACCTCGGTACGGATGCCCATCGCTTCACGGTAGCGCGCGTACAGGGCCATCACCTTGTCCACGTAGGCCAGGGTTTCGGCATAGGGCGGTACGCCCTTGTAGCGGGTGACCGCACCGATGCCCGCGTTGTAGGCGGCCGCCGCCAACGGACGGTCGCCGTTGTAGCGGCGCAACAGCGCGCGCATGTAGCGCGCGCCACCCTCGATCGACTGCTGCGGCGAGAACGGATCGCTTACCCCATATTCCAGCGCGGTATCGGGCATCAGCTGCATCACCCCCTGCGCGCCCTTGCTGGATACCGCCAGCGCATCGAAATTGCTTTCGGCGTGGGCGATCGCACGCAACCACGCATCATCGACCCCGGTGGCCTTGGCCGCGGCCTTGAACTGCCTGGCGTGCTGCGCCAGCTGCGGCTTGCCGACCTTGCCCAACCCTTCGTGTGCCGGCTCGCCGGGCGGCGTGGCCACGGTGAACTTCAGGAACACCCGCGAGCCGGGCAGGTTGCGCGTGGAGTAGACCAGCGCCCCGTCCTGTTCGCGCTCGTACAGCACGCCGCTGAACACGCCCATGTTGCCCCACAGGTTCGGAGTCTGGATGGCGTTGTCGTCGATCTCCCTGGCGGTGCAACGCGAGCCCGGTTCCGGGGCGGTGGCCAGGCTGACGGTGTTGCCCTGCACGCAGCGATAGACGGTGCGCGCGGCGGCCGGCCCGGGCCACAGGCTGGGCAGCAGCAACAGCGCAAGCAGGAGGGGGCGACGGGACATGGCGGCCGGATGATCCGGCCGCGCCCGCTAATGTTGGGTGAATGGGGGTCGGCAGGGCTGCGCTCTGCACCTGCAGAGGCCAGATCAAGAGCAACAGCAAGTTGGCTGAAGGATGGCGGGGTGGGTCCGGTTGTGGGGGACGCTGCAAGTACGTCCATGTAAGCTCGGTCGCCGCATCCATGCGGCTCACGCCCCCACAACCGGACCCACCCCGCCTTCGACAGTTTCCTGCGACGAGCAGTAGATCCACGCCATGCGTGGATGAAACGTCCGGAGACAATGGATCAATCAATGGAACGAAAACGCCGGGTTACTCCGCGGTCCGCCGCCGCACCCAATACCCCACGCCCAGCAGCACGAACCACGCGGGGCTGGCGATCAGCGCCTGGCGGGTGTCGCCCTGCAGGCTCAGCAGCACCAGCACGCCGGCGAAGAACACCAGGCAGGCCCAGCACATCGCAACGCCGCCGGGCATCTTGAAGATCGACGCGGCATGGCGCTCCGGGTAGCGGCGGCGATAGGCCATGTAGGCCACCAGGATCAGCGACCAGACGAAGATGAACAGCACCGTCGCCAGCGTCGTCACCAGGGTGAAGGCGGTCACCAGGTTGGGAATCAGGTAGATCAGCAACGTGCCGCCCAGCAGGCACAGGCATGAGAACAGCAGGCCGCGGGCCGGCACCGCGGCGCGCGACAGTTTCGACAGCCCGCGTGGGGCGTGGCCCTCTTCGGCCAGGCCGTACAGCATGCGGCTGGTGGAGAAGATGCCGCTGTTGGCCGAGGACGTGGCCGAGGTCAGCACCACGAAGTTGATCAGGCTGGCGGCGGCGGGAATGCCGGCCAGCACGAACAGCTGCACGAACGGGCTCTTGTCCGGCACCACCTGGCGCCACGGGGTGACGGCCATGATCGCGATCAGCGCCAGCACGTAGAAGATGATGATGCGCACCGGGATCGAATTGATCGCCTTGGGCAGGTTGCGCTCGGGGTCGGCGGTTTCGGCGGCGGTGGTGCCCACCAGCTCGATGCCGACGAAGGCGAACACCGCAATCTGGAAACCGGCGAAGAAGCCGACCAGCCCCATCGGGAACATGCCACCGTCATTCCACAGGTTCGACAGCGAGGCGGTGTGGCCGCTGGGCGAGGTGAAACCCCACGCCACCAGGCCGGCGCCGGTGATGATCAGCGCGCAGATCGCCACGATCTTGATCAGCGCGAACCAGAATTCCATTTCGCCGAACAGCTTCACCGTCACCAGGTTCAACGCCAGCAGCAGCATCACGCAGGCCAGCGCCGGTTTCCAGGCTTCAAGCCCGGGAAACCAGAACTGCGCATAGGCGGCGATCGCGATCACGTCGGCAATGGCGGTGACGATCCAGCAGAACCAGTACGTCCATCCACAGAAGAACCCGGCCCACGGACCGAGCAGGTCGGTGGAGAAATCGATGAAGGATTTGTACTGCAGGTTGGACAACAGCAGCTCGCCCATCGCGCGCATCACGAAGAACAGCATCGCGCCGATGATCAGGTAGACGAAGACGATGGACGGGCCGGCCAGGCTGATGGTCTTGCCCGACCCCATGAACAGGCCGGTGCCGATGGCACCGCCGATGGCGATCAGTTGCAGGTGGCGGTTGGACAGGCTGCGGCGCAGGTGCTCGGGGGGCGTTGCGGGCTCGGTCATGGGCGCGGGCTAAGGGACGGGCGAAGCATCCGACGGTAGTCCTCCGCGGCGCCGAGCGCCAGCGCCGGACGGACCCATTACGTCAAAGTCGGCCGCTTTCACCACAATGTGACCGAATACCGTATTGATCCCATTCCGCCCGGCCCGGCGCCATGCTCAGATAGCCGCACCTGCCCAAGGACCGGCCCGACCATGCGCCCTGCCCCGCCCGCCCCGCTGGAGCCCCGGCCATGAGCCGGCTGCGCGTCATCATCGGAGGCACCGCGCTGGCGCTGCTGGCCGCCGCCGTGCCGATCGCGGTCATGGCCTACGCCACCTGGGACCGCGCGGTCAGCGTCGAGCAGCAGCGCCTGCGCGACATCGCCGACCGCACCCTGCGCCGCTCCGACCTGTCCTACCAGGAAGCACTGGCGGCGCTGAAATCGGCCGAGGCCGGCGCCTACGTGCCCTGCAGTCCCGAGCACGTGCGGCGCATGCAGACGCTGGTGATGACCACCCCGTCGATCGACCAGATGGGCTACTTCGAAGGTGGCAAGCTGCGCTGCACCTCGTGGGGACCGTTCCTGTCCGACGTGGATCAACCCACGCCCGACCACGTCACCAGCGATGGCGCCGGCATTGCGGTGGATGTGCGCCCTGAAAACAGCGGGCGGCGCCAGGTGCTGGCGATCCTGTATGGGTCCTACGACGCACTGGTGGACCCGCGCCGCTTCGTCGATGTCATTGCCGACCCGAACGTGCGGCTGGCCTTGGCCAGCCCGGATGGACGCCTGCTGGCCCAACAGCCCGGCCTTGATCCGGAGCTGTTGCAGGCACTGCTGCGCGACCCCGGCGAAGGCCTGGATCACAGCACGCTGTACGCCACCTCGCGCAACGAGGAATGGCTGGCCATCGCCACGACGCCACGCACCGCGCTGGCTGCGGCGTTCCGCCAGCAGGCGTGGCTGTACGTGCCGGTCGGCCTGCTGCTGGCCGCCGCCGGTGCCGGCCTGGTGATCTGGCTGTCGCGGCGCCGCCTGTCGCTGCGCGGTGAACTGGCCACCGCCATCCGCCGCCGCGAGCTGTACCTGCATTACCAGCCGATCATCGAGCTCGACACCGGCATCTGCGTCGGCGCCGAAGCGCTGGTGCGCTGGCAACGCCCGGATGGCACCCAGGTGCGGCCCGACCTGTTCATTCCGCTGGCCGAAGAGGCCGGCATGATCGCCGACGTCACCGACCTGGTGATCGAGAACGTGGTGCGCGACATGCGCGAGCTGTTGGTGGCCGACCGCAGCGCGCACATCGCGATCAACCTCGCTGCCGAAGACATCAGCAGCGGCCGCGCCCTGAAGATGATTTCCCGGCACATGGCCGGCAGCGGCATCCTGCCGCAGCAGATCTGGATGGAGGCCACCGAGCGCGGCTTCCTCGACCTGGACCGCGCGCGCACGATGCTGGCGCAGGCACGCCGTACCGGGCACAGCGTGGCCATCGACGATTTCGGCGTCGGCTTCTCCAGCCTGCAGTACCTGGAACAGCTGCCACTGGATGCGCTGAAGATCGACAAGTCGTTCATCGATGCGATCGGTACCGAAAGCGCGACCAGCCCGGTCACGCCGCACATCATCGACATGGCCAAGGAGCTGGGCCTGTGGGTGGTGGCCGAGGGCGTGGAAACCGAAGCACAGCTGGCCTACCTGCACAGCCGGCATGTGGAATTCGGCCAGGGCTGGCTGTTCTCGCGGCCACTGCCCCGCGATGAGTTCGTCGCCTTCCACCACAAGCGGCAGCAGCAGTACGGCGCGGCACGCGAACACATGCAGAACCCGCGCAGCGTGCCGATCGAGCGTGAGGGGATCGAGTAGGACGGCCAACGGCAGAGCCCCTCGTGGTGGGTCGCGTACAGCTATCCCGGAGTTGGCCGGGGCGGTCGGGTTCCGGCTGCGTCCCACCACGGAATCAACAGAAGAAAGCAAAAGCAAACGCGGGTCGCTGCGCTCGGTAGTTCCACGCCATGCGTGGATGGCGCGGACCACGGTAGTGCCGGCCGCTGGCCGGCACCACGTGACACTGATCGGCTGCCTACGCCCACGCCTTCGGCCGTGCCAGCAGCCACGCCACGGTCACCGCCAGCAACAGCAACGGCAACCATCCCAGCTGGCGTGGGCCACTGGCCTGCAGCAGCACCCCGCCCGCCACGCCGCCGGCGGCTATGGCCAGGTTCCAGCCGGTCACCAGCATCGACTGCGCCAGGTCTGCGGCGGCACCCGCACGGCGTGCCAGTGCGGCCTGGAACAGCGTCGGCACCGCACCGAACGCCACGCCCCACAGGATCGTCGCCAGCAGCAGCGCGGTCGCCGCACCCGGCCATACCAGCAACGTCAGTACCGGCACGATGAAGCCGGTCACCGCCGCCCACACCAGCGCACGCAGGTGGCGATCCACGCCCCAGCCAGCAATCCCGATGCCGGCAATCGCCGCCACGCCGAACGCCAGCAGCAGCCGGTCCAGCCACGCACCGGCACCCGCATCGACCGCCAGCGGCTCGATGTAGGTGTACAGCACGTTGTGCGCCAGCACGTACAGCATCATCACCAGCAGCGTGCTGCGCACGCCGGGCATCCGCCAGACCGTAGCCAGCGAAGTGCGCTGGCCGGCACTGGCCGCCGGCAGCGCCGGCAGTGTCCAGCGCGCGTATGCCAGCAGACCCACGCCCAGCACGCTCATCAATGCGAACGCCCAGCGCCAGCCGATCTGCTGGCCGAGCAGCGTACCGGCCGGCACCCCCAGTGACAGCGCCAACGGCGAACCCACCATTGCCACCGCGATGGCCCGCCCCTGCAACGACGGCACCACCATGCGCGCGGCGTAACCGGCCACCAGCGACCACAGCAGGCCACCGCTCACGCCGGCCAGGAAGCGCGCGGCGAGGATCAGCGGGTAACTGCTGCTCAGCGCGGTCAGCGTGTTGACCACCACGAAACCGGCAATGGCGGCCAGCAACAGCGGACGCCGCGGCAGGCGCTGGGTCAGCGCGGTCATCGGCAGCGCGGCCATCACCGAGCCCAGCGCATACACGCTCACCAGCTGGCCGACCGCCGCATCACTCACGCCCAGGCTGTCGCCCATCGGACGCAGTACACCGGCCGGCAGGGTCTCGGTCAGCAGGGTGATGAAGCCACCACCGGCCAACGCCAGCAGGCCCGCCCATGGCAGACGCGTAGCCTCACCGGCCGGGCTGGCCGCATCAATGGCATGGCCACTCATCGCACGGTCTCCAGATCGGCGTACACCGCATCACGCAGCTCATCGACGAAGTCCCCATCCATGCCTTCGTACAGGGTGTTGGTCAGCGCCACCACGCTCAGCCCACGCGACGGGTCGACGAACCAGCTGTGACCATAGGCGCCGCCCCAGCGCCAAGTCCCTTCGCGCTGCGGCGTGCCACTGGCGGCAGCATCGCGCAACACCGCAAAGCCCAGCCCGAAGCCCCAGCCAGCCGGTTCCGGCGGCCCCTGCTCGCCCACCTGCGGGCTGGCCATCTCTGCCGCCAGCGCGGGCGGCAGCAGGCCGGAGCGCTGCACATCACGCAAGGCCTCCAGCACCACCATCACCTCATCGGCAGTACCCACCAGGCCGGCGCCGGCGGAAGCGAAACGGCTGGCATCGAGCGCACGCGCAAGGCTGTACTCGATGCCGACCGTACCTTCGAACGGCGCAACCACCTCGCCTTCACGCAGGCGATGCGGCTGCGGCGTGTCGCTCACATAGGGCGTGGCCAGCCGCGCACCCTCGCGCGTGGCGAACGCGGTATCGCGCAGGCCCAAGGGGACGGCCAGCAAACGCCGGAACAGCACCTGCAGCGTTTCACCGGTCGCGGCTTCGGCCACCGCACCGGCCACATCCACGCCCAATGAGTACAGCCATTGGCTGCCCGGCTCGAACAGCAGCGGTGCCTGCGCGATCCGGCGTACGTTCTCGGCCAGCGAGAGCGGGTTCGCGTCCAGGCCATCGCTGACCCCAGCGCGCGCATAGGGGCCGTCTGCATCGGCTTCCAGGAAACGGTAGCCCAGCCCGCTGCTGTGGCTGAGCAGCTGGCGCAGGCTGATCGGCGGCGTGCGGCCATCGGCCAGCGCCGGGCGGAACTCCGGCAACCAACGCTGCACCGGCGCATCGAGGTCGAGCACGCCCTCGGCCACCAGGCGCAGGATCACCGTGGTCAACAGCGGCTTGCTGACCGATGCCAGCCGGAACAGCTGGTCGCGCAGCATCGGCAGGGCCGACTCGCGATCGGCCAGCCCGGTCGCGCTGGCATGGCGCAGCACGCCGTGCTCGCGCACCAGCACCACCGCACCGACCAGGCGCAGGGGGTGGACCTGCTGCAGCAGCCGCTGCACCGAAGGCAGCGTCGGTGCGGGTTCAAGGGAAAGAGCGGCATTCATCGCGGTGATCCGTGGGGAGAGGCCCGCCACGTTAGGCAGCATGGCTCGGCGCAAAAAGCCGGTTGCCGCTCCGGGCATCATGGACCGTGCAGTCCGCAATCGGCATCATGGCCGGAACTGCAAGGCCGCAACGGCCGGCGACCGCGCCCCGCACCACAGTGTTGCGGTGGCGGCGCCGACCAGCGCCATCGCCCTCTCTACCCTGCTGCTTTCATCGCCCGCACGCCCATGTCAGTCCTGGACAACCTCGCCAACCTGCAGACCTTCGTGCACGCCGCCGACACCCGCAGCTTCGTCGAGACCGGGCGCCTGCAGGGCATCTCCGCCTCGGCCGCCGGCAAGTGCGTTGCGCGGCTGGAGCATGCACTGGGCGTGCGCCTGTTCCATCGCAGCACGCGCAGCATCACCCTCACCGCCGAGGGCCAGCTGTTCCTGGCACGCTGCCGGCGCATCCTCGACGAGCGCGATGCCGCACGCACCGAGCTGGCACAACCACACGCCACGCCCCGCGGCACGCTGCGCATCGGCCTGCCGTTGGTGGGCGACCTCACCCTGCCGTTGATGGCCGAGTTCATGGCGGCGTATCCGGACATCCGCCTTGACCTCGACTTCAGCGACCGATTGGTCGATGTCATCGAGGAAGGTTTCGATGCAGTGCTGCGTGTCGGTGAACCCAGCGATTCGCGCATGAACGCACGTCGCCTGGGCGTGTTTCCACGCCGCATCGTCGCCTCGCCGGCCTACCTGCAGCGCCGCGGCACGCCACGCACACCCGCCGAACTGCTGCAGCACACGCTGCTGCACTACCGCTTCCCCAGCACCGGCAAGCTGGAACTGTGGCCGATCCACTGGCCCGATGAGGAAACCCCGCAGGAGCTGCCGGTACACATGGTGGCCAACACCATCGAGGCGCGGGTGGCGCTGTCACTGCGCCACGTCGGCCTGGCCTTCGTGCCGGTGCACTCGGTGCGCGATGCGCTGGCGGACGGCCGCTTGGTTACCGTGCTGGACGAACACGTGCATTCCTGCGGCATCTTCCACCTGCTGTGGCCCTCGGGCCGCCACGTACTGCCGAAGCTGCGGGTGTTCATCGATTTCGTCAGCGCCCGCCTGGAAACCGTGCCCTAGGCGCGATCCCCCCCATGCCCGGCCCACAGTAGATCCACGCCATGCGTGGATGCCTTTGTAGAGTCGAGCCATGCTCGACTTGCCGGATGCCCGGCCCACCACACCCGACCATTCAGCCAGCCCCGCTATACTGCCCGCTCATTCCTCCAAGAGGCTCGCGACCAATGCGCCATTGATGCCGCCGTCTTCCCACCAGACGGCCTGACTCTTCCCGCCCCTGCGCGCAGGGGAGAACCCGGCATCCATGGAGGTCGCATGACCACACATTCCCTCACGCTCGATCGCGTGTCGTATCGGCTGGCCGACGGCCGCCCGCTGTTTTCCGATCTGTCGTTTTCCTTCGAACCGGTTGCCACCGGCCTGGTCGGTGCCAATGGCACCGGCAAGAGCGTGCTCGCCCGCCTGCTGGCCGGCCACCTGCTGCCCGACAGCGGGCTGATACGCAGCAGCGGCCGCGTGTTCCTGTTGCCGATGCCCGGCTATCCCCCCACCGGCACGGTTGGCGAACTGGCCGGCGTCGGCGCGGAACTGGCCGCACTGCAACGCATCGAAGCCGGCAGCGTGGACGAGAGCGACTTCGCCTGTGTTGGCGAGCGTTGGGATCTGCGCGAGCGCCTGCAGCAGCAATGGCAGGCGCTACGGCTGCCCGGCGATCTCGATCCTGCCCAACCCGCCGCGCGCCTCAGTGGCGGCCAGGCCATGCAGGTGGCGTTGTCCGGCGCCTGGGCCAGCGGCGCCGATTGGCTGATCCTGGACGAACCCAGCAACCACCTCGATGCCCGCCATCGCCAACAGTTGTACGAACACCTGCAGCAGTGGCGTGGCGGCCTGCTGGCAATCAGCCACGATCGCGAGCTGCTGGCGCAGATGCAGCAGATCGTCGAACTCGACGCGCGCGGGCTGCATCGCTATGGCGGGCCGTGGCAGCACTACGCGGACACGCGCGCCGCCGAACGCGAAGCCGCTGCTGCACAGCTCGACCATGCGCGCGCCCAGCACCGGCAGCAGCAACGCAGCGCACGCGAACAGCACGAGCGCCAGCAGCAACGCCAGGCACGCGGCAATCGCGATGCGAAGCAGGCCAACCAGGCGCCGATCCTGCTCGGCCGGCAGAAGCAGCGTGCAGAGGCCAGCCACGGCCGCGCGCAGCAGGTACAGGCCGAGCGCCTGCAGGCCAGCGCCGATCAGCTGCGCGTCGCAGCCTCGGCGGTTCATGCCACGCCGGAACTGGCGCTGTTTGCAGGCGACGGCGAACGCGGCAGCGCGCGTCTGCTGCAGGTGGACTCGCTGGTGCTGCCGCATGGCTGCAGTGCGCCGTTGCAGCTGGAGATCCGTCGAGGACAGCGCATCGCCGTGATCGGTGACAACGGCAGTGGCAAGTCCACGCTGCTGCGCGTGCTGGCCGGCCAGCTGCCCGCACGCAGTGGCGCCGTGCAACGCCATGCACCGCTGGCGCTGCTCGACCAGCAGCTGCTGGGGTTGTCCGGCGAGCGCAGCATTCTCGACACCGTGCAGGCCGCCAACCCGGCGGCTGATACCGGTGAACTGCGCACACGGCTGGCCCTGCTCGGGCTGGACGCGCAGCGCATCCAGCGTGCAGCCCATAGCCTCAGCGATGGCGAACGGGTGAAAGGCGCCCTGGCCAGCGTGCTGTATGCCGATCCCGCACCGCAGCTGTTGCTGCTGGACGAGCCCGGCAACGCACTGGACCTGAGCGCGTTGCAGGCACTGGAAGAACTGCTGGCGGCATGGCCGGGTGCCCTGGTGATGGTCAGCCACGACCAGCACCTGCTGCAGGCGTTGCAGCCGACGCAGGTGTTGCAGGTCACCGCCAACAGCTGGCAATGGCGCGACAGTCTGTAGAGTCGAGCCATGCTCGACTACGCCATGCATCCATCCACGCATGGCATATCGACCAGGGGTAGTGCCGGCCGCTGGCCGGCAACCCATGGATCCTCAATGCACCATCACCGCTTCCACACCGGGAACGCCTGCGGCAGCTGATGCCACAGCAACGGGCCGGCACGCAGCTCCTGTTCGTTGAGCAGGCAGGCATCCAGTTCCGCGCGCACCGCACGCTCATCCATGTGCACGCCGATCACCACCAGCTCCTGGCGGCGGTCGCCCCACAGCGGGTGCCACAGCCGTTGCATCGCCGAATGCGCGGCCGCATCCGGGAATTCTTCCAGCCCCGGCAATGGCGCGCTCCAGCAGTCGGCCTGCTGCCGCGCCCACCCCAGGTCGCTGTACGGCAGCGGCGTCGGTGGCAGCAGCGGCGCAGTGTCCTCCAGCCCGGCGCGCACGCGGTCGCGTGCGGCGTACCAGAACCCCGCCGCCTGCGTCCGCGTCGCGGCACCCACGGTGTTCAGCTCGCCCACCCAGTCCATGCGGTTGGCCAGCCAGAACCAGCCCTTGCTGCGGATCACGCCGGGCATGCCCGACTGCAGCGCGCGTGCGAAGCGCGCAGGATGGAACGGGCGCCGCGAGCGGTAGACGAAACTGGCGATGCCGTATTCCTCGGTTTCCGGCGTGTGCTCGCCACGCAGTTCCTTCACCCAACCCGGCGCACGTTGCGCTCGCTCGTAATCGAAGCGGCCGGTGTCCAGCAGCTCGGCCAGGGGAACATCGCCGAAGCTGGACAGCAGCAGCTTCGCGTCGCGGTTCAAGCCACGCAGCACGGCCAGCGTGTCCTGCAGCACTTCGTCATCCACCTGGTCGATCTTGCTGACCACGATCACATCGGCGAACTCCACCTGCTCGCACAGCAGGTCGACCACGCCGCGATCATCGTCCGGCCCGGCCTGCTGCCCGCGCTCGGCCAGGCGCAGCGTCGAACCGAAGTCGGCCAGGAACGCACTGCCATCCACCACCGTCACCATCGTGTCCAGGCGCGCGATATCACTCAGGCTGAAGCCCTGCTCGTCGCGTACCGCGAAGGTGGCCGCCACCGGCATCGGCTCACCGATACCGGTCGACTCGATCAGCAGGTAGTCGTAGCGCCCGGCATCGGCCAGCCGCCGCACTTCCTGCAGCAGGTCGTCGCGCAGCGTGCAGCAGATGCAGCCATTGCTGAACTCCACCAGCGTCTCTTCGGTGCGGCGCAGTTCGGCACCACCCTCGCGCACCAGCTGCGCATCGATGTTGACTTCGCTCATGTCGTTGACGATGACCGCCACGCGCAGGCCCTCGCGGTTGCGCAGGATCTGGTTGAGCAGGGTGGTCTTGCCGGCCCCGAGGAAGCCGGACAGCACGGTGACCGGAAGGCGACGGTCGGCGCGGGAAACAGTGTTCATGTCGGAGCGGGTTGGCTGCGGAACGGAAATGTTACTGTATAACAATTGTTGCGCAAGGAACCTCCCCCGATGAAGTCGCCTTCTGCCGCCCTGCTCGATGCCGGCGCGGTCGCCCTGTCCAGCCTGTGCCTGCTGCACTGCCTGGCGCTGCCCCTGCTTGCCGCCGCGCTGCCACTGCTTGGCACCTGGGCCGAAGCGGAATGGGTGCACCTGCTGTTCGTGGCCATCGCCCTGCCACTGACCGGCTACGCGCTGTGGCGGGCCGAGCGCCGCCGCCCACTGCCCGTGCTGGCCTGGGCCACCGCCGGCGCCGGGCTCGGCCTGCTGCTGGCCGGCGCGCTGGCGCTGCCTTCGCACGATTGGGAAACACCGATGACCGTCACCGGCAGCCTGCTGCTGGCCGCCACGCACATCTGGAACGCGCGGCACCGGCACGGGTAGTGCCGGCCGCTGGCCGGCAACCCCATGAACGCCGCACGCAACCTGCAGGTGCCGGCCAGCGGCCGGTACTACCCCTGCTATTTGCCGTAGCGGCGAAGCAATTCCACCAGCACCGCGGCCTCGTCCGCCCGCTGCTGCGGGTCTTCGGCGCCCACCACGTGTTCCTGCAGGTGCTCGTGCAGCAGCTCCATCAGCAGGCTGTGGGCGGCACCGCGCACGGCGGCAACCTGCACCAGCACGTCCGCACAGTCGCCGGCCTCACCCTCCGGCCTGTCCAGCGCCTGCTCCAACGCCGCCACCTGGCCGCCGATGCGGCGCACCCGGGTCAGCAGCTGCTTTCGATGCTTGTGTACATGAGCCATGGCCGGATCATATACCCTATGGGGGTATCCACTCCACCCTTTGACCCCCATGCATCTGGACGCCCTCGCCGCCGCCCGTCGCCACGAACACCGTTTCGACGACGGCAACCCGCTGGCCGAACGCAACACCCGCCGCGCCCTGTGGCTCACCGTCTGCATGATGCTGGTGGAGATCGTCGGCGGATGGTGGTTCAACTCCATGGCCGTGCTCGCCGACGGCTGGCACATGAGTTCGCACGCGCTGGCGCTGGGCCTTTCGGTGTTCGCCTACCGCTGCGCGCGCCGCTACGCGCACGACCCGCGCTTCGCCTTCGGCACCTGGAAGATCGAGATCCTGGCCGGCTATACCAGCGCCATTGCCCTGCTCGGCGTCGCCGCGCTGATGGCCGTGCAATCACTGGAGCGGCTGTGGGTACCGGCACCGATCCACTACAACGAAGCCATCGCCATCGCTGCGGTCGGGCTGGGCGTGAACCTGCTGTGTGCCTGGTGGCTGCACGACAGCCCGGGCCACGCGCATCACCACCACGGGCATGAGCATGGCCATCACCACGGGCATGACCACGATCACCACGATCACAGCCATGCGCACGGCCACGACCTCAACCTGCGCTCGGCCTATGTGCACGTGCTGGCCGACGCCGCCACCTCGGTGTTGGCCATCGTCGCCCTGCTCGGCGGCAAGTTGCTGGGCCTGACCTGGCTGGACCCGGTGATGGGCCTGGTCGGCGCCGTGCTGGTGACGGTCTGGGCGATCGGCCTGCTGCGCGACAGCGGCCGCATCCTGCTCGACGCGCAGATGGACGCGCCGGTGGTGGCCGAAGTGCGCGAAGTGATCGAACAGGGCCCGTGGCCGGCACGCCTGGCCGACCTGCACGTCTGGCAGGTCGGCCGCGGCAAGTACGCGGTCAGCGCCAGCGTGGTCACCAGCGACGCCAGCCTCGATGCCGATACCCTTCGCAACGCGCTGGCCATCCACGAAGAGCTGGTGCATGTAACCGTGGAGATCCATCGCAGCGCGTGACCCGCGCCGGGTAGTGCCGGCCGCTGGCCGGCATGGCATGCTCCGGCCGCCGCTGACCAGTAGAGCCAGGCCATGCCTGGCTGCGTTGCCCACAAGTCGAGCATGGCTCGACTCTACAACTACAGCTTCAACTACAGCTTCAACATCATCCGCAGCAGGTACATCAGCAGCGGCAGCGCGCTCAGCACCGCGCCAGCAATGCCGATCCAGGGCCAGCGTTCACCGCGCACGCGCGAGGCCACCGCCAGGCCGCCGCCCACCAGCGCCGCACCCAGCACGCCCACGCCCAGCCCTGCGGCCATGCCATTGCCACCCGCAGCGACGGCCGCCTGCGCCGCCACGGTGCCCGCACCCCAACCCACTGCAATCCCCAGCCAACTGGCCACGCCGCACCACGGTGCCTTGCCCTGCGCCATCCGAAAACCCCTGTGTTCTTGCCGAATTTCTGTACGGGCCGCGCCCGCGTGCTGCCTACACTAGCCGCACCCGCCCTGTAGGGACATCCCATGCGCACGCTCCGCCTGCTGCTGCCCGGTGCCCTCCTGCTGCTCACTGCCTGCGGCGACGATGCGCGGCTTCCCTTCTCCGCCGACCCATTGCAGGGCTGCTTCGCCACCGGCGCGCGCAAGCCCGCCGACTTCCGCATCGACAAGGAAGGCGGCCAGTACTTCGTTTCCTTCAGCCGCGGCGAGCAGTGGCAGCGCGAGCCCAATGCCCTGCACAAAGCCAACCGCAGCGAGATCAGCCGTTACTTCCGTGATGATGCCGACCAGATCGACAGCGCGTTGATCCGCATGGCTGGCGGCTTCGGCATCTTCCACTTCAACAAGGGCGCCACGTTGAAGGGCAAGGCCAGCGACAGCGATTACATGGCGCTGATGCTGATCGGGGCTGGGCCGGTGTATGCGGTGAAGTGCCCGTAATCCGCAACGATTCTGATGGCTGCAGGGAGTGGCATCGGCACATCCTGTCTTCTTTGAGGATGGACGCGGATGCTGCTGTTCCTGCTGCTTGCGGTGAGCGCCCCGAAGACCCAGGGCGCCTATGACGAAGTCCGGGAACTGCCCGATGGCCAGATCCTGATAATGCGCACCCTGGACTGGGACCTCGGCGAAGGCACGAAGGAACGCGTCACCGTGCACTGGCTGCTGCAGGATGACGGCCGCATGCGCTACGACTTCGATCGACAGCCACCGGAAACCCAGGAGGCCCATCGCCGATCGTGCGCCCGGCTGGGTATGCAGCCTTCACGCGGGGTCGGCATGATTGCAGGAGAAGGCGCCACGCACGGCTACAGCTGTACCAGCGGTAGCGTCGGGCCCACGCTCGACTCCGCCCTGCCTGCATCCACGCATGGCGTGGATCTACTGTGACATCGGCTTGGCGCTGCAACAGCTGCGGTACCATGCCCTCCCCCGAACCGCCCCGGTACCCGCCGTGTCCCATTACACCGGCCCCCTGCTGACCCGCGACAGCGCCGACACCCTGCGCCGTGCCCATGACAAGGGCGCCGCCGAATGGCAGGGCTCGCTCGACCTCGGCCGCAGCCAGGACACCGTGGTACTGCACGCCGACGGCTTCCACTTCCGGGGCCAGCCCTACCCGTGGCCGGGCAAGCTGAAGGACCGCACGCTGTACTACTGGGATGGCGAGGCGTTCGAGCCGATCTCGCGCTACAGCGGCTCGCTGATCAAGCTGGTGCCGACCGAATGGGGTGCCCCCACCTTCGAGATCGACGGCATCAAGATGCTGCCGACCTCGAAGCTGTCGCCGTTCGAGGATGCGCGCCGCAAGGTCGAGCTGGTCGCTCCCGCCGGCAAGGTCATCCTCGATACCTGCGGCGGCCTGGGCTACTTCGCCGCCTGCGCGCTGGAGGCCGGTGTCGGCCAGATCCGCTCGTTCGAGAAGAACGCCGATGTGATGTGGCTGCGCACGCTCAACCCGTGGTCGCCGGATCCGGACTCGGCTGCCGCCGGTGGCCGCCTGCAGTTCAGCCACGGCGACGTCTCGCAGCAGATCGAACAGGTCGCCAGCAACAGTGTCGATGGGATCCTGCACGACCCGCCGCGCTTCGGCATCGCCGGCGAGCTGTACTCGCAGGTGTTCTACGACCACCTCGCCCGCGTCATCCGCAAAGGTGGCCGCCTGTTCCATTACACCGGTGCGCCGAACAAGCTGACCAGCGGCCGCGACGTCCCACGTGAAGTGGCCAAGCGGCTGGAGAAGTCCGGTTTCAAGGCCGAGCTGGCGCTGGACGGCGTGCTGGCCGTCAAGCGCTGAGCCTTACTCCGAATCGACCTTGGCCAGTTTCATCACCCACGCCGGCACCTCGGGTTCGCCGGCGTAGAAGTCCTTCGGCTTTTTCTCCGCCATCGCCCAGCGGTGCAGCCAGCTCGGGCCGTAGCGGCCGTTATAGCCTTCGGCACCACGGGCATAGGCCGGGTCACGCATCGCCTCGTCCAGTGAAATGAAGCGATAGCCGCGGCGCTTCGTGGCCGCCACCAGTTCGGCAAACGTGGCCGCGTTGAGCTCATTGGCGTGCATCAGCCACACCTGCGGCAGCGCGTACCCCAACAGCGCCTGCGACTGCTTCTCATAGTAGTCCAGCTTGTTCAGCATGTACGGCACGTAGCCTTTGCGCAGCTGCGCCAGCGTCGCTTCGCGTGCAGGTGAGTCCGCCTGCTCGTTCATCACGTTGGCATAGGCGAACGCCCACACCCACTCACCGTTGTCCACCGTCACCGGCGCCACGCGGTAGCCATGCTGCTTGAAGAACGCATCCATCTGCGCACGCTCTTCCGGTGTGCGCCCGGCGCGCAGATAGGGATGGCGCATCCACTGCGGCGCCTGCCCCTTCTCAGCCAGCAGCGGCCGCAGCACCGTTTCACCGCGCAGGAAATCCTGCTGGAACGCCGCCACACCCTTCGCATTCAGATCCATATGCGAGTACGTGTGGTTGCCCAGCGCATAGCCCGCATCGCGCCAATCGCGCAGCATCTGCACCCGCGCCGGCTGCACCTGCCCGTCCACCTCAAGCTTGTTCTCGTTGACGAAGCCGACCACCGGCACGCCCGCCTGATGCAGCTGGGCCATCAACGCCTCCTGCCGTGCCTGCAAATCCGGCGGTACGATCTGGTCCAGCCGTGCCCATGGCAGGTCATCGATGGTCACCGCAATCCGGCGGTCCACCTCGACGGCATGCACCGCCAGCGAACACAGCAGCAACGGCAACGCACGCAGCAAGCATCGCATCGGGTCTTCCCTGGAATGGCGAGGCGTCGACTGTAGCGCGATTGCCGCGCGCCGCCGAGCGTGCTCAGCCCGCCCGGGCCCGCGCGATCGCGCGCCACAGGGCAACGCCACCGGCCATCGCGGCCAACAGCAGCACCGTCAACACCAGCGCCAGATCATCCGGATTGCGCAGCAATGGCGCGTTCACCCGCGCCAGGATGTGGAACACCACGCGCTGCGCCTGCTCCAGCGGTACATCGCCCTCCGACAACAGCTCCACCAGGCACGCCGTGGGTGACAGCCGCGCCACATTGCTCCACGCATTCTCATACAGGTGCAGCACCCATCCGGCCAAGCCCAGGGCGCCACCGTGCAGCACCATAAGCGCCACGTTCGCCGTGCGCAGCCGATCGCGCAGCCATAGCGCACGGCTTGCGCATACCGCCATGGCCCCGAGCAACGCCAGCACCACGCCCACCCATGGGATCCAGCCCAGGGGTTGCCAGTCATCCAGCGCGCCCGCGCGCGCCATCACCTGTTCGGCAACCTGCAATCGCGCCTGCGCGTCCGGGCCCCCGCAGGCCACCGTCACCGGCTCCAGCAACAGCTCCACACGGTAATGGAAGAAGCCGGCAGCCAGCACCACAGACAGCAGCGCGACCCACTGAAGCATCAACAGGATCGGCCCCTGCCCACAGATACGACGAATTCGGGACGTGGCAGGGCTCATCGGTTCATCCATGACAGCAAAGAGCCATCCTACCCAAGCGCCCCGTGCGTGTCGGCTGGCGGATGCGACAACGATGCCCGTCGCAGCGTAGCAGCGCCGGCCCTAAACGATGCTACGGAGGGCGCGGAACGCTTCTTCGCGGACGATGCCATGACCCTTCCGCTAAAGATGCCCTGCTTTGGGCCGATGTTCCGGTGGAGCTGCAAGCGCGGCAGCAGGTACCCACGGCTTCAATACCGAAAAGGACTTCCCGATGAGCACGTCGGAATCACCCGCAAAGACCATTGGATCCATACTCAAGCTCATCAGGAAGCACGGCTGGATCGTAGGCATAGGCAGCCTTCTGCTTCTCATCCTTCAGTTCGTGAGAATGAACTACGTGCCGCAACTAGCGATTACCGACCTCGGTGTCGTCGGTGCCTCCATGCTGGCCATCAGTGTGATCGGTGCGGTTTATTTCCTGGTCCCGCTGTTCCTCCCGGGCTATGCCTTCCACCTGCTGAGCGAGGCCAGGGTCATCCGCAGACCTCAGCGTCCCGAGCTCCGGCGTCAGTACGCAACACGCCGGATAGCCGTAATGAGCGAATGCGGTTGCTGCGGCTCGTCACTACCAGTGCAGTCGTTGACCAAGCGCAGGAGGCACGTCTGGGCGCTCTCGCTGCTGGCCATCTGTGCAGGCTTCCTGCTCGCCTTCCTGACGCACGCGGTGCTTCTGTTTGGCCTGTCGGACCATCTGGTATTCGAACTTGTCTACGTCGTGGTCGCGCTGGTGCTGGCAGCGGTTCTGCTGGCAAGTGCCCAGACCCTGAAGGGGCGACGCTTCCTCAGCCACTGCGGGCTCTCATGGACAATGATTCTCACCATTGCCGCGTGGTCCATCTACGCGGTCGTGATTCCGACTGCAACGTTGCTCTACGAGTTTCTGGCTCCGCCGGAGTCGCAGATCAAGCCACTGGGCATTTCAGCACTGCTTCTGCTGGTGCCCATCATCAACTGGGTGATCTATCAGTCAGGCCGGAAGAAGACGTGGAACCGCGTCGGAGGCCTCACCGTAGTCGCGATCAGCCTGCTCTTGGGGCTGGGTGCCTTCAACCATATCGCCGATCTCAGCTTCGCCGCACTCAAGCTGGGCCGCATGGAAGGCCAGACCGTCATCCTCTCCGCAAGAGGATGCGGCGTCCTCCGGGAGGCCGGCATCATCGACCAATGCCGGGTCACGACGTACGACAACGGCCTTTACAGTGCAGGGCCGGTAAGTGTGATCTCAAGGATTGGCGCCGAAGTCCTGATTGGCTGTCGGATCGCCGATACGCCGACGGAGATGCGCAGCGTCGCCGTCCGCCGGGAGGATTTTGCTGGCTTCCGGCCTGCGGCATGGAGTGGCAGCTCCCAACGGCGATCGGCACTTCCCCGAGTTGCAACTCGTGCTTGCTCGGCAGCAGCCGCTGCGCCGGAAGAGGCCAGCGACTCATCAAGTCAGCGCCCACTGGCGGCAGACAAAACACAGGCTCACAGCTAATAGAACTGAAATAGACCTGTCGCCGGGCCATGCTCGGCGACAACGCTCACGCACCACGCGGCAGCTTCGACGCCCACATGTTGTCCACCAGGTTCGGATAGCGCCGCCCGTTCTCCTCCGCCCGCTGCCGCGCCGCAGCCTTCTGCGCATCCGACAGCGGCTGCGGCGCCTGCCCCTTGGGCTTGGGCTTCTTCCACGGTGGTGTCTTCGGCTCGCGCATCGCTGCAGCTTACCGCTTCAGGAAATTCAGCAGCGCCAGATTGAAATGATCCGCGTGGCTGGTGTTGCAGCCATGCGGCGCGCCCTCCAGGATCACCACCTCGCTGCCCGCAATCGCCTGATGGGTGCGCTGGCCGGAGCCCTCGAACGGCACGATGGCGTCACTGTCGCCGTGCAGGATCAAGGTCGGCACCGTGATCTTCTTCAGGTCATCGCGGAAATCGGTAGTGGCAAACGCCTTCATGCAGCCCAGCGCCGCCGCCTGGTCGGATTGATGACACAGCGCGATCGCCGCCTGTCGCGTCTCTTCGGTCACCATCAACTGGCCGTTGGCGCTGAAGAAATCACGGGTGAACCCATCGAAGAACGCCTCGCGGTCCTTCTCCAGCCCACTGCGCATGTCATCGGCCTTGGCCTGCGTCAGCGGTCCCTCGGGGTTGTCGTCACTACGCAGCAGGAACGGCGGCACCGCCGCAGCGAACACCACACTGTGCAGTCGATCCTGACCATGGTTGGCCACGTAGCGCGCCACCTCGCCGCCGCCCATCGAGAAACCGATCAGGGTGACGTCGCGCAGGTCACGCGCCTCGATCAACCCCGCCAGGTCCGCCGCCAGCGTGTCGTAGTCATAGCCCTCGGCCGGCTTGTCGGAGCGCCCGAAGCCGCGCCGGTCGTAGCTGATCACCCGGTGCTGGGCATCGCGCAGGATCGACACCTGCGGTTTCCAGGCATCGGCGGACAACGGCCAGCCATGGATCAGGATCACCGGGCGGCCGTCGCCACCACTGTCTTCAACATGCAGGCGGATGCGGGAAGCAGGCATGGGAGCTCCTGTGGAAGGGGAGGATTGCAGGCTAGCGGCCACGCCCTATGGCAGCCGTGAGGGAATCGCGCCCGCCCGTGACATCGCCTGCACACGCTTCCGCACGGCGCCGCACCGGCATTCCCGGCCTTCGCACCGCGCCTTCCCGGTTTCGTCGCAGCGCCGTACCGCCATGGTCAGCCGCATGCCAGCCTGCGCGCATCACTCCCGGGAGTTTCGCCATGTTGCTGCTCACCCTGCCCCTGCTGGCCGCCGGCCTCGCTGCCGCACCCTCGCCCGACGATGACCTGCGCGAACAGATCCGCCAGGCCGATACCCAGCTGTTTGCTGTGGCCTTCGAGGCCTGCGATGCCGACAGGGCCGCCGCGATGACCACCGAAGACATGGAGTTCTTCCATGACAAGGACGGCAAGTCGGCCAGCAACCGCGAGGACTTCCACCGCAGCGTGGCCAGCATGTGCGACAACGCGCGCAAGGGCGGCTGGCACCTGCGCCGCGAGCTGGTGGATTCCTCACTGCAGGTGTTCCCGCTGCACGATGAGCGGGCGCTGGAAATCGGCGACCACCGCTTCCACGAGCGCGGCAAGGACGGCGTGGAGCGCTGGGTGGGCCAGGCCCGCTTCATCCAGATCTGGCGCCGCGTGGATGGGCGCTGGCTGGCCGAACGGGTGATCAGCTACGACCATCACCCGGCGGACTGACCCATCGGGCGTGCTTCACGGGCCGGATCTATACTGGCGGGGTCCACCACGACCCACCGCTACCGTCCGATCGCCATGGCAGAGATCACCCCCAACCATCCCGAGTACGGCCTCAACCAGCAGATCCGCCAGGGCGTGGCCGCGCTGGACGCCCAGCATGGCCGTCCGTTCGACCAGACCAGCGAGCGCCTGACCGCCAGCCTGACCGTGCTCGCCCGCGAGCAGGGCCTGCAGCAGGTCGACCATGTGCTGGTCAGCACTGCGACGGCCCAGCACCCGGCCGGGCACAACGTCTTCGTGGTGCAGGGCGACCCGGCCAACCCCGCGCATCTGCGCGCGATGATGCCGACCGCTGTGGCGGCACAGACGCCGGTGGAGCAGTCGATGCAGAAGCTGGGGCTGGGTGTGCAGCCGCAGGCGCAGGCTGAGCAGCAGACGCTGGATGCACAGGCGCAGGACCCGCAGCAGAATCCCGTGCATCGCCTGGGGTGAATGCCACCAGGCGTCGATGCCATCGACGCCTGTGGAAAACCCTGTATCAGCCCATTCGCGGCTGAGCGTGCTGCGTCTGCTGCTGCAGCTGATCGTCCTGCGCGACGCGGCTGGCCTCGCGGCCCTGATGCTGCACGCTGGCGAGCTGGTACACCTCTTCAACCGTGCCCTGCTGGGTATCGGCCAGCGAAAGGCGCTGGCGGTTCGCCGCCGGGTCCGGTGATGCGGTCTCGCCCGTGCGTTGCAGAAAGACATAGCCCGGCGAATCCGCCGCACCGCCACTGCTGAAGGCCACCTGCAAGGTGTCGCGCTCGGTGTAGCCGCCCTGCACCGCCAAGCGCGTCAGGTGGCCCGCCAGCAGTTCGGGCTGCTGTCCCGGCGGCAGCCCCTGCCGATCGGCGGCCTCACCCAGCGCCGCACGCACACGCTGGTCCAGCGGATGCAACGCATCACCCGGCGCACGTGCGTCGTTGGCCAATCGCTCACCGCTGCGCTCACCCATGTCGTCGTTCTCGCTCAGCAGGTGCTGCTTCCACGTGCGATCGGGCATCGGGTTGGTTTTCGTACGGTTGAGCTCGCTGTCGGGGAACGGCGGATCGATGCTTTCGACGCCGTGGATGTTGCGCAGCGGACGATAAGCGTCCTTGCCTTCGCCCTTCATGCCCAGAGGAATGCGCACATCCGGAAGAAGCTGCGCGGCAGGACCGACCAGCCCGTTCACGTCGATACTTCTCTTCCGCTCGATGCCGGCGTGATTCAGTGCTTCCCAGGTGAAATCCACGCAGTTGTGGCGCACGTCCTTGTATTGCAGATCGAAGCCGTACTTGTCCGGGTGCGCGCCGAACGCCTCAAGCTTTTTGTACTGTTGCTCGCTGATCTCGAGCGTGCGGCTGTAATGGGGGTTCCTGTACTCGGCCGCGTCGGTCTTCATGACCTCGCCCGGCCCGTTCATGCTTCCATGCTCGGAAGGCGCGAAGCCGAAACTCCGCGTGGTCTTGTCCGGCCCATGGAGCACGTAGAACATGTGCCCGGGCCCGGATGTCTGCGGAACCCCGTCCACAACTTTCTGTACACCTCTCTCGTCCACCAACGGCGTACCAGGTGCGGCAATGACGATTTCTACGGTGTAGCGCGGCTTATCCATAAGAAGAATCCTTCAGTTCCTTCCAGCGGTGGGATGTCGACTATTTTCCAGAGAGTGGGTCTGCATGAACCCGCAGCTGTGCCGGGTAATGCTGGAGCGCAGCGGTGGGCTGCACCGTGCGCACATCCAGGCGGTAGCGGGCACCCGTTTCCAGCGGCAGCGGGGCGATGCTCAACCTGTATCGGTTGGCGTCCATCGATACCTGCTGCGCGTAGCGCCAGTCTGCCGATGCATGCCATTCGGGGAGCGGCTCACCCAGATTGCGCGCCCTTGCCTGATGGACATCAGAGGTTGCAACGTCCTGCCAGGCACCTGCTACCCAGCGCTGCAGGGACAGCTGGAAGGGAACATGAACACTGTCCATGTCTGGCTCACTGCCGGGCCCGGGCCCATGTCGCTGCACTTCAAGATCCAGCACATAGGGTCGACCCGGATAGAAGTTGCGGGTATTCGTCTCGAATTCGAACCGCACCGCCTGGCCGGGTTCGGCCACATCGATCGGCTTGACCAGTTCCAGCGGCTCCGGCGCGTCCGGTACGCGATTGCTGCAGGCGCCGAGTGCGCTCGCCAGCGTGAAGAACAGGCCGGCGCGCAGCCAGCGATGGATACCCAGCATGATTCAGACCCTTTGGCTCCCTGCCATGGGCTTCAACCCTAGCGGGCGGCCTCCGGCACTGCAACCGTGCAAAGAAAAAGGCAGGGTCTTCACCCTGCCTTCTTCACGCGGCACGTCGACGGGCGGGGCCCGGCGTCAGCGCCTTACAGCTGAATCCGCGCCACGCTCTCGTCAGCGCCCTTGTCATCCTTCTCGCCGTTCTTGATGCTCACGAACAACACGTTGTTCTTCGCATCCAGCGCCAGGCTGTTCGGGTGGGTCGGCACCGTGTAGGTGGCCACCTTCTGGTAGCTGTCACTGTTGTACGCCGTCACCGTACCGGCTTCGCGGTTGGTCACGTACAGGCGCTTGCGCGGCGCATCCAGCAGGATGCCCAGCGGGCCGGCGTCGGTCGGGATGCTGGCCAGTTCCTTGCCGGTACTGCGGTCGAGCACCAGCACGCGCTGGCCCGGATGCTTGCTGACCAGGCCACTGCTCTTGGCCTGGTAGCCACGCAGGAATTCCGAGCCCTGGTCGGTCACGAACAGGCGCTTGCCGGCCGGGTCCAGCGCGATGTTCATCGGCTGCTCGGCGGCGATCTTGTGCTGCGCCACCACCTTGTTCGAATCGGTGCCCACCACCACCAGGTCGGCCAGCAGGTTGCTGGTGTAGACGCGCTTGTTGGCCGCATCCAGCGCCAGGCCCGGTGCCTTGGCATTGCCCAGGCCGTCGATGGTGTTGATCACCTTCAGCGTGTTCGTATCGATCACGAACAGCACGCTGCTCACGTCCGGCTGGCTGCTGTGGCCGGTCACGTACAGGCGGTTGGCCACGCTGTCGACCACCAGCTCGCGCAGATCGTGGGTGTAGGCGGCCTTGCCGTCCTTGCCGGTCTTCTTCTCCATCAGCTGGATGGTGCCGACGGCCTTGTTCTGCGCGGTGTCGACCACGGTCACCGACAGGTCCACGGTGTTGCCCACGTACAGGCGGTTGTGGGCGTCATCCAGCACCACGCCGAACGCCTTGCGCTCCAGCGGGATGCGGGTTTCCACGGCCAGCGTGGTCGGGTTCAGACGCAGCACCTGGGCCGGGCCGGCGTCATCGCCGAAGCCACCGGACGAGGCCACGAACACGGCGTTCTGCTTCGGGCTGTAGGCCAGCTCGTACAGGCCCTTGGCCACGGCCTGGCGCTGCACGGCGGTGGTGGCGCTGGCGGCAGGTGCGTTGTCGGCGAATGCAGAGGGCGTACCGAGGCTGAGCGATACAGCGAGGGCCAGCGCGGCCGAGCGGAAGAGAGGATTACGGAACATGCGAGCGTCCTTGAATGGGCACGGGAAGGTGTCCTGGCTCGCTGGGCCGTACTGCGACGGCCCGACCTGCATCTGTCTGCGCGGGTGGGCTGGCTGGGGTTGCCGGGGAATGGTAGCAGGTGGGGGGCGTGGCGTGCGTCTGCGCAGGCGTGGCAGGCGTTCGACCTTCGTCGCCCTTCAGTTCACCGCCCCACCCCGTCAAACGAGGCTCAGTGCGCGGCTCGGTACTTTTTTCTGCGCTCAGCAGCCACCTTCGCATGCTGCTGAAGCCTTTCCGAGCTAGGCCGATCGTTTGCGGCATTTGGCAGCCTCAAAGGCTTGCCATGCAAGTCGGCGTAAGGAGCGCCACGCGCGGATTTCGCGACTTGAATGATGAAGCCCTCCGCGATCCAAAGTAGTCCAAGGTCAAAGAGCGTGTGAATGTCCGCACGGAGCAGCAATCCGTTGTTAACGGAATTTGTGTGGTCACCAAGATACGGGCTGATATGCGCCGCCTCCAGAAGTGCCTCAATCTTGCACCCCGTTACAGCACACGTCTTGTCGTAGCTTTTCAGTAGCCTTCGGCGGAACGCTCGCTGCCCCCGGCGTACGTAGATGGCCCGCAACGTCTTGTTTCGACGATCTGCGTCATCCGCAGCCTGCGCCTCTTGCTCTGCCGCCTCTTGCGCACTAAACAACTCCGCACCGAGCGTGTCCCCAGGGCGAATGGGGCGCCAACGAAGAATCTCGTCGAGCGCCTCACTTCTACCTTGCAAAGCTTCCTTAACATCGAAGACGCAATCGACGGGATTGTTCTTCTCCATGGACCGAAGTACGACCTCACCACAGTAGTAGAACGGCTGGGCGTCCCGCCCCCGTTTTGCATAGATGCGAACGAATAGAAGTGCCTTCACGGCGCCCTTCTTCAGCGCAACGATGCGCCTAGATGTTTGGCTCTGGCGGTACTGACTCTGCCAGTGGAATTGCTCACCCTCAAAGGAATCATCGTAGCCGCCATCCCCCTTTTCCAGGGTTACAAGCAGCAAGGTGGCGTTACTGAAGGAAACTACACCGTTCGTCCAGCGTGGATCACGGGATTCAGTGGGGGGTTTTACACCACCCGCATGAGCCATCTCCTTGCGGCTGTAGGTCTTGCCAATGACCAGCCCATCCGAATTGAACACTTCCTGCTGTGCAGCCATGACCCACCCCGTCCCATAGACGGGGGAATTCTAGTGGTGGCATGACCATTGACTCAATCAATTGGCGATCCCAAAGCTTCGATTTGCAAGAGGCAAAGCCGACAGACCCTGACAGAAGGGCCCCTACTCCTGGCGCGACACCACTTCGACGGAGCTGGACCAACTTCCGTTGGCCTTGGAGAGCCCGCCCCTACTGCTTCCTCAACCGCAGCGAATCAGCCACATCGGTCTTGGCCGCCACTTCGGTGGCGATGCTGGCGCGGCGGTGCCCCGGGTCGTTGCGGTCGCCCTGCACGATGAAGATGCTCTCGGCGGCGTGGCTGTTCCTGGTCGGCTGGCTGAGCAGCACGTGGTCCACGCGCGAGAGATTGTTCTGCTTGGCCAGCACCAGCAGGCTGGCGCTGATGCGCTGGCTGGCCGCATCGAACGGGCGACCATGCGCAGCGTCCAGCTCCGCTACCTTCTGGATCAGCTGCGAGAACAGGCGATGGTCGGGGTGCGAAGGGTCCAGCAGCGTGCCGGCCACTTCAATCGGCGTCGGTGGCGGTTCATCGATGGCACGGTCGCCTTGGCGATGATGTTCGGCCTCGCGCTCGGGCATCGCGTGGTGGGTTTCGGCATTCAGATCACTGCCCGGGAACGGCGCGGCAATGCACTGGATTTCCGGCAGGTTGAACAGCACCGCGAACTCCCCCAGGTTGCTGCCGCCGTCCAGCGGTGCCGGCAGCGGATGCAGGCCGGCGTAGTGCAGCGCCGCCCAGACGAAATCGCTGCAGCGGTTGATGGTGGCCGGGCGATCCACATCGAATTCGAACTCGGCCGGTTCCTCGGCGAAATCACGCAGGCAGCCGTAATGCTCCTCGGTGATTTCCAGGGTGCGGCTGTAGTACGGGTCCAGATGCTCATCCGCATCGTCGTGGCGCACCTGTGCGTACTGCACGCCAGTGCGGGTTTCGCCCGGCGCCTGGCGCGGCGGTGCGAAGCCGTAACTGTGGGCCTCTTCGCCCGCGGCTACCTGCAGGTACATATGGCCACGCGGCGAGATGCCCCCACTTTTCAGCGGGGTGCCGGGTGCGGCCAGATAAAGGGTTGCGGTGTAGCGTGTTGCCTGCTCCATGCCTGCTCAGCCTTGTTGGGTACTGCGGTCCTGGGCGGATGATGGCATAGGTGGGATGGGGCGCAGGTGGAGGAATAGAGGGCGCCGATCGCGACTTGCTGAATATGTGAGCTAGCAAGCAGTACCAGCGCCCCGAAAGCTCGCGGGTGGCGGCACTAGCCCATCTGCATGCCGCCAGACGTCTGCGTCGCCGCCTCGCGCTGCTGCGTTTCCTGACGGGTCTGCTCAGTCACTCGCGTGTCGATCTGCTGACTGCGGGCCAGCCCCTCCTCAAGGCTTTGCTGAGGCTGGTTCAGATCCACCATGGCCCTGAAGCCAGGCGTCGTGCCCATCACGAAGATCTTCTCTTCCTGCAGCACCACATCGCGCAGCTGTTGCGGCTGGTGAATGCCGTTCTCCCGCGCAGCAACCATCGCTGACATCACCTGCGCATCGCTCACCTTCTCAGGCAGGTCCGATCGCATGCGATCAAACAGCTGCTGCGATTCCGGAGACAGTGCGGCTACCCGTTCGTGCGGCGGCAGTTCGCCCTCCACCTCGGTCAACAGCTTCTGCAACGTGGTTTGCTTCTTGGGAAGGGGGTTCTCGTGCGTCGAATTGAGCTTGCTATCGGGGAACGGCTTGGGAATGCTCTTCAGCGCATCGATGTTCGGAAGCACCTTCATCGTCCCTTCGAAGCTGGGATCGGGCTTCTCGAGCTTGGGTCGCAAACCGGCCTGACCAAGGCCTGTCCACACGTAATCGACGCAGCTGTTCGACAAGCCGTTGTAATAGAGATTGAAACGGTCCTGATCGCGATTGACGCTCGCCTCGCCATACGCCTTCAGTTTGTCGTACTGATCCTTGGTGATCTCGAGCGTGTAGGAGAACCGAGGGTTCTGGTAGGTCTCGAATTCCCCCTTCACCACGTGCCCAGGCCCGGTGATCCCCGTTTTTATCGGCGAGAACCCATATCCGTCTTTCTTGTCACCATCGGCAACCATGAAGTAGGCATGGCCCGCCGAAGATGAGTGGGTCGTCCCATCCTTGCCTGCAACAGGTGTCCCCGGAGCAGCGAGGTAGACCGTGACGGTGTAAGGGCCCTTCTTGCCTTCCTGAGGTGCGGCTGCACTATTCGATTGACTGTCCATAGTCCTATTTCACGTTGTAGTTGGCGACGAGAAGCTCGATGTTGAGATGTGCAACTTCCGGGTTGCCCTGAAGGTTTGTCACCTTAAGCCGGTACTTCCCGGCCGTCAGATCCCCGGAATCGGCACGGGCCACCTCGTATTCCCTGTAGGCCAGGGACGTGTCGTACTTTCCTGCGTTGACCAGGCTGTTCGAATCCGCGCCAACGGCGCTCCTGTATTCGTACACATCACCCTTGGCCGGTTGATATCGGCTGCCCTGCCAGACAGCAGGCAGATCGCGATTCAATACCTGTAGTGCTATGGGCGTTTCGGTGTCGCCCTCCAGCTTCCACAGCTGCACCTTCAGGGGAATCCGGGCGTCTTCAAGGAAGTCGACATCGCCTGGTTTCATGTCCGGGCGCTTGGCAGGCCCACCGGTACGGAACCCGATCAGGAACGTGCGAGGCTTGGGATCCTTCTCCCAAGGCGGCGGCAGTTCAAAACGCGCCTCTACCGTCGCACCTGCATGGACCAGGTCCATCGGCTTGGCGACGGGGAAACCATCGCCATACATCTGGGGTGCCCGGGTACTACAGCCGCCCATAAGCAGGGGCAGCAGTACCATCCATGGCCTCAGTAGCTGTCGCATCCGTTCCTCACATTCGGGCACTTACGTGCCGGCAGTTTATACACCGCACCGGCCGGCAGGACATGAACTGGCTTCACATAACCTTGGGGTGGGATGGGGATTCCTGCCGATGAACATTGCACGAGCCAGTTCTGGTGTTAGCAGGCATGCGATGGTGCAGGCACTATTCCTGCACTCAGGAGGATGACCATGACCAAGCTCGACGCCACATGGCTGGAAGCCTTCGACAAAGAGCTCCTCCACCTGTTCGCCATTGACCATAGCGATGCCGGCATGGATGAGTACCTGCTGGGCTGCTATGCGGACCTGCCGCCGCGCGAGGCGGCGCTCGCCTTCGGCAGCGACTACGACCTAGAGCGCGACGATGCGCTGTGGCCACGGCCTGGCGCGCCTATGTGATCCGCGCAGAAATCCCGCACGCCGGCATTCAAGGCAAGCGATGCCAGGGGATGGCCGCTATGCTGGCAGCGCACCGGAATGGAAACCACGTATGCCCCGCTTCAACACCGCCCTGGCGCTGAACCTCGTTCTGATACTGCTGGGCGCTACACCCGCCATGGCCATGGCGACAGACCCGCAGGTTTCCACTGAAGTATTCGTGGAGCGCGGTGACAACCCCACCTTCGAGCTGCAGCAGGCGCCTGCCCTTGTGTATTCAACGGCCCTCGCCACGCCGCCCGATACCTTCGTGCAGGCTCCCATGCAGGTGCTGCTGGTTGCTCAACTAGATGAGCTGGGCCACGTTTCCAACGTGATGGTGGCGCGGTCCAGCGGACTGCGGGAGATGGATCGTGCGGCCCTTACCGCTGTGCGCAAGTGGCGCTTTGATCCGGTCGTGGTTGAGGGCGTCGCGCTGCATGCGCGGGTGCGGGTCCGTCTGACCTTCGTGCCCACGGCCGAGGTGCCACCCGGCTGAACCGCTGCCCCAATCTGTCGCGATTGGCCCTAGGCCATTGGCTTGGCTGCGGGCATTCCTACGCTTGAGGCCAATAGCGCCAAGTCCTTCAATACCATTACAGCGCAATCGCTTGCCGGCTTAACACCGTGTGCGACAATGCCGAAAGCGTCAGGACTGACAATCGTCGGTTCTGCAGTTTCTTGGCATTTGGCAGCTGCGCGGGTATCTCTTGGCGTGCCACCGAAAAGGGTGGCGCGGGACTCGAAAACCCGTGTTTATGCCAGCTGTATACGCTTGTCAGTCGGCGTCACCTTCGGGTGGCGCCGGCTGGCAATCCGTTCGCGTTCCATGGCGGGCGGTGCGTGGGGGCCTTCGGGCCCGCCGGTCTGGCATTTACCGGTTTTCGAGCCACGCACCGTCCGCCGCCTTTATCGGTGGCGCTGCTATCTGTCCTGTACGGAGCATTGCCATGAACACATCGGACTTCCGTTCCCTGCACGCGCAGTACGATCCGGACAACGCCGAACCCGAGCACAAACCGTCCGTCGATCCCAACGCCTTCGTCGCCACGCTGCGCCGTATCGGAGCCGGTGCGGCTGCGGATGGCCAACCTTGGCCGGAGCGGCACCAACTGCCTGGGCGCTGTCTGCAACTGGCGGATGCGGATTGCGCGCTGGCGGGGCTGCGTGTGGTGGCGGAGCTGATGCTGGCTGCGGAGCGGACTCGGCAGAACGGCGCGCCCGAGGAGTACCTTGGGGACCGGGTTATGGAGGGGTTGAAGATGGCTTGTGTGGCGTTGACTGCGCAGGTGACTGAGCGGTTGCAGGTGCGGGAGTAGAGCGAAGGAGACAGAAATCCAAGAGCGTGAACTAACTGTCGAGGCCGTTTGCATTTCCCTGTATTTCACTAACCTGCAGGACTGCAAATGAGGACTCCGAGACAAAGTACATACTAACAGCGACATTGATTTCCGCATCGCCAGCTTCAAACCTTAACATCAGACCAACCAAAATCAATATCACCAAGGTCGAGAACCCATAAAAACCTCAAGCTCAAAATCTCGCCCTACGGCGTTTGAAAGCATAGGATTTACACCCCTAGCATAGCAATCCATATCATCAACGCTATCGTACAAAAACATAAGAGATAGCGGCACACCAAGATGAGGAACAAGCAGGTCTTTTATTAACCGCGGAACCGGCGACATGTCCGACACCAATTCGCATCTACGCCCGTACCCTACAATACCCGGAACATCAATATATTCCGACCCAAGAACATCAAGCTCACTAAACACTTTCCTTCGATCCAAGTCGAGCGACCTAAAGCTCGGACTTCTTCGCACATCAAGTAGAAATCGCGGACGAACTTGAAAAATTGTTTCCAGAAAATCACATCGATCGAAATAGGCAACATGGAAAAATGATGCCAAATACCGCTCTGACCGAGGAAACAACCCCATCTGAATCCCATTCACCGGCGCACAAATGCCTGAATCTTCAAAATCCCCCCCCCCCACCAGCTTCAGAGCTGGCTTATTAAGTTTTGCGAAGGGAAAGTGTGAATTAGACATCTGCCATCGCCACTTCAAGATCAACATATCCAACGCGCCGCAAGGCCATGGAACCACCCCATGCAGGCTCGCCAATACTCATTTGACCCGTGCTTTTATTCTTCAAGCTACGATCCTTCAAGAACGCCCTGCGATAAAGCACCGGGGCAACACCAGTAAAAGGTACAAAGCGAACCTTTGGATCGTCCTTAGATACATCACGCCCCGATTTCCTTTTGGCGGCAAAGACGCTCGGTATCACGCTCTTGCTTGAACTTGAAATTGCATCATCATGAAGAGTCATAGCCAAACTTTTTGGATATGGCTCAATAAACTGAACCTCATCCACTCCAGCGGCAACTATATGACGAGCACAATAATGACAAGGGAAGGTAGTTACGAAGAGCTTAGATCCAACCGTTGATATTCCCTTTCGAGCAGCAGCAAGGAGTGCATCCATTTCCGCGTGTACCGCTCTACTAAATTCCAGAAGACCACCAAGCGGTGACTTACGCAGCCTTCCTCGAGCCAAATCCCTATCTGAATTTTTCAACTCAGGGAACATTTCAATCACCGCATCAATTATTCGATTTTGCTCTCGAACACTACTGCAATATTCATTATGGAAAGCGCAGCGGTGATCCTTCCCAAACTCACCGTCATATACCCCTCCACCAGCCTGAGGAACTTCATTACAACCTGTAGACACAACCTCGCCGTTCACATCAACCAAAGCCGCCCCTACCTGCCGCGAGAGGCATGCACTCCGCATTCGAGCACCGTGTGCGTGATACATCGCGGTCTCGCTCAATGATGGGCGTACAACCCTAGAATGCGTAACAATCTCCACAAGCCTTGCCAAATGTTCTAGAACAAGCCAATTGGGATTTGATTTACTTACTGCACCAATCTTCTCTTCCTCAAATCTCGATTCAGTGTTATCCACGAAGAAATCTGACAAAAAGAACGTCTCAGCAACAAGCTGCCCATGATCCAAGTCACCATCGGCATCTCGATCCATGAACTGATCAACCTTGGCTGGGGCATCATCCTTGTACTTTTCCACAAGTCTTGATTTGCGCACCTTGGAATCACATACCACACCAATTGTTAGGAAAGCGTCTTGATACAGACTTCGAAGCGCTTTCACTTCGTCTGGATGACGTAGAGAGTCCAGAACATATGCTCTCTTCCTTCCATCAGGCATTACCGCTTGACCTTCGACCAATTTCTGGCCAGAAGCCTCCGCGCGCTTCTCACGGACCTTCCCGATGAGACGCCTTGCTACCGCGGCATGATCTCCCAGTGCAAACCTCATCTTGTCACCCAAGTCTTGCATCGCAGATGCTCCCGCGATACCTGTAGGGATATCGGAAGACTGTTCAGCATTCCACTCACGAATAGCCTCACTCGCTTTGAGAATGAAGACTTCAAAATCAGCGTTCTCAAGCGCGACTTTTAGGCTTTCTGCGACTTTGCTTGTACCAGAGCCTGCATGACCGACAACCGCGAATATGAGCTCATTGGATGCGGCATTTCTTATGAGTTCGTCAGCCCCTTCATCGACGCTGTTGGCTTCCTTGGCGCCTGCAAATTGCAGTTTGTGAACTTCCATGTGCCCCCCTAGGGATTCCGATTAAATACCTACATCTTAAATACCTACATCGGAAGAGGCGGCAACGGCCGCCTCCTCTGAACGAAATCGCTCAACCCAATCAAACCCCAACAGGATTAGCCTTCTCCGGATCAATCTTGTACTGCTTGATCGCCCGGGCCACATCCTTCGCGGTCATCTTCCCTTCCTTAGCCAGCGCCGCAATCGCGGCATGGGCGATGTAGTAACGGTCAACCTCGAAGAACCGACGCAGGTTCGCACGCGTATCCGAACGGCCAAAACCATCCGTACCCAGCACCGTGTACGACATCGGCACGAACGCACGAATCTGGTCCGCATACGCACGCACGTAGTCGGTGGCGGCAATCGCCGGGCCCTGGCGGCCTTCCAGCAGCTCGGTCACGTAGGCCTTGCGCTGCTCACCTTCCGGATGCAGGCGGTTGGCACGTTCCACGTCGAAACCATCGCGACGCAGTTCGTTGAAGCTCGGGCAGGACCAGATGTCGGCAGTCACGCCGAAGTCCTTATCCAGCAGCTCGGCCGCGGCAATGGCTTCGCGCAGGATGGTGCCCGAGCCCAGCAGCTGCACGCGCAGCTCGCCCTTCTTCGGCTTGCCGGCGTCGGTCAGCAGGTACATGCCCTTGACGATGCCTTCGGCCGCGCCTTCCGGCATTTCCGGGTGGGTGTAGTTCTCGTTCATCAGGGTGACGTAGTAGTACTCGTCCACCTGGTCTTCCATCATGCGCTTGGTGCCGTGCTGCAGCACCACGGTCACTTCGAAGCCGAAGGTCGGGTCGTAGCTGCGCACGTTCGGGATGCCACCGGCCACCAGATGGCTGAAGCCATCTTCGTGCTGCAGGCCTTCACCGTTCAGCGTGGTGCGGCCGGCGGTGCCACCCAGCAGGAAGCCGCGGGTACGCATGTCGGCAGCCTGCCAGGCGATGTCGCCCACGCGCTGGAAGCCGAACATCGAGTAGTAGATGTAGAACGGCAGCATCGGCACGTTGCTGACCGAGTAGCTGGTACCGGCGGCCATCCACGAGCTGATCGCACCCGGCTCGCTGATGCCCTGCTGCAGCACCTGGCCGCTCTGGTCTTCGCGGTAGAACATCAGCTGGTCCGCGTCCACCGGCTTGTACTTCTGGCCGAACGGCGCGTAGATGCCGATCTGGCGGAACAGGCCTTCCATACCAAAGGTACGGGCTTCGTCGGCCACGATCGGCACGATGTGCGGGCCCAGTTCCTTGTCACGCAGGGTGATGTTCAGGCTCTGCACGAACGCCATGGTGGTGGAGTAGCTGCGCTCGCCGCTGCTCTTCAGCAGGCGGTCGTAGGCTTCCAGCTTCGGCGCCACGAAGGTCTTGTCGGCCTTGCGGCGGCGCTGCGGCAGGTAACCGCCCAGCGCGGCACGGCGTTCCTGCAGGTACTGCACTTCCGGCGAATCCGGGCCCGGGTGGTAGAACGGCACCTGGCCGTCGGCCAGCTGCGCGTCGGTCACCGGAATGTTGAAGCGGTCGCGGAAGTGGCGCACCGCTTCGTCGTCCAGCTTCTTGGTCTGGTGGGTCGGGTTCAGTGCCTCACCGGCGCTGCCCATGCCGTAACCCTTCACGGTCTTGGCCAGGATGACGGTCGGCATGCCCTTGGTGTTCACGGCCTGGTGGTAGGCGGCGTACACCTTGTGCGGGTCGTGGCCACCACGGTTCAGGCGCCAGATGTCGTCGTCGCTCAGGCCGGCGACCATCGCAGCGGTTTCCGGGTACTTGCCGAAGAAATGCTCGCGGGTATACGCGCCGCCGAAGGCCTTGCAGTTCTGGTATTCGCCGTCGACGGTTTCCATCATCAGCTTCTTCAGGACGCCGTCGCTGTCCTTGGCCAGCAGGGCATCCCAGTAACCGCCCCACAGCAGCTTGATCACGTTCCAGCCGCCGCCACGGAACACGCCTTCCAGTTCCTGGATGATCTTGCCGTTGCCGCGCACCGGACCGTCCAGGCGCTGCAGGTTGCAGTTCACCACGAAGATCAGGTTGTCCAGGCCTTCACGGCCGGCCAGGGCGATGGCACCCAGGGTTTCCGGCTCGTCGCTCTCGCCATCGCCGATGAAGCACCACACCTTGCGGTCGGACTTCTCGATCAGGCCACGGTTTTCCAGGTAGCGCATGAACTGCGCCTGGTAGATGGCGGCCAGCGGGCCCAGGCCCATCGACACGGTCGGGGTCTGCCAGTATTCCGGCATCAGCCACGGGTGCGGGTACGAGGACAGGCCACCGCCGTCCACTTCCATGCGGAACTTGTCCAGCTGCTCTTCGCTGATGCGGCCTTCCAGGAAGGAACGCGCGTAGATGCCCGGGGCGCTGTGGCCCTGGATGAACAGCAGGTCGCCCGGGTGGTTTTCGCTCGGGGCGCGCCAGAAGTGGTTGAAGCCCACGTCGTACAGGGTGGCGCCGGAGGCGAACGAGGCGATGTGGCCGCCCAGGTCACCCGGCTTGCGGTTGGCGCGCACCACGGTGGCCATCGCGTTCCAGCGGATGATCGAACGGATGCGCCATTCCAGCTCGGCGTTGCCCGGGCTCTTGGCCTCGAGCTGCGGCTCGATGGTGTTGACGTACTCGGTGGTGGGAGAGAACGGCAGGTAGGCGCCCGAACGACGGGTCAGTTCCACCATGCCTTCCAGCAGCTGATGCGCGCGCTCGGAGCCCTCGACATCAATAACGGCCTTCAACGACTCGATCCACTCCTGGGTTTCCACAGGATTCGGGTCGTTGTTCAGCACCTCGTTCAACCAGTTCATTAGCGCTCCCATAACCGCACGCACGCGCGCGACTGTTGTATAGATTTCTAGACCGCAAAGTGTAGCGCACCAAGGGCTTTCGTCACTTGGCTACGCAGGCGTATGGATGCAACCGGCCAGTGTCCGCAAGGGGCTTGCCGGGCCCGCTGACGGCCCTGCGGCGGGCCTTGGCGGCTGCGCGGGCTGTCGCTTGCGGGCCGCTGCGCCCATGTGCAGGACGCAGTGTTACCGCTGCCGATGACGGTTGTAGGGCAACTCCGGCACCGCCGTAGGTGGGGGCCGGGCAGCGGTTCTGAACCGGCGACAACATGTCGCATCTGCCTCTGGATCGGTACCGGCATCGGGTCCAGCGTGGGCCGCGAGTGAGGGGCCTGGCGGCCCTGCTCCCTTCCACAGCTTCGCCGGGGCGCCCTGCAAGGGGCGCCCCTTTTGCTGTGGGTGGGCGGACGGCCGTGGCCCAAAACGCACCTGCTTGTGGCCGGATCGGTGATTGCCGGCTTCGATATATCGATATATCGTTTGCACACTCGTTTACCGATATATCGAAATGAGCCGCACCGCTTCTCCCAGAGCCCGTTCCAACGATTCTTCAGTGCCCCGCCGCAACGGCCAGCCGCGCGTGCTGAGCCGCGGCGACCTGCGCCTGCTGGTGCTGGCCCTGATCGGCGAGCAGCCGCGGCATGGCTACGAGCTGATGCAGCTGATCAGCAACCAGTTCATGCAGGCCTATACGCCCAGCGCCGGCACCATGTACCCGCTGCTGGCCAGCTTCGAGCAGGCCGGCTGGATCGAGGCCGAGGAAGTGGACGGCAAGCGGATCTTCCGCATCACCGCCGCCGGCGAGTTCGAGCTGAAGGTGCAGCGCACCCAGGTACGCCTGGCGCAGCGACGTGCCTTCGACCGCGCCCGCGAGATCACCAAGGCCTCGCTGCCGCCGCCGCTCGCCACGGCCCTGCGCGAGTTCAAGCGGGCGCTGGTGCACCACCACGGCCGCTGGGCCGAGGGCGAGGCGGACGAGGTGGCGGCGCTGCTGACGCGGGCCTCGGCCCTGCTGAACGGTACCGCCGGTAGCGAGGCATCACCACTTTCAACGACCCAGCCAGACTGAATCCAGCCAGGTCCTCCCCCATGCCGCGCGCCCCCCGCGCGACACCTTTGCAGGTATCCCCATGACCGAACACAACAACACGCGCCTGCGCCTGGATGTGCGCTTCCGTGAACTGACCGTGCTGCGCACCGAAGAAGTCACCCCGCGCATGCGCCGCGTGGTGCTGGGCGGCGACGATCTGGCCGGCTTCGATTCGCCCGGCGCCGACGACCACATCAAGCTGTTCTTCCCCAACGCCAGCGGCGAAATGGTGCTGCCGGTGCTGACCGCTGAAGGCCGCAGCTACCCGGCCGGCAAGGAGCCCTCGCCGTCGCGTGACTACACCCCGCGCTGGTGGGACCACGAATCCGGCGAGCTGGCCATCGACTTCGTGCTGCACGACCAGGGCATTGCCGGGCCGTGGGCCGAGCAGGCCCAGCCGGGCGACGTGCTGGTGATCGGTGGCCCGCGCGGCTCGTTCGTGGTGGCCGACAGCTACGACGCCTATGTGCTGATCGGCGATGAAACCGCGCTGCCGGCCATCGCCCGCTGGCTGGACGTGCTGCCGGACGGTGCCGAGGTGCAGGCCTTCATCGAAGTGAGCGATGAGGCCGAACGCCAGGACCTGCCGCAGTACGAGAACGTGCGCATCCACTGGCTGGAACGCAACGGCTTCCCGGCGGCCAGCAGCACGCTGCTGGAAGACATGCTGACCGATTTCGAAGCACCGGACGGCGATGTCTTCTACTGGATCGCCACCGAATCGCGCCGCGCGCGGATGATGCGCAAGTTCATCGAAGGCCACCTGGGCGTGCCGCGCGACTGGATCCGCTCGACCGGCTACTGGAAGGCGCACCCGGACGAAACCGACGGCGATTGATCAAAAGGCGGTGGGTGCGGACCGTTGGTCCGCACGCCTTCCAATGGGTAGTGCCGGCCGCTGGCCGGCAACCTCATGAACCTTCGGCAGGAACCTGCAGCTGCCGGCCAGCGGCCGGCACTACCGCGTTGGATGCCACCCGCCGCGTCCACCCGAACCGCTGCGCGGCCCAGATCTCCACCGCCACCAGCAGCGCGATGACCAGCAGCGGCAGCAGCAGCCCGAAGTACACGCCGGGCATCATGCCGTTGATCTGCGCCTTCACCAGCCGCAGCACGCCACGGGTGTGCAGCAGCTCATCGACGTGCATCGTCAGCGCCTCGCGCACCACCTTGGGCTCCAGGCCAATCGTGCCGGCCTTGTCCACCAGCGTGTCTTCCACCATGCCGCGCAGCAGGCCTTCGCGCACTTTGCCGATCACCCAGCCGGTGCCGCGTGCCAACGGGCCGTTGCCAAGACGATCAAGGCCGGGCAACGGATGTTCGCTGAGGTAGGCCGAGGCGATGGTGTCGGCCACATCGCCCACCGTGCCCTGGCTGCGCAATGCCTCGCGCATGCGCGGGTCGTCCAGTGAATCGGTGAAGCCTTCGCTCCAGCCTTGCACCAGGGTCTGCAGGTGCGGCTGGAAATGATCGAGCTGCTTGAACAGCGCGCGGTGCGCACCGGCAGTAAAGCCCAGCTGCAGGCCGAAGAAGGCAGTAGCCAGCGGCAGCAGCACCACGTAACTGGCCAGCAGCCAGTGATGCCAGCGCTTGCGCCGCTGCAACCAACCACGGCGGTGAAGCCAGCGCCAGCCGAGGGTGCCCAACACCAGGCCAAGCAGCGTGCCAAGCACGCTGCCGCCCACCAGATCGAGCACGCTCAGGCCCGACCAGAATTCGTTCAACCAGTACTGCGCGTCCTGCATGGGTCTTCCTTCCGTGGGTGATACAGCGGGCCATTGTAGAGCCGAGCCCACGCTCGGCTGCTCCTTGCCTCCGGTGGGTGCGGACCGCCGCCGACTGGAGGGTGCGAACCGCCATCGACTGGTGGGTGCAGACCGCCATCGACTGGTGGGTGCAGACCGCCATCGACTGGTGGGTGCGGACCATTGGTCCGCACACTCCCATGCAATTACCGGCCAGCGGCCGGCACGACCCGGCAAGCAATGCGACAATCGCGCTCCTTTCCTGCAGCAATGAGGCCCACATGGCCAAACTGACCCTGGCCAGCGTGGACGCGCTGCGTACCCGCTTTGCCGATGACGCCGCCTGCGATGCCGCACTGGCCGCCTTCGCCGATACCGCTGCGCTGCACGTACCGCTGCGTGAGCTGGTGGAGGCACAGCACCGTTACCTGCAGGCCGAATTCGAAGTGGCGCAGGTGGCCGACGTGCTGCGCCGCGACCAGAAGTACGCGCCGGTGGGCCGGCCGTCGATCAACATCGTGCAGCTGCGCAAGCAGCAGGCCGCGACCAAGCAGGCGGCACTGATCGCACGCCAGGTGGTGGCACAGGCCGCGCAGACCTTCGTGCGGGTGAGCGGGCTGGCGGTGAAGGCCAAGCAGAGCCCGAGCGAAGCGTGTGGGGTGTGGTTGGGCGCGCTGCGCTGAGCGATCGTGCGGACCAACGGTCCGCACCCACCAAATGTAGGTCCGCACCCTCCCAATGCAGGTTGGCACCTAGCGGGTAGTGCCGGCCGCTGGCCGGCAACCCCGTCAGCATCGGGTACCTCGCATGCAGAACCCAAAAAGAAGGCCCGCTTTTCAGCGGGCCTTCTGCCTTCTCACGACGAGTGAGCGGGGTGCATCAAGCCGCCGGCTTTTCGCCGGTGGCTTCGGTGGTGATGCGGATCTTCACTTCATCGCTGACGTTCGGGGCGTAGGCGCCGACACCGAAATCGCTGCGCTTCAGGGTGGTGGTGGCATCGAAGCCGGCGGCCGGAACCTTGGCCATCGGGTGCTCGCCGCCGCCATTGACGGTCACGTCCAGGGTGACCGGCTTGGTGATGCCCTTGATGGTCAGGTCGCCGGTGACGGTCAGCTTGTTGGTGCCGGCCGCTTCCACCTTGGTGCTCTTGAAGGTGGCATCGGCGAACTTGGCGGCGTCGAAGAAGTCGGCGCTCTTCAGGTGCTCGTCGAACTTGGCGGTGAAGCTGTTCAGGCCGCTCAGCGGCAGCTTCACTTCCACGGTGGACTTGGTCACGTCTTCAGCGTTGTACACCAGGGTGCCTTCGACGTTGCCGAAGTGCGCGCTCGGGTTGGAGAAGCCGAAGTGGCTCCACTGGGCCAGCACGTCGGTGTGGCTCGGGTCCAGCTTGTAGGTGCCCGAGGCGATCTTGATCGCTTCGGCGGCCGGCGCAGCGGCGGCGGCATCGGCAGCCGGGGTGGCGGCCTGCTCGGTGGTGGCCGGGGCGGCGGCATCGGCCGCCGGGGCAGCGGTGTCGGCCGGCTTGGAGCAGGCGGCGATGGCCAGGGTCAGGGCCAGCGGCAGCAGCAGTTTACGGGTGGCGCTCATCTCAGGAACTCTCCGGATCGTAGGGTGGGTACAGCAGGGACCGCCAAGGGGGCGGCCCGGAATCGATACAGCGACTTACGCGATGCGCGCCGCTTCGTCGAACGACAGGCGCGGCAGACGCGGGAACAGGCCCGCCGGGTCACCGTAACCCAGGTTGACCAGGAAATTCGACTTGATGGAGGTGCCGGCGAAGAAGGCTTCATCCACCTTGGCCGCATCGAAGCCGGACATCGGGCCGGCATCCAGGCCCAGCGCGCGCGCGGCCAGGATCAGGTAGGCACCCTGCAGGCTGCCGTTGCGGATGGCGGCTTCGTGGCGGCCTTCCTGCGGGCCGTCGAACCAGGCCTTGGCATCGGTGTGCGGGAACAGGTACGGCAGCTTTTCGTGGAAGTCCAGGTCGAAGCCGATGATGGCGGTGACCGGGGCGGCCATGGTCTTGGCCAGGTTGCCCTCGGACAGGGCCGGGGCCAGCTTGTCCTTGGCTTCCTTCGAGGTGACGAAGACGAAGCGGGCCGGCGTGGTGTTGGCCGCGGTCGGGCCCCACTTCACCAGGTCGTACAGTTCCTGCAGCAGGCTGGCCGGGACCGGCTTGTCGAGGAAGGCGTTCTGGGTACGGGCAGTGCGGAACAGCTGATCGAGGGCAGCAGCGTCGAGCGCGTGGGACATCGGTGGATCTCCAGGGCGGCTAAGGGAAGTCAGTGCCCGCGGGCGGCGCGGGGCGAATCGACGAGCCGCAGTGTAGAGTGTCGCGACTGTTGCAACACCCAGCAGGGCTGAAACGAATTAATGCCAATGGTGAAACGATCGAGCGCGCCCTGGACGGTCACAGACGGCCGCGCGGGCAATGTCCGCCAGGCGGTCGCGCTGGCCTCGGCGCTGCGCCAGGGCACCCATCGGCCGCTGCTGCTGCAGCCACGCGCGCCCTGGCGCTGGCTGTCGCCGCGCCGCCTGCCCGGCGATGTGAACGGCTACGGCGAGGCCTTCGCGACACTGGCCGCCGAGGCTCCAGCGCTGGCGATCGGCTGTGGCCGCCAGGCCGCCGGTGCCTTGCGCGTGCTGCGTGCGCGCGGCAGCCAGGTGGTGCAGATCCTCGACCCGCGCATCGGCGCCCGCCACTGGGATGTGGTGGTGGTGCCCGAACACGACGCCCTGCGCGGCAGCAATGTGTTGACCCTGCTCGGCAGCCTCAACCCGGTGGACGACGACTGGCTGGCCTGGGGCCGCGCCGCGTTCGCCGGTTTCAGTACCCTGCCCGGCCCGCGCACTGCGCTGCTGGTGGGCGGGCCGACGCCGCTGGCGCCGTGGGATGAGACGGCGATGGTCGGCGTGTTCCAGGCGCTGGCCGACCAGATCCGCAGCGAAGGCGGCAGCCTGCTGGCCACCACCTCGCGACGCACGCCGCCGGCCTTGGCCGAGATCCTGCGCGCGAAATTCGCCGACCTGCCGCACGTGATCTGGGGCGATGGTGGCGACGGCACCAATCCCTATGGCGGCCTGCTCGGCTGGGCCAACCGCGTGGTGGTCTCGCCCGATTCGGTGAACCTGCTCTCTGAAGCCTGCGCCACGCGCATGCCGGTGATGGTGGCGCTGGCCGATACCGTGCAGGGGCGGTTGGCGCGCTTCCAGCAACAGCTGCGCGAGCGCGGGCGATTGCAGGCGCACTGGCTGGACTGGCAGTACGACCGCATCGAGCCACTGCGCGAGACCGCGCGGGTGGCGGCAGAAGTGAAAGCGCGGCTGGCATTGCGGTAGTGCCGGCCGCTGGCCGGCAATCCTGGGCGTCTGGAAGCACGGTAGTGCCGGCCGCTGGCCGGCAACGCTGTACGCATTGCCGAACACTTGCCGGCCAGCGGCCGGCACTACCCGGGGTGCCCAGCGATTTCTGAACATTTCGATCCAGCTGCACGGTTAGAGTCCAGCTTCCCCCATCACTCTGAACGTCTTCATGCGTACCCTGCTCCTGCTGCCCCTGGCCCTGCTCGCCGCGTGCTCCACCGCGCCCACCGAGCTGGACCCGATCTCCTATCAATGCCAGCAGCAGCTGGACGCGTACCGCGAACAGCCGGCGCTGCGCGATCCAAAGGGCCAGCGCCCGCCATTGCCGGTGGCCCCGATCAGTGACGCCTGCGACAAGGAACTCAAGCGCAAGGGCGTGGACCGCCCGCTGCGCTGACCAGCGTATGATCGGCGCGCGGGCCTGCCCGCCGTTGAAGGTATCGACATGGATCGTTTTTCCCGCCTGCCCCGCGCCGCGCTGCTGATTGCCAGCCTGCTGGCGACCGCACCGGCATGGGCGAACAGCACCGAGTGCCGCGAGCGCTACCCGAGCGTGGCGTCGCAGGCGGCGATGCTGGACGTGGCCTGGACCACCGCCGAACGCCTGGACGCGCTGCCCGATGTGGACGTGGTGGTGGCCGCGCGCGGTGGCCAGGACCTGAGCCGCTATGGCCTGCGCCACAGCCACCTGGCGTTCCTGCTGCGCGAGGACGACGGCCGCTGGCGCGCGATGCACCTGCTCAACCGCTGCAAGACCGACAGCTCGCAGCTGTATCACGAAGGGCTGGGCAACTTCGTCGGCGAGAGCGGTGGCCATACCGACCTGCGCATCGGTGTGCCGTCGGCACCGTTGCGTGCCGCACTGCGCGCGATGCTGGTGCCGCCGTCGATCCAGCCCAAGGCGCTGCACGAGACAAAGTACAACGTGGTCGCCTACCCGTTCGCCACCGACTACCAGAACTCCAACCAGTGGGTGCTGGAAGTGCTGGCCGCGGCGATGGCGCAGGCCGAGGGCGCGCCGGCCATCGTCAAGCGCGAACAGGCGCAGCAGTGGCTGCGCCAGCAGAAGTACCAGCCCAGCGTGCTGCATATCGGCCTCGGCAAGCGCGTGGGTGCGCGCCTGTTCGTGGCCAACGCCACCACCACCGACCATCCGGCCGGCGAGCGCATCTCCGGCAATTATTCGGTGGTGACGGTGGAATCGGTGTTCGACTTCCTGCACCAGCGCAGCCAGCTGCAGCAGGAACTGGTGATCCCCCATGTGCCAGTGGCCGGTGCCACTGCCGCCACGCCTTGAATTGCACGAGGAGAACGACATGCGTCCACTGCATACCGCCCTGTTGTCGATGGTGATCGTCGCTGGCCTGGCCTGGTCGACGGCCGCACACGCCGAACGCCGCATCGTGATCATCCATGACCCGGGCCCGCAGGGGCCCAGCCTGGAGATGTCCACGCAGATGGTGGCCTCGGCCCGCGCGGCGGCAGCGGAGGAAGCCCAGGATGCGGCCGACGCGGGTCGCCCGTTGGCCCGCCCGCAGCAGATCAAGCTGCCGCAGATGCAGGTAAGCGCCATCGCCACCACCGTGGATGGCCGCCGCGAAGTGCTGCTGCGTGATGCCAACGACCCGCAGAACACCGCGTCGATGCAGTACCCGCGCGGCATCGGTGATCCCGCCGTGCAGTTCACCGTGGGCCAGACCGTGAACTTCGAGCCGACCGGCGCCGACCAGGGCTGGCAGCTGAAGGACAACCAGGGCCGCCCGCTGGAATACCTGCCCGAGGCCACCGGCCCGCGCGACATCTTCGATACCCGGCGCTGAGCCGCCGTCCCCACCCTGACCAGGAGGTCTCCATGTTCCGTTGCCTGCGCGTTCCCGCTTCTGCCCTGCTGCTCTCGGCGCTGCTGGTGCCCACCGTCCATGCCGGCGCCGCGCCGCAGTTGAACAGCAGTGAGGCCAGCGTACTGATCACCTCGCTGATCGTGGTCTCGGTCCCCCTCGCTGCATCGGCGGGCCTGTCCGAACTGTCGAAGGCGCCGTTCAAGGCCAGCGAACGCAATGCCAGGGCCGCCCGCACCAAGGCGGTGCCGCTGCCGCCGATGGAAGTGAAGAAGGTGGAGACCACCCCGGCAGGCGAGCGCCAGGTGCAGCTGCAGGTGCCCGACAAGGCCGACCAGACCGCCACCCTGCGCTGGCCGGCGCGCGTGCACGAAGACCAGACGGCGGCGTTCGTGGTCGGCCAGCAGGTGCATTTCGACCCCACCGAGGCCGGTGCCGGCTGGACCGTGAAGAGCGCACAGGGCCAGGCGCTGGCCTATGTGCCGACCGCCTACGCCGCTGGCGACGTGATGAGCGAAGCGCTGTAAAGCTGAACGACCGGTTTTGGCTTTGCCGCGGGCCGGGCGGATAATGGGCGATCCCTTTTGTCCCCCTGGCTCGCCATGTCCGTGCGTCCTGCCCCTGTGTTTGCCCCGTTGACCGCCCGCGCCCTGGTGCTGGCGGTACTGGCCATGGGCGCGGTGGTGCTGCTGTCCAACGTGCTGGTGCAGTACCCGATCAACGACTGGCTGACCTGGGGTGCCTTCAGTTATCCGGTCGCGTTCCTGGTCAGCAACCTGATCAACCGCCGCTTCGGCCCGGGCCCGGCGCGCCGCGTGGCGTGGATCGGTTTCGCGGTGGCGGTGCTGCTGTCGATCTGGGTGGCGACGCCGCGCATCGCCATTGCCTCGTGCTCGGCCTTCATCGTGGCCCAGCTGCTGGACATCACCGTGTTCGACCGCCTGCGCCGTGGCAACTGGTGGCGCGCACCGATGGTGGCCACCACCTGCAGCGCGACGGTGGATACCACCATTTTCTGGTCGATCGCGTTTGCCGGTTCCACCCTGCCGTGGGTGAGCTGGGCCGCAGGCGACCTGGCGGTGAAGCTGGCGATCGGCGTCTGCCTGCTGGCCCCGTTCCGCGCGCTGCTGTGGAAGATGGCGCCGCTGCGCGCGGCCGGCTGACCGCCGTCGCCCTGGTAGGTGCCGACCAACGGTCGGCACCTACCAATAGCAGACCATCGCCGGGCCATTGATCCGGTAGTTGCCAACAGCGGGGCATCACCGGGCCAATGATCTGGTGGGTGCCGACCGTTGGTCGGCACGCTCCATCAGCGTTCATCGCTGCCGACAGATTGTGCCGACCAACGGTCGGCACCCACCCAAAGCAGGCCATTGCTCTGGTCGGTGCAACCCCTCAGGCGAACGGCAGCTCCGCAGCACTACACGCCGCCGTAATCGCGGCACACGCCTCTTCAATCGCAGGCGTGGTCGGTGCCAGCCTCGGGCGCCGGTCCAGCGTGCAGGCCAGGCCTACCTCCAGCAATGTGGCATGCGCTGCATGCAACGCCTGCGCGGTGTCTTCCGGCAGGAAGCCAGCAACGGCCAACGCATCGATCAACGATGGCGTATCGCGCGGCTGCAGCAACGCCACGTGCTGCGCACTGCGCGCCAACACACCGGTCTGCAGCAGGAACTCCAGGTCCACCACGCCGCCAGCACCCTGCTTCAGGTCCAGTCGCGCGGCATCGCTGCGGTCCAGTTCGGTGCGCATGCGGCCGCGCATCTTCAGCACGTCCGCATACAGCACACCCATGTCGCGCTCACGCCCCAGCGTCTGCGCACGCACCTGTTCGAAGTCGGCCAGCAGGCTGGCATCGCCGGCCACGCCGCGCGCGCGCACCAGCGCCTGGTGTTCCCAGGTCCACGCACGCTCGCGCTGGTATTCGGTGTAACTGGCCAGCGAAGACACCAGCGACCCCTTGCCGCCATCCGGGCGCAGGCGCACGTCGATGTCGTACAGGCGCCCGGCAGCGGTGACCGCACCAAGCAGCGCCATCACCTTCTGCGCCAGCCGCGCATACCAGCGCCCCGGCTCCAGCGGACGTGCGCCATCGCTGGCATCCACGCCGGCTGGATTGTCGTGCAGGAACACCAGGTCCAGGTCGGAACCGAAGCCCAGTTCAAGCCCACCGAGGCTGCCATAGCCGATGATCGCGAAGCGCCCGCCAGGAATCTCGCCATGTGCGGCGCGCATATCCGCCTCGGCCATCGCCAGCACGGTGACCACCACCGCCTGCGCCAGCTCGGCCAGTTGCCGCGTGCTGTCCACCGCGCCCTGGCGGCCGTCCAGCGTGGCCATCGCCATGCGGAAGCTGAGTGCCAGCCGCGTCTCGTTGAGCCAGCGCAGTGCGGATTCGGGATCTTCCACCGCCAGCACCTGCTGGCACTCGGCCAGCATGCCGGCGGCATCGGGCATCGGCCCGGACACGCGCACGTCCAGCAGTTCGTCCAGCAGCAGCGGGTACGCGGCCAGCCGCTCGGCCAGCAGTGCGCTGCGCGCCAGCACATCGACCAGACGCGCCAACGCGCTCGGTTGTTCGTCCAGCAGCGCGAGATAACTGGTCCGGCGCAGCACCGCCTGCAGCAGGCCAAGCACGCGCTTGAGCGCGGCGTCGGGCTGTGGCGAGCGCGTTGCCGCATGCAGCAACGCGGGCAGTACGCGATCCAGCCGCGCACGCGCGGCATCGGACAATGACTTCACGCCGGTGCCCTGTGCGAAATCGCGCAGGGACTGGTCGGCGCCATTGGCATCGAGGAAACCGGCCTCGGCCAGCAGCGGCGCATTGCTGCCCTCGGGCAGGCTGCGCCAGTAGTTGGCCAGTGCATCGGGCGCGGCCTGGCCCTTGCGCGGCGCCAGCAGCGCGGCGAATTCAGTACTGACCCGCTGCTGCTGCACGGCCAGTGCCGCGCGCAGCACCTCCCAATCCGGGTAGCCCAGGCCGACGGCGATGCGCTCGCGGTCCAGCGCATCGCTGGGCAGCACGTGGGTCTGCGCGTCGCGCAGCATCTGCAGGCGGTTTTCCAGCCGGCGCAGGAACAGGTAAGCCTCGCGCAGCGCGCTGCCATCCTCGGGCGCGATCTGCCCGGCCGCCACCAGCGCGTCCAGCGCCACCAGCAGCCGACGCTCGCGCAAGGTTGGTTCGCGGCCACCGCGGATCAGCTGCAGCGCCTGGCACAGGAATTCGATTTCGCGGATGCCGCCGGCGCCGCGCTTGATGTCCTCATGCAGTTCGCGGCGCGCGACTTCGGCGGTGATCGCCGCCTTCATCTCGCGCAGGCCGTCGAGCGCGGTGAAATCCAGGTAGCGGCGATACACGAACGGGCGCAGGGTCTGCAGCCACGCTTCACCGGCGTCGATATCGCCGGCCACCGCGCGCGCCTTCAGCCAGGCATAGCGTTCCCAGTCGCGGCCTTCGCGCTGGAAGTACTGGTCCATCGCGGCGAACGACAGCGCGACGCGACCGGCGCTGCCGAACGGGCGCAGGCGCAGGTCGACGCGGTGGCTGAAGCCATCCACGGTGGTTTCGTCCAGCAGCTTGGCCAGGCGCTGGCCGAGGCGCGCGAAGTATTCTTCAGCGGCCAGCGCGCGCGGGCCGTCGGATTCGCCGCCGTGCGGGTAGGCGTAGACCAGGTCCACATCGGAACTGAAGTTGAGCTCGCCACCGCCGAGCTTGCCGAGGCCGAACACCACCAGCTGCTGCGGCGTGCCTTCGCCATCGCGGACCACGCCATGGCGTTGGGCGAATTCCTGCTGCAGGGCGTCCAGTGCCAGCCGCAGGCAGTCTTCGGCCAAAGCGGTGGCGCCGGCCAGGGTCTGCGCCACGTCGTCCAGGCCGGTCAGGTCGCGCCAGATCAGCCGCGTCGACATGGCGGTACGCCAGCGCCGGATCTGCGCCGGCCAGTCGCTGGGCTGCAGTGGATCGAGCACCGGCGCCGGGATCGGCGGGCAGCCGGGCACGGCCAGCTGTGCCAGCAGCGCCGGTTGCCGCACCAGGGTGTCCAGCGCGAAGTCGCTGGCCACCGCCAGGCGGGTCAGCAACGGCAGCAGCTCGGCAGGAACGGGCACGGGCAGGACCTGGGCCAGGCGCGCCAGGGCGCGGTCGACAAGGGGCTGCAGGGACGCGGGAAGGTCGGCGGGGGCGAGGGTCATGGGCTGATTGTATCGACCCGGTAGTGCCGGCCGCTGGCCGGCAGATCCGATGATGCTGCCGAATGTTACTGGGGTTGCCGGCCAGCGGCCGGCACTACCGATAATGGAGGCCGCGCATTCATAATGGGCGACAGGCAATAAAAAAGCCCGCTTGCAGCGAACTGCCAGCGGGCTCTGCTCCCTCCCCCACGTCGGGATGCAGGGCCATCGTGCGGGCTGCGAAAGGACTTTGCACGCTGCACTGCAAAACAAAACCGGTGGGTATGGGTGACCCCTGTGGGGAAAAGCCATTCCACGAAGGTAGAACCCCCCGTACGGATGAGGATGGCCGATAATCGGCTTTCCCCCCAGAAACACTGTCGTCATGTCTGTTGATCGCATCGCCAACGCGCGTCTCCGTGACCGCGTGGTCTCCGCCGAGGCCGCAGCCGCGCTGATCCAGCCCGGTGAAACCGTGGCCATGAGCGGCTTTACCGGCTCCGGGTATCCCAAGGCCGTCCCCGTTGAACTGGCCCGTCGCATCGAAGCGGTGCACGCCCAGGGCCAGCCCTTCCAGATCAAGCTGATGACCGGCGCCTCCACCGCGCCGGAGCTTGATGGCGCGCTGGCCAAGGCCGATGGCATCGCCATGCGCATGCCGTTCCAGAGCGACCCGGATGCGCGCAACCGCATCAACGAGGGCAAGCTGGATTACATCGACATCCATCTCAGCCACGTCGCCCAGCACGTGTGGTTCGGTTTCTACGGCGAGATCGATACCGCCGTGATCGAAGTCTCGGCCATCCGCGAGGATGGCTCGCTGGTGCCCTCCACCTCGGTCGGCAACAACAAGACCTGGCTGGACCTGGCGAAGAAGGTGATCGTCGAGGTCAACGAATGGCAGCCGGCCGGCGTCGACGGCATGCATGACATCTACTACGGCACCGCGCTGCCGCCGCACCGCAAGCCGATTCCGCTGGTGAACGCCAACGACCGCATCGGCGACACCGCGCTGCGCTGCGACCCGGACAAGATCGTGGCCGTGGTGCGCACCAACGGCCCGGACCGCAACAGCCCGTTCAGCCCGATCGATGCAACCAGCGAGCAGATCGCCTCGCACCTGATCGAGTTCCTCAAGCACGAAGTGAAGAAGGGCCGACTGCCGCCGAACCTGCTGCCGCTGCAGTCGGGCGTGGGCAACATCCCGAACGCGGTGCTGGCCGGCCTGGCCAAGAGCGGTTTCCGCGACCTGGCCGCGTTCACCGAAGTGATCCAGGACGGCATGCTCGACCTGCTGCGCGACGGCGTGCTGAGCTACGCCTCGTGCACCGGCTTCGCGCTGAGCCCGCAGGCCAACGAGACGTTCAAGGAACACATCGATTTCTACCGCGAACGCATCATCATGCGCACGCAGGAAATCTCCAACCATCCGGAACTGGTGCGCCGCCTTGGCTGCATCGGCATGAACGGCATGATCGAGGTGGACATCTACGGCAACGTCAATTCGACGCACGTGATGGGCACGCGGATCATGAACGGCATCGGCGGTTCCGGTGACTTCGCCCGCAACGGTTTCCTGTCGGCGTTCCTGAGCCCGTCCACCGCGAAGAACGGCACCATCTCGGCGATCGTGCCGATGGCCAGCCATGTCGACCACACCGAGCACGACGTGTCGGTGATCGTGACCGAGCAGGGCCTGGCCGACCTGCGTGGCCTGACCCCGCGCAAGCGCGCGCAGGTGCTGATCGATAACTGCGCGCACCCGGATTTCCGCCCGCAGCTGCAGGACTACTTCGACCGTGCCAGCCGCGAGAGCTACGGCAAGCACACCCCGCACCTGCTGCCGGAAGCGCTGTCGTGGCACCAGCGCTGGCTGGATACCGGCACGATGAAGGGCTGAGACCCGCTTTTGTAGAGTCGAGCCATGCTCGACTGCTTTTCTCGGCAGCCGAGCATGGCTCGGCTCTACAGAGGGCAGCGCCATGACCCCAGGCACGGACATCGGGTAGAGCCGGCCGCTGGCCGGCTTCCCAAAACAGCCGGCCAGCGGCCGGCTCTACCTTCACGCGGTGCGCAGGCTCGCCAGCGATTCCGCCTGCAGCCGCTCGTAGATTTCGAACTCGTCATTCACCGCCACGCCCAGCGCCTGCTCGAAGGCCTCGCGGTTGGCATGCGCGGCATAGGCACGCTGTTCTTCACCGCCCAGGTTCGACTGGAAGATGCCCGCGGCACTGACCGGCAGGAAATCCTCGTAGACGATCGGGTCGGCCGTGGCCAGGCCGGCGGCCACCAGCACTTCGGCCGGCAGATCAGCCACGCGCTCCGGCGCGGCGCGGCCGGCGTCGGTCAGCTGGTAGCGGTAGTAGCCCAGGCCTTCCTGGCGCAGCGTGTCGTGGTCATCCGGGAAGCTGGCGAACACCGCCTGCAGGCGCTGGCCGTAGTCGCCGCCGGTACTGCCTTCGCCACCGGCATCGCGTGCCTGCGACAGCAGCTGGTCGTACAGCGCGCGGCCCTTCGGGGTCAGCGCAAGGCCACGTTGTTCGATCTCGCCGAAGCGCGCGGTATGGGTGCCGGCATCGCCACCCTCGCTGTCCGGGAAATGCACGGCTTCTTCCAGTGCCTTGAAGCTGGTCTGGCGCAGCAGGATCGGGCAAGCACGGCGCGGCGGGCCTTCGATCACCGCCTTGGCCGCCATGCCATGCTCGATCATCGCCGCCTGCGCCGCGTCGATATCCAGCGTGCGCGGGGTCAGGTGGTTGATGTGCGGGCCACGGAAACTGACCACGTCGGCCACCAGGCGATGCGCGTTGTGCAGGGCGTGGTAGGTCGGCAGGTCGACGGTGGCATCGCCGTGCCAGCGGAAGGTTTCCAGTGCTTCATCGACGAAGCGCTCGGCATCGGCCTGCGACAGCCCGCCATCACGCTCGGCCTGGTCGATCAGCGCCAGTGCGCCATCGGTGAAGATGCGGCGGCGTTCGAGGATGCGCGCCGATTCGGCACGCAGCGCTTCGTCTTCGATCAGCTCCAGGCGCAGCAGCGAGGTGAACACGCGGAACGGGTTCTGCGCCAGCGCGGCGCCGGTCAGCGGCCGGAACGCGGTGGAGTGCACCGGCACGCCGGCCACCGACAGGTCGTAGTAGCCGACCGGGAACATGCCCATCACCGCGAACAGGCGGCGCAGCGTCGCCAGTTCCTGCACGGTGCCGACGCGGATCGCGCCATGGCGCTCCTCGTCCAGGCGCGCACGCTCGTCGTTGCGCAGCAGCTGCGCGGCCAGCGCAGGGTCCTGGTCAAGCACCTGCGCGTTGATCCGCTCCACCAGTTCCACCAGCGTGCCGTACAGCGGCACTTCGGTGCGGTACATGCGGGACATGGCCTGCGCGAACAGGCGGCGGATCACATCAGGCGAAACGAAAGAGGCGCTCATCAGTCACTCGATTACGGGAACGGGGAACAGCTCGAACCCGTATTGTCGCCGGAGCGCGCGGCGGCGGCGATATGCACAGCAACATGAAAGAAATCGGTAGTGCCGGCCGCTGGCCGGCAACCCCCGGATGCCTGGAAGGGTGCAGTTGCCGGCCAGCGGCCGGCACTACCGCTTGAGCTGGCGCTTCAGGGTCGCATCCAGGGTGATCGGCCGGTCCCAGTGCTGGTAGCTGGCCACGATGGCGTGGCGCATCGCGCGGTAATGCAGGTTCTCCGGCTTGGTCGGCATCCGCTTCACCACCGCCTCCCAGCCGCCGGCCGGGTCCTGGCTGAAGGCGCGCACGCTGTCGCGGCAGGTCTGGCCGCTGGCCTTGGCCCAGAAGCAGGCGAAGTAGATATCCCCGGCCTGCCAGCCATGGGTGGTGAACAGTGCGCTGATATAGCCGCGCGGTACGTCGGCATAGCGCGACACCTCGTCGAGGAAGGCGTCGGGGTAGCGCTCGGCGTAGTGGTTGATGTCCTGCAGCTGGGCATCGACCCAGCTGTCACCGGTTTCCACCGCGTAGGCCGCCGAACGCTCGGCGGTCTGCTGGGCCAGCACGGTGGCCGGCACCAGCAGCAGGGACAACAACAGCGCGCGCAGTCGGACGTTCATGCCCCGATTCTGCCGCAGCCGCCGGGCCCTGTCAGGCCGCTGCAGCGGCCTTGGCCTCGATCGCCGCCAGTGCAGCCGGCCAGTCGTGGGCGGTATCGGCGGTGACCATGCGCGGTTCATCGTCGGCCACGCCATGCTGGGTCTCGTGGGCCCAGGTCACCGCGTACGGGGTATGCACGCCCCAGCCACCCAGGGTCACCACCGGCTCGATGTCCGAGCGCAGCGAGTTGCCGACCATCACGAAGCGTTGCATCGGCAGGTCGAATTCGGCCAGTACGCGGGCGTAGGTCTCCGGGTCCTTCTCGGAAACGATCTCGATGCGCGGGAACAGCTCGGCCAGGTTGGCCACCTTGATCTTCGCTTCCTGGTGGAACAGGTCGCCCTTGGTGATCAGCACTACCGGGTAGTGCTCGGCGATGGCCGCCACCGCTTCGCGCACGCCGTCGATCAGCTCGACCGGGTGGCGCAGGGTGTCATGGCCGATATCCAGGATGCGCTGGATGTCCTTGGCCTCGATGCGCTGGCCGGTGATGTCGATGGCCGCTTCGATCATCGACAGCGTCATGCTCTTCACGCCGTAGCCGAAGGTGCCCAGGTGGCGCTGCTGCACTTCCAGCAGGTGGCGCGCGGTCTGCGTGTCATGCACGTCGACGTAGCGCGACAGCAGGTCAAGATAATCCTGCTCGGCCTTGCGGTAGTAGTCCTCGCTCTTCCACAGCGTATCGTCACCGTCAAAACCGACCAGGCCGATGGCGCGCGACGGCGCAGGCGTGGGGGTGTTCATCGTGCAAGGATACAGGGGTGCTGGTGACGATAAAAACCCGGGCGGCCGCAGCCGCCCGGGTCCCCATGCACCGGTCTTCCCGAATCAGGTGTAGATCAGCGGCCCTGCGCCGCGCCGGCACCTGCTCCGGCCTGCTGCGCAGCCACGTAGGCCTTGTACTCGTCGGCGCTCAGCTCTCCGTCCTTGTTGGTATCGGCCTGGTCGAACACCTGGGCCAGGCCGGCGTTCACCTGCGCCTCGGTCTTGCTGATGGTGCCATTGCCATCGGTATCGATGCTGGCCCAGGTCTGGCCACCGCCGTTGGCCTGCGCCGATGCCGCTGCGGCCGCATCGGTCGCCTGGTCAGCCGCCTGCCCAGCCTGTGCCGCCGCCTGCTGGGCCTGCGCCGCTTCATTCTGCGCATGCGCGGCCTGCTGCTTGGCCGACTGTGCCATCGCCGGGATGGCCAGCACACTGCCGGCGGCGACGATCAGGGCGATCAGGGGCTTGCGGTTGCGAATAGTCATCAGGGGTGTCTCCTACCAATTGGGTGGTGTTGCGCGGCCTGTTGTTTCCGCACGGCACCTACCCTGCCACCGCCTTTCTGAATCGATTTTGGGCCGCGGCCGGCCTCCACACGCGCGATTAACCACTCGCCTCCACGCATGCTTTAGCGCGCTGGTTAGCGGGGAGTGAGTGGCTCATAAGATGCGCATTCAGCGCCTCTGGATTTAACCGGCAGGCAACGAAAAACCTGCGTCAGTCGACGGTTTTTTCCAATGACCGCGAACTGAACAACACCCATCCCAGGGCGACACCGGCGAGCGCGCCGGCGATTTCCAGCACGACACGGCTACCAAGTTCGTTCGGATCGTGGATGGTGGCGAGGAACAGGCGCGCGTACAGCGGCGACTCCAGCCGCACGATGCCCATGTAGAACAGCTTCCACGCGTCGATGCCGGCGGAGGCCACCACCGAGATGACGCAGGACCAGCCGATCGCATGCCCCACCGACCAGTGCAGCAGCCGGCACAGCCGCGACCACAGGAAGTACACCAGCAGGCCGACCAGCAGGGCGATGGCGCCGGCTTCCAGGGTGCCGAGCAGGCCGAAGTGCAGGGGAAGGTTCATCGGGCGGGCTGGGATGAGAAGGCGGCCAGTGTAAGGGATCTGCCCCGGATCCGATCCGGTGGCCACGGTAGATCCACGCCATGCGTGGATGAATCTCCATCGAGATCGAATATCTCGACGATTGAAAAAAGAGCAGCCGAGCATGGGCTCGGCTTTACAACGGACTCCGCGGGAAACTGTCAGAGGCGGGGCGGTGCCGGAGTGCGGGGTGTCAGCCGCATGAATGCGGCTGCCAAGCCTCCATGGACGGATTTACGGCGTCCCCGCACTCCGGCACCGCCCCGCCAACCCACGGAACGCACGCCGTTGCTGTTGATTCGGCCGTTGCCTCTGCAGGTGCAGGGCGCAGCCCTGCCGAAACCCCCTAGAGCACCGGAACGTCGTACGCGGTGCCGGGATCCGGTTCCGGCTGCAGAGTGTAGTGCCACCACTCCTGCGGATAATTGACGAAGCCCCGCCGCGCCATCGCGCGCACCAGCTGCTGGCGGTTCGCCTGCTGCGCATCGCTCAATCCGCTGGTCTGCGTATGCGCGCGTGGTCCGAAGAAATCGAAGTCGGTGCCCATGTCCAGCGGCGTACATGCACCGCTGCGGCAATCCAGCAGCCCCAGATCCACCGTGGCGCCGCGACTGTGTCCGGAACGTTCGGCGATGTAGCCGTCGGCCAGCAGCCGCGGCTTGTCCAGATCCGGGTACTGCAATGCCTTGCGCGAGCGCTCGCGCGGGTCGTTCACCCAGGCCATGAAGGCCTGCACCGAGCGCACCGGGCGGTAGCAGTCGTAGATCCGCAGGCCGAATCCATCCGCACGCAGGTCCTGTTCCACCTGCGCCAGCGCCTTCGCCACCGGCGCCAGCAGGTAGCACGAGGGCGCCTCGTATCCCGGTACGCGCGCGCCAGTGAAGTTGTTGGCGCTGGCGTAGCGGATATCCATCTCGATGCGTGGCGACAGCGAACGGATCTCGACCAGACCGGCACTGGCGGCGTCGATCGCCGGCGAAACGCGCGGCGGCTCAGCGGCGCTGGCGCTCGCTGCCAGGGCAGTCGCCAGTACGAGTGAAATGCAGGTCCTGGAAGTCATAGCTGAAGTCGATGTCCGGGTCGATGGCACGCAGGTCCAGTGTGGGCGGCGCACCGTCACCGGGCTGCAGCCAGGCCTGTGCGTCTTCGCCCAGCGTATCCCAGCGCAGCAGCCAACGCCCTTGCAACTGGAGCACCGTGGCCTGCAGTCGGGGCGACTTGTCGACGCTGAAACGCAGGCCGTCCGCGCCCGGGCACAGTGAGGCCGGGCCCAGCCACGGATCGCGGTAACGACCCTGCCAGCGGGACAGGTCCGTGCGGCTCGTCACCTGCGCCGCAGCGGCGGATGGCCGCGAATGGCCGCTCGCGGCCCGCGTTGCCTGGTCCGCCTTCAGTTCGGCCAGGTACTCCATCGCCGGACGCGCATCGTCGGGGGTGGTGAAGCGCTTCAGCGCTGCCTGCATCAGCGCTGTGCGCGCATCCTCGCCTTCACCGTTGATCAGCATCACCACGCCCACTTTCCGGTCAGGCAGCAGCGCCAGCGACGAGTACATGCCCGACAGCGTGCCGGTGTGCGCTACCTTCCACTGCCCATCCATGTCGGACACGCGCCAGCCATAGCCATAACCGTAGAAGTGCGCGTTGTCCCAGCGCTGCTGGCGCTCACCCAGCGGCATCGGCATGTGCAACGTCCACAGCGTGCGGCGCTGTTCACTGTTCAACCAGTCAGGCACCACGGCAGGATCCAACAGCACCTGCATCCAGCGCGTCATGTCGCGCAGCGAGCAACGGATGCCACCGGCCGCCATCGACGGCAGGTCCGGGCTGATGTCAGCGTCGGCGTTCACCACCTCATTGCGATCACCACGCCATGCATGCGGCTGCGCGACATTTCCCACGCGTTTCACCGACCAGGCGCCCACTTGGCAGCGTGCCAGGCCGAGTGGTTCGAACACCTGCTCGCGCATCAGCTGGTCATAGGGTTTGCCACCGGCCGCAGCGGCCACTTCCCCGGCCACCACGTACATCAGGTTGTCGTAGGCGTAGTGGCTGCGGAAGCTGCTGACCGGCTTGAGGTGCGCCAGTCCGGCGATGATGTCGGCACGGGTGAACGTGTTCGGTTCCGGCCACAGCATCAGGTCGCCAGCGCCCAGGCCGAGCCCGCTGTTGTGGATCAGCAGGTCGCGCACCTGCATCTGCTGGCCGACCCATGCGTCCTGCATGCGGAAATCCGGCAGATGGCGCTGCACCGGATCGTCCCAGCGCAGCTTGCCCCGCTGCACCAGCCGCGCCAGCAACGCGGCGGTCATCGCCTTGCTGTTGGAGGCGATCTTGAACAAGGTGTCCTCGTCGATGCGGCCGCCATCGCCACGCGAACCCTCGGCGCGCTGGTAGACCACGCGCCCCTGTTCGACCACGGCCATGGCCAGCCCGGGCAGATGCTCGTGCTGGACCACGGCCGCGACGTCGGCATCGATCGAGGCGGTCGCGCTCGTCTGCACCGCCGCGACCGGAAAGACCGCCAACGCCGCCATGCAGAAGCTGCGTCGAGCGTGCTGGGCTGGCTTCAGTAGGCCCATGTGACCGTCAGCTGCGCATAGCGCGGTGACTGGAAGCCGGTGCCGTAGCGGTACAGCGGGTTGGGTGAGCCGATGCCGTTCTGCGGCTCGTAGTCCTGGTCCACGGTCACCACGCGCTGCTGGTTCAGCACGTTGTACACCGCCAGCTTCAGGCGCAGGTCGGTGGGAATCGGCACCTTGTAGGAAACGCTGACATCGAGATCGTAGGTCCACGGCGTGCGCCCATCACCGCCGCGCGGCGAGTGTACGAACACACGTTCGGATGGCACCGTCGCCTGGCAGTTGGACACGCAGACGTAGTAACTGTGGAAATCGGTCGCATCGAACGGATTGCCGGCACCGAAGCGGGTGATCGGGCTGCCCGACTGCACGCCCAGGGTTGCCGCCACGCTCAGGTTCTCGGTCAGCGCGTAGCTGCCGCGGAACTTGAACTGATGGCGGCGATCATTGGCCAGGTAGCCATAGCCCCGGTAGTTCACCCACGGATTGTCGAAGTTCTCGGTGCGACCGGCATCGGCGAAGTCGGTATCGGAGTTGACCGGCCCCTCGGCGTTGCCGCGGCCATAGGCCAGCGTGTAGGACGCATTGAAGCCCCACTTGCCGTCCCACGCGCGGTCGACCTGCAGCTCCAGTGCCTTGTAGTCGCGCTTGGGCTTCACCCAGCCGCGCTGGCCGACATAGTTGCCGTTGTCGTCATACAGCGCCCAACCTTCCTTCGAGGTGTCGATGCTGATCCAGCCATCGTTGCGGCCATCGCAGTCGGTGTCGCCCCACACGGTGTTGGTACGCCCCGGGTTGCCCATGATCCACACGCTGTCGATGGCACCACACTGCCCGGTGGCGGTGATGTTCATGTCATCGATGGCGTTGTGCAGGCGCCGGTAGGTCACGCTGGCGCCCACCGACCAGGCCTCGTTGATCATCTGCTGGAAGCCCAGGATGGCTTCATCCTGGTAGACCGGGTCCATGTCCCGGTTCACTTCCGCACGCAGGTCCGGCACGCTGCCGTCGCCCTGCGAGTTGTCCACCGGGCCGATCTGCGCACCCAGGTTGGGGATGTTGTTGGCTGCGCCGGTGTAGCCGAGGAACTCGTACCAGGTGCGCTCGTCGAGGAAGCCACCGGCCTGCTTGATGTTGATGACGTTGGCAACCGGCAGGAAGTAGCGGCCGAGGTTGCCGAACACCTTGGTGGTGCCATCGCCGCGCACGTCCCAGGAGAAGCCGGCACGCGGGGCCAGCATGTTGTCGATCTTGATGTAGCTGTTGCCGTCGCCGCCCTTGTTGTCGAACGCCTCCATGCGCAGGCCGAGGTTGAGCAGCAGGTTCGGCGTGACCTGCCAGTTGTCTTCCAGGTAGTAGGCCGAGTTGATGGTCTTGAACGCACCTTCCACTTCATAGCGGCGGGTGCGCACGACCACGCCGCTGGCCGGCACCACGCCACCGTTCAGCGAGCTGCCCGGGGTACGGTAGTAGATGTCGTAGCGGAAGCCGCCCGGGCCCGGATAGGCGCGGCTGTAGTCGGACGTGTTCTCTTCCCGGTCCAGGCCGAACCGCAGCAGATGGTTGCCCAGGGTCCATTCGAAGTCCGCGCGCGCCGCCTTGCGCGTGTCCAGCGCCGACTCCAGCTGCGAGCTGCTGGTGCAGCTGCGGTCGCCCTGCAGCGATGGCGGCACGCCCTGTCCGGCCGTGCGGTTGTCGAAGACGCGGTTGCAGTTCTCGTCCATCAACGAGCTCTGCACGCGGTTGCGCTTGTTCTCGCCGTACATCAGCTTCATGGTCAGATCGTTGTTGACCTGCCAGCTGTAGGTGCCCGACCAGTTGCGGCCACCCACGGTGTTCATGATCTGGTTGGCACGCTCGCCCACGCTGCTGCCAAGGTCGTAATCGTAGGCATAGACGTCGGTGAGCGTCTTGTTGCGGTCGGAGAAGCCGAACAGCGAGAACATCTGGTTGTCGGTGATGCGCCAATCGATCTTGCCGCCCCAGAACGGGTCATCGGCCTTGCCCTGGTTGAAGCGGGTGCCGGCGTCGTTGGTCGATGTCGGGCGGTAGTCGCGGGCTTCGTACATGCCGAAGAAGAACAACCGGTCCTGCACCAGCGCACCGGAAGCGAACACGTTCAGCGCGCTGCGGCTGTAGTCGTCGCGGCTGGCGGTGATGTAGCGGCTGCCATTGCCGTCGTAACGGTCACGCGCCTGCGACTGCCACGCGCGCGGCTCGAACACCAGCTCGGCACCGGCCTTGAAGTCATTGCTGCCCGAGCGGGTCACCGCATTGATGACACCGCCGGTGCTGCGCCCGAACTCCACCGAATAGCCGCCAGTCTTGACCTGGAACTCCTGGTAGAACGAGAACGGCACCGACGAGAAGCCGACCCGGTTGTAGAAATCGGTGACGTTCAGGCCATTGATGTAGACCGTGTTCTCGGCCACCGACGAACCGCCGAAGGAAATGCCCTGCCCGCCCAGCGACCCCTTGCCCTTCACCGCACCCGGCGCCAGCAGCGCCACGGCGGTGATGTCACGGTCCACCGGCAGGCGCGAGAGTTCCTCGCGGGTGATGTTGGTAGCCGACTCGGTGGACTTCACATCCACCATCGACACCACCTGCGGTGCCCGCACTTCCACCGTGCCCAGCGTGCTGACCGCGCCGAGCGGCACGTTCACCGTCGTTGCGCTGCCGAGACTGACGGTCACCTGGCCAACACGGCTGGCGCCGCCACCGGGCAAGCCCACTTCCATCTCGTAGGTGCCTACCGGCAGCAGCGGAATGCGGTAGCTGCCGTTGGCCTCGGCCTGCACGGAGCGGACGAAACCCGTTGCCGGATTGCGTACGGTCACCGTGGCACCGGCCGGCACCTGCCCGCCCTCGCTGACCAACCGGCCAACCACCGAACCATCCTGTGCGAATGCGTTGGGCGCGATCACGCCCAGACACGCCCCGAGGGCGACGCACAACGCCGCCCGCTTGATGCTGTAAGCCTTCATCCCCTGCTCTCTCCTGCAAGAATTGAATGGTGTGGAATGCGATGTGTCGCGCTAGCGTTGCCCGGCTGGCAGTACCCGCCACTGGAAGTCGTAGCTCCATTGGTCGAAGTACAGGTTGTCGCCTGCCCACTCGGCCTCGCCACGCTGCGAGTCGACCGTTTCCGAGCGGTAATGCTGTTTGGCCGGCACCAAGGGCTGGCCGAAATCATCGTTGAAGGCGATGCGGTAGCCGTCGAGGCCACCCAGGTAGAAGTCGCGCAGGGCCGGCACGTCGCTGGCCAGCGCCCCGGTGGTCACGTCCATCGGCAGCCAACCATACGGCGCCAGGTAGACCTGCCCCCAGTCGTGCAGGTTGTTGTAACCACTGCCATCGTTGGAGAACACCATGCCCGACTGCCAGCGCGCGGGAATGCCGTTCAGGCGCAGCAGCGCGATCAGCAGCAGGGTCTGCTGCCCGCAGTCGGCATGGCCGGCACGCAGCGCGTAATCGCTGATGTTGCTGATCGTGGAATATTCGCGCGCGCCGGCCCAGGGAATGCGGTCGACCGCAGCAAACAGCTTGCGCACCACTTCATACGGGCGCGTCTCGCCCTGCAGCACCTGGTCGGAGAACAGCTTCAGCGCAGGGGTGAAGCGCACATGCGGCAGCTGCTCGGCCAGATAGGGCTTCAACGCCGGATCAGCCGGGGTCGGCCGCACCCTGGCCGGATCGATCGCGGTATGCCGGGCGAAGATCGTGACCGCGTAGCGGACCTCGAAGCGGGTCGGCTGCCCGGCCACCGCCTTGGCTTCCAGATAGGCCGTGCGCTGCAAGGTGCTGGCCGGTGCGACCCGCGCCTTGCCCGGGCTGCCGCCCAGCCACTGCACCTGCTCCTGCTGTCCCGGGATCTCGCGCGGGTACGGAATCCAGGCGCGTACGGTCTCGCCGGCCGGCACGGCATCGGCTTTCACCGTGAGCGACTGGGTGAATTCAATACGCTGCGGCAGCACCGACGCCTGGCCACTCTGTTCGGCCGCGGCAACCACGCGCCCGTGGTGCGCGTTGAGCACTTCGTTGGGGCCCGCCGCCGGCATCGGTGCATCCGCGCGGCGGCGTGCACGCGCCTCATCACTGAGCAGGAACAGGTTCGATGGTGCGCGTTTGAAGTACCAGCGCTCGCCATCGATATCGAGATGCTCGATCAGGCCAAGCTGGTCCCAGCGCGCGAATTCCTCGTCGGTCAGGTCGGGAATCCAGCGGCGCACGGCCGCCTTCGCGGCTGCCTGGTCCAGGCTGAAATCCAGACGGATGCGGCGCATGCGCTCGAACTGGAAGTCGGCCGGCGGGAAGACGCCTTGCGTGGCAAACGCCATGACCACGCTGTTGAACTGGCCACTGTCGACCCAGTCGATCAGCTGCCATTCCCGCTCACGATCGATCGCCAGATCAAGCGCACTGCGGGGATCCTTTGCCCCCGCCGACCACGCCCACAGCAGCAGCGCGGCACACAGGCCGGCAGCAACAGGCAGACGCGGTTTGCGAACGGCAGGATCCACAGCGACACTTCCCCAGCGCGGGTGGTAACGGCTGTGTAACACGGGCCGGGATGCCGGTCAATAATTTATTCTTGCTTTCGACGCCAAAAGGAATAAATATTCCAAAAGGCATTCGAGGAGGGTGTGCAGCGCATGATCCTGGCTTCCCGCGAACGGCATCGGCATTGGCCACGCCGCTTGACCCTGGCCCTGTGCCTGCTGGCCGCACCGGCCTTTGCGCAGGCCGCCCCGGCACCCGATCCCGGCGCACCGCTGCCCTATGTGATCGGCCTGCACGAGGCCTACCTCACCCCGCAGTACTGGGCCGCGCGCCTGGACAACGCCGATGCACCGATCCTGGACCGCAGCCAGATCGAGGCACAGAACGCGCGGATGCGGGCACAGGACAGCCACATCCAGGACATCGCCGCATTGCCAGCCCAGCTGGATGCGGCGGCGGTGCGCGCCAGCATCACCGCGCTGTCGAGCTGGCCCACGCGTGCCCTCTACAATGACAAGGGCCAGGCCATCACGCCGGCACTGCGCAGCGCGATCGAAGCCAACCTCGGCCTCGATGCGATTCCCGCGCGGATGGCACCGCAGTATGGGCTGGTGGTGAAGCGCGCAGCACTGCGCACCTTCCCCACCCGCGAACGCGTCTTCAGCAGCGTCGGTGACACCGACATCGACCGCTTCCAGGAGTCGGCGCTGTTCCCCGGCGACAAGGTTGCCGTGGTCCACCGCAGCGCCGACGGCCACTGGCTGTTCGTGCACAGCGAGCGCTACAGCGCGTGGATCGAGGCCGATGCCATCGCCAGCGGCGACAAAGCCACCGTTCTCGGCTATGGCGCCAAAGGCCCGTACCGGATCGTCACCGGCGCCACCGCGCAGACCGCCTACACCCCGGAAGAACCGCGCGTCTCGCGCCTGCAGCTGGACATGGGCGTGCGCCTGCCGGTGCTGGCCGACTGGCCGGCCGCCGAACCGGTGAACGGCCAGCAGGCGCATGCGTCGTGGGTGGTGCAGTTGCCGGTGCGCGAGGCCGATGGTCGATTGAAGCTGGTGCCGGCGCTGCTGCCACGCTCGCAGGACACCGCCGCCGACTATCTGCCGCTGACCCCGCGCCTGCTGCTGCAGCAGGCCTTCAAGTTCCTCGGCGAGCGCTACGGCTGGGGGCACGACTACGACACCCGCGACTGCAGCGGTTTCGTCTCCGAGATCTACCGCAGCTTCGGCGTGCTGCTGCCACGCAATACCAGTGCACAGGCGATCAGCCCGGCGCTGGATCGCCTGCCGTTCACCGGCAAGGACGGCAAGGCGGTGCGCGACCGCGCCGTCACCGACCTGCAGGTGGGCGACCTGGTCTACATCCCCGGCCACGTGATGATGGCCATCGGCCACGTCGACGGCCGCACCTGGGTCATCCACGATACCGCGGGCGGCAGCTGGTTCGGTGCCGACGGCACGCGCGTGCAGGCCCATCTCAATGGTGTTTCGGTCACGCCGCTGGAGCCGATGATGGCCAGCGATACCGTCCGCTACATCGACCGCATCACCAACATCCAGCGCCTGCGCGCCAAGACCCTCTGAATGAAGATCACTGCCATCGAACTGGGCATGCTGCGCGTGCCGTTGAAGACACCGTTCAAGACCGCCCTGCGCACGGTGGAGACCGTGGAAGACGTGGTGGTGCTGATCCGCACCGATACCGGCAACACCGGCTACGGTGAAGCTCCGGCCACCGCGGTGATCACCGGCGATACCCACGGCTCGATCATCGAAGCGATCCGCCACTTCATCGCGCCGCGCCTGATCGGCCAGGATGTGGTCAACCTCAACCGCCTGTGTGGGCTGGTGCAGACCGCGATGGAGCGCAACACCAGCGCCAAGGCCGCGGTGGAAATCGCGTTGTATGACCTGTGGGCGCAGCTGCACGGTGCACCGCTGTACCAGATGCTCGGCGGTGGCGACCCGGTGATCACCACCGACATCACCATCAGCGTGGACTACATCGACAAGATGGTGGCCGACTCGCTGTCGGCGATCGAACGCGGCTTCGAGTCGCTGAAGATCAAGGTCGGCAAGGACATCGGCCTGGACATCGAACGGGTCAAGGCGATCCACGCCGCGGTGGAAGGCCGCGCCCTGCTGCGGCTGGATGCCAACCAGGGCTGGACCGCCAAGCAGGCGGTGCACGCGATGCGCACGCTGGAGGAAGCTGGCGTGGTCCTTGAGCTGCTCGAGCAACCGGTGAAAGCAGCCGACATCAGCGGCCTGAAGTACGTCACCGACCGCGTCAACACGCCGGTGATGGCCGACGAAAGCGTGTTCAGCCCGAGCCAGGTAATGGACCTGATCCAGCAGCGCGCGGCCGACATCATCAACATCAAGCTGATGAAGACCGGCGGCCTGTCCAACGCGATCCGCATCGCCGACATCGCCGGCATCTACGGCGTGCCGTGCATGATCGGCTGCATGATCGAGTCCAGCATCAGCGTGGCTGCGGCCGTGCACCTGGCCGTGGCCAAGAGCGATGTGATCACCAAGGTCGACCTCGACGGCCCTTCGCTGGGCCAGTTCGACCCGGTCAGCGGCGGCGTGCATTTCAACGAATCGGAGATCAGCATCAGCGACGTGCCGGGGCTGGGCATCACCGAAGTGCGCGGGCTGGAGATGCTGGGGTGACCCGCGCAGTCGAGCATGGCTCGACTCTACAAGGGCCCCGCGCCAGTAGATCCACGCCATGCGTGGATGCTCCTGCTTCTGCCCTACCCCGTATCCCCTTCGCGGCTGGCACGCGCGCGATCTGTCCGGGGTCGGGCGGGCGGGGTTTGCAGGGGTGTCCGCCGCATGGGCCCGAGGCATGCCTCGGGCGGGTTGGGCAGGACGCCCAACCCCGGTCTTGCCGTTTGTGCAGGACAGCGCAAACGCGCAAGCGCGGCCAAGCCTCCATGGGCGGATTCACGGCGTCCCCTGCAAACCCCACCCGCCCGACCCATTCCATGACACGCTCTACGCTGCCAACCGCAACGCGCCTACCCATGCCCGGACACCCCGCATGCCGCCCCTGCTGAAGATCCGTTCCGAGCGCGGGCAGATGTCGGCCATCGAGCGCCGCATCGCCGACTTCATCCTCGACAATGCCCACCTGCTGCGCGACTACTCGTCCCAGCAGCTGGCCAGCGCACTGGGCATCAGCCAGTCCAGCGTGGTGAAGTTCAGCCAGAAACTCGGCTTCAAGGGCTACCCGGACCTGAAGTACTCGATCGGCCAGGATGTGGCCCGCGCCGGTGCCGATCCACAACAGGCCCCCAGCGAACCCGACAGCGGCGATGACTACCTGCGCCTGGGTGAGGCCCTGCGCCGCAGCAAGGCGCAGGCCGAGGAGGAAACACGCCAGGCCAATCCACGCGAGGAGATCGAGCGCATCGTGCAACTGCTCGACGACGCGCCCAAGCTGTTCGTCTACGGCCTGGGTGACGACGGCCTGTATGCCCGCGAATTCGCCATGCGGCTGTCGCTGCTCGGCCTGCTGGTGGTGCCGCACACCGACCCGATCCTGATGCTGGCCAACCTGTCGGCCGCACGCCCCGGCGATGTGCTGCTGGTGTTCTCCGAGTTCGGCAACCTGCCCCAGCTTTCTCAGTTGTCGCGGCAGTTCCAGGACATGGGTGGCAAGGTGATTTCCATCACCCGCCACACCGCCAACCCGCTGCGCGCGCATGCTGATGCGGCACTGGTGGTGTGCGCGCACGATCGCACGCCGCAGGTCGCGCAGCTGCTGTACCGTAGTGCCATGCACGCCCTGCTCGATTTCCTGTTCGTGCTGCTCTGCCACGCCAATCCGGACCGCCAGCAGCAGCTCGCGGTGAACCTGGAGCGGATCGACCACCTGCTGGATTCCTGACCGGAGCGCACGTTGATGAGATCGCTGGTCCGCCTTGCCACCACCGCACTGCTGCTTGCCGCGGCGGTGTCCGTCCACGCCGCGCCACTGGACGGCGCGCGCCAGCTGATCGTGGTCACCAGCGAAGGCTGGGACAGTACCGAGGGGCAGCTGCAGGCCTATGTGCGCGACGGCAAGGGCTGGCATGCGCATGGAAAGGCGTTCCCGGTGGCGCTCGGCCGCACCGGCAGCGCCTGGGGCCTGGGCCTGCATCCGGCACAGGCCGATGGCCCGCAGAAACAGGAAGGGGATGGCCGCAGCCCGGCCGGCATATTCGCGCTTGGCAGTGCATTCGGCTATGCCGTCACCCGCCCCGGCACCACGATGCCCTACCAGCCGATGCTGGACAGCAGCTACTGCATGGACGTGCCCAGCTCGCCGTTCTACAACCGCATCGTGGATGAAAAGAAGGTCGGCAGCGCAGCGGTCAAGGGCTCCACCGAGCCGATGCGGCTGGACCTGCACAACAAGGGCGATGTGCGCTACCGGGAAGGTTTTGTCATTGCCCACAACCCGGGCAACCAGCCCGGCAAGGGCAGCTGCATCTTCGCCCATCTCTGGCGCCAGCCCGGTGAGGCCACCGCCGGCTGTACCGCCATGCCACAAGCACGCATGCAGGCACTGCTGGACTGGCTGCGGCCGCAGGATACGCCGCGCTTCGTGCTGCTGCCGCGCGCCGAGTACACGCGCCTGCAGGCCCAGTGGCAGCTGCCCGCACTGAGCGGAGATGCCCGTTGAGCGCGCAGGACGAACCGCAGCTGCAGCGCGCGGTCAGCCGCTGGCAGATCGTCGGCCTGTCGATCAACGACGTGATCGGCAGCGGCATCTACCTGCTGCCAGCCGCCACCGTCGCCCTGCTTGGTCCCTTCAGCCTGTGGGGCGTGGTCGCCGCCGGCATCGTCGTCGCGCTGCTGGTGCTCTGCTACGCGCAGGCCGCCAGCTACTTCGATGAACCCGGTGGCAGCTACCTGTACGCCCGCGAGGCGTTCGGCCGTTTCGCCGGGTTCGAGATCGGCTGGATGATCTGGCTGACCCGCATCAGCTCGGCAGCCGCATTGAGCAACGCGCTGGCCGATGCGGTCGCGCGCTTCTGGCCGTGGGCCGGCGCCGGCATGGGCCGCATCGCGGTGATCGTGGTGTCGCTGGGCTTCCTCACCGGCGTCAACATCATCGGCGTGCGTTCTGCCGCGCGTACCGGCGTGGTGCTGGTGATCGGCAAGATGCTGCCGCTGCTGCTGTTCGTGGCCATCGGTGCGTTCTACATCGATCCGCAGCTGGCCTTCTCCGGCCAGCGCCCGGACCCGCATGACCTGCAGCGCATGGGTGAAGCCGCGTTGCTGCTGCTGTACGCCTACGCGGGCTTCGAGAACATCCCGGCCGCCGCCGGCGAGTACCGCAATCCGCGCCGCGATATTCCGTTCGCCCTGATCACCATGATCATCACCGTCACCGTCATCTACGGCGCGGTGCAGGTGGTGGCGCAGGGCACGCTGGCCGGCCTGGCCAGCTCGGCGACGCCGCTGGCCGATGCCGCCGCCGGCTTCGGTGGCGAGGCACTGGCACTGATCCTGACCATCGGCGCCACCATCTCCATCCTCGGCACCAACAGCAACACGATGATGATGGGCCCGCGTTTCCTGTTCGCACTGGCACGCGATGGCTACGGGCCGAAGATCCTGGCGCAGGTGCATCCGCGCTTCCACACGCCGGCCGCGTCGATCCTGTGCCAGGGCCTGATCGCACTGGGCCTGGCCCTGTCCGGTTCGTTCGTGCAGCTGGCGCTGCTGTCGATGACCACGCGCCTGTTCGCCTACATCGGTACTGCCGCTGCAGTACTGGTGCTGGCCAAGCGCTACGCCGACCGCCCCGGTGCATTGAAGCTGCCCGGTGGCCCGCTGATTCCGGTGCTGGCGCTGCTGCTGTGCGTTGCGCTGTTCGCCAGTGCCAGCTGGCAGAACATCGCCGCGGCGCTGGTGGCGTTTGCCATCGGCGCGGTGATCTACAAGCTGCCGCGCAAACCCGAACTGTAGAGTCGAGCCATGCTCGACTGGGGTTTGGGATGCATGAGTCGAGCATGGCTCGACTCTACAGACTCGCCCTTCACGCTGCCGGACCGGGCCGTTAACCGCCACGCAGGCACGATCAGGCTTCGTCCACAACGGAGCCCTCCCATGACCGAGTACCAGATTCCCGGCCGCGTACCGGACGACAGCACACCGCGCGACGCGGTCAGCAACTACTGGCGCGAGCGCTACACCGCCGAGCCGTACTACGACGACCAGCTGTTCTTCGAGGACTATGAGCCGGCCTATCGCATCGGCCACGCCGCGCGTGCGCAGGACATGATCCGCGCCTACGAGGAAGTGGAACGCGAGCTCGAATCACGCTGGGCCAGCGAACGCGGCCGCAGCCGCCTGGACTGGGCGCAGGCACGCAGTGCCGTGCGCCGTGGCTGGGAGGAAGCGCAGCAGGTGGAACCGCGGTTGAATCGATAGCGCCAGGCTGCTGTAGAGCCGAGCCTACGCTCGGCTCTCGCACCACGTCTGTAGAGTCGAGCCATGCTCGACTGAGCCGAGCATGGCTCGGCTCTACACCGGATCGATCACTCCTGCTCCGGCAGCGGCGGTACGATCGCACTGCGCTTGCTCTCGCCGCCACCGGCGGCGATCAGATCGCGGGTGTTCTTCTGCACCGCCACCGCACCGAACAGCGACAGCGCGTACGCCATGCCATAGAAGCCCTTCTCGCTCGGCGCCAGCGTGGCATTCCACAGGCCGACCAGCAGCAGCATCAGCGCCGACAGCAGCGCGAACCAGCACAGCGCGTAGTACAGGCCACTGACCGGAATGCCTTCGACGCGGTCGCGCACGCTCTTCTGCAGCGACACCGCCGCGAACAGGCCGAACAGCAGCAGCGTCAGGTAGTAGCCCTTCTCGTTGAGCGCCATCGTGGCGTTGAACAGGCCGATCAGGTAGGCCGCCGCACCCAGCAGCAGGGCCACCCAGGAGGCGGCAATGAAGGCGGTGGACGGCTTGTGGGGCATGGCAGTGTTCATTGCAGATCCTTGGCAGGCAGACGGGCAGGCTTTGCCCGGGCGTGCCCACCCTAGACGATCCCGCTGCCGTCGCACAGGGGGGCGCAGGACCTTCGGGCCACGACGGTCACCGCTGCAGTGGTATACAAGGGACAGCCCGGCCATCCGCATCCCCGCCCTGGAGATACCCATGACCCGCACGCCCCTGCTGCTCGCCCTCGGCCTCGTGCCGATCCTCGCCACCTCCGCCTGCAATGCTGCCGACCCCGCCGCCAACGGCGCCCAGGCTGCTACGCCGGCAGCCACTCCGGCTGACCAGCGCCCGTTCACCGCCACCGAAGTCAGCCGCTTCGACCAGCCGTGGGCAATGACCTTCCTGCCCGATGGCAGCCTGCTGGTCACCGAAAAGCGCGGCAAGCTGCAGCACCTGGACCCGGCCAGCGGCCAGAAACGCGAGATCACCGGCGTTCCGAAGGTTGCCTACGGTGGCCAGGGTGGTTTCGGGGACATCATCCTGCACCCGGACTTCGCCCGGAATCATGTCATTTACGTCAGCTACGCCGAGGAAGGCACGCTGGATACCCGCGGTGCCGCCGTGGCCCGGGCCACGCTGGCGCTGGACGCCAACGGCGCCGGCCAGCTGAAGGACCTGAAGGTGATCTGGCGGCAGAGCCCGAAGGTCAGCGGTGAGGGCCACTACGGCCACCGCCTCGCCTTCGGCCCGGACGGCAAGCTGTGGATCAGCTCCAGCGAGCGGCAGAAGTTCGATCCGGCCCAGGACATGGGCAGCAACCTCGGCAAGATCATCCGCCTCAACGACGATGGCAGCCTGCCCGCCGACAACCCGTTCGCCTCGCAGGGCGGGGTTGCCGCACAGGTGTGGTCGCTGGGCCACCGCAACATCCTTGGCATGGCCTTCGATGCCAACGGCAAGCTGTGGGCGCACGAGATGGGCCCGGCCGGCGGCGACGAACTGAACCTGATCGTGCGCGGCGCCAACTACGGCTACCCGATCGTCTCCAATGGCAACCACTACGACGGTCGACCGATTCCCGATCACGATACCCGGCCGGAGTTCGCCGCCCCGAAGGTGACCTGGACGCCGGTGATCTCGCCGGCCGGCTTCGTGATCTACAGCGGCACCCTGTTCCCGCAGTGGAAGGGCAGCGGCTTCATCGGTGGCCTGTCATCCACCTCGCTGGTGCGCGTGGCCTTCGACGGCGACAGCGCGCGCGAAGCCGAGCGCTTCAACATGGGCGAGCGCATCCGCGAAGTGGAACAGGGCCCGGATGGCGCGCTGTGGCTGCTGGAAGATGGCAGCAAGGCGCGCCTGCTGAAGCTCACGCCGAAGACCTGACAGGGTGGTAGTGCCGGCCGCTGGCCGGCATGTTTGCCCGCAACGGCCCCGCACGCGGGGCCGTCCGCATTCACTGGATGGTGATGACCTTCACTTCGGTCTGCGCACAGGCCTTGTCCAGGCACTGCCCGTTCAACCACACCTGCCCGTCACCGATCATCACGCCCTGCTGGTTGACGAAAACTTTGCCGAAGTCCTGCTCGGACATCGCCTTGACCACCGCCGGGGTGATGATCTTCTCGTAGTTGCGCTGGAACTCACCGGGGCCGGTGATCTTCTTTCCGCCGCTGATGTTCAACGGGAAGCGCACCTCTTCCACCACCGCAGCGCGATCACCGCCGACCACCGCGGTCTTGAACGCGTTGAAGACCTTTTCGTACTGCGCGGCATCACCGAGCACGCTCTCGATGCGCGCACGTGCATCTTCAGCAGGCGCGTCCGCTGCAGGAGCAGCCGGTGCAGTTGCAGCGGGTTCGGCAGCAGGCATCGCCGGTTCAGCCGCAGGCGTCGCAGCAGCATTGGCCTCCATCGGCGGCGGCGCATCCGCCGCAGGCTCGGCCGGCGGTGCCGGCTGCGAACAGGCCGCCAGCAACAAGGCGGGAATCAACACAGCGATCGTACGCATGCGCGGGCATCCATCGGTTCAAGAACACCGATGGTAGCGCCGCCGCAGTGAGGACAACAAAAAAGGGGACGGAGGGGATTAAGTCGTTTTGGCACAAACGACTTAATCCCCTCCGTCCCCTTTTTGCGTTGATCAGGCCTTCAGCAGCTCGAACTGCACGGCGTCACCTGCCGCCGACGAGGCGCAGACCCACAGGTCGAACTGACCCGGCTCGGCACGCAGTACGCCGTCGCGGCCGGTGAACGCCAGCTGCTCGCGGGTCAGGGTGAACACCACCTCAGCCGACTCGCCCGGCTGCAGCGCCACCTTGCGGAAGCCCTTCAGTTCGCGCACCGGACGTACGCGGCTGGCCACGCGGTCGTGGATGTACAGCTGCACCACTTCCTCGCCGGCCACGTCGCCGCTGTTGGTCAGCGTGGTGGTGATGGTCAGGGTGTCGTCCCAGCCAAGCTGGGCTGCACTCAGCTGCGGCACGCCGTAAGCGAAGGTGGTGTAGCCGATGCCATGCCCGAACGGGTACAGCGGCTCGTTCGGAATCTCGCGCCAGCGTGCCTTGAACTCCGACATGGTCGGCAGTTCCGGGCGGCCGGTGCGCGGGTGGTTGTAGAAGTACGGCTGCTGGCCGGACACCTGCGGGAAGCTGACCGGCAGGCGGCCGGACGGGCTGTAGTCACCGAACAGCACATCGGCCACCGCATGGCCGGTCTGCGTGCCCAGGTACCAGGTCACCGCCACGGCCTGTGCATTGCGCACCGCGCCCTGCAGGGCCAGCGCGCGACCATTGCGCAGCAGCACCACCAGCGGCTTGCCGGTCATCGCCACGGCCTCGGCCAGCGCCTGCTGTGCCGGCGGCAGGGTGATCTCCACGCGCGACTGCGCTTCACCGCTGTAGCGCTGCGGTTCGCCCAGTGCCAACACCACCACGTCGGCGCGCAGCGCGGCCGCCACGGCCGCTTCGGTGCCGCCCGCAATCGCGGCTTCCAGATCGCAACCCGGCACGATTTCCAGCAGCGCCTCGTCGCCGATGGCGGCACGCACGCCGGTTTCCAGGTCCACATAGCGCTGCTTGTCGCCGAACAGCGTCCAGCAGCCTTCGATGTTCTCGCGGTCCTGCACGAACGGGCCGATCAGCGCGATCTTCTGCCCGCGCTTCTGCAGCGGCAGCACGTTGTCACGGTTGTTCAGCAACACGATCGAACGGCGCGCGGCATCGCGCGACAGTGCGTCATGGGCGGCAATATGCGAGGTATCCGCTTCGCGCGCCGGGTCCAGCGAACGGTACGGGTCGTCGAACAGGCCGATGGTTTCCTTCAGCCACAGGATGCGGCGCACGCCTTCATCCAGCACCGCCATCGGCACTTCGCCGCTCTCGACCAGGCCCGGCAGGTGTTCGGCGTAGAAGCCGCTCTGCATGCTCAGGTCCAGGCCGGCGGTGAACGCCTTGGCAGTGGCATCACGGTCATCGGCGGCATAGCCGTGCGCGACCAGTTCCATGTCGGCGGTGTAGTCGGAGATCACCACGCCCGGGAACTTCCACTCACCGCGCAGGATGTCGGTCAGCAGCTCGGCATTGGCGCTGGCCGGCACACCATTGATGTCGTTGAACGAGGACATCACGGTGATCGCGCCCGCATCGAAGGCGGCCTTGAACGGCGGCAGGTGCACGTCGCGCAGGGTCTGCGGCGAGATGTCCACCATGTTGTATTCCATGCCCGCCATCACCGCGCCGTAGGCGGCGAAGTGCTTCGGCGTGGCCAGCAGCGAATCGGCGGCGCGCAGGTCGCGGCCCTGGAAGCCACGCACGCGGGCGGCCGCGAACGCACACCCCAGCACCACGTCCTCACCGGCACCTTCGGCGCCACGGCCCCAGCGCTGGTCGCGGGCGATGTCCACGGCCGGGGCATAGGTCCAGTGCAGGCCAGCAGCGGTGGCTTCGATGGCGGTGGCGCGCGCGGTGCGCTCGGCCAGCTCCGGCTCGAAGCTGGCGGCCTCGCCCAGCGGAATCGGGAACACGGTACGCATGCCGTGGATGACGTCGGCGGCCAGGATCACCGGAATGCCCAGGCGGCTCTCCTCGGTGGCGACCTGCTGGATGCGGCGGCCCAGCTCGGCGCCCACGCCGTTGAACAGGGAACCGACCTTGCCCTCGCGCACCTGCTGCAGCACCTGGTCGGCATTGCGCACGTTGGCTTCCGGGTTCACGTCCGGGGCGAACGGGCGGACCATGTCCGCGAAGACACCCAGCTGGCCGACCTTTTCCTCGACGGTCATCTGGGCAATGAGGGATTCGATGCGATCGGAGGCCACCAGCAGTCCTTGATGAAAACGTTTACAAGCCCGGCATTCTAGCGATCCCGAGCCGTTTGGCGAGAGGTTTCGTCATTCAGTTTCAGCCACCAGCGGGGTCCGTATGGCCCCGCCGGAGGCATCGCAGCTTACTCCGAGCCGGCCAACTGGCGCTGCCCGGCCATCAACATGGCGTCGCTGGAGGCCTGGAACACCCGCAGGCCGAACGCCGGCAGGATCGCCAGCAGGTGGTCGAAGATGTCCGACTGGACCGCCTCGTACTCGCCCCAGGCGGTGCTGCGGGTGAAGCAGTACAGCTCCAGCGGCAGGCCCTCGGTGGTCGGCTGCAGCTGCCGTACCAGCAGGGTCATGTCGGTATGGATGCCCGGGTGGCTGCGCAGGTAGCGCTCCACATACGCACGGAAGGTGCCCAGGTTGGTCACCCGGCGGCTGTTGACCTCGGCCACGCCCTGCTCGCGCAGGCGCCCGTTCCACTGCCCCAGCTCCTGCGCCTTCTCCTGCAGGTAGTCACGCAGCAGCGCGAACTCGCCGAGGAAGGCCAGGTCGCCTTCGTCCAGGAAACCGACGCTGTGCTGGTCTAGGTACAGCGCGCGCTTGATCCGGCGACCACCGGCCTCCTGCATGCCGCGCCAGTTCTTGAACGACTCGGTCACCAGCTTCTTGGTCGGGATGGTGGTGATGGTCTTGTCGAAGTTCTGCACGGTGATGGTGTGCAGCGCGATATCGATGACGTCGCCATCGGCGTTCTGGCTGGGCATCTCGATCCAGTCGCCGATGCGCACGCGGCCATCACCACTGATCTGCACGCTGGCCACCAGCGACAGGATGGTGTCCTGGAAAATCAGCATCAGTACCGCCGTGGCCGCACCCAGGCCGGTCACCAGCGGGCCCAGCTTCACCCCCAGCAGGGTGGCGACGATGGACAGGCCAGCGGCCACGAACACCACGATCTTGACCACCTGCAGGTAGCCCTTGATCGGCTTGTTGCGTGCATCGGGCTTGCGCTCGTACAGGCTGTTGGCCGCGTCCAGCGCATGCGAGAACGCCATCGACACCGTCAGTACGGCCCACACGATGCACAGTTTGATGATGACGTTGACCAGGCTGGTCGGCAGGTCGGGGATGAGGGTGATGCCCGAGGCGATCACCTGGCTGGGCACCACGTTGGACAGGCGCGAAATCACCCGCATCAAGTGGCTGCCGCGCCCGGACTCGGCGCCCGGCAGGCGCTGCAGCAGGCGCCGCAGGCCACGCACCAGGATGCGCTTGGTCACCCAGTTGGCCAGGCCCGCTGCAATCAGCAGCGCCGAGATCATCAACGCCAGGTAGGCGCCGGGATAGGGTTCCAGTGTGTTCTGCAGCTTTTCCAGCCACTGTACCGCCACCACCGCGTCCACCATCAGTTGTCTCCTTCTTCCTTCATTGATGTTGAGGTTGCCGGCCAGCGGCCGGCACTACCGGGTCAGTCCCGCGAGCGCTCGATGATCACGCCCACCGCGCGCGCGCCGCGCACCGCGCCTGGCTTGCTCAGCTTCAGGCGCAGCCACTTCACCTCGAATTCGTCCAGCACGATCTGTGCACAACGCTCGGCCAGGGTCTCGACCAGGCCGAACTCCGACTCGCGCACGAACTGCTCCAGGCGCTTGCTGACCGCCTTGTAGTTCAGGGTGTGGGCGATGTCGTCGGTGGCCGCGGGGCGACGGTTGTCGAAGCCCATTTCCAGGTCGAACACCAGGTCCTGGCGGATCCGTCGCTCCCAATCGTAGATACCGATCAGGGCGTCGATCGTCAGCCCCTCGATGAAAACCTTGTCCATTGCGCTTACCAGCCCGAATACAGGGGGCCATGGTAACGGCACGGCGGTGAGCCTGCCCGGAACGGGCGGTGGGTGGCCGGCAGGAACGCGGCTCCAGAAAAGACAAAGGGCCCTGCTAGCGGGGCCCTTTGGTACTACCGTTTGTCCCCGGGGGGAGCTGTTGAACAGCCGCGGGTCCCGGTGGCGCAGGCACGCAGATTAGGCAAGGACCCGATCGCCGGTCAAGGCCAATTCCGACAGGGCAGGTCAGGTAGTCGTCCGAGGCCAAACGCAGAAAATCAGCCGCGCGGACAACGACGTTCCCTGATGGTGGTCGCCGCCCACTCTCGCGAACATCGATTCCTCCTTCACCACCGCACATGACGATGGCTCCATACGATGTACTGCGGCGCGCGTTGTCAGCGGAGCGTCTGTCTACTTACGAGAGAATCGCGTCGACCTGCAGCCCCGACGTCACAGCCGAATCCCTGTACCTGTGGAACATGCGGATGTGCAGTGCACTGATGATGCCGGTCCATCTGTGCGAAGTGGTCACCCGCAACGCCGCTGCAGCTGTGCCCGCCCGGCAGCATGGCCCGCGTTGGCCCTGGAATGATGCCTTCCGACGCAGGCTGCCAACCTCGTCCTGTACTTCCGCACGTGCAGCACTGGAACAGGTTGCTGGCCGCACGACCGATACACCCGAAATCGTCGCCAAGCTGCCGATGGTGTTCTGGCAGCAGCTTTTCACCTGTCGCTTCGACGCCACGCTGTGGATACCCGCACTCAACGGAGTTCTGCGGCATGCACCCTCAGCTCATCCCAGCGTCATCAGAAAAGCCATCCACGCTGACATCGGACGCATTCGCCACCTGCGCAACCGCATCGCGCACCACGAGCCCATCCTCGAGCGCGACATCGGCGCTGACCTGGCGGCGATCGGGCGGCTGATCCACGCCCGCTGCCCGCATACGCTGGGCTGGCTGCAGCGCCATGAGCGAGCGACGACGGTGTTGGCGGCGTCGCCGTTGGCAGGGCGTCCGTAAAGCGTCCGCCGGGCATGGCCCGGCGCTACCGGTTCCGGGGCTTCACACCGCCGGCAGGGTCGCCATGTCCCAGCGCGGGGTCACGTCCACCTTCGGCGGGTTGTGCTGGCCGGCCTGCAGCCGCAACGCGCCGGCGAAGGCGATCATCGCGCCGTTATCGGTGCACAGTGCCGGCCGCGGGAAGCAGGCACGGCCGCCGAGACGCTCGGCCATCTGCTGCAGGCGGGCGCGCAGGCGCTTGTTGGCGCCGACACCGCCGGCCACCACGATCACGTTGGTGCCCGCCGCTTCCAGCGCGCGTTCGCACTTGATCGACAGGGTCTCGACCACCGCGTCCTCAAAGCCCCGGGCGATGTCGGCACGGGTCTGCTCGCTCTGGTCGCTGTCGCGCCAGGCCATCAGGACCTGGGTTTTCAGGCCGGAGAAGCTGAAATCCAGCCCCGGGCGGTCGGTCATCGGCCGCGCGAAGCGGTACGCGCCCGGCGTGCCCTGCTCGGCCAGCCTGGCCAGCTGCGGGCCGCCCGGGTACGGCAGGCCCATCAGCTTGGCGGTCTTGTCGAAGGCCTCGCCAGCCGCGTCGTCCAGGGTCTCGCCCAGCAGGCGGTACTGGCCGATGGCGTCCACCGCCACCAGCTGGGTGTGGCCACCCGATACCAGCAGCGCCACGAACGGCGCTTCCGGCGGATCGTCCTCCATCAGCGGGGCCAGCAGGTGGCCTTCCATATGGTGTACACCCACCGCCGGCACCTCCAGCGCCCAGGCCAGCGAGCGGGCCACGCCGGCGCCAACCAGCAGCGCGCCGACCAGGCCGGGGCCGGCCGTGTAGGCCACGCCGTCAATGTCGTCTACGCCGAGGCCGGCGTCGGCCAGGGTCTGGCGCACCAGTGGCAGCAGCTTGCGGACGTGGTCGCGGCTGGCCAGCTCGGGCACCACACCACCGTACTCGGCGTGCAGGGCGATCTGGCTGTAGACCGCATGGGCGCGCAGGGCCGCGCTGCCGGCCAGGTCGGTGTCATACACCGCCACGCCGGTCTCATCACAGGAAGATTCGATGCCAAGGACTCGCATGCCTGCTATTATGACGCCCCTGCCGCCCCCTCGGGGGACGTGCAGATCTCACTGCTTTCGAACCCCCGGCCCGTATTCAGGGTTGACCGCTTGCAGTTTGTCGTTTCGCCGCTATAATGTGCGGCTCGCCGGGCGTGACCCGGTTCTACTGTGTCCCGGAGATTCCATGCCCAGCGTCAAAGTCCGCGAGAACGAGCCCTTCGAGTTTGCTCTTCGCCGCTTCAAGCGCACTTGCGAAAAGGCCGGTGTGCTGGCCGAAACCCGCAAGCGCGAGTTCTACGAAAAGCCGACCCAGGAGCGCAAGCGCAAGGCCGCCGCTGCTGTGAAGCGTCAGCTGCGCCGCTCGTCGCGCGACGTCACCAAGCGTCAGCGCCTGTACTGATCGGACGCATCTTCATTGCGGCGGGCTTGCCTGTCGCGATGGAGCCGAAGCCGGCACGCGCGAGCGTCGCCGGCTTTTTGCGTTTCCGGGTTCGGGCATCCGCCCCGCCCCACCTACCACCACGAGGTTCCTCATGAGCATGAAGCAGCAGCTCACCGAAGACATGAAGGCCGCCATGAAGGCGGGCGAGAAGCACAAGCTGGGCGTGATCCGCCTGATCAACGCCGCCATCAAGCAGCGCGAAGTGGACGAGCGCATCGAGCTGGATGACACCGCCGTGATCGCCGTGCTCGACAAGATGGTCAAGCAGCGCAAGGACTCGGTCAGCCAGTTCGAAGCCGCCAACCGCGAAGACCTGGCCGAGATCGAGCGCGCCGAGATCGTGGTCATCGAAGCCTACCTGCCGGCCAAGATGGGCGAAGCCGAGATCGTGGCCGCCATCCAGGCCGCCATCGCCGAGACCGGTGCCGCCGGCCCGGCCGACATGGGCAAGCTGATGGGCGCGCTGAAGCCAAAGCTCGCCGGTCAGGCCGACATGGGCCTGGTCTCCAAGCTGGTCAAGCAGCTGCTGGCGTAAGCCGGCGCCCGGGGTCGGATCCCTTTCGCAACGCGAAAGGGCTCTGACCCCAATGTGGAACTGGCAGGGTCGGATCCCTTTCGCTCGCGAAAGGGCTCTGACCCCATCGATGCACCCGCTTCACCGCACCTTCGACCCCCGGCTGCTACAAAGTCCCCATGGTCGAGCAATCGCATTCCCCCGCCGACACGCGTCCCCACGGCATCCCCGCACGGCTTCGCCACTACGCTGACCGCCTGCAGGACAGCTTCCCGATGGCGGTGGCCAAACGCTTCGTCGAAATCGACGTGCTGACCCAGGCCGCTTCGGTCTCCTTCTACGCCCTGCTGTCGATGGCACCGCTGCTGGTGCTGCTGTTGTGGCTGACCGCCTCGCTGTATCCGCCCGCACAACAGGCACTGATCGGCCAGATCGGCTCGGTCGCCGGCAGCAGCGTGGCCAGCGTCGCCGACACCGTGCTGCACAACGCCAACAGCCAGCCCAGCGTCGGTTCGCTGGCCGGGCTGTGGAGCACCCTGCTGCTGTTCGTCGGCGCCACGGCGGTATTCGCCCAGCTGCAGAACGCGCTGAACCGGATCTTCCACACCAGCGGCCAGCGCCTGGAAGGCGTCAAGGCCTGGCTGCGCAAGCGTGTGTTCTCGTTCGGCGTGGTGCTGGCGCTGGGCTTCCTGCTGATCCTGTCGATGACCGCCACCACCGCCCTGCAGGTGGTGTTCGCGCAGCTGCCCTCGGTACTGCCGGCGATCGGCTACCTGACCTCGCTGCTGCTGTACACGCTGGCCTTCGCCTTCCTCTACCACTACCTGCCGGACCGCCGCGTGGCCTGGCGCCAGGCCTTTATCGGCGGCGCCATCACCTCGGTGCTGTTCACCCTCGGCCGCTACGGGATTGGCGTCTACATCGCCACCGTGGCCCCGGGCAGTGCCTACGGCTCGATGGGCGCGCTTGTGATCTCGCTGGTCTGGATCTACTACGCCACCGCCGTGTTCTTCGTCGGTGCGTTGATGACCGCGGTGATCGACGAACGCCAGCATGCACGGGCGCAGCTGGCCAGGGCCGGCGTCGACGCCGAACAGGCCAGCCCCGGCACCGCCAGCGAGTAAACTAGAGGAATCCGCCGCCCCTGCTGCGCGCCCTGGCGGCCGCGCCCTGCCCTGTTGCCCATGGCCCGTATCCCCGACGCTTTCATCGACGACCTGCTGGCCCGCACCGACATCGTCGAGGTGGTGGGCAGCCGCGTGCCGTTGAAGCGCCAGGGCAAGGAGTACGCCGCCCGCTGCCCGTTCCATGACGAGCGCTCGGCCTCGTTCACGGTCTCGCCCACCAAGCAGTTCTATCACTGCTTCGGCTGTGGCGCGCACGGCACCGCGATCAGCTTCCTGATGAACTACGACCGCCTCGAGTTCCTCGACGCGGTAGATGAACTGGCCAAGCGCGCCGGCATGGAAGTGCCGCGCAACGAGAACCCGCGCAGCCCGCAGCAGCAGGACGACAGCCGCGAGCTGTACTCGGCGCTTGAGGCGGCCACCAAGTTCTTCCAGAACAACCTGCAGGGCAGCGACAAGGCCCGCAGCTACCTGGATGGCCGTGGCGTGGATGAAGAGAACCGCGCGCGCTTCCAGATCGGCTACGCACCGGATGGCTACAGCGGCCTGCGCGATGCGCTGGGCAAGGACGAGCGGCGCATGAAACTGCTCGACCGCGCCGGCCTGTTCTCCAAGAACGATCGCGGCCACGTCTACGACAAGTTCCGCGACCGGGTGATGTTCCCGATCTTCGACCGCCGTGGCCGGGTGATCGCCTTCGGCGGCCGCGTGTTCGAGAAGGACGACGGCCCCAAGTACCTCAACTCGCCCGAGACCGCGCTGTTCCACAAGGGACGCGAACTGTATGGCCTGTGGCAGGTGCGCCAGGCCAACCAGAAGATCGAGCGGCTGATCGTGGTCGAGGGCTACATGGACGTGGTCTCGCTGTTCCAGTTCGGGGTCACCCAGGCGGTGGCAACGCTGGGCACCGCGACGACGCCGGACCATGCCGAGCTGCTGTTCCGCAACGCACCGGACGTGTTCTTCTGCTTCGACGGCGACGCCGCCGGCCGCCGCGCCGGCTGGAAGGCGCTGGAGTCGGTGCTGCCGCGCATGAAGGATGGCCGCCAGGCCTTCTTCCTGTTCCTGCCCGATGGCGAAGACCCGGACACCATCGTGCGCAAGGAAGGCGCCGAAGCGTTCAACGAGCGCCTGAAGCAGGCCACGCCGCTGTCGCAGTTCTTCTTCGACGAACTGACCCGCGAGATCAACCTGGGCACGCTCGATGGCAAGGCCCGCCTGGCCGAGCGGGCCAAGCCGATGCTGGCGCAGATTCCCGACGGTGCCTTCGGCGACCTGATGAAGCAGCAGCTGGCGCAGCTGACCGGGCTCGGCGGCAACGCCCCGTCTGCACGCGCGCCGATGCCGCAACGGCAACCGCAGCGGACGATCCAGCCCGTGGCCAAGCGCAGCCTGGTGCGCGGCGCGATCGCCGTGCTGCTGCAGCAGCCGTCGCTGGCGCTGACGCTGGGCGGCAAGCACCACTTCCAGGGCCTGCGCCTGCCCGGCGTGGAACTGCTGCTGGAGCTGCTGGGCCTGGTCGAACAGCGCCCGGACATCAGCACCGGCGCCCTGCTGGAGCACTTCGACGGGCGCGAGGAACAGGCGTCGCTGCACACCCTGGCCGCGCAGACGCTGCCCGGCGACGACGCGATGTGGACCCAGGAACTGCACGATGCCGTGGCCCAGCTGGAGAAACAGCTGCTGGTGCAACGTCTGGAGGAGTTGTTGGCAAAGCAGCGCCAGCAGGGCCTGGACGATACTGACAAGTACGAACTGCGCGAGCTGCTGAAGGCGCGCGCCGGACTGCGCCTGTAGCGGCAGAACGTTTTCACGGAGAGGACCATGCTGCTGCGCCTGACCTGCCTGCTGTTGTTGTCGCTCTGCCTGCCGCTGACGGCCCTGGCCGAAGACGCGCCCCTCAACGAAGTCCGCCCCGGCCTGTACGCCGGCGGCCAGCCCAGCGCTGTACAGCTGCAGGCCTTGGCCGCACAGGGCGTGCGCACCGTGATCGACCTGCGCCAGCCCGGCGAGGACCGGGGTTTCGATGAAACCCGCGTCGCCGAATCACTGGGCCTGCGCTACGTGCGCATTCCGGTGGCCGGTGCCGAGGGGCTCGATGCCGCCAACGTGCGCGCCGTGCACCAGGCCCTACAGCAGAGCCAGGGGCCGGTGCTGCTGCACTGTGCGTCCGGCAACCGCGCCGGTGCCGTGCTCGGCCTGGTCAGTGCACGCTACGAACATGCCAGCCCCGAACAGGCCCTGCAGCTGGGCCAGCGTGCTGGCCTGAGGTCGCTGGAAGCCGCCACCCGCCAGCGCCTGGCCACGCCGGTCACCTCGCCCTGAACCCTCCGCACCAAGGACTCTGCCCACCATGACCCGCTGGTGGTCGCGCCTGCGACCGGACAACTTCACCCTCGCCCTGCTGTGCACCGTCGGCCTGGCCTCGCTGCTGCCGATGAAGGGCGCCGCCGCCATCGTGCTCGACGATGTCACCACCGTCGCCATCGCCGCGCTGTTCTTCCTGCATGGTGCGCGCCTGCCGCGTGAGTCGATCATCGGCGGCATGCTGCACTGGCGGCTGCACCTGACCATCCTGGCCTGCACCTTCATCCTGTTCCCGCTGCTGGGGCTGATGTTCAAGCCACTGTCGGGCTGGCTGCTGACGCCGGAGCTGTACCTGGGCGTACTGTTCCTGTGCACCCTGCCCTCCACCGTGCAGTCGTCCATCGCGTTCACCTCGATGGCACGCGGCAATGTACCCGCAGCGGTGTGCAGCGCCTCGCTGTCGAGCATCCTCGGCGTGTTCCTGACCCCGCTGCTGCTGACCGCGCTGGCCGGCACCTCTGGCGGCATCCACGACCCCCTGCATGCGATCGGCGGCATCATGCTGCAGCTGCTGGTGCCGTTCGTGGCCGGCCACCTGCTGCGGCCGTGGATCGCCGGCTGGGTGGAGAAGCAACGCGCGCTGCTGCGCTACACCGACCAGGCCACGATCCTGCTGGTGGTGTATTCGGCCTTCGGCGAAGCGGTCACCGAGGGCCTGTGGAGCAAGACGCCGCTGCTCTCACTGCTGGCCGTGGCGGTCGTGGCCGCCGTGCTGCTCGGCATCGCCATGCCGCTGATCACCTTCATCGCGCGTCGCCTGCGCTTCAACCGCGAGGACGAGATCGCCATCGTGTTCTGCGGCTCGAAGAAGAGCCTGGCCACCGGCGTGCCGATCGCCAAGGTGCTGTTCGCCGGCGGCAGCCTGGGCGCGATCGTGCTGCCGGTGATGATCTACCACCAGATCCAGCTGATCGTCTGCGGCGTGATCGCGCAGCGGTATGCGCGGCGCAAGCCCTGACAGGGCGCGCGGGTTGTTGCGGGTAAATCATCCACGCATGGCGTGGATCTACTGTAGAGCCGAGCCCATGCTCGGCTGATGATTGGCCACGCGTGGATTCACGGTTCTGCCAGCGTGCCGACGCTCAGCTGCGGCATCCACACCCACAGGTCGTATTGCCGGCCCGCATGAGTATCCACCCGCGGCCCTCGCGCCGCCTGTTCCGGCAATGGCCTGGCCGAGCATCGGTCAAGGCACGCCCAAGTCTCACCACGCTGTGCTCCCAACCGCACACTGTAGATGTCCAGATCACGCACCGCCGATGCCATTGGCCGGGTCTGCATTTCCGGCGGCGCACCGCCCGGCCGCTGCAGCATGGCGTGCACGTTACCGGCCAGCACCAGCATGCGTGCGTCAGCCGGCAGGCGCCGGTACAGGCGCCGCAACTCGGCGGCCATGCGGTCATCGCGTGCCTGGTTGCCGCCCTTGCTGGCATTGACGTCATAGCCAACGACTTCGATGACACGCCCCTGCGCCTTCAGCGCGCGCAGGCCTTCGATCATCGCCAGCATGTCGCGGCTGCGACGGCCATCGTGCTGGTCATCGCGCACGCTCCAGAAGGCACGCCCGCGCAGCTGCTGGCGTGCCTTCTCGCCGCCGTCGGAAGCCAGGTAATCGCGTAGCGTGGGGGTTTCGCCGCGCGGCAGTTCCAGCGCCAGCACGACCGGGCCATTGCGGCTGTAATCCTCCACCAGCTGGCGCACCAGCAGCGGTGTCTCGCGAGTACCGTGGAATTCGCCCAGCACCAGCAGGCGGTGGTCGCCGGCGTGCTGGCGGATCTGCGCGGCGGTGTCGTCGGCATGTGCATTGAGGGCCATGCCGAGCGCCAGCAACAACGCGCTGGTCCAGCGGAAGATCGAATGCATCCCTGCGCCTTCCTTTCCTTGGGGTCAGGAATAGCAATGGCGACGCCTCAACCGTAGTTCAAGGTGATCCTCGCCATGCATGGATGTTCCCGCCATCAGACCGGGCCTGAGTCGAGCATGGCTCGACTCTACAAAGGGCAGCCCCTTACAGCCAGGGCAGGATCCAGTGGTCGACCAGCAGGAAGGCGAACAGCGCCATCAGGTAGACGATGGAGTAATAGAACATCTTCATCGAGAACAGCTCGTCCGGCGGGTCCAGCATGCGCCAGGCGTACCAGAGGAACACGGCGTTGAGCACGATCGCGCCGCCCAGGTAGAACGCACCGCTCATGCCCACCAGGTACGGCAGCAGGCAGACCAGCGCCAGCACCACCGAATACACCATGATCTGCTTGCGGGTGTGCACCACGCCGTGGGTCACCGGCAGCATCGGGATCTCCGCCTTGGCGTAATCCTCGCGGCGGAAGATCGCCAGCGCCCAGAAATGCGGCGGGGTCCAGATGAAGATGATCAGCACCAGCAGCGACGAGTACGCCCAGTCCGACGAACCCTGCATCCCGGTCACTGCGGCCCAGCCCAGCATCGGTGGCATCGCGCCGGCCAGGCCACCGATGACGATGTTCTGCGAGGTCGCACGCTTGAGGTACACGGTGTAGATCACCGCGTAGCCGATCAGCGAGGCAAAGGTCAGCACCGCGGTGATCAGGTTCACCCACAGCACCAGGATGGTCATCGACAGCACGATCAGCACGCCGGCGAACACCAGCACCTGCCACGGCTTGACCTTGCCCACCACCAGCGGGCGCCACGAAGTGCGGGCCATCTGCGCATCGATGTGCGCATCGAGCAGTTGGTTGATCGCGGCGGCGGCCGAGGCCGCCAGCCAGATACCGAGGAAGCCGAGCACGCCGGCGCGCACCTGCTCCCAGCTGGGCACGCCGGGGATGGCCAGGACCATGCCGACCAGGGCGGTGAAGACAATGAGGGCAACGACCTTGGGCTTGGTCAGGTCCCAGTACTGGCGGTAATTGGAAAACATGGAATCAGTCCGGGGCACGCAGGCGGGCCAGCAGGCTGACCAGCACGAACAACAGGGCAACGGCCACGCCGTTGTGGGCCACCGCCACTTCCAGCGGCAGCGCCAGCTTCACATTGAGGATGCCGAGGGTGACCTGCAGCACCAGCAGCGCGATCAACGCGCTGGCCCAGCCACGCATGCTCGGCAAGCGGAACAGGCGCACGCCCAGCCACAGCAGGTAGACGACCACCACCACCGCGAACAGGCGGTGTGCCATCTGGATGGCGATGCGCGAGGCGCCATCCAGCACGCCCCCTTCGTAGTCCACGCCGATGCCACGCCACAGGGTGAAGCCTTCGACGAAGTTGTGCTGCGGCCACCACTGGTTGGCGCAACGCGGGAAGTTGTCCAGCGAGGCGCTGCCCCCGCCGCAGGCGAGTGCGGCGTAGTTGGCGCTGACCCAGCCCCCCAGTGCGATCTGGGTGACCAGCACCGCCACGCCGATGCGCAGCAACCACTTCAGCTTCGGCGCTTCAGCCAGGGTGATCGGCATGTGCGTCGCGCGCCAGGCCATCCACACCAGCAGGCCGAACATCAGCATGCCGCCGAGCAGGTGGCCCATCACCACGATGGGTTTGAGCAGCAGGGTCACCGTCCACATGCCCAGCAGGGCCTGGAAGATCACCACAGCCAGGGTCAGCAGCGCCGCACGTGCGAGATCGATGTTGCTCCAGCGCAGCGCGGCGATCAGCAGGATCGCCTCGCCGATCAATGCCAGGGCACTGGCGGTGCCGTGCCAGCCCATCATGTACAGCGGTATGCCGGCGGCCACCAGTACGCAGGCGGTCACCACCGCCGTGCTTCCGAACCGCCGCTTGCGCGTGGCCAGCAGCGCCAGGGTCAGGATCTCGATGCCCAGCGCGCCGGCCAGGAAGCGGTGCACCTGCTCACGCCAGGCCTTGTGGGTCTCCAGCGGGCGGATCTCCGCCGCCGGATGGCCGATGGTCTCTTCCACGTGCTGCGGCCAGGTGGCCTGGCCATAGCAGGTCGGCCAGTCCGGGCAGCTCAAACCGGCATCGGACAGGCGCACGAAGGCGCCGAACATGATCGTGCTCGCGGTCATGATCATGGCGAACCACGCCAGGCGGTGAAAATTGCGGTGCAGCGCCGGACGCGCGGAAAGGCTCATCAAACGGGACTCACTTCAGTTTCAGCAACGTGGCCATGTCCTTGCGCAGGCCACCGAGGTCGGAACCCGGGGCATGGCGCATGATCACGAAGCCGTTCGGATCGATCACGTAGACCGGCAGTCCCGCCGGATCATCGACGCCCGGCAACGCCGCGCGCAGGGCTGGCGACGGAGCCAGCGGCCGCAGCGCGGGCAGCGAGGCGATCGACGCCGGTGGCGTACCCAGCCACAGGATCTCGACATTATCGGCGTTATGGCCGAACAGCTGCCACACCTTGCCCAGTCCCTGCGACAAAGTGACGCACTGCGCGTCGCAGGCGCCAGGCGGGGCCACCAGCAGGCGCCAGGTGCGGGCCTCGGGGTTCCAGGGATACGGCTGGCCGCTGGCCAGGGTCGGCGCCTGCTGGCGCAGGTCCACCGGCGGCTTCAGCAGCTGGCCGGCATTGCGGTGCCCGGTCGGCTGCCAACCGGAGAAGCGCAGCACGGCGGCCAGCGCCATCGCCCCGAAGAACACGGCAAACAGCAGCACCAGGGTCCGGCGGCCGGAACCGCGCGCCTGCGGGGACGTAGCAGTGTTCATGCGGGGCATTTTCTCATGGTTGGGAAAGGGATGCCGGTAGTGCCGGCCGCTGGCCGGCATCGAGGAAACCGGGGGTTGCCGGCCAGCGGCCGGCACTACCGGGCGATGGGGCGTCTCCTGCGCCGCTCCAGCACCACGGCCACCACCAGCACGGTCAGGGCCAGCCCGAACCACTGCACGGCGTAGCCCAGGTGACGCTGCGGCGGCAGCGTGTTCGGCAGCAGGTCCAGGTCGCGCTCATCGCCGAATGGCAGCGCCGGGTCCAGGCGCAGGACGCGGTCGGGTAGCGCCTGCAACCCCAGCGCGCGTGCCAAGCCGTCGGCCGGCAAGCGGCTGGCCAGCCAGAGCCCGGCCTCACCGGTGGCGGAGAATGCGGGGCCCAGTACCAGTCCCGCCGACGGTGGCGGTGCCAGCAACCCGCGCACCGCCACCGGCGAAGGCGGCGCCGGTATGTCCGGCAGCGTGCGATCCGGCGGCAGCGCACGCCAGCCGAGGTCGACCAGCAGCACGCTGCCGTCGTCACTGCGGAAGGGGCGATAGATCTTCACCCCGGCGCGGCCATGCCGGGTCTGGTTGTCCAGCAGCACCACGCCGGGCAGGAAGCGGCCGTGGTCGGCCACGCCGTGCAACGCGCCGGGCGCGGCCAGGGCCTGCGACAGCGGCAACGCCTGTGCCACCGCTGGACCCTGCGCATCCAACATTGCCTGTTTGGCATGCATGCGCTGCAGCTGCCACAACCCCAACGCGCTGAAACCCGCCATCACCAGCACGGCCAGCAGCCATCCGATCACGCGCGTGTGCTGGCGCATCATGACAAGTCCGCGCAAACGCGGTCAGATAGGCACATCCACCCTGCCCTCGAGCCGCGCATGAGTGATTCGCTGAAGACCCTGCTGGTAATCGCGTTTCTGATCGTCATCGTCTGGAACCTGGGCGCCGGCCTGTACTACCTGGTGGTCGACCGCGGCCAGACCAAGCGCACGGTCAACGCACTGACACGTCGCATCTCGGTGTCGGTGGCGTTGATCCTGCTGGTGATCGTGAGCATCTACATGGGCTGGATCAAACCGCACGGCATCGGCGGCTGAAGCCACCGCTGCCTGCGCGGTCAAAGCACGTAGACGAACAGGAACAGCATCAGCCACACCACGTCGACGAAGTGCCAGTACCACGCGGCCGCTTCGAAGGCGAAATGGTTGTCGCGGGTGAAGTGCCCCTTGGCCGAGCGCAGCCACATCACGATCAGCATGATCGTGCCCAGCAGCACATGCGCGCCGTGGAAGCCGGTCAGCATGAAGAACGTCGACCCGTAGATGCCGGAGCCGAGCGTCAGGTTCAGTTCCTTGTAGGCGTGGATGTATTCCTCCGCCTGCAGGGTCAGGAAGCCGAGGCCGAGCACCACGGTCAGGCCCAGCCAGATCAGCAGCTGGCGGCGGTTGCCGGCCTTCAGTGCGTGGTGGGCAATGGTCAGGGTCACACCGGAGGTCAACAGGATCAGCGTATTGATCAGCGGCAGGCCCCAGGCCGGGATGGTCTGGAACGCACCACCGATCGCCGCCGGGCCATTGGTCGGCCATCCTGCGGAATAGCCCTGCCAGAGCAGCTCGTTGGTCATCACCCCGCGGCCTTCGCCACTGAGCCACGACAGGCCCAGGTTGCGGGTGTAGAACAGCGCGCCGAAGAACGCGCCGAAGAACATCACCTCGGAGAAGATGAACCAGATCATCCCCATCCGGAATGATCCGTCGACCTGGTGGTTGTAGTTGCCGGCCTGCGATTCTCGCACCACGTCGCTGAACCACCAGAACAGGGTCAGCACCAGCATCGCGATGCCGATGTAGAACGTCCAGCGTCCCCAGCTGGCATCGTTGAGCCAGCTGGCCACGCCCACCATGGTCACCATCATCGCGATGGAACCCACGAACGGCCATTTGCTCTGGGCCGGGACGAAGTACACGTTGGCGTCGGTCGGTGTCTGGGCCATGTCGGTATCCGGGTCAGGGTGCGGCGTGCGCGCCGTCCGAGGTAGCGGCCGGGGCCAGCCGATCGGACAGCGCGTCGTTGCGGTAGAAGGTGTAGGACAAGGTGATCGTCTTGATCTCCGGCGGCAGGTCCGGATCGACGATGAAGCGCACCGGCATGTCGCGCTTCTCGCCGGCCTGCAGCGTCTGCGCGGTGAAACAGAAACACTCGGTCTTGCTGAAGAAGCCCGACGCACGCGCCGGCGCCACCGAAGGTACCGCGCTGCCGACCACGGCAGCCGCGCTGTCGTTGCGGGCGAAGTACAGCGCCTCGTTGAGTTCGCCGGGCACCACGTCCATGGTCAGCTGCTCAGGATGGAACGACCAGGGCAGGCGCGAATTGACGCCGCCATCGAACTCCACGCGCACGGTGCGCTTGCCGGCCGCGGCACCTGCACTGGCTTCGCCACCGGGGCCGCGCTCCAGGCGCACGCCGAACACCTTCTCGCAGGCGATGCGGTACAGCGGCACCAGCGAGAACGTCAGCAGGAACACCGCCACCGCCACACCGATCAGGCGCGGCAGCCCGGCGCTGCGGGACGGTGTGCTGGCCGGTGCCTCGCTCATCGGCCGATCACCCCGCTGAGGATGAAGCCGACGTAGACCAGCACGGCGACGGCGCCGACCCACATCGCCGTGCGCTTCGCACGCTGGCGCTGCTGTTCGATGCTTCCGCCCTGGTAGAGCCGACCGCTGGCCGGCTGCTCTTCGTTGTTGTAGAGCCGAGCCATGCTCGGCTGCTTTTCGTCAGTCGAGCCTGGCTCGACGCTACCGATCGGGAGCGGGCTCTCGTTATGCATGCCCCACCTCAATGCGTGATGTCGTCATGCGCCAGATCCCCCGGGCGGATGGTCGGCGGCGTGGTGAAGGTATGCGCCGGTGCCGGCGACGGCAGCGTCCACTCCAGGCCACGCGCGCCTTCCCAGGAACGGGCCTCGGCCTTCTCGCCGTTGCGCAGCGAGGACAGCAGGATCGCCGCCATCATGAACGGGGTGACGAACATGCCGAACGCACCGATCGAGCTGATCAGGTTCCAGTCGGCGAATGCCACGCTGTAATCGGGAATACGGCGCGGCATGCCGGCCAGGCCTAGGAAGTGCTGCGGGAAGAACAGCAGGTTGACGAACACGATCGACCACCAGAAGTGCACCTTGGCCCACTTCTCGCTGTACATCCGCCCGGTCCACTTCGGCCACCAGTAGTACACCGCCGCGATCAGTGCGAACACCGCACCGGTCACCAGCACGTAGTGGAAGTGGGCGACCACGAAGTAGGTGTCGTGGTACTGGAAGTCGGCCGCCACGATGGCCAGCATGAGGCCGGAGAAACCACCGATGGTGAACAGGATGACGAAGGCCACCGACCACAGCATCGGCGCCTCGAACGTCAGCGAGCCACGCCACATGGTGCTGACCCAGTTGAACACCTTCACGCCGGTCGGAATCGAGATCAGCATGGTGGCGAACATGAAGTAGATCTCGCCGCCCAGCGGCATGCCCACGGTGAACATGTGGTGGGCCCAGACGATGAACGACAGGAACGCGATCGCGGCGGTGGCGTACACCATCGCCTGGTAGCCGAACAGCGGCTTGCGGCTGAAGGTCGGGATGATCTCGCTGACCACGCCGAAGGCGGGCAGGATCATGATGTAGACCTCGGGGTGCCCGAAGAACCAGAAGATGTGCTGGAACATCACCGGGTCACCGCCACCGGCGGCGTTGAAGAAGCTGGTGCCGAAGAACTTGTCGGTCAGCAGCATGGTCACCGCACCGGCCAGCACCGGCATCACCGCGATCAGCAGGAACGCGGTGATCAGCCAGGCCCAGCAGAAGATCGGCATCTTCAGCAGGTCGATGCCCGGCGCACGCATGTTGAGCACGGTGGCGATGATGTTGATCGCGCCCATGATCGAGCTGATGCCGGCCACGTGGATGGCGAACACGGTGAACGCAACGTTGTAGCCGCCCTGCAGCGACAGCGGCGGGTACAGCGTCCAGCCGCCGGCAGGCGCGCCGCCGGGCAGCAGGAAGGTCAGCAGCAGCAGGCTGAAGGCCACCGGCAGCAACCAGAACGACCAGTTGTTCATGCGCGGCAGCGCCATGTCCGGCGCGCCGATCTGCAGCGGGATCATCCAGTTGGCCAGGCCGACGAAGGCCGGCATCACGCCACCGAAGATCATCACCAGTGCATGCACGGTGGTCAGCTGATTGAACACCTCCGGCCGGATGAACTGGATGCCGGGCTGTGCAAGCTCAAGCCGGATCAGCACGCTCATGAAGGCGCCGATCACGAACATGATGAAGCTGAAACCCAGGTACAGCGTGCCGATGTCCTTGTGGTTGGTCGAGAAGAACCAACGCTCGAAGAAACTCTGCTGGTGATGGTGATCGTCGTGCCCAACTGCCGAGTGCGCCATTGCAAAACACCTCTCAGAATCGGTTGTCACCACGGCCGCGGGCGGCCGCGGGCTTTACATCACGCGCCGCTCGCTGCGGTGGCAGGCGTGCTGCCGGTTTCGGCAGCGGCGGGTGCGGCCGGCGCTGCCGGAGCCTCGCCCGCCGGTGCAGTCGGCTCGGCCGGTGCCGCAGGCGTTGCCGGCGCGGCAGGCGGCGCCGGCTTGCGCTGCGCCAGCCACTGCTTGAACTCTTCCTTGGACACCGCCTCGACCACGATCGGCATGAAGCCGTGGTCCTTGCCGCACAGCTCGGCGCACTGGCCGCGGTACACGCCGGGCTGCTCGATGCTGGTCCAGGCCTCGTTGATGAAGCCCGGGATGGCGTCCTGCTTCCAGCCCAGCGCGGGTACCCACCAGGCGTGGATCACGTCGTCGGAGGTGATGACGAAACGCACCTTGGTATCGACCGGCAGCACCAGGCGGTTGTCGACATCCAGCAGGTAGTGCGGATGGCTTTCGCGCGTCGGCACCTTGCCGCTCTGCCGCATGCGGTCGGACTCGCGGTCCAGGCGGCTGGTGAAGGTGACGTTCTCGCCGAGGTATTCGTACTTCCACATCCACTGGTAGCCGGTGACCTTCACCGTCATCTCGGCATCGCGGGTGTCGTACATCTTGATCAGGTTGGCCGTGGCCGGCCACGCCATCACGATCAGGATGATCACCGGGATCACCGTCCAGATGATCTCCGCCTTGGTGTTGTGGCTGAAGGTGGCGGCGACCGCGCCCTTGGATTTGCGGAACTTGAAGATGGCGTAGGCCATCGCGCCGAACACGATGACGCCGATCACCGTGCAGATGATCAACGAGAGATTGTTCGATTCCCAGGCCAGGCGCGAGGTCTGGGTCACCCCCTTGCCCATGTTCAGCTGCCACGGCTTGGGATCGGCCGCCTGGGCCCAGGCCAACGCCGGCATCAGTCCCCCGGCCACCATGGCGGCGACCGCTGCAACGCACTTCGTGCCCCACCTGCTGCTTTGCTTCATTGCCTAGACCCTTAGCGTCGTCGGTTGCCGCCATCGCTGGCGGCGAGCAAGCTTTCAAGTGTCTCTGCGAGCGTCTGACGTTCGGCCGGCGCGAGGAAACTCCCCACCTCCACCTGCCGGCCGCTGGATGCCAGCCGGACCCTCTCATCGTCGGTGAGCAGGCGCACCCAGTGGGGGTGGGCCCGGAACACCGGCGATCCACCGGGTACGGGGATGACCTCCACGTACGCCGGTACTACCCGGATCTCCTCCTGCCGTTCACCACTGCGCCACAAGGCACGCAGCGCCGCCGCCAGCACCAGGCTGTACAGCAGCGCGAACAGGGGGGCGAATGCATTGCCGGCCAACCACCCGAAGGCGGACACCAGCCACATCGCACCCGACAACACGGTGAACAACAGGACGAACTGCCGGGCATCGAGCGCCCGTGGGGGACGCAGCCGCAGCTGCGTACCTGACCCATCCGGAGCTGGAAGCACCTCGATCATGTCGCAACCGCGTTCCTGCCGCGGGAAACGTCTCGATGGTAGCCCCGCCCTCTCGCCGGTAGCAAGGGTGCATTCACACTTTTTCCCATGCTGCAACACAGCATGAGGTCGGCGGCACGAATGACGAATTCAGCACAAATATTGTCGGGCTTGCTGAACACGCTGAATCCACCACCGCTAGGGGCTATCAGCCCTTCACGAAGGTGGCTGCGGGGCACTTCCGCAACCCGCAAAAATGATTAAAATCGCCAAGTTTTCCATTGGCCGGACCGGCATGAACGCACCTTCCTCCTCCCCTGCCGCCAGCGACGCCCCGCGTCCCGGCGCGCTGCTGTCGCCGGAACTGCCGGCGCCCCCCAACCCGTTCCGCCAGGCCATCACCGATGCCTGGTTGAAGGACGAGGCCAGCCACGTCCGCGAGCTGCTGGCGCAGGCCCGCCTGCCGGCCGAAGAGCAGGCCAGGGTGCAGGCGCTGGCCGCCGACCTGGTCGGCCGCGTGCGCGTGCGTGCCAAGGACCAGGGCGCGATCGAAGCCTTCATGCGCCAGTACGACCTGGGCAGCGAAGAAGGCGTGCTGCTGATGTGCGTGGCCGAGGCGCTGCTGCGCATTCCGGACCAGGACACCGCCGACAAGCTGATCCGCGACAAGCTGGCCGATGCCGACTGGGAAAAGCACCTGGGCGGCAGCGACTCGGTGCTGGTCAACGCCTCCACCTGGGGCCTGATGCTGACCGGCAAGCTGGTGCAGATGAACGACGCCACCCGCGCCGATGCGCCCAGCGCGTTCAAGCGCCTGGTCGGCCGCGTCGGCGAGCCGGTGGTGCGCCTGGCCGTGCGCCAGGTGATGAAGATCATGGGCCACCAGTTCGTCATGGGCCGCACCATCAGCGAAGCGCTGTCGCGCTCGCACAAGGGCGACAACGCGAACTACCGCTACTCCTTCGACATGCTGGGCGAAGGCGCGCTGACCATGAAGGACGCGCTGCGCTACCTGGAAGACTACCGTCGCGCGATCCACGCCATCGGCGGTGATCACAAGGCACGCGGCGGCCGCCCGGAGGGCGACGTCAACAACGCCCCGGGCATCTCGATCAAGCTGTCAGCGCTGTACCCGCGCTACGAGCACGCCAAGCGCGAGCGCGTGCTGAAGGACCTGGTGCCGGGCGTGCTGGAACTGGCGCAGCTGGCCAAGAGCTACGGCATCGGCTGCACCGTCGACGCCGAAGAGTCCGACCGCCTGGAACTGTCGCTGGACATCATCGAGCAGGTGTTCTCCGACGCCTCGCTGGCCGGTTGGGATGGCTTCGGCGTGGTCGTGCAGGCCTACCAGAAGCGCACGCCGTACACGATCGACCACCTGGCCGACATGGCGCGCCGCGCCGGTCGCCGCCTGCAGGTGCGCCTGGTCAAGGGCGCCTACTGGGATGCCGAGATCAAGCGCGCGCAGATCGAAGGCTATCCGGGCTACCCGGTGTTCACCCGCAAGCAGAACACCGACGTGTCGTACCTGGCATGCGCGAAGCGCCTGTTCACCCATGCCGACGCGATCTACCCGATGTTCGCCACGCACAACGCGCACACCATCGCCGCTGTGCGCAGCATCGCCAACGGTGGCGTGTACGAGCACCAGAAGCTGCACGGCATGGGCGACGACCTGTACGCCGAAGTGGTGCCAGCCGATCGCCTGGGCCTGCCCTGCCGCGTGTACGCGCCGGTCGGCTCGCATGAAGACCTGCTGCCGTACCTGGTGCGCCGCCTGCTGGAAAACGGCGCCAACTCCAGCTTCGTCAACCGCATCACCGACGAGCGCGTGCCGATCGCCGACCTGATCCGCGATCCGGTCGAGATGGTCGCCTCGTTCGCTTCGATTCCGCATCCCAAGATCCCGCTGCCGGTAGACCTGCTGCGCAGCCAGAACCACGACAGGAAGAACTCCATGGGCGCCAACCTCGCCAACGACAACGAACTGCGCGCCCTGGCCGAGCAGCTCAACGCGGCCGTGAAGCCGTGGCAGGCCGCCCCGCTGGTACCGGGTGCCAACCCGGCCGGCGCCGCGCTGCCGGTGACCAACCCGGCCGACACCCGCGAAGTGGTCGGCCAGTGGCTGGCCGCCGATGCCGCCACCGTGCAGAAGGCGCTGGCCAACGCCGTGGCCGCGCAGCCGGCCTGGAACCGCACCCCGGCCGCCAGCCGCGCCGCCATCCTCGAGCACGCCGCCGACCAGCTGGAAGCGCGCATGCCGGAATTCATGGCGCTGTGCGTGAAGGAAGCCGGCAAGAGCCTGCCCGACGGCATCGCCGAAGTGCGCGAAGCGGTGGACTTCCTGCGCTACTACGCCAAGCAGGCGCGCGAGCAGTTCAGCCACGCCGAGAAGCTGCCGAGCCCGACCGGTGAGTCCAACGAACTGCAGCTGCATGGTCGCGGCGTGTTCGTCTGCATCAGCCCGTGGAACTTCCCGCTGGCGATCTTCCTGGGCCAGGTCGCTGCTGCACTGGCCGCCGGCAACAGCGTCATCGCCAAGCCGGCCGAGCAGACCAACCTGATCGGCTACTACGCGGTGAAGCTGCTGCACGACGCCGGCGTGCCGGCCGAGGTGGTGCAGTACCTGCCGGGCGACGGCGCCACCGTCGGTGCCGCGCTGACCGCCGACCCGCGCGTGGCCGGCGTGGCCTTCACCGGCTCCACCGACACCGCACGTGCGATCAACCGCGCGATGGCCGCACGTGACGCCGCCATCGGCGTGCTGATCGCCGAGACCGGTGGCCAGAATGCCTTCATCGCCGACTCCTCGGCGCTGCCGGAACAGCTGGTCAAGGACGCGATCGGTTCGGCCTTCACCTCCGCCGGCCAGCGCTGCTCGGCCGCGCGCGTGCTGTTCGTGCAGGACGACATCGCCGACAAGGTGATGACCATGCTGGCCGGCGCGATGAAGGAACTGAAGGTCGGCAACCCCGGCCTGCTGTCCACCGACGTCGGCCCGGTGATCGACGCCGACGCGCTGAAGATCCTGCAGGACCACGCCGAGCGCATGGACCGCGAAGCGCGCCTGATCGCCGCCGCCGAGCTGTCCGCCGAAACGGCCAACGGCACCTTCTTCGCGCCGCGTGCGTACGAACTGAAGGACCTGGGCCAGCTGCAGAAGGAAATCTTCGGGCCGGTCCTGCACGTGATCCGCTGGAAGGGCGACCAGCTCGACGCAGTGATCGACCAGATCAACGCCACCGGCTACGGCCTGACCCTGGGCGTGCATTCGCGCATCGACGAGACCGTTGATCGCATCAGCAATGGCGTCCACGTCGGCAACGTCTACGTCAACCGCAACCAGATCGGCGCGGTGGTCGGCGTGCAGCCGTTCGGCGGCCAGGGCCTGTCCGGCACCGGCCCGAAGGCCGGCGGCCCGCACTACCTGCTGCGCTTTGCCACCGAAAAGACGGTGACGGTGAACACCACCGCCGCCGGCGGCAACGCCTCGCTGCTGACCCTGGGCGACTGATCGCCCGCATCAGGCAGAGAACGAAAAACCCCGCGAAAGCGGGGTTTTTTGTGCTTCTGCTTTCTGTAGAGCCGAGCCCACGCTCGGCTTGCATGGTGCAGCGGGCACAGGCTCGGCTCTATAGCGGCGGGGCGACACTGAACCGGTTGTCCGCCCGCTTCGCCAGCTCGCCCTGCACGCGTGCAATGCGCGTCTCCAGATCGCCTTCCAGCAGCACGTACTCGATACCCTCTGCCTGCAGCTGCGCCAGGTACCACGCATGCTGCTGCGACCGGAAGGCTTCGCCCACGCGCGTGCCATCCTGGTCGAACGGAATATCCGGCGCGCACAGGAACAGCAGGTCGTAGCGTCGTCGTGCCGCCTGCCGCAGCGGCTCCGGCGCTGTGCCGAACATCCAGCCGCTGTACCCCAGCGTTACCCTCGGCGTGGTATCGCAGAACAGCCAGCGATGCGCGCGCCGCGCGACCTCGTCTTCGTGCTGTGGTTGTGTCATTGCAATGCGAAGCAGATCGTCCGGCGTCAGTTCTCCGCCCTGCTGCTCCCACAGGGTGCGGCCGTACTCCGGCACCCAGGCGGTCTGCAGGCGCCCGGCCAGCACGCGCGCCAGCGTGGTCTTGCCACTGGACTCGCCACCGATGAACGCCACGCGCTGCACGTAGTCCGGATACACCTCGGCGGAAAGGCTGTGCCGATGCGCATGTGGATCGGCACGCAGCTGGGTGCCGCAGGCCTGTCCGACGTCCAGCGCGCGCTCCAGCCGCTCATGTCGCACCGGAGTGCCGAAGTGCGTGGCCAACGCCTGTGCGAAGCCGTCTCCATAGTCCTCACCGGTGTACACCGCCTGCACCGGCCCACCGAACAGGTTCAGGCACAGCCACGCGGTGAAGTCCCGCTGGACCTGTTCGTCATCACTGTCCTGCGGCAGCGCTCGCACTGGCAAGCCATGCTGCATGCACAATGTCGCCAGTCGCGCGTCGTCAAGCACCGCTACCGTCGCCTGCGGGAAACGCGCACGCAGCCAGCGCTCGCGGCGCTCGGCGCTGTAGCCGGCAAAGCCCGGCTGCGACCAGCCGATCACCAGCAGATGCACGCAGCGCGTGGCAGCGAAGTCGATCAGTCGTTCATGGCCGAGGTGCAGCGGGCAGAATTTGCCCACCACCAGCCCCCGCGCAGCGCGCTCAGGCAGCGGCATCGGCCGCCCTGGCCTCGTTGCGCATCAGGTGCCGCCAATGGCGCAAGGCCACCAACGCATTGATCCAGAAGCCCACGTACAGGATCGATGTCAGGTGCAAGCCACGGCTGTAGTACAGCGGCACTGCAACGGTGTTCACCAGCAACCACACCCACCACGATTCCAGCTTGCGCCGCATCATCAGGATCTGCGCGATCACGCTCAGCACCAGCACCGCCGAATCGATGTACGGCGCATAGGCATTGGTCAGCCGGGTCAGCATCCAGCCGTAGCCGAACGTGGCCACCACCGCCAGTAGCGCCAGCCAGGCCCATGCCCGCGACCGCAACGAGGTGATCGGCAGCGGCGCACCATGGTCGCCGCGCAGCCACTGCCACCAGCCCAGCACACTGATGGCGATGAAGAAGAACTGCAGCACCATGTCCGCGTACAGGTGCGATCGTTCGAACACGGCGGCAAACAAGGCACAGCCAACGATGCCCAGCCACCAGGTATGCACGTTGTTGCGCCCGGCCAGCAGGATCGAGCCGGCGACGGCGATGTTGGCGGCCAGCTCAAGCTGGAAGTTCGGATCGGACAGGTTCATGGCGCTATTGTCGCGTAGATCCACGCCATGCGTGGATGGCCTACACGCGGGCTAGAAACGTCTCCGCATCCCCCGCCTCGCATTTCCACTCGGCATACACCCCCACCAACAGGCAGTGCGGGCAACGGCAGCCGATGTACAGCCAGCGCACGTCACGCGAGTCGGGGTACAGTGCGACACCAGAATGAATTGCCAGAGACTCATTCCCGCACAGACACCAATGTGCTTCGAGTTCGGCCTCATCAACATACTCTGCGCTGTCACCCATCAGGTGCGACTTCCCGCAGCTCACGCAGTCGCGGCGCGCAACGCCCGCCTCCTCGTCATTGAACAATCGGAACAGGGTCGATCCACAGACGCAGACCGAAGCACGGTAGTCGGTCGCGAGGTAACCATTGCGGTCACTGAAGCTCTTAATGACCGCGCGGATGTCGTCGTCATCGCTGCCATACCAATGCTTGCCCTTGCGGGTGAGCGTCATGCCCGCCTCTCCTGCACATCGTTTGCGTTTCCTGACACGCGCTCTCGCACCATCCACACCTGGTGTTCATCCTCACCCCAGCACCCGGCCTGCATGCCTCCTGGCAGCAGCAGCGCGAGCCAATCCGGCATTTCGGCATCCCAGCGCGTGCCCTCGAAGGGGTGTGGCCACGTGGAGCCCTGCGGATTGCGCGAATGCAGGAACAGCGCACTGTTGCCCGTGTCCGCTGCCAGCGTCACCCAGCACTGGACATCGTCCCTGTGCGCGGACACAACCCGCTGCAGGAGCCGCAGCAACACGCCAGCCACTTCTGCCCGATCGGTCGGGTGCCGATTGCCCCGGCCTTTCCAATCAAGGTGGGTATGCCAGTAGTCGAACCACTCCGATTCCAGTACTCGGTCGAGGATCGCATCCGCCTTGGATTCCTCCCGCGCCCAGTAGCGGTGCATCTTCTTCCGGTAACGACGATCAATCATCGTCCACTGCCCTCATTCACGTGTGGCGGCAAGGTATCAAGGCCGACCCGCGGACGCAGCAGCCAGATGCGACACCCCACAAAAAGAAAGGCCCCGCTTGCGCGGGGCCCTCCATGTCCTGCTTCAGGCAATCGCCCGAATCAGAACTTGTACTGCATCGAAGCAGCCAGCACGTCGCCGCTGACCTTGTACTTGCCGGTCACGGTGTTGCCGGTGTCCGAGGTCGAGTTGACGTTCGGATCCTTGGTGAACAGGTGGGTGTAGCCCACGCTGTATTCCATCTTGTCCGAAGCCGCGTAGGTCAGACCCAGCGACAGCCACTTGCGGGTGGTGTCCGGCACGCGCACGTCGCGGTGGGCGTCGGTGGTCGGGGTCTGGTCGTAGGCGAGACCGCCGCGCAGGGTCAGCTTCTCGTTCATGCGGTACTCGGTACCGATCGACGCGAAGGTGGTGTCGCGGTAGTGGAACGGCAGCACGCTGTCCGGCTGGTTGGAGTCATAGTCGACGACGACCTGGTCGAACTTGCTCCACGCGGTGCGCGAGACGTCGGCCATGATCTTCCACTGGTCGTTCACGCGGTGGGTGAAGCTGACGGTGGCGCTGGCCGGCAGGGTGATCGAGGCACGACCGTTGCTGTCGATGAAGGTACCCGGAGCGGCAGCGGCCAGGAAGGTCGCGGCGTTGCCCGGAATGGTGAAGTCGGCCTTGCCGTCGTTGATCTTGTGCTTGACCTGCGAGCGGTAGCTGAAGGCGATGTTGGTGCCTTCCACCGGGCTGACGGTCATGCCCAGGGTGTAGCCCATCGACACTTCGTCACCCTTGATGCGCAGGTAGCCATCGGCGGTGCCCGGAGCGAAGCCCTGCTGGGCCATGGCCACGGCGGCCTGACGCGAAGCGGCGGCAGCCTGGGCGGCAGTGCCACCGGCGGCCAGCACGGCAGCGGCAGCCTTCTGCTGGGCGCTGGCGTTGATCGCGGTGCCGGTGTCGACAGCGCTGGTCAGGTCAACGTTCAGGCGCTCGGCGAACACCGACGCACCGAACGACAGGTACGGGTTGATGTCGTAGGAGAACGCGACGCCCAGGTCGATCGCCTGCAGCTCGGTCTTGACGCCGTTGTAGCGGCCGACCCAGTCACGGTCGTATTCGGTCTTGAAGCCGAACGGCACGGTCAGCGATGCACCGAAGTGCATGTTGTCGTTCTCGCCGAACGGCAGGTGGAAGTAGGCTGCGGGGACCGGGGCGATCATGCCGGCGTCGCCGCCGTTGCCGCCGGAAATCGGAGCGCCGTTGGCGTACTTGCCCTGGCCGCGGAACTTGGCGCCGAAGCTGATGGCGCTGACGTCGCCCTGGATCTGGGTGCCTTCGAGCAGGCGCATCGACGCCGGGTTGGTGGCGACCACCGAGGCATCGCCTTCAGCGGAGGTGGAGCCGGCGAACGCACGGCCGAGGCCCTTGGCGCTGTTTTCCTTCAGCTGGAAGGCGGCGGCGTTGGCATCGGCGGCGGCCAGCGCACCGGCAACGCCGACGGCCAGCAGGGTCAGACGGGCAATGGTGGAAGCGGTTTGCATCGTAGTTCTCTCTCCGGTAAGCGGTGATGTTGCTCTGAGTGCGCCTGCGCCCGGCCGGCCCTGGGGCCCTTCGGAGCGCGCCGGATTCCCCTCCCGACATACGACGCCGTATGCGAGTATTACCCAGAGCTGTTAATGAAACAATAACAGCAACGGCGCTTTTTTCGTCTCAAAAGCTGAACAGGACAATCCCCGCCGCAGGCGTCGTCACGCTAGGCTTATGCCCATGTTCGTCTCCCTCCCGTCGCGCAAGAAGGCGGCCCTGCGCTGGGCCACGCCCGTGCTGTTCGCGTCATTGTGGCTGGCATTCCTGTGGTCGATCTCGCGCCCGGACGATGCCCGCGGCAGCCTCTGGCTGGACTGGGGCGCCCTGTCCACCGGCCTGACCCACCCGCTGGACTGGTGGGCGACCCTGCAGGATGGCAGCGTGCTGCGCCTGTTCACCGCGCTGTTCCTGCACGCCGACTGGTCGCACCTGCTGGGCAACCTGGTGTTCCTGCTGATCTTCGGCCTGCCCGCCGAGCGCGTGCTGGGGCCCTGGCGGTTGCTGTTGCTGTTCCTGGTGGGCGGCGCGGTGTCCAACCTGGTGGCGATCTACACCATGGGCAGCCCGGACCAGATCATCATCGGCGCCAGTGGCGCGGTGTCGGCGCTGATCGGCGCCTACCTGGCCCTGTTCCCGGGCGCGCGGCTGGGCGTGGTGATCCCGCTCGGCCTGTTCCTGGAGTTCGTGCGCGCCCCGGCCTACCTGCTCATCGGCGTCTGGGCCGCGCTGCAGGTGGTGTTCGCCCACATCGGCCCCAGCTTCGGCATGGTGGCCTGGTGGGCGCACATCGGCGGCTTCCTGTTCGGCCTGCTGTATGGCGTGTACGTGCGCGCAGCGATCGCGCGCCGGCTGCGCAAGCGCCACGGTTTCTGACACTGGGTAGTGCCGGCCGCTGGCCGGCTCCCCGCTCACCCGCTCGTTCGTAGATCAGTCGAGCATGGCTCGACTCTACAGAATCAGGGCTTGGCCGGGACCGGAGCGGGCTTGGCTTCCGGCGTGCTGTCGGCCTTCGGTTCGACCTTCGGCTCCGGCTTGACTTCGGGCTTCACCGCAGCGGCCTTCGCGGCCTTGGCGGCATCCGCTTTTGCCGCTTCGGCCTTCAAGCGTGCAGCCACCGAACCCGGGTTCTTCAGCTCGGCCAGCGCGTCGTTGATCGGGCCATCGCCCGGCAGCACCGCACCGGCGTGGTAGCCCTCGGTGCCTTCGTCGTCGCCGCGCAGATGGCCCGGCAGGGTCGCTTCGCTGTAGTCGCTCAGGCTGGCCGGCAGGGCATCCTCGGCCGGCGTGGCGGCGGGCTTCAGTTCAACGTCCGGCACGATGCCGGTGGCCTGGATCGACTTGCCGCTGGGCGTGTAATAGCGCGCGGTGGTCAGCTTCACCGAATCACCGTTGTCCAGCGGCAGCACGGTCTGCACCGAGCCCTTGCCGAAGGTGCGGCTGCCGACCACGCGCGCACGCTTGTTGTCGCGCAGCGCACCGGCCAGCACTTCCGATGCACTGGCCGAACCGGCATCGGCCAGCACGACCACCGGTGCGCCCTTCAGCAGGTCACCCGGGGTCGCGTCGAAACGGGCATCGCTGATGCTGATGCGGCCACGGGTGCTGACGATGTTGCCCTTGTCGAGCAGATCATCGGCCACCTGCACGGCGGCGGTCAGCAGGCCACCCGGATTGCTGCGCAAGTCCAGCACCAGGCCCTTGAGCTGGCCACCGGACTGCTTCTGCAACTGCTGCACCTGCTTCTGGAAATCCGAACCGGTATCGGCCTGGAAGGTGCTCAGGCGGATGTAGCCGTAGCCGGGCTCCAGCAGGCGGCTGCGCACGCTGGTCACGCGGATGGTCTGGCGGGTCAGGCTCACGTCGAACGGCTTCGGCTTGCCTTCGCGCACGATGGTCAGCACCACCTTGCTGCCGGCCGGGCCGCGCAGCGGCTCGCTGGCGTCGATCGCGCTGATCGGCTTGCCGTCGATGGCGATGATCAGGTCACCGGCGAGGATGCCGGCCTTGGCCGCCGGGGTGTCGTCGATCGGCGAGATCACCTTCATGCTGGCGTTGTCCGGCTGCTGCTGCAGCTCCACGCCGATGCCCTCGTAGGCACCATTGGCCTGCTCGTCGAAGGCCTGCGCGTCTTCCTTGTTGAAGTAGGTGCTGTGCGGATCGAGGTCGAGCAGCAGGCCACGCACGGCCGACTGCATCAGCTTCTTGTCATCGACCGGGTCGACATAGGCCGCGCGCACCGCGTTGTACACGGCCACGAAACGGCGGATTTCTTCCAGCGGCACCTTCGAGGTCACCGCCTCCTCGCTGTTCGCTGCCTGCCCGCTGGTTTCCTGGCTCGGGGCGGGCGCGGTCTGCTGCGCCCAGGACAGCGCTGGCAACAGGGCCAGCAAGAGGGTGGCGGTACGGGCTGCGCGCATGGATCACTCCTGTCGACGTTGGCATCGTGCCCAAGGCACATGCACCGATTATGCGCGAAGCACAGCTAAATTCCCGTTGAATCCGGCCCGCATCCGGCAGGCCTGGATTCAGCGCCGCTGCAGCCAGCTGTCCGGGTTGACCGGCTGCCCGCCACGGCGCAGCTCGAAGTACAGCGCGGTGACCCCCTGGCCACCGGAATTGCCGACCTTGGCCACCGCATCACCGCGGCTGACCCGTGCGCCGGCATCCTTCAGCAGGGTGTCGTTGTGGGCATACAGGCTCATGTAGCCATTGCCGTGGTCGACGATCAGGATCATGCCGTAGCCGGTCATCCAGTCGGAGAACACCACGGTGCCGTCGGCCACGGCCGTGACGGTGCTGCCGGCCGGCGCGCCGATCAGCACGCCGCTGCTGGTACGGCCATCGGGCAGCTTGCCGCCATAGCGGGCCAGCAGGTTGCCGGACAACGGCCAGCCCAGGCCACCGACCTTCGGTGCCGGTGCCGACGCCACCGCAGGCGGAACCTTGGTTGGCGGCGGCGGTGGCCGGCCCTGTGCGGCGGCCTGGCGTGCGGCCCGCTCGGCAGCGGCCTTTTCGGCGGCGGCTCGACGTGCCGCCGCGCGACGCTCGGCTTCGGCCCGGGCGGCAGCGGCACGCAGGTTGGCCAGCAGCGTTTCCAGCGCCTTGGCATCCTGGCCCAGTGCCTGTTCCTTCTCGCGCCGGTCCTTGAAGCGTTCGTCCAGCGAGGCCACGGTCTGCGCGCGGTCACGGCGGTCGGCCGCCAGCGTCGCAGCCTGCTGCTTCTGGTCCTGCTGCGCGCCCTGCAGCTTCTGCTTGCGCTCGGCGATCTGCGCCTGCAGCGCTTCCAGTTCCTTCAGGTCGGCGGTGAGCGTGGTGATGCGCTGCGCACGTTCGCGCTGCAGGTAGCGGTGGTAGGCCAGCGCACGATTGGCATCGGCCACCGTGTCCTGCGACAGCAGCAGCTTCAACGGTGCATGGTTGCCCAACTGGTAGGCCGCGCGCAGCAACCCGGCCAGTTCGCGGTGCTGCTGGGCAAGGTTGGCCTGCAGCGTGCTGCGGCGCTGTTCGGCTTCGGCCAGCGCCTGGTTCTGCTCGCGCAGGGCCGACTCGGTCTGCGCAAGGGCGCGGCCACTGCGGGCCACCTTCTCGTCGGCCTCGCGCAGCTGCTGGGATGCCTGCCCACGCTGTCCCTCGATCTGCCGTCGTTCCTGCGCCACGCCCTTCAGCTCGGTGCGCAGTTTCTGCAGCTTGCGCTCGGTCTCGCGGGTGGTCTGCGCGGCGCCGGGCAGCGGCAGGGCCAGCGCCAGGACCAGCCCCAGCAGCAGGCAGCGCCCGCCGCGTACGGCGGCGATGTGATGTCGGCGTGATGGGAAGGCGTTGTCGCGCAAGGGCTTTCCAGTGACTTCAGGCAGTTGCGGGGGGTACCGGGGAATGGTGACATCTCCGCACGCGGCCTGCCAGCCGCACATCCATCGAGGTCCCCATGAAAACTCTATCCATTCCGCTGCTGTTGGGCGTACTGCTGGTCACCGGGCCGGTCTGCGCCCAGGAGAACATCAGCAAGGTCAACGGCAGCATCAGCGCCGAACCGGGTCAGCGCTACGGCAAGCTGGACACCGTCAACGGCGGCATCCGCGTCGGCGAAGGCGTCGAGACCGGCAGCATCGACACCGTCAACGGCGGGGTGAAGGTCGCCGACCGTGCGCGCACCGGCAAGATCGAAACGGTCAACGGCGGTGTCCGCCTGGGTCGCGAGGTGATCGCCAGCGGCGGCGTCAGCACCGTCAACGGCAGCATCTTCACCGATCGCGGCAGCCAGATCGAAGGCGGCGTCGAGACCGTGAACGGCGGCATCGGCCTGGTTGAAAGCCGCGTCGGCAAGGACGTGGAGACCGTCAACGGTGACATCACCGTCGGCATCGGTTCGCAGGTCAACGGCGGCGTGCATGTGCGCAAGCCGAACTTCAGTGTCTCGCTGACCGCGAGCCGCAAACCGCGCGTGATCATCGGCCCCAACGCGGTCGTCAGTGGGCCGCTGCAGTTCGAGCGCGAGGTGGTGCTGTACGTGCATCGCACCGCGCGCATCGGCCCGGTCACCGGGGCCGAGCCGATCCCGTTCGATACCGAAACCGCGCCGGCCGACTGAACCCGTCGAACCTGCCGCTTCGGTGATACTCGCGTTCACCGGTCGCGCATGAGGTGCGACCGCCCTTTGTTCTCCAGGAATCGACGATGCCCCGCAAACTCCTCCTGTGCCTGGCCGCCGCGGCCGCGCTCAGTGCCTGCAAAGGCGAAGACACCCCGGCAGCCACGCCGGCCACCGATACCGCTGCCGCGAAGCCGGCCGCCCATCAGTTCTCCCCGGAGATCAACGCCGGCGACTTCGCCGAGATGGTCAAGACCCTGGCTTCGGATGAGTTCGAAGGCCGCGCCCCGGGCAGCAAGGGCGAAGAACTGACGGTCAACTACATCCGCGACCAGATGCAGCGCATCGGCCTGCAACCCGGCAACGGCGACAGCTGGTTCCAGGACGTGCCGATGACCGAGGCCACGGCCGACGAATCGACCGTGCTGAAGATCACCCAGGGTGGCAAGACCACCGAACTGAAGTTCGGCACCGACATGGTGGTCGGTACCCGTACCGGCCAGGCCGAGGTGAAGGTCGATGCCAGCGACCTGGTGTTCGTCGGCTATGGCGTCGATGCGCCGGAGCAGAAGTGGAACGACTATGCCGGCCAGGACTGGAAGGGCAAGACGGTCGTGATGTTCGTCAACGATCCTGGCTTCCACGTCGACGACGAGAAGCTGTTCGACGGCAAGCGCATGACCTACTACGGTCGCTGGACCTACAAGTTCGAGGAGGCCGCCCGCAAGGGTGCTGCTGCCGCTCTGATCGTTCACGACACCGCCGGCGCGTCCTACGGTTGGGACGTGGTGAAGAATTCCTGGGCCGGCCCGCAGTACGACCTGCCCGCCAAGGATGACCCGGAGGCCCGGATCCCGGTGCAGGGCTGGCTGAGTGCCGAAGCCGCCAAGGCGCTGTTCGCCGGTGCCGGCCTGGACCTCGCCCAGGCCTACAAGGACGCCAGCAAGCGCGGTTTCAAGCCGGTGCCGCTGAAAGCCACCGCTGCGGTCGACCTGAAGAGCCAGATCGCGCAGAAGCAGTCGCGCAACGTGGTCGGCGTGCTGCCGGGCAGCAAGCGCGCTGACGAAGCCGTGCTGTACATGGCGCACTGGGACCACCTGGGCAAGCATGAGGGTGAGACCGGCGACAACATCTACAACGGCGCAGTCGACAACGCCACCGGCGTGGCCGGCATCCTCGAGGTGGCCGAAGCCATGGCGCACCAGGAGCCGAAGCCGGAGCGCTCGGTGGTGTTCCTGGCGGTGACCCTGGAAGAATCCGGCCTGCTGGGTTCGAAGTACTACGTCGCCCACCCGACCTTCCCGCTGGACAAGATCGCCGGTGTGATCAACATCGATGCGATGTCGGTGGCCGGCCGTGCCAAGGACGTGACCGTCACCGGCTTCGGCAGCTCTGAGCTGGAGGACATCCTCAAGCCGCTGGCCGCCGCCCAGGACCGCACCCTGCACGGTGAGACCTCGGTGCAGAGCGGCTTCTACTTCCGCTCCGATCACTTCAACTTCGCCAAGGCCGGTGTGCCGGCCCTGTACGCCGATGGTGGCGAAGACCTGCGCGAGGGTGGCGTGGAAGCGGGCCGCAAGGCCGCGGCGGATTACGGCGCCAACCGTTACCACGGCCCGAAGGACGAGTTCGACGCGGCCACCTGGAAGCTGGACGGCACCGTCGAAGACCTGCAGCTGATGTACGGCGTGGGCAAGGAACTGGCCGGTGGCGATCGCTGGCCGAACTGGTATGCCGGCAACCCGTTCAAGGCGGCCCGCGACGCGATGATGAAGGACAAGGCCCCGGCCAAGTAAGTCGGGCCATGCTCGACTGAACATCGTCTGGAGCAGAGCGGCGCCCCACGGGGCGCCGCTTTTTTTTGCGCGCCGCCATTGGTGGGTGCCAGCCCTGGTTGGCACCTCTTTACACGGCGAGCGCCCCATCCACCCGTGGCGTGGATCTACCGGTAGTGCCGGCCGCTGGCCGGCAAACGGCGGCGGGTGCATCGACTCATCCGCCGGCCAGCGGGCACCACCACCCGCATTTCCTGCGCACAAAGAAAAACCCCGCTGCGTGAGCAGCGGGGTTTTGGGTGTAAACCCTGGCGATGACCTACTCTCGCATGGCTTGAGCCACACTACCATCGGCGCAGCTGCGTTTCACTTCCGAGTTCGGGATGGGATCGGGTGGTTCCACAGCGCTAATTTCACCAGGGAGACGGTTGCAGCAGCGCTTGCAGCGCCGGCTTCGCGATCTTGCCCGTGGGGCGGAAGGGACCCGGAAAATGCAGTGCCTTCACTTAATAAGAAAAACCCCGCTGCGTGAGCAGCGGGGTTTTGGGTGTAAACCCTGGCGATGACCTACTCTCGCATGGCTTGAGCCACACTACCATCGGCGCAGCTGCGTTTCACTTCCGAGTTCGGGATGGGATCGGGTGGTTCCACAGCGCTAATTTCACCAGGGAGGCTTTTGGAGAGTCGCACTCGTCCCGGGGGACAAGGCGCCAGCCTCGCATAGTTCTTGTGACGTAGCGTGCACTTGGATGCTCTTACGACGCTGTCGTAAAGCCAAGGCAACTTGAGGTTATATGGTCAAGCCGCACGGATCATTAGTATCAGTTAGCTCAATACATTGCTGTACTTACACACCTGACCTATCAACCACGTAGTCTACATGGTTCCTTCAGGGGGCTTGTGCCCCGGGAGATCTCATCTTGAGGCGCGCTTCCCGCTTAGATGCTTTCAGCGGTTATCGCTTCCGAACATAGCTACCCGGCAATGCCACTGGCGTGACAACCGGAACACCAGAGGTTCGTCCACTCCGGTCCTCTCGTACTAGGAGCAGCCCCTCTCAAATCTCCAACGCCCATGGCAGATAGGGACCGAACTGTCTCACGACGTTCTGAACCCAGCTCGCGTACCACTTTAAATGGCGAACAGCCATACCCTTGGGACCGACTACAGCCCCAGGATGTGATGAGCCGACATCGAGGTGCCAAACACCGCCGTCGATATGAACTCTTGGGCGGTATCAGCCTGTTATCCCCGGAGTACCTTTTATCCGTTGAGCGATGGCCCTTCCATACAGAACCACCGGATCACTAAGTCCTAGTTTCCTACCTGCTTGATCCGTCGATCTTGCAGTCAAGCACGCTTATGCCTTTGCACACAGTGCGCGATGTCCGACCGCGCTGAGCGTACCTTCGAGCTCCTCCGTTACTCTTTAGGAGGAGACCGCCCCAGTCAAACTACCCACCATACACGGTCCCCGACCCAGATAATGGGCCCAGGTTAGAACGTCAAGCACGACAGGGTGGTATTTCAAGGATGGCTCCGCTGCAGCTAGCGCCACAGTTTCATAGCCTCCCACCTATCCTACACAGACGAACTCAACGTTCAGTGTAAAGCTATAGTAAAGGTTCACGGGGTCTTTCCGTCTTGCCACGGGAACGCTGCATCTTCACAGCGATTTCAATTTCACTGAGTCTCGGGTGGAGACAGCGCCGCTGTCGTTACGCCATTCGTGCAGGTCGGAACTTACCCGACAAGGAATTTCGCTACCTTAGGACCGTTATAGTTACGGCCGCCGTTTACTGGGGCTTCGATCAAGAGCTTCGCCTTGC
>NZ_MOYM01000001.1:2005000-2442500 GCF_001939825.1 Stenotrophomonas sp. TD3
CCGTGGTGCTCCTGCAGGCCACGGCCCATCAGCAGGTTGAACTTCTGGTCGGTACCGCCAAGCTCGACGTCGGCCTCCAGGGCCACCGAGTCGTAGCCCTGCACAAGCGGGTACAGGAACTCGTGGATGGCGATGGACTGCTGGGCGGCATAGCGCTTGGCGAAGTCGTCGCGCTCGAGCATGCGCGCCACGGTGTGCTGGCCAGCCAGGCGGATCATGTCGGCCGCGCCCATCTTGCCGAACCACTCCGAGTTGAAGCGGACTTCGGTACGGCTGCGGTCCAGCACCTTGAACACCTGTTCCTCATAGGTACGGGCGTTGGCCAGCACGTCGTCGCGGCTGAGCGGCTTGCGGGTCAGGCTCTTGCCGGAGGGGTCGCCGATCATGCCGGTGAAGTCGCCGATCAGGAAAATGACCTGGTGACCGAGGTCCTGGAACTGGCGCATCTTGTTCAGCAGCACCGTATGGCCCAGGTGCAGATCGGGCGCGGTGGGGTCGAAGCCGGCCTTGATCCGCAACGGGCGGCCTTCCTGCAGGCGCGCACGCAGATCCTCGAGCTTGAGGATCTCGTCGGCACCACGGCCGATCAGGGCAAGGGCTTCTTCAATCGAGGACACGTGACTACTCCCGGCAACGCCGATTCTTGTGTGGGGTGTTAAAGCAAAGTTAACCCGATTGGCTTCACAAAAGCCAATGGGCACAAGGGTTTGACGCGGTTTTCTCAGGTGTCTATGGTAACCGGCGATCAGGCCCGCGCTCCCGGGCCGCCAGGAAAAAACCGCCGATGCACAATTCCGAACAAGGGCGCGCACGCAAGCAGCGCTTCCAGGAACGCCTCCACGTCCTGCACGACAACGCCCTGCATCGGAAGCTCAGGCAACACCTTCCCGCCGCCTTCAATGAGCGCTGGACGCGCCGCCATTGGATGCACGCCAGCCTGTTCGCGACCATCGGCGCCCTGGTGGCGACGATCGTCCCCGGCTTCTCGCACACCATCGATGCGCCCTACGCCGACAGCCACACCAGCCTGGCGCTGCCGTTGCCGCCGCTGACCATGGCCCGCCAGCAGCAGGTGCCTGGCGACAGCTGGCAGGTGCTGCGCGTGCAGCGTGGCCAGACCCTGAGCGACCTGTTCGACAAGGCCGGCATTCCGGCCACCACCCTGCACCGGGTACTGGACCATCCCGGTGCGCGCGAAGCACTGACCAAGCTGCGCCCCGGTGCCGAGATCGCCTTCGACATGCCGCTGTCCGGCGACCTGCGCAGCATCCGCTTCGACCGGGATGCCGACAACCGGGTGGAACTGAGCCTGGCCGGCGACGACATCAAGGAAAAGGTGACCAAGCGCGAGACCTCCACGCGCACCGTGGTCACCAGCGGCGAGATCACCAGTTCGCTGTATGCCGCGGCCCGACGGGCCGGGCTGTCGCCGTCGGCGATCGCGACGATGACCGACGACATCTTCAAGTACGACATCGACTTCTCCAAGGACCTGCAGCCGGGCGACCGCTTCAGCGTGGTGATGGATGAAACCTGGCGCGAAGGCGAGAAGGTGGACACCAGCAAGATCCTGGCGGCGACCTTCACCACCGGCGGCAAGACCTACTCCGGCTTCCGCTTCGATCGCAACGGCAAGTCCGAGTACTACGACATCAACGGCCGCTCGCTGAAGAAGAGCTTCATCCGCATGCCGATCCCGTTCGCGCGGCTGAGCTCGACCTTCGGCGCGCGCAAGCACCCGGTGCTGGGCAAGATGCGCATGCACAAGGGCGTGGACTACGCCGCGCGCACCGGTACCCCGATCATGGCCGCCGGCGACGCCCGCGTGCAGTTCGCCGGCGTGCAGAACGGCTACGGCAATGTGGTGATCCTCGACCATGGCCGCGGCCACACCACCCTGTACGGCCACATGTCGCGTTTTGCGAACATCAGGACCGGCCAGCGCGTGGCCCAGGGCACGGTGATCGGCTATGTCGGCTCGACCGGCCTGGCGACCGGCCCGCACCTGCACTACGAATTCCGCGTCAACGGCGAGCACCGCAACCCGCTGACCGTGACCATGCCGCCGCCGGAACCGCTGAAGGGTGCCGAGCTGGTCGCCTTCCGCGCGCAGACCGCGCCGGCCATGGCGCGCATCCAGGGCATGGAGAAGCTGATCTACGCCGATGCCAGCCCGGCACCGACCAGCCGCGACGAGGCCGCCCCCGAGGTGGCCAGCGCCAAGGACAAGCAGGCGACCGGCCGCAAGCGCGGCTGAGCCCCTGCGTTGACGAGGAAGGACACGGCAGCCCAAGCTTGCCGCGTCCTTTTTTTATGCCTGCCATGAACACGACTGCCGACGCTGACGCCCCCCTGTACCTTGGCCTGATGTCGGGCACCAGCGCCGACGGCATCGACGCCGCGCTGGTGCAGTTCCCCGCCGGCGGTGGCTGCCGCTTCGTGCACGGCCTGACCGCCCGCTGGGAGCCGGTGCTGCGCGCGCGGCTGGTGGCGCTGGGCGAAGGTGGCCCGCTGGAGTCGCTGGAGGAACTGGGCGAGCTGGACGCGCGGATCGCGATCAACTTTGCCGGGGCCGCCAACCAGCTGCTGGCCGAGGCCGGCGTGGATCGCAGCCAGGTGCGCGCGATCGGCTCGCATGGCCAGACCGTGCGCCACCGCCCGCTGGCCGAGCCGGCGTTCACCGTGCAGCTGGGCGACGGCAACCGCATTGCCGAACTGACCGGGATCACCACGGTGTCCGACTTCCGCCGCCGCGACGTGGCGGCCGGGGGCCACGGTGCGCCGCTGATGCCAGCCTTCCACCTGGGCATGCTGGGCACCGCCGATGAAGACCGCGCGGTGCTCAACCTGGGCGGCATCGCCAACCTGACCCTGATCCCGCGCGAAGGCGCGGTGCGTGGCTTCGATACCGGCCCGGCCAATGCGCTGATGGATGCCTGGTGCCAGCGCCACACCGGCCGCACCTTCGATGCCGATGGCGCGTATGCCGCCAGTGGCGCGGTGGACGAGGGGCTGTTGGCGGGCTGGCGTTCGGACCCGTGGTTCGCGTTGCCGCCGCCGAAGAGCACCGGGCGCGAGCAGTTCCACCTGGCCTGGGCCGAGGCACACATGGGGGAAGGCGAGTACGCCGCTGCCGATGTGCAGGCCACCCTGCTGGAGCTGACCGTGGCGACTGTGGCCGATGCGCTGCTGGCGCAGCAGCCGCAGACCCGGCGCCTGCTGGTCTGTGGCGGCGGGGTACGCAACCGGCAGCTGATGAAGCGGCTGGCGGCGCGGCTGCCGGAGGTGCAGGTGGAGTCCAGCGCGGTGCATGGGCTGGACCCGGAGTACGTGGAGGCGATGGGCTTCGCCTGGCTGGCGCAGCGGACGATGGACGGGCTGGCGGGCAACCTGCCGAGCGTGACCGGGGCGGCGGGCCCGCGGATCCTGGGTGCGATCCACCTGGCGTGAGCAGAGGCAGTCGAGCATGGCTCGACTCTACAAAAGCACGTGGTAGCGCCGAGCCACGCTCGGCGTCGCGCGGGCCGGCCGAAGAGCAGTCGAGCATGGCTCGACGCTACAAGGGTGCTAATCGAAGCCCTGCCCTGCGGGCAGGGCCTGCAGGGCGGCGATGGCGTCGGAGAGCGCGTCCACTTCGGGATCACCGAAGCCGGAGCGGACCTCCAGTTCACTGCTGAACAGGCCCTGCTCCAGCAAGGCGGCGCAGGTCTGTTCGTGGGTCCAGCCGCGGGCGACCGCGACACGTCGGATACGTTCCAGCAGCAGCGGGTCCAGGTCCCGCAGCACAACGTCGGCCATGCTCACTTCCCCGTTCGCAAGGCACCGCCCCCTCGGCGCGTCGGGGGCGATGATCCCGCAGTCCGGGCGGGCAGGCAATCAGGCGACCGGCGGCGGCCCGCGGTCGGCGATCCGCGGCCACAGCCAGGCCAGCAGCAGCAGGGTCGGCACCACGGTGACCGAGCTGAGGATGAAGAACGTGCTGTAGGACGTGGCTTCGACGATGTAACCGGAGACACCGCCGACGAACTTGCCCGGCAGGTTGGCCAGCGACACCAGCAGCGCGTACTGGGTGGCGGTGAAGTTGCGGTCGGTCAGCGACGACATGAAGGCGACCAGCACGGTGCCGGCAAAGCCCTGGAACAGGTTGTCGGCGCTGAGCGCGGCATAGAACGCCCACAGCTTGCCCGGGTTGTGCGCCATCAGCAGGAAGGCCAGGTTGGACAGCGCCACGCCCAGTGCGGCCACCAGCAGCATGCGGCGGAAGCCGAATGCGGCCACCGCGATGCCGCCCAGGAACGCACCACCGATCCCCATCCACACGCCGAACAGCTTGGAGACGGTGGCGATGTCGGCCTTGTCGAACCCCGAATCGAGATAGAACGGCCCGGCCATCACACCGATCACCTGATCGGGGAACTTGAACAGGCCGACGAAGGCCAGCAGCACCAGTGCCAGCGCCACGCCATTGCGGCTGAAGAAGCTGGAGATGGGTTGGATGAAGGCTTCGGCGATATCAATGCGGCGCTGCACGGCGGTGGCCGGGCGCTCCGGCTCGGCGCACAGCAGGGTGGTGACGATCGGCAGCAGCATCAGCGCGGCCATCGCCAGGTAGGCGACGATCCAGCCTTCGAACTGCGCCAGGTAGAGCGCGCCGGCACCGGCCAGGATCAGGCCGATCCGGTAGCCCAGCGTATAGGTGGCCGCCAGCGCCGCCTGGGCGGCCTGCGGTGCGATCTCGATGCGATAGGCATCGACGGCGGAGTCCTGGGTGGCGCCGGCGAACGACGCCACCAGCACCCACATCACCAGCGGCCAGACACCCTGTTCGGGCCGCACGAAGGCCAGCGCAACCAGGCCGACCAGCACCAGCGCCTGTGACACCAGCAGCCACGAACGGCGGCGACCGAGCCCGCCCAGCAGCGGGAAGGCATAGCGGTCCAGCAGTGGTGCCCACAGGAACTTGAGCAGGTAGAAGAAGCTGGCCAGGCTGATCAGGCCGATGCTGCCCAGGTCCAGGCCGACGTCGCGCAGGCGCGTGGACAGCGTCTGCGAAGCGATCAGCAGGAACGGCAGGCCGCTGCCGAAGCCAAGCATGGCCATGGTCAGCGCCGACGGGGTACCGAAGGCGCGCTTGATTCCTGCCCAGCCCTTGTAGCTGACCGGCGTGGCGGCCTCGGTCACAGGTCGTAGTCCACGATGAACGGGGCGTGGTCGGAGAAGCGCTCGTCGCGATAGATCGAGCAGCTGCGCAGTCGGTCACGCAGGCCCGGGGTGATGAACTGGTAGTCGATGCGCCAACCGACATTGTTGGCACGGGCCGCGCCACGGTTGCTCCACCAGGTGTAGTCCTCGCCGGTGGGGTTGAGCAGGCGGTAAGCGTCAGCCCAGCCACGGCCGGCGGCGACATCGGTGGCCTGGCCGTGGTCGGCGCACAGGGCGTTGAGCCAGTCGCGCTCTTCCGGCAGGCAGCCGGAGTTCTTCTGGTTGGACTTCCAGTTCTTGATGTCCAGCGCCGAACGCACGATGTTCCAGTCGCCGCACAGCACGTAGTCGCGGCCGCTGCGCGCCCATTCCTCGAGGATCGGCCGCAGCCATTCCATCACTTCGAACTTGAAGCCCTGGCGCAGGTCGCCCGAGCTGCCCGACGGGATATAGAAGGAGACCACGCTGAGATTGCCGTAGCGCGCCTCGATGTAGCGGCCTTCGTCGTCGAACGGGGCCCAGCCCAGCGAGGTGATCACCTGGTCCGGCTCGCGCTTGCTGTAGATTGCCACGCCGCTGTAACCCTTCTTGGTGATGGCGTCGCGGTAGAAGCAGTGGTGGCCGTCCGGACGGAACATCGGGTCGGTCAGCTGATCTTCCTGGGCCTTGGTTTCCTGGATGCACAGGACGTCGGCGTCCTGGGCCCGGAACCAGTCGAGGAAGCCCTTGGTCGCGGCGGAACGGATGCCATTGGCGTTGAAACTGATGATGCGCATGCGGGGGACCTGCGGCGGGAAACCGGGCAAGCATACCGGTTGCCCGCAGGGCTGCGCAGTCCGCCAGGCCGGGCCCGGACGGCTTTCACATGGCGCTGGACGAGCGCGAAACGCCCAGCTGGATTAGGATTTGTGCTCCAAATGAAGATGAATCGAGTTTTGATGAGCGACCACCGCCACCGTTTCCTGCAGCTGGCCCTGACCGCCGACGCCCTGCGCTTCGGCCAGTTCACCCTCAAGTCCGGCCGGCTGAGCCCCTATTTCTTCAACGCCGGTCGTTTCGACTCCGGTTCGCTGCTGTCGCAGCTCGGCGCCTGCTACGCCGATGCCATCGATGCCACCGGGATCAAGTACGACGTGGTGTTCGGCCCGGCCTACAAGGGCATTCCGCTGGCCACCGCGATGGCCTGCGAGCTGGCCCAGCGCGGCCGCGACCTGCCGCTGTCGTTCAACCGCAAGGAAGCCAAGGACCATGGCGAAGGCGGCCAGCTGATCGGCGCCGACATGAATGGCAAGCGCGTGCTGATCGTCGATGACGTGATCACCGCCGGTACCGCGATCCGCGAAGCGCTGGGCATCATCCGCGCTGCCGGTGGCACCCCGGCCGGCATCGTGGTGGCACTGGACCGCCAGGAGATCGCCTCGGAAACCGACCGCCGCTCTGCGGCACAGTCGGTGGCCGAAGAGGCCGGCATTCCGGTGATCGCCGTGGCATCGCTGGCCGATCTGCTTGATTTCGCCTCCGGCAACCCGGAACTTGTCGGTTACCGGCAGCCGCTGGAAGCCTACCGGGCCCAGTACGGCGTCCGTTCGATCCGCTGACCGACCAGGGGAAAGGTCATGTCCCGAGTGCCTGCTGTTCTCTTTGCCGGCCTGCTGCTGGCCGTGCCGTTCACCGTGCCGGCGCAGTCGCGCGACGGCGGCAAGGTGGAAAAGAAGCTGTACTGCTGGAACGAGGGCAAGGAGCGGATCTGCAGTGATTCGCTGCCGGCCGATGCGGTCAATCACGCCCGCGAGGAGTTCAACGCGAAGAGCGGCCTGCGCAATGCGCAGGTCCAGCGCGCGTTGACCGACGAGGAGCGCGCCGCAGCCAGCACCGTGGCGCAGCAGCAGCAGCTGGACCTGATGGCCGAGCAGACCCGCCAGCGTACCGAGCAGGCGATGCTGTCCACCTATGGCAGCGAGGACGACCTGCGCCGGGTGTTCGCCGAACGCCAGGAAGTGCTGGACAACAACCTGAAGACCGCCGAGTACAACGTCACCAGCCTGCGCGAATCGCTGGTGGCGCTGCTGTCGGCGGCCGGTGACCGGGAGCTGGCCGGTGGCAAGGTGGCCGACAAGCAGGCCGAGGCGATCCGCCAGCGGCACGTGCAGCTGCAGGCGCAACAGCGCCTGCAGGCCGGGTTCCTGCAGCAGCAGCAGGCGCTGAAGGCCGAGATCGACAGCACCCTGCAGCGCTATCGCGAGCTGAAGGGCGTGGCGCAGGCGGCGGTCCCGGCGGGCTGATCACGTTCCCGCCGCCGGGCATGGCCCGGCGCTACCCGGGGCCTGGTTACGGGTTGGCCCACGGAATTTATGCACTCTTTACGCGTCGGCCCGGTCCGGCGCGTAGTGCGTTTATGGGGGGCAGGACGACGATGGCGGCCTGAGGTGGAGGGGTTCCACCAGGACGCTATTGCAATGTCCCCCTGGCTGTCGTTGTTGTGTGGCGTGCTGGTGCTGGTCGCCGCCGCCTATCTTCTTTATGTCGTGCTGCGGCCCGAGTCGTTCTGAGCGGAGCCGGCCATGACTGAGATGCTTGTGATTCTTGCCGCCAGCCTGCTGCTGGCGTGGCCGCTGGGCCTTTACCTGGCCCGCGTGATGCGTGGCACGCCGATGAAGGTCGACGTGCTGTTCCACTGGATCGAGAAGCCGCTGTACAGGGTGTTCGGCGTCGATCCGTCGCGCTCGATGTCCTGGCGCGGCTACGTGCTGGCCTTCGTACTGAGCAACGTGGTGGTCGCGGTACTGACCCAGGCGGTGTTCATGACCCAGGCCTGGTTGCCGCTGAACCCGGACCAGATCCCGAACATGCGCTGGGACACCGCGCTGCACACGATGATCTCGTTCCTGACCAACACCAACCAGCAGCACTATTCGGGCCAGGCACAGCTGTCCTACCTCTCGCAGATGACCGGCATCACCGGCCTGCAGGTGGTGACGCCGATGATGGGCCTGGCGCTGGCGGTGGCGACGCTGCGCGCGTTGTTCTCGCGTGCGCCGCAGGCCGCGGCGGCCACCGGTAGCGGCGATGACCGCCAGGTGGCGGTGGGCAACTACTACGTGGACGTGGTGCGCCTGTGCGTGCGCTTCCTGCTGCCGCTGTGCCTGGTATGGACCCTGCTGCTGACCAGCCAGGGCGTGCCGTCGACGATGGCCGGTGGCCCTCAGGCCACGCCGATCGACGCCAGCGCCGGCATGGCCGAACAGAAGCTGCCGCTGGGCCCGGTGGCGGCGATGGTCGCGGCCAAGCAGCTGGGTGCCAACGGTGGCGGCTGGTACGGCCCGAACAGCAGCTTCCCGCTGGAGAACCCGACCCCGCTTTCGAACGCGCTGGAAATCGTTGGCATCCTGCTGGTGCCGATGGCGGTGATCTTCATGATCGGCGCGTTCACCGGCCGGCGTCGCTTCGGCGCCCTGGTGTTCAGCTGCATGCTGGGCATGTCGCTGCTGTCCACCGGCGCGATGATGTGGAGCGAAGGACATAGCGCCAGCGCCGCCACCCCGCTGCTGATGGAAGGCAAGGAAGTGCGCTTCGGCGCCGACGGCACGGCGCTGTGGGCGGCGGTGACCACCCAGGTCTCCAACGGTTCGGTGAACGGCATGCACGATTCGCTGGCGCCGCTGAGCGGTGGCATCGCGATGGTCAACATGCTGGTCAGCGCGATCTGGGGCGGCATCGGCTGTGGCCTGCAGCAGTTCATCGTGTACCTGCTGCTAGGTGTGTTCCTGGCCGGGTTGATGACCGGGCGCACGCCGGAACTGTTCGGCCGCAAGCTGGAGACGCCACAGGTGCGCCTGCTGGCCCTGCTGGTGCTGCTGCAGCCGATCACCCTGCTGGTGTTCACCGCGATCACCCTGGCCGTACCCGGCCTGGCAGGGACCTCCAACCCCGGCTTCCATGGCATCAGCCAGGTGTTCTACGAGTACGTCTCGGCCTACGCCAACAACGGTTCGGGCTTCGAAGGGCTGGGCGACGCCACGCTGTGGTGGAACCTGAGCTGCTCGCTGGTACTGCTGCTGGGCCGCTTCCCGCTGTTGATCATTCCGCTGGTGGTGGCCGCACAGCTGGCTGCCAAGCGCCAGGCCCCGGAGTCTGCCGGCAGCCTGCAGATCGAAACCCCGACCTTCGCCCTGACCCTGGTCTCGGTGATCGTCATCCTGACCGTGCTGCAGTTCATGCCGGCGCTGGTACTCGGCCCGATCGCCGACCACCTGAGCCTGGGACTGCACTAAGGACACCCTGATGAGTACCCAAGCAAGTTCAACCCGTAGTACCCATGCAGCGCGCCCTGCCCTGCTCGATGGCGCCGGCCTGCGCCGTGCGCTGGTCGAAGCGGTGCGCAAGCTGTCGCCGATGCATCTGGTGCGCAGCCCGGTGATGGCGGTGGTGATGGCCGGCACGATCGTCGCCGCGATCGTCACCCTGACCGGCAATGCGCCGCTGGGCTTCGGCCTGGCGGTGACCGCGATCCTGCTGGTGACCGTGCTGTTCGGCAACTTCGCCGAAGCCGTGGCCGAAGCGCGTGGCCGTGGCCAGGCCGCCTCGCTGCGCCGTGCCCGCCAGGACCTGGTGGCACGCCGGCTGGCGGCGCCGCAGCCAGGCGCGGCAGAAGCCCAGGTGCCGGCCGCCGAGCTGCGCCCGGGCGACCATGTGATCATCAGTGCCGGTGAGCTGGTGCCGGCCGATGGCGAGATCGTGCAGGGCCTGGCCACCATCAACGAAGCGGCGGTGACCGGCGAATCGGCACCGGTGCTGCGCGAGGCCGGTACCGACCGTTCCGGTGTGATCGGTGGCACCAAGGTGCTGTCCGACCAGATCATCGTGCGGGTGACCGCCGAGCCGGGCCACAGCTTCCTGGACCGGATGATCGCGCTGGTGGAAGGTGCCAACCGCCAGAAGACCCCCAACGAGATCGCGCTGACCCTGCTGCTGGCGGCGATGACGCTGACCTTCCTGGTGGTGGTGGCCACGTTGCCGGCCATTGGCGCCGCGGTCGGTGTCAAGGTCGATCCGCTGCTGCTGATCGCGCTGCTGGTGTGCCTGATCCCGACCACCATCGGCGGCCTGCTGCCGGCGATTGGTATTGCCGGCATGAACCGTGCGCTGGCTGCCAACGTGCTGGCCAAGTCGGGCAAGGCGGTGGAAGTGGCCGGCGACGTCGACGTGCTGCTGCTGGACAAGACCGGCACCATCACCTACGGCGACCGCCAGGCCAGCCACTTCCATCCGCTGGCCGGCATCGACGCCAGCCAGCTGCGCGAGGCGGCACTGCTGTCCTCGCTGGCCGACCCGACCCCGGAAGGCAAGTCGATCGTGCGCCTGGCGCGCGAACAGGGCTGCGCCACCGCCGAACCGGACCATGCCGACTACCTGGCCTTCAGTGCACAGACCCGCATGTCCGGCGTGGATCTGGAACATGGGCGGCAGATCCGCAAGGGCGCCGCCGATGCGATCCGCGCCCACGTGCAGGCGTTGGGCGGCAGTGTGCCGGCTGAACTGGCCGGGCGCGTCGAGCAGGTCGCGCGCAATGGTGCCACCCCGCTGGTGGTGGCCGAGGGCCGCCATGTGCTGGGCGTGATCGAGCTGTCGGACGTGGTCAAGCACGGCATGCGCGAGAAGTTCGCGCAGCTGAGGGCGATGGGTATCCGCACGGTGATGATCACCGGCGACAACCCGCTGACCGCCGCCGCCATCGCTGCCGAGGCCGGTGTCGATGATTACATCGCCGAGGCCCGCCCCGAAGACAAGCTGGCGCGCATCCGCCAGGAGCAGGCGGGTGGCCGCCTGGTGGCGATGGTCGGCGACGGCACCAACGACGCCCCGGCGCTGGCGCAGGCCGACATCGGCCTGGCGATGAACTCCGGCACGCAGGCGGCGAAAGAGGCCGGCAACATGGTCGACCTCGATTCGGACCCGGCCAAGCTGCTGGCAGTGGTGGAAGTGGGCAAGCAGCAGCTGATCACCCGCGGCGCGCTGACCACCTTCTCGCTGGCCAACGACGTCTCCAAGTACTTCGCGATCCTGCCGGCGCTGTTCGCCGCTGCCGTTCCGACCATGGCCGCACTGAACGTGATGCAGCTGTCGAGCCCGCGCAACGCAGTGCTGGCGGCGCTGATCTTCAACGCCCTGGTGATTCCCGCCCTGATCCCGCTCGCCCTGCGTGGCGTGCGCTTCCGCCCGGCCACCGCCACCGCGCTGCTGCGCCGGAACATGCTGGTGTACGGCCTCGGCGGCGTGCTGCTGCCATTCGCGGCGATCAAGGCGATTGACCTCCTTCTTGTCCTGGTATTCGGCGCATGAACCGTTCTGTGTCCACCTCATCTTCCCTTCCGCGCGACGCCAAGGCCGAGGCCCGCGTGACCAGACTGCAGGATGGCGCCAGCTGGCGCCCGGCCATCGGCCTGGGCCTGGCCACCCTGCTGCTGGCCGGCGCGGTCTACGCCGGCATCGCCACGGGCTTTGCCGGCCTGGCCTACCCGACCCAGGCCGAAGGCAGCCTGCTGCGCGATGGCAGTGGCCAGGTGCGCGGCGCGGCATGGCTGTCGCAGCCGTTCACCGGTGACGGCTACTTCCAGGCACGTCCGTCGGCGGCCAACTACGACCCGATGGCCGCGGCCGGTTCCAACATGGCGCGCAGCAACCCGGCGCTGGCCGAACGTGTTGCCGCCAGCACGGCTGCGGTGGCCGCGCGCGAAGGTGTCGCCCCGGCGCAGGTACCGGCGGACCTGGTCACCCAGTCCGCCGGCGGCCTGGATCCGCAGCTGTCGCCGGCGGCGGCGCAGCTGCAGGTGGCACGCGTGGCACGTGCACGCGGCCTGCCGGTGGAGCGCGTGCAGGCCCTGGTGCAGGCGCATACCGAAGGGCGCCAGTGGGGCCTGTTCGGCCAGCCGCGGGTGAACGTGGTGACGCTGAACTTCGCGCTGGACCATGCGGCCAAGGCGCCGTGATGCCGGCCTGCATCGGCTGCGCGCACAATGGCGGCCATGACAGCGGCCCCCATGACTGATGCACGAACCCGCCAGGCCGACGCCCTGGTCGAAGGCCTGCAACGCGAAGCCGGCGGCAAGCTGACTGTATTCCTTGGCGCGGCGCCGGGCGTGGGCAAGACCTACACCATGCTGACCCGCGCGCAGGAACAGCTGCGCCGCGGCGTTGACCTGGTGGTCGGGCTGGTGGAAACCCATGGCCGTGCCGATACCCAGGCGCTGCTGGAGGGCCTGCCGCAGCTGCCGCTGAAGGAAGTGGCCTACCACGGCCACACCCTGCAGGAAATGGACCTGGATGCCGTGCTGGCACGGCATCCGGCGCTGGTGCTGGTGGACGAACTGGCCCATCGCAATGCGCCCGGCAGCCGCCATGAGCGGCGCTGGCAGGATGTGATGGAGCTGCTGGACGCCGGCATCGACGTCTGGACCACGGTCAACATCCAGCATCTGGAAAGCCTCAACGACGTGGTGATGCGGATCACCGGCGTGCGCGTCAGCGAGACCGTGCCGGACGGTGTGCTCGACCGCCTGCATGACATCGTGCTGGTTGATCTGCCGCCGCGCGAACTGATCGCGCGCCTGCAGCAGGGCAAGGTCTATGTGCCGGAACAGGCCGCACAGGCCCTGCAGGCGTTCTTCTCGCCGGCCAACCTGACCGCGCTGCGCGAACTGGCGATGCAGGAAGCCGCCGACCGCGTCGACAGCAGCCTGCGCGAGACCCGCGCCGCGCGTGGCGAAGGCAATCTGCCGCTGCGTCGCGGCGTGCTGGTGGCCATCGATGGGGGTGGCCAGAGCGAATACCTGGTGCGCGTGGCGCGTCGCATCGCCGAACGCCGCGACGCACCGTGGACGGTAGTAACCGTGCAGGGCCGTCGCCAGGATGACGCGACCCGACGCGAAATCGATGCGGCCTTCGCGCTGGCACGGCGCCTGGGTGGCGACGCGGAACTGCTGCACGGATCGAGCATCGCCGATGCCCTGCTCGACCATGCCGCACATAACGGCGTGTCGACCCTGGTACTGGGCCGCACCCGCGAGCGACCGCTGGCACGGATGTTCAACCGCACCCTGACCCAGCAGCTGATCCAGCGCGGCGCGCATTACGAGATCACCATCATCAGCACGCCGCAGGCACGTGCGCGCTCGCGCCGCGAGGGCCTGCTGCCGCCGGTGCGCGGCATCAGCTACGAACCGGCGCAGGCACTGATCGCTACCGCGCTGGCCTGTGCGGTGGCCTGGCTGGCCGAACGCTGGGTGGGCATGGCCGACCTGTCGATGGTGTTCATCGTCGCGGTGGTGCTGGTGGCTGCGCGCACGCGCGCCAGCGTGGCGGTGATGGCGGCGATCCTGTGTTTCCTCGCCTACAACTTCCTATTCATCGCACCCCGCTTCACCTTCGCCATCGGTGCACGCCAGGGCGTGATCACCGTGTTCCTGTTCCTGGCCGCTGCACTGGTGGCCGGGCGCCTGGCCTCGCGCCTGCGCATGCAGGTGATCGCGCTGCGTGCGGCCAACCGCCATGCGCGTGCGCGCCAGCAGCTCGGCCGTCAGCTGGCCAGTGCCGCTGGCAACGGCGAGGTGGCACAGGCGGGTCGACATGCGCTGGAACAGGCCATGGACGTGCCGGCGTGGCTGCGGATCGGCGCGGATACCGCAACCGGTGGCCGCAGCCAGCCGGGCGACACCGACCTGGCCGCCGCCGATTGGGCGCTGCGCCATGGCCAGCCCAGTGGCCGCTTCACCGATACCCTGGCCGGTGCGCAGTGGTGGTTCCTGCCACTGCTGGATGGCGAAGACCGCGCGATCGGCGTGGCCGGCCTGTACCTGCCCGGCGCACAGGCGCGCCTGCTGCCCGAACAGCGGCAGCTGGCCGAAGCAATGGTCGACGACATCGCCCAGGCCGCGCTGCGCACGCGGCTGGTGGCCGAACTGGAGCAGGCGCACGTCAGCAACGAGACCGAGCGACTGCGCTCGGCGCTGCTCTCCTCGGTGTCGCACGACCTGCGCTCGCCACTGGCGGCGATGATCGGTTCGGCCGACAGCCTGGCCAGCTACGGTGCGGCGATGGACACGGCTGATCGCCGCGCCCTGCTGGACACCATCCTGGTGGAAGGCGAACGACTGGACCGCTACATCCAGAACCTGCTGGACATGACCCGGCTCGGCCATGAAGGGCTGAAGATCAACCGTGACTGGATCGGCGTGGATGAGCTGATCGGCTCGGCCGCGCGGCGCCTGCAGCGCTACCAGCCCAAGGTGCGGCTGGAACTGGACATTCCGTCCACGCTGGCGCCGATCTGGGTACACCCGGCACTGGTCGAACAGGCCGTGTTCAACGTGATGGAGAACGCGGCCAAGTTCTCGCCGCCTGACGCCGCCGTGCAGGTACAGGCACGCGAGCTGGACGGCCAGCTGCGCATCGACGTGATCGATGCCGGCCCCGGCATTCCCGACGACGAGCGTGCGCGCATCTTCGACATGTTCTACAGCGTCGAACGCGGAGACCGTGGCCGCCACGGCACCGGCCTGGGCCTGACCATCTGCCAGGGCATGATCGGCGCACATGGCGGCAGCGTGCAGGCGCTGCCCGGACGCGACGGTCGCGGTACCCTGATCCGCATCACCCTGCCCCTGCTCAAGCCAGCCTCCCACGATGAGCCCGACCCCGATTGATGCCAGCGTACCGGCCGCACGCGTGCTGGTGATCGATGATGAAACCCAGATCCGCCGGTTCCTGGACATCAGCCTGCGCGCGCAGGGCTACCAGGTGCGGCAGGCGGCGACCGGCCAGGAAGGCCTGCAACTGGCCGCCAGCGAGGACATGGATCTGGTGATCCTGGATATCGGCCTGCCGGACATGGAAGGCCACGAGGTGCTGGAACAGCTGCGGCAGTGGAGCCAGGTGCCGGTGATCATGCTGACCGTGCGCGCCGGCGAATCCGAGAAGGTGCGCGCACTGGATACCGGTGCCAACGACTACGTGACCAAGCCGTTCGGCACGCAGGAACTGATGGCGCGCGTGCGGGCGCTGCTGCGCACACGCAGCGTGCCCAGTGATGGCACGCCACCGGTGTTCGACGATGGCCACCTGCATGTGGACCTGGTGCGTCGCGAAGTCGCTCTCGAGGGTGAACCGGTGGCGTTGACCCGCAAGGAATACGCGCTGCTGTCGCTGCTGCTGCGCAATGCCGGGCGGGTGGTGACCCAGCCGCAGATCCTGCAGGAGATCTGGGGCCCCACCCACCAGCACGACACCCACTACCTGCGCATCCTGGTCGGCAAGCTGCGGCACAAGCTGGGTGATTCAGCGCTGGATTCGCGCTACCTGTTCACCGAACCGGGCGTGGGACTGCGGTTCAAGGGGTAGTGCCGGCCGCTGGCCGGCAACCTCATGAACCCCAGATCCATCCTGTGGTTGCCGGCCAGCGGCCGGCACTACCCGATCGATCCAATCCCGATCAATCAGAACCCCAGCGGGGTGTCGCCCAGCACCGGCTGCAGCTGGCTGCGGAACAGTGCCTTGATGCGCTCCAGTGCGGCCTCGTCGTTGCCTTCGAACCGCAGCACCAGCACCGGCGTGGTGTTGGAGGCGCGTACCAGGCCCCAGCCATCGGCGAAGTCCACGCGCAGGCCATCGATGGTCGACAGGCGGCCCCCCACATACGGGTTGTCCGGCGACTGCGCCGCCGCCACCAGCATCGCCACCAGCGCATGCGGCGTCCCGTCGGCCACCGGCACCTTCAGCTCCGGCGTGGCGACCATCTCCGGCAGTTCGCCCAGCACTTCGTCCGGGGTTTCCTCGCGCTGGGCCAGGATCTCCAGCAGGCGCGCCGCGGCGTACAGGCCATCGTCGAAACCGAACCAGCGTTCCTTGAAGAAGAAGTGGCCGCTCATCTCTCCGGCCAGCTCGGCATCGGTCTCGCGCATCTTCGCCTTCATCAGCGAATGCCCGGTCTTCCACATCAGCGGGCTGCCACCGTTGCGCAGCACGTGGTCGGACAGCTTGCCGGTGCACTTCACGTCGTAGATCACCATCGCGCCCGGATTGCGCATCAGCACATCGGCAGCGAACAGCATCAGCAGGCGGTCGGCATAGATGATCCTGCCTTCGCCGGTGACCACGCCCAGCCGGTCGCCGTCGCCATCGAAGGCCACGCCGAGGTCGGCGCCGAAGCGCTTGACCGTCTGCACCAGGTCTTCCAGGTTGGCCGGCTCGCTCGGGTCGGGATGATGGTTGGGGAAGGTGCCGTCGACGTCGCAGTACAGCGGAATGACGTCGGCGCCGATCGCCTCCAGCAGCTGCGGTGCCAGTGCGCCGGCCACGCCATTGCCGGCATCGGCCACGACCTTCAGCGGACGGTCCAGCTGCACGTCATCGGCGATGCGCTGGATGTAGTCGGCGCTGACATCGCGCTGCTGGTAGTCACCCGGCTCGGCGGCCTGCACCAGGCGGCCCTCGACGATGCGCTGGTAGAGATCGGTGATGGCATCGCCGGACAGCGTCTCGCCGCCAATGACCACCTTGAAGCCGTTGTATTCCGGCGGATTGTGGCTGCCGGTGACCGCCACGCAGGTACCGGTACGCAGGTGGAAGGCGGCGTAGTACACCAGTGGGGTCGGCGCCAGGCCGATGTCGATCACCGCGCAGCCGGCACGGCGCAGGCCTTCAGCCAGCCCGGCCGTCAGCTCGGGCCCGGACAGGCGGCCATCGCGCCCGATCACGACCTCGCGCAGCCCCTGCTCCAACGCCACGGTGCCGATGGCCTGGCCGATCAGCGCCGCGGTCTTCGGTGTCAGTTCGCTGCCCACCACGCCGCGGATGTCGTAGGCGCGGAAGATACCGGCAGCCAGTTCTTCTGCCGGCACCGGGGGCGGTGGCGGCGGCGTGGCATCGCCACTGCTGGCTACGGCGGCCACCGGTGGCGGCGCCTGCTGCAGGCTCTCGCTCAGGGTCGGGCCATGGTCGGCCTCGGACGCGGCGGCGCGGCGCGGCAACGGCAGCGACTTCGGCAGGCGGCCGCGACCGACCACCAGCAACACGGCAATGAACGCCAGCAGCAACGCAACAATGGCGCTGGCCAGTGCGCCCAGGCCGAGCGGACCGGCTTCGACATTCGGCACCGACGCGACCAGCCGCAGCGGCGTGCCTGCAACCGGGCGCGCCAGGGCTTCCGCACTTTCGGCCAGGCCCGCGTCGCCCTGGGTGACCAGATCGAACCCACCCTGGCGCAGGCCAAGGAAGCCGGCGGACGGCGCACGCACCTGGTCCAGCGGCGAGGTCAGCCGCAGCAGCGGCTGGCGGACATAGATGACGGCCGGCCCCAGGCTGCCAAGCTGCACCGGCGCGGCCAGGCCCAGGCGGTTGCCGCCGCCGTCGCGGACCACGCGCAGGCTTGGCCGGGCCTCGGCCAGCGCGGCTTCCAGCAGCGCCAGGCGGGAATACCCGAAGGTGGCCGGATCGGCATAGGCGTTGGCCAGATCGGCCGCCAGCACCTCGACCTGCTCGACCCCGGTCCAGCTCTCGCGCACGGCCAGCGCCGCCGCAGCGGCATCGCCGGCCTGCAGCGCCTGCTGCACGCGATCGTTCTTCAACTGCTGCTGCAGCTGCTGCAGCTGGCCTGCAGCGGCCTGCTGCAGGCCCTGCACGGCCTGGTCACGCGCCTCTTCCAGCGCCTGCCCGTTGGCCTCCTGCCGCCATTGCTGCACCGCGCTCCATCCGAACCAGCCGGCCAGCAGGATCAGCAGCACCCCCAGTAGTGGTGCACTGCGACCCAACGACCGTCCCCGCTGTCCTTCCCCGATGCCGCTCATCGATGTCCCCTGTCAACGCACCCCGGTATGGCCGAATCCACCCGCGCCCCGCACGCTGTCGGTGAAAGTATCCACCACCTGCAGGCTCACGCGGGCGATCGGAACCACCACCAGCTGGGCGATACGATCGCCCGGCTCGATGGTGAAGGCTTCGCGGCCACGGTTCCAGACGCTGATCAGCAGCGGCCCCTGGTAGTCGGCATCGATCAGGCCGGTGCCGTTGCCCAGCACGATGCCATGCCGATGGCCCAGCCCGGAGCGCGGCAGGATCACTGCGCACAGGTTCGGGTCGGCAATGTGGATGGCCAGGCCGCTGGGCACCAGCGCGGTGTCGCCCGGCTGCAGGGTCAGCGCGGTATCCAGCGCCGCGCGCAGGTCCATGCCAGCGCTGGCCTCGGTGGCGTACGCCGGCAGCGGCCAGCTGTCGCCGAAGCGCGGATCGAGCAGCTTGACCTGCAGCGGGTGGGAAGTGGATGCCTGGGTCATGCCTGGAGTCTCCGCGCGATCAGCGCCAGCAGTTGTTCGGCCAGCTCGCGCTTGGAGGTGGCCGGGAATACCTGTTCACCGTCCTGCCAGAAGGCAGTGGCGGCATTGTTGTCGCTCTCGAAACCGCCGCCACTGATGCCGACCTGGTTGGCGATCACCAGGTCCAGGCGCTTGTCGACCAGCTTGCCGCGTGCGTACTTCTCCACGTCGTGGGTCTCGGCGGCGAAGCCGACCACCAGCTTCAGCGACTGCGTCTGTGCGGCGACTTCGGCAAGGATGTCCGGGGTACGCACCAGCTCGATCACCAGCGACTGGCTGTCGGCGGTCTTCTTCAGCTTCTGCGCGGCGACCTGGCGCGGCGTGTAGTCGGACACCGCTGCGGCACCGATATAGATGTCGGCAGGCAGCGATTTCAGCACGGCATCGCGCATCTGCGCGGCCGAGCGCACGTCGATGCGCTGCACGCCCGGCGGCGTCGGCAGCTGTACCGGGCCGCTGACCAGCACCACCTGCGCACCCAGCGCGGCGGCGGCGGCGGCCAGGGCGAAGCCCATCTTGCCGCTGCTGCGGTTGCCGACGTAGCGCACCGGATCGATGTCTTCGTAGGTCGGGCCGGCACTGATCAGCAGGCGCAGCCCCTGCAGGGCACGGGTTTCCGGCGCGGCAACCGTCGCAGCGGCGCCGCCATTGGCGGCCAGCGCGGCCACGATGTCGCCGGGCTCGGCCAGACGACCCGGACCCGACTCGCCTTCGGCCAGCGGGCCGTCGACCGGGCCGATCACCTGCGCGCCACGCTGGCGCAGCAGGGCGATGTTGGCCTGGGTGGCCGGATGCAGCCACATGCGGTGGTTCATCGCCGGGCAGATCGTCAGCGGTGCGGTGCTGGCCAGGCACAGCGTGCTGACCAGGTCATCGGCATGGCCCTGGGCCAGCCGGGCCAGCAGATCGGCCGTTCCCGGCGCGACCACGATGCGGTCGGCCCAGCGGGCCAGCTCGATGTGGCCCATGGCCTGTTCGGCGGCGCTGTCCCACAGCGTGGTGCGGGTCGGCTGCCCGGACAGGGCCTGGAAGCTGAGGGGGGTGACGAACTGCTGGGCGCCGGCGGTCATCGCCACCTGCACCTGGGCGCCCGCGTCGCGCAGGCGTCGCACCAGTTCCAGGGCCTTGTAGGCCGCGATCCCGCCTCCGACGCACAACAGCAGTTTCTGGCCTTCCAGCGCGCGGCCGGGCGCGGGGGAAGCGTTGGGGGAGTCAGCCACCTGGAATTCCTGTGCAAACGAGGGCATTAGCTTACCCGATGGTCGGTAATGTCCCGGTGCACAGCGCACATAGCGGGCGGCTATCAGCAGATGGGACTTGCACCACAGCGCTTCCGGGGTTCAAGCCACTGCGATTCGGAACTTTCCTATACCTGTAGGCCGGCCACGTTTGCAGAATCGTCAGTGGCCACCGCAGGTGCGCCGCTTCGCTTTTCGAGGATCCCGCGTGCACCCGCGCATCATCATCGCCGACGACCATCCCGTCGTCCTGCACGGCATCCGCATCGTGCTGCAGACCCACCTGATGGAGGTCGTCGGCAGCGCGCGCGACGGCGCCCAGCTGCTGCAGCTGGTCGAGCACCACGGCTGCGACGCGGTGCTGACCGACCTCTCCATGCCGGGCACCGGCCCGGATGGCCCGGAACTGATCGCTGAGCTGCGCGCACGCCACCCGGGCATGCCCGTGGTGGTGCTTACCGGCGCCCGCCATCCCGGCCTGCTCGATGGCCTGCTGCGCGAGGGTGTCAGCGGCCTGGTCGACAAGTGCGCCGATTTCGGCGAGCTGCCACAGGCCTTGAACGCGGCCATGGCAGGGCAGGTGTTCGTCTCGCAGCAGCTGCGCCACCACCTGCAGGCGCGCGACCTGATGTTCGCGCGCGAACCGGCGGCGCTGTCGGCACGCGAACAGGAAGTGCTGGACCTGCTGGCCGCGGGCCTGAAGGTGAACGCCATCGCCGTGCACTGCGGCCGCAGCCCGAAGACGATCAGCCGGCAGAAGGCCGAGGCCAAGCGCAAGCTGGGGCTGCAGAACAACCAGGAGCTGTTCGCCTATCTGCAGTCGCGACGCGACTGAGGCAACAACCTACCCCGGCGCGCGCCCTGCCCTGATGGGACGCATCAACGGCGCTGGCGATGATGCAGGCATGCCCATCCATGACTGGCCCGAACAGGAACGTCCCCGCGAGAAGCTGATCGCACGCGGCCCCGCCACGCTGTCCGACGCAGAGCTGCTGGCGCTGTTCCTCGGCTCCGGCTTCGGTGGCCGCGACGCGGTGCAGACCGCGCGCGACCTGCTGCAGGCGCATGGTCCCCTGCGCGTGCTGCTGGACCGCCCGGCCCGCGAGCTGGCCCGGTTGCCGGGGCTGGGCCCGGCGCGCAGCTGTGCACTGGCCGCCGGGCTGGAGCTGGCCCATCGCTATCTGGCCGCCGAACTGCAGCAGGGCGAGGCAGTCGGCAACAACCCGGCCGCGGTCGGCCGCTACCTGCAGCACCGCCTGCGCGGCCAGGCCCGCGAGATCTTCATGGCGCTGTTCCTGGACAACCGCCACCGCCTGATCGCCTGCGAGGAGCTGTTCCAGGGCACCATCAATGCCGCCCCGGTCTATCCCCGCGAGGTGGTGCGGCGAGCCCTGCTGCACAATGCGGCAGCGGTGATCCTCAGCCACAATCACCCTTCCGGCGACCCCGAGCCCTCCGGCGCCGACACCCGCATCACCGATGAACTGCAGCAGGCGCTGGCGCTGGTGGACGTGCGCCTGCTGGACCACTTCGTGGTCGGCGAGGGCCGTCCCGTTTCGTTTGCTGAACGGGGCCTGCTGTCCCCGCCCCAGCCGCGCCTGTTCGGCTGAACGGCCCTGGCCAGGGGCGGGCGGGCGCCCCCGCAGGCATGTTCTGGTCAGCGTGGGCGCGGGTATCTGCGCTAAAATGGGCGATTCCGCCGCTCATTCTCACAGCAGGCCTCGTGAAAAATCTCCTCCGCGCCCTGATCAGCCAAGGCATCGAAGCCTTGCGCGCCAATGGCACCCTGCCCGCCGACTCCCTGCCGCCGGACTTCGTGGTCGAGCGCCCGAAGACCCGTGACCACGGCGACTTCGCCACCAACGCCGCGATGCTGCTGGCCAAGGCCGCGCGCAGCAATCCGCGCGCACTGGCACAGGCGCTGGTCGAGGCGCTGCCGCGCAGCGAGGACGTCAGCAAGGTCGAGATCGCCGGCCCCGGCTTCATCAACTTCCATCTGGCCCCGGCCGCGTACCAGCGCGAAACCGCCTCGGTCATCAAGGAAGCCCACGACTACGGCCGCAACCTGTCCGGCAATGGCCGCACGGTGGGCGTGGAATACGTGTCGGCCAACCCGACCGGCCCGCTGCATGTCGGCCATGGCCGCGCGGCGGCGATCGGCGACTGCGTGGCCCGCGTGCTCGATGCCAACGGCTGGAACGCCAAGCGCGAGTTCTACTACAACGACGCCGGCGTGCAGATCGAGAACCTGGCGCTGTCCACCCAGGCGCGGATCAAGGGCATCGCACCCGACCAGGACGGCTGGCCGGAAGGCGGCTACCGCGGTGAATACATCGCCGATGTCGCCCGCGCCTACATGGCCGGCGCCAGCGTCGATCTTGAAGGCAGCATCGTGGTCGGCGCCAAGGACCCGGACGACATGCAGGCGATCCGCCGTTTCGCGGTGGCTTACCTGCGCAACGAGCAGAACCTGGACCTGGCTGCGTTCGGTGTCGACTTCGACATCTACTTCCTGGAAAGCTCGCTGTACGCCGACGGCAAGGTCGCCGAAGCGGTGGCCAAGCTGCAGGCCTCCGGCCACACCTACGAGGAAGGCGGCGCGCTGTGGCTGCGCAGCACCGACTTCGGTGACGACAAGGACCGCGTGATGCGCAAGTCCGACGGCACCTTCACCTACTTCGTGCCGGACGTGGCCTACCACCTGTCCAAGTGGCAGCGCGGCTACGAGCGCGCGATCACAGAACTGGGCGCCGATCACCATGGCTCGCTGGCGCGCGTGCGCGCCGGCCTGCAGGCGATGGAAGTGGGCATCCCGCAGGGCTGGCCGGAATACGTGCTGCACCAGATGGTCACGGTCATGCGCGGTGGCGAGGAAGTGAAGCTGTCCAAGCGTGCCGGCAGTTACTTCACCCTGCGCGACCTGATCGAGGAAGCCGGCCGCGATGCGACCCGCTGGTTCCTGATCGCACGCAAGCCCGATTCGCAGCTGACCTTCGACATCGACCTGGCCCGCCAGCAGAGCAACGACAACCCGGTGTTCTACGTGCAGTATGCGCACGCCCGTGTCTGCAGCCTGCTGCGCCAGGCGCAGGAAAAGGGCCTGGTGTACGAGCAGGGCAATGGCCTGGCCAATCTGGGCCGCCTGGCCGACGATGCCTCGCTGGTGTTGATGAACGAGATCTCGCGGTATCCGGAAGTGGTGGAAGCGGCCGGCGTGGCGCTGGAGCCGCACCTGGTGGCGCAGTACCTGCGTGAATTGGCGCATGCCTTCCACACGTGGTATCACGGGACGCCGGTGCTGGTGGACGACGCTACCGATCGCAACGCCAAGCTGACCCTGGCCTGCGCGGCGCGCCAGGTGCTGGCCAACGGCCTCGAACTCCTGGGCGTGAGCGCCCCGGAAAAAATGTAAGCATCAGGAGACGCAGTACACATGGCAGCACGACGCGGCAAAACCCAGGCACGACGCAACAGCAGCAGCCAGGGCACACCCGGATGGGTGTGGCTGGTGGCCGGTGTGGCGATCGCCGCTGTGGTGTTCCTGGCGGCGCCGAACCTGTTCAAGGGCGAAGGCGACGGCTTCCTGCGCGCCGGTCCGCAGCCGAACCCGAACGCGCAGCCGGCCCCGGTTGCTGATGCCGACAGCGATGTCGGCAGCCAGCCAGCCGCGCAGCCGGCCACGCCGAAGCCGGCCGAACCGGAGAAGCCCGCCGCGACGCAGTACGACTTCTACACCCTGCTGCCGGGCAAGGAAGTGGAAATGTCCGACGCCGAACTGGCCGCCAGCGCGCGCGCCGAGGACCAGCGCCGGGCCAAGGCCGAAGCGTCGCGCGCGCAGGCCGCGCTGGAAGGCAAGCCGGTGCCGCCGGCGAGCACGGCCACGCCGGCACCGACCGCAACGGCCAGCGTCGCCAGCACCGCACCGGTGACCGCAACCAACCGTCCGCTGCCGGCACCGCTGAGCGAACGCCCGGCTGCGGCAACCCCGCCGGCCAGCACCGCACCGGCGTCGACCAGCACGGCCGCCGCCACCCCGGCGCCGCGCGCGGAAACCGCGCCCACCGCGCCGGCGACCACGGCCGCACCGGCGCCCGCCGACAACGCCCGCTACATCCTGCAGGCAGGAGCCTTCGGTGCGTCCGGCGACGCCGAAGCCACCAAGGCCAAGCTGGCCATGATGGGCCTGGCGGCACGCGTGGAGTCGGCGCAGATCAACGGCAAGACCGTGTACCGCGTGCGCATGGGGCCGTACGGCAGCGCCGGCGAACTGTCTGAAGCGAAGCAGAAGCTGGACGGCACCGGCCTGCAGGCGATGGCGATCAAGGCGCAGTGAGTCTGTCGATGTGAATGAAAAAGCCGGGCATTGCCCGGCTTTTTTGTTTCTGTAGAGTCGAGCCATGCTCGACTGCCGTTCAAAGCAGTCGAGCATGGCTCGACTCTACAGACGGCCATCAGCCCTCTCGGGCGACCTGGAAACCGGCGAACGACTGGCTGACCGGCATCAGCTCCAGGCGATTGATGTTCAGGTGCGGCGGCAGCGTGGCCACCCAGAAGATCTGTTCGGCGATGTCTTCAGCGGTCATCGGGTTGGCGCCGGTATAGAGCTTGTCCGATGCAGCCTGGTCGCCATGGGTACGCACCACGGTGAACTCGGTTTCGGCCATGCCCGGCTCGATCGTGGTCACGCGCACACCGGTGCCGTGCAGATCCGAGCGCAGGCCCAGCGAGAACTGGCTGACGAAAGCCTTGGTGCCACCGTAGGCGTTGCCGCCCGGGTACGGATAGACGCCGGCCACCGACGAAATGTTGATGATCGCGCCCTTGCGCTCCACCAGCTGCGGCAACAGGCGATGGGTCAGGGTCACCAGCGCGGTGATGTTGGTGTCGATCATCGTGGTCCAGTCCGACAACCTGGCGCTCTGCGCCGGCGCGGTGCCCTGCGCCAGGCCAGCGTTGTTGACCAGCAGATCGATCTCGCCGAAGGCCGGCGGCAGCGCCAGCAGGGCCGCCTCCATCGCCACCGGATCGCGGATGTCGAAGGCGGCGGCGTGCACCACGTCCTTGCCGTAGCGCTCGACCAGCGGCTGCAGGCGTTCGCCGCGGCGGCCGGTAGCAATCACCTTCCAGCCGGCCTGGGCGAAGCGGTGAACGGCGGCGGCGCCGAAGCCGGACGTGGCGCCGGTAATCAGGACAGTGCGGGTCATCAGGCAACTCCAGGGGGAAAACCAGACCCCCATTCTGGCACCGTCCGGCAGCACCCGTGTTGCCGGATCGGCCAGATCCGGGGTCAGATCCCTTTGCGGAGCAAAGGGATCTGACCCCACCTGTCGGGGTGACCGGTACAATTGCGCCATGATCAACAATGATGTCCTGCGCAGCGTGCGCTACTCCCTGGACCTGGGTGACCAGCACGTGGTCACCCTGTGCCAGATGGCCGACCCGGCCTTCGCCGTGGATACCGAGCAGGTGAAAGCCTGGCTGCGTCGCGAGGACGAAGCCGGTTTCGAGGCGATGAACGACAGCGCGCTGGCCCACTTCCTCGACGGCCTGATCGTGCACCTGCGCGGTCGCGACGAGAGCCAGCCGCAGCGTGCGGTGGAAACCCGCATCGACAACAACCTGGTGCTGAAGAAGCTGCGCGTGGCCTTCCAGCTGCGCGACGTCGATCTGATGGAGATCTTTGCCAGCGCAGGTTTCAACGTGTCCAAGTCTGAAGTCGGTGCGTTGTTCCGCCAGCCCGGCCACACCAATTACCGGCGTTGCCTGGACCAGATGCTGCGCAATTTCCTCAAGGGCCTGAGCCTGCGCCTGCGCGGCTGAGCACGGCCGCGACGAACGCCCGCGCCGCCGGTGTCGGCAGCCGCTGCCAGACCAGGTGCACGCGCCGGGTCGGGGTCGGCTGCAGTGGAATCTGCACCACGCCCCGGAAACCTTCGGCGATCAACGCCGGCACGATGCCGACCGCCAACCCATGGCGGACGAAGCGCTCGACCAGTTCCATCAGGTTGACCTCGAAACGCACCGTGTGCGGCAGCCCCGCGGCGGCGAAGGCATCATCGGTCTGCCGGCGCGCACCGGTACCACGCGGGAAGTCGACCAGCGCTTCAGCCTGCAGCGCGGTCAAGGGCAACCGTTCGCACCCGGCCAGCGGGTGCGATGGCGCCAGCACCGCCACCAGATCCTCCTCCTGCAGCATGCGGTGACAGACACCGTCCAGCGCTGCCGACGGCGCCAGACCGACCAGCGCCACGTCCAGCGCACGTGACTGCACCTGCGCGATCAGGTCCTCGCTCTTGTCCACCCGCAACTGGAACTCCACCTGCGGGTGCGCCTGCTGGAAGGCCGCCAGCATCGCCACCACATCAATGTCGGTCAGCGAGGAGATCTGCCCGATGGCCAGCAACCCGCGCACCTCGCCACTGACGGCAGCCACGTCGGCGCGCAGATGGCGCAGGCTGGCCAGCACCTGGCGTGCGTGCACCAGCAACGCCTCGCCGGCGGCGGTGGCCCGCACCTGGCGCGGCAGGCGCTCGAACAGCGTTGTGCCCAGTTCCTGTTCAAGATGGGCGATCTGGTGGCTGAGCGCGGACTGCACCACGTGGCAGCGCTCGGCGGCACGGGTGAAATTGCCCTCTTCGGCCAGCGCCACGGCGAATTCGAGCTGCTTGAGATTCACGCAACCATCTCATTTTCAGATGACAGGGATGATGATGATTCATTTCCATCATGATCGCAGCAGGCGGACACTGTGCACCCCCGCTTCCTGGAACACCGCGTGAGCCCGTCCCTCCCCCCTCTGCACCGCTGGCAGGTGCTGCTGATGTCGGTCGCCACCGGCGTGGCCGTGGCCAGCAACTACTATGCGCAACCGCTGCTGCACACCATCGCCGATGCCTTCGGCGTGCCGTTCGGCCAGGTCGGCATGGTGGTCACCGCCGCGCAGCTGAGCTATGCCGCCGGGCTGATCCTGCTGGTGCCTCTGGGTGACCTGTTCGAACGCCGCCGCCTGATCGTGGTGATGAGCCTGCTGTCGGCCGGCGGCCTGGTGATCAGTGCGTGCGCGCCGTCGCTGGCCTGGTTGCTGGTGGGCACCGCGATCACCGGCCTGTTTTCGGTGGTGGCACAGGTACTGGTGCCATTCGCCGCCACGCTGGCCGCGCCGGAACATCGCGGCCGTGTGGTCGGCACATTGATGAGTGGCCTGCTGCTGGGCATCCTGCTGGCGCGTACCGTAGCCGGCCTGCTTTCCAGCCTGGGTGACTGGCGCCTGGTGTATGCGATCGCTGCCGGCACCCTGGTGCTGACCGCACTGGCATTGCAGCGCGGCCTGCCGCGATTCCACCACAGTGCCGGCCTCGGCTACTTCGCATTGCTGCGCTCGATCGGCGTGCTGTTCGTGCAGGAGCCGGTGCTGCGCCAGCGCACCCTGCTGGGTGCCTGCAGCTTCGCCATGTTCGCGATCTTCTGGACCCCGCTCGCGTTCCTGCTGGCGCAGCCACCCTACGCCTACAGCGATGCCACCATCGGCCTGTTCGGGCTGGTCGGTGCCGCCGGCACGCTGGCTGCGGGCCTGGCCGGGCGCATGTCCGACCGTGGCCAGACCGGTCGTGCCACCGCCATCGCGCTGGTGCTGTTGCTGCTGTCGTGGCTGCCGCTGGGGCTGTCGGCCCACTCGCTGCTGGCGCTGCTGGTGGGCGTGGTGGTGCTGGACCTGGCCGCACAGCTGCTGCACGTCAGCAACCAGAACCTGATCTACGCGCTGCAGCCTGCGGCACGCAACCGCCTCAATGCCGGCTACATGACCGGCTACTTCATCGGCGGCTCGCTGGGCTCGCTGCTGTCGGCACAGGTCTACCAGCGCTACGGTTGGACCGGCGTCTGCGTGGCCGGTGCCACGGTGGCCGTGCTGGCCCTGCTGCTGTGGCTGCCTGGCGCGCTGCGTGCGCGCCAAGCGGTGTCGTCGAACTAGAAGCTGCCCTGCAGCGCCAGCTCCCACCGTCCACCGGCATTGCCGGGGAACAGGCGCTTGGCCGCGTTGTCGGTGTCATGCACGGTGGCGCGCAGCTCCCATGCCGGAGTCAGCGTGGCAATGGCACTGAGCTGGCCATGCAGGTAGTCCGGGCCCTGTGCGGTGGCCAGCCAGTACTGGCCCACCGCTGCTTCCAGGCGGAAGCGCTCGTGCAGCGGCACGCGCACGCCCAGCTGGGCGTAGGTGCCACGATGACCGCCGGCCAGTGCGTCGCTGGAATGGGCGACCTGCAGCCAGGCGCGCTGCTTCCAGGTCAACGTGGTGTTGAGCTCGGTCCAGTCCAGCGCGCGGCCGGTACCCGGGTACACGTAACGGGTCAGGTTGGCATCCAGTGTCCAGTCGGGTGCCAGCGCGCCGGACCAGCCCGCCACCAGGTCGAACTCGCTGCGTGCGCCGTTGTCCGGCTTGAACGAGACGTTGGATCCCCACACGCTGGCGTACCAGCCCGACGGAATCGAGATCTTCGCGCCGGCCTGCACCGCCGGGTCGCCATCGCTCTGCGAGCTGCCGCGCCACACGTAGTCGCTGGTCAATGCAGCACTGCCACTGACCTGCACCTGTGCCTGCGCGCTGCCTATGCCAAGCAGCCCCGCCAGTGCGGCCACCACCGCCGCCATCATCCCCTTGCTGTTCACTGCACTGTGTTCCTCGTCGAAGGCGGTCACGCCGCCGGGACGGCAGTGTCGGGCGCGTGCCCGTAACGGATCGAGGGCGCTGCCCGGCCCGCAGCGCAAATTCGGCGTAAATCCCGAGGATGGAGGCCACACGCCAGCGGCGCGGTATCATGGCGCCTTGTTTCCAGGAACCAACCGCGTGGACGCCATCCTGACCCCGGTATCGATCGGCGAGCTGATCGACAAGATCACCATTCTCCAGATCAAGGCCGAGCGCATCGACGATGCCGCCAAGCTGGCCAACGTGCGCACCGAGCTGGACGGCCTGCTGCCCCTGTTGCAGCAGCAGCTGCAGGCACAGCCGGCGCTGGCCGCGCTGCAGCAGCAGCTGAAGGCGATCAACGAGCGCATGTGGGACATCCAGGACCAGCTGCGCGACAAGGAAGCGGCCCAGGTGTTCGACGATGCCTTCATCCAGCTGGCACGCGGTGTCTATGGCACCAATGGCGAGCGCGTGCAGGTGAAGAACGAGATCAACCGCGTGGCTGGTTCGGCACTGGTGGAAGAGAAGCAGTACCAGGGCGAGTAACGCCGCTCATCCGCATTCCAGCAGGTGGCGGAAGCGGAACAGGTCACCGTCTCCGCGGATGCCAAGCTTGCGGTAGGCCGAGGTTTTCTGCGAGCTGATCGTGCTGGCCGAGCGGCCTGATCGCAGAGCCATTTCACTGGTACTGACGCCCTTCAGCACCAGCCCGAGCACTTCACGTTCACGCTGGCTCAATGGCGCCAGCACGGGTGCCGGCGTCCGGCGTGTCCAGGGCATATTCAGTTCTGCACGCAGCTCCGGTGGCACGAAGCGGCCGCCGCGGGCAACCACGTCGATTGCACGCAGCAGCAGGTCCGGCGGCGTCGACTTGGACAGGAAGCCACGCGCGCCAGCTCGCATCGCGGTGGTCACCGTGCTGGCATTGCAGTGCGCCGAGAGCACCAGCACCGGCAGCACCGGCCAGCGCTGTGACAGCACACGCAGCAAGGCCAATCCATCGCCCAGATCGCCCATCGGCAACGCGTCGATCAGCAGCAGGTCGACGCACGTCGGGCTGCGCTGCAGCAGCTGCAGCAGGTGCGCCTCGCTGGACAGGCTCACCCGTACCTGCACGCCCGCGTGCTGGCGCAGCAGCACTTCCACGCCCAACCGCAGTACCGGGTGCGGATCCAGCAGCGCCAGGCGTCGTGGCCGATCAGGCAGCAGAGGCGGGAGGGTTGGTGGCATCGCGGCATGTCCAGGCAACATGGGACACCCAACGTAGGTCGGTGCCCGCAGCGACGGAATCCAATTCCTTGCAATGCTCGGCCCGTGCGCGCCACCAGTCAGATGGCATTCGGTTTTGCACCCTTGCAAACGCAACAGGCCCGGCAAGAGCCGGGCCTGTCGAAGCTTTTCCAGCGCGTAATCGCGCCGAGGCAGCAATTACCAGCTGAAGCGCGGGCCGACGGTGTATTCCTTGTCGCCATGGCGGTTCATCTTCAGCTCGCCATTCAGGCCCCAGTTCTGGTTCAGCTTGACCTGCCCACCCAGGCGGCCGTACCACTGGCCATCCGGATTGACGCCGTGCTTCTTGGCGTAGTCTTCGTAGCCGACCAGGCCGTAGACTTCGGCGTGGGCACCGAAGGCGGTGCGGATACCGGCTTCAGCGCTGTAGCCGTTGAAGTCCAGACCGTGCTTCTGGTCGAGCTTCTGGTAGGCAACGCGGGCAACGAAGTCGGTGCTCGGGGCGATTTCAACGTTGTAGCCGGCACCGATCTTCCACTGGTCCAGCTTGACGTTGGTGTGGTCGAATTCCTGACGGCTGTACTCACCGAAAGCGTGGAAGTTCGGCAGGAAGCCGTACGAACCCTTCACACCCCAACCGTCGGACTTGAACGCGTCGTTGTCGGTCTTGGCGTAGTTGGCTTCGGCGTAGTTGTAGGACAGGTTCTCAGCAGCCGAGGCGGTGAACGGCAGGGCAGCGGCCAGGGCCAGAGCAATCAGCGAATTCTTCATGGGGGTACACCTTTACTTTCTTATGGTGTGCAGCAGCGCCAGGGCGCCATCGCATCGGGAATGTAAATTCTCCGTTATTCGCCACAACGCTCCCTGAAAACAGCGGTCTTCGCATTGCTGAATTTTTTGCCTTGATTCAGGCTGCGTCTGGCATACGCGCGCGGCGCGCGTGCATTCGAATTCCGCTGACCCTTGCAACAGGAGGTTGCCTTGCACGTGCCTGCCCCGCTGCGGTTCCGGTTCTGCGCTGCCGTCCTCGCCTTCATCGGCATGTCTTCCACTGTATCGGCGCAGCCGCTGCAGCCTTCCGACTACCAGCGCGCCGAGCGCGTGCACGACAGTCACCTGCGCGGTGCGCTGCGCAATGCCTCGCTCCTGCCGAACTGGCTGGCCGATGGCCGCTTCTGGTACGAACGCGAAGACGACCAGGGTCGGCGCGAGGGCGTGCTGGTCGATCCGGCGCAGGCCACCCGGCAGATCCTGTTCGATTCCACCGCGCTGGACAGCGCTGCGGGGCCCCTGGGGGTGAACGGGCAACAGTTGCGGTTGGTCAATGTGCAGGTGCTGGCCGATGGCCTGCGCCTGCGCTTCAGCGGGGAAGCCGGCATCGACTGCCAGTGGCCACGTTGGCAGTGCACGCAGGCTCAGGATGCCGCGCCCCCTGCCGATGCACTGCCTGCACCCGACGGCAAGGCGTGGCTGCAGGTACGCGACCACAATCTATGGCTGCAGCAACGCCGACAGGCACCGCGGGCGCTGACCACCGGCGGTGTCGCTGGTCATGGCTATGGCGTACTGCCGGACTTCACCCTGCGCGGTATTCCACGCCGTCAGGGCCGGATGCCGGTGCGCCCGTTCGCCGTCGGCTGGTCGCCCGATGGGCGCTATGTTGCCGGCGTCCGCTACGACGAACGTGCACTGCAGGACTACCCCTATCTGGAAAGCGCCCCGGCCAGCGGCGCGCGGCCCCGCGTGCACACGGTGAAACTGGGATTGCTGGGCGATGCACAGCAGGTGCGTGACAGCCTGTATATCGTCGATGTACGCAGCGGCCGGCAACGGGACATCACCCTGCCCGAGGGCTGGAACACCCTCAGCGAAGCCGGCGTGCTGGGATGGGATGGCCACCGGCTGTATGCCGCGATCGCGCACTTCGGCGTGCCACGACGATTGCGCCTGGTGGAGATCGATGCCGGCAGCGGTGCGCTGCGCACCGTGCTGGAAGAAGCCGGCGACGCGCGCCTGCAGCTCAGCCTGTATTCCTACAACCGTGCCTCGGTTGCAATCCTGCCTGGCCAGGACACGGCCGTGTGGTTCTCGCAGCGTGATGGCTGGGGCCATCTGTACCGGGTACGCCTGTCCGACGGCAAGGTGATGCGCCAGCTGACCCGTGGCCGTTGGGCGGTACGTGACCTGGTTGGCGTGGACAGCGCAGGCGATTGGGCGTACTTCAGTGCCGGTGGTGTCGAGGGCGGCGATCCCTACGTGCGAGGCCTGTACCGGGTATCGCTGCAGGGTGGAGCGGTGCAGCGCCTGGCCGCCGATGGCAACGACCACCTGGCCGATGCGGGCACCGGCATGCTGTTCGGTGGACGCGCACCGCAGGCGCTGTCGCCCGACGGCAGCTACCTGGTGGATACGGTGTCCAGCCTCGCTCAGCCGCCACGTACGGTGCTGCGTGCCAGCGACGATGGCCGCGAAGTGATGGTGCTGGAGGCCGCGGATACGCAGGCGGTCATTGCTGCTGGCTGGCGGCCGCCGCGGCGCGAACGCCTGCTGGCCGCCGACGGGCGCACGCCGATCTTCGCCACCGTCTACCTGCCTCGCGACTATCACGATGACGGCAGCTTCCCGGTGATCGACGCGATGTACGGCGGTGCGTTCATCAGCAATGCGCCGGTGACCTATGCCGAAGCGGTTTCGGCGCAGAACCCGGTATCCCGCGCCAGCCTGGCCGAACTGGGCTTCGTGGTGGTCAGCATCGATGCGCGCGGCACCGGCGGCCGCGACAAGGCGTTCCATGACAGCAGCTTCCTGCACGCTGCCGATGTGCAGCTGGATGACCACGTCGCTGCACTGCGCCAGCTGGGTGAACGCTACCGGGGCATCGATCTGCAGCGGGTGGGCATCTACGGGCATTCGTTCGGCGGCTACAGTGCGGCGCGCGCCCTGCTGCGCTACCCGGCGTTCTACAAGGTGGGCGTGGCTTCGGCCGGCAGCCACAACTTCCAGGGCATGTACGGTGGCGCGCTGCACGGCATGGACCGGCTGTTCGGGGGCGTGCTGCCGGCCACGGCCATGGCCGATGGCGTGCCGGTGCCCTTTGCCGGGCTCGACAATGCCGCGCTGGCCGGCAACCTGCGCGGGCATCTGCTGCTGGTCTACGGCGAACTGGACGAGAACGCACCACCGGCACTGACCCTGAAGCTGGCAGCGGCCCTGAACACGGCCCAGCGCCGCTACGACCTGCTGTACCTGGCCCGGCAGGACCACGAGCTGTTCCGCAACGACGCCACCTACACGCACCGCATGTGGGACTACTTCGTGCGTCACCTGGCCGGCCGGGAGCCACCGGAGACGGTGCTGGCGCCGCTGCCCGGTGGCCCGGGCTGAACAGGCGTGCGCGGGATGTCGATCCACGACGCCCGGGTTCGTCGGGTACTTGAAGGCCGTGCATGCGGCACGGTCCATCCGGAGGCAGGCAATGAGCTACATCGATGGTTTCGTCCTGGCGGTACCCACCGCCAACAAGGAGAAGTTCCTCGCCCACGCACGCACTGGGGATCCCGTTTTCATCGAGTACGGCGCGCTGCGCGTGGTCGAGTGCTGGGGCGATGACGTGCCGCACGGCAAGACCACCGATTTCTTCGGCGCGGTGAAAGCCACGCCGGATGAGACGGTGGTGTTTTCCTGGATCGAATGGCCGGACAAGCCGACCCGCGACGCCGGCATGAAGAAGATGATGGAGGACCCGCGGTTTGATCCAGCGAAGAATCCGATGCCGTTCGACGGCGCGCGGATGATCTACGGCGGCTTCGTGCCGCTCTACGAGCTGACGCGCTGAACCCGGCGGACGCGCTCAGCGCGCGTCCGTGTCATCGCTGGCAGACGCATGGCCGGCGCCCAGTGCGGCGCCGGCCCCCAGGCCCATGCCGCCCATGCCGGCACCCATTCCGCCGCCACCGCCGCCTCCACCACTACGGGCGCCCTTGGCATCGCCGTCGTTGCGGCCCTTGCCGCCACCGCTGGCACCGGGCCGGGTCGGCCCCTGCGGAGGAATCTGCAGGTCGGCCGGAATCGGGGCGAGATCCAGCGCTTCGCGCACGAAATCGCGCAGCGAGACCACCAGGTCGTGGGTGTGTACCGGTCGCCCCTGTGCCAGTTCGTTGGCCGCGCGCGCGGCCAGCCGTACCTGTTCGTCGGTGCCCAGCAGCAGGATGTCCGACAGCGCAGCCTCGACCGCATCACGGATGCGCCGCGCACGGTCCGAGCGCGGCTCGGCGATGCCTTCGGCATCTTCGCGCTGGCGCAGGTCACGGCGATGGCTGGGATCCACGCCCAGTTCGCCAGTGAACGAACCGCCCAGCGTCTTGTAGGCGGCCATCAGCGTGCGCAGCCGTTCATTGATCTGCCGGTTCTCGCGCTCGCGGCGCTGCTGCAGGGTCTGCATCACCAGCAGGCGGATGCCCACGCCCAGCAGGGTGATCAGAACCAGGCCGGCCAACGTGGACAGCACACCCTGCCAGGAACTGAAGTCGATACCGCGCATGCCGGGGCTCCTGCAGGAAGAACCTGCATCTTGCCCCAGAAACGCGAAAGGCCCCACCACCCGGTGGGGTGGCAGGGCCTTCGGTCACGGCGCGATTACTTGCGCTTGGCGACCTTGCGCACGGCCTTCTTGGCCGGAGCCTTCTTGGCGGCGACCTTCTTCAGCGGCGCAGCCTTCTTGGCGACCGTCTTGCGGGTGGCGGCAACTTTCTTGCCCACCGCCTTCTTGGCGACGGCGGCCTTCTTGCCGACAACCTTCTTGGCAGCGGCGGTCTTCTTGCCGACGGCCTTCTTGGCAACAGCAGCCTTCTTGCCGACCACCTTCTTGGCGGCCGCAGTCTTCTTGGTGGCGATCTTCTTGGTGGCGGCAACCTTCTTGCCGACAACCTTCTTCGCAGCCACGGCCTTCTTGCCAGCGACGGTCTTCTTGGCCACGGCCTTCTTGGCGGTAGCGACCTTCTTGCCGACCACCTTCTTGGCGGCCGCAGTCTTCTTGGCAACGGTCTTCTTCGCGACGGCGGCCTTCTTGGTGGCGGCCTTCTTCACGGTGGCGACCTTCTTGCCGGCAGCCTTGGTGGCGGCCTTGGTGGTCTTCTTGGCGGCAGCGGCCTTCTTGGTCACAGCCTTGCCGGCAGCGGCCTTCTTCTTGGCCACTTCCTTCTTCAGGGCAGCGGCTTCGGCCTTGGCGTTCTTCTTGGCCGCTTCCAGCTTCTTCTTGGCGTTGGCAACGGTCTTGCCGACCGACTTGGCGGCCTTCTCGGCCTTCTTGGCAACGGTCTTCTCGACCTTGGCCACAGCCTTCTTGGCCTTGGCAACGCGGGTACCGGCAGCCTTGGTGGCGCGCTTGACGGTCTTCTTGACCGACTTCACGGCGTCTTCGGCGGCGTGGGCGATGGTCTCGCCAACGTTGGTGGCGGCTTCTTTGACGTTCTCGACGGCGTCGGTCACGACCGACACACCATTACCGTTGCTCATGTTGCCCTCCTGGGGGCCTTAAGTATCAAAACGGGGCGATGCTATACCGACATTGACGATCGTGGAACGGGGCACGCGCAAGCAATCGCATCTGATGCGACGGCCATGGTGTAGCCCACCACTGCCGCAGGAGCGGCGGGTTCACAGGAAACCCCTTTTTTTAAGGACTACGCCACATCCACCGCGTGGTCGAAGATGGCCGTTGCGTGCCGTTGCATGGATGCGGCATCCGATGCGTGTTGTGGCGCATTGCGGCGCCCGGTTGCGCGGAACTGCGCAAGTATCGGTCTGTGTCCGCGCGCCCAGCGATCGTCTTCGGTGATGCAGGCGTCGCCTGTGCGGGTGTCGCCACAGCCTTGCTGCCAGCCTCCGCACCCGCCTTCTTCGGCCTGCGGTTTTCATGGCGCATTTATCCAGATCGCGACACACTCATTCAGCTTGTTTTACCGTAGGGCCGAACCGCCCCCACCCACGCCAGCGAACCGACTCCCATGCGACCGCTTCCCACCCTGCTCACGCTCGCAATCGCCGCCGCCTTCGGTGGCTTCGTTGCCACCGGCATCAATGCCCACCTGGACAACCGTGCCGACGCAGCACCGCTGCCAGCGGTGCTGCCGACCACGGCCGCGTTGCCGGCCGCGGTGGCCGGGCAGGCGGTGCCGTCGCTGGCGCCGATGCTGGAAAAGGCGATGCCAGCAGTGGTCAGCGTCAACACCAAGCAGGTGGTGCGCGTACGCAATCCCTTCTTCAACGACCCGTTCTTCCGCCGCCTGTTCCCGGACATTCCGCAGGAACGCATCAACGAATCGCTCGGCTCGGGCGTGATCATCGACGCCAAGGAAGGCCTGGTGCTGACCAACCACCATGTCATCGAGAACGCCGATGACGTGCAGGTGACACTGGCCGATGGGCGCACGGTGAAGGCCGAGTTCCTCGGTTCGGACCGTGATACCGACATCGCGCTGATCCGCATCCCGGCGCAGAACCTGACCGACATCAAGCTCGGCAACAGCGACCAGCTGCGGGTGGGCGACTTCGTGGTGGCCATCGGCAACCCGTTCGGCTTCAGCCAGACGGTCACCTCGGGCATCGTCTCGGCGGTGGGCCGCAGCGGCATCCGTGGCCTGGGCTACCAGAACTTCATCCAGACCGATGCATCGATCAACCCGGGCAACTCCGGTGGTGCGCTGGTCGACCTGCAGGGCCAGCTGGTCGGCATCAATACCGCCAGCTTCAACCCGCAGGGCAGCATGGCCGGCAACATCGGCCTGGGCCTGGCGATTCCGTCCAACCTGGCGCGCAGCGTGGTCGACCAGCTGGTCAAGCACGGCGTGGTGGTGCGCGGCACGCTGGGCGTGGAGAGCCAGAACCTGACCGCGCAGATCGCGCAGGGGCTGGGCCTGGGCGAAACGCGCGGTGCCCTGATCACCCGCGTGCTGGCCGGTTCGGCCGCTGCTGCGGCCGGACTGAAGCCGGGCGATGTGGTGGTCTCGGCCAACGGCCAACGCGTGGACAGCGCCGAAGCCCTGCACAACGTGGAAGGCCTGGCCGCGGTCGGCAGCCCGCTGGCGCTGGACGTGCGCCGCGAAGGCAAGCCGCTGCAGATCAAGGCCACGCTGAAGGAACAGGCGCGTGCGGTCACCGGCGAGAGCCTGGACCCGCGGCTGACCGGTGCCACCTTCGTCGACCTGCCCGAGTCGCTGCGGCAGTCGGGTGTCGGCGGCGTGCTGGTCAGCGAGGTCAAGCGCGGCAGCCGCGCGGCGACCAACGGCCTGCAGCAGGGCGACATCATCACCGACGCCACCGTGGGTGAATTCGCCGACCTGGCCAGCTGGCGAGCCAATTTCCAGCAACGCCCGCCGACCCTGGTGGTACGCGTGCTGCGCAACAATGGCCAGCAGCAGGGCCAGCTCGTGATGCGCTGATCGCCCTGCCGTAACACCCCCTATACCCCGGCAATGCTATTGCTGTCAGTCCAGGTCGGCACCGCCGACACCCGTTCCCCCATCGCAACAGGAGTGATTCGATGAGCCCCACCAATACCGAGAACCTGAAGGAACACCTGGGTGAAGCCGGTTCCCACCTGAAGCAGGCCGCCACGGCCGCCGGCGGTGCGATCAAGGGCGCAACCGGTGCCGCGACCGACGAACTGCGCATCGGCAAGGCCAACGTCAAGGCCGAACTGTCCGACAGCGCACTGTCTGGCCTGGCCGCCGCCGAATTCGGTGGTGCCGCTGCCAAGGAACAGGTCGACGCGTTGATGGACAAGGGCAAGGACCTGATCGACAGCGCCGCCGAGCTGATCCGTGAGCGTCCGCTGGCCTCGTTCGGCGTCGCCTTCGCTGCCGGCTGGATCATTGCCAAGCTGGCCCGCGGCAGCAGCGACAAGTAAGCCGCGGCGTGAGCGAAGACAACGCGCAAGCCCCTGATCCGGCGGCCACCCCGCCGCTGGATGAGAGCATCCGCCAGGTCGGCGCGGCCGGTCGTGCCGCCGCCGATTCGGCCAAGCATTCACTGCGTTCGCTGCGCCGCCTGGCCTCGGCCGACTTCGCGCTGGCACGCAGCGCGTTCGGTCGTGCGCTGGCCTGGGCCGGCGTGGCGATCGTGTTCGGTGCGTCGGCGTGGTTGCTGATGGCCGCCACCCTCATCGCCCTGCTGCAGAGCTGGGGCCTGAGCTGGCTGCAGGCGCTGCTGATCACCTCGTTGCTGAGCCTGGCCGTCACCGGCTATGCGATCTGGCGGGTGTCCTACTTCTTCCACCACACCGGCATGCACGCCACCCGGCGCCAGCTGTCACGCCTGGGCCTGTTCGACGAGCCCAGCGAAGACGACCCCGATGCCGATGTGCAGTTGCCGGAGGGCAAGCCATGAAGTTCGGTGCGCTGCAGCGGCGGGTGAGACGCTGCGAACAGGTGGTGACCGTGCGCCTGGTTGAAACCCAGGACCACTGGTCCACGCTCAGCCAGGTCTGGCGACAGGGCTGGTCGCCGCTGCGCATCGTGGTGGTCGGCCTGGCCGGTGGCTTCATTGCCGGCAAGCTGGAAGTGCCGGGCAAGGTCAACGGTGCCCGCTGGCTGCAGATGGTGGGTTCGGTCTCGAACCTGTTCGCCAGCGCGCAGGCCGCGTTCGCCACGGCGATGGCGGCGCAGGCGGCAGCCAGCGCCGACGACGCGGCCGAAGAAGCCGACGATGCCAGCGAACAGGCCTCAGCGGCGGCCTCCGCCGCGGAAGCACGGCCCACACCGGCAGCGCGCCCGGAACCCGAACCGGAACTGCGCGAACCGCGCCCGGCCGAAGCGGCCACCGAGCTGTCCGAACGTTGATCCACGGAATCCGCCGCGCCGATCGCGGCCGGCGGATAATGCGCTCCCCTTCCCGGTTGGTGCGTCGATGAGCGAGTCCCTCCTGTCCCCGTCACCGGCCGATCCGCAGGATGAGCAGGCGCCGCTGCCGCCGCCCTCGCGGCCGCGCGGGCCGATGTCGCTGGTGGTGCTGGCAACCCTGGCGGTGGGCTACACGCTGTGGGCCGCGCAGGACATCATCCTGCCGGTGCTGCTGGCGATGTTCTTCGCGCTGGTCGGCAACCCGATCCTGCGCTTGCTGCAGAAGCTGTGGATTCCGCGCGCGCTGGGCGCCCTGCTGATCCTCGGTGCGGGCCTGGGCGTGACCGGTTCGCTGGCCGTGCAACTGATCGGCCCGGCGATGGAATGGGCGCAGGAAGCGCCGCAGCAGCTGCGCAAAGTGGCCCGCCAGGTCCAGGACCTGACCAAGCCGGTGCAGCAGGCCAACCAGGCCGCGGAAAACTTCGCCCGCGTGGCCGGCGGTGACAGCAACCACAAGGTGCAGGTGATCCGCACCCAGCTGGACGATCCGTACCGCATGCTGACCCGCGCGCCGCGGTTGGCCGCGTCGGTGCTGGCGGTGGTGCTGCTGACCCTGTTCTTCATGATCTACGGGCAGAGCCTGCAGCGCGCAGCGATCGCCCTGTTCCCGAACCGCCAGCAGCAGCGTTTCACCACCGACATCCTGCGGTCGATCGAGCGGGAGGTCTCGCGCTATGTGCTGACCATCAGCGTCATCAACACCCTGGTCGGGCTGGTGTTCGCCGGCGTGCTGATGCTGTTCGGCATCGGCCTGCAGGAAGCCTTGCTGTGGGGCACGGTGGCGGCCCTGCTGAATTTTGCCCCGTACGTGGGCCCACTGATCGGCGTGGCATTGATGCTGTTGATGGGCTTCGTGGAATTCCGCGACCCGCTGCAGGCCCTGCTGCCGGCCGCTGCCTACCTGGCCCTGCACACCCTGGAAGGGCAGATGGTGACCCCGATCGTGCTGGGCCGGCGGATGAAGCTGTCGCCGCTGGTGCTGATCCTGGCGCTGATGGTGTTCGGCTGGGCCTGGGGCATGATCGGCCTGCTGCTGGCAGTACCGCTGCTGGTCTGCATCAAGCTGGTGCTGGCACGGCTGGACGGCATGCAGGGCTGGGCACGCCTGCTGGAATGAAAGCCCGCGCGGGCAGGCGTAGAATGGCGGGGTGAATTTCCCCGTCCAAGCCATCACTCTCGACCTTGACGACACGCTGTGGCCGTTCGCTCCGATCGGCGCCCGCATCGACCTGGTCCTGCACGAGTGGATGCGTGAACACAGCCCCGCCACCGCTGCGATGTATCCGGTGGCGGCGATGCGCGAACTGCGCGAGCGCCTGTACCACGCCCATCCGCACCTCCACCACGACCTGAGCGCGCTGCGCCGGCTGACCCTGCACGAAGCGCTGCACACCAGTGGTGCCAGCCTGGAGTTGCTGGAGCCGGCGTACGAAGTGTTCTTCGCCGCGCGCAACCAGGTCGAGTGCTATCCCGATGCGATCGAAGCGCTGGCGCGGATTGCCGCGCGGGTGCCGGTGGCAGCGCTGAGCAACGGCAATGCCGATCTGGAGCGGATCGGCCTGGCCCATCATTTCGCCTTCCAGCTGGGCGCGCGCGAGCACGGCGCGGCCAAGCCCGAGGCAAGCATCTTCCACGCCGCCTGCACCCGCCTGGGTGTGGCGCCGGCACAGGTACTGCATGTCGGCGACCATGCCGAGATGGACGTGGCCGGGGCGATCGCCGCCGGCCTGCGCGGGTGCTGGATCAACCGCGAAGCAGCCACCTGGACCCATCCGCACCTGCAGCCGGACCTGCAGTTCGACACCCTCACCGGCCTGGCCGACTGGTTGGACGCCAACCTCGACGCCGCCACACCCCGGAGTACCTGACGCATGAGCGAGATCACTGGTTTCACCGCCGACACCGCCGCAGCGCTGCCGCTGTACGTGCTGGACCGCGAACAGTTCGCGGCCTGGAAGGACGGCCAGCCGGCCGCCACCCAGGCCTGGCTGGCGTCGCAGGGGTTCACCGCCGGCGCGCACAGCGTGGCCTTGCTGCCCGGCACCGATGGCCTGGCCGGTGCGGTGATGGGTGTGGGTGATCGTGGTGATGCCTACAGCTATGCGCATGCCCCGCACGCGCTGCCGGAAGGCAGCGTGTGGCAGCTGGCCAGCGAACTGCCGGCCGCCGAACTGGCCCTGCTGCAGCTGGGCTGGGGCCTGGGCAGCTACCGCTTCGACCGCTACCGCAAGCGCAACCGCGCGCCGGCCCGGCTGGTGGCGGCACCGTCCGGCGAGGTGGCTGACCTGATCGCCGCCAGCCTGCGCGTGCGCGACTGGGTCAACACGCCGACCGAAGACATGGGCCCGCAGCAGCTGGAAGACGCCGCACGCGCCCTGGCCAATGCACATGGCGCGCAGGTCGAAGCGATCACCGGCGATGAGCTGCTGAAGCAGAACTTCCCGGCGATCCACGCCGTGGGCCGTGCATCGCACCGCGCGCCGCGGCTGGTGGTGCTGCGCTGGGGCAAGGACACTGATCCGGCGCTGGTGCTGGTCGGCAAGGGCGTGTGCTTCGATACCGGCGGCCTGGACATCAAGCCGGCCGACGGCATGCGCAACATGAAAAAGGACATGGGCGGCGCCGCGCATGCACTGGCCCTGGCCGGCCTGGTGATGGCACGCGGGCTGCCGGTTCGCCTGACCCTGCTGGTGCCGGCGGTGGAAAACGCCATCGGTCCGGATGCCTTCCGCCCGGGCGAAGTGATCGCCACCCGCAAGGGCCTGAGCGTGGAGATCGACAACACCGATGCCGAAGGCCGCGTGATCCTGTGCGATGCGCTGACCTTCGCCGGTGAGCAGAAGCCGGACCTGGTGCTGGACTTCGCCACCCTCACCGGTGCCGCACGCATCGCACTGGGCCCGGATCTGCCGGCGCTCTTCAGCAATGACGACAGCGTGGCCCAGCAGTGGCTGCAGGCCGGCGACGCGACCCGCGACCCGGTCTGGCGCATGCCGCTGTGGCGCCCCTACCTGCGTTACCTGAGCAGCGGCATCGCCGACCTGGCCAACGCCGGTTCGCGCATGGCCGGCTCGGTGACGGCCGCGCTGTACCTGGAGCGTTTCCTGGAAGACGGCCAGCGCTGGGCGCACCTGGACGTGTACGCCTGGAACGACGGCGAACGCCCGGGCCGTCCGGCCGGTGGCGAAGCGCTGGCGCTGCGTTCGGCGTGGGCGATGCTGAAGCAGCGCTACAGCTGATCGGGCGGGTGCCGACCGTTGGTCGGCACGTCGTCCCCGGCAAATCTGACGAAAAATTGAATTTCGGCCCCGGCCGGGTTCTGCGAGGATGTGTGGGTCGACCACCCACACGCTCCGTGAAGGCAGGACTCCGACCATGTCGCTCTTCCGCTACACCCGTGCCGGCCAGACGGCGGGCGCACCGCGCAGGCATTCGCCGCTGCTCTGGATCGCACTGATCGCGCTCATTCTGGGCGCCGTCGCACTGGCCTTTGCCTGGCTGGCCGGCTGGATTGGCGACCGCCTCACCGCGCAGCGCTTCACCGACACCATCGAGGCCACCGGCCCGGCCCATCCCGGCTTCCGCCGTGCGCACAGCAAGGGCATCTGCGTGAGCGGCTGGTTCGAACCCAGCGCGCAGGCCCCCACCCTGTCCAGCGCACGGGTGTTCTCGCAGCGCCGCGTGCCGGTGATGGGCCGCTTGTCGATCGGCGGCGGCGATCCCTACGGCGCCGACAACACCGCACGCGTGCGCAGCCTCGCGGTGCAGATGGTCAGCGATGATGGCCAGGAATGGCGGATGGCGATGAACAGCTTCCCGTTCTTCGCCGTGCCCAACGCCGAGGCGTTCTACGAGCAGACGCGCGCCTCCATTCCCGACCCGGCCACCGGCAAGCCCGACCCGAAGAAGATGGCCGCAGTTATGGCCAAGTACCCCAGCGCGCAGGCCTTCCAGCAATGGGCCAAGACGGCGCCGTGGACCAGCAGCTGGGCCGACACCACCTTCAACAGCGTCAACAGCTTCTGGTTCACCAACGCGCAGGGCCAGAAACGCGCGGTGCGCTGGCGCTGGCAACCGCAGGCGCCGGTGGTGGAGATGGATGCGGAGACGCGCAAGCAGGCCAGCGTCGATTTCCTCAGCCAGGAACTGCAGCAGCGCCTGGCCAGCGGCCCGGTGCGCTGGAACCTGGTCGTGACCACCGCCGAGCCCGGCGATGCCATCGATGATCCGTCGGTACCGTGGCCCGAGTCGCGTGATCAGGTCGTGGCCGGCGTGCTCAGCCTGGACCGCATGCAGTCGCAGGAACAGGGCGCCTGCGGGCAGATCAACTTCGATCCGCTGATCCTGCCCAGCGGCGTGCGCGGCAGTGACGATCCGATCCTGGCGGCCCGCTCGGCGGTGTATTCGCAGTCCTTCAACCGCCGCGAACGCGAGCGCGCCACCGGCAACGTCGAGCAACCGAAGGAGGCCGCACGATGAGCACCGGCAACGGCCACTTCAACCTGCTCGCGCGCGTGCTGCACTGGTCCATGGCGCTGATGATCATCGCCATGCTGTTCATCGGTGTGACCATGGTCGCCTCGCTGCACCTGCGGCCGATGCTGATCGACCTGCACCGCCCATTGGGCATCGCCATCGGCGTACTGGTGCTGTTGCGCCTGTACAACCGGCTGCGCCATCGCCCGCCACCGCTGCCTTCCGACCTGCCCGCCTGGCAGGTGCTGGCAGCGAAGGCCTCGCATTGGATGCTGTACGCGCTGATGCTGGCGATGCCGCTGATCGGCTGGGCGATGCTGTCGGCCGGCGGTTACCCGATCGTGCTGTGGGGCGGCCTGCACCTACCGCCGATCGTGCCGCACACCCCGGCGCTGTATGCCGCGCTGCGTAACGCGCACAGCCTGCTGGCGTATGTGTTGTTCGCCACGGTACTGATGCATGTGGGTGCGGCGCTGTTCCACCTGTGGGTGCGCCGTGATGGCGTGTTCCAGGCGATGGCGCGCGGGAAGGATTGAGCGGGTTCCACCTGCGCCCACGCATGGGTAGCGCCGCGCCATGCCCGGCGGATCATTTCCGCGCCTGCGGAGATGTGTCACTTTCTTTGCGCGCAAAGAAAGTAACCAAAGAAACGCTCCGCCGGCCGCGAGCCGGCGCGCTTCGCACGCCGGTGCCCTGCGCTCCTCGGTCCGTCGAGGGACGGTGCGGGAACTCGCTGCGCTCAGACACCCGCACCTCTTCGCCCTCGCCGGACCTGCGGTGCTCGGCTCGCTTGAAGGCGGACTGGAAGGTCAAGGTCAACGGCAACGGCATCCACGCATGGCGTGGATCTACTGGGTGCAGCCGTGGCATTTGACCTTGGGTCCGCCTTGAGCGAGCCGAGCATCGCAGGGGAATCAGGGGCGAAGAGGCGCCGGTGTTTGAGCGCAGCGAGTTCGGCGCCGTCCCCTGATTTGCCGAGAAGCACAGGGCACCGGTGCGCAGCACCGGCTCGCGACCTGGCGGCGTGTTTCTTTGGTTACTTTCTTTGCACGAGCAAAGAAAGTGACACCTCTCCGCAGGCGCGGAAATGATCCGCTACAACCACCCCTTCTGCCGCGCCAGCCGATACGCCTCGATCCGATTGGCCACGCCCAGCTTGCCGATGCACTCGGACAGGTAATTGCGCACCGTACCGTGCGACAACCCCAGCTGCTCGGCGATCTCACTGGCGGTGCGGCCCTCGCCCGCCAGCCGCAGCACGCGGCGCTCACGGTCGGTGAGCGGGTCGGCCTGCGACCACGCATCCAGTGCCAGCTGCGGGTCGATCGCGCGGATGCCCTGTTTCACCTTGCGCAGGGCTTCGGCCAGGTTCTCGGCCGGTGCGTCCTTCAGCAGGTAGCCCAGCACGCCCGCCTCCAGCGCGCGGCGCAGGAAGCCGGCACGGGCGAAGGTGGTCACGATCACCACCTTGATCGGCAGTTCCTGGCGGGCGATGCGCTGCGCCAGTTCCAGACCGGACAGGCCGGGCATCTCGATGTCGGTGACCAGGATGTCCGGTTGCAGCTGCTGCAGCATCCGCCACGCGGTTTCGCCATCGGCGGCGCTGCCCAGCACCTCGATATCCGGCTCCAGGCCCAGCAGCGCCGACAGTGCGCCGCGCACCATGGCCTGGTCTTCGGCCAGCAGGATGCGGATCATGCGGCACCGTCCTGCGCCAACGACGTGGACGACAGCGGCGTGGTCGCGGCCATCAACGGCACGCGCACCGTCAGCACGGTGCCCGCCCCGCGCGGCGACTGCAGCGTCAGCTGGCCCCCCAGTGCTGCGGCCCGCTCACGCATGCCGCACAGTCCATTGCCCTCGGCCTGCACGCCGCCACGGCCGTCATCGCGTATCTGCATCGCCAACTGTCGTTCCTCAAGCATGAAATCCACCTGTACCCGGGTCGCCTGCGCATGGCGCACGATGTTGGTTGCCGCCTCGCGCAGCACCAGCGCCAGGCCACGTTCGACGTCCACCGGCATGGCAGGTGGCGTCGTGTACTGCAGATGCACCTGCTGGCATTCCAGCAGCAGGCGTGCCGATGCCAGCTCGCCCGCCAGGTCACTGGCGCGGATGCCGGTCACCGCACTGCGCACCTGTGCCAGCGCTTCGCGGGCGATGTCCTCGGCCTCGCCAATCTCCTGCCGCGCGCGTGCATCACCGCGGTCGTGCAGCTTGCGCGCCAGTTCCAGCTTCAGCGTGATCAGCGACAGGGTATGGCCCAGCAGGTCGTGCAGGTCGCGGCCGATACGCTCGCGCTCGGCGGTGGTCGCCAGCCGCCGCACCTCGTCCTGGGACAGCTGCAGTGCGACGTCGCGCTGCTGGCTCAGGGCCTCCACGTTCACCACCAGCCCGACGATGAACGAGACCGCCGGCATCCACACCATGGCCTGCCACGGATAACCGAAGTACAGCGCGGTGCCGCAGAACAGAAGGTTCAGCCCGGTGAGCTGCAGCAGGTACTGCCACCAGCCGCCGCGGCTGCTCATGCGGATCATCACGCAGCCGAACACGAAATAGCTCAGTCCCGAGGGATACCACGGCAGCAGTACCAGAGCCATCACGATCATGCCCAGCGCATAGCGCCATGCATGGTGCCGTGGCGCCAGCATCACCTTGGCGTAGAACAGCAGGAACAGCGGATAGCTGACCAGGGTCAGCAACACCCAGCGCAGGGTGAAGCCGTTCCCCAACACCGGGGTGAGGAAGATCCATACCGACCACAGCAGGTGGATCGCACCGCTCCAGGGCGATTTGCCACGTCGCAGCAGCTCGGCCACCGCCGAATCCGGCGCGGGGCGCAGCAGGGAGGCAAGCCAGCTCGGCGGCACGGGAGGATCCAGGCGGGGACGATCGCTGCCGATCATGCCAGTTCAGCCGATCCGGCGCAGGCGGCGCCGTGCCAGCAGCAGCGCCCCCACCGTGACCGCCAGCAGCACCAGCAGATGGCCGGCGAGACTGCCGATGGATGGCAGCCCGACCACCGGCAATGCCAGCTGCGCCAGATGCCAGGTCGGCCACAGCGGTGCCATCGTCGAGAACACCGTGGGCAGCGCCGACAGCGGCAGCCACAGGCCCGACAGCAGGGCCAGCGGCAGGTAGACCAGGTTGACCATCGCTGGCGCCGCACTGGCACTGACATGGCTGCCGATCAGCAGGCCGATCGCCCCCAGCGGCAGCGCCGCCAGTCCTGCCACCGCCAGCAGCTGCAGCACCTGCAGCGCGTGCAGCTGTACGCCACCGAACACATGTGCCACGCCAATCAACAACGACGCCACCAGCAGCGCGAACATCACCGCCATGGCCAGCCGTGCCAGCAGCGGTGCCGCCGCCGGCATCGGCAGCGCGCGCTTGAGAGTCAGCAGGCCGCCTTCGCGGTCCAGCGCCAGCTGCACGCCGAAGCCGAACAGGGCCGGGGCCATCGCACCGAATACACAGTAGGTGGCCAGCAGGTACAGCGGTGCGTGACCGCGCCCGAGCAGCACGCCGAACAGCAGGTAGAACAGCACCGGGAACAGCAGCGAGGGCACCGCGAACGCCGGCGTGCGCCAGGCGCGGCGCAGTTCGGCCACCAGTTCGGCACGGTAGGGGCGCAGTACCTGCCGCCACACAGGTAGCGGTTGCCCGGCGGTGCGGATCAGGGTGTTCATGCGGCCTCCCGGGTCATGTCGAGGAAGGCGTCGGCCAGCGCCGCGCCCTGTACTTCCAGTTCGCGCAGCTGCGCATCGGCGGCCAACAGGCGCGCCACCACCGGCTCGGCCGGGCTCGCCAGCAGCTGCAGATGCTCGCCGTCGCGCTGCACCTCCTGTACGCCCGGCCACTGCTGCACGTCCTCAATGGGCAACCCGCTGCGGCAACGAATCCGACGCGGCCGGTCGGCCAGGCGCAGCTCGCTCAGCGGGGCATCGGCCAATACCCGGCCCTGCTCCAGCACCACCACCTGCTGTGCCAGCGCTTCAGCTTCTTCCAGATAGTGGGTGGTCAGCAGCACGCCGCAGCCTTCGGCCACCAGCTGCCGGATCGCCTGCCACATCGCCTGCCGCGCCTGGATGTCCAGGCCGGTGGTGGGCTCATCCAGGAACAGCACGCGCGGGCGGCCACACAGGGCGATGGCGAACTGCACGGCACGCTGCTGGCCGCCGGACAGCTGGCCATAGCGGCGGCCTGCAAGCGCCTGCAGGCCGGCGCGCTGCAGCACCTCCTGCAGCGGCATCGGGTCGGGATAGCAGGCGCTGGCCTGCGCCACCAGTTCGTCCACCTGCAGCATCGGCGGCAGGCTGGTGCTCTGCAGCATCACGCCCAGGCCGATACGGCTGGCGCGCTGCTGCGGGTCGCCGCCGAGCAGTTCGACCTGGCCGGCGTCGGCCCGGCGCAGGCCCAACAGCACGCTGATCGCGGTACTCTTGCCGGCACCGTTGCGGCCCAGCAATGCCAGTACCTGGCCAGCGCGGACCTGCAGGTCGATGCCATGCAGGGCGGTATGGTCGCGGTAGCGCACCTGCACCTGCTGCAGGCGGGCCAGCGACGGAGCGATCGGATCCATGGGCGGTACCGGTAGCGGGGACGTTGCCATCCTGTGCCGCCGTGGTCACGTTTCGCAGTTGCCGCCGTCAGTGTCATCGGGTGACAGCTGTCACTGCCGTCATCGCTGTGCCTGCCTTCATGCTGTGCCGCACGCTCCACCGCCGGAACCGCCGCCGTCCGCTCTTCCGGCCACACCCGCCCGAACGCCTGTGATGGAACGAATGAACGCTTCTGCCGAGCTGTTGAAGGAACTCCGTATCGACCGCAAATCGCCGCCGCCCGCCTCCGGTGGCAGTGGCGGCGGCCGCCGCTGGCTGTGGATCGCGATCATCGTGGTCGTGTTGCTGCTGGCTGCTGTCGCCTTCGCCCTGTTCGGCCGTGCGCCGGCGGTGGACGTGGAAACCGCCCCCGCCGTGGCCATCCAGCAGGGCAGCGCCAGCAGTTCGGTGCTCGACGCCAGCGGCTACGTGGTCGCCCGGCGCATGGCCACGGTCTCGGCCAAGATCACCGGCAAGGTGCGCGAGGTGATGATCGAGGAAGGCATGCGCGTGGAACAGGGCCAGATCATGGCCACCCTGGACCCGATCGATGCCGACGCGCAGCGCAGCCTGTATGCCTCGCAGCTGCAGGCCGCACGCAGCCAGGTCGCCGGGCTGGAAGCACAGCAGAAGCAGGCCGCCGCCGAGGCCAGCCGCCTGCAGGCGCTGGTCGGCCAGCAGCTGGTGTCGCGCTCGCAGTACGACCAGGCCGTGGCCCAGCGCGACAGCCTGCGTGCCCAGCTGGATACCGCACAGCGCAACGTCAAGGTCGCCCACGACCAGCTGGCCATCGCCGATCTGGGCGTGGACAACAACGTGGTGCGCGCGCCGTTCTCCGGCGTGGTCACCGCCAAGGCCGCGCAACCGGGTGAAATCGTCTCGCCGCTGTCGGCCGGCGGCGGCTTCACCCGTACCGGCATCGGCACCATCGTCGACATGGACTCGCTGGAGATCGAAGTCGAGGTCGGCGAGGCCTTCATCGGCCGCGTGCAGCCGAAGATGCCGGTGGAAGCCACGCTCAACGCCTATCCGGAATGGAAGATTCCCGGCGAGGTGATCGCCATCATCCCCACCGCCGACCGCGGCAAGGCCACGGTGAAGGTGCGCGTGGCGCTGAAGGTGAAGGACCCGCGCATCGTGCCGGAGATGGGCGTGCGGGTCAGCTTCCTGGAGCAGGCGCAGCCGCAGGCGGTCGCCAAACCGCAGGGCGTGCGCGTGCCGGCGGGCGCCGTGGTCCAGCGCGAGGGCGCCTCGGTGGCCTTCGTGCTGGGCGACCAGAACCGCGTGCAGCAGCGCACGGTCGAGGCCGGCCAGGCGATGGGCAAGGACCGCCAGATCCTCAAGGGCGTGAGCGCAGGTGAATCGGTGGTGGTGAACCCGCCGGACACCCTGCGCGATGGCGCCAAGGTGCAACAGAAACAAGCGCAGTAACGGCCTGGCGCCCACGGGCGCCGCCGGCAGCACCGCTCGACGCACGCCTGCGGCCCCCGCCGTGGCGCTTCCCCGTTTCCCGCCTTCCGTGGAGAACCACCCATGTCGACCCTGGTTTCACTGCGCAACATCACCAAGACCTACCAGCGTGGCCCCGAGAAAGTGCAGGTGCTGCACGGCATCGACCTGGACATCGCCAGCGGCGACTTCGTCGCGCTGATGGGGCCGTCCGGCTCGGGCAAGACCACCCTGCTCAACCTGATCGGTGGCCTGGACAACCCCAGCGGCGGCGAGATCAGCATCGAAGGCGAGCGCATCGACCAGATGAGCGGCGGCCAGCTGTCGACCTGGCGCAGCCACCACGTTGGCTTCGTGTTCCAGTTCTACAACCTGATGCCGATGCTGACCGCGCAGAAGAACGTGGAACTACCGCTGCTGCTGACCCACCTCAATGCCGCGCAGCGCCGCCGCAACGCGGAAATCGCGCTGACCCTGGTCGGCCTGGCCGACCGCCGCAGCCACCGTCCGAATGAACTGTCCGGCGGCCAGCAGCAGCGCGTGGCGATCGCCCGGGCGATCGTCTCCGACCCGACCTTCCTGATCTGCGACGAACCCACCGGCGACCTCGACCGCCAGTCCGCCGAAGAGATCCTCGGCCTGCTGCAGCAGCTCAACCGCGAGCACGGCAAGACCATCATCATGGTCACCCATGACCCGAAGGCCGCCGAGTACGCCACGCATACGGTGCACCTGGACAAGGGCGAGCTGGCCGACGCGCCGCTGGCCCACTGACGGAGGCCACGGCGATGAAATACTTCTCGTTGGTGTGGGCGCAGCTGTTCCGCAGCCGAACCCGCACGTTGTTGACCCTGCTCTCCGTGGTGGCCGCGTTCCTGCTGTTCGGCATGCTCGATTCGGTGCGCGTGGCATTCACCTCCGGCGGCAGCGTGGAAGGCGCCAACCGGCTGGTCGTGGCTTCGCGGCTGTCCATCACCCAATCGCTGCCGATCCGCCTGGAAGCCCAGGTGCGGCAGGTGGCCGGCGTGCGCGACGTGGCCTATGGCATGTGGTTCGGCGGCATCTACCAGGACCCGAAGAACTTCTTCCCGAACTTCTCGGTGTCACCCAACTACTTCGATGTCTACCGCGAACTGCAGATCGACCCGGCACAGCTGGAAGACTGGAAGCAGACCCGCACCGGTGCCATCGTCGGCGAAACCCTGGCCAAGCAGTTCGGCTGGAAGATCGGCGACACCATCCCGCTGCAGGCAACGATCTTCCCGCGTGGCGGCAGCAACGACTGGCCGCTGGTGCTCAAGGGCATCTACCGCTCCAAGGACCGTGCACTGGCCGCCAATGAAGAACGCCAGTTGATGATGAACTGGAAGTACTTCGATGAATCCAACGACTACATCAAGAACCAGGTGAGCTGGTACACGGTAACGCTGGACAACCCGGACCACTCCTCGCGGGTGGCGCAGGCAATCGATGCGATTTCGGCCAACTCGGACCACGAGACCAAGACCCAGACCGAATCGGCGTTCCAGCAGGCCTTCGTCAAGCAGTTCGCGGATATCGGCATGATCGTCACCTCGATCATGGGCGCGGTGTTCTTCACCCTGCTGCTGTTGACCGGCAACACCATGGCGCAGGCCGTGCGCGAGCGCGTGCCGGAGCTGGCCACGCTGAAGACGCTGGGCTTCAAGGACAGCACCGTGCTGACACTGGTGATGGTGGAGTCGGTGCTGCTGATTGGCCTGGGCGGCCTGATCGGCATGGGCCTGGCCGCCCTGATCCTGCCGGCCATCGGCCCGAAGAGCATGGGCATGCTGCCGCCACACGTGCCGACGCCGACCTGGCTGATGGGGCTGGGCCTGATCGTGGTGATCGGCATCATCGTCGGCCTGTTGCCGGCGCTGCGTGCCAAGCGCCTGAAGATCGTCGACGCACTGGCCGGCCGCTGAGGAGAATGCAGACATGTTCAAGAGCAAACTCAAGAAGTGGCTGGGCAACGGCGTGACGGTGCTGCTGCTGGTGATCGGCCTGGTGCTGTGGATCAGCCTGCCGTGGATCGGCGTGCTGGCCGTGGCCGTGCTGGTGGCACTGTGGCTGCTGCTGACCCGCGGTGGGCGACTGGCGCTGGCCGCCACCCGCATCGGCGTGGCCAGCCTGCCGCAGCGCTGGGGCGCATCCTCGGTGATCGTGGTCGGCATCGCCGGCGTGGTCGGCGTGCTGGTGGCGATGCTGGCGATGGGCGAAGGCTTCCAGGCCACGCTCAACAACACCGGCGATGACACCACCGCCATCGTGCTGCGCGGTGGCTCGCAGGCCGAGACCAACTCGGTGATCACCCGCGAGCAGGTACCGATGCTGTCCACCCTGCCCGGCATCAGCCGCGATGCGCAGGGCCGGCCGCTGCTCTCGCCGGAGCTGTCGCAGGTGGTCAACCTGGTGTCCAAGTCCGATGGCACCGACGTCAACGCGCAGTTCCGTGGCGTCGGCCCGCAGGCGTGGGCGGTGCATGACAAGGTCAAGATCGTTGAGGGCCGCAAGTTCGCCACCGGCCTGCGCGAGATCGTGGTCGGCCAGGGCGCCAAGGGCCAGTTCCGCGACATGGAGGTCGGCAGGACGCTGACCCTGGGCAACCAGACCTGGACCGTGGTGGGTGTGTTCGCCACCGGCGATGCGCATGATTCGGAACTGTGGACCGACGCCGATACGCTGGCCACCACCTACCAGCGCAGTGCCTGGCAGTCGATCAGCGTGCGCACCGATGGCAAGGCCGGCTTCGAGCAGTTCAAGACGGCCGTCGCCGCCGACCCGCGCCTGAAACTGGACGTGGAAACCACCCGCGTCTACTACAGCAAGCAGGGCGGCGGCCTCACCAAGCTGATCGACATCCTCGGCAAGGTGATCGGCACCATCATGGCGGTCGGTGCGGTGTTCGGCGCCCTCAACACCATGTACGCGGCGGTGGCCACGCGTGCGCGTGAGATCGCCACCATGCGTGCGATCGGCTTCCGCGGCCTGCCGGTGGTGACGGCGGTGATGCTGGAGACGATGCTGCTGGCCCTGCTCGGCGGCCTGCTCGGTTGCGCAGTGGCGTGGCTGCTGTTCAATGGCTACAGCGTGTCCACCATCGGGAGTAACTTCAGCGCAGTGGTGTTCAAGTTCCATGTGTCGCCGGAACTGCTGTGGACCGGACTGAAATGGGCATTGGGCATCGGCCTGGTCGGCGGCCTGTTCCCGGCGCTGCGCGCGGCACGTTTGCCGATCACCACGGCGTTGCGCGAAACCTGAGCATCACGCAGCGACAGACTGCGCATCACACAGGGGGACGGAGCGAAAGCTCCGTCCCTTTTTCGTTGGCGGGGTCAGATCCCTTCGCTACGCGAAGGGATCTGACCGCGATCTGGGTGCAGTAGATCCACGCCATGCGTGGATGGATGCGTGCACACATGCGCTGCTACAGATTGCAGGAATCCCGCCGCTATCGATGCCTCTGCCCATCGCAAACGCAGCGCGCGTGACGCTGCGCACAGCGCGTCTGTGGATTGTTGGTTGCGATTCATTTTCGCGCACATCGCACAGCGCGGAGACAAACAGTTACGAATGGAAACATTCTAGAATCGCGCCCCCCACGTTGGTTTGCAGCACCCCACGCGCCCATAGAACGGGCGCTTGTTTTTACTGAAACACGAGATTTCACGGATGTCCCTGAAAACCAATCCGCTGCGCAACGCGATCGTCATCGCGCTGGCCGCCAGCTGCACCACCCCCGCCTTCGCACAGAGCGCCGGCGATACCCCGACCAACCTCGACCGCATCGAAATCACCGGCTCGCGCATCCGCCAGGCCAGTGTCGAAACCGCACAGCCGGTGGTCGCGCTCAACCGCGCCGAGATCGAGAAGAAGGGCTACGTCAACGTCGCCGACATCCTGCAGGACATTCCTGCCGCCGGTGCGCCGAGCATGAGCCGCGCGTCTTCGCTGACCTCCTCGCGCGACTTCGGCGGCATGTACGTCAGCCTGCGCAACCTGGGCCCGGAACGCAGCCTGGTGCTGATCGACGGCCGCCGCATGGGCGTCAGCGCCGGCGGTTACTCCGACCTGGCCTCGATCCCGTCGTCCATCGTCGAGCGCGTGGAAGTGCTGACCGACGGCGCCTCCGCGCTGTACGGCTCCGATGCCATCGCCGGTGTGGTCAACATCATCACCCGCAAGAATTTCGATGGTGGCGAAGCCAGCGTCTATGTCGGCCAGTACGGCCAGGGTGACGGCCAGAAGCGCGCCTACAGCGCGACCTTCGGCAAGACCTTCGAGCGCGGCTGGTTCAGCGTGGGTGCCGAGCGCACCAAGGAAGACGAGGTGCTGGGCAAGGACCGCGAGTTCAGCCGTTACACCAACGGCCCGCGCCACCCCAACGATGGCCTCAACGGCAACACCCCGTGGGGCTACGTCACCGTCGGTGGCAGGAACCTGACCGTGGGCCCGGGCGGCGACCCGAGCAAGGCCGGCAACTTCCATGCGCCGGATCCGGCCGATGGTGCCAACACCAAGTCGAACATGAGCCTGCTGACCGGCCTGGAACGCACCTCGGTGTTCGCCAACGGTGGCTTCTCGATCACCGACAACCTGCGCATCGTCGCCGACGCGCTGTACAGCAAGCGCGAATCGACCAAGCACCTGGCCGGTTACCCGTACTCGGTCAGCGCCGCACAGGCCCGCAATGGCAGCCGTGCCGCCCTGTCCAAGGACAGCGCGTTCAACCTGTGGGGCCAGGACGCGCTGTTCGCGCACCGCACCGAGGAACTGCCGCGCGGCACTGAGAACAACCTGGAAACCAAGCGCGCCAGCATCGGCCTGGAAGGCAGCTTCGAAACCGGTTCGCGGTACTGGGACTGGAACGTCAACTACATGTACAACCGCAACGAAGGCGAGCGCATCGGTACCGGCAGCATGTACCAGCCGCACGTCAACCTGGCCGTCGGCCCGTCCTTCATGGACGGCAACGTTGCCCGCTGCGGTGCGCCGGGCGCAGTGATCACCGGCTGCGTGCCGTGGAACCCGGCCGCCCCGATGGGTTACACCGGCCCGGGCTCGCTGAGCAACCAGGACGTGCAGGACTACCTGTTCACCCGCTTCGTCGACAAGATGCAGAGCACCACCAAGGTCGCCAGCGGCAACATCTCCGGTTCGCTGTTCACCCTGCCGGCCGGCGACATCCTGGCCGCGATGGGCTTCGAGCATCGCAGCGAAGAAGCCAGCTACACCCCGGACACGATGGTGCAGAAGGGCGAGATCGCCGGCACCAGCGGCCAGCCGACCCGCGGCAACTACTCGCTCAACGAGGTCTACCTGGAGCTGCAGGTGCCGCTGCTGGCCGACCTGCCGTTCGCCCGCGAACTGTCGCTGGACATGGCCGGTCGCTACTCGGACTACAACAACTTCGGTTCGACCACCAACAGCAAGTTCGGCCTGAAGTGGAAGCCGATCGACAGCCTGCTGGTGCGCGCCACCTACGGCACCGGCTTCCGTGCGCCGACCGTGGATGACCTGTACGGCGGCACCGTCAGCAGCCGCGACTCGTTCACCGACCCGTGCGATACCTCCTTCGGTACCGCCGCCAGCAGCCCGACCGTTGCTGCCCGTTGCCAGGCGCTGAAGGTGCCGGCCAACTTCCGCCAGCTCAACAGCGATGGCAGCGTGGCCACCAAGCCCGGCCAGCAGGCCACCACCGATTTCAGCTCGGGTTCCAACCCGGACCTGAAGCCGGAAACCGCCAAGACCTGGACCGTGGGCCTGGTCTACAGCCCGGACTTCGTGCAGGGCCTGGACGTCAGCCTGGACTGGTGGAAGATCCGCATCGACAACGCCATCGTCGGTGAGTCGGCGACCAACATCCTGGAACAGTGCTACGTGCAGGGTTCGGATGCCGCCTGCGGCCGCTTCACCCGTGGCAGCAACGGCCAGGTCAACGCGCTGGACCGCTCGCTGGTCAATGCGGGCTACCGCGAAACCGCCGGCTATGACATCAACGTGCGCTACCGCCTGCCGGACACCGCGTTCGGCAAGTTCGCCGTCAACTGGAACACCACCTACACCGACTACCTGGAGCAGCGCAACGACAGCGCCGCCACCACCCCGGTGGAACAGCGTACCGGTTGGGCCGGCGACTTCCGCGTGCGCTCCACCTTCAACCTGGATTGGCAGTACGGCGACCTCGGCATCGGCTGGACCGCGCGCTACTACTCCAGCATGAAGGAGAAGTGCTCGTACATGGACGAGTGCAACATGCCGGACTTCAGCTCGTCGTACACCAGCGCGTCGCCGACCAACAAGGTGGGCTCCAATACCTTCCACGACCTGCAGGTGCGTTACAGCCTGCCGTGGGATGGCACCGTGTCGCTGGGCGTGAACAACGTGTTCAACCACCAGGGTCCGATCATGTACAGCCAGCCGAACAGCAGCTTCACCTACTACGGTGGCTTCGACATCGGCCGCTTCATGTACATGAAGTACCAGCAGCGCTTCTAAGCCTGCAACCGCGTTCCCGCCACGGCCATCCCTCTCTCCTGGCCGTGGATGGAAGCAGAACGGCGCCCCTCGGGGCGCCGTTCTTTTTTCGGGAAGCGGAGTCGGATCCCTTCGCCCCGCGAAGGGCCCTGACCCCGCTCCATGCGACCCCGCCCCGGTCAGCGCCTCGCGGCGCGCATCGTGCGGATGTTGTCGCCGACGAACAGCACCAGGCCGGCCCAGATCGCGGCAAAGCCGATCGCTTTGGCGGTGTCGAACGCTTCGTGGAAGAAGAACACGCCCAGCAGCAGCTGCAGGCTCGGCGCGATGTACTGCAGGATGCCGACCAGCGACAGCGGAATGCGCTTCACGCCGTAGGCGAAGCCGATCAGCGGCACTGCAGTCACTGCGCCGCCGAAGATCAGCAGCAGGTCATTGCGCCAGCCCCAGCCATGGAAGAACGCACCGCCATGGCCGTTCTCGGCCCAGATCGCGAAGGCCAGTGCCGGCAGGAACAGGTACATGCTCTCCACGCCCAGGCCGGCCACCGGGTCGACCGAAACCAGCTTGCGCAGCAGGCCATACAGGCCGAACGAACAGGCCAGGCCCAGCGCGATCCACGGCGGTGTGCCGGCATCGATGGTCAGCCAGGCCACGCCCACCGCCGCCATCGCCACCGCCACCCACTGCAGCCGGCGCAGGCGTTCCTTCAGCACCAGCACGCCCAGCAGCACGTTCACCAGCGGGTTGATGAAGTAGCCCAGGCTGGTCTCGATGACATGGCCGGCGTTGACCGCCCAGATGTACAGGCCCCAGTTGAAGGCGATGGTCAGGCTCGACACCAGCAGGATCGGCAGCGCGCGCGGCTGCGCCGCGATCTTCTGCCACCAGCCCAGGCGCGAGCTGATCAGCAGCCAGCCCAGCACCAGCACGGTGCTCCAGATGATGCGGTGGGCGATGATCTGGAACGAAGGCACCTCGTTGAGCAGGTGCCAGTACACCGGCACCAGGCCCCAGATCACGAAGGTGGACGCGGTGACCAGCAGGCCCCGGCGTTGTTCTTTCTCGTCCATGCTCATTTCTTTCGCGTCCTTGCCATCGTCAGTACCACCACACCCAGAAGAATCACCGCCATCGCCAGCAGGTCGCGCCAGCCGAAGCGTTCACCGTTGAGCAGCGCGCCGAGCAGCACCGCGATCACCGGATTGACATATGCGTAGCTGCCCGCGAGCGCCGGGCGCACGTTCTGCAGCAGCCACACGTAGGCAGTGAACGCGACGATGGAGCCGAACACGCACAGGTAGGCCATCGCCAGCAGGCCACCGGTATCGGGCAGCGTGGTCGGGCGCTCGCCCACCGCCAGGCCGATCAGCACCAGCAGCACGCCGCCGCAGACCATCTGCCCGGCCGCGGTCATGAACGGGCCCGGCAGGTCCAGCCCACGTGCCCACACCGAACCGAAGGCCCAGCCGATCGGCGCGATCAGCAGCAGCACCAGCCCCGTCGGCGAGGCCGTCAGACTGCTGCCGGCATTGAGCCAGACCACGCCGAGGAAGCCGATGGCGATGCCCAGCCACTCACCGCGGCTGGCATGCTGGCCGCGCAGCGCCGAAAACAGCGCCATCCACAGCGGCACCGAGGCCACCGCCGTGGCGGCCAGGCCCGAGGACACCTCGCGCTCGGCCAGCACCACCATGCCGTTGCCCAGCACCAGCATGGTCACGCCCATGATGACCAGGTTGCGCCATTGCCGCAGGGTTGGGTTCGGCAGCTTCCAGAACAGGCGCAGCGCAAGGAACATCAGGCCGCCGGCAATGATGAAGCGGCTGCCGGAGACCATCGTCAGCGGCAGTGCGCCGCCGTGCAGGGCCTTGGCGATGCCCAGGTAGGTCGAGCCCCAGACCACGTAGACCAGCAGCAGTGCCAGCGCGACAAGGCCACCCCGGGGGGCAGCCGCAGACGAAGAGGGGGGAGCCGACATGACACACCAGGGAGCCGGGGGAAGGCGGATTCTAGGACGTTTTGAGTATGGTCCGGGACCCCATACGGTGGCACGCTGTCATCCATCCATGCACCCTGCTCTGGTCTGCTACCCCGTGTTGACGGTCGATGCAGTACCAAGAGGGCTGCCCGGCCGCGCCGCCCCAAGGCCGGGCGCCGTTTTCCCTGCGCACGGACGCGCCGCATCGAGGATTCCCACCCAGATGAGCACCACGTCCCAACCTGCTGTCCCCGCGAACGACCGCGCCGCCCTGCGGCGGTCGATCTCCAACACCCTCAAAGGCTCCGCCGGCAACCTGGTGGAGTGGTACGACGTCTACGTGTACTCGGTGTTCGCCGTGTACTTCGAATCGCAGTTCTTCTCGCCCGACGACAAGAACTCCACGATGTACGTGTGGGCGATCTTCGCGGCGACCTTCCTGATGCGCCCGATCGGCGCCTGGTTCTTCGGCCGCTTCGCCGACCGCCACGGCCGCCGCCTGGCGCTGACCGTCTCGGTCACGCTGATGGCGCTGTGTTCGTTCCTGATCGCCATCACCCCCACCGCCGCCAGCATCGGCATCTGGGCCGCGGTCATCCTTCTGTTCGCGCGCCTGCTGCAGGGCTTCGCCACCGGTGGCGAGTACGGTGCCAGCGCCACCTACATGTCCGAGGCCGCCATTCCCGGCCGCCGCGGCTTCCTGTCCTCCTTCCACTACGTCACCCTGGTCGGCGGCCATGTGCTGGCCCAGCTGACCCTGCTGCTGATGCTGACCTTCTGGGGCAAGCCGGAGATCTCCGAGTGGGGCTGGCGCATCGCCTTCGGCATCGGCGGCATCGCCGCGGTGGTGGTGTTCTGGCTGCGCCGGGGCATGGACGAGTCGCTGTCGGAGTCGTCCATCGAGGCCGCGCGCGAAGGCAAGGCACAGAAGTCCGGCTCGATGTACGAACTGTTCGTGCACCAGTGGCGGCCGCTGCTGCTGTGCTTCCTGATCACCGCCGGCGGCACCGTGGCCTTCTACACCTACTCGGTGAACGGCCCGAAGATGATCCAGAGCGCCTTCGCCGGCAACGACCCGATGACCGGCACCCTGATCAACCTTGGCGTGCTGGCGTTCCTGATGGTGCTGCAGCCGGTCGGTGGCTGGCTGTCGGACATCATCGGCCGCAAGACCCTGCTGGTGTTCTTCGGCGTCGGTGGCGTGCTGTACAGCTGGTACCTGATCACCCAGCTGCCGCACCAGCATGACGCCACCCTGGCGTTCCTGACCCTGGCGCTGGCGTTCGTCATCCTCACCGGCTACACCTCCATCAACGCGGTGGTGAAGGCCGAACTGTTCCCCACCCACGTGCGTGCACTGGGCGTGGGCCTGGGTTACGCGCTGGCCAACTCGCTGTTCGGCGGCACCGCCCCGCTGCTGTACCAGGGCGCGCTGAAGACCGGCCATGTCGACTGGTTCGCCATCTACGTGACCGCGACGATCGCGGTATCGTTGGTGGTCTATGTGTTCTTCCTCACCAACAAGGGCCCGAACTGGCTCGACGGCACCCGCAAGTAAGCGCGTTGCCGTGATCGCGGCCACCGGTGCACTGCCGGTGGCCGCTGCGTCTCCCGCCACGCCACTGATGTGGATCGCGGCGACGCTGGCCGCAGCCACGGCATTGGCCTGGCTGCTGCGCCGCCCCAACGCGCAGGCCGCGTGGCCGCGCATCGGATTCGGGATCGCCCTGTTGGTGTTCTGCGCCGCGCTGGCGCTGCAGCTGGCGGTGGACCTGGGCAGCGGCCACAGCTCGCTGCAGCTGCGCCTGCATCGCGGCATCAATGCAGGGTCGCCGGTTGGACTGCGCACGATGGTGGCGTGCTATCTGGCAGCGCTCGCCGCCAGTGGCTGGGGCGCGTGGAAGCTGCTGCGCCGTTGAGGTAGTGCCGGCCGCTGGCCGGCAACTCCACCTTCTTTCGGTAGTGCCGGCCGCTGGCCGGCAACCTCATGAACCTTCGGAAAGAGCCGGGCGTTGCCGGCCAGCGGCCGGCACTACCTCAACGGCGGGCCGCTTCGCTCTTGTCGCGCGCCGCGGAACTCCGATTCCTTTTCCCACGTCGGCCAGCGGCGGCTGTTGGCCAGCTCGGCGCCCAGATCGTAGACCAGCAGGGTGTCGGCGGCGTGGCCGCTCGGGTCCCAGCTCGGGGTCCAGGCATCGCAGGCCTGGTGGTAGCAGTCAGCGAAGTACTTCTCGCGCAGCGCGCGGCCGGCTTCAACGCCGCCGTCCAGCTTGTCCAGGCCCGGGCCGATGGTGATCGCCGGCACGCCCAGGCGGGCGAAGGCGAAGTGGTCGGCACGGTAGAAGAAGCCGGCTTCCAGGTTCGGGTCCGGGCTGTAGCTGCGACCGCGGGCCTTGGCCACGCGTTCCAGGTCGCCTTCCAGCGAGACCCGGCCCTTGCCCCACGAGGCGATGTCACGGGTCGCGCCATCCGGGCTGAACATCTCGATGTTCAGCACCGCAGCGGTTTTGTCCAGCGGCGCCAGCGGGTGCGCGGCGTAGTAGCTGGCACCCAGCAGGCCCTTCTCTTCGGCGGTCAGCGCCACGAAGTACAGCGTGCGCTGCGGTTGCGGGCCGGCAGCGAATACGCGGCCCAGTTCCAGCACCGTGGCCACGCCGGTGGCATTGTCGATCGCGCCGCGGCGGATGCGGTCACCCTTGGCGTCGGGCTGGCCGATGCCGAAGGCGTCCCAGTGCGCGGAGAAGATCACCGCCTCGTCGCCATGCTCGCCACCGGGCAGCTTGGCCACCACGTTGCGGGTCACCACCTGCTCGCGCTTGAGTGCGAAGTCCACGCTCAGCTTGGCGTTGTCCAGCGCCACCGGGCGGAAGTCGGCGCGCATCGCCTTGCGCTTCTCCGCATCGAAGTCGAGGCCGGCGTCGGCGAAGATCGCCTCGGCCAGCTCGCGCTGCATCCAGCCACGCAGCGGGGTGTGCTGGGCCATCGCCTCGGCCTGGCCGCGCTCGATGTCGAACAGCGGCGAGGTGCCCGAGCTCTTCACCGTGGCCCAGCCATAGGCGGCCGGCGCGGTCTCGTGCACGATCAGCACGCCTTCGGCGCCACGGCGTGCGGCTTCCTCGAACTTGTAGGTCCAGCGGCCGTAGTAGGTCACCGCCTTGCCGTCGAACGCGCCCGGTGCATCGGCTTCGAAATCGGCATCGTTGATCAGCACCACGGCGATCTTGCCGTGCAGGTCCACGTCCTTGTAGTCGTTCCAGTGGCGTTCCGGCGCGTCGATGCCGTAGCCGACGAACACCAGCGGCGCGTCCTTGATCTGCACGCGCTTGCGCGGCTGCAGGCTCTGCAGGGTCACGTCCACGCCATTGGCCAGCGCACGCTTGCCCTGCTTCAGCGACAGGCTGGCCTTGGCAGTGCCGTCCAGCTGCGCGCGCACCAGCGGCACCGGCTGCACCCAGCTGCCGTCCACGCCGCCCGGCTGCAGGCCATAGCTGCGGAACTGCTCGATCAGGTACTGCACCGTGCGCTCTTCGCCCTCGGTGGCCGGCGCGCGGCCCTCGAATTCATCCGACGCCAGCACGCGCACATGGCGCGACAGTGCCTGCGGATCGATGCCGCCGCCCGGCAGGTCGTTGGCCGCATGGGCCAGGCCACCGACGAACAGGCAGGACGACAGCAGCAACACGCGCATCGGATTCACGGCAGTACCACGGCTAGCTTGGAAGTCACCAGAGTGTAACGTGGTCGTGACATCACGGCGCGGCTTGGGCCTGCGTCATCCGCGCATGGCGTGGATCTACCTGCTGATGCGGTCCAGCCAACAGGCCAGGCCCTGTGCGTTGAGCTCGATGTCCATCGCCAGCACGGCGGTCACTGCCGCCTCGTCCAGCGCACAGCCATGCAGCTGTGCACGTTCCAGGTACAGCGCCTGCAGCGCTGCCAGCAAGCAGCGGTGGCGGTCCGGCCGGCCGTCGCACTGGCGGCCGATGGTCGCCATCGCATCGATCTGCTCGAACAGGTCTCCTGCCAGTTTTTCCACCTGCTGCACGCGCCCATAGTGGGTCAGGTACATCGCCTGCGGCGCGTAATCGAGCATGCGCCGGATCGAGGCCTTCATCGCCTCCGGATCGAACTGCACCGGCGATGAGGTCGGGAAGATGAAAGCGCCCTGCGCGCTGTCCAGCTCGCGGTAGGAGATGCCGAACGTATCGCCAGTGAACCAGCTGCGGCTGCGCGCATCCCATACGCAGTAGTGGTGCAGCGCATGGCCTGGCGTGTGCAGCAGCACCAGCTCGCGACCAGCCAGATCGATGCGGTGGCCGTCTTCGGCCACCACCACGCGCTGTTCGGGAATCGGTTCGATGCGGCCATAGCTGCGCGTGATCTCTTCGGCGCCATACACCGCCGTCGCACCGGCGATCAGCCGGGTCGGGTCGATCATGTGCGGCGCACCGCGCGGGTGCAGCACCGCCTTCGCATTCGGCAACTGCTGCATCAGCAGGCCTGCACCGCCCGCATGATCCAGATGCACGTGGGTGAGCAGCAGCCAGTCCACCGCCTCCACGCCCAGGCCGGCGTCGGCCAGCGCCTGCAGCATCGCCGGCACCGACAGGCCGGTGCCGCAGTCGACGAACGCGGCGCGGCCGTTTTCAACGATCAGGTAGGCCGCGTCGAAATCCGGGCGCTGGAAGCCGGTATCGATGGTGTGGATGCTGGGGTCGGCGGTCATCGGCACGCACCTGGCAGGATCGGGAACAGACCCCCATGGTAGGCGCGCAGGCGGCCCGGATTCGATGCGGCTTTGGTCGGAGTCCAGATTCCGTAGAGCCGAGCCCATGCTCGGCTGCCTTTCTGTCAGACATCAGCCGAGCATGGGCTCGGCTCTACAGAGGGCGCGTGCAGTCGAGCATGGCTCGACTCTACAAAGGCGGGGTTACCGGTCCAGCCAGCGCGGTCGCAGCAGCAACGCCAGCACCAGCACTGCCAGGAACGCGCCGTAGGCGTACAGCACCGCCAGCACCTGCGGCCAGATCGGGCCGGCGCCGGGCTGCACCACGCCGATGCGGTAGCCCCACAGCATCGACACGATGCTCAGCGCAAACGCCAGCACCAGGGTGGTGCCATCGAACAGCCGCCGCCGCGCGGTGCGCGGCTGGCGCGGGAACAGCCAGTACAGGCTGCCCAGCAGCAGGAACCAGGGCAGAAACAGCAGCAGCGACAACCAGGCCATCGCAGACTCCATGTCATCGCGCCGGAGGCGCGCGGACATCATGCCATGGGCGCTGTGCCGCGGTCGTGCCGGCGGGGGGCTTCCCTGTAGAGCCGAGCCCATGCTCGGCTGCTTTGCTACCCAGCCGAGCACGGGCTCGGCTCTACAGAGGCGGAGCAAAGTCGAGCATGGCTCGACTCTACAAAGGGCAGGCAGGCCCGGCGATCAGGCCGCTTCGCGCAGCGCCGCCAGCGCGGCCAGCACTACATCCACTTCGGCGTCCAGCTTGAACAGCTCGCTCTGCAGCTGGTCGCCCTGCTCGGCCTGCTTGATCACCGCGATCAGCTGGCCCGCATCGCGCGGCGAATCGAAGCCTTCGCTCTGGATCAGCAGCGTGCCGTCACCGGCGGTCAGCTTGAAGTAGAAGCGGCCATCCTTTTCACGGTACTGCTTGAACAGCGGCGGTGCCACGCGGGCCACGCCGGCGTCCTCGCTGGCGATGTCGCCCGCAGTGGACAGGTCACGCAGACCCACCGCATGGCGCAGCTCGTCCAGCAGCGGTGCCGCCAGCTGCTCGCGCAGCTGCTGGCCACGGCGCTTGAGCAGCGCTTCGATCTTCTCCGGCTCGGCCATCAGCGCGTTGTAGCGCTCGCGCAGCGGCGAAAGCTCGCTGTCGATGCGCTCGAACAGCTGCTGCTTGGCATCGCCCCAGCTGATGCCGGCCGCGAACGCCTTGGCGAATTCCGCGGTCTGTTCCGGCGTGGCGAACGCCTGGTACATCTGGAAAAGCGCCGAGCCTTCGGTGTCCTTCGGCTCGCCCGGTGCGCGCGAATCGGTCAGGATCGAGAACACCAGCTTCTTCAGCTCCTCGCGCGGCACGAACAGCGGAATGGTGTTGTGGTAGCTCTTGCTCATCTTGCGGCCATCCAGGCCCGCCAGCGTCGCCACCTGCTCGTCGATCACCACGTCCGGCAGCGGGAAGTACTCCTTGCCGTACACGTGGTTGAAGCGCTGGGCGAAATCGCGCGCCATCTCGATGTGCTGGATCTGGTCACGGCCCACCGGTACCTGGTTGGCCTTGAAGATCAGGATGTCGGCGGCCATCAGCACCGGGTACATGAACAGGCCGGCGCTGACGCCTGCGTCCTCGTCCACGCCTTCCTCGCGGTTCTTGTCCACCGCCGCCTTGTAGGCGTGCGCGCGGTTGAGGATGCCCTTGCTGGCGATGGCGGTCAGGAACCACATCAGCTCGGTGGTTTCGCGGATGTCGCTCTGGCGGTAGAACCACACGTGTTCCGGGTCCAGGCCACAGGCCAGCCAGCTGGCCGCGATCTCCAGGGTCGCGCGCTGGGTGCGCTGCGGGTCCTGCGACTTGATCAGGCTGTGCAGGTCGGCCAGGAAGAAGAAGCTCTCGATCCCCGGCGCGCGGCTGGCCGCGATGGCCGGACGGATGGCGCCAACGTAGTTGCCCAGGTGGGGCGTGCCGGAGGGGGTGATGCCGGTAAGGACTCGGGTCGTCATGACTGCGTGGGGTAACCTTCGATGAACGGGGCCAGTTTACCTTGCACGCCACCAACCCCGTCAGGGCCTGCGGCGCGTTCATTCACGCAACCCCGCTGGAGACGCCCGATGAAACGCCTGCTGCCCCTGCTGCTGATCCTGCCCCTGGCCGGCTTCCGCCCGGCTCCCGTGCCGCCGCCGGTGTACGAGGGCGGCCCCGTGCGCATGGCCCTGGTCGACCGCGACCGCGGCACCGAACTGCGCAGCTACCCGGCCGAAGGCCAGCGCTGGGTGGCCGGCGAGCGCGGCCACCGCTACGCCGTGCGCCTGTACAACGACAGCCCGCGCCGAGTGCTGGTGGTGCTGTCGGTGGACGGCGTCAACGCGATCTCCGGCGAGGATGCCGATCCCTCGCAGACCGGCTACGTGCTCAATCCCGGCCAGCGCGCCGACATCACCGGCTGGCGCAAGAGCCAGGACGAAGTGGCGCAGTTCGTGTTCAGCAGCCCCAGCGGCAGCTATGCCAGCCGCACCGGCCGCCCGGACAACATCGGCGTGGTCGGCGTGGCCGTGTTCGAGGAAGCGCGTCGCTGGCGCCCCGAGCCGATCCTGCGCCGTGGCCTGCCGCTTCCGGCACCGGCGGCCGAAGCTGCGGCCGATGCCAGTGCGAGCCGCATCGAGGGTTACGCCAGCAAGTCGCAGGCGCCGGCGCTGGGTACCGGCCATGGCGCGCGCGAGCAGTCCTCGGTACGCGACACCGACTTCGAGCGCGCCAGCCGCAGCCCCGCACAGGTCTTGCAGCTGCGCTACGACAGCGCCCGCAACCTGCGTGCGCGCGGCATCCTGGTGGATTCGCCCTCGCGCCTGCCGCGTGAACCGCAGGCCTTCCCCAACCGCTACGTGCCAGACCCGCCGGCGCGCTGATCGCCCCGCCCAGACAGCACGACGCCCGCAACCTCACGGTGCGGGCGTCGTGCTGTGGGGGAAACCGAAGCGCTTACTTGTAGTCCGGGTAGTCCTTGCTCACCGCGTCCTGGAACTCACGTACTTCCTTCTCGGCGCGGTCCTTGGCCCAGCCATAACGTTCCTGCAGGCGGCCGGCCAGGTACTCGGCATTGCCTTCGGCCACATCGAAGTCGTCGTTGGTCAGATCGCCCCACTTGGCCTGGGCCTTGCCCTTCAGCTGCGACCACTTGCCGGAAATGATGTCTTTGTTCATTGCTGGGAGTCCTTGGTTGCAACGGCGTTCTTACCGTGGCTCCAGCTTCGCGTGGCGGCTGTTGAATGCCGGTCAACCGGCAATGAAATACATGCTCACCTGCTTGAATGGTTCACTGACCCTACAACTGCATGAACTTTCATGTAAATTCATGCTGCTGTGCTCAGATGACTATCACAACAAGGAAAGGTTGATGCGAAGCAGTACCGAAAAGGAATTTGCTGCCCTGAGGGCATTCAACGACGAACTTGCGGAGATGGTGCGTGCCAATCCGCTGCAACAGGTAGATGAGACATCCAGGCCTTTGCTTCAGGTCATCGCATATCATCTGATCTTTGAATTCCTCATCGAGAAGTGGATTGATCACGCGATCAATGAAGGAAATTCGACGTTCCGTGGAATAGAAAAGATTGGCTTCCACAACAAGCTCTATCTCGCCAAGAATTTGGGATTTCCCATGGATCTTTTCCATGTCCTGGATCAGATCAACAACGAGCGCAATCAGCTTGCGCACAAGATCGACAAGAAGCCGTGGAGCAGAAAGGAATTGATGAAGCTGGGCGAAAGTGCTGACAAACTTGGCCACAATGGATCAAGTCTTGCCGAACTTCGTCTCTCGAACGGAAAGACAACTGCTTCCGGCGCGGAATTGACCGAAGGAGAACTGCTTTATCTTGTTCTCACTGCGATCTATGGAAAGCTTCACAACTTCGTCTTTACGGATGTCCACAATCGACTGTCATCTCCGCTTCGCTGAACACATCGGAAATCGTGCTCGCAAAAAAAAAGGCCGGGGCTATTCCCGGCCTTTTTCTGTTGCGTTCCGCGCCGGGCTTACTTGCCCTTGGCGGCGTCCTCAACCTTTTCACCGGCCTTCTGCACGTCCTTGCCAGCACCGGCAACGGTGTTGCAACCGGCCAGCAGGGCCACCGAGAACATCGACAACAGCATCAGGGCAACTACGCGCTTCATGGGCTTCTCCTTGGGTTCGCCGCTATACCGCTTCATTCGCGGATGGGATTCTTTCGCTCGGCGGGAGGGCACCAATGCCCACTGCCGCCGCGTGAAGTGCAATCTGGCGGCAGGGGCGTGGAGCGGGTGTGAACGGATCGACGATCCGTTCAGGCCCGGCGCTCAGTCGCGCATCAGCGTGGACTTGCCGAACAGGCTTTCCACCAGGTCCACGGCCAGCTCGGCGGTGGCATTCTGCTTGTCCAGCAAGGGGTTGAGCTCGACGATGTCCAGCGAACCCATGCGCCCGGTGTCGGCAATCATCTCCATCACCAGCTGCGCCTCGCGGTAGTTCACCCCGCCCGGCACGGTGGTGCCCACGCCCGGCGCGATGCTCGGGTCGAGGAAATCCACATCGAAGCTGACATGCAGGTGGGTGTTCTCATCGATGCCGGCCAGCGCTGCTTCCACCGCGCGCTTCATGCCGTTCTCGTCGATGTAGCGCATGTCGTACACATCGACCTTGTGGGTCTTGATCAGGCGCTTCTCTTCCGGGTCCACCGAACGGATGCCGATCTGGTGCATCTGCGCCGGGGTGATCGCCGGTGCGCTGCCGCCCAGGCGGGTCAGCGCGTCCGGGCCGAGGCCGCACAGGCAGGCCACCGGCATGCCGTGGATGTTGCCCGACGGCGTGACATCGCTGGTGTTGAAATCCGAATGCGCATCCAGCCACAGCACGCGCAGGGTCTTGCCCTGCTCGCGGCACCAGCGCGCGACGGCGGTGATCGAGCCGATGCCCAGGCAATGGTCGCCACCGAGCATGATCGGCATGCGCCCGGCCTGCAGTTCGGCGTAGCTGGCTTCCATCAGCGCGTGGTTCCAGGCCACCACCTCATCCAGGTGGCGGTAGCCCTCCACGGGGGCGGTCCACGGGTTGCGCGGGCCATCCAGGTTGCCCAGGTCGCGCACGTCCACGCCGCGCGCCTCCAGCGCCTCCGGCAGGCCCGCCACGCGCAGCGCTTCCGGCCCCAGCCGTGCACCGCGATGGCCCGCACCCACATCGGTGGGAACGCCAATCAGGGATACGGAGATGGGATGGGCCATGGGTGCCTCCTGCGCGGAAAAAGAAGCACAGTCTAGCCAGAGCTGTGTGACACCACTCGCGGCGGTGCAGCAGGCGATGATCCAGATCACCGGGGCCACGCTGGCGTTCCCGGTCAGACATCCCAGCGCTGGACCGTAAGGAATACGACCTTTCTTGACCGACCGCACAGCCAGGTCGGTATCGCCTCTTATCCACGGCGGCCATTGTCTCCACGCTGCGTCGGCACCCCAACGGTGCCCTTTCAATTCCCCAACAAAGGAGAACGACGCGCATGAAACATGCACTCACTGGATGTGCGGTACTGGCGATTGCCCTGGGCGGACTGGTTGCGCCAGATGCCCGTGCGTCTTCGCAGCGCATCACGCATACGGTGACCTCCGATGCGTTTGCAATGCACACGCAAGGCTCACGCCAGGTGCTCGACTGGGTGGCGCAGCGTGTAAAGCCGACGTTCGCCCCGCAGGGCTACGGCAACGTGCAGGTGGAACGGCGGGCGTTCTCCGTAGGGGGCGCATCTGCACGCTCGGACGGATCGATTCCCGGAAAGCTGCCGGAGCAGGGCATTCCCGGTGAGATCTACCGGGTGGAAAACCTGCTTCCCGACGGCTCCCTGCAGACGTGGGAATTCACCTGGGTGGAACCCTCGTCCGGCCATGGCGGTGGCTGGGACGTCACCGGCTACACCTACAAGAAGGGAAATGACCCGGTAAACCAGCAGTAACGGGACGGGGGCAACGCTTGCTGCATTGCCCCCTTCAGACACGCGGCCGACGGCGGGTTCGCCGGCGCGGTATCTCAACCGCCGCGGCGGCGAACCGGTGTCAGGCTCTGCACCTGGCCGTTGTTGCGCATCATGCACAGGAAGCGGCCGTCGGGATAATCGATGATCAGCTCCTGGTAATCGCTGCCCACCGGCATCTGGGTCACCAGCGTGCCCTGCGCGCCCTTGCGCATATTGCAGGAGCCCAGCGCGTTATCACCCGCCGGCGCGCTGTACGCCACCTTGGACACATTGCGGAACACCGCACGGCAACCGCCGTTCACCCATACCGAGTGCCGCGACAGGCCCCAGTTCTGCCCTTGTTCGCAGCGGGTGTGGCTCAGCTGGCGCACCACCTCCACGTTGCCGCGCGTATCCATGTTGCACGACACCTGCTGCTGGTCGGTGGATTCGCAGGTCACCTCGCGCGGCAGCGCCGCATCGTTGTCGTCATCGTGGTGGCGGCGGTCGCGATGCTCTGCCGGCGCGGGCGTTCCGCTGGCACTGACCTGGCAGATGCCATTGGCGCCGCCATGGCCGGTGTAGCTGATCTGCGGCGTGTCGTCGTCGCTGCGGCTGATCGACAACGTGATGCCACTGCTGGCATCGCGCGCTTCGAAGTAGCGGTCGTTGAAGCGTTTCAGCGCCGCCTCGCGGCCCTGCACGTAGACGGGGCCGCCTTCATCGGCGTGCACGTCGATCCCGCCCGGGCAGCTGGCGTTGAAGAACGGCACCGCGGCCATGGCTGGGGCTGCGAACGCGGTGGAAAGCAGGGCGACGGTGAGCGGCAGGGCGTGACGGTGCATGGGCGGATCCCGAAGTGCCTTGGGTGGGCGTGTGCCGGGAGTATGCGGTGGGGCGCTGCGCCCTGTCCGTGAGGAATATCAAGATCCGGGCGGCGCACGTGGGGTTTCACGTCTGGTAGGGTGTTCTAGAAGCCCTGCCGTGGAAGTTAAGCCAGCTTTACTTCCTGGGCCAGGAAGGGCCGTGCGACAGTAATGGCACAGCCGGATGTATCGTGGGCTGCGGCGCCGCGCGAACTGTCGCTTCTGGCATTGCGCTGCTCGAAACAGGCCAAACGCGATAATTCATTTTTCCTTTCAGATCACCCGATGCCATCGAAACAAACGACTGGCAGGCGGTGATTTCGCGTGCGCATGATGAATCGCCACCTTCAGCGGGGTGGCCGGGATTTCCAACCCGAAGACTGAAAGCTGTTTACGCTTGCCAGCCGGCGTCGTCCTCTGAGGAACGGCGCCGGCTGGCAATCCGTTCGCCGATCGACGGCGGGCGGTGCGTGGGGGCCTTGTGCCCACCGGCTCATTCAGTCCCGGGATTGGAAACCACGTATCGCCCGCCACCCTCTTCGGGTGGCACCTCTGTTCCCGACGAGGACGCCCACATGCCCAAGACCCATCACCCATACCTGACCGCCACCCTGGGCGAGGCTGCCCTGCGACTGCCGCCCGAACTGGCGCAGCCGTTGGAAGCTGCGTTCGCTGCCGCGAACGAGGCGCCCGCGCCGATCAACCTTCCCGGATGCCTGCAGCGCATCCAGGCCGGTGACGCCGCCGATGGACAGCCGTGGCAGGGACCGGCAGGCACACCTGGCGACGCCGTGGCTGCTGCACGCAGGGACCGCGCCGCAGTGGGCCTGGTGTCGCTGCTGGAGCTGTATCACGCCGCCGAGCGTGTGCGCGTGGACGGAGAAGAGAAAGACGATATCGGCGACGGCACGCGCGAAGGGCTGATGCTGGCGTGCCGGGGGTTGGCGGAGTATGTGGCGTTGCAGATGGGCGGGGCTCAATAATGCGGAACGTTGGCATCCCCATCGCACAGGTTCAACACATCGCAACCCCGGCCAACGAATCAGGCAGACCCGCTGCTGGAATGAGCACACCCTACCCACACCTGAAACCTGTCCTCGTTGAGCTGCGGCTGGACGAAGTGGATTCGCGCGGCGGCGCTGTTGCCGAGATGATCGCCTCCACCGCGCGCCCCATGGCGCTTTCCATAAGCCCTGAACTCATGTGGTACAGCTTCGTCCTGAATGACAGAGCCATCACCCGGATCCGTCCTGGAACACGGACGAACTGCACGATCTCATTCATCAATTACGAAGGTGCGAAGGAGGCGTTCCCCTGTGGCACATTGGCCGCCTTCGGAGACGGATCGTCGACAAGAGGGTTGATCCGCATCATCCGGTTTGATTGAACCTGTTCGCGCCAGACGTTCCGAGATCGCCGAGCTTGAGCGAAATGCCCTGATGCCTTACACAGCGCTGGCGTGCAATCGCACACCCAGGGCCCGGGTCACCTTCAGGATGGTCGCGAAATCCGGGCTGCGCTCGCCCGACAGTGCGCGATACAGACTCTCGCGCGACAGGCCCGCCGCACGCGCAACCTTGCTCATGCCCTGAGCGCGAGCGATATCGCCGAGCGCCTTGGCGATGAATGCAGAATCACCGTCGCTTTCTTCGATGCAGGCGTCGAGATAAGCCGCCATCTCCTCCGGCGTCCGAAGATGCTCGGCCACATCAAATGATTTGAGTTCGACTTTTCTCTTGATGGCCATGATGGGACAGCTCCGGTACTTCGATATTGAGTCGTTTCGCCTACAGCCAGTTCGATGCTCACAGGGCACGCGCAATCTCCCTGGCCTTCTCTATATCGCGCCGCTGTGAACCCTTGTCGCCTCCAACCAGAAGCATCACCCACTGCCTGCCGCGCTGGGTGTAGTGCACGCGGTAACCCAGTCCTGCATCGATACGCAATTCAGAAACACCATCCACCAGATAGCGGCGATCACCGGGATGGCCTTCAGCGAGCCGACCGATACGGGCCAGGATGCGAGCGCGTGCGGTTACGTCCTTGAGAGCGTCAATCCATGTCGCGAACTGACGGGTACGCTGGATCTTCATGGAGGACTGTAGCCTACTGGCTACAGTCTTTCAACCATCGGTAATGCACACATGGAGCTGTGCTCGGCCTTCCGTCTGGTGCTCCTTCCCTCGCAGCCGACGCCCCCTCTTCTCAAATTGGAAGATGGAATCGGGTGCGTTTTCAGTAGCTCATTGTTCACGCGGACCCGATCCGCCCTCACAAAATGCTGTGCTAGATTCAAGAGTGTGACATTAGCGCGCGAGATGCTTTCATGAATGCATGGGTCGAAAAATGCGCTTCTTCATCAAAACGCGGACTTCAGCGCCGCCTCTGGATCACAGCGCGTCGTCGCCTCGCGATCGCTATTCCGGCACTTGTGCTGGCAGCATGTTCAACCGCCGTGCCGCCACACCCATCAGATCATCTGAATCAAAGACAGGCCATCAGATCAGGGAGTGAAATTGGTATGGAGCGATTCAAGAACGACATCGAGCGATTGTCTAGTGTGCGCTTTGATGATGTCGATGCATTGAGTGAACTTCTCCACACCCGCCTGGGAGAACCGGCGCGTCAGGACCTCATGGACGAGCGGATCGCAGAACGCGGAATGCTGGGCGACCTTGAGGTGCGGAACATCAGGCTGAGAAGTGCCGCTGACAACCCCGCCCTCGCGAACCTGATTTTTGATATCGCGCCACCGAGCATTGCGCTCGAGGAAATGATCTGGGAGAACTCCACCAAACATCCACCTCGACCCGATGCGCCGGGCTCCCGCCCTTACTGGACCGCGCAGGTGAACGATGCACAGGTCGTACTCGGGCTCGCCGCCGATAGCGTGACGCTGGCCTACATATCGATCCGTCAGCGCTGATCCCTGTAATTGCGAAGGAGCCGCCGCATGGAGCGTACTGAAGACGCTGGACTGCCACAGCCGCAGGAGGGAGGCCGCCCAGGAGCCGCACGGCGTCCTGCATCGCCGTTGGATGATCCTTCCTTGGCCCCGCTTCTGGCAAAATCCCCAACACTTCAGGCGGGCCTCGCCCAGGCGAGACGCGAAGGTATCGTTGTTCAATGGGGCACAGCCGGTGAAGGCACCTACCTTGTTCCCGGCGTGAAGATCGTCATAGACGAGAATGCAATCGGGCAAGGCACCAGAATCGCACGTTCTCTTTCTCACGAAGTTGGGCACCATCTCTTCACCGAACCCTCAAACCGGGCTTCTAAACAAGCCTATGTGGACAGCGAGTTGCGAGGAGAAGCCGCCGCAACTCTCAGCAATGTCCAGGTCCAGCGTGAGATCGTTGCGGGTGGCGGCCCAGATATTGGCGTTTCCGGCACGGGGAGCCGGCCACAACAATATGGAACCATTGCGGCAGAACTCCAGGCGGGACGAATCAACCGTAGCCAAGCACTGGGTCAGATCGCTGAGGTGTTTAAGACGGAGGCTCCGTCCGTTGGTCCTCATGCGACATACGAGCTTTACTATGGCGACTTCTACGACCGGGAAATAGCACCCTCGCAACGGCGGCGTAGGCCAGATCCAGAATTTGACGCCGAGCGCACGGCGCTTGCGGCCAGCGTCAGCTCGGCCACCGACGACTCACTCTCGCTGCAACGAGCTACTTTCTCAGTAGCTGAACTCGGCGATGCTGACCGTTCTCTCTATAGGCAGATAAGAGCGGGTGTGGAACGCCTGAACGCCGAGAGCGGGAAGCAGTGGGATGAGTCGAGCCAGCGCATGTCTGCGATTTTGTTGGTACTCGCGAAGGAGCAAGGGCTTTCAAGAGTTGACCACGTTGCATTGAACAGCCCGACAGAGTCCCTTGCACGTGGCGAGAAAGTATTCGTCGTCGAGGGAGCGATGGACGATCCTGCCCAACGCCGCGGAGCCATGAATACGATGGACGCGCTCCGCACACCTGAAGCAGAGTCCCTTCATCGCGCTGAAGCGTTGGCAGCAAATCTTGAACAGCCGCCAGCGCAGCAGGTTCATGCGCAAGACGGGCCATCGTTCTCAAGGTAAGGCTGTCGAGAAAACAGCTCTGCCGCCCTTCGAACTACCGGGCAGGTACCTGGAGCAGCGCAAAGAGGCGCTGAATCATGGGGATGGTGCCGCTTATCCGAATCGAACGGATGACCTACTGTTTACAAGACAGTTGCTCTACCAACTGAGCTAAAGCGGCATGGGTGGTGCACCGGCGGCAGCGCCGCGGTCCGGGGATTCTAGCGCAACCGCGTGCATTCCAGCGACCGGCTCTGTGCCGCCCCGCTGCGCTGCTGGGCCTGGGCCGGCTGCGTGCCCGCCACCAGCTGCCCTTCCAGCCACCATTGGCCGGCGTCGCCGCTGGCGACCAGGCGCGGCTGGAAGCCGGCGGCCTGCACCGCCGCCATGCGTCGTTCGGCGCCTTCGCGGTTGCGGTACTGGCCCAGCGCCACGGCGTTGGCTTCCTCGCCCTGGCTGATGATGTAGTAGTCGCTCAGGCCGGCGGCGACGATGCGCTTCACGGTGGCCTGCGCTTCGTCACGGTTGGCGGCGGCCGGCAGCATCACCCGGTAGCGGGCACTGCCGCTGGCAGCGGGCTGTTCGCGCAGGCGTACCTGGCTGAGCAGCGTGCCGGCCTTGCCTTGCGCACTGTTCGCGGCGGCGCGGTCGGCGAACGGGCCCAGCGCGACGCAGCGCGGCGGCTCGGCGGCCGCGGGCGGGGTTGTGGGTTTTTCCGGTGCCGGTACGGGTGCTGGTGGTGCTACCGGCTTGGCAGCAGCAGCAACCGCCGCAGCGTCAGCCGTCTGCGGCTTGGGAATGTCCGGCTTGGCCGGCACGGCCGGCACCGGCGCGGGCGTCGCAGCCACAGCCGTCTTCGCCGCCGGTTCGCGTTCCACCAGCGGCGCGGTCGGGGCTGCAGCAGTCGCTTCGGCGGCTGCAGCGGCATCCACGCCACCTGGCACCCAGCGCAGCTCGGCCACGCCGGCCGGTTGCGGCGGCGGCGCGGGCGGTTGCGGTGCATCGCGCAGCAGCCACCAGCAGGCGACGCCAAGATTGAGGATGGCCAGTACGACGATCAGGGCACGGGTCAGCATGCGCGGATACTAGCCTGCGGGCTGGTGCACCGCCCAGCGGGCGAGGCCATCCAGCACCAGCGATGGGTGGTAGTCGGCGCCGGGCAGCAGCGGCATCAGCGCCGGTGCGCCGCCACCATGCACCAGCAGCGACGGCGCCACGTCCAGCAGCGTGTGCGCCTGCTGTGCGCTGCGTTCGATCAGCGCCACGGCCGCGCCGTCGCAGCCAGAGGCCAGCGCGTCGGCGGTGTCGTTGGCGAACTCGCTGTAGTCGCCGCCGGTCGCCGGCAGCTGCACTGCACGCGCGTGTAGTGCTTCGCGCATGGTGGTGGGCGATGCGGAAATGCGGCCACCGTGGTGCTGGCCATCGGCGTCGAGCAGGTCAATGGTCAGTGCGGTGCCCACGCCGACCACCAGCACCGGGCGCTGCGCCTTGGCCGCAGCCAGCAGGGCCAGGAAGCGGTCGACACCGAACTTTTCCGGCTTGGCATAGGCAATGCGCACGCCCGCACATTCGGCGCTGGTGCGCACGACATGCACGTGTTCAAAGCGGCGCTGCAGCTGGTCCAGCATGGCGCTGGTCAGCGAGGGGGCGGCCACGCTGGCCACGAACGCGGTGCGGCCGCTGGGCAGGCTGTGCGGCGGCTGCCCGGCCATGCCTTCGGCGCCATGCGCCCAGGCCTGCACGTCACCGGCGCGGTCGCCCTGCAACGGCGCGAATTTGAAGCGCGAGTTGCCCAGGTCGAACAACCAATCGCTCATGCCGCCCTCACGCTGACTTCGCCGGCGTGCAGCAGGCGTTCCTGGCCATCGATGCGCACGCGCAATGCGCCGTCATCGGCCAGGCCAAGCGCGGTACCGTGCTGCCACTGCCCGTCCAGCTCCACGCGTACTTCGCGGCCAGCCAGCATGTCGAAGGCGGCGTAGCGCGGCAGGAACGGAGCGAGGCCTTCGCGATCGAATTCTTCCAGCGCCGGCAGCAGGCGCGTCAGCACGGCAGCAACGACCACGTTGCGGTCCACCGGCGTGCCGGCCAGCGTGTCCAGGTCCACCCACGGCTGGGTGATCTGCTCGGCGAACGACGGCGGCATGTGCGTGTTGATGCCGATGCCGATCACCGCGCGCGCCGGGCCAGCGTATTCGCCACCGCCTTCCGCGAGCAGGCCAACCAGCTTGCGCTTGCCATCGACAATCAGGTCGTTCGGCCACTTCAGCTGCGCCTGGGTGTAGCCCAGGTCGTGCAGCGCTTCGGCCACGGCGATGCCGGCCACCAGGCTCAGCCCAGCCAGGCGGCCGAGGCCGCCGGAGTACAGGCGCAGCACCGACAGGTAGATATGCGCGGCCAGCGGCGAGGCCCAGGTGCGGCCACGACGGCCACGACCACCGGTCTGGCGCTCGGCCAGCAGGACGCTGACCCCGCGCTGGGACGCGCTGCATCGCAGCAATTCGGCGTTGGTCGAATCCACCGTCCAGGCCACCTGCAGGTCGTGCAGCAGCGGCAGAACCCCGGCCGGCAGGCCGGCGCGGATCGCGTCCGGGTCCAGCAGATCGACCGGGCGGGTCAGGCCGTAGCCTTCGCCAGCGCGGCCCTCCACGTCCACACCGGCGGCCCTAAGCCCTTGAATGCGCTTCCAAATTGCCGCCCGGGTCTGGCCCAGCTCACGGGCCAGGGCGTCGCCGGACAGGCGACCGGCAGCGAGTTTGGCCAGCAATTGGCGATCGTCCACGGCAGCTTCCACGAAGTCAGGAAGGAATTATGCGGGAAAGCCGCCAGCGACGCCCGCCACGCTGGGTTCCGCGGGGGCTTCCAACGGGGCGGCGAGTTCGGGCTAGAATCGGGAACTCACCTTCCCTTAACGTGGATGTCGTCAATGCGCCGTTATGCCCATTGCCTGATCCTGCTGATGATGCCCTTCGCGGCGTCTGCGACAGCAGCGCTGGACGACAGCCGCGGCGCCTGCGTGTCGTCCAACGGTGATGCCGCCTCGCAGCGCGCACCGACCGCGACCGCCTCGGCCGCCACCACCAAGCCGGCGGCGGTACGCCCGGCCGCCAGCAGTGCCACCAGCACCGGCGGCGGTGGCAGCGACGATGACGTGCTGCAACGCATCCGTGCGCCGAAGTGGCACAGCTACCTGCCGGGAATGTTCCGCTGATCAAGTCGTTGCTGCAGTGGCTGCGGCCTGCGCCGCGGCCGATCGACGATGCACTGTGGGAAGACGCCTGCCGCCGCGCGGCCTGGCTGCACGGCCTGGACGACGAACGCCGCGCACGCCTGCGCGTACTGACCACGCGCTTCCTGCACGAGAAGACCATTACCCCGATCGGCGAGCTGCAGCTGCAGGCCGGTGACGGCGTGCTGCTGGCCGCACTGTGCTGCCTGCCGCTGCTGGAGTTCGGTGAAGTGGGGCTGGAAGGCTGGTCGCAGCTGATCGTCTACCCCGATGCGTTCCGCGTGCACCGCAGCCACATGGATGCGGCCGGCGTGCTGCACGAGTGGGATGACGAGCTGATCGGCGAGTCGTGGGACAGCGGTCCGTTGATCCTGTCCTGGGCCGACGTGCAGGCCGACCTGGCCGCCCCCCACGAGGGTTACTGCGTGGCGGTGCACGAGATGGTGCACAAGCTGGATGCGCTGGATGGCGCGATGGACGGCACCCCGCCGCTGCCACGCGAATGGCAGCGCGAATGGGCAGCCACGTTCCAGCGCGCCTACGACGCCTTCTGTGCGCAGGTGGACGCAGGCGAAGAAACGCTGATCGATCCGTATGCGTCCGAGGCGCCGGAAGAGTTCTTCGCGGTGGCCAGCGAGTACCACTTCTCGGCGCCGGATCTGCTGCAGCAGGCGTTGCCGGAGGTGGCCGCACAGCTGCGGCGGTTCTATGGCGAGCCGCCGACGATCGAAATACGGTAGTGCCGGCCGCTGGCCGGCAACCTCATGATCTTCGGTAGCCTTGCCTGGTTGCCGGCCAGCGGCCGGCACTACCGGAATACCCTGCGTTGTTGCGCCAGGCAATGCCCGGCGGACGGGAATGCGCGGCTTACGGCCCCGGCGGCAGGCGTACTTCGAAGCGGGCGCCGCCCAGTTCGGCGGAACGGCCCACGGTCAGTTCGCCGCGGTAATCCTTGATCAGGTCCTGCACGATCGACAGGCCGATGCCATGGCCCTGCACGCGCTCGTCGCCACGCACGCCACGCTGCAGCACCTTGCCGATGTCGTCCGGGGCAATGCCCGGGCCATCGTCATCCACCGCCAGCAGCAGGCCGGCACGGCGTGCGTTCGGAGCCGGCAGCGGCTGCGCGGTCAGCAGCACGCGGCGGTTGGCCCACTTGAAGGCGTTCTCCAGCAGGTTGCCGAGCAGTTCCTGCAGGTCGCCCGGTTCGCCGTGGAAGCGCGCCGCCGGGTCGATGTCGAATTCGCACAGCACGCCCTTGGAGGCGTAGACCTTTTCCAGGCCACGCACGATTTCCTCGGCATTGGACTCGATCGGCAGCGGCGCGGAGAACAGCTTGTGGCCCGACGACGCCGCGCGTGCCAACTGGTACGAGACCAGGTTGTTCATGCGCTGCAGCTGCACGTCCAGTTCCTCGCGCAGCGCGGTGTCGCCGGCACCGCTGTCCATCTGCGTGCGCAGCACCGCGATCGGCGTCTTCAGGCTGTGCGCCAGGTCGGCCAGGGTGTTGCGCTGGCGCTCGAGGTTCTCGCGCTCGCTTTCGATGAAGGCGTTGATGCTGTCGGTCAGCGGTTCCAGCTCGCGCGGGTGGCGCTCGCTCATGCGCTCGGTCTCGCCGCGCTGCACCTTGGTCAGTTCAGTGATCACGCGGCGCAGCGGGCGCAGGCTCCACTGCAGGATGACGGTCTGCAGCAGCAGCAGGATCAGGCCGATGCCGCCCAGGTAGAACCAGACGCGGCCACGGAACACGCGCAGCTGCGCTCCCAGCGCGCGCGAGTCTTCCATCACGTAGATGGTGTACGGGAATTCGGTGGCGGGGTCGGCGTCGGCGCCCCACACCAGGCCCAGGCCATAGCGGTAGACCGAGCCCTGGCTGCCATCGATCTGGATCATCGGCAGCGGGCCTTCGAACACTTCCTGGCGCGGCGCCAGCAGGCCGCCGCCCACGGTGGGCAACATCGGGCCTTCGGCAGACATCGAATTGCCCTTGCCGTGCGGCATCACCACCTGCAGGTACAGGCCGCTGCCGGGCACATCGAAGCGCGAATCCGGCGGCTGCTCGCGGATGTACAGCGAGCGGTCGCGGGTGAAGTCGATGCCGGCCGCGTAGGACGTGGCGTAGTTCTTCAGGCGCTCACGCAGGTTCGCCTTCGCCGTATCGGCGAAGGCGGCATCGAGCGCGTAACCGGCCAGGGCCAGGAACGCGACCAGGCCCACGGACGCGGCGAGCATCTGGCGCGCCTGCAGTGAGCGCGGCCGCCAGCGTCGGAAGAACCACAGACGGCCGGACATCGTTTATCGCCTGCTGAAGGCCTCAGCCCTCGTTGCGCGGGATCGCGAAACGGTAACCGCGGCCGCGTACGGTCTCGATCGGCTTCAGTTCGCCATCCGGGTCCAGCTTCTTGCGCAGGCGGCCGATGAACACTTCCAGCACGTTCGAGTCGCGGTCGAAGTCCTGCTGGTAGATGTGCTCGGTGAGGTCGGCCTTGGAGACCAGTTCACCGGCATGCATCATCAGGTACTCCAGCACCTTGTACTCGTAGCTGGTCAGGTCGACATTGCTGCCGGCCACGCTGACGGTCTGGGCAGCCAGGTCCAGGGCGACCGGGCCGCATTCCAGGGTCGGCTTGCTCCAGCCGGCGGCGCGGCGCAGCAGCGCGTTGACGCGGGCCAGCAGCTCTTCGACGTGGAACGGCTTGACCAGGTAATCGTCGGCGCCCTGCTTCAGGCCCTCGACCTTGTCCTGCCAGCTCGAACGCGCGGTCAGGATCAGCACCGGGAACTTCTTGCCTTCGTCACGCAGGGCCTTGATCAGCTCCATGCCCGACATCTTGGGCAGGCCGAGGTCGATGATGCCGACATCGAACGGAACTTCGCGCCCCATGTAGAGGCCTTCCTCGCCGTCCTGCGCAGCATCGACGGCAAAGCCTTCGCGCTTGAGCCGGGCTGCCAGGGTCTCACGCAGCGGGGCTTCGTCTTCGACCAGAAGGATACGCATGAACTCTCCCTAGTGTCCTGGGTGTGGCCCGGAGGCCTGTGGGGTACGGGTTGATAGCGACAACTATCCCTGTTCAGGGGTTATCGCCGCGTAGTGATGACATATCCGACCGCGGCGTGCGCGGCTGTGAACGCGACGGGGCAGGGTCGTCCATGTAGCGGACCCGGCCCCGGTCGTCCATGTACTTCACCCGGTTGATATCACGACCATCGAACGGCACACGCTCGGCGCCGAGGATGTGGCCGCCGGTGGTGCGCTGCACGCGGCGCACGGCATCGGACAGCGAACGCTCGTCGCCACGGTTGCCGCGCTCGCCCCGCTCCATCATCTCCGCACGCCCCTGCTCACCGCGCGGCGGCTGCTGTGCCAGCGCCGACGACAGCGGCGCAGCCGCCAGCACAACGCAGGTGGCCAGGGCAATGCGGCAATGGAGGGAAGCGGAAGACATCGATGCGATCCTAGCCGAGCACGGCGATTCGTTCAAAAGTCGTAAATCCGGATGCCGGGTTTCGGGCCCGGCGCTTTACAAATCCTTTGCAAATTCTTGGTTTGGGGCAGTGAATCCGGTCTGAACTTTTCCGGCCGCGACCCCGCGATGTTCAGCTAGGTGAACATTCGGGACGAATCGCCGCCCCTTGTCAAGTCGGGAATGTGACGGAGGTCACGCTGCGACGCGATCAGCATCGCGTTCGGTAACCGCCAGGGCCTGTTCGACCAGGCTCCAGTCTGCGCCCGGGCGGTGTGCGCCCTCGCTCAGCACCTGACGGAATGCGCGGCCACCGGGCTGGCCATGGAACAGGCCGAGCAGGTGGCGGGTGATGTGCTTCAGCGCCAGGCCTTCGTCCAGGCGCGCTTCCACGTAGGGGCGCAGCGCGCGCAGCAGGTCGCCGCGGGCCTGCAGCGGGGCGCCGGTGTGCAGCGCCTCCAACTGATGCAGCAGGTAGGGGTCGTGGTAGGCCGCGCGGCCCAGCATCACGCCATCGACGTGCGCGGCCTGCGCCTGCACCGCCTCGAGGCTGGCCAGGCCGCCGTTGAGCACCACCGGCAGCGCCGGGCGCTCCTGCTTCAGGCGGTAGGCCCAGTCGTACTTCAGCGGCGGAACCTCGCGGTTCTCCTTCGGCGACAGGCCCTTCAGCCACGCGTTGCGCGCATGCACCACCACCATTGCGGCACCGGCGGCGACCTGGCGGTCGACGAAGGCGGCGAACACGTCGTAGTCGTTGTCCTCGTCCACGCCCAGGCGGCACTTCACCGTCACCGGGATCTCGACAGCGTCGGCCATCGCCGCCACGCACTCGGCCACCAGCACCGGCTCGCGCATCAGGCAGGCGCCGAAGCGCCCGGCCTGCACGCGGTCGGACGGGCAGCCACAGTTGAGGTTGACCTCGTCGTAGCCCCACTCGGCGGCGATGCGCGCAGCCTGCGCCAGCAGCGCGGGATCGCTGCCCCCCAGCTGCAGCGCCAGCGGCTGCTCGCTGTGGTCGAAGCCGAGCAGGCGCTCGCGATCACCGTGGATGACCGCATTGGCGTGCACCATTTCCGTGTACAGGCGCACACCCGGCGCCAGCACGCGATGGAACACGCGGCAATGGCGGTCGGTCCAGTCCATCATCGGGGCGACGGACAGGCGCAGGGAATCGGCGTAACGGGCGGTGGCGGACGTCATCGGGGTGTTGATCGCGGAGACTGGCATTGCCAGTGAGATCAATAGTTTACACCGGACGGCTGAATGGCGGCGGGTGGCTCCGGGGCCGCTCGACCGGCCCCGGGACGCCGCGTGGCTTACAACCCGCGGTTGCGCACCTGTTCCTGCTGCTGTTCCTGCGCACGCTGGTTGAACTGGCTGTCCAGCGCTTCACTCTGCCGGCTGCTGGCCTCGACCGAGTGCGATACCGCCTGCTGGCGGTCGACGAAGGTCCGCTGCGCCGCCGGATCGCCCAGCTCGCCCTGCACCGCGAACAGGCCGGTACCGTCGGGGCGGGCTACGACGTGGTCGATCTGGCGCATGCCGGACACCTTGCTTTCGTACGCCAGCTGGCCGGCCGCACGCTCGGCTTCCTGCGGGTTGGCGAACAACGGCTTCAGGCCGGCCTGGGCGCGCTGCTGTTCGAGCGCCTGCAGCTTGTCCAGGGCCTGGCCGAAGCGCGCGTTGTCGGCATGCCCGGGGTCGCGCATGCTGGCCGGCGCTGCCGGCTCGGCCCGAGCCGGAGCCGCCGGCGCGGTACCGGCCTTCACCGCGTTGGGGGCATCGACCTGCGCCAGGGTCTTGCGGCCTGCCTTGCCATCGTCGTCCAGGCCGTTGTTGGCCTGGAACTGCTTGACCGCCGCAAAGGTGTCCTTGCCATACACGCCATCGGCGTGCAGCGGCTTGCCATCGGCCCCGGCATAGCCCAGCGCCGCCAGCTTGCCCTGCAAGGCCTTGACCTCATCGCCCCGCTCGCCCTGCTTCAGCACGCCATCGGCCATCGGCGCCTGCTGCGCACTGCGTGCGGCCTGCGCGGCCTCGGGGCCCTGCGCGTGGACCTTGCCGCCCAGGGTAATGCGGTCGTTGAGCATGTCACCCAGGAACCTGCGGTACTGATCGGGCTCGAGCTCGATATGCGCGTGCACGGCACCCGGGGTACCGGCATCGGACTGGCGGATCAACGGCGCACCGTACTCGACGAAATCACCGGTCTTGTAGGGGGTGGTTCCACGCGCACCGTGCAGCACCTGCCCGACCAGTTCACGCTGCGGATGCCCGGCCGGATGGCTCCAGATGCTGATGGAGTTCCACTTGTCGTTGTTGACCTGCACGTACCCCGCGACGGGATTGGGAATCATCACTTCACGGTCGCCGCGGGGATTGCTCAGGATCAGATCCTTGTGCACCAACGGAATGCCGTTGCGATCGCCGCGGGTCCGTACCGTTTCCAGCTCGCCCTCGACCATGGCCGACGGGCGGTCAGCCTTGGCGGCATTGCCGGTGCGCACGGCTTCGGCATTGGTGTTGGGGTGATGGATCTTCAGTTCGCGATAGGCATCCTCGCCACTGGTGCCATGACGCAGTGTGCGGTTGCTGCTGCCGTTGCCAAAGGGTTCGACCACGACGATGCGCTGGCCACCGGGCGCGGCGGCGGCATCGGGTTCCCGCGCTGTCGCGGGTGCGGGTGCCGCAGCAGGCGTGGCCGGTGCAGGCGCAGCCGGCGCCACAGGCTGCGCCGGCGTGTGCTCGCGTACCGCCGTATCCAGGGCCTGCAGGGTCTGCCGGCCGGCCTTGCCATCGACGGTCAGCCCATGCGCCTGCTGGAACTCGCGCACCGCATGCTCGGTATTGGCACCGTAGTGGCTATCGGCCGTCAGAGGTTGCCCGTTGCGGCCGGTATGGCCGGCCTGGATCAGCTTGGCCTGCAGGGCCTGGACCTCGGTACCGCGCTCGCCGGGTGCCAGCACGCCGTCGGCCATCGCCGATGCGGCCGCACGCTGGCCACGCTGGCTGGGCTCAGGTTCACCGAACGCCTGCTGGTAATCCTTGCCCCGGTAAGCCTCGGGGTTGTGGTTGACCTGGTCGTAGCGCGCCAGCCCGACCAGTGCGGTCTTCTCGGTGAGCGCACGATCACGCAGCGAATCCCACAGGGTGGGCGAGCTCTGGAAGTGCACCTGCACATTGGCGTGCTTGTAGTCCTGCACCGCGCGGACAATCTGCTCGTCACTCAGCTCAGTCAGCTTGAAGTCTTCGCCATAGGCCTGCTGCAGGCCCTTCTGGAACACCGACCGGGTCATGCCGCGGTACTGCACCGAGGTACTCCATAGCGCATCCTGCACGGCCGCACCACGGCTGGAGAGATCGATGCCCACATCCTTCAGGCGGCCCATCTGCACGTCGTAGTACTTGTGCTGGATGAAGTCGTGCTGGTCCCTGGCAAACCCTGCCGGATCGGCGGCCGCCACTTCCTTCCAGCGTTCGGTGAAGGCCGGGGTTCCTGCCTGCAGGCCGTTGAAGCGGTTGCCATAGCGCGAGGCGGCGACGTACTCGTCCACGCCGCCAACGTTGGTGGCGTACTGGTAACTGCCATACGACACGCCGCCATGGTCGCCCCTGCCGGTGGAAACGTGGCCGGGGCCGCGACCTCCGGTTTCGAAATGCGCCGACGTCTGGCCGCGATGCCAGTTGTCCATTGCCTGCTTTGCCTGGGTCACAACATCCATTTTCCTGCACTCCTTCGCGGGGGAATTACTTCGAGGTCAGTGCCTGCAGCACATCGGCACGGTTAGCGGTGCGATTGATCCGGCAGGACTGCGCGTCCAGCATCTGCCCCTGCCCGTCTTCGGCAGGGTTCCAGCTGCAGTAGCGATTGGTATCGGACATGTAGGCGGCCTGCTCGTCCATCAGCCTGTCCTTGTCCTTGCTGTCGGGACCGTCGACGATCCGCATGAACGCCTGCTCGAGTCGCTGCTCCTGCCAGGCAAGTTCGTCATCACCACACGCCTGCAATGCCGGTGTCTCGCCGCCGCTGGATTTCACGCATGTGGCGTACTGCGGCCGCAGCGTGGCTTTGTTGTAGGAATCATCCGGGCGCTGCGGCGGCATGTCCTGGTCATCGGCATCGGCCGCTGTCATGGCAGGTGCGGCGCGTGCAGGCTCTGCAGTGGCGGGCGGCGATGCAGTGGCGGGCGCGGCGGCCGCGGGGGCAACTGCCGTATCCGCCTCCGGGCTCTTGGCCTGGCACGCTGCCAGGCTGAGGCCCAGGGCCAACGCAAGCGCGATGGCCCCGGCCCTGCCGAACGTTTCGCGGGGGGCCGCTGGAAGGTAGTTTGTTCCCTGCATTGCTTGCATCTCCTTGGCATCCAGGCGCGGGGCCCGTCAACGCGGGGCCGTCCATCGGCCCCATCGGGAATTGCATGCTACGCCAGCGTGGATTTCAGATGCCTGACTGGATTCAGAATGTGTGCACCTTGTCCCAACTGCAATCTGCACGGCGCAACGTCCTCGCGATCGCGTTCGCGAATTCGTATGTTGAGGTCGCTCACATGATGCAGAATGCCCACGAACCTCAACGAAACTGCCGTTTCAAGAACATCTTGAAGACTTGACCGCAGTCAATTCCATTGCGCTGCCAGCAGACGGGTTTTCGGATCGGCGTCGAGGCCCCCCTGCAATGCCGGCATCGAGGCTCATCATCGCGCCAGCACGCCCTTCTGCAGTTCCGCCACACGGTTGGCATAACGATTGATGAGGCACGACTGTGCATCCAACGCCGGGCCCACGCTGTCAGTGGCCTGGCTGCACTGTTTGTTCGTGTCTGCAGCCCAGTTGGCCTGCTCGTCCATCCAGCGGTCCTTGGCCGGGCCGTCGGGGCCGTCCATCAGTCGCGCGACCTGTGCTTCCAGCAGCGCCTTGTGGTGGGCGAGCTCGGCCGTATCGCAGGCTTCCAGCTGGTCGTCCATGCCGCGGGCGTCCTGCACGCAACGGGTGTATTCCGGACGCAGCGTTGCCTGGGTATACGAGGTATCCGGCGGCGCGCTCTGCGCCAGCAGCTGGTCGGCACGGTTGGCGACACGGTACAGGCGGCATTCCTGCGCGCGCTGCAGCTGCTGCACGCTGCCGTTGGGGACAACGCGGCAATAACGGTCTGTATCGCTGCGCCAGCTCGCCTGGGTGGCCTGGAATGCCGTCCGGGCAGCGGCGTCGAGTCCGGCCAGCGCCTTGCTGGCCGCCGCTTCGAGGCGCGCTTCCTGGTAGGCGAGTTCGTCCTTGCCGCAGGCCTGGAGCTTGCCTGCATCTTCCACCCCATCCACACACCAGCCATAGGCCGGGCGCAGGCGACCCTCGGTATAGGACGCATCCGGGTAGTGGGGGGAATCTGCCGATGCCTGGCCGGAAGGGGCTGTCGGCGATGCCGCAGCAATCGACGCGGGGGCCGCCGTTTCGGTCGATGCCTGGGAAGAAGGCGCCTGGCATGCGGTGAGCGCCAGGCACAGGGCCAGCACCTTCCAACACCCACGGCCGATGCCGACCCGTTCGCTGCGCCCAAGCGCGTCCATTGCCTGCATTGCCTGTTTCTTCCTTGCGTGTCGCCAGCGGGTGCCGGCAGGGAGGGGCCGTCCATCGACCCCCATCACGCGGGCAATGCTACGACAGCGCCGGTTTCAACTGCCTGACTGGATTCAGAATGCGTGCACGCCGTCTCAGACGCGGACGCTGGAACCTCAGTGCCCGCCCCCGCGCCCGCCCACCTGTTCGATCAACGTCTGGCTAGCCGCATTCAGGCCCACCACCGTCACCTCCGCCCCATGCGCGGCCAGCTTTTCCTGCGCGCGTTCCAGCGCGGCCACCGCGGTCAGGTCCCACAGGTGGGCGTCACGCAGGTCGATCTGCACCTTCGGCGCCACGTGCTGATAGTCGAACGCGGCCCCCAGCTGGCCGGCCGAGGCAAAGAACACCTGCCCACGTACGCGGTAGACCTGCGTGTCCCCTGCATCCTGGCGCTGCACATCCAGCATGCGGCCGACCTTGCGCGCGAAGAACAGCGCCGACAGCAGCACGCCACTGAGCACGCCCTTGGCCAGGTCGTGTGTCGCCACGGTGACCACCACGGTCAGCAGCATCACGGCCGAGGAGCTGCGCGGATGCGTGCGCAGGTCGCGCAGCGAGCGCCAGCTGAAGGTGCCGATGCTGACCATGATCATCACCGCCACCAGCGCGGCCATCGGGATCTGCCGCACCAGGTCACTGCCGTACACCACCAGCACCAACAGCAGCACGCCGGCCACCAGGCAGGACAGGCGGCCGCGTCCACCCGACGTCACGTTGATGACCGACTGGCCGATCATCGCGCAGCCGGCCATGCCACCGAGGAAGCCGGTGATCGTATTCGCCACGCCCTGGCCGACGCATTCGCGGTTGCGCTCGCTGGGCGTCTCGGTGATGTCCTCGACGATCTGCAGCGTCATCATCGATTCGAGCAGGCCGACCACCGCCAGCGTGGCCGACACCGGCAGCAGGATGCGCAGCGTTTCCCAGCTGAGCGGCACATCGGGGATGAGGAACTGCGGCAGGCTGTCGGGCAGCTGGCCCATGTCGCCGACGCTGCGCACGTCCACACCAAACCCGATGACCACGGCAGTAAGCACGACGATCGCCACCAGCGGCGAAGGCACCGCGCGGGTGAGGCGCGGCAGCAGGTAGATGATCGCCAGTGCGGCGGCACACAGTACGTAGACGGTCGGGCCGCGGCCGATCAACTCGGGCATCTGCGCCAGGAAGATCAGGATCGCCAACGCGTTGACGAAGCCGGTGATGACCGAGCGCGAGACGAATCGCATCAGCGAGCCAAGCTTGAACACGCCGGCCAGCACCTGCAGCAGGCCAGCCAGGATGCTGGCGGCGAACAGGTACTGAAGGCCGTGGTCCTTGACCAGGTCGACCATCACCAGCGCCATCGCGCCGGTGGCGGCGGAGATCATGCCAGGCCGGCCACCCGCGATGGCGGTGACCACCGCGATGGAGAACGCGGCATACAGGCCCACCTTGGGGTCGACGCCGGCGATGAGCGAGAAGGCGATGGCCTCGGGAATCAGGGCCAGGGCGACGACCATGCCGGACAGCAGATCACCGCGGATGTTGCCGAGCCATTGCTGGCGCAGGGGGTAGGACGTTTGCATGGAAAAACTCCGCGCGCACGCGGGCGTAGCCGCATGGCGCTGCAGTGGAAAGACACGGGTTCCTGAGCCGGCGGGCCGGCTGCCGATGTGCGGCAAGGGTCAGGGTGGCGTGATCACTGCAGTGCGTCGTCGGGGAGCGTGGGAGGGGCGCAGTCTACGGGAAGGGCCCGGGCGGCTCAAATGGCCGCCCGGGCCGTTCTTATTCAGCCTAGTAGGTGTGTGCGGCAATCAGGAAGTTCGGCAACTGCCCCGTGAAACTCTGGTAGGACGCGCCGCTCAACGAACGTTGACGGTTCTCTCTACGCCTGCAGTAGTTCAATCGCACCTGCGAAGCATTTGGAGTATTGATGTACGGCTGATAGCGCATGTTGCCGCGAATGGTCGGGCCACTTCCGTAGTAGGCGTAGATGTCATGGCACAGTCCAATGTCGGACATCAGATAGGCGAGATTCTCACCAGGACCGTTGAAGAGTGGCCCTTGCCTCACATTGTCGGTTGACATCTCGGTAAAGCTTGGCACGCTTCCACCCGATTTATCGACCAAACCAGCAATACGCAGTGGACGGTTTGACATGTCCCACTGGATCGATCCGTCGGCGTTGTAGACCTGCATGCCGGTATTTCCGCTGTTGACTGCCCGCCCCCAGGCCCACCACTCGAAGCTGGTGGTTCCTTGTCCCATGCTCCAGTAAAAGCCATTCAGCGAGGACATCACCTGGGCGGCCCCGCCATTGCAGCGGATGAACACCAGGTACGGCACGCTCTGTGCTGGAAGGCTTACAAACCCGCTCGCGCCATAGGCGGACGTATTGCTTGCAATGGACTGCGTGCCCTTGGCTATCGAAAAGAAAACAAAGGAATGCGCGCTCACAAGAACCGGAACGCCGCTGTCATTTGTGACTTCAAGACCAACGGACATCAGAAGACTCCGTAGTAGATGGAAGCGGACGGGTTGGCGATCGGCGAGAACGTAAACTGCATTCGCAATGTATTGCCGCCGTCGGCAAACGACATGTAGCCCAGCGCGGGTGCGGAAAACTGATTGCCATTCTGGTCCTGCCAACTGTCGGAGCCTGGACTGGGCAGAATGGCAAATGGCTCACCCATACCTGCCAGGCCCACGCTGCTGGACGAGCTTCCAACGACTGAAAGTGTACCCATGATCTTGCCGGCACGATCATTGGTGTCGAACCACATCTGCCCGTCCGGGCCGAATATCTGCATACCGGTTGCCATTACCAGATCCCCATACGGACGCGGACACGGCCGTTGTTGTCGTAAACGTGGATGACGCTGTCGTTGATGGTCAGGCGGCCGCCATTCTCGGGGCCGTTCATCGTCAACGTGCCGTTCTTGTCGAGCCTCCATCGCGGTTGCCCGCCGGCGCCGACTGCGTTGGACTGGATCACGTCGCCGATCATGGCGTTCTGGATCCAGCCGTTGCCGATCAGTGCCTGGCTGATGAAGGTCTGCCCGCCCTGCACCACGAAGGGCGCACTGACCTGGCCGCTGTTGGTGTTGAACAACGCGAAGCGATCGGCCTGCATCAGGATCTGGCTCTGGTAGCTGCCATCCGGCTGCTGCTCGACGCCCAGCCCCATGCCGGCCATGTAGATCTGCCCGGCGCTGGTGATCTGCGCCTTGACCGTATACGTCGCGCTGACCTTGCCATCCAGGTTCACCACGGCCTGCGAGACCTGTTGGACCGCGGCGCTGACACCCTCGATCTTGCCGGGAACACCGTCGATGGAGGCTTCGACCGTATCCACACGCTTGGCCAGTGCGAGGTCACCCTCGGCGATAACTGTCTGCAGGCTTGTGGAACCCGCGAACACGGAGTCGTCACCGGCTCCCCAATTTCCGTCGCCAGATGCCCGGACATCCAACTGCGCGAACAGACCATCGACCTTCTGCCCCTGCGCGGCCACCTTGCCATCGACATCGGTGACGTCCAGTTCCAGCTGGTCGACGCGGCCGACGATGGCGCCCGCCTCGGCGATGGCGTCGCCGATGTTCTTCCAGTGGCTGCCCGGCGGCGTTTCATTGCCTGCAGCAGTGCCCTGCCAGCTCCAGATCCGACCGTCGTGGATGACAGTCTGACCCGGGGTGTAGGTTGCCGCGGCATCCCAGACCAGCGGCAGCACTTCGGTGACGCGCTCGATCTTGCCCTTCAGCTGTTGGCCCAGCGCGCTTTCGTTGATGCGGCCGGCGAAGTAGGCATCGTAGTCCGACGGGTTGCTGCTGGACTCGCCCAGAACCCCCGACTCCACCGGATGCCACGGACCCACGTTGCCGCTGCGATCGACCAGGCGCCCCCAGAACCAGAAGCGTGCTCCCGCCGCGAGACCGTTCATCTGGTGCCGCGCTTGAGGATAGGCGAAGTCGCCGAGCTTGATGGCGGCCGCGCGATCAGGGCTTGTGCTGTACCAGAGTTCAGTGCGCTCGGTATCCGTGGCCCCCGCTGGGAACTGCCAGGCCAGTTCGATGCCGAACACCCGGCTGCGGGCGGTCAGTGCGGTCAGTGCCGGGGGTGGCGTTGTCTTGCCTTCAATGGTGGTGAGCATGCTGAGCGTCGGCTGCGACACCGCGCCCAGCGCATTGACCGCGCGTACGCGGGCCAGATACTCGCCCGCGTAGACGCCCCGCACTTCCAGGCTCTGCGTCCCGACGCGACCGGCGCGGACCCAGTTGAGATCACCACGGCGCCATTCCACGTCATAGCCGATCGCCTTGTCCGCCGCATCCCACTCGATGGTGAGCACGGACGTTGCGATGCCCTGGTCCACCACCACATGCGAGGCCATCCGCACATTGGCCGGTGCCGGCTGCACGCTGGGCGGAATGATGCTGATCGGCGGCTGCTCCAGGCGCGTGCCATCGTCGATGGCGGCGTACTTGCCCGGCACGTGCTTGAGCGCCGTGATCTGATAGGTCAGCGCTTCGCCTTCGCTGATCGACAGCACGCGATAGTGCTGCAGGGCCAGCTCCGGCGATTCCAGCGCCCAGACCGACTGCGCCACCGGCACTGCCGACCACGGCGCAGTGACGGTCACCGTCTGGCCGTCCACCGATTGCACGGTGCGTGCTTCGGTCTGCCCGCTGGGCAGGGTGGCGCGCAGGGTGTCACCGGCAGCGACCTGTTCCGGCACGCGATCCAGCACCAGGCTGCGCGTACCCGCACTGCGGATGCGTCCCGCGTTGCGGCGGCCGGCGCGGTTCGGGTCGGCCACCTGGATCACATCGCCAGGCATGCAGCCCAGCGCGTCCAGGCCCACCGAGAAGCTGATGGTTTCGGTTTCCAGCATTTCGGTATGCAGGATGTGGTTGCCCACGCGCTGCGCCTGCGAACGCGAGTGGCAACCCACCGCCGTCACTTCGGTCTGGTTGATGCCGTAGCGGGCCACGCCGGGCAGGTGCTGTACCACTTCGACCTTCTGCCTGCCGAAATCATCCGGATCGATCCACGACACCAGCGCCACCGTGTGCCGCGCCGTGCGGCTGCTGCCGGCATAGTGGAAGCGCCCTTCGATGACGTTGGCCTGGCTGTAGGTCAGCACCGGGTCCTTGGGCATGTCGGCCGAGGCCATCACCTGCCCCGCCGCATAGAAGCTGATGCCGCGGAACATGGTGGCGATGTCCTGCAGCACGCGATAGGCCTCGGCGCGGGTCTGCAGATACAGGCTGCAGGTGAAGCGCGGTTCCTTGCCGCCCTGGCCATCGCTGACCAGTTCATCGCAGTAGCGCGCGATCTGGTACAGCCGCCACTTGTCCACCCAGTCCAGCGGAACACGATGGCCCAGGCCGAAGCGATCGTTGGTGACGATGTCGAAGAACACCCAGGCCGGGTTGTTGGTCCACCCGCTCTTGAAGGTACCGTCCCACACGCCGCTGTAGAGACGGCTGAGCGGATCGTAGTTGGAGGGGATGCGTACGATGCGCCCCCACAGCTGGTAGGACCGGGTGGGGATGTTCTGGAACTGGCTGGCATCAACCTGTACCGCCGCCAGCGCGCAGTTCGGATAGCGCAGCTTGGCATCGATGATCTCGGTCATCGACAGCACGTTGATGGTATCGGCGATGGTGCTGCTGTTGGCGTTGGCGGTCAGCCGGCGGATGCGCACCTGCCACTGGCTGCCGGCAGGCAGATCGATGCGGCGGCTGCGCTCGTACTGGCTGGTGGTCTTGCCACTGAATGCATCGGTCAGCACCGTGCTGAACGGGCCACCATCGGTGGAAAGATCCACCGCATACATGATCCGGTAGCCCTCGGTGTCACCGTTCTCGGTGTTGGTCTTCTGCAACGCAGGCACCGCGAAGCGGATACGGACGGCCGACAGGTCGGCACCCGATACGGTGCGTACCACCGGCGCGTCGCTGCGCAGCTCGACGTTGACACCGACTTCGTTCTCGATGGAGGGGAAGCCGCTGATGTGCTCCTGGTCCTGGGTGCCGGAACGCGTCTGCACGTCCACGCCGGAGAAGTTCAGCGTGCCGTCCGGATTCTCGATCGGCACCTGGTCCAGGTAGATCGACTGCTTGCCGGCGACCAGGCCGCGGATCTCGCCTTCGCTGGCGAGGTCGATGATGCGGGCCACCGCCATCGAGTGCAGGCTGTCGGCGGTTTCGACCGGGGTTCGGGCGTTGCTCGCGCCCTTCTTGGCGCCCGCCAGCAGGGGAGCCGCTGCACCGCGTGCACGCGATGCGGAATGAGTAATCGGGTTCAAAACTGGTCCTCCGCCAGGATGCCGCCGCTGATCACGGCCGAGCCGATGAACATGCCCTTGCTGTCATGGCCGCCATAGGCGACCGGAACGGGGTTGCCCTGCGCCTGCGTGTTGACGGTGCCGTTCATGCTGTAGCTGGGCGCGTTTTCGGGTGTGTCTTTGGCGCCCAGGCCTTTTGGCTGGGGGGAGAGCATCTGGGTGATCCCGCCAACCACCATGCTGACGCCGGTTGATACCAGTGCAGCCCCACCAGCCCAAGATGTGTAGCTCCCCACAACGATCAGCACGATGCCAATGATGGTTTGCAGTACGCCCCCCCGCTTGCTACCCACCATCACCGGTGCGATGCGGATGTCACCCTGCCCCGGCGGGTCGTGCAGCTGATCCCGCGACAGATTCTGCCGGCCAGCGAACACAGCAAACTCCATGCCCTTGGCTTTGGCACCCATCAGGTACTGCTGGAATCCCGGCAGCATCGTGCACAGCGCATGCACCGCCTCGGCCGGGCTGTTCACCGCCAGCCGGAACCTGCGCCCAAAGCGCGCCCCCAGCTTGCCGTACAGGCGGATCGTGCGAAGACGGTCAGTCATGGCGCACCTCGCGATGGCGGACGATGCAACGGGTGCGCTCGGCCCACATGCCGCCGTAGGGCACGGTCTCGGACAGGCGGCCATGCAGGTGGTGCAGCATCTGCCCGTCGCCGAGGTAGATGCCTGCATGGTTGGTGACCGGCGAGCGGATCTGCATCAGGATCATGTCGCCCCGCTGCGGTTCGCCCTCGATCAGGTCGAAGCCCTCCGCATGCAGCCGTTCAAGGCTGTACAGGTCCTGGCCGCGGCTCCACCAGTCATCCTGGCGTTCGTACTCGGACAGCCGGATGTCCAGTTCGCGTGCGTGGAAATCGCGGACCAGGCTGTAGCAGTCCAGCACGCCGTGGGCGAACTGGCGACCGACCAGCGGTGCCATGTAACCCGAGGGATGCAGGGTCTGCAAATCAGCGCACAGCGGTGGCTCGCCGGTTACCTGGCCGACGCTGACAATGTGCCAGGTCAGCCCGCTGCGCTCGCACATGACCCGATCGGCATCGGACGGCGTCGCGGCGGCATCGGGGTGGCTGTGCACCAGGGCCAGCACCTCGCCCTTGTCCTCGGCCACGGCATAGTCCTCGGCCGGCAGACGGAAATGCTCGCTGGGCGTGGCGGCCACGTTGCGGCAGGGAAGATAGCGTTCGTGGCCTTCAATGGCCACGATCAGCCCGCAGCATTCGCGCGGGTACTCGGCCACGGCGTGCGCCTGGATGGCCTGCAGGGTTGTCGGTTGCATGTTTCACCCATGAAAAAGGCCCGCGCGGGCGGGCCTGGAAAGTGGAAGCGGGAGTTTCGATCAGGAGCGCAACAGGCCCGCGGCGGGGAAGCCGCCATAGGGCAGCGGCTTGTCCTGGCCGAAGCGCAGCTTGCAGCTGCGTACCCGACCGCCGCACTGGTCGCGTGCCGGATCGTCGGTGGCGACGTCGTCGCTGTCCGCTACCGCCGGACCGTTGTAGCCGCAGTACGCGCCGCGATAGCCACCACGCACCAGCCAGCCACACATGCCGGCGATGATCTGCCTGCCCGGCAACTGCTGGCCATTGAGATCAATCGCGGTGGTCAGCTCGAACTCGACCATCTGCTTGTCTTCGCCGATCTTGCGCTCGATGAACCAGACTTCGTCGGGGAAATGCTCGGCAGGATCCGCACTGGGATTGCCTTCCTCGAAGTTGGTGGCATCCAGGTACTTGGCCAGCGTCTGCCGGCGGATGATGCGGGCACCGACCAGGTCATCGAACAGCAGGCACATGGCGGTGATGCGGCCATCGATGTTGCTCACGCGCAGGCGTGGGTTCGGTGGCTGGTCACTGGTGCGTTCGAAGCCGCTGGCCTCGATCGGCCAGGGGCCATATTCCTGGCCCTGCCACCAGATGAGGCCACTCTGCAGGTGTGCGTGGAAGAAGAGCTTGTCGGCGCCGAAACTGCTGGCGTCGAGCTCGTAGACGGTGATGCGGCCACCCGGCTCAAGCTGCTGGGCATCGGCGGTGATCATGGCCTACCCTCAATGGCTTCTACCAACCGTTCAAGTGCCAGTTCCAACGCGACGATGCGCCGTTCCTGCTCTTGAAGCCGGCGTGACTTCTGCTGGTGCGCACGGACGTTGAGCGCCAGAATCTGCATCATGTCGATGCCCATTGGGACGAAGTCATCGTGCGTTTCAAAGATGGTGTTCCCTTCACTGTCGACCAGCGTCGAGCCATCCTCGGGATTGACCAATGGCACCTTGATGCCGCCCTTGCGACCTCCACTCGTAGCCTCTGGACGCACGTCATGCACGTTCTCTGCGAGTAGGCCTACAAAGGTCTTGTCACTCTCGCAGAACTCAGGCCGATAGCGGTAGGTGATGACCACCATGCGATCCAGATCGGAGTCGGCGTCGCCCGCGTAGCCTTCCAGATAGTCCTTTACATCTGCAGATGAGGTTGGGTTGAATGCGGTGGCATTGAGCACACCATCCTCGCTGAGCCTCATCCGAGAACTTATCGACGTTCCGGTTTGAGTCACCCCCCAGTTCATATCGCCGAATGTCATCCACCATCCGCCCTGCTTCCCCCCATCCGTCATGGCGTAGCCACCCCCAAAGCTTCCCTGTGTATGGAAACCAAAGGTGCCGACACCACCGCCTGGGTTTGGCTGGACCGGATAGCAATCGATGCTACCGCCTTCGCGGATACGCGCCGTTCTGCGCTGGGATACGTTTGCAACGCATGCGTAGAAGAGATGCCCACCCGTTCCACCTCCGCGGAAATTCAGATACTCCGAGCAGCCATACCCATTCTCCGCCGCCAAGCCGTTCCAGAGAATTTCCGTACCCGCGGCGTTGTGCGGAACGGCCAGCGCGGAGGCCGTCACGCGGGCCGCGGTGTTGATGTCGCTCGCCTCGATAGTAAGCGGAGCGACATTGGGCAGAGAGTAGTTGTAGGAAGTAATAAACGCCCCATCAGAGGTAACACTCTGCAGGAGGTATTTTCCGGTGGTCGGTACTGCTCCGACTGAACCCTCCGCAATCAACGCGCGTCCCGTCGCAGTTATGGTAGACGTTGTAGTCAGCGGACCGCTGAGGGTTCCACCGACCTTGGGCAGTGCTGCCTTCGCCAGCTGCTCAAGGTAGGCGTCATTCTCGTTGAGCTTTACGAAGGCAACCTTGGCGGGATCTCCCTTGTAGTTGCCGTGGTCAGTGAGGGTATCGACTGGATTCAGAGTCATGATGATTTTCCTTAGGGCTGGTACGTCTGTTCGAATGTCGCGGCAATACTGGATACCTGGCCACCGAGATGGCTGTCGGTGTAGGAATCACACATGTACAGCCCCTGCCCCAGTGGCCCCTTCCACAGGAAGCTGCGGCCGGCATGACCATCCAGGAAGGCAACGATTTCGTTGATGGTCCTGCGGTTGCCGACAAACTGCAGCTGGTAGCTGCGCGAGGTGGCATTCAAGCCATCGGCAGCGGCCTGCGCATAGCCATCACCGAACTTCGCGCGCTTCACGGCGGCGGTGGTGGTTCCGGTGCTCTGGCTGGTTGCCGGCCAGGTGAATGTGTCGGTCATTGCATGGCACTCCTGCTGAGCACACCACCTGCCTTCAGGTCACGACTCTGCAGCTCGCGGTACTTGCGTTCCACAAATTGGCCGATCTCGTTGCCGAACTGCTGCAGCATGCTTTCGTTGGTGGTGACTTCCTTGCCACCGTTGTTGTCGATGCGGATGCTTACCCCCACTCCGCCGCCACCGCCTCCGCCGCCATGTGCGGCCACGCCCAGACGGCCGTCCGGCCCGCGCTGCAGCGGCATGATCGCTTCCGGTCCCGCTTCGCCGAATACACCGGCGCCCTTGGCGAAGGCGAACAGCTGCGGGGTGTTGTAGACACCGCCGGAGTAGGCGGAGAGGCTGGGCGAGGCATAGACGCCCCCCTGGGCATGAGGCGTCATGTTGCCGCTGGTCAGCCAGCCGGTGTTGTTGCCGAAGCCGCTGGCGAAGCCGGAACTGGGCGCTGCGCTTGCGCCACCAAAGAAGCTGGCAATGGTTTTCACCCCCCATACGATCGCCTGCTGCAGGGCGATGCGTTCGAGGTCGGCAATGATGGCCTTGGTGAGCTCGCGGAAGCCGGACTTTCCTGTGGTCACGAACTTGTAGAGTGCTGTTTCGGCGCCGGCGAAAGCCTTGTCGAAGGCCACTTTCGTCGTTGTCGCAGTGTCTTCAGCCTTGCTGAGATAGCTGTCAAAGGCGGCCTCCACGCCTTTTCCTGCACCGGCAAAGCCCGTCTTCTTGTCTTCTTTTTCAGTTGTTTCTTTCTTCTCGGGCGGAAACAGGGGCACGCCGTTGAGCATTCCACTACCGTACTTCCGCTGCTTTTCAACGAAGTCGGGTACATTGATCGAAGCAAACGGTGCAACACCCAGCGCACCGGTGCCCAGAGGGTTTTCCTGTCGGCTCTCGATGGCTGCCTGCGTGGCAGCCGCTTTCATTGCCGTGGCGGTCAGTTGCTGCACCAGTGTGTTCATCATGGAAACACTGCTGCTCATGACAGTGTTCAGTGCCTGGTGCAGCACAGTGGCTTGAGTGAGCTGGACGGGCAGCTGCTGTGCAGCACTGGCGAGCTGGCTCACGCTCTGCGTTGCCGCTTGTGCGGCGGAGGCGACGATCGCGCTGACTTTGACAGCGGCAGCCGAGTCACTGAGCGTTGAATCGCTCATGAAGTTCTCCTGGCATGAAGAATGGCCCCGCGCAGTGGCGGAGCCATGATGGAGCCATCGACCGGTGTCGATGGCGGCTTAGTGCTGCTGCATGTAGTCCAGCGCCGCACGCTCGATGATGCGGATTCCCGCCATCACCTCATCGTGCTTGTCCGGTGCGAGCGCTTCGCGCTGCAGCTCGTGGTAGACCACGTTGTAATCCAGCCCGATCGGGCCACCTGCGCCGACGCGCCACTGGGTGGCAACCCGCGAGAAAAGTTCGATGGGAAGCACGCACTCCGGCCACAGCTCAACCTGCGGCGGCGGAAAGTGCTTTGCCTTCAATCCAAGCTGCATCAGCTCGGACTCGGTGGGGGCCCGCCAGTACAGGGCCCCCACCGCCTCGATCAGTTTCCCTTGCGTGCGACCTGCAGCGCCTGGGTGTAGCCACCGATGATGGCGCCATCCAGGCCGGCCTGCTGCTGCAGCGCGAGCTCGACGCCGGCGGTGTCCAGCGCCACATCGGCATCCCAATCCACCACGATGTCGAGGATTGCCTGGGCCACGCTCAACGTGTCATCACCCAGACGCTCCAGCAGGCTGGCGTAATCGGGCACCGACAGATGCCGGTAGGTCAGGTTGAGCTTCTGCTCGCGACCGTGACCGACGATGGTCAGGGTGCTCTTGAAGCTCTCCGGCGCCTTGACCTGGAACATCAGGCGCCCTCGACCAGGATGGAGTCTGCCAGCGCAGTGAAGGTTGCGGTGGTACCCATCGGAGTGTTGGCGGCCATGGTCGGGTCGCCGTTGTAGCTCAGGTAGCCGTACCAGTACAGCACGTCACCGCCGACCAGCTTTGCCCGCAGGATCACCGGTTCGCCCTTGGCATCAGCCTTCTTCAGTGCCGGGTACCACGGCTTCTTCGGGTCGTAGAACAGCGGCAGGGTGATGGTCTTGGCGTTCTTGAAGGTCGGCAGCTGCACCTGGCGGCCGGTCGGATCCTCCAGCAGCGTGCCGCTCCAGTACTGCTGCTCGCCACCGGCGGTGGTCGGGTCGCCCTGCTGGTCCAGGTCGACGAAGGCGCCGGCCTTGCGCAGTACGCCCGCACCGCTGGTGCCCGGGAACAGCACGGTGTCGGTGGTATCGATGCCCAGCAGTTCAACGCTGCCGGTGGTTTCAGCGCCGGCGCGGGTGGCGCGGTTGTTCAGGGCCGGCCAGCCCGGCAGTTCGATGACCACCACATCGCCGGTGTCGACACTGTTGGCCGCGACGCTGGCCAGGGCCGGCGCGGCCTTGGAGATCGCGGTGGTGGCGATGGCGGTGGAGATGACCGGTGCGAAGCCGAACTGGGTGCCCTTGGGAAGCTTGAGTGCCATGGTGTATTTCCTCGTTGGATGAAAAAAAAGGCCCGGCGGTTGCCGGGCTGGGGTGTTGCGCGGGTGATGCGGTTTACGGGTCGACGTACCACAGGCCGAAATCGAGCCGCGCGCCGTGCTTGTGCAGCACCGGCTCATGCACGGCGATTGCAGCGCCGAACGACTCGGCGCTCGGCAGTCCTGCGCAGACCTGGTCCTCAATGGTGCGAATCAGGGTGTTGGCCTGGGCACGACTGTCTGCCCAGACGGTCAGCTGCACGCGAGCGTGCTTCTGTTCGGGAGTGGAACCTTCGTTGAACCACACGGACTGCCCACCCACCTGCTGGTAGACGGCACACGGGTAGATGACCGGTTCCGGTGGAACGTCGGGATACAGCCGGCCCTGCAGCAGCGGGGCCAGCAGCGCGTACAGCTGTGCTTCGTAACTCATCGCGGTGTCCTGGTTGGCGTCGCTCAGGCAATGCCTGAAGACTGTTCGGTGAACAGCACGGTGCTCTGGCGCCGGCTGAAGTCGGGAGCAACGCCGGTGATGTCGAAGACGCGACCGTCATGCACGATGCGCATGCCGACGTGGATACCGGCCTGTCGTGCGGCCGCCAGACGGACATGGAACCGCTGGCGCCGGATCGTTGCCGGCAGTCGGCTTTCCAGCGTCAGCCGCTGCATGCTGTCGGCTGCATCGGCGGTGATGGCGGCCCACAGTTCGGCCACCGGCTGCCAGGCGTCCAGCGGCTGCCCCCAGGCATCGAGCTGGCCGTCCTGGCGCTCGATACGGATGCGACGATTGAGGTGGCCGGCGTTCATGGCGTTGCGGCCGGCCGGTACGGATCAAGCAGTGCGGCCACGCCGAACGGCAGTTCCATTGCGATGGCAGTGGCGCCTGCCGGTGCATCGAGCGTCTGCGCAGAGACAACCACGGCTTCGCGGTGGGCGTACAGGTGGCCCAGCAGCAGGCGGACTGCTGCGCGGATGCTGTCGTTGGCCGGCATGCCCAACAGCAGGCGTGCACTGCGCGCGGTGGCCACGGCCAGGCGGCGATCGGCCACATCACGCATGGCCTTGGCCTTGGCCGCGTTGGTCTCGGCGTTGGCGGCGGCAACCGCGGCTTCATGCCCGGTCACCGCCGCCGCCATGCCCTGCGGCAGCTGGTCCAGCGCCTGGTCCAGCGCGGCCTGGTCGGCGTACAGTTCGCGGCCCAGGTAGGCTGCGGCCGCGTCGCTGGCTGCTGCCAGCAGGTCACCCAGGATGGCGTCGTCAAAGTCGCCGTCGATACGGCAGTGCGCGCGGCACTGCTCAAGGGTCAGCAGGGGCATCGAATCCTCCTTCGTTGATGGATGTGGAGTGCCCCGACCCTGCGCGCACGGCGGCGCCCCACGCGGTCACCAGGACGGCGCGGGAAAAGCAGGATCGGGGCGGAAAACAGAACGGCCGCGACGCGAGCGTCAGGGCCGGTGGCGATGGCATCGCAGCGCGATGGCGCAAACGAAAGAAGCCCCCGGGGTCACCGGAGGCTTCTATGTCATCGTGGTACAAACGATACGCTTCGGGTGTGCACCCGTCAATCCGCAAACGGTTACCAGTCTGGTGACTCTTCCAGGCGCTGTGCAGCTGCGGTCACGGCGACATGCTGCAGGCTGGATAGAATGGCGACGCGCTGCTCCCGCAGCCCATTTCCCGCTGGATTCCCGCATGCCTGCCACCCCCGAACGCTTCTTCGATGCGCGTACCGAACAAGGCGTGCTGCGCCTGTCCATCGCAGGCTCACTGCTGCTGGCCGCGGCAGCGGTGGTGTTCGGCCTGCTGGCCAATTCCTCGCTGATCATCTTCGATGGCATCTACGGCCTGATCGATGTGGTGATGACCTGGCTGTCATTGCTGGTCGCGCGGCTGATCGCTCTATCCACCAGCAGCGATGCGCTGCAGTCGCGGCTCAACCAGCGCTTCACAATGGGCTTCTGGCACCTGGAGCCGATCGTGCTGGGGGTGAGCGGCACGCTGATGATCGGCGCGGCGCTGTATGCACTGGTCAATGCGGTGGACGCGTTGATGTCCGGCGGCCGCCATATCGCGCTTGGCCCGGCCATCGCCTTCGCCGGGTTGTCGATCGTCGGCGAAGGTGCGCTGGCCTGGTTCGTGCTGCGTGCCAACCGTCGCATCGGTTCGGAGTTCATCGCGCTGGACGCGAAGAACTGGGTGATCGCCGCCAGCATGTCGGCCTGCTATCTGCTGGCCTTCCTCGGCGGTGTGCTGGTGCGTGGCACCTCGCTGGCCTGGGTCGGGCCGTACATCGACCCGGCCATCCTCGCCTTCGTCTGCGTGCTGGTGATGATCGCCCCGCTGGGCACCGTGCGCCGTGCGCTGGCCGGCATCCTGCTGGTCACCCCGCCGGAACTGCAGGCGCACGTGGACGCGGTGGCACGCGCGATCGTCGCCAGGCACGGCTTCGTCGAGCATCGCAGCTATGTCGCGCAGGTGGGGCGTGGCGAGCAGATCGAGCTGTTCTTCGTGGTACGCGAGGACGACCCGCCGCGGCCCCTGCTGGAATGGGACCAGCTGCGCGACGAGATCGGCGATGCGCTGGGCGAGGCCTCGCCGGACCGCTGGCTGACCATCATGTTCACCACCGACCGCGAGTGGACGATCTAGGCCAGCAGGACGATCAATCAAGTTTTTCGTACGAACTGCAACCCAACGTACGCAGAAACCGGGCAAAGTAGGCTCCAACGCAACACCCACCCACTGACCAGGAGCATCACGATGTCCATCGAAAAGGTTCTGTATACCGCCCAGGCCACCTCCACCGGCGGCCGTGAAGGCCGTTCCGTCTCGTCCGACAACGTGCTGGACATCCAGCTGTCGACCCCGCGCGAGCTGGGTGGCGCCGGCGGCCCGGGCACCAACCCGGAACAGCTGTTCGCCGCTGGCTACTCGGCCTGCTTCCTCGGTGCGCTGAAGTTCGTGGCCGGCCAGGCCAAGGTCGCGCTGCCGGCCGACACCACCGTCACCGGCAAGGTCGGCATCGGCCAGATCCCGACCGGCTTCGGCATCGAGGCCGAGCTGACCATCAGCGCTCCGGGCGTGCCGCGCGAGCAGCTGGAAGAGCTGGTCCAGAAGGCGCACATCGTGTGCCCGTACTCCAACGCTACCCGCGGCAACATCGACGTGACGCTGGTCGTTGCCTGATCCGACCCCTCAAAAAAAATGGGCGGATGCCGGTCGAAACCGAACATCCGCCCATCCCACCTTCGTTGTCCCACATGGGGGCATGAGGTTGCCGGCCAGCGGCCGGCACTACCAGGTCACTTCTCGCTCGTGATGAGCTGCACGACGCTGGAGAAATCCAGCTTGCCGCGACCGGCCTGGTGGTTCATCGAGTACAGGTTGCGGGCCACTTCGCCCAGTGGAATCGAAGCGCCAACACTCATCGCCGCTTCCACCGCCAGGCCCATGTCCTTGAGCATCAGATCGCTGCCGAAACCGCCACTGTAACCGCGCGAGGCAGGCGCGTTTTCCAGCACGCCCGGCCACGGGTTGCACACTTCGGTGGCCCAGCTGCGGCCGGTGCTGACCGCCATCATCTGCGACAGCACCTTCGGGTCCAGCCCATGCGCCACGCCGAGTGCGATGGCTTCGCCGGTGACGGCCATGATCACGCCCAGCGCCATGTTGTTGCACAGCTTGGCGACCTGGCCGGCACCGCTGGCGCCGACATGGAAGATGTTCTTGCCCATCGCCTGCAGCACCGGGCGCGCGCGTTCCAGCGCGTCCTCTTCGCCACCGACGATGAAGGTCAGGGTGCCGGCCTGGGCACCGGCGGTACCGCCGGATACCGGCGCGTCGATCATCTGCAGGCCACGTGCGGCGGCGGCTTCAGAAACCTTGCGGGCGCTGGCCGGGGCGATCGTGCTGCAGTCGATGACCAGCGCACCGGCCGGGATCGCGGCGAGGATGCCGTCGTCGCCCAGGTACACGCCTTCGACGTGGCGGCTGGCCGGCAGCATCGAGATCACCACTTCAGCACCGGCCAGGGTGTCGCGGGCCGACGATGCGGCGCTGGCACCGGCATCGACGGCGGCCTGCACCGCGGCCGGAACCAGATCGAACACGCGTACGCTGTGGCCGTTCTTGACCAGATTGGCGGCCATCGGGCCACCCATGTTGCCCAACCCGATGAATGCAATGTGGCTCATGCAAGGCTCCTTTCAACAAGGGGAGTGCCCAGGTCGGCCAGCGGATGCGCGGCATCGGCCCAGGGGGAAGCGAAGAAGGTGTCGGCCCACGCGGCGGTGGCCTCGGCCAGGGTGACCGGGCTCCACTGCGGATTGCGGTCCTTGTCGATCAGCAGTGCGCGGATGCCTTCGGCGAAATCACCATGGGCGGCGCAATGCAGGGCGACGATGTACTCCAGGCGATAGATCGCGGCGAGGTCCTGGCCGGCACCGCGGCGCTGCAGTTCGTACGACAGCCGTGCCGAGCCCGGTGCACCGGCGGCGAGGGTCTTCTGTGCCGCCTGCAGCCAGGCATCGTCGGTCTGCAGGCCGGCAATGCGCGCAACGATCACTTCAAGGTCATCGCCTTCGCACAGCGCATCGACCTGCGCCGCATTGGCCAGCAGCGGACCGGTCGCGGCATCGCTGGCATGCGATTGCAGCAGATGGCTGAGCCGCTCATGGTTGTGCGCGGCATCGCCCGACCAGGCCACCTGCAGCAGCGCATCGAACACCGCGCTGCGGCGTTCTTCGGCCACATGCACATCGGCCAGGCCGGCGTAGATGGCATCGCCCGAGTTCAACAGTGCGCCGGTCAGGGCCAGGAACAGGCCGCCCTTGCCCGGCACACGCGGCAACAGCCAGCTGCCACCCACATCGGGGAACAGGCCGACGGTGATTTCCGGGAAGGCCAGCTTGGAGCGCTCGCTGACCACGCGGTGGCTGGCGCCGGACATCAGGCCGATGCCGCCGCCCATCACGATGCCGTGGCCCCAGCACAGGATCGGCTTGGCGTAGGTGTGGATGAGGTAATCAACGCGGTATTCAACGTCGAAGAACTCAGCAGCGTAGTCGTTCTCGCGGATGTCGCTGCGGCCAGCCTCGCGGAAGGCGACCATGCTCTTGTACAGGCTGTGCAGGTCGCCGCCGGCACAGAACGCCTTTTCGCCGGCGCCCTGCAGCACCACCATGGCGATGCCATCGTCGTCGGCCCAGGCATTCAGCTGCTTCAGCAGCAGGTGCGCCATCGGCAGCGAGAAACCGTTGAGCGTACGCGGCGCATTGAGCGTGGCGATGCCGATGCGCGTGCCGTTGGCGGCCACACGCTCTTCGAACAGCACCGGTGCGTCGTCGGCAGCGGTGTCGGTGCTCATGCGTTCTTCCACTGCGCGGCGCGCTTTTCCAGGAAGGCGGTCACGCCCTCAACCTGGTCGGCAGTATCGAACAGGTCGACGAAGGCTTCGCGCTCTGCCACCAGCGCCGAGGCGTGGGTGCCGGTGCGGGTGGACTGCACCAGGGTCTTGCAGGCGGCGATGCTGGTCGGGCTCTGCTTGCCGGCCTTCTTCGCCCATTCCAGCGCCAGCGCCTTGGCTTCGCCCTTGCCGACCTTTTCTTCGGCCAGGCCAATGCGCAGTGCGGTCTCGGCATTGATGCGCTCGCCCAGCAGGATCATGCGCTTGGCCCAGCCCTCGCCGACCAGGCGCGGCAGGTTCTGGGTGCCACCGGCGCACGGCAGCAGGCCGACGGTGGCCTCCGGCAACGCGACCTGGGCGTGGTCTTCAATGATGCGCAGGTCGCAGGCCAGCGCGCATTCCAGGCCGCCGCCCATGGCGTAGCCGTTGATCGCAGCGATCGACACGCCACGGAACCCGGACAGCGCTTCGAAGGCTTCACCAAAGCGGCGCGCGGCTTCACGTGCAGCGGCCTTGTCGCCGGAGGCGAACTGGTTGAGGTCGGCACCGGCGGAGAAGAATTTCTCGCCGTCACCGGTGATCACCAGCGCGTAGATGTCGCGGTCTGCGTTGAGCGCGCCCACCAGGTCGCGCAGCGCCGACAGGCTGTGCACGGTCCAGGTATGCGCCGGCGGGTTGTTCAGGGTGACCACGGCGGTGTGGCCATCCACCTCCACCTTCAGGCCCACGTGCTCCTGGGTACGCCAATCCTTCATCGCAGTTCCTCTTCGGTGTTGAGCAGGTGACGGGCAACGATCACCCGCATGATCTCGTTGGTGCCTTCCAGGATCTGGTGCACGCGGCAGTCACGCAGCAGGCGCTCGATCGGGTATTCGCGGATGTAGCCGTAGCCACCGTGGATCTGCAGTGCTTCGTTGCAGACGCTGAAACCGGCATCGGTGGCGAAGCGCTTGGCCATCGCGCACCACACGTTGGCGTCGCTGGCACCGGCATCGAGCTTGCGCGCGGCGGTGTGCACCATCTGCCGTGCAGCCACCAGCTGGGTGACCATGTCGGCCAGCTTGAACTGCAGTGCCTGGAACTCGGCCAGCGCCTTGCCGAACTGGCGGCGCTCGCCCATGTAGCGGCGTGCAGCGTCCAGCGCACCCTGCGCGGCGCCCAGCGAGCAGGCGGCGATGTTGATGCGGCCGCCATCCAGCCCCTTCATCGCCAGCTTGAAGCCGCCGCCTTCCTCTCCCAGAAGGTGGCTGACCGGTACGCGGACGTTTTCGAAGGTGATGCCACGGGTGGGCTGGCTGTTCCAGCCCATCTTCTCTTCCTTGCGGCCGAAGCTGATGCCCGGCAGGTCCGCCGGCACCGCAATGGCGCTGACACCGCCGGCACCGGCACCACCGGTACGTGCCATCACCACCAGCAGCTCGGTGGCACCGGCGCCGGAAATGAAGGCCTTCGAGCCGTTCAGCACATAGAAGTCGCCATCGCGCACGGCGGTGGTCTTCAGCGACGCCGCATCGGAACCGGCGCCCGGTTCGGTCAGGCAGTACGAAGCCAGCTTGTTGCCCGAAGACAGGTCGGTGCCCCACGCATCGCGCAGTGCCGGCTGGCCCCACTTGGACACCATCCACGAGGCCATGTTGTGGATGCTGATGTACGCCGCCGTCGACGGATCGACGCTGGCGAGCTCCTCGATGACGACGGCGGCGTCCAGTCGGCTCAGGCCGCTGCCGCCCACTTCCGGGTCCATGTACAGACCGCAGAAGCCCAGTTCACCGGCCTTGGCGATCGCCTCGCGCGGAAAGATGCCCTCCGCATCCCATCGCGCGGCGTGCGGCGCCAGTTCGGCCTGTGCGAAGTCGCGCGCCGCCTCGCGGTACGCCTGCTGCGCTTCTTCCAGTTCCGTCGTCATCGAGTGGCTCATGGCTGCTCCTGCCGTTACTTCAGGCTGATCGTGGTGTTGACGCCATGGCTGAGCGTCTCGTCATCGAACCAGCGCGCGGTGACCGTCTTGGTCTGGGTATAGAACAGCACCACCTGCTTGCCGTACGGGCCCAGGTCGCCCAGCTTGGACGCGCGCGAACCGGTGAACGAGAACAGCGGCACCGGCACCGGGATCGGCACGTTGATGCCGACCTGGCCGACGTCGATGTCTTCCTGGAACTTGCGCGCGGCGGCGCCGGACTGGGTGAACAGTGCCGTGCCGTTGCCGTTCGGGTTGCTGTTGACCATCGCGATGGCTTCTTCCAGCGTCTCTGCTTCGAGGATGACCAGCACCGGCCCGAAGATTTCTTCCTGGTAGATGCGCATGTCGGTGGTGACACCGGCAAAGATGGTCGGGCCGACGAAGTTGCCCTTCTCGAAACCATCGACCTGCGGCTTGCGGCCATCCAGCACCAGCTTGGCGCCCTGCTCCACGCCCGAGGCGATCAGGCCTTCCACGCGCTCGCGGGCGCTGCAGGAAATGACCGGGCCGACGTCGGTGCCGGACACGGTGCCGGCGCTGACCTTCAGGGTCTGGGCCTTGGCCACCAGGTCCTGCACCCAGTTACGCGCTTCACCGACCAGCACCAGGGTGGAAGCGGCCATGCAGCGCTGGCCAGCGGCACCGAAGGCGGCACCGACCATCGCGTTGAGGGTCTGTTCCTTGTTGGCGTCCGGCAGCACCACGGCGTGGTTCTTGGCGCCCATCATGCACTGCACGCGCTTGCCGGCCAGCGAGGCGCGGTTGTAGACGTGGGTGCCGACGCGGGTGGAACCGACGAACGACACGGCCTTGATGTCCGGATGGTCGCAGATCGCGTTGACCACTTCCTCGCCGCCGTGGACGACGTTCAGCACGCCCTTCGGAATGCCGGCTTCCAGGGCAAGCTCAACCAGGCGCATGGTGACCATCGGGTCCTGCTCGGACGGCTTGAGGATGAAGGTGTTGCCCGTTGCAATCGCCATCGGGAACATCCACAGCGGGATCATCGCCGGGAAGTTGAACGGGGTGATGCCGGCGCACACGCCCAGCGGCTGCATGATCGTGTAGGTGTCCACGCCATTGGCAACGTTGTTGGCCAGCTCGCCCAGCTGCAGGTTGCCGATGGCGGCGGCGTGCTCGACCACTTCCAGGCCACGGAACACATCGCCTTCGGCGTCCGGCAGGGTCTTGCCCTGTTCGGCGGTGAGGATGTGGGCCAGCTCGCTCATGTTCTCGCGGATCAGCTGCTGGTACTTCAGGAAGATGCGCGCACGGGTGCCGATCGGGGTCTTGCGCCAGGTCTTGAAGGCTTCCTTGGCGGCGGCGACGGCGGCGTCCACTTCGCCGGTGGTGGCGAACGGCACCTTGGCCAGCACGTCCTGGGTGGCCGGATTGATCACGTCCTGCCAGTGGGAGGTGGCCGATTCAACGAACTGGCCATCGATCAGCATGCGGATACGGGGCGCTGCAACAGTCATGACGACAATCCCACAGGGTGCGAAAGATGCTTGGCATTATTCACAGCACCCACCTCGATTTCCGGGCTGAATCCGCTTAATCTGGCCAACACGCCAGACGATTCATGTTAATTCTGTGAATTATTCAGCCCCCCAGCGACAACTTGGCCTGCGCCTGCTGCGGCTGCGCGAACAGCGCGGCTACAGCCAGGCGGATCTGGCACGGGCGCTGGGGCTGTCGGCCAGCTACCTGAACCAGATCGAGCGCAACAAGCGCCCACTCACGCCAGCGGTGCAGAAGAAGCTGGGCGAGGTATTGGGCGACGTTTCCGCACTGTTCGACGAGGATGAGCCCGCCGCGCTGCAGGAAGCGCTGGGCGAGACCCTGCGCGACCTGGGCCTTGCCGAAGTCAGTGCCACCGAACTGCGCGCGCTGGCCGGCAACCTGCCGCAGGTCAGCCGCGCGCTGCTGGACCTGCACCGCCGCCACCTGGCGCTGCGCGAGCATGCCGCCGCGCTGGAGTTCCAGCTGGGCGAGCCTGGTGCTGGCAGCACCCTGCCGGCCGGCGACCAGGTCCGCGAATTCTTCAACCGCATGCACAACCACATTCCCGAGCTGGACGAGCTGGCCGAGCAGCTGTTCGCCGAATGGGGGCTGTCGCCCGGGCATGTGGCGCCGCGGCTGCGCCAGCTGCTGGCCGACCGCCATGGCGTGCTGGTGGAAGTGGCCGCACTGCAGGCCGGGCGCGAGAAGCGGCAATACGATGCCGGTGCGCGGCGGCTGTGGCTGCCCGATTACCTGGAGCCCGGCCAGCAGGCGTTCCAGATGGCGGCCGAACTGGCCCTTCACGGCTACCTGCCGCAGATCGATGCGGTGGTGGCGCGCGCCGGGTTCACCGATGAGGCACGCATCGCGCAGGCGCGGATCGGTCTCTCCAACTATTTCGCCGGCGCGTTGGTGATGCCGTACATGCGCTTCCTGCGTGCGGCCGAAACCAGCAGCTACGACATCGAACTGCTGGCGCATCAGTTCGGCGTCGGCTTCGAAGCGGTCTGCCACCGGCTGAGCACGTTGGCGCGGCGCAGTGCGCCCGGGCTACCGTTCTTCTTCATCCGCGTGGACCGCGCGGGCAACGTATCCAAGCGCCATTCGGCCACCGATTTCCACTTCTCGCAGGTGGGTGGTTCGTGCCCGCTGTGGATCGTGTACGAGGCGTTCAACCAGCCCGGCCGCATCCTTACGCAGACGGCGCGCATGCCCGACGGGCGCCGCCATTTCTGGCTGGCGCGGCAGGTCAGCAGCGGCCCGGTCGGCCATGGCCAGCCGCGCAAGACGTTTGCGGTGGCGCTGGGCTGCGATCTGCAGCATGCCGAGCGGCTGGTGTATTCACTGGGACTGGATGTGCAGAGCCCGGGCAACTCGGTATCGATCGGCCCGGGGTGCCGGGTGTGCCCGCGCGAGGACTGCATGCAGCGTGCGTTCGCGCAGTTGCCGGGGCGGTAGGGGGTCGGCAGGGCTGCGCCCTGCACCTGCCGAAGCCGAAGCCGAAGCCGAAGCAACGGCAACGGCAACAGCGGGCTTTCCGTGGGATGGCGGGGTGGGTCCGGTTGCGGGGGCCGCTGCAAGTACGTCCATGTAAGCTCGGTCGCCGCATCCATGCGGCTCACGCCCCCGCAACCGGACCCACCCCGCCTTCGACAGGTTCCCGCTGCTGTGGGTGGGTGTCGACCTTGGTCGACACGGTAGATCCACGCCATGCGTGGATGCTCTTCGATGTTCGAAATATTCGATCTCGATCGGATTCCATCCACGCATGGCGTGGATCTGCTAAACCTTTCGTGCGTAGGCTGCATCCCATTGCAATGCCCGCCCTGGAGACACCCAATGTCCTTGCTGCGCACTTGCCTGGTCCTGCTGCTCGCTGCCGTCGCGGCGCCGGCGTGGGCGACCTTTTCCATTGCTGCCTGCAACGCGGCCGGCGACTGCGGGGTGGCGGTGGCCACGCACAACCTGGCGGTCGGCGGTGTGGGCGTGCCATGGGCACAGGCGAAGGTGGGCGCGGTCGCCAGCCAGTTCGAGACCAACCCGACCTATGGCTCGAAAGGCCTGGAGCTGCTGGCCAAGGGACGCACGCCTGCGCAGGTGCTGAAGCAGCTGTTGGATGAAGATGGCAACTTCGATGGCACCACGCTTGCCGAGCGCCAGGTGGGGCTGGTCAGCGCGCGCGGTGGCAATGCGCAGTACACCGGCGCTACCGCGCAGCAGGCGGATTGGGCCGGTGCGCAGGGCGAAGGCATGCTGAGCGTGCAGGGCAATGGCCTGGCTGGGCCGCAGGTGCTGGCTGCGATGCAGCGCGCCTTCGCCGCATCGCAAGGTGAATTGGCGGCGCGCCTGCTGGCGGCGCTGGAAGCTGGCCAGGCCGCGGGTGGCCAGCGCAGCGGGCAGTGGTCGGCGGCGCTGCTGGTGCGTACGCCCGGCGGCGACTGGCAGGACACCGACCTGCGTGTGGATGCCGATCCACGCGCCGTGGCGAGACTGCGCGAGCTGTACGACATGCGCCTGTCGAACGAAGCGATCATCCGCGCCGAGCAGCGCTGGGAGAAAGGCGATGTGGCAGGAGCGCGTGCAGCACTGGCGATCTCGTTGTCGCTGGCACACGGCTGGGACCGCACCTGGGCGCGCGCTGCGCGCCTGGCGATGCGGCAGGGCGATATGGCGCTGGCCCGCGAGTACCTGGCAGGCCTGCGTGCACTCAATCCGGGCTGGGTGAAACAGGAGCTGGCATTGCCCTTGTATGCGCCATTGCAGGGTGATGCGGTGGTGGCGCCGTGGCGATGAGGCACCGCAGGGGGTCAGATCCGTTTTCCTGCGGAAAACGGATCTGACCCCCATTCGAGATGCATCCATGCATGGCATGGATCTACCGAGGACCGGCTCAGTAGATCGGCGTCACCTTCATCTGCGGCAACGGACGCGGTGCGCCGTCAGTAAGGTCCGGGCCGAGGTCTTCCCAGGTACGCCCCTGCTCGACCATCAAGCCCCACAGCTGCTGCGAGCCGAGCCGCTTGTCTTCCGAACCCAGCTTGTATGACGGTGGCGTCGGTTCACCGCGGGCAACCATCGCGTATGCCGCGCGATAAGCCAGCACCTGCTGTGCCGGGTCATCGGTGCGCGCCACTTCCAGCGTGTAACGCTGGTAGGCCGAGGCCAGGTTGCGCCAGCGGATCCAGTAGTGGTTCTCGAACGAGAACGAACAGAAGCGCGCACCGGCGAGGCTGCCCTTGTCGGCGATGCGGGTCAGCACCTCCTGTGGCATGTCCAGGTTCATGCCGCCTTCGTCGCCCTGCAGGCTGACGTGCACGATGCGGTCGCGGTAGCCCGGCGCACGCGCCTGCAGCAGATCGCGCCAGTTCTGCATGGTCGCCACCACCGCGAACAGGAAACGACCCAGCTCCGCAGCGGCCAACGGCGTGGCGATCGACTGATAGGTGCGCTGCCAGCCATGGCGGTTCTCGGTCGGCAGGAACACGGCATGTTCCAGCGCCTGGCGGCCACTGCTGCCGTGGCTCACATCTTCGGCATGCTGCGGGTAGACCAGATTGATGGCGAACGTCGGCCAGCGCGGCAGGGCGGCGTCGAACAGGTGAATCGGGAAGTTGCTGCTGATGCCACCATCGGAGAACCAGCAGATGCGGAACGCGGTGATCACCGGGCCGCAGGTCTGGCCGGCACTGGTCAGCCCTTCCATGCTGTCGGCAACGTTGTGCTCCTGGTCGGCTGCTGGCGCGGTCGGTTCACAGCGGCGCTCGCGGCGCGAGGGCTCATGCAGCGGCACCGCGCTGATCAGCAGCGGGAAGCTCAGGCTCATGCGCGTGGCCACCAGCACCGGCAGCTTCGGGCCCTGCGGCAGGTGGTAGTACTGCCGCCCTTCCACCTCCAGCGGCGGGCCGGCCTGCTTCACCAGCCACTGCACCACGCTGGCGGGGAACAGCTGCTCGAACTCCTCGCGCAGGAACCAGAACTGCGCGCCGCCCAGCGGCAGTGTGCGTGGTTCGTTGTGCGACACGCAGGTGGTGATCATCTGCAGGCTGATCGCATGCGGGCAGTCAGGCTCACCGGCATAGCGCGGCGCATCGTGCAGGTCGGCGAATGTGAGCGGTGCATCCAGCGGCTTGCCGGACAACTGCTGCAGGCACGCGTGCAGCCACTCGGTCAACGCCGGCGTGCGTGCATCGCGGCCGAGGCCGCTGCACAGGCCCAGCAGATTGCGCCGCGCCACCCGCGCCACCCGCAGCGCGGCACCGGCCACGCCGGCACCGTACGCGCACAGCAGCGACGGCAGCAGCGTGGCGGCCACGCCACTCCAGCCACCGCCCCACCAGCCCAGGCCGAGCAGCAGCGCCAGCGACACCAGTACTTCCAGCGGCGCGATCTCGAATACGGCAACGGCCAGGCACAGCAGCTTGTGCGGCAGGCCGGCATTGCCGGTCAGCACCACCAGCAGCCGGTAGGCGGCGCGCGCGCCACGGGCCGGCTGGAACAGGCTGTAGATGAAGCCGCGCCGCGACAGCTGCGCCGACACCGCCGACAACCCGCCGTAGCCGGCATCGCCGGGCAGGTGTTCGCCCGCCTGCTGGCGGCGATCACCGCACGCCGCCGCAGCCGCCACCGCCGCGGCGATGGCACCGGCCGAGGTGCCGCCGATGCTCTTGAAGCGATACTCGCGCGCCAGCGCCAGTACCGCATTGGGGTACACGATGCCGCTGGTGATGCCGCCTTTCATGACCAGATCGCAGTACTTGTCCGCCACTGTCTTGCCCCCGAGCATGCCGTCCGCCGCGTGGGTGCCAGTATGGCGCAGAGGCTTCTCAGGGCCTGAGAACAGCAGCGCAGTCCCGCCAGGAATCTTCGGTGTTCAGCGGAAGGCATGCCTGCAGGCTTGACCCGCCCCGCCATCGGCGTAGCATCTGCAGCAAGCCAAGGGACAGACCCGCGGCTACCACAACGACATGAGGGATTCTCATGGAATTCGACTATCTCGTCTTCATCGGGCGATTCGAGCCCTTCCACAACGGCCACGCCGCCGTTGCCCGCCTGGCCCTGAGCCGGGCCCGCAAGCTGATCTTCCTGGTCGGCTCTGCCGATACCCCCCGCAGCCTGCGCAATCCGTGGACCGTGGCCGAACGCGCCGTGATGATCCAGGCCGCCCTCGATGGCCACACCGACCGCCTGCTGATCCGCCCGCTGCGCGACCACCTGTACAACGAAGCGCAGTGGATCGCCAACGTGCAGCGACAGGTGGCCGAAGCGCTGCGTAACGACGGTGCCGCCGCCGATGCGAAGGTTGGCCTGATCGGCATGGACAAGGATGCCTCCAGCTACTACCTGCGCGAATTCCCGCAGTGGCCGCTGGTGGACGTGCAGCACACCGCCACCCTGTCGGCCACCGAACTGCGGCGCTATCTGTTCGAGGCCGGCGACGTCGACTTCCACGGCGCGCTGCTGATGCTGCGTGGCAACGTGCCGGCGCCGGTATACGACATGCTCGAAGCGTTCCGCAAGAGCGCGCCTGCCTATGGCCAGCTGGTGGCCGAGTACCGCTTCATCGAACAGTACAAGGCGGCCTGGAAGGACGCGCCCTACGCGCCTACCTTCGTCACCACCGATGCGGTGGTGGTGCATTCGGGCCACGTGCTGCTGGTGCGGCGCCGTTCGGAACCCGGCAAGGGCCTGTGGGCGCTGCCCGGCGGCTTCGTCGGCCAGGAACAGAGCCTGCTCGACAGCTGCCTGCGCGAACTGCGCGAGGAAACCCGGCTGAAGATTCCGCTGCCGGTGTTGAAGGGGTCGCTGAAGGGCCAGCAGGTGTTCGACCACCCCGACCGCAGCCAGCGTGGCCGCACCATCACCCACGGCTTCCACTTCGAATTCCCGGCCGGTGACCTGCCGCCGGTGCGCGGCGGCGACGATGCCGACAAGGCGCGCTGGATACCAGTGAGTGAAGCACTGGACATGGGCCCGCAGCTGTTCGAAGACCACCTGCACATCCTGGAGTATTTCCTCGGCCGCGGCTGACCGGCCCGGCTTCCCACTGGCGGATAGACCGCCGGTGCCACTCGACGCGAAGGAGCTTCCGTCATGCACTACCTCGATAATCTTCTCCTCAACACCGACAGCTACAAGGCCAGCCATTGGCTGCAGTACCCGCCGGGTACCGATGCCACGTTCTTCTACGTGGAATCGCGCGGCGGCCTGCACGATCGCACGGTGTTCTTCGGCCTGCAGGCGATCCTCAAGGACGCCCTGGCACGGCCGGTCACCCATGCCGACATCGACGACGCCGCTGCGGTATTCGCCGCGCATGGCGAACCGTTCAACGAAGCCGGCTGGCGCGATATCGTCGACCGGCTTGGCGGCCACCTGCCGGTGCGCATCCGCGCCGTGCCCGAGGGCAGCGTGGTGCCCACCCACCAGGCGCTGATGACCATTGAATCGACCGATCCGGCCGCGTTCTGGGTGCCCTCGTACCTGGAAACGCTGCTGCTGCGCGTGTGGTACCCGGTCACCGTGGCCACCATCAGCTGGCATGCACGGCAGACCATTGCCGCGTTCCTGCAGCAGACCAGCGACGACCCGCAGGGGCAGCTGCCGTTCAAGCTGCACGACTTCGGTGCGCGCGGTGTCTCGAGCCTGGAATCGGCCGCGCTGGGCGGTGCCGCGCACCTGGTCAACTTCCTCGGCACCGATACCGTCTCGGCGCTGTGCCTGGCGCGCGCGCACTATCACGCGCCGATGGCGGGCTATTCGATTCCCGCCGCCGAGCACAGCACCATCACCAGCTGGGGCCGCGAGCGCGAGGTGGACGCCTACCGCAACATGCTGCGCCGGTTCGGCAAGCCCGGTGCGATCGTGGCGGTGGTGTCGGACAGCTACGACATCTACCGCGCGATCAGCGAGCACTGGGGTACCACCCTGCGCGATGAAGTGATCGCCTCGGGCGCCACCCTGGTCATCCGTCCCGACTCGGGCGACCCGGTGGAGGTGGTGGCCGAAAGCCTGCGCCGGCTGGATGAAGCCTTCGGCCACACCCTCAACGGCAAGGGCTACCGCGTGCTCAACCATGTGCGGGTGATCCAGGGCGATGGCATCAACCCGGACACCATCCGCGCCATCCTGCAGCGCATCACCGACGACGGCTACGCCGCCGACAACGTGGCCTTCGGCATGGGCGGCGCGCTGCTGCAGCGGCTGGACCGCGATACGCAGAAGTTCGCGCTGAAGTGTTCGGCCGCACGGGTGGACGGCGAGTGGATCGATGTCTACAAGGAACCGGTCACCGACGCCGGCAAGACCAGCAAGCGCGGCCGCATGCGCCTGCTGCGGCGTCTGGATGACGGCAGCCTGCACACGGTGGCATTGCCTTCCAGCGGTGACGAAGCGCTGCCGACCGGCTTCGAGGACGCGATGGTGACCGTGTGGGAGAACGGCCGCCTGCTGCACGACCAGCGGCTGGATGACATCCGCGCGCGGGCTGCGGCGGGACGTTGAGGACGTTCCCGGGGTCAGAGCCCGTTGCTTCGCAACGGGATCCGACCCCTGGGCCTTGACCGGTGCCGGCAACGCGTCCACCGTGGGCACGCCGAAGGTATCCCTGCCGTGGCTGGATGGTGGCAGGGATTTAAACGGGAATCCGGTGAAGGCGCCTCGCGCGCTCATTCCGGAGCTGCCCCGCAGCGGTGAATGGAAACGAATCCTGCCAACAGCACTGGGCTCACGCCTGGGAAGCGGCGGGTAGTAGGTGGGCTGCGGCCCGTGTCCATCAGCCCGAATACCGGCCCCGGCCGGGGGACACGACCGTCCCCTGACTCGACCTGGAATCTCCGCGGGGAGGTTGCCGGGGCCGTCGTCGTCCTGCGCGTGCAGGCGGTGTGGCCGCGCGCGTCCTGTTCACGGTATCCAGCCAGACCCGTTCACCCACGCGCCGATGCATGGGCCACCGCCGTTGCCGGCGGTCCATGCGGTACCTGACGATGACCGAGCTCCAACGCCCCACCCTGACCCTGCCCGCCGACGGCAAGCGCCTGCTGCTGCATTCGTGCTGCGCGCCCTGTTCCGGCGAAGTGATGGAGGCGATCACCGCCTCCGGGATCGACTACGCGATCTTCTTCTACAACCCCAACATCCATCCGGTGAAGGAATACGAGCTGCGCAAGCAGGAGAACATCCGCTTCGCCGAACAGCACGACATCCCGTTCATCGACTGCGACTACGACACCGACAACTGGTTCAGCCGTGCGCGCGGCATGGAAAACGAGCCCGAACGCGGCATCCGCTGCACGATGTGTTTCGACATGCGCTTCGAGCGCACCGCGCTGTATGCGCACGAGCATGGCTACGACACCATCAGTTCGTCGCTGGGCATCTCGCGCTGGAAGAACATGGCGCAGATCAACGACTGCGGCATCCGCGCCGCCTCGCGCTATGAAGGCCTGCAGTACTGGGACTACAACTGGCGCAAGGGCGGCGGTGCCAGCCGCATGATCGAGATCAGCAAGCGCGAGCAGTTCTACCAGCAGGAATACTGCGGCTGCGTGTACTCGCTGCGCGATGCCAACCGCCACCGCCGCGAGAACGGGCGCGAACGGATCAAGATCGGCCTGCTGTACTACGGGCAGGACGCTGAGACGCCGCAGGGCGATTGACGTGCAGGCATGGGGCGGCCACGCTGGTCGCCCCTTCTGTTGTACCGGACCTGCCATGACCGCCCTGCCCGCCGACGTCGCCCTGCTGGTGATCGACCTGCAGCCGGACTTCATGCCCGGCGGTGCGCTGGCCTGCGACCAGGGCGATGCGCTGGTGGCACCGATTGCCGATCTGCTGGCACAGCGTCGCTACCGCACCGTGGTGGCGACCCAGGACTGGCACCCGTCCGACCATGCCTCGTTTGCCAGCCAGCACGCCGGCCAGCGCCCGTTCGAGACCATCCTGCTGCACGCGCAGCCGCAGACGCTGTGGCCGGACCATTGCGTGCAGGGCAGCGCCGGTGCCGCCCTGCACCCGGGCGTGGACTGGACGGTGGCCGACCTGATCCTGCGCAAGGGCACGCGCCAACAGGTGGATTCGTACAGCGCCTTCCGCGAGAACCACGGGCCCGACGGCGAGCGCCCGGCCACCGGCCTCGCCGGCTGGCTGCACGAACGCCGCATCCGCGAAGTGCACGTATGCGGCCTGGCCCGCGACTACTGTGTGCTGTGGAGCGCGCAGGACGCGGTGAAGTCCGGCTTCCGGGTGAAGTTCCTGTGGGAGCTGACCCGGCCGGTGACCGAAGCCAACGACGCGATGGTGCGCGAAGCACTGGGCAAGGCGGGGATCGCGATCGCCTGAGGCGTGACCGCCGGGCATGGCCCGGCGCTACCGCGCACGTCGCTTATGCCGCTTGCGCGCTCCTGCCCACGACAACACAATCGATTCATCCAGCCCCCTAACTACGCCCCCCTACAGATCGCGGGACGGCCGAACCGGGGGCTTTTCATTGGATGAAATCAGGATTCGGTAGTGCCGGCCGCTGGCCGGCAACCTCGGGATCTCTGCAGTTGCCGGCCAGCGGCCGGCACTACCGGATAGCACCCGTGGTAGCGCCGGGCCATGCCCGGCGGACGCGGGATGGGCGATTACCGGAACACCACCGTTCGGTGCCCGTTGAGCAGGATGCGGTGCTCCACATGGCGGCGAACGGCGCGCGCCAGCACCAGCGATTCGGTATCGCTGCCCAGCCGTACCAGTTCGCGCGGTGCCATCGCGTGGTCCACGCGGGCCACGTCCTGTTCGATGATCGGACCTTCGTCCAGATCCTCGGTGACGTAGTGCGCGGTGGCGCCGATGATCTTGACCCCGCGTGCGTGCGCCTGGTGGTACGGCTGCGCGCCCTTGAAGCTGGGCAGGAAGCTGTGGTGGATGTTGATCGCTCGGCCGGCCAGCGCGCGGCACAGCGTGGGTGACAGGATCTGCATGTAGCGCGCCAGCACAACCAGATCAATGCGCTCGCGCTCGACCAGGTCGATGATCTGTTGTTCCTGCACCGCACGCGTATCGGCGGTCACCGGCAGGTGGTGGAACGGCACCTGGTAGGACGCGGCCAATGGCGCGAAGTCGGCGTGATTGGACGCCACCGCCGCGATGTCGACCTTCAGCTGGCCGCTGTGGGCACGGAACAGCAGGTCGTTGAGGCAGTGCCCCTGCTTGCTGACCAGCACCAGCAGGCGCGCGCGGCGCCGGCCATCATGCAACTGCCAGTCCATGCCGAAGCCGGCGGCCAGCGTGGCCATGGCGGCATGCACGGTCTCCAGCGGCAGGCCGGCGTCACGGTCGAAATGCACGCGCAGGAAGAAGCGGCCACTCTCCTCGTCGCCGAACTGCTGGGCGTCGAGGATGTTGCAGCCGTGGTCGAACAGCAGGCCGGATACGCGGTAGACGATGCCGGTACGGTCGGGGCAGGACAGGGTGAGGATGGAATCGGGGCGCATCGCCCGAGTGTAGGGCAGCGACCTGCCCAATGGCTCGATGGTCACCGATGCAACCGACCTGCTTGGTTCAGTCCCAAGCGATACTTGGGCGTCCCCGTGGCAAGCTGGTCGGTCATGAACCTGTTGCAACTGATCCGCAGCTTCACCCGCACCGCAGAGACCGGCAGCATTGCCGCCGCGGCCCGCATCCTTGGCATCAGCGCTACCGCAGTCGGCCAGAACATCAACCGGCTGGAAGCACATCTGGGCGTACGGCTGCTGAACCGGAGTACGCGCCAACTGGCGCTCAGCGAGGCCGGCGCGCTGTACCTGGCGCAGGTCCGCCACATCGAAGCCGACCTGGCGCGTGCACAGGCGATGGTCACCTCCGGCAACATCGAACCGGCCGGGCCGCTGCGCATCGCCAGCAGCAGCGCGTTCGGCCGCCACGTGCTGGCACCGTTGCTGCCTTCACTGCAGCAGCGCTACCCGCAGCTGCAGCTGGAGCTGCGCCTGACCGACCGCGCCGTGCAGCATGGCCCGGAAGCGGTGGATGCCAGCATCCGCATCGGAGCACAGTTGGAGGATGGCGTGGTCGCGCGGCAGCTGGCGCGTGTTCCGTTCGTGTTCTGCGCCTCACCGGCCTACCTGAAGGCCCATGGCACGCCACAGGAACCCTCGGAACTGGGCAGCCATCGCGGGCTGCTGCACCGCTTCCCCACCGATGGCCGGCCGCTGCGCTGGGGCCTGCTGAAGGACGGCCAGCGCGTGGACGCCGCGCTGCCGCCGAGCATGGTCTGCGATGACATCGATGCGTTGGCGACGCTGGCGGCGGCCGGTGCCGGCATCACCCGGCTGGCCGCGTTCGTGGCCGAGCCGTACCTGCGCGATGGCCGCCTGCAGGCGGTGTTCGGCGCCGACACGGCGTGGCGCCCGGAGCCGATGGAGGTCTATTTCTGCGTCAGCGACCGCCGCGACTTCACCGCCAAGATCCGCGCGCTGTTCGAGCATCTGCAGGCCGGCATGGCGCCGGCCTGGCGGGTGTGAGCCTCAGCGCACCTTGAACACGCCGCGCGCATCGCGCGGTTCGCAGCGCAGGTACTGCGGCGCCGGTTCCACGCTGTCACGCAGTGCCGCGGCGGCATGCCACGGCCAGCGCGGGTCGTAGAGGATGCCGCGCGCCAGCGCCACAGCATCGGCGTGGCGGTGGCGCAGGATCGACTCGGCCTGTTCCGGTTCGGTGATCATGCCCACCGCGATGACCGGCATGCGCACCTTGGCCTTGATCGCCGCTGCGAACGGCACCTGGTAACCCGGGCCGACGGTGATCTTCTGGCGCTCGTCCAGGCCGCCGCTGGAGACATGCAGGAAATTGCAGCCGCGCGCGTCCAGCACCTGGGCCAGCGCCTCGCTCTGCACCAGGTCCCAGCCGCCGTCGACCCAGTCGCTGGCGGAAATGCGCACGCCCACGGCGACCTTGTCGGACACCGCCGCACGCACCGCATCGAACACCTCCACCAGCAGGCGCAGGCGGTTCGGCAGCGAGCCACCGTAGCCATCGGTACGGCGGTTGCTCAGCGGCGACAGGAACTGGTGCAGCAGGTAGCCGTGCGCGGCATGCAGCTCGATCAGCTCGAAGCCCAGGCGCTCGGCGCGCACCGCACTGGCGGCGAAGGCGGCGATGAGCTCGGCGATGCCGGCCTCATCCAGCGCCTGCGGTGCCGGATCGCCGGCATGGAACGGCAGCGGCGACGGTGCCACGGTGGCCCAGCCACGCGCATCGTCGGCCGGCAGCTGACCACCGCCATCCCATGGGCGGTTCACCGAGGCCTTGCGGCCGGCATGGCCCAGCTGGATGCCCAGCGGCATCGGCGACCAGCGGCGGACGCTGGCGAGCACCTGCGCCAGCGCCGCCTCAGTACCGTCATCCCACAGGCCCAGGTCGGCCCAGCTGATGCGGCCCCGCGGCTCGACCGCGGTGGCTTCCAGGATCAACAGGCCGGCGCCGGACTGCGCCAGGTTGCCCAGGTGCATGGCGTGCCAGTCGCTGGCGCGACCGTCTTCGGCGGAGTACTGGCACATCGGCGCGATGACGATGCGGTTGGACAGGGTCAGGGGGCCGAACGAGATCGGCGAAAACAGCTGGCTCAAGACGGTGATGAACGACGTAGGGGATGCGTATTGCACCGCTGCGCGGCTCCCGGATCAACCGTCTGGATGGATCGCTGTTTCGCGCGGCCTGCTGCAGCCGGGCATGGGCTCAGCGCGAAGCCCACGTGGCCAGCGCTTCAGCGCAGTCCCGCTCGTCCTTGAACTGCAGCAGGTCGTCGGCGCGGGTGCGGCCACGGTTCAGTGCCGCCACCGGCAACCCTGCCTTGGCCGCGGCCTGGACGAAGCGGAAGCCGGAATAGACCATCAGCGACGACCCCACCACCAGCACCGCATCGGCCTGCTGCAGGTGATCGTGCACCGCTGCCACCCGTTCACGCGGCACGTTTTCGCCGAAGAACACCACGTCCGGCTTCAACAAGCCGCCGCAGCAGGCGCAATCGGGCACCACGAAGCTCGAGAAATCGGTCTCCAGGTCGGCATCACCATCGGGGGCGATGCCGGCCTCCAGCGCATCCCAGCCGGGGTTGGCGTCCAGCAGGCGCTGCTGGAACTCCTCGCGGCCACTGCGGCGCTCGCAGCCCATGCAGCGCACCCGATCCAGGCGGCCATGCAGGTCGATCACATTGTGGCTGCCGGCACGCTGGTGCAGGCCGTCCACATTCTGGGTCAGCAGGACCTGCAGCGTGCCGCGGCGTTCCAGCGCGGCCAGCGCCTGGTGGGTGCCGTTGGGCCGGGCCAGGCCGAAGCGTGGCCAGCCGAGCAGGCTGCGCGCCCAGTAGCGCTGGCGGGTGGCCGCCTCGCCCATGAAGGCCTGGTAGGTCACCGGCGGCGTCCGTTTCCACTGGCCGTCGGTATCCCGGTAATCGGGAATGCCCGAGGCAGTGCTGCAACCGGCGCCGCTCAGCACGAACAGGCGCTGGGCGCGGTCGATGAAGTCGGTCAGCAGCGGGGTCATGGCTGCCACATGGGGGCGCGCAAGCGCCCCTGCAAGCGCCGGTTCAGCCGACGGGCTCAGGCCGCCGGCAGCGGTGGCACCGCGATCGGGTGGCCTTCCTCGTCCAGCGCGATCATCACGAAGTGGCCGCGGGTGCACAGCTTGCGCTCGCCGCTGTGCAGGTCTTCGGCGACCAGTTCGACCTCGACCTTCATCGAGCTGCGGCCGACTTCGACGATGCGGCCGATGGTTTCCACCATCTGGCCGATGCGGATCGGCAGCTTGAAGTCGACCTGGTCGCTGCGCGCGGTCACCACGGTGCGGCGCGAATAGCGGGCGGCGGCCAGGAAGGCGGCCTTGTCCATCCATGCCAATGCCTGGCCACCGAACAGGGTGCCCAGGTGGTTGGTGTGGTTGGGGAAGACGATTTCGGCCATGCGCACTTCGGTGGGCGGCACGGTCTCGGGGATCGGGGTCATGGGGGTGCTTCGGTGTGGGGTCCGGCAATTTTAAGCCAGGCCCCGTGCAGGCGGCGCTACACTGCGCCACGCCCACTGCCTGGACCGCCCATGCCCGCTCCTTCCGACCTCCTGGCCTTTGCGCTGGTTTCGCTGGCGATGGTGCTCACGCCCGGGCCGAACATGATCTACGTCATTTCGCGCTCGATCTGCCAGGGGCCGGTCGCAGGGCTGATCTCGCTGGGCGGGGTGGCGCTGGGCTTCGTGTTCTACATGCTGTGTGCGGCGTTGGGCATCACCGCCCTGCTGATGACCGTACCGTTCGCCTACGACGCGCTGCGCATCGGTGGCGCGCTGTACCTGCTGTACCTGGCCTGGCAGGCACTGAAGCCGGGCGGCCGTTCGCCGTTCGCGGTGCGTGACCTGCCGCAGGACAGCCCGCGCAAACTGTTCACGATGGGCTTCCTGACCAATCTGCTGAACCCGAAAGTGGCGGTGATGTATCTGTCACTGCTGCCGCAGTTCCTGCATCCGGACGGCGAAGGCAGCGTGCTGATGCAGTCGATCGTGCTGGGTTCCACCCAGATCGCGGTGAGTGTGACCGTGAACGGCATCATCGCGCTGACCGCTGGCAGCATCGCCGGCTTCCTGGCCGCGCGCCCGACCTGGCAGATGGTGCAGCGCTGGCTGATGGGCACGGTACTGGCCGGGCTGGCGGTGCGCATGGCGGTGGAAGGGCGGCGCTGACTGTAGGGTCGAGCCATGCTCGACTTGTCTTCGCGAACGGCAGTCGAGCATGGCTCGACTCTACAAAAACCGAGCCGGCGAGCACGGCTCGACGCTACAGATACGAAGAACCCCGGCGTTGGCCGGGGTTCTTCGTTGCGACAGAGCTGACCGGTTCGATCAGAAGTTCATGTCGAAGGCGACTTCGCCCTGCACGCCGACCTGGTAGGCCGAGACGCGGCGTTCGAAGAAGTTGGTCAGCTCCTGCACGTCCTGCAGTTCCATGAACGGCAGCGGGTTGCGCACGTTGTACTTCTTTTCCATGCCCAGCTTGGCGAAATGCTGGTCGGCGCAGTGCTGCAGGTACTGGCGCATGTCGCGGGTCGAGATGCCGGCCACGCCGCCGGACAGCACGTCCTCGGCGAACTGCACTTCGCATTCAATGGCTTCGGCCAGCATGTCGTAGACCTGCTGCTTCATCTCGTCGTCGAACAGGTCCGGCTCTTCCTCACGCACCACGCGCACCGACTCGAACGCGAACTCCATGTGCGCGCTCTCGTCGCGGAACACCCAGTTGGTGCCCGAGGCCAGGCCCGGCAGCAGGCCACGCGAACGGAAGTAGTACACGTAGGCGAAGGCGGCGAAGAAGAACAGGCCTTCGATGCACGCAGCGAAGCAGATCTGGTTGAGCAGGAACTGGCGGCGCTCGGCACGGGTCTCGATGCGCTTCAGGTCCTGGATCGAGTCGATCCACTTGAAGCAGAAATCGGCCTTCTTCTTGATCGAGTCGATGTTCTCCACCGCGGCGAAGGCTTTGACGCGCTCTTCCGGATCCGGCAGGTAGTTGTCGAGCAGGGTCAGGTAGAACTGCACGTGCAGCGCTTCTTCATACAGCTGGCGCGACAGGTACATGCGCGCTTCCGGCGCGTTCAAGTGCTGGTACAGGTTCAGCACCAGATTGTTGGACACGATCGAGTCGCCGGTGGCGAAAAACGCGACCAGGCGGTGGATCAGGTGACGCTCACCCGGCGACATCTTGCTATGCAGGTCGGTGATGTCGATCTGGAAGTTGATCTCTTCCACCGTCCAGGTGTTCTTGATCGCATTCCGGTACATGTCATAGAACTGCGGGTAGCGCATCGGGCGCAGGGTCAGTTCAAAACCGGGATCGAGCAGCATCTGCTTGGGCTTGTCGGCCATGGGTGTTTCCTTGAATTCCTGGGTGAGACGCCGGGCATGGCCCGGCGCTACCGTGGGTGTTTTTCCGCAGCCGAGCATGGCTCGGCTCTACAGGTGCGAGGTGTCGAGTGCCGACCAACGGTCGGCACCCACCGCGCGGTTTTACTGGCAGGCCTCGCAGGCTTCCGGGTTTTCCAGCGAGCAGGCGATGGCTTCGTCCGGACTGAACACCTTGGCCGGGGCCGCAGCGCTGACCGTGGTCTTGGCGATCTTGGTGGCCGGGCGCGAACGCAGGTAGTAGGTGGTCTTGATGCCCTGCTTCCAGGCGTACATGTACATGGAGGACATCGCGCCGATGTTCGGGCTTTCCATGAACAGGTTGAGCGAGGCCGACTGGTCGATGAAGGCGCCACGCTCGGCGGCCATGTCGATCAGCGAACGCATCGGCAGTTCCCACGCGGTGCGGTAGACCTCGCGCAGCGTTTCCGGAATCTGTGCCACGCCCGCGATGGAGCCTTCGGCCAGCTTGATGGCATCGCGCATTTCCGGCGTCCACAGGCCCAGCTTCTTCAGCTCGTTGACCAGGTAGCGGTTGACCTGCAGGAAGTCACCGGACAGGGTCTCGCGCTTGAACAGGTTGGACACCTGCGGCTCGACGCACTCGTAGCAGCCGGCGATCGAAGCGATGGTCGCGGTCGGGGCAATCGCGATCATCAGCGAGTTGCGCAGGCCGTGTTCCTTGATGCGGGCACGCAGGGCATCCCAGCGCTCGGCGTCTTCCGGCACCACGTTCCAGGCGTCGAACTGCAGTTCGCCACCGGCGGCGCGGGTGTCGTTGAACGACGGGTGCTTGCCACGTTCCTGGGCCAGCTCGCAGGAGGTTTCCAGCGCGTGGAAGTAGATCGCTTCGGCGATCTTCTTCGACAGGGCGCGGGCTTCGGCGCTGTCGAACGGCAGGCGCTTGCGGAAGAACACGTCCTGCAGGCCCATGCAGCCCAGGCCGACCGGACGCCAGCGCAGGTTGGCACGGCGGGCGGTTTCGATCGGGTAGAAGTTCAGGTCGATGACGCGGTCGAGCTGGCGCACGGCCAGGCGCACGGTCTCGGCCAGCTTCTCGAAGTCGAACTCGTTGTGCTCGTCGAAGTGGTTGCCCAGGTTGATCGAACCCAGGTTGCACACCGCGGTTTCATCGTTGGACGTGACTTCCAGGATTTCCGTGCACAGGTTCGACAGGTGGATCACGTTGCCGGCGCGCAGGGTCTGGTTGCTGGCGCGGTTGCACTTGTCCTTGAAGGTCATCCAGCCGTTGCCGGTCTCGGCCAGCGTACGCATCATGCGGGCATACAGCTTGCGCGCGGAGATGGTGCGGTTGGCCTTGCCCTGGGCTTCGGCCTGCAGGTAGGCCTGCTCGAAGGCTTCGCCGAACAGGTCGGTGAACTCCGGCACGACGCGCGGATCGAACAGCGACCATTCCTGGTCGGCTTCGACGCGCTTCATGAACAGGTCCGGCACCCAGTTGGCCAGGTTCAGGTTGTGCGCACGGCGGGCTTCGTCACCGGTGTTGTCGCGCAGTTCGAGGAAGTCCTCGATGTCGGCGTGCCAGGTTTCCAGGTACACACAGGCCGCGCCCTTGCGCTTGCCGCCCTGGTTCACCGCGGCCACCGACGAATCCATGGTCTTCAGCCACGGCACGATGCCGTTGGAGTGGCCGTTGGTCGACTTGATCAGCGAACCACGCGAACGCACGCGGGTGTAGCTGACGCCGATGCCGCCGGAGAACTTCGACAGCTGGGCGATGTCGCCGTACTTGGAATAGATCGACTCCAGCGAGTCCTGCGGCGAGTCCAGCAGGAAGCACGAGGACAGCTGCTCGTGGGTGGTGCCGGAGTTGAACAGGGTCGGGCTGGACGGCAGGTAGTCCAGGTTGCCCATGCGCTTGTAGAGCGCCAGGGTCTCGGACACGTCCTCGCTCAGCGCGCTGGCGATGCGCAGGAAGAACTGCTGCGGGGTCTCGATCACCTTGCGGGTGTGCGGGTGGCGCAGCAGGTAACGGTCGTACAGGGTGCGCAGGCCGAAGTAATCGAAGTTCAGGTCCAGCGCGCCGTCGATGGCGTCGTTGAGCTTGCGTGCATTGGTCTGCACGAAGTTCAGCAGGCGGTCGTTGATCAGGCCGACTTCATGGCCACGGCTGACCGACTGCGAGAAGGCGTAGATTTCCTGGCCCGAGACTTCCTTGGCGATGTAGTTGGCCAGCAGGCGCGCAGCCAGGCGGCCGTACTCGGGCTCTTCACCGATCAGCAGGGCGGCGGTGCGGATGGACAGTTCGTCCAGCTCGCGGGTGGTGGCGCCGTTGTACAGGCCGGAAATGGTGCGGGTGGCCACGCGCATCGGGTCGACGGCGTGCAGGCCTTCGGAAGAACGCTGCACCGCGCGCACGATCTTGTTCAGGTCCACCAGTTCGGTGGTCCCATTGCGCTTGGTCACACTCATCGCGTTGGCGGTCGGCGGCGACGTCAACAGGAATTCGCTTTCCTTCTCGATGGTGGCGCTGGATTCGGTGCTCACGGCGTGTGTCCTCTTGGCGTGATTGGGGGTGCTCAATGCATCGGGTGACGCAGCCCGGGACATGACAGCCCAGGATGGCAGGACGGCGTCGCAGGGGATGAGACCCTGCGCCTGCCACTGCCGTTGACGATCGCGGATGGGTACCCCGGGCACCCCCTGGAATTGGGGTTACTGCGACCGACGGCCACAAGATAGTGGGGGTAATGGGGTCCGTCAACGCCAAATGTAGTGAAATTCGGCAATCCCTTGCGCCGCAAGGATCGTGCCATCGGCGCCCGGATCAGACGCTTCAGACCTGCCGGAACGGGCTGCGCAGTCAAGCCCGAAAGCGTCATTGCGGTGGTACAACGCACCGCGGAAACGGAACAATGACAGCTTCACATGACAGTGATGAAACTGGCTAGGGACAACCCTGTGGATAGGTGGTGGGCAGCCGGTGGGAATCCGGTGGACGGGTGACTTCCGGCCGGTGACGCCCGCGCGCTGGCGGCGGATGCTGGCCGCTCGCTCCCGGAAAAGGATGCTCCGATGCACCTGCGGTTGCCCGCGCTGGCCCTGCTGCCTGCCCTGTTCATTGCCCCGGCGCTGGCCGCCGAGGGGCCGGACCTGCGTTCGGACCAGTGCGGCATCCATACCGACTACGACGTGCTGGTGGACAGCGGCGGCATCTGGCTGCGGCATGGCCCGCAGGCGCCGCATGAAGTGGTGTTCCACGACGGCGAGCTGAGCCTGGACGGCGCGATGGTGACGGTCAGCGCCGCCGACGCCGCCCGCCTGCGGCAGATGGAGGCCGGTGCGCGCCAGCTGATGCCGGCGGCCACCGCGCTGGCCCACGAAGTCTCCGGGGTCACCTTCGATGCGCTGGACGCTGCCTTCGAAGCCATCACCGGCAAGGCCCGCAACCGCCAGATGCGTGCGATGCGCGGCGAGATGCAGGACTGGATCGACGCCAGCCTGGGCCGCGGCTATTGGGAACAGGAGACCTTCGGCGATGGCTTCGACGCGCATATCGACCAGATGGCCGAGACCATGGCCGGGTCGATGACCCGCAGCGTGCTGTGGCAGGTGTTCACCGGCCGCGCCGGCGCCATGGAGCGCCGCGCCGACCGCCTCGATGCCGAAGTCGACCGCCGCATGGAAGCGCGCAGCCAACAGCTGGAAGCCAAGGCGCTGGCGCTGTGCCCGCTGGTGCAGTCATTGGCAGCGGCCCACGACGCGCTGGAAGTGCGCTACCAGGGACAGCCGCTGCGGCTGCTGGAGCGCGGCGAGAGCGTACGGGTGGAGCACGGCGATGGCTCGGGCCTGCATGTGTCGGCCGGGCCGGATGAGCGGCCGCGTGGGAATGCGGTGGCGCCGACCCGGTAACCGCGCGGCGGATGCCGGGACCGTGGCGTGGTAGTGCCGGCCGCTGGCCGGCAACGCATTTACCTGGGCGGCACCCTCACGCCCGGTGCGGGGTACCCAGGTACTCGGCGCTCTGCATCTCGATCAGGCGCGAGGCGGTGCGCTCGAACGCGCCCTGCAGGCGCTGGCCGGTGTACAGCTCGATCGGCGAGGTGCTGGCGGTGCAGACCAGGTTGACGTGGCGGTCGTACAGTTCGTCGATCAGGTTGACGAAGCGGCGCGCGGCATCTTCGTTCAAACGGTCGAAGGCGGGGATGCCGCCCAGCAGCACGGTGTTGAACTCGTGTGCGATCTCGATGTAATCCGACGGGCCACGCGGGCCTTCGCACAACGCGGCGAAATCGAACCAGGCGATGCTCTTGCCACGGCCGCGCACCGGGATCTTGCGGCCTTCGATCTCGATGTTGCCGGGCTTGGCCGGCTGGCCGCCGCTCAGTTCGTTCCAGCGCGTGGCCAGCCACTCATCGCTGTCGGCCGCCAGCGGTGCGCGGTACACCGGCGAGCGGGTCAGCGCGCGCATCCGGTAGTCCTCGGTGCCCTCGGCGTACAGCTCGACGCAGAAGCGCTGCAGCAGGCCGATGGCCGGCAGGAAGCTCTCGCGCTGCAGACCGTTGAGGTACAGGTTCTCCACCGCGGTGTTGGAGGTGGTGACCAGGGTCACGCCTTCGGCAAACAAGCGCTCCAGCAGCCGTGCCAGCAGCATCGCGTCGCCGATGTCGGTGACGAAGAACTCGTCCAGCACCAGCACGCGCAGGTTGCTGCGCCATTCCTGGGCGATCTTCGCCAGCGGATCGCTCTGCCCCTGGTGCTCGCGCAGGCGCTCGTGGACGCTGCGCATGAAGCGGTGGAAATGGGTGCGGTACTTCTGCTTGATCGGCAGGCCGTCGTAGAACAGGTCGACCAGGAAGGTCTTGCCACGGCCGACGCCGCCCCAGAAGTACAGGCCCTTCACCGGCTCGGGCTTCTTCCAGAACGAGGACAGGCGGTCCAGCCAGCCGTCCTCGGCACTGTCCAGCAGGCCCAGGTGGATGCGGTCCAGTTCGGCCAGCGCCGCGTGCTGGGCCGGGTCGTTCTGCCAGTCGCCACGGGCAACCCCTTCCGCGTACCGCTGCGACGGGGTCAACTCGGTTGCACTCATGCCGCCGCGCCCAGCCAGTGCTTGACGCCGTGGGTCAGCGCGCCGCGCAGGTCGATCAGCTTGCGGTGGAAGAAGTGGCTGGTCTCGGGCATGCGCACCAGCTCATGCGGGACGTCCAGCGTGTCCAGCCACTGGTAGACGGCCTGCGGATCGACGATCTCGTCCTGCTCGCCCTGGATCACCAGCCAGCGGGCCGGCGGCGCGATGCCATCGAAATCCCAGCGACCGGCCGGCGGCGCGATCGAGATCAGCGCTTCCGGCTGCAGCGCGGCAGCCGCCTTCAGCGACACGAACGCGCCGAAGCTGAAACCGGCCAGCCACAGGCGGTCGTCCGGGCGCTGGCTCTGCACCCAGGCGGCGACCGCCTTCAGGTCGTCCTGCTCGCCCACGCCGCCATCGAAGGTGCCGGCCGAACCACCCACGCTGCGGAAATTGAAGCGCACCGTGGCGATGCCCAGCTCGCGCAGGGTGGTGGCGGTCATGGTGACCACCTTGTTGTGCAGGGTGCCGCCCTCGGTGGACAGCGGATGACAGACGATGGCCACGATCGGCTGCACCGGCACATCGGCCTTGGGCAGGTCGACGACCACGTCCAGCGGGCCGGCCGGGCCGTCCAGTTCGAGGCAGGCGGTTTCGCCGGGGGCGACGGGGAACGAGGGCTTGTGCATGGCACCATGATACCGTCCCCCGCCCCTGCCCTGTGCCCGCCCCATGCTCTACCTGTCCCTGGCCGTGATCTGCAGCGTGCTGGTTTCGGTGTTGTTGAAGGTGGCCGGACGCCGCCAGCTGGATGTTGCGCAGATGGTCACCTGGAACTATCTGGTGGCGGCAACACTCACCGCCGTGGTGCTGCAGCCGCCGCTGGATGCGCTGCGCGCGCCGCACGCGCCGTGGCTGTCGCTGCTGGCACTGGCGGTGGTGCTGCCATCGATCTTCCTGGTGCTGGGCCGCGCGGTGGCGGTGGCCGGCATCGTCCGCAGCGACGTGGCACAGCGCTTGTCGCTGCTGTTGTCATTGGCCGCCGCGTTCCTGTTCTTCGGCCAGACCGCCACGCCATGGAAGCTGGCCGGGCTCGGCCTGGGCCTGCTGGCGATGGTGGCCATCAGCCTGCGCCCACGCGGCCCGGTCGTGGCGTCCTCACCCGGTGGCTGGGGCTGGCTGCTGGGCGTATGGGCCGGGTTCGCGGTGGTCGACGTGCTGCTCAAGCAGGTGGCGCTGTCCGGCACGCCCTCGATGGCGGCGGTGCTGGCCAGTTTCAGCGTCGCCTTCGTGCTGATGCTGGCATTGCAGCTGTGGCGGCATTTCAGTGGCCGCAGCCGGTTGGCCTGGCGCAACCTTGGCGCGGGCGCGCTGCTGGGCCTGCTCAACGGCTGCAACATCCTGTTCTATGTGCATGCGCACCAGGCGATGCCGGAGAGCCCGGCCACCGTGTTCGCCGGCATGAACATCGGCGTGGTGGTGCTGGGCGCGCTGGTGGGCGTGTTCGCCTTCGGCGAGGCCACCACCCGGTGGAACCGCGCCGGGCTGGCGCTGGCGGTGCTGGCGATCGGGTTGATCGCCTGGGGGTGAGCATTTGGTTGCGACGGACCATTTCCGGCAAGTCGTTTCCGCAACTCCGGAGAGGTGTCACTTTCTTTGCGCGCAAAGAAAGTAACCAAAGAAACGCTCCGCCAGCCGCGAGCCGGTGCTGTGCACCGGTACCCTGCGCTTCTCGGTGAACCAGGGGACGGCGCCGAACTCGCTACGCTCAGACATCGGCGCCTCTTCGCCCCTGATTCACCTGCGATGCTCGGCTCGCTTGAAGGCGGACTGAAAGGTCAAAAGCAACAGCAGGGTGCCGCCCCATGTACGCGCCCACACCCAAGCGGATGCCCAACTGCTGGGTTATTTATCGAAACCCAGCAGCAGCGGGTCGTGGTCGGAGCTGCGCCACGGGCCCTGCACGTTGCGGCCCTGGTAGCCGCTGGCGTCCTGCTCGTCGGCGTTGCTGTGCCATTCGGCGGCACCGCGCAGGCGCTTGGCCATGCCCGGGTTCAGCAGCGCGTGGTCGAGGCGGCCGGTGTAGCCGTTGTAGACGTAGCTGTAGGGGTGCTCGACCTTGGCGACCTTGAACGCGTCCTGCCAGCCCAGGTCATGCAGGGCGCGGATCGGGTCTTCCATCGCGTAGGCGTTGAAGTCACCCAGCAGAACCGCGTCCTTGGCGCCGGTACCGGTCGGATCGGTCTGCAGCCAGGCATGCAGCTGCTGCGCCGAAGTCACCCGGGTGGCGTTCCAGCAGCCCTGGTTGTCGTTGCGGTCGGCGTCGGCACCGGCCGCGTCACGGCAGCCCTTCGACTTGAAGTGGTTGGCAACCACCACGAACGGCGCGCCGTGCTTGCCCTGGAAGGCCTGCGCCAACGGTACGCGGCTGTGCTCGACGAACGGGCCGCCGGTCAACGTGGCCGGCCTGCCCACCGGCTGCAGGCGCGTGCTGCGGTAGATGATGCCGACCCGGATCGGGTTATCGCCGGGGCCGGTGCCCGCGTCGACGAAGCGCCAGTCAGCCTGCGCGCCGCGGTCACGGTTGAGCGCATCGACCAGTTCAGCGATGGCCGACTGCGGTCCGTAGCCATCGTTCTCCAGCTCCATCAGTGCTGCGACATCGGCGCCCAGCGCATTGACCGTGGTGACCAGCTTGACCACCTGCGCCTTGTGCTCGTCCGGGGTGCGCGCACCACGCAGGGTCGGGAAGCCACCGCCCTGGCCATCACCGTTGAAGAAGTTCTCCAGGTTGAAAGCGGCCACATGCAGGCTGCCCGGTACCGTCGGCACCGCCGGGCGCTTGAGTTCCGGCAGTTTCAGCGCCCCCTCGACCTGCAGGCGCGGGTGGCCCTGCGCGTCCACGCGCACGATGCCCTCCACGTTGCGCAGCTGCATGCCGGTGCGCAGCACCGGGTTGCCCGGCAGGTAGGCCACGCTGGCCGGGTCGCGGGCATCGCTGCCATCGTCCAGCACCAGGCGGCGACGCTGGTTGTCGGCCATCACCTGCTCGTAGCCGGCAGTACCCGGCGCGGCCACTTCGGTCGGCTGCCAGAGGCGGCCGTCGAAGGCCACGGTGAGCTGGCCGAAGCGTTCCAGGCCATCGGTACCGGCCAGGGTCAGCGGTGCGGCGATGCGCACGCGCTGGCCATCCAGCGCGCGCCAGTCGGCCGGCGCAGCGGTCAGCACCACGGTGGCGCTGCTGCGCGCGGCGGGGGTGGTCGCGACCGGTGCGGCCTGCGGCTGGGCCTGGGCGAAAGCGCCGGCCGGCAGCAGCAGGGACAGGGCAAGGGCGAGGGAGCGGCGGCGCATCGACGGACGATTCCTTGGAAGAGGGCGCACAGACTAACCCTGAAATGCGAAACCCCGCCTGCGCAGCGGGGGCATATGAGCAATCAGGCCTCGGTGGGCAAAGCCGGGGGATCGTAGAGCCGAGCCCATGCTCGGCTGCACCTGGCCACACCGCGCGGAGAGCAGCCGAGCGTGGGCTCGGCTCTACAGCAAGCGGCGCGTTGCGGCGGTTATTTCAGGTTGCCCAGCATCCAGTCCACGGTGGCGTGGATCTGTTCCTCGGTCAGGGCCGGGTTGCCACCCTTGGGCGGCATGATGCCGCCATCCGGGCCGGTATAGCCCTCGATGGCATGCTTGTAGAGGGTGTCCTTGCCCTGCGCGATGCGCTTGTCCCAGTGCGAATGGTCCAGCGTCGGCGCCATGCCCACGCCATTGGTGTGGCAGGCGGTGCACAGGTTGTCGAAGATCACCTTGCCATCCTTGGTGCCACCGTAGGCCACCTGCGACGCGGCCTTGGCCAGCGCGGCAGCCTTGGCAGCAGCCTGCGCGGCGGCGCCGGTGCTGCCGGCATAGACCGCGCCGGTGGGCGAGATGCGCTGTTCGGTGCGCTTGGCCGCGGTCGGCGACACCTCGGGCGGAATCCGGGTGTGGATGTAGGCGGCAAGGAGGATGAGGCCGAGGGTGATGGTCGCCAGCAGCGCGATCACCATGGAGAAGCGTTTCAGGAACTCCAGATCGTAATTCCGCACTCTTCGTTACCCCTGGCTGATAGTCGTTGGACCACGGCTGAGCGACTGCGTGATGGACCGAGTATAGAACGCGCCTTGCGTGCGACAACAGGCGTCACTGCTGGTGCGGCGCAGCATGCCGGGGGCCGGGGTCGGATCCCTTTTGCGACGCAAAAGGGATCCGACCCCGGCAACAGAAGCCGGCCAGCGGCCGGCAAAAGCAGTCGAGCATGGCTCGACTCTACAAAACCCGAGCGCCGATCGCGCGCAGGCAGAAGCTGCAGATCGCATCCACCAGCGCATCTTCGTCGCGGTGCGCTTCGCGGCTGGGCGCGGTCGGGCCAACCATCGCCTCGGTGAAGGCACCGACCAGGCAAGCGGCGGCCACATGCGCGTCCTGCACCGGCAGCTCGCCGGCCGCTACACCCTCCTCCACCAGCCGCAGGAACACGTCGCCGAACGCGCGACGACCGCGCATGCGCTCGGCTTCCACATCCGGATCGACCGGCTCGACGATGAAGGCGTGCGCCAGCCCCGGCCCGGCCAGGGCGCGGCGGACGAAGGCGGTGATCGCCAGCCGCAGGCGCTCGCTGGCCACCTCCGGGCCGCTGGCGATGCGCTCCATGATCGCGACCTCGTGGGCCACCGCGGCGTTGAGCACCTCCACGAACAACTCGGCCTTGGACGGGAAATGGCGATAGATCAGGCCGGTGGACACCCCCGCCTGGGTCGCCACGGCGGTCACCGGGGCGTTGCGCCAGCCGCCGGTGGCGACCAGCTCGCGGGTGGCCAGCAGGATCCGTTCACGGGCGCCCGCCAGGCGTTCTTCCATCAATGCAGAGCGTTTATAGGCCATGTTCTGATTCTAGTTTCAATTTTTGAATTCGTATTCACTTCTTACCCGAACCCCGCTACGCTGGGCCCATCGCCCGTGCGGGTGGCGGTCCTGTACACCGCCGCCCGCTCCCCCGCCGGGTGCGTCCATTTCCTGCCATCCCGCCGTGGAGCCACCACAATGCACGTGCCATCCCTGAACTTCGATCTTGGCGAAGACATCGACCTGCTGCGCCAGAGCGTGGCCCATTTTGCCGCCGCCGAGGTCGCACCGCTGGCCGCCGAGGCCGATGCCAGCAACCAGTTCCCGCTGGCCCTGTGGCCGAAGCTGGGCGAGCAGGGCCTGCTCGGCCTCACCGTGGAAGAAGAATACGGCGGCACCGGCATGGGCTACCTGGCCCACGTGGTGGCGATGGAAGAAATCTCGCGTGCCTCTGGCGGCATCGGCCTGTCCTACGGCGCGCACTCCAACCTGTGCGTGAACCAGCTGCGCAAGAACGGCAACGAAGAACAGAAGCAGCGCTTCCTGCCCGGCCTGTGCAATGGCAGCCTGGTCGGCGCGCTGGCGATGAGCGAACCGGGTGCCGGTTCGGACGTGGTGTCGATGAAGCTGCGCGCCGACAAGCGCGGCGACCGCTACGTGCTCAACGGCAACAAGATGTGGATCACCAACGGCCCGGACGCCGACGTGCTGGTGGTCTACGCCAAGACCGACATGGAAGCGGGTGCCAAGGGCATCACCGCGTTCCTGGTCGAGAAGGGCATGAAGGGCTTCTCCACCGCGCAGAAGCTGGACAAGCTGGGCATGCGCTCTTCGCCCACCTGCGAGCTGGTGTTCCAGGACTGCGAGATTCCCGAAGAGAACGTGCTGGGCCAGGTCGGCGGTGGCGTGCGCGTGCTGATGTCCGGCCTGGACTACGAGCGCGTGGTGCTGTCCGGTGGCCCGCTGGGCCTGATGGCCGCGGCCATGGACGTGGTCATGCCCTATGTGCACGAGCGCCACCAGTTCGGCGAGCCGATCGGCAGCTTCCAGCTGATCCAGGCCAAGATCGCCGACATGTACGTGGGCCTGGGCGCATGCCGCGCCTATGTCTATGCCGTGGCGCGCGCCTGCGACCAGGGCCGCACCACCCGCCAGGACGCCGCCGGTGCGATCCTGTACGCCGCCGAGAAGGCCACCTGGCTGACCGGCCAGGCGATCCAGATCCTCGGTGGCAACGGCTACATCAACGAGTACCCGACCGGCCGTTTGTGGCGCGACGCCAAGCTGTATGAAATCGGCGCCGGCACTTCGGAGATCCGCCGCATGCTGATCGGCCGCGAACTGTTCCAGCGCACCCTGTAAGGCCACCGCGATGACCGTCCTGAACAGCCAGCTGCAACCGGGCAGCGAAACGTTTGAAAGCAACCGCGCGGCCATGCAGGCCGTGGTCGATGACCTGCATGCCACCCTCGCCCGCACCGCGCTGGGCGGCAGCGAGACCGCACGTGCCAAGCACACCGCACGCGGCAAGCTGCTGGTGCGCGACCGCATCGACGCCCTGCTCGACCCCGGCAGCGCCTTCCTGGAAATCGCGCCGCTGGCCGCGCATGGCATGTACGAAGACGCCGTGCCCGCCGCCGGCGTGGTGGCCGGCATCGGCCGGGTGAGCGGGGTGGAATGCGTAATCGTGGCCAACGACGCCACGGTCAAGGGCGGCACCTACTACCCGATGACGGTGAAGAAGCACCTGCGCGCCCAGGAAATCGCCGAGCAGAACCACCTGCCATGCATCTACCTGGTCGATTCCGGTGGCGCGTTCCTGCCGCTGCAGGACGAAGTCTTCCCCGACCGCGACCATTTCGGCCGCATCTTCTACAACCAGGCCAACCTGTCGGCGCAGGGCATTCCGCAGATCGCCTGCGTGATGGGCAGCTGCACCGCCGGTGGCGCCTACGTGCCGGCGATGAGCGACGAGACCGTGATCGTGCGCGAGCAGGGCACCATCTTCCTCGGCGGCCCACCGCTGGTGAAGGCCGCCACCGGTGAAGTGGTCACGGCGGAGGAACTGGGCGGTGCCGATGTGCACACGCGCATTTCCGGCGTGGCCGACCACATGGCCGACAACGATCTGCAGGCACTGGCGCGGGTGCGCGCGATCATCGCCCAGTTGAACTGGCGCAAGCCGGAACCGGCGATGGCGGTGCAGGCCAGCGAGGAACCACTGCTGCCGGCGCACGACCTGTATGGCGTGATCCCGGCCGACACGCGCAAGCCCTACGACGTGCGCGAGGTCATCGCGCGCCTGGTCGATGGCTCGCGCTTCGATGAGTTCAAGCCGCGCTACGGCGCAACGCTGGTGACCGGCTTCGCGCATCTGAACGGCTACCCGATCGGCATCATCGCCAACAACGGCATCCTGTTCTCCGAGTCGGCACTGAAGGGGGCGCACTTCATCGAGCTGTGCACCCAGCGCAACATCCCGCTGGTGTTCCTGCAGAACATCACCGGCTTCATGGTCGGCCGCAAGTACGAGCAGGGCGGCATCGCCAAGGACGGGGCCAAGCTGGTGATGGCGGTGGCCTGCGCCAAGGTGCCGAAGTTCACCGTGGTGATCGGTGGCTCGTTCGGTGCCGGCAACTACGGCATGTGCGGCCGCGCGTACTCGCCGAACTTCCTGTGGATGTGGCCGAACGCACGCATCGGCGTGATGGGCGGCGAACAGGCCGCCAGCGTGCTGGCCACGGTCAAGCGCGATGGCATCGAAGCCAAGGGCGGCCAGTGGCCGGCGGCGGAAGAGGATGCGTTCAAGGCACCGATCCGCGAGCAGTTCGAACAGCAGGGCCATCCGTACTACGCCAGCGCGCGCCTGTGGGATGACGGCGTGATCGATCCGGCCGACACCCGCCGGGTGCTGGCCCTGGCGCTGTCGGCCAGCCTCAACGCCGCCCCGCAGCAGACGCGCTTCGGCGTGTTCCGCATGTAACCCGTGCCATGACCGAGCCTGTTGCCATGTTCACCAAAGTCCTGATCGCCAACCGCGGCGAGATCGCCTGCCGCGTCATCGCCACCTGCCGCCGCCTCGGCATCGCCACCGTGGCGGTGTATTCCGATGCCGACCGCAACGCACGCCACGTGCGCCTGGCCGACGAAGCCATCCACATCGGTCCGGCGGCCGCGCGTGAGAGCTACCTGCGCAGCGGTGCCCTGCTCGACGCCGCACGCCTGACCGGCGCGCAGGCGATCCACCCCGGCTACGGCTTCCTGTCCGAGAATGCCGACTTCGCCGATGCCTGCACCGCCGCCGGCATCACCTTCATCGGGCCGCCGGCCGGCGCCATCCGCGCGATGGGCGACAAGAGCGCGGCCAAGGCGCTGATGGCCAAGGCCGGTGTACCGCTGACGCCGGGCTACCACGGCGACCAGCAGGCGCCGGACTTCCTGCGCGCGCAGGCCGATGGCATCGGCTACCCGGTGCTGATCAAGGCCAGCGCCGGTGGCGGTGGCAAGGGCATGCGCAAGGTCGAACGCAGCGAGGACTTCGTCGATGCGCTGGCCAGCTGCCAGCGCGAGGCGGCCTCGGCGTTCGGCAACGACCACGTGCTGGTCGAGAAGTACGTCGAGCGCCCGCGCCATATCGAGATCCAGGTGTTCGGCGACAGCCACGGTGAGGCGGTCTACCTGTTCGAGCGCGACTGCTCGGTGCAGCGCCGCCACCAGAAGGTACTGGAAGAAGCACCCGCGCCGGGCATGAGTCCCGAACGTCGTGCTGCGATGGGCAAGGCCGCGGTCGATGCCGCGCGTGCGGTGAGCTACGTCGGTGCCGGCACGGTGGAGTTCATCGCTGGCCCGGACGGCGATTTCTACTTCATGGAAATGAACACCCGCCTGCAGGTCGAGCATCCGGTCACCGAGTACATCACCGGCACCGATCTGGTGGAGTGGCAGCTGCGCGTGGCCGCTGGCCAGCCGATGCCGCTACGCCAGGACCAGCTGGCCATCCACGGCCATGCCATCGAAGCGCGCCTGTACGCCGAGGATGCCGACCGTGGCTTCCTGCCCTCCACCGGCACCCTGCGCCGCCTGCGCCTGCCGGCGCCGTCGGCCCATGTGCGCGTGGATACCGGCGTCGAGGAAGGTGACAGCATCACGCCGTACTACGATCCCATGATCGCCAAGCTGATCGTCTGGGACGTGGACCGCGACGCCGCGCTGCGCCGCATGAGCCAGGCCCTGGCCGACTGCCAGGTGGTGGGCGTGACCACCAATGCCGGCTTCCTGCGCCGCCTGGTGAACACCGATTCGTTCGCGAATGCCAAGCTGGATACCGCGCTGATCGAACGCGAGCAGGCCGCATTGAGTGCGGTAGGCAACAGCGACGACGCGCTGTGGCTGCTGGCCGCGGTGGCCGCCGTTGCAAGCACCGCGCACGCCGGCAGCGATGCGCGCGACCCGCATTCGCCGTGGCGAGCACAGGATGGCTGGCGCCTCGGCGCGTCCGCGCCGCGCGTGTTGCCGCTGCAGCAGGGCGAACGCAGGCACACGCTGAAGGCGTGGGCGCAGGCCGATGGCTGGCGCGTGCAGTGCGATGACGCTGCACCGGTGCAGGTGATCGGCACGGCCGATGTGCACGGCCTGACGGTGCAGCTGGGCGAGCGCCGCTGGTCACTGCAGCTGCTGCGCGACGGTGACCAGCTGTACCTGTTCGGCGCCGACGGCCAGCACCGCTTCACCCTGCACGATCCGGTGGGTGAATCGGACCACGCCGTGGCCGACGCCGGCAGCCTGCTGGCGCCGATGCCGGGCAGGATCGTGGCCACGCTGGTCGCGGCTGGCACCGAGGTCAAGCGCGGTACGCCGCTGGTGGTGCTGGAAGCGATGAAGATGGAGCACACCCTGCAGGCACCGGCCGATGGCACGGTGAAGGGCTACCGCGCCAAGGCCGGCGACCAGGTCGGCGACGGTGCGGTGCTGGTGGACTTCGAAGCGGCGTGAACGCCGGGGCGACGGCCGCTCAGCGGTCGTCGCCCGCCGTCACCCGACCAGCGGGATCGAATTCGGCCGTGTCCAGCGTGGCACTGCGCCAACCCAGGCCGCAGATGGCCATCGCGCTCTGGCCGATGCCATCGAACCCGAAGGCACGATCGACATCGGCATCGTTGATGGCTGCGGTGACGAACGCCGCCAGCCCACGCTCGGTCGCGCACAGGTACAGCAGCTGCGAGATGTGGCCGACATCCAGCGTCACCGCACGGTGCGCCTTGGCGTGGTTGCGGTACTTCCAGAAGCAGCGGTCATAGCGCGGCGCCAGCACCAGCAGCGCCGGTGCATCGGCGAACCACTCCTGCCCGGACAGCATCCGCCGCGCCAGCGCAGCCAGTGCCTGCGGCGGTGGCGAGGGCAGCGGCAGCACGGCGTGCTGCACCGGGTGGTAGTGGTACAGGCCCGGTACCAGTCCTTCCACGTTCTGCACCAGCAGGAAGCCCTCGGTGGGATGCAGGCCGCCACCGGAAGGCACGTTCTTCTTCAGGAACTCGGTATCGCGCTCGACCTTCTGCACCGCGTGGGCCATCAGCGTGCGCTGCAGCACCTGGGCCAGCAGCGGCAGCGGCAGCGCGCGCTCCGGGTCGAAATTGCGGCAGGTGGTGCGACGCGCCAGCAGTGCATCGAACGCGGCCTCCTCGCTGCGCGGCAGCGGCTGGTAGTCGCCCTGCATGGGCTGTACCACCGGCGGTGGCGGCCCCAGCCGCTGGCGCAGGCCGGCAGCGGTGTCCAGCCCCTGCCGACGCATGTCCTCCACGCTGTCCACGGCCTGCCAGCGCGCATGGCGGTGGGCCAGCGCGGCCAGCGGCCACCACTGGCTGCGGCGTAGCGCCTCGTCGCGCATCTGGTGCCCCACCTCGCTGGGCGGGTCGGTCAGCAGCAGGCCCTGCTCGACCAGGCGGGCCAGCATGGCCGGGGAGGCATCGGCGGGCGGTTCGCTCCAGCGGTGCGCGCTGAGCTCGCCCAGCAGCTGGCGCTCCTCGGCGTCCACCGGCAGCGGCTGGTCCAGATGGGCGGCCAGCGCCACCCAGCTGATCTGACTGTCCATCTCGGCATGGCCGGCCAGCATCGCGCGCAGGTCCAGGGTGACCGCCTCGCGGGGTTCGAACATCAGGCTGGCGCAGCGGCGCAGGCGCATGGGTTTCCTTCCTTCTGCCGCACAACCGGCATAGCAGCAACGACCGCAGCGCGGCCAACTTTAGCGACGTGCAACGCGCGGCCCTCAATGGCAGGCTGTCGCGGCCGATACGAGAAACTCCACCTACGGACGATCCCCATGAGCACCCATCCCCGCCTTTCCGCCGCAGACGCCAGCACCCTGCTGGACCACCTGATCGGCAGCGACGACTTCCGCAGCCACTTCACCGCTTCGCCGGCCAAGGCCCTGGCCTCGATCGGCCTGGACGGTGCCGTTGGCGAAAACGACTGCATGAAGATCGGCACCCTGGCTTCGGTCGAGGAGCTGAGCCAGGTGCGTGACGGGCTGCAGGCCCACCTGTCCGGGTCGGTGGCGGCCATGACCGTGGTGTTCTGCTTCGAAGCCGGCAAGGTCGGCGAGCGCATCGACGGCTGACCCGCCATCAGGGCGCGCCGGCCGTGGCCGGCGTTGCCCACGTGGAGACGTCATACACGTTCAGCGGTTGCCACACCTGCAGGGCAGTGACCTCGGCAATGGCCTGGCCGCGATGTTGGGCCAGCCACGCCTGCTGGCGACGCACGGCGGCTTCATCGCCCTGTGCGCGCAGTGCGAGCAGCAGTACCACATGCGCCTGCACCGGCTCGTTGCCATCCAGCATCGGTTCGATCAGGGCGCGGGCGGCCTCGGGGCGCTGCATCTGCAGCTCATCCATGGCACTGACGATGCGTAGCCAGCGGTCCGCGACCGGGCTGCGCAGACTGCGCAGCAGGGGCCGCTGATCGTCCAGCCAGCGCCTGGCCAGCTCGAACTGGCCCTGGCGCTGCGCCAGATGGACCAGCGCCAGCCATTGCAGGCCACGGGCATGCAACATGGGATCATCGCGCTCCTGCAGCATCGGCTGCAGCAGCGCTGCGATGGCCTGCAGCTCGGCGCGGGCGGCGCCCGAACACAACGCCGCCACGCTGGCGTGCTGCAGGCGCTGCTGTACCTGAAGATCGACCAGCGTCGGCGCCGGTGCATCTTCGCGTATCGCCTGCTGCATCGCCGGGCAGTCGCGCTGCGCGGCCGCCAGCAGCAGCTGCGCACGCAGCTTCATCCGCTGCTGCAGGGCATCGCTGGCATGGATCTGCGGCAACAGCTTCGCTGCCTTGGCGTACTGCCCCTGCGCCACCAGCACATCCACGCCGGTCTCATCGGCGTCATCACGGCCGCGCAGGATCTGCGCCTGGGCCAGAGTTTCGGCGGCACGCTGCGGTTGGTTGGCAGCAATCTGTATCCGCACCAGATGGACCAGCGGATACAGTCGCAAGGGGTCCTGCGGCACCGCGGCCGCTCGCGCATAGGGCTCGGCCTCGCTGAACTGGTTGGCCTGCAGCAGGTACCAGGACGTGTTGGACAGCCCCGCGAACGAATCCGGGTAGACCTTGGCCAGCGTGCGCCATTGCTCCAGCGCCCAGCCGCCTGGCTCCAGCTCGGCCATCCAGGCCTTCAGGTACAGCCGCTCGCGTGGTGGCAGGCGATCCTGCAGGTCCAGCGCATGCTGCATGGCTTCGCGCGCACGTCGCCCTTCCTCGACGCGAGCATGCAGCTTGGCCACGCCCATGTAGGCCAGGGCAAAGCCAGGATCGATATCGATCGCAGCCTGGTAGAGGTTGCGTGCTTCCTCGAAGCGACGCTGGCCCAGCGCACTCTCGGCCAGGGCGAATGCACGCAGTGCGCGCAGGTCCTGGGTCGATGCCCGCGGCAACGGCAACGACTGTTCCAGGCTTGCCACCGACTCGCCCAGTCCACGCCGCAGGCGCCCCACCACATCGTCAACTGCGAACACCATCTGATCGGATCGATCCGCAGTGGCGGTGAACGTCTGGATCACCTGCCCGCTGCCCGGCGCAGCAACATCGATGGCCAGCTCATAGCCACCGATCTTCTGCCGCACGGTCGGCAACAGCACCGCGCGCGCGCCTTCCCGCACCGCCACGTCGACGGCGGTATCGCGGTTCAACCGGGTATCGCCCGAAAGCCGCGCCATTTCCAGGCTTTCGCGGATCTTGCCCTCCGACAGCACGTTCACGTAGCGCGACTGCTCCAGCGCAATCCGGATCGCGTGCCGCATCGAGTCATCGAAGATCGGATCGCCGGTGAGGTTGTCGACATCGCCGAGCACCACCCAGTCGCGCTCAGCGAACGCAATCGCCGGTTCCGGCCGCAGCAGCAGCCAGCCGCCGAGCACCGCCACCGCCAGCACCAGGCCTTCGGCGGCCAGCACCAGCGGCTGCCGCCACAGCGGCAGGTCGCGGCGCGCCTTGGCATTGGCGCGTGGCATGCGCAGCGGCGCCGAACCGATCTCGCCCACTTCGATCACTTCCTGCACTACCGGCACGCCCTTGAAGCGCCAGCGCCCGTGCGATTTCCACAGCAGGCGCGTACCACGCTCGCCCAGTGCATCGGTGGCACGGCGGGTCAGCGATTCGGCCACCGCCGACAGCAGGATCTGGCCGGGGCGGGCCAGCATCATCAGGCGCGCCGCCATCGGCTTGGCCAGGCCTTCCACCTCCATCGACTTGGCACCGGCACGGACCGCCTCGGCACTGTTCTCCCAGGTCAGCACGTCACCCACGTGCAGGCCGGCACGCGCGCGCAGTTCAATCGCGCGCTGCTGGCCCAGCGCGTGCAGCTCACGCTGGTAGTCCAGGGCGAAGCCCAGTGCATCGATGGCGCGCTCGAACAGCATGAACAGGCCGTCGGAGCGATCGATCAGCTGGCCATTCCAGCGGTGCTGCAGCACCAGCACCAGGCGGTCGTGTTCCTGGAACAGGCTCGCCGCCGCCACATCGCCGATCCGCTCGACCAGCTGCAGCGAATCACACAGATCGGTGAACAGCAGGGCGCGTAGCTGTGGGCTATGCGGGGCTGACGTTCCGTTGTCGCCATTCATCGCCTGCATCTCCCTATTGGTCGTCCGGATCATCCACCCAGCGCAGGCAGTTGCCGCCGTCACGCTTGGCCCGGTACAGCGCCCGGTCGGCGCTGGCATACCACTCGCTCCAGTCCGCGTCGGCGGCCAGCAGGCTGGCTCCGATGCTGACCAGGCTTACATGCGGCGTGCCATGGCTGCGCTCGAGCAGGCCATGCACCGCGCTGAGGATGAACTCGGCAGCGTGCTGCACGATCTCGTGGTTGCCACGGCGCAGGATCAGGCAGAACTCATCGCCGCCGAGCCGGCAGGCCAGGTCCTGTTCGCCGGCCATCGAGCGCAGGATGTTGCCCATGCTCTGCAGCACGCGGTCGCCGGCCTGGTGGCCGTGGCGGTCGTTGATCTGCTTGAAGCGGTCGCAGTCGATCAGCAGCAGCGCCTGCGGCGGCCCCTCGGCATGCTCGCGGCACTCCTGCAGGTACAGGGTGAGGCCGCGACGGTTGTGCAGCCCGGTCAGTTCATCGGTACGCACCAGCTCACGGGTGTGGGTCAACTGGTGGGTGGTGATGTACAGGTTGTCCAGCGCGGTTTCCAGATCGTGGTTGCGCCGGCGCAGCTGGCTGATCAGTGCCTGTTCGTTGGTCAGCACGCGCATGATCGTGCGGCGCAGGAAGTAGGCCACCAGGCCGGGATCGGATTCGACCAGCCGGTGGAAGTCGGCCGGGCCCAGCTCCAGCACATCGCAGTCGACCAGCGCGCGCGCGCTGGCGCTGCGCAGGTGGTCGCCGACCAGCAGGCCCAGTTCTCCGAAGAACTCGTGCTGCCCGAGCGTCTTGATCACCAGGTCCTCGCCGAAGTCCAGTTCGATCTGGCCTTCGAGGATCACATACATGCGCTCGCCGCGGTGGCCGCGCTGGAACAGCCACTGTCCGGCACGGAGCTTGCATGCGCGGGCGAATCTGGCGAACAATGCCACCTCGGCATCTGACAACAGAGCGTGCACGATCTCGGCCATCGCCACCCGGGCGATACCTGTCGTCACATCACTGTTCTCGGCCGCACCCCTGCCGGTCATTCCCTGCACCCGCCGCCAGCGTCCCCTGGTGAGCCGCGGAGCATAGCACCGCTTTAAAGTGTGCGCCCTATCTCATTTTGACCCTTCTGCCGATCTTGATTGATGTGAAGATCGGTGGTGGCCCGTTCTGGTCACGGGTGTCCGGGCAAAACTCCTGCTGGATCAATCCGATGCCGGGTTTCACAGGGTTTCGGCCAAGTTGCCGGACCCTGGGGTGCGCCTGATTGACGCTGCCCGCGCGCTGCACCCTTGCATCGATACAACAACGCCGGCAGGTCCCCCGACCGGCCGGCGTTGTCTGGCCCTTCCCTGGCCACCCTGATCGGATTTCGAGGCTCCGGTAGTGCCGGCCGCTGGCCGGCTTCCCTGCGGTGCCCGAAGGATCACGTGGTTGCCGGCCAGCGGCCGGCACTACCGCATCATGCGGCGCGTTCGCTGCGCCCGCCGTGGAACTGCTCTTCCTCGGTCGAGCCGGTCAGCGCGGTGGTCGACGACTGGCCCTGCTGGATCGCCTGGGTCACCGCATCGAAGTAGCCGGTACCGACCTCGCGCTGGTGCTTGACCGCAGTGAAGCCGCGCTCGGCCGCTTCGAACTCGGCTTCCTGCAGTTCCACGAACGCGCTCATCTGCCGGCGTGCGTAGCCGTGGGCCAGGTTGAACATGCCGTAGTTCAGCGCGTGGAAGCCGGCCAGGGTGATGAACTGGAACTTGTAGCCGTAGCTGCCCAGTTCGCGCTGGAACTTGGCAATGGTGGCGTCGTCCAGGTTCTTCTTCCAGTTGAAGCTGGGCGAGCAGTTGTAGGCCAGCAGCTTGCCCGGGAACTTCGCATGGATCGCCTCGGCGAATTTCCGTGCGAACTCCAGGTCCGGCTTGCCGGTCTCGCACCACACCAGGTCGGCGTAGGGCGCGTAGGCCAGGCCACGGCTGATCGCCTGGTCCAGGCCGTTGCGGGTCTTGTAGAAGCCTTCCACCGTGCGCTCGCCGGTGGCGAACGGCTTGTCGTTGCCGTCGATGTCGCTGGTCAGCAGATCGGCCGCTTCGGCGTCGGTACGCGCCACCAGCAGGGTCGGCACGCCCAGCACGTCGGCAGCCAGGCGCGCGGCGTTGAGCTTCTCGATCGCCTCGCGGGTCGGCACCAGCACCTTGCCACCCATATGGCCGCACTTCTTCACCGAGGCCAGCTGGTCCTCGAAGTGCACGCCGGCGGCACCGGCCTCGATCATCGCCTTCATCAGTTCGAAGGCGTTGAGCACGCCGCCGAATCCGGCCTCGGCATCGGCCACGATCGGCTGCAGGAAGTCGATGTCATCCTTGCCTTCGGCGTGGTGCAGCTGGTCGGCGCGCAGCAGCGTGTTGTTGATGCGCTTGACCACTGCCGGCACCGAGTCAGCCGGATACAGCGACTGGTCCGGATACATCTGGCCGGCCAGGTTGGCGTCGGCCGCCACCTGCCAACCGGACAGGTAGATCGCCTTCAGGCCGGCCTTGACCTGCTGCATGGCCTGGTTGCCGGTCAGTGCACCCAGCGCGTTGACGAACTCGCGCTCATGCAGCGACGCCCACAGCTTCTCCGCACCCAGGCGGGCCAGCGAATGCTCGATGTGGACGGTGCCGCGCAGGCGCACCACGTCGGCGGCGCTGTAGTTGCGCTGGATGCCTTCCCAACGCGGGTTGGTATCCCAGTCGTGCTGGATCTGTTCGGCAGTGGGCAGCTTGCTCATGTCTTTCTCCAGTTCGGTTCGTGCGTGCAGCGGGGAGGGAAACGGCGGGAAACGCGGGCGGCAGTCAGTCGATGCGCGCGTAGGCCGGCAGGGTCAGGAAATCGGTCAGTTCGTCGCTGCGGCTCAGTTCGCCGAGCAGGGCGATGGCTTCGCTGATGCGTGCGCCACCGGGCAGCGCGGCGGTATCGCCCAGCCGTGCCGGCAGCTGCGCCAGCGTGGCATCCAGCAGTGCCAGGTCGATGGCGGTGCCATCGTCCAGCTGCTGGCCCGGCGTATGCAGCCACTGCCACAGCTGGCTGCGGCTGATCTCGGCGGTGGCCGCGTCCTCCATCAGGTGGTGGATCGGCACGCAGCCGTTGCCATCCAGCCATGCCGCCAGGTAGCGCACGCAGACTTCCACGTTGCCTTCGAAGCCGGCGCGGGTGATGGTGCCGGGCGGCCGTGCGATCAGGTCGTCGCGGCCGACGCGCACATCCTGGCGCAGCACGCTGTGCTGGTTCGCACCGGGCATGTGTTCGTCGAAGATCGCCATCGCCACCGGAATCAGTGCCGGATGCGCGACCCAGGTGCCGTCGTGGCCGGCGGTCACTTCGCGCAGCTTGTCGGCGCGCACGCGGGCCATCGCCTGTTCGTTGGCAGCGGCATCGTTGTTGATCGGAATCTGCGCGGCCATGCCGCCCATCGCATGCGCACCACGGCGATGGCAGGTCTGGATCAGCAGCTCCGAATACGCCTTCAGGAACGGCTGGGTCATGGTCACCTGGCCGCGCTCGGGCAGCACGCGGTCGGCGTGGCGGCGGAAGGTCTTCAGGTACGAGAAGATGTAGTCCCAGCGCCCGCAGTTCAGGCCGACGATGCGGTCGCGCAGCGCGTGCAGGATCTCGTCCATCTCGAACACCGCCGGCAGCGTTTCGATCAGCACGGTCACCTTGATCTGGCCGTGCGGCAGGCCGAGCATGCCTTCGATGTGCGACAGCGCGGTTTCCCACAGCGTCGCTTCTTCCATGCTCTGCAGCTTGGGCAGGTAGAAGTACGGGCCACGGTCCTTCGCCTGCAGGGTGCGGGCGTTGTGGAAGGCGAACACCGCCGCGTCGAACAGGCCACCAGCGATGAACTGGCCATCGATGCGCACGTGCTTCTCGTCCAGGTGCCAGCCACGCGGGCGCACGATCAGCACCGCCTGCTCGTCGTACGGGCGCAGGCGGTAGTGCTTTCCATTGGGTGCGGTGTATTCGAGATCACCACGCACCGCGGCGGCCAGCGACTGCTGCCCGGCCAGCAGGTTGCGCCAGGTCGGCGAGGTCGAATCCTCGAAGTCGGCCATGAACACCTTGGCGCCGGAGTTCAGCGCGTTGATGACCATCTTCGGGTCGGTCGGGCCGGTGATCTCGACGCGGCGGTCCTGCAACGCGGCCGGCAGCGGGGCAACGCGCCAGTCACCGCTGCGGATCGCGGCGGTGTCCGCGCGGAAGTCCGGCAGGCCGCCCTGGTCGAAGAACGCCTGGCGCTCCCGGCGTGCCTGCAGCCGTGCCTGCCGGCCCGGTTCCACCGCACGGTGCAGCGACACCAGCAGGGCCAGCAGCGGCGCCGGCAGCAGGGTGTCCTGGCCGGCCACGCGGGTCGCCAGGGCGATGCCGGGGGTGGCCTTGCTGGCGGGGGTGGGAACAGCGGAAGCGACGGCGGACATGGGGTGACTCCAGCGGTGGGGGAACGTCTCCACGGTGCCGCTGAGGCCGAGTATTTGGCAAAACAGTTTTTGCAATGTTCTACATAAATTGTGCTAATACTTGTGACACGATGACCACACGCGCCCCGCCAAGTCCACGTTTTTCCTACAAATCCGACCGGCTGAAGCCGTTGCGCGCGTTCTGCCAGACGGTGCGCCTGGGCTCGGTCTCACGGGCGGCTGAGGCACTTTTCGTCAGCCAGCCGGCGATCAGCCTGCAGTTGCAGGCGCTGGAACGGGAGCTGGGGGTGCCGTTGTTCGAGCGCAGCGGGCGCCGCCTGGTGCCCAGCCGCGAGGGCCAGCTGCTGTACGAAATGGCACAGCCGCTGGTGGAGAACCTGGACGGGCTGGAGGCGCGTTTCCGCGACAAGGTGCGTGGCCTGGATGCCGGCGAGCTGAACATCGCCGCCAACAGCTCGACCATCCTGTACCTGCTGCCGAAGATCGTCGAACGCTTCCGCCTGCATCATCCGGACGTGCGCCTGACCCTGCACAACGCGATCAGCGCCGATGGCACCGACCTGCTGCGCGAGGACGCCGCCGACCTGGCGATCGGTTCGATGACCGATGTGCCGGCCGACCTCAGCTACGCCCCTGCCTACCGCTTCGAGCAGGTGCTGATCGCGCCGCACGACCATCCGCTGGCGAGCGGCGGCGAACTGGAACTGGCCGACATCGCGCGCTATCCACTGGTGCTGCCGCCGAAGCGGCAGATCACCTACCGCCTGGTGGACCAGGTGTTCCAGCGCCACCGCATCGCCTACACCGTGGCGCTGGAGGTGGGCGGCTGGGAGGTGATCAAGCAGTACGTGGCGATGGGCATGGGTATTTCCATCGTGCCGGCGCTGTGCCTGAACGAGGCCGACCGCGAGCGGCTGGCGGCGCGGTCGATGAAGCGCTGGTTCCCGGAGCGGAGTTACGGGGTGATCGTGCGCCGGGGCAAGGCGTTGTCGGCGCAGGCGCGGGCGTTCATCGAGCTGATCCAGCCGGAGTTGTTCAGTCCGCGCGATTACGACCAGAGCGGGCATTCCGAGCGGTGAGGGGTGTTCGGCAGGGCTGCGCCCTGCACCTGCCGAATCAACGTCAACGTCAACGTCAAAAGCGGGCATTCCGTGGGATGGCGGGGTAGTGTGGGTGGGCAGGACACGCCGTAAACCCCGCTCCGCGGTCCGGCCCAGCCGCTGGCGGCTGTGCGTTCGGGCGCTTGCGAAGCAGTGCTTCACAAGCAAAGCGCCCTCACCCCTGGGGGCTCGATGGCGCCATCCATGGCGCCAACGGTCCTGCCCACCCACACCGCCCCGCCTCTGACAGTTGGTCGCTGCTGTTGGTGGGTGCCGACCGTTGGTCGGCACGTAAACAATGATCGAAACCAGCCTTTGTAGAGTCGAGCCATGCTCGACTGGCGGAAATACGATCGAAGAAGACGACAAGCCCGATGCCGGTCTGGCTAGACTGGCCCCATGTCCATCGAACTCCGCCATCTGCGTTACTTCCTTGCCGTCGCTGACACGCTGCACTTCGGCCAGGCGGCGGAGCGGCTGGGCATGTCGCAGCCGCCGCTCAGCCAGCAGATCCGTCAGCTGGAAGACCTGATCGGTGCGCGCCTGTTCGTGCGCAGCCACCGTCGTGTGCAGCTGACGCCTGCGGGCGAGCTCCTGCAGGAACGTGCGCGGGCCATCGTGCAGCAGGTGGAAACGGCGGTGGACGAAGTCCAGCGCGCGCAGCGCGGCGAGCAGGGTGAGCTGCGCATCGGGCTGACCCGCGCGACGCCACTGTCGCCGCAGATTCCGCGCTCGATCCTGCAGTACCGCCAACGCTATCCGCAGGTGCGGCTGCAGCTGAGCGAGATGAACACCCTGCAGCAGATCGATGCGCTGCTCGACGGTTCACTGGACGTGGGCATCATCCGCAAGCGCGCATTGCCGCCGGAGCTGGTGGCGCACAGCCTGTTCGTCGATCCACTGGCGTTGATCGTGCATGCCGACCACCCTGCCCTGCGCAGGCTCTCGGCGCAGGGCACGCTGTCGCTGCGCGACTTCGCGCAGGAACCGTTCGTGGCGTTCCGCCGCAGCGCCGGTGCGGGTATCCATGACCACATGATCGCGTTGTGCGCGGCCGCCGGGTTCACCCCGCGCATCGTGCAGGAGGCCGGTGAGGCCTCGACCCTGATCAGTCTGGCCGCCGCCGGCCTGGGTGCGGCGATCCTGCCGTCGTCCTGCGATCACATCCGCGTGGAGGGCGCGCGCTTCGTCGCGCTGGCCGATGCCGGTGCGCATTCGGAAGTGCAGCTGGCGTGGCACCGCGAGGGGGTGACGCCATTGATCCGCAATTTCGCCGGGCTGCTGCGTGAGGCGTTCGCCGAAGGGTGAGGTGCAACCCACCCGGTAGTGCCGGCCGCTGGCCGGCATGCGGACCCAGGTGGGGTAGCCGGCCAGCGGCCGGCACTACCGTACGCGGTGATTCACGCCGTCACCGGCTGCGGGGCGCGCTGCTGCAGCGCCCAGACGATGCCACCGCCGATCAGGGTCAGCACGGCGGCGAACAGGCACACACCCAACCAGTCCCACGCCGCATAAGCTAGGCCGCCCACACCACCGAGCACGCTCGAACCCAGGTAATAGGCGAACAGGTACAGCGCCGAGGCTTCGGCGCGCATTGCACCGGCGCGGCTGCCGACCCAGCTGCTGGCCACCGAGTGGCCACCGAAGAAGCCAAAGGTCACCAGTGCGATACCCAGCGCCATCGTGCTCAGCCACGGCATCGCCAGCAGCACGATACCGGCACCAATCAGTGCGAACGAGATCGACAGGATGCGGCCGCGGCCGTAACGCGTCGCCTGCTGTCCCATCCACGCCGAGCTGAAGGTGCCCACCAGATAGACGCTGAAGATCAGGCCGACCACGGTCTGGCTTAGATGGTACGGCGGCGCCAGCAGGTGGTAGCCCAGGTAGTTGTAGAGGGTGACGAACACGCCCATCAGCACGAACGAGGTAGCGAACAGCCACGGCAGGCCCGGGTCGGCGAACAGCGTGCGCCAGCGCGACGGCAATTGGCGCAGGCCGCCGCGACGTGCATGGAAGTGCCGCGACGGTGGCAGCTGCAGCCACAACAGCACGGTACTGGCGATGGCAATGATCGAGACCACGCCGATGCCCCAGCGCCAGCCCCAGTGGTCGGCGATGATGCCGGCCAGCAGGCGCCCGCTCATGCCACCGATGGCGTTGCCGCCGATGTACAGGCCCATCGCAAGGCCCAGCGCGCGGCTGTCCATTTCCTCGACCAGGTAGGTCATCGCCACTGCCGGCACGCCGCTCAGCGCCAGGCCGAGCAGGGTGCGCAACACCAGCAGCGTGGTCCAGTCATCCACCAGCGCGGTGCTCAGCGACAGCATGGCCGAGGCCAGCAGCGCAGCGATCATCAACGGGCGACGGCCGACCGCATCGGACAGCAGGCCGGCCAGCAGCATCGCCACCGCCAGCGTGCCGGTGGTCAGCGACAACGACATCGCGCTGCCGGCGGCGGACACGCCGAAGTGACGGCTGAACTCGGGCAGCAGCGGCTGCACGGTGTACAGCAGGCCGAAGGTGGAGAAGCCGGCCAGGAACAGTGCCAGTGCGGTGCGGCGGAAGGCCGGCGTACCCTGCTGGATGCGGGTCTCGGCGATGGGATCGACAGTGGGGGGGCGGCGTTCGAGGGCCGCCGCGGTTTCGCCAGTCATGGGATCGATGGGCCGGTGGGGGCGGCCAAGCGTGGGAGGGAACGGGCCTCAGACTAGGCCCGTCGATCCAGTCGATCCATAACCTGATAGGTCATGATTGATACATAAGAAGTATCAATTCAGCTTACAGGCGCTGCCACTCGAAGCCGTCGCCACTGCGGTAATACACCGCCACGGCGCGGCCGTAGAGCTTGTCGGCGTCGACGAAACCGAAAAAGCGGCCATCGAAGCTGTTGCCGCGGTGGTCACCCAGCACCAGCACCTTGCCGGCCGGCACCACCAGGTCGGCAATGTCCGGACCGCCCCCCATGTCCAGGTCGAGGCGGGCACGGCGCTCGCCAAAGGCTTCCACGTCCTCCAGGTCGGCAATCTGCAGCGGCTGGCCGTTGATGCTCAGGTGGCCCTCGCGCATCTGCACATGGTCACCGGCCACCGCCGCGACGCGCTTGATCAGGCGGGTGCCGTCGGCCGGTGAATCGAACACCGCCACTTCACCGCGCTGCGGAACGCCGGTCGACATCAGTTCCTTGCCGGTGAACGGCAGGCGCAGGCCATAGGCGCGCATGTCCACCACTACCCGGTCGCCGGGCTGCAGGGTCGGCTGCATCGAGCCGCTGGGCACCACATAGTGGTTGGCCAGGGTATCGCGGGCGGCGGCGAGCAGGCCGAGCATCACCAGCAGCGGCAATGCTTCCTTCTTCACCCAGACCAGCGCGCGTTCGGAAAAGGGAGGGCGGGCAACAGCATCCATGACAGGCTCCGGGTGAGTGGTAGCTGCATCAGACCACATCCGGGCCGAAGAGGTTCCCGCGCCGGCGTCCTGTAGAGCCGAGCCCACGCTCGGCTCTACAAGAAGGATTACGCAGGTTTTACGCCCCGGCCCGGCCGCGGGCATCGCACCTTTACGGGCAGCACGCGCATCATGTGCCCACCGCGCCACAGGGCGCATTCCGCAAGGTGTTGTATGACCCTCCTGGTGATCCGCCACGCGTCTTCGTCGGCGCCGCGCCCGCAGCTGCCGGCGCAGCTGAGCGGCCATCGCGTGCTGTGCAGCGACTGCGCCAGCCTGTCCGAAGTACGCCAGTGCCTGTGCCAGCCGCAGGCGCGCTCGGCCGACTGGGTACTGCTGGATGTCGGCGCCGCCGACGAGGCGCAATGGCAGGCCGAAGGTGGCGCGCTGCAGGCGGCGCTGGAACGGCTGCCGGCGCAGTACATCGAGCTGCAGGCCCCCAGCGAACCCGGCCTGGATGCACGCCTGCGCCTGCAGCACGGCCCCGCCGCCGTGGTGGTCGACCAGCGCAGCCAGCAGGCCGGTTACCCGCTGTCGCTGGCCATTGTCGGCCGCCGCCTGGCGCAGGAGGGCTGAGCCATGTCGATCTTCATCATCCGCGGCCCGGAAGCGGCCGGCGCCCTGATCCGCACCGCGATGCCGCTGCCAGCACCGGTCCTGAAATCACTGGTGCATCGTGCGATCGACGCCGGCACCAGCGTGGCGATCCGTGCCTGTGGTTCGGAACAGGAACTGCTGGACGCCCTGCGCGTGGCCGACCACAGCCGCGGCGAGGTGACCCTGCTTGACCCGGGTGCGTGTGCCAACAGCCTGCGCCTGCAGCGCCTGCTGCCGTACCTGCACAACGCCTATGTGGAAGTGCATGACGACGGCGCAGTAGCCGAGCCGTGCCTGCCGGCCGGCGTCGGCCAGCGCCTGGGCATCGCCGCTGGGTATGGCGCGCAGAGTTATGTACTGGCGCTGGATATCGCGCTGGATCACCTGGGCCTGGCCGAGCAGGCAAACCGCGTGCACGTGGGGACGTAAACCGCTTGTGTAGAGTCGAGCCATGCTCGACTGGCTTTTCATCGAAAGGCAGCCGAGCATGGCTCGGCTCTACAAGGACGGGAATCGCAGCCGAGCGTGGGCTCGGCTCTACAGAAGAACGTCGAGCATGGCTCGACGCCATAGAAAGAAAAACGGCGGGGTTGCCCCCGCCGTTTTCGCTTTCTTACTTCAAACCGCGGAACTTCAGCAGCGGTTCCACCGACGGGTCCTTGCCGCGGAAATCGCGGTACAGGGTCGACAGCTCCACGCTGTTGCCGCGCGAGAGGATCTTGTCGCGGAATTCCTGGCCGTTGGCCGCGGTCAGGCCACCGTGTTCGGTGAACCACTGGTAGGCGTCATGGTCCAGCACTTCGGCCCAGAAGTAGGCGTAGTAACCGGCCGAGTAACCGCCACCCCAGATGTGGTCGAAGTAGGTGGTGCGGTAGCGCGGCGGCACCTGCGGCAGGTCGACCTTGAACTTCTTCAGCGCGCTGGCTTCAAAGGCGCCGACATCCTGCAGCGGCGCATCGGCCTTCTGCGTGTGCCAGGCCAGGTCCAGCAGTGCGGCCGACAGGTACTCGGTGGTCGCGTAGCCCTGATTGAAGCTGCGCGCCTTGAGGATCTTGTCGACCAGCTCCTGCGGCATCGCCTCGCCGGTCTTGTAGTGCTTGGCGTAGTGCGCGAACACCTTCGGGTCCAGCGCCCAGTGCTCGTTGAACTGCGAGGGGAACTCGACGAAGTCGCGCGAGGTGGCGGTGCCGGCGATCGACGGGTACTTCACGTTCGAGAACATGCCGTGCAGCGCATGGCCGAACTCATGGAACATGGTGGTGACGTCGTCGAAGCTGATCAGCGCAGGCTGACCGGCGGCCGGCTTGGTGAAGTTGCAGACGTTGTAGACCACCGGCTTGGCACCGGTCAGGCCATCCTGTTCGACGAACACGTCCATCCAGGCGCCACCGGACTTGCTGTCGCGCTTGAAGTAGTCGGTGTAGAACAGGGCCAGCGAGGTGCCGTCCTTGTCGAACACTTCGTACACCTTCATGTCCGGGTTGTAGGTCGGAATGTCGGTACGCGGCTTGAAGGTGATGCCGTACAGCTGGGTGGCGGCGTAGAAGACGCCGTTCTGCAGCACGTTGTCCAGTTCGAAGTACGGCTTGATCTGCGACTCGTCCAGATCGTACTTGGCCTTGCGCACCTGCTCGGCGTAGAAGTCCCAGTCCGAAGCGGCGACCTGGAATCCACCCTTCTGCGCGTCGATCACCTTCTGGATCTCGCCGGCTTCGGCACGGGCCTTGGCGGTGGCGGCCGGCACGGTATCGGTCAGCAGCTTGAGCGCGGCGGCCGGGGTCTTGGCCATCTGGTCGCCCAGCTGGTAATCAGCAAAGGTGTCGAAGCCGAGCAGCTTGGCCTTCTGCGCACGCAGCTGAGCCAGGCGCTGCACGGTCTGCCGGGTGTCATTGGCATCGCCGCGCTCGGCGCGGGTTTCCGAGGCCTTCAGCACGGCGGCGCGCTGGTCGCGGTCGCTCAGCGAGCCGAGTACCGGCTGCTGGGTGGTGTTCTGCAGCGGCAGCAGGAACTTGCCATCCAGCTTGCGCTCCTTGGCAGCCGCCGCAGCGTTGTTGATCGCATCCTCGTCCAGGCCGGCCAGCTTGGCCTTGTCGTCGACGACGACGGCAGCAGCAGCAGTGGCGGCCACCAGGCGGGTGTGGAACTGGGTGGAGAGGGTGGTCTCTTCCACGTTGAGCTTGCGCAGGGTCGCCTTGTCGGCGTCGGACAGCTGCGCACCGGCGCGCACCAGGCCGTCGTAGTAGTGCTCGACCAGGCGCTTCTGCACCGGGTCCAGCTCCAGCGTGTCACGCTGGTCGTACAGCGACTTCACGCGCGCGAACAGCTTCGGATCGAGGTTGATCTCGTCCTGGTGCGCGGCCAGCTTCGGCGCCACTTCTTCCTGGATCTTCTGGCGCGCATCGTTGGTATCGGCCTGGACCAGGCCGAAGAAGATGCGCGACACGCGGTTCAGCGTCTCGCCGCTGCGCTCCATCGCCACGATGGTGTTGTCGAAGGTGGCCGGCTCGCTGCTGTCGGCGATCTTGCGCACGTCGGCCAGGTGCTGGCGCATGCCTTCTTCGAACGCCGGCAGGTAGTCGCTGTCCTTGATCTTGTCGAACTGCGGTGCCTGGAACGGCAGCGTGCTCGCACTCAGCAGCGGATTGGTGGAGGCTTCGGCCGGCTGCTGGGCCGGGGTCTTCTGGGCTTCGGACACGGGGGTGGACTCCTTGCCGGAACAGGCCGCCAGCGCCAGGCTGATGGCGGCGGCCAGGACTACGGTACGCGACATGTGAAACGCTCCTTGGGCAGACGGTACGGGATACCAGCCCTCCACCCTACTCCTGTCGCGCTCGCCCGGCATGTGCCGGACGTGGCGTCTATGCGGCGGCCTGCGGCCGGCTCAGACCGTGCCGCGGGTCTTGCCGATCCATGGCCGGTAGAACTCGCGGATGGCGGCCATGTCGGCCACATCGTCGCCGGTCGGCGTGAACAGCGGGCCGATGCCGATGGTCTTTTCCGGGTAGTGGAAATACGCGGCCAGGATCGGCACGTCGGCCATCCGGGCGATCTTCAGGAAGCCGGCCTTCCAGTCCTTCACGGCCTTGCGGGTGCCCTCGGGCGTGATGGCGAACCACATCTTCTCGTTGTTGCGCAGCAGGTCCACGGCCTGGCCGACGGTGCCCTGCGGCGAGCTGCGATCCAGCGGGATCACGCCCAGCTTGTGCAGCAGCGGGCCCAGCGGCCACCAGAACAGCGAGGCCTTGCCCAGCACCTTCACCTTCATGCCCAGCGCGATCTTGGCCGCCATGCCCCACAGGCCGTCCCAGTTGGACGAGTGCGGAGCGATGATGAAGACCAGCCGGGGGATGTCAGGCAGGGTGCCGGTCACCTTCCAGCCACCCATGCGCAGGGTGCAGCGCGCCAGCCAGCGCAGGAAGGCGTTGGGTTTGACCTGCGGCATCTGCGGCGGCACGGCCGGCAGCAACGAAGTCGGGTTGTTCAAGCAATCACTCCCAGTCACGTGATGAGCGCCCGCGCTTGATCTGCGCGCGCCCGCGTTTGGCGTCCAGACGACGCAGTTTCGACCCGAGGGTCGGCTTGGTGGCCTTGCGCGGTTTGGGCACGCTCAGCCCGGCCTGGATGAAGGCCGCCAGCCGCTCGCGCGCATCCTCGCGATTGCGATCCTGGGTGCGGAAACGTTGCGCGTCGATGACCAGCACGCCTTCGCCGGTCATGCGCCGGTCACGCCGCGCCAGCAGGCGCGTGCGCAAGGGTTCGGGCAACGAGGGCGAGTTGGCCACGTCGAAACGCAGTTCCACCGCGGTGGAGACCTTGTTGACGTTCTGGCCACCGGCGCCACTGGCACGCACGAACCGCTCGACGATCTCGCCGTCGGGGATTTCAAGCTGCGCGCTGATGGTGACCGGTCCACTGCCCATCCGCGCATTGTAGCGGCAGGCACGCGGCGGAGTGCGGCATCGCGCCCCGTATGCCGCCGATCAGGCACCGAACACGCCGCCTTCGCCTTGACTGCGGGTATGCTGGCCGTCCCATGTACCGCAGGAAGCCCCGCATGACCCGCTTCGCACCCGCCCTGCCGTCCCTGCTGCGCCGCGCCGCCCTGCTGCTGGCGCTGGCTGTGGCCAGCGTTCCGGCCCTGGCCGCCCCGCCGACCGACGGCGACATCAACCGCCTGCTGTCGGCCTCGCGAGCGCAGAGCATGATCGACACCATGGTGCCGCAGATCGAAGCCATGCAGCAGCAGCAGTTCCAGCAGGTGGCCGCGCAGCGCCAGCTCAATGCCCAGCAGCAGGAACAGCTGAAGCGGATCCAGGCCCGGACCAGCCAGACCCTGCGCCAGGCGATGTCCTGGCAGCAGCTGCGGCCGATGTACGTGGACCTGTACAAGAAGACCTTCAGCAAGGAAGACGTGCTGGCGATGGCCGAGTTCTACGAGAGTCCGGCCGGCCAGAGCCTGCTGGACAAGACCCCGGCACTGATGCAGAACGTGGTGGTGGCGATCCAGGCCCGCATGCAGCCGCTGTTCGCAGACCTGCAGAAGGACCTGGAGGCAATCGTCAACGAGCCTGAAAAGAAGTGAGGTCGTGCCGGCCGACGGCCGGCAATCCCGGGACAACCGGAATCAGGCAGATGCCGGCCAGCGGCCGGCACTACCGTCAGGCTTCGTCCACCTGCCAGCCGAACAGGTCCAGCGCCTTCTGGAATTCGCGATCCAGCGGCGCACTGACATCCACGCTGCCCCCGTCCGGATGCGGAAAGCGCAGGCGCTCGGCGTGCAGCAGCATGCGGTGCACGCCCTGCATGCGGAAGATGCGGTTGTGGCGGCCATCACCGTGGCTGGTGTCGCCGATCATGTGGTGCGAGAGATGCTTCAGGTGCCGGCGGATCTGCCGGAAACGCCCGGTCTGCGGCTGGCAGCGCAGCAATGCGTAGCGTGAGCTGGTGAATTCACCGACCGGCACCGACAGCTCGCCGGTGGCGAGGCGCTGGAAATCGGTGATTGCCGGCTTCTTCACCGGCTTGCCCGGCCCACCGTCCAGATCATGGTCCACCCGCCAGGACAGCTCGGCCGGCCAGCCACGGCAGACCGTCAGGTAGTCCTTGGCCACTTCACCGCCCATCAGCGCCTTGCCCAGCGCACTGGCGGTCTCGCGGTCGAAGGCCAGCAGCAGGCAGCCACTGGTGGCACGGTCCAGGCGATGAACGAGGAAGATCGGCCGACCCAGCTGCTCGCGCAGGCGGTCGGCCAGGAAATCATCTTCGCCACGGGCCAGCTTGCTGTCGTGGACCATCAGCCCGGCCGGCTTGTTGACCACGGCCAGGCGCTCATCCAGGTGCAGCAGCTGCAGGGGTGCGGTTTCGGTCTCGACCGCGGCGAGGGTGTCAGGTTCGGTACTCACCGCGGGATTATCGGGGCTGGGCACTGAATGGGGTAGAGCCGGCCGCTGGCCGGCTGCCTCCAGGCAGTTGGATTGCTGCGGTTGCCGGCCAGCGGCCGGCACTACCGGATCAGGCGCGGGCAACGCGGCGGTCAGGCGTTGCGCACGGCCAGCAGCTCGCCATTGCCCACCGGCACCAAGCTGGTGCTGAAGTCCGGATCAGCGTCCAGCAGCGCCCGCAACGGCTCCATCTGCTCGGCATGCGAAAGGGCGTTGTCCACCACCAGCAGGCCACCGGGTCGCAGCACGCGGCGCAGCTGCGGCCACCAGCCAGCGTATTGTTCGCGGTCCGAATCGAGGAACAGCAGATCGATGCTGGCATCGGCAGCCTGCGCCAACCACTGCCCGGCATCGCCGTGCACCAGCGTGATGTGCGCGGCCAGCCCGCTGCGCGCGAACGTGGCACGCGCCATCGCCACCTTGTCTTCAGCGTATTCCAGCGTGGTCACGTGGCCGTCGATGGCGGCGGCCGCTTCGGCCAGCCACAGCGTGGAGTAGCCATTGGAGGTGCCGATCTCCAGCACGCGGCGCGCCCGCCCGAAACGCACCAGCACCGACAGGAATTCACCGGTGTCCGGCGTGATGTTGAGCATGCGGCGGCCGCGCTCGGATTCACGCGCGTCGTTTTCGGCGCCGAACCGTGCCAGCTCGTCCTTCAGTTCCGAAAGTTGCATCGTCATCGCTGCTTTCATTTGCCCCGGCATGGGCAAGCATTGTGGCCTGTACGGCCATATTTCGTACTTGTCCTAGCCCTGCGCTGCGTTCACATTGCGATAGTGCCCGCCTTCTTCACGCGGGACGGTCCACCTGCCCGCTGCCCTCTTGGTTTCCGCAAGGACACGGCCATGGTTCTCGACATTCTAGCAATCGGTGCCCACCCCGACGACATCGAGCTCGGTTGCGGTGGCAGCCTGGCCAAGCTCGCCCGCGCCGGCTCACGCATCCACGCACTGGTGCTCAGCCGCGGCGGCCGTGGCTGCCATGCTGGCATCGACCGCAGTGACGAATCGCACCGCGCGTTGCGCCGCCTGGGTGTGACCGAGGTGATCCAGCAGGATTTCCCGGACACGCGCTTTCCCGCCTGCCGCAACGACATCGTCGCGGCGATCGAGCAGGCCTGCGCGCAGATCGCACCGCATCGCGTCTACACGATGTGTGGCGAGGATCATCACCAGGACCACCGCACCGTCCACGAAGCATCGATCATCGCCTGCCGCCATATCCCGCAGATCCTCTGCTACGAGAGCCCCAGCACCCTGCCGCAGTTCGCGCCGCAGGTGTTCGAGGACATCAGCGCACAGCTGGAGCTGAAGATCCGTGCACTGCGCGAGCACGCCAGCCAGGGTGATCGCCACTACATGCAGGAAAGCCACCTGCGCTGCCATGCGCAGTTCCGCGGCCAGCAGATCGGCATCGGCCCCAGCGAGGGCTTCCAGCCCTACCGGTTGGTGCTGTGATGAAGACGCTGCTGTTCCTGGCCATGTGTGCCTTCATCCTGGTGCGCGTGTGCATGCAGGCCTCGCGTCGCCCCAGCACGCGCCTGTACAGCATCGATGCGATCGTGCCCGCCTACAACGAAGCCCCCTGCCTGGAGCGTTCGTTGACCAGCCTGCTGCAGAACCCCTACGTGGCGCGGGTGATCTGCGTGAACGATGGTTCCACCGACAACACGGCCCAGGTGCTCGATGCGCTGCAGGCGCGCTGGCCCGAGCGCCTGGTGGCGGTACACCAGGCCAACACCGGCAAGGGCGGCGCGCTGATGCATGGCCTGCAGCACGCCACCGCCGAGCAGGTGTTCCTGACCGACGCCGACACCCATATCGATCCGCGCGGCCATGGCCTGGGCCATCTGCTGGACGAGATCGAACGCGGTGCCGATGCGGTCGGTGGCGTGCCCTCGTCCAGCCTGCAGGGCGCCGGCTTCCTGCCGCATGTGCGCGCCAGCCTGAAGCTGCCGATGATCGTCATCAAGCGCAGCTTCCAGCAGTGGCTGGGCGGCGCACCGTTCATCGTCTCCGGCTCGTGTGGCCTGTTCCGCACCTCGGTACTGCGCAAGGTCGGTTTCTCCGACCGCACCCGCGTGGAAGACCTCGACATGTCCTGGTCGCTGGTCGCGCAGGGCTACCGTGTCCGCCAGAGCGTGCGCTGCGTGGTCTACCCGCAGGAATGCAACACGCTGGTGGAGGAGTGGCGGCGCTGGCGACGCTGGATCGTCGGCTATGCGGTGTGCATGCGCCTGCACCGCGGCCTGCTGCTGACCCGCTTCGGCCTGTTCAGCATCCTGCCGATGATGCTGCTCGCGCTGGCCGGCATCGTGCTGACCCTGCAGGTCTGGTTCGGTGCGGCCCTGCTGCATGGGCCTGGTGGCCTCGCCCTGTCGGTGATGCCATTGTTCTGGATCGGCATCGTCATGCTGCTGGCGGCAATCAGTGCGATCCACCACCGCCGCGCGTGGCTGGTACCCGCCGCCGCGTTCTCGATGCTGTACGTGCTGCTCGCCTATGCGATCTGGGTGATGCATGGCCTGGCCGGGCTGTTCACCGGCCGCGAGCCGGCGCGCGACAAACCGACGAGGTATCCGCATGTGGTGGAATGACCTCGCCGCCATGGCCGATGCGCTTTCGGTCACAGCACCCCACATCGATTCCAGTGCACAGGTTTCGCCGCGCGCGACAGTGCATGGCCACGTGCAGATCGGCGCCCGCAGCCGCATCTGCGACGGCGCCCAGCTGCAGGGACCGGTATCGATCGGCCGCGACTGCCTGATCGGCAACAACGCGCTGCTGCGCGGCCCGCTGCACATTGGCGATGGCGTCCGCATCGGCTTTGCCAGTGAGCTGAAGAACGCGCTGATCGGCGACGGCGTCTGCATCGGTCCGCAGTGCTTCATTGCCGACAGCCGTATCGACGCCCGTGCCTACCTGGGCGCACTGGTGCGTACCAGCAACCATCGCCTGGATGGCGCGACGGTCGCCGTCCACATCGGCGACACCGTCATCGACAGCCAGCGCGACAAGCTCGGCGCCTGGATCGGTGAAGGCGCCGCGCTGGGTGTCGGCGTGATCATCCTGCCCGGTCGCATCGTCGCGCCGGGCAGCCAGTTCGGACCGCGCATCACCGTGGAACGAAACCTGCCGCCCGGTCGCTACCGGCTGCTGCAGTCGCTGCATTCCCAACCCCTGGAGTAACCCCATGCGATTGATCATCCGTGGCGCATTGCCATGCGCCCTGCTGCTGGCCGTGTCCAGCGCCCATGCCGGCATCGACCGGGTCTCGGTGCAGCTGGACCATGCCGACTACACCGACGGCTTCGGCAAGCGCGACGTACAGACCGTGGATGTGGCCGGTCGCAGCGGTGACAGCCGCTGGCATCTGGGCCTGGCCCATGGCGAACGCGACTACGGCAGCAAACGCTTCGGCGGCAACCGGGTGCAGGGCTCCCTGCACCAGCGCTGGAGTCCACGCTTTTCGACCCGCACCGCCTTCACTGCCTCCAACGATGACCCGGTATTCGTCAACCGCCAGGTCAACCAGGACATCCAGTGGAAGGTGGCACCGCAGACCGTGCTGAGCGTGGGCGGCAAGTACGCCCAGTACCATGCCGGTGCATACGTGAGCGGCTGGTCTGTGGGTGCCTCGCACTACTTCCCGCGCGTGACCGCCTCACTGCGCCACGAGCGGCATCGCCAATCCAATGGCCCCGACGGCCATGGCACCACGCTGTCACTGCGCCTGAAGGATGCGCAGGGCCGTGGGTCGACCCAGCTGTGGCTGGGCAGCGGTACCTCCGGCTACACCGCCGATTCCGATCCGTTGCTGCTGCGCGAACACGATGCACGTCGTGCCTTCCTGCGCCGCAGCCAGCCGCTGGGTGAGCATCTGGTGCTGGACATGGGCATCGGCAAGACCTGGCACAAGACGCGCCTGGACAGCTTCCAGAGCGTGCAGTCGCACCTGGGCCTGGGCTATCACTGGTAGAGCCGCAGTGGGTCGGCGGCGTGCCTCGCCGCCGAACCTCGATCAACAGGGAATCAGCGCCACCACGCGCGCGCCAGCGCCAGCGCGCCGACCGCACCGGACACCCAGCTCCACATCGGCAGGTCGCCCCAGTACCAGCCTGGCGGCTGCAGCACGTACATCAGCGCGGCGATGGCCAGCAGGCCGACGCCGGTGATCGCCCCAACCGCGCGCTTCTGCAGGCGCTGCACGCTGGCATCCAGCGCGACCAGATCGCGCGAGCGCATCGCCAGCTCATGGCGGCCCTCCACCTGCTGGGTCAGCCAGGCATGTACCAGGCGCGGCATGTCCGGCGCGTGGGTCATGATTTCCGGCAGGCGCTTGCCGATCTCGCGCACGACCCGGCGCGGGCTGTAGCGCTCGCGCAGGATCTTCGCCAGCACCGGCTTGGCCACCGCCCAGATGTCGATCTGCGGATCCAGCTGGCGGCCGACACCTTCGATGTTCAGCAGGGTCTTCTGCAGCAGGATCAGCTGCGGCTGCAGGGTCAGCTGGTAGCGCTGCGCCACGCGGAACAGCTTCATCAGCACTTCGGCCAGTGATATCTGCGACAGCGGGCGGGTGAAGTACGGCTCGCACACCGAACGCACGGCCGCTTCCAGATCATCGATGCGCACGTTGTCCGGCATCCAGCGCGCCTGCACGTGCAGTTCGGCGATGCGGCGATAATCGCGGTTGAAGATGGCCATGAAATTCTCGGCCAGGTAGTACTGATCTTCCTGCGAGAGCTGGCCCATGATGCCGAAATCCAGGGCGATGAAGCGCGGATTGGCATGGCGCGACGGATCGGTGTCGACCCAGATGTTGCCGGCGTGCGCATCGGCATGGAAGAAGTTGTCGCGGAACACCTGGGTGTAGAACACCCGTACACCCTTGGCGGCCAGTGCCTTGCGGTCGATACCGGCCTTGTCCAGCGCGGCGATGTCGTCGGACGGAATGCCCCACACGCGCTCCAGGGTCAGCGCGCGCTCGGCGGTATGGCTCCAGATCACTTCCGGCACGTACAGGTCGTCGCTGTTTTCCCAGAAGCGGCGCAGCACGCTGGCATTGGCGCCTTCGCGCTGCAGGTCCAGCTCAGCGGCCAGGGTGTTCTCGACTTCGGCCACCACTTCGCGCGGACGGATCTTGTCGGCGCGCGGATGGGTACGCTCGACCAGGGCGGCCAGCGAGTTGAGCAGGGCGATGTCGGCGTCGATCTGCTTCTCGATGCCCGGGCGCAGCACCTTGACCACCACCTGGCGGCCATCGGCCAGCGTGGCCGCATGCACCTGTGCGATCGAGGCCGAGGCCAGCGGTTCGGTATCGAAGCTGGCGAATGCCTCGCTGACCGGCAGGCCGAGTGCTTCCTCGACGATGCGGCGCGCGCTATCGCCGTCGAACGGCTTGACCCGGTCCTGCAACAGGGTCAGTTCGTTGGCCACGTCCGGCGGCACCAGGTCGCGGCGGGTGGACAGGATCTGGCCGAACTTGACGAAGATCGGGCCGAGATCCTGCAGCGCCAGGCGCAGGCGCGCACCGCGCGACTGTGCGGCGATGTCGGCCGAGGCACGCGGCACGAACGGCTTGGCCAGGCGCAGCCAGCGCTCGGCCGGCGTGCCCTGCAGCAGGTCGTCAAGGCGGTAACGCAGGATCACCCGGCCGATGCGGCTTGCCCGCAGCACGGCCTTCATGCGGCACCCCGCAGGCGCTGCACGCGCGCGCCGAGACGTTCGACGTCGTCACGCAGCACGTCCACGTCATCGTGGAAGGCATCCAGTTCGGCGCGCGGCACCACGTCGCGCGATTCCTCGGTGATGAATTCGGCGGCGCTGTGGGCGAGGTCGATCGCGCCCTGGCGCGCGTGCTGCAGGGCGCTGCGCAGGGTGTTGGCCACCTGCACGCCCAGCACGTCGCCGAACACGCTGACGAACGGCTGCTGCCAGTCCGGGTCGAAGCCCTTGGCCAGCTGCTGCAGGCGACGCGCCAGTTCGGCGTCGCCGGCCACGCGTACGCGGCCCTTGCCGTTGTTGTCGCCGCGCCGAGCGTTGGCCAGCAGTGGCAGTTGCGCCAGCACCCCGGCCAGGCTGCTGCGCACGGCCAGGTCGGCTTCCTGCGCATCCACCGGGCCGACCCGCAGCTGGTCACCGTCGACACTGATGCGCATCGCCAGCGACGGCGCTTCCAGGGTCAGGTCGATGTGCCGGCCATCGAGGCCGGCCAGTGCATGGCGGGTATCCGGATCCAGCGCCAGCGCGCGGTTCAGGGCGATCTGCAGGGCGCGGCCAGCGACCGGCTTGAGGGACTTGAGCAGGGAGAGAGCCATGTGCGCATTCTACCTGCGTGGGTGGGGGGCTTGGGCCGGGCGGCCGCCCGGCACCCGCAGAGGCAACGGCAACAGCCGAAGCAACAGCAACAGCGGTCATTCCGTGGGTAGGCGGGGTGGGCCCGGTTGCGGGGGCCGCTGCAAGTACGTCCCTGTAAGCTCGGTCGCCGCATCCATGCGGCTCACGCCCCCGCAACCGGACCCACCCCGCCTTCGGCAGGTTCCTGCGATCTGTCAGGCTATCTGGGGTCGGATCCCGTTGCTGCGCAACGGGCTCTGACCCCCTATTGATGGGCCATGGAGGACGCTAGATCCACGCCATGCGTGGATGGATTTCTGGTTCATCTGTGCCTCACGCGGAGGGCCGATGAAGGTTCATGCTATGAGGCCACGCACCGCACAGGACATCGCAACACCATGGCACGGACCCGGGTCGGCATCATCTTCGGTGGCAAGTCTTCCGAGCACGAAGTTTCACTGCAGTCGGCGAAGAACATCCTCGATGCGCTCGATCGCGAGCGCTTCGAACCGGTGCTGGTCGGCATCGACAAGCAGGGCCAGTGGCATCTGAGCGAGCCTGCGACCTTCCTGCTCAATGCCGATGATCCGGCACGCATCGCGCTGCATCGTTCCGGCCAGTCGCTGGCGGTCCTTCCCGGTGCCGAGCAGGCGCAGCTGCAGCCCTCCGATGCGGCCAGCGTGCTGGGCCAGATCGATGTGGTGCTGCCGATCGTGCATGGACCGCTGGGCGAGGACGGTGCCCTGCAGGGCCTGCTGCGCATGGCCAACCTGCCCTTCGTCGGTTCGCCGGTGCTGGGCTCGGCGGTGGCGATGGACAAGGACGTGACCAAGCGCCTGCTGCGCGACGCCGGACTGAAGGTTGCACCATGGCTGTGCATCCGTCGCCACCAGGCGGCGGCGGTCGATGTCGAGGCGGTGATCGCGCAGCTCGGCCTGCCGCTGTTCGTGAAGCCGGCCAACCAGGGCTCGTCGGTGGGCGTGAGCAAGGTCAAGGATGCGGCGGGTTTCGCCGAGGCACTGGAACTGGCACTGCGCTATGACCACAAGGTGCTGGTGGAATCGGCGGTGGTCGGCCGTGAGATCGAGTGCGCGGTGCTGGGCAACGAACAGCCGCAGGCCAGCCTGTGCGGCGAAGTGGTGGTGCACGACGAGTTCTACGCCTACGACACCAAGTACATCAACGAGGATGGCGCCGAGGTGGTGGTACCCGCGGATATCGATGCTGCAACCCAGGCGCGCATCCAGCAGGTCGCGCTGCAGGCCTACCAGGCGCTGGAGTGTGCAGGCATGGCGCGCGTGGACGTGTTCCTCACCGCGGGCGGCGACATCATCATCAACGAAGTCAACACGCTGCCCGGCTTCACCCGCATCAGCATGTACCCGAAGCTGTGGGGTGCCAGCGGCGTGGACTACACCACGCTGATCACGCGCCTGATCGAGCTGGCGCAGGAACGCCATGCAGCCGATCGTGGATTGCACAGCGCCGTGTAGCGGCGCTCGCTGTCTCTGTAGAGTCGAGCCATGCTCGACTCTACAGAGACAGTCGAGCATGGCTCGACTCTACAAAGGGGCGTGCCGACCAACGGTCGGCACCCACCGGAAAGAACAGTGCCGGCCGGCGGCCGGCACTACCCTGCGGTCGTCTAGCCGCGCTTGCGGAACATCGAGATCACCGCCAGAACCAGGAAGATCACGAACAGGATCCAGGCGATGTTGCTGGCGGCACCGGCGATGCCGGAGAAGCCGAGCACGGCGGCGATGATGGCGATGACGAAAAAGATGACGGCGTAATGCAGCATGGTGCTCCTCGCAGATGTCCGGGCCAATGGATGGCGTGGGTCCATCCTCCTGATCCTGCGGTGTGCAACCAGTGACGGCGAGCTATGCAGCAGATGAAGCCTTCAGCCTGCGCAGCCCTTCTTCGATGCTGACCTGTGGCACATAGCCGAAATCGCGGCGGGCCGGCTCCATGCTGTACCAGTGCGGCGTGCACAGCTGCTCGGCCAGGAAGCGGGTCAGCGGCGGCTCGCCGCGCAGGCGCAGCAGCGGCCACAGCCGTTCGCAGACCGCGCCGATGCGATAGGCGGTCTTGAAGCTGATCGCCTTGTCCACCGTCGGCGCGCCAACCGCGGCCAGCAGCTTGTTGACCAGCTCGCGCATCGGCAGCGGCTCACCGTTGGAGATGAAATAGGCCTTGCCCGCACACGCAGCCCCCGGTGCCAACGCTTCAAAGGCGAGGAAATGGGCGAGCGCGGCGTTGTCGATGTAGGTGGTATCGACCTTGTTGTTGCCGTCGCCGACCAGGCGCAGGCGGCCCTGTTGCGCTCGTTCTGCCAGGCGCGGCACCAGCTGCTGGTCACCCGGGCCCCAGATCAGGCGCGGGCGCAGTGCCACCGTCGCCAGCGACGCATCGTTGGCGGCCAGCACGCGCTGTTCGGCAATCGCCTTGGTCGCCGCATACGGTGCCTGGAAGTCCTCGCCGTACGGCACCTCGTCAGCACCCAGGCCTTCCACCGGGTGCGTGGCACGATGGGTCACGCTGGGCGTTGAGGTGTAGACCAGCCGGTTGATGCCGTGCGCGCGGCAGGCGGCGATGACGTTGTCGGTGCCGACCACATTGGCCTGGTGGTAGCTGTCATAGCTGCCCCAGGCGCCGGCCTTGGCGCCGTTGTGGAACACCGCATCGACGCCGGCCACCGCATGCAGCACCGCCTGCGCATCGGCCAGATCGCCGCGGATCTGGCCCACGCCCATGGCCTGCAGTTCCGGGTAGTGGCTGCGGTTGAACGCCAGCACCTGGTGACCACGTTCGATCAGCCCGCGGCACAGCGCCTGGCCAAGGAAACCACCACCACCGGTGACCAGGATCTTCATGCGCGCTTCTCCAGTTCGGCGCTGGCCCAGACGGCGAGCTTCTCGCGGCCGATCTTGGCGTTGTGACGGATATCGACGGGGAACGCGGGATGCATCAGTACGTGCTGCAGGTTCGCCTCGGGCAATCGCAGGGTGGCCTGGGCGCGCAGCGCCTCGCGCAACGCCGGGCTGTCGCTCTGGCCACGCTGCAGTTCCACGCACAGCACCGGCACCTGCGCACCCGCCGGGCCAACGCCAACCAGTGCCGTGCGCGCTACGCCGGGCACGGTGTTGAACACCGGCTCGACCTGTTCGGTGTACAGAGGCCCCTGTGCGGTTTCCACGCGATGGGTCTTGCGGCCGCAGAACCACAGGCGACCCTGCGCATCGAAGTAACCCACGTCACCCATGCGGTGGACGATGCGGGTGCTGCCATCGGCCAGCGTCTCGCGGATCTTCGCGGCGGCGGTGGCCTGCGGGCGGTTGAAGTAACTGTCGGTGGCGGTCGGCCCGGCCACGGTGATCTCGCCCACCTCGCCGGTGGCCAGCACACGTGCCTGCGACCAGTCGGCCAACGGTGCGTCATCGATGGCGATGATGCGTACCTCGTTCGGTTCCACCACGTTGCCCACGCAGGTGCCGGCGCCGGCCTCGGTGGCCGCGCGGGTACGCTCCAGCTCGCGCCCCTCCACCACCGCCACCGGCAGGCACTCGGTGGCGCCATACGGGGTCCAGAACTGCGCATCGGCGGGCAGCAGGCTGCGGATGGTGGCGACCACGTCCGGCGGCACCGGCGCACCGGCCGAGGTCACCCGCGTCACCGTCGGCAGCGGCCGGCCGTGCCGGGCCAGCACCCGCATCAATGCTGGCGAGCCGAACAGCTGGGTCACGCCGAAGCGCTGGATGGCATCGTGCAGGCGTGCCGGGTCGGCCTGCGCCGGCCGCGTCGGGTCCATGTCCGGGATCACCGAGGTCAGGCCCAGCGCCGGGTCGAACAAGGCAAACGGCGGGAAGGTCGGCAGGTCCACGCCGCCCGCTTCCATGCCGAACGCGCTGCCCAGCAGCTGGATCTGGCCGACGAAGTGGCGATGGCGGTAGACCACGCCCTTGGGCACGCCGGTGGAGCCGCTGGTGAACAGGATCGCGGCCATGTCCTCGCCATCGGTGTCGGCCAGCATCGGCCCCCCCTTGGCGCCGGCGCGCTCCAGCGCGGCCAGGCTGGTACCGCCCCAGCCGAGTCGGCGGCCAACGGTGACCAGGCGGGTCGCCGACGGCGCCCAGCGCAGCACCAGCCGTGCCACGTGCGCCAGCGGAATGCCGATGAAGGCCTGCGGCTGCGCCTCGTCCAGGCACTGTTTCAGCGCGCGCTTGTCGATGCCCGGATCGACCAGCACCGGCACCGCGCCCAGCTTGAACAGGGCGAACATCAGCAGGAAGAACTCCGGCGACGGCCGCACCATCACCACCGTGCGCACCCCGCGACCGATCCCATAGCCGGCCAGGCCGGCGGCCATGGCATCACTGCGGGCGTCCAGCTGGCGGTAGTCCAGGGTGACGTCGTAGGCGGCCATGCCGTTGCCAGCGCCCCGGCGGCCCGGGCAGCGGATGGCGATCTGGTCAGGGCGTTCACGCGCCAGTTCAGGCAGGCGCGCGGCAATGTTGCAGGGTCGGTTCATCCGTTCATTGTCGCCGCTTACGGAATTTCTTGCGCGGCGGCCCACTTCGTGGAAAATCCGCACCCTCGTTCCTGATTCCGACTGCCGCCCGAGGCGGCTTGCCCATGCAACATCCCTGCATGACCTGCGGCGCCTGCTGCACCCAATACCGCGTGGCCTTCCATTGGATGGAATCAGACGAGGTCACCCCCGGCGGCGTGCCGCACCAGCTGACCGAGGTGCTGGACCCGCACCGCCTGTGCATGCGCGGCACCCATTCCAAGCCGGTGCGCTGCGTGGCGCTGGACGCGCAGATCGGCGTGTACTCACGCTGCACCATCCACCCCAACCGGCCCAGCGTGTGCCGTGAGGTGGATGCGTCGTGGGAGTACGGCAAGGCCAGCCCGCAGTGCGACAAGGCGCGCATCGCCTATGGCCTGGACCCGCTGACGCTGGCCGACTGGCGCTGGCGCGATGACGCCGACAATGACGACGATCATCCGGACGACAACGGCAACAGCCCATCGCCGCAGGCGCCGGTCGCTGCGTAGGGGTAGTGCCGGCCGCTGGCCGGCAGCCTCATGAACCTGTCCGGTGTGCCGACCAACGGTCGGCACCCACCCATTCCTTCACCTGGTAGGTGCCGACCGTTGGTCGGCACGCCCTTCAGATCGGGTTGGCGTCCAGGAACGCGCGGATCTCCGGCACCAGCACGTCCTGCTTGTCTTCCAGCACGTAGTGCCCGGCGTCCTCGAAGGCATGCACCTGGGCCTGCGGCAGCGCAGCCTGGAAGTCCTTCAGGAAGTGATGGTCGAACACGAAGTCGCGCAGACCCCAGCCGAGGAAGGCGGGACGGTCGGCGAACGACGGCAGCGCCTTGCCGGCACGCTCCAGCAGCGACCAGGCCTTGTCGGCCGGCGACAGCGGGATGTCCTGCATGAAACGGATGGTGCTGATGCGGTTGGCGTAGCTGTTGTACGGCGACACGTAGGCACGGCGCACGTCGGCCGGCATCTTCCGCTCCACGCCCAGCCACGAGGCGCCGGACGAGAACGCGTTGAAGGTGCGGATGATCCACTCGCCGATCTTCCAGTGGCGGCCCAGCGCGATCTGCCACGGCATCGTCTTCGCCGCCGGCATCGGGAACGCGGCGGTGTTGAGCACCACCAGGCGCTTCACCTGGTCGTGGTGCGACAGCGCCCAGCCGAAGCCGATCATGCCGCCCCAGTCGTGCACGGCCAGGGTCACCGGACCGGTGATGCCCAGGTGCTTCAGCAGCGCGTCGAGATCGTCCACGCGCGACTGCAGGGTGTACTCGTAGCGGCTATCGTCCGGCTTGTCCGACAGGCCCATACCGATGTGGTCCGGCACGATGCAGCGGTACTTGTCCGACAGGCCGGCCACCAGCGTGCGCCAGTAATAGCTCCACGACGGATTGCCGTGCACCATCACCACCACTTCGCCATCGCGCGGGCCTTCGTCGAGATAGTTCATCGACAGGCCGGGGCGCACTTCGAAGCGCTGCGGGTGGGCGGGGTAACCGGGAAGATCGCGCATGCGGAGTACCTGGGGAGAAGCGCGGCGCGGTGTAGAGCCGAGCCGATGCTCGGCTGCTCTTCGGTCAGGCCGCGGTGGAACCGCGCTGGGCGCGTGAGCCGAGCATGGGCTCGGCTCTACAGGAGGTCTTACCAGACCACTTCAGCCATCGAGCAGTTCAGGCCCGAGCCGATGCCGAGCAGCGCGATGCGATCGCCCTTCTTCAGCTTGCCCAGCTGCTTGAGCTTGCTCAGCACGATCGGCACCGAGGCCGGGCCGATGTTGCCGTGCTCGCCGAAGATGGTCATGACCTTCTTCGGGTCGATGCCGAAGTTCTTGATGAACGCAGCGGTGTGCGGCTGGCTGACCTGGTGGATCACGAACTGGTCCAGCTCTTCCACGGCCCAGCCCAAGGCGATCTTGGCGGCGGTGAAGGTCTTCTGGGCCAGCTTGATGCCTTCGATCAGCAGCAGGCGGGTATCGGTGACCATGCGGTCCAGGTTGCCCAGGCACAGCTGGTTCCACTCGGTGGCCGAGCGGGTCACGCCACCCTTGTAGCGCGGCGCATCCGGCACCAGTTCCGAGCGCGCCATCACCATCGCGGCGGCGCCCGAACCCGTGGTCAGGGCGGCCAGCTCGTTGCGGAAGTCGTCGGCGGTGACGTCCGGGGCGGTCATGCGCTCCAGGGTCTTCTCGTACACCAGGTTGGCGGTCTCGCCATCCACCACCAGCGCGTAGTCGATGTCGCCGCGCTCGATCATGCGCGCCGCGATATCCATGCCGTTGATGAAGGCCAGGCAGGCATTGGCGACATCGAAGGTCATGCACTCGTCGCTGACGCCGAGGTTGCCCGACACGATCGAGGCCGTGGACGGCTCCAGGTAGTCGCGGCTGACCGAGGTGTTGACCAGCAGGCCGACCTGCGTCGCATCGATGCCTGCGTCTTCCAGCGCCTTGCGGCCGGCCATGGTGGCGGCATCGGACGCCAGCACGCCGTTGTCCCACAGGCGGCGGGCATGGATGCCGGCGATATCGCCGAGCACGTCGGTGCGGATACCGAGGCGATCCAACGTCGGCTGCAGCCGCTCGTTGATTTCCTTGGTCGTCAGCGTATGCGGCGCATCAACGTGTGCCAGGCCGGCGATCGAGACATTCTTGAAGAGCATCGAGGTTAGCGCCAAGGCTCAGGCAAAAGGGGGCGCTATTCTATAACCCCCGGGGCCTTCACCGCATCTTTACGAATTCAGCCTTGGCCGTATGGTGAAGCGTTCAGCGCGGCGGGCACTGGAAGGCGGCGAAGCGCTGGCTGCCATCGGCCGGGGCCGCGGCGGCCTGCACGGCATTGGCGCCGGCACTCGGGGCCTCGTTGCGGGCCAGGGTTTCCAGCTCTTCCTGCACGCGCAGCGGGTTGCGGTTGTAGAAGCCGACCTTGCTCTTCACGGTGACCACCACCTCGCCCTTGGCGATGCAGCCGGCCGGAACCGGTCCTGCCGGCAGCACGCGGGTCGCCTTGCCGGCCGGTTCGATCGGCACCCAGGTACAGGCGGTGACGGTGAGCAGCAGGGAAGAAAGCAGCAGAACGCGCATGGGCAGATCCTGGAAGGGTATGGGGGGATTCTGCCTGAACAGCCTGAATCGGGGGTAGCCGGTGGGGGTCGGATCCCTCGCAGAGGGGCTCTGACCCCAGATGCATGACGGAGTTGCCGGCCAGCGGCCGGCACTATCTGGGGAGGCCTGCCCGCCGGGGCGGGCAGGCACATCCCTTATTTCTTGACCGGGTTGCCTTCGGCGTCGATCACCGTCACCTCGCCCAGGTTCAGCGCGCGCACGGCCGCTTCGGTCTGCTTGAGGTCACCCACCACCACCCAGGTCAGGGCCTGCGGCTTGATCTCGGCGGCGGCCTGCTGCACCTGCGCCGGGGTCATCGCCTCGATCTCCGCCTTGCGACGCAGCACGTAGTCGTCCGGGCGCTTGAACTGCACGATCGAACCGATGGTGGACGCCACCGCGCTGGCGGTCTCGTAGGCACCGGGCAGGCTCAGGGTCTGGATATTGCGGATGCGGTTGACCTCGGCGGCGGTGGCCGGCTTGCTGCCATCGGCGAACGCGGCGATTTCCTTGCGCATTTCCGCCATCGCCGGGCCGGTCTTGTCGATCTGCACCGGCGCGCTGGCCATCCACGGACGCTGGCCCACCGAGTTGATCGCGCTGCTGCGCGCACCGTACGACCAGTGCTTGTCCTCACGCAGGTTCATGTTCAGGCGCGAGGTGAAGTCACCGCCGATCACACCGTTGGCGATATCGAAGCGGGTCGAGCTGGTGGCGCTGGACGGCGCTACCACCTGGCCGGCGAACAGGTTGGCCTGCACCGCCCCCGGCTGGTCGATCAGGAACACGCGCGGGCCCTTCGGCAACGCCACGTCGGTGGCCGCCTTCACCTGCGGCGCCTCGCCGGTCGCCTTCCAGTCGCCCAGCTGCTTGTCCAGCAGCGGCACGATCTCGGCCAGGGTGGTGTCACCGACCACGATCAGGGTGCCGTTCTGCGGGCGCAGCCAGTCGTGGTGGAAGTCGACCAGGTCCTCGCGGGTCAGGCCATTGATCGCCGCCTCGTCGCCGCTGCCGGTGAACGGAATGGCGTACGGGTGGCCCTTGCCGTACAGCAGCGGCGGCAGCACGCGCATCGCCACCGCACCCGGGTTCACCTTCTCCTGCTGGATGCCTGCGATCCAGGTCGCCTTGACCCGGTCGATCTCGCCCTGCTCGAAACGCGGTTCGCGCAGCAGGTCGCGGTACAGCGCCAGCGACGGCGCCAGGTTCTCCTTCAGTGCCGACAGGTCCACGCTCATCGAATCCAGGCCGGCCGAGGCATCCAGGCTGGCGCCCAGTGCGTCGGCGGCATCGGCGAAGGCCAGCGAACCGAGCTTGCCGGCGCCTTCGGTCATCAGGCTCATGGTGAAGTTGGCGGTGCCCGGCTTGCGGCCCTGGTCGGCGCTGAAGCCACCCGGGAACTGGTAGCTGAACTGCACCACCGGAATCTCATGGCGTTCGGCCAGGATCACCTGGGTGCCGTTCTTCAGCGTGGCGCGCTGCAGCGCCGGGAACTTCAGCTGCGGGAACTCGCGGGTCTGCGGCACGCCGGCCTTGCGGTCCACCTGCTCCGGCAGGGTGCTGTACTTCGGGTCCACCGCCGGCACAGTGAACGGCTTCGGCGTCTGGCTCGGGTCTTCCTTCAGCGCCACGCGCTCACCCGGTGCGATCACCAGGGTGTGGCTGCCCTTGTCCAGCCACTGTGCGCCCAGGCGGCTCAGATCGGCGGCACTGGCCTTCTCGATGTTGGCCAGCGAGGTGCGGAAGCAGCCCGGGTCGCCGGTGAACACCGCGCACTCGGCCAGCGCATCGGCCTTGCCGCCAAAGCCACCGATGCGCTCGATGCCACGGATGAAGCCAGCGCGGGCACCGGTCTTGGCGCGCTCCAGTTCGGCCGCGGTCGGGCCCTGCTTGATCAGGCGATCCAGTTCCTCGTCGATGATCTTCTCGACCTTGGCCGGGTCCTGGCCCTGCTTGACCGTCGCCATGATCACGAAGTTGGATCCCAGCTGCGACGTCGACAGGCCCGAGCCGATGCTGTCCACCAGCTTGTCCTGGTGCTGCAGGCGCTGGCTCAGGCGCGAGGACTTGGCACCGCCCAGCACCTGCGCGAACAGCTGCAGCTGATCGACCTCGGTGGTGCCGACCTGCGGCACGTTCCAGGCGCGGTAGATGCGCGCCTGCGGCACCTTGTCGGTCATCGTCTCGCGGGTGTCGGCGCTGCGCTTGGCCACGTTCACGGCCGGCTGCGCCATGGTCGGGCCGGCCGGGATGCTGCCGAAGTAACGGGCCACCTTTTCCTTGGCGGTGGCCAGATCAATGTCACCGGCCAGCACCAGCACCGCATTGTTCGGGCCGTACCAGGTGCGGAACCACGTCTTCACGTCATCCAGCGAAGCGGCGTTGAGATCGTTCATCGAACCGATCACGCCGTGGTGGTACGGGTGGCCAGCCGGATACATCGCCTTGTTGAGCTGGTCCCAGGCCTGGCCATAGGGCTGGTTCTCACCCTGGCGCTTCTCGTTCTGCACCACGCCGCGCTGCTCGTCCAGCGCGGCCTGGTCGATCGCACCGACCAGATGGCCCATGCGGTCCGATTCCATCCACAGCGCCATGTCCAGCGCGGTGGTCGGCACGTTCTCGAAATAGTTGGTGCGATCGGTGTTGGTGGTGCCGTTCTGGTTGGTGGCACCGACCTGCTTGAACGGCTCGAAGAATTCGCCGTCGTGGTTTTCGCTGCCCTGGAACATCAGATGTTCAAACAGGTGCGCAAAGCCGGTACGGCCGGTCGGCTCGTCCTTGCTGCCCACGTGGTACCAGACATTGACCGCGACGATCGGCGCCTTGCGATCGGTATGCACGATCACGCGCAGGCCGTTGGGCAGGGTGAACTGCTCGTACGGAATATCGACCTTGGCCGGTGCCGCCGGCTTGGCGGCAAGCGCGGAGGTGGGCGCAAGCGTGCCCAGGGCGGTACTGAGGGCGACGGCCAGCAGTGCAGCGCGCGGGCGAAGGGCGAGAGACATATCCGGATCCTTGGTCACATAGGTGAACTCCGATCCTAGCCTGCGCGGGCAACGGCAGGAATCGGTCGCCAGTCACTGGGGGTGTTTGCCCTGATGGCCATCCGACCCGGCCCCATCGGGGGGCCTGAACCGTCACATGCGCCGGCTGAAGGCGTCCGGACAGTGTCCGCGGCGCATCGAATGGACAGGTGTCCGCCCACCGGACACTTCCGGAGCAAGAGAAAAGCCTTGCAAATCAACAACTAAAAGTTGGCACGGGGATTGCTTGGTACTTCCTGCGCCAGGAAGGGCTTCAGACGAAAGATGACTGAAGACTGAATAAATGCAGGAAATTGAAAATTCTCCTTGCATCCCCAGAATAGGTGTACTACCTTACTACCACACCACTGATCACCAACACTAAACAGGCCCCGTCATGAACGCCAAGACCATTGCCATCGCCATCGCCCTGATCGCCGGCACCGCGGTTGTTTCGTCGGTGCAGGCCTCCGAATCCATCAAGACCCTGTCCACCGTGCAGGTCCGCCCGGCCGCCGACCAGCTGGCCCAGCAGGCCTGGGAACAGGCCAGCGGCATCCCGACCCTGGCCACCGTGGAAGTGCGCCCGAGCGCCGACCAGCTCGCCGAGCGCAGCGGCTACGTCGCCGCCCCGGTCGCCGCTGCACTGCCGATCACCACCCTGGCCTCGGTGGAAGTGCGCCCGAGCCTGGAACAGCGCGTCGCCCTGGCCGCCGAACTGGAAGCGCAGCGCTACGCCGCCACCCTGGCCGTCGCCGCCACCAACGTCGCCCACTCGGTCATCGTCAACCTGCCGGCCCTGCAGGTGCGTCCGAGCGCCGCCGACCTGCAGGCCCTGGCCACCGAAACCGCCCAGGTCCTGCTGCGCCCGTAAGCGGTGCCGCCCTGCCCCGTGCAGGGCGTGCGCCGTAAAGGCGGCCGCCGTCGCAGGTACACTGCGCCGATGAATGCCGCGCCCCAGTTCCACGTGATCCTGTTCCAACCGGAAATCCCGCCCAATACGGGCAATGTGATCCGGCTCTGCGCCAACACCGGCGCGCAGCTGCACCTGGTCGAGCCGCTCGGCTTCGCACTGGAAGACAAGCAGCTCAAGCGCGCCGGCCTGGATTACCACGAGTACTCGCGCCTGCAGGTGCACCCCGACCTGGACACCGCGCTGGCGCGGATCGCACCGAAGCGGTTGTTCGCTCTGAGTACGCGTGCCAGCGTCCGCTATGACAGCGTGGCCTTTGAAGACGGTGATGCGTTCCTGTTCGGCCCGGAAAGCCGCGGCCTGCCACAGGACGTGCTCGATGCATTGCCCGATGGCCGCCGCCTGCGCCTGCCGATGCGGCCGGACAACCGCAGCCTCAACCTTTCCAACACCGTTGCCGTGGTGATGTACGAAGCGTGGCGGCAGCATGGGTTTGCCGGCGGCGCGTAGCTCACGTGTGTCACTTTCTTTGCTCGCGCAAAGAAAGTAACCAAAGAAACGCGCCGCCATCCGCGAGCCGGTGCTGCGCACCGGTACCCTGCGCTCCTCGGCCCGCCGGGGGATGGCGCGGAACTCGCTGCGCTCAGACACCCGCGCCTCTTCGCCCCCGCCGGACCTGCGGTGCTCGGCTCGCTTCAAGGCGGACCCAACAGCCGCCTGAAAGCATCCACGTCATGCGTGGATGCTTTCAGCGTGCCAACCGCAACGCCGGCCAGCGGCCGGCACTACCGGTGCACTCAGAACGCGTTGATGCCGGTCAGTTCGCGGCCGATCACCAGCTGGTGCACGGTCTCGGTGCCTTCATAGGTGATCACCGATTCCAGGTTCAGCGCATGCCGGATCGCCACGTGCTCGGTGGTGATACCAGCGCCGCCCAGCAGATCGCGACACTCGCGGGCGATGTCGATGGCCATGCGGCAGTTGTTCCACTTGGCCAGGCTGACCTGCTGAGGCTGCAGCTGTCCTGCTTCCTTCAGGCGGCCCAGCTGCAGCGCCAGCAGCTGCGCGGTGGTGATGCGGCGGGCCATTTCGGCCAGCTTGATCTGCGCGCTCTGCGTGGCGGCCAGCGGGCGGCCGAACAGCACGCGCTCCTTGGCATAGCCCAGTGCTTCATCCAGGCAGGCAATCGCGGCACCGATCGGGCCCCAGCTGATGCCGTAGCGGGCCTGGGTCAGGCAACCCAGCGGCCCCTTCAGGCCCTTCACGTTCGGCAGGCGATGGCTGTCGGGCACGCGCACGTCGTCAAAGAACAGCGCGCCGGTCAGCGACGCGCGCAGGCTCATCTTGTGCTTGATCTCCTGCGTGGTGAAACCGGCCATGCCCTTTTCCAGCACGAAGCCCTGGATGCCGTCCTCGGTCTGTGCCCAGACGATGGCCAGGTCGGCCACCGGGCCGCTGGTGATCCACATCTTGCTGCCGCTGATGCGCCAGTCGCTGCCGTCGCGCACCGCGCGGGTCTTCATGCTGGCCGGATCGGAACCGCCGTGCGCCTCGGTCAGGCCGAAGCAGCCGATCAGCTCACCGCGCGCCATCGCCGGCAACCACTGCTGGCGCTGTTCCTCGCTGCCGTAGGCATAGATCGGGTACATGCACAGCGAGCTCTGCACCGAGACGAAGCTGCGCAGGCCCGAATCACCGCGCTCCAGCTCCTGGCAGATCAGGCCATAGCTGACCGCACTCAGGTCGCCGCCGCCGTACTCGGCCGGCAGGGTCGCGCCCAGCAGGCCCAGCGAGGCGATCTCCGGCACCAGTTCAGAGGGGAAGCGGGCCTGGTCAAAGGCATCGCCGATGATCGGCAGCACGCGCTCGTTGGTGAAGCGGGCGACGCTCTCCTGCACCGCGCGCTCTTCCTCGTTGAGCAGGGAACGGACATCGAACAGATCGTACGGATGCAAAGCCATGGCACTCACACGCAGTCAGGACCCGGCCATTGTCGGTCATCCGGGCAGAGCGTGCCGACCAAGGTCGGCACCCACCAGAGCAACGGCCCTACGCTGCAATGCAGCAATCCGGGTGTGAACATCGGCGATCTAGCTCGATCACGCGCGGCCCGGTACCCTGACACATTCAAACAACCGTTTCGCTCGTGGCTGCACGCGCGATTCCCAGGCACCGCCGGTGGCCCCGATGCCGGCCCTACCCACGAGTCATGCAATCGATGAGCGCTGAAGCCAACGCCCTGCCCCCGCGTGAAGTAATGGAGTTCGACGTGGTGATCGTCGGCGCCGGCCCCGCCGGCCTGGCCACCGCGATCCGCCTGCGCCAGCGCGCGATCGAAGCCGGCCGCGAACTGTCGGTGTGCGTGCTGGAGAAAGGCTCCGAGCCCGGCGCGCACGTGCTGTCCGGTGCGGTGATGGATCCGCGCGCGCTGACCGAGCTGTTCCCGGACTGGGCCGAGCGCGGCGCACCGCTGAAGCAGAAGGTCACCCGCGACGAATTCCTGTTCCTCAGCGAAACCGGTGCTCGCAGCACGCCCAATGCGCTGCTGCCGGAATGCTTCCACAACGAAGGCAACTACATCATCAGCCTCGGTGAAGTGACCCGCTGGCTGGCGCAGCAGGCCGAAGCGCTGGAAGTGGCGATCTTCCCCGGCTTCGCCGCAGCCGAGGTGCTGTACGGCGACAACGGTGAAGTGATCGGCGTGGCCACCGGCGACATGGGCATCGAGAAGGACGGCAGCATCGGCCCGGCGTTCGAGCGCGGCATGGCGCTGCAGGCCAGGTACACGATCTTCGCCGAAGGCGCACGCGGACACCTCGGCCGCCAGCTGATCGCGCGCTACAAACTGGACGAAGGCAAGGACCCGCAGGCCTACGGCATCGGCATCAAGGAACTGTGGCAGATCGACCCGGCCAAGCATGAGCCGGGCCTGGTGGTGCACGCCGCCGGTTGGCCGCTGGACAGCGACACCTACGGCGGCGCGTTCCTGTACCACGCCGACGGCGGCAAGGTCGCCATCGGCTACGTGGTCGGCCTGGACTACAGGAACCCGTGGCTGAGCCCGTTCGAAGAGTTCCAGCGCTTCAAGACCCACCCGTCGATCCGCAAGCACCTGGAAGGCGGCACCCGCATCGGCTACGGCGCGCGTGCGATCACCGCCGGCGGCCTGCTGTCGCTGCCGAAGACGGTGTTCCCCGGTGGCGCGCTGGTCGGCTGCGAAGCCGGCTACCTCAACGCCAGCCGCATCAAGGGCAGCCATGCCGCGATCAAGACCGGCATGCTGTGCGCCGACGCCGCGTTCGATGCACTGGCTGCCGACCGCCAGCACGATGAACTGAGCGCCTACCCGAAGGCGTTCGAAGCCAGCTGGCTGTTCACTGAGCTGCAGCAGGCCAAGAACTTCAAGCAGTGGTTCAAGAAGGGCCAGACCGTGGCCACGCTGATGACCGGTGTGGAGCAGTGGTTGCTGCCGAAGCTGGGCGTGCGCAACCCGCCGTGGACCCTGCACCGCACGACGCCGGACCATGCCTGCCTGGAACCGGCGGCCAAGCACACCCGCATCGCCTACCCGAAGCCGGATGGCGTGCTGACCTTCGACCGCCTCAGCTCGGTGTTCCTGAGCAGCACCAACCACGACGAGAACCAGCCCAGCCACCTGACGCTGAAGGACCCCAGCATTCCGGTGAAGGTGAACCTGGCCGAGTACGCAGGCCCGGAAGCCCGCTATTGCCCGGCCGGTGTGTACGAGTTCGTCGGCGAAGCCGACAACGCGCGCCTGCAGATCAACGCGCAGAACTGCGTGCACTGCAAGACCTGCGACATCAAGGATCCGACCCAGAACATCGTCTGGGTGACGCCGCAGGGCGGCGGCGGCCCGAACTACTCGGGCATGTGATCGCCCCGGGCTGCGACCGCGTGTCGCAGCCCGGCCGCCCTACCGCACCGCTATCCTGCCCGCCCATGCGTGCCTCCCGCCTGCTCATCGCCTTTGCCGTGGCCCTGCTTGCCACGGCCTGCCAGCGCCCACCTGCGGAGCCGGCCACGCCCGAACAGGTGCAGCAGCAGGCCATGCAGCGCGCGTTCGAACTGTGTGCCGGCTGCCACACCGTGCAGCCCGGTGGCATCCACCGCTTCGGGCCGAACCTGCACGGCGTGATCGGCCGCCGCGCCGGCAGCCTGCCCGACTATGGTTATTCCGACGGCATGCGCCGCGCCAACATCACCTGGACCGCACAGACGCTGGATACCTTCCTGCAGTCACCCACGCACCTGGTGCCGGGTACGCGCATGTACAACGCCTTCCCCAGTGCAGAACGCCGCGCCCTGGTGATCGCCTACCTGCAGCAGCAGTCGGCTCAGTGAGCCAGGCGCTGCAGCTGTTGCTGCAGCCGCGCCACGAACGCCGTTACGGCGGCGAACAACGGTGCCGGCTCGGCCTCCGCCGCATCCTGCAGGCGCTCGACCAGCGCATTGGCCTGCCCGGCCAGCGCCGTCGCCCCGATCGCCCCCAGGCCGCCCGCCTGCCGGTGCAGGTGCAGCGCCGCGGCCTCGCGGTCGCCGGCCTGCACGGCGCGCTGCACCGCCGCCAGGTCGCCCTCGCTGGCCTGCAACAGGCTGTCGCGCAGCTGCTCGGCCACCGCGCGCGAGCCGAAGCGCTGCTGCAGGGTGGCCAGATCAGGCAATGCTTCACCGCCATCGGCGGCAACCTCCGGCACCGGCATCTCGAACGACTGGCCCTGGGCCTGCGGCAGCCAGCGCAGCAGCGCGGTACGCAGCGTGGCCAGCGACAGTGGCTTGGCCAGTACCTCGTCCATGCCGGCCTCGCGGCAGCGGCGCGCATCGTCGTCCAGCACGCTGGCGGTCAGCGCCAGCACCGTCAGCCGCGGCTGGCCGGTGCGGCCCTCGCGTTCGCGCAGCAGGCGGGTGAAGCCAAATCCATCGAGTACCGGCATGCGGCAGTCGGTAATGACCAGATCGAAGGACTCCGACGACAAGCGATCCAGCGCCTGCTGGCCATCGCCCAGCAGCACATGGGGCACGCCCAGTTGCTGCAGCCGCCACGCCATCATCGCCTGGTTGGTCGGGTGATCCTCGATCACCAGCACCCGTGCCTGGCGCAGCGCGGCGGGCAGCAGCGCGGTCTGGTCCTGCTCGGCCAGCAGCGCCGCCGCGTCCTCGCTGCCGGCCTCCACCAGCGATATCCGCACTTCGGCGCGGGTTCCTTCGCCCAGCGTGCTGTGCAGGATCAGTTCGCCCTGCATCATCTGCACCAGTCGCTGGCAGATGCTCAGGCCCAGGCCAGTGCCGCCGTGGTCACGCTGGATGTAGGCACCGGCCTGCGTAAAGGGCGCGAACAGGTGCTGCAGTTGTTCCGGCGCGATGCCGATGCCGATGCCGGTGTCGGTGACGCTCAGGCACAGCGGTTGCACGCCGTCTTCACTGGTCGGCCCCAGCACCTCCAGCTGCAGGCGCACCTCACCCTGTGCGGTGAACTTGATGGCATTGCTGAGCAGGTTGAACACGATCTGGCGCAGCCGCACGCCATCCACTTCGTGGGCAGGCGCCAGCAGTGGGTCGATCTGCACATGCAGCGCCAGGCCACGCGCGCTAGCCTGGGCCGACAGCAGGCGGCATACGCTCTCCAGCAGGGGCCGCAGCGGTTGCGGCACCGGTTCCAGGCGCAACGCCCCTGCTTCCAGCCGCGAGTAGTCGAGGATGTCATCGAGGATCTGCCGCAACATCTGGGCTGAATCCTCGATCACGCCGAGGATGCGCTGCTGTTCGCTGTCCAGCGGGGAATGCGCCAGCACCTCCAGCATGCCCAGCACACCACTCATCGGCGTGCGGATCTCATGGCTCATCGTGGCCAGGAAGCGCGATTTGGCCTCGGCGGCCTGCTCCGCCTCTGCCTTCGCCGCCGTCAGGGCGTCGGCCTGCATCCGCGCTTCGCTCACGTCCACCCAGTAACCGCTCCAGATCACCGCGCCCTCTTCGGCGGCATAGGGGTGGGCCTGGCTGCGCACCCAGCGCGCGCCCTCCCCATCGCTGCGCAGGCGGAACTCCAGGATCAACGGTGCGAACTGGCGCGCGGCCTGCTCGATGGAGTGCAGGATGTGCGCGCGGTCCTCTTCCTCGATGCGTTCCAGCAACACCCTTGCATCCTGTTCGGCCTGCTGCCGTGTAATCCCGAACAACGCAGGCAGGTCGCCGGCGATGAACGGGAAGCTGAGCGTGCCATCGGCGTCGCGACGCGCCTGATAGACCACTGCGGGCAGGTTGTCGGTCACCTCGGCCAGGCGCTGCTCCAGCTGGCGACGTCCTGCCACCTCGCGGCGCAGTCGCCAATGGCCGACGCCATGCACCAGCAATGCGGTCAGCAGCACCAGCAGTACCGGTATGCCCCACCGCAGCACCTTGTTCCAGTCGGCGCCGTTGCGGTACTCCACCGCCAGCCAGGCGCTGCGCAGCGCTTCGCGCTTGCGCGGGGTCATCTGCAGCAGCAGGCGGTCGAAGGTGGTGGCCAGAGCCGCATGCCGGCGCTCCACCGCCAGCACCAGTTGGTCGTTGAAACCCGCCGGGGCTGCCACCTGCAGCTGCCCCGGGAAACGGCTGCGCAGCAGATGATCGACCACGGCAAGGTTGCCGACATAGGCATCGGCCTCACCATCGAGCAGGCGCTGCAGGGCCTGCTCGGCGCTGCGCGCAGCGATGATCCGGGCCTGCGGTGCCTGCTGCAGCACATAGGTGCGCACGCGCTCCGGGTCGGACAGCAGCACCCGCCTGTCCTGCAGATCCGCCAGGCCCAGCAGCGACTCGCCATCGCTCCTGACCACAATCACGTTCGGCACGCTGATGAAGGGCTGGCTGAACACCCAGTCCGGGCCCAGGTAGCGCGAATCGACGGGCATGCCCATGACCGCCTGCAGTTCACCGCGGCGGGCCTTCTCACGCACCTCGTACCAGTCGTGGCTGTTCTCGACCTGCAGGTTGGCGCCGGCCTGCATCAGGCGCTGCAGGTACTCGCTGGCCAGGCCACTGGGCCGGCCATCCTCGCCGGTGAACGACAGGGGCGCGGCATTCGGGGCGAAACCGATCTTCAACGGCTGCTCCAGCACCCGCTTCTCGGCCTGGCTCAACGCCAGCTGTGCCGATGCCGACCAAAGCGGGGGTGGCAACCAGCGTTGTGCCAGCGCATCGCGCTGGGCCTGGCTGGTCGCGGCCAGCGCCAGGTCCAGGGCTTCGGCCAGGGGTTGCTTGCCGTTGGGGATGCCGAAATGCAGCCGTTCGGGTGGCAGGTCGCTCGGGCGCAGCAGCGCCACGCCCTGCAGGCGCCGGCTGGCGATCAGCTCGGTGGCGACGAAGGCATTGCCGATGTAGACGTCAGCCTTGTCGTCTCTGACCATCTGCAACGCCGTCAACGTGTCGTTTGCGACAAGCTGGCGGGCACGCGGGAAACGGGCACGCACCTGCGGACCGGTCAGGAAATCCTGCTCGATCACCACCCGCAGACCCTCCAGGTCGGGCATGTCGGAGGCACGCAGGTCATCGGGCCGGCCAACCAGGGCCAGCGGCGCCTCGCTGTAGGCGGCGGTATAGACCATACAGCGGGTGCGGTCGGCACTGAGACCGACATTCATCACCACGTCGATCTCACCACGGCATGCCGCATCCAGCACGGAAGTCCAATCCGGATAGCGGCGCGCCTCAACCTTCACGCCGAGCTGGCGAGCAAGATGCGACAGGTAGTCCGGTCCCAGCCCGAGCTGCTGGCCGTCACGGAGGGACTCGAAGGGGGGCCAGCCGCTGTCATACTGCCCGACAACGATGGCCGGATGCGCCACCAGGTATTCGCGCTGCAACGGGCTGAGCGGCAGCAGGCCAGGGGCCGGCTGTGCCTGGACCACGGGCAGGGCCAGTACCGCCAGCAGCAGGAGCAGCCCGCGAACAGCCCACCTACGCATCTGCGTCAATCTCCTAGAATCCTGCCAGGGACCGCGATGGTCGCGGTCCGGCGTGCCCGATGGCCATACTAGAGCATGAGCTTGCGCATCATCATCGCAGACGATCACCCCGTGGTCCGTATCGGTACCCGCGCCGTCATCGAGTCGAGCGGCGTGGGCCGCGTGGTCGGCGAGGCCGACAGCGCGCAGGCGCTGATGACCCTGCTCGCCAACCAGCCCTGTGACCTGCTGGTCACCGATTACTCCATGCCGGGCAGCCCACAGGCCGATGGCTTCGCCATGATCGGCATGATCCGCCGCCGCCATCCGGACCTGCCGGTGCTGATGCTCAGCGTCTCCAGCAACCTGGCGATCCTGCGCATGGTGCTCGACAGTGGCGTGCTCGGCCTGGTGGACAAGAGTTCGTCGATGGACGAGCTGCCGCAGGCCATCCAGTCGGTCTACCGCGGCCAGCCCTACATCAGCCGCAGCCTGCGCGAGCGGGTGGAAGCGGCCGGCAGCTGGCGCATGCGCGAGGGCGATGGCAAGCCGCTGTCGCCGCGCGAAGTGGAAGTGCTGCGACTGCTCGGCACCGGCATGACGGTGAAGGAGATTTCGCTGCAGCTGCACAAGAGCGTCAGCACCATCAGCCGGCAGAAGGGCGACGCCATGCTCAAGCTGGGCCTGAAGGGTGACGCCGAATTGTTCGACTATCTGCGTGACGGCAAGATCTGAGACGCACTTCACATAACAGCCCTGTCTGCCGCACCCCTCTTTGACGGCCTGCGGATCTGTGCCAAGATGGGCGGGCATGAGTTCTCAATGCGAGGTCGAAGGAATCGACCGGCTCATGTCCTCGCTCCCGTCCCTGGTGGATGGGGTGCGGCTTTCTGCCGGCCGTCTGGCCCGGCAACGCTGACCATGGAGAGGCGCATGCAGTCCCCCCCCGAGCTACGTTGGACCCTGCCGTTGCGGCCCCTGCGCGCATTCGCGGCATGCCTGCTCGTCTCTCTTTCCGCTGCCGCCTGCAGCGCCGCCGATCCGGCCCCCTCGTCCTCCCGGCCTGCGCCTGCGCAGGCTGCCAACGCGCCCCGACAGGATGTTGCCCCGATGCAGAACCCCTCTCCCGCTGCCGCCGTCACCCCGCCCGACGCGCCGACCGTGATGTATTTCATCTACCAGGTCGATGGCGACGGTGCGACGTCCTATGAGGTCCAGAACGGCAGCGTGGCGACCTTCTGGTTCGGCCACACCTTCACCCTCGACGGCACCACCTACTACACCGGTTTTTCCTGGGATACCCGCGAGCACTACGGCAAGCCGGGCGAACAGCAGCCGGCCGGCCCCGACGACCGCGCCAATCTCGCCGAAGCTACCTTCGTACTGGCCGGCGGTGACGCGAAGAAGCCGTGGAAGTTCCGTGGCCAGGAATGGACCATCGGTGCGCTCGGCGCCTACGACAAGGCCGACGACGTCGATACCCGGCGCAAGCCGATCGAACACCGCACCGCCGACGGCCGCCTGCTGCTGGCGGTGCCGACCAGCAGCTTCGACCGCGGCATCAGCAGCAGCGGTTATGCGCTGCTGCTGTTCAACCCCAAGCGCAGCGAGGACGACCTGGACAGCAAGGTCTGGCGTTACCTCGGCTCGGTGCGCACCGGCGAAGACAACAGCGCGGCCTGCGACGACGGCAACGTGATGCCGTGCACCGACAGCGATGGCGAACTGGCCTTCGTGGCCGACGGCAATGGGCTGCCGCAGCTGACCGTGTCCTTCAAGGGCACCACCATCGAAGGTCCGGGCAAGACCCGTGCGCTCGGCGCCGGCGACGCGGTCCGCTACCGCTTCGACAGCAAGGCCCAGCAGTACATCGCGCCCTGATTTCCATCCGCCGCAGGCGGGTTACCAGTTGACCGACATGTTCTTGACTCACGGATGAGTCCGGTTGGCGATTCGCGGCATCGGCCGCTCCATCAACCCCGAGGAAAACGTCATGGCACAGCATGACTACAGCAAAAAGGAAGTCCTGGACATCGTCGAGCAGGTCGCCAGGAAGAAGGACATTCCGGTCGATGACTTCATGCGCTTCGCGCACATCGAGACCGGCGGCACCTTCAACGAGCGCGCCCACAACACCTCGACCGGCGCCAAAGGCCTGTTCCAGTTCGTGCCCGGCTCGGCCCGCCAGTACCACCTGACCGGCCACGAATTCGACCCGACCCGCAACACCGAAGCCGCCGCGCAGATGTACCAGGACAACCTGGGCTCGATGGCGCGCCGCAATGAGCGCACCGGGCACCCGTACCTGTCCGGCGGCGACACGCCGACCGGCCTGGACCTGTACCTGGCCCACCAGCAGGGCAGCGCCGGCTACGGCTCGGTGCAGACCGCGATCGCCACCGGCACCTTCGGCGTGGTCCGCAACGGCCATGGCGAAGAGATCAACATGCGCCGCAACGTGCTCAACCAGATCGGCTCCGATGCCAAGGCCCTGACCGGCCACACCCTGGCCGAAATGCGTGGCATGAACGACGGCGACCTGGCGCGGACCTTCTCCAGCTACTACATCCACAAGTACGCGGCGATCAGCATCCCGGAAAAGCACATCGAACCGCAGGCGGTGGCACCGGGCCAGACCCAGACCCAGGCTCCGGCCACCCCAGCGCAGACCGCTGCAGTCGGCGCCGCCGCAGCCACGCTGGCGGCGACCGCAACGGCTGCCGCCACGCCGAAGCCGGGCATCGAACTGCACGCCGCCTACGACGCCGGCGTGAAGTACGACGATGTGAAGTACGCCATCAACATCCCGGGCCACGCGCTGTACGTGCCGGGCAAGACCGGCAAGAACGTGGACCAGGGCTACATCGATTGCTCCGGCTGGGTCGGCACCCTGCAGAACCGGACCATGGACGAGATCAACCAGAAGGCCGGGCACGCTGTCTTCAGCAAGGCCGACCGCATCGACCTGGGCAACCTCGGTTCCGGCGGCATCGTGCACAAGGCCGTCGAACAGTCCGGCGTACTGCTCGAGCGCGACGCCATCCTCAAGCCCGGTGCGCTGAAGGAAGGCATGGTCATCGGCCTGGATACGGCCAGGACCCGCCACGAGCACTGGAATGGCATCGACCACATCGTGATGGTGGTGCGCGACCCGAACACCGACAAACTGCTGATCAGCCAGTCCACCGGCAGCAAGGGCGTGCACACCATGCCGGTGGAGGACTACCTCAAGCAGGTAAAGGACCACCCGAACTGGAAGCTGTTCGCGTCGGACCCGTTGTCCAAGGCGCGCGACCTGCTGGAGAACCGCACCCAATCGCACGAGCAGACCCAGGGCAAGGCGGCCGCCGAGCACAAGGCCGCCGCCACCCCGCACGCCGAGCTGTACAAGCCGGGCGCGCACAGCGAGGGCGTGCGCAAGGTGCAGGAGCAGCTGGGCCACCTCGGCTATGCCGGGGCCGACGGCAAGCCGCTGGTCGAGGACGGCCGCTTCGGCCGCAATACCGAAGCGGCGGTGCGCCGGCTGCAGAAGGACAACGGGCTGGTCGCCGACGGCATCGTCGGTGCGAAGACGCTGGATGCGATCAAGGAGGCCCGCGAGCGCCCGCTGCTGAACGACGAGCGGCACCCGCGCAATCCGATGTACCTGCAGGCCACCGAAGGCCTGGAGCGGATGCCGGCGGGCACCTTCAAGGACCGCCACGCGCTGGAAAGCGCCGCAGCGGCGTTGACCAGGGAGGCGCATGCCGCCGGCCTGCAGCGCATCGACGCGGTGGTGCCCAGCCCGAACGGTGAGCGCCTGTTCGCCGTGCAGGGCACGATCGGTGACCCGGCGGCCAGTCGCGTTGCGGTGGAAACCCGCACCGCCAGCGAACAGAGCATGGCGCTCAGCAGTGGCGCGGTGCACGGCGCGCCGAACGTGCTGCACCAGCAGCAGGACGCGCAGCAGGAACAGACCCGCCAGGCACAGAAGGCCATGGGCATCTGAGCCCGCAGCGCCTTGCAGACCGGGAGGGGCCGCGCCATGCGCGGCCCTTTCCCTTTCTGCCAGCTGAGCGGCCGAGGCCGCTTTCAGGCTTGCTTCATGCCGCCTGCCGCTAGATGAATGCGCAAGCCGCCCGGTAGGCCAGGCAATGTTCCGGCAATGTTGGAACGCCAGCGTGGTCTCCACGGCAGCCGGGGCGCCCCGCGCCCTCCCTGCCCAACGTGGCATGCACCTCACAGGAGAACCGAACATGCTCAGTACTTCCACACTCAGCTTCCGTGGTCTGGCGATGGCTCTGGCACTGGTTGCCGGTGTCGCCGTGGTCAGCGATGCCAGCGCGATGTCGAGGAAGGACAAGCGCACCCTGGTCGGCGCCGTGGTCGGTGGCGTGGCCGGCAACCTGCTCTCCAACGGTGATCCTGCGGCCACCGTCGGCGGTGCCGTGGCCGGCGGCGCGATCGGCAACCTGACCACGTCCGACCGCCGCGACCGTCGCTATTACGACAACCGCTACTACGACAACCGCTACGATCGCCGTTACGACCGTGGCTACTACCGCAGCGGCTATTACGACCGTGGCGATGACCGCCGCTGGCAGCGTGAGCGCTACTACGACAACCGCTACTACAACGACCGCGGCCGCCATCGCGGCTGGTAAGCGGCACGGCGGCATGACCCATGCCGATACGGAGACGGGCGGGTCGATGACCCGCCCGTTTGCGTTGGCCGCGCGCATGGCGTTGAATGCGCAGCCTTGAATGTGACTTTCCCCTCTCGGGCTGCGGCATGACGTCTTCCTCCCACCGCGTGCAGGGCCTCAACAACGACGAGGTCGCTGCCGACTGGCCACCGATCAGCGCGGCGGACATCGCGTGGCTGCGCCAGCGCTACCCGCAGCTGGACAGCGGCAGCCAACCGCGCTGGCACAGCCCGCGGCCGCTTTCGGCCGCCGCCATTGTCGACGGCACGCGCGGCGCGGTGTTCATCAAGCGCCATCACCACAGCGTGCGCAGCGCGGCCTGCCTGGAAGAAGAGCATCGCTTCATCGCCCATCTCGCCGCCGCCGGCGTGCCGGTGGTGCAGGTGCTGCCGGCGACCGATGGCCGCACTGCGGTCGAACACGGCGAATGGACGTTTGAACTACACGCCGTCGGCGTGGGCGAGGACCTGTACCGCGACGCGGTGTCGTGGTCGCTGCTGACCGATGTCGCGCAGGCCCGCGAAGCCGGGTGCGCACTCGCACAGCTGCACCGTGCCGCCGCCAGCTACCACGCGCCCCAGCGCAGCACCCATCTGCTGGTCGCGCGCGACGACCTGATTCGCGCCGACGATCCGATCGCAGCGATCAAGGCGGAACTGCACGAGCGCCCCGGCCTGGCCCGCTATCTCGCGCGCATCCCATGGGAAGCACAGCTGCAGCGCGACGTGCTGCCGTGGCACACGGGCCTGGCCGAGCGCCTGCGCGACGAGCCACGGCTGTGGGCGCACAACGATTGGCATGTCTCCAACCTGCTGTGGCGCGACGGGCAGGTCAGCACCGTGCTGGATTTCGGCCTGGCCTCGCCCACCAGCGCCCTGTTCGACCTTGCCACCGCGATCGAGCGCAACGCCGTAGCGTGGCTGGAACTGGAGCGCGGCATGGAGTCAGTGCGCTTCGACATCGCACTGGCGTTGCTCGACGGCTACCGCGAGGTGCTGCCGCTGTCGGCGGCACGCGTGCACCTGCTGGCCGACCTGCTCCCGATGGTGCATTTCGACTTCGCACTGTCCGAAGTGGAGTACTTCAAAGGTGTCACCGGCTCGACCGCGAACGCGGATGTGGCCTGGCAGCCATTCATGCTGGGCCATCCAATGTGGTTCCACAGCACGCCCGGAAAGGCACTGCTGCAGGCCCTGCACGCCGCCGCGTGACCCGGTTGGCGCACCGTCGGGGTCAGATCCCTTTCCTACGGGAAGGGATCTGACCCCGCAGCCTGAAGGGCACCGGCTCGCAAATCCGTACCATTTGTAGTGAAATGGTCACCTGAAGCGGGGGTGCCTGGATCTGCCAGGCTGAGAGAGTCCCTTGGAACCTGATCCGGTTTGCACCGGCGTAGGGAGCTTTGAGCCGCAGCCGCACCCCCGTCATGGGCCGGTGCACCTGCGCGCCGTCGCTTCGTCTCCCTTGTTGTCCGAAGACGAACCGAATGAACCGCTGCCTGCGCCCCACCCTGCTCTCCCTCGCCCTCTGCGCCGCGTTGCCGCTGCAAGCCAGCGAGGCCGATGCTGCCCCCGATGCGGCTGCCACCGGCGCCGAACGCTCGCCGACCGAACTGGCGGCAGTGCGCGTGGAGGCTGGCAAACCGAAGGCCGATACCACGCGCGTGAACGCCTTCGGTGGCGGCAGCTGGAAGGACACGCCGGCGTCAGTGAACGTGCTCGAGCGCGATTACCTTGATCGCCGCCAGGTGCGTTCGCTATCCGAGCTGGCCAGCAACGACGCCTCGCTGGGGGATGCCTATGCACCGGTGGGCTACTACCAGAACATCGCCATCCGTGGCTTCGCACTGGACGCCGCCACCGGCTACCGCTTCAACGGCCTGTCCATCGCCGGCGAACAGCGCCTGGCGCTGGAAAACGTGCAGTCGGTGGAGATCCTCAAGGGTGAAGCCGGCCAGGCCGCAGGCGTGATGGCACCGGGCGGGATCATCAATTACATCGGCAAGCGCCCGGCCGAAGTACGCACCGCCACGCTCGGCACCGATTCGGAAGGCTCGCGCTACGTCGCCGTCGATGTCGGCCACTGGATCACCCCGCGCTTCGGCCTGCGCCTGAATGCCGCATGGGATTCCAGCAATTCCTATGTCGAGCACGCCGATGGCCGCCGCAATTTCTATTCGCTGGCCGCCGACTGGCTGATCGGCGAGCGCGGCAAGCTGGAGGTGGATGCCAACTACCAGACCAGCTCGCAGCGATCGGTGTCCGGCTACCAGCTGCTGGGCGCGCGTGACCTGCCGCGCGGCGTCGACCGCGAGCACCTGCTCGGCTACCAGCCGTGGCAGCGCCCGGTGGATATCGCCAGCACCAACATCACCGCGCTGCACACCTACGACTTCAACGATGCCTGGCAGTCGCGCGTCTCGGTCGGCCACAGCCGCTCGGTGATCGATGACAACGTCGCCTTCGCCTACGGTTGCTACTACGCCGCGCAGTGCGCCGATGGCAGCGTGCCGGGCAACTACTTCGCACCCAATGGCGACTACGACGTCTACGACTACCGCAGCCCGGACGACACACGCCGCAACCAGCAGGCCCGTGCCGAGCTGCGCGGCCGCTTCGAGACCGGCAACGTCGGCCACCAGCTGACCCTCGGCGCCGACTACTTCCGCCGTACCGTGGACAAGCGCCCGAGCGTCAACGAGTACGTCGGCACCAGCAACATCCACGACGCGCAGGTGCCGGTGTTCGAGCCGTCGCCGAAGATGCCCGGCCCCTCCGCACGCCGCCTGGACAGCCGCCAGACCGCGTTCTTCGCGCTGGACCGGATGAGCTTCGGCGATGACTGGCAGTGGCTGGCCGGTGGCCGCTTCGTACGTCTGGACGAGCGTGCCTACGACAAGCGTGGCGTCCCGCAGCGGCACAGCCGCCTGTCGCGGTTCCTGCCGCAGACCGCGGTGGTGTGGAAGGCCACCGACCAGCTCAACGCCTATGCCAGCTATATGCGCGGCATTTCGCTGGGCCAGGAAGCGCCGTTCTGGACCAGCAATGCCGACACCTTCCTGCCGTCGGTGCAGTCGCGGCAGCTGGAAGTAGGCGTGAAGTTCGTGCCGGTCGAGGCGCTGACGCTGGGCGCAGCCGTGTTCCGCATCTCGCAGCCATACCAGTACGCCAAGCCCGACAGCAGCGACGTCGGTTACACCTTCGTCGAGGAAGGCACCCAAACCCACACCGGCTTGGAGCTGACCGCCAACGGCCAGCTGACCGACGCGCTGCAGATCGTGGCCAGCGCCAGCGTGCTGCAGGCGCGCGCGCGCGACACCGGCACGCCGGCCTATGAAGGCCATCAGCTGGTGAACTTGCCGAAGGTGCGCGCCAGCGTGCATGTGGCCTATGCACTGCCGTTCGTGCAGGGCCTGGACGTGACCGGCGGCTGGCGCTATGCCGGTGCCAACGTGGCACGCGCCGATGGTGGCGTACGCGCACCAGACTACTCGGTGTTCGATGCTGGCCTGCGCTTCCAGCATCGCCTGCACGAGCGTGCGGTGACCTGGAACCTGTCGGTGGACAACGTGTTCAACCGCTTCTACTGGCGCGATACCGGCAGCAGCGGTGGTGACTACTACCTGTTCCCCGGCGCACCGCGACAGGCCCGCCTGTCGGTGACGTTCGCGCTGTGAGCGGCGTGATGCTGGAGTGGACCGCCGCGCTGTGCAGCATCCTCGGCGTCTGGCTGATGGCCCGGCGTCGGTTGTCTGCGTGGCCGGTGGGCCTGCTGTCGGTGACGCTGTACGGGCTGGTGTTCGCCGAGGCCAAGCTGTACTCGGACACGCTGTTGCAGGTGATCTTCGGCGGCTTCCTGGTCTATGGCTGGATCAACTGGCGGCAGCATGCCGCCGATGAGGGCAGCATCCGCATCGTGCCATTGGCGCGCGGCAAGCTGCTGCGCGATCTGGCCATCGGCGTGTGCGGTGGCGTGGCGCTGGGCGCGGCCATGCACAGCTTCACCGACGCTGCCCTGCCGTGGTTGGATGCGCTGCTGGCCGGTCTGAGCTTGGTCGGGCAATGGTGGCAGGCACGCCGCCACGTGGCCTGCTGGTGGGTGTGGATCGCGGTGGACGTGGTCTACGTGGGTGCGTACCTGTTCAAGTCGCTGCACGTGACCGCCGCGCTGTACGTGTTCTTCCTCGGCCTGGCCGTGTTCGGCCTGCGCGCATGGAGCGCAGCCGCGCGCGAGCCGCAGGGTGCACCTGTGCGTTGATGCGGAGGGCCAGGCTGTGCGCTGGCCATCCACAGTAGAGCCACGCCATGCGTGGCTGGGGGGTCACCGGTAGGCGCATCCACGCATGGCTTGGCTCTACTTCGGCTCCAGCACCAGGCCCAGCCGCAGCGGCTGGCGCATGTCGGCCGGCGGAGCCGCCTGCAACGGTGCGGCCTGCAGCGTCGCGCGCAGGTCGGCATCGACCTGGGCGTCACCCAGGCTGTCGAATTCCAGTTTCGAAATGCGGCCATCCGCCGCGATCCACACGCTCACCGGCAGCGGCGTCGGCGTATCCGGGTGTGCCTGCAGCCATTCCAGCACGCGCTGCGCCTGCGGATCCTGCTCCTGCTGCAGGCGCTGCTGCAGCTGGCCACCGACGGCGGCGGCATAGGCCATCCAGTGCGCAGGGGCTTCCTGTGCGGACACTGCGGCACTGCCCAACGCCAATGCGCCGAACACTGCGGCCAGAGGCCGCCACCAGCGGCGCATGCCGGTCCTGTTCCCTGCCATGGCCATCACCTGCCTCCTGCGCTCCCATCCAGCACGTCATGGTCGGCGCCATAGATGACAGGCGGATGGCGGCCGGTGAAGGCCCGGCGCGATCAATCGCCCAGGTCGGCCAGCACCTTGCGCGAGGGCGCGAAGAAGGTCACGCCGGTGGTGGCGGTTGAGAAGTCGAGGATGCGGTCGTGCAGCGGTGCGGGATTGCCGATGAACATGCGCTCGAGCATCTTCTCGATCACCCACAGGCGGCGCGTGTAGCCGATGAAGTAGGTGCCGTACTCGCCGCGGCCCGGGTTGGCGAACGGCATGTTGTCGCGCAGGATCTCGTGTTCGCCGTCGGCGTCCTCGATGGTGCACAGGGTCTTGTGCGATTTCTGTGCATCGGCCGGCGCATCGTCCAGCTCGATGTTGTCGTGCTTGGTGCGGCCGATGATCGCTTCCTGCGCCTCGGTCTTCTGTGCGCGCCAGGCATCGAGGTTGTGCAGGTACTTCTGCACCACCACGTAGCTGCCACCTGCGTGGTCAGGATCCTCGTCACCAACAATCGTGGCTTCGGGCAGCGACAGTCCTTCCGGGTTGGCGGTGCCATCGACGAAGTCGAGCAGGTCGCGGCCATCGAAGTAGCGGAAACCGGCCACGTCATCGACCGCTTCCACCGCATCGCCGAAGGCCATCAGCAGGTTGCGCTCGAACGCCACGATCAGGTCCATGGTGCGTGCACGGATGTGGTACAGCAGGTCGCCCGGCGTGGACACGGCCGTGTGGGTCGCGCCCTTGATCTCCCGGAACGGTGCAAGCTCACGCGGCGGCGTGGTGCCCACCAGCGGCTGCCACACGCGATGGCCGATGGCCACGTTGCAGGTGAAGGTGCGCTCGATCTCGCGGATGGCGGTGTTCTTGATCAGGTCATCGGTGCTGGCCAGTACCTCGCGTGCCTTGGCGATCGACGTCTCGTCATCCTTCACCTTCAGCACCAGGAACGCCGCCGAATGGGTCAGTGGCGCGGTGATCTGCTGCGGCTCGTTGTCGAGCGTGTGGTTGACGGCGGTGATCGGTGCGGGCTGGGAGTTCACGGCGGTTCCTGCTGGCTTGAGGCGGACGCATCGCGTGGGGCGATGTGCGGGCGATCATAGCGGAACCGCCTGACCGGGGACGGAGCGGTTCTCGTTCCGCAGCCAGCACCGGAGCACTACTCCTGCGTCAACTGGAACTGCTGCGGGCCGCTCCAAGCGATGCGCAGGTACCCGCCTTCCAGCAGGCCACGCGTGCGCAGCCAGGCGAACACGTCGGCCGGACACCACTCACGCCCCGCCGAGAAGGCCACGCCCAGATCACGCAACGCACTGAACATGCGGGCCTTGGCGGCATCGTCGGCGACGCAGGCATGCAGGATTGGCAGCGTGCCCTCGAAACCAAGCGCGTACAGCGCCGGCTGTGCGGTGGCATCCACAAGCATCACCTGCACGGCGTTGCCGTCAGCCTGTTGCACGTAAGCGCGAAGAGAGGTCTTCATTCAAGATCGGCTACCCGGTGAGCTGACAGTATGCGCGCAGCAACGATTGCGGGCCCGACCCAGGCCTCAGCGTGGCGTCAGCGAGGCCACATAAAAGTGAAGCCCGGCGCGAGGCCGGGCTTCGGTTGGCGTGTGGGAGAGAGAGAGAGTCACACGCCAGCACAACACGCACTAACGACAGGCGTTTGTTACCAGGTGAAGCGCGGGCCCACGAACCACTCGCGGTCGCCGGCCTTGGCCAGCTTCACTTCGCCGCTCAGGCCCCAGTTCTGGTTGAACTTGGCAGTAGCGCCGACACGGCCGTAGAACTCGCCGTCCGGGTTGTAACCGTGCTTCTTGCTGAAATCTTCGTAGCCGGCCATCACGTAGCCTTCCACGTACGGGTTGAACGCGGTGCGCACGCCCACTTCGGTGGAGTAGCCGTTGAAGTCCAGGCCGCGCTTCTCGTCGTACTTCTGGTACGCAACACGGGCCACCAGGTCGGTGTTCGGTGCGATGCCGTAGTTGTAGCCGACACCCAGGCGCCACTGGTCGACGTCATTCTTGAACTTGTCGGTTTCCTGGGCGCTGTAGTCGCCAAAGACGTGGAAGTTCGGGTGCACCGCCACGGAACCCTTCACCTTCCAGCCATCGGCGTCGCCGCCCTTGGCATCGGTGTTCACGTAGCCGCCTTCAACGTAGTTGTACGACAGGCCATCGGTTGCCGATGCAGCGAACGGCAGGGCAGCCAGAAGACCCAGGGCGAGCAGCGAATTCTTGTTCATCGGGACACACCTTTAATTATTTTGGTTTCGTCGACCGCCTCCCGGGAGGGGGAGAGAGAGGAGGCGGTCGACAGGTGTGAATTATCCGTTAGGGGGTCTAATCAACCCTGAATATTGAACTGACTGGTGTATAAATAAGGCTGGCGTTCAGGGAACTCCACATGCCGCACGCATTCGCCGCGTCACTGCTGTTTCCGCCCCATGCGCGCCGCGCAGTGCGGGGGCTGCTGCTCGTCGTCCTGCCGATGATGCAGCTGCCAGCCAACGCGGCCGAGCGCACCCAACCTTCTGCGCGCATCGTCGTACAGACAGACGACGTCACGCGTTTCTTCAGCGTGCTGGATGCCAGTGGAGGAAAACCGAGTGCCGAAGATCTGCAGCGCGGCTATCTGGACACCGGCACGGATGCATTGCGCAGCTTCACCGATAGCCGCATCAGTTCGATGGAGCGTTTGGCCAGAACCATCCAGGACAAGCCGGCGTTGTTCGCTAGGGCGCGTACCTGTGCAGCGGCATTGCCGGCGGTCCGCGCGCGGGTTGCCGACGCACTCGATCGGCTGGGCACTCTGCTACCGGACGCGCGGTTCCCACCGGTCACCGTACTGGTCGGGCGGGGCAACAGCGGCGGCGTCACCACCGAGGATGGTGTGGTGATCGGATTGGAAACACTGTGCAACGCCGACTGGATGCAGCCCGACGTCGGCGATCGTTTCGTGCACCTGATCGCCCATGAGTACGTGCACGTGCAACAGCCCGGTGCGAGCGTCGATGTCGCGCAGCCCACCCTGCTCTATCAGACGTTGCTTGAAGGCGGCGCCGAGTACGTGGGCGAGCTGATCTCAGGGGAACCGGCCAACGCGCATCTGCATCGTTGGGCACAGGGCCGCGAATGCACGCTCGAACGTGCGTTCATGCAGGACAGCGCAGGCACCGATCTTTCGCAGTGGTTGTACAACGGCCCTGGCGATGAAGCACGACGCGGAGATCTCGGATACTGGATCGGCTACCGCATCGCCCGCGACTATGTTTCCCGTGCGCCAGACAGGTCCAGGGCCATCGCCACGCTGCTCGATGTGCGCCCCGACACCGTCGCGACCGTGTTTGAGGCGAGTGGGTGGAAGCCTGCCTGCACCGCTGTAAATGGCGTCGAAAAGCAGTTGCTGTGACAGCGGCTTCATACTGATGAATTGGCAATCTTGAACAGGCGCAAGGCGCTCCGCCGACGCAGATCAGCTCGCCTGATCCCGCTTGTTAATGCAGGGTCAGAAGTGGGCTTCACAGTGCTTCCACGTATTCAAATTCCAGCTGAAAGCGCTTGGTAGCGGCGGGAACAAACGCCGCTATATTCCAGCTTCCCCAGACGAAGGAGGGAGTGCAATGAACCTGAACCCGCAACACATGAAGACGGCCCGCGCACTTGCTGTAGCGCTCATCGCCACCGTGAGCCTTGGCGCCTGCGCCTCATACAAGAACGAGTTTGCAACCATCAACTCGCGTCTCGATCAGCTCGACGTCAAGGTGCAGGGTGCTGCGCAGAGCGCGGAGTCCGCCAACCAGTCCGCACAGCAGGCCAATCAGCGCCTGGACCAGATCGAAGGCCGCGTCCAGCAGCTTGAAAGGGCACCTGCCGGCCGCAAGCCGCGCGGGTAATCGCTCCCTCACTGTTTGAATTGATACACCTCTGTATCGGGTGTATCGGGACCCAGTGGCCTTCGCCGGCCACTGGCATCCTTCCACAAAGATTGCATTGCAAGGAGCCGTCCCATTCGCACTTCCTCCTCCCCTGCACGCCGCGCCCTCCATGCCGCACTGGCCATGGCACTGGCTGTTGCGTGCAGCGGCGTGGCCAACGCCAGGGACAAGGACGCACCTGCACCACCGGTGGCCGCCGTTGATGAACTTCCGCCCGATCAGAGCGTGTCCGAGACAGTGATCGAGCTGGCCGGCTGGGTCGTCGCCAGCAAGGACAACCAGGGCTATCCGTTTGCGGTCATGGACAAGGCAGCGGCGCAGGTTCTGGTCTTCGGCGGCGACGGCAAGCTGCGCGGCGCAGCACCGGCGCTGTTCGGGTCGGCCATCGGCGATCACTCCGCACCAGGCGTCGCCAAGCTCGCACTGAGCGCGATTCCCGGCCACGACCGCACCACGCCTGCGGGCCGCTTCATTGGTGGCTACGGCCCCTCCGACGATGCCGGGCGCGTGCTGTGGGTGGACTACGATTCCGCAGTCTCGATGCACCCGCTGCCGCCGGGCAGCCCGAAAGAGAAGCGCGCCGCGCGGTTGGCATCGCCCACGCCGGACGACAACCGCGTCACCCACGGCTGCATCAATGTCTCACCTGCGTTCTACGAGCAGATCGTGCAGTCCACGTTCGAGAAGGGCGGTGTGTTCTACATCCTGCCGGACAAGGATTCGATTGCGAAAACGTTCCCGGAGTTCGCGCAGAGCCGGGGCGATGCAAAGGACGACGACGAGAAGGGCGCGCGGCGCGCGAGCAAGTAGCGGTCGCTTCGCGTGCGGCCCTGGTGGGTAGTGGCCGGCGTGCGACCAAGCCTGTGCCTGCGCTCCAGGCAGAGGTTCCCGGGCACGTTCCTGGCGGGCTCCACCTGGCCCCCATGCATCGCGGACGTCCCGCCGTCGTGGCGCTGCCGATGGACGGAGAAGGTATGGCACTCCGTACCACGCCAGAAAATCCTTTCAATCATGAGGATTTCTGGCGAACGGGACATCCTTGCAAAGAAATCCTACTGTTGATGAGGATTTCATGGCATCCAGATCTTTTCCATAGAAATCCTCAAGAGCGCAAGGATTCCCGGGCATCTCCAGTCCTGCGTGAAAAATCCTTACTGTAGTGAGGATTATATGATATAGACGATGGGTCGAATCCGGAGCATCAGGCTCTGCTGGGGAGTTCCCATTGAAGATCAGGCTCGAGAAGGCTGAGGCCTTGGGACCATTGGTGAGAGCCGCCCGCAAGCATCAGGGGCTGCGCCAGGATGCAACCGCCGAAGGCATCGGGGTCAGCGAGAATTTCCTGGCCAAGGTCGAACGCGGCGGTACCACGGTGCAATGGGGCAAGTTGTTCACCGTGCTTGACGAGCTGGGGCTGCATGTCGAAATCGACGTGCCGGACGAAGCCATGGCCCTTCTGACAAGGCGTGCCAGCGGGAAGGTGCCATGAGCGCCCCCCGTATCGATCTCAAGGACGTCATTGCAACGACCGTCCTGTCTGGACTGCACTATCCGCGTCCACCGCGCGAACTGCAGGTCAGCATCGATGAAGCGCCGGTGGGCCGCCTGACCGAGGCAGCAAACCTGTGGCGCTTCACGTATGCGCCGGAGTGGCTCGGCAACGCATATCGGTTTCCGCTGGCACCCGCATTGCCACTGCAGGAAGCCGCCATCGCCGATGGCTCCAGCCAGCGCCCGGTGCAGTGGTATTTCGACAACCTGCTGCCGGAAGAGCAACAACGCACGCTGATGGCAACCGATGCCAAGGTGGATGGCGCCGATGCGTTCGCCCTGCTGGCCGCCTACGGCGCGGAATCGGCTGGCTCGTTGACGCTGCTCCCGCCCGGGACGCACCTGCCCCCCGGTGGCAGGGAACCGCTGCCCGATATGGAACTCTCCACACGTATCCAGGGGCTGCCACGTACATCGCTCGCCGCCGGCGCCGCCAAGCGCATGTCACTGGCAGGTGCCCAGCACAAGCTGGCCATCATCGAGGTGGGGGAGGAACTCTACCAGCCTCTGGGCGCCGAGCCCTCGACCCACATCCTCAAGCCTGACAGCGCCAGCAGCAGTTACCCGCACAGCGTGGTCAACGAATGGTTCGTGATGCGCCTTGCACAGCGCATGGGGCTGCAGGTGCCGAAGATCGAGCGCCGCTACGTACCGGAGCCGGTCTTCATCATCGAGCGCTTTGATCGCGAAATCACCGCCGACGCCATCCACCGCCGGCACGCGATCGACGCCTGCCAGCTGCTCAACCTCGACCGGCAGTTCAAGTACGCGCTCGGCAGCATCGACACCCTGAAGGTCATCGTCGAGCAATGCCGAAGCAAGCTCAAGACGCGCGTCCGCCTGTTCGACTGGTTGATCTTCAATGTACTCACCGGCAACAACGATGCGCACCTGAAGAACCTGAGCTTCCTGGTCGACAGCAGGGGCATCGAACTGGCCCCCCACTACGACCTGCTGTCCACCGCATGTTACGAGACCCGCGCGTATGCCGACGAGGGCGCACGTTGGCCAGAACGCTCGGAACTGTCGTGGCCCATTCTCGGTGTCGCGCGCTTCCACGACCTTCGTTTCGAGCATCTGGTTTCTGCCGGTGAAGCCCTGGGTTTGGGAAGGCCAGCCGCCACCCGGCAGCTGCGCCATCAGATCGACCGCATCGCGAGCGAAGCCCAGTCGCTTTACGCAGAGGTGCTGCAGGAAAACCAGCAATGGCTGACCCGTTTCGACATCGGCCCAACCCTGGAAGGCGAGGTGCATTTCCTGAGAACACTGGTCCACGTGATCATCGCCGACATGGTGAGGCAGCTTTCACCCGCATGATGCGGGCCTGCGGCCATTCCTTCTGCTGATCCTGGCCATCCGGCGCCGCTGCCTACCGGCCGGCGCGATCGTGTCGCTTTTGCCCATTGCCGGTGCGGCGTCCGAGGGCGCCAACCACGACCGCTGTCGCATATTCCCCATGCCGATACGACCGTTGCGGCGCCTGCGTCTGCGACGGCTTAACAGCATGCAAAAATGCCAAAAGCGTCTTTGTTTCAGCGTGGAATGCAACTGATCTGATTGGCACTGGGCAGCGACCTGCGTACAGATGGCGGGCCACCGGAAAATGGGTGGCCGGGCCTCGAAAACCCGTTAGATCACGAACGTTGTTTGCGCTTGCCAGCCGGCGTCACCCCGCGTGGCGCCGGCTGGCATTCCGTCTGCCGGCTATGGCGGGCGGAGCGTGGAGGCCTTGCGCCTGCCGGTCTTGTTCGTGATCTCCCGGTTTTCGAGCCACGTCTCCGCCCGCCACCTTTGCGTGGCGGCTACCGTCTGTCCTGCACGGAGCACTGCCATGACCACACCGGACTTCCCTCGCCTGCATCCGCATCGCTCATCCGCCACTGGCGGTGGGCCGTCAGAGCACGCGGCTGCGATCGATCCGAACGCCTTCATCGCCACGCTTCACCGCATCGGCAAAGGCGCGGCCGCCGACGGCCAGCCCTGGCCAGAGCGTCACCAGATGCCGGGCCGCTGCATGGCGCTGGCCGATGCGGACTGCGCACTGGCAAGCCAGCGCGTGACGCTGGAGCTGCTGCTGGCGGCCGAACGCGTGCGCCAGAACGGCACGGAGGCCGAGTACGTGGGCGACCGGGTGATGGAAGGGCTGATCATGGCGTGCCTGGCCATGAACGCACAGGCCAGCGCACGCATGCGACCGGAAGGGTGACGCGGGCAACAACGCCCGTGGTTCCGCCGGGCAGGGCCCAGCGCCACCGCGGGCACTGCCTCACTCGCAGAGCGCGCTGTCTTCCTTCAACGCGGCATCCTGCAGTGGCTGGCGCTGTTCGATCTGCGCGCGTTGTTCCGCCGTCGGCTCACCCAGCCACCACACCCGGCAGCGTGCGGTAAGACGGCCGACCATCTTCGCCTCCGTCGGCGAATACAGCATCGCCAACGCGGTGCCGGGGCAGTCGTGGGCCTGGCAGGCGGTGTAGAACCACCACGGCTCGCCCTGCAGCACCTGCAGCTCGCCGGGCCCACTGGGCCCGCTCAACAGGCGTTGGCGCAGCGAGGGAATCTCCTTGTCGCTGGATTCGGCCGCCGCTGTGTTCTTCATCAGGGTGTTGAAGGCCGCCAGCACCTTCGGGTCCTTGCGACCGCAGTCGTCCACGGTGTTGCCGCCGACCAGGGTGAAGAAGTGGGTCGCCAGCGGATTGTCCGCGCAGGTGAGTTCGCCGCCGGCGCTCGGGTCTTCCGGTTCGCCTTCGTTGTCCCACACTGCGGGGTCCACGCCGTCTTCGACGGACGGTTCCTTCTCGACCACCGTGGCCGTGGCCGCAGGTGCTTCGGTAGTCGGCGCCGGTGCCGCCGGTGCTGCGGCCGGTGCCGGTGCCTGCCCGCAGGCGGCCAGCAATGCGACCGTCAGAGCCATCCCTGTGATTCGAATCTTCATTCCCTGTCCTGTTCCATCCAATCGAGGTCCACGGCAGGTGCGGTCAGCGCGCCTGCCGGGACTGCGATTGTACGGGTACCGGGTTGCACCGCAGCGCGCGGTGGCGGCACAACGGCCGCCACCGCGGGCACCGTCACGGCGGCAGGGTCTTCTGCACGCTGATCTGGATGCCCTGGTTGTCGCGGCTGCTGCTGTCGAACTGGCTCTGGTACTCGGCGCGCAGCGACCAGCCCTTCAGCGTCTGCAGGCCGATACCCGCACCCAGCAGCGTGTGGTTGCGCGACTGCCGGCCCAGGGTGGCGCGATAGACCGGGCCGGACATCAGGTCGGCGTAGCGCATGAAGGCCTCGCTGGAACCCTGCATGTCATGGCCGAACTCGGCGCGCAGCTGCGGCGTCCACATGCCGTAATCGCGCTTCACCAGCCACTGTGCCAGCACACCTGCGGTGGCGGTACTGGTGTTCACCGTCTGCTTCTCGTAGTCGAGCGTGTACACCGCATCGCCGCGTTCGCGGTAGCCGTCCAGCGTTGCCCGGGCCAGGTCCAGGCGCCCGTACGGGGTCAGCAGCAGGTTGTCGAGGCGATGCTGGAAACCGGTGGAGAACGAGGCGAACCACTGCGTGCCGTCGCGGCTGCCGTAGGCGGTATTGCCGTTGTCGGTGATGAAGCGGCGTGCATCGAAGGTCAGCCACTGATAGCCGAGCAGGCCATCCACATAGAACCCGCCTTCCGGATGGAAGCTGGCATAGCCGGCGATGCTGTAACCATCCACCGTGCTGCGGCTGCCATTGCGGCCGATATCCGACGCGTCGTGGCCATAGCCGATGCCCGCGCCCAGGCTCAACGACGGACCCAGCTGGCGGTCCGCACCCAGGCTGACGCCAGAGGTGGTGAAGTCGATGCCGTTGCTGCCTGCACCCGGCTTCAGCGTGCCGAAGTTCACCGCACCGCCGGTCCAGAACGCGAAGCCGTCGGCCGACGTGGTCGCAGGCGCGGTATCGCCCTGCAGCGCCGGTTCCTCGACCATCGACAGTGCCTCGCCGCTGGCGCCGATGCCCTTCTGCAGCAGCTCCGTCTGCTGCGCACGGCGCTGACTGCTGGCCGAACTGAAGGTGATGCCGTTACTGAAGCCGCCGCGACTGCCACCAGCTCGCAGGCTTTCCAGGCGCCGCTGGAAGTTGCCGATCTGGCCGATCGCCATGCGCCTCGCACCTTCGACCTGTGCGTCGAGCACGCCCAGCACTTCGGCATCACGTGAGGGATCGCTGCGCGGCTTGACCATCACATCCACCGTGCCGGGTGCCGACGTGGCGAAGGCGTTGCTCAGCGTGTAGGTGATGCGCACCGCTCCCCCGAACGTCGCCGCCGCGGTGAAGGCCAGCGTGTAGCCGGTGCCGCTGGCGGAGACGCTGGCCGTGCCCGCTTCAGCCGGCGAGACCGACACCACGCTGGCGGCGGTGAATGGTCCGCCGCGTGCGGTCGTGGTGAGATCCACGTTGACCACGGTGCCGGCAATCGCCGAAGCGGTCAGTGCCGGTGCCACCGGTCGCGGATTGACGTTGACGCTGATCCGCGCCGGTGCCGATGCACCGAACGGGTTGCTGAGCGTGTAGTCGAAATCAACCGCGCCGGAGGCATCGGCGTCGGCGCTGTAGACGATGCTGGTGCCTTGCACCACGGCGGTGCCCGACGACGGCGCACGGGTGATGGTGACCGCGGTGAACGGGCCATTGGTTGCCCCGGCGTCGGCCTGCACGGTGACCGATTGCCCGGCCAGCACGGTGGCGCTGTGCGCCGCCGCCACCGGCACCGCCAGCGGCGTGACGGTGATGCTCACCGCGGCCGCCGTGGAAGTGCCACCGGGACCGGTGGCGGTGTAGGTCAGGCTGTCGCTGCCGAAGAAGCTGGTGGCCGGGGTGTACACCACGTCCAGCCCGCTGACCACCACTGTGCCATGCGTGGGTGCCTGTGCGATCGCGATGCTGGTGATCGGCCCGGTGTCGTTGGCGGTGACGTTGACGGTCACCGCCGCGTTGGCCGGCGTACTGGCCGCATCATTGACCACCACCGGCACCGGCTGGTTGATGCCCACTGTGAATGCCTGGCTTCCGGTGAAGCCGAAGGTATCGGTCGCGGTGACGGTGAAGCTGTAGTTGCCGGCCGCCGTGGGCGTGCCACTGAGCGCACCGGCGCTGCTCAGCGCGATCCCGGGAGGCAGTGCGCCCGTGGTCAGGCTGTAGGTGAAACTGCCACTTCCGCCACCGGCGCTCACTGTCTGGCTGTAGGCCGTTGCCACCTGGCCACCGGGCAGCGTGGTCTGGATGAAGACAATGGCCGGTGCATTCACCGCCACCGTGTAGGCCTGGCTGCCGCTGAAGCCGAAACCATCGGTCGCGCGCACGGTGAAGTTGTAGCTGCCGAGGGTGGTCGGTGTGCCACTGATCACGCCCGCGCTGCTCAGCGCGATGCCCGGTGGCAGCGCACCTGCGGTCAGGCTGAAGGTGTAACCGCCGTTGCCACCGCTGGCCGTCAGTGTCTGGCTGTAGGGAGTGCTGCCCGCTGCCGCAGGCAGCGTGGCCGGCGTGATCGCGATGGTCGGCGCATTGACGGTGAAGGTGTAGGCCTGGCTGCCAGTGAAGCCGAGGCCGTCGGTGGCCGTGAGGGTAAAGGCATAGCTGCCTGTGGCGGTCGGTGTACCCGACAGGACGCCGGCACTGCTCAGGCCGATACCCGGCGGCAGCATGCCAGCGGACAGGCTGAAGGTGTAGCTGCCGTTGCCTCCACTGGCACTGACCGACTGCAGGTAGCTCACCCCACCGGTCGCGGACGGCAGCGTCGTTGGCGCCAGCGAGATCGCCGGCGCGGTAACGGTCAGCGTGTAGTTCTGGCTGCCGGTGAACGGTGCACCGGTGCCGGTACTGCTGTCGGTGGCCCTCACGATGAAGTTGAAGCTGCCTGCCACGGTCGGCGTACCCGACAACACGCCGGTGCTGGACAGCGACAGGCCTGCTGGCACTGCACCGCCCTGCACCACGTAGGTATAGCCCGGTGTGCCGCCACTGGCGGAGAAGCCGTGGCTGTAGGCGGTGCCGGCAATGGCATTGGCCAGGCTCTCCGCCGGCAGCACGACGACACCGCCAGCGACGGTGCCCGAATAGGACTGGCTGCCGGTGAATCCACCGCCGTCGGTGGCGGTGATGGTGAAGCTGAAGGCGCCCGCCTGGGTCGGCGTACCACTGAGCACGCCGGTGCTGACGTTCAACGACAGGCCTACCGGCACCACACCCGCGCTGACGGCATAGGTGAACGTGGCCGGATGACCTTCCGAAGCCACGAAAGTCTGGCTGTACGCGATGCCCACCGTCGGCGCGGGCAACGTCGCCGGCGACAGCGTGATGGTGGGTGCGGCCACCGACAGCGTGTAGCTGCCCGACACATTGAAGGGGGCGCCCGGACCACTGGAGTCATCGGTGGCGGTCACGGTGAAACTGAAGGTGCCCGTCGCGCTGGGCGTGCCCGACAAACTGCCGGTGGAGGCCAGGGTGACGCCAGGCGGCAAGGCGCCCGCGGTGATCGCGTAGCTGTACGGTGCGGTGCCATTGGCGGCAGTGAAGCTCAATCCGGTCACCGCTGCGCCGGCGGTAGCGTTGAGCACGCTGCCCGGAGTCGGCGTCAATGTCAGCGTGGGTGCGCTCACGGTGATCGCATACGCACTACTGCCGGTGTACGGGCCAGTCCCCGTGCTGCTGTCGGTGGTGGTAAGCGTGAAGTTGTAGGTACCGCCTGTAGTGGGCGTACCGCTGATCACGCCGCCGCTCGACAGGCTCAGGCCCGGCGGCAGGGACCCGGCGGTGACCGCGTAGCTGTAGCCAACGGTGCCGCCGGAAGCGGTCACGGTCTGCGAGTAGGCCGCGGCCACGGTGGCATTGGGCAGCGAGCTTGGCGCGATCGCGATCGTCGGCGCGTTCACGGTCAGCGCCAGCGACGCGCTGGTCGCGCTGAAGGGGCCGGTGCCACCGCTGCTGTCGGTGGCGGTCACCGTGAAATTGAAAGTACCGCCGGCCGTCGGCGTGCCCGCCAGGCTGCCGTTGCTGGCCAGCGTGATGCCGGCCGGCAGGCTGCCCGAGGTGATCGCATAGCTGTAGGGCGCGGTGCCGCCTGCTGCACTGGCCAGCGAGCCACTGTATGCCGTGCCGACCGTTGCGGCAGCCGGGCTGCCCGGTGCATAGGTGAGGGTCGCGGCGGCGATGTTCAGTGTCAGCGTGCCGCTGGTGGCGCTGAACGGGCCGGTTCCGGTGCTGCTGTCAGTGGCGCGTACGGTGAAACTGAAGCTGCCGTTGGCGGTCGGCGTGCCGGACAGGATGCCGTTGCCCGCCAGGGTCAATCCAGGCGGCAGGCTGCCCGAGTTGAGCGTGTAGTTGTACGGTATGGCGCCGCCGCTGGCCCCGGCCAGTGACTGGCCGTACGCCACGCCGACGGTTCCTGCGGAGGGCGTGACGGGTGCGTAGATGACGGTCGTTGGCGAGACGGTGATCGTTGCGGTCGCCGGCGCCGATGTGCCGCCGGCATTGGTGGCGGTATAGGTGAAGCTGTCCGGCCCGGCATAGCCCGGCGTGGGGGTGTAGGTGATCGAGGTTCCCGAGGCGGTTGCAGTGCCATGCGCGGCCTGCGTACCGACCGCTACCGACGCCGGGACGCCAGCGGTGATGTTCAAGGTGATGGGATTGCTGGTACTGCCATAGGCAACCGTCGCACTGACCGGATTGGCGACCGGCGGCACCACGTTCTGGACGTTGATCGACAGGCTGGTCGCCGAGAAGAAAGGCGTGGGCGTGCTGCTGTCGGTGACGCGCACGCTGAAGTTCGTCACCCCCAGTGCGGTGGGCGTACCCGTGATGGCCCCGTTGCTGGCCAGCACCAGCCCGGTCGGCAAAGTGGTACCGGCGTCGAGCGCAAAGCTGTAGGGGCCATTGCCACCACTTGCGGTCAGCGTGAAGGAATACGGCGTATTGATGGCTGCTGCGGAAGGCACATTGGTGACCGTGATGGTCGGCGCGGCAACGCTGATCGAGTAGCTCGCCGTGCCCGTCAACGGTGTGCCGGCACCGTCGGTGGCGGTAACCGAGAACGCGAACGTCCCCTGCGTGGTCGGCGTGCCGGACAGGAGGCCTGTGCCACTCAACGTCATTCCGGCCGGCAGTGCACCGGAAGTGACGGCATAACTGTAGGGTGCGGTACCACCGCTGGCGCTGAGCGTGACACCTGCATAGGACACTCCCACCGTTGCGCTGGGCACGGTGGCCGGCGAAATCGTGATCGGCGAGGCCGCTGCCTGGATGTACACGGTGACCTGCACATTGTGCGAGCCGGTGCCATCATCAAAGGCGAAGGTGTCGGTCGTCGATCCGTTGCCACTGTGGGCATAGGAGATTTTCGAGGCCGCATGGCTGGCGATGGTGGCGGTACCGTTGCTGGCCGGCGTGGTCACATTGCCGATGCCGAAACCGGCTACGCCCTGGCAGCTCGAGGCGTCGATGGTAATGGTGCTGCCGGCGGCCATCGGTGAGCCTGCGCTGGCATTGGCCGGCGTGAAAACCGAGCATGCTGCATGTGAAATTCCGGGCAGCGCGAGTGTGGCGCCCAGCAGCAGGATTGCCCCAAGGCGGCCCCAAAAACGACGGCCGAGCCCATAGCGCATCGCGTCGCGATGCATCGACTCTGCGTGCCACATGTTTTGCCCCCTGCTTGCCCGGCTTCCCGACGGGCGCTGCGCCTTGTAGCGCGAGTGAGAAAACCGCCGTGGCACCCGGTCGGGCAGCCGCGGTTCCTGACCTCCCCACCGGGCAGACTCCCTGGCCCTGCCCGGCGGTCCTGCCCCTCGAATCCCTGAATCACATGGGCAGACAGCGCGATATTCTTGCCCACAGCCACTGGCACTTGTCAAGGATCCCGATAATGCGCCAGAGTTATATCGCCGGCCGGGGGCCAAGTGCCGGCGCCTATCCCAGGGGGAAAATCGTATGTCGGAACCCTTTCTCGGGCAGATAATGCCCGTGGCGTTCAACTTCGCGCCGAAGAACTTCGCTTTCTGCAACGGTCAGTCGATGTCCATCCAGCAGAACACCGCGCTTTTTTCGCTGTTGGGCACGTTCTACGGTGGCAACGGCACGACCATTTTCCAGCTTCCGGACCTGCGTAGCCGCACGCCCCGGGGATCCACCAATGGCAGCAACATGGGTGATCACCAGGGGCTGGAGAGCGTGACCCTGCTGACGTCGCAGATTCCCCAGCACGCGCACGTTTTCGGCGGCACCACCGCCGACGGCTCAACGCGTATCCCACAGGGCAACGTGCTGCTCGGCAAAACCGGCACGCAGAATGTCTACGGTGCTTCAAGCGGAGCACAGGTGCCCTTGAACGTGCTTGATGCCAGCGGCCAGACGCAGCCACACGCGAACCTGCAACCGTATCTGGTCATCAACTTCTGTATCGCACTTTATGGAATCTACCCTTCGCGCAACTGACCGGAGTTTCTGCCATGTCTCAACCTTTTGTTGGCGAAGTCCGTCTGTTTCCCTACAACTTCGCGCCGGCGGGCTGGTTCGATTGTGATGGCCGACTGCTGCCCATTTCCGAATACGACGTGCTGTACACCTTGCTGGGCACCACCTACGGCGGCGATGGTGTGACCACCTTCGGCCTGCCCAACCTCTGCGGGCGCGTACCGGTTCACCAGGGCACCGGCAATGGCCTCGGCACCTATGTGCTTGGCCAGGTAGGCGGCAGCGAATCGGTCACCCTGACCACCGCGCAGCTGCCCGCGCATACCCATGCTTTCAATGCGGTGAACTCGGCAGCCACGTCGCCGGCACCCGGGCCGGCGTTGCAGCTCGGCGCGGTCAGTGGCGACACGCTGTACACCGACAGCACCACCGATCTTGGCAGTGGCACCCTGGTGGCAGCATCGGTGAGCGCGATCGGCGGCAGCCAGCCACACGACAACACCATGCCCTCGCTGGTCGCCCGCTACTGCATCGCATGGGCCGGCGTCTTCCCATCGCAGGGCTGACGATCATCGACCGCCTACCAGGACCCCTATCATGAGCGATCCCTTTACCGGCGAGATCCAGATCTTCGGCTTCAACTTCGCCCCTTACAACTGGGCGATGTGCCAAGGACAGCTGATGCCGATCCAGCAGAACACCGCGCTGTTCTCACTGCTGGGAACGACCTTCGGCGGCAACGGCACCAGCAACTACCAGCTGCCGAACTTCACCAACAACATCGCATGCGGCCAGGGCAGCGGCCCGGGCCTGTCGCAGCGCGACATGGGCGAGACCTTTGGCAGCGACAATGTCACCCTGTTGATCAGCGAGATGCCCAACCACACCCATGGCGCGCGCATCTACAACCAACCCGACACTGCGCATCGCAGTGGCATACCCGCCAATGGCAATGCACTGATCACGCCGGAGTCGAGCCCGATCCTGGCCGTGACACCGACGGTCAACAGTACCTTCCCGCTGACGACGGTGGGCGTTGCGGGTGGGAGTCTGCCGCATGAGAACCGGCAGCCCTATCTCGCCCTGAACTTCTGCATCTGCCTGTCCGGCGTCTTCCCGACGCGGCCGTGACGGCGAACGTGGCACTGGCCTTTCCCTCGTTGCGGGCAGCGTGGCTGCCTGCGACGGGGGACGGTCTTCCCGCAGGTGTGAGCGTGCGCGAAGCACAGGATGGCGACCTGCCGTTCCTGCAGCGGCTCTACGCCGAGTCGCGTGCGGCCGAGCTGGCCCATGTCGGGTGGCCCGACTCGCTGCGCCAGGCGTTCCTCGACAACCAGTTCGCACTGCAGCACCTGCACTACACCCGGCATTACCAGCCTGCGCACTATCTGCTGGTCGAGCAGGCCGGGCGGCCGATCGGGCGCCTGTACCTGCATTGCGACGAGCACGAAGCCACCCTCATCGATATCGCCCTGCTGGACGCCGTGCGTGGCTGCGGCATCGGCTCGGCCCTGGTGCGCTGGGTACAACGCGCGGCGCATGCCGTGCCGCTGCACAGCGTCGTCCTGCATGTCGCATGGGAAAACCTGGCTGCGCGCCGGCTCTACGAACGGCTCGCGTTCCACACCGAAGGCGATACCGGCAGCCACCTGCGCATGCGCTGGGTGGCGACGGCGGTCAGTTGAACAGTGCCTGATAGATGAAGCCGGTCCGATCGCGCGCGATCGGTACCAGGAAAATGCCGAACTCGCCGAGCCCGTGGTGGCGCATGGTGTAGGTGCGCTGCGGGAACAGCACCGCCGATTCATTGCGGAACAGCAGCGAGAACGGTGCACGCATCTGGCCTGCAATCTGCCGATCGGGCATCGGCGCGGCTTCCACCAGCACGAACGGAACACCGGTGTTCTCGATGTCGGCACTGAAGGTTTCGTTGAGATGACCTGCGAACTGGTCCAGTTGGAAAAAATGCATGCGTCCCCTCCCCCGGTTGACGTCGAGCATGCCGAAGCGGCAACGCGCTTTCAATGGGGCCTGCGCCAGCGCCGGTCGGGCGCCGATGGGGGATACTCGCCCTGGCGCTCACCGGCGCACCCAAGGACTGAGCCGATGCGTATCTGCCTGCTGCTTCTCGCCCTGTCCGGCCCGCTGCTGGCCGCCGATGGCCCGCCATCGGCACCGGCTGCCACTGCGCTGCCGGATGTAACGCTGCCCCCTTCGCTGGATCGCGTGCTGCGCGACTACGAGCAGGCGTGGCGTGCGGGTGACGCCAAGGCGCTGGCCGGGTTGTTCGCCGAGGATGGGTTCATCCTGCAGAGCAACCAGCCCCCCGAGCGCGGGCGCGACGCGATTGCAGGCGCCTACGCCGGCCAGGGCGGCAGTCCGTTGCGGCTGCGTGCCCTGGCGTACTCGGTGGAGGGGAACGTCGGCTACATCATCGGTGCCTACACCTACGGCAACAACGTAGGAGACACCGGCAAGTTCACGTTGACGCTGAAGCGCGCGGACGATGGGCCGTGGTTGATCTTCTCGGACATGGACAACAGCAACGCGCCGCCGCGATCGCGGTGATGAATGCCGCCGGGCATGGCCCGGCGCTACCGAGCGCCAACCAAGGTTGGCAGCTACCAGAAGCGGGTTCCGTCGTAGAGCCACGCCATGCGTGGATGGGGCGCGCACAGAAAAAACCCCGGCACGTGGCCGGGGTTTTTCGATTCACTTGAACAGCGTGTCCGGATATTCCGGCTTCTGTTCCCGCGCCAGCAATGCGCGCAGTCCTTCTTCCGGCGTCTGCTCGCCGTGCAGCACGGCACGCACGCGGTCGGAGATCGGCAGGTCGATGCCATGGCGACGCGCCTGTCGCATCACTTCGTCGGCGGTCTGCACCGACTCGACCACCTGGCCGATTTCACGCACGGCGTCCTGCAGCGTCTGGCCGCGGCCCAGGGCCAGGCCCAGGCGGCGGTTGCGCGACAGGTCGCCGGTGCAGGTCAGCACCAGATCGCCGAGGCCGGCCAGGCCCATCAGCGTTTCCGGCTTGGCGCCGATCGCCGCGGCCAGGCGCAGCATCTCGTTGAGGCCACGGGTGATCAGGCCGGCACGGGCGTTGAGGCCCAGCTGCATGCCATCGGCCACGCCGGTGGCCACGGCCAGCACGTTCTTCATTGCGCCGCCCAGTTCGGCACCGACCATGTCGTCGCCGGTGTAGGCGCGGAACGCCGGGCCATGCATCGCCTCGGCTACCGTCTGCGCGAACTCGGGCACGTCGCCGTGCACGGTGATCGCGGTCGGCAGGCCCTGGGTCACTTCCTTGGCGAACGACGGCCCGGTGACGACGGCCAGCGGCACGTCCTCACCCAGCACTTCGCGCGCCACTTCATGCAGGAAGCGGCCCGAACCGGGTTCGAAGCCCTTGGTGGCCCAGGCCACGCCGGCACCGGCCGGACGCAGCGGCGCCAGCGCGCGCACGGTCTCGCCGAACGCATGCGACGGGGTCACCACCAGGATCCAGGCCACGCCCTCCACCGCCGACGCCAGGTCGGTGGTGGCACGCAGGCTGTCCGGCAGCGGGATGCCCGGCAGATAGCGCGGGTTCTCGTGGCGCTGGTCGATGGCCTCGACCACGGCAGCGTCGCGCCCCCACAGCACGGTCGGGTGACCGTGCCGTGCGAGCAGGCTGGCCAGCGCGGTTCCCCAGGAACCGGCACCGAGCACGGCGATCTTGTCAGCGGGAGTGCTCATCCGTGACGTCGCAGCAGGGATCAGGCGTTGCCGGCCGGCTCGGAGTCAGCCAGCGACGGTGCGTCGCCCTGCTCCTGGCGCTGGCGCAGGGTTTCTGCGTACAGGCCTTCGAAGTTGATCGGCTGCAGGAAGAACGGCGGGAAGCCGCCGGCCTGGATCAGGTCGCTGATCAGCTGGCGCACGTACGGGAACAGGATGTTCGGGCACTGGGTGCCGAGCAGCACGTCGATCGACTGCGGGTCCAGGCCGACCAGGCCGAACACGCCGGCCTGCTTCACTTCGGCCACGTAGGCGGTGCGCTCACCGGCCTGGCAGGTCAGGGTCACGGCCAGCACGACTTCGAAGGCGTTCTCACCCAGGCGCTGCACCTGCTGGTTCAGGTTCAGCTGCAGCTCCGGCTGCACCTGGTCGTTGAAGATGGTCGGGGCGTTCGGCGACTCGAAGGAGACGTCCTTGACGTAGATCTTCTCGACGGTGAAAGCGGGACCGGTGGCGGCATCGACCGGCGCAGCGGCGCCGTTGGTGATCTCTTCGGACATTTCCAGTAACTCCAGGTGAATGCAATGAAAACGATGGTCGAACTACTGCGATGGGGGCGGGATCAGGCCCATACAAGGCCGGATCCGCCACCTGCGACAATCAGTTGCGGCCCTTGACCAGCGGCAGTTCGGCCTGCTGCCAGGCGGGAATGCCGCCATCGAGCACGTAGACCTTCTCGAAGCCGGCCTTCTTCAGCGCCTTGGCGGCGGTTTCCGAGGCGTTGCCGCTGCGGCAGACCAGCACCACCGGCGACTGCCTGGCATTGGCCACCAGCTTGTTTTCCGGGCCGAAGGCACTGGCCTGGGCATTGCGGCTGCCGGCAATGTGGCCCTTCTCGAAGTCACCGCTGGCCGACAGGTCGACCACCACCGTGCCGCCCGCGTTCATCAGCTGGGTCAGTTCGGCGGGCTTGATGCCCTTGAAGCCCCGGAACAGGCGGCGGATCTCGGTGACGATGATGGCCACGGTCAGGCCGACCAGGGCCGCGGACAGCATCGGGTTTCGGCCTGCAAAGGCCAGCAACTCTTCGTAATTCACTCAGGTCACGGGTCGATTAAGCGGGCGCCGATTGTCGCACAAGCCGGACGCGGCCCGTCACTGCCCCTTCCACAGGTCCGGCAGGCCGGCGGTCTGCCACCAGCGCTTGGCTTCCGGGTCCCAGCGCCAGCGCTCGACCACGACCACGGTGCGCTCGGCCTGGGTGTTCTGGTTGATCACCCCGATTTCGACCCGGCGCTCGACCAGTCCCCCGTCCAGCGAGGCGCTGCTGCGCTCGCGGTAGGACGACACGCGCAGCTGCGCGTAACGGTTGAGCTCGAACTCGGTCGGCGGCTTTTCCTTGCGCAGCTTGGGGTCGAGGTAGCCGATGGCATCGTCCATGCTGCCCCAGCGGATGGTCGCCCCGTAGGCGATCTGGGTCTCTTCCAGCAGCTTGCGCTGCTTGCGGCTGAGGTCGTCGGCCGAGGCCACGGCGCTGGCCAGCAGCAGGGAACAGATCAGGAACTGGATCAGGCGGCGCATCAGTGGTTTCCCCGGAACGTCAGCCTGCCATCCTACCCTTTGGCGAAGGCAACGAAGCGACCGCTGAATTCGGCGGCGGGCTTGCCATCGGCACCGGGCTGGGTGGCGATGATGCTGATGCGGGCCTTGCGGCGCTGGCGGAAGGTGTTCAGGAAGGCGTCCCAGCCGGTGGCTTCGGCCGCTTCGGCGTGGGCGTGCAGGTCTTCATAGACCGGCGCCAGGTAGCGCAGGTTGCTGTCGGCCACATAGACCTCGGCATCATGGCCGGCCAGGCGCAGGCGCAGGCTGACCAGCGCCCAGCCGGACAGGGTCAGCACCGAGGCCAGGCTGCCGCCGAAGGCGTTGCCCTTGTCGTTGACGTTGGCAGCCAGCGGCGCGGTGATGCGCAGCACGCCGTCGGCATAACCATCGAGCTGGATCTGCATGGCGCGCACCGCCGGCATGCAGTCCAGCACGTCCTGCAGGGCGGCCAACGAGGAAGTCAGGGCATCAACGGACATCGGAGCAGCGACCACGACAACGAAGGGCCCGCATAATGCAGGCAATGGTCGACCATACGATACCCACTGGCGCCACCCGTTCCGGCGCGCGCTGGACCCTGATCTCGCTGCGCCCGCAGGGCCAGCATGCGGCGCTGCGCCGCGCCGTTGCTGGGCTGGGCGGGCATGTGCTGGCCCTTTCGCCGTGGCGGTTGCAGCGCCTGCACGGCACGCCCGTGCTGCGCCAGCTGCAACGCGCGCTGAACTGCGATCGGGTGGTGTTCACCAGCCCGGCCGCCGTTGCCGCAGCCGCGTCCGTGCTGCCGCTGGCCGAAGTGCAGCGCAGCCCGTGGCTGACCGTGGGCGAAGGCACTGCTCGCGCATTGCAGGCACACGGCATCACCGAGGTGCACGCGCCGCAGCGGATGGACAGCGAAGGCCTGCTGGCGCTGCCGGTGCTGGCCGACGTACAGGGCCTGCGCATCGGCCTGGTGACCGCGCCCGGCGGGCGTGGACTGATTGCCGCCCAGCTGCAGGCGGCGGGCGCCACGATCGAACGTGCCGACGTCTACCAGCGTCGCCTGTTGCGCCTGCCGCCCCGTGCGCTGGCTCGATTGGCGCATTCAGCGTATCCGTGGATGCTGGCGGTGAGCAGTGGCGAAGCGCTGCAGCATTTCTGGCAGCAGCTTTCGCCGGCATTGCAGCAACGCCTGCAGGCGCATGCGACCGCCGTGGTGGCCAGTGATCGCCTCAGCGAACAGGCCCGGGCACTGGGCCTGCAGCACGTCGTGCGCGCGGCCGGCCCCACCACCGCGCAGCTGGTGGCGGCCGCACACGCCACGCTCACCGTCCCGGCAGCGACCTGAACAGGGACGTGGGTCACGCTTGCCGCTGTCGTCGGCAACAGTGATGCTGTGCACAACGCGGCCTGCCGGCCCCCGACCGGCGACGTTGCCGACAAGGAAGCCCGATGAACGATACTCCGCCCGTTTCCCCGCCCCGTCGACCCGTGCGCTGGCTGCTGCCGCTGGCCGGTGTGGTCGTGCTTGGCGTGGGCGGCTATGCCGGCTGGTACGTCTGGCAACAGCAACAGAACGAACAGGCAGCGCAGGCACAGACCACCGCCGTGCAGCTGCAGGGCCTGGAGGCCACGCTGGATGCACTTCGCCGTGACCAGCGTGCGAGCAGCCAGCGCCTGCAGGACGCGGCCGCCACCAACCGCGTGTTGCGCGACGAGATGCTGGGCCTTTCCCAGCGCAGCGCATTGCTGGAAGAGAACCTGGCCAAGCTGGCCGACAGCGCCAACCAAGGCCGCCAGGCGGTACAGCGCGATGAGGCCGAACTGCTGCTGACCCAGGCCGCGCAGCGCCTGAACTACGCCGACGATGTGGAAGGCGCACGCCGGTTGTACGCCCAGGCCGCGACGGCACTGGCCGAACTGCCCGACAGTGATGGCCTGAACCTGCGCCAGGCGCTGGTGCAGGAGCGCGAGGCATTGGATGCGCTCGGCAGCGGCCCGCGCGTGCAGTCGCTGCAGCGCCTGGATGCTGTGGGCCGGGCGCTGCAGGGCCTGCCCTCGCAGATCACCGGCACGACCGGCAGCAGCACCGCCAAACCCTGGTGGCAGGCAACACTGGCGCCATTCGTGGACATCACCCCGAGCCGCCAGAACGGCCCGCTGACCGCCGCCGAACAGCGCAACGCCGACGATGCCCTGCAGCTGGAACTGACATTGGCACGTGCCGCAATCGAGCGCGGCGATCGCACGGGCCGTAATACCGCATTGGACCGTGTTGAGCACTGGGCACAGCGGCGCTGGCCGGATTCACCAGCCCTGCGCGCACAACGTGCTGAACTGAAGGCCTTGCGCGAACTTCCGCTGCAGGCCAGCGATGCTGTTCTTGGCAGCACCCTGCAGCAACTGCGCACCCAGACCGACCGGAGGTAAGCCCGCATGAAACCCCTGCAATCCCTGGTCGTGCTGTTGCTGGCCGTGGCCATCGGTGTGGTCGCCGCGCAATGGCTCGGCGCCGATGACCTGAACCGCTTCGGCGAAGTGACCCTGCGCTACGGTGGCTACGACTACCACAGCAACCTGCCGAAGGTGGCGCTGCTGACAGTGATCGCGGTGCTGGTGCTGTGGCTGCTGTGGAGCCTGATTGCCGCACCGTTCCGCGCCTGGGGCCGCTACCGCCGCAAGCAGGGTCGCGTGCGCCTGATCGATGGCCTGCAGGCCTATGAGCACGGCCAGTGGCAGCGTGCCGAGAAGCTGCTGGACGGTGCCGCCAAGGACCCGGAAGTGAGCGCGGTGGCACTGGCCAACGCCGTGCGCAGCGCGCAGGCACGTGCCGATGGTCCGGCTGGCGAGGCGCTGCTGCAGCGCCTGGGCGAGAGCGATGCCACCCTGCAGGCGCTGCTGCGCGCCGAGCAGCTGCTGGCACGCGATCTGCCGGTGGATGCGATCAATGCCCTGGACGTAGCGGCGATCCAGCCGCTTCCGCCGCGTGGCCTGTGGCTGCGTACCGAAGCGCTGGCACAGGCCGGCCGCGCCCATGAGGCGTATGGCCAGCTGGGTGCGTTGCGCCAGAGCAAGGTGCTTCCGGCCGACGCGAACAGCGAGCTGGAAGCGCGCCTGGCCGCACAGGCGCTGCTGGAAGCGGTCGACGTCAATGCGCTGGCCGCGCAATGGGAAGCCACGCCGAAGGCACTGCGACCGACCCCGGACGTGGTGGGTGCCTATGCCAGCCGTGCGGTGGCACTGAACTGGGATGAGCCGGCATTGCTGGCGCTGGAACAGGCGCTGGACCATCGCTGGGACGACGAACTGGTGACGCTGTATGGTCGCCTTCCGGCCGAGCGCCTGGCCACGCGCCAGAGCAATCTGGCGCGCTGGCGCAACGTGCATGACGACTCGGCCGCGCTGCGCCTGGCACAGGGCCGCGTGGCCCTGGCCCAGCAGCAGTGGGATGCCGCCGATGCGTTCCTGCACGAAGCCATCGCCGCGGGCGCGGGTGCACCGGCGTGGGAAGCGCTGGGTGAACTGTTTGCGCAGCGTGGGGATCATGCGCTGGCCGCGCAGTGCCTGGCCAATGCGCTGCGCCTGCAGCGCGGCGAGGACAGCGTGGAACTGGTGCGCGGCAGCGAAGCGCCGCTGCGTGCCACTGTGGAAGAGCAGCCGGTTACGGTGCAGCCGCCGGTGTATGACGCCAACGAAGAGCGCGACGAATTCGGTAATCCGCGGTTGCCGTGAAGCATGCCGACCAACGGTCGGCACCCACCCAGTAGATCCACGCCATGCGTGGATGCTTTCCGCACAATGCCGACCAACGGTCGGCACCCACCGGAGCAACAAAAAAACGCCGCTCATTGGGCGGCGTTTTCCTGTGTGGAGCGTCGCGCGATCAGCGTTCGACGATCGCCACCACGCCCATGCCGCCGGCGGTGCAGATCGACACCAGCGCACGGCCACCGCCGCGCTCGGCCAGCTGCTTGGCGGCGGTGGCGATCACGCGTGCGCCGGTGGCGGCGAACGGGTGGCCGGTGGCCAGCGACGAGCCCAGCAGGTTGATCTTGTCCGGGTCGATGCGGCCCATCGGCGCGTCCAGGCCCAGGCGGTTGCGGCAGTAATCCTCGCTCTCCCACGCACGCAGGGTGCACAGCACCTGTGCGGCGAAGGCTTCGTGGATCTCGTAGATGTCGAAGTCCTGCAGGGTCAGGCCGTTGCGCTTGAGCATCTCCGGCACGGCCACGGTCGGCGCCATCAGCAGGCCTTCGCCATGTACGAAGTCCACCGCAGAGACGTGCGCATCGCGCAGGTAGGCCTGCGGCTCATGGCCGTGGGCGCGCGCCCACTCTTCGCTGGCCAGCAGCACGGCGGCGGCGCCGTCGGTCAGCGGGGTGGAGTTGGCGGCGGTCAGCGTGCCACGGCCGGAGACCTTGTCGAACGCCGGCTTCAGCGTCGCCAGCTTTTCCAGCGAGGTATCCGGGCGCAGGATGTTGTCACGCTCGACGCCACGGAACGGTGCGATCAGATCGTTGAAGAAGCCACGCTCATAGGCAGCAGCCAGCTTCTTGTGCGACGACACCGCCCACTCGTCCTGCGAGTCGCGCGAGATGTTCCACTCCTTGGCCATGTCCTCGCAGTGGTCGCCCATGCTCTTGCCGGTGCGCGGCTCGGCCACGCCCGGGAACTCGGGCTTGAGCTCGGAGAACTTGAAGCCGGCGGTAAGCGCGCGGATCTTGTCGCCGGTGCTCTTGGCACGGTTGGCGGCCAGCAGGCGCGCGCGCAGCTTCTTGCCGTAGACGATCGGCACGTCGGAGGTGGTGTCCGAACCACCGCCGATGCCCGATTCGATCTGGCCCAGCGCGATCTTGTTGGCGACGGTGATGATGCTGTCCAGCGAGGTGCCACAGGCGCGCTGCAGGGTGATGCCCGGGGTCAACGGCGACAGGCCGGAAGACAGCGTGGCTTCGCGACCCAGGTTCCAGTCGCTGGAGTGCTTGATCACCGCACCCATCGCCACTTCACCCAGCTGCTGGCCGTGCAGGCCGAAACGTTCGACCAGCGCGCCCAGCGTACGGACCGACATGCCGAGGTTGCCGACATCCGAATACGCGGTGTTCTGGCGGCAGAACGGAATGCGGACGCCACCGAGGATGGCGACGGGACGAGCGTTGGGCATGGAGATACCTGGCATGGATGAGGGTGTCTGCAACATGGCCTGCACGACGGAGCAGGCATAATGGAGCCAAGTGTAGCTGCCGCCCTGTGATGGGCCAACCGTGGAACCATGAGCAAACCCGACCCCGCGATGAATGCCCTTGGCGTGCTGGCCCTGGAACTGGCCGGCGGCGAAATCCCCCGCCAGGCGGTGCTCAGCGCTGAACAGGCCGGTGAACTGGCCGAACGCGTCGGCCGTGACCTTTCCAAGCTGGTGCCGCAGGTGGCCGAGCTGGACCTGGTGTTCGCCGCCGCCCATTTCGACCCGGCCGAAGTACTGCGCCCGGGCTGGCCGATCCATCGCCGCCTGGAAGAACTGCAGATGCGTGCCCCGGGCCGCAACCAGGGCCCGCGCCTGCTGGCGTTCGGCACCGATGCCGCAGGCGATGTGCCGCTGCCTTTCCAGGCCGATGCGACCCTGGTGGGCGGTGGCCTGCGCGTGGTGCCGTTCCTGCTGACCGGTAGTGATGTGGCCACCACCCATGCCGTGTCCGAGGCGCTGGAAGACACCCTGCTGGCCAACGGCATGGCGCATGCCGATACCGCACTGATGGCGCAGAACAGCTTCGGTGCCCGCGTCGAGCACGCGCGCTACTTCACCGTGAACGACCTGGCCGCGATGATGTCGATGCAGTACGACAACCAGGGCCTGGCCGCGCTGTGGCCGCTGATCGAGACTGCGATCATGGCGCCGGGCGAGGACGAGTGGCTCAATGCCGCGCCCGAGCCGCTGCTGCGCTATACCCATGGCGAAGCACGCATGGCGCTGTTCGACCCGGCCGGCTGGTGCGCGCACTACAACCATGGCAAGAACGACTGCGACCGCCTGAAGGGCATCTACGAACAGTTCCTGATGCGCCAGCGGCAGATGGCCGCGGTGCTGGAAGCGCACGGCGTGCCGGTGCTGTTCGTGCACTGCGAGGCCGGCCAGGACGCGCGCGAACTGCTGGCGCGCTGATCTGGGTGATCTGTTGGTGGTGCCGGCCGCTGGCCGGCAACCTCCGGATCTGTGATTGCCGGCCAGCGGCCGGCACCACCGATAAAGAAAAACGCCGGCTTGTGCCGGCGTTTTCCGTTTCCAGCAAGAGCGACCTTACGGAGCCTTCTGGATCACCGCACACGCCAGGCGCGCGCCGGCGTTGCCGGTCGGCTGGGTCTTGTAGTCGTCCGCATCGGCGTGGACGATCAGGCCGCGGCCGATGATGTCGAAGTCATCACCCTTACCGATGTTGACGTTGCTCGACACCGGGCCATCGATGGTGGCCACGCCCTTGTCGTCGGCCTTGATGTTGGGCATGTCGCCGCCGTGGTGCGGATCGGTGGCCACATTGCCATGATCCTGGTGACCCGGGTTGAAGTGGCCGCCGGCGCTCATGCCATCCGGCGCGCTGCAGTCGCCCTTCTCGTGGATGTGGAAGCCGTGCTCGCTGCCCGGCTTCAGGCCGGTGATCTGACCGGTCACGTGGACCTTGCCGTCGACCACCTTGAAGGTGACGCTGCCCTTGGCCTCGTTGCCCTGGGTCGGTGCCAGTTCGGCGGTGGCCGAAGCGTCGCCAGCCGGTGCAGCCGCCGGTGCCGGCGCTGCGGCCGGTTCGGTGGTGGCGCCGTCAGCCGGTGCGGCCGGCGGCGTTTCAGTCTGCGGAGCGGCCGGCTGCTGGCCGCAGGCCGCCAGGCCCAGCGCGGCGATGGCCGCAAACAGCGAAGTGTGGATCAGACGCATTGGATTCTCTCCCTGGATGATGCCTGCAGTGATCAGCGGACAACCCGGATCACGCCACAGGCGATGCGGACGCCGGCATTGCCGGCGGGCTGGCTGCGATAGTCGTCGGCGTTGGCATGCACGACCAGTGCACGTCCGGCGATATCGGTGGCGGCGCCTCCGCCAAGGGTAACGCCCTTGAGGTGGATATCGACGTTGGCGCGGCCCTGGGCATCGGCACGCAGGTTGTCCATGTCGCCCAGGTGGTGCTTGCCGGTGCCGGCGCGACCATGCGCGGCGCCACCGGGGTTGAAGTGGTTGCCGGCGCTGCTGGCATCCACCGCGCTGCAGTCGCCACGCTCGTGGATGTGGAAACCGGCCTGCTGCATCGGCTGCAGGCCGCCGATCAGCCCGGTGATGTGGATGCCGCCGGGCTCCACCATCAGCGCGATGCGGCCACTGACGATGCTGGCCGAGGCCGGCGACAGGTTGGCCTCGGCCTGCTTGGCGGCACTGACCACGGTCGGCGGCGGCGGGGTGGGCTCGGCCTTCTTCGGTGCGCTGCCACAGGCAGACAGCAGCACGGCGGCGGACAACGGCAGGATGGCAAAGGACAGACGCATCGAAGACTCCTTGCAGGTGACACTACGGACGGCATCGTCCATGAACGATCAACGGTTCGGCAAGCGGGCGCGAGGATCGCGTGCAGGGACCGTTCAATGGCCCCCGCGACGGCGCCCGGCGCCCAGCTTGCGGGTAAGGGTATTGCGGCCCAGGCCCAGGCGGGCAGCGGCTTCGGCGCGGCGGCCATGGGTGATCTGCAGCGCGGCCTCCAGCAGGGCATGGTCGACCCGCTCGCGCACCTGCGCGTGCAGCCCTTCCACGCCTTCGGCCAGCTGACGGCGCGCCCATTCGGCCAGCAGCGCTTCCCACTGGCCCGGATCGGCGGCGCTGGTACTGCTGCGGCGGCCGCGCGCGCGGTTCAGCGCGGTATCGACATCGGCCACGCCGATGGTGTCGGCGGCGGCCAGCGCGGCCATCCGCCAGCACACGTTCTCCAGCTCGCGCACGTTGCCCGGCCAGTCGTGCTCGCGCAGCGCCTGCAGGGCCGCGGCGGTGAGGCGCTTCGGCGGCGTATCCAGCTTGCGTGCGGCGGCGGCCAGGAAGGTGCTGGCCAGTTGCGCGATGTCCTCGCGGCGCTCGCGCAGCGGCGGCAGCTGCAGGCGCACCACGTCCAGGCGGTGCAGCAGATCGGCGCGGAACTTCCCCTGCGCGACCAGTCCCTCCAGATCCTGGTGGGTGGCGGCCACCACGCGCACATCGACGCGGATCAGTTCGCGGCCACCGACGCGGAAGAACTCGCCCTGCGCCAGCACGCGTAGCAACCGGGTCTGCAACGGCAGCGGCATGTCGCCGATCTCATCCAGGAACAGCGTGCCCCCGTTGGCCTGCTCGAAGCGGCCGATATGGCGGCGCTGCGCACCGGTGAAGGCACCGGCCTCGTGGCCGAACAACTCGCTTTCGAGCAGCTCGGCGGGAATCGCGGCGGTATTGAGCGCGACGAACGGACCCAGCGCGCGCGGCGATTCGCGATGCAGCGCATTGGCCACCAGCTCCTTGCCGGTGCCGGTCTCGCCGGTGATCAGCACCGCCAGCGGTGCCTGCGCCAGGCGACCGATGGCGCGGAACAGCGCGCGCATCGGCGGCGTATCACCCACCAGTTGCGGCGGCTGGTCGCTGGGCGTTTCGGCGGCGGGGCTGGGAGCGGCCAGCGCGGGCGCCACCGCCGGCAGCACGCGCTGTGCCAGCGCCACGGCATCGTCCAGGTCGAACGGCTTGGACAGGAATTCATGCGCGCCACCGCGGAACGCACCGGCCGTGCTGGCGACATCGGTGTAGGCCGACATCACCACCACCGGCAGCTGCGGCAGCGCGGCCTTGAGCTTGTCGAGCAGCACCAGGCCATCGTCGCCAGGCATGCGTACATCGGTGAACAGCAGCGCCGGCGGCGGGCCCTCGCTCAGGGCCTGCAGGGCGGAGGCGGCACTGTCGAAATCGACGACCTGATAGCCCGCCTCGCGCAGCGCCGTGCACAGCACGAAGCGCACCGCACGGTCATCGTCGACTACCCAGATGCGCTGCGCGGTGGTGGAGGACTCAGACATCGCGCGGGGCCTCCTCGGCCGGGGCGGCGCCGTTGCCGATCGGCAACAGCAGGGTGAACACGGTATGGCCCGGACGCGAACGGTAGGTCAGCGTGCCGCGATGCTCGCGCGCGACCTGCTGGGCCAGTGCCAGGCCCAGCCCGGTGCCTTCGGCACGGCCACTGACCAGCGGCAGGAACAGGTGTTCGGCCAACTCCTCGGGCACCCCACGACCGTCGTCGGCGATCTCCAGGCGCAGCGCCAGCGTGTGCAGCTGCTCGGCGATGCGCACGCCATGCTCCACGCGGGTGCGCAGGGTGATGCTGCCGGCGCCGGCCTGGATCGCGTTGCGCACCAGGTTCCACACCGCCTGGGTGAGGCGGTCGGCGTCGCCATGGAATTCGGGAATGCTGGGGTCGTAGTCGCGCTGCAGCCGTACCGCCCAGCCGGCCTCGTTCTCGGCCAAGCGCAGCACACGTTCCAGCGCCGCATGGATGTTCAGTTCGGCATGCGGCGCGGCCGGGGCCGGCGACAGCAGCTGGTCAAGCAGGCCGTTGAGGCGCTCGATCTCCGAGCCGATCAGCTCGATCAGCTCGCGTTCGCTGGCGTCGCGCTGGGCCGCGCGGCGGGCCAGCAGCTGGGCCGCGCCCTTCAGCCCGGCCAGCGGGTTGCGCAGCTCGTGGGCCAGCCCCTTCAGCGCCGCACTGAGCGCGCTGGGCAGGGCCTGGGTCGGGTCCAGCCCGGGGAATTCATCGACCGGATGCGCCTCCAGCAGCCAGCCACCATCGTCGCGGCGGCTCATCCAGCCCTCGGCGAAGCGCGGCGCCTCGCCGGGCACCGCCAGCGCCAGCCGGTTCAGGCGCAGGCTGTCGCGCTCATCGCGGGCCAGGAAATGGGCCAGCGCCTCGCCCTGCACTTCCAGTGCGGCCAGCGGTCGACCCAGCAGGCGCCGAGCACTGACGCCCAGCCAGCGGGCGAAGGCCGGATTGCAGCCGGCAATGCAGCCATCGGCCCCGGCCCAGGCCAGCGGCGTGCCCAGGGCATCGAGGGACGGCGGGGGTGCGGGGTCGAACATTGCACCAATGTAGTGCAAAACGCGGGTTCGGGGTCGGATCCCTTTCCGTCAGGAAAGTGGACGCTTTGGCAAAGTCAGTGCTGTAGGCACCAACTATGGCGAATCGCATGAGTACGAACTATGCCGAACTGTAGTTTCAGGGTGGGTTCCCAGATTCGACAGTTCAGGGAACTGCGGAACCAGCTGAGAGCGTACGCCTGTTTGGCCAGCCAAGAACGCATTCGTGAGAATGAAGCGTTAAGACTAGCGGGCCATCTTAGGTGCCGAAGGCTAGCGCCCTTGCTCAGGCCCTCAGATTGCCTCGGTTGCCGCTTCCGCAGCCTCGAGGCACTATCTAGTGGCGGCTGGCTTGGCTGCATGGAAGGCGCTCAGGGGGAGCGAAGATATGCGCTTGGAAGCAATCAGCATTACCAACTTTCGTTGCTATGGGGATGAGATCCGGGTCGAACTGGACGACTTGACTACTTTTGTCGGCCGGAATGACATCGGCAAGTCAGCGATTCTGGAAGCGCTAGAAATATTCTTCAACGCAGACGTGGTGGCCATGGAGCAGGGAGATGCTCATGTTCACAGCGTAGACAAGACCGTTTCGATCACGTGTGAGTTCTCGGAGCTTCCGCCAACACTGACGTTAGACGCGGGGGCAGATACCACGTTGGCCGATGAGTATCTTTTGACCTTGGACGGCCGGCTGAAAATTCGTAAAACCTACGACTGCACCAGCAAGAAGCCATCCGCAGAAGTGCTGGTGCTTGCGTTTCACCCCACTGCGGCCAATTACGACAACCTGCTGGAATTGAAGGAGAAGGAGCTCCAGAAGAGGGTGAAAGATCTTGGCTTGGCGGTTGCATTGAAGGGCAACCCTGGCATGCGCCGCGCACTTTGGGCGGCCGCTGGCGACCTCAAGCTTCAAGAGGTCGCAATCGCGGTCGGCAAGTCCAAGGAGGACGTCAAACGTATCTGGGACCAGATTGAGCCTCACTTGCCGATGTTCGCTCTCTTCCAAAGTGATCGGAGCAGTCGGGACTCGGACAGCGAGGTCCAAAGCCCGATGAAGGCAGCCGTCGCTGCTGCCATTGCAGAGGTCCAAGATGACATTGCTCGAATCCAAACAAAGGTTCGCGAGAAGGCCGAAGAGATTGCGAAGAACACGCACAGAGCTTTGACCACGATCGATCCCAACCTTGCCAGCGAACTTACACCAGAGTTCAGCCCTCCCACCGCCGCCAAGTGGCAGGGACTGTTTTCGCTCGGCTTGAGCACCGACGATGGCATACCGTTGAACAAGCGAGGCAGCGGCGTCAGGCGGCTTGTGCTGGTGAGCTTCTTCAAAGCCGAAGCGGAGCGACGGCTCAAAACCAGCACCAAGCGCAGCATCATCTACGCGATCGAGGAGCCAGAGACGGCTCAGCACCCCAGCAACCAACGGATTCTCATCGACTCCTTCAAGGTGTTGTCAGAAGACCCCGGCTGTCAGGTCATATTGACCACTCACAGTCCCGGATTTGCCTCGGCGCTACCCCAGCAGAGCATTCGTTACATCTCTCGCCACTCCGACACGAAGAAGCCGCAGGTTGAGTCGGGGGTCGACGTGTTCGGTAAGGTGGCTGAAGCATTGGGCGTAACGCCTGACAGCCGGGTCCAGGTACTAGTGTGCGTCGAAGGTCCAACCGATGTACTAGCCTTGAAAGCCCTTTCCAAAGCGCTCCACGAGGTCGACTCCAACCTGCCAAATCTTTCATCCGATGAACGACTTGCATTTGTTGTCCTAGGCGGTGGAACGCTGGAGCACTGGGTCAATCACCACTACCTGCGGGGCCTAGGCAAGCAGGAGGTGCACATCTACGACGGCGATGTCCCGGCATATGCCCTAAGCGCGCAGCAGGTCAATGACCGTGGGGACGGGTCATGGGCTGTCGTCACAACCAAGCATGAGATTGAGAGCTACTTGCACAAGGACGCAATTGCGCTCGCGTTCGGATTTGAGATTGAAGTCACTGATCACCCCATGGCGGGCAAAGCTGTTCCAAAGGTCTTCGGGGAGGCTTTTGTCGCCCACGCTGGCGTAGGCAGTCCGCTTAAAGACTCCAACGCCAAGAGAAAGTTGGCTCAGCATGCGTTCCCTTGCATGACAGCAGCCATGTTGGAAGAGCGTGATCCCGATGGCGAAGTTCGTGGTTGGATGCGTCGGCTAGGCGAGATGTTGGCTTAAATGCCCCTTTGGGTCGGAAACTGGCCTTCGTTACCCCCGATAAGAGTCCGTAGATCCAGAATTGGATATCTGCTCCCCAAGCCTAAGCTTTGGCAAATGCCCCCTTCCGGCCAGAAGCGGACACGCGGTGAGGGCGGGCCTGTCTACTGCATCCTGTCAAATTCAGTGTGGTGTGGTGTTGGCCGGTTAAGCCGCTAGACTTGTCACGTCTATGGAGGGGAGGGCTATGGCTGGCTTAGTCGAAATCTTGGTTCTTATACTCCTTAGTGTGGTGCTGTTCTATGTCGTGGCGTCCAGGGAGCGGGTCATCCGAGAACTGCGCGATCAGGCAAGTCAGCAGGGCAGGGATATCGCCGCGTTGCGACAGGTGATGGATGCAGTTGCGGATAGGGTGCTTCTCAGCCGCGAGCAACGTCGCGTCAAGTGGTTTGACGAACTGCCACCTCTCGCATTGGAAGACTTCAAATCACTCACTACGGGAGCCGAGCGCGAGCTGATCTTGGCGTGCGGGGGGGGCGATGACGCTGAAGTCCTAGGCTTGCACTACCGGCATGCCCACCTTGAATTTCGTTCGGATGGGGAAAAGGATGCGGTTGCCCACGGTTTCGCCCGCGAATGGGCGAAGGCTGAGACCGACCGTCCTGTTAAGATCTATTTGAACCAGTACGCGCTGACTTCCAAGATTGTTGGATTGAATCAAGATGGCTTCGTTAAGATCGCGCCGTACCGTGCGCGGCTTCCCGAATGAGTACATTGTCCGTTGATGAAGAGCTGGCGCTATTGCTAGCCGAACTTGAGAGAGCGAACGGCGGAAGCGTCGATTTCGATTGGAGCGAGGAGTTCGACTTCCCGAGCTTTGTAACAACAACCAATGGTCAGCAGTGTCACTTCACTCGATCAGCGCTCGCAAGCCTGCACAGGTTGGCGAGGTTGCTCCATAAAAGTAGAAGTCCGTCGGCCACACGAATTGAACTTCCAGAATTCACCAAACAATTGCGGCGCGTGACTGCAAATGCGTTCGCTGATGGTCTTTTGAGTCGCGACGACGAGCAGTTATTGCGCGCAAGCAAGCGAGTACTGAAGAATATTTTAGACACGAGCATCGAAACTGCAGCAGGACGCGTTACGCACTATTTTCCAGCATGGACGACGGGTTTCGTAGCGAATAAGTATTTCTCACTTGGCCCACTTATCATCACCGATATTCGAGGCTGGCTGAAGTTGGTGGAGATATACTCCGGCATTGACGATGAAGTCCTCGATCCGACTTGGAAGGACGCTCTCCTTGGTAGTGCGCCTCGACCGAGCGCAAGTCGCACAACAAATTTATTGCATGAAATCGAGGAGGCGCTCGGCACCTGTGACGCAGTGATCGTCGTCCCCGTGGTCGGCTTTGAGATGGAGTACTCCCGCAAGTTGGCCAGGATCGTCAGCAAGACCTGTCTCGACGCCGTTTCTCTGTTGCATCAGAGTATCGAGGTGTTCCAGCGCCAGAGTCTTTACGATGAACGTTTGAGTCCATTGGACAGTCGTACGCTGTTTGAGGTTGACGGATATCTGGAAATCTCAGGCAAGATGAATCTGCGCCATAAAATGGGACCACGCCAAAATTCGTTCGTGACAGAGGAGGTCAACAGCCATCGGAGGGCTATTGAAAAGGTAGTGGACGGCCTGTTGAGCGAACGCACTGCAACGCATCCAAAGTTGTCTGCACGATGGGCGACGGCACTCAACTGGTTTGCCGAGGGATGCAGAGAGCCTGACGATGCGGTAGCGCTGGCGAAGATCGGTACGGCTCTCGATGTCCTCTCGTACGTCGGTAAGAAGGAAGGCATTATTCAAATGGCATGCAATTTCATCAATGCCGAACGAGGCAGTGTCGTTACGTCCGGGGCGCTCAGCATGACTATGGAGGGTCTCATCAAGCGCATTTACGAATATGGACGCTCTCAAGTGCTGCATGGCAACCATGTTGACCGTCTCAAGTCATTTGCAGACGATCGGCGTGTCGCTTCTCAGTTGACTGGGCACGTGCTGCGTGAAGCCTTGATCCGCTTTGGGAAGTACGAAGGTGCAGACGCCGATGATGCGTTTCGGGCAATGCCGTCGCGAGACTAATGATCTTCTTCTAGAAGTGAGTTGCGATTTCGCACATGCCTCTCGATGAAAGAAGCCACTCATCCTATTAAGAACTAGCTCCCAGTTTCGGGGTGTTTTTCAAGCTGCAGGCGCATCTGTTCAACAATGGTCTCGATGATGGCCTCATCGTTCAACTGGCCCTTAAAGTCCATTGCCTCAGTATTGTCTAAGAAAGCTCTTGCCACCATCGCGAATCGCCCTGGATCCGCCTCGATTCGCTTTAGTAAGCGAATAAAACCCTCCCCTCGGCGGAGGAAGTCCGCATTTAAGTACATGCATGCAGAGGCAATTTCCTCGTTAATAGTATTAATTGGAGCGCTGAAAGAGCCGTCCTTATAGTCTACGTACAACCCTGTGTTTTTTATTTCGTTCATTTCCTTGTGAAATTTGTCCTGGAACTTTTTGAATTCCGCGCGGGCGGCATCCCAGTCGCGACACTCGCGTGCAGATCGTTCTTCGTCCGTTGGCTCTGCGTTGTACGCGTTTGCGTGGTTCTTTACTTTGTGGTCGCGAAAGCTCCTCGTGAGCTGAGCCTCATTGAAGTCGTTCCCTGTGAGGATCGATACAACCGCGCCACCTAAAATGTCCACTTTAGAACACTCCTCCATCGAAATTTGGTGGAGTGTAGCGGCGCGGGCGAAGGCACCGCTTTTCCCAAGAGTCTGTGCCTCCGAGTACAGAGCGATAGCATTCGTGTGGATCAATTCCGCGCCCACGATCAAGCTCTGCATGCGCGACATCGTGTCCTTAGCAACGGTCATGTTCTAATCTTTTAGGTTGGCAAGTCGCTTGGCGACTGAATAGTACATGAGTGGCTCCTCGCGCAAGAGAGGAAGATAAGCAGGTGTCCCAACAAAGCAAGAAGCTTTGGCGCACATAAAGCTGTGCAATAAATCGCACAGGATGCAGTGCGCAGCCCCCTCTCGGGGTGTCTGCTTTCGGCCATAAGCAGACATCCACCCCATCCCTGATAAACATCCCTAGGCCGCAGCAGACCTCGAGCCTGCTGCGGTCAATTGGTTTTGGGGCAGACTACGCCAATGGCCTAAATTCCCCTAGGTCAGTGAGTCTAGCTCGTCCCTTCTAGGACGCCTTAGGCCACTTCAAGTTGATGCATCGTCCGCACAGAAAATCCCATGCATCGCGCCCAGCAGTGCTGCAACGCGCGGGTCTGCCATGCGGTAGATGATCGACCGCGATTCCCGCCGGGTCGCTACAAGCTTTCGTTGGCGGAGTTCGGCCAGTTGCTGGGAGAGCGCCGGCTGTCGAATGCCAGTTGCGTCCTCAAGTCCGCCCACCGTCATTTCACCTTGCGCGAGCTGGCATAGCAGCAACAGGCGCGAGGGGGTGGCCATGAAGCGCAGCAACTCGGCCACTTCGGGCACGCGCTCCTTCATCGTGGCTAGGTCAGACGGGCTGAATGGGGGGCTGGTCACAGGCAATGGCAACTTGGGCGGCTGAGGTGATGCGAACACCATGGGTAACCCGTTCAATCTAGCATGTTTCAATAGTTGCACATATTACGTAACTATGTAATTCTCAGGCCACGAAGCCTCCTGGAGCCAGTCATGATCCCATCCGTAGAGACAGACGCCCCCCTGGAGCAGGCTGTGCGCCTAGTCAGCGATGCGCGTGCCGGCCTGCTTCCCTCGCCTTCCGTGAAGACGTTCTTCGATCCTGCTACGTTCACTGCCAGCCACGTCGTACGCGATCCAACGTCTTCAGCGTGCGCCATCATCGACAGTGTCCTGGACTTCGACATGGCCGCAGGCCGCACGTCCACGTCCTCCGCATCGGCGTTGGTGGACTACGTACGTGCCGAGCGCCTGCAGGTTCAATGGTTGCTGGAAACCCACGCGCATGCCGACCACCTGTCCGCGGCTCCATGGCTGCAGGAGCAGGTGGGAGGCGCGCTGGCTATTGGCGAACACATCACCGCAGTCCAGGAAACCTTCGGCAAGGTCTTCAACGCCGGCACTGCATTCAAGCGGGATGGCAGCCAGTTCGATCGCCTGTTCGCCGACGGTGCCTCCTTCCGCATCGGTAATCTGCAGGCGATGTCGCTGCACGTGCCAGGCCATACCCCCGCTTGTCTGGCGTACGTGATCGGCGACGCCGTATTTCCTGGAGACACGCTGTTCATGCCGGACTACGGCACCGCCCGATGCGACTTTCCAGGTGGCTCGGCGCGCCAGTTGTATCGCTCGATCCAGCGCCTGCTGTCCCTGCCCGACGCCGCCCGCGTATTCCTGTGCCATGACTACAAAGCCACCGGCCGGGACCATTTCGCATGGGAAACAACCATCGGTGCCGAAAGGACAACAAACATGCATGTGCACGAGGGCGTGAGTGAAGCCATGTTCGTGGAACTGCGGGAGGCTCGTGATGCCACGCTTCCGATGCCACGGCTGATCCTGCCGTCAGTGCAGGTCAACATGTGCGCCGGCCATCTGCCCGAACCCGAAGAAAACGGCGTGCGCTACCTCAAGCTGCCGGTGGACCTGCTATGACGCTCTCTCATCTGGCCTGGTATTGGCCGCTCGCTGGCGGTGCCATGATCGGAACAGCGGCCGGAGCCTATCTACTCCTTCTCGGGCGCGTTGCTGGCATCTCGGGTCTGCTTGCCAGGACACTGGGCATGCCGGGTGACGGCGGACGCAGCAGTGCTGCCCTGTTCCTGGCGGGACTTGCCCTGGCGTCAGGCTTGGCAATGGTGGCCAGGCCCATACCCCTGCCGGCGCTCTCCGCAAACGGAGCAGTGGTATTGGTGATTGCCGGACTGCTGGTGGGTTACGGAACTCGCCTTGGCGCTGGCTGTACCAGTGGGCACGGTGTCTGCGGACTAGGCCGGGCATCGCCGCGTTCGGTGGTGGCGACCTGCGTGTTCATGCTCGTGGGCATGGCCACGGCAACCCTGGTACAGATTGCGACCGGAGGCCCGGCATGATCCGTCCTGCCGCGTTCCTGTGCGGCGCACTCTTCGGATTGGGCCTGGTCGTATCCGATATGGCCAACCCAGCCCGCGTGCTTGCTTTCCTGGATGTGAGCGACGCCTGGGACCCCTCCCTGGCCCTGGTCATGCTGGGCGCACTGATTCCTTCCGGCGCAGCCTACCTGTGGATACGCGCCCGAGGAACACCACTGCTTGCCGCATCGCTGCACATTCCCACCCTTCGCATCATCGATCGGCGCCTGGTCATTGGTGCGGCGATATTCGGCCTGGGTTGGGGACTGGCTGGCGTGTGCCCCGGCCCAGCCATTGCGTTGCTGGGAACCGGCCAGCCCTTCGCGATCATCTTCGCCACGGCAATGATCGCTGGTGTGCTCCTGCATGGCCTCATTCATCGCCCCACTACAACTACGGGACAACCATGAACCTCAAGCCACTATCTGCCAGCCTCAAGGTGTCCGGCCAGCTCCTGCCAGGGAATATTGAAGCCCTGAAGGAGCAGGGCATTGCGAGCGTGATCTGCAACCGGCCCGACGACGAACAGCCGGAGCAGCCCAGTCACCATGCGCTGCAGGCTGCCTGCCACCAGGCGGGCATGCAGTTTGCCTATCTCCCGGTGGTGCCTGGCGTCATTACCGATGATCAGGTGAAGACCTTTGCCAAGTTGATCGACGCGCTGCCGCGCCCTGTTGCCGCCTACTGCAGAACCGGCACCCGTGCTGCGATGCTTTGGGCGCTGTCGGAAGTCGTTCACAATGGAGCGGCGTTTGCCGACGTCCTGTCTGTTGCTTCGGACGCAGGCTATGACCTTTCCTCCATCGCAACACGGCTGCAGCAAGGACCGGCGTCCGGCGGCTGACATATGGAAACGCTATCTCTGCTGCAGTGGGTGCTGGGCGGCCTGTCTGGCGTCCTGGTCGGCTTCGTCCTCGGGGTGGTTGGCGGGGGCGGATCCATCCTGGCGGTACCACTGATGCTCTACGTGGTCGGAGTGGAAGATCCGCATGTGGCTATCGGCACCAGCGCCCTGGCAGTGGCGGTCAATGCGGTGTCGAATCTGGTGATACATGCCCGTAGAGGGAATGTTCGTTGGCCCTGTGCCTCGGTCTTCGCCCTGGCGGGGATCGCGGGCGCCTACCTGGGTTCCAGCTTGGGCAAGGCGTTCGACGGCAAGAGGCTGTTGGCGCTGTTTGCTGTGGTCATGATCATTGTCGGCATCGCCATGCTTCGCAGGCGCAACACGCTTGGCTTCGCGGACGCTCGGCTCGGCAGACGCAACGCGGCCGCACTGATTGGGCTGGGCGCCACCGCCGGCGGGCTTTCCGGCTTCTTTGGAATTGGCGGAGGGTTCCTCATCGTGCCCGCACTGGTGGCCGCGACGGGAATGCCGATCATCGCCGCCGTCGGAAGCTCGCTCGTCGCCGTCGCCGCATTTGGCATGACCACCGCATTGAACTACGCGCATGCAGGTCTGATCAACTGGAAGCTCGCGGCAGTCTTCGTCGTTGCCGGAATGGCTGGCGGTACTGCAGGAGCAGCAACTTCGACGAAGCTTGCCAGCTATCGTGGAGCCCTGAACACGGTATTTGCAGTACTGATCTTCATTACTGCCGCATACATGCTGTGGAAGGTGAGCTGACCGGATGTATGCCAGCCCCCGCCAAGGCCTACGTTGGGTCACCTTCACCGAGGGCGGCGCGCAGCAGGAGCAGTTCAACGATGAAACCCAGCGCGGCCCGATCCTCAATGCCACCTGGCGGCCGGACACCGCGCTGGCCGAGCTGGTGGTGAATGCTGGTGTGGATGGCCAATGGCAGGACAACATCGTCCAGCGCTACCGCACCGTGCAGCGCCAGCGCCAGCGCCAGGCTACCCTGCGCGACTGGGACTTCGATCTGGATACGCGCGGTGCGTACGTGCAGGCGGTGATATACCCGATCGACCGGCTCAAGCTGGTACCGGCGCCCTGCGCTGGACGTCGCTGAAGTCCGTCGAGAACAGCAATATCGGCGTGGCCAACGGCAAGACCCTCAGCCATGTGTCTCCCCACTTCGGGGCAACGTACGATCTCGCTCCCGGCATCGCCCTGTTTGCGGGCTACTCGACCGCCTTCCGTGCACCGTTCGGCTTCATCGGTCTTGCAACGCCGGAGCCTGAAACGTCCACCAACGTGGAAGGGGCCTGAAGCTGTCACTGCTTGGGCGTGGACTTTCCGGCGCCGTTACGGTATTCCGGCAGAAGCGCGAAGACGTGGCGGTATCCGAGACTGTCGAGCTGCATCCGCGTTTTCAAGGTTGGTTGGCCTCGCGGCTAAGCTCCCGATCTTGAGCTCCCAGCCGGCCCGACGACGTGGGACCGCCTCATCGCGTGCACAGCGAATGCCATCCGTAGAGACGGGGAAAGTCGGCGCGTTGGAAAGGGTCCGTCAATAGTCGTGGCTGTCATTGTCCCTATATCATCGCCACCTACGGAGCCAACAACTCATCGCCGATGCCGAACGCCCCGACACGACGCCGCCTCTGTACCGCCCTGCTCACCGCAGGTGCTGGGCTGATTGTGCCTGGCGTCCGAGCAAGCAGGCGACTGTCTGGGAGCCGCCAGTCGTTGACGGCCCTGCTTGAGGCTGAGCACCAGCCGGGAATGGCTGCAGTCGTCGTGGAGCGAGGACGGGTCGCCGAAACAGGCACTGCGGGACTGCGCAGGGATGCCAGCGCCGCGCGGGTCGATCGGCATACCGTGTTCGAAATCGGCTCTATCACCAAAGTATTCACTGCCCTGCTGGTGTTCCGGCTCCGGCAGTGGGGCTGGCTTGATACGGACGCCCCTATAGGACGCTACTTGGATGCACTACCAGTGGCATGGGAGCCCATTGCACTGTCGCGCCTGCTGAGCCATACATCCGGCATTCCGAACTACCTGAACGAGCGCAACTTTCTCGAATTGATGCCGATGGATCCTGCGCCTAGAGAACTATTGGCAATGGTCGGGAAAGCGCCCCTCGAGTTCGCCCCAGGAACACGATTCGCTTATTCGAATACGAACTACATACTTCTCGGCCTTGCCATTGAGCGGGTGACGGGCATGGACTACTGGCAGTTTCTGCAGGACGAAATCCTGGGGCCGCTGGACATGCGCGATGCCGGGCCCCGTCGCACCGGCGACCGCCGCAGCATTGCCCAAGGACACCTCTACCAGGATGGACATTGGCTCGATCCGCCCCTCACCGCACCGGGCTCCGCCTGGGCTGCTGGAGGGCTGCTCGCCAGCATCGACGACATGGCACGTTTCGCCGTAGCGCTGGACCGGGGCGATCTGCTGCCCCATACATTGCTGCGTGAGATGTGGCGCGGCACACGCCTTGCCGACGGTACCACAGCCAGCTGGGGCGCTGGCTGGGAGTTGGCTGAGGACGGCGACGTGGTGGGGCATGGCGGCGGGACGGCAGGCTTTACGGGATACATCCGACACGTTCGTTCGCTGCGGCGAACCGTCGTAGTGCTTGTCAATCGCGCTGGAGACATCGGCCCGCAGGGCATCGCTGAGCGCCTGGACTTAGGGTTGCGCGCAAGCAAGGGCTGAACCGCCCGGGTACCAACTCACGCTCGCTAGCAAGCCCAATTCAACCAGCTGCCACAGGTTGTCCCCAGCTTGAGAGTACCTCGCAGCAGGATCATCGCTCCAACGCCGCGGCTTGAATTGCCCTTCGATCAAGTTCGAATTCGAGTGCTTGGATAGCTCGGGACAGTGCTGTACGGGCGTGCTCTCCTGCCGCGTTCACAACGGCGGGGTCTGCTGACCGTGCTAGCGCCCCGAATGCCTTCTGCAGCCGGATGTTGACCTCCAGCGAGCCGGCCGCATCCCTGGAGATTGGTGTGAATGCATCCTCGAACATGTCGCGGACATCGAGGCACTGCACGTGCACATGCGGATAGAGCACATCACACGTCTCAGCGTCCCCGGTGTGGCTGGCCCATGCACAGAGCAGCCTGACACAGGTCCCGATGACGTCGATGCAGGTGCCAGGGTCGTTCACCGCAGGTGACATGGCTCGCTGGGCAATTTCCGCAAGCACGACCAGCCCGAACCGTGGGTCATTCTCGATGGAGCGCGTGTCACTGAAGGAAATGGCTGAGATCACTTCACTCTGCACTTCCGGAAGCGGGCTCCCTTCGATGGCTATCAAGGGACGGGCTGGGGTCGCGAACGTACCCGGCTGGCAGAGCAGATGAACGCGCAGATCATGTTCCCGTGCAATGCCGTCGATCCGGGCGACGTCCACATGTTCAACGTACGCAACCTGATCGCCAACCAGCAGTACCGCCCCCTCCCCTACCGGGACCGCACTGGCTCCGCCGAGTCGAGGCTCCTCGGCGCGGCGCTTCATTGCCGCTTTGGTCGCCCGCTCCACCAGATCGATGGTTTCGCCAACGCGGCCAAAGCGTGAGAACTGCTCGATAGCCCTGAGCAACGTCACTGTGATGACGATGATGACCGCGATGGTTGCCCCGAACAGCACAAGCCGGCCGCTGTCTCCGTAGATGCCGGTGCTGAGCGCGATGAGGCCCACGATCGAGAACAGGAAGGCACCAATGAAGGTGGCCAGCGCACCTTGGGCCCGGGTGTCTTCGATCAGCAGGCGGGCCGCGCGCGGGGTGGCGCTGCTCGACGCGGACCCGTAGGCCGAGACCATGGTGGACAGCGAGAAGGTGGTGACCGTCAGCATCGACGCGGCAAGTATGCCAAGAATGTTACCGACGGAATCGGCGCCGATCCGTGCGGCAAGGCCGGTGGGAATGAGGAACTTCAGGAACGCGCCGGCCAACGCCGTGATGATGCCCAGGGCGCCATACAGGGTCGAGCGGAACCACATCCGCTTTGTAACTTTGCTGGCTGCAAGCCTCAATCTGGTGAGCACGGGCAACTTCCTGGGCAGTTGCGCCATCAATAACACGGTCGGGCGCCGAGGACACGTCAACGCAGGGTCACGCCCGGCCCAAGGCAGATGCCGCTCCTCCGGGCGGCATCTGTGTACGGATTCTACGAGCGCACCTTGTCCAGGAACTGACGGTGGCGCTCGTACTGATCGAGCACATCGTGGATAAGCTGAACCTTGGTCCACCCCATGACGTCGTAGTCCTGCCCGCCCTCCCGCAGATAGACCTCCGCTCGGTAATGACGGGTACCCTCGCTGACCGGTCGACGGGGATCCTGCAGGGCGAACGTCGGCGGCTCATAGGGCTGGGGCCGTACGGAGTAGAAGAAGTCCATCTCCTCGCCATGGCCAACCTGCAGCCACGCACGACCATCCTCCCCCTTGGAGACCTGGACCGGAAGATCCTGCTTGCGCAGCTCAGCCGCAACCTCTTCCAATGCAGGAATGACGCGCTGCTCGATGAAGCCGGTCACCTCGATCTTCAACGGGTTGTGCGCCAGCAGGCGCAGGCGCGCCCGCCAATCCTCGCTGGTGCCCGGCAGGATACGTGCCTCCCGCAGGATCGAGCGCTTGGTCGCATCGAGATGCATGGCCTTCAGCAGTCCCCAGCACATCAGGATCATGACGATCGTAAATGGCAACGCGCTGGCAATGGTGGCTGCCTGCAACGACTCCAGCCCGCCGGCCACCAACAGGGCAATTGCCAGGCCGCCGACCAGCAGCGCCCAGAAGATCCGCTGCCAGACCGGCGATTCCTCCTCACCCTTCGAGGTGAGCATGTCGATTACCAGGGCGCCGGAGTCCGCTGAGGTTACGAAAAACAGCGCAACCAGGATGACAGCAAGCGAAGAGGTCAGCATGGTCAGGGGCAGGTGTTCCAGGAACTCGAAAAGCGCCATCGAGCTGTCGGTTGAGACCGCCTGCACCAACTGCTGGATGCCCTCTGCCCGCACCATGTGCAACGCGGTGTTGCCGTAGATGGTCATCCACAGGAATGTGAAGCCAAGCGGCACAAGCAACACCCCTACCACGAACTCACGGACGGTGCGTCCACGTGAGATGCGCGCGATGAACATGCCAACGAAGGGCGACCACGCAATCCACCAGCCCCAGTAGAACAGCGTCCAGCCACCCAGCCAACCGGTGGGTTCGTAGGCATAAAGGTTGAAAGTCATCGAGAACAGCTGGGAAACGTACATGCCGGTGTTCTGCACCAGTGCCTGCATCAGGTGCACGGTGGGTCCACAGACCAGGACGAAGGCCAGCAGCGCCGCCGCCAGGATCATGTTGAGCTCGGACAACCTGCGTACGCCGCTGTCCAGGCCAGCCACGACCGATCCGGTGGCCACCAGTGTGATGACGGTGATCAAGCCAACCTGGGCGAGCGTACTGACCTCCAGGCCGAACAGGTAGTTCAGGCCGGCGTTGATCTGCATGACGCCCAGTCCCAGCGAGGTGGCCAGGCCGAAGATGGTACCCAGCGCGGCAAACGTGTCTACGGCATGTCCCAACGGGCCGTGGATACGGTCGCCGATGAGCGGATACAGCGCGGAGCGGACACGCAGCGGGAGATTGTGTCGGTACGCAAAGTACGCCAGCGACAGCGCTACCACCGCGTAGATCGCCCATGCGTGGATGCCCCAGTGGAAGAAGGTGATGCGCATCGCCTGGCGGGCAGCGGCGGCGGACTCAGGCGAACCAACCGGCGGCGTGGCGTAGTGCATGATGGGCTCGGCAACGCCAAAGAACATCAGACCGATGCCCATGCCGGCAGCGAACAACATTGCGAACCAGGAACCGTAGCTGTAGTCCGGCGTACTGTGGTCAGGGCCGAGCTTGATGCGGCCGTAACTGCTGATGGCGACGCCGACGACAAAGACCAGGAAGCCGGCTACTGCAAGGATGGTGAACCAACCTGCATCGTTGGCGGCCCATGACTTGGCCGCGGTGAACCACCGCGTGGCCATTTCGGGCGCGAAGGCGGCAAGCGCGAGCAGCGCGATGACGATGGCTGCCGTGGGAATGAACACCTGCGGAAGGATCCGCTGGCGAACGGGGGGATGTTGCGGAGCCGTGCTCTGCATGGATACCTCCGTGTTATTGGGTGGAAGAACCTGCGGCTTGCGCGAGGCCGATCAGAAGTAGAAGCCGATATTGAGGTTCAGCCGCGAATGCCAGCTGGAAGGCCCTCCTTCGTCGATGCCGATACCATCACCACCAGCAAACCACATGTTGCGGCCAGCGATCCAGTCGACATAGGTGAGCATGATGCCTTTCTGCAGGCTGCAACCGGTCACGTTCTGCCACGAATCACGAAGCCCCGCGCGGTGCCCGACCGGGCGGGTCATGCTGAGGTTGTTATAGCAGGTGATGTCATCCAGCCAGCCCTTCTGGCCGAACGAATAGGCGATGTTGGCGCTTGGCACATCCGCCTGCGCTGCAACCTGGAAGGGGGATTGGAACGCCGACAGTGCGATGCGATCTCCGGGCACGTCATACCGGTACCGCGCCCACTGCAGCTGCGCGGTCCAACCATCGCGCTGCCACTGTGCATGGAGGGCCGCGCCCTGATGACCGTAGTGACGCCGTGTCTGAGTGTTCTGCACCTTGCCAGCAAACGCTGATGCGCCCAGCAACAGTTCGCCGCCGCCCCAGTCGCGCGCGCTCTCCACGCGTGCATGCAGTCGTTGCCGCTCGCGATACGGCAACGCCTCGGTCTGCGCGACATCAAAGGAGTAGCGATCGTAGCGAGCCCCGGACCCGTATTCGTCTCCGGAGAACCAGCCAAGATGCCAAGTTGTGCTGCCGCTGCGGTGAATCACTATAAGGCCCGGATCGTAATCATCCTCGACGCCCAGGTAGTAGCCGGAGCCGAACCAGAAACTCTGCGAAACGGTAGGGAGCAGCCCGAACGGGACTTGCTGGATACCTACCTTCAGCTGGGTAGCATCGGAGAACTGCCAGCCCGCGTACGCGTGATGCACGGCGTCGAAACCATCGTACCAGCGGTACTGGGCAGAGAAGGAAAACGGTCCGGTTCCAGCGTCAAGATCTGCGCGCAGCAGTTCAAGCTGCAGGCGGCTGGTCGGCCCGTAGTCGAGCCAGCCATAGTTGAACCTGACGGCGCCTCCTGGATCAAAGTAAGGATCTCTATGGAGGTTATCCTCAGAAGCATCTGCAGCCAGCGAAGTTCCCGCCAACGCGGCAGCGACAATGAAGGGAATTGATCTCACGGTTATGCGCCTTGCCTCCCTGATCTGCTACGGAAAGCACTTGAGTCTAACGTCGATTCATCCAATGCCTCAAACTGGCGTTCTCAAAGAACTCTTGGCGACGCCACGTGAAAATCATGTGCAGTGAGAGAGTAGCTAACACGATCCACTTTTTAGTAGTCGATCCTGTGATTGAGCGACTCATAGTGGATGTGGAGTGACACGCAATGTCATTTGAGAATAGGCTAGGGCCTCGACACCGGGGAAGAATTCATGACTATTGATATCAGCGGCCTTTCTGCCAAGGAACTTCGCTCACTGATTGCTCAGGCGGAGAAGCAGCAGTCCAAAGTGCTGTCACGCCCTAAGGCCACAGCGATGCGCGCCAAGATCAACAAGTACGTCAAGGATCATGGATACACGATAGAGGAACTCTACGGCGCTTCAGTGATCGTGCCCTCCGAAACCGCCAAGAAGCGAGGTGATCGGAGGTCTGCCAAATCGACAGTGCCCAACACCGCCCCCAAGTACCGCAATCCTGCAGTGCGCGGCCAGACGTGGTCCGGTCGAGGGCGGCAACCGCGATGGATAGCCGAGCTGGTAGCAAGCGGAAAATCACTGAATGACTTCCTGATCAAGTAGTGATAGCGGGGCAGCCGTACACCGGTACCGCAGCAAGTCCTGAGAATCATTAGTCATCAGATCGAACAGGATGCTGGTGCGCGGAATGCCCTGCCAGGTTGGCGATCAAAGATTTCAGCTAGTCGCAGTTGATGTGACAGCGGGCGAACAGCAGGCGCTCCCCTTGCCTTTGGAGAGTGCGCTCAGGCAGCAATGATTGCAGTATCCGCTTCTGGCCAGAAGCGGACCTGGATCAGGGCCAATGCGGCCGGGATAGCTTCGGGCCGCTGCGATCCTAGGCAACTCGGTCACTTCACCAGGTTCCAAGAGACGCCGGTGTCGAGCGGTACAGCCTACTAGCGTCAGCGAAAGCAACGGCGTTAGGTCAAAGTTGCGTCGGATCCGAAGGATTAGAGCCCTCATGGCAAACCCTCGTCATGTGAACTCTCGCTAGAATCAGCTAAACCTCCGGGGCGGCAATGGCCAGTAGAAGTCAGCTTCGCCAAGCAATCATTGAAGCTCAGGCTTCGCTACGCTTGGAGGGCCTGCCCATCGGAGATCGAGATGATGACATCTATGCCGCAGCCATTGATGGTTCGCTCCGTAGACCGTTGCGCGATCTGGTCTTGAAGCGTATTCGCGCCGAGTTGGGGCTGGCTCACGAGACGAATGAAAATTGACAGAGGCCGCGAGGGCTAGGCGACGCTATGTCGTCGCCGGCCACCAGACGGCTGTTTTCGTAAGCGGTTTTCACTTAGCGCCTTCAGCACGTTTCGTGCTCCGAGCATCACCGAGAATCCCACATCCAGCGACACATTGCATCGCTGGCCGATTTGCTTGGCTGCCTGCTGAAGTTTGCGGTGGGATCCCGCTTGGTCTGCATCTCCTTCAACCATCTGTAGCGCAAGATCCATTGCCCTGTTCAAGTGAACTCTTTGACTGTACGGACCTTGCTCTTCGTATCTCAATTTGTACTCCTCGTAGACGTCAAGGTGCATCTCTCGTAGCAACTGCCTATTGAGCCTGAAGCGTCTAAGTACAACTTTCATCTGCGGCACATAGTGGTCTTTCTCGGATGCTTTCAGAACATCTGAAAAGCATTTGGCACATCGCTCGAGCCGCTCCGCATGCCTCCCAACAGGTAGCTTTAACGTTGCATAGCTAAACCAAAGATCCAACAGCGGCTCGGAAGCCGCCGCATCCGGGCTTAGCAAGATGTCGCGTGCTGAGATGGACTGGAGAGCGCAGAGATTGACAATGGCACGAATGGTCGTCCGACCCCTGCTCAAGTTCTTGGTAGCGCGGTAGAATTCCGCCTTGAGAGCGTTAGGATATGCCCGCCTCATCGGATGGCCGTCAACGAGCAGTTTCACGAATCGAACATAGTTTTCGAAGGGAATCTGGGGTTGTGAGGGCGTCGCGCAAAGTTCGATTATGGATGCAAGCTGCTGCTGACCCCATGCCTCGTCGCCAGTAATCGCTGCGGCGGCGCCATCACCGGAAAGCGATTGCTTGCATTTGTGGCATCTTCTGCGCCGCTGGTAGTCTGTTGAGCTCGGCTGGTCCGCGCCACACCTTGAACAGGTGGTTTCGAGCTTGCATTTATGCAGGTCACACTCAGCTTGAATGTCGACGATCCACGATAGCGGCTCATATGAGAGATCATCGTCCCAATCGCGGTAGCACACTGGGCACCAGCGGCGGCGCGTTGTGTCTCGGCCTCCTCCGTAGGTTGCCAGTACGTCCTCCAAAACCCAGAATGTGCCGCACTGCAGGTCGTCCTGGGCGGTCAGCATCTTGAGCGTGCTGATACGGTGACTGAAGTCACGGCTGGGACCGCAATACTTGCCCGAGCCCATGACTTGTCCTCTACGCCCACCAGCAATAGCTGGACCGACTATCGACATCATATTGGCCATGGTCACGCCGACTGTCCACGCTTGCCGTAGAACGTAGTGCTCCAAGGATTCAACTCGCGACGTTCCCACACCCTTCAATTGAAGTGGAGGCAAGGACGACCAGGTAAATCGGTGAATGCTAGACTTCACGGCACACCTCCCCATAAGAGGAGGCCCAACTAGACTTGAGTTGTTTCGCTCTGGCTGTGACGCTTCCAGCTTCCATTGCATCCTCGAATTCCTCGATATCTCGCCAAAGGTTGGCAAGATCGTTGTCTGAATAGTAGGAGGCCTCTATGTGACGTTTAAGGATCCGCTCGCTTCCTTCCTGCTTGGCCGCATCCGCAGCTCGCGACAGAAGTTGAGCCACCTCTCCATAGACACCTCCCGTCGCGACCAGTAGATCCGCCGCCATTCGAATCAATAGGTCCTGTTTAGAGAAATTGTGCCTTTCGCTTAGCGACATAAGGAGGCGCAAGAATGGAGCCCGGTCCTCCTTTCTTCTAACGCTATATGGCGGAACCCATATAGACGTCACACTTCGGCGAAGCTCGGATCCGATCGACCAGAGTTGAACTGCCCTGTGGATTCCGCTCATTATCAGCATCGACCCGGCGGACTCTGCTAACGTCATCAAGTGCAATGCATGGTCTGCAGGTGACTTGTCTTTGTGATTCACCAGAAGCGCTGATATTTGATCGATAGCGACATACTTGCAGTCACGCGCAATCATGGACCGCCTCACAGACGACCAACACTCCGCTTCGGTGAGCCTGAGTTGATACCGTCCAAGTTGAAGGTCTCTGTCGCGCACTTCGGCTTGAATGTCCGAAGGGGGAATTGACCGAGGTGATCTGCCCTCCAGCGCCCAAGTCAGAGTCGGCGCGTTAAGCTCTTGCAACAACTCGCGGGCGAGATATCGCGAACTGAAGTATGCTCCAACTGGCAAGCACGCAAACGTCTCGATGGCAGGAACTTTTCCCTTTTCCCACAGGTTTGGATTCCCAAACATCTCACGCATAACGCTCCGACGCATCGTGGTCTTCCCTACACCGGACGGACCGATGACGTAGACCATATGCCCCGGTCTGTGATTGTCTAGGGCTGCCCTCAGTCGATCTCGCGGCCGTCTGTATGCTGAGTGCTGGAGAAGTTCCATCAGAAATCCTCCGCTTTGTCGAGCGCTTCTACACCTTCCTGCGAAGGGCCTATATCTTGGCCCTCGTGACTGGTGGATTCCGCTAGCTCTGCCAGGTGGGAGAGGAGTGCAATCGCAATGATTAATGCAGCCGCGAACCGCCTCCTGGCGTGCAGTTTTCGCGCGAGATCGTCGCGCCGCCGCCTTGCATCGGCGCCCCACCGGAACTGATTTGAGTCGGTAGTCACCATTTCCTTCCCTCAGGTTGGAGATCCCCAGCGCGCCTTCACATGTTCTGATCGCTCAGTGACACTGCCGGCAACCATGCTCATCTCAAAGGCGTCGATGTCCCGCCATAGATTCCTAAGATCCTCACTTCCGTAGTAGGAGATCTCGATGTGTCGCTTGAGAATTCTGTTGCATCCCTCCTGCTTCGCAGCAATATCTGCCCGCCCCAGTAGTTCGACCACCTCAGCGAATACGCCGCCGGTAGCGGCAAGGATATCGTTGGCCATCCGGATTAGCAGATCATCCTGTGATAGCCCGTAGCGAGTGGCCAATGACTTGAGCAAACGAAGGAACGGCAGTTTGTCATCCCGACGCTTATCGCTATATGGAGGCACCCAAACAGTTGTGACTCGGCGTCGCAACTCGGAGTTGACCGACCACAACTGCGTGGCTTTGTGCACCCCAGTCATAACGAACATCACGCCTGTGGCTTCAGCTATCGCCATCAGATGGAGGGTGTGGTCAGCGGGGGACTTGTCTCTGTGGTTGACTAGTAGCGCTGTGACCTGATCGATTGATACGTACTTGCAACTACGCGCTCTCAGGCTTCGCTGCACCATCCCCCAGTACTCGCCTTCTGTCTGTCTTGTTCGCGCTAAGGACGCCCACTCCGATGTTGCTGCGGCGAGCTCGCGTCGTATTCGCAGTTTTGCATCCTCCCCGAGATAGCTTCCGTCCAGTAGCCACGCCAACGTGGGCGCGTGCAACTCTTGCAGAATAGAGACAGCGAGCTGACGCGAACTGAAGTACGCGCCGTGAGGAAGTGTGGCGAATGTCTCGACCAGGGGTATCCGCCCACAATCCCAGCATGCTGGATTGCCAAACATCTCCTGCATTACCGAGCGCCTCATCGTGGTCTTGCCCACGCCCGATGGCCCAATAATGAACACCATATGTCCTGGCCTATGACGGTCGAGCGCCATTCGCAATCGCTTGCGTGGGCCCTCGTAGGCTGGGTGCTGAACCATCTTCATCAGTAGTCCTCCCGTTCATCGAACGGAACGATGTCCTGTGCGATCGCGGGTGGCACTGGTTCGATATCTAGCCTCTCATCGCTGCCGGTCATTGGAACCGGGGCAAGGTGCTCTGTTGCGGGCCTTGCCGCTTGGGCTTGCACTCGGCGTGAATGACGCGCACGGGCAACTTCCTCTTTTCTTTTTGCCGATTGTGAGCGCAACGAGGGTGCCCAGAGCAGATGAAACAATCGCTCCTGATCCGACAAAAGCGCATCGCTTTGCACTTTGTTGTGGAAGGCCTTGAACCAATTTCCGTGAACCTTCACGTAGATCACATTTGGGTCACAGCAGTCGCTACGAACTTCACTGGCATCCTCAGTTCGCAGCTCTTGTAGGAGCTCGTCGCTGGTGAACCAGCCATCGATGGTACGTACACCACGCTGCCGATCGATTCGCTTCTTGATCTCCACCTTGATCGAAGTTCTGATCAGGAATCCGTCATTCCATTCGCACGGTGTGCCTAGAGCGCCATAGGCTGCAAGCGCGTCAGCCCTTCTCTCGATCGGCGTTGTATCATCCGGGCCCGGCGTCATCGGAAGGTCGTGATAGACGAAGTTCAGGAATTCTTCGTGTACGCGGACAAAGTCCGTTCTGGCATTGTTTCGGCTCTTGAACTTGCCGTCGACCTTACGTCCCATCTGGTCGGGCCGCGTGCTTCCTTGGAATCGCTGTGCTACTTGTTCGTTGACCTGCTTGATGGCGTTCTCGGCAATGCCATTCCAGGCACTACCAGCCGTTGGTGAGAACCTTAGACTGATCTCGCCATGGCAGAAGTCCTGTAGCCAGCGGGAGGTGTTCTCCGGCCCTCTGTCCAGATGGATCAACTTGGGTAGGAAGCCCTGTCTTTTGACGTACTCACGCATGAGCAATGCCAATGCGTCGGTTCTTGCTGAGCCAAATACCAATGCATGAGCCATCGGATAGCCCGTTGCTCCATCTATGCCGATGTAGAACTTTGCTTTGCTTGCTGGGAAGCAGTGAATCAGGTTCGGCGCGCAGCGAACATCTAGATCCGACGCATCCACGTGCAGTGTGTGGCCATATCCGATCGGAGGCAGCGAGCGATGGCGAGGATCGGTGCGTGTACGCGTCGCGTGGTAGGCGCGAAAGCCGCCCGTGGATAGGGCATGGCGCGTTGGGCTCTCGCTTCTTCGTCTGGCATCCAGTCGGCCCCTACCGCAAGGCTCAACTCCTAACCGAAGGCACTCCTCTTCGAACACATAGAGCAAGTCCTTCGGTCTATGTACCCTCCCGGTGTTCCAGTGCAGCGCGATGACGGTCTCTATGGCTTGCTCGTGTTCCGGAAGCAGGCGCGATGCTCGGTTTCCGCTAAAGGCATATTTGGTAAGACAAGCCGAAAGCGCGGATCTTCCTTCGGCAACAGCCTTTCGAACCTGTCGCTGTAGAGCGCCCATCCGTCGTGTTGCGGGCAGACTTCCGGCCTCAATCAGCGCAAGCCTACTGAGTCGCTGGCGTGCCCGCTGGAGGTCGGTAGCGGTTGCGACCAGCAATGGATCGTCCACAGCTGGTTGCGACTGACCTTTGACAATGGCTCCAAACAGTAGCCCGTCCGCCTCTTTGGCCTGCTCCTTCGTGCCATACAGATGGAAGCGGTCAGTCCTAGCCACGGGAGTGCTCTGCAATGGACCGAAGGCCGCCGATCTTCCCAGCATCCAAAGCGCTAGGCGCGGTGTGAATCCGGGCACCTCGGCGAGGAGACTGTCCAGCAGTACGGGGCGCTTGGCGATTATCCGAGCTGCCTTGGATACTGCGGTAGTTTCATGTTGCTGAAGGGCATCACCGGCTACCGCGTAGCACGCTTCAAGGTTCTGGAGGTACACACCGGTTGGAGTGGGCGGTACCCAGACTCTGAACACCAGGCCATGCTGCTGTGCCCATTGGGCGTAGGGCAAATAGGTCCATACCGCGTCCTGCTTGACCCAAAGGGAGTCCGGAAGCCCCAGTTGGCTCTCCAGCCACGATAGCGGCTTGCACTCCACTAGCTCTACGTGGTCCCTGCGAAATACAAGAAAATCCACATGTGCAGTGCTGATGTGATTGCGCCCGGACGCCGTGGTGCGCTGCACGCGGCGGCATGGTACTTGTACGTAGTAGCCCAGCACCTCGGGGTCAAGCTCAAGCTCATAGGCAAAGACCAGCTCGCACGTATGGCTTTCAACTGTTCGCGCACCACCGTTCCGGATTGAGTTATGCCTAACGCGAACGTTTCTTAGCGCCGCCTTGCCTACAGTCTTTGTTCCGCTGCCGGCAACCATGCTCTCGATCTGCCGGATACTGAGCTCACTTGCCTTTATGCGGGTGTAAAGCTGGTGACGGTCTTCAAACGATAGGCCATCAGATTGAGCGTCTGTGGACATGCCGATTCCTCATGCGCACCCCACGGGACCACCGTCCAGAATGCCTGGGCGAGCCTTACCAGGCGAGTCGGACATAGGTGCCCGTGGCAGGCCTGCGCAGGCTTGACAGGGGAGTCAGGGAAGGGGAAAGTATCGGCAAGACCTGCAAAGTCGCCGATCTGAGAACCCGTGAGTCCTACCTCACGGGTTTTTTCTTTCCAACTTCCGGCAAGGGAAGTTCAGATTGGGCTAGGTCATGGGCTGCCTGCCTCCCTCGGAGATTGAGGTGCCTGAGATCGAAGGTATGCGCTGACATCGGCGGCGTGAGCGAACCATCCGCGACGACCTTGTGGACGAAACAGCGTCACTGGCAAACGACCTGTGGCGCTTGCCCGCCTAAGTGCTGCCGGGCTATTGAACCCGAGCAGTCGCGACAGGTCTTTGGCCGGCACCAGCCCGCCATAGGTTTGCGCCACCCAAGCCACAGACAATGCATCCGGCTCTTTACTTGGTAGGCTCACGTAAGCTCCAGTGATGCTAAGTTCCAGGTAACCCTAGCGCTCTACCGTAGCCTTTTCATCCAGAGAAATTGCCCTTCCAACGTCTAGTTTTTTTGGAGGTTTCCGATGGGGGAGTTACACGAAGCTTGCCTAGCACTCCAAGCGATGCAGTGCTCCAGTTTAGGTCGCCCTGCTTCTGATGCATCGGACAGGCTGCACTCCAGGATTGTCTGGAATACATGGTCTATGGTGGAAGGCGGTGAGGAAGAGCTGAGGGCACGCTATGTTCTTCGGCGCCACAGCCTAGATGGTCCGTTAATGATGCGCAGCGATGAGTTCAGTGCATATCGGCAGGGATTGCGGTCACTATCACCCAGGCGGCGCAAACACCTTGCCCTGCAGCATCCCCAGCTTGAGGAGGTGGTTAAGTGGCCCTTTGCAGCCCTCAGCCATCGAGAGTGGGATATGAGGACAGTTGTTGGCTGGAATCGCCTATTTACGTCCAGCGCCGGACTACTCGGAGACCGCTATTCATTCCCGGGCGATAGGACCAGTACTGATGAGAACCGCGTGCCTGTGATGGCATATGACCTGGATGGCCTTTACCAACGAGGTGACATCTATGGCTTTCTCATGCTGACGTGCACGTATCGGCTGTTCCACTTGCAGCGGTTGGCTGATCGCCAGTGGTATGCGGCAAGCCACATGATACGAGCACTATCTGGAGCATGCAGAGATCCCAGAGTGCGCCCATACGCTCATGAGTTGATCACACAGACGAAGCAACTTCTTCGCCTGCTGCCGGACACGAGCTTTCCAATTCACGTGAATGACGACGTGATCTGGGATCAGATCCGGAACGACGTCCACGAGCCCTCCTACTTGATGAGGCGGGCTGCTGAAAGGCGTGGCGTTCACATCCCTGAGCCTGTGAGCCCAATCATCTCCTACCGATACCAAAAGTGCGCCCCTCATCAGCAGCCTTTGCTGTTCGCGCGTAACGGGTAGTCTTCTGATCCGACCAGGCCAAAGATCTGCGGCCGGGGAGCGGGGCCGGGAGGTTGGCAGTATCCGCGATCGCCTTCTATTCGAAAGATACCCTCTGGCAATGGGCTATAGGCTGATCCAAATCCAGCTTTCGAAATGCGCCCATCGCTGCAGCGTTCACCACTGAGGGAGCCTTGCTCCCGCAAATCCAGCGCATCGCCTGCATCAATTGGCCGTGGCTAAACACGACCACCTGCTCATGCGCGGAATAGGATTTAAGAATGCGCAGCGCTCGCGCAGCGCGGGCAACTAGCTGGGCAAATGACTCGGCACCAGGTCCATCCACATAGTTTGGATCGCAACGGGACCAGTAGTCCTCTACCCACTTCTTGCGGTCTGCTGCCGAGGTGCCCACGCACCGCTCAGGCGACAGATAAGTGAACTCGTGGACCCCCAGGGGCGCAACGACCATCTTGAAGCGTTCGGCGAGTGGTTGTGATGTCTGTCTAGCCCGGAGGAATGGTGAGGTAAAGATGCGGTCAGGCGCAGCCGACCAGGTCATTGCCAATGCGCGAGCCTGCTCCTCCCCTGCGGCAGTAAGGGCAATGGATTCGGGATCGGCGGTTGCAAATCCCGCATTAGCCATGCTTTGCGCATGCCTAACTACCACTAGCATATTCCCTCTCCCCCTGTTCTGTTTGTCTTCTGGGCAGGTGCCTGCCGCCCGTCTCGGATGCACCCTGACTCCGACGCATAGACCCTCTTAAGCCAGTACCTAGTGCTGTTAGGCCGCCTCGCATTGTCGCAATGGTTCTGGACCATTGTCTGCTGCGGCGGGCTACGCTCGTTTGCCTCGCACGACACAATCTTTGCCACTCAACGGGGGGCAAAGCATGGTCCAAACCCTAACAGGCTGCACAGACTTTGTGGTTCCGGTGGGCACCTACTTTGGTGATGGGATCAAAAGGGCTCTGACCCCAGCCGGGCAGCGTTACACCGGGTAGCCGGTGGCTTCCCGGGCCTTCTTCCAGGCGCTTTCGAATTCGCGCGCGGAGATTTCGTCGTCTTCGTCGAAATCCAGGAACGACACCGGCTGGTCGGCCAGCAGGAAGCGGTCGTCGCTGTGGGCATGCTCGTCGGCCCAGACCATCTTGGTGCCGTAGATTTCCACCTGGCGCACGATCTTCTCGCCGCGTGCTTCCATCAGCACGTTGCCCTTGCCCAGGCCCGATTCGGCCCAGTGCTTGTAGTACTTCTTTGCGGCCGATTTCGCGCCGGATTTTGCGTTGTGCTTTGCGTAGGTCATTGCAGGGGTCCTGGCCGCAGGCGCGGCCGGAGAGTTCGGAATGGCGCCATTATCAGGCATCCGGGGGCCAACCTACTGCGGCAACGCCACGCCCTTCGGCCACAGCATCCAGATGTTGCCCTTCTGCTTCATGTCGCCGGCCAGCTTGCCGGCGGCATCGCCGCTGCCCCAGTACAGGTCGGCGCGCACTTCACCGGCGATGGCGCCGCCGGTGTCCTGCGCGGCCACCGGTCGCACCAGCGGGCTGCCGTCCGGGCGCGTGGTGGACAGCCACAGCAGGCTGCCCAGCGGCACCACGGTGCGATCCACCGCCACGCTGTAGCCGGCGGTGAGCGGCACGTTCAGTGAACCGCGTGGCCCCTCCGGGCTGTCCGGGTTGCGCACGAAGAACACGTAGCTGGGGTTGCTGCGCAGCAGTTCCGGCACGCGTGCGGGGTTGGCCCGTGCCCAGGCGCGGATGGCGTCCATGGTGACGTCTTCCTTCTTCAGCTGGCCCTGGTCCACCAGCCAGCGGCCGATGGCACGGTACGGGTGGCCGTTCTGTTCCGCGTAGGCCAGCCGCACCTGCTTGCCATCGGCCAGGCGCACGCGGCCGGACCCCTGGATCTGCAGCAGCTGCAGGTCCATCGGATCGGTCAGCCAGGCCAGCACCGGGGCCTTGGCGCCCTTGGCCGCGATGGTGCCGGCGTCGTCATAGGGCTTGAGCACCTTGCCGTCGAGGCGACCGCGCAGGCGCTTGCCCTTCAGTTCCGGGTAGACGCTGTCCAGCTGCACCACGATCAGATCATTCGGCGTGCCGTAAACCGGTACGGTGGCAGCGGCCGTGCGGGTGAGGCTGCCGGCGTAGATCGGCTCGTAGTAGCCGGTAATCAGCCCGTCGGCCTGGTGACCGCCGGCACGCAGCGCATAGACATCGAGGTCGCGCTGCAGGAACTGGCGGATCGCGGCCGGGTCCTTATCCGATACCGCGGCGGCGGTGGCGCAGGGCTTGGCCCAGACCGCATCGTTCTTCAGGCGGGTGCAGCTGCTGCGCCAGGCAACGAAGCCGGCCTGCAGGTCGCTGTCGGCGACCGGTGGCAGTGCACTCCATGCGGCCTTGGCATAGGTTGCCGCGGGCGGCGTGGCTGGCGTCGGAACTTCGGATCCGGTGCGGGGAGCGGTGGTGGAGCAGCCGGCGAGCACGGCCGCTGCCAACAGGGCCCAGTGCTTGCGCTTGAAGAAGGTGGCGGAATCGATCATGCCGCCATGGTGGCCGGCCGGCCGCTGGGCGGCAACCCAGCGCGGGGTCAAGCGTTCATGCGCGTGGTCACGGCGTCTGCAGCAGCAGCGAGTGCAGGATGCGGGCGTCTTCGGCATCCAGCGTCTTCGGCAGGTCGTCGCGGCCACGGAAACGGCGGTGGAAGGCAGCGACGGTGGCGTCGCGGTTGTCCAGCGGATAGCCGAAGCGGGCCAGCGCATTCCACGCGTCGAAGCCTTCCGGCGCAGCCCCGTCGGCCGCGCGCGGCCAGACGCCGAAACCAGCCTCCGCCAGCTGCTGCCACGGGAAGAACCGGCTCGGATCCTGCTTGCGCGTCGGCGCCAGGTCGGCATGGCCGATCACCTGTCGCGGCGGAATGTTCAGGCGCGTGGTGAGATCGCGCAGCAGCACGATCAGCGATTCGATCTGGGCCGCACTGAACGGGCTGCGGCCATCGTTGTCGAGCTCGATGCCGATCGAGGCCGAATTGAGATCGGTGATGGTGCCCCAGCGCCCGGCCCCGGCGTGCCAGGCACGGCGCTCATCGGCGACCAGCTGGTAGCGATGGCCATCGGCACCGATCAGGTAGTGCGCGCTGACCGGCCCACCGCTGTTGGCGGTGCGCAGCGTACGCAGGCTCTGCTGCACCGATTTCTGTTCGGTGTGGTGGATGACGATGATGACCGGCGTGCGCGCGTTCTGGTTGGGTGACGGCACCCAGGTGGCGAGCGGGTTGTGCTGCACGGGCGCGGTGGCGGTGCAGGCCGCCAGGGCCAGCGCCAACAGTGTGGAAGCCAGGAGGCGGGGGCTGATCATGGGCAGATTGTAACCATCCTCGCAATCGCGCCGCCCACCAGGTTTACGTGACCTGCATCGACGTGGTACCCGCCATTCCCGGAAAACAGGCCGCTCTGCTGGCCAACACCCTGATAGCTGCGGTTGGCCTTGACTGCACTGGCGAAGCCGTCTGCATTCTCGATAGTGCCGAATGACACCTGCACGTATTGATCGAGGCAGCACGGCCTCAACACTATCGGCGCGAACATTCAGTTCAGTTTGGGCGGATTCAACAAGCCCGCGCAGACTGCAATCATCAACAGCGGCGTAGTTGCTCGAGAACCGCCTCCCGAGCGGGAAAACGTGAAATGTACTCACCATCAATCTCAGAAAGCTCATCACGCCACTGGAAAACTCTATTACCCGGCATAAAAACCGACACAAGATGGGCCAATAGAATCTCGTCAATCTCACCACCACCATCGTCCATCTCAATGCTGAGCAACGCCTCCCCTACCCCGACCACCAATAAAAACCCCTGCGCCGCCAGGTACTCTGCGACTGCCCCACCCCTCAATATTTCAATTCTGATCCACGGCTCATCCTCCGACTTCCGACTCCACTCAGCATTGACTTCCCACTTGTTTACCTTCAAATCAAGAAAACTACTTTCATTCAAATTTTCGTGATCTTGAAAGTATGAAAACGGAACTTCACCCCAAGCCTGATAGACCAGGGAGTTTCTCTCAGGAAGCGCCTCTCCAGCGACCAGCACAACCACGTATCTAGTTCCCATCACATATTTCCCGTTTCCTGAAGACGTCGCAGCCCCTTTTCGGCGTTCTTAACCAACTGATCCCTCGCTGATTGCGGCAATCGTTTGAATGCCTTGTCTATCTGCGGGGCTAGCGGCAATGAAAGGTCTGGACGGAAGTCTACGATTGAGTCTTTACCCCCGCCGGATTGTATTTGAAGCTTACCATTGGGCTCGATGTCGACCCGCAACAACCTCTTTCGACCACCAATAACAGCCTCAACTGGCTGGCCAATGGTCTCGCTCGCTTTGATCACACCCTTGGTTCCAGAAACAGCCGAGCCCATGTCGGGGCTTTTGATGCCCCAACTGCCCCGCAATGCTCCCAATCCCCTATCTGCCCCTCGTGACAGGATCGCAAGGTAAGCAGCCATCTCTTCGGTCTTCGTCATGACCGACGATTGATCGATAGCACCCTGCATGTAGATGTCAGGGTGAGGAGATGATACATAGCCCCGCATCAAGCTCAACGTCGAAGAGAGACCCTCCAATGTTGCCTCGAGGTTTCGCTGACTTTTGTCCATAAACCATCTATCGAGACCCTTGTCCATGATCTCTCCGACGGCTGTCATACCTGAAGCGAGGGCGTTATTTTTAAGCTGACGATAAGCAAATGCTGCATCCGCTCCCGGGGTGGAACCAGCAACCCTGTCCTCAACCGCGACACCATACTGTTCCCAGTATCGGTCGACACGAGTCGCCCACTCGCGCTTCCAGTCGCCCTCTGAAGTCGCTGGATATGAGCGCATGCTCAGCTCAACAGCAGCACCGTACGCAAGCAGCTCACGATCGCGTTCTGCGTTCAGCTCGTCATACGCACGTGTCACAGAGTCCTTGCAGGCTTGGACATCGCCCCCCTTTCCACCACACGCGGCCCGCTCGGACTCCATGAGTGCGATTTCCTGCCTGCTCAACCAGTTGTTCTCAACCGAGTTCTTGGCAATCCCCGCATTCAACGCGATCCCAGCCAGATCCTGTCCCGACAGCCCACCCGCCAGCGCACCCACCGCCTGCGACAGCGCCAGCACCATCTCCTTCTGCTCTGGGCTCAGCTTGGAGGGGTCTCCGCCGGTCAACGTATTCGTCAGTACCTTCGCGGCCAACTCGCCGCCGGCCGCGGAAACCGCTCCGGTTCCCGCATTGCCACCATTGGCTTCCGCCAGCAGCGCACCCAACACCGCATGCGACAGCAATTGCAGAGTCGCATTGGGATCGCTGCCGTGGTTCGGGTCCAGCTTGCTGCCGATGAAGTAAGCGGCATAGGGCGCCAGCGCATTGGACGCGACCTGGCCAGCGCCCTGTCCCGCTACACCACCCACCAGCGCCGTCGTCACTGCGATCAGTGCACGGTTGTACTCGCCGCCCGTGCCCCACTTCTTCGCATTGTCGTAGTCCGGGCTGTTCGCGGTCAGTACCGCATCACGTTGTTCCGCGCTGAGCGCGTTGAACGCCTTCTTCTGTTCCGTTGACAGGCCGTCGTAGTACGTCTGGGTTGCCTTGTTGCTCTGATAGGCCTGCACATCCGCGGCAACCTGCTTGCTGGTTGGCATCAGGCATGGCCTCCAGCGCACGGTATGCCGCCGTCGCATCGGTGTTGATGCCCAGCTCGACTGACCGGTCCACCGTTGCCCGCAGTACGCAGAGTACGCAGGCGCTGCTGCACCGATTTCTGCTCGGTGTGGTGGATGACGATGATGACCGGCGTGCGCGCGTTCTGGCTGGGTGATGGCACCCAGGTGGCAAGCAGGTTGTGCTGCACGGGCGCGGACGTCACCGGTGATCGTGCTGTCCACACAGGGACAGCACGACCTGGTCAGGCCAACGCCGGCGTGCCGCTCAACTTCGAAAGAACGACAGGTTGTACAGGAACAGGCCCCAGACCGCGATCGCGAGTGGGATCTCGCAGAACGCGGAGCGGTGCCGCAACGCCATCCGGATGAACATCACCACGGTCAGCATGGGCTGCCCGAAGAAGCAGACCCAGAAGAGCGCTTCTACACCTGGCACAGTGGACAGCTCGTAGATTCCGAGGGAGTTGTCGGTGTTCCGATTGAAAGTGACCGCCCCCCAAAGGGCGAGCAGGAAAAGCCAGGCCAGTGCACTGGCGCTTGATAGAAACAAGGCCCGTCTACCTGCGACACTCATTTTCGTCCCCATTCGGGTTGATCGAACCTGTACCGATCAATGACCGATGCACATGCTGCCTGGAGCAGACTTCCACGATCCGCTACTCATGCCCGCCATGTCGCTCCTTCGTGCAGCGCACATGCGCGGGAATATCAGGGTGCCGGAGCCGCGCAGCTGTCATTCAGTACTCCGGTCCAGTATCCATCTCCGGTTCGAAGCAGCCCCCAACCTGGGTGAACAATCGGATCGCCTCTTCATCCTCGGCCTCGTACTCGATGGCGAACGGCATGGGCGGACGATGCTTCTTCCGCGGATTCATGCTTCGAAACACTGCATAGCCCTCAAGCACAGCCAGTATCTGGGGTCGCGTCAACAAGACAACGTCCTGGGAGTTCCATCGCGAATGCACCAAGAAGAAATCGGCCGCCCGCAGGACAGCATGTCCCTCTCCATAGTGGACGCATGCGCTGCCCTCGTCACCGTTTGTGGGCGCAGCAAAGGCACTGCGGGTCCGCAGTTCGCTTCCGCGCCCGAGATGGCCGAAGTCTCCATCCAGCCACGCTGCGATTTCACCGACACCCCGTCCCTGCCCATGGTGTACCACCGGCGCGTCACCGATCTTCTCTTCGCTGGATGGAACGTGGCAATCGCCGGTCCAGTAGGGAAAGAGAACTGCCTGGATAGTCATTCGAAACCCATTCCCTGCTGCCGCAACGGAAACCCCTGTCCCACTTCCGGTCTACCCGACCTGCTCGAAGATCACGTCAGTCACGCCAGCCCACTCAAGGCGTGACTTCACTTCCCCACTGACGATCAGTGCGGCACCGAATCCGCCAATCCTGAAAATATGCCACGAGCCCACTTTCCTGCCATCCAGAGCCAGCTTCGCAAACGCGCGATACTGCCCTGCGAGATCAGGTCTCACGGCATCATCCCGCTCGAGCTTCTCGAACTCGGAGCGTGATTCGTCGACACAATCGATGCAGGTTTCGACAATCAATATAAAGTAGCTTTCCCGCGAGTGCCGACCTTCAATCACGACAGGTTCCATCACGGCATTCGCATGGAGCCCGTCGACTTCTGGCGGACCTTCCAGTGCGCTACGGGACCGGGTACTCACGATGGCAACGGGACAGGACACCCTGATCCAGAGCATAGCTTGAAGGAAAAAGGCATCTTCTGCGAGCAACCGTTCACACGTGGAAGTGCTTCAGCCGATGGGAAATGCCGGGCCACGACTCCAGGGCACTCCGGCGTCGGAGAACATCCGTTCGATCTCATCGTAGAATCCTGGATGAAAGGTCGTCTCATCGCTCGACTGCGAACGCAGGTAACGCGAGACCAGATCCAGGCACAGCTCCGTCGCTTCCATGTAGGTATCCAGCCACAGCACCTGCCCCTCGTCGGAAAGCTGATCCGGACGGACAACCGAGAGCTTGTGGCAGAAGGCATCGATGCTGGGAAACCCCAGATCTGCCAGCAGGTCGTGGTAGGTCAGCCGCCACAGACCGGAGGAAAGGCAGCGATAGGTGAGCTCCACCGCGAAGCTCCAGCGTTCTCGATCTGCTGCGCCAGCCGCGCCGTCCACAAACGCATGCGGACTGTAGTCGCCCAGGGTCAGCAGGTAGACATACCATTCGATGTCTTCCATCACTGCTGCGGAAGTCGCCTGGATCACACCTGCTCCGTTCTGTAGTCCATCGAAGTCGTTGGTGGCGAACACGCACACCTGCAGACAGCCATTGAAGCAGGAACGGTAGAGCCACGCCATGCGTGGCTGAGTCGCCGACAGTGCCAAGCAAGCTTGGCACCTACCAGAGCAGTAGAAGTGCCGACCAACGGTCGGCACCCACCGTGGCGGCTGCAGGCGGCTCCGCAGGGCCGCTCGCCGATACCTCAGGCCTCGTAGGCAGACTCGCCGTGCGAAGTCACATCCAGGCCAGTACGCTCTGCTTCCTCGGTGACGCGCAGGCCGACCACGCTGCGCACCACCAGCAGGATCAGCGTGGTCACCACCGCCGACCAGACCACGGTCAGACCGACGCTGACCACCTGCACCCAGACTTGATGGGCGATATCCAGATCGGGCTTGGTACCGCCCAGCGACTGTGCACTGAACACACCGGTGAGAATCGCACCGACGATGCCGCCGACACCATGCACACCGAACACGTCGGCGGTGTCGTCCACCTTCAGCATGCGCTTGAGGCCCGTCACGCCCCACACGCAGACCACGCCGGCGACGAAGCCGATGATGATCGCGCCGAGCGGGCCGACGGTGCCGCAGGCCGGGGTGATGCCAACCAGGCCGGCCACCGCACCCGAGGCGGCGCCCAGTGCCGACGGCTTGCCCTTGCCGATGGCTTCCACCAGCGTCCAGCCCAGCACGGCAGCGGCGGTGGCCAGCACGGTATTGAGGAAGGCCAGCGAGGCGACGGTATCGGCGGCGGCGGCGGAGCCTGCGTTGAAGCCGAACCAGCCGACCCACAGCAGCATCGCGCCGATGTAGGTGAACGGCACGTTGTGCGGCTTCAGCGCGGTCTGGCCATAGCCCAGGCGCTTGCCGACGAACCACGCAGCGACCAGGCCAGCCACACCTGCGTTGATGTGGACCACGGTGCCACCGGCGAAATCGATCGCGCCCAGTTCACCCAGATAGCCGCCGCCCCAGACGATGTGCGCCATCGGGATGTAGCTGAGGGTGAACCACAGCGCCGAGAACAGCAGCACCGCACGGAACTTGATGCGCTCGGCGAAGGCACCGACGATCAGCGCAGTGGTGATGCCGGCGAAAGTCGACTGGAAGGCGACGAACAGGTAGTCCGGCAGGCCCTTGATCGGCGTGTTGCCGACCGAGTCGGGGGTGAAGCCCTTGAGGAAAGCGAATTCGGTGAACGAACCGAAGAACGGATTGCCGGCGCTGAACACCGCGCTGTAGCCATAGGACACCCACAGCAGCAGCACCAGCGAGAACACCACCAGGATCTGGCTGAGCACCGACAGCACGTTCTTCGAACGCACCAGGCCGCCGTAGAACAACGCCAGCCCCGGCACCACCATCAACAGCACCAGCAGGGTGGAGGTGAGCATCCACGCCACGTCGCCGCGATCATAGGCGGCGGCCGCTTCGGCCACGGCCGGTGCAGCGGCTGCCGCTGCAGGATCCTGCAGCGGTTCGACCGCCACGCTTTCGCTGGGCAGCGGTGACACCTGCACCTGGGCGTGGGCACTGCCCGGCCAGGCACCGGCGGCCAGCGCGCTGAGCAGCATCAACAGGCACACCAGATGGAACCGGGCTTGCCACCCGGTGAGAAGGCGCATCTTCATGGGGGGAGTCTCCGGAAAGGGGTTACAGCGCGTCGGCACCGATTTCGCCGGTGCGGATGCGGATGACCTGTTCGACGGCGGTGACGAAGATCTTGCCGTCACCGATCTTGCCGGTGCCTGCCGACGACTGGATCGCTTCGATCACCGCGTCGGCACGCTCGTCGGTGACCACGGTTTCGATCTTGATCTTGGGCAGGAAATCGACGACGTACTCGGCGCCGCGATACAGCTCGGTGTGGCCCTTCTGGCGGCCGAAGCCTTTCACTTCGGTCACGGTGATGCCCGACACGCCTGCGTCGGACAGGGCCTCGCGGACCTCGTCGAGCTTGAACGGCCGGATGATGGCGGAGATCAGTTTCATGCGCATGTCCCGAGGGTGGATGGGGCCAGCGCGCCAGCGCGCGTTGGCATCAGGCAACCAGCGGCCATCAGGGTGATGACCGTGGCTGTTGCACCGGACACGTACTGGGCCGGGACGGCCGTGCCTCTCTCCTTGCACGACCGACGCGGGAGGGAGGGCGGCCCTGGTCGCGTATCCGGTCTCTCTCTTGCCCCTGGATCAGGGGTCAGAGCCCGTTCGTAAACGAACGGGATCCGACCCCGATCTGACCGCGGCTCCCCAGCCGCGAAAACGGGTGCGATGGCGGCGGGTGGGAGGGGGATGCCCACCGCCATCGCCCCCGGTCAGCTGGCGTAGTACAGCTGGTATTCCAGCGGGTGGGTGGCCGCCCGGAACTTGGTCACTTCCTGCATCTTCAGCGCGATGTAGCCATCGATGAAGTCATCGCTCATCACGCCGCCGGCCTTCAGGAACTCGCGGTCCTTGTCCAGCGCTTCCAGCGCCTGGTCCAGCGAAGAGCAGACCTGCGGGATCAGCTTCTCTTCTTCCGGCGGCAGGTCGTACAGGTCCTTGTCGCTCGGTGCGCCCGGGTCGATCTGGTTCTTGATGCCGTCCAGGCCGGCCATCATCAGCGCGGTGAAGGTGAGGTAGCCCGACTGGATCGGGTCCGGGAAGCGCATTTCGATGCGGCGTGCCTTCGGGTTGGACACCCACGGAATGCGGCACGAGGCCGAACGGTTGCGGGCCGAGTAGGCCAGCATCACCGGTGCTTCGTAGCCCGGCACCAGGCGCTTGTAGCTGTTGGTGCCCGAGTTGGCGAAGGCGTTGATGGCCTTGGCGTGCTTGAAGATGCCGCCGATGTACCACAGCGCCAGCTGGCTCAGGCCGCCGTAGCCGTCACCGGAGAACAGGTTGGTGCCGCCCTTGGACAGCGACTGGTGCACGTGCATGCCGCTGCCGTTGTCGCCGACGATCGGCTTGGGCATGAAGGTGACGGTCTTGCCGTTGCGGTGCGCGACGTTCTTGATCACGTACTTCATGCGCAGCAGTTCATCGGCCTTCTGCACCAGGGTGCTGAACTTGGTGCCGATCTCGCACTGGCCGGCGGTGGCCACTTCGTGGTGCTGCACTTCCACTTCGATGCCGACCTGTTCCAGGGTCTTGCACATCTCGGCGCGCAGGTCGTGCAGGGTGTCGGTCGGCGGCACCGGGAAGTAACCACCCTTCACGCCCGGACGGTAGCCGCTGTTGGCGCCGTCGTACTTGGCGCCGCTGTTCCACGCCGCTTCTTCCGAGTCGACCTGGAAGAAGGTGTGGCCCATTTCATTGGCGAAGCGGACCGAATCGAAGATGAAGAATTCCGGCTCCGGGCCGAAGAACGCGGTTTCGGCGATCCCGGAAGACTTCAGGTAGGCCTCGGCGCGTTTGGCGATGCCGCGCGGGCAACGGCCATACGGCTGCATGGTGGCCGGGTCGAGGATGTCGCAGCTGATCACGATGGTCGGATCGGCGTAGAACGGGTCGACGTAGGCACTGGCGGTATCCGGCAGCAGCACCATGTCCGATTCGGCGATGCCCTTCCAGCCGGCGATCGAGCTGCCATCGAACATCTTGCCTTCTTCGAACAGCGACGGCTCGACGATGCTGACCGGGAAGGTCACGTGCTGCTCGACACCACGCATGTCGACGAAACGCAGGTCGACGAACTCGATCTGGTTGTCCTTGATCAGCTTCTCAACGTTTTCCACGGACATCGGTACGACCTCGGATGGGGATGAATGCCTGCTGAGGTACAGCAACGACCGTGCCAACTTTTCGCTGGCCGCAAGTCATTGATTTAAAAAGAAGCGCCCCGTGACGGTGCAGAACGGTGCGCACCAAACGGGTGCACCCACCACCGGACGCACCCGTTTGGTGCAGCAGGGATCGTCTATCCTCTCGACCTTCTTCCTTCCGCCGCGCGTGCACGCACCGTCCATGTCCGACCTGCTCTCCGCCCTGCTGCTGGGCATCCTCGAAGGCTTGACCGAATTCCTGCCGATCTCCAGCACCGGCCACCTGCTCATCGCCCAGCACTGGCTGGGTGCCCGCTCGGACTTCTTCAACATCGTCATCCAGGCCGGCGCGATCGTGGCGGTGGTGCTGGTATTCCGCCAGCGCCTGCTGCAGCTCGCCACCGGCTTCAACCAGCGCGAGAACCGCGAGTACGTGTTCAAGCTGGGCGCCGCCTTCCTGGTCACCGCGGTGGTCGGCCTGGTGGTGCGCAAGGCCGGCTGGTCGCTGCCGGAAACGGTCAGCCCGGTGGCCTGGGCGCTGATCATCGGTGGCGTCTGGATGCTGCTGGTGGAGGCCTACACCGCGCGCCTGCCCGACCGCGACCAGGTGACCTGGACGGTGGCGATCGGCGTGGGCCTGGCGCAGGTGGTGGCCGGCGTGTTCCCCGGCACCTCGCGCTCGGCCTCGGCGATCTTCCTGGCCATGCTGCTGGGCCTGAGCCGCCGTGCCGCCGCCGCCGAGTTCGTGTTCCTGGTCTGCATTCCCACCATGTTCGCCGCCAGCGCCTACACCTTCCTGGAAATGGCCAAGGCCGGGCAGCTGGGCAGCGAGAACTGGACCGACGTGGGCGTGGCCTTCCTTGCCGCGGCCGTCACCGGCTTCGTCGTAGTGAAGTGGCTGATGGGCTACATCAAGTCGCATAAGTTCACCGCTTTCGCCATCTACCGCATCGCGCTGGGCGCGGCGCTGCTGCTGTGGTTGCCGTCCGGCAGCTGAACAGCGCCGGGGGCACGGTAACCCCATTGCCGGCCCCACCCCGTTTCCCCCACGGTTCCCCAAGGAGAATCACCATGAACCGCAAGCTCACCCTGCTCCTCCCGCTGGCCCTGATGGCCGCCTGCAGCCAGACCCCGGCCCCGGCCGGCGCCGGCGGCGACGACGTGGCCCCGGCCGCGGCCAAGGCAGCAGACCAGCAGACGCTGGCGCACCTGGATGCGCAGCGCCTGCAGAGCCAGCACTGGCTGCTGCTGCAGGCCACCGGCGCCGACGGCAAGCGCATCGACGCGCTGTTCGCCCGCGAAGACAAGCCGGTCACCCTGGACTTCGCTGATGGCCGCCTGTCGGTCAGCAACACCTGCAACCGCATGGGCGGTGGCTACACCCTGGCCGACGGCAAGCTGACGGTCAGTGCGATGGCCTCGACCCTGATGGCCTGCACCGACAAGGCGCTGATGGCGCTGGATGAGGCCGTGTCGAGCCGCCTGCAGGGCGAGCTGAAGGCCGAGCAGGATGCCGATGGCAAGCTGACCCTGACCAACGCCAAGGGCGACGTACTGGTGTTCAACCCGGAGCCGACCGCTGAAACCCGCTACGGCGGCGCCGGCGAAACCGTGTTCCTGGAAGTGGCCGCCAAGACCGAGAAGTGCTCGCACCCGCTGATCCCGGACTACCAGTGCCTGCAGGTGCGCGAAGTAAAGTTCGACGACAAGGGCCTGAAGCAGGGTGAGCCGGGCAAGTTCGAGAACTTCTACGGCAACATCGAGGGCTACACCCACGAAGACGGCGTGCGCAACGTGGTGCGCGTGAAGCGCTACGAAGTGAAGAACCCGCCGGCCGATGCGCCGTCGCAGGCGTACGTGCTGGACATGGTGGTCGAGTCGGCCATCGAGAAGAAATAAAACCACAGGAGGGCGGCCGCGAGGTCGCCCTTCTTCGTGGTGGGTAGAGCCGGCCGCTGGCCGGCTGCCCTGCGGAGCACCGCCAGCACACGGATGTTGCCGGCCAGCGGCCGGCACTACCCACATGCATCGGGAGATCGGCATGAAGCACGTCCCCGCCCTCATCATTGCTGCGCTGCTGGCCCTGTCTGCGGATGTGGCCGCTGCCAGCACGCCCAGCACCGATCAGCTCGAGGCACACCGGTGGCAACTGGCGCGCGCCACCGACGCGCAGGGCCGGCGCATCGATGCCTTGTTCGTCCGTGGTCGCCCACCCTACACGCTGCGCTTCCAGCCCGGCTACATGAGCCAGTTGAACCTGTGCAACCAGGCCAGCAGCACCTATCACCTGCAGGGCAACCGGCTGGTTCTGGAGGGCGGCATCATCACCACGGCCGCCTGCATCCGGGCCGAGGTGGCCGAACAGGAACGTGTCGCCGGGACGGTGGTGAATGCGCGCGCAGAGATGACACTTGCGCTGGATGGGCGTGGCCGCCTGCTGCTGCGCAACGCACATGGCGATGTGCTGGAGTTCGCGCCGGTATCCGGTACGGACGAATGAAAAGGGCGGCCGAAAGGCCGCCCTTCTTCATGGTAGGTAGAGCCGGCCGCTGGCCGGCTCTACCCGGTGTGCCGCTCAGCCCAGCGCCGGGTTCAACGTGTAGGTGCCATGCAGTGCGGCCTCGGCCAGCACGTGGCCGTGCATGGCGCGGTAGGCGTCGGCGGCGGTGAAACGTGCCGGCAGCTGCAGCGAGGCCACGTCCAGCGCGAACACACGGAAGAAATAGCGGTGCACGCGCTCGTCGTTGAACGGCGGGTACGGGCCGTCGTAGCCCAGGTAGTCGCCGGCCATGTCCGGGTTGCCGGCAAACCAGCCGGTGAAGTCGTTCAGGCCCTGGCGGCTGCCGGCCGGGCCGGCCGGGGTGGCCCGGCCCTTCACCACGAAGCCATCGCTGCAGCTGCCAGCGGCAATCTCCTGCACCGAGGCCGGAATATCGGCCATCACCCAGTGCACGAAATCAAAGCGCGGCTGGTCGCGCGGCACGCTCATGTCGGTGCGGCCAACCGTTTCCGGCACGGTCGGCACGTCCGGATCGACGCACACCAGCAGGAACGAACGGGTGCCCTCCGGCACGTCGCTCCAGGCCAGGTGCGGATTGCGGTCCGATGCGAAGCCCGCGGCATCGCCGGCGGCGAATTCGCGGTCGATCGGTGCACCGTTGGTCAGGCTGTGGCTGCTCAGTTGCATCGGCGTGTCCTCACTCTTCCGGGTAACCCAGGCGCACCGCGATCGGGGTGAGCTTGGCGAAGGCGGCGCTCATCACGTCGCGGTAGTTGCGCCAGTGGCCCGGCGGGAAGCGCGGCGCGCCCAGCTGCGCGGCCGGCGGCATCGGCCGCTCGAACAGGCGGCCCAGCAGATCGGCCATTGCCTGCGGATCGTTGCCGATCTGGTCGATGCGCAGCAGCACCTGCGGGTACAGGTCGTCCTCGTGCAGCGCGGCGACCTGGGCCAGCGCGCGCGCCAGCCATTCGCTGGCTTCGGCCAGCGAGGTCATCGCCAGCGGTGCAGCCGCACCGTAGGCCACCCAGTCCAGCAGCATGTCGCGCGGATCACGCAGCACCACCAGCAGGCGGCCCTGCGGCAGCTGCGGGCGCAGCGCCCACAGCAGCGCGTTGTCCCACCACAGCAGCCAGTCGATGATCGCGTCGTCCTGCACGCCGCGCGACGGCAGCTGTTCGCGCCAGCGCTGCACCAGCCGCTCCGGGGTCAGCACGCCGGAGGCGAGGTCCTGCAGCGTGTGGTAGTTCTGGAAGGCGTCGTCAGGCGCGTTGGAGGTATAGCGGTCGCTGCGCAGCACCGGGCTGGCCGCGGCCAGGCCGGTCGCCACGCGCTCCACGCCCGACCCCGGCGCGCCCCACAGAAAGATCGGCGCGGAGGTGGCATCGCCGTCGATCTCGCCCTTGTCCGGCCAGCTCGGCGGCGCCTTGGCCTGCGGCGGCAGCGGCAGGCGCTGCGAGGCCTGGTCGGCCTGCAGTGCCAGCCAGGTCTGCAGCGCGTCTTCGTGCTGCCCGGCGCGATCCTGGATCTCACCCAGCCAGGTGCGCAGGTCGGCGCGGTGGCCTTCCGGTGCCATGTCGATCAGCGCCTGCACGCGGGCGACCGCGGCGGCCGGATCGCGCTGCAGCAGGCCTTCGACCAGGCGGGTTTCGCCGCTGACGCGGCCCGGTTCGAGGCTGACGATGCGCTCGGCGATCGCTTCGGCCTGCGCGTGTTCGCCCACCATGTCGTGCAGGCGCAGGCGCGCTTCCAGCGCCGGCAGGTGGCCCGGCATCGCGTCCATCCAGCGCTCGACCGTGGCGGCGGCGGTGGCACTGCCGACCTCTTCCACCGCCAGGCGTGCCAGCCACAGGTCATGCAACTGCGGATGCTGCTCCAGGGCGGCATCCAGGCGTGCGCGGGCCTCGTCTTCGCGACCCAGGCGCTGCCAGGACATCAGCAGCAGCTGCAGCACGTCGCGGTCGTCAGGCAGCGACTCCAGCAACGGCAGCAGGTGCTCCAGCGCCTGCAGCGGCTGGCCGCTGCGCAGTGCCAGTTCGCCGGCCAGGCGGCGCATCGACGGCGTATCCAGGCCCTGCTGCTGCAGCGCGATCTGCATCGCTTCGGCGGCAGCGTCCAGGTTGCCCTGGCGCATGGCCAGCTGCACCACCAGGCCATGCAGCGAGGCAATGGTGGGGTTCAGTTCCAGCACGCGGCGGAACGCCTGCTCGGCGAAGGCCAGCATGTTCTTGCCCAGGTAGGCAAAGCCCAGTGCGTAGAGCACGCGGATGTCGTTGGGCTGGGCCTGGTTGGCGGCCGACAGCAGCGTCAGCGCGCGATCGGCATCATCGCGGCGCAGCGCGATCATGCCGTCGATGGTCAGCAGTTCCGGGTGGTCCGGTTCGACACGCGAGGCCAGGGTGGACAGGCGCTGCGCTTCATCGAAATCGTTGCGGCCGATCGCCAGGTGGGCCTGCATCAGGTAGGCAGCGAATGCGTTCGGGTCCAGCCCGGTGGTGCGCGTCAGTGCCTCGCCTGCGCCGTCGAACTGGCGCAGGGCCAGCAGCAGGCCGGCGTGCTGCAGGTGCAGCTGGGCATTGTCCGGGGCCAGCTGCAGCGCCTGCTGCAGGGCCTGCATCGCGTCCTCGGCCTTGCCCTGCTGCTGCAGCGCAAGCGCCAGCCAGCGGTGGGCCTCGGCCTGGCCGGGTTCATCACGGGTCCACGCCTGGGCCAGCTGCACGGCCTGGTCGGCCTCGTTCTGGCGCAACGCTTGGATGATCTGGTCTTGCATGGCGGTCCGGTTCAAGGGCAAACCCGCATTGTAGCGGCCTGCGCGCCCGTGCCGGTTCAGCCTTGCAGCACGCGCTGCAGGCGCTGCGCCACCCAGCGCTCGGAGAAACCGTCACCGCGCCAGTTTTCCAGGAAGCCGCAGTGGCCTCCCCAGCAGGCGGTTTCCAGGTGCGCCTGGCGCGGCAGCTGCCAGTCGCTGAAGGTCGCGTACGGGATCACCGGGTCGTCCTGCGCCATCAGGATGTCGGCTGGCACCTGCAGCGTGGACAGGCGATCGCCGGCAATCGAGTAGCCATCGAAATAGGCCTGCAACGAGCCGAAACTGGTGTGGCGTTCGACCAGCCAGGCGGTCAACGCGCGGATGTCCAGCTTCAGCACGCGGTCGTCGCAGTCGCTCAGCTCGGGGAACAGGTCGCGCTTGCGCCGCAGCGAACCGGCCCACTTGCGGCGGAAGTACCAGTCGTACATCGCCGGGCCGTTCTCGATGCTTTCCATGGTCAGCGCCGGATCCAGCACCGGGCATACCGAGGCCACGCGCAGCAGCGGCACGCCGGCCGCCGGCGCGCGCAGGGCCAGGCGCAGCACGAAGTTGCCGCCCAGCGAATAACCGGCGGCCACCAGCGGCAACTGCGGCCAGCGCTGGGCGATATCGCCCGCGGCATGCACCACCTCGTCGATCAGGTTGGAGTGGAAGATGCCGGGGTTGAGATGATGGGTATTGCCGTGGTCGCGGAAATTCAGCCGCACCACGTCGAAGCCCTGTTCGAGCATGCGCGCGGCCGCCATGCGCATGTAGCTGGATTCGGCGCTGCCTTCCCAGCCGTGCAGCAACAGGGCCATGCCCTTGGGTTCGCGGCCTTCGACGTGGCTGTGCCAGCCCTGCAGGCGCACGCCATCGCCGCCGTCGAGGATCAGTTCTTCGCTGATCGCGCCGGTCGCGGCCAGCAACAGCAGGCCGCGCTGCAGGCGCATGCGGCTGGAGCTGAGCATCGATTGCAGGTGCGGATTGCGCAGCCAGCGCGGTGGCTGGTAGTCAGCCGCATGCAGCGTCGGCGTGCCGGCGTCCAGGACGGGTGGCGGGATCAGGGCCACCGTACCCTCACTGCGTGCTCATGGCCGCCACGATGCGCGCGCGCGAAGTCTCCGCGATGCGCCGACGGCCTTCCAGGTCCTGCGCACCGATCGGTGCCAGGAAATGCACTTCCGCACGCCGCGCCGGCTCACCGAGCTGGCGCAGGAAATTGGCGAAGAAACTCTCGCCGGGGCCGAACGCGACAATGGTCTGCGCATCGCCCTTGAGCCCGTACACCAGAGCCACCGGCTGCACCGGCACGCCGGTTTCAACCGCGGCCTGGAAGATGCGGGCATGGAACGGGCCCACTTCGTGGCCACCACGGGTGCGCCCTTCCGGGAACACGCCCACCGCCTTGCCTTCGCGCAGGCGATCGGCCATCACCTGCATCACGCCACCGAGGGATTCGGTGTTGCCGCGCTGGTGGAAGATGGTCTGCCCGCGCGCAGCGAGCCAACCGACCAGCGGCCAGCTGGCGATCTCGCGCTTGGCGACGAAGCCCATCATGCGCTGGCTGTGCAGGATGCAGATGTCGACCCAGCTGACGTGGTTGGCGACGAACAGCACGGCACCGGGCAACGGCCTGCCGATCTGCACCAGGCGGAAGCCGAAGATCCACATCAGTCCGCCCTGCCACCAGTTCACCACCTTGGCACCGAAGGTCGCTTCGCCCACGCGCAGTTCGCCCCACGGCCGAAGCATGCCGATCAGGATGAGCGGCAGGAACACGAGGATGTGGACCAACAGCAGCGGTACGCGGTACAGGTAACGGCACACACGCGCCACGCCGCCACGGGGGGCCGGAGTGGGGGAAGTCATCCGCGCACGATACCGGAGGGCCGTCATCGCTGCCAGCCGATTTAGGCCATAACCCCCATCGACCGGGGCAATCGGCAGGGAACGCTGGGTTCCGCTGCCGTCACCGGCCGTCCGGGGCTCAGCCGTGGCCGGCCGCCACCACCGCCAGGGTCAGCCGCGAGATGCATACCAGCCGGCCCTGCTCGTCCTCGATGCGGATCTCCCACAGCTGGGTGCTGCGGCCCACGTGCAGCGCGCGGGCGGTGCCGGTGACCGTGCCCGAACGCACCGCACGCACGTGGTTGGCGTTGATTTCCAGGCCCACGCAGATCTGTTTTGCCGTATCCACGCACAGGTTGCCGGCGCTGCTGCCCAGGGTCTCGGCCAGCACCACCGACGCGCCGCCATGCAGGATGCCGTAGGGCTGGCGGGTGCGCTCGTCCACCGGCATGGTGGCCTGCAGCCAGTCGTCACCGGCCGCGCTGAAGACGATGCCCAGCGACTCGATCGCGGTGTTGCGGCTGAGCGTGTTGAGCTGCTCGAGGGAAACGGCTTCGCGGAACACCTGGGTCATGCGGGCACCTTCATAGGATGGGAACGAGGCCAGCGCCGAATGCGGTCAGCATGCGCACCAGCAGCCACTTCGGGCCGACATTGACCTCGGGGAAGTCGCCCACGGCGACATAGCAGCGGTGGAAGTCCGGGTCCTGCCGCGGCAGCGGCTGCGGGCAGTCAGGGCCGGGCTTGAACTCGTAGTCGGTGGCATAGCGCCACGGCCAGAAGTCGAGGATCGGCAGTGCCTCGGAGGCTTTGCCGACGCTGTAGTTGAGCCCGGACAGCACCGGCGGCTTGGCCCGCGGCGCCACCGTCCACGAGTTCTGCGGATGGGTGTCGCGCAGGATGCTTTCGGCCAGCTGCTCGGCGAAGGCCGGGTCGTCGATGATCACCGCGCCTTCGGTGTTGTAGTTCTCGCTGCGCGGATCGAAGTTGTGGGTACCGACCACGCCGATGCGGCGATCGACCACCAGCGACTTGGCATGCAGGCCCATGCGCGCGCCCTTGCGGGTGACCGGCAACGGCTTGTTGACCGCCTTGCTGCCCAGGAACGAGGGACGGGTCTCGGTGCGCAGCAGGCGCGTTTCGACCTCGCTGCCGGCCGCGCGGCGGCGCTCGCGCGCGTTCTGGTAGGCGCTGCCGGTGCGCGGATGGTTCACCGGGCCCTGCTTGCCGGTGGGCGCCGGCGGCTCATCGCGATCGCGGCTGTCGCCGGCGTTGCTGCCGGCGGCGCTGCCGCCGATCAGCGGGTTGCGCCCGCCGTCATCGTCGCCTTCCGGCGCGGCGATCGGGTCGGGCAGCAGGTTGCGGTAATCAACCGGTGCATCCAGCGGGAACGGCTTGTATTCGAAGATGTTGAAGCCCAGTTCGCGCATGTTGCGCCGCTTGTACTTGTACGACAGCGCATAGACGATCGGGTTGTCGGTAGCCGCCAGGCTGTTGCTGGACACCACCACGCGCGGCGGCTGCGGTCGCTTGCGCAGCTCGCGGAACAGCTTCTGCGCCGGCTTGGACAGCACCAGGTACGGCGTCTGCAGGATCACTTCCTTCTGCGCGCCGGCGATCAGTGCATCCAGCTGCGGCTCGGTCACGTGCTGTCCGGCCAGCGGCGCATCGGCCTTCTCGCGCCGGTGCTTGCGCGGCAGGTCGGCGACATAGCGCACCGAGGCCACCGGCAACGCGGTATCGACGAAGGAACGGCTGACGAAGTCCATGTCGTTGGCTTCGGCACTGACCCGCTGCACCCGCTCGGGGCGGCGGAAGCTGGCCGGCGGCAGGGTCGGCACGCCCTCGCGCAGCAGGGTGCGGCCGACATCGTTCAGGCGCTCGGCCGGCACGCTGCGCTTGGCGCGCCAGAAGGCATCGAAGTTGGCCGCCATCGCCCGCGCCTCCGGGCCGGCGATCAGCACGTCGCGGTCGCGGAAGTTGTACTCGCGGTCCCAGTCGTAATAGTCGTCCTGGTAGTTGCGGCCACCGACCACGCCGATCGCATCATCGATCACCAGCAGCTTGTTGTGCATGCGCTGGTTGAAGCGGCGGAAGCAGCACAGCACGCTGCCGGCATAGTCGAAGTAGTTCAGCCGGGCCTTGCCGAAGGTGGGGTTGTAGACCCGCAGCTGGAAGTTCTGGTGCGCGCCGGACAGCGCGCCGAGGATCTGCAGGTCGGAAATCGCCGAGAGCTGGTCGATCAGCACCCGCACCTTCACCCCGCGCCGCGACGCGGCCAGCAGCTCGTCGATGACCAGCCGGGCGCTGTCGTCCTTGTCGAAGATGTAGGTCTGCAGGTCGATGCTGCGGGTGGCGCTGCGCAGCAGGTTCAGGCGCGCCACCAGGGCGCCCTCGCCCTCGTCGAGCAGGGTGGCGTAGTGGCGCGGCTGTTCCGGGGTGGATTCGGTGAACGCCCGCCCGGCCAGCGCACGCAGCGGCGAGTCCTGCGCGCAGCGGTCGGCGCGCTGGCAGTCGACGTCGGTCGAGCGCGCCTGCACGGCGATCGCTTCGGCACGGTCACGCTCGGCATGCGAGAGCGATGCACAACCACTGCCCAGCAACACGGTTGCCAGCGCCAGTACACGCAGCAGGAGGTTCACGGTTTCGGCGCCTCGCTCAGGCGCGCACGCAATACGAAGGTCACTCGGTCACTCAAGGCAAGCTGCCAGCTGTCCATTCCATACCGGCCTCGCTGCACGGTACCGCGGCTGACGACGTCGCAATCATAGCCGGGTCGGGCGCACTCCGCTTTCTCGACCTGCAGCGACTCGGGGTGGCTGATGCCGCGCAGGGTCAGCCGGCCATTGATGTCGCCGCCCTGTTCCACGGTCTCCGGCCAGTATGGCAGCGAGTCGAACTCGACCACCGGATGGCGCCCGGCATCGAAGAACTCCTCGCCACGCATCCAGCCGGTATAGCGCGCCTTGCCGGGGATCTCCACCGAACGGGTGAACATCTTCAGGTGCACCTGGTGGCGGCCATCGGACAGGATCTCGATACGCCCCTCGAAGTGCGGGAAGACGCCTTCGATGCGCTGGCCAAAGCGGGTGCGCACCTCGAAGCCGATCCGCGAGCGCTGGGTATCCAGGCGCAGTACCCGTGGCGCTTCGGCGGACACGGGCGGCAACGGGGTCGGTGGGGGCGCCGCGGCCCAGGCCGGGCCGAGCGCCAGCAACGCGGGCAGCAGGAAGCGGCTGCGCCGCGCCAGGCTCATCGGATCACGGCCACCAGAACGCGTTCAGGCTGGCCACGCCGGGTTCGATCGAGGCCTCGCGCGGGAAGCCAAGCACGGCCACGCCGCCCGGCGGCATGCCGCGATAGTCACTGCTGGTGCCGTCGGTCATCAGGGCCACCAGCTGCTCCAGGCCCGGGTTGTGGCCGACGATCAACACCCGGTCCAGGTCACGACGCTCGTCCACCAGCGCCGCCAGGGTGCCCGGGGTGGCGTCGTAGATACGGTCTTCCAGGCGCTTTTCGACATAGCCGATGGCCGTCATCACCGCTTCCAGGGTCTCGCGGGTACGTCGCGACGGCGAGCACAGCACGCAGTCGGGCAGCAGGTTGTTTTCCTTCAACCACTTGCCGGCGGCTTCGGCCTCGGCGAGCCCTACCGGCGACAGCGGCCGGTCGAGGTCGGCCTGGCCGGAAACGGCGGGTTCGGCATGGGCATGGCGCAGCAGGATCAGTTCACGCATCGCGGGTTTCCAAGAAAAGAGGGTGGAGACGTGCAGCGTTACAGCTTCAACCAGGACAGCAGCGGCTCCCAGTCGGCCTGGTGCTCGCGCACCTGGGCCGAGCGGTAGTCGAACAGGCTGCGGCCCAGGCCGGTCATGACCACGTAGCTCTGGCTGTCACGCAGCTGCGCGACCACCGGGTACGGCCACTCGCCCAGCATCTGCAGCGCCTGCTGCGAGGTCTGGGTCCAGGGTTTGGTGCGGTTGAGGACCAGCCCCACCGGCAGCTTGCGGCTGTGCACGCGCGGGTTCTGGGCCAGGCTGTTGAGGAAGCCGACGATGGCTTCGATATCCAGTGCCGAGGGCAGCACCGGCACCACCACGGCGTCGGCCGCGTCCAGGAAATGGGGGATATCGTCGGCCAGCGCACCGGCTGGTGCATCGATGATGACGGTATCGGTACCGTCCGGCAGCTTCTGCGCCCACTGCTTCTTCCGATACACATCGATGGGGAGCACCGCGCTTTCCAGCCCGGCACGCCGTTGTGCCCAGCGGGTGCTGGAGCCCTGCGGGTCGGCATCGGCGATCACCGTGGCCTTGCCCTGCAATGCCGCGTACGCGGCCAGGTGGGTGGCGACGGTGGTCTTGCCCACCCCGCCCTTGGAACCGGCCACCAGGATCGTCTTCATGCCAGCCTCGCTTCCGGGTACGTGCCCCGAGCGTACACCGGCGGTGGTGACGGGAGGTAGCACCGTGCTGAACCAGTGGCCATCGCCTTTGCTATCGTGGCGCCCCCGAAGGATCGAACCGGCATGAGCGAACTGCAGGACCTGAGCGCACTGATCCGCGCCAATACCCCCCTGATCGTGATCGAGACCCAGGATGAGGGCCGCATCGTCGAGCTGTTCCGGCAGACGCTGATGCACGTGTGGCGGGCCCTGCACCGCTGGTCCATCACCGAGGGCCTGCGTCGCATCGACCTGGACCGCGAGGACCCGCCGGTCGGTCCGCCCGATGCCAGCGCCGCCCTGCAGATGATCCGCCAGGCCGACCAGCGGGGCGTCTACCTGCTGCTCGATTTCCACCCCTACCTGGGTTATGCCAGCCACCAGCGCGCGCTGCGCGACCTGATCCAGCGCCGCCACAGCGAGCCGCACGTGCTGGTGCTGATCGGCGCCAAGGTCGAGCTGCCGGCCGAGCTGGAAGCGCTGGCGGTGCGCTTCAACCCGCGCCTGCCCGATACCAACGCCCTGCTGAAGATGCTGCGCGAGGAGGCCGACGCCTATGCGCGCGAGCACGGCGGCCGCCGCGTCGAGGTCGACAGCGAGGCGGTGAAGAAGATCCTGAAGAACCTGCAGGGCCTGAGCCTGGTCGATGCCCGCCGCATCGCCCGCCAGCTGATCTACGCCGACGGCGCGCTGCGCGACGACGACCTGCCGCAGCTGGCGCGGCTGAAGTTCGAGCTGCTCAACCGCAGCGGCCACCTGTTCTTCGAGCATGACAGCGCGCGCTTCGGCGACGTGGCCGGTGCCAACCGGCTCAAGCGCTGGATCAGCCAGCGCCGGGTGGCCTTCATCGCCGGCTCGGCACCGGCCGGCCTGGACCCGCCGCGCGGCATGTTGCTGCTGGGCGTGCAGGGCTGCGGCAAGTCGATGCTGGCCAAGGCCACCGCCGCCGGCTTCGGCGTACCGCTGCTGCGCCTGGACGTGGGCGCGCTGTACAACAAGTACCACGGCGAGACCGAGGCCAACCTGCGCCAGGCGCTGGCCTCGGCCGAGCAGCTGGCGCCCTGCGTGTTGTGGATGGACGAGATCGAGAAGGGCCTGGCCAGCGGTGGCGAGGACGGCGGCGTATCGCGCCGCGTGCTCGGCTACCTGCTGACCTGGATGGCAGAGCGCAAGGCGCCCGTCTTCATCGTCGCCACGGCCAAGCAGGTACACGAGCTGCCGGCCGAACTGCTGCGCAAGGGCCGCTTCGACGAGATCTTCTTCGTCGACCTGCCCACCCCCGAAGTGCGCGTGGAACTGCTACGGCTGCACCTGGGGCGACGCCAGCTCAATGGCGACGACTTCGCGCTGCCGGCGCTGGCGGCGGCGGCGAATGGTTTTTCCGGCGCCGAGATCGAGCAGGCGATCGTGGCCGGGCTGTATGCGGCGCACGCCGAAGGCCGGCCGCTGGATACCGAGCTGCTGATGAACGAGATCCGTGCGACGCGGCCGCTGTCGGTGCTGATGGCCGAGCAGGTGGAGGCACTGCGGGCATGGGCGTCGGGGCGCACGGTGTCCGCGGACGATTGAGGGGTTTCCAGCGAACGGCGCAGCCCTTCGTGGCTGGTCGCTCAACGCAGATGCCGGGTAGGGCCGGGCGGGTAGGCTGCGCAGGGGGCGCTGCAAGTACGTCCCTGTAAGCTCGATCGCCGCATCCATGCGGCTCACGCCCCTGCACAGCCTACCCGCCCGGCCTCTGACAATTCCCGGGGCGTCCAGCCACGTAGAAGAAAGTAGAAGAGCAAAAGCAAAAGCGCGTGGCTGGCCGCTCTTGAGGGCATGGGGTCAGATCCGTTTTCCTCTGAAAAACGGATCTGACCCCAGTTCGATTCCTATCCCTGGCAGATCGCATCCACGCATGGCGTGGATCTACCGTGTCGACCAAGGTCGACACCTACCAACAGCTGCCGGAACCTGTCGAAGGCGGGGCACTGTGGGTTTGCGGGGTGTGAGCCGCATGGATGCGGCGACCAAGCCCCCATGGATGGGTTCACGGCGTCCCCGCAAACCCACAGTGCCCCGCCATCCCACAGGAAGCCCGCTGTTGCTGTTGCTTTGGCTCCAGCCCTTGCCTCTGCGGGTGCCGGGTGCAACCCGGCCAAACCCCTTCCCTCAGGGCCAGGCCGGCGGGGCGGCCGCCCAGGCCTGCTGCACTTCCGCCAGCGAGGCGCGCTCGTCGTCACGCCACAACGGCAACAACTGCACATAGCGGCTGCTGTCGCTCCATTGCGTCGGCTCGGTACGCACCGCTGCGGCATACCACTGCACCGCCTCCTGCTTCTGCCCGGCCCGCCACAGCGCCAGCGCATAGGTGGGCGGCAACCAGCCCGGCTTGCTCAGCGAACCACCTGCGGCGGCCTGCCATTGCTCCAGCGCTGCCTCGGCCTGGCCCTGCCGCAGCAGGTCCCAACCGTAATTCCAACGCACGCCACGGCCCAGGCTGCCCTGCACCGGCGCATCCTTCAGCGCTTCGCGATACAGCTGTTCACCCAGTTCGGTACGGCCCTGCGCAATGGCCACCGACGCCAGCTGCACGGTGGCCTCCACGGTACGCCGGCCGCGCTCGCGCTGCTTGAGCAGCTGCGCCACCAGTTCATCCCCGTCGGACTGGACCACGACCATCGGCACGGCGGCCGCATCGCTGTCGAAGTAGAACTCCTGTGGTGCCGGCACCGCCGGCGCGGCCCACACGGGGGCCGTTCCCGAGACCAGCAACATGCTGCCCAGGATCTTTCCTGCAACTGACATCCCTTCTCCCCAGGCCGCAACCGCAGCCTCCCTCTCTCTCCCCGATCCTAACCCCAGCATGGCCGCCGGCGCGAGTGCCGGGCCGGTCGGGCCTCGCTGCTACAATTCGCGCCTTTCCCGCCGCGTGCCTGCACGCGGCCGGTGCCAGCCGATCCTGACCGGGCCAGCCATGACCAGTACCGCGCAACTCACTTCGCCCTCTTCCGCCGACCTGATCGACCGTGACTACACGCTCGACCACAAGTACACCCGCAACGAGGGGCGGATCTACCTGAGTGGCGTGCAGGCGCTGGTGAAACTGCCGTTGATGCAGCGGCTGCGCGACGCGCACGAAGGCATCGACAGCGCCGGCTTCGTCAGTGGCTACCGTGGCAGCCCGCTGGGCGGCTTCGATCTGGAACTGTGGCGCGCGCGCAAGCACCTGGACGCGGCCAAGGTGAAGTTCACCCCCGGCCTGAACGAGGACCTGGGCGCCACCATGGTGTGGGGCACCCAGCAGACCAACCTGTTCCCCGGCGCCAACGTGCAGGGCGTGTTCGGCATGTGGTACGGCAAGGGCCCGGGCGTGGACCGCTGCGGCGACGTGTTCAAGCACGCCAATGCCGCCGGCACCTCGCGCTACGGCGGCGTGCTGGCACTGGCCGCCGATGACCATGCCTGCCGCAGTTCAACCCTGCCGCATGGCAGCGAGGACGAGTTCGTCAGCGCGATGATGCCGGTGCTGAATCCGGCCGGCGTGCAGGACATCCTCGACATGGGCCTGCTGGGCTGGGCAATGAGCCGCTATACCGGGCGCTGGGTCGGCTTCAAGACGATTGCCGAAACGGTGGAATCGTCGGCCTCGGTCGAGGTCGACCCGATGGCGCGCCGCATCGTGCTGCCGGAAGACTTCGAAATGCCCTCGGGCGGCCTCAACATCCGCTGGCCGGACCCGCCGCTGGACCAGGAAATGCGCCTGCACCGCTATGCCGTGAAGGCTGCACAGGCGTTCGCCCGTGCCAACGGCATCGACAAGGTGGTGATGGACGCGCCGCGCGCGCGGCTGGGCATCGTCACCACCGGCAAGAGCTACCTGGACGTGCTGCAGGCGCTGGAATACCTGGGCCTGGATGAAGCGGCGTGTGCCGACATCGGTATCCGCGTGTACAAGGTCGGCATGACCTGGCCGCTGGAGCCGCAGGGCATCGCGCGCTTCGCGCAGGGCCTGGAAGACATCATCGTAGTGGAGGAGAAGCGTGCCTTCATCGAGCGCCAGATGAAGGAGCAGTTCTTCAACTGGCCGGCCAGCTGGGGCCAGCGCCCGTCGATCGTCGGCAAGTACGACGAGAGCGGCGAATGGATCCTGCCGTCCACCGGCGAACTGACCCCGGCCACCATTGCCGGCGTGATCGGCCGCCGCATCCAGAAGTTCTTCAACAACGAGTCGATCGAGCAGCGCCTGCAGTGGATGCAGGAAAAGGAAGCCGAGCTTGCGTTGCCGCGCGCCAGCTTCCCGCGCGTGCCGCACTACTGCTCGGGCTGCCCGCACAACACCTCCACCAACGTGCCGGAAGGCTCGCGTGCGCTGGCCGGCATCGGTTGCCATTACATGGTGACCTGGATGGACCGCAGCACCGACACCTTCACCCACATGGGCGGCGAAGGCGTGACCTGGGCCGGGCAGGCGCCGTTCACCGATACCCCGCACGTGTTCCAGAACCTCGGCGACGGCACCTACTTCCACAGCGGTTCGCTGGCGATCCGCCAGGCGGTCGCGGCCGGCGTCAACATCACCTACAAGATCCTCTACAACGATGCGGTGGCGATGACCGGCGGCCAGCCGGTGGACGGCCCGCTGAGCGTGCCGGACATCGCCAGGCAGATGCGCGCCGAAGGCATCCACACCATCGTGGTGCTGTCGGACAACATCGGCAAGTGGACCAGCCAGCGCGAGCACTTCCCCAGCGACGTCGAGTTCCACGACCGCAGCGAACTGGATGACGTGCAGAAGCGCCTGCGCGAGGTGAAGGGTGTTTCGATCCTGATCTACGAACAGACCTGCGCCACCGAGAAGCGCCGCCGCCGCAAGCGCGGCAAGCTGGAAGATCCGCAGAAGCGGGTGCTGATCAACTCGCTGGTCTGCGAAGGCTGCGGCGACTGCGGCAAGAAGAGCTTCTGTGTGTCGGTGCTGCCGAAGGAAACCGAGTTCGGGCGCAAGCGCGAGATCGACCAGTCCAACTGCAACAAGGACTATTCCTGCGTGAACGGCTTCTGCCCGAGCTTCGTCACGGTGCACGGTGGACAGCCGCGCAAGGGCAGCAAGCGCGACGCCTCCACGCTGCTGGACAACCTGCCGGCACCGTCCCTCCGCGGCAGCCTGGAGCAGCCCTGGAACATCCTGATCACCGGCGTCGGCGGTACCGGCGTGGTGACCATCGGTGCGCTGCTGGGCATGGCCGGCCACCTGGAAGGCAAGGGCGCGACCGTGCTCGACCAGACCGGCCTGGCACAGAAGGGCGGCGCGGTGACCACGCATATCCGCATTGCCCGTCGCCCCGAAGACATCCACGCCGTGCGCATCGCCGCCGGCGAGGCCGACCTGGTGCTGGGCTGCGACATGGTGGTGGTCAACGATTACTGGGCACTGTCGAAGGTGCGCGCCGGCCGTTCGCAGGTGGTGCTGAACACCTACGAAGCGATGCCGGGCACCTTCACCACCCGCCCGGACATGCAGTTCCCCGCCGCCGACATCGTGGCCGGTGTGCGCGTGGCACTGGGTGGCCAGGAGCCGCTGCTGCTGGATGCCACCCAGCTGGCCACCGCGCTGCTGGGCGATGCGATCGCCGCCAACCTGTTCATCCTCGGCTACGCCTGGCAGCAGGGCCTGGTGCCGCTGTCGTTCGATTCACTGATGCGCGCCATCGAGCTCAACGGCGCCGCCGTGGCGATGAACCAGCAGGCCTTCGCCTGGGGCCGCCTGGCCGTGGTCGACCCGCAGGCCGTGCAGCAGGCCGCGGGCCTGGTGCGCAACCGCCACACCGATACCGAATCCACCCCGGGCCCGCTGCATCCGCTGCCGCCAGGCGAGTGGGAGGGCAACGAATGGGGCGCCACTGCGGCGCCGCGCAACACCGGCGACGAACGCGAACTGCGCGGCCTGCCCTCGCACGGTGGCGATGTTGCGTTCCTGCCGCTGGACGACGCCCGCCTGTCGCGCTCGCTGGATGAAATGATCGAGCGCCGCGCCGCCTTCCTGGTCGAGTACCAGGACGCTGCCTACGCCAACCGCTACCGCAGCCTGGTCGAGCGCGTGCGCGCCGCCGAAGCCGACCGCATCGGCGGTTCCACCGCGCTGACCGAGACCGTGGCCCGTTACCTGTTCAAGCTGATGGCCTACAAGGACGAGTACGAAGTGGCCCGCCTGTATACCAGCGGCGACTTCCAGCGCCGCCTGCAGCAGCAGTTCGAGGGCGATTACCAGCTGCGCTTCCACCTGGCGCCGCCGCTGTTCGCCAAGAAGGACGAGCAGGGCCGGTTGCTGAAGAAGGAATACGGCCCGTGGATGTTCAAGGCCTTCGGCCTGCTGGCCAGGCTGAAGTTCCTGCGTGGTGGCCGCTTCGACGTGTTCGGGCGCACCGGGGAACGCCGCATGGAGCGCAAGCTGATCGGCGATTACGAAGCCACCGTGCAGGTGCTGCTGGACGGCCTGGATGACGACCGCCTGGCGCTGGCGGTGGAAATCGCCAGCGTGCCCGAGCACATCCGCGGCTTCGGCCACGTCAAGGAAGCGCATTTCGAGCAGGCCAAGGCGCGCGAAGCCGCCCTGCTGGCGCAGTGGCGCAATCCGAAGGCGCTGCACATCGTGCAGGTGGCGTAACGCCGCGAAACAGGTACTGCCGGCCGCTGGCCGGCAGCCATCCTGGCGCTCGGTTGCCGGCCAGCGGCCGGCACTACTGGCGGTTCACCCCAGCCGCCACAGCAACAGGCGGTTGTTGGCCGGCATCGCCACATCGCCCAGGCGGGTGAATCCGTGGTCGGCGGCCAGCGCCTGCACCGCTTCGCTATCGCGGATGCCGCTGCGCGGGTCGCGCGCCTTCAGCCAGGCATCGAACTGCGCGTTGCTGTCGCTCGTGTAGCGGCCGCCGTAGTTGAACGGGCCGTACACCGCCAGCAGCGCACCATGCCGCAGCACCGATGGCAGCGCGGTGAACAGCGCCTGCACGTGCTCCCAGCTCATGATGTGCAGTGTGTTGGCACTGAATGCGGCGTCGAACATGCTGCCTTCCGGCAGGCTCAGGCCGGTCGCCGGCGGCAGTTCCACCTGCAGTGCCACCGGCGGCAGCAGGTTCAGCAGCGCCGCCTCCGCGCGCCAGGCCTCGATGCCCGGCAGATGGTCCGGATGGTCGCTGGGCTGCCAGCGCAGCCAGGGCCAGCGCTCGGCGAAGAAGGCCGCATGCTGGCCGGTGCCGCTGCCGATTTCCAGCACCCGATGGCGGTCGCCCATCCACGGGTCGAGTGCGGCGGCGATCGGTTCGCGGTTGCGCTCGCAGGCTTCTGAATACGGCTTGCTCGACATCAGGACGGTGTCCAGGCGGGGTCGGCCCCATTGTGCACGAGGGGGTGTTGCTCGGCAGGGCTGCGCCCTGCACCTGCCGAAGCCGGAGCCAGAGCCAGAGCCAGAGCAACGTCAAAAGCTGGCATTCCGTGGGGTGGCGGGGTGGGTCCGGTTGCGGGGGACGCCGTAAACCCATCCTTGGGGGCTTGGCCGCGGCATCCATGCCGCGGACACCCCCGCAACCGGACCCACCCCGCCTTCGACAGTTTCCAGCGGTCTGTCGGAACAGCTCTTGGGGTCAGATCCGTTTTCCGCAGGAAAACGGATCTGACCCCGGATTCATTTCGATATCTGACAGATGTGTCGACCAAGGTCGACACCTACCAACAGCCGAGTGAACCTGTCGAAGGTGGGGCGGTGTCGGATTGCGGGGTGTCAGCCGCATGGATGCGGCTGCCAAGCCTACATGGACGTACTTGCGGCGTCCCCGCAATCCGACACCGCCCCGCCAACCCACGGAATACCGCTCTGGCTCTGGCTTTGGCCGTTGCCGTTGCATTGAGCAGGTGCAGGGCTGCAAGCCCTGCCGAAACCCACCCAACCATGACTGCAGTCACTTGCCCGGACGCGCTGCGCTGGCGAAAGTCGAGTGGTTGACGTGATCGGCTCGGCCTGTTGCCGGCCGCACGCAAGCGAGAGAGAGAAACGCTGTGCAACGACGTGAGTTCCTGGCTTTTTCCGGTCTGGGCCTGGCGGGCCTGCTGCTGCCGCATTCCCGTGCCATCGCCGCCGAGCAACTGCTCGCCCCGGTCGACACCCTCCAGCGCAGGCGCCTGGCGGACGTGGCGCTGGCCACCGCACGCACGGCCAAGGCCAGCTACTGCGATGTGCGCATCGGCCGCTACCTCAACCAGTCGGTCATCACCCGCGAGCACCAGGTCGGCAATGTGACCAACCGCGAATCGTCCGGTGTGGGCGTGCGGGTGATCGTCAACGGTGCCTGGGGATTTGCCGCGACCCACCAGCAGACCGAGGCCGCCGTGCGCGCAGCGGTCGAGCAGGCCGCGGCGATCGCCCGCGCCAACGCCGGCATCCAGACCCGGCCGGTGCAGCTGGCGCCGACGCCATCGGTCGGTGAGGTGCGCTGGCAGACGCCCGTCCGCAGGAACGCGATGGCGGTGCCGATCCAGGACAAGGTCGAGCTGCTGCTGGCACTCAACGCCGCCGCGCTGAATGCGGGTGCCGACTACATCAATTCCACCCTGTTCCTGGTCAACGAACAGAAGTACTTCGCCTCCAGCGACGGCTCGTTCATCGACCAGGACATCCATCGCATCTGGCTGCCGTTCACCGCCACCGCCATCGACAAGGCCAGCGGCAGGTTCCGCACCCGTGCCGGCCTGTCGTCGCCGATGGGCATGGGCTACGAGTTCCTTGATGGCGATGCGCGCGGCAAGGTACACCTGCCCGGTGGCATCACCGCTTACCGCGATTCCTACGACCCGGTCGAGGACGCCATTGCGGCCGCCCGCCACGCGCGCGAGAAACTGAAGGCGCCGTCGGTGAAGCCCGGCAAGTACGACCTGGTGCTGGACCCGTCCAACCTGTTCCTGACCATCCACGAGAACGTCGGCCACCCGCTGGAGCTGGACCGCGTGCTCGGCTACGAAGCCAACTACGCCGGGACCAGCTTCGCCACGCTGGACAAGCGCGATGCGGGTTTCCGCTGGGGCAGCGACATCGTTACCTTCTTCGCCGACAAGACCCAGCCCGGCAGCCTCGGTGCGGTCGGCTACGACGACGAGGGCGTGAAGACCCAGCGCTGGGACCTGGTGCGCGACGGCATCCTGGTCGACTACCAGGCCACCCGCGATGAAGCCCACATCCTCGGCCGCGATGCATCGCATGGCTGCAGCTATGCCGATTCCTGGTCCAGCGTGCAGTTCCAGCGCATGGCCAATGTCTCGCTGGCGCCGGGCAAGCAGCCGCTCAGCGTCGAGGACATGATCAAGGACGTGGAGAACGGCATCTACATCCACGGCCGCGGTTCGTATTCGATCGACCAGCAGCGCTACAACGCGCAGTTCGGCGGCCAGCTGTACTACCAGATCAAGGACGGGAAGATCGCCGGCATGGTCGAGGATGCGGCCTACCAGATCCGCACGCCGGAATTCTGGAATGCCTGCACCGCCATCTGCGATGAACGCGACTTCCGCCTGGGCGGTTCGTTCTTCGACGGCAAGGGCCAGCCCGGCCAGGTCTCGGCGGTCTCGCACGGTTCGTCCACCACCCGCTTCAACGGCATCAACATCATCAACACCGCGCGCAGTCTCGGCGCTTGAGCCACCCATCCTTCGACATGGAGAGCAGCCTTGCAAAGACGTGACTTCCTGGCCCTGACCGGGCTTACCGCGGGCGGGCTGATCGTGCCCTCCTTCTTCGGCAAGGTGATCGCCGCCGAACAGCTGCAGTCCAGCCTCGACCCGGCGCTGAAGAAGCGCCTGGCCGACGCCGCCCTGCAGGCCGCACGCAGCGCCGGTGCCACCTACTGCGACGTGCGCATCGGCCGCTACCTGCGGCAGTTCGTGATCACCCGCGAGGACAAGGTGCAGAACGTGGTGAACACCGAGTCCACCGGCGTGGGCATCCGCGTGATCGTCAACGGTGCCTGGGGCTTCGCCGCCACCAATGCGCTGGGCACCGCCGACGTGGCCAAGGCCGCGCAGCAGGCCGCGGCGATCGCCAAGGCCAATGCCGGCGTGCAGACCGCCCCCGTACAGCTGGCCAAGGCGCCGGGCGTGGGTGAGGTGAGCTGGCGCACGCCGATCCGCAAGAATGCGATGGAGGTGCCGATCAAGGACAAGGTCGGCCTGCTGCTGGACGTCAACGCCGCAGCGATGGGCGCCGGTGCCAGCTTCGTCAATTCGATGCTGTTCCTGGTCAACGAGCAGAAGTACTTCGCCTCCACCGATGGTTCCTACATCGACCAGGACGTGCACCGCATCTGGGCGCCGATGACGGTCACCGCCATCGACAAGACCAGCGGCAAGTTCCGCACCCGTTCGGGCCTGTCCTCGCCGATGGGCCTGGGCTACGAGTACCTGGATGGCGCCGGCGCCGGCAAGGTGGTCAGCCCCAACGGCGTGGTCAACTACAGCTCGTCCTACGACATGAAGGAGGACGCCATCGCCGCCGCCAAGCAGGCGCAGGAAAAGCTGAAGGCACCGTCGGTGAAGCCGGGCAAGTACGACCTGGTGCTCGACCCGTCGCACACCTGGCTGACCATCCACGAATCGATCGGCCACCCGCTGGAACTGGACCGCGTGCTCGGCTACGAAGCCAACTACGCCGGCACCAGCTTCGCCACCCTGGACAAGCGCGAACAGCAGTTCCAGTACGGCAGCGAGCTGGTCAACATCTTCGCCGACAAGACCCAGCCGGGCAGCCTTGGCGCGGTGGCGTACGACGACGAAGGCGTGAAGTGCAAGCGCTGGGACCTGATCAGCAACGGCAAGCTGGTGGACTACCAGACCATCCGCGACCAGGCCCACATCCTCGGCAAGACCGAGTCCGACGGCTGCTGCTATGCCGACTCGTGGTCCAGCGTGCAGTTCCAGCGTATGGCCAACGTGTCGATGGCACCGGGCAAGAAGCCGCTGAGCGTGCCCGACCTGATCAAGGACGTGGAGAACGGCATCTACATCATCGGTGACGGTTCGTTCTCGATCGACCAGCAGCGCTACAACGCGCAGTTCGGCGGCCAGCTGTTCTACGAGATCAAGAACGGCCAGATCACCCGCATGCTGGAAGACGTGGCCTACCAGATCCGCACGCCGGAGTTCTGGAATGCCTGCACCGCCGTGGCCGACGAGCGCGACTACCGCCTGGGCGGTTCGTTCTTCGACGGCAAGGGCCAGCCCGGCCAGGTCTCGGCGGTCTCGCACGGTTCGTCGACCGCGCGCTTCAACGGCATCAACGTCATCAACACCGCACGCAGCCTCGGCTGACCGGTCAGGAGCCCTTACACCATGAGTATCTTCACCGAAGCCCAGGCCAAGGCCATCCTCGACAAGGTCATCGCCCTGTCCAAGGCCGACGAGTGCACCGCCGTGCTGGCCGGCGCGATCAGCGGCAACATCCGTTTCGCGCTGAACAATGTCTCCACCAGCGGCATCGTCGACAACACCGAGCTGGCGGTCACCGTCGCCTTCGGCAAGCGCGTCGGCACGGCCTCGATCAATGAGTTCGACGATGCCGCGCTGGAACGCGTGGTGCGCCGTGCCGAAGACCTGGCGCGCCTGGCCCCGGAAAACCCGGAGTTCATGCCGGCCATCGGCAAGCAGAGTTACCGCGCCAGCCCGACCTTCAGCGAATCCACTGCTGCGATCGATCCGGCGTTCCGCGCCAAGGTCGCCGCCGATTCGATCGCCCCGTGCCGGGGCCACGGCCTGATCGCCGCCGGCTTCCTCGAGGACGGCCAGGGCTTCCAGGCCACTGCCAACAGCAACGGCAACTTCGCCTACCAGCGCACCACCAACTTCGATTACACCTGCACCGTGCGCACCGAAGATGGCCGCGGTTCGGGCTGGGTCGGCCGCAACCTGAAGGATGCCGCCGACTTCAAGGCCGACCAGGACATCCGCATCGCCATGCGCAAGGCCACCGAATCGGCCGAAGCCAAGGCGCTGGAGCCGGGCAAGTACACGGTGATCCTGGAGCCGGCCGCGGCCGCGGGCCTGATCAGCTTCATGATGAACTTCTTCAGCGCACGCTCGGCCGATGAAGGCCGCAGCTTCCTGTCGAAGAAGGGCGGTGGCAACAAGCTGGGCGAGCAGGTCTACGACCCGCGCGTGACCATGATCGCCGACCCGTGGCATCCGGATGCACCGGTGCTGCCGTGGGACAACGAAGGCCTGCCGCGCGAGCGCATGGCCATCATCGAGAACGGCAAGGTCGCCAATCTGGACTACTCGCGCTTCTGGGCGCAGAAGCAGGGCAAGACCGCCAAGGCCTCGCCGGGCAACCTGCTGATGAGCGGTGGCGACAAGAGCACCGCCGAGCTGGTGCGCGGCACCCAGAAGGGCATCCTGGTCACCCGTACCTGGTACATCCGCATGGTCGATCCGCAGACCGTGCTGCTGACCGGCCTGACCCGCGACGGCACCTTCTACATCGAGAACGGCCAGATCAAGCACCCGGTGAAGAACTTCCGCTTCAACGAGTCGCCGGTGATCATGCTCAACAACATCGAAGAGCTGGGCAAGCCGGTGCGCGTGGCCGGTGATGAATCCAGCTACGTGATGATGATCCCGCCGATGAAGCTGCGCGATTTCACCTTCACCTCGCTGTCCGACGCCGTCTGATGGATCGCCGGGCCTGCCTGCGCTGGTTGGCCGCTGCCGCTTCGGCGGCGGCGCTGCCAGCCTGGGCGCAGTCAGGCCCGCGCAGTTCACGCTACGACTTCTGGTTCACCCGGCTGCAGTACGACTCCGGTGACTGGGACGTGGACGCGCGCATGCCGTCCAACCTGATCACCTCGCTGATCGACTACACCTCACTGCGCGTGGACCCGCAGGAACACGTGGTGGCGCTGGCCGACCCGCGCATGCTGGAAGCGCCGTTCTGCTACCTGGCCGGGCACACGCTGGTGGAGTTCAATGCCGCCGAGCGGCAGAACTTCGTGCGCTACGTGCGCAATGGCGGCTTCGTCTTCGTCGACGACTGCAACCATGATATCGATGGGCTGTTCGCCACCTCGTTCGAGGCACAGATGGGCCGCCTGTTCGGTCCGAAGGCATTGCAGAAGCTGCCCAACAGCCACGCGCTGTACCGCAGTTTCTTCCGCTTCCCGGATGGCCCGCCCGCCACCAGCTTCGAACTCAACGGCTGGGGCGACGACCTGGTGCACGACTACCTGAAGGGCATCGAGGTCGACGGCCGCCTGGGCCTGCTGTACAGCAACAAGGACTACGGCTGCGAGTGGGACTACGACTGGCGCAACAAGCGTTTCCTGGCCGAAGACAACACCCGCTTCGGCGTCAACATCGTGATGTACGCGTTGAACAATTGATAGGACCTGCACGCCCATGACCTCCCCCGACCTCGATTCCCTGTTGCCGCGCCTGGATGCGCTGCGCGCCGCGCTTGCACGCGCAGTGGTGGGCCAGCACACCGTGGTCGAGCAGCTGCTGATCGGCCTGCTCGCCGGCGGCCACTGCCTGCTGGAAGGCGCGCCGGGGCTCGGCAAGACCCTGCTGGTGCGCTCGCTCGGGCAGGCGCTGGAGCTGCAGTTCCGGCGCGTGCAGTTCACCCCGGACCTGATGCCCAGCGACATCCTCGGCACCGAGCTGCTGGAGGAAGACCACGGCACCGGCCATCGCCATTTCCGCTTCCAGCAGGGCCCGATCTTCACCAACCTGCTGCTCGCAGACGAACTCAACCGCACCCCGCCGAAGACCCAGGCCGCGCTGCTGGAAGCGATGCAGGAGCGCACGGTCAGCTACGCCGGCACCACCTACGCATTGCCCGCGCCGTTCTTCGTGCTGGCGACGCAGAACCCGATCGAGCAGGCCGGCACCTACCCGCTGCCGGAAGCACAGCTCGACCGCTTCCTGCTGCACGTGCTGGTGGATTACCCCAGCGAAGACGAGGAACGGCAGATCCTGGAACAGACCACCGGCGGTGCCACCGACGCGGTGCCGAAGGTGATGGATGCCGAAGCGGTGATCGCCCTGCAGGCCGCAGTGCGCCAGGTGCATGTCAGCCCGGATGTGCTGGCCTGGATCACCCGCCTGGTGCGCGCCAGCCGTCCAGGCGAAGGCGCACCGGCGGCGATCAACCAGTGGGTGAAGTGGGGCGCCGGCCCGCGCGCCGGGCAGTCGCTGGTGCTGGCAGCGAAGGCACGCGCACTGCTGCAGGGCCGCTTCGCCGCCACCCGCGAGGATGTGCAGGCATTGGCCGCGCCGGTGATGCGTCATCGCCTGCTGCTGTCGTTCGCCGCCGAGGCCGAGCAGAAGCGTGCCGACGACGTGGTCGCCGCCCTGCTGCAGGCCGTGCCGTTCCCGGGTTGAGCCACGCGTGAACGCAGGTGCCCCGCTGACGTTGCCACCGGAACTGCGTGCGCGCCTGCGCATGCTGCGGTTGCGGCCGCGCCTGGCCAGCGGTGCCAGTGGCATCGGCCAGCACGCCAGCCGCAGCCGCGGTGCCGGCCTCGAATTCGCCCAGTACCGGGCCTACGAACCGGGCGACGAGCTGCGCCAGATCGACTGGAAGCTGTACGCACGCTCGGACCGCTTCTTCGTGCGCGAATCCGAACGCGAAAGCCCGATCACGGTCTGGCTGCTGCTCGATGCCACCGCCTCAGCCGGCCAGGCCGATCGCGCGGCACCGCAACGCACGCGCCTGGACCACATGCGCGGCGTTGCCGCATGCGTGGTGGAACTGGCCCTGCAGCAGGGCGACCGTTTCGGCCTGCTGGCGATCAACGGCGATGGACTGCAACTGGTGCCCGCAGCGAACGGCGCACGCCAGCGTGATCGCGTGCATCTGCAACTGCATGCCCTGCAGGCACGCGGCGGCTGGCCTGCGGCCGATCGACTGCGTCCCCTGTGGGAGCGCGTACGCCCGGGCGACCTGCTGCTGGCAGTTGGCGACGGCTTCGACGAAGCCGGCATCGCGCTGCTGGAACAACTGGCCAGCGCGCGCCGCGAAGTGGCGCTGCTGCAGATCCTCACCGCCGACGAGCGCGACTTCCCGTTCGACGCCGGCCATCGCTTCCGCGATCCGGAGACCGGCGAGGAACTGCTGGGCGATGGCGCGGCGATCCGCACCGACTACCTGCAGCGCTTCGCTGACGCACGCAGCGCATTGCAGTCGCGCCTGCAGGCCAGCGGCATCGCCAGTGCCACTGGCTGGCTCGACCAGCCGCTGGACCAGGCACTGCAGGCGCTGTTCGGTCGTGGGGGCGGTGCATGAACCTGCTGTTCCCGTTGGGCCTGGCCGCGCTCGCTGCAGGGTTGCTGCCGCTGCTGATCCACCTGGCCCGCCGCCATCCGTACACACCGCTGGATTTCGCCGCGCTGCGCTGGCTGCGCGCACAGATCCGGCCACGCCAGCGCATCCGCTTCGATGACTGGCCATTGCTGCTGGTGCGCCTGCTGTTGCTTGCCGCGCTGGCTTTGCTGCTGGCACGGCCTGCGTTGACCGGGCCTGCACCAGCCCCCACTGTGTGGACAGTCGTTGCTCCAGGGCTGGACGCGACCGCTCTGCGCGGCACCGCCGAAGCGGGCAACTGGCATTGGCTGGCGCCCGGCTTCCCGGCCATTGATCAAGTGCCACCTGCGTCCACGGCCTCCCTGCCCAGCCTGCTGCGCGAACTGGACGCACAACTGCCCGCGGGCACCGCAGTGACCGTGCACGTTCCCGATCCCCTGACCGGCCTGGACGGCGCACGCCTGCAGCTGTCGCGCGAGGTGCAGTGGCGGCCGCAGCCGATGCCGGTCGCTGCGCAACCGCGTGCCGCAACATCGCCGCGCCTGCGCGTGCACAGCGATGCTTCGGCCACCGCCCAGCATTGGTTGAATGCATTGCAGCGCGCGTGGGGCGTGCAGGCGCCGCTCGCTCCTCTGGTGGCGGATGCGCTGCCCGAACGCGGCGAGATCGGCGTATGGAGCCGCGACGGCTCACTGCCGGCGAACTGGCAGGCGTGGCTGCAAGACGGCGGACATGTAGTGACTGCCGGCAAGCCTGCCGCCGAGGCCAGCATCCTGCTGCGCAACACCGAGGGCGCCCCGCTGCTGTGGCGGCAACGCATCGGCCACGGTGTCCTGCTGTCTCTGCCCGGCGACTGGGATGCCTCAGGCAACGCTGCGCTGCGCGATCCGCAGTTGCCGCGTGCCCTGCTGCTGGCCCTGCAACCGCCTCCGCTGCCACGCCTCGGCGATGCACAGGACCAGGCACCCCGCCAGGCAACACTGCCTGCGGCAACGCCGCCGCTGCGCGAGCTCACCCCGTGGCTGCTGCTGGCCATCGTGCTGCTGTTCGCGCTGGAGCGCTGGATGGCCAGCAGTCGCCGACGCAGGGTGGCCGCATGAACACCCTGCAGCACGCCTGGCAACGCGCGCGCCGCCGCCGTGCACTCATCACCCTGCTGCTGGGCCTGCCGTGGGCGCTGGCCGCAACGGCGCTGGCGCTGCGCCTGGCGGGCTTCGACATCGCCTGCGTGGTTGGCACTGTCGGCCTGCTCGCCTGCGCAGCGCTCGCCAAGGCACGCTCCCGCCAGCTGGACCAGCTGTGGTTGCAGCGCCAGCTCGATGGCAGCGGCGCCAGCGAGGACAGTGCCGACCTGCTGTTCGCCGATGCCGCCATGCTCAATCCGCTGCAGCAGCGTCAGCGCGCGCACGTGCTGGCCGCGCTGGAACGTGCGCTGCCGGAACTGCGTCCGCGCTGGCCGCGTTGGGCATTGGCGCTGTGCTGGATCGCAGGCCTGGCCATCGTTGCGCTGGCAGTCGGCTGGCCACGCTCCAGCCCCGGCTCCGCGCCAGCCCGTGCGTCGGCGCCTGGCAGCACGGCTTCCGCGGGCCCACTGCACCTGCAGTCCACCCGCCTGCGCATCGACGCGCCGGCCTATACCGGCCAGGCCACGCTCACCCAGAACGCACTGGATGCCAAGGTCGCCGCCGACAGCCGGCTGTCGTGGTCGTTGCGCTTCGATCGCGCACCGGACAAGGCATGGCTGCAGTTCCACGATGGCCGCCGGTTGCCGCTGATCGAACACGATGGCCAGTGGCAGGCACAGGATGTGGCGCGCACGCCGGTGCTGTACCGCGTGGTGAGCGAACCGGCATTGGCCGGAACCCGCCTGCATCGCCTGGACGTGGTCGCTGACCGCGCGCCCAGCGTGCGCGTGCTGGAGCCGGCCGCCAGCCTGGTGCTGGGAACGCCCGGGCAGCGCCAGTGGTCGCTGCGCTTCGAAGCCAGCGACGACTACGGCGTAGCCGCACAGGCAACGCTGTCGATCACCACCACCCAGGGCAGCGGTGAGAACATCACCTTCGTGAAACGCAGCGTCACGCTTGCCGGCAGCGGCGAAGCCACTGCGCGACGTTTCGCCCACACTCTTGATCTGGCTGCGCTGGGCGCACAACCGGGCAACGATGTCATCGCCCAGCTGGAAGTGCGCGACAACCATGCGCCAACACCGCAGAGCGGGCGCAGCAGCAGCGTGATCCTGCGCCTGCCCAGCGCCGAAGTCGCGCTCGGTGCCGAACTGGAAGGCCGCATCAAGAAGACCCTTCCAGCCTACTTCCGCAGCCAGCGGCAGATCATCATCGATGCCGAAGCACTGATCCGGCAGCGTCGCAGCCTCGCCGCCGAGGACTTCGTGAAGCGCAGCGATGCGATCGGCGTCGACCAGCGCATCCTGCGCCTGCGCTATGGCCAGTTCCTGGGCGAGGAGAGCGAGGGCGCACCCAAGCCGCCGCCGACCAGCGACCTGCCCACCAGCGATGCACCGGCTGCAGACAGCCACGACGAAGATCACGATCACGACCATGGCGCCGAGGCCGGGGCTCACGACGCGCATGGCCACGATCACGGCGGCAAGCCAGCCAGTGCCGATACGCCGCCGGTGTTCGGCAGCGCCACCGATGTGCTCTCCGAATACGGCCACACCCATGACCATGCCGAGGCCGCGACCCTGCTCGACCCGCAGACACGCGCCACGCTGAAGGCCGCGCTGGACCAGATGTGGTCAGCCGAAGGCGAGCTGCGCCAGGGCCGCCCAGAGCAGGCGTTGCCGTTTGCCTACAAGGCGCTGGCTTTCATCAAGCAGGTGCAGCAGGCCGAACGCATCTACCTGGCGCGGGTCGGGCCGGAGCTGCCACCGATCGATGAAGGCCGCCGGCTGGGTGGCGATCGCGCCGGACTGGCCAGTCGCGAACTGCCGCTGGCCGCACGCACGCCGCCCGACCCGGCCATCATCGAAGCCTGGCAACGCCTCGGCGATGACACGGCCCCCCCCGATCTCGATGCACTCGCCAGCTGGCAGCAGCGCAATGCCGCGTACCTGCCCGATGCACTGGATCTGGCCGCCGCCATCGAGCAGCTGCGCATCGAACCCGGTTGCCGTGACTGCCGCCAGCGCCTGCGCGCGCAGTTGTGGCGGGCGCTGCAGCGTCCACTGCCGCAGGCGATGCGGCGCAGTGCCGCCGATGCGATGGGGCAGCGGTACCTTGATGCGCTGGAGGCGCAGCCATGAACGCCTCCGCCGTGAACCTGTGGCTTGCGCTGGCCCTCGCCCTGATCGTGGTCATCGCCAGCGTGCGCCAGCTGCGTGGCACTGCCACGCGTCGTGGCCGCCAGTGGATCGTGATTGGATTGCAGCTGATCGCTGCCACGCTGCTGTACTTCTGCCTGGTCCCCCCCACCCGCCAGCAACCCGCGGTCGGCCTGGTCGTGCTGGGAATCGATGCCGACAAGGCCGGCGCGCCGCCGACCGGCGCAGGCCCGCTGCTGCTGTTGCCGGAAGCTACCGATGTGCCCGGTGGCCAGCGCGTGCCGGACCTGGCCACCGCGCTGCGCCAGCATCCGGCCTCCACGCTCACCCTGGTCGGTGCCGGCCTGGTTGCGCGTGACCGCGACGCGGTACTGCCACGCGACGTGCGTTGGCAGCCGGCAGCGCCGCCGCGCGGGTGGATCGCACTGCAGCCACCCGCCGACACCGCACCCGGCGCACGCTTCGACGTGCATGCACAGGCGCACGGCGTCGCCAAGGCCAGGGCGGAACTGCTGGACCCCGCCGACAGCGTGGTCGATCGCGTGGATGTTGCCGAGGACGGTCGCGTGCAGCTCAGCGGCATCGCCCGTGCCGAAGGCCGCAGCGTGTTCCAGCTGCGCCTGCTCGATGCCGAGGGTCATGTGGTGGACAGCACGCCGGTACCGCAGCAGACCCTGCCGGCGGCACCGCTGCGCCTGCTGGTGCGTGCCAGTGCGCCGGGCCCGGAGCTGAAGTACCTGCGCCGCTGGGCCGCCGATACCGGCATCCGCGTGCAGGTGCAGGCCGATACCGGCGCCGGCCTGAGCGTCGGCGACGGCGCCTTGCCGCTGGATGCGGCGTCGCTGGCGCGCAGCGAGCTGCTGCTGCTGGACGAGCGCAGCCTGGCCGCATTGAGTGCAGGTCAGCTGGCCGCCGTGCGCCAGGCGCTGCGCGAGGGGCTGGGCGTACTGGTACGCAGTGCAGGCGCCCCTTCGGCCAGCGCGCGCCAACACCTGCACGATCTGGGCCTGCCGGTGCAGGGCGATGGCAGCAGCCACCTCCTCGAACTTCCCGGCGACGGCGAAAACGCGGTCCTCGCCGCACGACGCGGCCCGCTCGCCGCAGGTACGCTGCCGACCGGCTACGGCGAAGAGGCAGACCGCAGTTCGCACAGCGCCGCCCTGCCCACACTGGAAGCATTGGCGCTGCAGGCGCCGGGCAGCAACGCGCTGCTGCGCGATCGCGCTGGCAAAGCCGTTGGCGGCTGGCGCGCTACCGGCAAGGGCCGCATCGGCCAGCTGCCAATCACCGACACCTGGCGCTGGGTGCTTGCCGGGCGCGATGATCGCCACGGTGAACTGTGGAGCGGCGTGGTTGCCACACTGGCGCGAGCACAGGACAGCAGTGATGCGCTGTGGTCGCCACAGCCGGTCAGCTGGGCGGGCGAACGACAGGCGCTGTGCGGCGTGCAGGCGCCACTGCAGGTCTTCAACGCGCGCGGCGAAGGCACGCCGCTGATCGTCGATGGCGCGACGTCAGCCCTGCGCTGCGCCGGCTGGTGGCCCCGTGAGGCAGGCTGGCAGCGCCTGCAGCACGGTGACACGACCGTCTGGCGCTATGTGTTCGACCCTGCCGATGCACCTGCACTGCATCGGCAGGCGATGATCGATGCGACCACGCGTGCACTGGCGACCAGTGCACCGGCGAACGCGTCGGTGATGCAGCCCGTGCCGGGATCGCGCTGGCCGTGGTGGCTGGCGTTCGTGCTCTGCGCATCGCTGCTGTGGTGGCTGGAGCGGCGGCGCTGATCCCACCGATTGGATCGCACACAGCATCCACGCGTGGCGTGGATCCACTGCCCCCTCATGCGTCCTTCAACGTTTCCCCGCGCGCCGGTACGCGCCATTGAAGCGCACGTTCATGCCACCGCATTCGCTGTTGTCGGCCACGATCAGCACGTCGCCCAGCGAGTGCACGCGAACCCGGCACGTGTCCTCGACAAACTCGACATCAGCACCACGCGGTGTCGCGCGCGCTTCCACCTGGCCCATGTTCGGGCCATACGGGCGCTGTTTCGGCGTGGGGTTGGCAGAGGGCCAGTACGCGTCGCCGTCCACCAGCAATTGCCCGTCACGCACAGTGATGCGCAGGCCGTTGTCGCCATCCTTCCAGTCGCCCGCCCAGTCCTGCAGCGTTGGCACGGCCACCGGCAACGGCTGCAGCTTGCTGCGGTCGACCCAGCCGGCGCTGCCGCCCACCTTGTTCGGGAAGAACGCGCAGCGGTAACGACCCAGATCGCGACCGGTCACCACCGTATCGCCGTTGACCACATAGCTGCGCTGGCGGCAGGCCGGTTCGCCCTTGGCAGGGCAGCCGTCCATGTCGCCGAGCAGATACAGGCGCGGCGCATCGACCACGCGTGCCAGCGCGAACTGACTCTGTTCGGAGGGGAACGCGCCATTGCGGCAGGCGCCATCACCGGCAATGCCGGCAGCGAAGGCGGACGCGGGCAGCAATGCAGCCAGCAGGCAGAACGAACGCAGGAACATGGCAGCGCCACCGGTTGAGGAAACGGCAGGATATACCGGCCTACTTCACCGGCGGTGCCTCACCGGCATCCTGCTCCTGGGAGAACCGCAGCGCACGCTGCCGCTGTTCGGCACTGAGCTCCGGCGGTGGCCGTGCAATGGCGGACTGGATCTGGTCGGGGCCGCCGGTGAGCTTGTTCAACCCCCGGCCCGCCGCCAACACGCCCTTGACCACGCCCATCATGATGTAGCCGCCGCCCAAACTGACCTGCTCCGGTGACGGCGGCTCGCTCCAGTCGCGGCTGAAACGGTTGTCGCCGAACTTCACCGGGTTCTTGAAGCGGTACAGGTCCAGCGGTTCGTCATCGGGCTTGAGCGCACGCACTTCGCCGAGGGTGGTGACGTTGTCCTGCGGCAAGGTGGTGGAGACCGGTGCGGTGGTTGCAGCCGGCGCATCTGCAGGGGGAGCGGGCGCAGGATCGGGCGCCGCTGTCGGCGTGGCCTGCTGTGCCTGCGCGATGCCCGCCAGCAGCATGCTGGCCAGGAGTGCTCCCTGCGTTCCACGTCGTGCCACAGCCATCCACCCTGTTGGTTGCGTCCAGCGCTCAAGGATACGGATGCCGGCTTCAGATTTCGTTGCTGCACCGGCAGCTGTTCAGCCAAGGGAGATGCGGCGACGCCACGGGACGCGAGCACTGAACGGTTCACGCCTTCCGCGTGCGGTGTCTCACATCCTGAGACGTGAGTGTGGTGCCATGTGACCCCTCGCAATCCGTCCCGGCTCCCTCTTCCATGGCCTACGAACTCGCCAAGCGCACCGCCGACGCCGAGCAGAAGCTCGCCACCCGCGATGGCCTGCCCGCCCGCGACGGCGCCCTGCTCAGCGCGCGCCTGCAGCGCCGCTACCAGGACCGCATCACCGGCAGCTTCGCCATTCCCGGCCGCGACGGCCGCTACGCCGCCATTCCCGACACGGTGCCACCGGCACTGGCCGCGGCACTGAAGGCACGTGGCATCGAACAGCTCTACAGCCACCAGGCCGAGGCCTGGGAGGCCAGCCAGCGCGGCGAGCACGTGGCCATCGTCACCCCCACCGCCAGCGGCAAGTCGCTGTGCTACACCCTGCCGGTGGTCAGCGCGGCGATGCAGGACAAGGCCAAGGCGCTGTACCTGTTCCCGACCAAGGCGCTGGCCCAGGACCAGGTGGCCGAGCTGCTGGAACTCAACCGTGCCGGCGACCTGGGCGTAAAGGCCTTCACCTTCGACGGCGACACTCCCGGCGATGCGCGGCAGGCGATCCGCCTGCATGGCGACATCGTGGTGTCCAACCCGGACATGCTGCACCAGGCGATCCTGCCGCATCACACCAAGTGGGCGCAGTTCTTCGAGAACCTGCGCTACATCGTCATCGACGAGGTACACACCTACCGCGGCGTGTTCGGCAGCCACGTCACCAACGTGCTGCGCCGGCTCAAGCGCATCTGCGCGTTCTACGGCGTGCAACCGCAGTTCATCCTGTGCTCGGCCACCATCGGCAACCCGCAGGCGCATGCCGAGGCGCTGATCGAGGCACCGGTCACTGCCATCACCGAATCCGGCGCGCCCAGCGGCCCCAAGCAGGTGCTGTTGTGGAACCCTCCGGTGATCAATCCCGACCTGGGTCTGCGCGCCTCGGCACGCTCGCAGAGCAACCGCATCGCGCGCATCGCGATCAAATCCGGGCTGAAGACCCTGGTGTTCGCGCAGACCCGCTTGATGGTGGAAGTGCTGACCAAGTACTTGAAGGACATCTTCGACCACGACCCGCGCAAGCCACCGCGCATCCGCGCCTACCGCGGCGGTTACCTGCCCACCGAGCGCCGCGAGACCGAGCGTGCGATGCGCGCGGGCAACATCGACGGCATCGTCAGCACTTCGGCGCTGGAACTGGGCGTGGATATCGGCAGCCTGGACGTGGTCATCCTCAACGGTTATCCGGGCAGCGTGGCCGCCACCTGGCAGCGCTTCGGCCGCGCCGGCCGCCGCCAGCAACCGGCGCTGGGAGTGATGGTGGCCAGCTCGCAACCGCTGGACCAGTACGTGGTGCGCCATCCGGACTTCTTCGCCGAGGCCTCGCCCGAGCACGCGCGCATCGCGCCGGACCAGCCGTTGATCCTGTTCGACCATATCCGTTGCGCGGCGTTCGAGCTGCCGTTCCGGGTCGGCGATGGCTTCGGCCCGATCGATCCGGAGGTGTTCCTGGAAGCACTGGCCGAGACCGAGGTGATCCACCGCGAAGGCGAACGCTGGGAATGGATTGCCGACAGCTATCCGGCCAACGCGGTCAGCCTGCGTGCGGTGGCCGATGGCAACTTCGTGGTGGTCGACCGCAGCGATGGCCGCCAGCAGATCATCGCCGAAGTCGACTATTCCGCAGCTGCGCTCACCCTGTACGAAGGCGCCATCCACATGGTGCAGTCCACGCCCTACCAGGTGGAGACGCTGGACTGGGACGGCCGCAAGGCCTACGTCACCCGCACCCATGTGGATTACTACACCGACAGCATCGACTTCACCAAGCTCAAGGTGCTGGACCGTTTCGACGGTGGCTTGGCCGGCCGTGGCGATTCGCACCATGGCGAAGTGCACGTGGTGCGGCGCGTGGCCGGCTACAAGAAGATCCGCTACTACACCCACGAGAACATCGGCTATGGGCCGGTGAACCTGCCCGACCAGGAACTGCATACCACTGCGGTGTGGTGGCAGCTGCCGCAGGCGCTGTTGCTGCGCGCGTTCGCCAGCAGGCAGGATGCGCTCGATGGTTTCCTCGGCGCGGCGTATGCGCTGCACATCGTCGCCACCGTGGCGGTGATGGCCGATGCGCGCGACCTGCAGAAGTCGGTCGGCAACGGCGATGGTGCCTGGTTCGCGATTGCCGACCAGAGCGGCCGTGGCCAGCTGCGCGGCAGCAATGGCGACCCGGGCACGGTGGAACTGCTGCAGGAATTCGTGCCGACCGTCTATCTGTACGACAACTTCCCCGGCGGCGTTGGCCTCAGCGAGCCGCTGTGGCAGCGCCAGGCCGAACTGGTGCAGCGCGCGCGCGAACTGGTGCAGCGCTGCGACTGCAAGGCCGGTTGCCCGGCCTGTGTCGGCCCGGTGCTGGCCGCACAGGAAGAGGATGAGACCTCGCCGCGTGCGCTGGCGCTGCGCGTGCTGGACCTGTTCGATGCCGAGGCCTGCCAGCACGTACCCGACGTGGTGGTGACCGCGCGCGACCCGATGGAGCTGCTGGCCCCGTGAGCCTGAGCCTGGACAAGCTGCGCCTGCTGCGGAAGCAGGCCGGCGACCCGAAAGCAGTCACGCCGGTGGCGCCCGAGCCGCCGCCAGCGACGGCCCCGGTAGCCGCCAACGATGCACAGCAACCACCGGCCGAACGTTCGGTGTTCGCCTGGGTCGAACAGGAGATCCGCCACAAGCCGACCGGCGCTGCGGCGCCTATGACGGCCGCCGCACCGTTGCGTCGACCGGAAGTGGGCAGCCTGCATCGCCTGCTCGGCCTGCGCTCGCGCGGCGGTGCCACGCCGGCGCGTGCCAGCGCGCAGGATCGACAGCTGCCCGGCGAGGAGATCGCGCCGGGACTGTTCCTGATCGAATCACTGCAACCGCAGCCGATCCCGACCGCGCCGCTGTCGCTGGCCTTCGCCAAGCGCGAAGACCAGCACGTGGCTGCGCGCGATCTGCTGTTCTTCGATACCGAAACCACCGGCCTGGCCGGTGGCACCGGCACGCGTGCCTTCATGATCGGCGCGGCCGACTGGCACGTGTGCCCGCAGCGTGGCGAAGGCTTGCGCATCCGCCAGTTGCTGATGGCCACGATGGCCGCCGAGGACGCCATGCTGGCCACCTTCGCCCGCTGGCTGCAGCCGTCCACCGTGTTCTGCAGCTACAACGGCCGCAGCTACGATGCGCCCCTACTGAAGGCGCGCTACCGGCTGGCCCGGCAGCCGGACCCGATCACCGCGCTGGATCATGTCGACCTGCTCTACCCCACGCGCCGTCGCTATCGCGGCAGCTGGGAGAACTGCAAGCTGTCCACCATCGAACGCCAGCTGCTGCGCGTGGTGCGCGAGGACGACCTGCCCGGCTCGGAAGCACCCGGTGCATGGCTGCGCTTCCTGCGCGGCGGCGATGCGGTGAACCTGCGCCGGGTAGCCGATCACAACCACCAGGACGTGGTGACCCTGGCCCTGCTGCTGCAACGGCTGGTGCATGAGGAACAGCGCGAGCGCGAGACGCTGGCGCTGGTCGGGCGGTAATGGCGCAGGGCCGCGTTGACATGCCCTGACGGTGGCAGCGGTGACACTGCCGCCACCATCCACGCCTGGAGCCCGACGATGCGCCTCACTCCGCTTGCCCTGCTCGCCATCCTGCCGCTGGCCGCCTGCAGCCACGCCGGCAGCAGCACCACCCACGATGCCGCGCCGGCGCCCGTGGCCGACGCCGCGCACGAATGCAAACCAGAGGCACTCGAGGCCTTCACCGGCAAGACCGCCGACGAAGCCACGATCAAGAAGCTGGTGGCCGACAGCGGCGCGCGCAACGCACGGGTGGTCAAGCCGGGCATGGCGGTCACCATGGACTTCCGCCAGGACCGCGTGACCGTGCAGGTGGACACTCAGAACCGGATCGAACGCGCCAGCTGCGGTTGATCGACCCAGGGGAGTGCCGGCCGCTGGCCGGCACTACCGATCAGAGTCGTTCGGCCTTGCCGCTGGCCAGTGCGCGCGCGATCACCTGCTGCGCCTGCTGCGATGCCTGGGCATGCACGCGTGCCTGGCGCTCGCCCAACGCGGCCTGCTGGCTGCCCAGCGCCGCCTGGCGGCTGGCCAGTTCAGACTGCTGGCTGGCCAGGCGCTGCATGTCGCGGCTGCGACTGGACTGCGCGGCGTCGGCACGGGCTTCCTGCATCGCACGACGTGCCTCGGCAGCGGCCTCACGGGCGCCGGCCATATCGTTGGTCACGCCACGCGCCACCTTCGCCGCGTCCGCTGCGGCGGTGGCGGCCTCACGTGCCGCCTCACGCACACCGGCTACGTCTACGGTCAGGCCACGCACCGACTTCACCGCTTCCGCAGCAGCAGCCGCATCGTGGGCCGCGCCGCGCGCCGCCTTCGCCGCTTCCGCCGCCGCTTCGCGGTTGATGTCATGCGCGGCCATCGCGCTGCGCGCAGCCTCGGTGGCGGCCAGTGCGATGCGACGCGCGTCCTCGCCCTGCAGGCGGCCCATCTCGCCCATCTGCCTGCCGAGTTCGCCCTGCTGGCGACCCAGCACACTCTGCTTGCGGCCCAGTTCGCTCTGCTGGCGGCCCAGATCCACCGCGCCGCTGTAGGCACGCTGCAGGGTCTGGATCATCATCGGGTCACGCACCACGTAGCGCTTGTCACCCTGGCGGAACCACAACGCCGGGCCCTTGCCGAGCTGCCGGCGGGCCACCGTCACGTCGTCCATGCCACCGTTGGCGAAGGTCGAATCGCCATCGACCAGCACGAAGGCCTCCCGGGGCGAGCTGCCCAGATCCAGGCGGCCGTAGGTGGTGATGGAGGTGGTGTGGGAAGTCGTACCGTCATGATCCTCATCCATGCCGGAAGCATCGTCGACGTAGGCCACGTCGACATCGTCAGGACCGGACGGTTCTTCGGCATCGGCCGGCTCGGCAGGCGCTGCAGGCGCGACCGGCACCGCCGGAACGCGCGCGGACGACGGAGGTGCCGGCGGAGCCTTCGGCGGCGGCGGCACAACAGCCTTCGGCGCCGCAGGAGGCGCGGGCGGGGCCGGCGGCACCGGCGCAGCGACCAGCCGCATCGGCGCCACGCCCACCACCACCACCACCGCGGTCAACGCCATCGCCAGGATGCGCGGGCAGGAACGGCGCGACTGCAGCGAGAGCAGGCGACGCTTGAGGCTGGTGGTATCCGGTGCGGCACTGGCCACGCCCAGGTGCGGCTGCGGTGCCACGCCCAGCTGCAGCAACAGACGGCCATAGGCCTGACGGCTGGCACCGTGCTGGCCAACCACCGCTGCGTCCACTGCTTCTTCACGGGCCTGTGCGTATTCACGCACCGACAAGCGCAGCAGCGGGTGGAAGAAGAACAGGTGCTGGGCCAGTGCAGGCAGCAGGCCCCATTGCAGGTCGCGCCGCTGCAGGTGCTGCAGTTCGTGGGTCAGGGCCAGGTCCAGCGCGTCGCCCTGCAGGGCGTTGTCGCCGGCCGGCAGCAGCAGCACCGGGCGGAACGGACCGACCAGCTGCGGTGCGTCCACCTGCGTGCTCATCCACAACCGCGGCGCAGGACGCACGCCGTGCGCATCGGAGGCCAGCTGCAGGGCCTGCACCAGCGCCTCGTCCTCACAGGGATAGGCCGCTGCCAGCAGCGCGCGGCAGCGACGCCACTCACCGAAGGTACGCAGGGCCATCAGCAGCACGCCGGACGCCCACAGCGCGGCCAGTGCAACGGCCCACCACGCCACCGCCGGTACGTCCGGCGCCGGCATCGGCATTGCGGCCAGCAGTTGTGCCGAAGCTTCCGGAGCCAGCGGGTAAACCATATCGGCGGCCACATCGGTCGCGGTCATCGCCACCGCCTGCGGGGCCGGCAGCCAGGCCAGCTGCAGCGGCTGGCTCCAGAACAGGCCGAGCACGGCCTGCAGCGACACCAGCCACCACAGGCGGCAGCGGGTCGCCGCCGACAACGATGGCAGCGCGCGGCACACGCCATACACCAGGGCCACCAGCAGCACGGTCTGCAGGCTGGTCCAGCCCAGGCGTTCCAACATCGGGATCAGCATCGTGGTGTCCATGGCTCAGCCCTCGTGGCGGCGCGATTGGAGTTGGGCGACCAGCGCTTCCAGCTCGGCCAGTTCGTTGTCGCTGACCTGCTGGCGCTTCGACAGGTAGGCCACGAACGGCGACACCGAGCCCTGCAGGGTGTTGTCGACGAACTGCGCCACCGCGCCCTGCAGAACGCTCTCCGGGCCACGGGTGGCCTGGTAGCGGTAGACGCCGTCCTGCTGCTGGCGCTGAAGATACCCCTTCGCCCGCAGCCGCTCCATCATCGTCAGCACGGTGGAGCGGGCCAGGCCGCGGGCCTCGCCGTAGCCGCTGGCAACCTCGCCGACGCTGGCCGGCGCATGCTCATCGATGTACTGCAGCAGGGCCAGTTCCTGGTCCCCGATCGTCTTGCCACGCATGACACCACTCCCTTGACTACACGTGTCGCCACTGTCTGCGTGACGACAACTGTAGTCAACCCCCCGAAAGTCATGGGCCGACGAACGGTAGGGGGGCGTGCCCCCTCAGTACTCCACCCGGTACCCGATCGAGAAGGTCCGCCCTGCCGCCGGCAGGCTGGACATCTTTCCGTAGGTCGCCTCGGCCTGCTGGCCGTAGACCGTGCGGTAGTCACGATCGGCCAGGTTGTAGATGCCGACGCTGAAGCGGCCACCTGCCAGCGGCAGCTCGCCGATCAGGTCGAACACTGCGTAGCCGTGGATCTTCGCCGCCGGCGTGGCGCGGATGCTGGGACTGATCGCCGCAGCCGGTGCATCGCGCCAGGCGCGATCGGTCCCGCCGACGACCTGCCCCTGCAATCGCAGCAGGCTGTCGTTTGCAAAGCGCCACTGCCCATGCACACCCGCCTTCAAGGGTGAAACGCGGAACGCATTGAGCTCACGCCAGCGTCCGGCAGCATCGCGGTACTGACCACGGGTGCTGGCAAGGCTGGCACCCAGCTCCAGCGGTGCGGTCGGCGTGTAACGCAGGTTGGCCTCCACGCCCCACACCCGCTCGTCGGTGTCGGCCACCGACACGCTGTAGTCGCGGTTGAACTGCACGGTCTTGTCCGAGCGGTTGTAGAACGCGGTCACTGCGCTCTGCAGCGAGGCATCGCTGCGGCGCCAACCCAGCTCGTAGCTGTCGACCTTGATCGGGCCGATGTTGCGGCTGTCGATGACGAAGCTTGCCGGTACGTCGCGCAGCATGCGCTGGGTGTCGGGCAGGCTGAAGCCCTGCGAGACGTTGGCGAACAGCTGTTGCGATGCATCCAACCGGTACACCACGCCGGCATTGAACAGCGTCTGCGAGTGGCGCACGCGGCCGCCCTGCAGCAGCCGCGGTTGATACCCGGCAACGGCATCGGCGGTGATCGCTTCGGTATAGGGAAGCGAGTCTTCTACGCGGTTACGCAGGATCTGGTGGCGCACGCCGGCCTGCACGCTGAAGCGCTCACCCAGCGAATGATCGGCCTGCAGGAACAGGCCGGTGGTATCCACGCGCACGTCCGGTCCCATCGCGTACTGCGCGGTGGGCTGGTAATCGAGACCATTGCTGGCGATGAAGCGGTTGATGTCATACATCTGCCCGCGCTGGCGATCCTGCTCGCGTTCGTGGTCCACGCCATACGACAGCTGCAGGCTGCGGCCACCGACCTGGAAATCCTTGTGCAGCGCGCTGCGCAGGCCCCAGACATCAATGTCGGTGTTGGACTGCATCGCCACATAGGCGAAGCCGCCGCGCAGGGCGGGGTGCACCAGGGTCGACACCGACGGGAACCAGCGCCCCTGCTCGTTGCGGTAATAGGCTTCCACGCTCAGTTCCTGACCACCCGGCAGGTCGCGGTTGCGGTACTGCACATTCACTCCCTGGTGCCGGGTCCGCGGCTGCGCCTCCAGCTGCAGGCCGGGCAGCGCCTGGTGGCTGGGCGTGAATGCAGGGTTGAACAGCGCGGCCAGGCGCGGGCCATAGTCGGGGCCCTGATCACTGTCCTGCTGATCGTCGAACCAGCGTACGCCCACGCTCAACCGCTGGCTGTCCGTCGGGGTCCAGTCCAAGCGCGCATTGAGTTCGCGGGTCTCGGTGTCCTGCCGATCGGTCTGCGCGATCTCCGGGCCGATGCGGCGGCCATGCGCATCCAGCGATGCGCCCTGCCGGCCATAGGCGAAGCCGAACGCGCCACTGAACTGATCGCCGCGCACGGTCATGGTCTGCGCTGCGTTCCAGGCCAGCGTGTCACTGGACAGATGCGAGGGACTGCGCAGGCCGAACTGGCTGGCCAGCTGCACCGGCTGTTCGGCGGGCTGCAGGGTGATGATGTTGATGATGCCGCCACTGGCACCGGCGCCATACAGCGCGGTGGCGCCGGAGATCACCTCGATGCGCTCGATCATGGTCGGCGAGATGCTGTTGAGCTGGCGCGACCCATCGCGTGCGCCGGTCAACGGCACGCCATCGATCATCACCTGCACGCTGCGGCCACGCATGGTCATTCCGTAGTTGCTGGTGGTACCACTGGCCGGCGCCAGCGACGGTACCAGCTGGCCGAGGATGTCGGCGGTGCTGCGCCCGGCGGTGATCTGCTGGGCAATCTGTTCGTGCTCGATGGCATAGACGGTGCCAGCGATCTCGGCCACGCTGCGTGCGCCTCGCACGGCGGTGACACTTACCGCATCCAGTTGCCGGGTGCCGGCCGTAGCAGACGCATTCTGCGCCGCCAGCTGGCCACTGATGGCCATCGCCAGCACAGCCAGCGGAAGGGTTGCTGCGGTATGCCACATGGTGTCCTCGTTGCGTATCAGGGGGAGTTCGTAGGTGCTGCGAAGTGGCGCATCAGCGGCTCGCATAACAGCAGTCCAAGCGCCGAAACCGTGGCCAGCGCGATGTAGTAGGTGGGGTAGCCCATGCCCTTGGCGAGGAAGCCGGACAACGCGCCGCCGATGAAATTGACCAGCAGCTCGAAGCACACCAGCAGGGTGAAGTCGGTGCCGGCCTGGGCACGCGAGCTGACCCGCATGAACAAGGCATACAGGCTGGTCATCGCCACATAGCGCAGCGCCAGCAGGGCGATCACCAACATGCCCAGGCCGAACCGCGAGGTCGCAAGCGCTCCGCTGTACAGCATCAATGCCAGCAGCACGTACAGCGCCGTGCGCCACCAGCCGGCATGCATCAACAGCTGCTCGGCCCGGTGCTGCTTGAGCAGCCAGGCTGCGCCCACCGCTGCCAGCATGCCGGTGCCAGCGCCGCCCACCGAGATCAGCAACCCGATCTCGGTCAGGCTGAACTGCTGGTCGACCAGCAGCGGGTTGATCATCGCCATTGCCGGCGCTTCCACCAGCCGGTACAGCACGATCAGCAGCAGTGCCCAGCGTAGTTCGCGGCGGCGCAGCGCGCGCAGGATGCTCGGCCGCGGCGCGTCGGGCCTGGCCGGCGTTTCGTTGATCTGCTGCACTGCCAGCAGGGTCAGTGCGCTCATCGCGGCCAGGCTCAGCAGGGCCACGCTCCAGCCGCGGGTTTCATACAGCCACAGCACACCGGCGCCACCGATCATGCTGCCCAGGGCCACACCCACGCTCTGCGCCATGCTGCCCAACCGGTGCTCGGCCGGCGCCAGTGCCTCCACGGTGTAGCCGTCGATGGCGATGTCCTGGGTAGCGGCAATGCTCGAGATCCACATGCCGACCAGCACAAACACGACCAGGCCATGATCCAGGCCGGTGAACGCCAGCACCAGGATGCCGGCCAGCAGCAACAGTTGCGTCAACCACAGCCAGCTGCGGCGGCGGCCGAGGGCAGGCAGGTGCCAGCGGTCCACCAGCGGTGCCCACAGGAACTTCAGCGCCCAGGGCAGGTACAGCAGCGACAACATGCCGATCCAGCGCAGATCCACGCCCTGGCTGCGCAGGATGGCCGGCACCGCCACGTTGTAGAAGTACAGGGGCAACGCATGCGCCATGTACAGCGCAACAATCACCCCCAGGCCGAATGGCGAAGCGGCGGCGCGCTCAGTGCGCATCGGCCTGCCCCAGGTGCTCGCCGATCCAGCGCATGCCGGCGCCAGCATCGGCGGTGACGAAGTAAGGCACGGCCCAGGCGGCATGCAGCGCCGGGGTGTCGAGCCGCTGCTGCTCGGCGGCATCGCTGGCGATGCGTACCAGGCCCCGGCAGTACTGCCGGAAGGCAGCCTTGTACTGCTTGTACCAGACTGCCTGCAGGGCGCGGTAATCGTCGCAGAAGGTGGCACCGGGCGCGGTACGGGCAATGAAGTAGAAAGGACGGTGGGCCTCGATCAGCGCCTGCACGCGGTCCAGCCAGTACCGGATCTGGTCCGCATCCACCGCGCCATGGAAGACGGCACGCAACACCACCGCCTCGTTGATCACCAGACCCATTGCCATCGACCTTCTTGCTGAACAGGGAAAAGGGGCAGCGACCCACCCCGCAAATGAGAATAATTTGCAATACGATTGCAAGTTTAGGCGCGACGAAAGAAAATTTAGGCACGACAGCATTCGTGGGTGCCTTGCATGCAGGTCTATTCCTGCGCCGAACTGATGAGCGCCGCCCACGCGCTGGGCGGCCGGGTCGACTTTGAATCGGGCCTCCCCGATGCGCTCCCAGTGCTGGCCGGCTGGCAGCAGGTGCAGTCGATGGACAGCGGGCTGGTGCTTTATCTCAGCCGCAGCCAGGACATGGTCGGCGGCCGCAGCCAGAACTGCCTGCCTGCGGGCCTCACCGCCAGTTTCCTGCTGCAAGGACAGGCCGAAGTGGTCATCGCCAACCAGCGCCTGCAGATGGACAGCCGCCGGGCCGGGAGCCCGGCGATGCTGGTCCACCTTCGCGAGGAGGAAGCGTTCCAGCGCCATTGGCAGGCGGGTCGTGAGGAAACCAAGGTCAGCCTGCACCTCAGCCAGGACTGGCTGTCGCGCCAGCTCGACGGCATTGCCTCAACCGGTCTCAGCCGCCTGCGGCTGAGCCACGCGCGCAACCAGGCGTGGCAACCGCCTGCGCCGCTGCTGCGGCGAGCCGCGGCGTTGTTCGGGACGGAAACGGCGGAGCCGCCTCTGCTGGCCAGCCTGCAGCGCGAGAGTTTCGCGCTGGAGGTCGCGGCCAGCGTGGTTCGATCCGTGGTCGCCGAACGCGACGCGCCTGCCCCCAGCGCGCATCTGCGGCGTTGCGTGGACCAGTTGCAGCAATGGCTGCAGAGCGGCGAGGCCGATGGCCTGACCATCAACCAGATGGCGCGCAGGCTGGGTACCAACGCCGTCGACCTGCAAAGCACCTTCCAGCAGCTGCACGGCAGCAGCATCGCCGCCTGGCTGCGTGCACTGCGCCTGCAACGGGCACACGATGCGCTGCTGCAGCGGCGGGTGTCAGTGGACGTGGCGGCCAGCCTTGCCGGGTACGCCCATACCAGCAGCTTCAGTGCCGCGTTCAAGCGGCAGTTCGGAAGATCTCCTTCCCGGATCCGCTAGGCGCAGCAGGCACGCAGGATCCGATTCAACAGCCCCTGCGCTGCCCCTCTCAACGCCCGATCACGAACGGGTCGCCCTTGCACGGCAGCAACGGGCTGTCGTCGCAGGGCCACAGCGCGGCAGGTACGGTCCTGGCCACCTCGAAATGGTCCTCGTTCCAGCGCAGGAAGCCTGCATGAACCGCATTGCCATGGTCGAAGCTGCGCGCATCGGCGGCCAGTGGCTGTTCGGGATCGGCCTCGGCCGCCCAACGCAGCACCGGCACCTTGTCCAGCTGCCCGATGAAGGCGAACAAATCGCCCGCGCCCTTGCTCTGATAGGCCGCCATCGCCGCCGCGTCGGGCAGCTCGGCCTGCGCCAGCAACGACGCGGTGACATCCTGCAGCGGTGCTGCTCCCTGTGCGATGTAGGCGCGCATGCCCGCGGTGGTTGCCGGGCAGTCCTGCAGCTGCACCAGATACCCGGTGGTACCGCCACTGCCGGAGAACGACCGCATCCAGTAGCGGAAACGCGGCCCGCTGCTGTCGGTGACCATGACGTCCTGCTGGCCACCCTGTGCGGGAATGGAAAGCACCTGCACGTTGCTGGTGCCCTCCACGTTGCACTTCAACTGCGCCAGCACCTGCCTGGCCGGTTCCGGTAGTGCTTCGTAGCGGCCGCCGGGGTGGGCGCTGCCGGAGGCTACCGGCAGTGCGGGCAATCCGCGATCAGTGGGCAGGGTCTGCGCAGGCAAGGCCTCCGGTTTCGCCGCCGGGCTGGCGGCGGGCGCTACCGGCGCGGCGCGCTCTCCAGCGGGCGCACAGGCGCTGCAGGCCAGCAACAGCATCAACGAAACGCTCGGCATCAGGTGTGATCGGACCATCGCTCAACGCCCTCCCATCGCCGGCGCTTCCTGCGGTTGTGCAGGCGCGGGTATGGGTGCCGCCTGTTCGCGTGATTGCTGCTGCAGCTGGCGCAGGCTGGATTCCACCGCAGTCTCGCGCACCTCGGCCGCATTGACCCCTGCGCGCAGCGCCGCAGGATCGCCCGGGCTGCCCTGCACCAGGAACAGTGTCTCGCCCGCCGTACGTCCAGCACTGGGATTGCTGGCCACGATCTGGTCGACCCGGGTGATGCCCGCGGCCTTCGCTTCGCGCAGCATCACCAGACTGTAGTCCTCGGCATGCTCGGCGTAGCGTCCGCCCAGGGCCTGAAGGCGCGTGCTGATCTGCTGCTGCAGGGCATGATCGCGATGCTGCGGCTGACGCGGATCGTCGTTGGCCGCGAGCGGCACCTCCTGCCCCAGCTCGCGCGTCTGGCCGGGTGCAACCGAGGTCAGCACGTACTGCCAGCGGTTCTGCCCAGGCGTGCCGCGCACCGTCGACACGAAGTCGTCGTACTCGCCGCCGCCGATGGTCTGGCAGCCGGCCGAATCGGTGTTGGAGCGGCTGCCACGATGGATCTTGAAGGTGTCGTTGAGGTCCTGCACGCCCTGGGTATCGCGCGCATCGAACCAGCCGTCGCCATTGCTGTCGCGCTCCACCCGTCCGGCGCCCGCCGTGATCGCGTCCTGCGAAGGACGCAGCGCGAACTCATCAGGATGGCCATTGCGTGGATGGGTGGTTGCGCGCATCTCGGTGGTGCCTTCGCCCAGGCGCCCGAGGTCCTTGATCCGGTCGCCGTTGACGTCCTCACCCTCGGTCTTGGTGCGCGGCGCCACGTCGCCGAACCCCGGGCTGCGCGGCGTGGTCTTGGCATGACCGTCGTACTGGGCGGTCGGCTCGGTCGTGGCCTGGTTGAACTCGCGCACATGGCCATGGCCCTGCGCATCCTTCCACAGCACTACGATGCGATCGTCGTAGACGCCACGCCCACGTGCCTCGGTGGTGCGGTTCTCGTCGCGCAGTCCCAGCACCACGCGGTCCTGCGTTGCCATCGCGTCATTCGCAGCGGTGTTGCCGCGCTGGGCCACGATGCTGCCGTACACATCGTACTGCTGGGCCTGGCTCAGGCCTGCGGTCTCAGCCGCATCGGGCATCCGTGGTGGACGCGCCGCGTTGCCCAGACGGTCCAGCATCGGGTTCACCGTGGCCGCATCTGCTGCGGCAACACCTCCGCTGCGCCGCAACGCCTCAAGCTCGGTGGCCGCGCGCACCGACACGTAGCGGTCCAGCGCTTCCTGCACCACCGCGGTCTGGCCGCTGTGCAGGGCGTCCAGGCGGGCGGCAGCACCGCGCGCGTCGTTCTGCCGCAACAGGGCAGCGACTTCATCGGCCGCTGCATTGATATCCAGTTCGGGCATGGTCGGTCCTTGAACGTGATCGGCGTGGGGGTCCAGCCTACTCCAGCGCGCCTGCCGAGCCTTTGACACCTGCCACACAGCCGCGCGAAGCCTCGTTCAGGAGGCTCCGCACAGCCCGGCGGTTCAGCCCCGCGGCCCGCCCATCACCGGCAGGATCACCCCGCGGATGTAACTGGCACAGACCGGCGAGGCCAGGAACATATAGGCGGGTGACAGCTCTTCGGGCTGCGCAGGCCGGCCCATGTCACTGTCCCTGCCGAATTCGGCGACATCCTCGGCCTGCTTGAAGGAACTGCCAGCCAGCGGCCGGCACTACCGGGGGCGGCGCATGCCGCTCCTGCAGCGTCTCCGCCCATGCTGTCGGCAGCAGTGAATACGCCGTGTCCACGATGTGCACGGTATTCATTGCGCCACCACGTGCGCCGCCGCAGGCTGCACGCAACCACACGAGGAACGCCTCCATGAAACATGCCATCGCCACCGCCGCCGTCTGCTTTGCCCTCGCCGCCTGCAGCAGCACGCCGGTGGCCCAGGTGCAGCCGATCGACGGCGTGATTTCGGGCCAGTGCCACAGCGACATGGTGCGCGGCGCACTCGGTCTTGCTGCGTCGGATGCCACCGTGGCCCGCGCGCGCGTGGACAGCGACAGCCTGCATGTACGGGTACTTCGTCACGATGGCCCGCGGGTGCCTCCGGCACACGAAGGCGGCGACCGCCTGACCATCGAGAAGGGCCGTACCAACAACATCGTCGCGATCTACTGCGGCTGACGACTGCGGCTGAGCCGACGCGCCCTGCGCAGCACGCGCAGGGTGGCCTGTTCCCACTGGCGCGGCCCACGCAGGCCGGCCAGCTTGGCCAGTTCGCCGCGCTCCCAGCCGGCGAACACGCACGGGTCGATGTAGGCCTTGCGGCACACCGCCGGGGTGTTGCCCAGCAGCGACGCCACCTCGCACACCACCGCGCGCTGCGCCTGCGCCAGGGCACGCTGGCTGGCCGGTTCCGGCAGCTCGGTGGCGGCGAACGCCTGCACCGCCGCCACGGTACCGCCCCAGGTGCGGAAATCCTTGGCGGTGAAGTCCTCGCCCATCACCCCGCGCAGATAATCGTTCACCGCACCGGAGTCCACCGGCTGCAGCGCACCGTCGTCATCGCGGTACTGGAACAGCGCCTGCCCCGGCAGCTGCTGCAGGCGCCGCACCAGCAGCCCCAGCCTGCGGTCGCCCACGGTCACCTCCTGCAGCTGCCCGGACTTGCCACGGAAGCGCATGCGTACGCGGCCACCGCGCAGCAGTTCCAGGTGCCGGTTGCGCAGTGTGGTCAGCCCGAACGAACGGTTCTGCTGTGCATAGGTTTCATTGCCGACCCGCACCAGCGTATCGGCCAGCAGCGCGACCACCATGGCCAGCACCTTTTCCTGCGGAAACCCGGGGCGTTTGAGATCCCGTGACAACCGCCGCCGCAACGTGGGCAATGCCTCGCCGAAGGCAATGATGCGGTCGAACTTGCCGGCGTCGCGCTCCTTCGCCCAGTCGGCGTGGTAGCGGTACTGCTTGCGCCCGCGGGCATCGCGGCCGGTGGCCTGCAGGTGGCCATTGGCGTGGGCACAGATCCACACGGCGGTATACGCAGGTGGAATCGCCAGCGCACGGATGCGCTGCAGGGTGGCGGCATCGCGCACCGCGTGGCCATCGGCATCGCGATGGCTGAAACCGTTGCCGGCGCGGCGCCGGCTGATGCCCGGCTGGGTGTCATCGACATAGCGCAGGCCGGCAGCACGCGCGGCCTGTCGTTCAGGGGTAGAGGCGGTTGGCATGCCCGCAGTGTCGCCGCCGCGATGCCGCGAACCTGTCGATAACACAAGACAAACACGTGAGGGTCGGTTCGCCGCTATGCTCGGGCTTTCACAATCCCTTCCGGAGTCATGATGTCGTTCCCGATTCGCGCCCGTTCGCTCTCCGCCCTGCTGCTGCCGGCCGTGCTGGCCCTGACCGCCTGCCAGGCACCGGCGCTGGATGAACAGGATTCGGCCACGGCCCATGCCCAGCAGGCTGCCGAAGCCGCCAAGGCACCGGCCGATGAAGCCGGCAAGGCCACCGAGGCACCGCCGGTCGGCACCTGCGATGCCAGCCAGGTGCAGAGCCTGGTCGGCCAGGCCTACGCCGACGCACTGGGCAAGCAGGCGCAGGAAGATGCCGGTGCCCACCAGCTGCGCGTCATGAAGCCCAACGACGTGGCCACGATGGAGTTCCTCGGCGACCGCCTGAACATCGAAGTGGACGACAAGGGCCTGGTCAGCGGCGTGCGCTGCGGCTGAGTTCGACCCCGCGCCGGCACTGGGTTGCCGGCGCGTTCTGTTGCACCTGCAACCGTGTATTGCGGCGCTGCAGCAACCTGTGATCTAGTCGAGGCATCCGGTGGCCTCACGATGCGCTCCAGGGATTGAGCGGGCTTGAGTGTCCCCGTTCAATTCATCCCGCATCGAGGTAGAGATGGCCCCCCGCAACCGCCAAGGGCTTTACGACCCGCGCTCCGAGCGCGATGCCTGTGGATTTGGCATGGTCGCCCAGCTCGACGATCAACCTTCGCGCCTGTTGGTTGATACCGCCATCGCCGCGCTTTCGCGCATGACCCACCGTGGCGGCGTCGCTGCCGATGGCCTGACCGGTGATGGTTGTGGCCTGCTGCTGCGCCGCCCCGATGCATTCCTGAAACTGCTGGCCAGCGAAGCCGGCATCACCACCGCCGCGCGCTTCGCTGCCGGCCTGGTGTTCCTGCCGCACGACGCCGACGCCGCCGACGCCTGCCGCACGCAGCTGCAGGCGCAGGTGGAAGCGGTCGGCTGCAAGGTCGCCGGCTGGCGCGAGGTACCCACCGACGACAGCGTCTGCGGCCAGCTGGCGCGCGATACCCTGCCGCGCATCGAACAGGTGTTCGTCGATGCCGGCGTCGGCCAGGATGATGCCGGCTTCGCGCTGGCGCTGTTCCTGGCCCGCCGCCGCAGCGAACAGCAGCTGCGCGGGCACGCCGACTTCTACGTCACCACCCTCACCCCGGATGCGATCAGCTACAAGGGCATGGTGCTGCCGGACAAGCTCAGCCGCTTCTACCCGGACCTGCAGCGGCGCGAACTGGCCTCCAGCGCGATCGTGTTCCACCAGCGCTTCTCCACCAACACGCTGCCGCGCTGGCCGCTGGCCCACCCGTTCCGCATGCTCGCCCACAACGGCGAGATCAACACCATCGAAGGCAACCGTCGCTGGGCGCAGGCACGCAGCAAGGTGTGGAAGACGCCGCGCTTCGACATTGGCGAGTTCGACCCGGTGATCTCCATGCACGGTTCAGACTCGCAGAGCCTGGACAACATGCTGGAGCTGATGGTGTCCGGTGGCATGGAACTGATCCAGGCGCTGCGCATCCTGGTGCCGCCGGCCACCCAGTCGCTGGAGTTCAAGGATCCGGACCTGGCCGCGTTCTACGAATTCCATGGCCTCAACAGCGAGCCGTGGGATGGCCCGGCCGGCATCGTCGCCTGCGACAGCCGCTACGCCGTATGTACCCTCGACCGCAACGGCCTGCGTCCGGCACGCTGGATGCTGACCGCAGACCGCCACTTCCTGGTCGCCTCCGAAGCGGGCGTGTGGGAAGTGCCGACCGAGCGCGTTGTGCGCAAGGGCAAGCTGGGCCCGGGCGAGATGATCGCCATCGACCTCAAGCGCGGCGACCTGCTCGACTCCGACGCGGTGGACCGCATCAACCGTGGCCGCGCGCCGTACAAGCAGTGGCTGCAGCAGGGCGTGACCTACCTGCAGACCGAACTGATCGACCCCTCACTGGTGGAAGAGCCGTTCGACGAAGGCACCCTGCGCAGTTACCACAAGCTCTACCAGCTCAGCAGCGAGGAAGTGGAACAGGTGCTGCGGCCGCTGGCCGAGACCGAACAGGAAGCCACCGGCTCGATGGGCGACGACACGCCGATGGCGGTGCTGAGCCAGCGCAGCCGTCCGCTGTACGACTATTTCCGCCAGGCCTTCGCGCAGGTCACCAACCCGCCGATCGACCCGCTGCGCGAAGACTGCGCGATGTCCCTGTCCACCCAGCTCGGCAAGGAGACCAACATCTTCCATGCCGGCCCCGAGACGGTGAACCACGTCATCCTCAATTCACCGGTGCTCAGCCAGCGCAAGCTGCGCCAGCTGCTGAAGATGGACCAGTACGTGCAGGCCAACCGCCTGCTCGACCTGTCCTACAGCGAAGACGAGGGCCTGCGTGCCGGCATCGAGCGCATCTGTGCCGAGGCCGAACAGGCCGCGCGCGAGGGCATGGTGATGCTGCTGCTGTCCGACCGCTACCCGGTGGCCGGGCGGCCGATGGTGCATGCGCTGCTGGCCACCAGCGCCATCCACCACCACCTTTCGCGGCTGGGCCTGCGCTGCGACGTCAACCTGATCGTGGAAACCGGCACCGCGCGCGACCCGCACCACATGGCCTGCCTGCTCGGCTTCGGCGCCACGGCGGTGTATCCGTACCTGGCCTACCAGACCCTGTTCGACCTGGGCCGTCGCGGCATCCTGAAGCTCAGCAAGGGCGGTGAGCAGTCGCAGATCGGCCGCCGCTACCGCAAGGGCGTCTACAAGGGACTGTCGAAGATCATCTCGAAGATGGGCATCTGTACCGTGGCCAGCTACCGCGGCGCGCAGCTGTTCGAGATCATCGGCCTGGAACCAGAGGTCGTGGACCTGTGCTTCCCGGATACCGCCTCGCGCATCGGTGGCGCCGGCTTCGCCCGCCTGGATGCCGACGCGCGCGAACTGTGCGCGCAGGCGTGGGACGCGCAGCAGGACGTGGATGTCGGCGGCCTGCTGAAGTACGTGCACGGCGGCGAGTACCACATGTACAACCCGGACGTGGTCACCACGCTGCAGCGCGCAGCGCGCAGCGGCGACCCACGTGCGTGGCAGCAGTACTGCGATGCGGTGCACGCGCGTCCGCCGTCGGCGCTGCGTGACCTGCTGGAGCTGGTGCCGGCCGCCACGCCCGCGCCGCTCGATGAGGTAGCACCGGCCAGCGAACTGTTCCCGCGCTTCGATACCGCGGCGATCAGCCTGGGTGCACTGTCACCTGAGGCGCACGAGGCGCTGGCGATTGCGATGAACCGCCTGGGTGGCCGCAGCAACTCCGGCGAAGGCGGTGAGGATCCCGCGCGCTATGGCACCGCCAAGCGCAGCAAGATCAAGCAGGTGGCCTCGGGCCGCTTCGGTGTCACCGCCGAATACCTGGTCAATGCCGAGGTGCTGCAGATCAAGGTCGCGCAGGGTGCCAAGCCCGGCGAGGGCGGCCAGCTGCCCGGGCACAAGGTCAACGAACTGATCGCGCGGCTGCGCTATGCGCGTCCGGGCATCGGCCTGATTTCGCCGCCGCCGCACCACGACATCTATTCGATCGAGGACCTGGCGCAGCTGATCTACGACCTCAAGCAGGTCAACCCGACCGCGCTGGTGTCGGTGAAGCTGGTCAGCCATGCCGGCGTCGGAACGATCGCGGCGGGCGTGGTCAAGGCCGGTGCGGACCTGATCACCATCTCAGGCCATGACGGCGGCACCGGCGCCTCGCCGGTCAGCTCGATCCGTTATGCGGGCGTGCCGTGGGAGCTGGGCGTGGCCGAAGCGCACCAGGCGCTGCTGGCCAACGACCTGCGCGGGCGTACCCTGCTGCAGACCGATGGCGGCCTGAAGACCGGCCTGGACGTGGTCAAGGCCGCGCTGCTGGGCGCGGACAGCTTCGGCTTCGGCACTGCGCCGATGATCGTGCTGGGCTGCAAGTACCTGCGCATCTGCCACCTCAACAACTGCGCCACCGGCGTGGCCACCCAGGATGAGCGCCTGCGCGAGAACCACTTCACCGGCCAGCCCGAGCGCGTGGAGAACTTCTTCCGCCTGCTGGCCGAGGAAGTGCGTGGCTGGCTGTCCTACCTGGGCGCGCGTTCGCTGGAAGAGATCGTGGGCCGTACCGACCTGCTGCGGCAGATCGACGCCGCGCCGCGCGACGGCGTGCGCGTGGATCTGTCGCGCCTGCTGGCCGACAGCCGCTACGAGGGCAGCCACTGCGCGGCGCAGCGCCTGTACGAATCGCCGGACAGCCTGGCCACGCAGATGGACGGCCTGCTGGCGCCGGCCATCGAGCACAAGCGCGGCGGCGAACACCGCTTCCTGATCCACAACACCGACCGCAGCATCGGTACACGCCTGGCCGGTGCGGTGGCACGCGCGCACGGCAACCAGGGCATGGCCGAGGCGCCGCTGGAACTGCGCTTCCGCGGCAGCGCCGGGCAGAGCTTCGGCGCCTTCAACGTCGGCGGCCTGCACCTGGAAGTCGAAGGCGAAGCCAACGATTACGTCGGCAAGGGCATAGCCGGCGGCCGCCTGGTGGTGCGCCCGCCGCGTGGTGCCCGCTTCGAGGCACGCAGCACCGCGATCATTGGCAACACCTGCCTGTATGGCGCCACCGGTGGCGAGCTGTTCGCCGCGGGCCGCGCCGGCGAGCGTTTCGCGGTGCGCAATTCCGGCGCGCTGGCGGTGGTGGAAGGTGCCGGTGACCACTGCTGCGAGTACATGACCGATGGCGTGGTGCTGGTACTGGGCAAGGTTGGCCTGAACTTCGGTGCCGGCTTCACCGGCGGCCTGGCCTACGTACTGGACGTGGACCGCGATTTCGTCGACCGCTACAACCACGAACTGATCGACATCCATCGCGTATCCGCCGAAGGCTTCGAGAACTACCGCCAGCACCTGCACCGCCTGATTGGCCGCCATCGCGAACTGACCGGCAGCATCTGGGCACAGCAGATCCTGGACGAGTTCCGCGATTACATCGGCAAGTTCTGGCTGGTCAAACCGAAGGCCGCCAGCATCGAGTCGCTGACCGAAACCCTGCGACGCGCCGCCTGATGTTTTCCGGTAGTGCCGGCCGCTGGCCGGCAACGTTCCCCCTCGCATTCCAGAGCCCGCCATGAGCCGCAAGCACGCCTTCCAGTTCCTCGACCTGCCCCGCACCATGCCGCAGCGCATCCCGGTGGAACTGCGCACGTCCGGCGACTGGGGCGAGCTGTACGGAAAGTTCGGCAAGGAAGACGCCCAGTACCAGGCCGGTCGCTGCCTGGATTGCGGCAACCCCTACTGCAGCTGGAAGTGCCCGGTGCACAACGCCATTCCGCAGTGGCTGCAGCTGGTGCAGGAGAACCGCATCCACGAAGCCGCCACGCTGTGCCACAGCACCAACCCGTTGCCGGAGGTCTGCGGCCGCGTCTGCCCGCAGGACCGCCTGTGCGAGGGCAGCTGCACGCTGGAAGAGTTCGGTGCGGTCACCATCGGTGCGGTGGAGAAGTACATCGTCGATACCGCGCTGGCCAGCGGCTGGCGCCCTGACCTGGGCGCGGTGCAGCCCAGCGGCCACAGCGTGGCGGTGATCGGCGCCGGTCCGGCCGGCCTGGCCTGCGCCGATCGCCTCGCCCGCGCCGGCATTGCCGCGGTGGTCTACGACCGCTACGAGCAGATCGGCGGCCTGCTGCAGTTCGGCATCCCCAGCTTCAAGCTGGACAAGGACGTGATCCATCGCCGCCGCGAAGTGCTGGAGGGCATGGGCGTGCAGTTCCGCCTCGGTGTCGAGATCGGACGCGACCTCAGCGTGCAGCAGCTGCTGGAGACCCATGATGCGGTGTTCGTCGGCACCGGCGCCTACCGCTACACCGATGGTGGCCTCGACGGCCAGGACCTGAAGGGCGTGCTGCCGGCGCTGCCGTTCCTGGTGCAGAACAGCCGCATCGTTGGCGGCGATGACCCGAAGGGCCGGCCGATTGCCGGCTGGGAAGACACCATCGCCCTGCCCGACCTCAACGGCAAGCGCGTGGTGGTACTCGGTGGTGGCGATACCGGCATGGACTGCGTGCGCAGCGCGGTGCGCCTGGGCGCGGCCAAGGTCACCTGTGCCTACCGCCGCGACGAAGCCAACATGCCCGGCAGCGCGCGCGAAGTGGCCAATGCGCGCGAAGAAGGCGTGCGCTTCCTGTTCAACCGCCAGCCGCTATCGATCGAGGCCGGCGCCGACGACGAAGTGATCGGCGTGACCGTGGTCGAAACCCGCCTGGGCGAGCCCGATGCCAATGGCCGCCAGAACGCGGTGCCGATCGAAGGCAGTGAATCGCTGCTGGAGGCGGACGTGGTGATCATCGCCTTCGGCTTCTCGCCGAGCGTGCCGGCGTGGCTGGCCGAGCTGGGCGTGGAAGGCCAGTCCAACGGCCGCATCGTCGCCGGGGGCAAGGACCGCCTGCCGTTCCAGACCGCACATCCACGCCTGTTCGCCGGTGGCGACGCGGTACGCGGTGCAGACCTGGTGGTGACCGCCGTGGCCGAAGGCCGCGATGCCGCTGCCAGCATCGTCCGCCTACTGGCGCACTGAGTCCGGCAACAGCAGCACTTCCAGCAGCGCGCGCAGTTCGCACGGCTCCACCGGCTTGGCCAGGAAATGGTCGATGCCCGCATCACGGCAGGCCTCGCGCGTGCGCTCCAGCACGCTGGCGGTCAGCGCGATGATCGGCACCTGCGCACGGATGGCACAGGTGTCGCTGCGGATCGTGCGTGCCAGCGCGAAGCCGTCCATGTGCGGCATATGGCAGTCGGTGATCACCAGGTCGAACGGCTGTGCCTGCCAGGCCTCCCATGCCTGCAGACCGTCGTCGCAGGCGTGTACCTGCAGCCCCAGTTCGCGCAGGCGCTGCTCCAGCAACTGCAGGTTGGTCGGATGGTCTTCGACAACCAGCACCCGCGCCGGCGGCAGCGGCCGTTGCGCGACCGTCGTGAGCACCGGCACCACCGTTGGTGCCGCACAGGCCGCCAGAGCCAGCTCCAGCGATACGGTGGTGCCCTTGCCCGGCGCGCTGCGCAGGTGCAGCTGCCCGCCCATCGATGCCGCCAGCTCGCGGCAGATCGACAGGCCCAGCCCACTGCCACCGAAGCGGCGCGTGGTCGAGGTCTCGGCCTGCTCATAGGCGGCGAACACCGCCTGCTGCCGCTCCACGCTGATGCCCACGCCGGTATCGGTCACCTGCAGGCGCAGCCGCTGGCCGCCATCGCGCTGCTGCAGCACATGCACCTGCAACACCACGCTTCCCTGCAGGGTGAACTTGAGTGCATTGCCGGCCAGGTTGAACAGGACCTGGCGCAGGCGCAGCCCATCGGCCAGCGACCACCGCTGCAACACGGGGTCGATCTCGCTGTGCAGGTGCAGGCCGCGGCTGGCCGCAACGGGCATCAACAGCTGCTGCACCGCGCGCACCAGCGCCGCAAGATCGGTCGGCCGCAGCTGCAGTGGCGCTGGCTGCAGGCGCTGGCTGTGCAGCACATCGTCGAGGATCTGCCGCAGCATCTGCGCGGCGTCACCCACGGTGGTCAGCACCTGCCGCTGGCCCGCATCCAGGTCACTGCCCGCCAGCCGCTCCAGCATGCCCAGCAGGGTACTCATCGGCGTGCGGATCTGGTGGCTCATGGTCGCCAGGAAATGGCTCTTGGCCAGCGCCGCCTGCTCGGCCGCGTGGCGCGCCTCGGCCAGCGCTACGGCACGCGCCTGTGCTTCGCTGACATCCAACCAGTAACCGCTCCATTCCACGCTGCTGTCATCGCACTGCAGCGGTCGTCCCTGCGAACGGACCCAGCGCCAGCCCTGCGCCGACCGGGTGCGGAAGGTAACATCGATGGGACCGCGCACCAGCGCGGCCGCTTCGATGCACGCCATCACCCGGCTGCGGTCGTCGGCGTGCACCGCAGCCAGCAGCTGCAGATGGTCGATCCGCGCGGTCTCCACGCTTACCCCGAACAGCGCCTGCACATCGCCGGCGATCTGCGCCAGGCTGTAGTGGCCGGTCGCAGAACGGCGGGCCTGGTAGACCACCGCCGGCAGGTTCGCGGTGACGTCGTGCAACCGCTGCTCCAGCACGCGACGACGCACGCTCTCGCGATGCACGCGCCAGTAGCCGAAGGCATGCAGCAGCACGAGTGCGAGCAGGATCAGCGACGCCGGCACCAGCCAGCGCAGTGCCGAACCGGGGAGCTGCGCGCGTGGCCGATCCGGCAGCCAGGCGCTGCGGTTCGACGCGCGACGTGCATCGCCGTCCTGCAGCAGCTGCCGGTCGAAAGCGGCGACCACTTCGGCACAGGCCGGCGCGGCCGCGAGTACCAGTGCATCGCCGAAGCCCGCGGGTGCCGCGATCACCACCGCGTCACCCGGCTCCGCGCGGAGCGCGGCTTCCACTTCGGCGAGATTGGCGACCACGGCGTCAACCAGCCCGGCGCGCAGCAGTGACAGCGCGTGGTCCAGCGGCGCAGGTGCCAGCAGCTGCGCCCCCGGGGCCTGCTCGGCCAGCAACGCCTCCAGCGGCAGCCGGTCCGGGCTGGCCACGCTACGACCACGCAGGCCCTCCAGCCCCAGCACCGCAGCGGCGCCCTCGCGCCGCACGATCACCTGTGGCACTTCCAGGTAGGGGCTGCTGGCCACCCAGCCGGTCGGTAGCTGAGCGCGCGGCCAGCCCAGCAGCACCTGGGTGCCGGCCGGCAGTGATCCCTCGGTAAGCACCGCCGCAGGCAACGGCTTCGCATGCTGCACTGCCTGCATGCCCAGCAGCGGCAGGTAGTCCGCGGCCAGTCCCGCAACCTCGCCCTGCTGGCTGTATGACAGTGGCGGCCGGTCGGAGCGCCATGCCACCTGCAGGGGGTTCGCACACCCGGATGCAGCGGCGATGCCGGGCAGCAACAGCGATGCCATGACAGCGGCGACGGCGCGGCGGCCGGCGACATTCACGATGGGCGTCCTCATTTCGCGGGCAGGAACCACGGCCGCGCAGCGGTACCGCTGCAGCCACGCTAGCGAGGCAGGCTTCCGCGACAATGAGAAAAATTGGAAAAGCATCCGCATCGGCGAATGCCGACATACACTGCCGCTTCTACCCGTCCCTACGGAGCGCTCGATGCGTATCGGCCTGGCCGCCAACCGTCTCCATCACCACGATGCGCGCGCCGCGCTGTTCCGTTGGCTGCGTGCCAGCGAGGCAGGCCTGCGCGAGCTGGGGGTGTCACTGCATGCGGTCGGGCGCACCCACGATGCGATCGAGCGGCAGGGCTTCCTGGCCGGCTACGGCGGCCTGCACCGGTATCCCTATGGGCGCGAGGGTGGCCTGATGAAGCTGGTGGCCGAGGTGGTCGGCATGGGGCCGGAGCGGACACTGGACGGTGCGATCTACCTGATCGACCCGGTCGATCCGTCCTCGGTGTTTCCGGAAGCAACCGCGCTCAAGCGGCAGTGCGTGATCCACGGCAAGCCGTTCATTTCAACCGTGGCCACCGCACGCGACTGGATCGAGGTGGAGCGCATCCACGCCGGGCTGGCGGCCGACACCGGTGCCGACGACCTGCATGCCTTCCAGGGACAGACGCTGGCGCTGATCGCGCATGATGCGATGAAGCCGGCGATGCTGGCCTTTGCCGATGAACACTTCGATGTGCTGGCCCGGTTTGGCCAACGCGTTGCGACGGGCACCACCGGGCAGCGCTTGAACGAGCTGGCCTGGAGCCGGGGGTGGCCCAGCGATACGCCGTGGGTGACGCGTTACCAGAGTGGCCCGATGGGCGGCGATGCACAGATTGCCGACCGGGTGCTGGAGGGGCGCTGCCAGCGCGCGATCTTCTTCGAGGACCCGCATGTGGCACGCCAGCACGAGGCCGATATCCAGCTGCTGGAGCGCGCGGTGACGACGGTGACCGACCAGGCGGTGTGCATCACGGCGCCGCGGGTGGCGGCGCGCTGGGCGACGGCGGCGGCGTTGCGGGCGGGGTGAGGGTTTCGGCCAACGGCTGAGCCCCTCGTGGTGGGTGGCAGCCGATGGCAAAGCCGTGCTTGGCCGGGCGGGTGAGCCATGCAGGGGACGCTGCAAGTACGTCCCTGTAAGCTCGATGGCGCCATCCATGGCGCCAACGCCCCTGCATGGCCCACCCGCCCGTCCTTCGACAGATTCCGGTGTGCCCACCACGGAAGAAAGAAGGAAGAGCAGGAGCCGGTCGCGCGCTGAGCGCGCTCTGCGGCACGCTCCCATTCCGCGGAGTTGTTGTTCTTCACTCTGTAGCGTCGAGCTTGCTCGACTGCTCAGCACACGGTCTGGAGGAAAGCCCCTTCTGTTGAAGGGGCGCGCCGAAGGCGGGGGTAGAGGAAGAATGCGTGGGCAACTGCTGTAGCGCTGGCGCTACAGCAGTTGCCGGAGCATAGCTTTCAAGCGTCGCCCTTCGAGCTGGAAGTAGTCGCGCTGTTCGCGCCACGCGGGGAAGCGCTGTTCCACTTCATGCCAGAACGCGGGCGAATGGTTCGGCTGGATCAGGTGGCAGAGTTCGTGCACCAGCACGTACTCGAACGCTTCCGAACGACCCAGCACCAGGGCCAGGTCCAGTGCCATGCTGCCGTCCGGCGCCAGCGAGCCCCACTGCGAGGACATCACCTTCAGCCGCAGGCGGCTGGGTGCGCGTGGCAGGGAGGGCAGGTACTTTGGCAACCAGCGGCCGACGTCGGCGCGGGTCTGGGCTTCGTAGAACTCACGCAGCAGGCGGCGCAGGGTGGCATCGCCGCCCCGGGTCGGCCACTGCACGCAGGCGCCGTGTTCATCGATCTCCAGCCGCGCGTAGCGGCCTTCCTGCCAGCGCAGCGGCAACAGTTCGCCGCGCAGTGGCAGCACGCCGTCCTCGCCTGGCTGCAACGGGGCGGGCAGGCCCTGGCTCTGGTACTGGCGCAGCTGCAGCGCCAGCCAGTCGCGGTGCTGTTCCAGGAAACGCTCGCCCATCACCAGGCTGGCCCGCGGCGGCAGGGTCAAGCGTGCGCCGCGCTCGTCCACGCTCAGCTTGATCCGGCGCGCGCGCGGATCGCGCACGCGCAGCACCTCGATCTCGGCATCCTCCAGGCGCAGGCGAACGGTGTCGCGCTGCACGGTGGCGGGCGGGGTCGGGCTGATCAGGCGGCGCAGCAGACGGCTCATGCGCCCAGCATAGCGCTGCTTCGGGCCGCCGGATGACCGGCGGCCCACAGGGTGCCTGTTCAGTCAGCCTTGCTGAGCTTGAAGGCTTCTTCCAGCAACAGGAACAGGCGGCGGATCTCGGCGCTCTGCAGGGCGAAGCGGGCGTCGAACTCGGCGCGGCGGCCGTCTTCGTCGGCATGCTCCAGCTGGTCCAGGGCACCGTCGAGGAACTTCAGCTTGCGCACGATCAGGTCGTCGCCGATCACGAAGGACAGGTTGTCCTCGAAGATCAGCGCCAGCTTGGTCACCTGCTTGCCGGCGTCCAGGTGCTTGTCGATCTCGTCGCAGCGCAGTTCCTGGTGCTGGCACTTGACCACGGCGCCGCCCTCCACCGGGTCCTTCATCTCGCACTCTTCGCCCAGGCTCAGCCCGGTCGGCAGCGGCTCGCCGGCGATCCAGCCGGTCAGGATCGAACGCGGTGCGACTTCGGCGTTCAGCGGCATCGCCGGGAAGCTGCCGAGCAGGCCGCGGATGTCGGACATGAAGTACTCGCCGGTCTTGCGGCTGGAGGTATCCACCGCCACGTAGCCGTGCTGCAGGTCGATGAAGGCATCGTTGCGCGAGGACTTCACGAAGGCGCGCGGCAGCAGTTCATGCAGCAGGTCGTCCTTCATGCGCTTGCGCTCGCGGCCACCCGGGCGGCGGCCTTCCTTCTCCTCGATCTCCTCCAGCTTGCGCTCGAGCAGATCGTTGACCACCGCCGCCGGCAGGATCTTGTCCTCGCCGCCCACGGTCAGCCACAGGTGTTCGGCGATGCGGTGGGAGAGCAGCTCCTTCTCCTCGCGGCCGAACGGCGAGATGAAGCCGCGCGAATTCATTTCCAGCGCGCCGACCGGCTTCAGCAGGGCGTGCGGCAGCAGGGTGTCGACTTCGGAAAAATCGGTGGTGGTCGGGAAACGGAAGAACGTCAGGTTGCGAAAGAACATGGAACTCCGGATGGCAAAGAGGAAGGGCGACCGACCTTAAACGGTGGGCGTCTCGGGATCTGCGTCGGCGTCGGCCGGGGAGCCGGCCAGCCAGGCATGGGCGTCGGGCAGCGGCGCGTCGTCGCGACGGCCCAGCGCCATGAAGTCGAACAGGGTGGTGTCGGCCAGCTGCGAGGGCCGGACTTCACCCATGGCCCGCGCGATCTGCTCGATGCGGCCCGGGTGGTCCTTTTCCCATTGCTTCAGCATCAGGCCGACCTGGCGGCGCTGCAGGTTCTCCTGGCTGCCGCACAGGTTGCAGGGAATGATCGGGAACTGGCGGGCCTGCGCGTACTCGACGATGTCGCTCTCGCGCACGTAGGCCAGCGGCCGGATCACCACGTGCCTGCCGTCATCGCTGCGCAGCTTCGGCGGCATGCCCGACAGCTTGGCGTGGTGGAACAGGTTCATGAAGAACGTGGCCACCATGTCGTCGCGGTGGTGGCCCAGCGCGATCTTGGTGAAGCCATGGGTCTCGGCGTAGTTGTAAAGCGCGCCACGACGCAGCCGCGAGCACAGCGAACACATGGTCTTGCCTTCCGGGATGACCCGGCTGACCACCGAATAGGTGTCCTGCTCGATGATGTGGTACGGCACGCCCAGCCCGGCCAGGTACTCCGGCAGCACGTGCTCGGGGAAGTCCGGCTGCTTCTGGTCCAGGTTCACCGCCACCAGCTCGAACGGCACCGGCGCCTTCTTCTGCAGCTGCAGCAGCACGTCCAGCAGGGTATAGCTGTCCTTGCCGCCGGACAGGCAGACCATGACCTTGTCGCCGGCCTCGATCATGCCGAAGTCGGCAATCGCCTCGCCGACCTGGCGGCGCAGGCGCTTGGCCAGCTTGTGCTGCTCGCGCTCGGCCACGCGCGGATCACGGGCGGCGCGCGGCTGGGGATCGGGAAGGGAAATCACGGCACTCATGGGTTCCATTCTAACGGCTCGGAGCCGCCCCGGCCGGGGGTCGGGGTTCCCCTCTCCCGGCGGTCATCATCGCTGTGTATGCTCGGAGGCTGTGGACACCTACAGCCCCGCCGAGATCGTCGAGCACCTCGCCGCCCTGCGCGCCGAGCACCGCCTGCTGGATGAACAGATCACCCGCATGGCCGCCAACGGCGAGGACGAACTGGAAGCCAAGCGCCTGAAGCGGCGCAAGCTGCAGCTGAAGGACTGCATCGCCAGGCTGGAAAGCCTGCAGATTCCCGACGAACCGGCCTGAGCGGTGGCCCATCCACGCATGGCGTGGATCTACTGCTTCGCCCCGGTGGATGCCAACCTTGGTTGGCATGCCGTTCGCCGGGCATCGCCCGGCGCTGCCTTCAATCCTGCGGCGCAGGCTCGTCCGGGCGGGCCGCTTCCGGGCTGACCCGTTCGATGGTGTGGCGCAGCTCGCGGCCGAGGATGAACTTGGCGTCCTTGGCCCAGGCATCCAGGCGCTCGTCGAACAGCAGCTTGCTGTTCTCGTCCGGCCACACCAGGCGCAGTTCGCGCAGCTTCTGGATGAAACCGCGGAACAGGGACTTGTCGAAGAACTCCGGTGCCGCCGGTGCATAGAGCAGGCTCAGCCGCTGCGCCGCCTGCTGGCACAGGCTTTCCAGCTCGGCGGCGCCGAGCATGCCGGGGCCGTTCTTCACCAGCACCGAGATGGCGATGTAGTAGCGCTCGAACGCCTGCTGCAGCGAATGGCCGATCGCACGCAGGCGGAACACCTCGTCGGTCTGCCCCGTATTGCGCGCCAGGATGCCGCCGTCGTCATCGTTGACGTTCTGCAGCAGGCCCTCGCGCACGAACACATCGATGGTCCGGTCGATGCGCAGGGCGAACTCGTCCTCGCTCCACGGCAGGAACAGCTCGGCCTGCAGGAACGGGTACACCGTACGGCCCAGCTGGACCAGGCCGGTGCGGCTCATGCGGCGGTTGTTCTGGAAGCAGCAGGCCACCCACGACGAGGCGGTGAACAGGTGCACCACGTTGTTGCGGAAGTAGCTCAGCAGCACCGCGGTGTCGCCGCTGACGCTGAGCACGTCGCCCAGCGGGTGCTTGATGCGGGTGAGGACGTTGATTTCCTCGGCGTGGGCGATGATCCGCTCCGGCGAGTGCGGGGTCACCGTCACCCGGTCCGAGTACGGCATCTCGACCAGCAGGGTCTTGCACAGCTCGATCTGCGCGATCAGGTCGGCCTCGCCCATCGCGTGCTTCGGCGTGGACAGCAGGGCCAGCGCCAGCAGGTTGATCGGGTTGACGTCGGCGGCGCCGTTGATGCGCACCTGGATGCGTTCGGCCAGCGTGTCCACCGTGGTCGACAGCCAGGCCGGCTTCTCGTCCTCGGACACCGCCTCGCCCTTCCACTCCGGCGCCTTCTCGGCCAGCACGTCGTTCAGCGCGATCGGCTCGCCGAAGTTCACCACCACCTGGCCGTAGTTCTGCTTGAGCACCTTGGGGATGCCCCACAGCAGCGACCAGATCGATTCCTTTTCCTTCGGCCGGCCGGACAGTTCGTCCAGGTAACTGCCGCCTTCCATCAGCTTCTCGTAGCCGATGTAGATGGGCTGGAACAGCACCGGCTTGCGCGGCTGGCGCAGGAACGCGCGCAGCGTCATCGAGATCATGCCGCCCTTGGGCTGCAGCAGCCGGCCGGTACGCGAGCGGCCGCCTTCGACGAAGTACTCCAGCGAGTAGCCACCGGCCACCAGCTGCGCGACGTATTCGCTGAGCACCGCCGAATACAGTGCGTTGCCACGGATCGAGCGGCGGATGAAGAACGCACCGCCCTTGCGCAGCAGGGTGCCGACCACGGGCAGGTTCAGGTTGATGCCGGCCACGATGTGCGGCGGCACGATGCCACGGTCGTACAGCAGGTACGACAGCAGCAGGTAGTCCATGTGGCTGCGGTGGCTGGGCACGTAGACCACTTCGTGGCCCGGCGCGGCGGCCTTGAACTTGTCCAGGTGGTGCACCAGCACGCCCGCATAGATGCGGTTCCACACGTGGCTGAGCATGAAGCTGGCCGAGCGCACCATCGGGCTGGAATAGTCCGCAGCGATTTCCCAGGCGTAGGCGTGCGCCTTCTTCCAGGCATCGGCCGGCTTCGAGTTGTCGCGCTTGGCCTGCGCGGCGATCGCTTCGCGTACCGGCTCGGCGGCCAGCACCTGGTCCACCAGCAGGCGCCGGGTCGACAGGTCGGGGCCGATCACCGATTCACGGATGCGTCGGAAGTGCGTACGCAGCACGCGCTGCAGCTTGCGCACCGTGCGCTCCGGCTCCAGGCCTTCGTCCACGGTGTTGCGCAGCGAGATCGGCGGGGCGAAGCGGACGATGGTGCTGCGGCCGTTGAGCAGCACCGCCAGCAGGCGACGGAAGCGGCCGACCAGTGCCCAGTTTTCCGAGAACAGCACCGCGAACCAACCGCTCTGCTTGTCCGGGGCGCGGCCGACGAAGATCGACACCGGCACCAGGTGCACGTCCAGGTCATCGCGCACGCGGTGTGCCTGCAGGACCTTGGCCAGCGAATCGGAGTGGGTCTTGGCGCCGCGCTGCTCGGGAATCAGCGAGTTGCTGGAGCTGCGCCGCGACAGGGCCAGGTAGGCGCGCTTGCGGCCGGTCGGGTCACCAGCCAGCGGCACCAGCGGCGACGGCAGCCCGGCCTGGCGGCAGGCCTTGTCCAGGATCAGCGCGTTGGACAGGCCGTAGTCTTCCAGCACGTACATGACCGGGCGGCCATCGTTGTACTGGCCCGGGTCTTCCGGTTCGATCTTCAGCGACAGCCACGGCTCGACCAGGCGGCCCAGCAGGCGCGCCCACAGCGGGCGGCGGCCGGCCGGACGCGCGTGCGCGGGCGGCGGTACCGGGTTCGGGCCGGTACCGGTCGAGGGGGACGCCGGCACCGTATCGGCGGGCGTCGACTGGGATTCTTCGCCGGGGAACGGCAGCGGGTTCTGTTTCGACATCGGCGCCATTATGGCTTAGGCGGCGGCGTTGCCGCTTCCCCACCCTCGGCGGGGGCTTCAGCCGGTGCCGGCGACGCAGCCGCGCGGGCCGCGTCGGCCTTGCGCAGCAGCGCGTCGGTGTCGGCCAGGGTACGGGTCAGGTACCAGTGGCCCTCGCGCCGGCTCAGTGGCAGCTGCAGGGTCATCTCGCGCCCGGCCAGGTCGTAGTGCAGGCGCACCAGCGCATTGTCGCCCTCCACCGAGAGCAGCTCGCCCCGGACGCTGCGCAGCGCGTCATCCACGCCCAGCCCGTAGCTGCCAAGCACCGCCTTGAGGGTGTGGATGAACGGCGCCAGCTGCTGCAGGCTGCCTTCCATGCCAGCGGCCTGCAGGCCAGCCTCGTCATCGAAGCCGACCTTGCCGGCCGCGCCGACCAGCGCGGCGATGGTGCTGCGTGCACGGGCACGGTCGCTGATCGGCGCGCCCTGCGCCCACACCGCCAGGGTCTCGACCAGAGCGATGTAGTGGGCCTGCTGGCCCGGCGTGTAGCCCTTCTGGTGGCGCAGGTACTGCACGCCGAAGTTGCCCATCGACTGCGCGGCCTGGCGCACGGCGCTGGCCTGGCCGGCCAGCTGGCGGTCGAAGCTGCGCTGCAGTTCGGCGCTGGCATCGGGCTTGCGCAGCGCGGCCAGCATCGGCAGCAGCTGGTCCCCCAGCGGCAGCTCGGTCAGCGGCCACTGGCTGTGGCCCTCCGCCCAGGCCTGCTGCAGGCGCTGGTACTGGCCCGGCGGTACCGACAGCTTTGCGTAGCCGACCAGATCATCTTCGGCCAGGCGCAACGCCATCGCCTGCACCGCAGCCACCGGCTCGGCCGCCGGCCTGGCCGGATCGTTGGCAGACTCGCGGCACGCCGCCACGGCCAGCAGCAGCATGGCCGCCAGCCCCCATCCACGCGCAGACCTTCCTCGCACCGCCACGCTCATGCAATCGGACTCCCCGGACCGGCCCGCATCTTGCGGCCTGCGACGTGACAGCGGCAAGCCGGGACGTCACGGTTTTCGGCCAAGGGGGTCAGATCCCTTCTGCCGCAGGCAAAAGGGATCTGACCCCAGAGCCACCGCCGGCATAAAAAAAGAGCCCGGATCACGGGGATCACAGGCTCTTCAAACCGGCGCGAGGCCGGAGGACAGTGTTGTGGCACATGTCCGGTCCGAGGACCGGATGGCGGCGATCCTACGCTGCCCTTCAAGTTAAGGCAACACTTCACGTAATGCCATGTATGTATTTGATTTTATTGAATCAATCGCGCTGCCAGACAGATTCAATGAAATCTACGGCGTGTTTCTCGGCGATTCGGGCATAAATCCCTGGATAGCCGGCCAGCGCGCAGCCCTCCCCCCAGCTGACGATGCCGAACTGGGTCCAGCCATCGCGCAGGCGCAACAGCAGCGGCCCGCCGGAATCCCCCTGGCAGCTGTCGATGCCCTCGCGGCCGGCGCAGATGACCTTACCACGCGACAGTTCCCCACCGTAGGCCTGCTGGCATTCATTGAATGCTACGAACGGCACCTGCACGGTCTGTAGCTGGGTCGGGTAGACCCGGCCATCGCCGATGTCGGTGTCTCCCCAGCCAATCACCGTGAATTCGCGGCCCGGCTTGAGATAACTGGCGTCGGGCCGCAGCCGCAGTGCCACCGGCTGTGCACCGTCCACGGGTGTGCTGAGCTGGATCAGGGCCACGTCGTGCTCCAGCGAGTTACCGCTGTTGAATGCCGGATGGACGTGGATCGCCTTGACGTTGGAGGCGCGGGGCGAGGCGTCGGTGGACAGGGCAGCGGCGTTGCTGACGACGGCGATGCCGCCAGGCGCTTCCCCCTGCATGCAGTGCGCGGCGGTCAGCACCCACGAGGGCGAGATGAGGGTGCCCCCGCAGAAGTGACGGTCATGATCCGAATCGCCGTCGAAGATGCCCTGGATGCTGACCATGAACGGGTATTCGCCGGCCTGAGCCGCTTCACCGCCGATGATGCGCGGTGCTTCGCGTGCCTGCGGCGCAGCGATGGCGGGTACGGCAGACGCGGCCAACAGCAGGCCGATGAACAAAGAGGTGCTGCGATACATATCCCTGTACTCCTCTATCGATGGTTGGAACCGGCGCGGCCGCGGTCCGTGCCGGTGCATCGATTGAGGAACAGTGCAGCGGCCCACAGCGCGAACGCGCGCACAGTTCTGCGGCCTGGCGCTGCGAGCGACAGGTACAGGCCCACAAATGCGAACGCCATCCCGCATGGATCGGGATGGCGTTCGTGGTACCGGCGTGACCGGCGTCGGCGGTGGGCTCAGCGGGCAGCCAGAGCCGACGCGATTTCCTGTTGGATTGCCCGCGCTGCGGCCTGCGGATCAGCCGCCAGGCGGATCGGGCGGCCAACCACGATGGCATCGGCGCCATCGGCGAAGGCCTGCGCCACGCCAACGGTGCGCTTCTGGTCATCGCCGACCGGGCCACCGGGTCGGATGCCCGGGCAGACGATCGAGAACCCAGCGCCGGTGGCGGCACGGATCGGGCCGGCTTCCTGGCCCGAGGCGATCACACCATCGATGCCAGCGGCCTGGGCGGCCAGCGCGCGCTCGACCACCACGTCCACCGGCTCGCGGTCGATGCCCATCTGCGCCAGGTCGGGGCGGCCCATCGAGGTCAGCACGGTCACTGCCAGCAGGCGCATGTCGCTGCTGTTGGCGGCCGCGCAGGCCTCCATCATGGCCGGGTGCCAGCCGTGGATGGTGGCGTAGCTGACCGGCCACTGCGACAGGCGCTTGATCACCGCCGCAGCGGTGGCCGGGATGTCGAAGAACTTCAGGTCGACGAACACGCGCTTGTCGCGGCGGGCCAGCGCATCGAGCACCTGGAAGTACTCGCCGGAGGCGAGCAGTTCCATGCCGATCTTGTAGAACGCCACGCTGTCGCCGAGGCGATCGACCCACTCCAGTGCCTGCACGCGGTCGGGTACGTCCAGCGCGAAGATCAGGCGCTCGTCATCGCGCAGCGGCAGCGGTGCGCGGCTCACGGTGCGTAGTCCAGCGCAGCGCGCTTGGCGTCGTGGCGGGCCTGGCGCGACTGGCTGTAGTCGTTGTTGAACTGCGCCGGCTCGAAGCCGCCGTAGGTCGGGTTCGGCAGCATCCACCAGCGCTCGCCGAACCAGTCGTGGTACTGCTGCAGCAGCGCGTCACGGCCGTCGTTGGTGTTGGCGGTCACTTCCACGAAGTCGCCCAGCTGGTCACCGAACTGCATCAGCACGCGGTACTTCTGCCCGGCCAGGCGGCGGCGGCAGTTCTTCTCGCTGCCGTTCTGCTCGCACCCCGGCACCACCGTGCCCAGGCCGAGGAACACGCTGTCGTCGGCCACCGGCAGGCCCTGCTCGCGCAGGTTGGCCAGGGTCGCGTCCTTCAGGTGCACGGCGCGGTTGGAGATGTACAGCAGGGTCACGCCCTTGGCGTTGGCGGCCTTGGCGAAATCAACCACGCCCGGGATCGCCTTGGCCTTCTTCTCGGCCACCCACTGGTCCCAGGTCAGCTCGTCGTATTCCTTGCCATCGCGCACCAGGCGCGCCTGGTAGGGCGAGTTGTCCAGCACGGTCTCGTCCACGTCCAGCACCACGGCCGGCTTCAGGCCCTTGGCCTCGTTGCCGCGTTCTTCAGGCACCAGTGCGTCCCAGTGGGCTTCCTTGAGGGCAGCGTCGAGATGGTCGGCGGCGGCACGGTAGGTCTGTTCGGTGATCGCCTTGTATTCCTGCGCGCGCTGCATCCACAGCACCGCGTTGAGGTTGTCGTTGGCGGTGGCATCGAGCGCGCCATCGGCCTTGGCGGCGGCGGCCGGGGCCTGCGGAGCAGCGGCTTCAGCGGCAGGCGCATCCACGCGCTTGCAGGCGGACAGGCCCAGCGCCGCGGTGGCGAGCAGGGTCAGGGACAGGGAAACGGGACGACGCATGGGTTCACCGGCAATCAGATATACCGGCGCATTTTACCGGCAAAGCCGGCCCTGGGACGGCTATGCTTGGCGGTTGACCCGTTGCCCTTCCGGAGGCCGCCATGACCGATTCCGCCCAGACCCCCGACGTCCCCCTGCTCGACGCCGTGCAGGCCCGCCTGCTGGGCTGCCTGGTGGAGAAGGAGGCGACTACCCCGGACACCTACCCGCTGACGGTCAACGCCGCCCAATCGGCCGCCAACCAGAAGACCGCCCGCGAGCCGGTGATGAACGTCGATGCCGGCAGCGTGCAGCACGCGCTGCGCCAGCTGGAAACACTGGGCCTGGCCCGCCAGCACTTCTCCTCGCGCGCCGACCGCTACGAGCACCGCCTGCAGGCCGCGCTGGACCTGACCCGGCAGCAGACCGTGCTGCTGGCGATGCTGCTGCTGCGTGGGCCGCAGACGCTGGGCGAGCTGGTGACGCGCAGCGAACGCCTGCACCGCTTCGCCGATACCGACGAAGCCCGCCACGCCATCGAGCGCCTGCAGCAGCGCGCGCTGCTGGTAGTGCTGCCGCGTGCCAGCGGCCAGCGCGAAGACCGCTACATGCACCTGCTGTGCGGCGAGGTGGACGGCGCGGCACTGGCGGCGAAGTACGCCAGCAGCGGTGGGGGCAGCGAGGCCGCCGACCCGGGCCTGGCCGAGCGCGTGGCCCAGCTGGAAGCGGCCGTGGCCGATCTGCAGGCGCAGTTGGCCGAGCTGCGCGGCGCCTGAGAGGGTGGGTGCCGACCGTTGGTCGGCACTGCATTTGAATCGTGCCGACCAACGGTCGGCACCCACCATCAGCCGCTATTGTGCCGGCCAACGGTCGGCACCCACCACGATCAAACCTCGGCCGCACCCGGCGTGGCATACAGCCGGCTCGGGCTGTCCACGCCCGGCAGCTGGATCACCCCGCGTTGCTGCATGCCCAGCCCCACCAGAATCTTCCCGGACACCACATTGTCCAGGTCGGTGATGCCATACAGATCGTGCAGGCCCAGTGCTCCACGTGCATGCGCGAACACCGCCCGCGCCGCCTCGCCGGCATAACCCTGCCCGGCGAACTCCGACAGCACCGCATAGCCGATATCCGGCCCCGGCAGGCCATCCCGCCGCACCAGCCCGGCGTTGCCCAGCCAGGCACCATCGGACAAGCGCTCGATGGCATACATGCCGAACCCGTTCAACGCATAGCTGTGCAGCACCCGCAGCGCGATGTACTCCCGCGCCTGCACCTCACTGCGCACATCGCGGTCGCCGATGAAGCGCAGGAAACCCGGATCGTTCAACAGCGCCAGCATCGGCGCCGCATCGCGATCAGGTTCGATCGCACGCAGTCGCAGGCGTTCACTTTCAATCGGATGCACGCGCAGACCTCCAGCCGAAACCCCGATTCTGCCTCACCCCCCCGCTGTTGAATTTGATTTTCTTTGCATTGCCGTGGAAGGACGCGCCCGGAATCTGTCAGAGGCCGGTCGGGGTGGGTTCGCGGGGGTATCCGCGCCATGGATGGCGCGGCTAAGCCCCCAAGGACGGGTTCACGGCGTCCCCCGCGAACCCACCCCGACCGGCCACGTCACCGAACCAACGCGCGCTCCACCACGGAGGGGCGGCGCCGTTGGAGCGGCTTAGTCGAACAGCGCCTCGATCGCGGCCAACCCCGCCGTCGCGCGCTCCTTCTTCCGCACCGCATCCGCCACCGGATCAGCACCATCGCGCTGGATCTCCTCGGCCGGAATCTCCTCGAAGAACCGGCTCGGCTTCAGCCGCACGTGCTCGCCGAACTTGCGGGTCAGCTTGCTGTAACTCATCCACAGCTGGATCTTGGCGCGGGTGATGCCCACGTACAGCAGGCGCCGCTCTTCCTGCAGGTTGCCCTCGTCCAGGCTGACCTGGTGCGGCAGCACGCCATCCTCGCAGCCGACGATGAACACGTAGGGGAATTCCAGGCCCTTGGAGGCGTGCATGGTCATCATGCGCACCTGGTTGCCGCCCTCGTCCTTGTCGCTGCGCGACAGCAGCGCCAGTTGGCCGGCCAGGTCGGCGGCGGTGGCACCGCGCGGGCCGCCCTCGAACCACTGCGCCAGTTCCTCGATGTTGTTGGCACGACGCTGGTAACTCGCCTCTTCCTTGGCCTGCTGGCGAAGTTCGCTGAGCAGGCCCGACTCCTTGGCCACCTTGCGGATCATGTCGCCGGAACTGATCTGGCGCGTCTGCGCGCGCAGGTCGCGCAGGATATCGGTGAAGCGCGCCAGGCTGTTGGCCGCACGCGGCGGCAACTGCTGCAGGGCACCGATCGCCTCGGCGGCCTGCGCCATCGGCATGTCCTTTTCCTGCGCCAGTTCGGCCAGCTTGGCCAGCGTGCCTGCACCGACGTCGCGCTTGGGCGACTGCACCGCACGCATGAACGCGGTGTCGTCGTCCGGGTTCACCAGCAGGCGCAGCCAGGCCAGCGTGTCCTTCACTTCCTGGCGCTCCAGGAACATCGTGCCGCCGGTCAGGTGGTAGGGGATGCGCAGCAGCTGCATCGCCTTTTCCAGCGGGCGCGACTGGAAGTTGCCGCGGAACAGGATGCAGAAATCGCTCCACGGCACGTTGTGCGACTGCGCCACGAAGGCAATCTCCGCAGCGACCTTCTCCGCTTCGTGTTCGCTGTTGCGGCATTCCCACACGCGGATGCGCTCGCCGTCAGCCTGGTCGCTCCACAGCTTCTTCAGGTGCTCGTGCGGGTTGTTGGCGATCAGCGCGTTGGCCGCGCGCAGCACGCGGTTGGAGCAGCGGTAGTTCTGCTCCAGCTTGATGATTTCCAGCGCGGGGTAATCACGCCCCATCTGCTGCAGGTTTTCCGGGTTGGCGCCGCGCCAGGCGTAGATCGACTGGTCATCGTCGCCCACGCAGGTGAAGTTGCCCTTGTCACCGGCCAGCTGCTTGAGCAGGCGGTACTGCGCGTCGTTGGTATCCTGGCATTCGTCCACCAGCAGGTAGCCGATGCGCTCGCGCCAGGCCAGGGCGATCTCCGGGTTCTCTTCCAGGATCTGCACCGGCAGACGGATCAGGTCGTCGAAATCCACCGCATTGAACGCGGTCAACCGCAGCTGGTAGCGCTCGTAGACGCTGGCCGCTTCCTTCTCGCGGTTGCTGCGCGCGGCGGCCATCGCCTGCTCGGGCGACAGGCCAGCGTTCTTCGCGCGCGACACCAGGTTCTTCATGTCCTCGATGTCATCGGGCTTGGCGCCGTACATCAGGTCCTTGATCTGCGCGGCGGCATCGTCGGCATCGAAGATCGAGAAACCGCGCTTCAGGCCCACGGCGGCATGTTCGATCTGCAGGAACTTCAGGCCCAGCGCATGGAAGGTGCAGATGGTCACCTCGTCGGCGTCCTGCTCACGCAGGCGCTTGGCCACGCGCTCGCGCATTTCCTTGGCCGACTTGTTGGTGAAGGTGATCGCGGCGATGCGGCGGGCCGGGTAGCGGCCACAGCCGATCAGGTGGGCGATCTTCTCCACGATCACGCGCGTCTTGCCGCTGCCGGCGCCGGCGAGCACCAGCAACGGGCCTTCGATGTGCAGGACCGCGGCAGCTTGGGGAGGATTCAGACCGTGCATGGGGACAGGATTGTAGCGGGGTGCCGGCAGGCCCACCTGACTTGCATGGCGCCCGGCCGTAAGGTATTGAATCGGCACCGGAACACAGGAGCGTGGTCCATGTCCTTGAGCATCATCGCCCGCCCGTTGGCGGCCACCCTGCTCGGCCTGCTGGCCCTGCCTGCGGCCGGGTCCAGCCCGGCGCCGCCCGCCGATGCCTATGAAACGATCGTGCTGCAGTCGCACGAGTTTCTTGTCTACCATCCGGACCTGCGCTTCCGTGGGCTCGGCATGCAGGCCCGCGAACGGGGCCGCCATGAAGAAGCCCGCAACGACTTCCGCAATGCCGCGCGCTACGGCGACAAGCTGTCACAGGCAGCCCTGGCCGACATGCTGTGGAACGGGCAAGGCGGTCCGGCCGACCGCGCCCTGGGCTATGCGTGGATGGATCTGGCTGCCGAGCGTGGCACCGAATGGCTGGTGGCACAGCGCGAACGCTTCTGGGAGGCGCTGTCAGCGGACGAACGCGAGCGCGCGGTGCGCGAGGGCCGCGCGCTGTACGCCGAATTCGGCGACCCGGCGGCGACGCCACGGCTGGAACGCGAACTGCGGGCCGGCAGCATGCAGCAGACCGGCAGCCGCGCCGGCTGGAGCGGCGCCATGCGCAGCCAGGGCCGCGGCGATGCCGGGCCGCGCGTGCTGCAACCGGAGAAGCACCAGCTGGCCCGCTACTGGGACCCGGTGGCCTACCGGCAATGGCAGGACGAGGAGCTGGCCAGGTCGGGGCGATGACGTTCGTTCTTCCATCGTCATGGCCAGGAGGGCGCTCATGAAGGCGAAACACGCTCCACTCTGCCTGTTGCTGGTGCTGTCGATGGCCGCTGCCGCCGGCGCAAAGGAATGTCCGGTTGAGACCCCGCGACGGATTCCGCCCACCGTTCTGACCGGAGGGTTCTTCGATTCCCACCCGGACCTCTTCTGGCGAAGCATGGCCCAACGGGCCGAGCGGGACAAACAGCCCGCCAAGGCGCTGGTCTACTACAAGCGCTCGGCACGCTACGCCGACAAGTTCTCCCAGGCAATGGTGGCGAGGCTGTACCAGGAGGGTGTCGGCACTGGGGCGGATCCGGTGATGGCCTACATCTGGATGGACCTGGCTGCCGAGCGCATGTACCACGACTTCCTGGTCCTGCGGGAGCACTACTGGGCACGACTGGATCCACTGCAGCAGGCACAGGCGATCGAGCGCGGCCAACAGGTATACGCCGACTATGGCGACCGCGTAGCCAAGCCCCGCATGGAACGGGCGCTCAGCGACGGGCGCCGGCAGATCACCGGCAGCCGAGTCGGCTACGTGAGCTCGGCCCTGGTCGTCGTACAGCGCCGCGGCGACGAGCAGGGTATCGCCACGCCAGGCAACATCGTCTACGACAACGACTACTGGAAGGCCGCCGACTACTGGTGCCTGCAGGACAACTACTGGCGGCCAGCGCTTGCGCCCAGCATCGAGATCGGTGCACCGCAGCAGATCCGCGACGGCGGGCCGGTCGGCGACTAGAATTGGCCGATGGCCAAGCTCTACTTCTACTATTCGGCGATGAACGCCGGCAAGACCACCACCCTGCTGCAGAGCGCGCACAACTACCGCGAGCGCGGCATGCGAGTGGCAATCCTGACCCCGCGCCTGGACGACCGTGCCGGCGCCGGCGTAGTCGCTTCGCGGATCGGCCTGCGCGCCGATGGCATGGCCTTCGACCGCGATACCGACCTGCAGCGCTGGGTCGAGCAGGATCTGGCAGCCAACGGCCCGATGGGCTGCGTGCTGGTGGACGAGGCGCAGTTCCTGACCCGTGCCCAGGTCTGGCAGCTCAGCGAAGTGGTCGACCAGCTGCGCATTCCGGTGCTGTGCTACGGGCTGCGCACCGACTTCCGCGGCGAGCTGTTCGAAGGCAGCCAGTACCTGCTGGCCTGGGCCGACGAGATGCAGGAGATCAAGACCATCTGCCACAGCGGCAAGAAAGCGACGATGACCGTGCGCGTGGACGAGCATGGCCACGCCGTGCAGGACGGCCCGCAGGTGGAGATCGGTGGCAACGAGCGCTACGTGTCGGTCAGCCGTGCCGAGTTCAAGAAGATCACCCGCGGCGAAGGGCGGATCGATCCCGCGCAGGCACCCCTGCCGCTGTAATGGGTGTTCTTTTGCAGGGCTTGCAGCCCTGCACCTGCGGTAGTGCCGGCCGCTGGCCGGCAACAGCAACAGCAACAGCGAAAGCTGGCATTCCGTGGGATGGCGGGGCGGTGTGGGCTTGCAGGACACGCCGTAAACCCCCAGACCGGCCCAGCCGCTGGCGGCTGTGCGTTCGGGCGCTTGCGAAGCAGTGCTTCGCAATCAAAGCGCCCTCACCCCTGGGGGCTCGATGGCGCCATCCATGGCGCCAACGGTCCTGCAAGCCCACACCGCCCCACCTCTGACAGATCCCCGCGCCTGTTGGTAGGTGTCGACCTTGGTCGACACATCTGTCAGATATCGAAAGAAATTCCGGGGTCAGATCCGTTTTCCTTCGGAAAACGGATCTGACCCCACGAGCTGTTCCAACAGATCGCGCGGAACTGTCGAAGGCGGGGTGGGTCCGGTTGAGGGGGCGTGAGCGCCATGGATGGCGCGACCGAGGCTACATGGACGTATTTACGCCGTCCCCCGCAACCGGATCCACCCCGCCTACCCACGGAATGCGGGCTTTTGACCTTGAGGTTGCCGGCCAGCGGCCGGCACTACCGCTTCTGCAGGTGCAGGGCTGCAAGCCCTGCAAACCCAGCCCCTTCTTAGTACAGCGTCCGCTCCGGCGCGCCCGCCGGCGGCGGGGTGTACTGGTACAGCCAAGTCTCCGTAAGCGTCTTGCCGCCACTGCGCAGGAACAGGCGGATGTCGATCTGCTCGGTGCTGCCTTCCGGCGGCACCAGGTCGAACATCGCGCGATAGCCGTTGATCTCGCGCAGCGGGCGCGCCGACACGATCTCGACCCGGCCACGGCTGGCTTCCACCACCGCCTCGACCTCGCCCTTGTCGATCAGGCTGGCCAGTTCGCCGCCTTCGAAGTCCACCGCGAAGCGCCAGCTGAAGTACTCGCGCTTCTTGCCAACCACACCGCCCAGGCCGGTACGGCTGGCCACGCAGTGCGCCAGCGGCGGCCGCGCAGGCGGTTCGGCGCCCCAGTACAGGCGGTAGCCGACCAGCAGCTCCTGGCCCGGCTGCGGCTTTTCCTTCGGGTTCCAGAACGCCACGATGTTGTCGAAGGTCTCGTCCACGGTGGGAATCTCCACCAGCTGCACCGAGCCCTCGCCCCATTCGCCCTTCGGCTCCACCCACAGGCACGGGCGCTTCTCGTAGAACACGCCGTCGTCCTGGTAATGGTCGAAATTGCGGTCGCGCTGCAGCAGGCCGAAGCCGCGCGGGTTGCGGTCCACGAACATGTTGAAACGCAGGTTGCGCGGGTTCAGCAGCGGCCGCCAGATCCACTCGCCGGCACCGGTCCACAGCGACAGGCCGTCGGTGTCGTGGATCTCCGGGCGCCAGTCCCAGCCCATGCGGCGGTCGTTCTCACCGACCTGGTACATGCTGGTGCACGGGGCGATGCCCAGCCGCTCGATCGCCTTGCGCGGGTACAGCGCGCTGTCGATGTCCATCAGCAGCACGTCGCCATTGGTGATCGCGAAGCGATAGGCGCCGGCCACGCTGGGCGAATCCAGCAGGCCGTAGACCACGATCGTCTCCGAATCGGCCGACGGCTGTTCCAGGTAGTAGGCGATGAAGTCCGGGAACTCCTCCGGCTTGCCCATGCCGGTGTCGATCGCCAGGCCGCGTGCGGACTGGCCGTACTGGCCTTCCTTGCCGACCGCGCGGAAGTAGCTGGCGCCGAGGAAGGCGGCGAAGTCGCGGTCGGTATCCTTGCGGGTGTTCAGGCGGAAACCGGCGAAGCCGAGGTCGGCCGGCAGCTCGCCGTCCTTGATGCCGCTCTTGCCGTAGTTGAACGCCGCGCCGTCATAGGCCAGCTCCTGCGCCTTGCCGTCGACCACGTCGAACATGCGCACCGGCGAATGGAAGTACAGGCCCAGGTGGAAGAACTTGGCCTGGAACTTGCCCGGCTGGTCAGCCCACAGCGCATGGTCCTGGCGGTAGCCGATCGACTGGTACTGGTCCCAGTCCAGTCCCTCCAGGCGGCCCGGCAGCACCCGCTTGTGGCTCTTGTAGGGCGCCTGCGCCAGCGCGCGCGCCTGGCCCTTCAGGGTGGCGAAGTCGAACGGCTGCGGCTGGCCGAGGCGGCGCAGGCCCATCTGGCCGCTCTTGCTGGCCGCGCACGCGGGCAGGGACGGCAGGCCGAATGCAGCCAGGGCGAGGGAGGCATTGCGGATGAAGTCGCGTCGTTGCATGCAGGCGCGTCAGGCACAGGGAGGAAGGTCGGCCATCATAGGCAGACAAACGTTAACGGGCAGCGGAGACGCGCCCTGCCCGTTCAGCTGCCGCTGGCGGCCCGGCTCAGCGCTGGCAGTGGCTGCACCAGACGCTGGCGCGCTGGCCGATGGTGGCGTGCTTCAGCGCACGGCCGCAGTTCGGGCAGGGCAACCCGTCACGGCCGTACACCAGCAGTTCCTGTTCGAAGTAGCCCGGCGCGCCATCGGGGCTGATGAAATCGCGCAGGGTGGTGCCACCGCGGGTGATGGCGTAGCCCAGGATCTCCTTCACCGCGTCGGCCAGCCGCTGGTAGCGTTCGCGCGAGATCTTTCCCGCCTCGCGCAGCGGACTGATGCCGGCCTTGAACAGGCTTTCGGCCGCGTAGATGTTGCCCACGCCCACCACCACCGCCTGGTCCATCAGGAAGGTCTTCACCGGCGCACTGCGGCCACGGCTGCGCGCAAACAGGTAGTCGCCGTCGAACCCTTCGTCCAGCGGCTCCGGGCCCAACCCCTGCAGCAGCGGGTGGATCTCGCCGGCCGGCTGCCAGAGCAGGCTGCCGAAGCGGCGCGGGTCGTTGAAACGCAGCAGGCGGCCGTTGTCCAGGCTGATGTCGACGTGGTCGTGCGCACGCAGCGGGGTATCGCCGGGCAGCACGCGCAGGCTGCCGGACATGCCCAGGTGCAGCACTGCGCTGCCGATGGCGGTATCCAGCAGCAGGTACTTGGCGCGCCGGCGGATGTCCTCGATGCGCTGCCCCGGCAGCAGCTCGGCCACTTCCGGTGGAATCGGCCAGCGCAGGTCGGCACGGCGCAGGATCACGCCATGCACGCGGCGGCCCTGCAGGTGCGGCGCCAGGCCGCGGCGGGTGGTTTCGACTTCGGGCAGTTCGGGCATGGGGTGATTCTACGCGGGGCCATGCGAAGCCGCCGGGCATGGCTCCGCGCCACCTTATGAATCCAGACCAGTCGCTGCCACCAGGAACGCGCCGTCGACCAGTGCGCCGCGTCCACCCAGGCGCCAGAACGCCAGGTAAGGCGCGAAATCGACGGCTGCCGGGGACAAGGGCTGGGCGATATACCAGCCCAGGTAGAGGTCCGAAGCGATGTGGTACAGCGCCTCGTCCAGTGCGGCCATCTGAGGAGTATCCAGCGTGCGCGCCTCGCGCACCACATCACAGACGACATCATGCAGGTAGGCGGCGGGGGCCGATTCGCGCCAGGCCGCCTGCAGCTGCCCGGCTGTGGCTGCCACCACGGGTACGTCGCGCAAGGTGGCCTGCAGCCCGGGCTCACCGGCCATCCCTGCCACCCTCGCCAGCTCATCCAGCCAGGCCCGCGCGGCGGCCGCCACGGCCTGCGCATCGCCGGCGATGGCTGGCTGCAGGTACAGGTGCTCGCCCCAGTGGCCTGCGCCAAGCACGTCCAGCGCGCGCGACTGCAGCGCATCGGCATGCGGGAAGCGGGCGAACACCGCCGTCAGCGTGTCCGGGTCAGTCACACCCTGCAACAGGCCGGAAAAATGCCAGTCCTCCTGTTCGCTGCGGCCAGCGCAGAATTCAAGCCATTCGGCGAACAGTTCCTCGTCGATGCGGTCATCCATGGGCGAACTCCTTGGGGAACACGGGTCCGCGATGATCGCCCGGCAGGTGGTCCGCGGGCCAGCATGTACTCAGCGCGGAGGCGCCGCCAGTTCGCGCGCATCCAGGAAGCCATCACCGTTGGCATCCTGCTTGTGGAAGCGCTGCACGATCACCTGCCGCTGCTGCTCGCGGCTGATCGCCCTACCCTTGCCGCCGGGCAGCTCCTCGGCCGTCAACACACCATCACCATTGCGGTCCATGCGGTCGAAGGCATACAGCATCCACTGCACGTACTCGGCCTCGCTGACCCTGCCGTCGCCGTCGCTGTCCATCCGCTGCAGGTAACTGGCGGTGTCGGTAACCTGGGCCAACGCCACGCCCGGCAGCAGCACCGCCAGCAGAAACCCGTACCCTGCCCTCACGCGCCCACCAGACTGTAGCCCTTCAACCGTGCGGCGTAGGCCTGCAACGCCGCGATACCGCTTTCCTCGGCCTCCCGGCACCACGCCTGCAGCTGATGCAGGCGCTCGGCGGCATCGTGACCACGGGCTTCCAGCAACGTAGCCAATCGCCCGCGGTACTCGACCAGCGTGCGGATGCGCGGCCGTTGTGCCACCCATGCGCTGAGCTGGGCACGGCTGTCAGGCTTCAGCCAGCGGCCATCGTTGACCAGGCCGCGGCGCAACCGGCGTGGCAGCAGGCGACGCAGTTTGGCCCCAGCCTGCGCGGCTTCCTCGCGCAGGGCCGGCATGAACACGTTGCGCTGGTAATCGGTCATCGCCTGGAAGCGGTGCGACAGGAGTGCCTTCAGGGTTTCGGCGTCGGGCACCGCGATGTTCGGGCGCACGTCCATGGCCGGCGCCACCCGCAGCACCTTCGCCAGGCGCAGCACCTGCAGCAGGCGGATCGCACTCCAGCCGATGTCGAATTCCCAGCGCCGCATGGCAAAGCGCGCCGAACTGGGGAAGGCATGATGGTTGTTGTGCAGCTCCTCGCCACCGATCCAGAACCCCCACGGCGTGAGGTTGGTGGAGGTATCGGCCGACTCGTAGTTGCGGTACCCCCACCAGTGGCCCAGGCCATTGACCACGCCCGCAGCCCAGAACGGGATCCACGCCATCTGGATCGCCCACAGGGCCACGCCGGGCAGGCCGAACAGCACGCTGTTGATCGCCAGCAGCAGCACCGGGCCCAGCGTGGCGTGCGGGGTATACAGGTGGCGCTCTATCGCATCGTCCGGGGTGCCGCGCCCGTACTGCTCGATGTCCGCGCGCATGCCGCGCGCTTCCCGGTACAGCTCCACGCCGTGCCAGAACACCTTGCCGATGCCGCGGGTAACCGGGCTGTGCGGGTCGTCCTCGGTCTCCACCTTGGCGTGGTGCTTGCGGTGGATGGCCACCCACTCGCGGGTGATCATCGAGGTGGTCAGCCACAGCCAGAAGCGGAACACGTGGGCCAGCGCCGGGTGGAAATCGACCCCGCGATGGGCCTGGCTGCGGTGCAGGTACAGGGTCACCGAGAAGATGGTGATCTGGGTGAAGACCAGCAACACCGCCAGCATGGCCCACCAGCCCAGGCCGAGCACACCACCGGTCAACAGGGACATCAGGGCATCAGGCATGGCAGCTCTCCGGATCGACGCGGGGATGGCAGACATGATGGGCGCTTGCGTTGCAAACTGCATCCCTGCGGCGATGAATCCCATCGCCATCCGTGGCACCGTTCACAGTTGGGGACCTGAGTTGTCGAGCCTTGATCCACGCGCCAGCGCCATGACCGCCGCCCCGCCCGTCGCGGGGCAGCCCCCGTTGATCGAACTGGACCGCGCCACCGTGGTGCGCGGCCAGGTGAAGGTGCTGCACGGGCTCAGCCTGCGCATCGCGCAGGGCCAGCACACCGCCCTGCTCGGCCCCAACGGCTGCGGCAAGTCGACCTTCATCAAGCTGATCACCCGCGAGCTGTACCCACTGGCCCAGGGCGACGGCTCGGTGGCGGTGAAGGTGCTGGGCCAGAACCGCTGGCAGGTGGACCGGCTGCGCTCGCAGCTGGGCATCGTCACCGGCGACCTCAGCAGCAACCTGGCCGACATGCCCGGGCTGACCGTGGAACAAGCGGTGCTGTCCGGCTTCTTTGCCAGCTACGTGGTACCAGCCTTCCGCGAGGTGACCGCCGACATGCGTGCACGCGTCGGCGAGACACTGGCGATGACCGGCGCGCTGTCCCTGCGCGACCGCGCCTACGCAGAGTTGTCCGCCGGCGAGACCCGCCGCGTGCTGATCGCGCGCGCGCTGGTCAATCGGCCGCAGGCGCTGCTGCTGGACGAACCCTCCACCGGGCTGGACCTGGTTGCCCGCGAACAGCTGGTGGCAACCATGCGGGTGCTGGCGCAGCAGGGCATCACCCTGGTGCTGGTGACCCACCACATCGAAGAGATCATTCCCGAGATCGAACGGGTGGTACTGCTGCGCGACGGCCGCGTACTGGCCGACGGCACCCGCGCCGAGCTGCTGCGCAACGAACCGCTGTCGGCGGTGTTCGGCGGCGCGATTACCGTCTGCGAGCAGGAAGGCCGCTTGACCGCGTACGCGGGATAGACAGACGCATCGCTTTCCGTAGCCGTCTGTAGAGTCGAGCCATGCCCGACTGCCGTTCGCCGCGAGCAGAAGCAGCCGAGCATGGCTCGGCTCTACAGAAGGCGGGGCGGCGGGCCGGATGTTCCGGCCCGCCGCAGTTCCTCAGAACCGCAACGCCAGCGCGCGCGACTCGATCGGGGCCATGCGGCTCTGGTCCTGCAGCTGCAGGTCGCGCAGTTCGTACGGCGCACCGAAGCCGGTCGGCAATGCGGTCTGGTCGAACGGCAGCACCAGCTGGCCTGCGCCCGGGCCATCGAACCACGCGGCCGCATGTGCCTGCGCAACCGGCTTCAACTGGCCATCGCGGGCCGTGGCATACAGCGTGCCCCGTGCCTCATAGCGGCCTGCGGCGGCCACCTGCAGCGGCAGTGCCACCTGGCGGTTGGACGGATCCGGTGCCGCCTGGCCGCTGAAGCGCGCGGTCGGCCGCGCCACCGCGAAGGCCACCTTGCCATCGCGCAGCACGCCATCGGCCTGGGCGAACACCTGCAGCTCCCACAGCCCCTGTGCAGTACCGACATCGGCCGGGATCCGCACCTGCGCGCGCAGGCTGCCATCGGTGGTGCGCAGCAGGCGCTGCGGCCAGCTGCGGCCATCCGGCGCGACCAGCAGGGCTTCACCGCCCAGGCCGCCACGACGCGATGCCAGCTGCGCGGTGGTGGCGCCGTCTTCCAGCAGGCGTGCCTGCAGCTGCACGTTGCCACCGGCCAGCACCTGCGCCTGGCTGGCCTGCACTTCCAGCCGCAGCGGGCTGTTCGGCTCCAGCACCTGCACCACATAGCGGCCCTGTGCCTGTGCGCTCTGCAGGGTGTACGCACCGGCCGCACTGGTCACGCCGGTGCGCAGCATGCTGCTGCCATCACCCACCAGCATGCCAGCATCCTGCAGCGCGCGCGCATCGACACTGCGCGCCACGCTGCTGCGGCCAGCCGGATCGCGCACCTGCAGGGTGTTCGCCGGCACTGCGCGGGCACCTGCGGCCGGGCTCAGCTGGATCACCGCATCGGGCGCCGTCAGCGGCAGGTCCAGGCCGCGCTGCAGCTGCGTGCCATCGACCTGCTGCCAGTAGCTGCGGCTGACCGACGCATACGGCGTAGCCGCCTGCAGCGGCTGTGCCGGGTCCAGCGCCCAGGCAAACGACAGCGGCGCGTGTTCGCTTTCATCAGCCGGCAGCGGCGCGGCCACCAGGGCGGCAGGCACCTGATCGCCTGCGCGGGCGGCCTGCAGCGGCTGCGCGGCCTGCGCCGTGGACAGGGACAGGGACAGCGCGGCCAGCACCGCACTGGCCAGCAGAGTGGAATGGTTCGTCATGGTCGTCTTCCTCACTGGGCCAGGTCGGTGCGCAGGATCGTGCCGAGGCCGAAGCACTCGCGGCGGCTCTGGTTGTGGCTGAGCGGCTCGGCATCCTTGGTGCGCTGCTTGTCGGTGAACCAGGTGGTGCCGGCGGCCTTCTGGCTGCTGCACTCCAGGAAGCCATCGGAGCAGGATGACAGCCAGTTCTGGGTGAACTCCAGGCCGACATTGGCGGCGTAGCCACCGCAGTAGCTGTTGCTGTCCCACACCGCCGATTCCACGTCGCTGCCGACCACGGCGCGGAACGGTTTGGGCAGCGCCGGGCGACCCGCGGTGCCGTACAGGTTCTGCGCGTTGTAGGTGGCCATGCTCGCCACCTGCTGCTGGCGCACGGCGTCGTTCTTGTAGCCCAGCAGCCAGCCCAGCGAGGTTTCGAAGGTGTTGCCGTTGAGCACCGCATCGGCCAACGGCGTGCCTGCCGAAGACGGTGCCAGTGCGTTGACCTTGCGCACCGTGCGGATGATCTTCGGATAGCGGCTGTCGTAGGTCGGGTTGGACAGGATCCAGCGCATCACGTTGCCGCCGTTGGAGTGGGTGATCACCACCAGCTGGGTGATGCCACGGCTGTCGATGAAGCTGGTCAACTGGTTGGCCAGGCAGCCGGCGGCTTCCGGCTTCCACATGTACTGGGTGAAGTCACAGTTGATGACGACGTAATTGCTGCTGTTCGGCAGGCCCTGGCGCACGGTGTCGATGATCGCCGGCTGCCAGTAGTCCTGGGTGGCATTGGTCTGCGCGCCGGTGCCATGCACGAAGGCCACGCCAACCACGTCGGCGGCCTGCGCTTGGGCGGTTGCCAGCCCGAGGAGCAGGGCCAGGACGGTACTTCCTGTTGCGGTGCTGCGCATCGCTTCTCTCCCTCTGTCAGCGGATCCCCCCGACCCGGCTGGAACTGGACGGCCTGTCGATCACCGTTGTGCCGATGCTCATGGCGCAGCCGTGTGAAAGTCCGTGCGCTGCGCCCGGATTCAGGAGACTGACGACAGTCGATGACGTTTTTCATACTGCTCCGATGACCATGCCGGGTCTGGCCGTATGACCGATGGCCACTGCGGTGTCGTATGGGGGCTGCGATCATGGCGCGATGTTTTCTGCCCGGAGCCTGCCCATGTCGCTGATTTCCCACCCTGCCCGCCCGCTGCTCGGCCTCGCCGTTGCCGCGGCCCTGGCCGGTTGCGCCGCCACCGCCGCCAAGCCGACCGCCGTCGAAGCCAACATCACCACCAAGGCGGTGGGCTATCTCGACAAGGGCGCGGTACCGGCCAGCCTCGACCTGGTGCCGGCACCGCCGGTCGCCGGGTCGGCCGCCCTCGCTTTGGACGAACAGGTCAGCCGTGAAGCCCGCGCGCTGCGTGGCAGCCCGCGCTTCGCCCAGGCCGGCGTCGATGCAGAGCTCGGCTTCCCTGAAGGCGCCAACCACTTCTCCTGCGCCGTCGACATCGACGTCGATGCAGTGAAGACCCCGGCGCTGTACCGCCTGCTCGAGCGCAGCCGGATCGACGCCAGCGCCGCCACCAAGGCGGCCAAGAACCACTACCAGCGCCCGCGCCCGTTCATGGTCAACGGTGAACCGACCTGCTCGCCGAAGGACGAGGACGGCCTGCGCAAGAACGGCTCGTACCCGTCCGGCCACACCTCGATCGGCTGGGCCTGGGCACTGATCCTGTCCGAGATCGCGCCGGACCGCGCCGATGCCATCCAGGCCCGCGGCCGCAACTACGGCGAAAGCCGCCTGGTGTGTAACGTGCACTGGCAGAGCGACATCCTCGAAGGCCGCTTCATGGGCGCGGCCGCCGTGGCCCGCCTGCATGACAACGCTGCCTTCAACAAGGATCTGCTGGCCGCACGCAAGGAGATCGCTGCCGCGCGCAAGGCCGGCCTGCACTCCAGCCGCGACTGCGCTACCGAGAATGCGGTGCTGAAGATCCGCCCGCAGAGCGCGCTGTAAACGGCGATCCGGGGTCAGAGCCCTTCCCTTCAGAAGGGGCTCTGACCCCAGCGCGGAATGCCGATGCCATCGGGGTCGGATCCCTTTCCGTTGGAAAGGGCTCTGACCCCATTCGGCAACCGATGGGTGTAAAGCAGAAGGGCCGGCATTGCGCCGGCCCTTCTTCATTGCATCAACGCAGCAACCGCATCAGAACTTCGCGGTGAATTCCACGCCCCAGGTACGCGGCTCGTTGAGGAAGCCGGTCAGGTTGTTGAAGTCGATCGCGCCGACCACGCGGGTCTGGTTGGTCAGGTTGCGGCCGAACACCGCCACGTCGTACTGGCCGTAATCCCAGTTGTAGCCCAGGCGCAGGCCGCCTTCCAGCGAACTACGGCCGCGGAATTCCGGCGACTCGTAGATGAAGAAGTTCACCGCGCTGCGGTAGGCCCAGTCAGTGTAGGCGTACAGCTCGCTGCCATCGCTGAGCGGGAAGCCCACGCGCAGGGTCGCGTTGTGGATCCACTTCGGCGCCTGCGGCAGCGGGTTGCCGTTCACCAGCGCATAGGTCTGGCCGTTGATCACCGTGGTCGGGTCGGTGATGGTGCAGCCACCGCCACAGATCGCCACCGCCAGGTTCTTGTCCTTGATCTCGGTGTCGTTGTAGCTGCTGCCGAAGGTCAGCAGGACGTTGTCGGCCAGGTAGGCCTCCAGGTCCAGCTCGACGCCCTGGCCGATGGTCTTGTCGGCGTTGAGCAGGGTGGCGGTGTTGTTGGTGCCGCCCACTGCGATCAACTGCTGGCCATCGACGTTGTAGCGGAACACGCTCAGGCCCAGGCGCGCGCGGCGCTCGAACAGATCAGCCTTGATGCCGGCTTCGTACGAGATCACCTTCTCCGAATCGGCCTGCGACAGGCCCGGCGCGAAGGCCAGGCGGCCCTGGATCGACGGCGCGCGGAAGCCCTTGGCCACGCGGGCATAGGCGTTGATGTCGTCGGTCAGCTTGTAGACGCCGCTCAGATCCCAGCTGACGTCGTTGACGTCGGTGTTGGCCAGGTACGGGCCACTGACCGGGGTGCCGAACGGAACGGCCTGCAGCACGCTGGCGCTGAAGTCCTTCTTGTCCTGGGTGTAGCGCACGCCGGCACGCAGCTTGAAGCGGTCGGTGACATCGAAGTCACCCGAGGCGAACACCGCCCAGGCCTTGTTGCGCTGGTTCTGCACCACGTGGCCGGTCTGCGGATTGCCCGGGGCCAGCGAGTCGTAGTTGAAGTTGTTGATGGTCACGTCTTCATCGAAGTAGAAGACGCCGGCCTGCCAGTCGAAGCGGCCCCACTCGTTGGACTCGATGCGGAATTCCTGCGTCCACTGGCGATGGTGCGGCAGGCCGTCAGCCGACTCCGACGAGAACGGGATGAAGCCCGGGCCGTAGTTGCCGGCGCCGAGGAACGCCGCACCGTAGCCACCGTCGATGTCACCGCGGTTGAGCGATTCGGCGGTTTCATAACCGGTGATCGAGTGCAGGGTCACCGAGCCGAGGTTCCACTGCAGGCGCGCGCTGCCGCCCCAGGTCTTCAGGTCGGAGAAGTTGACGCCGTCGTTGGCCACCTTGTCGCGGTCGAAGTTCTCGACCAGCGAGTTGCCACCCTTCTCGATGATGTTGGCGCGGAACAGGCGGGCGGTGCCATTGAGCTTGCGCTTGTGCAGGTTGAACAGCGCTTCGAAGTCATCGCCTTCGTACAGGAACTGCACGCGGCCGGCGGCTTCGTCGTAGCCTTCGAAGCCACTGTTGGGAGCGCCGACACGGGTGTTGTCGACCCAGTCATCGCGGCGCTGGTAGATCGCCGAGACGCGTGCCGACCAGCGGTCGGTCAGCGGGCCGCCGTAGGCGCCCTGCACGTTCCAGCTGTTGTAGCTGCCATAGCCGACGCGGATGTAGCCATCGGCATCCTGCGACGGACGCGCCGAATCGAACTTGACCACGCCGGCCGGCGTGTTGCGGCCGAACAGCGTGCCCTGCGGGCCACGCAGCACTTCCACGTTGGCCAGGTCGAACAGCGGGAAGCCCTTCAGCAGCGGGCTTTCCTGCACCACGTCGTCGTACACCAGCGACACCGGCTGCGATGCATTGAGATCGAAGTCGGTGTTGCCCAGGCCGCGGATGTAGAAGCGCGGGAAGGCACGACCGTAGGACGACTCGATGTTGAGGCTGGGCACGCGTGCGGCCAGGAAGCGGATGTCATCGCCGGCCGAGCCGAGCACATCCAGCTTCTCGCCCTGGATCGCGCTGACCGCGACCGGCACGTCCTTGGCGTTCTCGACGCGGCGCTGCGCGGTCACCTGCAGGGTGTCGAGGGCAACCGGATCCTTGGCAGCGGGGGTTTCCTGGGCGGCTGCTACCAGCGGCAGCAGGGCGGAAAGAGCGGCAACGAGGGGGCGCGCGACCGGAAATCGGCCACGGGAAGTGCGGGTCGGGGACATGGCGGTAGGCTGTGTTTGGAGGGGTGGTAAAACGGCGCTACCAGATAATTGTTGCAATACAGCACCTGCCCCGCAAATGCCGGCCGTTCATGGCCCCGTCGCCCTGCCCCCGGTGCGCTCGCTAGACTCGGGGTTTTCCAGCGCCGCGGAGCCGCCGCAATGACCCAGTGGTACTTCCATGCCTCCGCCCAGGCCGACCGCGTCGGACCCCTCGATGACGAGGCCGCGCGCCGCTATGCGCAGGCCAACCCGCGCGCGCTGGCCTGGTGCCAGGGCATGGCGGGCTGGACGCCGACCGCCGAGGTGGCCGAGCTGCGTGCGCCGGGCGCGGGCCTGCCAACCCCGCCGCCGGTTCCTTCCAACACCGCCGGCAATCGTGCCGACGACATCGAATTCCGCATCGTCGGCCATGAAATGCAGTTCGTGGAGATCGAGCTCGACCCCGGCGAAAGTGCGGTGGCCGAGGCAGGCGCGTTGATGTTCAAGGACGCCACGGTGCAGATGGACACCGTGTTCGGCAGCGGCGCCGCCAGCAGCGGCGGCCTGATGGACAAGGTGATGGCGGCCGGCCGCCGTGTGCTGACCGGCGAGAGCCTGTTCGCCACCGTCTACACCCAGACCGGCCACGGCAAGGGCAAGGTCGCCTTCGCCGCGCCCTACCCCGGCACGGTGCTGGCGATGCGCCTGGACCAGCACGGTGGCCGCCTGATCTGCCAGAAGGACAGCTTCCTGGCCGGCGCACGTGGCGTGCAGATCGGCGTGCAGTTCCAGCGCAAGATCATGACCGGCCTGTTCGGCGGCGAGGGCTTCATCATGCAGAAACTGGAAGGCGACGGCTGGGTCTTCATCCATGCCGGCGGCTGCGTGATCGAGCGCGAGCTGGCCGCGGGTGAACGCCTGGACGTGGATACCGGCTGCGTGGTGGCCTACCACTCCAGCGTGGACATGGACGTGCGCCGGGTGGCCGGCATCAAGAGCATGCTGTTCGGCGGCGAAGGCGTGTTTCTGGCCACGCTGACCGGCCCGGGCAAGGTCTGGCTGCAGTCGCTGCCGTTCTCGCGCCTGGCCGGCCGCATGTGGATGGCCGCGCCGCAGGGCGGTGGCCAGAGCCGCGGCGAAGGCTCGGTGCTGGGCGGCCTGGGCCGGATGCTGGACGGCGACAACCGGTTCTGACCACCCCGGTAGTGCCGGCCGCTGGCCGGCAACCCCGTGGACCGTTGCCAGTTTCCCAATGGTTGCCGGCCAGCGGCCGGCACTACCTTTATGAATAGGGATCTCCCCCACCCTGCCCGCACCGCCATGGCTTCGGTATGCTGGCGCCCTTTCCTGAATCCGGCGCCGCGAGCGCACTGCCGATGAGCCTGTTCCGCCCCCGCATGCTGCTGTCCGTCGCCCTGATCGGCCTGCTGGCCGGCTGCGGTGGCGACCCGGTCCGTCCCACGCCGCCGCCGGCGCCGACCGTGGTGCCGCAGGCCAAGCCGATCAAGATCGGCATCGCTCTCGGTGGTGGCGCAGCCAAGGGCTTCGCGCACATCGGCGTGATCAAGATGCTGGAAGCCAACGGCTTCGAGCCGGCTGTGGTCTCCGGCACCAGCGCCGGCAGCGTGGTCGGTGCGCTGTATGCCAGCGGCATGGACGCCTTCCAGATGCAGAGCAAGGCGGTCGCGCTGGACGAAGCCAGCATCCGCGACGTGCGCCTGTTCTCCGGTGGCCTGGTGCAGGGCCAGAAGCTGCAGGACTACGTCAACGAACAGGTCGCCAACCGTCCCGCCGAGCGCCTGAAGAAACCGTTCGCCGCCGTTGCCACCCAGCTGGAAACCGGCGAGCGCTCGATCTTCGTGCGCGGCAACGTCGGCCAGGCGGTGCGCGCGTCAAGCAGCATCCCCGGTGTGTTCGAGCCGGTGAAGATCGGCGGCCGCAACTACATCGACGGCGGCGTGGTCAGCCCGGTGCCGGTGGATGCCGCGCGCCAGCTCGGCGCCGACTTCGTGATCGCCGTGGACATCTCCAGCAAGGCCAACGGCAAGGCACCGACGGACATGCTGGGCATCGTCAACCAGTCCATCTCGATCATGGGCCAGCGCCTGGGCGAGCAGGAACTGGCGCGCGCCGACATCGTCATCCGCCCGAAGGTGCTGGACATCGGCGCTGCCGATTTCAGCCAGCGCGGCACCGCGATTCTGGAAGGCGAAAAGGCCGCGATGGCGGCCATGCCGCAGATCCGCGCCAAGATCCAGCAGCTGCAGCGCGCGCGCGCCGCCGCAGCGGCACCGGCGCCGGTGGCCGCACCGAAGTGCGAGGAAGCCTCGCGCCTGGGCAAGCTGATGGGCCGCAAGGACAAGTGCTGATCCGTTGATGCCAGGCCACCGGGCACGCCTGGTGGCCGCTCAGGGCTCCAGCTGCGACAACGGCAACGCCTGGAAGCCCTTCACCGTGCGCAGCACGAAGCTGGAATTGGCATCGGCCACGCCACCGGCGTTGAGCAGCCGGTCCAGCAGGAAGTGCGAGAAATGCTCCAGGTCGCGCACGTAGACGTGCAGCAGATAGTCCATGTCGCCGGTCAGCGCATGGCAGGCCACCACCTCATCCCAGCCCTGCACGCTGTCCACGAAGTGGCCGATGGCGGCCTGGTCGTGCTTTTCCAGCTGCACGCGCACGAAGGCCTGCAGGCCAAGGCGCAGCTGGCGCGGTTCCAGCCGCGCGCCATAGCCGACGATCACGCCCTCGCTTTCCAGCCGCTGCAGGCGGCGCAGGCAGGCCGAGGGTGAGAGGTTCACCCGCGTCGCCAGCTCGGCGTTGGTGGCGCGCCCATCCCGCTGGATTTCAGCCAGCAGGCGTATATCCGTGCGATCGAACTGGACTTCTCCGGCCATTGTTGCCCCGCAACATGGTGAGTACGCAAGGATATTGCGCCAACAGGGCCAATCGACGCAACTTTTGCAACCCTGTTGCGCGCGCCCTGCCCTAGCATCGTGGGTATCCCGTCAAGGAGTGCCCCATGGACCTCGCCCAGCCCCGCCGCGTCGAACACCAGCAGACCGACAAGGGCTACGTGCCGGTGTATACCACCGCGCTCGTCGAGCAGCCGTGGGACACCTACAGCGCCGACGACCACGCCACCTGGAGCACGCTGTACCAGCGCCAGCGCGAGCTGCTGGTCGGCCGTGCCTGCCAGGAGTTCCTGGACGCGCAGGACGAGATGGGCATGAGCGCGCACATGATTCCGCGCTTCGACCAGCTCAACGAAGTGCTCGGCGCCGCCACCGGCTGGACCCTGGTCGGCGTCGAAGGCCTGCTGCCGGAACTGGATTTCTTCGACCACCTGGCCAACCGCCGTTTCCCGGTGACCTGGTGGATCCGTCGCCCGGACCAGATCGACTACATCGCCGAACCGGACCTGTTCCACGATCTGTTCGGCCATGTGCCGCTGCTGATGAACCCGGTGTTCGCCGACTACATGGAGGCGTACGGCCGTGGCGGCGTCAAAGCCCACGCGATCGGCCCGGATGCGCTGCAGAACCTGACCCGCCTGTACTGGTACACGGTGGAGTTCGGCCTGATCGATACGCCCGACGGCCTGCGCATCTACGGCGCCGGCATCGTGTCGTCGAAGGGCGAATCGCTGTACTCGCTGGAGTCGGCCGCGCCCAACCGCATCGGTTTCGACCTGCAGCGGATCATGCGCACCAAGTACCGCATCGATACCTTCCAGAAGACCTACTTCGTCATCGACAGCTTCGAACAGCTGATGCAGGCGACGTCACCGGACTTCACCCCGATCTATGCAGCACTGGCCGACCAGGCGCATCTGCCGGCCGGCGAGGTGCAGGGCGATGACCGCGTGTTCCAGAAGGGCACGGGCGAAGGCTGGGCCGACGGCGGCGACGTGTAAGCGCGTAACGCACACTGCCTCATAGTGGAAACGGCGCACCCTGGTGCGCCGTTTTCGTTGTTGCCTGCACCGTCCTGTCGCGACGGCGCAGGCGAGGGCAGGGCACTCAGCCGTCCACGGCCCGGCAGGAACCGCGCACCATCAGCTGCGGATGCACGCTGGCCGCAGTCGGCGCCTCCGGTACGTCGGTCTGCACCAGCATCGCCGCCGCCATGCGGCCGATGTCGGAGACGTGGCGGCGTACCGACGTCAGCGGCGGCCATAGCCGCGATGCCAGCGGGCTGTCGTCGTAGCTGACGATCGACAACTGCTGCGGCACTGCGATGCCGGCACGCAATGCCACCTGATACACGCCAGCGGCCATTTCGTCGTTGCCGGCGAAGATCGCACTGGGGCGTTGTCCGCCCATCAGCAGGCGCTCGGCGGCATGCACGCCCGACTCGAACGTATCGCCCGCTTCCAGCACGCGTTCACCCGGCAGGGTCAAGCCGACCTGCGCCAGTCGATCAAGGAAGCCATGGGTACGCTCGCGGGCAGCACGCCGGTCACCGGGACCGGCAATCACCGCGATATCGCGATGGCCCAGCGAGAGCAGGTAGCCCGCAGCCGCGGCGGCACCATCGCGATCGTGGGTGACCACCGCCTGCACGTCTTCCTCCGATGCATGCGCGTTGATGCGGATGTAGCGGCAGTCGATCGCGTCCAGCATCTGCGCCAGCGCCACCGACTCGGAGGCGCGCGGGCCGAGGATCACGCCATGCAGCTTCTGCTGCTGCACGAAGCGGCGCACGCCGTCCGCACAGTCCGGATCCTGGCTGTTGCACGGGTGCACCACCAGCTCATAGCCGGTGCCGCGCAGCGCTTCCAGCGCGCCGTGCTGCAGGTCGACAATGCATTGGGCGCCGGGGTCGTCGTACACCAGGCCGATCAGGAAGGAGCGGCGGAACGCGAGTCCGCGCGCCAGTGGGTCGGGCACGTAACCGACCTCGCGCATCAACGCCTCGACCTTGTCGCGGGTGTCTTTGCGCACCAGCGGCGAGTTGTTGATGATTCTTGAAACCGTTTTCTTGGAAACTCCCGACAGTCGTGCGATGTCGTTGATCGTGGCAGCCTTGCCCTTCGATGCCGGCAACGCGGCATCGCTAATATTTCGCACTGACATGTATAGAACCAGGTAAGTCGGAGAATTCTAGCCTTGCGCCCGTCGGGCGCGAAGTTGCGGAATGTCGCAGCGGATCTGAATCGTGTCGTGTTCGACACGTTTTGCTGCGCGAGGTTCCATTGTGATCGCTCTACTGCCTCTGCATCTGAACCGTTCTTCCGCGCGTGTTCACCCTGAATGCGGACGCGACGCGCGCGAACGCCAACATTCCCTTAACCATGCTCCGCTACAGTCAGGTGCATGGACCTGCAGACCTCTCCGCTTCCGCCGTTCCGTGGCCGCGACCGGTTGATCGCCGCGGTCGACGCGGCGATGACCTCCGGTGATGCCGGGCGCATCACCGCCGACCTGCAGCTGGCGCTGCAGGAAGCCATAACCGACAGCCGCATCGAATTGCCCGAATGCGTGCATCGGCCGGTCAGTGATCATTACGCGCGACGTCCGCTGTACCACAGCCGCGAACACGGCTACAGCGTGATTGCCATGAGCTGGGGCCCAGGGCAGGGCACGCCGCTGCACGACCACGATGCCATGTGGTGTGTGGAGGGAGTGTGGTTGGGCGAGCTGGAGATCACCCGTTACGAGCTGCTGGAGCGCGCCGGCGAGCGCTGGCGTTTCCACCGCCACGCCGCGCTGCGCGGGGGCTGCGGCAGTGCCGGCAGCCTGATCCCGCCGCACGAGTACCACACCCTGCGCAACGCCAGCGATGACGCGTTGGCGATCTCGGTGCACGTGTACGAGGCGCAGATGGAGCGCTCGGCGGTGTTCGACCCGCTCGGCGGCGACTGGTACCAGCGCCGCATCCAGGCACTGCAGGCCGACCCCGCCTGAGCCAGGCACGGGGGCAGGGTGCTGCCAGCACCTTCGCGATCCACGTGGCATCATGCGCCGCTGCGCTGCCGGGCCCGGCAGCATCCGCGATGCCCGGTCGGGCAAGGAGCAAGACGATGTCCAGCGCTGATCCGCGCCTGCGCGCGCTGTTGAAGCTGGCACCGGTGATCCCGGTGTACACCCCTGAAGATGTGAATGAAGCGGTCGAAGTGGCCCAGGCGCTGTTCCGCGGCGGCCTGCCGGTGATCGAAGTGACCCTGCGCACACCGCAGGCGCTGGATGCGATCAAGGCCATGGTCGAGGCCGTGCCCGATGCCGTGATCGGCGCCGGCACCGTGCTCAACGCCGCGCAGATGCAGGCGGCGAAGCAGGCCGGTGCGCGTTTTGCCGTTTCCCCCGGTGCCACGCCGGCGCTGTATGCAGCCGCGCGCGATGCAGATCTGCCGTACCTGCCCGGTGCCGCCACCGCCTCGGACCTGATCCAAGGCCTGGAACACGGCCACGACACCTTCAAGTTCTTCCCGGCGGTGCAGGCCGGTGGCGCTGCGCTGCTGGCGGCCTGGCACGGCCCGTTCGCCGATGTGCGCTTCTGCCCGACCGGTGGCATCAGTGCGCAGACCGCGCCGCAGTTCCTGCACCTGCCCAACGTGCTGTGCGTGGGCGGTTCGTGGCTGACCACCCCGGCGCTGCTGCAGACCCGCGACTGGGACGGGATAGAACGCCTGGCCCGCGAAGCGTCGGTGCTCGCCAGCTGAACCCGCTCCACGAATCTTCAAAGGTTTGATCGTGATCAAAGCGCCGGCCTCGTGCCGGCGTCATTCTGTGGGCAAGCGCACTACGGAGATCCGAACATGAATTCGACCATGAAGGCCGCTGTCGTGCGTGAGTTCGGCAAGCCACTGGTGATCGAGGAAGTCTCGGTACCGCGCCCGGGGGCGGGCGAGGTGCTGGTCAAGATCGAGGCCTGTGGCGTCTGCCACACCGACCTGCACGCCGCCGAGGGCGACTGGCCGGTGAAACCGAACCCGCCGTTCATCCCCGGTCACGAGGGCGTGGGGCACGTCGTGGCCGTGGGAGGCGGGGTAGGGCACGTCAAGGAAGGCGACAGGGTCGGCATCCCCTGGTTGTACTCGGCGTGTGGCCATTGCGAACACTGCCTGGGTGGCTGGGAAACGCTGTGCGAGACACAGCGCAACACCGGTTACTCGGTCAACGGCGGCTTCGCCGAGTACGCACTGGCCGATGCCAACTATGTTGGCCTGCTTCCGAAGGAAGTAGGCTTCGTCGAGATCGCGCCGGTGCTGTGCGCCGGCGTGACCGTCTACAAGGGCCTGAAGGTCACCGACACCAAACCCGGTGACTGGGTGGCGATTTCCGGCATCGGTGGCCTGGGCCACATGGCGGTGCAGTACGCCCGCGCGATGGGCCTGAACGTGGCTGCGGTGGATGTGGACGACAACAAGCTGGCATTGGCCCGGCAGCTTGGCGCGCAGATCACCGTGAACGCGCGTACCACCGATCCGGCCGCCTTCCTCAGGAAGGAAATCGGCGGCGCGCACGGCGCGCTGGTCACTGCGGTGTCGCCGAAGGCGTTCGAGCAGGCGCTGGGCATGGTCCGCCGTGGCGGCACCGTCTCGCTCAACGGACTGCCGCCCGGTGATTTCCCGCTGGACATCTTCGGCATGGTGCTCAACGGCATCACCGTGCGTGGCTCGATCGTCGGCACCCGGCTGGACCTGCAGGAGTCGCTGCAGTTCGCTGCAGAAGGCAAGGTTGCGGCCACGGTCAGCACCGACCGCCTGGAAAACATCAACGACGTGTTCGCGCGCATGCATGCGGGCACCATCGAAGGCCGCGTGGTGCTCGATTTCGCCGCCTGACCGCCTGTGCATGGCCGCCGTCGCTCCGTCCCCCTCTCCCACGGACGCGGCGGCCATGCCGATCCATCGGTAGTGCCGGCCGCCGGCCGGCAACCCCAGGCACTTCGCGCCGCCGTACAATGCGCGCATGCCCGGCCTGCTCAAGACCCTGTTCCTGTCCATCGTCGCCCTGATCGGTGGCGTGCTGTCGCTTGCGCTGGTCAGCAGCGTCGCCAGCTGGCTGCCCCCGCTGCTGGGCATGTCGCCGCACAACAACAGCGTGCAGCTGGGCTGGGATCTCGCCTTCAGCGTGCTCGGTGGCATCGCGGGCATTTCCTTCGCCACCTATTACGCGCCCTGCTGGCCGCGTTCGCACGGCTTCTCGATCTGGTCGCTGATCGCGCTGGGCTGTGGCTACGCCATGTGGACGCTGGGTGCGGATTACCCGTTCTGGTTCGTCATTTCGCTGCTGGCATCGCTACCGTTGCAACTGCTGGTCGGCTGGTGGTTCGGCCGTCGCGCCTCGCGCAGCGCAACACAGGCTTAATAATTCCTCCCTAGGCTCGGTGCCCGCCGACCGTCGGCAACGCGGCGCAGGGGTCTGTCCCATGGATATCGGGCAGGCGCGACGCACGTCACCACAGGGAACCGGGGAATCCATCCGATGCGTCACCAGATCCGGGAGGCTGCAGCTGCAGCCCCTCATGCGAAGCGTTTGTCCCGTGCCGTGCACGCCGTGCTGATCGGCGGCCTGGCCGTATTGCCGGTCGATGCCATGGCCGAGGCCGAAGAGGCCGACGGCGATACCCGAGAACAGCTGCAGCAGCTGGACACCGTCACCGTCAGTGGCAGCTACGCGAAGAGCCTGGAGCGTGCGGTCGATCTGAAGCGCGCCAACATCGGCTTCTCCGATTCGATCGTCGCCACCGACGTCGCCGATTTCCCCGAGCAGAACCTGGCCGAAGCGCTGCAGCGCATGCCCGGTGTCACCATCGAACGCAACAAGGGGCTGGGCAGCAAGGTCAGCGTGCGTGGCCTGCCCAGCGAATTCACCCTGGTCTCGATCAACAACCTGGCCACGGCCTCCGGCAGTGGCGGTCGCGACGTGCAGTTCGACATCTTCGCCGCCGACGTGGTGCAGACGGTCACGGTGCAGAAGTCGCCGACCGCTGCGGACGAAGAGGGTGGCATCGCCGGTTCGGTCTACATCGAAACCGCCAAGCCGTTCGACTACGCCGAGCCGAAGTTCAGCGCTTCGGCCGAGGCCTCGCACAACTCGATCAACGGCAAGGTCGACCCGAAGATCTCGTTCCTGGCCAGCGACACCTGGGGCGACTGGGGCGGCCTGGTGTCGTTCTCCAAGGCCAAGCGCAGCAACCGCACCGATTCCAATTCCGGCATCAACTTCCGCCCGATGGGCCGCTTCCTCGAAGCGTCCGGTTCGCGTTCGTCGCAGGCCGCGGCCGTGCTGGCGCGCGATGCTGGCATCGTGGTGAAGAACCGCATGGACAAGGACGAAACCAGCCGCATCATCTTCCAGGACAAGGTCGGTGATCGCGTCTATCTCAACGACCAGGACCAGTGGGGTGCGACCGCATCGCTGCAGTTCAAGCCCAGCGAAACGTTCTCGCTGAGTTTCGACGCGATGCTCGGCGGCTACGACACCCATGAGGACGAATACGATGCGGCGGCCTACTCCGCCTCCAGCCGCAGCACGCTGGACCGCATCTACGACTACGACCGCACCACGCTGGGCGACCATGGCATCACCGTGCTCAGGGACGTGGCCTACACCGCCACCCAGCACGAGATCCTCAGCAAGGACCGCAACGCCAACACCGACTATCGCCAGTTCAGCAGCAAGCTGGACTGGAAGGTGGGCGGCTGGGACATCGATGCGCTGGTCGGCTACTCCGGCGCACGCAAGGACTCGGACTACGCCAACCTCAAGCACGTCGCCTATGCGCCGTCGCGTACGCGCTGGACCGGCAACGGGGGTGAAACCGTGCCCAGCAGCGCCGGCGGTTTCGACATGTACAACACGGCGGACAAGTACCTGTTCGAAGCCTACGAAACCGAAGTGGAGAACGTGAAGGACGACAAGTACGCCGCGCAGCTGGACCTGCGCCGGCAGATGAACCTGGCGTTCTTCCCGGCATTGAGCGCAGTGCAGTTCGGTGCGCGCTATACCGACAAGACCAAGCAGCGCGCGTTCGGCAGCGGCAAGATCCAGGGCCCCTCGGCCGGCAGCGCGGCGTGGGTGAACAAGCGCACCCTGGCCGACAGCAACCCGGTGTGGATCAGCCAGCTGGCACCGGGCGGTGCCTATCGCCCGAGCGATCTGGACTGGCAGCAGATTTCCAACGCCTACGCACGCGCCACCTTCCGCTATCCCGGTTATGCGACACCGCTGGATCCCGGCCAGTACTACGAGGTGAAGGAGAAGACGCTGGCGCTGTATGCGATGGCCGATTTCTACTTCGACATCGGCCATGTACCGGTGTACGCCAATCTCGGCGTGCGGTCGATCGACACCGACGTCGACTCCTCCGGTTTCCATCCGGTACAGAAGCCCGATGGCAGCAGCGGCTTCACCGCTACGCCGATCTCCAGCAGCGGCGACTACAGCAAGCTGCTGCCGAGCTTCAACATGACTGCCGAGATTGCCGATGGACTGGTGCTGCGCGCTGCGGCGTCGGAAACGCTGATGCGTCCGTCGCTGACCGACATCGCCTACCGGCGCACGGTCAGCTGGAGCAGCTTCCGCTTCATGGATGGCAACCCGGCGCTGAAGCCGACCACGGCAAAGCAGTGGGAAGTCGGCCTGGAGAAGTACCTGCAGAACGGCGGCCTGCTGGCGGCGTCGTACTTCTCCAAGAAGATCGACGGCGTGGTGCGGCAGTCGCTGACCGGCATCGTGCCGAACGTCGAGAAGCTCAACGCCAACGGCTCACTGGATGGCTACTACGACTTCGAGGTGTACCAGCCGGTCAATGCCGATGGTTCGTACAAGGTCAGCGGCGTGGAGCTGGTCGCACAGCTGCCGCTGTCGATGCTGCACCCGGCGCTGGAAGGGTGGGGCATCAATGCCAACTACACGCAGCTGGACAACTCGCTGACCGGCGCATCGGATCTCTCGATCCCGACACCGCCGGAGGGGCTGGCCGAAAAGGCGTACAACTTCACCCTGTACTACGAGAACGACCGCTTCAGCGCGCGCGCCTCGTACAACTACAAGGACAAGTACGTCGAGTACATCCATCTCAACATGTACCCGGTCTACCGCGATGCGTATGGCCAGCTGGATGCCTCGATCGGCTTCCGCCTCAACGACACCTGGAAGCTGAACCTGGAGGCGATCAACCTGCTGGATGAAGAGACCAGCGGTTACACGATCGACAAGGCATTCCCGACCCAGTACGAGTTCTCCGGGCGCCGCGTCACCTTCGGCATCCGCGCGGACTTCTGATCGATGCGCGGCGGCGCCTTCAGGCGCCGCCATCCGGTAGTGCCGGCCGCTGGCCGGCAACCACAGGACATCCTAGCGTGCATGCCGAACCTCTGCGCTACTGCAGCAAGGGCCTCACCGCCGCCGCCGGAATGTGGTCCAGCGCGCGCCAGGCGTCTTCCACCACCGGCCGTGCCTGCGACCAGCTCAACCGCGACTGCCCGCGCATCTGTTCCCAGTGCTCGGCCAGTTCCTCGCAGGTATCGGCCGCGTCACCGCGCGGCCAGTCAGCAGCGTGGGTGGTCAGCGCGAAGGCATAGACCGGGCACAGATCACGCCAGTTACGGTGGTTCTGCCCGCGACGCTCTTCGTAATCGCTGAGCATGTACTGCAGGTAGTCCTGCGCCACCGCCTGCGGATCTTCATGGCGGCGCGTGCGGCGTTGCGCGGTGCGCTGGCCGAGCGGATCGAGCAGGGCGTTGAACACGGACGGTGCGGGTCGTTCAAGACGGGGCATGGCCGGCTCCTGCAGCGGGGGCGGGTGGGCAGGAATACGCGCGGTGCCGTTACCGGGGGGTGAGCGAGATGTTCATGACGCCGGGTTCGCGGCGGCTTTACCTGTGGCGCGGTGTAGTGGTGGCCCCGAGCGCAGGTAGCCAGACCATGAGCCGAGAGACTTCCCGCGACCCGATGCGCGCGAACCATCCGCCCATTCCCGGCGAGCAGCGCGGCAAGCATGATGCCGACACTGCCGACTACCGAGGCACCGGTGCGCCGTTCTACGACGCCGAGCACGGTGGCGACCATCTGCCGGTGAAGCACGAGGCTGAACAGGCCGCCCAGGACCGCAAGGATGGCGGAGACCGCCATCGCGGCGGCCAGGAGAGCCCGCTCAAGCGCCGCGAACGCAAGCAGCACGCCAGCGACAACCAGGACGAGGCGTTGGAGGAGACGTTCCCGGCCAGCGACCCGACCTCGCCCTTCGTGCCGGCCAAGGCACCCGATTGAAAGGTAATGCCGGCCGCTGGCCGGCAACCTCCTGACGTCCTGCACGGCGCGATGCCGCCAGGGCCACCGAATTACGGGTAGTGCCGGCCGCTGGCCGGCAACTTCCTGACGTCCTGCACGGCGCGATGCCGGCCAGGGCCACCGATTTACAGGTAGTGCCGGCCGCTGGCCGGCAACTTCCTGACGTCCTGCACGGTGCAATGCCGACCAGCGGTCGGCACTACCCCTTCAGCGCCACGACCATTGCAGGCCGACGTTGGCCCGCCGTCCCGGTCCCGGCTCGTAGAAGCGCCCGTTGCCGTCATTGACGATCACCGAGCCGATATAGGCCTGGTCCAGCACGTTCTCCAGCCGGGCAAAGGCGCGCAGCTCGCCACCCGGCAGGGTCCAGCGACGCCCGGCTTCCAGACGCAGCAGGGCGAAGCCGGGCGCGCGTTCGGTCGCCACGTCGTTGACCACGGTATCGCTGCTGGCGGCGGCCTCCAGCGCCCACTGCCACTCGCCGGGTGACCATTGCAGCCGGGCGAAGGCCTGCTGGCGCGGTACCCCGGGAAGGCGGCTGCCGGCAGCAACCAGGGTATTCGAGGTCAGGTACGGCGAACGCACCTGCGCCTGCAGCCAGGTCCACGCCAGCTGCAGCTCCAACTGCTCGGCCAGCGGCTGGCGATACTGCAGTTCAACCCCCTGGCGGCGGGTGCGGCCGACGTTGCGATAGGTGCTGCGACCTCCGTTGTTGCTGGCAACGGCCAGCTCATCGTCGGTATCTGCGCGGAACAGGCTGACATCAAGCTGGGTTCCATCCTGTGCGCGCCACTTGCTGCCGACCTCCAGGCTGCGGCTGCGCGCCGCCGCCAGATCCAGCGCCAAGCCCGCCTGGCCATCGGCGCGATAGCCCAGCTCGTTGAAGGTGGGCGTCTCGAAGCCGCGGCCCACCGCGGCATGCAGGCGCCACTGCGGGCTGGCCTCGAAGCTGATCCCGGCCACCGGCGTGGTCGCCTGGTAGCGGCGCCGGCCACTGTCGTCGGGGTTGGCGCCAACGATGTAGCGGTCGTCGGACGCGAAGCGCACCGCGCTGTGGCGCACGCCCGCCAGCAACGACCAGCGCGGGCTCCACTGCCACCAGGCCTGGGCGAACTGGTCCACGTTCTGCACGGTGTCGATCTGGTCGCGGCGCAGGCGCCCGCGCACACCCAACGTACTGCCGATGAAGTTCTCGAAGCCGGTGCGGTGCTGGCGCTGCCGATCCGCGCTGAGCCCGGCCACCACGTCCAGCGGCCGGCCGGCGAGGTCGCCGCGCCAGCCCCAGCGCGCGTCCAGCCCACCATAGCCGCCCTCCAGATCGATCACCCCGCCGGCATGCAGTGGGTTGGCCTGGGCAGCCGGCGGAATCGGCAGGTATTGGGTCACCGTGCGTTGGCCGGCATAGCCCATCAGCTGCCAGCGCTGCGCCCCGGTCTCCCGGGTCCAACGCAGACCGGCCTGCTGCTGGCGCACCGATTTTCGGGTGTTGTACTGGTGCGCCACGGCGGTGGCCTGGCGCGGATCCGCCGCCACCTGGGCACGGCTCAGGCCCAGCGGGTCCTGCGCATCGGGGGCATCCAGCGCATTGAGCAGCAGCTCCAGCCGCCCACCGCCCAGATCACCACCGATGCGCGCATTGAGCGATTCACGGCGCGCGTGGCTGTGGTCGCGCCAGCCATCGGTGCGGAAGTGGTTGGCGGCGATGTTGTAATCCAGAACACGGCCGGCACCCTTCAGTTGCGCGCCGACGCTGAGCGTGTTGTCGGCACCGGCATTGAGCCGCAGCCGCCACGAGTCGCCGGGCTGGCCCTGCGCGCTCCACACCTGCAGCACGCCGCCGGAGGAATTGCCGTACAGCGCCGAGAACGGCCCGCGCAGCACCTCGATGCGTTCGGCGCCCAACAGGCTGGCGTGCGACAGCTGGCCCTGGCCGTCGGGCATGGTCGCCGGTACCCCGTCGATCAATACCCGCACCCCGCGCACACCGAAGGTAGAGCGCGCACCAAAGCCACGGATCGACAGCTGGGTGTCCTGCGCGAAGTTCTGCCGGTCGCGGGCGACCAGGCCCGGGACCCCGGCCAACGCCTCGGACAGCTGCGCGCCGGCGCCAGCGCGGCCGGCGTCGATCCAGACCGTGTCCTGGCTGGCCGGCAGCGCGAACGGGTCGATGCCCGGCACCCGCGCGGCCTGCACCTGCACGCTGGGCAGGGCGGTCGGCGCGGGCTCGGCCATGGCCGCCCAGGGCGACAGCAGCAGGGCGGACAACGGCAGGCAACGGCGGCGTGCGGCAGGATTCATGATTCAGGTTGATGGATCGGGCGGCAACGCACGCCATGGTACGGGGCCGCGGATGACGATGGCGGCGGCCAGCCCCGGCAGGCTTTGTTACGATGGGCTGTTTCCGGCCGAAAAGCCGCAAGCCGCGTAGCGCACTTCCTCCCCCTTTCCGTCTACCGAACGAGTACCGCCGTGTCCTTCTTTGCAAACGTGGAACTGGTCCCAGGCGACCCGATCCTGGGCCTGACCGAGGCGTACAACGCCGACAGCCGCCCGACCAAGGTCAACCTGGGTGTGGGCATCTACTACGACGAGAGCGGCCGCATTCCGCTGCTGCGCGCCGTCAAGCAGATCGAGCAGCAGCTTGCCGCTGAAGCCAAACCGCGCGGCTACCTGCCGATCGATGGCCTGCCGGCCTATACGCAGGCCACACGTGAGCTGGTGTTCGGCAAGGACTCGCCGCTGCTGGCCGCCGGCCGCGTCACCACCGCACAGACCGTCGGTGGCAGCGGTGCGCTGCGCGTCGGCGCCGACGTGCTGAAGAAGCTGCTGCCGCACGCCACCGTTGCGCTGAGCAACCCGAGCTGGGAAAACCACCGCGCCGTGTTCAGCGCGGCCGGCTTCGAGGTGGTGGAGTATTCCTACTTCGACCCGACCACCCATGGCGTCAACTTCGATGCCCTGCTGGCCGACCTGGGCAAGCTGGAAGCCGGCACTGTGGTGCTGCTGCACGCCTGCTGCCACAACCCCACCGGTGCCGACCTCACGGTCAGCCAGTGGAAGCAGGTCGCACAGCTGCTGAAGGACCGCCAGCTGTTCCCCTTCATCGACATGGCCTACCAGGGCTTCGACAAGGGCATCGAGCAGGACGGCGCCGCCGTGCGCATCATCGCCGAAGCCGGCATCGACAGCTTCATCGTCGCCAACTCGTACTCCAAGTCGTTCTCGCTGTATGGCGAACGTGTGGGTGCGCTGTCGATGGTGGCGCCGACCGCCGCTGACGCCAAGGCCGTGCAGTCGCAGGTCAAGCGCGTGATCCGCACCATCTACTCCAGCCCGTCCACCCACGGTGCTGCGCTGGTGGCCGGCGTGCTGACCAACCCGGAACTGCGCGCGATGTGGGAGCAGGAGCTGACCGAGATGCGCGAGCGCATCCACGCCCTGCGCCAGGGCCTCGTCGAGAAGCTGGCCGCTGCAGGTGCACCGCAGTTCGGCTTCATCAACGAGCAGGCCGGCATGTTCTCCTACTCCGGCCTGAGCCGTGAGCAGGTCGAACGCCTGCGCGACGAGTTCGGCATCTACGCCGTCGGCACCGGCCGCATCTGCGTGGCCGCGCTGAACCAGAACAACCTGGAATACGTCGCCAAGGCCGTGGCCACCGTCGCCAAGGGCTGAAACAACGCTCCAGTGGTTTGAAGACAAAGGCGCCGAAAGGCGCCTTTGTTTTTTGCTTTTGCTCTTGCCTTTGCCATCCCCACCGCGCTCGCGGCGAACCCTGAAGCGCGTGGGAGGGGGAGGTGATGCAGGACCGTTGGCGCCATGGATGGCGCCATCGAGCTTACATGGACGTACTTGCAGCGTGTCCTGCATCGCCTCCCCCTTCCACGCGCCTCGACAAAAGGAAGGCGCCACGAGCGCAACGCATCTGGAAACGATTACGCCTTCCCGCGCTCACGCACGCCCCCGCCAGACGGGCGACAATAGGCGTTTTCCCGCTGCCGAGACCTGCCCGCTCATGTCCCGTACTTCGTTGACCCGCTTCCTGATCCAGGAACAGCACGCCGGCCGCATCAATGCCGACCTGCGCCAGCTGATCGCGGTCGTCGCCCGCGCCTGCACCAGCATCTCCATCGCCGTCAGCAAGGGCGCCCTCGGTGGCGTGCTCGGCGACGCCGGTACCGGCAACGTGCAGGGTGAAGCGCAGAAGAAGCTGGACGTCATCAGCAACGAGATCCTGCTCGAAGCCAATGCCTGGGGTGGCCACCTCGCCGCCTGCGCCTCGGAGGAAATGGACCACAGCCAGCCGGTGCCGGACATCTATCCGCGCGGTGATTTCCTGCTGCTGTTCGATCCCCTCGATGGCAGCTCCAACATCGACGTCAACGTCTCCGTCGGCACCATCTTCTCGGTGCTGCGCTGCCCGACCAACGTCGAGCTGCCGGGCGATGACGCCTTCCTGCAGCCGGGCAGCAAGCAGATCGCCGCCGGCTACTGCATCTACGGGCCCAGCACCCAGCTGGTGCTGACCGTCGGCCATGGCACCCACGCCTTCACCCTCGACCGCGAGAAGGGCGAGTTCGTGCTGACCACCGAGAACATGCAGATTCCGGCGGCCACCCAGGAATTCGCCATCAACATGTCCAACCAGCGCCACTGGGAAGCGCCGATGCAGGCGTACGTCGGCGACCTGCTGGCGGGCAAGGAAGGCGCACGCGGCAAGAACTTCAACATGCGCTGGATCGCCAGCATGGTGGCCGACGTGCATCGCATCCTGACCCGCGGCGGCATCTTCATCTACCCGTGGGACAAGAAGGACCCGTCCAAGGCCGGCAAGCTGCGCCTGATGTACGAAGCCAACCCGATGGGCCTGCTGGTCGAACAGGCCGGCGGCGCTGCCTGGACCGGCCGCGAGCGCATCCTCGACATCCAGCCCGACCAGCTGCACCAGCGCGTGCCGGTGTTCCTCGGTTCGCGCGAGGAAGTGGCCGAAGCCGTGCGCTACCACCACGCGCACGACGACGCACAGGGCTGACAACCGATCGCCTGACAGCGGTCATGGCAGATCGATGACATGACCGTGGGGTGACACCGAGGGCGGCAAACGGCACCATCAAGCCGTTGCCGCCTAAGGAATGCACGCATGCACGAGCAAGGCCCGGTCGATTTCATCGAAGTCATCCACAACGCCGTCCCCAGCGAGGTCTGCGCGGCGATCGTCGAGCGCATGCGTGCGACGCGTGGCCTGCTGCCCGGTGCGGTGGGCAGTGGCGTGTTCCCGGAACTCAAGCACAGCAAGGATCTGCGCATCAGTGGCCTGGACGGCTGGCAGGACGTCGACCAGCAGCTGCAGATTGCGGTGTTCAATGGCCTGCTGACTTATCTACGGCGTTATCCACAGGCATTGATCGCCCCGCTGATGTTGCAGATCCAGGACAGCAACGGCCAACCGCGACGCCTGTCTGCCGAGGACTTCCCCGACATGCCGCCGCAGCAGTTGGCCGACCTGGCCCGTACCTGCCTGCGTCCGGGTGCAATCAACCTGCAATGGTATGCGGCAGGCGAGGGCGGCTACCCGTACTGGCACTGCGAGCTGTACCCGAAGGATGCCCAGGCCGAGACCCTGCACCGGCACGTGCTGTGGACGCTGTACCTCAATGACGACTTCGACGAGGGTGAAACCGAGTTCCTGTTCCAGGGCCGCAAGATCGCGCCACGTACTGGCAGCCTGCTGATTGCACCGACGGCGTTTACTCATACCCATCGTGGCAATCGGCCACAGGGCGGCGACAAGTTCATCGCGACGAGCTGGATCCTGTTCCAGAGTGCGCAGAAGTTGTTTGGGGGGTGACGTCGAGCTGCAACGTCGGGCTCGGATGTAGAGTCGAGCCATGCTCGACTGATGGACTCAGAACAACGAACCCTGCGGCGATTCCTTGCGCGGCGGCAGCGGCTTCACGAACCGGCTGCAATCCAGCTTCGGCCAGTGGCTGTTCTGTGCATTGAATCCCAACCGCTTGCGCGCCAGCTTGAAGCGGTTGTTCAACAGATCGGCATATACGCCCTGGCCGCGCATGCGGGTGCCGAACTGGCTGTCGTAGTCCTTGCCGCCACGCAGCTGCTGGATGGTGCTCATCACGTGCGCGGCGCGATCGGGATGGTGCGTATCCAGCCAGTCGCGGAACAGCGGCGCCACTTCCAGTGGCAGGCGCAGCAGCACGTAGCCGGCGGTGCTCGCACCTGCGTCGTGCGCGGCCTCCAGCACGGCTTCCAGCTCGCTGTCGTTGATCCACGGAATCACCGGCGCCACCATCACACCGACCGGAATGCCGGCGTCATGCAGGCGCTTCATCGCGCGTAGCCGTGCATGTGGCGCTGATGCGCGCGGCTCCAGCTTCGCGGAGAGATGCGGATCCAGCGAGGTCACCGAGAAGTGCACGCTGACCAGGTTCTCCGCGGCCAGCGGCGCGAGCAGATCGATATCGCGCTCGACCAGTGCGTTCTTGGTGATCAGCGAGAACGGATGCCTGGTCTCCAGCATCACTTCAATCAGCTGGCGGGTCAGCTTGAACTTGCGTTCGATCGGCTGGTACGCATCGGTGTTGATGCCCAGCGCGATCGGCTGCGGCACGTAACCCGGCTTCGACAGTTCCTTGCGCAGCAGTTGCGGCGCATTGGTCTTGGCGAACAGCTTGGTCTCGAAATCCAGGCCCGGCGACAGATTCAGATAGGCATGCGAGGGGCGCGCAAAGCAGTACGAGCAGCCATGCTCGCAGCCGCGGTACGGATTTACCGACTGGCTGAAGCCGACGTCCGGCGAATTGTTGCGGGTGATGATGCTGCGCGCGGTTTCGGCACGCACCTCGGTGCGCAGACGCGGGGCGAGGAATTCCTCGCTCTCGTCGACCGCCCAGCCATCGTCCACCGCCTCGCTGACGGTGCTTTCAAAGCGCCCGGCAAGGTGGGACGTGGAACCTCGGCCCTTGATCGCAATACCCATTGCGGCAGGGTACGTCGCCACCGTCTCAATGGCTGCGACGACCGCCTGAAGGGTTCAGGGCGGTGCGGAGTCGAGCAGGGCTCGACGCTGCAGGGGAGGGGTCAGAGCAGCGTCAGGTACCCGCGCACGGTGGCATCCAGCCCGTCATACAGCGCCTCGCCGATCAGCGCGTGGCCGATCGACACCTCCAGCACCTCCGGCACATGGGCCAGGAAGTCGCGCAGGTTGTCCTGCGACAGGTCGTGGCCAGCATTGACGCCGAGGCCGACGGCCTGCGCGCGGCGGGCGGCAGTGGCGAACAACGCCAGCATCGCGTCGGCGTCGCCAGCCGCATGCGCCTCCGCATAGGGCCCGGTATACAGCTCGATGCGGTCCGCACCCACGTCGGCCGCCTGCTCCAGCAGCGGGTTGCCCGCGTCGACGAAAAGGCTGACCCGGCAGCCCATCGCTTTCAGTTCGGCGATCAGTGGGCGCAGCCGCTCGGCATCCCGCGCGAAGTCGAAACCGTGGTCGGAGGTGATCTGCCCATCACCATCGGGTACCAGGGTGACCTGCGCCGGGCGGGTCTGTTCGCACAGCGGCAGCAGCCCCGGGTAGCCCTCGCGCGGCGGCGCGAACGGATTGCCTTCGATGTTGAATTCAACGCCACGCGCGCGGGTCAACGTGGACAGGGCCAGCACGTCCTCGGCGGTGATGTGGCGGCGGTCCGGCCGCGGGTGCACGGTGATGCCATGTGCACCGGCATCCAGGCAGGCCTGGGCGGCGCGCACCACGTCCGGTTCGGCGCCGCCGCGCGAATTGCGCAGGACGGCGATCTTGTTGACGTTGACGCTGAGCTGGGTCATGGAACGGGACTACTTGGAAAGAGGGGATGGGCCGTGGTCGTTGTGGTCTTCGCTGCGGCGGGCCTGGGCCTGTTCGCGCAGGCGGCGCAGCTCTTCGGCATCGATCAGGGTGGCCGGGTCACGCTGCAGGTCGCCGAAACGGGCCACGTAGCGGCCGCGTACCCAGGCCAGCAGGAAGGCCAGGGCAGCCAGCAGGCACAGGGTCATCAACCCCGCGCTCGGGGTCTTCAGCGCGAAGGCAAAGCAGCCCAGCGCCAGCAGCAGGTACAACCAGTACATAGTCGGGCTCCCCGGATGATCGCCGCAGTGTAGCGCTGCGTCAGAGCAGCGGCGAGGCCAGCCGGGCGAAGGCCTCGGGCAGGCGGTGCAGCCATAGCGAGCGGCCGGCCTGGTCATGCACCCGAGTGGCGCGGTCGAATTCGCCCTGCAGCAGTTCGGCCAGCGCGGCGACACGGTCACGGTCGCTGATCATCATCGACAGCTCGAAGTTCAGCCGGAAGCTGCGATGGTCGAAGTTGGCACTGCCGACAATGCAGACATCGTCATCGGCGATGAACGCCTTGGTATGCAGCATCCGCGGGCCGTATTCGTAGATCTTCACGCCAGCATGCAACAGCTCATCGAAGTAGGAGCGGGCGGCCTGGGTGACGAACCAGGAATCGCTCATCTTCGGTACCAGCAAGCGCACGTCCAGGCCGCCCAGTGCAGCCGAGGTCAGTGCCATCCGCGCCGCTTCGCCCGGCACGAAATAGGGCGTGACCAGCCACACCCGCTCATGCGCTTCCTGGATCGCCGCCACATGCAGGCGATGGATGGTCTCCCAGCCCGAGTCGGGCCCGGACACCAGCACCTGCGCGCTGATCGGTCCGTCCGCGCGCAGCGGCATGTCGGCCGGCCACAGCCGGGCGATGTCGAAACGGGAGTGGTCCTGGCCACTGGCGTAGAGCCAGTCCTCGGCGAACACCAGCTGCAGGCTGCGCACCACATGGCCGCGGATACGCATGTGCAGGTCACGGTAGGCGTCCGGCCTGCGGCTCTCGTCTTCCTCGTCGGTGATGTTGATGCCGCCGGTGAAGGCGAGGCGACCGTCGACGATCACCAGCTTGCGGTGCGTGCGCAGGTTCAGCCACGGGCGCTTGAACGGCTTCAGCAGCTGCCGCGGATGGAACCAGATCGCTTCACCGCCGGCATCCAGCAGGGGCTGCAGGAAGCGGCGGGGCAGGGCAGAGGAGCCGACCGCATCCAGCAGCAGGCGCACCTGCACGCCGGCCTGCGCGCGCTCGACCAGGGCATCACGCAGGGCGGTGCCGGCGTGGTCGGGATTGAAAATGTAGTACTCCAGGTGGACGTGGTCGCGCGCCTGCGCGATCGCGTCGAGCAGCGCGGCGTAGGTGGCTGCGCCGTCGACCAGCCAGGTCACCTCGGTGGCACTGCTGGGCGCCAGCCCGGTGGTGGCCTGGGCAACCTTGGCCAGTTCGGTGCAGTCCGAATCGGGCGGGCAGACGTCACTGTAATGCTCCATGCCCGAGCGGGCGCGGCCACGGCGCAGCCGCTGCCGCTTCACCTTCTGCGGGCCCAGCAGGTAGTAGATGAAAAGCCCGAGGTAGGGGAGCAACGCCAACGAGAGGATCCAGCTCAGCGTGGCCACCGGCTCGCGCTTCTGCAGCATGATCCAGCCCGCCAGCGCGAACAGGTACAGCAGGTAGGCCACCGCCAGGATCGTGCCGAGGTGGGCGATGCCGTCGAGCCAATGGCGCAGGGAGTCGAAGAGGGCGAGCATCCGCCGATCATAGCGGCGCATGCTGCCTGTTGGGGTCAGATCCCTCTTCCGCAGGAAAAGGGATCTGACCCCGATGGGACCCCACGGGCACAAAAAAAGACGCCCCTGTTTCCAGGGGCGTCTGCAGTCGCGTCATGACTGTTGTGTTGCGGTGTAGCGTTTACTGCTGCACAAAACCGATCTTCTTCATCTGAGCATTCTTCGCGGCGGCCAGAACCTTGGCCATCACGTCGTACTCGGAATCCGGGCTGGCGTCGATGCGCAGTTCCGGCTGGTTGGTCGGGTCACGCTGGACCTCCTGCTCCATCCGCTGCTGCAGCTCGCTGGTATTGATCGGGCTGTTGTTCCACGAGACCTGGTTGCTGGCGTCGATCTTCAGTTCGATCGGCGGCGGCGGTTCGACCAGCTGCGGCGGTGGGTTGAGCACGCGCTGCGGCAGGTCCACGGCGATCGGGTACGTCATGATCGGCGCGGTCACGATGAAGATGATCAGCAGAACCAGCATCACGTCCACGAGGGGCGTGACGTTGATGTCTGCCATGGGGCCCTTGCCACCACCACTACTGAATGCCATGGCTTATTGCCCCTTTTCTTTGGTCGCAACGAAGCCGACGTCCAGCATGCCCTGTTCCTGCGCGACCTTGGTCAGGTCGTTGATGACGCGCATCTTGGTGGTGCGGTCACCACGCAGGTTCAGCGGCGGCTGCGGGGTCTGCTGTGCGGCGGTCGCCAAGCGCGACTCGAGAGTCTGCTTGTTGATTTCTTCGTCGTTCCAGTAGATCGAGCCGTCTTCCTTGACTGCCAGCGTGATCGGGTTCGGACGCTTTTCAGCATCTTCCGGCTTCTGGATCAGGTTGGCTTCCGGCAGATCCACCTTGACCTTGTGGGACATCAGGGGCGCCGTGATGATGAAGATGATCAGCAGCACCAGCATCACGTCCACGAGGGGCGTAACGTTGATGTCGGCCATGGGGCCGCCGCTGTTACCACTACTGAAAGCCATAACGGGCTCCGTCTAGATCTTGGTGACTACTTACTTCGTCGCTGGGTGACGCGCGCCGCAATTAGCGGACGCGCGAACCGGTGGCGAAGAAGTCGTGCAGGTCGTGCGCGAAGGTATCGAACTTGCTGATGGTCGCGCTGTTGATCTTGCTGAAGAAGTTGAAGGCGAACACGGCCGGGATTGCGACGAACAGACCGATCGCGGTCATGATCAGCGCTTCACCCACCGGGCCGGCAACGGCGTCGATCGAAGCGGAGCCGGTGGCACCGATCTTGATCAGCGCGCCGTAGATGCCCCACACGGTACCCAGCAGACCGACGAACGGAGCGGTCGCGCCGACGGTGGCCAGCAGGGTCATGCCCGACTGCAGCTTGTTGCTTTCGCGGGTGACGGCCTGACGCAGAGCGCGGTCGACGAACTCCGAACGGCTCAGGTTCTCACCGACGCCGCCGGTAGCACCGCCTTCAGCGCGCTGGTGGTGGGCAGCTGCCTGGGCAGCGTCCAGGGCGATCTTCGAGAACGGCTCCGAAGCCGGCTGCTCTTCCATCGCACGGATGGCGTCCTGCGCGTTCGGGGTGTCCCAGAACAGGCTGACGACGCGATCAGCGGCGCTCTTCAGGCGGGTGGCACGGAAGATGTTGATGACGGTCCAGTACCAGGACATGGCCGACATGGCGATCAGGGTCAGCAGCACGACCCAGGAAACCGCGAAATCACCCGGCTTGGTGGTCATTTCGTGGATCAGGTGCTCGAAGCCCATCTGCGACAGGGCGTTGGACGGATTGCCCCCGGCAGCAGCGGCGATGAAAATTTCCTGCAGCATGACGCTTACCTTTGTTGTGTGTGGTGATAAAGGGTGTAGCTAAGCTAAACAATCGAACTGGGAGCGGGGGTGGCCAGGCGGCCACCCGGGCGCATCAGTTCAGCGCAAAGTTGACCGGGACGCGAACGCGACCTGCCGCCTTCTTACCGCCAGATTCAGCGGCGTTGAAGCGCCACTTGCGAGCCGCTTCCATCGCAGCACGGTCCAGGTCGCGGTTACGGCTGGACTTTTCCACCGTGACATTGGTGACGTTGCCGCTGGCATCGACATCAATGATCAGGATCACTTCGCCCTGGATACCAGCGCGGAAGGCTGCCGGCGGGTAGCGCGGCGGATTCATGGCCTTCGACGAGATGTCCACGCTGGCCTCGATCGAGGTCGGCGGAGCCGGCGGCGACGGCGGCGACGGCGGGGTGACGATGTCGTTCGGACGCGGTTCCGGCACGTCCACGACCGGCGCCTGCGGCGGCGGCGGGACCGGCGACGGCTTCGGCGGCGACAGATTCTTCACCGGCGGCGGCGGAGTATCGGTCGGCGGCGGCGGCGGCGGCGGCGGGGGCGGCGGCGGCGGTGCGTCGACGATGGTCACCATGACGTTACGCTCCTTCTCAGCCACGGCCTTGGGGGCCACAGCGGGGATCAGGAGCATCATGAAGGCGGCCAGATGCAGGGCGATTACAAACGCGATGCCGACGATGCGAGGCCAGCTCAGCCCCTTGTCATCGGGTTGTTCGTACCGGTGAACGACTAGTTGTTCCGTCATGCGCCAAGAGCTCAATAGTGGGGCCGGAATCCCGGGGGCGGGATCCCTGATCAGCGGTGCATGACACCGCAGGAACCTCCAAGCTTATACCAATCCTGAGCGCCTGCGCATCAACTGAGCAGGCATTCAGGCGTTATTCCTACTTACTTCAGGTTGATGATTTTTTTGGCATCAGCCTGGTTCTTCACGCCCTTCGCCAGCGCCTGCTGGGCGGCCTGCTTGGCCTCGGGGACGCGACCTTCGGCATGCAGGACGCGTGCCAGGTTCAGGTAGGTCTCACCGTCCTTGGAGAGCGGGGCGGCCTTCTGCCACGCATCGATCGCCTGCGGCACCTGGTCGGAGTAGTAGTAGGACTGGGCCAGCGCCAGGTAGACCTGGTAATCCGGCTTCAGGATGCCCTTCTGCAACCCTTCGTTGATGACCGCGATGACGTCCTTTTCCTTGTTCTCGGTGTTGGCATAGATCGAGTACAGCTGCTTGTACTCGCGCTCTTCGGTGAGCTGGCCGCTGCTGCGCAGCTTGTCCATCACCGCGGCGGCCTTCGGCATCTGGTCAGCCTGCATGTACATGTTGGCCAGATTCAGCTGGGCCTTCTTGTCCGTCGGGTTCTTGGCCGCCAGCGCTTCCGCGGCCTGCACGGCCTCACCGGTCTGGCCGGCTTCGGACAGGGCCGCCATCAGCAGCTGGTTCCAGTTGTCCTTCGGCTCGGCGGCGCCGGCGATGGCCTGCTTCAGCACCGGGATCGCTTCCTGGTAGCGCTCCAGCTGGTACAGCGCCTGGCCCTTGGCGATCAGCTCTTCCGGCTTGGTCGACTTGCTCTCGGCGAAGTACTTGTCCAGGGTGGCCAGGCCTTCGGCGGTCTTGTCTTCCTGCAGCTGCAGCTGGCCCAGCATCAGCATCGACTGGAAGTGGCCGTTGTTGTCCAGGCCGTTGAACTGGATCACCTGCTTCAGATACGCGATGGCGCCCGGCACGTCGTCGGTCTGGTACGCGGCCTGCGAGGCCAGCTGCGCGGCCAGCGACTTGTCGTACTCGTTGGAAGCGCTGTCGGCCAGGATCGCGTCAGCCTGTTCGCGCGTCTCCGGGAACTTTTCCTTGTTGTAGCTGTCGATCATTTTCTGCAGCTTGCTGCCCATCTTGGCCGAGGCCTTGGCGGTCGGCTCCTGGCGGGTCGCATTCGGGTACAGCGGTTCGGCCTTGGCCTGCTTGCTGCTGCCGCCGCGGCTGCCACGGTCGGAGGAACGCGAGGACTGCGCAAAGGCATCGGTGACCACGGCGCCGGTCAGGGCGGTCGCGACGAGGACGGAAAGCACAGCTTTGTGGTTACGGAAAATCATCGTTCACCTCGATCGAACCGCCGGATAGCGGCAAAGTCGGACTGTCAGAAAAATCTGAGCCGCCAAACGTATCAGAAACAGATGGCGTGAGAAATCGTTTTATGTGCTGCAATACGGCATAGAACTGCGCACTCATCCGCACTTTGGCCGCAGCCCGGCCGCCTGCGCCTGCTGATAGACCGGCGTCAGGCCCGGTGCATCACGTCGCAGCTCCTGGATCCGGTTGGCCGGATCGGGGTGGGTGGACAGCCATTGCGGGCTGCGACCGCCGCTGGCGGCCATCATGTTCTGCCACAGGTCCACGGCCTGGGCCGGGTTGAATCCGGCCTGCGCCATCAGCCGCTGGCCAATCACGTCTGCCTCGCTTTCCTGGGTGCGCGAGCCCGGCAGCAGGAAGGCCGTCTGCGCGCCCATCCCGCCCAGCTGGTTGACCGTACTGGCAGCGCCATCGCCATAGGCGGCACCAGCCAGCGCGCCCAGCACTGCCAGGCCGGTCTGCGCGCCCATCTGGCGGGTGATGCGTTCTTCGTGGTGACGCGCGATGACATGGCCGATCTCATGGCCGATCACGGCAGCCAGCTGGTCCTGGTTCTTGGCGACGGTGAAGATGCCGGTGTTCACGCCCACTTTGCCGCCAGGCAGGGCAAAGGCATTCGGTTCCTTGTCGACGAACACGGCCGTCTCCCACCGTACGCCACGGTACTGAGGCGGCAACTGCGCGACCAGGGCATTGACCACGCACTGCACGTAGCCGTTCTGGCGGCCATCGGTGCTGATCTTCTCTTTCTGCTTGGTCTCGGCGAACGCCTGCGCACCCAGCTGGTCCAGCTGTGCCTGCGACACGCCGCCGACCATCTGCCGACGCCCGGTCGGCGACGTGGTGGTCGCGCAGGCGCTGACCAGGGTGGTGATGACAAGGGCCAGCAGCAGTTGTTTCATGGGTCCACCCCCGTGTTCATATGTGCAGTGTGTAACGTACCTGCTTAATCTTTCGTCAAGCGGACACGGCGTTACGTTGCGCCAAGAAACACCATGGCGGCGAGGGCGACAGCGTTGTTCAGGGCATGGGCGGTGATGGCGGCCCACAGCGTGCCGGTACGGCGGTACAACCAGCAGAAGGCAGCGCCCATGCCGCCGTAGACCAGCCACAGCTGTGCCATGCCCAGCAGCGAATTCTTGCTGATACCGGGCACTTCATGGACCAGGGCGAACGCCAGGCTGCTGAGGATGAGGCCCAGCCAGGGGCGACCGGCCTGCCACAGGCGCCCGAACAGGACGCGGCGGAACAGCAGCTCTTCGTAGGCGGGGGCGAGGACGACCGCAAACAGCACCAGGAACAACGGGAAGCGCGCGATCGCGCTCTGCATCAGTTCCACGTTGGTCGGCACCGGCTCGATGCCGAACTGCTTGGAAAGGAAGGCGATGCCGTTGCTGCCAAGCACGATCAGCGTGGCCACCAGCAGGGTCCAGCCCCAGGTGGAAGGCCGCTGCAGCGCCTGTCGCGAGGCCAGGCGTTCGCCGGCGTTCGCCGGGCGGCGCCAGAAGTACAGCAGCAGCGCGGCGCCACCGGTGGCGATCAGGGCCATCAGGATCTGCGCCAGGGCACCGGGTTGGCCCACTGCCGCGCCGGCGGCATCGGGTGTCAGTGCGCCGCCATTGGCCGCGGCGTTGGCGCGGCTGACCACGATCGCACGGTAGAAGCCCCAGAACAGGCCGGTGACCATGCTCAGGCCGACCAGGGTGACGGCGGCGATGCCCAGGTCGATGAAGAAACCTGCCAACGGTGCCACGGCGCGCGGCGGGGTAGACGCCGGCGGAACCGGAGGCGGGGCGGCGGAGACCGGGGCGGATGCGGACATCAGGTACCTGCGTTCAAGGGACGAAGGCCGGTGCAGCTCCCCGCGCACCGGCCAGGTCCCGATTGTGTCAGATATCCAGGTTGGCGACCTTCAGCGCATTGTCTTCGATGAAGTCGCGACGCGGTTCGACCACATCGCCCATCAGGGTGCTGAAAATCTGGTCGGCGGCGACCGCGTCTTCGATACGCACCTGCAGCAGGCGACGGGTTTCCGGGTTCACTGTGGTATCCCACAACTGCTCCGGATTCATTTCACCCAGACCCTTGAATCGCTGGATCTGACGGCCGCGCTTGGCCTCCTCGAGCAGCCAGTTCTGCGCCTTGGCGAAGCTGTCGACTTCGATCGACTTGGCGCCGCGGGAAATCGTCGCGCCTTCGCGCACCAGGCCGTGCAGCAGCTTGGAGGCCTGATGGATCGCGCGCAGCTCGCCGCTTTCGAACGCCGACATCGGCAACACCTGGATGTGTTGCTCGCCCATGTGGCGACGGGTCACCAGCACGGCGGCAGGGCGCTCCTCGTTGGCGTCCTGCAGTTCCAGGCTGAAACGCGGGCTGCCCAGGCTGCCCTGGTTGAGGCGCTTGGCCAGCGCATCCAGGCCCTCGCCTTCGCCCGCATTGCGCAGGCTGTCCATGTCCATCGGCACGAAATCGACCAGCGCTTCGAGCAGGTTGCGGTCATAGCGGTGGGCGTTGCGTTCGATGGAATCGAGCGCGGCGGCATAGGCCAGCAGCAGCTTTTCCAGCGCCAGGCCTTCGATGCCCGGTTCGCCGGTAGCCGGCACCAGCGCGGCGTTTTCCACCGCACTGCTGGCCAGGTAGCTGTCCAGCGCCGGATCATCCTTCAGGTACAGCTCCTGCTTGCCCTGCTTGATCTTGTACAGCGGCGGCAGGCCGATGTAGACGTAACCGCGCTCGATCAGCTCCGGCATCTGACGGTAGAAGAACGTCAGCAGCAGGGTGCGGATGTGGGCGCCGTCGACGTCGGCGTCGGTCATGATGATGATCTTGTGGTAACGCAGCTTGTCCGGGTTGTACTCGTCACGGCCGATGCCGGTGCCCAGGGCGGTGATCAGCGTACCGACCTGGTCGGAGGACAGCATGCGGTCGAAGCGTGCGCGTTCCACGTTGAGGATCTTGCCGCGCAGCGGCAGCACCGCCTGGTTCTTGCGGTTGCGGCCCTGCTTGGCCGAACCACCTGCCGAGTCACCCTCGACGATGAACAGTTCGGACAGCGCCGGATCCTTTTCCTGGCAGTCGGCCAGCTTGCCCGGCAGGCCGGCGATATCCAGCGCGCCCTTGCGGCGGGTCAGGTCGCGGGCCTTGCGGGCGGCTTCACGTGCACGCGCGGCGTCGACGATCTTGCCGGCGATCGCCTTGGCTTCGTTCGGGTTTTCCTGCAGGAACTCTTCCAGACGCGCGCCGAAGGCGTTTTCCACCGCCGGGCGCACGTCGGAGCTGACCAGCTTTTCCTTGGTCTGGCTGGAGAAGCTCGGGTCCGGCACCTTCACCGACAGCACCGCGATCATGCCTTCGCGCATGTCATCGCCGGTCAGGTTGATCTTGGCCTGCTTGGCGATGCCGTTCTGCTCGATGTAGTTGTTGAGCACACGGGTCAGCGCACCGCGGAAGCCGGCAAGGTGGGTACCGCCGTCCTTCTGCGGAATGTTGTTGGTGAAGCAGTACATCGTCTCCTGGTAGGAGTCGGTCCACTGCAGCGCCACATCCACGACGATGCCGTTGTGCTCGCCGGTGACCGAGATGACGTTCGGGTGCAGCGGGGTCTTCAGCTGGGCCAGATGCTCCACGAAGCTGCGGATGCCGCCTTCGTAGTGGAAGTCATCGCGACGGCCATCGCCGCGCTCGTCAGCCAGAACGATCTTGACGCCGGAGTTCAGGAACGACAGTTCGCGCAGGCGGCGGGCCAGGATGTCGTAGTGGAATTCCACGTTGTCGTGGAAGGCGACGGTCGACGGCCAGAAGCGCACGGTGGTGCCACGCTTGGTGGTGGCTTCCAGCTTGGCCAGTGCGGTCACGGCTGCGCCGTTGCTGAATTCCTGCTGGTAGTGGGAGCCGTTCTGGAACACGTCCACCAGCAGCTTCTGCGACAGCGCGTTGACCACGCTGACGCCGACGCCGTGCAGGCCACCGGAAACCTTGTAGCTGTTGTCGTCGAACTTGCCGCCTGCGTGCAGGACGGTCATCACCACTTCCGCGGCGGACACTTCGCGACCGAGCTTGGCGCTCATCTGCTCATGCTTGCCGGTCGGGATACCGCGGCCGTTGTCGGATACCGAGACCGAGCCGTCGGCGTGGATCGTCACTGCAACGTGGTCGGCGTGGCCGGCCAGCGCTTCGTCGATCGAGTTGTCGACGACCTCGAACACCATGTGGTGCAGACCGGTGCCGTCATGCACGTCGCCGATGTACATGCCGGGACGCTTGCGGACAGCCTCCAGGCCTTCCAGGGCGGTAATGCTGTTGGCGTCGTAATTGCCGTTGTTTGCCGGGGTGTTCTGTTCGTCGCTCATTGCGCTTGCCGTAGGCTCCGCAGGTCGGCCACCGCTTGGAGCGATGCGCCGAGAATGAAAGGATTCCAACCCGAATTATACCAGCCGGGGTCGAGCGGCCCTGGTGTGCCCACTATGGCACAGCCACGATCTGTGCATGTTCCACGTGGAACCGGGCGATGTGGGTCAGTTCTTCCAGCGCCGCCGGCGTTTCGGTAGCGGTGATGAAGATCTGTGCCGGTCCATTGAGCAGGCGCTCCAGAACCCGCGCCTGGTGGGTGCGATCCAGCTCCGAGGCCAGATCGTCCAAAGCGATCACCGGCCATTCGCCGCGCTGCTCGGCATAGTCCTCAGCCTGCGCCAGCAGGCAGGCCAATGCCGTCAGCTTGGCCTGGCCGCGGGACAGTGCATCGCGACCAGGAATGCTGTGGAAATCCACGCTCCAGTCTGCCCGGTGCGGGCCGACCGAGGTGTATCCGGCCTGGCGGTCACGTTCCCGGGCCAGAAGCAGGGCATCGGCCAGAGGGAGCTCGTGCCGACGCCAGCCCGGGCTGAGTTCCAGGGCCTGGATGCCGAGTTGCGGGGCCAGGCTGGAAGCCAGCGCCACGGTGCGCTGCTGCAGACGCTCCAGGTAGTGCTGGCGGCGGCTGGTCAGGGGTTCGCCGGCCTCGGCCAGTTCGTGATCCCAGGTATCCAGCATCCGCGACGGGCCACCCTGCTTGAGCAGGGCATTGCGCTGTTTCAGTGCCCGCGAGTACCGACGCCACAGGGACAGGAAATCAGGTTCCACGTGGAACAAGCCCCAATCGAGGAAGCGGCGGCGGGGTTCACCACCTCCGCTGACCAACGCATGGCTGCCTGGCTCGAACGTGACGACCGCAAGCGCTGCGCACAGATTGCCAAGCTGGGCCACGTCTTCGCCGTCCAAACGTCCCTTCCAGTCCTGTCCGCTGTGGCGCAGGCCGGCCTTTCGGCGGTGCGGCGGGTGATTGGCACGTTGTTCGTCCCATTCCACGAAGATCTCCAGCGCTTCCTGGCCCTGGCGCACCAATCCATCGCGGACACGACCTCGGAAGCTGCGCCCATAAGCCATCAGATGCAGGGCCTCGAGCACGCTGGTCTTGCCGGCACCGTTGTCGCCGGTCAGCAGGTTCAATCCTGGCTGGGGCGACAGATCCACCGCACTGAAGCGACGCAGTTGGTGCAGGGCGAGGCGGCGGATAAGCATGGGGCGCGAAGGACCATCCGCACGGGGCGGTAGAGGGACAGGGAATCCATCAGCTTACTGCATCGGTCAAGCCGACATGGCCCGAAGCGGCTGCCGAGCCGATGGGATGAACATGGCCGGATCCGGATCGCGTGTTCCACGTGGCACCGCCTCAACGCGGGCCGTTATCACAGCCCTGAACTGTCCTCGAAATCTTCAAATCTGCAGTGGGTGGCAGGGTGTAGACCCTCAGAATTCAACGATTTCACGGCTCATCGCGCCCCACGTGCACGCCACCACTTCGGCAGTCGCGCTGCATGACCCGCAGATTTCTTGAAATCTACGACGCCCTCTCCTGGACGGTTCCACAGATTTCAAGAAATTCATGCCGACCGTTTCACGCTGTCCACAGCGGCCATGTATGACTTATACACAAGGTATGGGCAATCTGTGGATAAAAAAGGCCTTTTACCTTGCCCTTAAAACTATCCACAGGTTCCCCCCCAGCCTGAGGTGCCTCTATACAGGGGGTTTCAGGTGCATAAATTTCTTTTAAATCAGTCAGATAAGGCATTTTTCCACGAGATCTGGCCCTACCATCACCACCATGCTTTAGATTTATACCCAGATTTAGAAGCTAGGCTTGCCCCGATCTGCCCCAAACCAGGGCTGTGGACAGTGGCGTTTCCAGAAGGGCTGCGAACTTTCAGAGTCGCGTTCCAATCGCTGGCTGATGGGGACGCAGGAGATGGAAGCTCGATCTGAGCATCCTGCGGCTGCAGCCGAAAGCGATTCGGAGTGATCAATGCACACATGGCCCGCTATCCAGCGTCTCCAGTGCAACCATCGCGGAAGGATCAGCGGAAGCCATCAAGCATCCACCGACGGGGAACTCTCGGCTGAACAGGATCCAGCTCAATGATTCGCCTTCAATGCTCCACGTGGAACCAAAAAAAAAACGCCCGGGAAGATCCCGGGCGTCCTTCGGTTCCACGTGGAACAACGCTGCTGTCAGAGACGCAGCGGCATCACCACATGGCGCGACTTCTCGCTGCTCGATTCACGCACCAGCGCCGAGGAGTTGGAGTCGCGCAGCTGGATGATGACTTCCTCATCGCGCAGGGCGGAGAGCGCATCCAGCAGGTAGTTCACGTTGAAGCCGATGGCCAGATCGCTGACCGTGGTGTCGGCTTCGATCTCTTCCTGGGCCTCTTCCTGCTCCGGGTTGTGCGCGCTGATCTTCAGGTTGCCCGGCGAGACTTCCACGCGGATGCCGCGGTACTTCTCGTTGGACAGGATCGCGGCACGCTGCAGCGAGGCACGCAGCGCTTCGCGATCAACCTTCACTTCGCGGTCGGCGCCGATCGGAATCACCGCTTCGTAGTCCGGGAAACGGCCGTCGATCAGCTTCGAGGTGAAGGTGACATCGTCGCGCTTGACCCGGACGTGGCTGCGGCCGACTTCCAGCTCGATCTCGCGATCGCCGCTTTCCAGCAGGCGCTGCAGTTCGGTTACGCCCTTGCGCGGCACGATGATCTGGCGCTTGGAACCGCTGGGCTTGGCCAGATCGGTTTCACACAGCGCCAGGCGGTGGCCGTCGGTGGCGACGGTACGCAGGGCATCACCGCGCAGATCGAACAGCAGGCCGTTGAGGTAGTAGCGCACGTCCTGCTGGGCCATCGCGAACGCGGTGCGTTCGATCAGTTCCTTCAGGGTCGCTTCGCCGATGGCCACGCGCTCGGTGGCTTCCACTTCGTCAACCGACGGGAAGTCGTTGGAGGGCAGGGTGGCCAGGGTGAAGCGGCTGCGGCCGGCCTGCACGGTGATCTTGTCACCGGTCTGCGAGACGGTGATCCGGCTGCCGTCGGGCAGGGCGCGGATGATCTCGAACAGCTTGCGGGCGGGGATGGTGGTTTCGCCGTCCTGGGCATCTTCAACCGCGATCCGCGACACCATCTCCACTTCCAGGTCGGTACCGGTCAGCGACAGCTGGCCGTTCTGCACCTGGACCAGGAAATTGGCCAGAACCGGAAGGGTCTGGCGGCGTTCGACCACGTTGACGACCTGTGCCAACGGCTTGAGAAAGGCTTCGCGCTGCAGTGTGAAACGCATGTGGTTCCGTGCCCCTATGCTTTAAAAAATGTGGAATAAATCAAAAGCTTGGTGGTGCTGGTAGAGACAGAATCGCTGGAAAACAACGCTAAGTCTTTGTAAATAAAAGAATTTCTAACCTCGAAACCCTCTGTATTACCGACCCCCAGGGGGTGGGGAAAGCTGTGGATAAATCCAGCGCGATTTCAAACGCCATTTTTATCCACAACGTGTCCCGCGCTTGCTACCGGATTCTGCACCGTTTTGTGCGATGACGCCTCATCGGCATCCGTGCATCATTCGCTCAGCTTCCGGATCAGCTTGTCCCAGTCCTCGCGGAGCTTGCCGTCGGTTTCCATCAGGGTCCGGATCTGGCGGCAGGCATGCAGCACCGTGGTGTGATCGCGACCGGCAAAGGCGTCGCCGATCTCGGGCAGGCTGTGCTCGGTCAGTTCCTTGGTCAGGGCCATGGCGACCTGGCGGGGGCGGGCCAGCGAGCGGGTCCGACGCTTCGACAGCAGATCCTTGATCTGCAGGCCGTAGTAGTCGGCAACGGTCTTCTGGATGTTGGGAATGCTGATCGCCTGCTGCTGGGCGCGCAGCAGGTCGCGCAGGGTTTCCTGGGCGAATTCGGTGGTGATCGCGCGGCCGGTGAAATTGGCGCGGGCGGTCAGGGTATTGAGCGCACCTTCGAGGTCGCGCACGTTGGAGCGCATCTTCTTGGCGATCAGGAACGCAACATCATCGGGAATCTCGGCACCGCGTTCGCGTGCCTTGGCCAGCACGATCGCGGCGCGGGTCTCGAAGTCCGGCGGTTCGATCGCGACCGACAGGCCCCAGGCAAGCCGCGACTTCAGGCGCGCTTCCAGGCCTTCGACTTCGCGCGGATAGCGGTCGCAGGTCAGGATGATCTGCTGCTTGCCATCGAACAGCGCGTTGAAGGTGTGGAAGAACTCTTCCTGGGTGCGGTCCTTGCCGGCGAAGAACTGGATGTCATCGATCAGCAGCGCATCCACCTGCTGGAACTGGCGCTTGAACTGATCCATGGTCTTTTCCTGCAGGGCCCGGATCATCGCGCTGAAGAACTGCTCCGAACGCAGGTACAGCACCTTCGCACCCGGGTTGGCCTGGCGCATGGCATTGCCGGCGGCGAACATCAGGTGGGTCTTGCCCAGGCCGGTGCCTCCGTACAGCAGCAGCGGGTTGTGTGCACGGTCGCCCGGCTTCTGCGCCGCCTGGAAGGCAGCGGCCAGGCCCAGCTGGTTGCTGCGGCCTTCGACGAAGTTGGCGAAGGTGTAGTGGTTGTCCAGGTTGCCGGCGAAGGGCACCTGCGGTTCGCTGGAAACATGCGCCGACGGCGTGGAAACCGGCGCGTTCTGCGCCTCCACGGGACGCGGGCGCGAGCCGATTTCAAGAAAAACGTCGCTGAAACCGGCGAAATGAGCCAGCAGTTCGCGGATCCGGGCCAGGTACAGCTCGCGGACCTGGTCGACGATGAAGGCATTCGGTGCATACAGCACCAGGCTGTCCACGCGCAGATCGGCCTGCAGCGGCTTCAACCAGGTATGAACGTCTTCCGGCGGGAACTCCGCTTCGAGGCGCTCGAGACTACGGGACCAAGCATCCATCAGCAATAATCGTCCGGTGGCCGGGGCATGGACGCGACAAGGCGCCCAAACACAGGCCGGAAAGGGGGGAAATGGATGGCTCAGACTACCACCGAGCGCCCGCCTTCGGAATGCTTGTCCCCTACTTATTCACAAAAACATCCACAGCTATTGCACAGCCCAGTGAATTCGCGTAGCTGACAGGGGTTGACTTGGGGCGGGGTACCTCTCTAGAATTTCCGGTTCTTTCCGTCCCATTCATACGAGAGGCCCCCAATGGCCACGAAGCGCACCTACCAGCCCAGCAACCTCAAGCGTAAGCGCGACCACGGCTTCCGTGCCCGTATGAAGACCGCTGACGGCCGCAAGATCCTGTCGCGTCGCCGCGCCAAGGGCCGCAAAGTCCTGAGCGCCTGATTGCCATGCCGCACCTCGCGGCAGACGCAATCCCTTCGACAGTGAATACTGCAGACCCGCGCAAGCGATTCCCTCGCTCTGCGCGGGTTCGCACGCGTGCCGAATATTCAACGGTCTTCAACGGCGCCCGCCGTGTGTCCGATCCGCTGATGACCCTGCACTGGCTGCCGGCTGACCGGCCGGCCAGGCTGGGTCTGGCGGTTTCCCGCAAGGTTGATCCGAACGCCGTTGGGCGTAACCGGATCAAGCGCGTCCTGCGCGACATCCTGCGTCAGACACGTACCGACATCCAGCCAGGCGACTTCGTCGTCGTGGCTCGTAGTGCTGCGCGTTCCGCCAGCAACGACGAGATCCGCCAGGCCTTCCTGCGCCTGCTGCGTCGCCTGCGTGCATTGCCCGCGCCGGGCGTGGACGGCACAATGCCGCCGCCTGATGGCATCGCAACTCCTTCTTTGACCGAGCCGGCATCGCGTCCCGGCCCCGCCGAGCCTGTCCGCTGATGAACCAGACCCGCGTATTCCTCATTTTTGCCTGGCTGATGGTGGCCGTGCTGCTGTGGATGGAGTGGAGCCGTGAAAAGGCTGCTCCGACCCCGGCACCGACGACCACGTCGGCCCCGGCTGCTGCACAGAGTGTTCCGGGCGCGACCCCGGGCAGCATCCCCAGCGCGCAGGTCCCGGGTGCCCCGGGCCAGGCCGCTGTGCAGGCCCAGGCCAGTGCCACCCCGGCCAGCCAGCGCGTGACCGTCACCACCGACGTGCTGCGCCTGGTACTGGACGGCGGCCGCGTGCTCGATGCCGAGCTGCTGCAGTTCCCGCAGACCAAGGACGAAGGCAGCCCGCCGGTACGCCTGCTGACCGAAGACCCCGCGCATCCGTACAGCGCGATCAGTGGCTGGGCCAGCGAAGACAAGAACACCCCGGTTCCCGGCGCTGACGGCTTCAAGCTGGTCGGTGACACCCGCGACTTCGTGCTGGCCAAGGGCCAGAACGAACTGCAGATCCCGTTCGTGTGGACCGCCGACAACGGCGTGACCATCAAGCGCACCCTGACCGTCTCGCGCAACGAGTACGCCGTGCGCTTCAAGGACGAAGTCAGCAATGCCGGTGCCGCACCGTGGAACGGCTACGTCTACCGCACCCTGGACCGCACCCCGACCATCCTGTCGCGGAGCATGACCAACCCGGATTCGTTCAGCTTCAACGGCGCCACCTGGTACGACAACGACAAGAAGTACCAGCGTCGTGCGTTCAAGGACTACCTGGACGACGGCACGCTGAACCAGAACATCACCGGCGGCTGGCTGGCGATGCTGCAGCACCACTTCTTCACCGCCTGGATCCCGCAGAAGGACCAGACCGCGCACTACGTGCTGTCGCAGGTGGCCGGTCGTGACCTGATCGAAGCGCGTGGCCCGGCCTTCACCGTGGCCCCGGGCCAGTCCACCAGCACCGAAGCCCGCCTGTGGGTCGGCCCGAAGCTGGTGAACCTGATTGCCAAGGAAGACGTGCCGGGCCTGGACCGCGTGGTCGACTACAGCCGCTTCTCGATGATGGCGGTGATCGGCCAGGGCCTGTTCTGGGTGCTGAACCAGGTGCACAAGCTGGTCGGCAACTGGGGCTGGGCGATCGTCGGCCTGGTGGTGCTGCTGAAGCTGGTGCTGTACCCGCTGTCGGCGACCCAGTACAAGAGCGGTGCCAAGATGCGTCGCTTCCAGCCGCGCATCGCGCAGCTGAAGGAGCGCTATGGCGATGACCGCCAGAAGTTCCAGACCGCGATGATGGAGCTGTACAAGAAGGAAAAGATCAATCCGATGGGCGGCTGCCTGCCGATCCTCATCCAGATGCCGATCTTCTTCGCCCTGTACTGGGTGCTGGTGGAATCGGTCGAATTGCGCCAGGCGCCCTGGTTCGGCTGGATCCAGGACCTGACCGCACGCGACCCGTACTTCATCCTGCCGGTGATCAACGTGGCGGTGATGTGGTTCACCCAGAAGCTGACCCCGGCACCGGGCATGGACCCGATGCAGCAGAAGATGATGCAGTTCATGCCGCTGGTGTTCGGCGTCATGATGGCCTTCATGCCGTCCGGCCTGGTGCTGTACTGGGTGGTCAACGGCGGCCTGGGCCTGCTGCAGCAGTGGTGGATGACCAAGCGCCATGGCGGCGATCCGGTCCCGGCCACCACCGCGCCGGCCCCGGTCAAGAAGAAGTAACGGGTGGAGCCGGCCGCTGGCCGGCTGGCCTCAGCAGAAGCCCGCCGCAAGGCGGGCTTTTCGCATCCGGCGTTAGAATCGCCGGCACACTGTTCCTGCATCCATCGAGTCCGCCATGCCGCGTGCGTCGTCGTTCCGCCTGTTCCTGCCCTCGTTGTTGTTGACCCTGGTCGTTGCCGGCTGTGGCGACAAGGACGCGAAGGCACCGGTAACCGGCGTGACCCAGCCCAGCGCGCAGGCCGCGGCGGCGGCCGATCCGGCCGCTGCACCGTTGCTGGCGGCGCTGCAGAAACAGCTCGACGGCTACCGCCGGATCATCGTGCTGCTGGCCGACGAGGAACAGCAGTCGGCCGCCGACCGCGGCACCTCCACGCGTGTGGGCCAGCAGCTGTTCCACGATGGCCTGGAACAGCGCACGGCCATCGCCGCGCAGTTCGACACCCTGCTGCGCGGTTCCAGTCCGCAGCGCTTCGCCACCCTCGGCACCGTGCTGGACTACATCGAGTCTGCGCCGGAACTGTTCGATGCCGATCGCCTGGCCTTCCGCGAAGTGCTGCGTGATCTGCATGAGCGGGTCGGCACCGATTCCTCGCTGCCGGCGGTGAAGCTGCACCAGCGCATCGGCGAGGACCTGGAGGCGCTCGACGAGATCGAGCGCAACTACAACCAGGAACTGACCCGCATCTTCAGCCGCTTCGAGCGCACCCGTGCCATCGAACTGAAGCGCGAGAAGTGGGATGACTACATCGCCCACCTGCACAAGGACTACAGCCGCGAAGCGATCCTGCGCGACTATGGCGTGATCGAGCCGTACCCGATGTCGATGAAGGACAGCGACCGCGAGATCTTCGGCCGCGACCTGCCGGCCAAGACCGTGGTGCTGACCTTCGACGATGGCCCGCACAAGGCCTATACCGATGAAGTGGTGGCCATCCTCAAGCGCTACGACGTGCCGGGCGTGTTCTTCGAGGTCGGCCGCAACCTGGGCAAGGTCGAGGCGGACGGGAAGGTCAGCCTCGGCCCGATGGCGAAGATCAGCCGCAACCTGATGGAAGAGGGCTATGCGGTCGGCAACCACAGCCTCACCCACGCCCAGCTGTCGCGCACCACCGGCGACGCGCTGCGCCAGCAGGTACTCGACACCGACACGCTGCTGAAGGATGTCGACAGCAAGCGCGCGCCGCTGTTCCGCTTCCCGTACGGCGCGCGCAATGCCGAAGGCCTGCAGCTGCTCAACGAAGCCGGGCTGAAGTCGATCATGTGGAACATCGACTCGATGGACTGGGCCGACCCGGTGCCCGAATCGATCGTGCAGCGCGTACTCGACCAGGTGAACAAGGAACAGCGCGGCATCATCCTGTTCCACGACATCCACGATCGTGCGGTGAAGGCGCTGCCGCAGATCCTCGACCGGTTGATCGCCGATGGCTATCAGTTCGCCGGCTGGAACGGCCGCGACTTCACCGTTACCCGTGCGCGCAAGGGTGATGCCGGTGCCGCCACGGTCACCACCGGCTACGAGAAGTCCTGGGCGATCGTGGTCGGCATCGACAACTATGCCAAGTGGCCGAAGCTGGAATACGCCAGCCATGACGCACAGGCGGTGGCCGATACCCTGACCGGGCAGTTCGGCTTCCCGTCCTCGCAGGTGATCGTGCTGAAGAACGAGCAGGCGACCCGCAACAACATCCTGGCCGCCTTCCACGACCGCCTGGCCGATGACCGCACCGGCAAGAACGACCGTGTGTTCGTGTTCTTCGCCGGCCATGGCGCGACCCGTCAGCTCGCCTCCGGGCGCGACCTCGGCTACATCATTCCGGTCGATTCGGACCCGAAGGAATTCGCTACCGACGCCATCGCGATGACCGACATCCAGAACATCGCCGAGAGCATGCAGGCCAAGCATGTGATGTTCGTGATGGATGCCTGCTACAGCGGCCTGGGCCTGACCCGTGGTGGCCCGTCGTCGTCGTCGTTCCTGCGCGAGAACGCCCGCCGCAGCGCGCGGCAGATGCTGACCGCCGGTGGTGCCGACCAGCAGGTGGCCGATGCCGGCCCGAACGGCCACTCGGTGTTCACCTGGGTGCTGCTGCAGGCGTTGGCCGGCAAGGGCGACCTCAACGGCGATGGCCTGATTACCGGTACCGAACTGGCCGCCTACGTGGCACCGGCAGTTTCGGCGGTCTCGCACCAGACCCCGGCCTTCGGCAGCCTGCCCGGTTCGCAGGGCGGCGAGTTCGTGTTCCAGGTGCCGGACAGCCAGGAATTCCTCAACGCCGATACGCGCCAGCTGACCGCCGATGCGATCGCGCTGAACAACAAGGTGGATGCGGCCAGCGAGGCCAAGGGCAGCCAGGCGCCGGTGACCGTGGCCGACCTGCAGGGTGGCAAGGCCAAGCTGGTGGTGCCCACCGCCGGCCCGGCATCCGACCGCCAGCGCGCGCAGCAGGCCAACGACCGCGGCCTGCAGCTGTACCGCGAGAAGCAGTACGACGAGGCGGCTGCGCAGTTCGCCGAAGCGCTGAAGCTGCGCCCTGACTTTGCCCAGGCTGCGAACAACCTCGGCTTCGTCTACTACCGCCAGCAGCGTTATGCGGAAGCCGCGCGCTGGCTGGAGAACACCTTGAAGATCGACCCGTCGCGCGCGGTGGCCCATCTGAACCTGGGCGATGCCTACTTCAACGCGGGCGACAAGGCCAAGGCCAAGCAGGCCTACACGACTTACCTGGCGCTGCAGCCGCAGGGCAGCGGCGCGGCCCAGGCGCGCGCGCAGCTGGAGAAGCTCTGAGCCATGAGCGACGCGATCCGTACCGACACCATCGTGGCCATCGCCAGTGCCCCCGGCGCCGGGGGTGTTGGTCTGCTGCGCCTGTCCGGCCCGCGTGCCGCGGCGATCGCCAACGCGCTGGGCGCGCCTGCACTGCGCCCGCGCCACGCGCACTACGCACGCCTGCGCGACGCCGATGGTGAAGTCATCGACGATGGCATCGTGCTGTGGTTCCCGGCACCGAACAGCTTCACCGGCGAAGAGGTGGTGGAACTGCAGGGCCACGGCAGCCCGGTGCTGCTGCAGCAACTGGTCGCGCGCTGCATCGCGCTCGGTGCGCGCCAGGCGCGACCGGGTGAGTTCAGCGAACGGGCGTTCCTCAACGGCAAGCTGGACCTGGCCCAGGCCGAGGCCATCGCCGACCTGATCGCCGCGGGTGACAACCGCGCCGCGCGCGCTGCACGCCGTTCGCTGGATGGCGTGTTTTCGCGCCGCATCGACGTTGTGGTCGAGCAGCTGGTACTGCTGCGCATCCACGTGGAAGCGGCCATCGACTTTGCCGACGAACCGCTGGATACCCTCGGTGGCGCGCAGGTGCGGCGTGGGCTGGAACAGGCGCGCAGCGATCTGGCCATTCTGCGCCGCGATGCCGAACGCGGCCGTCGCCTGCGCGATGGCCTGCACGCGGTGCTGATCGGTCCGCCGAATGCGGGCAAGAGTTCACTGCTCAACGCGCTGGCCGGTAGCGAACGCGCCATCGTCACCGACATCGCCGGTACCACCCGCGACACCCTGCGCGAGACCATCCGCCTGGACGGCCTGGAGCTGACCCTGGTCGACACCGCCGGCCTTCGCGACGGCGGTGACGCCATCGAACGCGAAGGCATGCGCCGCGCCCACGTGGAAATCGAACGCACCGACCTGGCGCTGATCGTGCTGGATGCGCGCGATCCGGCGGCCGGTGAAGTGGCGCTGGGCGATGCCGTGGCGGCGGTGCCGCACAAGGTCTACATCCACAACAAGTCGGACCTGCTGGATGTGCTGCCGGCGCTGGACGATCCGGACCGCGTGTTCGTCTCGGCCGCCACCGGCGCCGGGCTCGAAGATCTGCACGCGCGCCTGCGCAGCATTGCTTCAGCCGGGGCGGGGGAGCAGGTGGATGGCGAGTTCTCTGCGCGCACGCGGCATGTGGACGCAATCGAGCGGGCGCAGGAACACGCGCAACGCGCCGATGCCGAACTGGCCCACGAACACCTGGAGCTGGCCGCCGAGGAACTGCGGCTGGCCCACGATGCGCTGGGTGAGATCACCGGGCAGATGAGTGCCGATGACCTGCTGGGACGGATCTTCTCCAGCTTCTGTATCGGGAAGTAGGCCGGGGTCGGAGCCCCTGCGGGGATCCGACCCCAGGTCCCCCACCTGTCACATTGCCGCCTCATACTGACGCCCATCACATACCGCTTGGGGAAGTCGCAGTGAAGTCGTGGGGTTGTGCGTTGCTGTTGTCGCTGGCCGTGGCACCATCGGTGGCCATGAGTGCTGAATCCTCCACCCCAGCCGTGCCCAAGGTGTCGGTCTACGGCCATCGCGGGGCAAGCGCACTGCTGCCCGAGCACACCCTGGCCTCGTATGCGCAGGCCATCGCCGATGGCGCCGACTACATCGAACCGGACCTGGTCATGACCAAGGACGGGGTGATGGTGGCCCGCCACGAGAACGAGATCGGTGGCACCACCGACGTCGCCTCGCATCCGGAGTTCGCCAGCCGCCGCACCAGCAAGGTGATCGATGGGCAGAAGGTCGACGGCTGGTTCACCGAAGACTTCACCCTGGCCGAGCTGAAGACCCTGTACGCACGTGAACGCCTGCCGGAACTGCGCAGCACCGCCTACGACGGCCAGTTCCGCATCGCCAGCCTGGACGAGATCCTGGCTTTCCTGGTGCAGCAGGCCGGGCGCGCCAACCGCGGCATCGGCCTGGTGCCGGAGATCAAGCACCCGACCTACTTCCAGTCCATCGGCCTGCCGATGGAGGACAAGCTGCTGGCCGCGCTGCGTGGCAACGCGTACACCAACGTCGGCCCGGTCACCATCCAGTCGTTCGAGACCGCCAACCTGCGCTACCTGCACGGCAAGATCGGGCGGGGCAGCAACATCCGCCTGCTGCAGCTGCTGTGGAAGGGCGATACCCAGCCGGCCGACATCGCCAAGGCCGGCGGCACGCTGACCTACGCACAGATGATGACCCCGGCCGGTCTGAAGGACATCGCCGGCTACGCCGATGGCATCGGCCCCGAGCTGCGCTCGATCATTCCGCTGGATGCCAAGGGGGCGCTGGGCACGCCGACCTCGCTGGTACGTGATGCGCACGCGGCCGGCCTGATGGTGATTCCGTACACCTTCCGCCCGGAGAACCACTTCCAGCCCAGCAACCTGCGCAAGGGTGCAGACACTGCGCGCAACGCGGAAGGCTCGATCGCCGAGATGCGCGCCTACCTTGCGACCGGCATCGATGCCTTCTTCACTGATGATCCGGCACTGGGCCGGCAGGCGGTGGATGGGATGGGCACTACCGGGAGAATCAGCCGCGCGGCTCGTCCGGGCGGCGGAACGGGATCACCACGTAGTCCTGGCCCTCGCGCGGCTGCCACAGCACCGGCACGCGTTGCGGTGACGGCGGCTCCAGCTCGTCGTCGGCCAGCGGCTCGGCCTCGTCTTCTTCGTCTTCCCAGCTGTAGCGCTGGCGCGGCGGCAGCGGATCGGCATTGCGGAACAGCAGCGCAGCGATGATGCCGGCGAAGGCGCCGCCCATGTGCGACTGCCAGGACACGCCGTCGGCGTGCGGCAGGATGGTCATCAGCATGCCGCCGTAGAACAGCATGCCGATCAGGCCGGTGGCGATCGCCGCACGGTCGCGGCGCAGCAGGCCCAGGCTGGCCAGCAGGAACATCAGGCCATGGGTCACGCCACTGGCGCCCAGGTGCACGCTGCCCGGATTGCCCAGCATCCACGCGCCGAGGCCCGAACCCAGCCACAGCAGGGGCAGGGCACGCACGGTGGCTTTCGGATAGACGCTGCCGGCGAGAGTGCCAAGGATCAGGATGGCGATGCTGTTGGCGGCGATGTGCTCGACCGAGGCATGCAGCATCGGCCCGCCGATCAGGCCGATCAGGCCTTTGGCTTCCAGCGGTGCGACCGCCCACGGTCGCCAGTCGAACGTGCCCTGCAGGGCGAACACGGCCACCAGCACCAGCACGGCGGCCAGGCTGACATTGAACGCCCGCAGGATGCGCGAGCGGTCATTGCGGGGGGCCGGCACGTCGCCGGCGGGCAGGGGCGCGTTGTTGTCCATACCTCAGCAATGGCGGTGGCTGGCGCGAAACCAAGGCCACCGCGGCGGGAGAGTGGGTGCGGCCGGCGGGACAATCCCACCGGCCGCGCCGTTCAGCCGGTCAGGTTCAGGCCTGGCCTTCGCCTTCCTTCGGCGGGTACTTCAGGCTCAGCACCACGGTGGCGGCGATGATCACGGCGACCACGCCCAGCGAGACCGGGGTCGGGATCTTGAACAGGTCGATGATCATCATCTTGATGCCGATGAAGCCCAGTACCAGCGCCAGGCCGTACGGCAGCAGGTGGAAGCGGTCGGCCATGCCGGCCAGCAGGAAGAACATCGCACGCAGGCCCAGCACCGCGAACACGTTGGAGGTGAGCACGATGAACGGGTCGGTGGTGATCGCGAAGATCGCCGGGATGCTGTCCACGGCGAAGATCACGTCGGTGACCGCGATCAGGATCAGCACCGCGAACAGCGGGGTGAACCAGCGCACGCCATCGCGCTTCACGCTCAACGCGTTGCCGGCGTAGTCCGGCAGCAGGCGCAGGTGCTTGCGCATCCAGCGCAGGGCCGGGTTGGTCTCCAGGTCCGGCTCCTGGCCGGCGGCGAACCACATCTTCCAGCCGGTGAACAGCAGGAAGGCACCGAACACGTAGAGCAGCCAATGGAACTGGCTGATCAGCACGCTACCGGCGAAGATCATGATCGTACGCAGCACGATCGCGCCCAGGATGCCGATGATCAGCACCTTCTGGCGCTGCTCCTCCGGCACCGCGAAGTAGCTCATGATCATCAGGAAGACAAAGATGTTGTCGACCGCCAGCGCCTTCTCGACCAGGTAGCCGGTCAGGAACTCGAGGCCGACCTTGTTGGCCACGACCTGGCCGGCGGTCTCATTCAGGTAGTACCAGAGGCCCGCGTTGAACAGCAGGGCCAGCGCGACCCAGCCGATGGACCACCACAGGGCCTCCTTGAAGGTGACCTTGTGCGGTCCACCATGGCGCATCAACACGAGGTCGACCAGCAGGGCGATGACCACCACCGCTGCGAAGCCGCCCCACAACCACACGTTACCGATCGTCTGCATTGGGAATGTCCGTTGGAAAGATGAATGCCAGGCCGGACGGCGAGGATCTGCAACGGAGGATCGGGAGGGGATCCAGGGACAGAGCTTCGCCAGTACGGCGAAGGTCTCGCTCGCAGTTCCAGTCGGCTGGAACTGCCGTTGCACCGGAGCCTGCGGGCTCGAAATGACGGCGACAACGTCTGGGAGCTACTCCCCTTCTGGCGCCGATTCTGCGGCCTGGCCGGGCTGCCGTCAAATGCCGGGTGGCCGGGGTCCCCGCTCTGGTAGATGCCAACCTTGGTTGGCATGCCGGCCGGGACCAGAGCCCCTGCGGGGATCTGACCCCGGCGCCCGGTTTACAATAGGTGGATGAATACCCCCCTTCCGATTGTCCGCCTCAAGAACGCGTGGCGCTCCAGCCACCCGTGGATCTTCCAGAAACTGGTCGAGAAGCCGACCGTCCGGCCCAAGCCCGGTTCCATCGTCGACGTGGTCGGCATTGATGGCGAGTTCATTGGCCGTGGGTTCTACAACGGGCATTCGCGCATTGCCGTGCGCATCCTCGAGACCGACCAGAACGTGCCGGTGGATGCCGGCTGGTTCTCGCGCAAGATCGCCCAGGCGGTGTCGCTGCGCCGTGAGGTGCTCAAGCTCGATGCGGTGTCCGACGCCTGGCGCGTTGTGCACAGCGAAGGCGATGGCCTGTCCGGCCTGGTGGTCGACCGCTACGGCGACCTGGTGGTGGTCGAGTTCTTCGCCGCCGGCATGTTCCGCCACCGTGAGTGGATCTACGACGCCCTGCGCGAGCAGTTCCCGGGCTGCCGCTTCCACAGCTTCGCCGACGAGCACGTGCAGAAGCAGGAAAGCTTCGACTTCCACGGCAACACCACCACCGAAGCGTCGGTGATCACCGAGTACGGCATCAAGTTCCGCGCCGACCCGGCCGGTGCGCACAAGACCGGCTTCTTCGCCGACCAGCGCGAAAACCGCGAGTGGCTGAGCCAGCAGGTGGAAGGCAAGAGCGTGCTGGACCTGTGCTGCAACACCGGCGGTTTTGCGGTGTATGCGGCGGCGCGAGGCGCCTCGGACGTGGTCGGCATCGACATCGATGAAGACGTCATCCAGATCGCCAAGGGCAATTCGCGCCTGAACAACGTGCGCCCGAAGTTCGTCCAGTCCGACATCTTCCCGTGGCTGCGCGATGCGGCCAATCGTGGCGAGCAGTACGACGTGGTGATCCTGGACCCGGCGAAGATGACCCGTGACCGTGACCAGGTGATCACTGCGCTGAAGAAGTACCTGGACATGAACAAGCTGGCGCTGGGCGTGGTGAAGCCGGGCGGCCTGTTCGCCACGTTCTCCTGCACCGGCCTGGTGGCCGAGGACCAGTTCCTCGACATGCTGCGCCGCGCGGCCTATTTCTCCGGCCGCACGATCCAGATCCTGAAGGTGGCCGGCGCCGGTCCGGACCATCCGTTCATGGCCCACGTGCAGGAATCGCGTTACCTGAAGGCCGTGTTCTGCCGCGTGGTCGATTGACGGTCGGCTTCTGCGTTCGCCGGGCATGAATCATGTCCACTGCCCGGCGGTCAGCTTTCCGCGCATTGCGATGCGTTCGTGAAAGTGGCGCCCCATTGATGAGGGGGCGCGGCTCGACTCTACAAATCAGCGGGCCGCAGCGCTATGGTCGGGCTCTTCCCATTCGCGGTGAGAGCCCATGCCTTCCTTGCGCCACCTGTCTGTCATGCTTGCCCTGGTGCTGTGCGCGCCGCTGTCCGTCCACGCCGTTGAGTTCAGCGCGCAGGAGCTGGCCCGTGCCAAGGCGCTGCAACAGCGCCTGGTCACCCTCGACAGCCATCTGGATACGCCGGCCAACTTCGGTCGCAGCGGCTTCGACATCGAGCAGCGGCACGACCGCAACGCGCTTTCGCAGGTGGACTACCCGCGCATGGTCGAAGGTGCGCTCGATGGCGGCTTCTGGGCGATCTACACCGATCAGGGCGATCGCAGCGCAGCGGCCCACCTGGCCGAGCGTGACCATGGCCTGCAGCGACTGATGGAAATCCGCGAGATGCTGGCGGCCAATCCCGAGCGCTTCGCGCTGGCGCTGACCGCCGATGACGCGGCGCGGATCAAGGGCGCCGGCAAGCGCGTGGTCTACATCAGCATGGAAAACGCCAGCCCACTGGTGGAAGCCCCGAGCCTGCTTTCGTTCTACCACCGTGCCGGCCTGCGCCTGCTCAGCACCGTGCACTTCGCCAACAACGAGTTCGCCGATTCGGCTACCGATCCGAAGGGCGCCGAGTGGAAGGGGCTGAGCCCGGCCGGCAAGGACCTGGTGCGGGAAGCAGTGAAGCTGGGCATCGTGATCGACCAGTCACATGCCTCGGACGCGGTGTTCGACGACCTGCTGGCGATGATGCCGGTGCCGTTCGTGCTGTCGCACAGCTCGGCCAAGGCCGTGTACGACCACCCGCGCAATCTGGATGACGCGCGCCTGCGCAAGCTGGCCAGGGCCGGTGGCGTGATCCAGGTGAACGCGTATGGCGGCTACCTGATCGACACCGCGAAGACGCCCGAGCGCAAGCAGGCCGAAGAAGCACTGAGCAAGCAGCTGGGTGGCTGGGAAGGGATGGGCATCGAGCAGGGCGTGGCCCTGCTGAAAGCCGAACAGGCACTGGACCATGAGCACCCGGTGCGCCATGCCAGCCTGGACGACTTCTTCGCCCACTTCGAGCACATCCTCAAGGTGGTCGGCCCCGAGCACGTGGGGATCGGCCTGGACTGGGATGGTGGCGGCGGCCTGAGTGACCTGCCCGATGTCAGCCAGCTGCCGAAGATCACCGCCTGGCTGCTGCGCAAGGGCTATACCGAGAAGCAGATTGCCGGCATCTGGGGCGGCAACCTGCTGCGGGTGATGCGCCAGGCGCAGGATTACGCGGCAAAACAGGGCGGTTGACCGCCCTGCGGTAGTGCCGGCCGCTGGCCGGCATTGCCCGTATCAACAGGATCCGAGGTGCCGGCCAGCGGCCGGCATTACCGCTGATCCGGTTATTTCGCGATCAGTGCGTGGCGGCGGCTGTACAGGAAGTACAGCACCAGGCCGACCACGTTCCACAGCAGGAAGTACAGCTGCGTGCTGTGCGGCAGGCTGAGGAACAGGTAGATGCAGCCCAGCGCGGCCAGCGGGCCGACCACGAAAGCAGCCGGTGTACGGAAGCTGCGCTCGCGGTTCGGTTCGCGCAGGCGCAGTACCACCAGGCAGACGCCCACTGCAGTGAACGCGGCCAGGGTACCGGCGTTGGCCAGTGCCGCGATCTCGTCCAGGCGTGCCACGCCGGCCAGCGCCGACACCACGACCGCAGTGAACAGCGTGGTCGCCACCGGCGTGCCGGTACGCGCGTTGACCTTGGACAGGCCACGCGGCAGCAGGCCATCGCGGCTCATCACGAAGAAGATGCGGCTCTGGCCGTACAGGAAGGCCAGCAGCACGGTCGGCAGCGCGATGATCGCAATCACGCCGATCACCATTGCCGCGGTCGGATGGCCGAGCTGGCGCATGATCAGCGCCAGCGGCTCGGCGCTGTGGCCGAACACCGCGTAGCTCATCGCACCAACGGCCGCGAGCGCGACCAGCACGTAGACGATGGTGCAGCCGATCATCGAGCCGATGATGCCGATCGACAGGTCGCGGCCCGGGTTCTTGGTTTCTTCGGCGGCGGTGGAGATCGCATCGAAGCCGTAGAAGGCGAAGAAGATGATCGCTGCCGCCGCCATTACGCCGTGTTCGACGCCATCAGGGCCCATCGACTTGGCAAAGCCATACGGCATGAACGGCTGCAGGTTGGCGCTGTCGAAGGCGGGCAGGGCCACGGCCACGAAGATGGCCAGCGCGATCAGCTTGAACACCACCAGGATGGCATTGAGGGTGGCGCTTTCCTTGGTGCCGGCCATCAGCATGCCGGCCACCAGCCAGGTGATGACGATCGCCGGCAGATTGATCATGCCGCCTTCCACGTGCGGGCCGGCTGCGAGCCAGGCTGGCAGGTGCACGTTCCAGCCGAACTGGGTGTGGACCCATTCGAGGAAGCCGACGAAGTAGCCGGACCAGCCCACCGCGACCGTACTCACCACCAGCGAGTACTCCAGGATCAGGCTCCAGCCCACCACCCAGGCGAACACCTCGCCCAGCGCGCTGTAGCTGTAGGTGTAGGCACTGCCGGCGGCCGGCATCATCGTCGACAGCTCGGCGTAGGACAGTGCCGCACAGGCGCAGACCGCACCGGCGATGGCGAAGGAGATCAGCACGGCCGGGCCGGCCAGGTTGGCACCGACGCCGATCAGCGTGTAGATGCCGGTGCCGACGATGGCACCGATGCCCAGCGCGATCAGGTGCGGCCAGCTGAGCGTCGGGATCAGGCGCCTGCCGGCTTCATGGACGGTGACGGAATCTAGGGACTTGCGCCGGAACAGGGACATGCAGGCCTCGGAAGGGGTGACTAAGAACGACAAGTTCCCGAGTGTGACCGAACGCAGCGCAGCATTACCACTGACGGGGGTCATACCCGACGCGCCGCGCGCTGCACCGCGAGCAGGCTGCCGGAATCGGCATAAAGGGCCATCGGCCCGGTGCTGGCTCAGGGAGGGCTCGGCCAGAGGCAGCCGTCTTCCTGCCAGGCCTCGGGGTCATCGTGGAAGGCGGTGGTGCGACCGTCGCGGGCGCGTTCGTAGCTCAGGTTCAGCACCAGTGCGCCCTGGGTGCTCAGCTGGTAGCGACCGTTGACCCGCCCGTCGATGCGCTCTTCCCAGACGCTGTCGAACTGGTAGGGGCGATCTTCGGCCAGCACCGTGGTCTCCATCGAGATCCGGTGCAGGGACAGGCGCTCGCGCTGGCCGGCGTAGCGCACGTCGGCCCGGCCGTCTTCCAGCCAGCGCCATTCCAGGTGGATGCTGTGGTTGCGATCGCCCGTCAGGCAGCGGTGATCCTGCACGGTGCTGGCGGACGTGGCGCCGGCCAGCAGCAGGGTCATGCCAAGCAGCGGCCGCCGCCCGTTCACCCGTTCAGCCCCAACCGGATGCCGAACCCGACCAGGAACAGGCCGGCCACGCGGCGCAGCGCGTCGCTGATCCGCGGGTGCTGGATCAGCCGGCGGCGGGCCAGGTTGCCCACGCCGATCAGCATCGAGCAGTAGGCGATGCTGACCACCAGGATGATGCCGGCCAGCGCGGCGAAGGTGGCGATGCCCTGGTGTGCCTTGGGATCGATGAACAACGGCAGGAAGGCCATGTAGAACAGGATCGCCTTCGGGTTGAGCAGGCTGACCAGGATCGCCTGCTGGAAGTAGCGGCCCGGCTGCATGCGGATCGGACCGGCGTCGCCGCCCTCGTGCTTCGGCGTGCGCAGCAGGCTGATGCCGACCCACACCAGGTAGGCCGCACCCAGGTACTGCACGGCGTGGAACACCAGCGGGTTGGCCTTGAGCAGCGCGGCCACGCCGGCCAGCGCCAGCCACATCAGGATCTGGTCACCGACCAGCAGGCCGGCCAACGCGGTGTAGCCGCCACGCACGCCACCCCGGCCGGTGGCGGTCAGCAGGGTGAAGGTGCCGGGGCCGGGCAGGGCGAGAAACACCAGCACGGCGACCAGAAACGTCCACAGGTCCTGGATGCCCATCCACGGCATGGCGGCGTTCTCTTGTTACGGGGGGCCGCCATTGTCGGCCAGTGCCGCAGTTGGCGACAGGGGGCGGGCAACGCCATCGGGCATGCCAGACAGCAGCGGTTGCAGGTGCTGGCGCAGCTGCGCGTGCAATTGCCGCACGGCCGGCGAGAACTGCTTGCGGTGCGGGCACACCAGCTGCAGCGGAATGCTGCTGCCGACACCGTCGAGCAGCAGCTGCAGGCGCCCGGCCCGCACGTCTTCGCGCAGGTCCAGCCAGGACTTGTAGGTGATGCCTTCGCCGGCCACCGCCCAGCGCCGCACCACGTCAGCGTCGTCGCAGACCAGCGGGCCGCGCACGGGAATCACCGTGCGGCGCGCGTCGACCTCGAAGGACCAGCGATCGTAGGCGCGGCCATTGAGTTGATAGACCAGGCAGTCGTGCTCGCGCAGATCCTCCAGTCGCGTGGGCGTGCCACGCCGCTGCAGATAGCCGGGCGAGGCCGCCAGCACGCGCCGGTTGCCTTCCAGCAGCGGCAAAGCCACGTAGTTGGCGTCGTCGAAGTAACCGATGCGGATGGCCACGTCGACCGGGTCGCGGAACACGTCGGCGACCTCGTCGGACAGGCGCAGGTGCAGGCGCAGCCGCGGGTGCGCGGCGCGGAACGCGCTCAACCACGGCAGCAGCAGGTTGCGGCCGAAGTCCGACGGCGCCGACAGCTGCAGGGTGCCGTGCAGTTCGGCGTCTTCGCCCTGCACGCGGGCCTGGCCCTCGCGCAGGGTCGCCAGTACCTCCTGTGCATAGGGCAGGTACAGCGCGCCTTCGCCAGTCAGGCGCAGGCTGCGGGTGGTGCGCACGAACAGGCGCAGGTCCAGCTCGCGCTCCAGCCGTGCCACCGCCGCGGCGACCTGGCCGGGCAGCAGATCGGCTTCGCGGGCGGCCTGGGAGAAGCTGCCCAGCGCGGCGGTGCGGACGAACAGCTGCAGGTCGTCGAAGCGGATCATCTTCATTGCCAGAGTGAAAGTGCTGCCCGATTCTGCGCCTTTCTGCGGGGGCGCGCGCGGCGCAACCTGTCGCCTCCTTTTCCACTGGACCGCTGCCATGCGCGCCATTGCCTACACCCACGCCGGCCTGCCGATCGATGATGCCCGGGCCCTGATCGACATCGACCTGGCACTGCCGCAGCCCGGCCCGCGCGACCTGCGGGTGGCGGTACGCGCGGTGGCGGTGAACCCGGTCGACACCAAGGTCCGCCGCAACATGGCCACCGACGGCCCGCGCGTGCTGGGCTGGGATGCGGTCGGCATCGTCGACGCGGTAGGCAGCGAGGTGACCCTGTTCCAGCCCGGCGACGCGGTCTACTACGCCGGCGTCATCGATCGCCCGGGCAGCAACGCCGAGTACCAGCTGGTGGACGAGCGCAGCGTCGGCCGCAAGCCGGCCAGCCTCGATGATGCGGCCGCCGCCGCGTTGCCACTGACCGCGATCACGGCGTGGGAGCTGCTGTTCGATCGCCTGCGCATCCCGGAGGGCGGTGGCGAGGGCCAGACCCTGCTGGTGATCGGTGCTGCCGGTGGCGTTGGTTCGATCCTGGTGCAGCTGGCGCGGAAGCTGACGAAACTGACGGTGATCGGCACCGCCTCGCGTCCGGATACCCAGGACTGGGTCTACGCGATGGGCGCGCATCACGTGATCGACCACAGCCTGCCGCTGGCCGAGGGCCTGGCGCGGCTGGGCATCAGCGAGGTGCAGCACGTGGCCAGCCTGACCCACTCCGACCAGCACTACGCGCAGATCGTGGAACTGCTGGCGCCGCAGGGCCAGCTGGGGCTGATCGATGATCCCGGCCAGGTGGACGTGATGGCGCTCAAGCGCAAGGCGTTGTCCCTGCACTGGGAGTCGATGTTCACCCGGCCGCTGTACCGCACCGCCGACATGCAGCGCCAGCACGACCTGTTGAACCGGGTGGCCGAGCTGATCGATGCCGGTGTGCTGCAGACCACTCTGGGCGAGCACTTCGGACGCATCGACGCGGCCAACCTGCGGCGTGCCCATGCGCTGCTGGAGAGCCATCGCGCCAAGGGCAAGATCGTGCTGGAAGGCTGGTAAGGCCCGATCTTTGCTGTAGAGCCGAGCCTGCGCTCGGCTCTACAGCGCTTCATCCACGCATGGCGTGGATCTACTGTGTCGACACAGAGCGAGCATGGGGGCTTCCGCGGCAGACCGACCCAGCCTGGCGCAGCGGGGCTAAACTGATCGCATGAATATCGAAGTCCTCATGATCCTGGCAGTGGTCCTGCTGCTGGCGACCCTGGTCGCACTGTTGCTGCTGTGGCGTCGCACCCCTGGTAACGCAGCGTCCGACGATCTGCAGCGGCAGCTGGACAGCGAACGCGAACAGCATCGCCTTGCCCTGGTCGATGCCGGCCAGCTGCGCGGCCGCCTCGATGCGCTGGGCGCGGAACTGGAAAACGAACGTGGCCGCAGCCAGCAGCACGCACAGGCGGTCACCACGCTGACCGCCCGGGTGGAGCGCGAAGCGGCGCTGTCGGCCAGTCGCGAAGCACAGCTGGCCGAACGTGAAGCGGCCCTCGCGCAGGCGCGCGCTGCCGTTGCCGATACCAGCAGCGAACTGCAGCAGGCGCAGCAGCGCTACCAGCAGCTGCACGGTGAACACGCCCGCGCGGTGGCCAATCTGCAGCACTCCGAACGGGCCAGTGCCGAGCTGCGCGGCTATCTCGATACGGCCAAGGAAAAGCTGTCCGGCGCCTTCGCCGAACTGGCCGGCAAGGTGTTCGACGAACGGGGACAGCAGTTCGAGAAGAATGTGCGGCAGGCGACGGTGCAGTCGCGCGCGGATATCGAGGGACTGCTCAAGCCGTTCGCCGACAAGCTGGGCGATTTCCGCACCCGGGTCGACACCCTGTATGGCGAGGAAGCGCGGCAGCGCGCCAGCCTGCTGGGTGCGGTGGGCGAACTGAAGACGCTCAACCAGGACATGGCCGCGCAGGCATCGGCGCTGACCAATGCGCTGAAGGGCAATGCCAAGGTCCGCGGCGACTGGGGCGAGCTGATGCTCGACAACGTACTGCGCGGATCGGGGCTGGAAGAGGGCGTGCACTACCAGCGGCAGAAGCATGCCGTGGATGACGAAGGTGCGCGCCTGCGACCGGACGTGGTGGTGCAGTTCCCCGACGAACGCAGCGTGGTGATCGACAGCAAGGTGAACCTGATCGCCTGGCAGGAAGCCATGAATGCCACTACCCCGGAGCAGTCCGAAGACGCGTTGCGCCGGCACGCGGTTGCGCTGCGTCAGCACGTGAAGGACCTGGGCGAGAAGAACTATCCGAAGGCGTTGGGCAGCGAGACGCTGGACATCACCATCGCCTTCGTTCCCATCGAAGGTGCGTTGTCGGCCGCACTGGGCGCCGACGGCAGCCTGCAGGCGTTCGCCTTCGACAACCGCGTGGTGTTCGCCTCGCCCAACACCCTGATGGCGCTGCTGCGCGTGGCCGAGCGCCTGTGGACGCGCGACAAGGTGCAGAAGCAGGCGCTGAAGATCAGCGAAGCCGGTGGCCTGGTGCTGGACGCGCTGACCGGGTTCCTGCAGGACTTCACCGCCATGGGCAAGAAGCTGGACGATGCCGGCAAGGCCTACGCCGATGCGCGCAATCGCCTGATCGATTCGCCGCAGTCGGCCATCAGCCGCGCCCGTCGGCTTGCCGAACTGGGCAGCAAGGCCAAGCGCGCGCTGCCGCCGGAGCTGACCCCGGACCCGATGCAGCAGCTGGGCGCGCCAGAGGACGAGGAGGACGGCAATGCGGGCTGACACGTCCAGTGCACCTGCGCCTGGCTATGCTGGGCACCCTGGGTCCGTGGCGGGTATCGACATGCGCTTTCGCTCCTGTGCCGTTCTTGTCCTCGCTGCGTTGCTGGCTGCGTGCAGCAGCACGCCCCCGGTTGCCGACGCCACTACGGCCGCTCCCACGCCGGAAGCCACCGAGGCCTACCGCGAAGCACGTGACGTCGACTGCCAGGCCGCCGGCGGCACCCTGCAGCGGCTCGGCCGCCTGCAGCGCGAGCAGTGCGTGATTCCCTATGCCGACGCCGGCAAGGCCTGCAGCCGCAAGAGTGACTGCACCGGTCAGTGCCTGGCTGGACCCGAGGTGGCCGCCGGCAGTGCCGCCACCGGTACCTGCCAGCGCGATGTGCGCCAGAACTTCGGGTGCCGCCAGCGCATCGACGATGGCAAGGCGCAGGGCACGATCTGCGTGGATTGATCGTAGTGCCGGCCGCTGGCCGGCAACCGCATGAACCCCCGGGAACGATCGCAGCATTGCCGGCCAGCGGCCGGCACTACCGGCATCGCGCGGCGCTATGCTGGTGGGCCATTCCCCGACGTAGCCGGAGCCCCCGCGTGAGCACCCCGATCCAGGACATTTCCCTCACCACCATCGACGGCCAGCCGTCCTCGCTTGCCGACTACCAGGGCAAGGTGCTGCTGCTGGTGAACGTCGCTTCCAAGTGCGGCCTGACCCCGCAGTACGAAGGCCTGCAGGCGCTGTATGCGGAAAAGCACGGGCAGGGCCTGGAAGTGCTGGGCTTCCCCGCCAACAACTTCCTTGGCCAGGAGCCGGGCAGCGAGGCCGAGATCCAGCAGTTCTGCCAGCTCACCTACGACGTCAGTTTCCCGATGTTCTCCAAGATCAGCGTGGCCGGCGAGGACACCCACCCGCTGTACCAGCAGCTGACCGCTGCGCAGCCGCAGTCGATCGGTGAAGGCCCGCTGCGCGAGCGCCTGGCCAGCAAGGAGATTCCGATCCATCCGGCACCGGCGGTGCTGTGGAACTTCGAGAAGTTCCTGGTCGGCCGCGATGGCAAGGTCGTCGCCCGCTTTGCGCCGGATGTGGCCGCCGATGATGCGCGCCTGCGCGAGGCCATCGAGGCGGCACTGGCGGCCTGATCGGCCGGGGTCGGATCCCTTTCCACGGGAAAGGGCTCCGACCCCACCCGCAGCGCCAAAGAAAAACCCCGCCGAGGCGGGGTTTTTCATGCGCTGCAGACCGGACTCAGTGCGTCCACTGCGGCATCGGCATCGCGTCGACCGGGATCGGCGAATTGGCATCGTCGTGGCCGCGGTCGCGCTTGCTGCGCAGATCGTTCTCGATCTGGTAGTTGCGGCGCTGCATCCAGGCATCGCGGACCAGGGCGTATTCGTCCACTGCGGTGTCGCGCAGATCGTCGATCGCCAGCAGCTGTGCGCGGGTATCGACCAGCTGCAGGCCCTGCAGGCCGATGCGGATCTTGTCTTCCTCGATGCGGCGCATCGGCGACAACGGGATGTCACCGGCCAGGCCGAACACATCGCGCACGGTACGCGGGCCGAAGAACGGCAGTTCCACGTAGCGCGAACGACGCCAGCCCCAGGCACCCAGGGTCTGGCCGAAGTCTTCATTGCGACGCGGCACCATCGCCTTGCTGGCCGGATCGAACAGGCCACCGATGCCCAGCGTGCTGTTCATGAGGAAGCGGCCGAGGCTGTCCCACGCGTCGGCACCACGGCCCTGCAGCAGCTGGTTGGTGATGGTCACCGGCGCACGCAGGTTGCTGAAGAAGTTGCTGACGCCGGTACGCGCGAAGCGCGGCACCACATGGGTATAGGCGGTGGCCAGGGGGCGGGCCACGCCGCGGTCGACCGCGTTGTTGAACTTGTGGACCTTGCGGTTGAACGGTTCCCACGGATCGTAGGCCGCCGCACTGCCGGTGTTGCCGGTGCCGCCATACAGGGCGTCGAAATCATCGTCGCCAGCGGCGGCGGTGGACGCTGCGGTCTTCGGCGCGCCGGCCTCCGCGCCCTGCGGTGCAGCCGTCGGCGACGACGCGGCGGGCGCCGCAGGATTGGCCACGGGGGCGACCGGAGCAGCGTCGACCACGCCGGTATCGGCTGTTGCGGCCGCCGCTTCGGCAGCAGGGCTGGGCGCAACCACGGTGCTGGCGACCGGTGCATCGCTGCGCGCGGGCTTGCCGGCACAGGCGGTGAGGGCGGTGGCCAAGACGATCAGGGGGAAAGTGCGTACGACGTTCATGTCAGCTCGCAGCAGAAGTAGCGTTGAAATCCAGGTCGGGCGACAGCCGGTAGGCTGCGCTCAGCTCGTTGTAGCCGGCCGGCGCGCCGGAAATGGCCAGCGCATGGCCGGCCTTGCGCGCACGGGCCGCCAGTTCGGCCAGCAGGGCCAGGCCGGCGCTGTCCACGCGCTCGACCTCGCTCAGCTCCAGCCGCGCCAGCTTGGCCGGCAGGGCCTGCAGCTGCGGCCACAGCGCGATCACTGCGGCACGGTCGAGCACCCCGCGCAGGCGCAGGGTGTCGCCTTCCAGCAGCGCCAGCGCGTTACTTGCCATTGCCCGCGGGCCCGGCCTGCATGCTGCCGCTGTGCAGCTCGCTGGCCACCTGCTTGATGCCCTTCTGGCGCAGCGGGGTGTCGAACTGGTTGCGGAAGGTCTGCACGTAGGAGATGCCTTCGATGTTGACGTCGAAGATCTTCCACTGGCCGTTCACGTTGCGCATCCAGTATTCGACCGGGGTCGGTTCGCTGCCGGCGCGCACCAGTTCGGTGCTCACGCGCACGCCGCGGTTGCCCGGCAGCGGGCTCTCACCCTTCAGGCGGAAGCTCGGCTTGCCCTGGATGTTGAGCAGGGTCGAACCGTAGCGCTGCATCAGGCTGTCGGCCATGGCATCGGCGAACAGCTTGATGTCGGCATCCGAGGCGCCGCGGGCGTGCGGGCCCAGCACCAGGCGCGCGGCGTAGTCGCGATCGAAGGTGCGGTTCAATTCGCTGTCGATGTAGCTGCGCAGGCTGGCCGGGTTGCTGCTGAACTCGCTCCGGCGCTGCTGCAGGGTGGTGAGGATGCGCGTGCTGGCATCGATCACCACCTTGCCGGCCTGGCCCTGCGTCGCGGCTGCGGCGGGGGCGGCGGCCTGGGCCTGGGCGAGGAACGGCGTGGCCAGCAGCAGCGTCGAGGCGAGCAGGGCCGGGATCAGTTTCATCTTCATGGTTGCGGTTCCGTTGCAGGCGCCTGCGCGCCATCGTTGGGCTTCTGGCCTGCGCCACCACCGGCGCCGCCACTGAACATGTACTTGCCGACCAGCTGGATCAGGTCAACCGCCGGCTGGGTGAAGACGATCTCGTCACCGGCCTTGAGCACGTCCGGGTCACCGCCCGGCTGCAGACCGATATAGCTCTCGCCGAGCAAACCACTGGTGAAGATGCCGGCCGAGGTGTCCGCCGGCAGGTCCTTGACCTTGCTGTCCATGCGCAGGGTCACGATGGACTCGAACTTCACCGGATCCAGGTCGATCGAGGCGACCTGGCCGACGGTGACGCCGCCGATCTTCACCGGCGCCTGCTTGCGCAGCTGGCCGACCTGGGAGAAGCGCGCTTTCAGCTCGTAGCCCTGGCTGCCCCAGCTCCAGCGCTGGTTGGTCGAGGCCACGGCCAGCACCATCAGCGAGGCCAGGGCCAGCAGCAGGAATGCGCCGACAGAGAATTCGAGTCTGGGACCGCGGATGGCCATGTGGATTACCTGATCGAGTCGTGGTGGCCGCGCGCGCCTGCGCACCGCCGGTGGAGGGGTTAGGTGAACAACATTGCCGACAGCACGAAGTTGAACATCAGCACCAGCAGCGAGGCGTTGACCACCGCACGGGTGGTCGCCACCGAGGTGCCCTCGATGGTCGGCTCGGCGTGGAAACCAACGTAGGCGGCGACCAGCGCGGCGGTGCCGCCGAAGATCGCCGACTTCAGCATCGCCACGCCGAAGTCATCCCAGAAATCGACGCTGTTGCGCAGCGCCGACCAGAACACGCCATTGTCCAGGCCCAGCACGTGCACCGCTTCGAAGTAGCTGGCACTGATCGCCAGCGAACAGAAGATGCCGGTCAGCAGCGGCACGGTCAGCACCGCCGCCCAGAAGCGCGGCGCCACGGCCTTGGCCACCGGGTCGATCGCCATCAGCTCCAGCGCCTTGATCTGGTCGGTGGCGCGCATCAGGCCCAGTTCGGCGGCGATCGAACTGCCGGCGCGGCCGATGAACAGCAGCGCGGTCAGCACCGGCGCCAGCTCGCGGTACAGCGACAGGCCGAGCAGGGTCGACAGCGCGTCGGCCGCACCGAAGGTGGTCAGCGTGCGGTAGCCCTGCAGGGTCAGTACCAGGCCGACGAAGGCACCACCGACAGCGATGATCGGCAGCGAGCGCGCGCCGATCTTGTAGATCTCGCGGGTCAGCTCGGCCAGGAAGTCACGGGTCGGCAGCGAACCACGCAGCACGGTCAGCGAGAACAGGCCGGCGCGGCCCAGCGAGCGGGTGGCTTGGACGAACGGCATCAGGCCACCCTCGCGCGCGGCGCGGCATCGAACGGAATGGGGCCATCGGGCTGGCCGTGCAGGAACTGCCGCAGCAGCGGGTCCTGACTGGACTGCAGCGCCTCGGGCGTGCCCTGGAACACGATGCCGCCATTGGCAATGGCAATCACCTGGTCGCAGATCGGCAGGGTCTCGTGCACGTGGTGGCTGACGATGATGCTGGTCAGGCCCAGGCTGTGGTTGAGGCGCTGGATCAGGCTCATGATCACCCCCGAGGCGATCGGGTCCAGCCCGGTCAGCGGCTCGTCGTAGATCATCAGCGGCGGGTCCAGCGCCAGCGCGCGGGCCAGCGCGACGCGGCGCGCCATGCCGCCGGACAGTTCGCGCGGCCAGGCATCGGCCGCGGCCAGCAGGCCCACCGCATGCAGCTTCATCTCCACCAGCCGGCGCAGCACGGCGGTCGGCAGGCGGGTATGCGTACGCAGCGGCAGCGCGACGTTTTCGGCCACAGTGAGGTCGGTCAGCAGGCCATTGCCCTGCAGCAGCACACCCACGCTCTTGCGCATTTCCAGCAGCGCGCCGCTGTCATGCGGAATCGGCTTGCCGAACAGGGTGACTTCGCCGGCGACCGGACGCAGTTCGCCGGTCAGTGCCGCCAGCAGGGTCGACTTGCCGCTGCCGGACGGACCCAGTACCGCGGTGATGCTGCCCTTGGGCACCTGCAGCGACACGTCGCGCAGGATCGTGCGCCCGCTCCGGTCGATGCGGACGTTGGATAACTGCACCAGACTGGAGGTGGAAGCCGACATGGGCACCATTAACGTTTTTTAGACATCGAAGGATCGGGCCCGTCGGCTGAACATAAGCAGACTGGACGGTCCAGTATTGTGGCACGGCAAGACTCTTGCCTGGCCGGGACAATCGGCCGGCAGCCCGGAACAATCCGTACCGGCGATGGGCTGACCATTGAATACTGCCTGCCGTGCTGCACACTGTGCATGATGAGTGACCCGGGCAGCGATTTCCGCCTCTACCATTCCAACTCCCTGGACGTGCTGGCCGCGCTGCTGGCGCGCAACGTGCGTGCGCCGGTTCCGGGCCAGCCGTTGCTCGCGCCGGAGGTGGTGCTGATCCCGCAGGTGGCGATGCGGCGTTGGCTGCAAGCGACACTCGCTGCCGAATATGGCGTGGCCGCCAACCTTGAGTTCCTGACCCCGGGCGAGTTCGTTGCCCGGGCGCTCAACGCCAATGTGCCGGGTGAACGCGACGACCTGGACGCGGCAGGCCTGCACTGGAAGCTGTATCAGGCACTGCGCGACCCGGCGCTGCTGGCACAGCCACCGATGCGTGCGCTGCAGTCCTATCTTGCCGGCCGCGATGCGCTGAAGCCGTGGGCACTGGCCGGTGAACTGGCATCTGTGTTCGAGAAGTACCAGGCCTGGCGCCGCGACTGGCTGCTGCGCTGGGAGGCCGGCGCCGACCCGGCCGACCCGCAGGCGATCCTGTGGCGCACCATCGCCGGTGGCCATGACTACCGCGCCCGCCGCATCCAGGCCTACCTGGATCGCTTCGAGGGCGCTGGCCAGCCGTTGCCACAGGGCCTGCCGCCGCGCATCTCGGCGTTCGCGACGCTCAACATCTCACCCGACGTGCTGCGGGTGATGGCCACCCAGGCGCGGGTGGGCGAGCTGCACTTCTATATGCCGACCCCCGTGCAGTCGTACTGGGGCGACCTGCAGACCCTGGCCGAGCGCCTGCGCAGCGGTGCACCGGATCCCTTCGGTGAAGCCGCGGGCGAGAATCGGTTGCTGGAAGCCTGGGGCGCCGCGGGGCGCGATTTCATGGCGGTGCTGGGCAGCTACGAGGTGGTGCATCCGGCCGGCGAGATCGCGGCCTATTCCGATCCGGAGGACGACACCCGGCCGACCCTGGCCGAAGGGGGGCTGTCCGACAGCCTGCTGCATCGCCTGCAGCGCGATCTGTTCCACCGCCGCGCACTGCCCTCGGGCGAGCTGCGCGACGGGCTGCGCAGCGACGACCCCAGCCTGCAGGTGCATGCCTGCCATACCCGGCTGCGCGAGCTGCAGGTGCTGCACGATCAGCTGCGCAGCCTGCTGCAGGACCCGCGCTTTGACCCGCCGTTGCAGGCACGCGAGATTGCGGTGCTGGCGCCGGACATCGATCCCTATGTGCCGTACCTGGAAGCGGTGTTTGGCGGCCGCGGGGGCGAGGACGAGCACATTCCCTATGCGCTGGCCGACAGCAGTCCACTGGCGGGCGAGCCGTTGGCCGATGTGTTCGTACACCTGCTGGGCCTGCCGGTCTCGCGTTTCGGCCTGAACGAAGTGCTGGACCTGCTGGCCAGCGCGCCACTGGCCGAGGCGGCCGGTCTGGAAGCGGTGGACTTCGACCGCCTGCATGGCTGGTTGCAGCAGGCCGGTGCACGCTGGGGCCTGGATGCGAAGCACCGCAACCAGCACCAGGCACCGGCCGACGACGCCTACACCTGGCAGTTCGCGCTGGATCGCCTGGTGCTCGGTCACGCGACCGGCAGCGAGGCCGACCTGGCCGGTGTTGCACCGTGGATCGAGCTGGAGGGCGGCGCATTGGAAGTGCTCGACCGGCTGCTGCGCCTGTTGCGCGTGTTGGCGATCTACCAGCGTCGCCTCGGCGAGCTGCTGACGCCGGCGCAGTGGCGGCAGCGCCTGCTGTCGCTGCTGGACGCGCTGCTGCCGACCGCGCCCAGCTCGCCCAACAGCCAGCGCGCGCTGGAGCGCCTGCGCAAGCTGCTCAACCAGTTCGCCGACGATGCCGCCAAGGCCGGTTTCGCGGACGGGGTGCCGCCGGAGGTGGTGCGTTCGCACTTCGCTGGTGCGCTGGGCGAGGCCGATACGCGCGCGCCGCTGCTGACCGGTGGCATCAGCTTCGGCCGCATGGTGCCGATGCGCCTGCTGCCGTTCCGGGTGATCTGCGTGCTCGGTCTCAATGATGGCGACTTCCCGCGCCGTGACCCGGCGGCCGGTCTCAACCAGCTCACTGCCGAGCTGGACACGCCGCGCCGCCGACCGGGCGACCGCTCCACCCGCGAAGACGACCGTTTCCTGTTCCTGCAGCTGTTCGCCGCCGCGCAGGAAGTGTTCTACCTCAGCTACCTCGGTGCCGATCCGCGCGATGGCAGCGTGCGCGAGCCGTCGGTGCTGGTCAGTGAATTGATCGATGCCGCGGCCGCGTATCACCTCGATCCGCCTGCGGCGGTCCGCGACTTCACCGTGCGCCACGCACTGCAGCCGTTCTCGCCGGCTGCGTTCGGTGATGGCGATCCACGCCGCTTCAGCTATCGCCGCCAGTGGCATCCGGCTGCCGGTCGCCTTACCGGCGAGCGTGGGGGCCTGCAGCCGTGGTTCGATGCAGCGTTGCCGCCGCCGCTCGACGATGCGGTGGAAGACGAAGTCGCACTCGACACCCTGCGCCGCTTCCTGTGCGACCCGGCCGGGCAGTTCCTGGTGCAGTCGCTGGGCCTGCGCCTGGCCGACGACGTCGAGGAGGTCGATGACCTGGAACCGCTGGTGCTGTCCTCGCGCGGCCCGGAGAAGCGCAGCGTGCAGGCGGCGGTGGTGCGCGCCACGCTCAGTGGCGATACCGAGCCGTTGTACCCGCGCCTGCGCGCACGCGGCCTGCTGCCCTCCGGCCCATTGGGCGAGCGCCAGTTCGAGGTGGAGCAGTTGAAGACGCGCCCGTATGCCAGCGCCTTGCTGGGCTGGATGCAGGGCGAACCGCTGGGAAGCCGCCGCTATGAAGTGGAGATCGATGGCGTGCGCCTGCATGGCCGGGTGGCCGATCGACACCCCGACGGGCTGGTGCGCCTGCGCGCCGGTACCCTCAATGGCAATGCGGTGATCCGCCAGGGCCTGGACTGGCTGCTGGCCAACGCTGCCGGCGATGCGTTGCCCCTTGTGCAGTTCCACGATGGCGGCGACGCCGGTCCTGGCCCGCATGTGCTGCCGGCGTTGAGCGTTCCGGCTGCACGCGCCGCGCTGCGCGCACTGCTGCAGCTGCGCCAACGCGGACTGCGTGAACCGCTGCGCTTTGCCCCGTACACCGGCTGGGTGCTGTACAACGCGCCGGCCGAAAAACAGCGCAGCGAAGGCTGGAAGCAGTGGCACGGCAGTGACCGCAGCTGGGGTGAATCCAGCAGCGATGCCTGGCAGCTGCTGCTGCGTGGCGCCGACCCGTTCGCCACCGACGCCAGCTATGCCGACCTGCTGCGCAACAGCCAGGTGGTCTTCAGCGCGGTGCGCGAAGGTCGCACGCTTGGCGCCGATACACGCCAGGAGGGCGGCGCATGAGCACCGCCATCATTGATGAGGACTCCCAGCGCATGGCGGGCGATCCCTATCTGGCCCTGCCGCTGGATGGCATCCGCCTGATCGAGGCCAGCGCCGGTACCGGCAAGACCTTCACCCTGGCCACGCTGTTCACCCGCCTGGTGGTGGAGCAGGGCCTGCGCATCGGCCAGATCCTGGCGGTGACCTTCACCGATGCCGCCACCCAGGAACTGCGCAAGCGCATCCGCGAGCGCCTGGCGCTGGCCGCGCGCCTGGTCGATCTGGAACCGGCCGAGGGCGAAGCACCGGACGCGAGATTGACCCGCGACGTGCTGCAGCGCCATCTGCTGGGTGGCACCGAGAGCGCAGCCGCGCTGAAGCGACGCCTGCAGGTGGCCGCCGATGAGATCGACCTGGCGTCGATCTTCACCATCCACGGCTTCTGTACCCGCGTGCTGCGCGAGCATGCGCTGGAGAGCGGCCATACCTTCGACCCGCCGGAACTGCTGCCCAGCGATCGTGAGCTGCTGGAGGAGCTGGCCGCAGATCTGTGGCGGGTGCACGCCAACGACGCGGCCACGCTGGAACCGCTGACCTGGCTGTGGTCCAACCCGGATGCGCTGGCCGCCGATCTGCGCGCGCTGCTGGCCGCGCCGCCTCTGCACCCGTTGCCACGGCCGGTGGCGCTGGCCGATCCACACCCGGCATTGCAGGCCACCGCCGCCGAACTGCAGCTGGCGCTGCGCGAGCATGGCGAGCAGTTCTTCATCGACCTCTGCGATGCCGTCGACAACAAGTGGATCAACGGGGTGTCCTACAAGCTGGGCTGGTTGCACACGCTGGGCCGGCAGCTGCTGGCCTGGGCCGGGCGCGCCGACCCGCGCGAGCTGCTGGCCAGCGAACGCCTGCCGGCACTGCTGCCGGAGGTGTTGGCCGACAAGACCAACAAGAAATTCCCCGACCGCACGCCGTCGTCGCCAGTGCAGGCGCCGTTGGCGCGCTATGTCGCGCTGCTGGCCGAACGCGATGCCTGGTTGCGTGCCACCGCGCTGAATTTCCTGCACGCGCTTCGCGCCGAAGCCACGCAGCGCCTGCAGGCGCTGAAGCGCACGCGCCGGGTGCAGACCTACGACGATCTGATCGATGGCGTGGCACTGGCCCTGGAAGGCCCGCAGCGTCTGGCGCTGGTCAGGCAGCTGCGCGCGCAGTACCGCATCGCGCTGGTCGATGAGTTCCAGGACACCGACGATCGCCAGTGGGGCATCTTCCACACCGTGTTCGGCGATTCGCCAGAGGTACGCGAACTCGGCCTGGCGCCGGCGCTGTTCCTGATCGGCGACCCCAAGCAGGCGATCTACGGATTCCGCGGCGGCGACATCCACACCTACCTGAAGGCCAAGCAGGTGGCGCAGCAGGCGCCGGTGCTGGACCAGAACTTCCGCTCGCGGCCGGCTGTGCTGCGTGCGCTGCAGGCGCTGTACGACAACGGTGGCGAAGACGCCTTCCTCGAACGCGACATCCAGTTCGAGCCGGTGCGTCCCGGTGGCGTGCGCACCGATGAGGACTACCTGCGCGACGGCCACGCCGCCACGGCACTTACCCTGCGCGTGCTGCGTAGTGGCGGTGACAAGGCGATGAGCGCCGATGCCTCGCGTGAGGCGGCGACCCAGGCCTGCGTGGCCGCGATCCACCAGATTCTGGTCGAGGCGCGTGCGGGCAATGCCGTGTTGCGTGGGCAGCCGGTGCGGCCGGGTGACATCGCGGTGCTGGTGCGCTCGCATCGCGAAGCGACGCTGGTGCAACGGGCGCTGGCCGCGGTCGGTATTCCTGCGGTGGCGGCCGGCAAGCAGAGCCTGTTTTCCACCCCTGAAGCGCGCGATCTTCGTGCGCTGCTGCTGGCACTGCTGCAACCGGCCGACGAAGGCCGCCTGCGTGCAGCGCTGGCCACGGTACTGCTGGGCCAGCGGGCCAGCGCGATCGCGGCGATGGAACGCGAGGGCGACCTGCAACGCGATTTCCAGGCACAGCTGCTGCACTGGCGCGAGCGCTGGCAGCGCGGTGGGCCTTTCGCGGTGATCGCCGATGTCTGTGCCGCACAGGGTGAACGCCTGCTGGCGCTGATCGACGGCGAGCGCCGCCTGACCAACTACCTGCAGCTGGGCGAACTGCTGCAGGAAGCCTCGGCGCAGGCGCTGGGCATGCATGGCCTGCTGGACTGGCTGCAGGGGCAGATGGCCAGCGCCGACCAGGATGACGAGCAGCAGCTGCTGCGCCTGGAATCGGATGCGCGCCGCGTGCAGATCATCACCCTGCACAAGAGCAAGGGCCTGGAGTATCCGCTGGTGTTCCTGCCCTTCGTCGGCATCGACGGCGGCGCACCGAACACGTCGTCGCACTGCACGGTGCATGTGGATGGCCAGCGCCAGCTGCACTGGAAGCTGGACAAGGACGAAGCCTGGGAAGCGGCCAGTGCCCAGCGCGAGCGCGAGCAGCGCGCCGAGGATGCACGCCTGCTGTATGTCGGCCTGACCCGCGCCGAACACGCGCTGTGGATCGCCGTGGGTGATCTGGCCGGGCTTGGCAGGACGCGTCTGGCACCGCTGCTGGGTGACCTGCAGGCGCTGCGCGCCCAAGCCGACGTGCACATCGATGACAGCGAGACACCGGCTGCGCTGCCGCAGCTGGCGGCCGAAGTGGAGGGTGACCTTCCGGCGGTGCGTGCCCTGACCCGGCGCGTACCACACGACTGGTGGGTGTACAGCTTCACCCAGCTGGCGCATGCCGACGCGGGTGCTGGCAGTGATATCGAAGCCGCCGCCACCGAGCTGCCGGCGCCCGCCGCCGACGAACCGGCCGGCCCGGAACTGCCGCTGGAACCGGCGCTGCCGGAACCCGCTGCGGCGGCCGAGGACAGCGTGGCGGTCGACCCGCGCTTCATGGGCAGTCGCTTCGGCAACGTGCTGCACGAAGCGATGGAGAACGTCGACTTCGCTGCTTGGGCTGACTGGCAGCCGGGTCTGGAAGCCCCAGAGGGCCAGGCCGGGGTGCTGCGCAAGGCGCTGCACGACGAAGGCTATGCCGATGTCGACCTGGACGATGGCGTGGCGGTGCTGGTGCCGCTGGTAGGCCACACGCTCACCGTGCCGCTGCCCGAGGGCGGTGCGCTGCACAGCCTGGGCGAAGGCGAGCGCCGCGCGGAAATCGACTTCCATTTCGCCATCGAACCGACCACGGTACAGGCGCTGTTGCATGTGCTGCATGCACATGGGGTTTCCAGTACGCGTCGCGGCTTCGGCCAGCGCCGCCGCCTGGAAGGGCTGATGACCGGCATGATCGACCTGACCTACGTGCGCGACGGGCGCTGGTACGTGCTCGACTACAAATCCAACCGCCTGCCCGGCTACAGCCCGGACCTGCTGGCCATTGCCATGCGCCACAGTGAGTACGACCTGCAGGCGCTGATCTATACGGTGGCCCTGCATCGCTGGCTGCGTTTCCGCCTGGGCGCGGCCTACGACTACGAGCGCGATATGGGCGGCATCCGCTACCTGTTCTGTCGCGGCCTGGATGCCGCCGGCAACGGTGTGCATGTGGACCGCTTCCCGTTGGCGCTGGTGGATGCGCTGGATGCATTGTTCGCCGGTGGCGAGCAGGCCCAGGCCGAACTGGCCGCACGTGCGCGTGGAGCCAGTGCATGAGCCTGCTGAAGGAGCTGCACCAGAAGGGCCAGCTGCGCACCCTCGATCATGCGCTGGCAACCAGCCTGCAGCGGCTGCGCGACGACACGCCCGACAGTGTGGCGCTGGCGGCCGCCCTGGCTTCTTTGGCGGTGTCGCAGGGCCACGCTGCGTTCGATCCGGCACAACCGCAGCGGTTGCTGGAAGGCGTGCCCGAGTGGCCTGCCGCGCAGGATTGGCTGGCGCAGCTGCGCGCATCGCCGTGGGTGGCGACGCCGGAGCAGGCCGATGCCATCGCCGAGGATGCACCGCTGGTGCTGGAAAACGGGCTGCTCTACCTGCGCCGCTATCGCGAGTACGAGCGCCAGCTGGCGGCCGGCCTGCAGCGCATTGGTCGGCATCCGCTGCCGGCACCGGACATGGCCGCGCTGGCACCGCTGTTCGCGCAGCTGTTCCCGCAGGCATCGGGCAGCGAGGACCACCAGGCACGCGCCGCCGGCGTGACCCTGCGCCATCCGCTGGCGCTGGTCACTGGCGGCCCCGGCACCGGCAAGACCACCACCATCGCGCGCCTGTTGCTGCTGCTGGCGGCACAGGCCCGGCACGCCGGCCAGCCGCTGCCCGAGGTGGCGTTGGCCGCGCCCACCGGGCGCGCCGCCGAGCGCATGGCCGAGAGTCTGCGCGTGGCTGTGCAACGCCTGCAGGAACAAGGACTGGACCCGGCGCTGTGCGCGGCGCTGCCCAGTACCGGCACCACCCTGCATCGCCTGCTCGGGGTGATTCCCGATTCACCGCGCTTCCGTCACCACGCTGACAATCCGCTGCCGGTGGACGTGGTGGTGGTCGACGAAGCCTCGATGATCGATCTGCCGATGATGGCCAAGCTGGTCGACGCGATCGCCAGCGGTACCCGGCTGATCCTGCTCGGCGATCCCGATCAGTTGCCCTCGGTCGAGGCCGGCGACGTGCTCAGTGCGATCCTGCGTGCCAGCGGCGACGGCATCGGCACCGGCGCCGATGACGCGCAGGCACTGCATGGCCTGCTGGCGCCGGTTACCTTGCAGCCACAGGCCACACCACGCGCCTTCGCCGGGCGCCGCGTGCAGCTGCAGCGCGGCTACCGGCAGAGCGATGCGCTGGACCTGGCACCGCTGGCACATGCCGTGCGCGAGGGCGGCAGCAGCACCGCGCTGCAGCTGCTGCGCAGTGGTGAACTGGCCGGCGTGCATTTCCACGAAGGCGAAGCCGATCCGCTGCGTGGCCAGCGCGAGCACCTGCTGGGCCACTGGCGTGCACTGGCCGACGCGGCCGATCCAGTGCTTGCCCTGCAGCAGGCCGGGCGCCTGCGCGTGCTGACCGCGTTGCGCGAAGGCCCGCAGGGCGCACGCGGGCTCAACAGCCGCATCGAACAGCTGCTGGCCGGCAACACCCCGGGCTACTTCCAGGGCCGCCTGCTGCTGGTCACCGAGAACAGCTACCGGCACCGCCTGTTCAACGGCGATATCGGCATCTGCCTGCGCGATGGCAGCGGCGCGATGGTGGCCTGGTTCCCCGGCGACAGCGTTGATCAGCCGCGCGCCTTCCACCCGGCGGCACTGCCCGCGCACGAAAGCGCCTTCGCGATGACCGTGCACAAGGCACAGGGCTCGGAGTTCGATGAAGTGTGGTTGCAGCTGCCACGCCAGGACAGCCGCGTGCTGTCACGCGAACTGGTCTACACCGGCCTGACCCGCGCCCGCCAGGTGCTGCATGTGGCGGGCAGCGCGGACGTGCTGCAGGCCGCGCTGAAGCGCCATGCCAGCCGATTGGGTGGTCTGGCCTGGCGGCTGGGTGCGGAAGCGGAGGCCGAAGCACCGGCGCGCATCGAACAGCCTACCGTGCAGGGCACCTTGTTCTGAACCAGGGTCGGATCCCGTTCCCACCGGGAATGGGCTCTGACCCCTTCACCTGATCGTCAGGCAGAAGCAGTCGAGCATGGCTCGACTCTACAAAAGCGTACTTCGATCATTCCGACGTTCATCCACGCATGGCGTGGATCTACCGTGTCGACCAAGGTCGACACCCACCAGAGCAGAACGCCGTGACAGATCGCGGAAAACTGTCGAAGGCGGGGTGGGTCCGGTTGAGGGGGTGTGAGCGGCATGGATGCCGCGACCAAGCCCCCATGGATGGGTTGTGGTGGTCAAGCTTTTCTGGACACTCTCAAGGGGTGTTCAGGCTGCCTGCTCTTCGTGGAGGGCAGGCGGCACCAGGCCGTTGGCGGTGTGCAGCCGACGGTGGTTGTACCAGTCTACGAACCGTTCGATATCGGCCACCGCCTCCTGCCGCGCCGGGTACTTGGAGTAGAGCCATTCTGCCTTGAGGGTGGCAAAGGTCCGCTCCACCACGGCGTTGTCCCAGCAGTTGCCCTTACGGCTCATGCTTTGGATGATCCCGTTGTCGCGCAGGATCTCGGCCATAGCATGGCTGGTGTCTTGCCGGCCCTGATCGGAGTGAAACAACAGCCCCGTCTTGGGACGGCGCTGCTTCAACGCCCCCTGACGCGCCCTGACGGCCAGCCACGCGCCCGCTTCGTGGGAATGCGCCCAACCCACCACCCGGCGAGCAAACAGGTCCACGACAATGGCCAAATAGAGCCAGCCCTGCTGGGTCGGGATGTAGGTGATATCGCCTGCCCAAACCCGATTGGGCGCTGTCGGGTTGAACTGTCGGTCCAATACATTGGGAACCGTCAAAGCCTGTGGCCCAAGGCTGTGATCCTTGTGCCGCCGGTGCTGTCGAGCCCTCACTCCAGCCCTGCGCATCAGTGTCCGAGCACGGTAGCGTCCGACTTCCAGGCCCTTGTTGGCCAATTCCTTGACCATCCTGCGGGACCCCTAACTGCCGCGACTGGATTCATGACTGCGACGCACCAGTTCAACCTGGTCCAGAAACTGCTGATCGATCTGAGGTTCCCGGCGCAGCCAAGCGTAGTAGCTGCTGCGGGGATAGCCCATCAACTCGCACAGCAGCCGGATTGGAGCAGCCTTCCCCAATTCGTCGATCACTTGTTCCGGTGATCGCTGTCCCGAATGAAGAAGGCGATGGATTTTTTTAGGAGATCCCGCTCCTCCTTGAGCCGGCGGTTCTGGGCTTCCAGTTCGGCGATTCCGACCTGGGGGTCTGGCGGAGGAGCCTGGGCCTGAGGCTCATGTTTGCGGCGCCACTGCGCAATCCAGCGCCTCAATGCCGTGGGACCGACATCCATCAGTTGGCAAACGTCCCTGACGGTCTGCCCCTCCACAACGACAAGGCGAACGGCCTCGTCTCTCATGCCCTGCGTGATCTGATTTGCCATGGGTTGCCTCGATTCTCGAAATTGATCCCTATCGAGTGTCCAGGTTGATTAGACCACCACAGGTTTACGGCGTCCCCCTCAACCGGACCTACCCCGCCATCCCACGGAATGCCAGCCTTTGACGTTGCCGTTGAAGTTGATTCGGCAGGTGCAGGGCGCAGCCCTGCCGCCATACCTATTCCGCGATCAACACCAGCCCATCGGGGAACACGATCGCCGCTTCATCGGCACTCACATCGAAGAAGCCCACGCCGTGCTTCTCGGCCAGGTCCTGCACCCGCCCGTGCGCGCGCTCGGCCACCGAATAGGCGAACGCGCCGTAGATCACCTGACTACCGATGCTGTACTCGGTCACCTCGGCACGTTCGTCATCGTCGTTGCTCAATGGGCCGTTCAACGGCGGGAACTCCTGTGCCATCTCCGCGAACCACGACTGCAGCGCCGGGCTGCTGACTGCCGGGTCGTCGTACTCGTGGCGCTCGTTCCACTGCGTCTGCTTCTCGAACCAGGCGATGAAGGCCGCCGCCTCGCGCGGGGCCGCACTGGCCTCGAACACCATCATGTCGTAACTCATTGGAGCTTCCTGTGCTGAGCGGGGATCAGAGCCTTCGCCGGGGGCGAAGGATCTGACCCCTGCGCGGTGTCTGTGGACGCACAGGGTATCGCGCTACGGCTGCGTCGCCGTACTCATCGCCAGCCCCGGCGCCAATGCCTTGGCCTCCGGGAACAGCGCGAAGCGCAGGCCGATCAGGCCCATCAGCGCTTCGTCGCGCGCCTTGCACGCGGCCACGCTGCCGACTCGGCCCAGCGAGGTATCCAGCCGCTCGCGCAGCGCTTCGGCGGCCACAATCGGTTTGCGCGCGGCAATCTGCCGCCGGTAGTGCGCGGCGATCTCCTCCAGGATGTGCTCGACCGCTTCGCGGCTGCGCTCGGGCAGTTCCAGCCGGGCGCGGCGCAGCTGCAGGATGTTCAGGCCGATGCGCGCTTCGTTGAGCATGTCCACCGAGGCGATGTCGCTGCCCTCCGGCGTCGCCGCCAAGCGCGGGGCAAGCAGGCCCAGCAGGTCGAGCATGCGCGCGGCGAAGCGCTGGCGGTCCTGCTGGCCACGGCCTTCGGCGGCTTCGGCCAGCGTGGTCCAGCCTTGCCGCACCAGCCGGCGCGCGGTCCACTCGGCACCCACCGAACGGAACAGGCGGGTCATCACCACCGCAAAGCCAATGCCGATGAACATCGCGATCGACGAGTTGAGAAAGGTCTGGATGTTGGCGCTGTAGGTGTTCTGCAGGCTCAGCAGCGCGGCCAGGTTCACCGTCACCGGCAGCGCGAACAGCGCGCTCTTGGGGTGGTGCAGCATCAAGCCAAGCGGCAGGAAAACCACTGCCAGCACCAGTGCCAGCAGCCCGAAGTCGTGCACCGCGGGGAACACACCGAACAGGTACACACCGGCCACCACCGAGGCGACCATCGCCCACACCAGGAACGACACCATGCTCGGTGCCGGGTCGTCCTGCGCGGCGAAGAACGCGGCGGTTACCGCGGCCATCATCGCGCCGTTGCCACCACCTTCCCAACCCAGCGCGATCCACAGCACGCAATAGCTCATCAGCGCCACGCCGGCACTGAGCGCGGAAAACAGCGCCATGCCGTAGTCGACGTGCTTGTCAGCGGCCACGCGCTCGGTGCGGATGCGGTAGTGCGCGCGGTCCAGCGGCGCGGTGCCGTGGTCGATCGCGTGCTGCAGCGTGCGGCAGTCCTGCCACAGGTCCACCAGTTCCTCCAGGCGCAGCAGCAGGCTGGCCAGCTGCAGGTGCTGCAGGTCGCGGTCCACCTGCGGCTTCAGTGCGCTGATGCGCGCGCGCAGGCGGGCGTACTCGCTGGCGTTGGTCGGGCCATCCAGCCAGTCGTGGATGTCGTCGACCAGCGCCGGCAGCCCTTCCGGCAGGGCCTGGCCATCGCTGCGCAGCGCGCTCAGGCGGTCGGCAATCGACGACAGCACCGGCAACAGCAGCAGCATGCGCTCGCGCAGGCGCTCCATCGACACCGCCGAACCGGCATGCCGTGGATCATCGCGGCGCAGGAATTCGATCAGCGCCTCGAACTGCACCAGGTCGGCGGCGAGCCGGTTGCGCGGCGCATGCGCGCGGCCACGTTCAAGGATCTGCCGGCACCACTGTGCGGCGTCCTCCATCCAGTTGCCGATGCGGGCGCGCAGCATCGGGCGTACCGAGGCCGGGAACAGCAGCGAAGCAAACAGCACTGCCACCACCGTGCCGAGGATGATCTCCTCGCTGCGTGCCACCACCGTGTCGAAGATGGTTTCCGGCGAGGTCACTGCCGGGAAGCCGATGAAGGCGGTGGTGTAGCCGGCCAGCAGGAACGCGTAGCCGCGCGGCCCTCGGTTGAGCAGGGCCATGAACAGGCAGCCGGCCAGCCAGATCGACATCGCCGCGCTCAGCACCAGCGGCGTTTCCACCAGCGCCGGCAGCACCAGCAGGGTGGCCAGGCCGGCCACCAGGGTGCCGACGATGCGGTACACGCCTTTGGCGCGGGTGGGGCCCAGCAGCGGCTGGCTGACGATGTACACCGTGCCCATCGCCCAGTACGGGCGCGACAGGTTGCCGGCCATGGCGATGTACAGCGCGGCCACCGCGGCCAGGTAGGTCTTGATCGAGAACAGCCAGGCCTGGCGGTCGGTCAGCGCGTTCATGGCTTACTTCGCTGCGGTCGAGGCGTTGGGCGCGGCGGCGCTGGCCTGCCAGCCACCACCCAGCACCAGGAACAGGTGGATCTGGTCGCGCGAGACCTGCGCTTCGGCGGCGGCCAGGGTGGCGTCGCTGGTAGCCAGGCTGCGGTCGGCATCCAGGCTGGACAGGTACGGCGTGCGGCCTCCCTGGTACAGCCGGCGGTTCTGCTCGGCGGCCAGTGCGGCCTGCTCCTGCGCAGTGCGCAGCGACTGCAGCCGGCGCAGGTCCTGCGCGTAGCGATCCAGTGCGGTCTGGGTCTCGCGCAGCGCCTGCAGCACGGTGTGGTCGAACTCGGCCAGCGCCGCATCGGCACCCGCCTCGGCGGCGTGGATGCGTGCGTGGGTGCCGGACGACGGCAACGTCCACGAGATCAGTGGGCCGATCGACCACTGCTGGGTCATCGGCGTGCCGAAGTCCTCCAGCAGGCCGGCGGCACCGAGCGAGGCCCCCAGGCGGATGTCCGGGTACAGCTCGGCGGTGGCCACGCCAATCCGTGCCGTGGCGGAGGCCAGCTTGCGCTCGGCCTGGCGCACGTCCGGGCGGCGCTGCAGCAGTGCGCGGCCATCACCGACCGGCAGCGGCTGCGCCAGGCTGGGCGCGTGTGCACAGTCGATCACGCCGGCCGGCAGCTGGCCCGGGGTCTGCCCGAGCAGCGCGGCCAGGGAATAGGCGGCCGCCGAACGCTGCGCGCGCAGCGGCGGCAATGCAGCTTCCAGCAGCGCCACCTGGGCATTGGCGCGGGCCAGCTCCGGCGGCGTGCCGCGACCGGCATCGATCAGGCGCTGGGTGACCGAACGGCTGCGCTGCTGCAGCTGCAGCGAATGCTCGGCCACGTGCAGTTCGTGGTTGGCGTGGCAGATTTCCAGGTAGCTGTCGGCCACCTGCGCGACCACGCTGACCTGGGCCAGGTCGCGCGCCGCAGCGACCGACTGCTCGTCGGCACGCGCCGCTTCGGCGCCGCGCTTGAGCTTGCCGAACAGGTCGAACTGGTAGCTGACCGCGAACTTGCCATCGGCCAGGTTGATCACCGGCAGCTCGTGTTCCTGCAGGAACGATTCGGCCGACAGCTGCGCGCGGCTGACCCCGGCCTCGGCCTCGTACTCGAAGCCGCCGGCGTCCAGCGCCTGTTCGTACACCGCTGCGGCACGGCGAAGGTGCGCATCAGCGGCCTTCAGTTCAACGTTGTCGCGCAGCGCCTGGGTGATCAGGCCATCCAGCACCGGGTCGTTGTACAGCGACCACCAGCGGTCGGGCAGCGCCTGGTTGGCGGCCACCTGCGGGTTCTGGGTATCGATGAAGGCCGCATTGGCCTCCGGGCGCTTGAACGCCGAGCCTTCCGGCAGCGCGTAATCCGGGCCAACGGTCCTGCATGCGGCCAGGCTGGCCAGCGCGACGATCAGGCCGAGACGGGGCAGGGCGGCGTTCACAGGCCCGCCTGTGTCGGCGCGGTGCCGGCCTTGTCGTTGTGCGGGTGGCGGCCGGTGTCCACGGTCACCGTGGCGGTGCGGCCGGCGATCAGTTCCACGCCCCTGGGTACTTCGTCGATGGCGATGCGCACCGGGATGCGCTGCGCCAGCCGCACCCAGTCGAAGGCCGGGGTCACGTTCGGCAGCAGGGTGCTGCCGTTGCTGCGGTAGCGGTCCTCGATGCCGGCGGCGATGCTCTCGACATGGCCGCGCAGCGGGGTCGATTCACCCATCAGGCGGATGTCCACGCGTTGCCCCGGCGCCACGCCGCGCAGTCGGGTTTCCTCGAAATAGCCATCGATGCGGAACGAGCCGGTATCCAGCAGCGCCAGCACCGGCTTGCCGGCCACCACGTAGTCGCCCACGCGCATGGTGCGGTCGTTGACCCGGCCATCGGCCGGTGCGCGCACCTCGGTGCGGCCCAGGTTGAGCTCGGCCAGGTCGACCGCGGCCTGTGCGGTGGCCAGCGCGGCCTGTGCGGCCTGCAGCTTGGCGCGGCGCACTTCGGCGTCCTCGGCGGCGACCAGGTCCTGCAGGCTGTGGTCACGGCCGATCTCGCGGCGCAGCTGTGCCACCGAGGCCTGGCGCTCGGCCAGGCTGGCCTTGGCCTGCTCCAGTGCGATGCGGTAACGGGCGCGGTCGACCACGAACAGCAGGTCGCCCTTCTTCACCGCCTGGTTGTCGGCCACGCTCACCGTTTCCACCAGCCCGGACACGTCCGGCGCCACCTGCACCACGTCGGCGCCGACATGGGCATCGCGGGTCCACGGCTCGTCCATGTAATAGACCCACAGCTGGCGCAGCACCAGCAGGGCGACGATCACGGCTGCGCTGGTGAGCAGCACCGGCAGGGTCTTCTTCACGATCTTGTTCACGATTGCATCCAACGCAGGAGGTGGAACAGCAGGCCAAGCACGATCCCGTACAGGGCCAGGTTGAACAGCGCCGGGTGCCATACATGGCGATAGGCGCCGGCACGCTGCAGCAGCGCGTGCAGGCCGCTGTTGACCAGATAGGCCAACAACATCAACCCGAGCAGGGTCGGGACGAACACTCCGTGGAGACTGAATTCACCGGGCATCGGTAGGGGCGAGGTGGGGGAGGGGGAGGAACAACGAAACAACAGCAACGGGCAAAAGCCGCTGGCGTGTGCACGGCAGCGGCGGTATTCGGGGGCAGCGCTCTTACGTGATGCGGTCGGCGGCCTCGGCCAGCAGGCGCCATGCCTTCAGCACGGCGTGCAGTTCATCCATGGAAAGCTCGCCGAACACGTCCTGGCGCAGGCCGATCAACTGGTCTTCCAGCTCGCTGACCAGCGCGTGTCCCGCATCGGTCAGCCACAGCAGGTTGGCGCGGCGGTCGCTGGCGTCGCTCTCGCGGCGGACCAGGTCGCTGGCGCACAGCTTGTCCAGCAGGCGCACCAGGGAAGGACCCTCCATGCCCAGCTGCTGGGCCAGCGCCACCTGGCGGATGCCACCGCCGGAGCGGCCGATCATCAGCAGGGGCATGGTGCAGGCGGTGGAGATGCCGTAGCTGCCGAGCCGGCTGTCGGCCAGGCGCTGCCACTGCCGCCCTGCGTACAGCAGGCCGGAGCTGAGCTGCATCTGCAGCACGGTGCGCTCGTCGAGGGGTCGGTCCATAAGAGATAGATAGGATACTACTAATTTCATTCCTATCAATGGGTTTTTATGAATGGGCGGGTGTAGTGAGGAAAGCGTTGCGCCTGCCTGGTGTCGGGTGGGGCAGCGGGGGCCGGACGGTGCAGGACACGCCGTGAACCCATCCTTGGGGGCTCAGCCGCGGCTTGCTCGTGTGCGCGTCCTGCGCACACGGCAAGACCGGCGTTGGGCGTCCTGCCCAACCCGCCCGAGGCATGCCTCGGGCCCATGCCGCGGACGGTCCTGCCCCGCCCGGCCACGGCTGCCCGCCCATCACCCCGCGGGCGCGGTGGGTTGGCTCTTTAAAGGCAGAAGCAGATGCAGTGCGGACCAAGGTTCGCACCCACCAAAGCAGAAGACACCACAGCAGCGGCGCGCTGCTTCCGAAGCCATGAACCCCTGCTTTTGACCCCGCTTTCGGGCGGTCCGGCCGCGCCCGCAGGAAACTGTCAGGGATGGGGAAGGGCGGCAGGGCAGGACCGTGAGGCGCATGGATGCGCCGACCGAGCCCCCATGGATGGGTTTACGGCGTGTCCTGCCCTGCCGCCCTTCCCCATCCAGACCCGTAACAGGCAGGCGCCGCCAGACCCCCGATGAACCCGACCAACAGGACGACCCACCCCCCGGTCGGGTACGATGCTCGCCCCCCGTTCGGGACGCTGTACGCAATGAGCAAGAACAATGAAAAGGCCGCCCCGCAGGGCGACGTGACCCAGGACCAGGCCGAGGATGCCGTGCGCACCCTGCTGCGCTGGGCCGGTGAGGACCCGTCCCGTGAAGGCCTGCTGGATACCCCCCGCCGTGTCGCCGAAGCCTATGGCGACTGGTTCAGCGGCTACCGCGACGACCCGCGCGCCTACATGGAGCGGACCTTCGAGGAAGTGGCCGGCTATGACGAACTGATCGTCCTGCGTGACATCGAGTACGAAAGCCACTGCGAACACCACATGGCGCCGATCATCGGCCGCGTGCACGTCGGCTACCTGCCGGCCGGCAAGGTGGTGGGCATCAGCAAGCTGGCCCGCGTCGTCGAAGCCTACGCCCGCCGTTTCCAGGTGCAGGAGAAGATGACCGCGCAGATCGCCCAGTGCATCCAGGATGTGCTGCAGCCGATCGGTGTCGGCGTGGTCGTCGAAGGCGCCCACGAATGCATGACCACCCGCGGCATCCACAAGCGCGGCGTCAGCATGGTCACCTCCAAGATGCTGGGCAGCTTCCGCGACGACGCGCGTACCCGCGCCGAGTTCCTGCGCTTCATCGAAGTGGGCGGCAAGCGCTGAGCCGCTTGCCTGCACCCCGCCGGCCGCGTGTGGCCGGCATGCCCACGGCTGCCCGCGCGGCAGCCGTGCGTGGCGGCTCGTCCCTGTCAGCCCAACAGACCTCTTTCGCTGCATGAAGCATCGCGAACGCATCTCCCGTTACCGCCATCTGCGCGAACAGCCCCAGTGGAAGCTGCTCGCCGCCGACCACGCTCCGGAAATCATCGGCCTGCTGCAGGGGCTGCTGATGGACGGCGAGCGCACGCTGTCCTCGTCGGTGCTCAACGAGCGCCTGCAACGCGCGCTGGACCAGCTCAACGGCGATGAACTGTCGCGCGACCTGCCGCGTACCGCGCAGGCCTACATCGCGCACTGGCTGGCCCAGGGCTGGCTGGAACGCCGCCTGCCCGAAGGTGCCGACCAGGAGCAGTACGAACTGTCGACCGCGGCGCTGCAGGCGATCCGCTTCGCCGATGGCCTCGAGCAGGCCCGCGTGGCCGCCACTGAAAGCCGCCTGGCGCTGGTCATCGAACAGCTCTCGCAGCTGGCCGCGCAGACCGAATCCGATCCGGACGCGCGCCTGTCGGCGCTGCGCGACGAGCGCGACCGCATCGACGCCGAGATCGCCCGCGTTGGTGCCGGCCGCGTGATCGCACTGGACGGCAAGCGCGCGCTGGAACGTGCGCGCCAGATCATCGGCCTGGCCGACGAGCTGACCGAGGACTTCCGCCGCGTGCGCGACGACTTCGAGCAGCTCAACCGCGATTTCCGCGAACGCATCATCGACGACGAGGGCGAGCGCGGCGATGTGCTGTCGCAGCTGTTCGAAGGCGTGGATGTGATCGGCGAGAGCGATGCCGGCCGCAGCTTCCAGGCGTTCTGGCGACTGCTCAACGACGCCGAACAGAGCGCCCAGCTCGATGCTGCGCTGGAAGCGGTGCTGGCGCGTGGCTTCGCCCGCCGCCTGGACCGCAACGAGCGCAATTTCCTGCGCGGCTTCACCAGCACCATGCTCGAGCGCGGTGGCCAGGTGCACGACGTGCTGCAGAACTTCGCGCGCAGCCTGCGCGGCTTCGTGCAGAGCCGTGGCTACCTGGAACAGCGCCGCCTCAACCAGCTGCTGAAGCAGGCGCAGTCCGAAGCGCTGGCGCTGCGCGACGAGTTCCCTGCGCAGCGTGGCATCGGCCGCGACCTGCAGCTGACCACCAGCCGCCTGCGTTCGTGGTCGCAGTGGAAGCTGCATGATCCACGCAGTGCCCAGGTCGATGGCAACGTCGAGTACAACGACGCGGCCGCGATCAGCCTGGAGAGCGTGGGCGACCTGGTTGCTTCGTCCGAAATCGACTTCCGCACCCTGCGTCGCGACCTGCACGACCTGCTCGATGCACAGCCGCGGCTCAGCATCGCCCAGGCCCTGTCGCAGCGCGAGGCGCCGCAGGGTCTTGGCAGCGTCATCGGCTACCTGTCGCTGGGCACGCGCTTCGGCAACGTGGTTGCCGGCGAGCAGGAGCTTGCCGAATGGCGTGGTGGCGACGGCCAGGTCCGTCGCGCCCGCATCCCGCTGGTTTGGTTCACCCAGGAGAGACGCCATGAGCTGGCATGAAGACCCCATCGAAGCACCGCTGGCCGACGTGGCGGAAGACGCCTACGAGGCCGAGCCGGTGGCGACCGTGGCGCAGCCCCGCCGTGGCAACGACGTGTACTACCTCGGCGATACCGGGCGGCTGCCGCTGGATGCGCGCCGCGCGCTGTGCCAGCTGCTGATCGGCCCCAGCATCGACCAGCTGCGCCACGCCAAGCTGTGGCCGGCGCTGATCCGCAGCGAGGCGGCCATCCGTTCGTCGCTGGCGGACCTGTTCCTGGAACTGGTGCTCGACCGCGACAGCGGCGTGGCCTTCACCCGCCAGGCTGACACCGAAGACGTCGATGCGCCGGTGTTGCTGCGCACCTCGCCGCTGACCTTCATCGATTCGGTGCTGTTGCTGTTCCTGCGCCAGCAGCTGGCCGAGGCTGACGCGCGCGGCAACCGCGCCGTGGTGGCCGATGCCGAGATGGCCGAAGCGCTGGCCATCTACGAAAAGAACCTGTCCACCGACCGCGCCGGCTTCAACCGCCGCGTCGCTTCGGCGGTGCAGAAGATGAAGGACAACCACATCCTGACCCGCCTCAGCGGCCAGGAAGACCGCCACGAAGTCTCGCCGGCGCTGAAGCTGCTGTTCTCCGCCGAAGACGTGTCCCAGCTTTCGGCGGTCTACCGCCAGCTGCGCGAAACCCCGGCCGCCGAGGCCTGAGAGACCCGACCATCGCATGGCTATCTCCAAGCACACTCCCGCCCTGTTCAACGAAGGCCTGCCGGACCCGCGCCTGCAGCAGTTCCGCATGCGCCGCCTGCAGGTGCACAACTGGGGCACCTTCAACGGCCTGACCGAAGTACCGATCGCCGAGCGCGGCTTCCTGTTCGTCGGCCGTTCCGGCTCGGGCAAGTCGACCCTGCTCGATGCCATGTCTGCGCTGCTGACGCCGCCGGCCATCGTCGACTTCAATGCCGCCGCGCGTGAAGCCGAGCGCAGTGGCCGCGACCGCAACCTGGTGTCCTATGTGCGTGGCGCGTGGGCCGACCAGCAGGACAGCGGCACCGGCGAAATCGCCACCCAGTACCTGCGCAAGGGCGCGACCTGGACCGCACTGGTGCTGGAGTACCGCGCCGGCGATGGCCGCGTGGTCAGCCTGGTGCGCCTGTTGTGGATCTCCGGCAACGGCACCTCGGCCGGCGACGTGCGCAAGCACTACATGATCGCCGAGCGCCCGTTCGACATCGCCAAGGACCTCGGCGGCTTCGACCTGGACCTGCGCAAGCTCAAGCAGAAGCTGTCCGACCTGCACCACTTCGACACCTTCTCCGGCTACGCCGAGCGCTTCCGCGACCTGCTCGGCATCGACAACGAAATGGCATTGCGCCTGCTGCACAAGACGCAGTCGGCGAAGAACCTGGGCGACCTCAACGTCTTCCTGCGCGACTTCATGCTCGACACGCCGAAGACCTTCGACGCCGCCGAGCGCCTGGTCAGCGACTTCGCCGAGCTCGATGGCGCGCACCAGGCCGTGGTCACCGCGCGCCGCCAGGTGGAAACCCTGCTGCCGGCACGCGCCTACTACAACGACCTGAAGGAAATGCACCGCCAGCGCGGCGATGACGAAGCGCTGAAGCTCGGCGTCGACAGCTTCCGCGAAAGCCGCCGCCAGGCGCTGATCGAAGCGCGCCTGCGCGAGATGGACGTGCGTGACCGTGGCCTGCTCGGCGAAGAGGCCCAGCGCCGCGCCGCGCTCGACAACCACACCGAGCGCCTGGCCGAACTGGAACTGCAGCGCCGCCAGCAGGGCGGTGAGCGCATCGAGGAACTGGAGCGCGAGCAGGGCCGCGCCGAAGCCGAGCGCGACCGCCGCAAGGCCAAGCGTGACCAGGCCCAGGAAGCGGCGCAGCAGCTGCAGGCCGAACTGCCCGACGATGCCCATGGCTTCGCCGAGCTGGTCGAGCGTGCGCAGAATGAACTGCAGGACCGCCAGCGCGCCTCGGCGGCACTGGACGATGCGATCAGCGACCGCCTCGGCGGCAAGCGCGACGACGAGCGCCGCTTCGGTGAAGTGCGCAGCGAACTCGAAGCGATGCAGCGCACCCCCTCAAACATCCCGGCGCCGATGCAGAAGCTGCGCGCGCGCCTGGCCGAGGAAACCGGCATCGCCGAAGCGGCGCTGCCGTTCGTCGGCGAGCTGATCCAGGTCCGCTCGGAAGAGCAGGGCTGGCAGGGCGCCATCGAGCGCGTGCTGGGCGGCTTCGCGCTGTCGCTGCTGGTCGATGACAAGCACTACAACGACGTCGCCGAGTGGGTGAACCGTACCCATCTGGGCATGCGCTTCACCTACTACCGCGTGCGCCGCAACGATGATGCGTTCGCGCGCGAGCCGTCGGCGAAGTCGCTGCTGCACAAGCTGGAGCTGCGCGAGCACGTGTTCGAAAGCTGGCTGCGCCGCGAGCTCGGCAAGCGCTTCGACTACGAGTGCGTGGATGCCAAGCAGCTGCGCAACGTCGACCGCGGCATCACCCGCGAAGGCCAGGTCAAGCATCCGGGCGACCGCTTCGAGAAGGACGACCGCAGTGCGGTGGGCGACCGCCGTCGCTGGATCCTGGGCTTCAACAACCACGACAAGGTGGGCGCCTTCGAGCGCGAAGCACAGGAACTGGCCAAGCGCATCGCCAGCTGCGAGACCGACATCGCACGCCTGCGCGGCCAGCGCGACCGCGACAATGAGCGCCGCCTGGCCTGCCACGAGCTGGTCAGCATCAGCTGGAACGAGATCGACATCGCCGCCCCGCAGCAGCGCCTGAGCGATATCGAAGCGACCCTGCGCGACCTGCGCGAAGGCAACGCCGACCTCGCCAAGCTGGCCAAGCAGATCGACGCCGTGCGCGCCGACATCGAACAATCCCGCCGCACCTATGAAGACGTCCGCGTCGAGCGTGGCCAGCTGGTCAAGGAACGTGATCGCCTCGACCGCGCCCGCCAGCAGAGCCGTGCGCTGGTGCTGCCGAGCCTGGCCCAGGAGCAGGAAGCCGGGCTGGCCGAGCGCCTGCAGGAGCAGGGCCCGCTCAGCCTGGAAACGCTGGAAGCGCACATGCGCCAGGTCAGCAACGCGCTGAACGAGCAGCTGTCGTCCTCGCAGCAGGACCTCAACCGCATCGAGAACCAGCTGATCGGCTGCTTCCGTCGCTTCATCCAGCAATGGCCGGAGGAATCGGGCGACTTCACCGTCTCGGTGGCCTCGGCCGAGGACTTCCTCGCCCGCCTCGAGCGCCTGGAACGCGATGGCCTGCCGCAGCACGAAGAGCGCTTCTTCGACCTGCTGCAGAACCAGAGCAAGAACAACCTGCTGGCCCTGCAGCGCCACAGCGCCGAGGCCCGCAAGTCGATCGGCCAGCGCCTGGACGAAGTGAACGCCAGCCTGGAACAGGTGCCGTTCAACCGTGGCACGCTGCTGACCATCGAACTGAGCGACCGCCGCCTGCCGGAAGTCGGCGAGTTCCACCTGCAGCTGCGCGAGGTGCTGTCGCAGCAGCAGACCGAGCAGCGCGAGCTGGCCGAATCGCAGTTCACCGTGCTGCGCCAGCTGGTCAACCGCCTCGGTTCGCAGGAAGGTGAGGACAAGCGCTGGCGCGAGCTGGTGCTGGACGTGCGCATGCACGTGGAGTTCATCGGCGTCGAGCTGGATGCGGAAACGCGCCAGCAGGTCGAGATCTACCGTAGCGGTGCCGGCAAGTCCGGTGGCCAGCGCCAGAAACTGGCCACCACCTGCCTGGCTGCGGCACTGCGCTACCAGCTCGGCGGCGCCGACAGCCAGCTGCCCAGCTACGCCGCGGTCGTGCTCGACGAAGCCTTCGACAAGGCCGACAACGAGTTCACCGCACTGGCGATGAACATCTTCGACAACTTCGGCTTCCAGATGGTGGTCGCCACCCCGCTGAAGTCGGTGATGACGCTGGAACCGTTCATCGGTGGCGCCTGCTTCGTCGAAATCAGCGGCCGCCACGACTCCGGCGTGCTGTTGATCGAGTACGACGAAGAAGGCAAGCGCCTGAAGCTGCCCGAACGCAGCCGCCAGCAGGCCAACGAACCGGAAGAAGCGGAGGCCTGACCGCCTCGGTCCAGCGACCTGTAGAGCCGAGCCATGCTCGGCTGCTCTTCGCGATCGGAAACCGTGTGCCAACCAAGGTTGGCACCTGCCGGGTCATGACGCTCGTTCACGCCCCGCGCAACGTATCCCACGCCATCCGCGCGATCAGCACCACCACCAGCCCCACGAACAGCTTGCGGATGAACGGCGTACCGCCCTTCAGTGCCAACCGCGTGCCCACCACCGAACCGATGATGTTGGCCGCCGCCATCGGCAGCGCGAACAGCCACAGGATGTTGCCGGTCGGCACGAAGAACGAGATCGCTGCAACATTCGTCGCCAGGTTCACCACCTTCGACGCGGCCGACGCACGCAGGAAATCCAGGCCGAAGAAGCGCACGAACAGGAAGATCAGGAAGCTGCCGGTGCCCGGCCCGAAGAAGCCATCGTAGAAGCCGATTGCCGCACCGATCGCCAGCGCGATCGCCAGTTCGCGGCGGCCGATCTCCTGCGGCCGGTGCAGCGCGCCGAAGTCCTTCTTCCACAACGTGTAGGCCAGCATCGCGATCAGCAGCACCAGCACCAGTGGGCGCACCGCGTCCTTGGGCAGCAGGCTCACTGCGGTGGCGCCGGCGAAGGAGAAGATGAAGGCGGTGCCGGCCGCGAACAGCACCGGCTTCCACGGGAAGCGCACGTTGCGCGCATAGCGCCAGGCAGCCGCACCGGTGCCGAACATCGAACTGAACTTGTTGGTACCAAACAGCATCGCCGGCGTCTGCTGCGGCAGCACCGTGAACAGGCCGGGCAGCTGCACCAGGCCGCCGCCACCCACGGCAGCATCCACAAGACCGGCGATGAAGGCGATCACCACCAGCCACCACAACTCAGGGGGAACCAGTTCCAGCACGGCGATCAATCAAGGTGGGGGCGCGACAGCATACGCCTGTCCTGCTTCAGCTGGCCCGTGCCGCGCGTGGATCAATGCGCACAACCCGGCGACAATGCCGGCATGAGCCGAAAACCCGCCGATCCCTGTCCCTGTGGCCTGCCTGCCGACTATGCCGCCTGCTGCGGCCGTTTCCACGCAGGTGAAGCCGCACCCGATGCCGAGCATCTGATGCGTTCGCGCTACAGCGCGTATGTGCGTGGCCTGGCCGACTACCTGCGCCAGACCTGGCACCCGGACACGCGCCCGGCCGAGCTGTCACTGGATGAAGCACCCGGCCAGCGCACGCATTGGCTGGGCCTGACCGTGCACGAGCACACCGTCACCGGTGCCGACAGCGCCGACGTCCGCTTCACCGCGCGCTACCGCATCGGCGGCGGCAGCGCAGTGAAGATGACCGAGCACAGCCGCTTCCAACGCATCGACGGTCGCTGGTACTACCTCGACGCGGTCTGAGCCCTACGCGCTGCGCGCAGCCAGCACGCGCTGGCCGCCGTGCGCACGCACCTGGTTGCGGCCCCCGTCCTTGGCCACATACAGGGCCTGGTCGGCGGCCTTGACCACCGCCATCGGCCGCGGATCCACGCGGCTGTCGGCCAGCCCGATGCTCACCGTCACCTGCACCACCTGGCCGCTGCCACCGCGTCCGCGCTGCTGGCGGCCGGCTTCGTCGTCACGGCTGCGGGTACTGCGGTCGCGCAGCTGCATGCGGGTGTCCTCGATGCTCTGCCGCAATGCTTCCACGGCATCGACACAGGCCGCCGCCGGGCGGTCCAGGAACACCACCGCGAACTCCTCGCCGCCATAGCGGAACGCACGGCCACCGTCGCCCACCCGCGCCAGCCGCGAGGCCACCAGGCGCAGCACATCGTCGCCGGTGTCGTGGCCATGGGTGTCGTTGAATGACTTGAAGTGGTCCACGTCCACCATCGCGATGCTGTAGGTGCCGCGCGCCCGCTGCAGGGTCTCGTTGAATGCACGTCGCCCCGGCAGGCCGGTCAACTCATCGCGGAAGGCCATGTGGAAGGACTCCTGCAGCATCGCGCCCAGCATCAGCAGCAGGGCGGCACTGCTCAGCGCTGGCAGCAGCACCGGCTGCAGGAAGATCCGCGGCAGCATCCACCACAGGCACAGCAGGGCCAGCAGCATCGCCGTGTGCAGTGGCCGCGGATGCTGCCACGCCTGCCAGCCCAATGCTGCGGTCGCCAGCAGGAACAGCAGCGCCGGCAGCTGCGCCAACGCGTTCCAGTCGGCGGGAATCCAGGCCCAGTGACGGTTCGACAGCAGATCGTGCATGCCCTGCGGCTGCTGTGCCGCCAGCAGCAGGAAGATCACCAGCGCTGCGCCGCACACCACGCTGCGCAGCAGCAGGTCCTGGCGTCGGCGTCCGCGTTCCGGCCACAGCGCCAGTCCCGCGAACAGCAGCGGCACCCACGCCGAGATCGCGTGGAAGCGCAGCGGGGTCAGGGCGTCGACATGGCCGCTGCGCAGGTAGCCACCGACGTCCCGGTGCAGCAGGGCGAACACCACTGCCACCACCAGCAGCAGGCACAGCGTGCGCATCTGGTGGTAAAGCAGCGCCAGGCCCGCGCCGAGGCAGGCCAGCAGCCAGGGCAGGATGCGCTGGCCCGGGCTGGCCACATCCTCGGTGCCCAGCGCCATCCACAGCACCAGGACGACCAGCACGGCGGGCAGCACGAACAGGTAATGCGCAGGCTGGCGGAGCGGATGCAGGGGCACGCAGTAAGTCCAGTGCGGTGACGATGCGGCCGCAACATTGCCGTTAGCGGCGTCCCCACGCGCTTCTTGAATGCGCGCGCCCGCTGTCATGTGAACGTAGTGGTGCGGTGCCATGACGTCGCACTCACCGTCCTGCGCCGATGCTGCCCGCATGGACAGCGCACCCGCCGCCGTCGCTGCCCCGCAGCGCGATCTCGCCCGCCGCTTTGCACAGGTGCGGGCGCGCAGCCTGCAGCTGGCTGCGCCGCTCAGTGCCGAGGACGCCATGCTGCAGAGCATGGCCGACGCCAGTCCCAGCAAATGGCACCTGGCGCATACCACCTGGTTCTTCGAACGCTTCGTGCTGGCCGGCTTCGCCACCACGCAGGCGCGTGACCCGGCCTGGGACTACCTGTTCAACAGTTACTACAAGAGCATCGGCCCGGCGCATGCGCGGCCGCAGCGCGGGCTGCTGTCGCGGCCCTCGTTGCAGCAGGTGCGCGATTACCGGCAACAGGTCGACCTGCAGGTGCAGTCACGGCTGGCGGCGGGTGACCTTGATGAGCAGGCGATGCATCACCTGCAGCTGGGATTGCAGCATGAACAACAGCACCAGGAACTGTTGCTGACCGACATCAAGCATGCGTTCTGGTGCAATCCACTGCAGCCACCGTATCGCGAAGACCTGCGACCCGTCGCCAGCACCGCGACGCCGCAGGGCTGGATCGAATCGCCCGAACGCATCGTTACTGTCGGTGCCGCGGCATGGCCACGGCACGCCGCCTTCGCCTATGACAACGAATCGCCGCCGCACCGTGTGCTGCTGCCCGCGCATGCGCTGGCCGAACGCCCCGTCAGCAATGCCGAGTACCGCACCTTCATCGAGGCGGGGGGGTACCGCGAACCGCGCTGGTGGCTCAGCGAAGGCTGGGCGCTGCGTGAAGCCGAAGGCTGGCAGCACCCCCTGTACTGGGATGATGCCCTGCAGCGCGAGTACACCCTGGGGGGGTGGCGCGAGCTGGATCCGCATGCGCCGGTCTGCCACCTCAGCTACTACGAGGCCGATGCCTGCGCCCGCTGGGCCGGTGCGCGCCTGCCCAGCGAGTTCGAGTGGGAAGCGGCCGCCGCATCGCAGCCCCTGCGCGGCCACTTTGCCGATGATGATCACCTGCACCCGCAGGCCGGGCAGGGCAGTGGACTGCGGCAGCTGTTCGGTGATGTCTGGGAATGGACCGCCAGCGCCTATGGCGCCTACCCGGGCTTCCGCCCCTTTGACGGCAACCTCGGCGAATACAACGGCAAGTTCATGTGTGGCCAGTGGGTGCTGCGCGGCGGCAGCTGTGCCACGCCCCGCGACCACGTGCGCGCCAGCTACCGCAATTTCTTCATGCCGCCGGCGCGCTGGCAGTTCTCCGGGCTGCGCCTGGCCAGGGACCTCACATGAGCACGGTGCATGACGCGCTGCAGGCGCTGACCGACCTGACCCCCAGCCGCCAGCAGATCCTGGCCGATGCGGTGGCCGGCCTGTCACGCGCATCGCGGCAGCTGCCCTCCAAGTACTTCTACGATGCCCGCGGCTCGCGTCTGTTCGAACAGATCACCCAGACCCGCGAGTACTACCCCACGCGCACCGAGCTGGCGCTGCTGGCCCGGGTGCTGCCCGATATCGCGCGCGTGGTCGGCCCGCGCCTGCACGTGGTGGAGCTGGGCAGCGGCAGTGGCCGCAAGACCGCGCTGCTGCTGGCCGCACTGCAGGATCCGGTGGCCTATACCCCGATCGAGATCTCGCGGGCGGCACTGCTGTCCAGCATCGACCATCTGGCACCCGCGCTGCCCGAGGTCGAGATGCTGCCGGTCTGCGCCGACTTCACCCGCGCCGTCGCCGTGCCGACGCCCGAGCGCGCGCCTGCCCGTCGCCTGCTGTTCTTCCCGGGTTCCACATTGGGCAATTTCGCCGACGAGGATGCCGTCGCACTGCTGCGGGCGATGCGCCAGACCATGGGCCGCGACGGCCTGGCCCTGGTCGGCATCGACCTGCACAAGGACCCGTCGCTGATCGAGGCGGCCTACAACGATGCGCAGGGTGTCACCGCAGCATTCACCCTCAACCTGCTGGCCCGCCTCAATCGCGAGATCGGCAGCGATTTCGATCTCGACGGATTCCGCCACCGCGCCCGTTACAGCACCGCGCGGCTGCGCATCGAAACCGACCTGGTCAGCCAGTGGGCGCAGGACGTCCACCTGGATGGCCACACCTTCCACTTTGCTGCCGGTGAGCCCATCCGCGTCGAGTACAGCCACAAGTACACCGATGACAGCTTCGAAGCGCTGTTGCAGCAGGCGGGCCTGCAGGTTGCGCAGCGCTGGGATGCCGAAAGCCCCGCCTATGGCCTGCGCCTGCTGCGCGCTGCCTAGGGTGGGCGGCCAGCCGGTGCCCCTTCAGGTTCGGCCGCACCGCTGCCCCTAAGATGGCCGTGCAACGGCAACACGGAGGACGCCATGCCCATTCTGACCACGCTCGGCCTGGCGGCCGCCCTCGCGTCGACGCCGACGCTGCCTGCAGCCCCCGCCGCCACTATCGATCCGGCATTCAGCCGCTGCCTGGCGGGCCTGCAGGCTACCGCCGCGACCCAGGGCATCAGCGCTGATCGATTCAACGGGATCACCGCCGGACTCACGCCGGACCCGAGCGTGCTCGGGCTGCTGGACGCACAACCGGAATTCACCACGCCGATCTGGGATTACCTGGCCGCGCTGGTCGACCGCCAGCGCGTCGATGATGGCCGCACCCTGCTGCAGCAACATCGCGATCTGCTCGATCGCGTCTCCGCACAGTACGGCGTCGATCCGGCCACCATCGTCGCGGTCTGGGGGGTGGAAAGCGACTATGGCCGCGTCTTCGGCAAACGCCCACTGCTGCAGTCGCTGGCCACGCTGTCCTGTGCCGGCCGCCGCCAGGCCTTCTTCCGCGGCGAACTGCTGGCGCTGATCAAGCTGATCGACCGCGGTGACCTGCAGGCCCAGGGGCTCACCGGTTCCTGGGCCGGCGCCTTCGGGCATACGCAGTTCATGCCCAGCACCTACGCACGTATCGCGGTCGATGGAGATGGCGATGGTCGTCGTGATCTGGTCGGCAGCATTCCCGACGCGCTGGCGTCCACCGCCAATTACCTCAAGCGGGCCGGTTGGCGCAGTGGCGAACCGTGGGGCATGGAAGTACGGGTTCCCGCCGGCTTCAACGCCAGCCAGGCGGGCCGCACCCAGCGACGGGCCCTCGCCGATTGGCGCGCGCAGGGCGTGACTGCGCTGGACGGCAGCGTGCTGGCCCCGGCCAACCTGCCGGCCGACGCGCGCGCGGCCCTGCTGCTGCCGGCCGGCATCAAGGGCCCGGCGCTGCTGGTGTTCCGCAACTACGATGCGATCTACAGCTACAACGCCGCCGAAAGCTATGCGCTGGCGATTGCCACGCTGGCCGACCAGCTGCGTGGCGGCACCGGCCTGGCCACCGCCTGGCCGACCGATGATCCCGGCATCGGCCGCGATGAACGCCGCCAGCTGCAGACCCTGCTGCTGGCCCGGGGCCACGACATCGGCAGCGCCGACGGCATGATCGGCACCGCCACCCGCCGCGCGATCCAGGCCGAGCAGCAGCGCCTGGGCTGGGCCAATGCAGATGGCCGCGCCGGCCAGCGCATCCTGCGCGCGTTGCAGCAGGAGGCAGCAGCAGGGGCGCCTGCCTCCCGCTAGACCTTGCCGATCGCAGGCTGGCCGCGACATCATCGCCGCGGTCTTCAAGGAGCGTCATCGCATGCAGTCGAACCCGGACGTCAGCACCGGCCTGTACCACGGGCTCGAGGCCTGGCAGGTACGCACCCCCAGCGCCACCGCGGTCATCAGCGTGTTCGGTGGACAGCTGCTGTCGTTCATTCCAGAGGGGCAGCCGGACCTGCTGTGGCTGTCGCCGAAACGTGCCGGGCTGCCCACGCCGATCCGGGGTGGCGTCCCAGTGTGCTGGCCGTGGTTCGGTCGCCAGGGCCAGCGTGATGACGTGCCGGCACACGGCCTGGTACGCACCGCGCGCTGGGAACTGCTGCAGGCCCGCCAGGGCGATGACGGTGAGCTGGAGCTGCAGCTGGCGCCCCTGTTGATTGCCGAATGTGGCCTGCGCCTGCAGATGCAGCTGCGCATCGGTCGCCAGTTGCACCAGCAGCTGACCACCGAGAACACCGGCACGTCCCCGGTGACCTTCACCCAGGCCCTGCACAGCTACTTCCGGGTAGGCGATGCCCATCGTGTCGAGGTCGATGGCCTCGATGGCCTGCACTATCTGGACAAGTACGAGGACGACGCGCAGCTGCACCAGCAGCAGGGGCCCTGGTCGCTGCGTGACCCGCGCGATCCGGGGCGAAGCGACCGCATCTATACCGGTGCCGGCGGCCACTACGTGCTGCGCGATCCCGTCCTGCAGCGGCGGATCGAGATCCGCAGCGAAGGCAGTCAGACCCTGGTGGCGTGGAATCCGGGCGCGGCGGCGGCGGCGAAGATGGCCGATGTCGGCGACGGTTGGCACGACTACGTGTGCCTGGAAGTGGCCAATGCTGGGCCAGAGCAGATTACCCTTGGACCCGGCGCGCGCCACCAGCTGGTGCAGGTGCTGGTTAGTGAACCGCTGCAGGCCGTAGCGGGATGTTCAGAGTAACGATGGGATCGACAGGAATGGATGGCATGCAGGACGCACAGTGGTGGTACGCCAACAGCAAGCAGAGCGAAGGGCCGGTGGACCTGGCCGGGCTGCGCCGCCTGCAGCAGGACGGCACCGTAACCGCCCGTACGCTGATGTGGCGGGAAGGAATGGCATCGTGGCGGCCGTTGGCCGAGCTGGATCCTTCGGTGACGCCGATGGATCCGACCCCGCCGCCGGTTGAACCGGTGCAGGCCGTCAGCGGCGGTGACGCACCGACCGCTGATCCGTCCGACCCCTATCGTGCGCCGGCTGCTTCGCCGGTGGCAGCGGCCGCGCCGCAGCTGGAAGGCGACATCGCCTTGTACGCCGCCGTGGTCGGCGGCAACTTCCCGATCTATCGACAGCGCTGGCGGCTCGACCAGGGTGTTGCCGACGGCAACGGCACCTGGCACTGGCCGGCGTTCCTGATCGGCGTGATCTGGATGGTGTACCGCCGGATGTACCGGCTGGCGGCGATCTGGGCCGGCATGCTGGTGTTCTTCAGCATCGCCGAGGCGTTGCTGGGCGTTCCGGAAGGCGTGTCGATGGTCATCACCTTTGTCATCAACATCACCGCCGCGGTGTATGCCAATCGCTGGTACCTGGCGCATTGCCAGCGCGAGATCGCCCGTGCTCGTGCGCTGGCCGGAGACGACGAGCCACGCCTGCGCAGCGAGCTGGCCAGGCGGGGTGACACCAATGCACTGGCAGCGGCGGTGGTGGCCATCGCCGTCGTTGTGGTGATGCTGGTGGGGCAGGCGATGGCAGGCTGAGGCCGGAGCGGCTTCAGATTCACCGGTGGCTGCCGCTACCGCGGGATCATCCCGGGCAAGGAATCGCCGACATGAATCATCTGGATACCCCGCCGGTTTCCCCGGCGGACGACAATCCCTATCTCGCGCCCGCCGCAGAGGTGGGAGACGCGCCTGCTTCGTCCGACGCGGACTACCTGAACCTCCTCGTGGGCCCCAACGCGGCGCTCTACCGCCAGCGCTGGCACCTGGACAGCCCGGTGCCGAAGCCGCCGCGGCCGTGGCACTGGCCCGCCTTCCTGGTGCCGACCTACTGGCTGCTGCACCGGAAGATGTACCTGGCGGCCATCCTGTTCGAACTGGTCCTGTTCGGCATCGCGCTGCTGACCGCCCGCGCCAGCCCGCTGCTCACGGTGGCGTTGCTGGCGGTGCCACGGCTCGGCATCGCCGTGACCGCCAACAGCCTGTACCTGCGCCATTGCACGCGGCTGCTGGCCAGGGTGAAGGCTGCCCACGCCGGGCAGCACAACCGCATCCGCACAGAACTGCAGCGTCGTGGCGGCACCAGCGTGTGGGCGGTGGTGATCGGCATGGCGGCCGGCGCGGTGATCAACACCGTCGCCCGCCTGCCGACCTGATCATGCCGGCCTGATATGGT